>NZ_FMXT01000028.1 GCF_900104335.1 Pseudobutyrivibrio sp. YE44
AGAGAAATGCAAAGCTTGATGAAAAAGATCAAGTTATAGCAAATCTTCAGGCTCAGCTTGACTATCTAAAGACAAAGCTGTTTGGTTCTACAAGCGAAATCCGTAAAGGCGATATTCCTGGGCAGTTAAGCTTATTTGATTCATCTGATGAAGAGGATACGCCTGCCATTCCTATCGAACCTGAAATTGTTGAAGTTAAAGCTCATACTCGTGAACGTAAGCCAAAGGCAACATATGACGAGATATTTGAAAACATCAAGACAAAACAGGTTCCTGTAAAGGAACTTCCTAAGGAAGAACGTATCTGTGATGAATGCGGTACTATTATGGAACCGGTAGGAACTAAGGTGGTTCGTACTGAAGTCATCTATCACAAGCCTTACTTGGAAAGGATTGAGTATGTCGCTAAAACCTACCGTTGTCCGAATGCTTGCAAAGAAGATGACACAATCTTCCTTCGTGATAAGTGCAAACCTGCATTAATAAAAGGTAGTTACGTGTCTTCAGGACTTGCAGCACATGTGATGTATTACAAATACGTTATGGCTTGCCCGCTTTATAGACAGGAACAGGATTTCCTTCATTTGGGAGCTAAAATTAGTCGAGCAACTATGGCTAACTGGATTATCACCTGCTCTCAAGCTTACCTGACTCATATGTATGAGTATCTACATCGTAAGCTTTGTGAGCGAATGTATCTGATGGCAGATGAAACTCCTTTACAGGTTTTAAAAGAACCTGACCGTAGGCCACAGTCTAAATCCTATGTATGGGTATTTAGAACTGGCGAGGACAGAGGTGTTCCAATAATCCTCTTCAACTATTCGCCTACGAGAAAAGGAGCAAATGCAGCCGAATTCTTAAAGGATTCTCCTGAAGGTTACTATCTGATGACCGATGGCTATAAAGGGTACAACAAAGTACCCGAAGCTAACCGATGTGCTTGTTGGGCACACATCAGAAGGTATTGGCTAAAAGCTATACCTAAGGGGCGCGAGGCTGACTACACTCATCCTGCTGTGCAAGGACTTCTATACTGCGATAAGCTGTTTGGATACGAAAGACTCTATAAAGAAAAGGGACTTTCAATCAAACAAACCTATAAGCGTCGTCTAAAGGATCAAGA
>NZ_FMXT01000025.1 GCF_900104335.1 Pseudobutyrivibrio sp. YE44
TAAACTACCTGACTCCAAAACAATACCGGGAGTACTATGCCTAAAATGAATGACGAAAAATTAGAAATCGTGTCTACTTTTAGTTGACTAGTGCAGTAAAACCTTCTAGACTATCTAACCACAAAAAATCCTACGGAATTCCAAGTACAAATACTCTTTTCTTCCGTAAAACCATTCCAAACTACAAAAATGACTACGTAACAACAAGTCACAATCAACTATTCTTCCGTAATCCAAGCCCCCTCACCATTAAATGAGCTGTAGCCACCGCCACAATCCCAGTTTCAAGCCTGCTTGAAACAAAAGACATACATAAAAAAGACCCAGCCCCTGCAAAAGCAGGGGCTGGGCCCTTATTATGTCATTGACTTAACAAATGGCAAATTACTTGTTTGCAACACAAAACTGCTTGCAGTTTTGCTGGGCTTGTCCCATTGTTGCAATCTGCAATTGCAAACTATTTGTTTGCAATTGCAGCCTGAACTGGTGTGTCAAGTAACGACACTTTTTAACGCCTATGCATTAACCAAATGTTTTTCAATAAAAGAACATACATAATCCACTATATCCTTCCAGCTTTCAGTATTGGCATAATAGTTCTTTTTTACAAAGTATTCCCACTCTGATGACAAGTCTTCGCTTTCCCTTATCTGATTTATAAGAATTTGAATTCTATCTTCATCAAACTCTGTTCCACGCTTTTTACATGTGGCTTTAAAAGCCTTTCTTAGAATATCTTCTGAGTATCCAATCTGTCTAGAAATAGAATAAATATCGAAAAAATCTCTCATCCTCGTATTTGCAACATTTCGTGCAAGCACAGTCTGTAGCTTTTCAGCTAACAAAGTTTCAACATTATACGAACAAAGCTTTATGGTTCGTTTCTCGAACATAAGCTGATATTCATATTCAATATTCCTTGGTGTTATTACATCATCAGTAGAAATATCTATTTTAAAAGGCTGTTTTATCTTTCCTAAATACCCATTAAGTTGAATACGAATTCCTGGATATTCAAATTCATCCATAATAGAATTAATAGAAGAAACCTCAAAAGTTACGTTATCTTCAATATCAATAGAACAAATATCATTAACAATTCTAGTAATATCATCAATTGTTAATGGTAATGCCCTCACAGTGGTATCAATGTCCATTGTTGATCTCATGTCTATTCCAAGTAAGGATGCAGCCAGCATTCCTCCCTTTAGAATAAACTGATCCTTGTAATCAGAATGTGCAACTCGTTCTAAAAATCGCTCCATAAAAAATATACGAATATAAGCTTTGGCTATATCATTATTACCACCTGAAATATTCCTAACCTTCGCTTTCAGCTGATCTGGTGAATTAATCAAATCATTACCTCCAAATACTTCTTAATATCCTGTTTTATATTCAATGCTGTCGCATATTCTAACAGTTTAGAATAGTCAACATTTTCTTTTCTAAAAAACTCTTTCAATGCTGTTTGATATGTTTGGACATCATAAAATTTTCTGTTTTTTACCATATCGCAGATGCTCCGTTCCATATTATATACGCTTACATCATGTCCATAGTTAGTCTCAATTTGAGTCTTACCCAGTCCATATAAAGAGTCCCTCTCTTTATGAACAATAATCCCCTTATCTCGTAACCTTTGGCCGCTAAAATTTGCTGGCACACTGACTGTAATATTACTGTATTCTCGATCTACCAACAAATGCAAATACAATGCTGTTTCTCCAGAAAAAATAGCTTTCGGATAGGCTCTACATAAAATAAATAATTCATCCGGCCATGTCTCAGGAGAAATATACACACCTTGCGCCACTCGTTCGTATCCATTATCTTTTACATACTGCGCTAGCCATGTTTTTGAAATTCCAGCCGCAACAACATCTGATGTAAAAATATAACCATCTTTATTCAGCTTTTCAATTAATTCGAATTTGCTCATATATTATCCTCACATTTTACCTTCGTAACCCAATTATATCATTAGGGGTTACAAAAGTAAACTTTTAATACACATTCCCAATGCGCCAAGCAAAACCTAAACCTATTGAAAATATACACAAAACAATATAATATAGTAGCAACAGTACTCGACACGCCTCTTAACAATGCGGACCACGTCGGGTCATTTTAATTTAAGGAAGATTAATAGTTTAAAGCTCATGGGTTTCACAAATGATTGGAAATCCTATTTACTATTTGATCTTACTGAAGATGACGAGCAATAATCTCGTCATCTTTTTATTATCCTCTTTTTTTCTGCCACTCCTCCAATAATTTGATAATAGTCTCCTCCATCTGTCTAGGCGTATAAGACTTCGGAAAGTACTTCTTTAATATGTCATGCTTCAAAACAACACGATCGACATCCTGCTTCTTCTCTTCTGATAAAATCTCATACATATCTTCCTTCGTTAACTCTCCTAAAAGAGCTAGTTTTTTCAACCGCTGCGCTTGAGACAAAGATGGAATAGCCTGTGCATAGTCAATCGCTGATAGTAACTCTTTCTGCTGTTTATCGTCCAAAAAAGAAAGTTCGTATGCCGGGTTAAATCCCATAAGTTTGTCATCTACTAATTGAAGAAGTTCCGGATTCAAAAATGTAAGCCGAATGTAACGTTGAATGTTTCTAGCATTTTCACCAACCGCCTCAGCTATTAACTCCCTCGACTTCTTCCCATTAAAATGGTGGCCAATTTGGCCACCATTTTTTGCGGGTCTTCCGGCCTGCCTCTTCATCGCCTCCAGCTTCATCTTAAAAGCAAATGCTCTCTCACTCGGAAGAATTTCCTCCCTCTGTAAATTACTATCCACCATAAGAATTGTGGCTGAATCATCATCCATATCCCTGATAATACAAGAAAGTGATTCAAATCCAAGCTTTTTACATGCATAATGTCGTCTATGTCCGGACAATATTTCAAATTCCCCATTATTATCTGGTCGTACAATAGCCGGTTGCAAAACACCAACTTCTTGAATAGACTTCATCACATTATTCATATCAGCATCATCCCTGACCTTAAATGGATGGTTTCGAAATGGATGCAACTTTTCCAGTGGAATAATAACCACTGTCTCACCTTGAGTTTTCACTCCCCCCTTTCCTTCTCTTTTACCATTTTGATTTTTAGTTCTTTCGTAGTTCACAGCCTACCTCCTTAAATAATAATTTTTCAATCAAAATGGTATAGAAAAAGAGCAGTTGTCTTTCGATAACTGCTCAATGTTATGTTCACTATTCAATTGTTAGATTTCTACAAATTCGAATTTGTCTTTCCCGTGCAAATCGTTCTAGTTGCTCTGCCTTCTCTAAACGTCCTAGCTTTCTATAGGCTTCAGCTTCATATGAAAGTTTCAACACCGGAACCTGATATCCATTCCAATCAACATAATCAAGCAATGTATCTAGCGGGATGATGTTCTCCCATTCATCGGCTGGCTTCTTTTGAATATCTCCCATAACCTCAACTTCCATTCCATCAACTAAAAACTTTCCGAAGTGAGATCTAATCTTTTCATTACCACTAAAGGTTACAGGCTGTACCTCGTACTCCTTTAACAACTCGCCTAAGATATAAGCCGTTGCTTCATCAGTCTGAATATCTATATCGTGAGGCTTATAATCCATCCCCTGAAGTGCAAAAGATGTACTTCCTGTTAATCCCCAGCAAACATCCTTACCGGAATCATGTAATAGCATACATATCTTTAGCAATACTTTTTCATGTAATTCTGTAAGCATTGTGTCACTCCTACAAACAACGATTCTTAATATATAAGTAGAGACTTTTATAGCCTCTGCTCTTTTTATATGATGAAGGTGATTGGTCTGACGTAATCTTCGATTGGGACATAAC
>NZ_FMXT01000024.1 GCF_900104335.1 Pseudobutyrivibrio sp. YE44
AAAGCGGTACGCGAGCTGGGTTCAGAACGTCGTGAGACAGTTCGGTCCCTATCCGGCGCGGGCGGAGGATATTTGAGAGGAGCTGCCCCTAGTACGAGAGGACCGGGGTGGACGGACCACTGGTGTATCAGCTGTCGACCAACGGCATAGCTGAGTAGCCAAGTCTGGACGGGATAAACGCTGAAGGCATCTAAGCGTGAAGCCCCCCTCAAGATGAGATATCCCCTCCTTCAAGGAGATAAGATCCCTTAAAGACGATAAGGTAGATAGGTTCAAGGTGTAAGTGCAGTAATGCATTCAGCTGATGAATACTAATAGATCGAAGGTTTATTCTAAAAGATGTAAGTGTAAAGTTCTCGTAATCTGTATGAAGTTTTGAGGTTGTTATAAATAAATAGAATTCTAGAGCAAACCATAATGGTTTGCTTTTTTTGTATTCAAATTTATATATTATTTATCTTCTGTTGAAACAGTGATAAACTTTTTCTAATATTAATAAACATCTAGAAAGGTGAAATATGAGACGATATTTATCTGCTATAGGGTTATTAGCATTTGTAGGGGTTTTATTTCTATTTTCATATAGAAACACCAAAACGAAAAATGAAATTATCGATAAAATAGAGCAATCAATATGTCAAGAAGAGAAGGTTTTTACAAAAAGCGATTGGAAAAAATCGCATACTAAAGTTTGCGGCTTATATGTTACAGGCCCTATTGCCGGGACTGAAAAAATGGATGAAATTATTAATATAATAAATAATTCTGATGCAAACGCTATAGTATTAGATGTAAAGGATGACTTTGGTAATATTACTTTCAAAATGGATAATCAGTATGTACAGGAAAACGAAGCATGTATCCCCTATATTTCAGATATTGAAGGGTTATTATCAAAACTTAAAGAGAATAATATATATGTAATAGCAAGAATTCCGTGTTTTAAAGATCCGATTTTAGCAAAAGCAAAGTCAGATTTATGCTTAAAAACTAGTGATGGTACCCCTGTTACAGATGCAAATGGCAATGAGTGGGTAAATCCAGCTAAAGAAGAAGTTTGGGAGTACATAATTAGTATAGCAGAAACATGTTGTGAACTAGGTTTTGATGAGATTCAGCTTGATTATGTTCGTTTCCCAGTTGGACAAAATGCAGAAGAAGCTATTTATGGTGTTGATACTAATGATGATAATCGGCAGCGTTATATAAATGAATTTTTAACGAGAGCATGTGATAGTATCCACAGGTATAACGTCCCTGTTTCGGCAGATGTATTTGGGACGATAATAAAAAGTAATGAAGACGCATCACATATTGGTCAAGATTATGTTAATCTTGCATGTTCTCTTGATATTATCTGTCCGATGATATACCCTTCACATTATGCTGCAGGAGAATTTGGAATTGATTTACCAGATGCAAATCCATATGAGACAATTAATGCAGCGTTAAACGGATCACAGACAGTGCTATCGGCCACACCTGAGTATAAATGTGCAGTAGTAAGACCATGGCTTCAAGCTTTCACAGCAACATGGATTCCTGATTCAATTACATATGATAGTTATGCGATAAACATGCAAATACAAGCCCTGCATGATGCTGGTTATGAAGAATGGATATTATGGAATTCCAAGAGTGATTATTCTATGGGAGGATTTTAATAATGAAAAGTATTTGTGATTTTTAACATTCTTTATTAAAAAAGTGATAAACTGATAATTAGTAGATTTGTGCATAAAAATCGTATGCTTTATAAGGGATATTGAGATATAGGAGGGGTTAATTATGGAAATGATTACTCTGAAGTGCCCAAATTGTGGTAAGAAATTTGAAATATCTACTGAGGATGCACGAAAGAAATACCAATATGGTTATGTGCCAATTTTCTGTAATATAAAATGCGAGTTAAGATTTTCTGAAAAACGGTGAAGTAATGAAGTATAAACATGTTGTACAATATTATGAAACAGACAAAATGGGAATAACTCACCATTCCAACTATATCAGATGGATGGAAGAGGCCAGAATTAATTTTTTGTCTAACATAGGTTGGGATTATTCAAAACTGGAGACACTAGGTATAGTTTCTCCTGTTATTAAAGTAGATTGTGATTATAAAAGGACCACCACATTTGCAGATCAAATAGATATATACGTTAAAGTGGTCGAGTTTAAGGGGGTCAAATTAAAAATATACTATGAAATGAAAAACCATGAGGGAGAAATTGTCTGTGAAGGGACAACATCTCATGCTTTTTTATCAAGAGATGGAAAGCCTCTTAGATTAAAGCAGTCATTTCCTGAATTTTATAATTGTTTAATGGAGATAGTCTCTGGTAAGTAGTATTACCAGAGACGTTTTTCTAAACGAGAACGTTCTATTTCAATATCGGCAAATAGTTTTTTTGCTTGTTGAGATGCGGTGTTTTCATCATAAAGCATGTTTATCAAGGAAGTTTGCTTTTCAATAAGGGTGTTTCTTATCGAACTGGAAGGCTCTAGATTGGATTTCAGCTGTTGTTTACTTGCCTTAATGTTAGCATCCCATTCGGCTTTATTTTTTTCATATTGTTTGTTGATTTCATCTATTCTCTTTTCCGCCTCAACTCTAAATTTTTCTGTTTCCACACGGATTGATTCCATTCTTGCTTTTACTTTTTCAGTTCTGTATATCACATCAGGATAAGCATTTGCAAAACGTCGGTATAAGATAGATTTATCACGGAATAGGAGTCTAATATCTTGACTAATGGCTTCTGTATTATCTGCATCGCTTGATTCAACTCCTATTTTTACAAGTTTCAAAACAAAATGCGATACACTATAATCAGTAATAAAAATGACAGAAAGACAACCTGATATCATTTCCTTTGTGATTAGAGGAATGTTTTTCATTACTCCATAAAGGAAGGGATT
Organism: Pseudobutyrivibrio sp. YE44; assembly: GCF_900104335.1. GTDB lineage: Bacteria > Bacillota > Clostridia > Lachnospirales > Lachnospiraceae > Pseudobutyrivibrio. The sequence goes on from NZ_FMXT01000024.1 coordinate 2,920, forward strand.
AATAAGGTGTATAATCAAAATGCCACCTAAACCAAATAATACTAGATTTCCAATCCAAACACGACCATTTAAGTTCATAGGTTTTTGGCTATAGTCCCACCATCTTGCATGAAATCTTTTTTCCATAAAATAACTAGTTAGATACTCTATAAGACCACACGTAATAAGGGAAATTGTGAAGGTGGTTCCAATCCCTGATTCAACAGGATTAAGACCTGAGGCAGTAAGAGTAATCAAAGATGCCCCAGCGCCGTATATAGGTAACCATGGTCCAATAAGAAAACCTCTATTAATAAATCGACCGAATTGTCGGTATTTCAGCGTGACTTCTATGCACCATCCAATAATAGAAAATATAAAAAAAATTAATAAAATGTTAACAAAAAAATCCATCTATACCTCCTATCATAGGGTTAAAAAATAATCAAAAAGAATATTGTTATTATACAGAACAGTATATTCATATAATAAGCGTCTTTATATTTTTTGTCATCTATAAGAGTCTATGACATAGATACTATAGGGCATGTATGGTATATTGTAGAGAGATATTTTGTTGAAATAAGGGAAAATAGAGAAAAATGATACTTAACGAAAAATGTGTAAAATGCATGTATGACAGACAAGCTGCAAAGACTGATAATGATGAATATCTTGCAGAAATAAAAAGTATTTTGGAAAATCGTAGTTCTGTCGCTTGCAGTGCAGAAATGAATTATGCATTTAATCAAGCACATGAAAAATACATTGGACCGATGCCCAGCTTCAAGGAAGTAAATAAGAAGTATAATGACTTAGTTCTTTCTATGGAGAAGGAACTGGAATCAATAATAGAATCAAGCGATGATCCATTAGAAACATCACTGGTAATGGCGAGAATAGGTAATTATATCGATTTTGGTGTAATTCAAAATGTAGAAGAAAGTACATTTTTAGAGTTGTTCAACACGATAAAAATGCGTGAGGATGAGCTTAAGACATATGAATCCTTTTGCAAGCAGTGTACCAATGGGAATAAGTTTCTGCTTCTTACAGATAATTGTGGAGAAATAGTTTTAGACAAGCTTATGTTACGACAGTTGCAGAAGAGATTCCCTCAATTAGAAATATCAGTAATGGTTCGAGGCGGAGAAGTATCCAATGATGCAACAATGGACGATGCCATTTATGTGGGTTTAACAGAGGAGTTTGATGTCATTACCAATGGAGAAAAGATTGCAGGAACCGTGTATCGTAGGCTATCAGGTAAAGCGAAGCAGGCGATTGATACTGCAGATGTTATTCTCTCTAAGGGGCAGGCTAACTATGAATCTTTTGCGGGAGAGGGACATCATGCTTTTTTTACATTTTTATGTAAATGTGAATTGTTTATCGACAGATTTAGTGTTCCTAGATTAACGGGTATTTTTGTTGAAGAATAGAGTATTAGGGGGGACGATGAGGAAGAGAATAGGAATGTCTTTGTTTGGGGTAATAGTTTGTGCTATCAGTGTGGGCATATTTAAGATAGCAGCATTAGGAGTTGATCCTTTTCAATCATTTATGGCGGGGCTAGATGCACTAGTTCCTATAAAATTTGGGACCCTATATGTAATTACAAATGCAGTAATGCTACTGTTTGCGCTAGTTTTTGATAGACATTATATAGGAATAGCAACTTTTATTAACCTCTTTTTGTTAGGATATATTACACAGTTTACATATGAATTTTTACAAACAATAATAATAAATCCTTCAATATTTGTAAGAGTGATATGTTTGGTAGTTGGAGTTGTTATTATTTGTTTTGGTTCAGCTTTTTATATGACCGCAGATCTTGGAGTATCGACATATGATGCAATCGCTTTAATAATTGTAAACACATGGAAAAAAGGAAAATTTCAGTATATTAGAATCATAACTGATTTGGTATGTGTTACTATTGGAATAGCTTTGTTTTTAGCTGCAGGTGGAGAATTAATAAATGTTCCAACAATAGTTGGTGTAGGTACAATTATTACTGCTTTTTTTATGGGGCCTTTGATAGAATTTTTTAATGTATACATAGCAAGGCCTTTTTTAAAGGGTAAAAAAATTATATCATAACGACAAAAGGGCAACTAAGCAATAAATGCAAACAGTGTAAAATATGTAAAAGATGTAAGCGGTGTAAGCGTGGAGATATAATGACAGATATTGTAAGATATAGAATGTGCTTTTCAGGTCGTGTACAAGGTGTAGGATTTAGGTATAAGGCTAGCAACGTAGCCAGTAAATATTGTCTAACTGGCTATGTGAAGAATGAGTATGACGGGACTGTTACTGTTGAAATACAAGGTACAGAACAGAATATATATATGTTTCTGAAATCCATGGGGTCTGATAGATATATTGATATTTATGAAGTTGAGAAGGAACATATCTCAGTAGAAACTGACGAGCACGGATTTATTGTTCAGTATTGAAGATTTATAATCATTTAGGGGGGAGTGAAAAATGAGTAGATTAAAAGATCTTAGAGAATATATAGATAACGAACTTAATTCCCTGGACGTTGAAAAACGAGTGAATGCCACGGCACATCTGTATGGGGTTTCATTGGCCGCAACAATTTTGGCGAAGAAACGAGGATTGAATGAAGAGTTAGCGGCGATGGCAGGAATGCTTCATGATCTTCATGCATATAAAAGTGGTTCCTATGATGATCATGCACATTTAGGTGCTGGATTGGCGAGAAATATTCTTGAAAAACTAGATTTAACGACCATGGAAGAAACTGACACTATATGTTCTGCAATTTATCATCATGATGACAAATTGGTGGTAGATGCGCCAATGGATGAGTTACTTAAAGATGCAGATGTTATTGATCACTGTTTTAAGGATACGTCTAAAGCTATAATAGAAAAAGAACAACAACGGTATAATAATCTTTGTAATGAACTGAGCCTATAGAACATAGGCTCTTTTTTTACACCCATTTATTATAATCGTATGTCTTGATGATGTAGAAGAGATAACGGTACTACAATATGTTTTTCATACATATGTAGACCATAAAGAGATATTGTGTAAATAATTAACACAATTCAAACAATAAGCTATATTTTAGGCTATTGATTTACTTCAAGAAATTTGAAAAAAAGTGTTTACAAGAGCTGAATGAGATGATATTATAATCGAGCGCTGAGGGACAGCAAGTCACAAAGCAAAACGAAGATTGATAACTGAACAGTGAAACAAACCTTGAATTAATACAAGTTTTAAAACATGTATCCTTGAAATTCATTTAGTTTCTAGACGAAACAATACAAACCTTTATTAGTAAACAAGTCAGTTTTATACTGATTCGGAATTAAACTTTTAACATGAGAGTTTGATCCTGGCTCAGGATGAACGCTGGCGGCGTGCTTAACACATGCAAGTCGAACGAAGCAATTTTC
>NZ_FMXT01000023.1 GCF_900104335.1 Pseudobutyrivibrio sp. YE44
ATGTATGTGTCTATATCAATATCTGATATAGATTTAGAACGTAGATTAACCGATTTGCTGGATGAGGATACATCCTTTATAGGAATTCCTTGTGATTTCTTGTATTCTTGAGTGTATTTATCAAGAGAAGAATCGGAAACGCCATACTCAGCCATTGCCTCTTTATGCGAAAGCTCCTTGTTGTACAGTCGCTTTCCTATGGCTAATCTTTCTTCTGTTGTGTGTTTCATAAGACACCTCCGTAACACTTTTTATTCAAGGATGACTACTTCATACTTACGATGTTACTCGTAATTAATTGTAGTGTCTACAAAAGTACGTGTGTGTCTACTTTTACATTACCACTTCATTACTGGCCATATTCCTACGTAATATGAGCTGGTTTTGACTTATTGTTCCGTAATGAGCTGTGATTTACCAAAAACGGCTACGGAAAAATTGTGTAGTAGGGCTGGAAATTCCGTAAATCAGGGATTTTACAGTGTTTTGGAGAAAAATTGGAAAAACACTGTAAGAAAGAAATTTTAAGATTTTTCTTGAAAAGAATTTTTAATCATATTAGCCTTTTATTAGGACGTCCAAATCTTTACTAAGAGGAGGCTTTTGATTATGAACAAAGAACAGTTACATAGGTACATATCTGAGAGCACTGGCAATGAGAGCAACATCTGCCAGATATATGTCATCAAGGATAATGAGGTGGCTCTTGATGATTGTTGGCGTGGTTTCAAGACTGAGGATGCAATGAATGTCAATTCCGTGACAAAAGGTATCATGGGGTTGCTTGCTGGAATCGCGCTGGACAAGGGATACATCAAAAATCTAGATCAAAAGGTAATGGATTTCTTTCCGGATTACACTGTAAAGCGCGGTGAGAAGACCATATATGATGTTACAATCAGGCATCTTCTTACAATGACAGCTCCATATAAAGGTAAGTCAGAACCATGGAAGAAGGTATGTACTTCTCAAGATTTCACGCTTGCGATACTCGATTCCCTTGGTGGCCGTGATGGAATCACAGGCGAGTTCAGGTATGCAACACTTGGTATTCAGATACTGGCAGGAATAATCGAGAGAGCAACAGGTGCGAAGTGTATTGATTTTGCCAACGAGAATTTGTTTAGACCTCTAGGATTGCCGGAGCGAATACCACATGGAGATAGTTCCAAGGAAGATCAGTTTGATTTCTTTATGAATAAGAATCCTAGGAAATACGAGTGGTACACTGATCCACAGGGATGTGTTACGGCTGGCTGGGGATTATGTATGTCGGCAAAAGATATGGCTGTGATAGGCGCGATGGTTTTAGACGGTGGCCTGTATAATGGCAAGAGAATCATCTCCGAAGAATACTTAAACGATATGCTGACACCTCAAATTAAGCTTGGTGAGAGATTTGGTTTCATGAACTATGGCTACTTATGGTATAAGCCCAACGATGATAAAGATGTATACGCTGCGATTGGCGACAGCGGAAATATCATATATATAAATAAAGAGAAAAAAGTATCTGTGGGAATGACAGGGACATTTAGGGTGAGGATTTTTGATCGTGAGGAATTCATTGAGAATAAAGTCTTGCCAGTTGTTGAATGCACAGTATAGGTTTAAGTTTCAGTATAAATTGACTAGGGGGATGTTGATTTGAACGAAACAGAGCTTTATAAAGAACTTGGAGTATTGACAAAGGATAAGAATAGATGGAAAGATAATATTCCTTATGTTTCTTCTCTTCTTGCTCATGAGTCAGTGGAGATACAGGCAAAGGCATTATGGCTGCTTGGTGAGATGGGACTTGAATATCCAGATTCTATTCAAGATGCTGTTCCATCGATTGCTTCGTTTTGTGATAGTGAAGATGCGCTTTTGAGGGAACGCTCTGTAAATGCTCTTGGAAGAATAGGAAGAGGCAATTACGGTTTGATAGAACCATATTGGTCGGATTTGTTTCGTTTTGCCTCTGACGACGAACCTAAAGTACGCTTGAGTTTTATCTGGGCTTCTGAAAATATTGCTACGAACACTCCAGATATTTATGAGAATCATATGTCAGTATTCGAGTCACTTCTGCATGATGTTGATGACAAGGTCAGAATGGAATCTCCAGAAATTTTTCGAGTACTTGGAAAACGCAGACCGGAGTTTGTCATTCCTTATATAGAGCAATTACAAAATATGGCGGAAACAGATAGCAATCGTGTTGTTAGGATACACAGTCTTGGAGCAATCAAGGCGACAACGTCAAAGTAAGTTATGGGCAGTTATCAAAGATAGCTGCTTTTTATTATTTCCATATTTTGATTGTAGCCAATAGTTTTTCTTTTTGGTCATCATCCAGTGTTTTTATTTCTTCCCAAAGAGCGTTATCGATAGCTGATTTCTTATACTCGGGCTCAAGTCTTCCGACAAGCTCATCCAGAGTAATCCCCATCAGTTTTGAATAATAAATAAGAAGTCTAAGAGACATGGCAGTACGCCCATTTTCAACATTGCTGATGTATCCTGGAGTTACATCAAGTTCTTTTGCTACCTGGTTTTGTGTCATTCCTAAATTTATGCGATAGGTTTTTATTTGCTCTCCATAATTTTCGTTCATGTTTTTTAACCTCGTTTATTAATAATATAGATAATTATACTATTGGTATTGACTAGATTATACTATTCTATTAGTATAGTTAATATCATAGAAATATATAAATGAGGAATAATATGATCAGACGTTGCGGATATCCAGAAGATTACGTGGATTTAAGTGTAGTTGAGAAAGACAATTCGAAGTAGAGTTTCTAGATGTAAAACGATAGAATAAAAGATAGACATAAGAGGAGCTGATGCTATGAAAACTGAAATTGTTTTATTTACAGATGGGGATAAGAATATAGAAGTTCAAGTAAGTCCAGATAAAGAAACAGTGTGGCTTACACAGAAACAAATGGAAGAATTATTTGATGTAAGGCAAGCTACTATAAGTGAGCATATTAATAATATTCTTTCTGAAGGAGAACTTGATGATACTTCTATCGGAATTTCCGATAAAAGTTCCGGGGGTAGAAAACCAAAAATTTATAATTTGGACATGATACTATCTGTTGGATATAGAGTTAATTCAAAGAGAGGTATTGCTTTTAGACGATGGGCTAATGATGTTTTAAAACAATACATCATGAAAGGCTATGCAGTAAATGAAAAACGTTTAGCTGCTTTGAATAAAACTGTTGAGATTCAATCAAAGATTATAGCAAATACATTAGATATTGAAGAAGCAGAAGTTCTTCGAGCAGTAAACCTTTATACTGACGCATTAGTTCTTTTAGACCAATACGATCATCAGTCATTAAATAAACCAGAGGGGAACAAGCCAGTTTATCAAATCACATATGAAGATTGTAGAAATATGATTAATCATATGGAAGACAGTTTTAGTTCAGATGTATTTGGCGTAGAAAAAGAAGCTGGAAAAATAGAAGGAATTCTTGCTGCAGTATATCAAGATGTATTTGGTGGGGAGGTATATCCATCATTAGAAGAAAAGGCTGCAAATCTTTTGTACTTTATGATAAAGGATCATCCATTTGCTGATGGTTGTAAAAGAATAGCTGCATCTCTTTTTTTAGAGTTCTTAGATAAAAACGATGCATTGATACGAGATGGGCAAAAGGTTATTAGCGATGGAGCGCTCGTTGCTATTACGCTTATGATTGCAGAATCAAATCCTGAAGAAAAAGATATCATGACAACATTGGTTATGAATTTATTGAAGATGTAGGCAAATTTATGGTTGTCGAGCTCTTAATTGAATAATGAACAATACATAGAGCAGTTATCGTAAGATAGCTGCTCTTTTTCTATACCATTTTGATTGAAAAAAAATTTAGGAGGTAGGTCATGAACTACGAAATAACAAAAAATCAAAATGGCGAAACAGTGGTCAACATTCCATTGGAAAAGCTCCATCCTTTTCAAAATCATCCATTCAAAATCAGGAATGATGCTGAAATGGAAAAAGTAGTGGAGTCTATTCGAGAGTTTGGTGTACTGCAACCAGCTATTGTAAGAAAGGATAATGATGGAAACTTTGAAATAACGTCTGGACATCGAAGACATTATGCTTGTCAAAAGTTAGGGCTAAAAACAATTCCATGCATTGTTAGAGATATGGATGACGATGCAGCAATTATTCTTATGGTAGACAGTAATTTGCAAAGAGAAGAAATTCTTCCAAGTGAGAGAGCTTTTGCTTTTAAGATGAAATTGGAAGCGATGAAAAGACAGGCAGGAAGACATTCAAGAAATGGTGGCCAAATTGGCCACCATTTTAATGGTAAAAAATCGAGGGAGTTGATGGCTGAAGAAGTGGGAGAAAATGCAAGAAATATTCAACGATATATTCGACTTACATACTTAAATCCAGAACTTCTTCAATTAGTGGACGATAAGTTGATGGGATTTAATCCTGCATATGAGTTATCCTTTTTAAACAAAAATCAACAGATAGAATTATTATCTGCCATAGATTATGCCCAGGCTATACCATCTCTATCTCAAGCACAACGAATCAAAAAGTTAGCGTTCTCTGAGGAATTAACTCAAGATGATATGTTTGCAATTTTATCTGAAGAGAAGAAGCAGAATCTGGACCGTGTAGTTTTAAAGCATGATACCTTGAAGAAGTTTTTTCCTAAATCGTATACACCGAGACAGATGGAAGAAACTATCATCAAATTATTAGAACAGTGGCAGCAGAATAGGGATAGCTAGTTGATTATCTCAATGCTTTTCACTAAAAAATGGTGTTACCTTACCGCTGCTGCACAGGCAGCAATTGCAAACAAGTAATTAGCACTCAACAGGTAGTGTTCTTGCCTGGTGCTGAAGAAAAGGCAATTGAGCTAGCTGCGTTAGATATAATGAAGCAGTTGTGCAAAGAAGATAAAATTACAGAACAGGAACAATATTATATTGCTAAGAAAAGAAATATACATCAGTTGCTGATCAGGTAATTAAAAGTTAAAATAAAAGCTCGATTTTCCGTATAATGCGGGAAGTCGAGCTTTTTTATTGGTCAATATTAGTAACTTCGTGCCAAGTTGGCGCGAAGTTATTTTGTTCTTTACAAACGCACTGCGTTCACTTTTGTTATTTCGCGAATTTGAAAAATTCTTAAATTTGCGAAATGTAAAATTTGTTTCAGTTGATGGGGGAGATAGCTGCGGATTATACTTTCAAAAAATAAATGTATTTAAAGTTTTGAAAGTGGATGGTATAATGTTTTCAAAAGATACAAAAAATTAAAGTTTTGAAAGTGGGTTATGTATGAAACTTATTGAACGAAGAGATTATTTGAATAGACTCATTAGATTAAAAGATACTCCTGATATTAAGATAATAACAGGTTTGAGAAGATCTGGAAAATCTGAATTGGTACGTGCATATATGGATTGGATTCGTAAAAATGAGGATGCAAATATAATATATGTTGATTTTGCAGATTTGAAGTTTGATGATTTAAAAACATATAAGGAACTTTATACCTATTGCGAAGAAAAATATGTTGCTGATAAGTCTAATGTTATTGTTGTTGATGAAGTCCAAATGTGTGAGAAATTTGAGCTTGCAATTAATAGTTTATACAATAGTCGCAAATATGACATCTATATTACTGGGTCTAATGCGTTTCTACTAAGTTCAGATTTATCCACATTATTTACTGGCAGATTTATAGAAATTCCAGTATATCCGTTTAGTTTCTCTGAATATTGTGAGTACTATGATTATGATTCTAATACAGCAAATGTTTTGGATGAATATGTTATGAATGGTGGGTTGGCGGGATCTTATGTATATAACGAAAAAGAGGATCAAGCATCATATATTAAGGATGTATATACTACAGTTATTAAACGAGATCTTGTAGATAAGTATGGCATTAAGGAAGAGGCTTTGTTTGATTCGTTGACAGATTATATGATGGACAATATTTCTAATCTGACTTCTGCTAGTAAAGTAAGCAATGTATTTAAGCAAAATAATGTCGAGACTAATCATATAACTGTAGGAAATTATATGAAATATCTTTGCAGCGCATTTATGTTCTATAAAGTAAAGCGCTATGATATACGAGGAAAAAAATACTTAGAAACATCGGACAAATACTATCTTAGTGATTTGGGATTTAGATACGCTATGCTTGGAACTAGAAATATGGACTATGGAAGGGCTTATGAGAATATTGTGGCCTTGGAATTGCTAAGAAGAGGTTATGATATTTATGTAGGAAAGCTTTATCAGAAAGAAATAGATTTTGTAGCAATGAAGCAAAACGAAAAGCTGTATATTCAGGTATCTGACAATATTTCTGAACCAGCTACTTTGGAAAGGGAGTTAGCACCTCTTAGAGCAATTAAAGATGCATATCCTAAAGTCTTAATAGCGAATACATCACATGATGATTATGATATTGAGGGAATTAAAGTGCTGGATTTAACAAAGTGGTTGTTACAAAAAGTGTCGTAGGATAGCACACCACTACAGGCTGCTATAGCAGAGAAGCACTAATTGAAAATGCATTGTTTCTGGGAACATTTGAAATCCCAAAAGATTACATAGTGAAAGCTGTAAAGCTCTACTACGGTGAGAATCGCAGGTTTCATTTCCCAGAAAAGCTTGAATTTAAGCTATTTCTCGTATAGGGAGTCTGAAAAGACTCCCTATATTTTTATGTAAAGAAAAATTAAGATGCCAATTTTTAAATCATCACAAAGTTAATTGCAGTTTACAATTATTTGATGTTTTCTGGGGAATTAAGCAAAGAATAGCGGGATTAATATAGTGTTTTATATTTCTTGATGGATGAGAATTCGCTATAATTGAATATAGTAAAATTAACAAATCTTGCTAATGTATGTCAATGATTTTTTTATGATAAATATATGTTCAAGTTTTTGAAAAAAGCATGACTTTAATAAGGCCTGCCTATGCAGGTCATTATCATGAGTTTATAATTAAGATATTGAATTTACTTGTATAGCTCCATAGCACGAGCGTAGTAAATTCTGAGGAACTTATTAACGGCGGCCATTTTTGCTACGTTATAAGGCTTTCCTTCCTGTTCTTTCTTTATCATGAAAAGATAGACAGGGTCGTTTTGAGGTTTGGATAGTTTGAGAGCTTGCATAACCTCAAAACAAGCTTTTCGTAGAGCCGGATTGCCACGTTTAGAGATGTGACGATTTCGGCTCTCGAATTGCCCAGATTGATATGGCGGGGCATCATTTCCTGCATAGGCATTTAAGGCTTTTCCACTATGGAAGCGCCGAATATCTCCTATTTCTGCAAGAATGATTGGACCTAATCTATCGCCAACGCCAGGCATATCATGCAGGATTTTATATTCTGGAATAGTTTCTGCAATGATTCTCATTTGTAGGTTGATTTCATCAGCTGCTGTTTGAGCGGTTGAAACAAGGTCAACGCATTGTTCTTGGACAATAGATGATAGTGGATTCTCGCCTCTAGTGGTTACACTATTTATTACTAATTCATAGATTGCAAGACCTTTGGACAGAGCATATCGGTCAGTAGTTTTTTTGACTAATACTTTATAGCTCTCTAAGAATCTTGTTTTTCCCATCTTTCGGATTACATCAAATGATTTGAATCGTTTGATAAATCTCAAGAGTACACAGTTTTCTGGATCTCGGCTCTTAAGAGGGAGAATAGATGTAATTCCAGGCATTGTTTCATCAAGAAGATTTTGTAGCTGAACTTTAGCGACAGTTAATGTAGATATTCTTTGTTTGTATTGTCTCGAAAGAAATCTTAAATCATCATATTTTTGTTCAGCTGATTCATATGGAGTCAATGAATAAGCCTTTTCGAGTGCATACTGAGCAATACGAAGTGCATCTTTTTTATCTGTCTTAGCTTTTCGTATTTCATTATCACCATACTTTTTCATTAAGTACGGATTGATTAAGCATACTGGAAGTTGTTCTTCTTGAAAGACTTTTAAGATGGGATAATGATAGTGACTAGTAGGCTCCATCAAAATAATAGGCTGTTCATTAGTACTTTTTATATATAGCGCCAATGAATGTAATTCATCCAGGTTATGATGGATTTCAAATGGTTTAGCACGAATG
>NZ_FMXT01000010.1 GCF_900104335.1 Pseudobutyrivibrio sp. YE44
CCTTGGCGAAGATCAGTGTAACCTGTAGCAATGTATATCTTCTTAAAACTGGTAGTGTCATTGAGCATGGCTTATTGCTCCTATCAGTTTTAATAGAAACTCTTCCGAAATATCTTCTGATATTTCTATACGAGCATTGCCACAAATGATTGAAGCTACTCCATACGTTACTGGTTTTGGTTCAGTGATAGCAGGTGATATTTCAACAAAAGTAGGTTCACTAACAACCATCTGATTAGATTCATCTATAGACTGAAGCTGACCTGCGAAATAGTCCTGAACTCTTCGCATGTGATCATAGAACGTTGGTGGTTTAATATCGTGAATGGCACACCATTCACGAACTGTCATGTCTTTGGGTCTGGAATTGAAGTCTTTAACTTCTTCAACCCATTGCTGATAACGCATCTGTTTTTTTAAGGCAGCTGAATTTTTCATATGAGTATCCTCCTGTATGTTCGGGTTTTATGACTTGTATGAGAACTATGTCCATAGTTTCCATACAATCCATAGTTGTTATACAGAATTATCTCAAATCTGAACAAATGGAACGAGGTACTCATGATTTACCGTTTACTTTGTTGATAATTTTTGAAGTTATTATTAAATTGCAAATTGCAAATGAACGCTGTTAAAAAAGAGGAATATACATTTTATTACACTCTATGTATGTAGAATGATAGTTCCAAAAGGGGTACAGACAAAAATGACAGTCCTGCAAACCTCCTTTTTACTAGTGTTTGCGAATACACCCAATATTCGAGTCCCGTCTGCCGGATCAGTCGGTGCTTCTGCTTCGCAGAGGTGTCCACTGGACACCCGCACCCCGTCTCACGCTCATAATATTGGAATGTTTTTTATGGGAAAGAATTCGTTGAATAAAAGAGTAATATAGCTGAGATAACTGAATAGTGAATAATGAAACAAGGAGGGCAATGATGCTCTCCTTTAAAAGTCTAAATAAGCTATATTAAAAGATTTTGACGTACAAAAGATATTGTTTGTTTGGACTAAATTATTATTGATAAATACCGATATAGATATAGGGATGTTGTGGGCAAAAGGATTTGCTCTGTATCAACACAAGGAGGTTTATCTCTATGGGTATTACAGGAATTAATGGACATGGAGTCCAAGACAATTATCAGTATAAAACTATAAATAAAAATAGTTTGCAATATAAAGCTGCTGCCAAGGATAACCTTGCTGGAATCTTAGAAGCTGAAATGATGATGACACCAGAGCAAAAAATGCTGTATGAAATGCTCGGTGGACGTGAAGCTAACATGAGAGCGCATATGCAGTGGTATGATTCCAAAGGGAATCTATTAAATGGACCTGGTGGAGTTGCAGGAATGTCTATGGATGGAGTAAGTCTTGAAGAGGCTCATCAAATCATTGATGTTCCAGAAGAATGGAAAGAAAAGATGTTCCAAGAAACAAAGAGGCATTATATTCAAGAGAATGGTGTTTCGAATGGTGACACTACCAGACGTTCTGAGATATTCGAAGGCTATCAACGGAGCACTAGTATCAATAAACGTTTAAAGGGGACCTGGACGCTTGGTCAGTATGAGCAAGCTTATAAAATGGCTTTTTATAATGCAGTGAAAAAGGAAAATCCAAACTGGCAGATCGGTCAATCGTTTGACTCAAGTATCATAAATAAGATTTCAAGAAAAGATATCGAAGCATCACTTGTGAAAACTCAAGGTGAGTATGGTACTAATCTTGTGAGTAAAGGATTTGATATATCATTATAGATTGAGAGTCATTAGCTTGTTATTGAGCTAATGGCTCTTTTGTTAAAATATTGACTACCACGGTATCGAATTTAAAATTCAAAATTTATTATTGATAATACTTATATATAAGGATTCAATATAGGGGTACAAAAAGGGTACAGATAAAAATGACAGTCCTGCAAACCTCCTTTTTACTAGTGTTTGTGAACACACCCAATATTCGAGTCCCGTCTCGCGCTCTTTTAATACAAAAAAGTCATCCCAAATTTGGGTGACTTTTTTTGTATTAAAGAGCACTTCAATCGAGACGGGACGACCTAAATAAAAAAGCCCTAATGGCTAGCCTTCATCTAACCACTAGAGCTTCTACTCTCAATAAATTCAATTATGAATATAATCTCAATACGTTGCTTTCAACCACATTGTCAGCCTTAATCTTAAACTCGCCATTAAGGAAAGCTTCAAGCTGGCCGTAAGTGTTAATAGCTTTTCCGTTAACTAAAATGATAAATGGCTTCTGACCATCTGCATTAAGTGTCATTCTATAATCAACACGATCAAGTGCATACTCAATACCCATTTCATAAGTGCTGAAATAAGCTGTCGCATTCCCCAAAGTATGGTCTGAAGTAATCCAATACTCTTCCACCAAATTTATATTAGCATCAATCATGCTCATCTTAACAAATTTTTCTTCAACTTCTTCACGTAATAATTTATATTCTTTGTTAAGTGTTGTAAGTTCCATACTTCACCTCTTTCATACTAATTTTTCACTCTCAATTGGCAACACTTTAACATCTAAAACGTTATATGTCAACTATTATTTGAAATAAATTTATATTTTATAACGCCTCTCCTCGAAGAGAAACCTTGACACCTGAAATCTATGAATTCGCCTTTGCCCACAATCTTCTAACAGGAACCGTAAGGAAAATCGCCTTCAAAACATTATCTGCAATCATACAACACCAAACGTAAATCAAGCCCATCCCAAAGAAATGAATCCCAATGAAGGTGGATAAAATGCGAACCAGCCACATGCCACAACACTCAATAATAAATGGATAACGAGTACGCCCAAGGCCGTAATAGATACCTTCAGAAATAATATATAGGCCGAAGAAAGGCTCGTTAAAGGCAACCATTCTAAGCACAGTTGTGCCTAAAGCTATTACTTCTGGATCATTAGTGAAAAAGCCCATCAGATTTCCTGCAAAAGCGTACAGCAAAACACCGCTGATAGTCATTATTCCAATTGTAGCAATAATGCTGCTTCGACAAACTGCGCGATACTTCTCATAGTTCTGCTCACCATACGATATTCCAACCATAGTGTTAGCAGCGGATTTGAAGCCATATCCTCCAATGTAAAACAGCTCTTCTGCACCAACAGCAATACTGTGGGCAGCAAAAATTATTGTGCCCATATGAGACACTAATCCTGCAAAGACCACGTATCCTGAGGTGGAAGCCACATTTATCAAAAGCACTGGCAACGCCAGCTTCCACATACGGGTCACACTTTCTTTGTCAATCTCAAAGAATTTTCCTTCGAACCTAAACTCTTTATGCTTTAAGAAGGCTATAAGGGTACACACACCTCCAGCCACGGCTGCGATACAGGTGGCATAAGCAGCTCCATCTACTCCCAATGCAAACCAATAGATAAAAACATAATCTAATACCACGTTTAAAAGATTGGCCCCAATGCCTATGTACATAGGGGTTTTGGTATCTTTGGTGGCACGGATAGCCGAGGCAAGTACAATATTCAAGGATTTGAATACTATAGGTACTGATACCCAAAAGAAGTAGCGAGTTGCAGCCTCAGAGATAGCCTCAGAAGCTCCCATCCATCCTGCCACGAAAGGACAGCAAACAAGACAAATAGCCTCAACAACTACACCAACACCCACAGCAAAAAAAAGGCTCAGTTTTGCCACCTGAGATATCTTATGAGACTCTCCTGCGCCAATAGCCTGAGCTATCTGTGTCATTGCTCCAACACCAAAAGCAACTGGTATGCTACCAATGAGCCAAGTAATAGTCGTTGATGTTGAAACGGCGGCTGTAGCGTTAGCCCCTAAGTGCCCTACCATAGCTGTATCTACATACTGCATAAGAACAGACAGAATCTGCTCTAACATGGTAGGTAATGCAACCATTACAACCGACCAAAATATATTTACTGTGAGATTATTCTTTTTTATCCTCATTATCCTTCCCTAGTCCGTTAGCCCAAATCATGGACTGAATAGCTCTGGCTGCCCTGATTGCATCAATGGCCTCCATAGCTCGTTTATAGTCTGCCTCCTGCTTTTCGTACATTGCAGAAAGATCCTTTTGCTTCTGTTCAAACTCCTGAGCCTTACGCTTTTTCTGCTTTTCCATCTTCTTTTGAAAGGCAGCATAGTCAGCGTTGCTTGAAGAGTATCTTGAAGTGGTTCTTCCTACCACCTTTGAATGAGTTAAAGGTCGCTGACCCGCATCTGCACAAAGAAACTGATAGGCCTCAACAATTTTATTGTAAAGGGTGGCATCATCACTACCAGTTACATCTGGATGACAACGTTTTACCAAATCCTTATAGGCCATTTTTATCTTTTCCTGAGATGCATTTGGCCCTAATCCAAGGGTCCTAAGTGCTTCTGTGCGCGTTTTAATCATAACCCAATTCCCCGTCTATTAATAATCCTTCAATACTTCTCCAATAAAGTAAAGAGAACCGAAAACTATAGTCCTAAGGCCTGTTTCCACAGATAAATCCCGGGCCTGCTCATAAGAGATGCAGGACTTTGCGTTGATGGATAAATCCGATAACTCTTCTGCCAATTTCTTAGCCTGAAGGGCTCTATCCGAATCCACAGTAACTGTAAATATAGATTCTGCCACTGGGCTGATTATCTGAGCCATCTCCACATAATCTTTATCTGCCATTACTGCCATTATAAATGAAAATCTCTCATTTGGAAATTCCGCAGTCAAACTATCATAGAGAGCCCTCACTCCAGAAGGATTATGGGCCCCATCCACCAAAATATAAGGCTTACGGGATATGATTTGCATCCTTCCAGGCCATTTGGCATTTGCAAGACCATCTGCAATCGTCTGATTATCTATATTAATTTGCAAACATTTAACTGTTTCCACAGCAACTGCCGCATTTTTGCGCTGATATTCACCAAATAATCCCAATTCTTGATTTTTGTCCACAGAAGTAGCTTTAATAAGGTTACAGCCAAGTTCCTGACAACGATTTTCAATTACTGTCTCTGCCTCAGAATCCATCTGACCAATTACAACTGGCACTCCCTTCTTAATTATGCCAGCTTTCTCCCCTGCAATGGCACCAAGAGTGTTCCCCAAGTACTGAGTGTGCTCTAAGCCAATAGAGGTGATACAACAAACCTCTGGCCGCTGCGCCAAGCCGTTAGTAGAATCTTTTGTCCCCCCCAGGCCAGTTTCAAGAACTATATAGTCCACCTGCTGTTCCTTAAAGTAGATCAAGGCCATAGCTAGCCAGTAATCAAACATTGTAGGCTCTAGCTCTAGCTTAATATCCAGAAGCTGCCCACCAATTCGTGTAACATCCTCCCTGGATATCTGTTTGCCATTTATCTGAATTCGCTCTGTATAATCTATTAAGTGTGGTGATGTAAACAATCCCACCTTAAAAGGATTTTCAGACGCAAAAGAAGCAGCCTGTAAGATACTACTCACAAAAGCTGCTACTGAACCTTTGCCATTGGTTCCAGCAATGTGGATGATATGCTTACCCATTTCTGGATGCCTTAAGACCTCCATGAATTCTGTAGTAACATCTCGCCCACATGCCTTACCAAATCGGCGTTTATTATCAATTGTATTTACTATCTGTTCGTATGTCATGCTTAATTATACGACCAAAATTACTCCACCATCATTTGCATACATAGTGCTGACGCCACGCATGTCTACAATGAAGATATCCTTAAAGTTGGCCAACGACTCCATTTTTTTCTTTAATGATAGAGCACGTTCTGGACAGTTGCAATGAGAAATTGCAACAATACGCTCTTCGCAATTTGTAGTAACATCCATAACACACTTTGTCATCTTATCGATGGTCTGAGCCATGCCACGTCCCTTTGCAAGCTGTTGGATATATCCAGTGTCTGTGGAGCCCATAACAGGCTTGATATTAAGAGTGTCTGCAATAACTGCCTTGAGACCTGATAAACGTCCAGACTTTCTAAAAGTCTCGAGTGTCTCAAGTACAAAGAAGGTATGCTGCTGCTCGATATAAGCATCAACAGCCTCAACAACCTGTTCAAAAGACATTCCTGCATTCTCACACTCTGCAATTTTCATAGCAATAAGTGTCTCACCAATGGATGCTGACTTTGAATTGAAAATATGGATGTTCTTAGAATCATCCTCTTCCTCAAACAAATCCTTTCCAAGACAAGCACTGTTGTAAGAACCTGAAAGCTCTGCTGATAATGTAACAACATAGATATTATCTGCATCACATTCCATCTCAAGCATATATGCATTTGGCGATGGACACGCTGACTTTGGTGCGTTAGGGCTGGCCTTTACCTTCTGGATGAAGCTAGCCTGATCAAAAGTCTCGTCATCGATTATCTGCTCATCATCTATTTCTAAAGTAAGTGGAACATTAACAAAGCGGCCGTCAGCTTTCATCTCCTCTGTAAGCTCTCCACAACTGTCTAAAATGATTTTATACATGGTAATCCTCCGAATAAATAATGGATAGCTTCTTTTAGGCAGTACAATACTCTGCCGACAAGAAGTCATAATTATCCTCGAGAAGATTATAGCACTAGGCCTTTTCCACGTAAATAGTTTTTATTATTTCAACATGTAGTATTTAAAACCACATGTGTCAAAAATCGCGCATTACCACTGAATTGTTAGTACATTTGCGTTCTCATCTAGTAAATAATAGACAGATATTTGGCCCTGAATGTAGTCTGATAGGTGATTATCATCTATAAAAAAGCTTATTACCCTAGAATATAGGTCAGAACTGCTAAATTTTAATGAAATCTCCTTATCACCGGCATTATAGGACTGAGCAAGTCGATTTCCAATGGCATCCACCCCAAACCAATCATAATATAACCCCTGATGAACAAAGTAATTATCAACGTTTGAAAGGCATTCTGGTACCTCAAAAGAAGATGTAATTACATGGTTCTGGCTTATCTCCTCTGTGGTCATGGCCAAATACGCATAGTTTACACGCTTTGTTTTTTCATTGTTGCCATTGAGATAACGGCTATTTCCCCAAGTTACATCCATATAGTAATAAGCGCCGTCCAAATATACCAGGTTCCAGGCATGGCTTTCTCCATTCGCTGTTCCTGTGATAACAGTGCTCTTTATTCCAAGCTTTTCCAACAAGTACCAGGCAGCATCTGCATACCCCTGACAAACTGTAGACTGATAAAGGAAAACACTAAGAATATTCTGATTTTCAGGGCTTTCTGTATCATAATCTACCTTTTGAATCAAGGTTTCAAAAACATAGAGAGCCTTATCAAAATCGCTAGCATCCTGACTTATTCCAGAAAGCCACTCATTTGCAGTTTCCTCAATGGTAGCCTTGTAAATGTCACGCTGTTCCTTTGACACTGTATATTTAGGCAGAAACTCCACACCATCCACAGACTCTCCAGAGGTGTAGGTGTTGTACTGATAACCACTTACCCAAAACAAGTCACCATAGTCTGCCATAACTGCTTCGTAGGCCCTTTGTAATACAGAACTGCTTTTGGTAGAGACTGTAATCTTGTCATCATATTCGTTTATACAATTGTAGATTTGGTCATATGTTTGTTTCTCTTCGTCTGACAGCTGTTGATATGCATATCTATCATAAGATACGCTTTCCACCACAACAGGCTCATCCAACATTGGACTAATCACTTCATCCGACTTGTACCTATTCAGGACATAGCAGCCCAAAACAAAAATAACACTGGCCAATATAAGTGAAATTAAAGTAGATATAAATGCTCTAATTAATCGTTTCAAAAATCCTCCTAAAAAAAAGCAGCGTAATCAAAACAATTACGCTGCCTCTCCCCTTAATCATCTTTGTATTGCCTTAAAGCCTGTTTTTCATAACACAACCAAAGGTATCCCAAACTTATGATTAAATGAATTCTGATTAACGTACAACTGTTACGTTAACAGCCTGTGGTCCCTTTGCTCCGTCAGTTACTTCGTACTCAACTGTAGCGCCCTCTTCAAGAGTCTTGAACCCCTCAGAATTAATTCCGCTGAAATGAACGAATACATCGTTACCAGCCTCGTCTGAAATAAAACCGTAGCCCTTAGAATTGTTGAACCACTTAACTGTACCTTTGCTCATGCTAAAGTACCTCCAATATATTACTTGCCAAACCCTATGTTCGACTAGATTTAGTGTAACAGAACGCTTTATCAAAGTAAAGGAAATGTCCGAATATTTTGAACAAATTTTCCAAAACGTTACTTATTCACCATTAATTTCAAATGCCCATCGGAGAACATAACTTCAACATACAAATATTTTAATTTGCTGCAGCTT
Source organism: Pseudobutyrivibrio sp. YE44 (assembly GCF_900104335.1). GTDB lineage: Bacteria > Bacillota > Clostridia > Lachnospirales > Lachnospiraceae > Pseudobutyrivibrio. The sequence continues at coordinate 8,329 of NZ_FMXT01000010.1, forward strand.
TTTCAGGTATCATTCCTGCAGTACGAACCAGGATTCTAGGTCCACCTTTTTTCTCAATATAGTCTTCTGTAATGATGACTTGACCTATATTATCATCCTTTGGAATCTCGTACATAATATCAAGCATGAACTCTTCTATGATTGAACGAAGACCTCTTGCACCAAGTTTTTTATCAAGAGCCTTTCGTGCAATTGCATGAAGCGCCTCATCCTCAAATTCAAGCTTAACTTCATCAAGTTCAAGAAGCTTTGCATACTGCTTTATGATAGCGTTTTTTGGCTCCCTAAGAATACGAACCAACATATCCTCATCTAACATCTCTGTAGCAAAGACAATTGGAAGACGTCCAATAAACTCAGGAATCATACCAAACTCTCTTAAATCTTCTACAGTAACCTTCTGAAGGATATTTTTATCATCATCATATTTATCCTTCAAATCTGCCATGAAGCCCATAGATGAATGCTTGTTTAATCTTGCCTTGATGATCTCGTCCATAGCTGGGAACGCACCACCACAGATAAAAAGGATATTTCTAGTATTGATTGTAGTGGTAGGAACCATAGCGTTCTTGCTGGAAGCACCGATTGGAACCTCAACATCTGCGCCCTCAAGGAGCTTAAGCATACCCTGCTGAACAGACTCACCACTAACATCACGCTGATTTGTATTTTTCTTTTTTGCCAGCTTATCAATCTCATCGATAAAGATGATACCCTGCTGACAACGCTCAACATCGTTTCCTGCTGCTGCAAGAAGCTTGCTGACAACTGACTCAATATCATCACCGATGTAGCCTGCTTCTGTAAGAGAAGTAGCATCAGTGATAGCAAGAGGTACATCCAAAAGTTTTGCAAGAGTACGAACTAAATAAGTCTTTCCCGAACCTGTTGGTCCCAGCATAAGCATATTAGACTTTTCGATTTCAATATCGTCCATAGTACCTGTAGCAACACGCTTGTAATGGTTGTAAACAGCTACTGACATTACCTTTTTAGCATAATCCTGACCTACTACATACTCATCAAGCTTTTCCTTGATTTTGTGAGGTGGGATGATGTTGTTGATATCGATGGCTGGCTCAGGTCTCTTCTCATCCTGCTTTGCAGTAGATGAACCGTGGGCGTTTTTCACCTTAGGGCCTTCTCCAAAAAGATTACCCAAGTTCAAAAAGCTGATATTTGGCATTTTGCTCATATCCACGTTGCTCTTTGAATTGTCGCCTCCGCCAAAGCCAAAGTTGCCCATGGAATCGAAGGTCTTCTGCATACAATCTGAGCAAACACCCATACCAGGTGCCATCTTAATAAGTGGACCACAGATTGTATCTGGTCTACGACACATATAGCAAAATTCTGTTGGCTTTTTTTCTTTATTTTCATCATTGGTCTCGGAGCTGTTGTGTCCGCTTCCGTTTGTGACCTCTTCAATTACTTCGTCTGAAATATCTGTTCCATTTGAGTTTTCTGGATCAAACTCTCTAAAATCCTGATCTGACATATAAATCTCCTTACCCATTTACGGGTTTTTGTAAAAATCAAACACTGTCTTGTAGTATTCAAGGATAATATCATCAGTGGCATTGAAAATCTCGTGCTTTGCACCCTCAAAACGAATGAGCTTGCAATTTGCTGCCGCTTCAGAAAACTTACCTTGGCCCTCAGGAGCAACAAGTGAATCCTGTGACGCTTGCATTAGTATAACAGGAATTTTTACTAAATGGGCGTTTTTAAGAATTTTTTTATAAACATTAAAAGCCTCTCGTCCCCAACCGAAGGTAGCCCCACTTGTTCTGTAATGAGGTTCCTCCTCTCGAAGGTTAAAGACATAGTCGTATCTAGGCTTTGACATCATAGAACACCGAGGATATTTGTAGGTGCTGTTGTAGTCGTGATGACCTGGCAAATATAGCTTGTTTATTATAGGAAGACCAGAAATCTTGCAAACCAAAGCTAGCAAAAACTTGTGACTAGTGTTTACCTTAAGCTGAAGCATAGGTGATGTTAGTACTGCTTTTTTGAAAACATCTGGATGTTTTTCCAAATACATTGCGCCTACACCGCCACCCATAGAATGAGCGAACAGATAGAGATTCTCTGTTAAGCTCTCTGGTATTACAATCTTCTCAATGAATAGGTTGAAATCAGAGATATAATCCTCAAAGTGCTTTACGTGAACCTTTGAAAAACCCTCTACAAGCCTATCTGAGAAGCCATGTCCTCTGTGTTCTATGATGAACACCGAATATCCCATTTCATAAAAATAATATAAAAGCTCATCGTATTTCGGAATAAACTCACAGAACCCATGGGAGATTACAATAGCAGCCTCCTCCTTAGGATTCACCATAAACCTGTAATGGAGTTTCAAGCCATCTTTTGCTGTAATATACCCCTCTTTAGAATGTTCATTTAGAAAAGGGAGGATTTCGCCTTCCATTTTCTTGGCAAAATCCTCTTCCTTTATAATTAAGTCTTCAATTAATTTCATAGTAGCCCCTCGAAAAGCTAGGTGATAAATTCTAAGCTCTACTGTTTACTATTTCTAATGCTACATCTGGATAATTTGTAATGATTCCATCCAGGCCCATATCACAGGCCATTTTCATATAATCCTTTGTGTTGATGGTCCATGAATTGATTTTTAAACCAAGCTCATGAGCACGCTCTACAAAGTTTGGATACTGAACATTAAAATATGCTGGGTGCAAAGCCTCAACACCGTGCTCTTTACCATATTCTGGCATATTCAGAATACCATCCTTGTAAAGGAAGCCTGTGCGAGCACTAGGATCCAGTTCCTTTATTTTCATTATAGAGTAATGATTGAAGGATGAGTATAAAACCCTATCCTCCATACCAAATTCCTTTGTCATAGCAAGGATATCAGCCTCGATGTTGTCATAGAAAATAACACCTGTCTTAATCTCGATATTAATCATAAGATCAGTTGGCTTAATCAGCTCAAAAACCTCTCGCATTGTAGGAATGTCAGCATGCTTACACTCTGGATGTGTAGAGTTGTAGTTGAATTTTCTAAGCTCCTCTAAAGTGTAGTCAGCAACGTTGCCTTTGCCGTTTGAGGTTCTATCGATTTTTTCATCGTGGATAACCACCAGCTGTCCATCCTTTGTCTTGTGGATATCAAGCTCTATTCCGTCTGCTCCCATTTCCACAGCCTTCTCAAATGCTGGCATAGTGTTTTCTGGAAGATAACCGCTGGCGCCTCTGTGTGCCCATACTAAAGGTCTATTCATATTGGTGCCTCTATTTCTGATACCTCGTAGATTGTAAAATCCTACACGTATCCTTTTAAGTAATAACCTTGTTCTATAAAATCTGCGCTTCATAATACCTTTGAAGTCCTTACTTTGTATAAATCAACATCTGTTCCTGGTGCTGATTTACCACATCATCAATTGCTGGAATTGAACCCTTGATTGCATATTCAATCTGAGTGATTTCATGAGCCAATGGATTTAATTCCTGATAAATTGCCTCCATGTGTCCCTTCATATCATCCTTTGCATAATCCTGTGGGAACTCAAGGACCACAAGATGACGAACCACCTTTGTCTCCTCCTCAATCTTTGTAAGGAAAGAAATTGAGTGAATTTCCTGATGTGACTGTCCATACTCTACTAGCTTCTGACGGATAGCATCATTCTCCTCACATACCTTTGGTACTCCAAGAAGAATTTTCTGTCCAGCCTTAATCTTCTGCTCCTGGACATTTGCCTGTCCCTCTGGTGCAGGATTCTTTGGGCCAAACTCTGCCTGGTATCCTGGTGTGCCAGTGATTGTATCAAGATATGGAACTGGCAATGTGCAAGGAATCTTGTTGAATGGATTGATTGCAATACCAGCGTAAGCACCGCCACGCTTAAGCATAGCGTAAACATCCTGGAAAGTAAGAACCTGAGTGTGAATTCTCTCGCCATTCTTTGCTAAGCCTTCCCAATTGCGAAGTGAAGTCCAGTCTGTAAACAATGGAAGAACCATGCTCTCTGAACCCTCTGGTGTGCCAGCAAGCTTTACTGTTGACTTGAGCATGTAGAAGCCAATCTTTGTATCCTTTTTAATAACAGCAACGCCCTGCTCATTAACCTCTGGAGCAATGTCCATCTTGATAGGTGTAATGAAACGAGCATGGCTTACCCAATATGCAACTGCTGCATGGAAAACATTGTCTTCAGCATGTACCTGTAAACCGTTGATAATTCCAGCAAGAGCAGGATTTTCAACAGATACCTTTGGATCAAGCTTTTCCTGTGGAGCAATATTTGTGACGATAGCGTATTTCTTAACATTTGCATCATCTGGAAGTGTAAGCTGAAGGGAAACAGCTGTATCCTCTGCTTCGTTTACAATAGTGCTACGACCATCAACAGTAGCCTCGATTGCCTGTACCTCACACTGGATTGGCTGTGTTGCCGCCATGCAAACATATACCTTGTCGCCCTTTGCAATCTTTCCAAAAAGCTGACCTGTAACAATGCTGCCATTACCATCAAGCATGCTGGTAACGCCTTCTATAAGAACGTGAAATCTTCTTCCTGCATCAACAGTTGATGTAACATCAGTATCTTCTACAGCAATATTCTCTTCTGTCTTTTTCTTGTCAAATAAACCCATAACATAATCTCCTAGTTTTATATATTCCTACTTAGACATAGTAATGATATTATAGCCTACTTGACCTATAAATAAAACCTGACAAACTAAGGTATTTGTCTTTGTTGAATAATTTTAATGAATTACTTTTTATTTAATAATGATACTGCTACAATATATAAAGTTAGATGAATAATTCACACATAAAGGGAGGTAGTCATGAGCGAAAAAAAAGGTTTCGTTACAGAATTTAAAGATTTCATCATGCGTGGAAACGTGATGGATATGGCTGTCGGTGTTATCGTTGGTGGCGCTTTTACTGCTATCGTAACATCTCTAAACGAGGATATTCTCACACCAATCCTTGGGATATTTGGTGGTACAGACTTCTCGCAGTTAAAGGTTACACTTGGAACAGGTGAAAATGCACCTACACTTCTATATGGAAATTTCATCACTGCAATAATCAATTTCCTTATTACAGCACTTGTTATTTTCTGCATCATTAAGGGACTTAACAGAGCTACAGAAAGAGCTACTGCTCTTGTAAAGAAAAATAAAGAAGAAGCCGAAGCAGCAGCTCCAACCGAAAAGGATTGTCCTTACTGCTTCAGCAAAATAAATATCAAAGCAACTCGCTGCCCACACTGTACAGCACAGCTTTAATTCAGTAATTGTAAACGCGCAGGATCATCTTCAAAGACCTCCTGGGCGTTTTCTTTTGTCACAAGCACTGGTGGTAATTCATAGATTGGCACTACAATTCGTCCATTTCCTGCAGATGCACTGGTACCTGGCATACCCTTTCCAGCCTGAAGAGAGTTTATAATCTCCATTGTCTTTTTAACCAATCCACTTGTAGGCTTTGCCACCGTTGAATACTGGCGGCCTTGCCATACCCACTTTACAGATTCATCCTCAGCATCAAGTCCCGAAACCACAGGCACCTGCTGTCCAGCATTTTCGCATTCTATCACTACTGTTCTAGCGATACCATCATTTGGACAAAGAACTCCAGCTATATCTTTATCAGAATAATGATCCTTCAATAACTTATCTATTCTTTCCCTCGCCTTTTCGTTGTTCCAGCCTTCAGTTGCACAGGTTTCAAAATCAGTCTCCCCTGAAACCACTACTATAGTTCCATCATCAATCATTGGTTGAAGGATAGCCATTGCACCTTTAAAGAAGTTTGGTGCGTTTGGGTCAGTTGGACTTCCACCGAACAACTCTATATTGTATGGACCTTCACCTTTAAGTTTTTCCAAGCCCTCCAAAAGAGCTTTTGCTTGAATTTCACCGGTTTTTAAACTACTATACTGAACTACACCATCTACACCGGTTGTCTCTTCTAAAATGCGATCATATCCAATAATATATATTCCTTGTGATTTAGCCTTTTCAAGAACCTCGCTTAGCCTGGTGCTATCCACAGGACCAACAACAATAACCTTTGCACCCTCATCTATCATGGACTGAATTTGCTCTTGTTGAGTTTCCACCTTCTGATCAGCCTGCTTGATTATTGGTGTGTAACCAGCTGCTGTAAGCTCATCTGTAAACATAGTTTGAGCCTCAGTCCAGTTCTGGGTTCCAAGCCATGGAAGAGATACTCCAATGATTGAATCCTTTTCAAAACCTGGATATTCCTCCTTATCTTCGATATTGGCATTCTCATCTGTTTGAACTTCAGTTTTAGACTCTTCCTTCTCTTCAGTGGCTGAGGAGTTTTCCGTATTTCCGCAACCACTCATCAAAGTAACGCCCATAAACATAACAAGTATCAAAGACAAAAAGCTTTTTTTAATCATCTAACCTTCCCTCCTTAGATGAAAAAAACACATCTCATTAGTGTAATTCTACCAACAAGATGTGTTTTTGTTATGTTTATTTATTATAAAATTCGGTCTCTAGATTTCGTCGCTCCCCTTAAGCTCTCTGATGGTACTAAGAATCTTTTTCTCATTGAAGGTGAAGAAGATGCAGGCACCAATGAAGCAGGTGATAAAGGCGATAAGTGCTGTAGTTCTGTAGCTTTGCTTTGTTCCAGAAACAGTAACAGATGTGAATACAACCATAGCAATAGCTTGGCCCATCTTGAAAGCAAAGGTACGAGCTGCAAAGAACATACCACTTCTGTCTTCACCTGTCTCAAGTCTGGTAAGCTCGGCAACGTCAGCAACACAAGCCTGTGGCAAAATACCAAGGATTGCCATAGGAATGGCAGCTGTAACTGCTACGATAAAGCCCCAGTGAAGTCCCACACCACACATTGTAGTGATAAGGAAAACTACACTGTATGCAAAGAAACCTATGATAATAAGCTGCTTCTTTCCAATTTTCTTTGCAAGGATATTTACAACCGGATACAAGCAAACACTAATGAAAGTCATTGTTGCTGTAAGCAGGAAGGTGTATGTATCTTCGATTTCCATAAGCTGTGTCTCATAAAAAGCAAGACCTGTCTGGAAAAGGGTAAGCGCGAAGAAGTAAATCACATCACTGGCAACAAAGCGTCTAAACTGGCCGTTTGAGAAAGTCTTAACAAGTGATTTGAAAGGCTTTGTGTCACTAGGCTTGCTGTCGATGTAGTCGCGTTCATTAATGTAAAACGCTGGGAACAACATGGCAAGACAAGCGATTGTGGCCATAATTGCAACAGCCATTCTGATACCACCTGCCTGACCAAAGGAACCCGTAAGAGCTCCTGCAAGATTTGGAAGCAAGAATGAAATTGACTGACCAACAATAAAGGTAAGGGAAATGTAAGTACTAACATTAATTCTGTGGCGCTGTGTGTCACCAAGCTCTGCAATAAGAGCATTGTATGGTGTGCAGAACATAGTCATAAACAGATAGAACACCATCAAAAGAATGAACAATGCAGTATCATTCAGCCCCTGATTTGAAGTCTGTGGAATTGTGAAAAGACCAATTGTACAAAGAGCAAATGGAATAGCCATAACACGCATGAAAGGAATACGGCGGCCTCCTTTATAATTGCTTCTGTCAGACCAACCTGCAATAAGTGGGTCTGTCACAGCATCAAATATACGACCAACTGCAAGCACAAGGCCAAACAGTGTAAGCTTAAAAAAGATTGGATTCTGTGTGATGCCTGCAGCAAAAATACCAGTGTTTGGATTCTGCTCAGATGGTGTGCCTGTGTAGTAATAAACCATCCAGTTTGATACCACACCTGAAAGCAAGCTCCAGCCAAACTGCCCCAGGGCAAATATCCATAACAGCTTGTTTGTAATTGGTTTTAGTTGTTTCATTGAAAAATCCCCCTAATGTAAAACCTTATTAATAAAAAAGCAGCTTAACACTACATATTATGACTTCTTGCTGGCAGAACAAGGAATTGCCAGCAAGAATCTATAGTAATTAGGCTACTTTGATTATACCTTATAAGGAACTGAGTTTTCAAGTTTTAGTTTCCTATTGCATAAACCTGTCTCATTCTCTAAAATGTTTCCAGATTTATTATCAGCTTTTACCTCATAATTGAAGGCTCGAGCTTCATAAACACTGCAGTAATAGGAACCATCTTCCTGTTTAATAATATTGCAGCATCCATATGTAGTTGAATAATTGTCTATGCAGTAAATACCACTGTAATCAGGCTTGCCATCATCTATTGATGGATATTCTTTATGTTCAAAAGACACTTCTACAAAATCATTAAAGTCATCAAGCACATTTACAATTTCTTCTTTTACTTGATCTTGTGTGTCTTCTGCAATTTCTTCCACATCGGTTTTAGATTCCTTATCATCAGATTCTAATTGCTTTTGTCCGCCACAACTAGTGGTTATCAACATCATAATAACTAGTAAACATATCTGCTTCTTCATTTCTACCTCTTAAAAAAAATTATTCTCTACAATAATAAAGAAAAAGAACGAGCAACCCGCTCCATATTATATGACTCGCGGTAAAAAACCCGTTCCCAAAGAAATCTTATTTACTTAATCATCAGAATCGATATGAGTCTTAACCTTATCCACTGTTGGTTTTAATACTAATCTACATGCTTATATACGTCAATAATAAACTTTATTCTTCTATATACAATCAATTTTCAGTCTCATCTGAGCTGTTCAACTTCATAAGCAGAAATATCTTCAAGAGCATACACAACACTCTCATCTGTAATGATAAATCTACTATTATCCATCTCAAAATATGTGAAGGTTACACCACTTACGTCAAAACGCTCAGCATAGGTTGTCCCTGTCATTGTTTTAGGAGTAACTGTGTAGGTGCCATAGAATTTGGTATTACCATCACGAATAAATGCGATGTCTTTCTTTCCATTATTATAAAGTGCAAGAACCATTTCCTGTCCATCATCACTCTTTCCATATACTCCAGTTACAAACTGTGATTCCTTCACAGAAAAAGATGAAACCTGAGCCGCGTATACTGTGCACGTCGTCCCCTTGAAAAAAATTCCCATACCAAAGATAATTACTGTAGCTAATAATGTTCCCCTAAACTTGGATAGTTTTTTCATTATTTCCATCCTCCTTTTCTTTATTTACGATAGGGTCATATTAGCACTGTAAATATCACATTCGTGTCACAGGAATTTTTTCTTGTTATTGTTCTGTGATTTAGTCTTCTACTTCAAGCTTCCTAATCTTGTATCCAAATATACAGTCATAAGTTTTTATACTTGCTGGTTCTCCATATTCAACATTTTTCCATACATTTCTAGATACTTGAAAGTTCTCCGCATCCCCATTATCGTGCCTTATTTCGACACTGTAGGTTATTGAACTAGATCTTCGACTATGATGTACACTCTTATCTCTCTCAATTACTTTAACAGTTTCGGTTGTTGGTCTACCATCTGTAAAAACCATTCCTACTCCAACAGATGATATTCCCACACAGATTACTCCTATGATTAGGACAAGCCACACAGCATCAAAAAAATCATCTATATACCGATTCTTAACCTTCACAACATATATTCTGAACAAAGAAGCTAGTATATATAAGCAGACCGTAGCAAAAATTACAAACAGCAAACGGTTTGTCCCACCTTCCACATCCATGGCTAAACTAAATTTGAATAAAATGGAAAAATTAGCAATAACAGCCACAACTCCAGCTATACTAATTAAGCCATGATGATCACTGACACTATTACTAAACTCCCAAAAGTTTTTAAAGGACATTACTCTAAAAGCGCACAACAATGGATACCAAATGACCATTGTTTGTAACACATCCCAATCACCAAAGAAATAATCTATTATTGCAATTACGCCAACAATAATATGAAAAATAGTAATTGGGACTACCATTCCTTGATAATACTTAGGAGCTAGTCTATTTTTCTTTCTTTTTGGTTCCTCGCGCTTAGGTTCCTTTATCAGCTTGTTAGACAATGCACCAGTCTCCTTCTAAAATAGGCTCTTTTATATATCACAAATCTAATTATACGAAAATAGTATGAAAATATGGATATTTATTGAATCAAACTGTTTTTGTAATCCGCCATAACTTTTTAAACCCATCGAATTCGATAAGTTTAAGATTTAAAATATCATTCTTATAATTCTTCCATTTGTGACAACTCTCTTAGCTTCTTGGCATAAGCCATCAGGCGTTTCTTCGCATCACTATTCAGTTCTCCATATTCAGCTATTAATTGCTTTCCTTGATAATCCAACTGATACTCAACTGAATCCTCAACACTATCAATGCCCGTTCCTGTCAGAAGTTGTTCAGGAGATACATTAAGCGCAGCACAAATATCCATAATCTTATCAGCTGACGGTGTAAAGCCTTTCCTCTTCCAATCGCTAATAGTACTAGGAGCAATACCTGTTGCAATAGAAAAATCTTTCTGTGTCATTCCTTTTTGCTTTAATAAACAAAAAATTCGTTCTGTTATTGTCATATTCGTTTTCCTTTAAAAATCATTTAATAACATATTGACTTTTTCATCTTTACATTTTAATATCATAGTAAAGAAACGAAGTTTTCAACCGTACAGCATATGCTAAAGCGGCGCGCTCGTTTCTTTTTTTATTTGAACCAAATCATACAGATACAATTGCTCATTCTCTTCACAACGTACTAACATTCTTGCTCTGAATACGTTATATCGTTCCAGTTCTCCCTCTTGATTATAAACAGGAATTCCAAATCTTACATCGTATCGATACCATCCATTTTTAGCTTTCTTCCCATGCTTATCACCATAATCTGGAGTTTCAGATTTATTGTTGGCAATTGCAACTAATTCTTTAAGTGCAACAAAAGCATTTGCTTTTGCTTTTTCCATCTGCATCCTTTACAATTGTCACATTTCTACTTGTATTCAAAAATCTATTTATCCTCCAAATCAATTCGTTTAATCGAACATCTCATACGGTTACCCGAATAATATATCATATTCCTAAAAATTTGTCAGCAATAAATGTCTAAGCAAAATCTCAAATCTCGAGTCAACAGCATAAATAAAAAAAACATTAGGTTAGTCTTTTAGTAAAAAATAGCATCAGATTAGTATTTACAATAAGTAATCTGATGCTACTATTAATTAGTTTTATACAATCAACTATCCAAATATATCCATTTTAACTACATATGCTAATCAAGCTTTGTCAATTCTGCGATACTCTCAAGCGCATTTTTATTGTCACAACTAATTATAGTTTCATTTGAAAGCGACGGCAAAGTGCTAATCAACAATATTGGCACTACCATCGGTAGCCATTCTGGTCCTGGCACAGTATCAATCTTCTTTTGGGGAGCTCCTCGCACAAGCTAAGCTCCCCTTAGATTTAGCCTGTTAATAAAAAGTGCTCTGTTTTTAAATCATTAAATATTTGTAGATTTTCATCACTGACACTATAGACCTGTACAATATCTTTCAATTCATCACCACCCTCAAATTTCTCAGTGATGTTATCATAGCTTTTAAGATATTCTGGATTAAAAATCGTACCTTCTTTTCCAGAAAATACTGCTGTGTACAAAATGTCCTGTTCCACCAAATCTTGAAACATATGACTTCCATATGATAACTCTGGATTGTATCCAGCTTTTCTTTCTTCCATCTCGCATATAGCTTCAAAACCGCTTATATCAGCAAAAGTAGTTGGTACACCAAGCTCCGGTGATGATGTGCCTATTCTGCCTGGGCACATAAGAAAAGCTCGCTTATCATTCTCAGAAATAAAGCCATTTATTCTACTAATAAGATTAGCTACTTTAACTTTTTCATAATGAGGCATATTGTAATATTCGATTGGATTAACATAGACTACTATATCTAATTTTGTCGATCTAGAAAGTCCCATGGAGCATCCGTAACTCTCAAGAATTATCCGGTCTTTTCCAATATCACTTGGAATTTGCACTACTCCTAAATCTTTATGAACCTGAAGTGGTCTGCACTGAAGAAGATTAATCATATACTCGTCATTTTCAGAGAGATTGATAGCAAATTCTATATCCACCGGATGTTGATATTCAGCTTGGATGCAGGCCATTATATTCTTAAGAGCCCCCATTATCTCCGGCCGTTTGACCAGTCCTCTGCATGATACAAACATAACTTCATCGTTTCTTCCAACTTCACGCAGATGAGTTTCTGCTTCATAATCATAATCCAACAGCATAGTCTTGTGATAGAAAGTGATATTAGGAAGTAATTCCTTTACTTCAAGCTGTTTTAAGCTCTTGCTCTTCGTATCTACCACCTCTATTTTTCTTTGAGAAAACTTATGCATATCTGCCGAATTCGTATATACAGTTTTCTCAGGCGCTCCCAAACTAACAAGTCTAGGATATGAACCTTCTGTTCTATCTACAGCTGATGTACCAAGTCCCATTACCAGTCGAAGCATTCCCTTGCTTTGGTCAATTTCTTTTATAAATTTGTATGGACTATATGAGTAGCCAACACCAGCTGCACAAGGCATAAAGCTATCTCCATAATATGAACCCGAAACTCTTTGAATTAATAGCGCCATTTGCTCATCGCGTTTTTCTAGCCCTCGTCTCTTTCTATACTCCAATGCCGAAAGACTCATTGTACTGGCATATACTGTTCGAACTGCATTTTCAAACTCTAGTAATCGCTCTTCAGCTGTACCACGATTAGCACAAAATACTGATTCATACTTCCCTGCAAATGCATTTCCAAAACCGTCTTCTAGAATGCTACTTGAGCGAATAATATATGGATCCTGTCCATAATATTCTATTATGTCCCTAAACTGCTCTTCGATTGCATTATCAAAAGAACCGCTAAGAAGTTCCTTGGAAAATTGTTCTGCCAATGTAAAGAATCCTTCTTCGGTTCTTTGTTTGACCCTTAAATCCCAGAAATCATTATCAACGATATATGTGTAGTAAACATCAGAACCTACATAAAATGAATCATGAGGCTCAATATTTTCATATATTTCAGGCAGCTTATTTCTTACTATTGCTCGCGAAAGCAGCATTCCACAGGATTTTCCACCTATCATGCCTGTGCCAATCATATGCTCTCGAACTTCAAAATAATCTTCAAGCGTAAAATTTTCTTTTACCATAAGACGCATTTTTTCATCACGAGTCATCATGATATTGCACATTTTGTCCCCGTACTCTTTAACATCCTGACCGCTTTCATATAAAGCTTTTGTTTTATTAAAAAATCTATCCCAATAGTCTGAATGTTGGTCTTTTTGAGAGCGCTGCAGTTTTCCAAGAATTTGATAAAAACGACTGGATTGAACGCCATCAATTATTGGGTAAAAATCACCGATATCTTTGTCATAAATATGCGGCATAAGCATTTTTTCATCATGTCTATTCCATACTTTTTCAGGACGAACATACATATTTTTGTCATCTGAATAAACATCAATAAATACCTGCGCCGTGTTCTTTATTTTATTAATTGCATAAGTGGAATGCATTCCTCTAAGCACTGGGAAATATGCTACAGTATCCAATGTAAATAGAAACGGACAAGTCACTCTAAAGAAATTTCCCATCATCAAATCTGTAGCCCAAGCTGCTTGAAGTTCTGATAAACAATCAAACACATAAAATGCATCCAATCCCTCATCAGCAATAACATTATGGATATCAACTGTGAAGGTCTCAAATCTGTGGGACAAAGGAATATCTATACGCTTTATTTCTGGGCAGTCTTCAACTAATGGCGCATGACTTGCAAATCTGAAATAGATTATATTTCTTTTATCAATCTTAGCCTGCTCTATGTATGGATTTAGAAAAACTTTGAATTCCTCTAGAGTTGTCACTCGAAATACTACATTATCCCCAAGCCTAATGTTATCAAGTGCTTCATCCATCTTTGGAATCCCTGATTTAATTCTTTCAAATGCTGCCATAACAAATCTCCTTTTCTTTAGAAGAACGTGTATATAGACAAAAAAGCAGACATTGAGTCCCTGATGAGACTACATTGTCTGCTTCAATATCATTTTATCACGATATAGCAGGTGATTACAATAAAACAGAGGTGAGATATTTATATACGATATGTCACATTGCGTCTTTATATAATTCTACAATATCTTCATATTCAGTTTTCCTTGGATTTGCCATGATATTGCCGCTTTTCATAGCATCCTCAGCCATAGCCTTTATATATTCTTCCTTTACACCTACAGAAGCTAAGTTAGCTGGGATTCCAAGCTCAGCATTTAACTTTCTAAAAGCGTCTGCAAGCATTTCTGGCTTAAAACGCTCTTTAGTAACTGGTTCTACCGATATGTAATTATATATTTTTAAATACTTTCCTTCATCAGATGTTGAATTATATTTTGCAATTGTTGGAAGAAGTATTCCATTAGCCACACCATGCGGAACATCAAAATAAGCGCTGACAGGATGGCTCATAGCATGTACGTTTCCTAACCTTGCCCACGAAAAAGCTATTCCTGCAAATAAGGAACCCAGCAGCATATCTTCTGCTGCCGCCTCATTCTCTCTATTAGCCACAAATTGTCTTATACTTCTCCCAATTAACTCCATCGCTTTTTCCGACATAGCTTCAGTAAATGGTGATGCATCTCTTGAAATATATGATTCTTCCGCGTGAATAAAAGCGTCGATTCCACATGCTGCAGCAACTGATGCTGGTGATGTCATTATTAGTTCTGGATCTAGAATTGCATAATCTGGAATCAACTCATAACTAAAAACTGTAAGCTTATAATCCCTTATGTGATCCGTTATTACAGAAAAAGCAGTAACTTCAGATCCCGTACCTGCAGTGGTAGGGATTGCAATCATTGGCACTACTTTACCCGGGACCCTATGCGCTCCTTCGTAATCTGTGATAGAGCCTCCATACTTTGCAACGACAGCCACAGCCTTGGCCACATCTAAAGGAGAGCCTCCGCCAAGTGCAACAATGTAATCAGCCCCAGATTCTATAAAAGCTCTGGTTGCTTTATCTACTGTTGTAACAGAGGGATTTGCTTCGATATCAGTGAAAAAGTCTACCTCTATTGAGACTTCATAAAGAATACGAGCTACCTTTGATACAACTCCCATCTTTTCCAAATTGGGACCAGAAATAATAAATGCATGCTTACCATTTAGATTAATTGAAATCTGTCCAACCTTTTCCAATGAGCCTTTTCCAACTATAACTTTTTGCGGAATTGAAAATGTAAAATCATTCATAAAGCGCCTCCTATTATAGTAAAGCTTCAACAGATTCCTTTATAATAGCAACCGCTTTATCACAATCTTCCTCAGTAACAATAAGTGGTGGAATCATACGAATCATATGAGCCCCAATAGCTGTAATCAAAAGATGTCTATGCAAACATTCATGTTTAACTTCCACTCCAGAAATACTATCATCAAACTCAACACCCACTAATAAGCCCATACCTCTAACTTCCTTCACATGTGGTAATTCTGCTGCAAGTTTCTTCATGAAGTAGTCACCAATTTTTTTAGCATTTCCAGCCAAATCTCTATCTAGAAGCTCATTTACTTCAGCTAAGGCTGCTGCGCAGGAAACTGGATGTCCGCCAAATGTAGTTCCATGTGATCCCATTGAAAAAGCTTTTGCTACTTCTTCTGTTGCGCAGATTGCACCGATAGGCATTCCACCTCCAAGAGCTTTTGCCATAGAAACAATATCCGGTTTGATGCCGTAATTCATAAAGCACATTGGAGCACCTGTTCTGCACCATCCTGTCTGAACCTCATCAATGAGAAGAAGCATTCCATTTTCATCACAGAATTCTCTCAAGCCGCAAAGAAATTCCTTAGTAGCTGGATGTACACCTCCTTCGCCCTGAACTGGCTCAACCATAATAGCAATGGTATTTTCTGTGCATGCATCCTTAAATGCTTGTAAATCATTATATGGTGCATATGAAAATCCATAAGTCATAGGACCAAAACCAATCTGACATCCATTACCAGGCTGTCCTGTTGCAGACATAGCTCCAAAAGTACGTCCATGAAATCCCATTTTTGCAGTAACGATATGGTATTTGTTAGGACCATACTTTTCGATACCATATTTCCTGGCCATCTTTATCATAGCTTCATTAGCTTCTGTTCCTGAATTCTGATAGAAAATCTTATCCATTCCAATTGTAGTACAAACCTTCTCGGCGAGAAGTGCCTGTGGAATTGTATATGGGTAATTGAAGGTATGCATAATATCTGAAACCTGATCCTTTACTGCCTCTACAACCTTCTCGTTACAATTACCAGCTGAATTTACTGCGATACCTGCGTAAAAATCTAAATATGCTTCACCCTTTTCATCATAGATGTACTGCTCCTTAGCTGTCTCTGCAATGAAATCAAAACGCTCATAGGTTTCAATCATATATTTACTTACTTTGTCTTTAATGTCCTGTGCTGTTAATCCTGTGTCATTGAGTTTCATAATTTTGTCCTCCTATTTAGTTAATTTGTTTGATGTTCCCCCAAAAGGAATCCATATTTCAATGGATCATTTTCATCAATAATCCATTCATTAAGCCCTGTTATCCAAGCACTACCATTAATTCTTGGTATAATCCCTTTCATGCCTGCCACATCCACTTCTTCAACTGCAGTTCCAGTAAATAAAGAGCCGGTGATACTTTCGTATACAAATTTTTCATTGAGCTTTAATTCCCCCTTTGAATATAATGCAGCTAGCTTTGCAGATGTCCCTGTGCCGCAAGGACTTCTATCTGCTTGAGCGTCTCCAAAAATCACACAATTTTTCATATCTGCTTGTTTTGTGTTTGTGTGAGAATAAAATTCCACCAAATCCACTGTAGTAATATCCAAATATGGATGTTTTATTTCAACCTGTTTGTTAATCTTTGAAATAAGTTCCATGCCAAGCTTTGTAATTTCTTCCATATTTTCTATTTCCAAATCAAGCCCAATTTTTTCGGCATTAACCAATGCAAAAAAAGAACCTCCAAAGGATATATCAAAAATGATTTCTCCATACCTATCGATATTGATTGATAAGTTTTCTTTATACAAAAAAGCAGGTACATTCAATAAACTAACATCTAGCGCCTCTCCTTTTTCCACATGAACCTTGGTTCTTATAAGTCCACTAGGTGCATCTAAAACCACATATGTATAAGGTTCTGTCACCTCCACCAGTCCAGTTTCAACCAACATGGATGCCGTTCCGATAGTTCCGTGTCCACACATATTTAAGCAGGACCCGCTATCCATGAAAATTACTCCAAAGTCTGCCTCTTCATGAACCGGCTCTGTTAGCGTTGCTCCAAACATATCTCTATGGCCTCTCGGCTCTAGCATTAATGCTGTCCTAAGGAAATCATAGTTTTTCATAAGATATTTTTTCTTTTCCATCATTGTTGTACCTTCCAACTTAGGAAAACCTTCATAACAGATCCGTGTATATTCTCCTTCTGTATGTGAATCTATAGTTTTTAAATGATATGCATATTCTTTACATTTAGGTGTTAGCTCCATATCTGCCTCCTCCTTTTTGTCCAATAATGCTATTAATACGTTTTTTTGTAAACTGACTATTTTGAATACACATCATTCGAAAATGTAATGACTGAATAGTAAAGTTATTCTAGACAGTTATGGTGACATTACGTATAATGTCAACTAATAACTCAAGCCAAAGGAGGCATTTCCCATTTCGGGAATGCCTCCTTTTTTATTACTAGATATAGGAGGGATATGATTATGGAGATTAATAAGTACGTTCTTTTTGCAGATATTGCCGAAACGAAGAATTTTACAAGAAGCGGCGAAAAAATGGGATACACTCAACCTGGCGTCAGTCATATATTAAAATCCATGGAGCAAGAGCTAGGTTTCCCTCTTTTCAATCGAACCAGGCAGGGCATAGAGCTTACTGCCAATGCAGAAGTTCTCCTGCCTATTATAAGAAGAATGCTCTCAATAAATGAGCAACTAGAGCAGACTGTAGCGTCTCTTAATGGCCTTGATATTGGCCATCTAACCATAGCATCATTCGCTTCCACTTCTAGGATGTGGCTACCAAAAGTATTAAACAGGTTTCAACATCAATATCCCGGAATTGAAGTTGAGCTACTTGAGGGTGGGACTGATGAAATAATAAATTGGGTGAATAACAGCATTGCAGATTTTGGTCTTATGAGCCGAAGGAATACTGATGAATTGGAATGGATTCATATTGCAGACGACCCTCTTATTGCGGTTCTTCCAAAGGATTATGTTGGGGAAAATGTATCCTCATTTCCTATCACTCGCATGCACCAACAACCATTTATTATTTCAGCTGAAGGAACTGACTATGATATTCATTACGCATTAGATGATTCAGGTGTCGTGCCTAACATGAAGTATTCCTCAAAAGACGATAGCGCAATTGTCTCTATGGTCTCTAATAACCTAGGATTATCTATTTTACCAAAACTAGTAGTTGAAGGAATTGATTTTGACTATTTGGCTTTACCACTTGATCCACCCTATTCTAGAGAACTAGGTGTTGCTTATAGAGCTTCTACCGCCCTTTCTCCTGCTGCTCGCCATTTTATAGACTTATTGATTGAAGAAATTGATTAGATGTTTTATTTCTAACATCCAAAAGGCTGTAGTTTTTACTACAGCCTTTGTTTGGAATGTATATTATGGAATGAGATAGTTACCTTTATTCAAGCCATTTCTTTGAAAGCTCATCATATGTACCATCAGCAATTAAATCTTCTACAGCCTTATTGAATATTTCTACAATCTCAGGATTTTTGTCTACACAATCGAATGAAAATGCAATTGCATATGGAGACTGCCCCTGATTAAATGGTTCTCCAACAATTTTTACTTTTGTATCATCAGCGGTCTTAATATAATAAGCTAAACCAGGTGTATCCTGCATTACTGCATCAACCTTGCCCTGCTCCAATGATTCATAAGCTGTTGTAATTTCATCATGAACCTCAAGTGAACTTTCTGGCACACCAATCTTCTGTGCGTACATATGTGAAGCTGTTCCTTTTTCAACAGCAAGTTTGTAATCTCCACTTGAAAGCATATCTACAGAATTCAATTCAGACGGAGATGTCTCAGTGTTAATACCAATTGATAATCCTGAATCACAGTATGTATTAGTAAAGCTCATCACCTCTTTTCGTTCATCTGTTGCACAAAGGGCTGCCATACCAAAATCTAACTTACCCTCGGCCAAGGATGTTCCAAGTGCAGAATAGTCCATTGCTTGCATCTCACCATCAATCTCAAAACCTAAGTAATCTTGTAGTGCATTACAGAAATCAATATCAAATCCTATTAGATTTCCATCTTCATCGTAATAAGAAAACGGAGCGAATAATCCTGATGTACCAAATGACAATGTAACCCCCTTTAGCGCACCTTCTACAGACTCTGGTGCAGATGATTCAGCAGAATCTTCAGCGGTCTCTACAACGCTTTCTGTAGTCTCTGCTGCTTCTTCCTCACCACATGCCACCATGGACAAAGGCATTACCAATGCCAGCAAAGTCCCAACAATTCTTTTCACCATTCTAATCTTCATACGTTAGTCCTCCTTTGTTAATCTGCTTATAAATAAACCCTACATAAATCTATCCTTCGCGATAGTTGCAAGGATTTTTGATGTATCATGAATTCCAAACAAACTTGAATTAATCATTAAATGAGTATACTCGAAATCTGCTGGAGAATGTCCTGCATATCGATGCCAATATTGTTCTCTGGCTCTATCTACTTCTTCCATCATTTTTTTAGCCTCTTTTGGAGACATTTTAAGAGCATTTACACAATTCAAGTAACGTTCTTTTTCAGGAGCATAAATATAGATATTTAAAACATTTGGGTAATCTTTAAGTATATAATCCGCACATCTGCCGACGAATATAGCCGAATCCTTTTCAGCAAAATCTGTAATTATCTTTTTTTGAGCCTCAAAAATCTTATCTTGCTTATCTATGCTATCTGTACCTAATGGAAAAAGCATATTCAAAAAGCTGCTCTTGACACTTTTCTCTTCCTCAGAATGTATAACTGAAACAGGAAGCTTTAATTCCTTTGATGCAGCTTCAACAATATCTCTGTCGTAATATTCAATGCCAAGCATTTCAGATAGTTCCTTAGCAATTGGCCTACCTAAACTACCAAATTGTCTCGCTATAGTAATGTAATACTTTCCCATGTTCATCCTCCAATCACTAGTTTTCCAAAACCCTCGATAAGAAAGCTTTAGTTCTTTCGTTTTTGGGATTAGTAAAAATATCCTCCGGCTTTCCCTCTTCCACGATATAACCATCAGCCATGAAAATAACTCTGTCTGCCACTTCTCTCGCAAATCCCATTTCATGAGTTACCACTATCATGGTCATACCTTCTTTTGCCAAATCCTTCATTACCTTAAGCACATCTCCCACAAGTTCCGGATCAAGGGCCGATGTAGGCTCATCAAATAGTAATGCTACTGGCTCCATTGCCAGCGCCCTTGCGATGGCGACTCTCTGTTGCTGGCCTCCAGAAAGTGTTACTGGTTTCACAGTAGCCTTATCGGCTAAGCCAACTTTGGCTAAAAGCTCCATTGCTTTTTCTTTCGCTTCAATTTTATTCTTTCTTTTAGTAAGAACAGGAGCTAGCATTACATTGTGAAGAACTGTCTTCATTGGGAAAAGATTAAACCTTTGGAACACCATACCAACCTCTTCTCTAAAATCTCTTAAAGAGATTTGACTTGGGTCCATTACATTTTTGTTCTTATACCAAATTTCACCACTTGTAGGTGTTTCTAGCTGATTAATGCATCTGAGAAATGTACTTTTGCCGGAACCAGAAGGGCCTATTACAACTATCACTTCTCCTTCATTAACATCCATGCTTATATCTTTTAGCACTTCTAAGTCTCCAAAGCTTTTCATTATATTATTTATCTTTAATAATGGTTCCATAGCATCACCTCGATATCTTTCTCTCCACCATCTTCTGTAAAATGATTAAAACTGAAATAAGTGTCAAATAAAACAAAGCCAATGTTGTATAGGTAGGAATTGTTTTATAGCTTAAAGCCGCGTAGTTTTGCGCCTGATGAGTTATTTCATTTACAACTATTACTGATAAGAGAGCAGTATCCTTAACAGAAATAATAAACTGATTAAACAATGCTGGTAGAATGGACTTAAATGCTGGTGGAACAATAATATGCCATGTGGTTTGAGTTGGAGTCAGTCCCAAGGAAACACCTGCTTCCCGTTGACCTGGGTCAATGCCATTCAACGCCCCTCTAACTATCTCTGCAATAAAAGCTCCTGAATTCAATGTAATTACTAGTATTCCGGCAGTATTACTTTCCAAATCTATTCCAAAAAGTTTTGGAATAACATAATAAACGTATAAAGCCTGTACAATTAGAGGTGTTCCTCTAATAACCCATATATAAATATTTGCTACTCCCCTAAAAAATTTATATTTACTTTCTAAAGCAAAACCAGCAATTGTACCTAAAATAAATCCAAGAAAAATACCTACAATAGCAATGAGGATTGTAACTTTTAATCCAACAAATAACATTGGCAAAAGCTTTGATAAAAAGCTTAAATTCATTTTGCGATCCTCCCTTTTATAAAAACAAAAGCGCCCACACGAAGTAACCTTACGTGTGAACGCCTTTGTTCAAGATTTGTATTAATATATCATTGACTTAAATCACTGTCTAATAAGAAATGGTTATGCTTATCATTATGATTATTAATCCTACTTATACATTATGTCTGTATTCGTAAGGAAGTACCTTCATCTGGTTATAGCTTGGACAATCACGAACCCACTCTAATGACTCCTTCACGATAGCAGTCTGCTGAGGTACATTGTTTGGTTCTCCTGCATTAGAACCAATTGGAACGTGAGGAGCAGTGATTCTTGGTGCCCCCTGCTGGCGAGCAATTGGTGGCAGCGCAGCAATAACCACACAACTCATACCAAGCTCCTCACAGCATCTAGTTACGATGGTGGCAGATCTATGACACGTACCACAACCACCTGTGCAAAGGACAATATCCACCTCCTGGTCTTTAAGCTTTCTAGCAATTTCAGGTCCTGTTTCGTTCTTAAACTTCTCCACATTTCCACCACCTCCCATAAAGGTATATGTTTCTGTAGCAAGTGAACCAATAAATCCCGCATCAACAAGCTCATGTAATCTATCAATAGGGAACATTGCATTGACATCCTTATTAATATCCGAGTTATCAAAACCTCCATGAGTAACCATAAGCTCTGATGATGGAGTCGAAAACTCTATTGTTCTGTATGAAAAATCTCCCGATGTATTAAATGGTGTTTGGCTCTTTTTATGAATTCCACCAGCTGTAATAAAAGCTACTTTACATTCGCTAAGTGGCTTTTTTAATTCAGAAAACACTGGCTTTGGAGTAACTGGTACAAATATTTCTGACTGCATTCCTTCTTTTGTTGTTAACATATCATTTTCCTCCTTATATCGATTCTACTGGTATATCTCTTTTTCCAACTAGATTCATGCAGCTAAAATAGAACTCAACATATGAACCTTCTTTAAGTGGGATATCTGTAAAATACCAGCGTCTTGGAACTGCTACTGTGCCAAGATTATTCATTATCTCCACCTTAGCAGCAGTATCATTCACTTCTGTTATCTTTCCTCCAAGTAAACATGGAGAAATCTCATGTTCGGTAACCATATCTGAACTGTCATAATCATATGGATTTTCAACAACTTTAATGTAACTAAAGTAGAATTCCATCTCATGACCTGGTTCTAGTTTTTCCATTGTAATTACCAATTCTTTTGGGACTGTTATAACACCCAATCTCCCGTGCAGATGGACTTTAATTTGGCTGTCATCCACCTCTTTTACAAGGCCTCCCATTTTAATTGGATTGATTATGTAATCTAGCATTAGTGCAATGTTCCATTATCTAAAAGTACTGTTTCAGGAAGTCCAAGAAGTTTATTGTTAGCATTAATCACATCATTATTCCACTTCTTAGGCGCTGGCTTAATTTCAACACCTGCCATCTTATTCTTTAACATCTGAATTGCACGGGCAGCAACTTCCTTTGTAACACATGAGCAACCTGCTACATTATTTTCAAAGCCACCTTTATCCATGTTTTCTTCAACCATTGCTGTTGCATATTCATTTCCAACAACAAGCTGTCCTTGATATGCACAGAAGGATACTCCAACAACTGGTATTCCTCTCTTACCTGCCTGACCAATATGCTGGATGAAATCAATGTGGTTATTTCCAAATCCTTCAGTTGTGATGATACATCCATCACAATCAAGAGATTCTAATAATGAACCTAATCTTTCAGAAACCCATAGTTTTTCATCATTTACCTGAGGCGAACCAATAAAGATTACACCGATAAGATCTAGTTCTGTATCTGCTGCAAGTCCCTCTACAAGTGGCTCGCGAATATAATGACGAGTCATTTCTTTTGTAGCTGGTCCAATGCATGTAAGCGCATGAATAGAGCCATCACGAACCTGATTTGGAGTTAGCACAATTGGAACATTTCCACAATCAACGTTCTTCTGACCTCCCAAAATACCGCAAGGCTCTGTTGGACAAATTACATTATCATGCATAGCTCCCTGTCCCATGATTTCCTTTACGAGAACTACTCTAGGATTTCCTTCTCTTCTAACATCCTCACAAATCTCTTCTCTAATTACTTCACCTTCATACTTCTTAAGTTCATCCCTAATAGTTTGAATTACATAATCCTGGCACTTATGAGCTGCAAATGGACCTGGTCTAGTCATTCCTGTAAGTCTTTCAATAACAGCGTGACATCTTATAATAATGTCATTTTCATCAGCGCAACCTGGATGGCCAAAATACATTTTCTCATCTAGATATCCCTCTGAGGAACCAAATTCATGTACCTGAACACCATCCTCATCAACACCTGTTAGCATAAATACAACACCATCAGCAACTTTTGTGACACCTTCGCCAAGTTCGCCTTCCACCTTTGTAGCGATTGGGCAAACATCCATAATTGTTTCTGTATACTGATGTCTTTCATCAGGGTAGATAATATCAAGTGCAAGACTCTTACAAAGCGGATCTTCAAGGACCGCTTTATCTACAACACTTTTATCGATGGTTAATACTCCATCAACAATTGATGTTTTATCCCCTAATTCTACCTTAGAGATCTTCATATGCTTTTTCTTTAATGTTCTGATAACCTTTTTTTCTCCAGCTGGGGCTGCTCCTGGTGCAGGTACAAAAGACTCTGTAGTTGTAGCACTGCCAATAGGCAAATCTAATTTCAAGCCTTCAATATGATCCGCCTTAGCTATTTCTATATGTAACATTCCTTCTCCTCCAATCTTTGTAGTAACTATTGGTTTTGACTCATTAACTACTGGGGCTTTTTCTTTTTCAGACGAAGAATTTACATCATTAACTTTATCTAAAACCTCTGCTGTAATCGGTGTTAATGCTTCTACATCTGTAAGTAAAGTACTTCCTAGCACCTGCTCAATCCTTAATCCTTCAGGACTAAGTGTTAATAAACCAGCATCAACCATATCATCAAACAATGATGGATCCTCTAAATCCGCTGCGCTAATTACTAGTCCTTTTTCTCTTCTACAGCAAAAGATTGCTGGGTCCTTCAAATGCTGTTCTAATGTTTCTTTTGTAATAGACATATATTCTTCCTCCTTATTTGATTTTTCTAATTAATTTATGATTAACAGCCCTAAGTGCCTGGTCTGTGCAATGATAAACAGGTAACCCCAACTGAGGCGCACAAGACATTACTGTGTTAGAACAATCTGTGCAGTTACTGATTATTAAAGCCTGCGCTCCTGCTTTTTTTAGAGCTAACACCTTTGCAACTTGTCCCGGACATTTTCCTGGATTTTCACATTTTCTAGTACCCTTTACTTCCATTGCCTGTTTACAGTACTCTACTCCTACTACCTCTGACTCAAGAGATTCCGCCAGCTGCTCCATTCTTTCTTTATTTGCTCCACAGGCGCATACTAATAATCCAATCTTTTCTGGTCCTTTCATGAAACACTCTGTGGCAATTAGGCCGCCAGTTGTTTTAATAATAGGATCCTCCAAACTGACTCTCTTTCCTGTAAATGGGCCACCCATTATTATTTCTCCATATTCCTTAGCTAACCCACCTACCATTTCAAAAACATCCGATACTCTTTTGCCTAAAGGAACATCTAGAATTACGTGAACTTTGTTCTCTTTTTCACAACCTGTAAGCTTTCCTGCCACTGTCATATCTTTATCTATAAGCGGTTTCTTTAATTCTACTGCTTCTTGCATTCTGCAGGCTGTTTCTGCATTAATTACAATGGCATCGGCCTCTAAGGGTAATGATGTAACTGGCAATATCTTTCCGAGGACTTCTCTAATTACTGCTCTTTCTTCTCCCATTGGATATACATTCTCAAGTGTTGTGATTGAAATCTTTGGATTCGTATTTACGTTTTCCAACGCCGCAATTGCTTTTCTGTGATAATCCTTTATAGCTATGTAACCATGATTAGCATTACTAATCTTCATAGCTATTTCCAAACCTCTGAGAAGCTGCTTTGGATTCTCTTCTATCCTTTTAATATTGTGACTGAGAATAGGTTCACATTCTGCTGCATTAATAATTACATTCCCTCCACTTTCGAAAGGCTTTGAAAACTTTGCATATGTAGGAAAGCCTGCGCCACCTAAACCAACCAAGCCTGCCTCCTTGATTAGTTCCAACGCTATTTCACTCTTTAATGGGATGTAATCTTTTGACTGTTTATCATCCGCCTCTACATATACTGCTTCTTCTGTTACTTTTACTACTGTTCCTGAAACGCTTGAAAAAATATTGCACCCGAGACTTTCTCCCTGTAATGCAAGAAGCTGCCCCCTGTGAATTACGTCTCCTTTGACGACACAAGCGGCAGCCTTATTTCCTATATGCTGTTTCAGTGGAAATTCAAAAATATCACTCATCCCTTCACACTTTCTAACGCATATACGTTTTTTATTAACGGATTTGTTATCTCCGTTTAAGTTAGTGCTAGTATATACATCCATCTCTCATTAGTAAAAGGACAGTTTCTTATCGCTTCCATAACAAAGTGTTATGTCACATTTTCCAATACTTTTCTCTATGTTCAACCGAAGTGGAAAAAACAATCAAAGTCTTTGTTTTTCCAAACCTTTGAAGTTCTCCAATAAACTGATCGAGTTCGATTGTATTATGAAACATAACCTCTAGTAACATTGAAAAATCTCCAGTCACACAATTACATTGCACTATATTATCGATAGCATCTATATATGGATAAAACTCCTTCTTTTGATTTGGTTCCACTTCAACGCTAATAAAAGCCTTTGTGTAAAAGCCTAAAGCTAATGGATTCACTTTAGCGTTAAAGCCTGTTATTATGCCCTTCTTTATTAGATTATCTATACGGGTTGCTACTGATGTAGACGAAAGATAAACATTCTGCGCTATTTCCTTAGCAGAAATTCTTGCATTTTCTTGAAGCAATTCTATTATTTTAAAATCAATCTCATCTAATTCTTCAGTATAATTTTTTGGAATAGTCATTTTTTACCTCCATTTTTCAAATAAAAAAAGAGGCACTACACTTCGGTAGTACCTCTTTGTACGTCCTAAATAGTACAAGAGAATATATTTTATTGCAATAACTATTATGGGAATAACCCCTTTACCTCATTTGCTTTTATAAGTCTACTAAGGGCGACAATATACGCAGCCATTCTCCATGAACATTTCTTTTCATCAACAACTTTTTTCATTTCAGAAAAAGCATTTGTAAGAATATCCTCTAACATTTCATTTATCTGCTCTCTACTCCATGTAAGTGTTTGGATATTCTGTACCCATTCAAAATAAGAAACCACAACACCACCACTGTTAGCAAAAATATCTGGAATTAGTATAATACCTCTTTCTTTAAGTATTTCATCAGCCTCTGCTGTTGTAGGGCCGTTTGCTGCTTCCACAATAAATCTACATTTGAGCTCTTTGGCATTTTCAGAGGTAATTTGATTCTCAAGGGCAGCTGGAATTAAAACATCACAATCAGTAAGTAATAGCTCCTGATTTGAAATATGTTCAACGCCTTCCTGATTATATTCAGCCAAAACATGTCCGTCTTCTATAAATTTCGATATAGCGTCAGCATCTAGCCCCTTCTCACATCTGATTGCTCCCGATACATCAGAAAGAGCTACAATGACAGCTCCTCTATGGTATGCAATTCGTGCCGTATTCGCGCCTACATTTCCAAATCCCTGAATCGCAATTCTACTACCAGAAAGCACCTTTTCATGTTCAGCCAATATTAGTTTTGTACTAATAACTACTCCTCGACCTGTTGCTGATGGTCTACCTTTTGAGCCGCCTAATTCCAGTGGCTTTCCTGTACATACACCTGGGCAAGGTTTTCCATTTAACATGCTATATGTATCTAATACCCATGCCATTGTCTGGGCATTAGTATTAACATCAGGCGCCGGAATATCTTTATCTGGGCCAATAATTGATTCAATTGCAAAAGTGTATCTTCTAGTAAGTCGCATGAGTTCATTCTTTGAAAGCTTATTAGGGTCTACAGTAATACCACCCTTTGCGCCACCATATGGAATATTTACAACTGCACATTTTAGTGACATCCATGTAGCTAAAGCTTTTACCTCATTAAGGTCTGTATTCTGATGAAATCTAATTCCACCTTTGAATGGGCCTCTAATATTTGAATGCTGAACTCGATAACCTTCAAACACCTTAATAGCTCCGTTATCCATTCTAATTGGTAGATAGACTTTAAGTTCACGTTGAGGATTTCTAATCATCTCATACGTATCAGTTGATAGTCCACCTAATTCCACAGCTTCATCCATTACCTTTAAAACATTCTCATATGGATTATATGTTGTTGCCATCTTTTTTCCTCCTGATGTTCTGATTAAAACATCCAGCGCTGGAGTATTGTTTTCAACGCCACGGAGTATAATACTTGCCTCCTACAATGACAATACATTCTGCCACAAACCTTTTTTGGTTATTAAAAGTTACTATTTCACTTGATAAAATAAATAAATTTTGCCATATCACTTAAAATAATAAAATACTTTTTCTTACAAAATATTTATGCACTTTCAATGCACTTATATAATCTTTGAACTATTTCTTCTTTTTCATATCCCTTTCCAATAAAGACTACTTGGTTACATCTATCTCCATAAGTCTCATCCCAATCATCCATAATATCTGGGAAATCATTGATTACTGGTTCAATCTGCTCTTTGGGCCAAGCTGAAACCCATTCAGTTACTTCTGTGATAGACGCGTTACGGCCTGCCTGCTCAAACAGTTGCACATGCTTCTAATCATCTGAGAACCAAATATATCCTTTGGAGCGGATAAGCTGTTCTGGATAATCTTCCACAAGCTGGTTGAACTTTTCTCTATTAAAAGGACTCTTTTCTTCAAAAACAAATGATGATATTCCATACTCATCAACACACGCCTTTTCATCATCATGCTCACAATTGTTCAGCGCTCTTTGCACAGCACTATAGGCCTCTACTTCATCGAAATCAAAGTCCTCTCTATTAAGAAGAACATCCAAATCCACTTCGCCATTTACGTATGGAATCATTTCTGCGTCCTGACGCCTCCACAAAAATAGCTTCAATAGTAGTATCTACTGCGAGTCGTTCTATTTCTGCCATAAATTCATCTCGAAGGGTACAACAAATACAGCCATTTTGCATTTCTACCATTTCTACTTGCGCAACTTGATTTCCTGTTTTATTTAAAATTGAAGCATCTATGTTAATGCTTCCCATATCGTTTACAATAAGCGCAATTTTCCGCTGTTCCTGTTTCAGGATATTCTGCATAAGTGTAGTTTTTCCTGAACCAAGATATCCAGTAATTACGACTATAGGTACTTCCTTCTTTGACATGACAAATCTCCTTATCTAAAAATATAAAAAAATATTATCCGGCTTTTCTGCTTTTTGTAATTGATAAACCTTCAACAGAATAATCAACTGATGCCCATCCAACTCGCCCTTTTGTATCTCCGCCTCTATATGAACCCAATCTCCTTCTTTTGGTATTTCACCATCATATTGTGCGATAAATCCAATAAACTGAGCATCTGCTTCCTTTAATGGTTCCATGATGGTTTGTCTCATATTTTTCAAATACAATTCGTATGTGCTAGCATCAACTAGGCCAAAAACATTTGTTACATACCAACCTGCAGGCATTGTCATATCTAAAAAAGCCTTTAAATTCCACATACCATTGTATTCAATAAAAACTCGATCCGGGTCATACTTTTCTGCCGCATCCGCTAAGAATTCTTCTGTAAAATCTTCAGGTGCTTCCACATTAACGACAGGTTACATTTTAGAACTCGTCAATAGATTTGCAACACTGTTGCAAATTGTTTTCAAAAAAAGAACGCCCGCAAATCTGCGAACGTTCAAATTTACTTGTTAATGCAATCGCTACATCTACACATGATGACAGTCTTGCTATAATCAATCTCTATTCCATACTCTGCTTTCATGCTAACCGCTGCTTTTTTCAAATGTTTATTATCCACGTGAAAAATCTTACCGCATATCACACACTGCGCATGAGTATGATCGTGACAAGAGCCATGGCCTTCCGAATACTGATAACAGGCAGCATTTATATCGCTCTCCTTGTATTTAACCAGCTGGCCATCCTTCCAAAGCCTCTCAAGATTTCTATAAATAGTTGACCTATCAAGAATATCGCCATCACTATTTATAGCTCTATATATGTCTCTTGCAGTAAACCTAGTATCTGCATTTTCTTTAAGATATTCTATAATTGTATTTCGTGGCTTTGTTTTTATATTCGCCTTTCATAACCTTCCCCCTTATTTGGACAAAAGTGCACACGTCTCGATTTGCGAACCATTGTCCAAACTAATCTTCATATCCTTTGAAATGATAGGAAGCTTGAATTCTATGGACTTAAGCCACTGACCGTTAGCCTGCTCTTCTTCGTAGATCTCAACTTTTTCAATGAATTGTGTCAGGAACTCCCTGCGTTCCGCTTCATTCATCGGCTCATACATTTTGTCAAAAAAGATTAGCGCTTTGTAGATATTATCTCCACAAACCTTTTCAGCAAGTATCGACCTCTTCTTAGCTTTAGCTTCTACTAAAACGTTTTCTGTCTCTTCGATTTTATCATAAGTCTTACTAAGGCGGTCCTCTAAATCTGCTTTCCTTCTCTTGTAATGCTTATCTTCATAATCCAAGTTGTCCAAATCTGAAAGTATGGCATCTTTATTCAAGTAACTCTGGCGTAGCGTCTTTTCCTGAGCATATATTTCCTGATCAAGTGCTGATGTATCAACTTCCATATTGATTTTCTCACGCATCATTCCGGCAAATTTCTTATTGCTCACCAACTTACGAAGCACTTCAACTACCGCACCATCCAACTTCGTCTCTGAAACCTGCTTTCGATAGTCGCATTTATGCCCTCTTGTCATATTGCGATGCTTACAGCCATAGTAAAAATAATCACTGTACTTTGTGCCATCTTTTCTATGCTTAATACTTTTATTCCCATACATGCCTGCACCACAGACAGGGCACCTTAATACACCTGATAAAAGATGTATTTTCTCACCTTTAGGTGAATTTACTTTTTCATATTTTTTAGCCTGTGCCACGGCTTTGATTTGTGCCTGCTCCCATACTTCTTCTGATACTAAAGCCTCATGAAGCCCATCTACAAGCAAATAATCATCCTTATAAACCTGACGATAATCATTTCTTGTTCCATGAACCTTTTCTGTTCTTCTCCTGCCATAGGCAATTTTGCCGCAATATACAGGATTCTGAATAATACGTCGGATAAGTGAAGCATCAAAAAGTGGATTCTTTCCATTTTGTCTGGCTATTTTGTGTATTCCATGATTTTCCAAATATTTTGCGATTCCGTTTGACCCCATATCTGTATTTACGTACTGGTCAAAGATGGTTCTGATAGCTACAGCTTCCTCTTCATTTATTTCAAGCTTTCCATCAACCAAGGCATATCCATAAGGAGCAAAGCCACCATTCCACTTACCTTCTCTAGCCTTTTGCATACGGCCTTCCATAGTCTGTACACGTATGTTTTCACGCTCAATCTCAGCGACTGCCGACAGTACAGAAATCATAAGTCTTCCTGCTTCTTTTGATGAATCAATACCGTCCTCGACACAGATCAGATTCACTCCAAAGTCTTGCATAATCTGAAGTGAATTGAGAACATCAGCCGCATTTCTGCCAAATCTGGAAAGCTTAAATACAAGAACAAAAGAGACATCATCTTTTCCTGATTTGATGTCCTCCATCATGTTGTTGAAGGCAACACGCCCTTCAATAGATTTGCCGGACTTGCCTGCATCTTCATATTCACCGACTATCTCATATTCATTAAACTCACAGAATGCTTTCATCCTTGACTTCTGTGCATCCAAGGAATATCCATCTATCTGCATTGATGTGGAAACACGGGTATATAGATATACTTTTGCTTTTTCTTTCCCCAATAATATCATCTCCTTTAGATACTTTTATCTGGAAGTTTTAACAAAGCATCAATAACCGGACAAATCATTTGTACTGATTCTACCTTGTTAATAGCACAGAGCTTTCGTCCTGCATCCTTACTTGATGCTCCACAGTGGAATGCCTGCTCTGTTGGCAATCCATAATCGAGAACAATAAGTCTATCATGACAATCCGGATTTGGTTTAATCCGAAGCGGTGGGTACTGGTTTATAAAATCATTAACCACAGATGTCGTAAGAAATCCTCTCTTGCCATGCCCATTCTCCGTAAAAAGGATTACTTCCACGCCTGGATTCTTCTGTGATAATAACTGCAATGATTTTGTATTCATATAATCGTCAACAACATAAATTGATTTTGCTGCCTGCTGATAGATATCTATGTAAGCCACATCAGCTTCAAACTTCTGACCTTTATAGATTATAAAATTCTTAAAATCCTTATCCGAAACAAAATTTTCATTCAGGGTATCAATACTCTTCTGAATATCTTCAATTGCCTTATCCGTTTTCTTCTGATGATCAATTGCTCCTGCCATTTGCACAGATAACTCTGAAACCTTAGCAGTAACCATGCTCATTTCGGACTGAGTTACAAACTGCTGATTCTGACGGATATAATGACGCATTTCCTTAAAAGCTCGCATAATAAAAATGCTTTGTTGCTCAGCTAACTCACCTCTAAGAACTGTCGCTAACATATAGATTCCTTGCTCTGTAAAAACATAAGGCATTTTTCTTCTACCACCATCCTGCCCTTCAAATAATGAATCATTCCGTGAAGTCGCATTTTGCGACTTCACCAAATCAACTTCCTCTCTTGTCAATTGAAACATAAAATCTTCCGGAAATCTGTTTATATTTCGTTTAACCTGCTCATTTAATCTTTTGACTTCATATCCATAAATATCAGCTAAATCACTGTCGAGCATCACCTGTTGCCCGCGTATCGTATATACACAGTTTCTAATAGACTCAACTGTGAGTAAGTCTGTTGTATTTTTCATAAACACTATATTCCTTTGCATTTTCTTTTTTTGAAGTCACAAATTGTGACTTCATGTATTCTATATTCAAACAAAGATGTTTTTTGTGGTCGAAAAAATCGACCGCAAACCACTGGTCCAAATTTTTAATCGAATAATTTTAACTACATATCCTCAAGACTCTCTATCTTCTTCAAGGCTTCCATATAAGCCATAAGACGCTTCTGCTGTTCTTCCTTAAGATTATGATAATCTTCAATCATCTGAACATCGCCTGGAGTGAATTTACTTTCAGGACTTGCTGCAGCAATTTCCTCTTCATCCTCAATTCCTTTACCGGTAAGAAGTTGCTCCGGGGTAATTTGCAAAACATTACAGATGTCCATTATCTTATCTACAGTAGGATTGGTCTTTCTCTTTTTCCATTCGCTTATGGTACTGGTCGAAATACCTACCTGCTTTGCAAACTCCGCCTGAGTCATATTGCGTTCTTTCAAAACCTTTATAATTCTTTCGCTGATAATCATGAGTGATGCCTCGCTTGCCATTCACTTATATAACATTCATATTAGTGAATTTATTTTACCACACCTCATGATATCCTTCAATGTTCTACTTCGTTTTCTTATTACGGAACTTCATATACGCCTTATAAGATTCATATATATATCTTTTTTGAAGATAGACATCAGGATCCGGTAATGAATCAAAATCAATTTCATCAGCGTATTTTGCTATTATATTTCCGATAAAGTTTGCAAGAGAACTCCATTCATCTTTGTCTTTTACTATCACTTTATTCTTCACAGCTATCCCCTTCCTTAAATGAGATTTTTGGGCCTTTCACAAATTGGCAAGCAGTGCATCGGTGTACACCTGATGCGATTTTGCTTGTTGGGGAGTGTGCCCCAATCCCCCTGATTGCCGATTTTCATCGACAAGCTACGCCTGCAAAGCGGGCTAAAAGCGAAGTCAGTAAATGTCCAAATATTTGTTGAAAGTCTTTTCCACCTTTTTCAAAACTCGTTCATGATTCTCCTTCATATCAGAAATTGTTTTGCTATCTACAGTGCCACATGAATTGGCAACTTTTGCAATCTGGTTGATATTGTTGCTGTCAATTTTCAGAAGTTTGATGATTTCTAATAACTCACTGAAATCAATGTGAATGTAATATCCATCGATTGCCATCTTCCTAATGTAGGCGCTCATGTTTTTGATTCCTACCTGCTCCATCCTGTCGTGAATCATTTGTAATTCATTTTCGGGAATCTTGATATGAATCTGTTTGTTACATGGAACGTATCCCTGATTTAACAACATTTGCTTTTCACCTCCTCTCGTTATCGTTGTTCATGGACTAATTATCCAAGATTTAGAAGCCCAACTCCGTATATCCAAGAGGTAGGAAATAGCTGCTCTACTCAAAATTTTCCACGATATTGGAATTCATCATTTATAGCAAACTTACATTCTGTTATGATTTACATATACAAGGACTTTAGGAAAAGCACTGGGGGAATAAAGCATTGAAGTGTAAATTATCAATTCAGGAAAAACTAAAAGATTTGAGAATAGAAAAAGGTCTGTCTCTGCAAGAATTGTCAGAGCAGACCGGAATATCAAGAGCATCACTTGGAAATTATGAAACGGATGATTACAAAGAAATCTCTCACAAGGCCATCATCACGCTTGCAGATTTTTATGGAGTAACATCAGACTATCTTCTTGGACTTACTGAAAACAGAGAACAGCATCAGTTCCCTGTAGACGAACTTGGATTGGATGATGAAACTGTAGATTTACTAAAAAGCGGAAAGCTTAATGTCAGATTGATTTGTGAAATGATTAAGCATCCAGATTTTAAAAATTTTCTTTCAGACATGGAAATCTATGTTGATAATCTTGCAGGAATGCAATTTCGAAACATCAACAAAATGATTGAACAGACAAGAGTTCGGCTTCAAAATAAAGGCATTTCCGATGAAGACCATTACATGAAAACTTTAGAAGCTGCAACTATATCTGAAGACAACTACTTTAACAATCTCCTTGGAAATGACGTAGTAAAAATTGCAAAAGATATAAGAGATGCCCATGGCAAAGACGCAGAAACCGGTGAAGCTACTACGCCTGTTGACGATATACTTGACTCATTTGAGGAATTAAAAACTGCAGACAATGCCACTCAGGCTCAAATGGTTATGTACAGCAAACTTTTCAAAATCAATTTTACCAAAATGGATCCATACGAGTTTAAGACCTTTACCGACATTTTGCAGCGCTACTCTGATCTCTGCAAACCAGTTAAAGGAAGTGGACGTGGCAAGAAGAAAAAATAATCCTAAAACAACACAGATATAGTCGTTCCTACTCCAGGTGCACTATCTAACTCAATTTTGGCATCATGAATCTCAACTATGTGTTTTACAATCGCAAGACCAAGCCCTGTTCCACCTGTAGCTTTTGATCTGCTTTTATCAACACGATAAAATCGTTCAAAAATTCGCTGCTGCTCTGAAGCAGGTATTCCTATTCCATTGTCCTTAACTGTAAGCGCAACCTGACCATCAATTGTTCCCACAGAAATCTTCACCTTGCCATTGGGATTATTGTATCTGATTGCATTCTGCCCCAGATTTTCAACCAACTCTTTGAGCATATCTTTGTTTCCGCAAACAATACTCGTTTTCCCCTCAAGCTCTATTGTCACGTTTCTTTGTTTCGCATTAACTGATAAGACTTCCATACATTCTGAGACAGTCTCATATAAGTCAACCTCGGTAAAATGTAACTCAGAATCTTTTCTATCCAAATCCGAGAGTCTCAAAATATCATTTATCAATGCAAGTAATCTGTCGGCATTCTTTCTGATTTCCTGATAAAAATGCTTCTGCTTCTCAGCGCCTACCATTCCTCCCTCTAACAATTCAGCATAACCAGAAATAGCGGTCAACGGTGTCTTCAGCTCGTGTGAAACATTAGCCGTAAAATCCTGCCTGGCTTTTGCAGCAGATAAAATATCTGTATGCTGGGTGCGAAGCATTTCTGCCAAAGGATCCAATTCCCTGTACGGTGATTCATAATCAGCATTCTCCAAATTTTCCGCCATCATCTCTATTGGTTTTAAAAACTGTTTTGTAAGCAGATGAGAAATCGCTATGCAAATTGAAATGATAAGGAGAATAATTAATAAAATAATTGGTATCGCTGATATGAATACCGCCCAAATGCTCTGTGCATTGGTAGCAACACGAAGAACCGTTCCATTATCTAAACGCAACGCATAATAGAAAGTATCCTCATTCATAGTGTCAGATCTTCTAACTGCTTCCCCTTCACCCCGTTCAAAAGCCGCCTGTATCTCTGGTCTATCAAAATGATTTTGCAATAGCTCCGCTGAGGCATCATTGTCATATAAAACAGTTCCATCTTTATCAATCCAAGTTACACGCAGCTCATCTAAATCAGTAGATAAATCTATCTGATCTACATCAATATCTACTGATTCAAAATAATGGGTATCCTTTAGAAGTTTCGCACTGACAGATAGATCTGATCGCACCTGACCCTCAAAGAGATTGTAATATATAATTGTAATTCCAATAACTGTTGCGATGATTGCTAATATCGCAATTCCAACCAGTCTTATATTTATTCTTATTTTCATTCGATTACATATCCTACATTTCTCACGGTCTTGATTCTACTCCCATAATCCCCTAATTTTTGGCGAAGAGTTTTTACATGCATGTCTATAGTTCTTGATTCCCCCTCGTAATCAGCTCCCCATACCTGCTCCATGATAGTGTCACGG
Source organism: Pseudobutyrivibrio sp. YE44 (assembly GCF_900104335.1). Lineage (GTDB taxonomy): Bacteria > Bacillota > Clostridia > Lachnospirales > Lachnospiraceae > Pseudobutyrivibrio. Next base: position 44,885 of record NZ_FMXT01000010.1, read on the forward strand.
TTCAGTACGATTCCTTTGTTTAATACAAGAAAAGACAAAAACTCATACTCCTTATAGGTTAGCTCAACATGATTTTCACTGATAGTAACCTCATGCTTTTCATTATTTATAACTAGTTCGTCCAGCCTAAGTTCTTTTATATCCTCAGCCTGAGTTCTACGAAGCAGGGCTTTCACCCTTGAGATTAGTTCCATAACCGAAAATGGCTTCTTGATATAATCATCAGCACCATCCTCAATTCCTCTAACTAAATCAAGCTCTGTTGTTTTAGCTGTAACCATAATCACAGGAAGCATCTTTGTCTCAGGATTTTTTCTAAGCTTCTTTACTATTTCATTGCCACTCTCATCCGGAAGCATAATATCCACTAAGCATAAATCCGGAATCACATCATTCATCTTGTCATAAAAATCTTTTGCACATGAAAATCCTAATACCTTATGCCCCGCATTTATGAGGGCCAGCTCTTCGATTTCCCTTATGCTGTCATCATCTTCAATTATATAAATAAGCGCCATTCTTCTCTCCTATTGTGCGTCCTTAGACTGTTCTATCTCTTTCTTACTGATGGGGTACTGCTTAATCAGTTCTTCATACTCCTTGTTGAAGCTCTTTCTGCCTTCACTAGATAAGCTTTCAAAATACTCATGCGTATTATAATCATCGTCTAAAATAGTTATCATTTCAACAGCTATATTTGAACAATGATCAGATACTCGCTCCAGACCGGTTAATACATCATCCAAAATAAATCCCATCTCAATAGTAGACTTTCCCTTCTTCAATCTCTTAATATGATTCTCCTTAATGGTCTTGCATAGTGTATCAATAACTTCTTCAAGAGGTTCAACATGAGTAGCTTGCTCTACATCATTTCTACAAAAGCTATCAACTGTTAGTGCACATATATCATTAACGGCTCCACAAAGAGCTTTCATTTCTCTGAGCTGCCCCTTCTTGAACTCTAAGCCCTTATCTTTTATTTCTTCTGCTGATTTAACAATCTCTAAGGCATGATCTGAAATCCTTTCAAGATCACTGATACTATGCAAAATAATGGACATACTTTGGCTATCTGATTTTGAAATATTCTTACTTGATACTTTAACCAAATATGAGCCAATTGCATCCTCGTACTTATCGACTACAGCTTCAAGTCTTTTAACTTCCTTAACCTTTTGCTTATCATATTCTAATAGGGCTTCCAATGATAAGGTGATAGATTTCTGGCAATACTCTGCCATTTCTCTTACTTTTCCACGGCATAATTCCATTGCAAATGCCGGCCTGTCCAAGAATCTCTCGTCAATAATGATAGAATCCTTTTTAGCCTCCGGCTCTTTTGCTCCATCTGGTATGGTTATTTCAGCCAGCTTTACAAGCTTATCCGCAAATGGGAAAAGAAGTATTGTCGCACCAATATTAAATAAACTATGAATCACAGCTATCCCGGCTGCATTAGCAGCCTTATCTAAAAAAACAAAATCTATAACTGTATTCAAAGAATAGAATACAACCATAAAAATAATTGTTCCTATAAGATTAAAATATAAATGAATCATCGCTGAGCGACGTGCGTTTCTGTTTGCCCCAACAGATGAAATAATTGAGGTTACACAGGTTCCGATATTCTGCCCCATAATGATCGGAAGCGCTACTGCATAATGTACAGCTCCGGTAGAACAAAGTGCCTGCAAAATACCAACAGATGCAGATGAACTTTGAATTACTGCCGTTAGAATTGCACCAACAGCCATTCCAAGTATAGGATTCCTAAAAGCTGTCATCATTCTTGTAAAAGAAGTATTGTCTGCTAGCCCAGACACAGCTCCACTCATTGTTTCCATTCCAAACATGAGAATCGCAAATCCAAGTAAGATTCCACCAACATCCTTTTTCTTAGATTCTTCTTTGTTTGACATAACTAAAATAATACCTATTGCCGCTAATATAGGCGAAAATGATGAAGGCTTTAGCATCTTAAGCCAAATGGTACTTCCCTCGATTCCTGTAAGTGAAAGCATCCAGGATGTAATAGTTGTACCCACATTTGCCCCCATAATAATACCTACAGCCTGATTTAGCTTCATAATGCCTGAATTTACAAATCCAACTACCATGACAGTAGTTGCAGATGATGATTGAATAACTGCCGTAACTCCTGCGCCAAGCAACACCGCAAATATCCTCTTTGAAGTAAGCTTCTCAAGAATTATTTCCAACTTTCCGCCTGCCATCTTTGACAGTTCATTCCCCATCATACTCATTCCATATAGAAACAGGGATAGCCCACCTATCATATTTAGAACATTAAAAATATCCATACAAATTCCTTTCTGGGTATGCTAAAAAAATACGCCAATTATTAGCATACTGAATGAAAGTAAAATGTATGAATGTCCTATGTAAAATCTATGTAAAATTATAAACTTTGCTTACTATTACAATGCTTTATTTCCATTAACCATTAATCTAAACGTTACTCCCAATAGTTCTGAAGCTTTTCTACACATCAGCATTCTACCGAGAAAAATATCAAAATATTCATACATGGTACAGATTTTCTCATCAATTTCGAGATTTAATGAAATTTGCTTTTTATCCTTATCAATAATAAGATCTGTTTTGGTAACAGCATAATTCACTCTATCATGAACATCAAAGTTGGCTTTTGGTTTCTGACGCACCCTGTTTCTTCTAACATCTGTTTTGTCTGCTATAATGAGTGCAGCTGATATTACATCTGTAGCTCCACCTGTTGACTCGTCATGATGGGCGATTGCAGAAACCACTGTAAGTCTCTCCTGCCTATCCATGCCTGTTTCCTTTAATATGTCATTTGCAAGTAATGAACCATACTCTGCATGCCTACTACGATTGATAGCATTCCCAATGTCATGCATAAATGCAGCCACCTTAACAAGTTCAATCTGTTTCTTACTGTATCCAAGAATCTCAAGAATATTGGTGGCACGCTCGGCTACCAAAGCTGCATGTACTTCTGAATGGTCTGTATACCCCAATATTCCAAGGTTTTCATTTCCCTTCGCTATTAATGCCAGTACCTCTTCATTCTCTTTAATATCTTTATACTTCATCTTCATTCTCCTTCTGCTTTAGTGAATAAATTACCCACTCTGCTATATTTGTTGCATGATCCCCTATTCGTTCAAAGTACTTTGCTATCATCAAAATATCGGCTGCCTCCTCACCTTCTTCAGGATTATTTAAGATAAGTTGGATAACATCCTTTTTTGCCTTTACAAACAGCTCATCAACAATATCATCATGTTCAATAACTTCCCTAGCTTTTACAACATCCTTTTCTACATAAGCTTCAATACTATGATTGAGCATTATCATTGTCTCGCTTGCCATCTCTGAAATATGATTAAACTTATCTATTTGACTATTCTGCCCCATAAGTATAGTCATTTCCGAAATATCTGCCGCATGATCACCTATTCGCTCCATGTCAGTAACCATTTTCATTGCTGCTGTCACTGTTCGAAGATCTCTTGCAACTGGCTGCTGTTGTATCAAAAGATTAAAGCATATACTTTCGATTACTTTCTGGAGATGATCAATTTCTGCGTCACCATCCATAATCAGCTTTGCCTGATCAATATCTCGGGCTACCAACGCTTCTATAGCCTTCTGAATCGAGGATATTATATTGTTTCCCATCTCAATCATCTTATGATTAAGTTCTAAAAGCTGTTCATCAAATTTACTTCTCATTCGAATATTCCCTTCTATAATTCTTACTAATTCACTAAGCATATTAGCCAAACCTTCCGGTGATATAATCCTCAGTTCTTTTATCATTTGGGTAAGAGAAAATCTGCTTGGTTGTACCAAATTCCACCATCTCACCTACAAGGAAAAATGCAGTATAGTCCGATACTCTCACGGCCTGCTGCATATTATGTGTGACCACAGCTACTGTATAGTTCTTTTTTAATTCCTCCATAAGGTCTTCAATCTTTGTGGTAGAGATAGGATCAAGAGCCGATGTAGGTTCATCCATCAGCAGAATCTCAGGTTCTACGGCCAGAGCTCTGGCTATACATATTCTTTGCTGCTGTCCCCCGGAAAGTGATAAAGCGGATTTCTTTAATCTGTCTTTCACCTCTTCCCAAATCGCAGCTCCTCTCAAGCTATCTTCTACAATTTTATCAAGCTTTTTCTTGTCCTTAATGCCATGGACCCTTGGACCATAAGCCACATTATCATATATACTCATTGGAAATGGATTTGGCTGCTGAAATACCATGCCTACTTTTTTTCTAAGTAGCGTAGTGTCTATATCTCTACCATAAATATCCTCTCCATCGATTTTTACCGTCCCGTCAATTCTTACTCCCTCAACTAAATCATTCATCCTGTTTAGAGTTTTCAAAAAGGTAGATTTACCGCAACCTGATGGCCCAATAAATGCCGTAATAGCCTTCTCCTTTATTTCCATGCTTACATTTTTTAATGCATGATTTTTTCCATAATATAAATTCAAATCATTAACACTGATTTTTGTTTCTCCCATTACTATTCCTTTCTTGTCACATCAAATCGTTTTGTTAATGCTTTTGTTGCAAGGTTTATAGCCAATACGATAATCAAAAGCACTACAGCTATTCCAAATGCTGTTTCGAAATCACCTTCACTTGTGGCAGATAGATACATCTGAATAGTAAGGGTTCCTCCAGACTGAAATGGTTTAGCTAAAAGTCCGCTAATCCCTTTGGGTAATAACTTGGCACTTCCAGCTGTAAATAAAAGTGCTGCTGATTCTCCCACAATTCTTCCTATGGCAAGTATTGCTCCTGTGATTATTCCTGGCATAGCACTTGGAAGAAGTATTGTTCGTATCATGTGCCATTTGCCACTTCCAAGTCCGATTGCACCATTCCGATACGAACTTGGTACAGTTTTTAATGCTTCCTGAGTATTTCGTGTTATCAAAGGAAGAACCATGAGAATCAATGTTAAAGATCCTGTCAAAAGTGAATAACCTAATCCGAGCTTTTCTCCAAAAAACATCATTCCAAATAGGCCGAAGATAATGGATGGTATACCGGTCAAGGTTTCTGTTGCATATTCTATTGCTGTTACAACTCTCCCAGACCTTGCATATTCATTAAGATATATTGCACTACCTACACCGATTGGAGTTGCAATTATCATGGTGATAAGAATAATCAGTAATGTATTTACAATATTACCTGCAATCCCCACAGTTCCTTTCAATACGCTTGTTACTGAAGTAAGAAATGTTATGTTAACCGCAGAAATCCCTCTTATTAACACATATCCAATAATTCCAAGTAACAAAAGTACTGAAAATGTCGAGCAGATATTTATTAAAAAACGCAGGATACAATCGATAAACTTTCTTCTACTAATCGACATCATCAATCCCCGCTTTCCTTGCTCTTAGCAATGCATAGTTCACAATCATGATAAAAATATATAAGACTAATCCCACTGTGAATAATACTTGTCTATGCGTACCTTGGGCATAACCCATTTCACTTACAATTTGAGTGGTAAGAGTACGTACAGAATTAAATGGTAACGGAATATTAACTGCTCCCCCTGCAACCATATTTATAGCCATTGCCTCACCAAGTGCCCTACCTGTACCTAACACTACACCTGTAAGTATTCCTGATTTCGCCGCTGGAATAACTGCTTTGAATATTGTCTGTTCTTTTGTTGCACCAAGTGCTAACGACGCTGCTCTAAGAGTGTCAGATACAGCTTTTAACGACGATGTGCTTACGCTTATTACCGTTGGCAAAATCATGATTGTCAGTACAATAATTGCAGAAAGCATGTTTGCTCCTCCAGTAAACTGATGAGAACTATCGTCTTCAAATATTATTTGCTCAAATCCAAACATAATCGGATTAAGTACCATCATTCCAATTAATCCATATATTACTGATGGAATGGCAGCCAATAATTCTATTGCAGTTCGTACAATGTTTCCTGTTGTTTTTCCTGCCATTTCTGATATATATACAGCAGCTAACAATCCTATCGGAACTCCAAGAAAAAGTGCAGTGGTAGTTCCTACTACCGAAGCCAAAATAATAAATCCAATACCATAAGATGGTTCACTTGCAGTTGGCTTCCATATGGTTTTAAAAAGTAAATCAAAAACCCCGACTTCCTTTAAAGCCGGGGCACCTTTCATGAACATATAGATAGTAATAGCACAAACTGCAAATATAGCCACTACTGCACAAAGCTCGAATAATGTTTTGGCAGTTTTTTCTATAAATGCTTTTCTCTTCATGTATACCCCTTATTGTGGAATAATAAGTCCAACTTGTTTGATAACTTCCTTACCATCATCAGAATTGATATAGTTAAACCAAGCCTGAACCAATTCATTCTGCCCTGACATTTCGCCCTTTGTAGCCATTACAAACGGTCTCTGAAGCATGTAATTTCCTGCTAGGATTTCTTCTTCTGTTGGCTCCACTCCATCAATCTTTAATCCTGACACGGTGTCATCAACCACATCAAGCGAAACGTAACCGATTGCTCCTGGTGTAGTTGCTACTTTTGCAAGAACTGCTCCTGTTGAATCCAACTCCTGTGCATACACGCAACCATCCTTTACTTCAAGTAACTCTTCAAATGCATCTCTTGTGCCTGAACCTGCCTCTCTACCAATTACAATGATTGGCTGCTCCTTAGCACCAAGCTCAGCCCAATCTGTAATTTCGCCCGAATAGATTTTAGCAAGATCCTTTGATGTCACATCCTTGATACTACAAGATTTATTAGTAATCACTGCAATACCGTCAATTGCCACAATATTTTCTACTGCACCACTTGCCTTTTCCTCATCCTTCAGGCCTCTGGAAGCATTTCCGATATCTACAGAACCGGCTGCAAGAGATTCCAAACCTGCACCTGAGCCAGTATATTCAACGGTAACTGTCACTCCTGGGTTTCTCTCCATGAAACTCTCAGCCATAGCCTCGCAAAGTTTTTCCATAGAAGTTGAGCCTGCAAGTTTAATAGTTCCATTTAATTCTACAGATTCCACATTTTTTCCCTGCTCTGCAGCATCAGCACTTTGGGGACTCTCGCTTCCACATCCTACTAGCCCAAATGTCATTATGCTTACTGCTGCCATAATAGCAATTATTCTTCTCTTCATAATATTTTTCATTCCTTTCTAAACTTACATAATTTGGCGCCGTATTTTTTACAATGACAATAATATTCGCCTAATGTAAAATCCATAACCATCTTTATGTAAAAGTTCAGTAAAAGTCTTGAAAAATCATATGAACTCATGATTGTATAGATAGATTACCCCGCCAAACAGTCCCATGAACACCGCAGGGTACCCTATAAAGCAAAATAGCCAAGTTATTTCAGGTAATATCAATCTTCCAATCAATCCCCATATCAAACCGCCAGTTAATCCATATAGTATTGTTGTAAGCCAAATAAACATTGTGATTTTATGATTCTTCTTGACCTTCAAGTCATTTACAAAACTCCATATTTTAGACATGCTCTGCACCTCCTAGCGCAATGCTAGCAGATACATGTAAAATCTATTATCAACATTGGTAAAAAGTACGTAAAAAAACTCGTGACCACCAAATACCGATAGTCACGAGTTTTTATTTATATCATCTGAAAATGTTTTAAAGCTTCTTCAATTGCTTTAACCTTTTCTTCCGGACATCCAGGCTGTCTGCTATTCTCAGATTTCGGCTTATTGTAATTCTCTCTTTCTATAATTCCATGTTTCTGCTTCACCTGTGCAATATTCAGGTTTGTTACATGAAATCCGTAGTGCTCCTGCACCCATTCCTCAATCTCTTTGTATGTTGCCTTAGCTTCCGCACTTGTAAGATCAAGCTCGTCCATATCAACCTTAACGTTAATATGATGCTTCGCTTCGTGAAGTTTGGACAATAAACATACCGTCTCGCAATGATAAGTTCCAGGGAACATATCGACGCAGGCAAGGCGTGTAACCTTGTAGCCGCGGGCGAGAAATACCTCAAGGTCACGAGCAAGGCTGGTTGGCTTACATGAAATGTAGACAAGGGAGTCTACACCGTAGTCAATAATCTTCTCAAGAGCCTTTGGATGAATACCATCCCTAGGTGGATCCAAAATAATGTAGTCTGGCTTTTCAGTAATATCATCCAAAACTTTGAGTACATCTCCTGCAATGAAATCGCAGTTATCAAGGCCATTGAGCTTGGCGTTTTCCTTGGCAGCCTCTACTGCCTCAGCGATAATTTCAACACCTGTTACATGCTTTGCTGCTGGTGCGATAACCTGAGCAATAGTACCTGTACCTGAATAAAGATCATAAACTTCTGCACCATCTGCACCTGAAGCTATGAAATCACGAGCAGTGCTGTAGAGCACTTCTGCTCCAAGGGAGTTGGTCTGGAAGAAAGAAAATGGGCTAATAGTAAAGGACAAACCAAGAAGCTCTTCCTTAAACCAATCCTGGCCATAAAGGATTTCTGTACCTTCATCAGCAACAACATCTGCTTCTCTATCGTTCTTTGTATGAAGGATACCAGTAAGCTTTCCTTCCCAATCTGGACAATTAATCAGCGCCTGTTTCCATCCCTCTAAAAGAGCAATTTCATAGATTGATGAAATCTGTGTACTTGTAACCAAGTCCACAAGAATTTCACCTGTCTTTGCTGCCTTACGGACAAGTAAATGACGAAGATATCCCTCATGAGTATTCTTACGATAATATGGCTGCTTCGCATTTGCGAAGTAATCCAAAGTGATGTTGAGAACACGTCTCATATCAGCATCAATAATCTGGCAGCCATCCACTGTAACAACATCGTAGAAGCTTCCCTTCTTGTGCATTCCAAGAGTAAGCGGGCCATCCTTTACTTCGTCACCAAAAGAAAACTCCATCTTATTTCTATATTCAAACTGCTTAGGACTGGCTTTGATGCCTTCATATGTAGCATTCCAAACATCCTCTCCAATAACTGGAGCCATAAGGTCATGAATCATACCTTCCTTTATCTTTAACTGCTGCTCATATGGCAGAGACTGGTATGTACAACCGCCGCACTTTCCAAAATGAACACAGGCAGGAGTATCCATCTCAAGTGGTGATGGCTCATCCACCGAGAGAAGGTTTCCCTGAGCCTTTTCCTTTGAAGACTTCCTTACACGGACAGACACAGTCTGGCCTGGAAGAACGCCCTTTACGCGAAGGCGGTCACCCTCAGCTGTCTCGACTATACCTTTGTTTGGGAAGTTTACCTTTACTACTTTGCCTTGTACTATTTCTCCACGTTTCATATTACACCTTTTTTAACTTTGCGAAGCTCGCGAACATTTTCTTTACGCCTACACCATCGAACTCAACAGTGACTTCGTAATCGCGACCTTCATCAATAATATCTTTAACTGTTCCTTCTTTGAATTTGATATGACTGACGCGGTCGCCAATGCCATATTCTAACTCACCTTTTTCGATTTTAGTGCCGTTTTTATTGGCTACTGCCGTGGTAGAGCTGCCTACTGTGAAGCTGGCTGGCTTGCTATAGCTAGAACCACCGTTGAAGCTGCTAGTTGGCTTTGATCCAGAGGAGCTACCATAAGTTGTTCCTAAAAATGGCTTTCCAAAACCTGTTGGCTTCTGATAAACAGAATACTCTCCAATAGGAGTGCTTGAATAATCCTCCATTGGCTTTGGTTCCCAGAGATTGCCATGAAGTAAATCCTCTGGAATCTCCTTAACAAAACGAGATATCTTGTGGAAGGCTGTCTCTCCACGAACCATTCGCATGCGAGCGGAAGTCATGGTAAGATGCTCTCTTGCTCTAGTGATACCAACATAGGCAAGACGACGTTCCTCTTCCATTTCCGAATCAGCTCCGCCACCGTCAAAGATTGCGCTCTGACCTGGGAAAAGACCGTCTTCCATACCTGCCATATATACACGTGGGAACTCTAGACCCTTTGCACCATGCAAAGTCATAAGCACCACATAATTGTCGCTTTCCTCGTAGCTATCAATATCAGCAACAAGAGCTACATCCTCTAAGAAACCTGAAAGTGTAGGCTCTTCACCGTCAAGTCTGGCATCCTTTTCATAGGCAACTGCCTTTGTAAGCAACTCGTCGATATTTTCGATACGAGCCTTTGCCTCGTCAGTGCCCTCAGCCTTAAGCTCTGCCACATAATCTGTCTGATCTAAAATCTCTTCCACCAACGCAGAAACCGACTCCTCATCAGCTATCTTACGAAGCTTTTCGATCAAGCCTGTAAAGCCCTGGATTTTTGTAGCAGCTTTTCCAAGGGATGGAATCTCTTCGCAATGAACAAGTGCCTCATAGAAATTCAAACCACGTTCACGAGCAAAATCAGATACCTTTGAGATTGTGGTAGCACCGATTCCTCGCTTTGGAATATTGATAATACGCTGTACAGCGATATCATCACTACCGTTATCAACAGTCTTTAAATATGCAAGAACATCTTTAATTTCCTTACGGCTGTAGAAGTTTACACCACCTACAATCTTGTAAGGGATGCCCTCGTAAATCATTTTTTCTTCTATGAGACGCGACTGTGCATTGGTACGATAAAGCACCGCGCAATCACGATAATCAGCCTCACCCTTGCGAACATAGCTGGCAATATTGCTGGCGATATAGCTGGCCTCTTCATAAGCGCTATCAAACTGCTGGAATTCGATTTTGTCACCAGCCTCAGCCTCTGTCCAAAGAGCCTTTTCCTTACGCCCTTCATTGTTAGCGATGACAGAGTTGGCAGCATCAAGGATATTTCCTGTGCTTCGATAATTCTGCTCCAGCTTTATTACATGAGCATTTGGAAAATGCTGTTCAAAATTCAAAATATTGTAAATGTCCGCACCACGGAACTTGTAAATAGACTGGTCGTCATCACCAACTACGCAAAGATTTTCCCTACCGCTGGAAAGCAAACGCACAAGCTCAAACTGAGCTGCGTTTGTATCCTGATACTCATCCACCATAATGTAATGGAACTTGTTTTGATAGTAGGCCTGAACCTCAGAATCCATCTTCAAAAGCTCTACAGTCTTCATAATCAAATCATCAAAATCAAAAGCATTGTTCTGACGGAGACGAGCCTGGTATTCACGATAAACTGTGGCCTGGCGAGACATATTGAAATCTCCCATGGCTCGATTAGTAAATTCCTCAGGTCCGATAAGCTTGTTCTTAGCATCGGAAATCACGTTTAAGAAGGTGCGCTCCTTAAACTGCTTTGTATCTATCTGAAGATATTTGCAAACCTCTTTCATAAGAGTCTTGCAATCGTCTGTATCGTAAATTGTGAAATTGCTGCCATAGCCAAGGCGCTCTCCAAAACGACGGAGAATGCGAACACAAGAAGCGTGGAAGGTGGCAACCCAAACACCATCTGAGCCAAAGCCAACGATATTATCAATACGCTCTCGCATTTCGCGAGCTGCCTTATTAGTGAAGGTAATGGCCATGATATTGTATGGCATAACCCCCTGTTCAATTAAATAAGCAACACGATGGGTGAGCACTCTAGTCTTTCCAGAGCCGGCTCCAGCCAATATCAAGACTGGGCCGTCTATAGTCTCAACGCCCTCACGTTGCTTGTCATTTAACATACTTAAATCCATAACACTTTTTCCTAACTACCGGATATAATCCGAAAATATGTTCTAATATTGTAACATAGAATGAATATTCTAGCTACCTTAAATTATTTTTCTTTGGTATTCTTTTCTTCTTCACGACGACCAGAAATGTACTGTTCAATCATCATTTTCTTAACAAATACATCGAAGGAAAGAAGACAAATAAAGGTGAAATCCTGAAGGATATCCTTGCTTTCCTCATCCTGATTAGCAAAAGCCTCACGGCTCTCATTGTATTTTTTAATAATGTCCTTGGTGACCTCTTTTGCAACCCTTCTTTCGTAGCCAACCATATCACAATAGATGTCGAATATATCTAGACTCTCATTATCTCCATAGTACTTTTCATTGATTGGATCAAGGATACTTTTGATATCCTTAAGGCCGAGGAAATTCTTGAAATAATATATGAAGATAAGATTCAACATATGGTCTCTAGAGTATTTCTTTTTCTCCGGAGGAGGCATAAGCTGATTCTTAGTGTAGTTGTTAATCATGGTTTTGGTCATAGCTTTATCTTCTGTGGCTTCACGAACTGTACCTAGCTCCTGATCCAAAAAGGTTAGAACCTGATCCATATATAAATCTATATTTGGAATGTCCTCTGGATGGACATAATCTATTTCTGCAAGTTGATGAAGTATTGAATTTAATCTTTTTCTTGAGTTGTCCATATCTTCCTCCAAAAAAAATATGAGATGCGGTTTTATGAACCACATCCCATATTTTAACATGTCTGATATTACTTTCCAATACGCTTGAGAACCAAATCGTAGCCATCGTTGCCATAATTAAGTGCACGATTCACACGGCTGATTGTAGCTGAACTTGCCCCTGTCTCGTCAGCGATATCCTGATATGTACGCTCCTCGCGAAGCATTTTAGCAACTTCAAAACGCTGCTTCATAGCTACCATTTCATTTACTGTACAAAGATCCTCAAAAAATTCGTATGCCTCCTCCACGGTTTCGAGGCTAAGTATGGCTCTAAGGAGCTCATCCATTTCTGCTGTTTCTAGTTTCTTATTCATTATCTAAATACTCCTACTAAAAATCAAAATCCCCACCCTATTGTGCTGAACTGGACGCAGTAATACTTTGCTCTGCATAGCTTTAGTTTAGCACAGTAAAGTTTTAAAGTAAAGAACCACAATAAAAAATATTGCTGCTATTTCTAGAAGCAATATTTACACAAGAAAATCGGCCCCCTAATTGAGAGCCGATGATTATTTTACGATAAAAATATGTAAATGTAAAGGATTTTGTTTGCCACAGAAAGACACTACGCCTCATCTGTCTTTTAAAGGATAACAACACCCTTTTCGCTAGCATACTGAACATCTGCTTCTGGCCAGAAAGAACACTGTACTTCACCGATGTGGCACTTGCGAAGGAAGAACATACAAATACGGCTCTGTCCAATACCACCACCGATTGTATATGGAAGCTGCTTGTTAAGGATTGCCTTCTGGAATGGAAGCTCTGCTCTATCCTCACAGCCAGCCTTCTTAAGCTGAGATGCAAGGCTATCCTCATCAACACGAATACCCATTGAAGAAAGCTCAAGTGAAATATCATCAACAGGATAGTAAACAATGATATCACCGTTTAACTGCCAGTCATCGTAGTCAGGAGCACGACCATCATGCTTCTCACCTGACTTAAGCAAATCTCCAATCTTCATAAGGAAGATTGCACCGTATTCCTTTGCTGCCTCATACTCACGCTGAGAGTGGTCAAGGTCTGGCCATCTATCCTCAAGCTCCTGAGTAGTGATAAAGTGAATCTCCTCTGGAAGGATGCACTGTACATAATCGTACGAATTTGCAATATATTTTTCTGTAACACGAAGAGCTGCATAAACGCTCTTTACATATTTCTTAAGAGTCTCTTCGTTACGAGCAGACTTTTCAATGATACATTCCCAGTCCCACTGATCAACATAGATTGAGTGGATATTATCTGTGTCTTCATCACGACGAATAGCGTTCATATCCGTGTAAAGACCTTCACCTACATTGAAGCCATAACGTCCAAGTGCCATTCTCTTCCACTTTGCAAGAGAATGAACAACCTCCACCTCTTTATCGCCCTGTTCCTTTACACCGAAAGCAACTGGACGCTCAACACCATTTAAGTTGTCGTTCAAACCTGACTCAGGCTCTACAAATAAAGGTGCAGTAACACGATGCAAATTAAGCTCTGCAGTAAGCTGTGCCTGGAAGAAGTCCTTCACCTTCTTAATTGCAATCTGTGTCTCTTTTAAATTCAGCGCCGAAGCGTAACCCTCTGGGATGTATATTTTGCTCATAACTTGTTGTCCTCCTAATATGGCGACCCTCTATTTTCCCATGCTCCCGCAAGTCAACTCCCATTGGGAACAACAGAAACTCCCCGCCGGTGTGGGTCCCCTCTGTTGTCCCCATGGGGCCCCCTTGCTCGCGCCTGCCAAGGTTATGTAGTCGCCCTGTTTGCAAATAACTACGAATTATAGATCACAATTTCCTACTGTACGTGGGAATGGGATTACATCACGGATGTTGCCCATGCCTGTTAAGTACATTACGCAACGCTCGAAGCCGAGTCCGAAGCCTGCGTGACGTGATGAACCGTATTTACGAAGGTCAAGGTAGAACTGGTAATCCTCTTCCTTAAGACCACATTCCTGCATTCTCTTAACGAGTACATCGTAGTCGTCCTCACGCTGTGAACCACCGATGATTTCGCCGATACCAGGAACAAGACAGTCCATAGCTGCAACAGTCTTTCCATCCTCGTTAAGCTTCATATAGAAAGCCTTGATTTCCTTTGGATAATCTGTAACAAATACAGGCTTTCCAAAAATCTTTTCTGTAAGATATCTCTCGTGCTCTGTCTGAAGATCACAGCCCCAAGATACCTTGTAATCAAATTCGTCGTTGTGCTTCTCAAGCTCTGCTACAGCATCTGTGTATGTGATGCGACCGAAGTCTGAAGTAGCAACGTTATGAAGTCTATCAAGAAGTCCCTTGTCGATGAAGTTGTTGAAGAACTCCATCTCCTCTGGAGCATGCTCAAGAACATAATTAATAATGAACTTAATCATATCCTCAGCAAGTTGCATATCATCCTCAAGGTCAGCAAAAGAAATCTCTGGCTCAATCATCCAGAACTCTGCTGCATGACGAGTTGTGTTTGAGTTCTCAGCTCTAAATGTAGGTCCAAAGGTGTAGATGTTCTTGAATGCCTGAGCATATGTCTCACCATTTAACTGACCTGACACTGTAAGATTTGTAGCATGTCCGAAGAAATCCTGTGAGAAATCAACCTTGCCATCCTCTGTCTTAGGAATGTTGTTAAGGTCCATTGTTGTAACCTGGAACATCTCGCCAGCACCCTCACAGTCAGAACCTGTGATAAGTGGAGTGTGAACATATACGAAATCACGCTCCTGGAAGAACTTGTGAATAGCATATGCGCAAAGAGAACGCACTCTGAATACTGCCTGGAATGTGTTTGTACGTGGACGAAGATGTGTCTGTGTACGAAGGTATTCCATTGTATGTCTCTTTGGCTGAATAGGATAATCAGGTGTTGACTTACCCTCTACGTCAATCTTTGTAGCCTGAATTTCGAATGGCTGCTTAGCCTCTGGTGTAAGTACAACAGTACCTGTAACATAAACTGCTGCACCAACATTAAGGTGTCTAACCTCATCAAAGTTGTCAATCTTGTCCTGGTTGAAAACAACCTGTGCAGGATTGAAGAATGTACCATCAGCAAGTACTAAAAATCCAAATGTCTTTGAATCACGCATGTTACGAACCCAGCCGGATACTGTAACTTCTTTGTCAGCGTAATCTGCAAAGTTTCTTGAAAGTGTTCTAACGTCTGTAGTTTTAACGCTCATTGTTCTAACTCCTTATTATAAATTGGCTTAAAAATAGCCCCATCAAACTTGCGCTTGATGAGGCTTAAAATTCTTACATATTTGAACAATCTTCAAATCTCATCAACACAATAAAATTAAATCCCCTGATTATTATTCACGGAATTATTATTGTTATTATTGAGATTATTAAGCATAGATGTAAATGCCATGATTGTTCCCCTTCTTTATTTGAGTAAAGTATAGTTATTTAGATTTTCAATGTCAAGTGCAAGCTACATTTATTTTCCCCTTGCTATAGATTTTTTTCATACTTATAATAGGTATCACGACATAAATTATTAGGAGATATATTTATGAATAAAAAAGAAATAAACGAAATAAAGCGCCGTTTTAAGAAGGATTCTTGTAACTTCGACAAGATGGTAGGCTGCTATGTAGACGCCAATAAAGAGATGGTGCTCACCTTCAAAGAAACCTTCCTTAATCTTGAGGATGAAGAGTTTCACAAATATCTGGAGATTGCAAACAAGGCTCTTTCAGGAACTGTTGGTAACAACTTGTTAGAGCTTCCATTTGATCCAGAAAGAGAAATCGAAGGAAGCGGTCACGACCTTCTTATGAAGCTTCGTGAGACACGTCTTCAGGATGAAAAGCTTCTTATAGAGTATTACAACAGAATTATCGAGTCATACGACTTCGTTGGAAACTATCTGATTCTTCTCTATCACGATACTTATGATATCCCAGTAAAGACCACTGACGATTTGAAGCTTGATGAATCTGAGGAAGTATACGACTACATCATCTGCGCTATCTGTCCAGTTGCTCTTTCAAAGCCAGGACTCGGTTATCGTGAAGCAGAAAATCGCATTGGCGCTAGAGACCGTGACTGGGTAGTTGGGCCTGTAGATACAGCCTTCACCTTCCCCTGCTTCTCAGAGCGTACTACAGATTTACACGCTTGCCTTGCTTACACAAAGAACACAAAGGAGCCTCATGTAGAATTTTGGGAGAATTGTATTGAGTGTGGTTCAAAGAAAACTACAACTCAGAAGAAGAACGCCTTCAACAACATTCTTGACCAGGCTCTCGGAGAAGAAACTGACGAGACCATCGAGACAAAGCTTGATATCCAGCAGAATCTTTCAGACTTCATCACTGTTGAAAAGGAGCGCTTAGGCGAGGAGGAAACAATCGTTTTAGAGCCTCAGGATGTTGCAAACATTCTTACAGACTCAGGCCTTTCTGATATAAAGGTAGAAAAGATTCAGGCAAAGTTTGAAAACTACTTTGAGGAGCAGCTTCCTCTTGCAGAAGAAATCCTAGATGAGAAGGCCCTTAAGAACAATGAGCTTCGTGTAGAAAAGAATGTGCTAAAGGAGCGAGTTGTAGATCTTACAAAACAGCTTAAGGAAGTCAACGGTGTTACCGAGGACGGAAAGCAGGCAGACATTGTTGTAAAGGTTTCTGATACAAAGGCTGCTGATGTTACCACAGCTTTTGTTGATGGAAAGAAATGTGTATGTGTTCCTATTGAGCCAGATGAAATTTTTATGCTTAATGGTGAACAAATTTAAATCTTTTTTAACTAATAAAACCCAGTAAAATCAAGGAGTGAGATTAATTCTCACTCCTTTTTATTTTCTCCTTAAAGAAACAAATGTAATTTATTTGTAACTTTTACTTCATTTTTGTGAAAATATGTGTTAAAGTATTATCTGTAATTACCTGATCAGAAAATTACATGTCCGGTTCTTGTGTTTAATCACAGGAATCTATGTATTGGGACACGCGAAAGGAAATGTTATGAAAGACTTTACTAGAATGTTGGCCCCTGGTGTACTTGCTGCATCGTTGGCCGTTACTTGCACACCCGCATTTTCTAATATATATGCCGCCTCTAGTTCTATTAGAGTAGGCTCAGATGCCCCAACTATTTCGGACGCACTTGATATGGCAGACAGCGGAGATACCATCATCATTCCAGCAGGAACCTACGCTGAACAGATTTCTGTTGAAACTGACGGTATCACAATTCTTGCGGAGGATGGAGCGGTCCTAGACGGCTCCAGACTTAAGCCATCGTCAGGTGACAGTTCTATGGTCTATATCCAAGCCTCAGGCGTCACCGTGGACAATCTTGAAATCAAGGGATTAAAGCTAAAAAAACCTTCTTCTTCAATTACTCCTATTGGTATAGAAGTAGATGCTGGCTCACGCGACATCAGCATCACTAATTGCAAGATACACGACATGGGATGCTTGTACACTAAAGATTCTACAGAATACAACGCACACGGAATTTTGGTAGCAGCGGATGTAGACGAACCAATTGAGAATATCTCTATTAAAAAGTGCGAGCTTTACAAGCTAAACCTAGGAAATAGCGAAGCTCTTGCTTTAAATGGAAATGTGTCAAACTTTGCTATCTCAGAGAATTATATTCATGACTGTGATAACATCGGCATTGACGCAATCGGATTTGAGAATGACTCTTCCAACGATTTGGATAGAGCACGAAATGGCAAAATTTTCAAAAATGTTGTAGATAGCATTTCTTCCGACCCAGCTGTAAATGTTACCTACGACAGCAAGTGTGCCGGTGGCATATATGTGGATGGCGGCAAAAACATCCAGATATATGATAACTATGTTACAAACTGCGATATCGGTATTGAAATCGCCAGTGAGCACAAAGACACAGTTACCACTGGAATTAAAGTCAATAATAACACACTTGTTAATAATAACGGCTGGGCTGGAATCAGCTTTGGCGGTTATGATGTGGATGATACCGGCTGTGCTAAAAATTGCACCTTCACTAATAACACAGTCTACAATACTGATGGCACTGCCTTTGTAATCCAATATGCATGTGATTCTTCCAATATCATCACATCCAATCTGTTTATTGCTCAGAATGCAGCTGAGCTATACACAGAATGTTTTGGAGACAACAGTGCAGGCAATACAGTAACTGGTAATACATCCAATTCAAGAATCACTTCAGACTCAGAAAACAATGTTGTGAAAATCACCGGCGTTTCTATCGACGATGAAGACCGTACCATTGCTATCGGAGCTGATGATGAACTTTTCGACTGTGGTTCATCAAGAACCGTAGTTAATAATTAACCTCCCCTTCTTAATATAATATATTGAATAATGAATAACAAAAGAGCCTCTAGCTTCGACACTAGAGGCTCATCTTTTTGCTTTCTTCATTTTTTGTAGTCAGGACCAACTAGTCCCAAAAAACTTCTATACCAAGCTTTCAAGCTCCTTTACTATCTCCCCCATCTTTGCAAGAGCTGCTTCAATAGGCGCAGGTGTTGTAAGGTCCACTCCCGCTATTTTAAGAAGCTCTACAGGTGCATCCGTGCAACCTGATGAAAGGAACTTTTTGTACCGAGCCACAGCAGGCTCTCCTTCCTTTAAAATCATATCTGCTATGGCAACTGCAGCACAGAAGCTGGTAGCATACTGATATACATAGAAGTTGTAATAGAAATGAGGAATACGTGCCCACTCGTATGCGATTTCCTCATCAGAAATCATATCTGTACCATAATATCTCTCGTTGATTTCCTTATACAAATTACAAAGATTTTCAGAGTTCAGATTCTCACCCGACTCTACCATTTCATTTGTAATCTTTTCGAACTCTGCAAACTGAGTCTGACGGAAAACAGTCCCCTTGAAGCTATCTAAGTAATGGTTAAGAAGATATGCCTTCTCTTTCTTATCTGTGCAATTCTTAAGTAAATATTCTAATAGAAGAATCTCGTTACAGGTAGACGCTACCTCCGCAACAAAAATCTTGTAATTGCTATAAATATATGGCTGTGTCTTGTTGCTGTAATAGCTGTGCATTGAATGGCCCATTTCATGAGCTGTTGTGAACATATCATCAAAGGTATCGTTGTAATTGAGAAGCATATATGGATGTACACCGTAGGCTGTAGCAGAATATGCTCCGCCCCGTTTACCCTTGTTCTCATATACATCTATCCAACGGTTTGCAAAACCTTCTTTAAGAAGCTCTACGTAGTCCTCTCCAAGGACTGCCAATGCCTCACAGATAGTCTTCTGAGCCTCCTCATACTTGATAGGCTTGGCCACATCTGCAATCATAGGTGTGTAGATATCGTACATGTGAAGCTCGTCCACCCCAAGACACTTCTTGCGGAGAGATACATAGGCATGAAGCTTATCCAAATTCGCATTTACGGTATTAACAAGATTCTCATATACCTGAGGACTTACATTATTTTCATCTACAGCAGCCTTGAGATTTGATTCGTATTTACGAATTTTAGAATAGAAAATATGCTGCTTTACTTCACCGTTATATATTGCAGCCATTGTGTTTAAGAACTGCTTGTAAACTCCATAATACTCTCTGAAGGCATCCTGTCGAACGCGTCTGTCTGCAGACATGAGAAGTGGAACAAAACGGCCGTCTGTAATTACAACATCCTCTCCATTTTCATCCTTTATAGATGGAAAGGTCATATCCACATTTTTGAAGGCACTATAAACTTCGGTAGGAGTGTTGCCCATTTCCTGAGTCATAGCCACCACCTTTTCCATTTCTGAAGAAAGGGTGTGCTCCTTCAAACGCTGAATTTCTTTTATTTGAATTCTATATAGTTCAAGCTCTGGCTTTTCAACAAAATACTTTTCGATTTTATCCACTGGGCAAGCTAATATTTCAGGAGAAATGAAGGCTGTGGCAGCGCTAAACTGTGCATACATACCAAACATTCTCTGAGACATTGCCTGATGCTCAGTGTTTCCCTGATCCTGATCAAAAAGTCTTTCTGCGTAGTTAAAGGCAAGTTCAAACTTCTCGGAAGCTGCTGCGCTTATATCCAATACCATAAGAAGGTTTTCAGCACTTTCACAAACTTTTCCTTCAAACTTTTCAAGCTCTACCATCTGCTGCTGGATATACTTTAAGTCATCCTCCCAGGCAGCTACATTTACATACATATCCTTTAAATTCCAGGTATCCTCTTCACGAACCTGATCTCTAGTAATCAACTCTTTTGCCATTTTTTGTCTCCAATCGTAAATTACCCTTTGTATTTTAACCTCTGTTTATGATTTTATCATAATTCATTTTTTCTACACAGAATATTCAAAAATAAATTGTATCCTATGATTACACTACTAAATGCGGTTTGAAAAGGAGAAATATATGGCAGACCTTAGAGCTGATTTAATTAAGGGATTAAGCGATGCAATGAACAACAACAAAGAGGATGAGCTTGGTCGTACCTATCACGCCGACACAAACACCCTTACAACTGGCGCTGCATCAAACGTTGAAGTTAGTGTGCTTGTTTCTAAACAGCAATTTGCCGACATCGCTGGTAGCGTAGTAAGATATTACGTTACTGACCGCAGGGGAATTGAAGCTGGAAACGATATTATTTTTAATGAGGTTGAATCAGATGGAATCACACAGACTGGACACCGACTAACCAAGAAGGTTTTGAATGTGAAGTCTTATCTTCAGGTTCCTGGATTAAAGGATGGATACTCAGTAGTATCAATTTAAGAGATTGTAAACTGCGCACCTTGTGCGCTGATATAATAAAAGCCCCTGGACCACCCAGTTTAGATGGAACCCAGGGGCTATTTCTATAGCCAATGGCTCGCCTGTTACACTCTCAAGCCTAATATATCTCCGCTCATCTAACACGATGAGCTTGAGACATATTATAGCTTGATAGCTACAGGCTATCTTTAGTTTTCTAATTAGCCCCTTCAAAAGCTACGTGGTCTTCTACGAAGTGACGAGTTGTGGCGCCTTTGTCGGCGTCGCTGCAGCAAGGATCATCCTTCTTAGGAGCGGCAGCCTTTGGAGCTGTTTTGTCGATTGGAGTGCTCTCTCCAAAGCCAAGCATTTCTGTCTTGAAGGTAAGGTCAGCAGCTGCTGATGCCAAATCTGTAGGAACTACAATCTTTGTAGCTCTGCCATCACCCATCTTCTCTAAAGCTTCGAGCTTCTTGATAAGAAGAACACGCTCATCCATGTTTGCTTCCTTAAGCATTTCAATACCGCGAGCCTCTGCCTCGTATACAAGACGAATTGACTCAGCCTGACCTGTTGCTCTAGCAATAGCTGCATCTCTTTCAGCTTCAGCCTTAAGAACGAGAGCCTGCTTATCACCTTCTGCTCTTGTGATTGAAGCCTGCTTGTGACCTTCTGCCTCAAGAAGAGTCTCACGACGATCACGCTCTGCCTTCATCTGCTTTTCCATTGAACGCTGAATCTCTTCAGGTGGAATGATGTTCTTAAGCTCTACACGGCCTACCTTGATACCCCAAGGATCAGTAGCCTCATCAAGAATAACTCTCATTCGGTCATTGATAGAATCACGAGATGTAAGTGTCTGGTCTAACTCAAGCTCACCAACAAGGTTACGAAGTGTTGTTGCTGTAAGGTTTTCAAGAGCGAGGATTGGACGCTCAGCACCGTAAGCGTAAAGCTTAGGATCTGCAACCTTAAAGTAAACAACAGTATCAATCTTCATGATAACGTTATCCTTTGTGATAACATCCTGTGGTGGAAAATCTGCCACCTGTTCCTTCAATGAAACGCGCTTTGACACTCTCTGAAGGAAAGGAATCATCACATGGAAACCTGCCTGCCATGTTGCATGATACTTACCAAGGAATTCGATAACAAATACATATCCCTGTGGGACGATTCGAATTCCAAAGGCAATCAATACTACTAGAAGAACTAGTAAAACAATTATAAATTCCATATCATTACCTCCTGTTTTTTAGGTGATTAAACCTAACTAATTACCTTTTATTATAATCATTAAAGGAGCAAGTTTCTATACGAAAATTGCTCCTTTATGTATTATCTATTATTACTCTTTCTCAGTAAATCCTGTGTTGTCGTAGCTGTATTTTATTACCTTTCCAGCAGTAGACTCTTCCCCCTCTTCTGGGATTGCAGTTGAAACATACATTTCAACATAATCCTCGTAAACGGCCTTTAAACTTTTGTCTACAGAACCTACCTCTCGAAGAGTATCATTGTCATACTTGAAAAGCTTTGTAAGATAAATATCTGAATCACCACTCATTGCAACCAGCACGTAGTTTCCATCTTTTCTATGGATAAAATAACCTTCGGCATAGGTATAGCCATTAGCATCATGACCATCGATTATCACTACGTTTGTATCCTTTACATTCAAGGTGTAGGTATTGAATCCATAATTATTCTCTTCAACGGTAGTTGTGATTGAGATATTATCTAGCTGTCCATCTCCATCTAAATCAACCTTATCTATAAAGCCTAAATATGATAATTCAAAGGCATAGAAGCCATCCTCAGGAATATAATCGGTTTTGAAGCCTGTCAGCTGGCTATAAGGCACGGTGAAAGATGCAAGGCCTGCTGCATAAGGCAAAATGTCATATTCTTGGAAACCAACCACAAGACCTCTGTTATCAAGCCATAAACCAAGTGTATCTTCTGGTTTCTCAAAATCCTTTTGAATAGTATCCTTATATTCCTCAAAAAGATTTTCCTTGGCATACTCATCACTCTCATTGATTACATTTAAAATATAATCTTTGGCAATATCTGAATCTACCCCAAGGTCTTCAAGAGAAAGTAAGTCTCCAGTTTTAGAATCGAAAACTAAGCCCTCTACAGCGTGACTAGGATGTGCACCGCCCGTATAGATTTCGCTAATAAGCTTAATGCTGAAAATCTGGCTATCTGCTCTTGTTACCTCAGCTGTAACATAATAGCTGTAGTTGAAAACCATATTCTCAGCTGTATCTTCATCTGAGCTTTTATCCTCGTTGTAATCCTTGTTTGTTTCGTTAGCTTCCTTTACTAATCCGTCAGCGGTTTTATTGAAGCTCTTTACAATCTCAGAAAACTTATCATCCACTGCCTTTGTTAAGGCTGTATGTTCAGCATCTGTAATCTGAATACACTGAACGCTACCAGTGAAGTATTCACTTCCCTCTTCATAACTAACAGAAGTTGTGGCGTAGGTAGGAGCTGTCTGTGGCAAGCTTTCAGCTGGCTGCTCATCATTTATTGTGGTATTGTCTGCTCCAGTGCTTTGAGGCTCCTGTTTTTCTTCTCTTGTATTATTACTGCAGGCAACTAACGATGCAGTCAAAGTCAATGCAATCAATAAGGCTATTGGTCTCTTCATATCTAACCTCCATTTTTCTCATAATCCGATTTAAGGTTAGTATACCTGAGTGAGAATTCAATTCAACAGAATCAAGAGATATTTAAGAAATCTTTATGAATTGTGAAGATTAGTGTTCAATACCTATCTTTTCTAGATACTCTGTGTATGCATTACCTTCAGATCTGTCGTAGGTATACCTTGTACTGAAGGGTTTGATCCAAATCAATATGAAAGTGATTAATAGCATCACGATTATTTCAATAAGTGTTTTCTTATCCATATGTAAACTCTCCTAATATTTTTAAACCTAATTTCCCACTTTATTAATTAGACAATCTACACACAAAAAAAGGACAGGTCAACTGAAAACCTGTCCTTTGGCAAATACTGCTTTATTTTGGCAAAAATTCTTTAGTTGTTTCCCTTGAGAAGTGGTCTAAGTGGCTGGTAGATAAAAATTGTAATTACAGCTGAAAGCATACCTTTAACAAATGTAAAAGGAACATTGAAATATAAAATGCACTTAGCCATAGAGTCCAAATTCATGAATGGGAATACCTTATCTGCGATTTCCTGATACATTCCCATTAAAGCTTCCTTTGCAAATCCAATCTTATAATATAAAGGATAAATTAAGAATAAATTTGAAGGTAATGCCATAGCAGACATTACTACTAATCCAA
The DNA here is from genome assembly GCF_900104335.1 of Pseudobutyrivibrio sp. YE44. Lineage (GTDB taxonomy): Bacteria > Bacillota > Clostridia > Lachnospirales > Lachnospiraceae > Pseudobutyrivibrio. The sequence goes on from NZ_FMXT01000010.1 coordinate 69,316, forward strand.
CAAAAGCTCCTAAAATTGCATTCTTCTTAGTTTTCTTATGATGATAAATAAGTCCTGCTGGCAAAACAAATGAAGAACATAAAATAAAATTGGATAACTCACCAATACAAGATGAACTAGATACTGGTAAATGTAATACATTCTTAATTAAACTAACTGCCACTCCCCATACTGGTCCTAATGCAAATGAAGCAATTAATGCTGGTAAATCAGATATATCCATTTTTAAAAATGATGGTGCAAATGGTGTTGCTGTATCAAGATACATTAGAATAAAACCTATTGCTGACAACATAGCTGTTACAGTCATGTTGCGCACGTTTACCTTCTTCATAGTTTTTGTCTCCATTTTTGAATTGAATGCTGAATCCATTTTGAATCCTCCCTGAGATTAATATTTTTGCTAGGAAGTCTTCTTTTACACCTCATCAGTCACCTTCGGTGACAGCTTCCCCTCAAGGGGAAGCCTTTGAATAAAGAAAAAGCCCTGAGATATACTCAGGGCGTAACGTACAATAATAGAATCTGCACATCTTCTTCCATCCAGACTATACTGTCGGTACTGGAATCACACCAGTTCAGTCCCAAAGGACTCGCGGACTATACCGCCGGTCAGGAATTGAAAACAAATAAGTGTTTTCGCACCTTGCCCTGAAGATTTCCTATTTGAATAAATCATACTATATTGTTTGGTTTTAAGCAATAAAATTTCTGAAAAGATTGACTATTCCACCGATTCGTAGGTTTTCATAAATACATCTCTATCAATGATAGCGATTTTAGATAAGTCTGTGCCTGTGACAACGATGAAATCACCTGGACGTCCAAGTGAATAATCATCTGGATGACACTGTGTGAACAGCTTCGTACGGCGCTGTAGCTCCTTGGCATAGATATTTCCATTTCCTACAAAAACGCAACTCTTTATGTATGGTAAGAGGCTGGTGCTGTTTCCATCCTTAAGATTACGGATGGTTGGTTCGTACTCACCTGGATAGGTGTATGCACAATCGCAAGCCTTGTAATAGTCATTGAAAGCTGACTCCATGCTAATGAAGATTTCACCCTTTACACCAACAAGAATCATTGTATCTTCGGAAACGTTAATTTCTGTATCACCCTCTAAAGCTCGGATGGTGAAGTGAGAGCCTACAGGCATAATATCTGAGGCCTTAACATAACCGATATTAATCTGTCTACTTTTGTAAACAGCCATCTCTGAAATATCTGGTGTATAGTCAGCAGCTTCGATGATTTCGTTATCAAGGAAGTATTCCTTCATACGCTCTCTGAAGAACTGCTGGATAGATGATGGGTTGTATTCAAGCTCCTGCTTTTCAAGAAGGGAGCGGATAATTGAACCACCGGCCTTTACAGTGTGACCGCCGCCGTTTCCAACGCCCTGACAGATGAACTTGGCAAGCTCGTCTGCCTTAACTTCCTTTACGCAGCTTCGAACTGAAAGCTTAACTCCGCCCTCGTGAATGGTGAAGGCTAGACAGCAATCTACATCCTCAACCTCTAAAAGCATGTCTGAAATTATACCAAGGATGTTTGGGTCGCAAGGATCTGTCTTGACGATGGAATAATGATTATCTTGATAGTATTCTGAGCCAAGAAGCGCAATTCCGGCTATGCGGAGCTCTTCCTGGGAGATGTTTGAGTTCTTGAATTTTGTGATGATAGAAGAACTGTATTTAAGCTCGTCTCGCATATCCATGTCCATAGGATGATGGATTTCTGAGAAGTTGTTGCTGTCTGTTAAAAGACCATAATAAAGGGCTGTTGAAAGCTTTAAATCGTCGGCCACTGAGAAGCCCTCTTCCTTAAGCATTTCCCACACAAGAGTGGAACAGCTGGCAAGATATGAACGAACCTCTGAAAGCTCTGGTAATGGATTTGAAACCTGATGATGATCGATGACGGCGATTTCCTTTGCCTTGAACTTGCGGATGTTTCCCTCGCCATACTGGCTGTCGATGGTGATAAGTAGCTCAGGGATTTCCTGCTCTCTAAGACCTAAAAGCTGAGCAAGCTGAACCTGATGACCAACATAATGAACATCTATCTGTAAATCGGAGATCATGAGCTTAAGGTTGCTCTTTGTGATTTCGAAGTTGCCCCCGTATACAAAGCAGACATTTTTACCCTTTTCTTTAAGATATTTTGTAAGAGCCATACCTGAAGCCAATGCATCTGCATCTGGTGTGTTATGGCACTGCACAATTATATTATCGAATTTTAATAGCTGTGATAATTTCATTGGATTATAATTCCTTCCCTCGAAATCATTATACAAAATAACTTTCAGAAAAAGTTAACAAAAAAAGGTTCGAAACTGTAAAAGTCTCAAACCTTGTGTTCAACAAATCCTATTGAAAAATTAAATCCACCACAAATTTTTAGGGTTGAACCTCTACTGGAGGAATAACTACCTCAGTCATAAGTTCATTAGACATATCCTTTAAAATATTATCAAGAATCTCAACCTGCTCAGCAGAAAAATAATCCTGAGCTCTCTCAACAACCTTGTTAACATACTTTTGAGAAAGATTGAAATAGTTGTAGTATTTGTCTGTAACATGAATATGATATTCACGACGGTCAACAGTAGACTGCACCTTTTCGATATAGCCCTTTTGGATAAGGCTGTTTACCTTGTAAGCTGCATTTGGCGATGACACGTTGATAAAGTTTGCAAACTCAGCGATGGTAGGATTCTTAAGAGCGTGAATAATCTCCACACAAAAGAGCTCTACAGTTGTAAGAGATGTCTCGCGTGAGTTGAGCTGCTTAAACATCTCCTGATAGAAGTGTATCTTAAACTTGGTATACACCTCTGAAAGTGTTTGTTCTAACATTTCTAGTACCTGTTCCTTTTTTAATATATTACTCCCGTTGGAATATTTATTTCCTAGAAATATCATAACTAAATTATTCTCCTATGGCAAAGGAAATTTCTGCCTTTGCAGCAACTTGACCATCCACATAAGCCACAGCCTCTCCAAAACCTACTGGTCCCTTTCGGCTTGTAAGCTTACATTCAAGTTCTAAAACATCCCCTGGCTCAACCTGCTTTTTGAAGCGGGCATTCTTGATTCCGCCAAAGAAAGCAAGCTTTCCTTTATTCTCTTCCTCTGTGAGAAGTGCCACTGCACCCACCTGAGCCAAAGCTTCTATAATAAGGACACCTGGCATAACAGGGTGACCTGGGAAGTGGCCAAGGAAGTGCATTTCATTTGCGGATACACACTTGATACCTTTGGCGTATTGGCCTGGTTCACAATCTACGATTTTGTCTACCAAAAGAAATGGGTAGCGGTGTGGCAAAATCTCTTGAATTTCTCTATTACTTAACTGCATATAAACTCCTATAATCCGCTAATCCACAGAATATAAAGTATTATCATTCACCACGCTTTCGCTCTTATTCGCTCATTGCCCTACATAAGATGCTGCTATCGCACCATCTAAGTAGAGATGGCTCATCAAGGGTTCATTGATAACACTTTATATTCTATTTCTCAGCTCACTTAACTTTTAACCCATATACTTCTTAAATACCAGTGATGCGTTATGTCCTCCAAATCCTAATGCATTGGAGAGGGCTACGTTGATATCTGCCTTACGGCCGATGTTTGGTACGATGTCAAGGTCGCAGGCTTCATCCTTTTCTCGGTAGTTGATGGTGGCTGGTACGAAGCCATCCTTTAAAGCCATAGATGTGATGATAGCCTCGATGGCGCCGGCTGCACCAAGCAAGTGTCCTGTCATAGACTTTGTTGAGCTAACCATAAGCTTGTAGGCATGGTCGCCAAAAGCCTTTTTAATTGCAAGTGTCTCGCCAGCATCATTTAAGCTTGTGCTGGTTCCGTGGGCATTGATATAATCCACGTCTGTCATTTCAAGACCTGCATCCTTCACAGCAAGTGTCATACACTTTGCTCCACCTTCTCCCTCTGGATTAGGTGCTGTAATATGATAAGCATCGCAATTTGAACCGTAACCTACAATTTCTGCATAAATCTTTGCGCCACGAGCCTTTGCATGCTCAAGCTCTTCAATAACAAGCACGCCTGCTCCTTCACCAAGAACGAAGCCATGACGTTCCTTATCAAAAGGAATAGAAGCACGATTAGGATCTTCACTGGTGCAAAGAGCCTTCATTGACTGGAAGCCGCCGATTGCAAGTGGAATAACTGTTCCTTCAGCACCACCACATACCATAACATCCTCATAGCCATCACGAATTCTATGGAAGGAATCACCAATGGCGTTGTTTGAGCTGGCACATGCAGTTACAACAGATGTACAAATACCCTTCAAGCCATACATAATAGCGATTTGACCTGCTGCCATATTTGTGATTGCCATAGGGATAAAGTATGGCGAAATCTTGCCATAACCCTTTGTTTCACCCTTTGAATGCTCCTCTGCAATAGTAGAAAGACCACCGATACCAGAAGAAACGATACATCCTATTCTGTCTGCATCTTCCTTTTCCATATCAAGGGCTGCATCCTCCATAGCTTCCTTTGCTGCAGCACATGCATACTGACAATAAACGTCCATTCTTCTTGCTTCCTTTGGTCCAAGAACTTCGGCTGCATCAAAGTTTTTAACCTCGCCAGCAAGCTTAACCTTCAAATCCGAAGGATCAAAATGTGTAATAGGACCGATTCCGCATTTTCCCTGCTTTACAGCCTCCCATGTGGCCTCAAGGCTATTTGCAAGAGGGTTAACGGTTCCCATTCCAGTGATTACAACTCTTCTCATTACATACCTCCAGTGACTTCGATTACCTGTCCTGTGATGTAGGACGCTTTATCTGATGCCAAGAATTCAACAACGTTTGCAATGTCCTCTGGTGTTCCAAAACGACCGAGGGCAATCTGCTTTAAATATGCTTCCTTCACATTATCAGGAAGCTGATCTGTCATGGCTGTCTGGATGAAGCCAGGCGCAACTGCATTTGCAGTGATTCCTTTTCCACCGTATTCCTTAGCCACTGATTTTGTGAATCCAATGATTCCTGCCTTACTTGCACAATAGTTAGCCTGTCCAGGATTTCCTACCACGCCAACAATTGATGTGATATTGATAATTCTTCCTGTGCGAGCCTTCATCATGTCCTTAATGGCAGCCTTTGTGCAAAGGAAGGTTCCCTTAAGATTAATATCTACAACTGCTTCAAAATCCGCTTCGCTCATACGAAGAAGAAGACCATCCTTTGTGATTCCTGCATTATTTACAAGCACTTCAATTGGTCCCATAAGAGATTTAATCTCTTCATACATATTTGCAACATCATCAGCGTTGCTTACATCCGCCTTGATGTACATAGCCTGTACACCGTATTTCTTACACTCAGCAATTGTTTCCTGTGCTGCCGATTCATTTCCCGAATAACAAATAGCAATATCATATCCTGCGTGTGCAAGCTTCTCTGCTATTACACGACCAATTCCGCGGCTACCACCTGTAACTAAGGCTACACTCATGCTAACTCCTCCAATGTGTTTTCAAAATCCTCAACTGAATCAATTGAGTAAACCTTTACATTATCAACTGTCTTACTAATAAACTTGCTAATGGCCTTTCCTGGTCCTATCTCGATGATTGTATCTACACCAGCATCTGCCATGTATTTGATGGAATCTTCAAGATAAACTGAAGACTGAACCTGCTTCTCCAAAAGCTTTGCAACAGAATCCTCATCCTTCTTTTCCTTACCTAAGCAGTTGAACACCACCTTAGACTTTGGCTGCTTGAAATCTACCTTTTCAAACTCCTCTGCAAGCTTATCTCCAGCTGGCTTCATAAGCTTTGTATGGAAAGGACCGCTCACCTTAAGTGGAAGGATTCGCTTTGCTCCGGCTTCCTTTAAATATGCGCTTGCTTTATCTACTGCAACAGCATCACCAGAAATAACAATCTGACCTGGGCAATTATAGTTTGCAGGCTGAACGATTTTTTCTCCAGCAAGCTCACTGTTTGCTTTGTCACAACACTCAAGGACAGTTTCTCTATCCATTCCAAGCACAGCTGCCATCTTTACGTGTAAGCCCTCTGCAGCCTCTGCCATGTACTTTCCTCTTTTTGCAATAAGCTGAAGGATTGTATCCTCCTCCAACACGCCTGCCTCGTAAAGAGCTGAATACTCACCAAGGCTTAAACCGCAAGTATAATCAGCCTTGATTCCCTTCTTGTGAAGAAGCTTTGTAACACCGATTGCAAAGGCAACCATTGCTGGCTGAGTATACTTTGTATCTGAAAGCTGCTCCATTGGGCCGTTAAAGCTTAAGTCCGCCACATCCATGTCAGTCACAGACTTTACTGCGTCGGTGGCGTTATCTATAGTCTCCTTGAATTCATCATATTTCTCATAAAAGTCCAAGCCCATGCCCACACGCTGTGAACCCTGGCCTGCATACACAATTCCTAACATTACTCGTTCTCCTAGTCTTAGTTACTATATTGCGATAGTTGACGCATTCGATAACGTATGCTTCGCATTTACGTAGAGGTCGTCAAGGATGTCGGCTACGGGACGGATGGCTGAAAGTTGTCCGCATACTTGACCAGCCATTACTGAGCCTCGAATGATATCCCCATCCACAACGGCTCTTCGAAGTCCGCCTAGTGTGATTCGCTCTAGTTCCTCGCGTCCTGCGCCCTCAGCCTCAAGCTTTAAATACTCTCGGGCCATTTCGTTTTTGATAATACGAACAGGAGCACCCTGGCTTCTTCCTGTAACAGTTGTTGCATTATCCTTTGCCTTGATTAAAGCCTCCTTATAGTTGTCATGGATTGGACATTCCTCTGAAACCAAAAGACAAGTTCCAATCTGAACACCACAAGCTCCAAGAAGCATTACTGCTGCCATCTGCTCACCACTGGCAATTCCTCCAGCTGCGATAATAGGCACATCTACTGCTGCAGCCACCTGAGGAAGAAGAGTCATTGTTGTCATGTCTCCCACATGTCCACCTGATTCTCCACCTTCAACGATTACAGCGTCGGCTCCTGATCTAACCATAACTTTTGCAAGAGCAACAGAAGCTACAACAGGGAAAACCTTTGCTCCCATTGCCTTCCAGCCAGCCATATACTTTCCTGGATTACCTGCACCAGTTGTAATGAACTGCACCTTTTCTTCAATAAGCATCTGTGCAATGTTTTCTACATCTGGATTCATCAACATTAAATTCACACCAAAAGGCTTATCTGTTTTGCTTTTGCAAATTTTAATCTGCTCACGCAAAGCCTCAGCATCCATACCTCCGCTTGCCACAAGACCTAAGCCTCCTGCGTTAGAAACAGCTGCTGCGAATTCGCCTGTGGCGATGTTGGCCATGCCACCTTGAATTATTGGATATTTAGTTCCTGTTAAATCTGTTAAATTCATCAAGTACCTCTATTCCGCTAGTAACCTCACATAATACAAGTATTATCATTCACCACGCTTTCGCTCTTATTCGCTCATTACCCTACATAAGATGCTACCTTTGGTACCATCTAAGTAGGGATGGCTCAACAAGGGTTCATTGATAACACTTGTATTTTGTTCCGTTACAGCTCACTTAATTATTTAATATTTTACATCTCTAATACGACGGCGCCCCAGGTGCGGCCTGCTCCGAAGGCGCAAAGTAAAACTTTTTCGCCTGGGCGGATGCGTCCGTCTTCCAACGCTTCATCTAGTGCTAAGCCCACACTGGCAGCTGAGGTGTTGCCGTATTTATCAATATTTACAACGAATTTATCCATAGGCTGCTTCACCTTTTTGGCAATGGATTCGATGATGCGAAGATTTGCCTGATGAAGTACATAGTGGTCAATTTCATCGTAGGTGAGCCCTGCCTTATTAACCACTTCCTCAATAACCTTTGGTACTGTTGCTACTGCAAATTTGTAGGTACCCTGGCCATCCATATGGATGAATCCATCTGGTGACTTGATGTTAATCATTTCTTCATCACCGTCCACACCGATTACCGAAGTATAGTTGGTATCTGAAAGACTTACAACTGCTGCAGCAGCTCCGTCACCAAACAATACACATGTTCCACGGTCTGTCATATCCATTTTCTTGGATAAAACCTCTGCTCCAACCACCAAGCCATACTGTATGTTTCGAGCAATCATTAACGCTCTAATTGTTTCCAGTCCAAACACAAAGCCTGAACAGCCTGCACTTAAATCAAAGGCGATTATATCCTTGGAAAGACCAAGTCTGCCTTGAATCAAGCATGCACATGAAGGAGAAAAATAATCTGCTGATACAGTGCAAACAATCACAGCACCAATTTCTGACTTATCAATACCAGCCTTTTCAATTGCCTGCATTGCCGCATTCTCAGCTAACTTAGTGTGATTTTCCCCATCAGCAACGTAATGACGTTCCTTCATTCCTGTGCGCTGGCTAATCCATTCATCACTAGTTTCTACTATTTTTGCCAAGTCATCATTTGTGACAACCTTCTTAGGAGCACTAGCTCCAGTGGCTATTATTTTTATTCCTGTCATTTATATATTTTCCATTCTAGCTGATTCGTCTGCCTTCAAGAAAGCACTGTCAAAGCTTCTAAACTTTTCAAATCTTTCCTCAGCCAACTGATCACCTGATTTACCTTCCAATTCCTTTAGTGCCTTTGAAATCTGCTTATCAATTCTATCGTATAAACGAATTATCGTATTTGCGTTTTCATCCTCCGAAACAACCTTAAGACTGCTACCTCTTTCGGAGATAATTCCATCGATAACTCCAAAATCCAGCAAATCCTTTGCTGTCAGTTTCATAGCCTCAGCTGCTTCATCTCTTCTTGCACTGTCATGCCAAAGAATGGATGCAAAGCCTTCTGGAGAAAGCACGGAATACACTGCGTTTTCCAGCATATAGACTCTGTTTGCCACTGCGATTCCAAGTGCACCACCACTACTTCCTTCGCCGGTAACAATAGAAATCACTGGTACCTTTAGGGAACTCATGGCTGCAAGATTTCCTGAGATTGCTTGGGAAATCCCGTACATCTCTGCTTCAAGACCAGGATAAGCACCTGGAGTATCCACAAAAGTAATAATAGGTCTACCAAATTTTTCTGCCTGCTTCATAATTCGAAGGGCCTTTCGGTATCCTTCAGGACCAGGCATACCAAAATTGCAGGTTACATTTTCGTTAACATCATTTCCCTTACGATGACCAAGCACTGTAACAGGCTTACCATGAAACAGGGCAATACCACCATAAATACTGGCATCTTCCTTTCCAAGCAAATCTCCCTTTTGCTCGAAAAAATCCGTAAATACGTTATCAATATAATCTGTAATCTTTGGTCTGTCCTTATCTCTAGCTGCTAATACTCTATCGATTGCTTTCATCTCATTTCCTCCATAAAGACATTAACATGCTCTAGGATGTAGCCTTAGGATTCTTCCTAAGGTCTCCCTCATATTCTCACGTTCAACCACTGCATCAACAAAGCCATGTTCCTGTAAAAACTCAGCTCTTTGAAAGCCTTCAGGAAGCTTTTCTCCAATGGTTTGTTCAATAACTCTTGGACCAGCGAAACCAACTAAAGCTCCTGTTTCTGCCAAGGTAATATCCCCAAGAGTAGCAAAGCTGGCACTTACTCCTCCTGTGGTAGGATGTGTCAATACTGCTATGTATAAGCCACCAGCATTTTTTAACTTTTCTATTACTGCACTGGTTTTTGCCATCTGCATCAGGCTAAGAATCCCCTCCTGCATTCTGGCACCACCGCTGGCTGTAAAGATTATAAGAGGAAGCTTGTTTTCCATTGCGTGCTCTGCGCTTTGACAAACCACCTCACCAAGCTCCATTCCCATGGAAGCCATCATGAAGTGCTTATCCATTACTACAAGAACAGCCTTTTTATCATCAATGGTACACTCACCTGCTATGATTGCATCATGAATGTTTAATTCTTCTCTAAGCTCTTCTTTTTTCTCTACATAGCCTTCGAACTCCAAGGGATTAGTCTCTGGAAATTCAAACTGAAATTCCTCAAAACTTCCCTGGTCTACTATATCCTCAATCCTGTCTCTAGCACTATATTCCTTCGCAGGCTTTATTAAAGGCTCAAGTAGTTCCTCGGGATTTTCCCTTAGATTCTTATATCTTGCAAATTTATTCTTTCTTTGATCTACTATGTTCATTTATAAGTCCTCATCACAGGCAGCTTTATCCCAGGACAAAATTTCCTCTGAGTGATTCTCTATAAAGCTAACATTATAATTTCCTTTAACAAAATCTGGATGATGAAGTAAAAGATAATCGAAATCTCCATTCGTGGTGATTCCATCTGTTACTAGCTCAAGCAATGCCCTTCTCATTCTTCTAATAGCTTCAAGTCTTGTCTCTGCATGGACAATGATTTTTGCCATCATGGAATCATAAAAAGGACTAGTTTCATAACCGTTGTAAAGCAATGTATCCACTCTCACACCAGGACCACCGGGTACGTTCAAGAAGCTAATTTTTCCTGTGTTTGCCATAAAGCCCTTTGATGGATCTTCCGCATTAATTCGACACTCAATAGCATGTCCCTTAAGATTCACATCCTTCTGCTTAAGCTTTAATGGCTCATGAAAAGCAATACGTATCTGCTGTTTAATCAAATCAATTCCCGTAACAGCTTCAGTGACACCATGTTCTACCTGAATACGGGTATTCATTTCAATAAAATAATAGTGATTCTTTTCATCCAATACGAACTCTACCGTTCCAGCATTGGTATAATTGGCTGCCTTTGCTGCCAAAACCGCTGCCTTTCCCATGGATTTTCTAAGATCATCCTTTATAAACATACATGGACTTTCTTCTATCAGCTTCTGGTTCTTTCGCTGAATAGAACAGTCGCGCTCCCCGAGATGAATGACATTTCCATGCTCATCTGCCAAAATCTGAAACTCAATGTGTCTTGGATTCAAAATGAGCTTTTCAATGTACATTTCATCATCATTAAAACAAGCTCTAGTCTCGGCCTTAGCCTCCTCATAAAGCTTTTTCAAATCCTCTGGCTGATACACTCGACGCATTCCACGTCCACCGCCACCTGCACTGGCTTTGATAAGCACCGGATATCCGATTTTCTTGGCTATTTTTTCAAGCTTATGAAAATCCTCTACAGGTCCATCTGAACCTGGCACTACAGGAACTCCGGCTTTCATCATCATATGTCTGGCGCTGGCCTTGTTTCCAAGGGCATCCATTGCATCAGCTGTTGGTCCAATAAAAGTAATTCCTGCTGCTTCGCATTTACGAACAAACTCTGAGTTTTCAGAAAGGAATCCAAAACCTGGATGAAGAGCATCACAGCCTGTAACCTGAGCGGCAGTGATGATGGCATCCATGTTCAAATAGCTATCCTGAGCTCGAGCAGGTCCAATACAAATGCTTTTTGTAGCAAGCTTTACATGAAGAGATTCCTTGTCAGCTGTGGAATAGACTGCCACGGATTCAATATTCATCTCCATGCAAGCTCGAATTATTCGAACAGCAATCTCTCCTCTATTAGCAATCAGTATTCTCTTAAACATAACTACTCTCCTATGAAAATGATGATTCCAGACTGGCAGCTATTAAATGGCCAGCTGAAATCTATGAATTCTTATTCAGCAATAAGAAACAATGGTTCTTCGAAACCAACCACATCCTGGTTCTTTGCAAAGATATCCTTTACAATTCCGTCCTTTGGTGCGGTGATTTCGCTCATCATCTTCATAGCTTCAATAAGACAGAGGACCTGACCTTCCTGAACCTTATCTCCCACCTGAACATAAGGTTTTTCCTCAGGAGATGGTGCAGAATAAAATACTCCAACTAAAGGAGCTTTTACTACCTCACCATCCTCAGGTGAAATTGCAGCTTTATCAGATGCTGCTGATGCAGCTACAGACTCTGTTATTTCAGTTACAGGAGCTACGGCAACCTGCTGTGGTGCCGTCTGAACTGGTGCAGCAACAACCACCTGCTGATTAGCCTCTGGCTTCTTGAACTGTATTTCAAAACCATCTTCTTTGATTTTAAGGTATGAGCTGCCGCTCTCATCAAAAGCCTTAAGCAGCTCCTTGATTTCTTTTGTATCCATGATTATTTATGTGCCTCAAGATAATTAACGATATCTGCTACTGTCTTAATTTCAGCCATTGCATCCTCATCAATTGTGATGCCTGTCTTTTCCTCAACTGCAAGTGAAAGCTCTACAGCATCAAGAGAATCTGCGCCAAGATCTTCAAAAAGATTTGCCTCCATTGTTACCTTCTCTGCTGCACAGCTAAGTGTGTCGATGATTACTTCCTTTACTACCTCAAACATAGTCTTTCTCCTTTTCAATGAAAATTTAATAAATTACATGTTGTTTAAATTATTTTAGTTAAAAAATTTTAATCAACTACCCATATAATACTCGACTTTCATAACTTGTCAAGGTACTAGTTAAAAAATTTTAAATATTCCTCGTGTGTTGATTAAGCAATGAGCGTAAAAAAAGACCTTGCAAGCTATGAATTTGTCATAACCTGCAAGGTCTCTATTTCGTATATACGTTATTTATGTTCAGCCATTTTTCTGCTTCTTAGTAGGATAAACGAAACTGCTAGTATTAGGATTCCAACAAGAAGAGCGAAATTTCTCTTTACCGTTGGTGATAGGGCACTGGCTCCTGTTACAAACTTCATTAATCCTGTCTTTTTTGTTTGGTCATACATCAAAGCATACGTAGAAAAATGACTGGTAGATATAGTGATAGTATCCTTGTCATTGTCCTGATCTGGAAGAAGTGTTAACTCTCCATCATGCAACCTTAGAATGTAATAATCATCCGATAATCCTTTGTATGTATCAGGAATTTTAATGACTATGCTAATAGGCTCTACTGTTTCGGAGACTATGTTCCAGCTCTCATTACCCATCTTCAGGTACATACTGATGTCCATATAATCTGCCATCTGAATATTAGGTACCTCTTTCTTAAGGTACTCCATACCTATTTCAATTGAAGCTCTTTCAGCTGGAGGAATTTCAGACTCATTTATAGGGGTCATTTCAATTTTAATTTCCACTATACTACCAGCTTCAACCTTGGAGTATTGCTCCTCAGTGAGGATGGATTTTGCTGCTGCCTTTGCGTCTGGCAAATAGGCTGAAAGAAGCTCCTTATCGCTATTTTCAAGCTGCATTACAATTGCACCCTCGCCCACTTCAAAGCTGACTGGAACATCCTTTAGGGCAAGTTCTGAGTCTGTTTGGTCTTGCTGATTTTCAGTGTCTTCAGTTTCAGCTTGATTCTCAAGATTCTGCTGGTCCTCTTCATCTATTTTAGCCGCTTCAGCCTCTTCCCTCTCTTGTGTTTTCTTAGCTGATACTTTTTTCTTCAGTCTATCGATGATTGTACCAGGCTCCTGCTGGGTTGTGGCTGGTGTGGTTCCTGTTGTGGCAGATGGCTGCGGTGAAGCAGTTGATTTTCCTGTTGCACCAGCGCTCGCACTTCCTGAAGATGTGCCACTTGCGGATGAACTACCTGAACCTCCTGTTGCTCCTCCTGAAGATGAGCTGCTTGAGCCTCCTGATGAGCCTCCTGATGATGAGCTGCTTGAGCCTCCTGATGATGAACCACCTGAACCTCCAGATGAGCTGGAGCTTCCACCTCCTCCAGCAGGTGTTGTCGTAGCTTTTATGGTTCCAGTTATTTCAAGGACATCTGTTCCAAGGGCATAGTTATCTTTATCACCTCCGCCCAAGGTCAAACTAGTTATATTTATTACTTTATTTTCTCCTACTTCTGCATCCTCAAAAGCAGCTTGACCACTTATGACAAACACCTCGTCATCAGTTACAATTCCGGCTAGTTCTACATCGTTCCAATCTATGGATACGTCAGTTGTTCCATCATAGGTCTTCTCTGGGGTCGAGTTTATCGACGGTGTAAGCGTCTTCTTTGCCATTGTCACATCTATAGACGCTTTAGCAGAATTCTCATGTAGTCTGTCACCTTCTATCATCCACCAAACCTTGTAGTTGCCTGGCAGATTTCCTGTTGGTATTGTGGTGGTGTACTCACCATTCTCTGCAGTTGAATACTTCACCGTGCCTGTGATTGAAGTGCCTGCTGTGATAAGAGCCTGTGTTTCACCACTGTATATGAGATTTGCCTTTGCTTCAGGTGGTGTTGCAGCACTTGCAATTTCCTTGTCACTGACCTGGACATTCACATTCTGCTCAGCGGTCTTGTAATTGTCTGTATCATTTGGTGTGAAAACCACCGGATAACTTTGCTGGCCAGATTCTGTCATCTCTGTGCCTGAACTCTTCCATGCAAAGCTACCAGTAGGTGTTCCGCTTCCGCCAGACAGAGTACTTTCGTTAAGGCTCTGTCCCACAGTAAGCATTGTAGCTGTAGGCCAGGTGATTACTGGAGTTGCCTTTGTGATTGTGACACTGACAATGCCAGTGACTTCATTGTATTCCTCTGTATTCTCCGGAGTGAATTTTACAGTAATTTCATATGGTTCTGTTTTGACTGACAACGGATTTGAAACCGATCCAACTATTGCAAATGTGCCTGCTACATCTGTTGATTCAACCTTTGCCTGGCACCGGTTGTTCATTACTAAATCAGAAACCTCACTGCCATAGGTCAGAACAATATCTGTAGTTGTGCTGATTTCAGGAGTGGCTTTTGTTCCAATTGTCACAGTTGCAGGCTTACTTGCAAAGGCCGATACTGTTGCCGCTACTCTTACAAGATATTCTCCTGCAGTAAGCTTTGTTGTTGCCGCAAGTTTTGAATATGAAGTTGCTCCAGTTGCTTTGTATTCAAGTCCCTCCACTGAGCTTGTAATATAGCCATCCTCTGCAGAAGAAGTACTAGCTTTATGTCCTGTGACCGATGGTGCTGATGGTCTTCCAACTATGGTCACTTCAACCCAATCGCCTGCTGCAACATAGCCATCTTCAGAGGCTTTCTTTCTTACTTTAACAATAAAACTATTATCTTCTAGCAAATCAGGAAGCTGACCTGACAGCTGAAGCTCATATACATCATCGTTAACTGTTATAGTTTCATTTGCATAATCTATATCTAATAAACCTCTTGCATGTTCTGAGGTAATGGCCGCCCCAGACTTTTGGGTTACTGCTGCTGTTAAAGCATACTTTGTTATAGGAGTTCCATTTGTCTGCTGTAATGGAAGCCATGTTTCTTGAGTTGCTACAACAACAAGGGATTTTCCTATATCCGTTCCAGCCACCTGGTAGGTTGTCCCTGTTCCAAGAACCTGGGCGTTATCCACAGGTGTGCCTGCTTCTATATCATCATGGTGGTACCATTTATAAGTAACATCAGTGGCAGCTACAGATAGACTGGTTGTCAAAGTGTCCCCATATCTTGGTGAACCTGTCACTGCGACTTCATCTCTCGTAATTGAAATTGTTACTGCTGCATCCTCCAGCGAAACATATTGATAGAAGGTAGCTGATACATTCACATCTTCCTCTGGCATTATGAACTTGTAGTTATCTCCATCCTTGGTAATGGCTACTGCCTGGCTAGAGGCTGTTTCTGCAGTAAGAGTTCTAAGGGCATAGCCTTGGTTTGGAGTAATCTCAATAGTTACCTCATCACGAGCCTTGGCTGTAGAGGCACAGGAAATAGTTCCATTTCCGTCTGTTGTGGTAGTGATAGCATGGTTCTGTGGAATTATGTTAAAGTTCTTAGTTGCTGTGCCAGAATAGTTTCCTTTAAAGGTTATATCTACAGTGTAGCTTCCAACTTCAATCGGAGTTTTGCTTTCTGTCTCCACAATGTCATAGTCCACATCTTTTTCTAATGTGGTAGTGCCATACATAACATCTGGCCACTGTTCTATGCCGTTGTAGGTTAAACTAGTTGATGATAGATTGATATCACTATCTGTTAATTCTTTTGCTAATATATTGAAATCTTTATAAATGCTTAATGAAACATCCTGGTACCTAACATAGGCTCTATACTTACCATACTCAGTTGGTGGTACTGTTGTCTGCGGATAATTGATAATATTCGTATCTATGCTTTTAAAACGAATAGAGTCAGAGAACGCTTCCGTAGGGAACTCACCAGTTTTAACAACACTAGCTACAACCGTTTCTTCTCCATAAATAATGTCATTTACAGTAATAGTTGCTGTCTGGGCTCCTATAGTACAACCTTCAACATCACATATTGCAGTTGCTGTTGCTCCATCTACAGTGTAGTTCCAATTATGTTCATGGTCCGATGCTGTTGCACCAAGCATCATCATTCTCATCTGTGGAGCTGCCTGCATCTCAGGTATCACCTGCACCACTATAGTTGGCAGTTCACAAGCTACCTCATATAGCCAAGAAATCTCCGGCACAATGATATAGGTAGATTCCTGGGAGAAATCAAAATTCCCAAAGGTGCTTCTATCAGCATCTATTTTCCATTTTAGATCATCAAAGGTTACTGCTTCTGTTGTAGTGATAGTCTGTGTAACTATCTCATATTCATCAGGTTTTATAGCTTCCCCTTGTTGTTCCATCTGCTCTGGTTCTTCTTGAGGTTCTTCTTGAGGTTCTTCTTCATCTAATTCTTCAGCCTTAGCAACAATACTTGGGAAAAGCTTATCCATAATCCCAGTTAGTATTGGTTCTTCTGGCTCAGCTGTTTCTGAAGAATTTCCAGCATCTCCAGATTCTCCACTTCCTGATTCTACCTCTGAGTTCCCCCCATTAGTTATTGTTTCCGACTGAGGTACACTTTCATTTGTGGACTCACTTTCTTCATCTGTCTGATCTGCATTCTCTGTATTTCCAAGGCCGTCTGTCTCATCTGAATTTACTGTATTTTCAGAGTCCTCTGCTCCTTCAGAATTGCCTACAATCACCTCTTCATTTTGAGTTACCGATTCTTCTGGAGATTCATCTGAATCCTCACTCACTTCATCTTCCTCTGGGGCAATTGTTTCCTGTGGCACAACATTTTCAGGAGTTGTTTCTTTCAATTGCCTGGTTTCAATTTGCTCATCTTTTTCAACAATTGCAGTCAAAGTTGCAGGAAAAATAATGTCATTTATGCTAGCTCCAACTGTAAGCTCTTGATATTGCACGTTTTCTGGAATTGCTTCAAAAGACACAATTCTTCCAGACGACCCTCTCAGCTCGTCTGCTATAGCATTTATATTTAAGCCAGTCACAATGAGTAACAGCGACATAACAAGTGCTGACAGCTGTCTCAATCTGATTCCTTTCATTTTTGTGACCCTCCATACTTCAAAAACTCCATAGAGTTACCCATTTCTAAGATTATATCGGCTAGTTAATTCTTGATTTAAATATCGTTCACAAAATTTTCGAATTTGACTGACTTTTTTGATAATAATACGCAAAATATTGTATACATACTTTTTCTTCCCACAAATACTAGATTATTATTGTCAGATATATTACTATAGAAAACAGAAATAAAGTTGATTGCTACTGACAAATTCATGATTTGTCTGCAGTAATCTATAGGTTCTTGTTTTTCTGATGAAAATCAAGAACCTATTCTTAAAATATCAATAATATAGGAGGATTATTATGCAAGAGGTTTATGAGTTTCTTAAGAAATGCGGTACATATTATTTAGCAACAGTTGACGGTGATCAGCCAAGAGTTCGTCCTTTCGGTACAATCAATATCTTTGAGGATAAGCTTTATATCCAAACTGGTAAGGTTAAGGATGTATCAAAGCAGATTCAGAAGAATCCTAAGGTAGAGATTTGTGGCTTTGCTGATGGAAAATGGGTTCGTGTTGCTGGCGAACTTGTACGTGACGACAGAATCGAAGCAAAAAAGAGCATGCTTGACGCATACCCTTCTCTTCAAAATATGTATTCTGCTGAGGATGACAACACAGAGGTGCTTTACTTCAAGAATGCAACAGCAACCTTCTCATCCTTTACAGAAGCTCCACGCAGTGTAACATTTTAATTAATTGACATTATCATATATAGTTCCAACACTGTGCTTGAGTTCCAACATTGTGTTTGGATTTTTGCAATATGTTTAATCCTCTAGTCATATTATTTGAGGTTTAATCGCATGCGCAGGAAAGGTTAAAAATAGTAAAATGAAGCTGGTTACGGAACACGATAGGTTTTCTATCATTTCTTCCGTAACCATTTTTATTAAATTGAAATCATTTACGGTAAACACATTCAATATACTACCATTTTCCGTAAATACCATCTCAAATTCATATGAAGTGCACTAGTCAACTAAAAGTAGACACGATTTCTAATTTTTCGTCATTCATTTTAGGCATAGTACTCCCGGTATTGTTTTGGAGTCAGGTAGTTTAAAGAGTAAGCAGGGCGTTCCTCATTGAAGAACACGATATAATTAGCTATTTCTTCAGCTATATTTTCTGTGCTTGTAAGATGTAGATCCATGAACATTTCTGCTTTCATCCATCCATTTATTGCCTCCATCGCTGCATTATCTGTAGGTGTTCCAGCACGGGACATTGAATGAACGATGTTGTACAAAGGTAAAAGTTCATTAAAACTTTTAGA
>NZ_FMXT01000006.1 GCF_900104335.1 Pseudobutyrivibrio sp. YE44
TCTCATGATATTTGAAAGACATGCAAATTTAAAATATAAGTATGGGAATAGGCACTTTTGGTGTAGAGGATATTATGTGGATACAGTAGGAAAGAATGCAAAGAAAATTGAAGAGTACATAAGGAATCAATTAAAAGAAGACTTAGAGTACGATCAGATGACACTCAAAGAGTATATTGACCCGTTTACGGGTGAGCCAGTAAACAAAAGCAAATAATTAATGAGCCCAAGGGGCTCGGCAAGTAAATGATGTTGCGGCTGGCGAACCTTTCGATGAGTCTTTAGACTCCAGTGCCGGTAACAAGCCCTTATAGGGCTAGAACAAACCACCGGCTAAGCCGGTGGTTTTGATTTGTGATTGTGTCAGCAGCTGAGGGCATTGGGAGCCCTGCAGAGCCTGAGTATTAATTCTGTTTTTTAGTGACTGTGAAGGTCATATGGCAAAAAAGGACGGAAATTGGCAAAAAGTGTCAATTGACCATTTGGGAATATCATGATAAATTATCATCTGTGATGAAATTGTGAACAAAATATGTTCGGGCGTTCACACAAATTTTTAGAAAGGGTATGTTAAAATTGAAGAGGTTACACAAAATCGCCATTATTCGACGGCTAGTGGCGTTGACAATGCTTAGTTCATTGTTATTTAGTAGTACAGCCGTTTACGCCAATCCGGCTGACGATGGGGCAGAGCCATCGGGGGAAGTAGTAGTTGAAACAGGTAATACATCTAACGACACAAATTCTAGCACTAATCTTGATAATACCGTTTCTGGTAATGACAGCATAGAGAATAACAGCAATACTACAACAGAAAATAATGAAGAGGGAACTGAGTCAAATGATTTCTATTTTGATTTAAACTCAGACCTTGATGAGGAATCAGACGAGGATTCATTAGATGAGGATTCTGCTTTAGATAAGGCAGCAATGCTTTTAGAGTCTAAGTTCAATTGGGGCCCTTGGGGGCAGTCATGCAAGCATGAAAAGCTTGATGACAAGGACATTGAATACCGTCATATAGATGGTACTGATGAGCACGGTGTCTACAAGAAATGTAAGGAATGTAATCAATACATTTATACAGATGAGACAAAGAAGTGTTCAGCAGATTCCTATACTTATCATAAGACAGATAACACACACCATGCTGCAACAGGCAAGTGTAAGGTATGTGGTTCTGACTTCACAAAGGCTGCAGAGGAATGTAAATGGAAGGGCACAGCTGGCAGCAAGCTTCAGTATTGTGAGCACAGCGCTGACGGATGTTTAAACTACTGTGATGAGAGAGACACAACTCCACAGGTTGATGTTAAGACAGTTTTAGTATCTGGCAATGCTTCAAAGGACATTGAGAAGTTCAATGAGGATGGTAAGGAAATCACAGCTTATAACAAGCAGATTAAGATTACTGCCACAGTTACAATTGAGGCTCTTAATGATGAGACAAGTGAGGACATTACAAATGCAGGTGCTATCAAAGCAAAGCTTATGTTTGATGGCGAGTATGAGCTTCCAATGACATTTGAAAGCTTTGAAAAGGGCGTAGCAGTATTTACATGGACATCAAACGAGCAGTACGAAGATGCTGTAAGCGTTGATGGTTTAGAGGTTAGCTACTGCATCGGTGAGAAGCTTAAGGACGGAAGCCGTGGAGATAACAAGTCTGGTAAGACTGAGCAGGAGCTTCACTACATTCTTAGAAATATTAACACTGACAAGGCTGTTAAGAACCTTCAGGGAACAGTTACTGACGGTGCTGGTTGGACAGCAACTCCTGAGAACCCATGGTACTCAAAGAATGTATCTAATCATAAAGATCGCTTACTTCTTACATGGACAGGTAGAACAGATGCACAGATTGATACTTCATCTGTAAAGCTTACTGAGCTTGGCGAGACAAAGGTTGGTGGCATTGAAATTGTTACAGCAACATCAGTGCCTACGAAAGTATTTGCAGGTATGAAATATTTCTTTTTCCCAACCTTCAAGATTGTATATGAGAACAATATCCAGTATTCAGTACCAGCTGAGGAAAAAGTAGCAGGCGGTGCTGAGAATCAGTATCAGTTAAGCTTTAAGATGCTTGAGAAGACTCACACAATGGATATCAGCACATATGTTGATAACACTAAGCCAACTCTTGATGGTACATCTTATACATCAGAGGCTGAGAAGCTCAATGGTAAGTATTACAACAAGGCTGTAGATGTTTCTGTACAGTTTAAGGATGCGCATCTTAGCAACAGCTCATATATCAATGTTTCAGATATTTGTGCTACTGATTACATGGCATCTGGATGCCTTTCAGTTCATGTAAACAAGGACGGCGAGCACGAGTTAACAGGTAATGTGTATGACTTAGCAGGTAACTGCTTAGAAATCACAGATCCAAAGAATGCTTTCGTTGTTGATACACAGGCTCCTAAATGTACAAAGATTGAGTACAAGTCAGAGGCTAGCAGATTAAACGGTAAGTACTTCAACAAGGATGTAACAGTAGAAGTTACAGTTGAAGATAAGTACCTTGCACCAAAGTCTTACATTAAGGTTTCAGAAAACCACAACACAACATTATCTAAGGATATTAAGACTTCAGGTGTTATCTCACTTCCAGTTAAGGATGAGGGAGAGTATTCATTAAGCGGAGAAATCTACGACTTAGCAGGTAACTGCACAGAGATTTCTGATAAGGATAACGAGTTTATTATTGATAAGACTGCACCAAAGATTGATGTGAAGTTCGATAACAACAGCTACAAGAACGGCAAGTATTTCAACGCTAATCGTACAGCTGATGTTATTGTTGATGAGAAGTACTTCACAGAAAAGGGTGTAGATGTTAAGAAGGCAGAGGGTAGCTATAGCGATGTTCCAAAGCTTTCTGAGTTCACAAAGAACGGAACAATCAATACATCAAAGATGTATTTCGAGGCTGATGGCCACTACGGCTTTACAGTAAAGGTTACTGACTTGGCAGGAAACGTATCTGAAACCTTCAAGGTTGCAGATTTCGTAATTGATACTGTTGCTCCAGAGGTAACAATCAATTTCGATAACCATGCATTTGAGCATGAGAAGTACTACAAGGCTAACAGAACAGCTACAGTAGTACTTAAGGATGAAGAGGTTTTTGAAAACCTTACATCAGCAGAGGCAGACATTAAGGCTGGTATCACAGTTAAGTCTAAGGACGGTAACCCAACCTTCAACACAATGTCTGGTTCAAAGAGCAGCTATACAGGCACAATCGTGTTTGATCAGGATGGCGAATATCAGATTACTAATGTTGAGTTCTATGATAGAGCCGGAAACAAGGCAGTTGTAACATCAAAGAGCGATGCTGAGCCAGCTTACAACGCTGCATTCGTTATTGATAAGACAGCTCCACAGGTTTCTGTGAAGTTCGACAACAACAGCTTCCAGAACGATATCTATTACAAGGCTGATCGTAAGGCTGAAATCACCTTCGAAGAGAAGAACTTCAGCAAGAATCAGGTTACTGTAAAGAAGAACTCTGGTGACTTAGATTCTGTACCAGCACTTGATGATTATTCAGATTCTGGAATTAATCATGTGACAAGCATCCTCTTTAACCAGGATGGTCGTTACGGATTCACAGTTTCTTGCATCGACTTAGCAGGAAACGCTTCGAACACATTTGTATCAGATGACTTTGTAATTGATAAGACAGCTCCAGTACTTGAAATCTCAGGTGTTGAAGATATGTCTGCTAACAATGGCGTGGTAGCTCCAGTTATCAGCTCAAAGGATGTAAACATCAATGATTACAGCACAGAGATTACACTCTCTGGTTCAAACAATGGAACAATCAGCCCAAGCATTACAAAGACACCAGGCAATGGTTTATTTACATATGCTATCGCTGATTTAGCAAGAGAAAAGGCAAACGACGACCTTTACACATTATCAGTTAAGCTTACTGACTTTGCTGGAAACACAACAGAGAAGCAGATTAAATATTCTGTTAATAGATTTGGTTCAATCTTTGTATTAAGCGATGCTACAAAGGCTATGGTTGATGGTTACTATGTAACAAAGCCACAGAACGTAGTTATCACAGAGATTAACGTTGATAGCGTAACAAGCAAGGAAGTATCAGTAGCATTCGATGGAAATGTTAAGACTCTTAAAGAGGGTAGAGCTTATAAGGTAAGCGATACTACAAACGAAAAGGGATGGCATTCAATTAGCTACGATATCAATAGCTCAAACTTCGATAAGGACGGAATTTATTCTGTAACTGTATTCACAGAGGATAGAGCTACTAACAAGCAGAGCAACCAGTCAAAGGATGCTGAAATCGAGTTCTTACTTGATAAGAATGCACCTAGCGTGGTTGTATCAGGTCTTGAGAACGGCGGAATCTACGAAGAGGATAGCCATGACTTCTCTGTAAACGCAGCAGATACAATCGGTGTAACAGAGATGAAGGTTTATCTTAACGACGAGCAGCTTGCTAGCTACTCAGCAGATGAGCTTGCAGCAAACGGTGGTACAGCAGTTCTTACAATCCCTTCAAAGGATGATTACCAGAAGGTAACAATTAAGTGTACTGACGTTGCTGGCAATGTTACAAATCTTGAGTACAATAACATCCTCGTATCAGTTAAGGCTGAGGAGCTTCTCCTTGAGGATGACCTTACACCAACAGCTAAGCTTGGCGTAGACGAGCTTGCAAAGAAGGCTGTATACCAGGCTTCAAAGGCAATCGGCATCTTAGCTATTCTTGCAATATTAATTATTGCAGGTAGCGCAGGCGTAGTTGTTTATAAAAAGAAAAAGCATTAATTAAATTATTAGAAAGAAATTAGGAGGAAATTAAAATGGCAAACCAGATTAGAATAACACCAGATCAGATGAGAGAGAGAGCAAATCAGTATCGTAACGAGGCTGATACAGTTAACGGAGTAATCGTAAGCATGGATTCACTTCTTGCAAACCTTCAGTCTGAGTGGGAAGGTGCAGCTAGCGAGTCATACGCAGCTCGTTATGAGGAGCTTAAGCCAGGATTCCAGAAGGCAGAGGAGCTTATCCGTGAAATCGCTTCAGCTCTTGACTCTACAGCTTCAATCGTAGAGACAACAGATAGCGATATCGCAGCACAGTTCCAGTCATAATAAAAGGCGGATAATATTGTCTATTCAGTACAGCGGCGGGCCTTTGGTCTGCCGCGTATTGATTATTTAGGGGAATGACAACTTGATCCAAAAGCTGAGGGGCTCAGGTTTTGGATGAGGTTGTGATAAAAGAATTTGATAAAACGTGAAAAGAAAGGAAATAGATTATGGAGATTAAAGAGTTATTGCCAATAGGAAGTGTTATTTGGCTTAGAAATGCAGAGCATGCACTTATGATTTTTGGTGTAAAGCAGCAGAACATGGATACAGGCGAGGAATATGATTATATTGGAGTGCTTTATCCAGAAGGAAATATGGGCACTGAGTCACAGTTCATTTTTATGCATAAGGATATTGAAAAAGTGCTTTTCAGAGGGTTTGAGGATGAGAACAGAAGTCAGTTTATAGATAAGCTTTCAGAATTCTATTCAAACCAAGAGCAGTAAAAGGAGCATAAGGTTATGGGTAATACGGAAAACACAGAAGTTTCAATAAAATTTGATAACTTGAATTCACTAGGAACTTCCATTAATGCCAAGGGTTCATATATAGGTAGAGTAGTGAGTGGACTGGACATGGATAATGTCAGCACTATTACTGCAAATGCTGCAGCTCATGAGGCCATTGCACTAGAGCAGAATTACAAATCTGTTTTTCAGAAAATGGCAATACAAGAGAAGAAGAACTTGGATAACATTGGTAAGCAATGTTATGAAATGGAAGAATCCCTTTCCAATTACTACCACAGTGTATTGGAAGGTTAGAAATATTTGGAGTAATTATGACATATAACGATATATTGGATCAGGAGATGCTTAAGAAGCAGTGTAAAGCTGCAGTAGAAACTCTTGCAAATAGAAACGAGCATCTTGCTGAGATTGGAAATGTATTTGCAGCAGCTTTAATGATGGAGGACACAGGAAAATCTGCTGATGCTATTAGAAATCAATGTAATGCATATTTAGCCATAATCAAGGGAATGATTTATGCAAACGAATTGGACAGTATTGATCACGCTGCCCTTGGTTCGATGTTAAGTGGGGGTGGAGTGCAGTCCTACCTTTATGGTCATACAATCTTAACTCAAATCGCCTATGAAAAGAGTGAGGAGATGAGATGTGCCAGTGCAGCAGCTGACTGTAGAAATAAGGCATACGAGTGTGATAATTCGCTTTTGGCTCAGAAATGGTATGATGCAGCGGATAACTACGATGCACAGGCTGCTAATCATAGAGCTGCCTGGGACAAGTGGTGTGCAAAGAGAGATTTCTTTGACAACGTAGAGGAAACAACAAAAGGCTATTTCCAAAACAGTAAGCCATACAGAGCTTTAATCAATCAAGGAATGCTTGATATCGCATTTAGTTTCTCAAATGGAACCTACAATATACCAGCTAATTCAAAATGGCAGCAGGGAATTGAGAAGCTTAATGAAGAGTTTGATAAGGACATAGAGAATACTGCCAAAAGTTTACTGAATACTGACGAGGAAATCGATCAAGAAAAAGTAAATGAACTATTATCAAAAAAGGTAACAGAATTGACTCCTTCTGAGTATGAGCTATACAAGAGACTTAAGGGGCTTGATAGAAATCAGATGGAGGAAGAGATTCAGAGACTTGCCAAGATTAAGGAAAAGTATCAAGGAAATGATGTTGCAGATTTAGCAGTTGACGTAGTCGGAAATTTTGGTATTGTCGGAAGCTTTGTAAATTCTGCATATAAAATTGGAGATGGAATAGCTAAAGATAAGTCCACAACCGTTGGTAAAGGTCTTTTTGAAATGGGAAAGAATGCTACAGATTCTTTTGGAAGACTTGTAGAAAATGCATATACTGGCAAACCGGGAAATATGGGAGCCGTTTTTGGAGATTTCAGAAAAGGTGGAGCAGTTGCCGATTTGCTTGATGATGCAGCAGTTGCTAGTAAACCAACGAAATGGACAATATTTAAAAAATCTATTGGTGAAGAATTGGATTACTTGCCAAAACTCGCAGGAGAGAATGCAACAGTAGCAAAGAATCTAAAAGTCGCAACAAAATGGGGCGGTGCAGCTTTTTCTCTGGGAGCTAATGCAATGGATAATATTCAAGAGATGCATGACAATCCTGGTATGACTAAAGGGCGTGCTGTTGCAGAAACAGTGACTGAAACAGCTGTTGATATAGTAATTGGCGCTGCGGCAACTGCTGCCTTTACCGCATTAATGGGCGCATCTGCACCTGCCATTGCAGTTGGAGCAGCAGTTGTTGGTGTTACTTGGCTGGCTAATTTGGGAGTTGAAAAAGCTACAGCGGCAGTTTGGGGCGAAGAGAATAAAAGGGGTCTGACAGAATTAGCTTCAGATGGACTATTGTATTTAGCAACAGGAGAGTTTTAAAAATATGATATCTGAAATATTCGCAATATTAGTTTTTGAAATTTTGATTTTTACGTTTGCTGTATTGTTTGAAGTGTTTCCTGGTAATAAATATAAAGTACACAAACATGAGATACAGCTTTTGAATGCAATTATTATGATGGTAACTGCTACCATAATAGTAACTATATCGAAGGTATTTCCAGAAGCTCTAATAGAAAAGAATATCCTTTTACAAACTGATGTGATATTGCCTTTTTGGGGGATTTTTGGAATTATTTTTCTTTGCAGTGTTTATAAATATCTTGATGTAAAGAAAAACTCTGGAAATATATGCTTATTTGAGTTGAAAAAATATGAATATAAGCTACAAACAAAATTTGATTTAACCATAGGCGATTATGTATATATGCCGAATGTCAGCTGTGTTGCAGATTGCGGAAGTTTTATTATTGTTTTTTCAACAGTTCGTCCAGCAACTGAGGTGGATGCATTTTTCATTTGCAAGCAGATAAAAGATAATCAATTTGAATGTATAACTTTTAAAGAGGATGTAAGTGAATTTCATATCAGAAAAGTTATGGCTTCGATTGGAACGTGGATGATGCTTCTTTTATCGATGATAGAATCAGTTCTTATGATATTAATAGGACATAGATTTGTTGATAAAGAGATAAATATGGTTATTCAGAGATTATCAGGTTTTATTGGACTGATGATTTTGGGACTCTTGTGCATAATACTCTTTAAGAATGTACAGGGAGTAATAAAGTATTTGTTCGTAACTTTTGGTGTGGTTATATTGATACTAAGTTGTGTAAGACTATTCAGCGTTTGGTAATTGATTAGGAGTGAAGTATTAGTATAGATTTCAATTGAAAGATAGCAAGGATTATTACTTGTATTGTTCATTGGCTTATAGACTAGAGGAGTAACCCTAATGATAGAAGTACTTATGATACTTACGTTGGAAATATTGGTTTTGACATTTGGAATGTTATTTGAATTATTCCCAGGAACGAAATACAGGATGCATAAACCTCAAATTCAGTTGATTTCTTCTGTGATAATATGCACTATTTGTGCGGCTATTCTCTCAGTAATGTTATTGTTCCCGGAAGAAATTAATGCAGGAAATGATTATGCTAATTTAGATATGATGAAACCTTTCATAGTTTTAGCCGTAATATTTCTTTTTGCTAGTATATATAAATATACAGATATGAAAAAATCCTCATATGAGCTGGAATGTATATCTCTTTCAAAAGAAGATTACACTTTAGTACATGATTTTGATTTAACCCTCGGAAACTATATGTATATGCCAAATGTACAACGTACAGCTAAATGTGAAGGATTTATAATAGTTTTTACGTCTGTCATGCCAGCTAATGAAATTGATGCCGACTTTATATGTAGAAAATTTAGTGAAGAACAATATGAATGCATTACTATTAGAGAAAAAGAGTTAAATATAAAAAATATCATTAAGCGAGGAAGTTCACTACTTTTGTTTCTTCTGTGTATTGTTGATGTTGCTTTTTTTGTATTATCGGGACATCAGTTTTCAAACACTGCTATTGGAGAAACAGTCTATGAAGTATTTACGAACTTGCTTATGGTATTGTTTGGATTGGCTTTCATTAAAACATTTATAGGAGTAAATAGTTTGATTAGAGTCATATTTGAAGTTCTTGGTTTAGTAATGATTATTGTTGGAGTTGTTTCTTTGGTAGGCCTTTTTTAAGGGATAACACTAAGAAATATAGAGGAGTCCAAGGTTATGTACGATGAAGACGAAGAAGCTGAATTATTAGCCACTCAATGTGAAGAGGACGAAGAAGAGGAATTATGAAAAGAAGAAATCCGATTTCCATATTTTTACTTTTAATATTGTTTCTGTTTACATTATCAGGATGTGGTATAGATGACATAGTCAGAATGAAGCAAGAGCATGATTTGACTGAGGCAAAGCTAGCAGAAAATGAAAATGTAAAGCTTCTTATAAGTCAGACTACCGAATTAAATGATAGACAAAAAAGAATCATGCAGTGGGAAGGCGTGACAACAGATTATAGCCAGATGAATGATGAACAGAAGGAAGCGGCTATAAAGATTGAGATGCTGTACCACTATTTGGATGAAAAGTATCCAGGAAAAGAGTTTGAGTATAAAAACTTTTTGTTATATCCCATAGGAGCTGATCTTATTGTTAAAGAAACCTCGGATAAGAAGCATAGAGAAGTAAGCGTTTCGTTAGAGTGGGATAACAAAGAGAAAAAGTATAAATACTCAGATTATTATTATTTAGCAGTTTTAGCTTCTGATGAGTATGAGAAGCTTATAAAAGAACATATTAAAGAATCTGATCCCAATGCAAATTTTTTCTTGGATGTAGAGATTCAGCATGTAGATAATGAAACAGAAAAGATAGCCATAGATAATGCTGATGGCAGTATTACAATTGTTATGGAGAATAAATTCGCTTCAAAAGATGAAGCAGAGTCATATTTGCAAGAGTTTGATGATTGGCTAATAGCTAATAATAACAATCACGGGGGAATAATACGATTAATTGTTGTGGATAGTAATACTTTTGAATCTGCAAAATTTAGTAATCGTGTTACTAGTAATTTATTAGAGTCTAAAATTATATACGATATTTTTAGTGAAATTATGGAAAATGATGAATTGAGATTTTGGTAAGAATTATGATTATTAAATATTTATCAACAGAACTCATATTTATATACGTATTTGTTTTAGCATCAAATTTATCTTTTAAGAGAAATATAATTGCTGCGGATTACGTTTTATTTTCTATATCCGTGATTAATCTATTAACGAATATTTATGCAGTCACTATTGGCGGTCAAAAAAATATTTTCTCAATTATTTTACTGGTTATTGCATGTATTATATTTGTCTTTTCCATCATTATTTTATTAAGACATAAGTCAACAACAATTGAGAATATTTCATTAAAGAAAGATGAATATGTGCTTGTTGTAGAGGAGAGCCATACTACAAATGGTGGAGCTATTATGCGACCAATAATGATATTTTCAGGTGGAATAATTGAATTTGCACTAGTACCATACTCTAATATTGACGCCACATTCGTATGCAGAAAGATAGAAGAAGGGAGATATTTCTGCCACGCATACGTTGATGAAAGCTGCCAGATTACATATAAAAGACTATTAAATATCACAAGCAAGTTTATATTATTCTTTGGAGTTACACTTGCCAATTATCTCTATTATCTAAAGGAAGTAAATGTTGAGTTATTCTCGCATGAAAGATTGCTTTCAGGAGTAGTGTTGACAGTAGTTGCTACAGTATTACTAAAGTTGTTCAGGAATAATAGCAATATTATTGCCTATGTAATGAGAGGATTAGCAGTTATATTGTATTTTTTGGTTGTGCTGAGTTTTATTAAATACGGTCTAGGTATGTGAATACTCATATATAAGGTGGAGCGCTAAGAAATACAGAGGAGTCTTAGGTTATGTACGATAAAGATGAATTAAGATCTATAAGAAATCGATTACAAGAGAGAAAAGATTCTGCTGAAAGCAACCTAAGGAGTATTAAAAGGAAAATTGAAGAAGATGATGAGGAAATAAGCAGAGGATTTCAACACTTGTCAGAACGCTTTAATGACGATGGTCCCATGAAATTGGATGTACAGATGATTAATATATATAACGAACGTGACAGCCTTTTAAGAAGTCTTAGAGAATCATACAGGGATTTTGATGAGCTTGCTACAGAAGAATACAAAAGAGAAATTCAACAGATTGAAGACGAAGAAGCTGAATTATTAGCCACTCAATGTGAAGAGGACGAAGAAGAGGAATTATGAAGAGAAGAAATCTGATTTCCATATTTTTACTTTTAATATTGTTTCTGTTCACATTATCAGGATGTGGCATAGATGACATAGTCAGAATGAAGCAAGAGCATGATTTGACTGAGGCAAAGCTAGCAGAAAATGAAAATGTAAAGCTTCTTATAAGTCAGACTACCGAATTAAATGATAGACAAAAAAGAATCATGCAGTGGGAAGGCGTGACAACAGATTATAGCCAGATGAATGATGAGCAGAAAGAAGCGGCTATAAAGATTGAGATGCTGTACCAATATTTGGATGAAAAGTATCCAGGAAAGGAATTCGAATATGTATGCTTTTGGTTAAATCCCATAAGTGCAGATCTTATTGTTAAAGAAACTTCGGATGAGAAGCATAGAGATGTAAGTGCATCTTTAAAATGGGATAACAAGGAGAAGACATATATTTTTTCTGATAGTTACTACATGGTTACGACTGCATCAGATGAATATGAAAAGCTCATTGAAAAACATTTGAAAGAATATAATCCAAAAACAAAATTTTTTTTGGATGTAGAAGTGCATGATGTGGATAATGAAAATCAAACTGTGAATATAGCGAATACAGGGGGAAGTATAACAATTGTTATTGAAAATTGTTTTGCAGATGAAGAAGCCGGTAGAAAATATGTAGCAGACTTGGTTGATTGGTTAAATGAAAATAATGCAAAATATGGAGCAATGATAAAATTTATAGCTTTAAGCGAGGAAGATTTTTCAAACGCGAGTTACTTTAATTATATGGATTGCTATTATTTTAAAGATAAAGAAGTGTTTTCTTTTAATTGTAAAATAGAAGATGATGGAAAGCCTTATTTTTGGTGATTGAAATGATTTATAGTGATAATCAAATGATGCTCTTAGAGCAACTTACTTATTTAAATGATGACGTATATAAAAATATTGAATCTCAGAAATCTGATAATAGTTCAAATACAGATATTCACGATATTCGAAATGATAAAACAGTTAAAGAAATAGTTGAGAGCTTTTCAGACAGTGATTTACGAATCTTGGAGGCAATGGGAAATAAGACTATTAAGAACGAAGATGGTGACACAACATATATGTCTGGTGCTGAATGGGCGGCTATTATTAAGGCTATTAAAGCAGATGAAGATTTAATGAAACTGCAGATTTCAAATACCACTTCGGTAAAAATGAATAATGGCGGCTATAGGCGATGCAGCGTTTTCTCTTGGGCAACTGCAGCCTTTACCGCAATATTGGGCGCATCTACGCCTGCCATTGCAGTTGGAACTTTATGGATAGCAGACCGTGGAATGGAATAATTAACTGAAAAACATTCAGGCGAGAAGAAGAGAGTAAGTGAATTTGTATCAGATTTTATTCTTGATGGTGTTGGTGGGGATTATTAAAAGGCTATAGTTAGGAGAAGTTTATTATGCTTATTGAAATATCTGTAATTCTGTCAATGGAATTATTCGTAATTATGCTTGCGATGTTATTTGATATGCTTCCAGGCAATAGATACAAAATGCACAAACCCCAAATACAGATTCTTATGGCAATCGCAATGTTTGTATTGGGAGTTATTAACCTATTTGTGGTAACCGTACAGCCAGACATAATTATAGCTGAAAATACGGATGTTTCCGCCGAGTTACTACGATTATATCTGGGTTTCTATGGCATAGTATTGGCTTGTAGTATCTTTAAATATGTTGATTATAAAAAAATGGTGAAGAACTATATACTTTTTCTTTAAAAGAGACTGAGTATAAGTTGCAAAAGGATTTTGATTTGCTGTTAAAAGATTCTTACATATATATGCCAAATGTTAAGCGTTTTGCTGTATGCGATAATTGTATTATAGTTTTTTCTACAGTTGGGCCAACAAGCGAAGTAGATGCAGAATTTGTTTGTAGAAAAATTAGTGATAATCAATATGAATGTATATCATTTTACGAAAAGTCAGAATCAAAATCCCTGGTTAGCATTATTTCAGCAACAATGGGATATTTGATTTTCTTTATAGCGATTTTAGAGGCAATGCTCATTACCATTATTGGTCATATTTTTGAAGATGAAAGTTTTCATCTTTTTACGATAAAGCTTTGTGGAGGTTCAGGAATAATTCTTTTGGGACTAATCTGTATTAAGCTTTTCAGTCGTACAAGGGGATTTATAAAGTTTTTATTTGTCCCTTTTGGAGCATTAATGATTTTTGTAGGATTAATGAAAATCATTAAGCAGTAATAAAGAAGAGGAATTATGAAAAGAATTATTTCACTTCCCAATTGTGAAAAAACAGCAAACTGTCCATTATTTCACAATTTGGAAAAATGTAGTTAGTAATATGTGAATTATAAGGGAAACTAGCGATTTTGGTTTAGATAGAGAAGTTGTACAAGGAGAACAAAGATGAAGACAATGCGAAAGATATTTGCAGTGATGCTGGTTGTTGGAATGCTTGTTCCGGGATTGCCAGTAAATGCAGCCAAGAAGGATTCGAGTCCTGCAGTGACCAGCGATGCCAAAGAGGGCGTGGTGCAGGTAAATACTGTAGTGCTTGATGCGGAAGGAAAGAAGCACGTGGTATATGGTGGTGCTGGCTTCCTTATTGGAGACACTGAGGGCACAGAGTATGTTATCACCTGCAATCATGTGGTGAATCCTGAAAAGGAAATCAAGGATGCAGCAGTGGAGTTTTATGAAATTTCCACAGAAGAAGATCCTACTTTTGCAATAGAGGTTGTAGTAGAAGGGGATGTTGTGCTTACTCCAACTGTCCTTACCAGCAGCGATGATATGGACATGGCAGTGCTTTCTTTGCCACAGCCAATCTATACCAGAACACCACTTGCTATTTTGACCTCAGATACCTATGAGCTGGATGATGTTACCTACAAAGCAGGTGATAAGGTGTTTGCTTTCGGTTATCCAAAAGAGATAACCTACGAATCACAGATTCAGTACTACTCAAGCAGTGATGTTAGCTCAGCAGAGGGAAAGATTGTTGATTTGATCACCTTCGAAGGTATTCAGATGATTGAAAACGATGTTGATGCTGACTTTGTCACTTACGGTGGACCACTTGTAGATGTTAATGGTTTTGTCATTGGTCTCAATCTTCCTGTAACAGATGGAGATAACTGGTGCGCTCTTGACTCCACAAAGATGGCAAAGGTTCTTGATGGCCTTGGAGTTCGTTATGCCAAGGTGCAGGCTCAGCCAGTAGTGGAAGAGAAAGAGGAAGAGCAGGAAGTAAAAGACACTGTAGAGTCTAAGGATAAGTCTTCAGAGACAGCTGTACAGGTTGAAAAGCCAAAGAAATCAGGTGTTTCTGAGTCACTCATTATGATTCTTTCTCTTGCAGCAGTATTTGTTGTAGCAATTGTTGTTTTGACTGTTGTAATGATTCTCTTAAACAAGAAGAAGCATTCTGGTCCAAAGGCACCTAAGGCACCTCAGAATCAGTATCAGGGACCAAACTATGATATGTCTGGCACACAGACTGTGGTTGCAGGTGCAGCAGCGAAGACTGTTCCAGATTTTGCACCTCAGCAGCCAGCCTTTTCAAGCGACGAGACCACAGTGCTTGGAGCAGATGCTCTTAATGGTAGCAATGAAGGCGAGACAGAGGTTTTAAGCGGCGATATGGCTCAGCCAGAGATTAAGCTTGGCAGACTTATCCGCAAGAGAACAGAAGAGGTTATTGAGATTACAAAATCTGACTTTGTTCTTGGAAAGGATCAAAACAATGCTGACTATTACATCGACAACAACCGAGCAATTAGTAGACAGCATGCGATCATTTCAGCAGGAAGAAATGGTGCCTACATCAAGGATTGCGATTCTACAAATGGCACTTGGATAAATGGAACAAAGCTTGAAAGCGGCCGATTAGTATTACTTAACAGCGGCGATATCATCAAGCTTTCTAATGAGGAATTTGAGTATCAGGTATAGATTAAGCTATGTTATATACAATTGATGCCTATTCGGATATAGGAATTAGAAAAAAAGTAAATCAAGATTCACTGATTATTAAGCAGGCGCGGACCAGTAACATGGGCCGTGTCTGCTTTGCTTGTTTATGTGATGGAATGGGAGGCTTGTCCCAGGGCGAAATCGCCAGTGCATCCTTCGTAAACAGAATGGGAAAGTGGTTTGAAAATGATTTTCCTCATCTGATTATGTCACAGGATACAACCGAGGATTTATCACAGCAGTCAACCACAGGAAATAGTCAGCAAGGGGATTACTGGAGGCAAATAGAAGTTCAATGGGGACTTATTGCTAGACAGATGAATCAAGGCTTGAAGCAGTATGGTGCGGACAATGGTATACGTCTTGGCACCACAGCCGTGGCTATGATTTTGATTGGAAATGAATATCTGGTTATGAGTGTTGGAGATTCCAGAGCCTACCAGTTCAACAAGCGACACATCAAGCAGATTACTCACGATCAAAGCTATGTGCAGCAGCAAATGGATTTGGGAAGAATGACTCCAGAGGAAGCTGCAGCAAGCTCCCAAAAGAGTGTGTTACTCCAATGTATTGGAGCTTCGGAAAATGTGTTCCCGGATTTCTTCAGGGGCACCTTTGAAAAGAAGAACTATTTCCTCTTGTGTTCAGATGGCTTGTGGAGGTTATTGAAGCCAGAGGAAATCATATCTATTGCACCACAGAAGGACGGAGTGAAGAAGCTTACAGAGCTAGCGTTGAAACGAGGAGAAACTGACAATATTTCAGGTTTAGTGATTGGAGCGAAATAAATGTTAGAAATCGGGTCTGTTATTGATGGCAAATACAAGATATTAAACAAAATAGGCCAAGGTGGAATGAGCATTGTTTATTTGGCTATGAATGAGAGAGCCAATAAGCAGTGGGCTATAAAGGAAATCCGCAAGGATGCCATGGCAAATTCGGACATCACTATGCAAAGTCTCAGGAACGAGATAGAGATGCTTAAGAATCTTTCTCATCCTAATTTGCCTAGTATTGTAGATATTATTGATTACAATGATGCCCTTTTGATTGTCATGGATTATGTTGAGGGAAATACCCTGAGCAAGGCTGTTAATGAGCTTGGTGCTCAGCCACAGGAATATGTTATCGAATGGGCAAAGCAGCTTTGTAATGTGCTGGGATATTTACATTCCCAGAATCCACCTATTATCTACAGAGATTTGAAGCCTGGAAATATCATGCTGAAGCCTGATGGCACAATCGTGCTTATCGATTTTGGTACAGCCAGACAGTACAAGGCGGAAAACACTGAGGATACCACCTGTCTTGGAACCAGAGGCTACGCTGCACCAGAGCAGTTTGGTGGTCAGGGGCAGACGGATGCTAGAACAGATATCTATTGTCTGGGCACCACCATGTATCATTTGGTGACAGGCAAAAATCCAAGTGAGCCACCATACGAAATTTATCCAATCAGATATTGGAATGGAGCTCTGTCACAGGGCTTCGAACAAATTATTTTAAAGTGTACACAGCTTGATCCAGCTAAAAGATATCAGAATTGTGCCCAGGTTTTATACGACTTGGAGCACTATTTCGAGCTGGACAATTCATATAGAAATAAAGAAAAGGCAAAGATGGTCACCTTTAGCATCACACTGTTTCTTGCAATAGTTTGTGGCTTGGGAGCTTTTCTTGCCCACAATCATTCTACAACCTTCCAAGCTGAAAGCTATGAGGAAATGATAGAACGAAGTGGAACCTACGAGACCATTGAGGATATGAAGAAGGCCTATAAGGATGCGGTTTCTGTGGATCCTGCAAAGGCTGATGCTTATATTGCCCTGCTGGACAAGATATATCTGGCAGATGACGTGTTCTCGGAAGATGAGGCTATGGAGCTTAGAGAACTTTTGATTCAGACAAAGGGCAAATCCACCTATGAGGAGCTTTTGACCAAGAACAAAGAGGGATATAGTCTCTTTGCCTATAGACTTGGACTTGCATATTTCTACAGCTATGAAGGTGAGGGAAACAAACAGCAGTCTGCTTACTGGCTCAACAAAGCAGCAGAGGGTGATTTGGGCGAAAACAGAAATGCCAGAGCAAAGCGTCTCGGCGCCATTGCATCCTACTATGTGAATCTTGGGTCTATCGACAAAACAGGAGATAGCCAGATTGACTATGCCCAGTACTGGAGTGACCTAGTGGCAGTATGTAAGGGTGATATTGCAAAGGAAGACAATGCCAACACAGCCCTTGTTATCTACAAGGAAATGGCATCCCAGATATACAGCAACCTACAAAACTTTGCCAAGGCAGGGGTGTCTTATTCCGATATGGAGCTTCAGCTTATTAACATCGAGCAGCATGTGCGTGATGACATAAACGGAACAGATGCAGAGGAAAATGACCGTGTGAAGGAACTTGAGGAAGAGCTTAACAACAACATTGAAAAAGCTCGTCAGGCTATTATGGTTGCGGAGTAAGAATCCAAATAGCAAAGGGTTCAGGTTGTAATACAAGGAAGAAAGATTATGTTTAATTCAAATGCAACAACTATAAATGAACAAATGTCGTTCTATTCAACACTTGCAATCATTTTGATGGTGATAGCAATAGTGCTTTTTGTGGCAGCTATCGTAATGTGGTTTGTATTTAAAATTCCACATTCCTTTAGAGTGCTTACAGGTGCTGGTGTGGACAAAGAAATTCGCCAGCTGTCATCTGCCACAAAAACAGGTACAGGCTATGTGGATAGCAGCAAGAAAAAAGCTGTGATTTCTTGGAATACCTCCACAAATCTCAATGTGAACATGCAGGAGGATGAGACAGAGCTGCTTATGGATGACAGCACCTTGGTGCTTGGCGCAGCAGGTGGCTCCCAGTTTGACCCAGAAGCCACAATGGTATTGGGAGCAGAGAATGACTCAGAAGCTACGATGGTATTAGGTGCAGAGTCTGATCCAGATGCAACTATGGTTCTAGATAACTTGGATTATGATCCAGACGCAACAATGGTTCTGGATGAAACCTTGTATGGTTCAGGAAACAGCAGCCAGCCACCAGCTGGTTTTGAAATAGAGGATGAAATAATAATTACAGGAAATAGCATTAAGAGGAATTAATTATGTTTAAGAGAGTTTACGCAGTTTTTTTGGCAATGACCCTTACATTAGGTATTGGATTTAATTTCAATACCTTTGTTTCTGTTGCAGCAGAGGATAAGCAGCCGGAAGAAGCTGTTACAGAAGTTGAAGCAGAGCAGGAAGCTGTAGATGAGGCTGATATTGAAGAAGTCCCAGACAGCTCTGGTGATACAGATGTTATAGATGCAGCAAAAAATGGAGTAGTTCAGATTAATTGCGTATATAAGGATAGTGAAGGAAAGAGTCATATTTTCAAGGGCGCAGCAGGAATCCTTATTGGAAATTCTGAGAAGGAGGAGTATGTTATCACCACTCTTCAGAGAATGAATCCTGAGGCTGAGGAAAAGAACGCTTTTCTTGCAGCAGTTGGCGTAGGTGCTGACGAGAGAGAAAGAGCACAGCTTGAATATGAGGTTGTAATAGAAAACGACATTACTGCAGCTGCATCTATGGTTAGCAGCAGTGCAGATTTGGATATGGCAGTGTTTAAGCTTTCACAGGTGCTTTATAACAGAACACCTATGAAGTTTATCTATTCTGAAAATGAAGATAAAAACGCCTATAACGTGGTGGATACTGCCTATGCACTGGGATTCCCTAGCCCAATTGATTACCAGTCAGAGGTGTCATATTACTCCAATGACAGAGTAAACAAAGCTACCGGTCAGCTTAGCAATGTGATAACAGAGGGTGATATACAATTTCTTGAGCACAAGGCTGAGATTGGCGAAAACAATGTGGGAGGACCACTTATCACAGCCGATGGTGAAGTGATTGGAATGAATGCCCTTCGTACAGATGGAAATTATTACTATGCAGTTAGTTCCAACACTATAGTGAAGGTTCTTAACGGAATGGGAATAGCCTTTGATGGTGTTACCTTCGAGGAAAAGGAGGCTGCAGCAAAGGCAGAAGAGGAAGAGAAGAACAAAGCAAAGGAAGAAAAAAAGGATAAGGTGATAGAGGTTCACACTGAGACTCCTAAGTGGGTAATTCCTGTCATTATCGCATTTGCGGTATTGCTTGTTGCTGCTATCACAGCTGTGATTATCCTTCTTGTAAAAACTCTTAAAGCAAAGGAAGCAAACGGAGGCAACGACGGCCTGGGCACTCAGACTCAGACCAACGTATCTTATCAGTTCCAGCCAACAATTCCTGCCGGTATGTCGGGAGAGCTGGGCTCAGATACCACAGTTCTTGGAGCAGCCAGTGCACCAGTGAATCCTATGATGGGAATGAATATGGCAGCTCCTTCAGGTCAGCTGAACGGAGGAAGTCTGCTTCGCCAGAAGAATAACGAGACTATTCCAATTATGAAGAACACCTTCTGCTTAGGAAAGGATGATTTGCACTGCGATTATTGTATCAGGGATAACAATACCATCAGCCGACAGCATGCCATCATTACAGTGAATGCCAATGGTGCGTCCATTGCAGATAATCACTCAAAGAACGGCACCTTCCTTAATGGCGTGATGCTGGTGGCAGGCCAGCCTCAGGAGCTTAGAGATGGTGATGAGATTAGGTTGTCGAATGAGGTATTCGTATATACGAAGTAGAATAGTTTACTGAACAGAAATAGGAGGAAAGAAATGGAAAACAAGAAATGGTTACCACTTGGAAGTGTAGTTATCCTTGATGGTGGTATTCAAAAGTTAATGATTGTTTCAAGAGGAATGGTGATTCCTATTAGAGGCAAAGAGTATATGTTTGAGTATGGTGGATGCGTGTATCCTCAGGGACTTGTTAGTGATAGAGTTTTTTACTTCAATGAAGAGGATATTCAGGAGGTTGTCTTCAAAGGCTTTGCTGATGTGGATGACGAAAGAATGGAAAAGAATTTAAACAAGTGGATAGCTGAAAAAAATATTGAAAGAGGAAAAGTTAAGCTGTTGAAAGGTAAGGAACAGTAATGGGTTTAATTGATGATTTACAGGCTTCTATTGATGCGTATAACAATAAGATAGAAGACAATAGAGAAAAGATAAGACGTCTTAAGGTTACTAAAACAGATTTAGCAGATGCGAAAGAAACTATTGAGACTTATAAAGACAACTGGGCGAAGGTGGCTGAGAACTTTAGCTTAGACACTACCTGGCAAGGCTCAAAGAAGACATATGAGATATATAGAGCTAGTGATGCAATTGCAACGGATTACACAACTTATATTACAAATATAGATTCGGCATTGGATGCTGTTATTGAGAAAATAACAACTTTAGAAAATGAGATTATTGAATGGCAGGGAGCTATAGGTTGGCTTGCTGCCAGAATTAATTCTTTGCTCAGCGAAATAGAGCAGGCACTTAATTAAGAGGATATAGATTATGAGCACTAAATTTAAACTTTATAGTGAAGAATTCACTCAGCTTCTCAGCACTTATGAAGCTGATGTTGCAAGTATAAATCATCAGAAAGAAGAAATTACCACGGCGGACACAAAGAACATTATGCTTGAAAAATACGTGGATATGTTTGGTACAATTCTTGATTCTGTTAATTCCTACAAACAGCTTATTGCTGCAAATACAAGCAGCGTTGAAAAAGTAGTTTCAGAATTAAAAGATATGGATGATGATTTACAAAATAATTTTTAAGGATATTGTTTTATGCAAGGAAAAGATTATAATGTCAGCTTTATAGACAATCTATCGGTTTATACCTTGGCTTGTCAGAGAATAGCTGAAATTCAAAATATATTGGCTACGGTGCAAAGCGACGTTACAGCCATTATTGATACAAATACTTTTACAGGTGTAGCTGCAGATAATATAAAAGCTTATGCAAAAGAAATTCATTTGCCGCTTATTAGTTCTGTTTCTTTAATGTTATCTGAATATCAGGCAAAGCTTATGCTTTATTATTCAGAGTATTTTGGAATAGATAGTGACTATGCGGCAAAGTTTTGCGCTGAAACCATGGATACATATCGTGGTAAGGCTTTGAAATATGATTCTGCTAATGCATTGGTCAAACAGGATATTGCTGATTCAATAAGCAAGGTTTCAGATATTATTCTGCTTGCAAATCCAAGCCTTGGAACCCTTAGCATGGATTTACAAGGCATGGCAAGCATGATTGATAATATTGATACCTGGATTTGTGATTATGAACAGGAGCATTCCACAGACTTGGATTCTCTGACAGAGTTCATCTCAAATCTTGAGGTGTTTATCACTTATTATCGAGATAATGTAAACCCAAATCAATATCATAGTGGTGATTGTCTTAATAATACTTATGCACAGACTCTTAGAGAGTCTATGATTTTTAGTCAAGAGTATCTTCAAAACAATCAGGATAGGCTTAACGCGGCCAGTGAAAATATCAATGCCATAGCTGAAAGAATGCAAGCAGACTATGATGCTGCAGTACAAGCTCGAATTGATGAAGGTCGAGCAAAGCTTATCATGGGAATAGGTGTGGCTATCATCGGAGGTATAGCTATAGTTGCCAGTGCAGGTGCTGCTACACCAGCTGTAGCTGGTGCATTAATGCTCACTGGTACATGCACAATGGGCTATGGTATAGCAAATGCAGAGGAAGGTGCGCAGGATATCTATTATGGTATGCATGGAGATTTATCTTCCTATGCATTCAATCCAATTCGTGATACTATATTTATGGGCAACCAAGAGCTCTATGATCTTTGGGGCAATGCAAATATGCTAGCTGCCAATGTGTTGACCATGGGCTCCACAGCATACTTAAGTGCAGCATCAAAAGGCCTTCAGGGAATGGAAATTGGCAAATCTGTTGCGGTTTCAGTATCCAAGGAACTTATGCTTAACAAGATGGGAGATGTGGCCACTGACATGA
The DNA here is from genome assembly GCF_900104335.1 of Pseudobutyrivibrio sp. YE44. GTDB lineage: Bacteria > Bacillota > Clostridia > Lachnospirales > Lachnospiraceae > Pseudobutyrivibrio. Next base: position 22,299 of record NZ_FMXT01000006.1, read on the forward strand.
CTGTAAATCTCATCGACCAGCATGTGGGCATCAACCAGACAGAGCGTGCTATTCTTAGTATAGGAATTGGCGCCTTGACAGACCCAGGTACATATGAAGCTGCAGGAAAGATTGGTGGCAAGCTTAACAAGGGGCATAATGCTGCGATAAAGATTGATGGAGATGGAGTACATGATTTAAGTGGAGAAAGTGTTAAGAATGAATCATTTGTTAGTCCAGAAAAAATAACTAGTAAACAACTTATTCAACAACGAACCGAAGGATTGGATTTGGAACCACATCGGTGTTCGAATAAACAACTTAGTTCGTCTAAGATGAAAGAGATTAAACAAAAAATTGATAATAGGACTGCTACAAGAGAAGAGTATAATTCTTATAATTGGAATAAGAAGATAAGACAGCGTAGAAGTGAAGGGGTAAAAGAATTTTGGAATCAGGAACGTGAAAGAATACTTAATAATGAACCAACTACTAGGGATTGGAATTCTGAGCAAAAGGATGCGATTATAAATGGTAAAACACCGCAATATGATGGTAAACCAATAAGCGGTCATCATACTTACAGTGTTTCAGAGTATCCTCATTTGGCAAATAGGGGAGAGGTCATTTTCCCAGCTACTCAAAATGAACACTTGAATGGCTGGCATGGTGGTAATTATCGAAATAGCTTGCCAGGGGAACCTATTGTGGATATATCAGATTTTTGATTTAAAAGGAGTTTTTTATGGATATGATTGGAATTAAGGTTAAAACAAAAGACCAAATTACATCATGTATTAAAGTGTTAAGAAGTTACACGGAATTATCAATGGGAGAAATAAAGCAACTTATTTCTAGTGATGATTATGTGTATGAATGTCGTTTTGTGGATGGGAAGGGAATAAAGAAGATTATTTCTATTTGTAACGATTTGAATGCTGTTAATGTTGAGACTGAAATATTTGAACATGGTCGAACTACTAATATAGAATTTCTTATGAATTTAGTTAATACTTATAGTGAAATTGAGGCAGATGTTGATAGAATAATTGATGAGGAAATAGATAATTAATTCTGAAAAGATACATAAATAGGAGACTGCAAGGTGGCGCAAGCTACTTTGCAGTTTTTTCATATATATTCAGTATAATGGCGGTAGCATAGATAGTGGCTGTAATGCCTTGGGAGGATTGATTTTTGGATAAGAGTAATTATGTTTGTTCATGTCAGGCTCAGGATTTATTTTGTGATTTAGAGTTGTATATAGATAGTTGTTCTTTGGAAATACGTTTACTGTTGTTCAAACATATAGTAATAAAAAAGTGGAAAATTCCTAAAAATGAGTTAATTCTTTCATGGGTAAGCACGATTGAACATTCTCCTAACTATCAAGGAAGTAGGTCATTTATAGGGTTTATGTTGTTAGATGGCTCTGTAATAGTATTACCAATGCTTGATTTGATATGGTGGGGATTTCCAGAGTATGTAAGAGAATATATTAAGGTTATAAAAGTATATAGAGCTATTATAGAAGAGGTTATTTCTATAGGAGCTATAGGCATGAGTGGAACAAAAGAATACGGGATAGATATTCCAGGAAGATACTATGGACTATCATTTAGTTTATCAGATGCAAAAAAATATAAAAAATGGCTTAGTCAAATCTACAACGAAACAAAACAACCAGGCGATAATCCAGAAGATGTATACACACGAATGAAAGAGAATAATATACAAGGTAAGCTACTAGATAAACTTCAAAATGATGGATTTATATACAATCGCAAATACACGTGGGATAAAGTTTATAAGAGGGAAAACGAATGAAATTTACATATGAACATTTTGAATTAAATAATGTATTAAGCTTCAAAGCAGATTTGGCGCAACAGGACAAAGTTGAGTTAATTAGTGATAAGTTGCTAGAGGATGGTTTGTACACCACGTGTCCAAAAGTATTTAAGGTTACAGAGGATACACAACATTTCGATGTTTTGCTTCCAATGAATCGTGAAATAGAAAATGTACCAGACGGACTGGATTATTATCCATCTTTTTGTTGTGATAAATGTATTTATACAAGATATCTAGACTTTGATACAGATTATAATTCTATGTGGAATGAATTAAAAGCTTTTGCAGAAAAGGAAGGACAGATTGTTAAAGACATTTATCTGGTTCAGATTCCAATTCCTGGCGGAATTGTCACTGATGTATATGCGGAGGTTTAGTCTGAAATATGAATACAAAGTATATTTATAAACATGATAAGATGGCATATCGTCATGTGTATAGTAAGTCGTATCTCTGTAGGTATGATATGTTTGGTGATGCCATGGAAGACTTCACTAGAACCATGAGCATAATTGGTGCTGTTCAAAATGGAAATATGTTTTATTCCATTGAAGAGGTGACTTTCGAAGGTGTTGCTCTTATACAGATTTTTATGCCAGCAAAAGAATATGTAGATTATGATGATGAAGATACAACCTATAGCTCATATTTTTATTTGGATGAAATGCTTTCCAAGATTATAGAAAAGCCTGAACAAGCAGAGGCCAGTTGGGCAGCAATAACAATGTATCAAGAATCAAAAGGGGAACATAAGAAATCATCCTTTTATCATGAGATACACACTAGGAAGAATAATAAGCCGTATGTTTTACTGAAGACTAAGTGATTCTGGAGGGGATGTAAGATGGAATTAATGAATGAAAACAGAAAAATGGAAATGTTAAACAGCTTTTTAGTTTCTGGAGAGAGTTTTCAAGCAACAATGTGGGGAACAATTATGGCTGATGCAAAGGCTATAATGGGAATTGCTGCAGGAATGAATGCTCTCGGCATACCTGGCGGTGGAGCTGTTGGTGCCTTAGCTAATCAGTATTGTTATGTTGGGGTGTCTGAAAATTACCTTTCATTTTGCTGTATTTCAAATATAGACCCAAGTGTTATGACAGGAGGGTTTGTGCTTGCGTTTGCAGATATCATAGAAGCTAAAGTCAAAAAAGGATTGTTCGGTAGACGAGTAATATCCATAAAGACCAACGAAGGCAAAATGAATTTGTCATTTGTAGGGAATACTATTGGTTCTAGGCTAAGCAAGGTAAAGCAAGTTGCCGGAATAGAATATCTGGTGGATAGAATGATGAAATTATAATGCAGTTTTTTCATATATATTCAGTATAATGACGCTAGCGTAGATAGTATATGTAATGCCTTGGGAGGATTGATTTTGGATAAGAGTAAAAAAACAGGACCCGGCTTGGTCCTGTTAGTTGGTATTTTAGATGAATGGAGCCATGTATAATGGTAAAGTCACCAGTCCATTGTCACTCACACCTACATTGCCATCAATAAATTTATATGCGAACGTAATATCATCATATTTTTTTAATACTGAATTAATTGAATTTGCGTTTGCTTTTCCACCCTTAACTTCTATAGGAATAACTTTTCCATCTTTTTGGATAATTACATCTAGTTCCTTTTTTGTAGTTTCATTTTTGTAAAAGTAGAGGTTATATCCTTTTTTGTGCAATGCGTCTGCTATAGCACATTCATATATTCCACCTTTGGTATTACCTTCTAGTGTATTTTCCACTATGTGTTGCTTAAGCGAAAAATCCTTCATTGCAACTAGTAACGATAAATCGGTAGTGTACGCTCTAAAGAAATCATTTCGAGCATAGTCATCCAAATCATATCTAATATCTGTTACAATCCTGCTTAAATGCACCATATCAGCTCTAAGCAACCAGTCTATACTATTATAATATTTTTGAGCCCTGGCGCCCTTTTCAATTTCTTTATATTGAAATTTATGATTTTCTTTATCGAGTAGTTGTTTACCTAGAGTGAGATAACACTTTTCTGCTTTTACTTTTTCTTCTGCAGTTGCATAATGGGCGATATCATATAGATATCCTTGAAGAAGACTCCTTTGTATATTGTCAACTTCTCTATAATCCTTTGTATCCAAATATTTTTGAACAGCTTCAGGCATACCGCCAGTAGCTATATATTGCCTATAATAGCTAAACATCTGATCATTAATTGCGGTAGGAACAGGCTGTTTTTTGTCAATACATGTCTTTAGAGAGTCAATCATCTCCTCAGTAATACCTAATCCCCAGAGGAATTCTTCGAAATCTAAACCATACATTTTCTGATAATCAACATAGCCTACTGGATATGAGGATGCACGTTTATAATCAATTCCAAGTAGCGAACCTGATACTATAACATCGTATCTGTTATCTAATGCCCAGAACTTCAATGCTGTAATGGCTTCTTCGCATTCCTGAATCTCGTCAAAGAATATTAACGTTTTACTAGGAATAATCTTTTTATCTGGAAAACGAAATCGAAGTGCCATAACCATGTTATCAACGGTTAAATCTCCTTCAAATATTGTCTTTGCGGAAGGCATTTCTTTAAAATTTATTTCAACTACCTCTTCATAATTATCTTCTGCAAATCTTTCGATAATATATGTTTTTCCAGTCTGTCTAGCACCTTGTACAACAAGACATTTTTTTTCCTTGTGATCCACCCAGTATTTTAGCTGGTCTGTTGCTTTTCTTCTCAGCATAAATGCACCTCTCATCAACATTTTGGAATGATGTAATTGCTATAACATCAACATTTTAGAACTCTAAAATGTACCTCTCATCAACATTTTGGTATATTATAACATTTATTATTCTAAAAATCCACTAATAGACTAACTCCCAATATATAACCATAAGACAAAAATAGACATCCATCAGATGTGATAGATGTCTACAGTAAAAAACAGGACCCGGCTGGGTCCTGTTAGTATTTATATTATTTTACTTTTACATTTGTAAATGTAGCAGTTGTGCCGTTTGCCTTTTCGCCGTTGAAGCCGAAGGAAACAGAAGCGCCCTTATCTACATTTCCGTTGTATGACTCGTTCTGGATTACATAGTGCTTACCCTTGTGAGAAACGATCTTTGCATTCCAGATAGCTGTGATGTTTACATCGCTATCGAACTCGATCTTCCAGCTTGTCATAGCTTTTCCAGTGTTGTTAGTAAATGTGTTGTTAGCTGAGAAACCTGTTCCCCAATCAGAAGCAACATCAAATGTTACAGCATTACCTGTAGTCTTACCTGTCTCAGGCTTAGTCTCAGGCTTTGTTTCAGGCTTTGTTTCAGGCTTAGTCTCAGGCTTAGTCTCAGGCTTTGTTTCAGGCTTAGTCTCTGGTTTTGTCTCAGGCTTTGTTGAAGGCTGGCTGCTTGAGTTGCTAGTGTTGTTTGTAAGCTCGCTGCTCTTGCAAGTCTTTACAAGCCACTTACCAGCTTCACTAAGATCTGACTCTGTCCAGTTGCTTGTCTTTGAGCAAGAAGAGTTAAGTGCTGAAGCTGACTCGCCCTTGTTACATAAGCTCCACATTGCGAAACTGATGTTGTTCTCCTTGAAGAGCTTCATCCAATCGTTTGCATTGTTGAAGTCGTATCCGCCGTTACCTGAAGCATCGCAAACACCAAACTCTGTACAGATGATAGGTGTACCTGCGTTAACTGCTGCACGTACGTTGTTCTTAATTCCATCGTAGTGAGTTGCAGCGTAGAAGTGAACTGTGTACATGATGTTCTGGAAACCATCGTTCTTAAGTGGCTTATCTGCAACCTGATCTACTCTCTGTGACCAGTCGTTTGTACCACAGATGATGATGTTGTTTGCACCAGTCTTTCTGATTACACCAGCGATAGTCTTGCTGTATGTGTATAAATCCTTACCGCTGCCATCATACCAGTTTGTGCTTGTTGGCTCGTTGGCAATCTCAAAGATTACGTTGTCTACATTCTTATACTTGTTTGCGTAAGTTGTAAAGAATGACTTTGCTGCATTGATATCTTCGTTTGGATTGTAGTTTAATACATGCCAATCGATGATTACATACATGCCAAGTTCCTGTGCTGCCTTAACAGCTTCCTGGATCTTCTGATCCATTAAGTTTTTGTTTCCTTGTGTATATCCATTTTCACGAGCATATACAGCAAGTCTAACTGTGTCGATACCCCAATCATCTCTTAAGCTCTTGAAGGCATCCTTGTTTACATACTGTGGAAACCACTGTACGCCGTGTGTACTAATACCATGTAACTGAACAGGCTTACCATTCTTATCAACGATTGTTGGAGCCTTGAAGCTGCTTGTCTGCTTTACAGAAAGCTTTCCGTGCTGTGCGAATGGTGTCTGTGTACTCCCCTTAGTTGTTGCTTGTGTAGTAGTGTTTGCAGCATTTACCACTGGCATAGATAATGGCTGTCCAACGGCAAGTACTGTAGCTAATGCTAACGAAGCAATGATACTAATTCTTCTTTTCATTTTTTCTGCCCTTTCTTGTTGTATTACGGTATTATTTCGTTTATTAATTACCGCCCGTAGAATATACCATATTATTGTCGTTATGTAAATGAAAAGTTACAAATTCGTAATAAGCGGTTCATATATCCTTGATTTTCTGAAGAAATAATTAAAATCTATATTATTTTTCGGCAATTAATCATCCTCTCTATAGTGGTAGCAAGCACAAATCTCCTTTGTTTTTTCACAGAACTATAAAAACTTATTTGTAATATAGGGGTAGATTGTGGAGAAGTGCGAGGTGGGATATGGACAATAGTTTGATTATTAGATTTAGAAATGTGAAAAAGAACGAGGAATTTGATATAGAAGTTCCGGTGGACATAACAGCTAACGAGCTGATTTATGGTTTGAAGAAGAGCTTTAATCTAGACATAAATATGGATGATTCCAAGCAGTGCTATCTTCGGGCTGAAAATCCTATTGCCCTTATAAAGGGAGAGGCTCAGTTGGAGCAGCTGGGGCTTAGGGATGGTTCTGTTGTTTTTTATGAGCGGTAATGATAAGTGATTTCAACTAGAAACTGTCAGGGACAAATGACTGAAGGGGTGTCTATGAAATATAAGATTACATTATTCAACAGTAGAGTTTACAAAGAGGTCACTGTAGAGGATTCGTTTGAGGGCTTGATGATTGGTACTAGTCGCAATTGTCAGGTCCAATTTATTTCTGAGGACTTTGGCAGAGACTTTATTATTCGCCTGAAGAACAATCAGGGGTCAGTGATAGTGTCTGCTGATTCGGGAATATATTTTTCTGCAAATGGAAATGAGGCGGCATCCTTTGAAATCAGAGTGGGTGGAGCTTTACTTGCTATGGATGAAAACACCAGGCAGGAGCTTATCAATCTTCAATTTGATGCTGATTTTTCTACAGTGCAGGACAACTACAACTATGTAATCAACATCCAAGGGCAGAATACAATTTCCATTGGCGGAGCAGGTAATTCCACCATCCGCTTCTTTGACAGGGAGTTGAAGGATGGTGCTGTGACTCTGATTAGGGCTAATGGTGGGTTCCAGATCGACGATAGCAAGCTTGCCTATGGCACCACTATCAACGGTAGCCTTCACAAGGATAGAAATGAGCTTTTCAAACCAAAGGATTTCTTGGGAATCTATGGTCATTCCTTTTATCTCGATGGGGAGCTGCTGTACACCTCTGACACCTTGGGGGTGGCAACAAATCTTCCAAGTCAGTTGATAGAGGCCAAGAATATTCATTTCCAATATCCTAAGTACACCAGAAGTGTTCGTCAGCACTACAAGGTTCCTCAGGATTCTATTGAGGTGCTCCCTCCAAAGTCAAAGACCAATGACGAGCACAAGAATCTGTTTATGATATTGCTGCCAACAGTCATGATGCTTTGTGTCATGGTAGTACTTCGTGGCCTGATGATGGGCAGCAACATTGGTTATGTGATTATGTTTGCAGCATCAGGTGTAATCAGTGGTGTGCTGGCTGTCATTAACTATTTCCAAGATAAAAAGAAGCGCGCAGAAAAGGAAGAAAAACGAATCGCTTACTACAACAATTATATTCAGGGCAAAGAGAATGAAATCATTGAGTCCCGTGCGGACGAGAAAACCATTCAGCTTCGTATGAATCGTTCTGTTGAAGACACTATGAATTCCATTCAGCATTTCGATGGAAATCTTTTCTCTCATACAAAGGATGAAGAGGATTTCTTGGATGTGTGGATTGGAACAGGCCTAGTGAAATCTGCGGTTCAGGTGTGCTTCAAACCACAGGAATACATCGATATTGATGATGCCATGATGGATATCCCTGAGCAGATTCACGACAAGTATCAGTATATCGATGGTATGCCGGTGGTGCTTCAGCTTAGAGACGCCAATGCTGTGGGCTTTGTGGCAGACAGAACAAAGCTTTATCAGCTTATGAAAAATATGATTGTCACCATTGCCGGCGAGTATTTTTACAAGGAAGTGAAGATGTTCTTAATCCTTGGTGAGAATGATGTGCCAGATTTTTCGTGGGCTCGATGGTTTAAGAACATGTCTTCCGACAATGGCGGTATGAGATATTTTATGTACGATGATGAAAGTGCAAAACAGGCCCTTGAGTTTTTGTACAACGAGCTTTCTGCCCGTGAGCAGCTGAAGGCTGACGTAATAAAAGAGCTACCAACTTTTGTTGTTTTTGTTTATCGCTCAGAAAAGATTGGCAAACATCCTGTTATGGATTATGTGGAAAAGGCAGCAAGTCTTGGTTTTGTTTTCCTGTTTTGGGAGGAGCAGCCAGAGCTCTTGAATATGTTCTGTTCAAAGCTGGTTTTCTTAGAGAGCAACACTTACAAGGGATACATTCAGGATGCGGAGGATGGCAAGCAGATTCAGCCATTCGTCTATCCTCATACAAGTAGGGCAGAGGTTCAGGAGCTGGCCCTTAGATTGGGCTGCGTCTATATTGATGAGATGAGCCTGGAGGAAACTCTCACCAAGAATATTACTCTGTATGAGTTGCTTGGAATTATGAATGCCTATGATCTTGATTTAAGTCAGCGCTGGGGTAATTCGAAAATCTACAAGAGCATGGCAGCGCCACTAGGTGTGCGAAGCACCGGTGAAACTGTGTATCTTGATATTCACGAGAAGTATATGGGACCTCATGGTCTTGTGGCTGGTACCACTGGTTCAGGTAAATCAGAAATCATCCAATCCTACATCCTTTCAATGGCTACCTTGTTCCATCCTTACGAGGTGGGCTTTGTAATCATCGATTTCAAGGGTGGTGGTATGGCAAACCAGTTTGAAAATCTGCCACATTTGACAGGCACCATCACAAATATTGACGGCAAACAAATTGATCGTTCACTTCGCTCTATCAAGGCGGAGCTTTTGAGACGCCAAGCTTTATTCTCAGAGGCAAAGGTAAACAAGATTGACGATTATATTAGCCTTTACAAGCAGGGCGAAGTTGAGACACCTCTTCCACATTTGATTTTGGTAGTAGATGAGTTTGCAGAGCTTAAAAGCGAGCAGCCAGAGTTTATGAAGGAGTTGATTTCAGCAGCTCGTATCGGACGAAGCCTTGGTGTGCATTTGATTCTTGCCACCCAGAAGCCAGCAGGCGTTGTAAACGACCAGATCTGGTCCAACTCAAAGTTCAAGCTTTGTCTGAAGGTGCAGGATAAATCAGATAGTAACGAGGTTATCAAATCTCCTCTTGCAGCAGAAATCAGAGAGCCTGGACGAGCTTATCTTCAGGTAGGAAATAACGAGATTTTCGAGCTGTTCCAGTCGGCATATTCAGGTGCGCCAGCTGTGGTTAGTAGCACAGAAAATAAACGTAAATACGAAATAGACGGTGTGGATTTAGCTGGACGCAGAACAGTTTTGTACAAGCAAAAGGGTGAGAAGGTAAAGGGCGACCAGAATCAGCTGGAGGCGATTGTAGAGCGCATCAGCGAGTACTGTGATGAGCAGCATATTGAAAAGCTTCAGGCTATATGCTTGCCACCTCTTGCAGAGGTTATTGCCTTCCCTTCAAAGGAAGAACTTCAATTCGTAGATACGGATATCGTGGCAGAGATTGGTGTATATGATGATCCAGATAGTCAGTATCAGGGAATGCACACAATTAACCTGACCCGCGAGAATGTGATGTTGATTGGCTCGGCACAATCCGGCAAAACAAATCTGCTTCAGACCATCATCAGAAGTGTTGCCACAAAGTATTCTCCTGCACAGGTCAACATTTATGCAATCGATTTTGCATCTATGGTGCTGAAGAATTTTGAAGGTCTGAATCATGTGGGTGGTGTTGTAACCTCCTCTGATGATGAAAAACTAAAGAATCTTTTCAAGCTCCTTTATTCAGAGATTGAAGCCAGAAAGAAGAAGCTCCTTTCAGTGGGAGTTAGCTCCTTTGCGGCTTATTTAGAGGCAGGCAAGACAGACCTTCCTCAAATCCTTCTGTTGGTTGACAACCTGACAGCACTTCGTGAAATGTATTTCACTGAAAACGACGAGCTTCTGGGTATCTGCCGTGAGGGTTTGACTGTGGGTATCACTGTGATTATCGCCAACACTCAGACTGCCGGCATGGGCTACAAATACCTGAGCAATTTCTCTTGTCGCATGGCAATGTTCTGCAACGATTCAAATGAGTACAGCACTCTGTTTGAGCATTGCCGAGAGAGAATAGAGGACATCCACGGAAGATGTCTGGTGGAAATCAACAAGAACCATATGGATTGCCAGACATATCTGGCCTTCGAGGGTGTGAAGGAAATTGAAAGAGTCCAGGCCATAAGAGAATTTGTAGCTGAGCAAAACGCTGCATATCCTGACATGCAGGCTCGCCAGATTCCTGTCATCCCATCACTTTTGAAGGCAGAAACTGTGGTGAAGTCTTACGTCGGCTTTGCAAAGAAGAAATTCGAGCTTGTTGTGGGCTTGAACTATGCCACTGTGGAGCCTTATGTGGTGGATGTAGGTAGCATGGGTGCTATCGCCGTCTGTGGACGAGCAGGTTCCGGCAGACATAATTTCATAAACTATACTGTAAATATGCTTGCTCGAATGTATCCGGATATGACTGAGGTTCACATCATCGATGGTATCGACAAGGGACTTGCACACCTGAAGGATAAGCCAAATGTTATGACCTATGGCATGACTAACGAAGTTGCAGTAGAATTGATTGCAAAGGCTGAGCAGGTTCTTGGCGCTAGATATGATGCGCTTACAGCTGGCGAGGATACTGTTTTAGCTCAGGCGAAACTATTGCTTTTGGTATTTAACTCTGCAGATGCTATTACTGCAATTTCAACAAATGCTACCGCCTTAGCTTCCTTCAAAAATATAATTGGAAAGTATAAGAACATGAAGGTGGGAATCATAATTGGTGGAATTGAAAATGAACCAATCCCATACAACGCACCTGAAATCCTCAAGAAGCTGAAGGAACAAAAGCACTTTATGTTCTTCGACAATTTGGGCGCAATGAAAGCAGCAGAAATCCCACTTGTAGCAGCCAAGGCCTTTAAGAAGCAGATTGAGTTGGGAGATGGATACTACCTGAAGGACAATCTTATCGTGAAGCTGAAGACACCGCTGTGGGATGAGTGAGGAAAGGAGAAGAAAATATTATGGAATTAGATTCAAGAATAAAAGATGCATTGACAAAAATAGATTTTGTTAAGCGTTATGAGGAGTTGTCTAACGAGTACGATTCAGAAAGGACACCATTATCAGAGCGATTAATATATCTTGATGGAGAAGAAGTGATGGATTCTATTGCCGCACTAGGATACAAGCCTTTGTTTGATTCGAAGGAAAAGTTTTTTAAGATTCAAGAAGAGGAAGTTGAAGATTATTCCTTTGGTTTTCACATTATTTTGAGGGATGGAAAAGCTGATTTAGTATGGGTTGTAAGAAAAGATGATGAATTACTTTTAGGGGCGCCATGGAGTACATATTCAAGACGTTTAATTAGTTTAGATTATAGGATAAAACAGCCAATATATGGTGATTATGATGATTTAGATGAAATCCTAAAAACAGCCTTTGAAATGTATGAGGATTTTAAAAAGGCTGTTTTGGCGGAATAAACAAGTATGAAATACAAAAACATTGTAAAGGCAAAATTTATATCGAGGCCCAACCGATTTATAGCCCAGGTTGATATTAAAGGACATGAGACTACTGTACATGTGAAAAACACTGGTAGGTGCAAGGAACTGTTGCTGCCAGGGGCCACAGTCTATCTTGAAAAGTCTGATAATCCCTCACGAAAGACCTTGTATGACCTGGTGGCAGTAGAAGCGGAAGTGGGGCTTGTAAACATTGACTCTCAGGCACCTAATGCAGTGGTGAATGAGTGGCTAGCCACACAGGACTATGACCTTGTAATTCCGGAATACAAATATGGAAACTCTAGAATCGATTTTTATATGGAGCGTGGGGCTGATAAATTTCTGATGGAAGTGAAGGGCTGTACTTTAATAAAGGATGGCATCGGCTATTTTCCAGATGCTCCTACAGAGCGAGGGGTAAAGCATCTTAGGGAACTTACCGCTGCAACTCGGCTTGGCTACAAAGCAATCATAGCCTTTGTAATTCAAGTGGAGGGGGTAAACGAAGTGCGCCCAAATGTAGACACTCATCCTGAATTTGGAGTAGCTCTTGCAGAGGCTAAAGCAGCCGGGGTAGAGGTGCTGTTCCTACAGTGCCAGGTAAAAGAGGATGAGCTTGTGATTATATAAATTTTATTAGATTAAGAGGACAGGATTGACAAATCCGTAGTTGCGGATTATTATTTAACTAAGCAATGGCATATGCTGTTGCTTAGTTTTTGTATATTGAATCCGCACTTGCGGATTGAGGGCGCAGATATGAGCATAAATGATAGAATATTTGAAAAGATAAATGAAAAGGGATTTACACAAAAAGAGTTTTCAAAGTTGTCAGGAATTCCTGAGAGCACAGTTAGTGATTGGAAGCGTCACGGTAAAGTTCCAAGCTCTGACAAGCTTTTAAAAATCAGTCGGACTCTTGGAATCAGCCTCTATGAGCTTTTAATGGATGAAGATGAGCTGGAAACATCTGGAAGTCTAGAAGTTGAACAGCTTCTTACTGATGATGAACAGAACATAATTGAAATCTATAGAGCAGTATCTGCTCCTAGCAAAAAAGCAATAATCTCCTATTTTGAAAAGCTTAGCAACATGTTGGAGGATGGAGAAAATCATACTCAAAGAAAAAGCAATAAGCTTTCAAAAAAGCAAGAATGCTTTGAAACAGACGCTGAATTATTGCAAAAGAAGATGTTAACTCGAAAGCTTCGTAAGCTTGCTAGGCTGGACAGAGTTAAGTTGGATGAATCAGAACATGATTCTAAGCTTAATTTACATCTCTTCAAATACTTAGACTATGTAGGAGTAGAAAAGCTGGATTATATTAAGGATTATCTCTCGCACATTCAGCCCTTCATGCTCACAGAAATAAGGTCACAGGAAAAGTTTGATAATGCTATTTGTGTATTGGATGGAGGTTACAGGATATCAGTCTACATAAAGGTTGATGCCACCAAAGGTGAGGAAGTCATTGTATCCTTCCATGAGAATAACAAAGGTGGGATAGCTAGAGCTAGCAAGAGGGCAAAGAACCTGACTAAGGTATATGTGTTTGCGGATAATATTGGCTCTCATCTGATTGGAAGTGATTCATATACTATAGACCTTTTTATTACCAGAGGAATCAAGACTTTCCCTATAAGCACCATAGCTCAGAAGTATGATGATGAGGGATTTTTGGTCAGCTTGGCAGAGCTTGAAAGGGAAATATGCAATGTAGCCAATCAGTATTTGGAGGATATATACACAACGGACCTAGACTTTTCGGAAGTGGATCGATTCTCTAGCATGTACGAGCTTTCATTTACATCCTTTGGACAGGATTGCTTATCAAATATATCTTTGCTCATAGATAGCTCACTTATTCAGCAGACAACATTAGGAAGGCAGATTGCGGATGCAGCAATTGTGATATATTGTAATTCATTGGGAATAACAGAGGCAGATAAGAAAGAATTGTTAGATACTCTTAAAGCCAGATTTGCTGTTAATTCATCTAGGGCAATCCCATTAATCCTTCAACGTATAGAAATGAATCTTATTGCAGAGGAAATATAATAATAAAATTATGGACACAACAAAGGAAACAAAACAAGACAAAAGAATATACACACTTAGTCAAGAGGCACCTGCCAAAGCAGTAGTAAAGCTGGGCGTGCCTCTTATTATGGGCATGATGATAATGGTGCTTTACAACTTAGTTGATACATATTTCATCGGCCTGATGCATGATGATTACCAGTTGGCAGCTGTGAACTTAGCATATCCTACAATGATGATTTCGATTGCCATCTCAAACATGGTTGGCACAGGTGCAGCTTCTCTGATAGCGCGAAGCTTTGGCGCAGGTAATAAGGAGAAAGCTTGCCACACACTTACGGTTGGATTCACTCTCACAGTTTTAAACAGTTTGTTGGTCACCGTGATTGGTATCGCATTGCTTCCACAGATTGTTACCGGACTTGGAGCAAAGGCAAACACCTTTGAATATACCAGCCAGTACACCTTTATTATCTTGCTTGGAAGCATTTTTACCATGGGAAATTATACCTTTGGTCAGCTTCTTAGAGCTGAAGGTTCTGCAAAGTATTCCATCATTGGGATGGTTTTAGGAACCGTGGTAAACATCATCTTAGATCCAGTTTTCATCTTTGTTTTAGGCATGGAAATTCGAGGCGCTGCAATAGCCACAATCCTTGGAAACGCTGCTGGAATGGTGGCATCTATCTTGCTTTATGCTTCAGGAAAATCACTTTTGAAGCCTAGTGCAAAGTACATACTTCCAACAAAAGAAATACTTAGAGAAATCTTTTGGGTAGGCGTGCCTGCCACCCTTGAAACACTGTTGACTTCAGTGGCTTATATCATAAACAACAACCTGGCTGTAGGCTATGGTGAGCTTACAGTTGCAGCAATGGGCGTGGCCCAGAAGATACTCTCTCTTGGAAATTATATTTATCAGGGCTTTGCTGCTGGAACACAGCCTCTTATGGGGTACAACTATGGTGCAAAGAACTATAAACGAATGCTTAGCATCTTAAAATCAGGCGTGATGGTTGTAAGCTCTGTGGAGCTTTGCGTCATGGCTATTTTCGGAATCTTTGCTCCAAATCTCATCAGCCTATTCACCCAGTCACCAGATGTTATCGCAACTGGTGCAAAGGTCCTTAGAACCATCATGTGTATCCTTCCTTTTGTTGGTGCAATCTCCATGAGCCGCACCTCCTTCCAGGCCATGGGTAAGCCTCAATTCGCATTTACGATAACAGCTGTTCGACAGCTGTTCCTTTACATGCCAATGCTTTGGCTGTTGAATCATTTATTTGGATTCAATGGCATGATCTGGGCCCAGCCTGTAACAGAGGTTATTATGATGGTGGTTTCAGTGACCTTGTTGTATAAGGTTATTTCGTGGTTTGAAAGAAAGGTGTAGCTGGCCATGAGAAGCAAGATGAAATTAGGTGTTGCATCCTATGAAAAGAAGTATGGATTGTAATACAAAGATGAGAGGTTCATTTTATGAAAAAAGAATAGGTTATGTTGTTAAAAAAATGGTTTTAACATTTTATAAAAAATAGAATAAGTTATGTTGTTAGAAAAAATGGTGGCAATATTTTATGAAAAATAAATTAGAGTTTGCTGTAAAAAAAGTAAGTGTTGTGACGTTTCTGTATTTTGTTGTTTTTTTGATGATGGCTGTTATTTGCCATTTTGCTGGATGGAGATTGCGGGCCTGGTTTGTGCAGATGTCAGTAATATTCATGGGCGTAGCATTTTTTATAGGAATAATAATGAGTTTGCTCAAAAGTGCATCGTCCATAAAGTATATATTTGTAGTTTTATTTTGTTTTGCAGCATTTATTATAGGCGGCATATTTTTGTTTTTTATGCGTGTGTCATTGGGCGAGGAAGCAGTAGTGACTCGTGATGGTAAAAAATATGTTGCCGCAAGAACTGAGCTGATGGGTGTAACTGTAAAATATTATGAATATAAGAATTTCCTTGTGTCAGGAAATGTTGTACGTATAAAAGAGTTTTATGATTTCACTGCTGATGAATACAATGATAATCCTGTGACGACTTATTATGATGAAGAGGGATAGAGAGAAAACTGAATAAGTAGATGCTTTCTAGAAAGTAAAACCATAGGTCATTTTACTACCTGTAGAGAAAATCTGTTTATTAGGTAGTAAATTGCTTGAGCATTTTACTACCTGTGGAGAGAATTTGTTTCTAGGAAGTAAGATCACTGGTTCTTTTACTATCTGTGGAGGAATTCTGCTTTCAGGTAGTAAAACCATTGGTCATATTACTGCCTGTGGAAAGATTTTGTTTCTAGGAAGTAAAATGCTTGGGCTTTTTACTGCCTGTAGAGAGAATCTGTTTTTAGGAAGTAAAATCACTGGTTCTTTTACTGCCTGTGGAGAGAATTTGTTTCTGGGCAGTAAAATCATGCTCCTTTTTACTACTTGCTACAAGAATCTGCTCCCAGGTAGTAATAGCTCCACCCATGCTAGATATGCTCTGGATGATAAATTGTCATCCAGAGCTTTTTGTTGCTTTACAAGGATTAATAAACTATAATTCAGCATAATATAATTAAAGATTCTTGTTGGCAATTCCTTGTTCTTCCAGCAAGAAGTCATAGGTTTTTGATTTTCATCAGAAAATCAAGAACCGGAGATGGACCAATATTTTCTGAAAGAAAATGTTGCTCTACAAAGCAGAGTTCTTGTGGGCTTTTTCCTTAAGTAGCACACAAGAAGTCATAGATTATGATTTCCCACAGAAAAACAAATAGAAATTGATGGATAAAAACTTAACTGATTGTTTAGAATATTATCCATAAAAATAATAATGAAACAGGAGAATAATGATGGAAAAGAAAAGTTCAAAGAAAATAGTAATTGGTGCGGTAGTATTAGCGGTTTTAATTGCGGTATTCGCATTATGCTACAACAAGTTTGCTGCAAAGGGCACTGCTGGTGACAAGGCAATTGTTATCGAGGTAGTGGATTCGAATGGTGACAGCAAAGAGTATGATGTAAACACTGATGCTGAGTATTTGAAGGATGCCATGGATGAGTTGGCTGAAAGCGACAGCAGTTTTTCATTTAGTGGTGAAGACGGCGATTATGGTCTCATGGTTCAGGTAATCAACGATGAGCAGGCTATTTTTGAAAAGGATGGTGCTTACTGGGCACTTTATGTAAATGGTGAGTACGGTCAGTATGGTGTGACTGAGCAGCCTGTAGTTGATGGTGATACCTACACTTGGACTTATGAAGCAGCTCAATAAAATGAACAACAAGCCCTGCTTTGAAGCTAGAGATATAGCTATGGCAGGGCTTATGATTGCAGTAATTGAAGTTTGCAAGGCGGCACTTAGTTTCTTGCCTAATATCGAGCTGACTACCTTCTGGTTGATTATGTTCACACTTTATTTTGGTAGGAAGGTGATGGCGGTAGTTCCAGCCTTCATTTTGGTGGAGGGCATTGTTTATGGAATGAATACCTGGTGGATAATGTATCTTTATATCTGGCCTCTACTGGTATTGCTAACATGGTTGTTTAGGAAAGAAGATTCAGCCCTGTTCTGGGCAATCTTTTCTGGAATATTTGGACTTTGCTTTGGAATGCTTTGCTCCATCACGTACTTCTTTATAGGATTTAGTTCTGGTGGAATAGCAGCAGGCTTCAACACAGCTTTTCCATGGTGGATTTCTGGAATAATGTGGGATATGGTGCATTGTGTTGGAAACTTTGTGTTTATGCTAGTGCTTTATATTCCAATTAAAAATGTGATGAAGAGATTTAGTTATTGAGGTGACTTCAGTGAAGAAAAATGGACAAGTAAAAGTTGGCAACACAGATATGTATTATGCAGCCTTTGGAGAGGGCGAGAAAATCCTAGTTGTTTTACCTGGATTGTCTGATGGCTTGTGGACTGTGAAGGGAAAAGCTTGGCTTTTAGCTGGCAGCTACAAGCATTTTTTCAAAGACTATACGGTGTACATGTTTAGCAGAAAGAATGATCTTCCTGACAATTATTCCATCAAGGAAATGGCGGATGATCAAGCTGAGGCCATGAAGAACCTTGGAATAACCAAAGCCATAGTTTTGGGCGTATCTCAAGGAGGAATGATATCCCAATACTTGGCTGCAAACCATTCTAAGTTGGTTGAAAAATTGATTCTTGTGGTGACAGCACCCTATGCTAACGAAACCATCAAGACCGTTGTGTCAAAATGGATTGATATGACAAGCACTTCCACTCACACGGAGCTTATGCTTGATACTGCAGAAAAGGTATACACAAAAGCATTTAATGAAAAGAATAAGAAATATCTTCCAGCTCTTGCTAGATTCACAAAACCTGCAACCTACGATAGATTTCTTAAAAACGCATATGCGATATTGGAGTTTGATGCAAGAGAAGAGTTATCAAAGATTAAATGTCCAACCTACATCATGGCAGGAAACTGTGACAACACAGTAGGCAATGATGCACCTTATGAATTGAAGGCTGGCATTGCTAACAGTGAGATGCTAATCTTTGAAGGACTGGGCCATGGATTATTTGAAGAAGATAAAAGCTTCTATGATAAGGTTTTAGAATATTGTAATAGATAAATGATGGGGCTGCCGGTGCAGCCCCATTTTTTTAAAGATTATTATTAATCATATAGAAGTTCATTTTATAAAGATAAACTTATTTTTCACTACTTATAGAGTTACTCTGTTTCAGTGGCGAAAAGTCTATCAGCATCTGCACTCTGTTATAATAATTGGACTCGGCTCCGCTGTGATCAATTTCTGCCCAGGCAATAATGCCTTTATCTGCCAGCTCTCGACCAACGCGAGTGTAGATTCCTTTGCCGCAGGTTTGTAAAGGCATGCATCCAAAGCTTTGAACCGCCATAACCTTTGGGCAATCCTCCAGCAAGTGCCCTGCGCATTCCGCACCAATGAGCCAGCCATCCCCGATGTTATATTCCATGCTGATATATGGACGAACCTGCTCTTTCAGAGAAAGGAAATCATCCATAGAATAGAAACCATTTGCACGTATGGCGTCTATCATTGCTTTTTGAAGGTGATTGAAAAACTTTTGAGCCAGTTTATAGGCTGGTCTTAGTACAGACTTTTCCGTAAGTAGATGTGTATCAACATAGTACATGAGATACCAAGAAACGCCATTGGTATGTGATTCGCATCCTTGTTCTTCTAGATAATCAATCAAATTCCAATTTCCAAGATGGCTGTATTTATGAAAGATTTCTCCAACGATTCCAATGCGTTGTTTTCTTTTTTCGTTTAGAGAAATCTGGGCGAAGTCATCAGAAATTTCTTTGAATCTTCTTTTGATAGCTCTTATTGAAAGGTGTTTCCCGCAGCGCAAATCCTCTGACAAAACTGATAGCCAGTAATGGTATTTTTCTTGTGTTTGACCATGTGTGATTTCATTAGGACGCAAGTGATGCAAAAGTAGCATCAAGATGTCGCCATAATATATGGACACCAGTCCGCGCCAGGCCATAGCGGGTGAAACATTTATGGTCTCGCTTTTCTCTATTCCACGCACATTAATATTTACGACTGGAACCTGCTCAAAGCCAGCTTTCTTTAAGGCTCGCTTTATGGTTGTGATGTAGTTGGATCCTCGGCATGCATCTCCTGCGGTGGCCATCAAAACCCTGGTTTTGCTTAAATCATATTTACCAGATTGCAAAGCATCTATTATCTGTCCAGAGTTGCATATTGCCGGATAGCACATATCATTGTTTACATATTTAAGGCCAACATTAATAATGCCATCTTCATTATCCAAAATGATTGGATGATATTCCTTTGAGCAAAAGGCATACTTCATCAATGGAAAATGAAAATCCAGCATAGATGGTATCAGCAAAATATATTTTTCATTGTTATTAGTCTCATCAATTTTGTACATACTAGTTATCTTTGTTTTAAGCCATACCATTTTTGTCCAGGCTTGTTATCATTGTCTTTAGTTCTACCAGTATAGAACATTCTATTGTTGAATGAATTAGCCTTGCTTAAAAACAGCACCATTCCAGCGTTCTTTGTTCAGGACATATCTTAGGCTAAAATCTTCATCCATAATAAATTTATGATTGCTAATATCAATAGTACCAAATAGTATCTTCTTTTTTAACATAAATTCAATTTCATTTGTCACTGTATCACGGTCGCGTCTGACAGCTTTGCTGTATTCGACAAAAGTATACTCAGGATGATTAACCATTAATGGACCATATTCCTGCAGACACTCAGCAGCCTTTGTGGTTCCTCTTGCTTTGAACACCAGAAGAAACCCAATAAACCATAAAGGGATTGTGACAATAAATACTCTAATGTCTGGCTCGCATACGGCTATTGTGGATGCCATCATTAAAATGATAAAGGCAAGCAGCTTCTCCCAGAAAGCTAGCTCTATTGAAATATATGCTTTAAGGTTTTTTTTACGATTTTGCTTATTCAACATACTTTTCAATCCTTGCTGCAGATAATTCAGCAGCTCCTTTGTTATCTTTATAATGCTTAATATCTGAATGCTTAATTCTTATCTCATATGTGCATCGAGGGCATGCTAATTTGTATTTGATACTTACAGGGAAAATGGGAATGAAAAATAGAGTGAAGTATTCTGAATACTTGATTATCCTGTGCTTGGTCTTGTAGCAACAATTCATGCATTGCTCTTCATGCGCTATTGTCAAAATCACATCATTATATTTTTTGAAACCTTTGATTATGAACATATGTAGAGTGCTCCTTATGTAAATCTCCCTTAATCAATAGGAGCAAGTGTATCAACCAAAGCGGTGGCTGTCAATAAAGATACCGACTTATGACAAAAAACGCTTTGTTTTGGCAAGAAAATCCATTTTGTGGATTGAATTTACTACCTAGAAACAAAAACTCTGTACAGGTAGTAAAAAGAGCAGATATTTTACTACCTGGAAACAAAATCTTTCTACAGATAGTAAAAATAGCCAGCAAATTACTACCTAGAAAAAGAATCTTTCTACAGGTAGTAAAAAGAGCAGGCAAATTACTACCCAGAAACAGAATCTCTCTGCAGGTAGTAAAAATAGCCAGCAAATTACTACCCAGAAACAGAATCTCTCTGCAGGTAGTAAAAAGAGCAGACATTTTACTACCTAGAAAAAGAATCTCTTTATAGGTAGTAAAATCCCAGCAAGAGAATCCAAAAACCAACTCCAACAAAACAACTTCAACAAAACAACCTCAACAAACTAACCTCAATAAATCAACTCCCGCAAGCCAACCTCAGTAAACCAACATCCCCACCCTCCACAAACCCCAGTTTATTCACATTGTTATGCTATCATGAAATCCATAGATTGGAGATTGAGCTATGGAAGATAAAGGAAAGCTTATCGCAATTGGATTGCTGGTGGTGTTTTTTATAATTGCACTCACAGCTATTCTGATGAACACATCTAATCGAAAGGAAGTTACTGAGCCTACAGCGCTGGTAACAATGATTACATAATCGAACATTAGTTTGACATTAAGGGGCTATAGGTGTATCATCATAGTACATTTAGCAGGAGGTATTATGATGGTTGAAAGAACTTATATAGCCATAGATTTAAAGAGTTTTTATGCTTCCTGCGAGCTTAATGATATGGGGCGTGACCCTCTCACCACGAATCTAGTGGTGGCTGATCCTTCCCGCACAGAAAAGACTATTTGTCTGGCGGTGAGCCCATCCTTGAAGGCCTACGGTATCTCTGGTAGAGCCAGGCTTTTCGAGGTAGTGCAAAGGGTGAAGGAGGTCAATGCCGAGCGTTTCAGTAGGGCCAAAGCTCTTGGCCTTCTTCCAAAAGATCCCGAGACAGGTGAATATCATTTTGTAGGTCAGTCCGCAGATGCTGGTGAGCTTGAAAAGAATCCGGCGCTGGAGCTTGCCTATATTACTGCGCCTCCTAGGATGAAGCGCTATGAGGAAACCTCCACTCAGGTTTTTTCTATCTATCTTCGCTATGTTTCTGAAGAGGATGTTCATGTATATTCCATCGATGAATGTTTTATCGATGTCACAGCTTATCTGAATACTTATTCCTGCACAGCTCACGAGCTGGCCATGACCATGATTAAAAACGTATATGCGGAGACTGGAATCACCGCCACTGCCGGCATCGGCACCAACATGTATTTGGCAAAGGTGGCCATGGATATTGTTGCAAAGCATGTGCCTGCCGATGAGGATGGAGTTCGTATTGCAGAGTTGAATGAGCAAACCTATAGAGAACTTCTTTGGTGTCACCAGCCCCTCACAGATTTTTGGAGAGTAGGCGGTGGAATCACAAGACGTCTGGCTCGCCTTGGCATCTTCACCATGGGAGATATTGCCAGAATCAGCGTCACCAACGAGGATATTCTTTATCACGCCCTGGGTATCAATGCTGAGTTACTTATAGACCATGCCTGGGGGTGGGAGCCAACAGAGATTTCCACCATCAAAAGCTACCGGCCTCAGACTAACAGCTTGTCCAGCGGTCAGGTTCTGATGGAGCCATACACCGCGGAGAAGGCACGGCTCATTGTAAAGGAAATGACAGAGCTTCTGGTGCTAGACCTTGTTCGGAAGGATTTGGTCACCAAGAAAGTGGAGCTTACCATTGGCTATGACAGAACCAGCCTGGAATATGGCTACAAGGGCAGAGGTCTTAGCGACTCCACTTTCAAGATACAGGGCACAAACAAGCTTTACAAAGGAAAGGTGACTCTTGATCATTACGGCAGGCCTCTTCCTTATCATGCTCACGGCACAGGAAATCTTGATAGCTGGACCAGCTCCACTCAGCAGATTTCTCAGGTGATGGTGGAGCTTTACGACAGGATAATCGACCCAGAGCTTCTGATTCGCAGGGTTAACGTGGTGGCTTGCAATCTCATTCCAAGGGACAAAATCCCAGAAGAGCTTCCATATCAGATGGATTTGTTCACGGACTACGAAGCTTTGGAAAAGGAAAAAGAGGCAAAGAGGGCAGCGGAAGAAAAGGAGCACAAGCTTCAAAAGGCCACACTTTCTATCATTGATAAATTTGGAAAAAATGCAGTATTAAAGGGAATGAATCTTGAGGAAGGCGCCATGACCATGAAAAGAAATAAGCAGGTGGGCGGCCACTCGTCAGGGGAGGAATAGAAATATAGGGGCAATCGCCCGCACTGCTGACAAATCAGATATTGGAGGAATAGATTTGGCTAAGGGAATTACAGGAAAAGAAAAGGATCCTAGAATTGTTTACGGTGACATAATAGATTTGCCTCATCATCAGTCTACCAAGCATCCTCATATGAGCTTGTATGACAGGGCGGCTCAGTTTGCGCCTTTCGCAGCTCTTACCGGATACGAAGAGATGATTAGCGAGGAAGCCAGAAGAACAAATGAGATTCCAGATTATGAGTAGACTCAAGGGAAAAGAAGAATAGAATCAGACAATGAATAGATACACCAGAAAATAAGAATCAAATCAGACTAGAAGTAGGGGGGGGACTATGACAGTATACGACAGATTACTACAAGCAAAGGATGACAAGTACAAAGAATTTCAGGCGAAGCTTGTTCCGAACATCCCAGCGGAAACCATTATTGGGGTGCGCACTCCAGACATGAGAAATATTGCAAAGGATGTTTTCAAAAGCGGAGACTATAAGGAGTTTTTACAGCAGCTTCCTCACAAATATTATGAAGAAAACTTGGTGCATTTTTTTATCATATCTCTAATAAAGGATTTTGATGAATGCGTGCAGCTGGTGGAGGCGTTTCTTCCTTATGTGGATTGCTGGCCAGTGTCAGATCAGGCTACACCAAAGTCCTTCAAGAAAAATCACGAAAAGCTTCTTCCTTATATAAAAAAGTGGATTGCGTCTGACCATGTGTACACAGCTCGATTTGGCATGCGTATTCTGATGAACGAATTCCTTGGGGAGGATTTCAAGGAAGAATACTTAGAGCTTGTGGCATCAAAAACAGGAGAGGACTATTACCTGAAGATGATGGTTGCCTGGTATTTTGCAACAGCCTTGGCCAAGCAATATGATGCCAGTGTAAAATTCATTGAGCAGCATCGCTTGGAGGATTGGACCCACAAAAAGGCCATCCAAAAAGCCGTGGAAAGCTACAGAGTCACTGAGGAGCACAAAGAATATTTAAAGAGCTTTAGATAAAGGGGCCAAACTTGGTCCCTTAAATTATGCTTAAACACTTTAACTTGCTAAAGCGTTATGCTACAATATTGAAATGATACAAAAGTCGTGCTAGGTGAAGGCTTTTATGTTAGGAGGATTACAATGAAAAAAAAGGTATTATCGATATTATTAGGAATGGCAATGCTTGCAGCTTCTATCACAGGTTGTGGTAAGGGCGCAGCTTCAGATTCAGGTGATGCTTCAGATTCATCAAAGAAGGAATTCAAGGTAGGTATTATTCAGTACGTGGATGATGCTTCTTTGAACCAGATTGTTGATAATCTTGAAAAGCAGCTTGATACAATCGCAGAGGAGAAGGGTGTCACCTTCAACTATAAGGATTACTATTGCAACGGTCAGGCAGATTCAACCACAATCAACCAGATGGTGGCAGAGCTTATAAATGATGAGGTGGATGTTTTAGTTCCAATCGCAACACCTACAGCTATGATTTGTCAGGCAGCTACAGAGGATAATCAGATTCCTGTTGTTTTTGCAGCAGTATCTGATCCAGAGGGCGCAGGTCTTGTGGCTTCAAACGATGCACCTGGTGCAAATGTTACAGGTACTTCAGACGCTCTCAACACAGCAGCGATTCTTGATTTAATGCTTGAGCAGGATAGAGACCTTACAAAGGTTGGTCTTTTATATGATAAGTCACAGGATGCTTCTACAACTCCTATCAAGGAAGCAAAGGAATATCTTGAAAAGGCTGGCATCGAGGTTATTGAAAAGACAGGAACAAAGAACGACGAAGTAATGCTTGCAGCTGATGCTCTTTGTGCAGAGAAGGTTGATGCAGTGTTCACACCAACTGACAACACAATCATGACAGCTGAGCTTGGTATCTATGAGAAGTTCATCGAGGCTGGAATCCCTCATTACTGTGGTGCTGATTCTTTTGCTCTTAACGGTGCATACCTTGGCTACGGAGTAAATTACGCTACACTTGGTGTTGAGACAGCCAACATGGTTGCTGAGATTTTAGTAGATGGCAAGGAGCCAGCTACACTTGCAGTTAAGACTCTTGACAATGGTACAGCCACAGTCAACACTGAGACTGCAGCAGCTCTTGATTTGGATTATGAAAAGCTTCGCGATATGTGCGATGGATTCGTGGAGATTCAGACATCAAAGGAGTTCGAATAAAAAGGGGTTTATTGAGTTATGTCGTCAATTTTTACAGTTTCGATTTTTCAAAGTGCTTTAGAACTAGGGTGTATATACGCCCTAGTTGCTTTAGCACTTTTTATTTCATTCACAATACTAAATATCGCAGATTTAACAACTGATGGTTGTTTCACTTTGGGCTGTGCCGTTGGTGCAATGGTGACTCTCGCAGGTCATCCATTCTTGGCACTTTTTGCAGCTATCATTTCTGGAGCAATGGCAGGTTTTGTTACAGCTTTTCTTCAGACAAAGCTTGGTGTGGAATCCATCTTGGCAGGTATCATTGTCAACACAGGTTTGTACACCATCAACATCGCCGTAATGGGATTTTCATCCCTTACAAATCTTTTTGGATGCGATACACTTTTCTCTCTTGGAAAAGCGGGATTCGTATATACGATATTTGGAGATTGGTTTAAGGTGGTTATTGTTGCGTTAATCGTCATTGTTATCGCCCTGCTTTTGTGGTGGTTCCTTGGCACCACTCTTGGTATGTCAATTCGCGCTACAGGCGACAATGCAGAAATGGTAAAGTCATCATCTATCAATCCAACATTTACAATCACAGTTGGCCTTTGCTTGGCAAACTCACTTACAGGTCTTTCAGGTGCGCTTATAGCCCAGTATCAGAAGTCTGCTGATATCAATATTGGTACAGGTATGGTGACAATTTCACTGGCTTCTCTTATCATCGGCCAGTCTCTTATTGGAAATAAAGGAAGCACTCTTCGCAGAATCTTTGGAACAATCTTAGGCTCTGTTCTCTACAGATTCATCGTTGCAATTGCCCTTCGACTTTCCGTTCCTGCTGAGGCGTTGAAGTTGGTTTCAGCTATTATCGTTGCAGTTGCAATTGCTATGCCTTATGTCCGTAGAAAGACTGCCCTCAAGAGACGAGAGTTTGCAAACTACAGAGGAAACCGTAGCAAGGAGGTGAAGGGAAATGCTTAAGCTTGATAATATTTCTAAGACCTTCAATCCAGGAACGGTTAATGAAAAGGCGGCACTTACACATCTTAATTTGGAATTAAAGGACGGAGACTTTGCCACTATCGTTGGTTCAAACGGTGCAGGAAAGTCTACCATGTTCAATGCCATTGCAGGCACCTTCATTGTTGATGAGGGAAATATATATCTGGATGGAGAGGACATCACTTTCAAGAAAGAACACGTGAGAAGCAAGGTGATTGGTCATCTCTTCCAAGATCCACTGAAAGGTACAGCTCCAAACATGACCATCGAGGAGAACATGGCTCTTGCTTATCTTCGAGCATCACATCGTTCAAGCCAGCTTTTCTCTCGAATCAGCAACAAGGATAAGGCTCGCTTTAGAGAACAGCTTTCTCTTCTTGGTATGGGACTTGAGGATAGAATGAAGCAGCCAGTTGGTCTTTTGTCAGGTGGTCAGCGCCAGGCCCTGACCCTTTTGATGGCGACATTTGTTACACCAAAGCTTCTGCTTTTGGATGAGCACACTGCAGCCTTGGACCCAGCTACAGCAGAAAAGGTTCTTGAGCTTACAAAGAGCATTGTGGCAGAGCGAGGAATCACTTGTCTGATGGTTACCCACAATATGCATCAGGCACTTGAGGTGGGCAATCGTACTCTTATGATGAACGCAGGTACAATTGTGTTTGACACCGAAGGTGAAGAGCGTTCGACTCTTACTGTCAACGACCTCCTTGAAAAGTTCAAGGTGGGAGCAGGAGAAGAGTTTGATAACGATAGAGTGCTTTTATCCTAGCAATCCTAGTTACAATTCACAGTAAAAAGGTTTAAAATTATATCTTGTTTAGTATAATTTAGTGCTTTAACTTACTAAAGCGATATGCTAAAATGATGCTTAATTGCAATGCACTGAGGCAATTGTGTATCGGGAGGCCACAGGCCTAAGACAAAATATAACGACGAGGACAATATATTATGAAGAAGGTAGTTAAATTTGGCGGCAGCTCATTAGCAGATGCCAAGCAATTCAAGAAGGTTGGCGATATCATCAGAGCTGATGAAAATCGAGTATTTGTAGTTCCATCTGCGCCAGGTAAGAGAAACAGCAAGGATACAAAGGTTACTGATATGCTTATTCGTACCTTTGAGGATGCTAGTGCAGGTAAGGATGTTACTGAAAATCTTAAGGCTATTAAGGCTCGTTACGACGAGATTATTACTGGCTTGAATCTTGATTTTTCATTAGACAAGGATTTCGAGGAAATCGCTGCAGAGATTAAGTCTGATTTATCTTTGGATTATCTTGCCAGCCGTGGAGAGTACCTCAACGGAAAGATTATGGCAAACTACTTGGGTTATGATTTCATTGATGCAAAGGATGTTATCTTCTTCAATGAGGAGGGACACCTCAATTCTTACAAGACAGAGAAGACTATGGCTAAGGCTCTTGAAGAGCATCCAAAGGCAGTTATTCCAGGCTTCTATGGCTGTGGTAAGGACGGAAAGGTAAGGACCTTCTCACGTGGTGGTTCTGATGTGACTGGCTCAATCGTTGCTGGTGCAGCAAAGGTTGATGTTTATGAGAACTGGACAGATGTTTCTGGCTTCTTGATTTGTGATCCACGTATCGTAAAGGATCCAGTTGGCATGCAGACAATCACTTACCGTGAGCTTCGCGAGCTTTCATACATGGGTGCATCTGTTCTTCACGAGGATGCAATTTTCCCAGTTCGTTCAGCTGGTATTCCTATCAATATTAAAAACACAAACAAGCCTGAGGATGACGGCACATGGATTGTTGAATCTACAGGCCAGAGAAACGAATATGTTATCACAGGTATCGCTGGTAAGAAGGGCTTCTGTACAGTGCTTATCACAAAGTCGCTTATGAACTCAGAGGTTGGTTTCTGTCGAAAGGCACTTCAGGCCTTCGAGGACAACGGAATCTGTATCGAGCACATGCCATCAGGTATCGACACCATGACAGTTGTTGTTCATGAAGATGAGTTCATCAATAAGGAGCAGGCAGTTGTTTCTGCTATTCACAGAAATTGTGCTCCAGATTCAATTGAGATTGAGTCTGATTTGGCTCTCATCGCCGTTGTTGGTCGTGGTATGAAGAATACACGCGGTACTGCTGGTCGTATCTTCTCAGCCCTTAGCCATGCACATGTAAATGTTCGTATGATTGACCAGGGTTCTTCAGAGTTGAATATTATCATCGGTGTTCAGAACGAAGATTTCGAGGCAGCTGTAAAGGCTATCTATGATATCTTTGTAATGACAAAGCTTTAAAAAACGCCATATTTATATGTAGATTAAGTGTCGTGGTTGATGCCATGACACTTTTTTAATGTTTATCGATAAAAAGTTGTTGACAAAGATAAAAACTGGTGATATTATCTATTTAACGATAAACATTAAATAATTAATGATAAACATCAGAGGAGGTAAAATTATGAAGGCATCAAAACTTAGAAACATCACAGCAGTACTTGCAAAGGTTATGGAGATTATTTTATGGGTAGCAGTTGTTTTTGTAACAATCGGCGCGATTGCAATATTTGCTCTCAGAGACAAGGTTTCAGAAGAATACTTTGAAACAAACAGTTTTACAGCAACTAATTTTAATGGACTAGATTTTGAACTTAATGCAAGCAATTTTGCACCAGCAATGGTTGGGATTCTCGTTTCAGCAGCAATACTTGCAGTGCTTATGGCATTTATGTTCAGATATGTAAATCAGATTTTTAACAAGACCAACACATCGTCACCTTTCGCAGATGCAAATGTTGTTCTTGTAAAGAGAATTGGCTATATCGCAATTGCAATTCCAGTAGTTAAACTTATTGCCAATATTATCCTTGGTTTCATCGCAGATAATCTTTCCTTGGGCTTTGAGTTTAGCGAGGTACTTTTCGGATTAATCGTACTTTGCTTGTCACAGTATTTTGCATATGGTGCAACTCTTGAAAAAGATGTAGACGGATTATTATAAGGAGGTGTATTTGAATGGGCAAAATTTATCTTGAACTGGATATTATGATGGCCAAGCGCCACATGTCACTTAATGACTTGGCAGATAGTGTGGGAATTTCAAATGTTAATCTTTCCAAAATTAAGAACAACAAAGTAAATGCAATCAGATTCACTACCCTTGCAGGTATTTGCAGATCCCTTGAATGCGAACCTGGAGACATACTCAAGTATGACCCAAATGCAGAAGGGGAAGATGATGGTGAAGACAATTAGAAAATTGCATTAGTTGAAAAGAGCTGGCGTGTGTGCCAGCTCTTTTTGGTGTTTGCTAGCGCAAATGGCACATTTATCAACTATAAAATGAAATATGTGCTTTTGTAGGCTTCTGATTGATAAAAAATATTCAGTGATAGGCTAGTTTATCAATTCCACTATGAAGTTATGGGATTTGCAAAGAGGTGATTGATAAAATAGCGCTAAAATAGACTATTTGAGGTTGGCTAATAGCTAAATTTATCAAAGGATAACGAATATATAGGCTTTATCAGCACCAAAATTGATAAAAACAAAAGTGGCCTACACCTTCCGGCCTAGACCACTCTGGTTTTATATAGGATTATATAAATTATATAGAATTATATTGGATTATATAGCTTTATATAAATTATATAGAATTATATTGGATTATATAGTATTATATAGATGATAAATTATTATATAGCATGTGATCAGGAGGTAATTATGACAGGAAGAAACCCGTATGTGATTAATTTTGGTAGAATTCCTAATCAGTATATAAGCCGTGATTATTTGATAGATACTATTGTAGAGACACTTGAAAGCGATATCGTAGAAGAACAAGCTTTTAAGCTGACAGGAATTAGAGGAACTGGTAAGACAGTTACACTTACAGCTATTGAGAGAAGAATTCGAGAAAATGATGACTGGATAGTTGTAGGCTTGAAATCAGATGGCGAGATTACAAAAGATTTGGTGGCGGAGCTTTATAGTGCTGTTCCTTTTATTACAAAATTCGTTGATGCAAATCTTAATCTTTCCGCCTTTGGAATCGGGGTTAATATTGATAAGAAGAGCCCTGTTGCAAGTATAGATTTTGCTTTAAAAACTATACTTAAGGAAATA
Source organism: Pseudobutyrivibrio sp. YE44 (assembly GCF_900104335.1). GTDB lineage: Bacteria > Bacillota > Clostridia > Lachnospirales > Lachnospiraceae > Pseudobutyrivibrio. The sequence continues at coordinate 52,768 of NZ_FMXT01000006.1, forward strand.
AGCAAAAAGAAAAAAAGAGTTTTGATAACCATAGATGAGGCTAGAAAAACTCCAGAAATGATAAATTTTATACAAACATTTCAGATTCTAATTAGAGAAGATTTGCCTATTTATGTAGTTGTAGCAGGCTTGTATGAAGATATTGAGGCTATTGAAAACACAGATGGTCTTACATTTTTCCTTAGAGCTTCTAAGTTTGAAATGCAACCTTTAAATTTGACTATTGTTCGCTCTGATTATCAGAAGACGCTTGGTGTATCAGAGGACGTTGCTACAGAAATGGCAGTTCTCACTAAGGGATATGCATTTGCTTATCAGGCACTAGGAAAATACATGTGGGACAGCGGAGAAAAGATCCTAACTGAAAAGGTATTAGCATTATTTGATGATGTGTTGGCAGACAAAGTATATAGAAAAATATGGAGTGAATTGGCATCTAAGGATAAGTGGTTTTTACAATTTATAGTTCAGAAGGAAAAAATGACCGCTACAGAACTACTGGAAATAACAAAGGCAAAGCACAATGAATGGTCAATTCCTAGAGCTCGTCTCAGTGAAAAAGGAATTATTGATGTCGAGAATCGCGGAGAGATTCGAGTAAAGCTACCTAGATTTAAAGAGTTTGTAGAAAACCAAGTATTGTTGGGAATGATATAGTAGTAATGATTCGAACATGATGGAAAAAGAAAGAAAACTGTTTGAGGATTCTAGCTTGTGCTAGAATCCTTTTGTTTTCCTTGTCATAAGGGGGGATGTATGTAATAATGTCAACAATGTGTCTAAAATATGACAAAGTCGTAAAAACGAGCATTGATAGCGACCGATAGATCAAAAGGAGAGAATAAGCTACATCATTATGTGGCGTGCACTGGTAATGAAAAAACAAATACAAAGAATGTCCATATTTATAAATAATATGAGCTTGCATAAGGGACTGAAAATATTCTGCTGGACAAACTTCTTAGTAGTTTCGATGCATATAATATCTAGTATTATTCCGTTTATATCCCAAGAGTTAGAGATTTTAATTTATTTATTAAAAATAACAATATTCTGCTGCTTGTATAAGGTGTTTAGTACATACAGGGAAGATGAGTTTTCCTCAATTGCAAATATGATAAAGATAAGCATTATTTGTGATTGCCTTGAACTTTTTATTTATTCGTATGCAACTGATTTTACAAAGCCAATTAGAATAGTACTATACATATCGCTGATTTTAAAAATCTTTGCTGATTATTATATATGCTATAAAGTTTTGGATCATGCCAGTTTGCTTGGCTGGGAAAAACGTAGGACACAGGCAGGGAACTGTGCGTTTGATAAGAAATGTTGGCTATTTATTCATGTGCCGATTATCCTTAATGGAATCTGGCATTTCTTTTTCGGGAGTTTATCTTCTCTAGTTACATTATTACTTCTGTTCTTCGTAAGGAGAATGATTGAGTTTGGTTTTATAGGGGAAGCCGCAGAGGTGCTCGCGGAAGTACCTTTGAAGGATGAAGAGAAAATAAATAAAGTAAGAACATTTTCAAAGAAAAAGAAAATTGGATTAGTAGCAATAGCAGGATGTTTTTCCCTATTTTTTATGCTTTACTACAGCTACGGTGGTGGAGAATATCATATTGAAGATGATGAAGGAAACATTTTAAGTAGCCAGACATCATCTAATTATGCTAGTCAACCGTCAGAGGATGTTTACCAATATTCGCAGTGTAACAGATTGCCTGAATGGACTGGATTCCAATCGAAAAGATATGGGCTTGTAACTGTCAAGAATGGTCATAACACTGGTGCAATATACAAGGACTATCTTGAATTTGATAGTGATAAGCTTGCGTGGGACTACGATGGTCACTTTATCGATATTACAGGAAAAGAAATTTTAAATGTTCCATATATTATAAAAATGCAGAAATCAATGAAACAGAGATTTATTGATTCAACTATTAAAGAATCATGTCAGTTGGAACGTTTCTTATATGAAGATGGGCATCGTTTGTATGATAGTTATGATATTTCTGGACCATTTGTGATAGGCGTATACAAAGATAGTCAATCAGATACATATTTTAAAAATGGTGTTGCAGTATATAATTGTGATTTTTTAAATCGTGGTGGTGTGATAAATGATAAAGGAAAATTTACTATACTACCAAAATATAGATACATTAAGGCCAGTGATGACTATAGAGTATTTGTCGTGGAAAAATCTGACAATCTATACGTCATAAACACTTCAGGAAAACAATTGATGGATGATTGTGATCGCATTGATAATATAGATACTGATAAGGGCTTAATATACTATCGAGCAAAGGATTTGGATAATGAGAATGGGGAAACAAAATATAAGATTATAGACTTTAATGGAAATAAAGTGGAAGGCGAGTATATAAAAAAATCCAGCTGGCCATGGTAGATTTCGATAGAAAAATCCCAAATTAAAAAAAACAAAGGAAAGAATACTGCTAAATGAATATTACTAGAAAGATTGAAGAACTAAAGAAAATGGATACAAAGAAAGCGTTGCTTCTGTTTACCTATGTAAATTTTATAAATGTCATGTTACACATGGCTGGTTTTTACGCAACATATATATCTGTAGGGTTAGAGTATTTTATTTATTATATAAAAATCTCATCTATGCTACTGGTCTACTGGTCAATGCCAAGGGAAGGCCTGTATGTTAATAGACGAATCAAGAACAGCTTTAAAGTGATGATAGGGCTGGATGTGATGGAGGTATGCATATACTTCATGCATGGGTCTGCGACATATTTAAAGGTGGTACTGGCAGCATCATTTATTATTAAGTTTGTATTGGAATATTGCATATATGAAAACCTTGTATATGTTCATTATTCTTTCTATGACAAGATAAGATCAAATGATGGAATAGGAAAATATATAAGCTTTAATACCAAGTGGATTTTAATTTACTTAGCAATAATTGTTACATTCTTTTTAACGTACATTGGACGAAAACCATTTTTATGGATTGTTTTGATGTTTCTTCTTGCGAGTAGGTTGTACTATTCGGTAAAAATTGTTAAGGATTGCTACGACGATATTCGATTTAGAATTATAGAGAGAAGCGGATTTTATAATACTGATGCTAAAGAGAAAGGCATTTATGCAGATAAGATTTTAAATAGTAAGAAGACAAAGTGGACTATTGGTATAGCTGCCATTTTTGTATTGATTATGGCAAACATTTATACCTCATTTGATATTTGCCTTTTAGTGGATTCTGAAGGAAAAAAACTCACTGAACAAACTTCGGCACATGCTTTTTCGTGTAAGACGGATGATGTTTATATTTATACCCTTCGAAATCTATTTCCGGTGTGGACAGGTTTTTATAATGAAAAATATGGAATTGTAAATATAAAGACTGGCGAAAATACTGGGGCTATTTATGATAAATATCCATCCTTTGATGATGTAGGAATAGCATATGATGGTAAAAGACATTTCATCGACTTAAATGGTGATAAGGTATGTAAAATCCCGTGGTTTATTACTAGAAGAATATCTGAAAGACAAAGATTTTTAACGGGATTAGCAGAGGTAATTAATGATGCGTATAGAGATTATTATGATTATAAGGATATAGATTTCCTTGAATATAGAGGTGTTAAATTCGAAAAAGATTTTTATGATGAAAGAACATACCAGAATAGATACTTTGATTCTGAGGTATATGACTCTCTGTATTATTATGATTGCTTTACATATTTTAATTGCAAAGATATATGTGAGTTTGAAACCGATTTAGGGGATATGTATGGCTTAATTAACAAAAAAGGAGAAATAATTGCAGAGCCTCAATATTCTGAAATATATACAGATGCGAATTATGAGGTTAGCGAGTGTCGGGGGAAGCAGTATGATTTGATAGCTGGAGATGGAAAAAAGCTTTGTGCTTGGGGTTCTCTTGGAGGTGATAGAGGTATTGTTTATGCTGATGGACAGATAATTGATTTAGAAGGAAATATTTGGAATTATTATTTTGATGATAAAACAAAAAATCAGAAGTGTCTTAGAATAAGACGGAATGAAAAAATAATTTTTGATTCAACCTTGTATACAGATTATTGCGCAGTATATAGCAAAGATTATAAGCTTATAAATTTAATTGCAAAAAAGAATGATAGTGACTATAGCGTTCTTATTGATTTAAATGGTAAGCAGGTTATTCCAGGAGAATATAATTGGCTTAAGGTATATGACGACGGCTCAGTTGTAGGAGTGACAAAGGATAATACTGTTGTAGCAGCTGATTTGAATGGAAACATGATTGATACGGGATACACGTATAAGAGATATGACGTCATTCGTCAGATTATACATGTGTGTGATGAATCTGGGACTGTTCCTAAATACAATTTAATGAATATAAAGGGCCAAATTTTATGTGAAAAATGGTTTGATGTTAAATTAACATCTGATGATAATTATACGTACTACGGAAAGGATTTGACTGATAATAGCGTAACATGGTTTAGATACTGTCCAGAAACAATGAGCATGAAGGTATTAGGTACAGCAAAAGGATATGCTGATTATGATGATTGGGATTATTGTAGGGTGACTTATCGTGCTGCGCTTAATATTGTAGAGCCAGAGGAAGAACCGGATAAGCTGGCTGAAAAATATAAGTGGATATATCAATATGATAGTTGTGATGCACCTTTTGATCGTTTAGGAACAAATGTATATTGTGTGTCAAAAGAAGATCTTCGTAAAAAATACAATTATTGGCGTTGAAATATTATAGATACACAAGTCCATAGGGGTGGTTAATTTCAAACCACTATGATATACTATTCGAAGTGCAGTTTTAGAACGTGCAAGGAGAGTAGCGTAATGAGTTTGATTATCAAAAATGGTCGAGTTTTAAATCCACCTACAAACACAGATGAATTATTAGATATTAAGATAGACGGGAACATTATCTCAGCTGTTGAGGCTGGTATTGTTCCCGTTTTTTCTGATGAAGTTATTGATGCCAAAGGATGCTATGTTATGCCGGGCTTCATTGATATGCATGTGCATTTCAGAGATCCTGGCCAGACTGCAAAGGAGGATATTGAGACTGGTTCGAAGGCTGCAGCAAGAGGCGGTGTTACCACAGTTCTTGCCATGCCAAACACAAAGCCAGTGGTAGATAATCCTGAGCTTGTAAAGTACGTTCACGACAAGGGCGCGCAGGTCGGTTTGACCCGTGTTCTTCAGGTTGGCTCTGTCACAAAGGGGATGGAAGGCAAGGAGCTTTCTGATTTACAGGGAATGATTGATGCAGGAATTCCTGCCATTTCCGAGGATGGTAAATCTGTTATGGATTCAGGTCTTTACAGGGAGGCTATGAAGATAGTTGCAAAGGCTAATGTGCCAGTGCTTGCTCACTGCGAGGATATCAATCTTGTTCAGGGCGGCGTCATGAACATGGGAGCAAAATCTGATTCTATGGGCGAAAAAGGAATCAGCAACGCAGTTGAAAACATCATCGAGGCTCGTGACATTATGCTAGCAGAAGAGACAGGTGCAACCCTTCATCTTTGCCATTGTTCAACAAAGGAAAGCTACCAGATTTTAAAGGAAGCTAAGGAGGCAGGCATCAAAGTCTCTGGCGAGGTTTGCCCACATCATTTCACCCTTACAGAGGATGACATTGTGCCAGGTGATGGCAATTACAAAATGAATCCTCCAGTTCGTACAAAAGAGGATAGAGAATTTCTTAGACGAGGATTGGCTGAGGGAATATTCGAAGTGATTTCCACAGACCATGCTCCACATACAGCAGAGGAAAAGTCAAAGGGCTTTGCATCTCCATTCGGAATTGTTGGTTTGGAAACCTCTGCAAGTCTTACATATACAGAGTTAGTATTATCAGGTTTAATCACACCACTTACAATGGCTGCATATATGAGTAGCAATCCTGCTGGCATACTTGGCCGCGACGATTTAGGAAACATCGCACCAGGAAAGGCTGCGGACATCACAATTTTTAATCCTAGCATAGAGTATGAAATTCATGCAGCAGACTTCGTAGGAAAATCAAAGAATATGCCTTACGAGGGCCGAAAGGTTCACGGCCGTGTCGTGAAGACAATCTTTGGTGGTAGTGTGGTATTCAGTTGTTAATTATTATGGAAGCAGTATATTAATTAGATGAGCTAGTAGGCATCAAGCTCTGAGGTCTCTCAAGTGAACCATTCTAAGTTGAGCGGAGAGACTCTCAGGCTTGTAGCCGTAACTGGCGGACTAGGAGGATATATGATACAAAAATTAATTAATCAGATCCAAGAAAAGAACGCACCTATAGTGGTAGGCTTGGACCCAACACTTAAGCTGATGCCAAAGTCACTTGTTGATGCTCACATCAACGAGCATGGTCAGACCTTGGAAGCAGTGGGAGAAGCCATGTTTGACTACAACAAGCAGATTATGGATGCTTGCTTTGATTTAATCCCAGCGGTAAAGCCACAGATTGCCATGTATGAAAGCTTCGGCATTCCAGGAATGATTGCTTACAAGAAGACAGTGGATTACGCAAAGGAACTTGGTCTTGTTGTTATTGCAGATATCAAGCGTGGAGACATCGGTTCAACATCAACAGCTTATGCCCTTGGGCACCTTGGTTCTGTTCAGGTTGGTGATTACAAGTATCAGGGCTTTGATGCAGATATGGCTACAGTTAATCCTTATCTTGGTACAGATGGTGTAAAGCCATTTGTAGATGTTTGCAAGGAAGAGGACAAGGGTATCTTTGTGCTTTGCAAAACTTCAAATCCTTCTTCTGGTGAGTTCCAGGACAGACTTATTGATGGCAGACCTCTTTACGAGCACATGGCTGAAAAGATTGAGGAGTGGGGCGCTGAGACAATGGAAGGCAACTACACAAACGTTGGTGCAGTTGTTGGTGCTACTTATCCTGAAATGGGTGCAAAGCTTCGTAAGCTCATGCCTCATACATATATCCTTGTTCCAGGCTACGGCGCACAGGGAGGCAAGGGCGCAGACCTTGTAAACTTCTTTAATGAAGATGGACTTGGTGCAATCGTAAACTCAAGCCGCGGAATTATCGCAGCATATCAGCAGGAAAAATATGCAAAGTATGGCGAAGAGCATTTCGCAGAAGCCAGCCGCGCAGCGGTTGAGGATATGCTTGAGGATATACGTAGCGCATTATAATAAGACACCTCATCAGTCACCTTCGGTGACAGCTTCTCCTCAAGGAGAAGCCGAAAAGGAGATAAAATGAAAATAAAAGAAACAGCAACCGTTTTAGGGCAGCAGGAGCTGGCAGCCGGTGTATACAGCCTTTTGCTTCAGACAAAGATTGTGGACTATGCCATCCCAGGGCAGTTCATCAGCATCTTTTCAAATGATGGCAGCAAGCTTTTGCCACGCCCAATTAGTATTTGCGAGATAGATAAAGAATATGGAACTCTCAGAGTGGTGTACCGTGTGATGGGCCAGGGAACAGAAGAGTTTTCACATCTTAAAAAGGGAGACAAGATTCAGGTTATGGGACCACTTGGAAATGGGTTCCCACTTGAAGGTGAGACCGCAATTGTTGTGGGCGGTGGAATCGGTGTTCCTCCAATGCTTCAGCTTGCCAAGGAATTGCCAGGCACTGTCACAGCAGTAATGGGATATCGTAATGATGACATGTTCCTTACTGAGGAGTTTACTGATGTGGCAGCAGATCTCATCATCGCCACAGATGACGGATCCGTTGGAGTGCATGGTACTGTTGTGGATGCCATGAAAGAGAATCAGCTTACAGCAGATGTTATCTATGCCTGCGGTCCAAAGCCTATGTTGAAGGGGGTAGCTGAGTATGCTGCTGAGCATGATATAAAATGCTACGTCTCAATGGAAGAAAGAATGGCCTGCGGTGTTGGAGCATGCCTGGGCTGTGTATGTCAGTCTACCGAGGTTGATGACCACAGTCACGTGCACAACAAGCGTGTTTGTAAGGATGGGCCAGTATTCTTGTCAACGGAGGTGGTATTATAATGAAGACTTCAGTTAATATTGCAGGTGTTGAATTTCAGAATCCAGTTATGGAGGCTTCAGGAACCTTCGGTTCAGGTATGGAATACTCTGAGTTTGTTGATCTAAACAAGCTTGGCGCGGTGGTTACAAAGGGCGTTGCAAATGTGCCATGGCCAGGAAATCCTACACCAAGAATCGCAGAGGTTCGCTCAGGAATGCTTAATGCCATCGGCTTGCAAAATCCTGGTGTGGAAGTATTCTGCGAGAGAGATTTAAAATTCCTTGAAGAATTCAAAAATACAAAAGTTCTGGTTAATGTTTGCGGTCATTCCGCCGAAGAATATATTGAAGTAGTTAAGAGATTGGCTGACGAGTCAAGAGTCGACATGCTAGAGATTAACATCTCATGTCCTAACGTAAAAGAAGGTGGAATCGCCTTCGGTCAGGACCCAAAAGCTGTGGAGGAAATCACACGTCAGGTTAAGGCTCACGCCAAGCAGCCTATTGTAATGAAACTTTCGCCAAACGTCACGGATATTAAGGTTATGGCAAAAGCGGCAGAGGCTGGGGGTGCAGATGCTATTTCACTCATCAATACTCTTACAGGAATGAAAATCGATGTAGAACGTCAGCAATTTGTTCTTGCAAATAAGACCGGTGGTATGTCAGGTCCAGCAGTTCATCCTATAGCAGTAAGAATGGTTTATGAATGCTCAAAGGCAGTAAAGATTCCTATCATAGGAATGGGTGGTATTTCAACTTGGGAGGATGCCATCGAAATGATGCTCGCCGGAGCTACAGCCGTTTCAGTTGGAACTGCAAACTTCTATAATCCTACAGCGACACTTGATATTCTTTCAGGCATCGAGGATTATATGAGAAGGAAAAATATTGACGACATCAACTCTATAGTGGGTATTGTATAATCCCAACGGATCGCAACAATTTTATCCCTCTTGGGAATCAGTAAACAGTAGTTTACAGTGGGAAGAATTATAAAAAATTTGGTTCGCTACAATATAAAGATAATTGGGTACTGGTTCACTGAATGTTCAGACAATATTCTCAGAAACTTCCGTGACATACTTTAATAATCTTGCTACACTTTATATACGTCGACAGAAAATTATCTTTATATATAACGTTTACTTTAGATTTCGAAAGGAGGGGAGCTGATGAAGTTCAAGAAGATAGGTGAAGACAAGATCCGTTGCGTCATTACCAAAGAAGAAATGGAACAGAACGGAATGGAGCTTGGTGATTTCGTCAGTGACCAGGAGAAAACCCAAAGCTTTATCCGGGATATATTAGCTGAGGCATGCGAAACCTTAGGTATTGAAACCCATGCCAAGGCTTACAGCGTTCAAATGACAGTTATGCCACAGGGTGATGTTGCTTTACTCATATCCCCAGATTCAAGTTCAGGTCTGGCTACAGCAATAGAAGAATTAAAGAAGCACTTAACAGGCTTGCAGGAAACCTTATCTACTACAAAGCAGGAAGCTCCAATTTCTGGTAGCACTGCAGATGTTCCTGTTCAGCCAGCACAAGCACTCAGAGATGAGAAGGATGAGGTTACAAGCCAATATCTTAACACTCCTCTTTGGGCTATACTTCCAGACTTAGATTCTTCTATTGAGCTTTGCAAACACATACCTAAGTTTGCTGGAATACAGAGCGTGCTCTATCGCTATGGCGATGACTACTACGTAAAGCTTAACTTCGAGCTTACACGTCGTCAGATATCAGCAGTAATTCTTGTTATTGCTGAGTTCGCAACACAGATGTTTACAGAAAGCTTCGATGGAGCCTTCTTACTAGAGCATGGCGATGTAATCTGCGAGGACTGCGTAAATGTACTTTCACAGATTTAATCAGATAATAATAAATCCTAGGTGCTAATTTGCACCTAGGATTTTTTTGTTGAATGAAGGTATCTCCTAGGAATTCAAAATGTTGAATACTTTAAAAATTTAATATTTTTTCACAATCATTATTCAAATAGTAAATATAATTTAAGGTAAGTATTATTATATTTGGAAACAGATGGAAAGGAAATCCTGTATATGAATGAAACACAGGACTATAATTAATCTCGAGGATATAAAGATGAATAAAAAAAGACTGTGTGTGGCAGTGCTTATATTATTTGCTATGGTGCTTGGAATCTATGGTCTCTGGAAAATAAGCCGTGAAGGAAAAATTGTTCCAGCAGAAGATGGTTCTGCATATTATTTTATTGATACTAATGGTGATATTGTCTGTGATACACCTTTTCAATATGTGTATTGGAAAAAAATAGGATATGTAGAATTTTATAAAATTGAAAATGGAACCCGTCAAAAAAAATATGGTTACATTGATAGTTCTTTTGACTTAATTAAAAACAAGTGCTGGAGTACATTTGCAGATTATGAAATGGTTAATATTAGAGATGGGTATATAGTTACAATAGATAGATATCCCTCTTCAACTTTAAAAATTCTTGATTATGATTTAAATGTAAAGACTATAATCAAGGATGTTCAGATTAATAGCCCATATTCTTTCTTTTCGTCTGATGATATTATTAGTGTAAAGGCTAAAAATGGATTATGGGGAGCTGTAGATATAGATGGAAATTGGATTCTAGAACCGAAATATGATGAATTGAGCTGGTTTAAAGATGGTTATGTAGGTGCAAGAATAGAGGATTTATGGGGGGTGCTTGATTTGTCTGGAAACTGGGTTATCCCTCCTCAATTTTATAGCCAAATATTCCCTAATAAAGCATATTTTCCGGTAGATGTTAATGAAAATTATTGGGAGGCCTGTACTATTTTTATTAATATAAATGGTAAAAGATTAAATGATGAAATGTATTATTCTTTATATACAGGACATGAATTTAATGAAGGTTTAGTAAATGTTGCTGTAGGTGATCGAGTAAATCATTTAGTTGGTTTTATAAATGAAACAGGTGAAGAAATCATCAAGCCACAATATGAAGAAGTATTTGGTTTCTGCAATGGTTGCGCAGCAGTTTCAAAAATAATTGATGGGAAAGAAAAGTGGGCATATATCGACAAAAATGGGAATAATATAACAGATTTTATATTTGATAAGGCTTACGCGTTCAGTGATGATGGGTATGCAAAGGTAAAGCTTAATGGAAAATATGGGTTTATAAAACGAGATGGCTCTTGGCTTCTTGAACCCCAGTTTGATGATGTTACATCATTTTCGTACGGATATGCAACAGTTAAGCTCACTAAAGGACAAAAGATAAAGAAGTAAACAAGATTTTCAAATAAATCCTAGGTGCTAATTTGCACCTAGGATTTTTTTTGCATTCTCAATACGTTCAGCTGATGGTGATTCCACGCCTTCAAGACGATATGGAATTCCAAGCTCGTCATACTTTGGAACACCTAAGGTATGATATGGAAGTACTTCTACCTTTTCTACGGTTTTAAGAGTATCAATGAACTCTCGAGTATGTTTTAGATAATCATCGTTGTCACTGCCACCTGGAACAAGCACGTGTCGAATCCAAATTGGAATGCCCATGTCGGAAATTTCACGGGCCATCTCAAGAATATTTTCATTAGAGACACCAGTCAGCTCTTTATGAGCTGCTGGGTCTATATTTTTGATATCAAGTAAAACTGTATCTGTGAGGCTCATAAGCTCCTTCCACTTGGTGTAGAAAGGCTCGTCATGGGTGAAAGGCTGGCCTGCTGTGTCGATGCAGGTGTTGATTCCTTTTGATTTAGCCTGTCTGAATAAATCTAGCATGAAATCAATCTGAAGCAATGGCTCGCCACCACTGACAGTGATGCCGCCTCCATTTTTCCAGTAAGGTTTAAAACGAAGTGCTTTTTTTAAAAGCTCCTCAGCGGTGAACTCTTGTCCTTGCGCCTCAGCCCAAGTCTCAGGGTTGTGACAAAAGGCGCATCTCATCTTGCAACCATTAAGGAAAATAAGGTAGCGCACACCCGGACCATCCACAGCCCCAAAACTTTCCAATTTATTAATATATCCTATTATTTCACTCATTTAACACCTCATCAAAACGGGAAAGCAGGGCCCATGCAAATTGCCTTCGGCAATGGGCCCGCTGTGGCAGACGCGCAACTCCCACTAAAGTGGGACCCTCCCGTCTGCGCTTTATAAAGCCTCGTGGCAAGTACGAGAAATTACATCAAGCTGCTGCTCCTTTGTTAAGTCGATGAACTTAACAGCGTATCCAGAAACGCGGATAGTAAAGTTTGCGTACTCAGGCTTCTCTGGATGCTCCATAGCATCAATAAGTTTCTCTTTACCAAATACGTTAACGTTAAGGTGATGAGCACCCTGATCGAAGTAACCATCAAGAACGTTAACAAGGTTTGCAGTACGCTCCTCATCTGTGTGACCAAGAGCTCCAGGGTTGATGGTCTGTGTATTTGAAATACCATCAAGTGCCTCTTCATATGGAAGCTTAGCAACAGAGTTGAGGGAAGCGATAAGTCCGTTTACTTCTGCGCCGTATGATGGGTTAGCACCTGGTGAAAGTGGTTCACCAGCTGGACGTCCATCTGGAAGAGCACCTGTAGCCTTACCATAAACAACGTTTGATGTAATAGTAAGGATTGATGTTGTAGGCTCTGAGTCACGGTATGTATGGATATGACGAAGCTTGCCCATGAATGTACGAAGAAGCCAGATTGCGATTTCATCAGCTCTGTCATCATCGTTACCGTAGCGTGGGAAGTCTCCCTCGATTTCAAAGTCCTTTGTAACACCGTTCTCATCACGGATAGCCTTAACCTTTGCATACTTAATAGCTGAAAGTGAGTCTACACAGTGTGAGAATCCAGCGATACCTGTTGCAAATGAACGGCGTACATGTGTATCGATGAGAGCCATCTGGCATGCCTCATAGTAGTACTTGTCGTGCATGTAGTGAATCATGTTAAGTGTACCAACATAAAGGTGTGCAAGCCAATCCATCATCTGATCGAACTTCTGCATAACCTCATCATAGTCAAGGTACTCAGAAGTGATTGCCTTGTATTCTGGTCCAACCTGGTCTCCAGATTTCTCGTCAACACCACCGTTGATAGCGTAAAGAAGACACTTAGCAAGGTTTGCTCTTGCACCGAAGAACTGAAGCTCCTTACCTGTCTCTGTAGCAGATACACAGCAGCAGATTGAGTAATCATCGCCCCATGTAACACGCATTACATCATCGTTCTCATACTGGATTGAAGATGTAGTAACAGAAATCTTTGAAGCGTACTTCTTGAATGACTCAGGAAGACGGCTTGAGTACATAACTGTAAGGTTTGGCTCTGGTGAAGGTCCCATGTTCTCAAGTGTGTGAAGGAATCTGTAGCAAGTCTTTGTAACCTGGTGACGACCGTCAAGACCGATACCACCAACCTCGAGAGTAGCCCAAACTGGGTCACCTGAGAAGAGCTGGTTGTAAGACTCGATACGAGCAAACTTGACCATACGGCACTTCATTGTGAAGTGATCGATGATTTCCTGTGCCTCTGACTCTGTGATGATTCCCTTTGCAAGGTCACGTGTGAAGTAGATATCAAGGAAGGTAGAAACACGACCTACTGACATAGCAGCACCGTTCTGTGTCTTGATAGCTGCAAGGTAACCGAAGTATAACCACTGAACAGCTTCCTTTGCGTTTCCAGCTGGCTTTGAAATGTCGATGCCATAGATAGCAGCCATTTCCTTCATGCCCTTAAGAGCATTAATCTGATCTGTGATTTCCTCACGAAGCTGGAAGTCGTAACGACGCATACCCTGACGCTCTGTTGCAGCGAAATCTGCCTGCTTCTTTTCAATAAGGTAATCGATACCGTAAAGAGCAACACGACGATAATCGCCTACGATACGTCCACGTCCGTATGTATCTGGAAGACCAGTAAGAATCTTGTTGTGACGTGCCTTCTTCATCTCTGGTGTGTAGATGTCGAATACGCCCTGATTGTGTGTCTTGTGATATTTAGTAAAGATTTCGTGAAGCTTCTCACTTGGCTCGTAACCGTACATTCTGCATGACTGCTCAGCCATTGTGATACCACCGAAAGGCATGAATGCTCTCTTAAGTGGCTTGTCAGTCTGAAGACCAACAATCTGCTCAAGGTTCTTTGTCTCTTCTGAGATGTAACCTGCACCGTGAGAAGTAAGAGATGAAACGATATCAGTGTCCATATCAAGAACACCGCCCTTAGCACGCTCAGCTGCCTGAAGCTCCTGAAGCTTGCCCCAAAGAGTGTTTGTTGCCTCTGTAGGGTCTGCTAAGAAAGACTCGTCTCCATCGTATGGAGTGTAGTTTTTCTGGATGAAGTCGCGGACATCAATATTGTCTCTCCAAACGCGACCTTCAAAACCGTCCCATTGTTCGAAATCGTGATTTGCCATTATTATTTCCCTTTCCATTGTAAATAAAAATGAAGTGTTAATAACTACTAGCTAGGGGGTATGTTAAATCAGTCTATGGACAGTAAGACGTATCTAACAGTCTAGCCGTTGTATACTATACCATATAGTTGTCAAAAAATTAACAAGCCTATTAATAATTTTTCTCATTACTTGTATTTATATAAAGACAATGACGCATACCATTATTGTTGGTAACAATAGAACAATTTGTTGTACTCATTTCCTTATTTAAATCTGCACCTATGTCTTTATTTTTAATTGAATTAATTTAAAGTTTTTTCACATATTCTGGGGCGAAAACGTTTAGAATGAACAATTGAAAACATATATTTTTGAAGGGAGTAGAGATAGAATATGAGAAAAGAATGGAAAAAGGTATTAGCATTATCAGCTGCCATTGCAATGACTTCAGGAATGCTTGCTGGATGTGGTGACAAGACAGAAGAGGCTGCAACAGAAAACACCCAGGCGACAACAGAAACTACAGAGACTACTGAAGCAAAGACCGGAGCACCTTACTTTATTAAGGGTGTATATGCAAACTATTCAGCAGAGCTTGAGAATCCTACAAAGGACTACTTCTATGTTTTTAACGACGAAGGAGCAGGACATACTGAGGATGCTACAACAGGATTACCATTTTCTTGTACACAGGAAGAGGGCAAGGTTATATTTACCTTTGGTGGCGAAGGTGAGTCTGAAGAGAACCTTATTATTACAGATGTAAAAGATGATTTTATCTATGGTTATTTTGAGGATGTGAAGGATAAACCTCTTGTGTTTGAATTTTTACCAGACGTAGATCCTGACACATTTGTTGCAGAGAACTATTTGAGTGATGGCACAAGTAATGTTTATAGCGATGCAAATGGTTGGAGTGTTCATTACAATCCAGATCTTATAACAGTAAACACTCAGGGGAATGTAACTACCTTCGTTTACACTGGAGATTGCCCAGGAACTTGCATGGTATCAGTAACCTATGATGTAGATATGAAGGCAAAGGAAAAGAGCGAGGCTCTTGCAAAGGATTACGGGGAAGGTTCAAATGTTAGCGAAGGTATCTTCCCAGGCACAGAGGATGTAAAGGGATACTGGGTAACTAACGGTCCATCAGAAGGTGGCCCTGGCATGTACAACACAGCAATCTTAAGAGACTACATGGATGGATATCTTGTATTCGAAGACATCACTCATGTAGGCGGTGACGAAGAACAGGATATGGCAATATCTGATGCTTTGGCTGGTATTATTGATTCACTGGAGTTTACTAATAACTAGAACAAGTTCGCAATTTGTATATTAATTATTCTTAAATAATGAAGAAGGTGACGTTTGAGGACGTCACCTTTTTTTATTGTCTTAGTTGCTAACGTGTTTTGACTTCATAGGACTTCTTTTGAGACTGCTTAGGGCATATAAGATTCCTTTGGACATCCTCATTTATCGCGGCAAGACGAAAGTATGCGGGGCCGGGAGATATCCATTGATAAAAAATGGTAATTTTGGAGGAAATTTTATCAATCATAAAATGGAGTTATTGGGTTTAAGGGGCATGCCGCGATAAAAAAATTCCCAAAAACATGATTTTTTATCAATGGCCTAACGGAAAATAGGGCTTTTTATTACTGTCGATAGAATACATATCCTTGTATGCTTCCGTAGAAATAATTATCGGTAGCACCTGCAATATAGTAAGTGATTCCTGGCTGATCAGCTCCAAAGGTATGAACTACTAGCATTGGACATAATCCGTTGGCAGATCTGTCTGTAACATCCCAGGTATATAAAGTGTCACCATAGTAATCTAACAATGGATAATACAAATATGCTCCTTCTGCTGTCAATCGCATAGCGCAATTATCTTCTGGTGAATACCAAGTTCCTGTATAATCTCGCTTCATTAAATCTGCAAAATTCATGAATTTGTTAGTATTCTTTGGGCCTTCACAAGTCTTCTTAAAGGTTGCAAATTCCTCTGCTGTAATTGGACCTGTTTTTGCTGTGCTTTGAACAGATGCTTCTTTGTTTTCTTGTACTTCATTTTGAGTGTCTGTTTGAGCATCCGCTTGAGTATCTATATCCTCTGTGTATAAGTTTTCATCAACAGATTTAATAGATGAAATGCTATAACCACTAAAACAGCTATATGGATTCTTAGTCAGCATTACATCATAGTACTGTGTGTCACTTGCAACTACAATATCTTCCCCATTTGACGTGGTATGTTCAACGCCGATTGTTGCATGCACAATGACATCATCGCCCTCAAGTTCATAAGCATAATCTTCAAAATATGCATCGTTAAGGTATGACGCAGCATCATTATAATCAAGAGGCTTATCAAACTTAAAATCAACCTTTTTTCCTGTTAGAGAAAACTGCATATATTCAGCCTGCTCTTCGCTAATCTTATTATCATTTTGCTCTGTTATAAAATTCAAATAATCAAAAGCATAATGCGAATTCAAAAGAAAATGTGATACAAAGTATTCTTGCCAATCATCCTTGTTAGTATCATTTGTATTAAAGTTTTGATATGAATATGCTAGTAAAGCAATGGCTCCTTTTAAATCCTCTGAAAGCTTAAACTTTTCAGGATATACATATTCCTTCACACCTATCTTTTCAAAATCAAATTCATCTTCAGGTGCAGTTGAAGTGCTTTCTTCTAAGTTACCTTCTGAATTACTTTCTGTGGTAACGGTTGCTTCCTGCTCAGCTTTTTGTTCTACATTTGCATCGTTCAGTCTGCTGACCATCCAATACACAAGTAAGCCTATCAATAGTACAAATGCTATGCCAATTAATACTAGTGAAATAAATCTTTTTTGTCTCTTCTTTTTGTGTCTCATTATTATTACTCTTTTCATATATTTTATGGTGTTCAAGAACCAGATTTGATTTTACTACTTCAGGAAGATTATTCAACAAAAATAATAAAGAAGGACTAGTGGATTTTCACTAGCCCTTAAATCTTACTTATATTCAGGTGTGATAGTCTGGATAGTTCCATCAGCATTGAAGTTAAGCTCGCAATACTTTACATTGCGGCGGTGGTTGATTCCGTTTGAAAGCTCACAATCATGATAGAAGAGATATGTCTTTCCATGGTAATCAACAATTGAGTGATGAGTGGTCCAGCCAAGTACTGGCTCAAGGATACGACCTTGATATGTGAAAGGTCCATATGGTGAGTCTGATACCGCATATACGATATAGTGTGTTGTACCTGTTGAGTAAGTGAAGTAATACTTATCACCGCGCTTGTACATCCATGGATCTTCGAAGTATCTTCTATCCTCATCTCCGGCTAAAAGTTCTTTGCCATTTTCATCAAGGATAACAAGGTCTCTTGGTTCTTCAGCAAAGCCTGTCATATCATCCTTCATAAGTGCAACCTTTGGCCATACAGCATGCTCATTCTTTGGTGGCTCTGTGCCGTTTGGATCAAAGCTTCCTGTGCGGTATTTCTCAAGCTGGCCGCCCCATAATCCTCCGAAATAGAAGTACACCTTTTCATCATCATCGATGAAAGAGCAAGGATCGATAGAGAAGCTTCCCTCGATGCATTCCTTTCTAGGAGTGAATGGTCCTTCAGGTGATTTGCCTTCAGCAATACCAAGTCTGAAGTTTCCGTCCTTGTCTCTTGCAGGGAATACTAAGTGATAAATTCCATTTTTAAATACGCAATCTGGAGCCCACATTTGGTTGCTTACCCATTCTACATCGTCCTGATGTAAAACCATTCCATGGTCAGTGACTTCATCACTGTTTTCATCCATAGAGAAAATGTGGTAATCCTCCATTTGATATTCGTCGCCGTTGTCGTTGTCTTCCCCGTTGTGTGGGATGTCATGTGATGGATAGATGTAAATCTTATCCAAGTAGACATGTGCAGATGGGTCTGCAGTAAAAAGATTAGTAACAATTGGGGTGTTTTGTGCTTTCATTTTCTATTCTATTCTCCTTATCCCTTCACAGCACCTGCAGTCAATCCATCTACAATCTGGTTAGAGAAAGCGCAATATACAATGATAGTTGGTATGATTGCGATGATGATGGCTGCAAACATTTGTGAGTAGTTTGTATTATAAGGTCCGACGAATTTTGAAAGAGAAACAGGAAGTGTTTTCTTCATATCGTCAGATATAAATACCATTGCAAGTAAGAGTTCGTTCCAGTTACCGACGAAGGTCATAAGACCTGTTACGAACAAACCGGTTTTGCCAAGTGGAAGGCAAACCTTAAAGAAAATTTGGTAGATTGATGCGCCGTCGATGCAGGCACTTTCAATCAATTCGTTAGGCATTCCTTCAAAGAAACCAACCATAATAAAGATGGTGATTGGAAGAGCGAAGGTAAGGTATGGAAGAATCAAACCTGTAAGGCTGTTTGAAAGTCCAACCTTCGCAAAACGTGTGAAAAGTGGAATAAGTACGCAGTGTACTGGAATCATCATTCCTGTAAGGAAATATACAAGTGCAAGATGTGCACCTCTCCAGCGAAGTCTTGCGATTCCAAAGGCTGCCATTGAGCCGATAATCATGCTAAGCACTAAGGTTATAACGCACACAAGGAATGAGTTAAGTGTTGCGATACCAAGCTTGCCGGCTGTCCATGCAAAGGTGAAGTTTTCAAAGGTTGGATTCTGTGGTAGCGCAAATGGTGCGGTGAAAATCTCTTTGTTGGTTTTGAAGGCTACGTTGAAGGTCCAAAGCAATGGAGCTAAATAAACTACAGCCATAACCACCAAGAAGATATATATAATAATTTTCCATATAGAAACTTTTTTCATGCTAATCTCCTAGTCCGTCAGTTACGCCTACAAGCCATAGATATCTTCTGCTCAACTGAAGAAAGTTTCACAGAAGACATCTATGAGCTTGATGTCTACTGACTCATCTAAAATCCTCAGATTCATATAGACTTTTTATATGAATCTATTATTTTTACATCTCGTATGGTTCTGTTTTTACTACCTTGTTAATAAATAATGTAACGGCCAAGCAAAGTACCAAGAGCAACACGCCGATGGCGCTGGCATAGCCATACTTAAAATATTTAAAGCCTTGCTGGTAAAGGTGAGTAGCAAGAACCTCTGTCTTGTGGTTTGGTCCACCTTCTGTCATGTTGAAAATCATATCGAAGAATTTTAAAGAACCAATTGCATTTAGTGACATTGCGGTTGCAACCATAGGTCGTATGAGCGGGAGAGTGATATATCGGAAGCTCTTGACCTTGTTACAACCATCAATGTAACTAGCTTCATAAAGTGATTTGCTTATGCCGGAAATCTGTGCCATGTAAAGCATCATTGACTGTCCAACATATTGCCATAACGCAACAAAGGCGATTACCCACATTGGAAGGATGATGAAACCTTTTGTATCCATCAGCCATAAAGGTCCTTCAATACCAAACTTCTGGATAAGCTGGTTGATACCAAGCTTTGGGCTGAAGATGAACATCCACAAAAGACCTAAAGCTGCAGATGAAAGAACACATGGAAGATAAATAATGTTTTTGAACAGGTTTCTTCCTTTATCTATATTTGTTAGAAGAGCCGCTAAGAAGAGGCCCATAATAAGCTGTGTCACACAGGAATAAATCAGAAAGAAAATTGAATTCTTTAAAGCGATGTGAAGTGTTTTATCCTGAATTAATCCTTTATAGTTTTTTAATCCTACAAACTTTGCAGGAGTCAGAGCATTGTAATCGCAGAAGGAATAATACACTGACTGTAAAATAGGAATGAACAATATAAACGTAAATAATATTAATGCTGGTGCCATGAATATAACGATGGCTTTTTTGTTTCTTAATAATTTATCCATAACTTGTTTTCCTTACATGATTTTTGGTAAAAGAAGTGGGGCGCAGGGAAGTTGCGCCCCATATAATAAAGGTATTGAAGAAAAAGAATGTTATCGGCAGTTTGCCTGGTAGTACTCTTCCATGTCTTTTGCGGCATCAGCAGGTGTTAAATCACCAAGGAATACTGAAACCATTGTGTCATCGAAGTGTGCACCTGTTTCTGTTGTAGGCATTGACTCGTTGTAGAATCCGAATGTGCCCTTTGCATTTTCAAAGATATCCATTACATATGAAAGCTGAGCTGGAGCAGCTGATGCATCGTACTCAACCTTTGTTACAGGAATCTTTCCACCAACTTCTGCTGTATACTTCTGAGCTGTGTCATCTGTGAAGTACTTCATGAATGCTGCGCAAGCTTCAGGATTCTTTGTTGATGAGCTCATGCAAAGTGAATCTGACTTAGCAATAAGTCTTTCAACACCTGGGAACTGGAATACGCCACACTTAGACTCGAACTCTGGGTTCTCACCGTTGATCTGACCGATTGCCCATGAACCCTGGATAAGGATTGCAGCTTCTTCGTTGTAGAAGTTTGCTGTAGCAACGTCGTTTGTATCACCAGCAGCTGTTGTCTGGAAGTACTTAGAAAGGTCTAAAAGCTTATTAGCAGCAGCTTCAAGTTTTCCATCCTCCCATGAAGCAGAACCATCTGCAAGCTTAGCAAGGTCAACGCCTTCAGCTTCGCAAAGGTAACCAGCTACCATTGAAAGACACCAAGCTGTACCAGCTGAGATAGTGATTGGTGTGTAACCAGCCTTCTGGAGCTTGTCGCAAGCGTCAAGCATTTCGTCCCAGTTTGTAGGAACCTTTGCGCCGGCCTTTTCAAACATCTCTGTGTTATAGAAGCAGCAAGCTGCAGCTGTGTTAAGAGGTACAGCGTAAATCTTGCCGTCATATGTCTGCTGTGTAAATACTGCATCACTTGTGAAGGTATCCTTCCAACCATCTGCAAGATAGTCATCAAGTGGAGCTGCGATACCAGGAGCTACATAATCTGTAAGCTGTGGACCTGGGCTGACGATGAATACATCAGGTGTCTCACCTGCAGCAACTAAAGCATTTAATTTGTCGTAGTACTCTTCAAGGTTTGTTGTAACAACGTTTACGTGATACTGACCTTCATAATCTTTGTTGAATCTCTCAACGTTCTCTTTGTATCCAAGAGATATAAGATCCTGAGTAGCATCAAGGTCATCCCAGAACATCCAAGTGATTTCTTGAACGCCGTCGCCTGACGCTGAATCAGATGAAGATGATGAACCGCAACCAGTGAAGACTGATGCGACCATCAATGCTGACATTAAAGTCGCGATGAGTTTCTTTTTCATTACGTCTCCTCCTTTTTTGACAAATGATAATCCCCCGATTTTGCTTCATTTGTCTGTTAACTTTTTTATTAATTTAAATCTATCACACAATTTGTTCACATTCTTTAAAATTGTTGTTAGTTGATTATCAAATCTTGCTCTTGTTTTAATAATCGGAAACTGCCGTTTGTGAATAATCTATGAATTGGATAGCTGGATATAGTGTATTATTGACAAAAATGGTGCTGAAAAGAGAAAACTACTTGTGCATCCTCTTGATTTTTTTTAGTATAAGCGCAAAAATTGTATGAGCAATATTTTTCAATTATTGCTCTGGGGTTAGGACATCAAGCATCATAGAAAGGGAGAAGAAATGATAGAAAACCTTGATGGCATTTTTGAGACTGTAAACTATAAGCAGAGTACTAGTATTAAGCTCTATGATAATACTCAGTACGAGGATTATCCTATGCATTGGCATCCTGCAATTGAGATAGTTATGCCAGTCGAAAACAACTATAAGATGATATTTTCAAACGGGGAGGTTGTTCTGAAAGAGGGGGATATTTGTATCATTTGTCCAGGCTGTGTTCATTCTATTGTGGCACCGCCTACAGGTCGACGTATTATTTTTCAGCCAAACACAACCACTCTTAGATTTATGAGAGAGGTGGAAGTGCTGTTTTCAATTATGTCGCCATATTGTGTAATCACTCCTGAGGAGTACCCAACAATTCACCATACTATTAAAGATATGCTGGTGGAGATTAGGGAAGAGTATATGTCAAGTGCTCCATTTTCAGAGGTGAACATTTATAGTAAACTATTGGAGATGCTTGTTCTTATTGGGCAGAATTATTCCAACACA
Organism: Pseudobutyrivibrio sp. YE44; assembly: GCF_900104335.1. Lineage (GTDB taxonomy): Bacteria > Bacillota > Clostridia > Lachnospirales > Lachnospiraceae > Pseudobutyrivibrio. The sequence continues at coordinate 75,259 of NZ_FMXT01000006.1, forward strand.
AGTAATAAGAGTGCAGATTACAGTCCTATTGTAAAGGAAGAGTATGCGCCAAAGTTTTTGGAAATCTGTGATTATATAAACGAGCATTGTTCAGAGGACTTAAAGCTAGATGCCATTGCTGATATGAGTGGCTTTAGCAAGTTCTATTTTGAGAGATTGTTCAAACAGTTTACAGGTACAAGCTTTTACAAATATGTTAATCAAAAACGTATAGCTAAGGCACAGGAGCTTCTTGTAGAGCCTGGTATTTCTGTAACTGATGTGGCAATCAATTGTGGTTTTACATCCATATCTTCGTTTATACGAATGTTTAAACTTCAAAAGGGATGTACACCTACAGAGTTCAAGAGCATGTATTGGACTACAGAAGTTAAGAAAGCATAGGTAAAGATTTGTAATGAGATTAATTTTGGTAAGACATGGACAGACGGATTTGAATGTTCAGAAACGACTTCAGGGAAGCTCGGAGATTCCTTTAAATGAAAGGGGCCGTCAGCAGGCTGCTGAGACTCATCAGTTTGTAGTAAAAAATGGTTTAGTTCCAACAAAAATTATATCAAGTCCTTTGGGACGCGCCATTGAAACAGGATGTGTGGTGGCTGGAATCGACATTAGTCAGTATGCTATAGACTCAATATCAGCAGAGAATAAACCGTCTCAAGTGGAAATCGATGATAATCTCATTGAGATGGCCTTTGGCATATATGAGCAGAAAAATATGGATGAAGAGAATCCTGCATTTATAGCAGAGTGTTTTGATCATCCTGAAACTTATAATCCTCCAGAGGGTGGAGAGAACTATGACCAGGTTGTTGCCAGGGCGGCTGCCGTTGTAGAAAAGCTTCGCAGTCGTATTGCCTCAGGCGAGTTTGGGGATAGCGACATTGTCATGCTTGTAAGCCACGGGGCTCTTAGTCATGGTATGTTTGAATACCTGAAAAAGACTCCTAGATCGGCTTACTGGGATGTAGATTTCAATAACTGTGCTATAGCAGAAATTTTCTTATCTGAAGATGGCAAATCGGACGATTACAAGTTTATATCTGACGGATTTGAGAAGAACTGGTAAAATAGAGGTATAGTATTGAGGTCTATTGGAAAAATAATTTAGGAAGTTCTAGAAGATAAAGCTGGAAGATATAGCTGGGGAAGAGAGTTTACATGAAGAAAACACAGGGGATTTTAGAATACTTCTTTATCATCTTGGGAGCGGTTATGGCTAGTTTTTCTGTTGCCTTGATTTTGCTTCCAAACGATGCTATAGACTATGGAACTGCAGGGGTGGCAATCATAATTAGTAAGTTGACTGGGCTGTCCTTGTCATTATGCGTAGTTTTTGTCTTTGTGCCTTTCATATTTGCAGGTTTTTTGGTGCTTGGAAAGAAGTTTACCTTGAAGGCAGCTATAGGCTCTTTATTCTATACTATTGGCCTGGATTTTTTTGAGAAGATTCCTTTTGAGCTGAATACAGAGCACTTTTTGGCAGTTGCCTTTGGTGGAGCAATCCTTGGGGCAGGCCTGTCATTGATTCTTCGAAACGGAGGCTGCATAGACGGTTCAGAAATCTTAGCAAACATCATCATAAAGAAACTATCTGATAAGACTGGCCGCAACTACAGTATGACACCGGTGTTACTTTTGTTCAACGCTATGGTTTACGCTACGGTGTTTGTGGTAATTGATGTGACAGCAGCCCTTCTAAGCTTGCTGGTTTATGTGGTGGCAACAGCAATCATCGACCATTACACCGACCACTTTGAAGCTATCAAGCAGGTCACAATTATCACCCAAGATCCTGATAACATCATTGCTGACATCAAAGAACAGCTAAACAAAACCTGTACCATCATGGATTCCAGAGGTGCCATCGCAGGAGAGAACAACACACTTATTTGCTACATAAGCTACTTTGAACTTCCTATTATGAAGGACATTATATCCGCTCATGCAGGAAGCTTCAGCACCGTGTCTACTATTGATGAGATATTGAGGTAGAGGATATGGTATAATCTTGGCAGGAGGACAGATTATATGACCTTCTAAGAGAGGGTATGGAAAAACAGGAGCATCAAATCCATTTTGGAAGTGTTGTTCCTGTTATTTTTTTACATAGGTGACAATATCCTCAATATATCACTTCTTTACAGCTCCCCCTCAAAGAATTCAATTAACCTGTTTACGTTAATATCTGAATGTTCTACTTCCCTAGAATATAAGTAAATAATCTGTTGAAGTGATGCATCCTTGTCAGCTCCGTGGAGCATCATAAGCCAGCGGGTGCTCTGTACAGCAATCATTGTACGGGCGTAAATCTGACCATCGTAGGCAGCACCGCAGAAATAAGTAAACAATAAACATTCTAAAATCTTTTGGAACTTAAACTCTACATCAGCTTCAGGATACATAGCAGATTTCCAAGCTACAAAATCCAAGGTGTGATTCTTCCAGAAATCTTGGGCATACTTGATAGATTCACGCCATGATTCTTCAAGCACTTCCATTCCAAGAAGCACATCCATGGTGTTGGTACAATGCTCTAAGGATAAAAGTGCGCTTGTTCCGGCGCAATCAAATTCATCATCAAAGTCCACATCATCCATATCAAATATAGCTCCATTGTCGTAAAGTCGCTGAAGCTTTAATCCCATTCCAGCAATTAGACTCATTCTGTCTTGTAAAGATAATTCCTTGGCTGCAGCCAATTGAAGCATTTTATCTCTGGCATAATCCAATCTATCAAATAATAAAAGATCAAATTCCTCAAATTCATCTGGATCATCAAAGGTTTCATCTTCCGACTCATCCACATCAAACTCATAATCAGGTTCTAAAATCATGCGAGTAACCTCTGGGCATGAAAGCGAAAGTGAATATTCTCTAATATCCTGGAATTCTTCCACATGTCTAGGAAACATTTTACAGGTATAACAAAGCTTGTCCTCACCTAAAGTGGAATGAAGGTCGCAGAGTCCATTGTCATTTAACATTGAGCAACGGGTATTATTCTGACGGAAGCACTTTTCATCAAAGTTGATGCCACCTTTTAGTCTATCGCCAAAAGAACTTTTTTCTGCGCTGTATCGATCAAGACTTTCGTCATCTATCATAATCTGCCATCCAATACAGCAGCTTTTTGGACATTTATCAGCTATACATTTAAAATCGTCATAGCCAGTTTGTTTTCTATAAATCATATATGATTCCTTTCATTAATAAACCTAAAAATATGGTAGCACGGAACTTACTTTGTATACAATGGGATTTTTGGTGGATTATATGATAGAATACAAAAGTTGAATTATAGAATTGAGGTTTAAACGATGAAATTTCCAAAAGATCCAGTAATGCTGCTTTCAGCGGTTAACACAGCATTACGTGATTATTATAAGAGTTTTCAAGAATTAGTGGAGGATAATGAAGTAGATGGTGACGAGATAATCGCAAAGTTAGCCAGCATCGATTATCACTATGACCCAGCTATGAATAAGTTCAGATAATTATGAAAAAATTTTTCGCAGCTTTAATTAAAACTTTATTAGTACTTGTGATTATAGGGGCCGTGGGCTGGTATGCTTTTGGCGCTGATGGACCATTTTCAGAACAGGGGCAACAACTCTTAGCCAAGATTAAAGGCACACAAGGTGTTGAAACTGAAGCACAGCTGGAAGAAACTTCTGATGACACTGCATTGATTGAAGAAAATAATCAAGAGGCTTCAGAAGTTGAACCTGAAATCACCGACCAGAATATGACTACAAAAATCGTATTTACCGGTGATGTAGAGCTTAGTGAGTATGTTCAGTCAAATTACACCGCAAGCGGAGTTAATGGGGTTTGTGCCCCTGAAATCCAGCAGTTGATGCAAGATGCAACTTACACAATGATTAACAATGAGTTCTGTTTTTCAGAGCGTGGACAGCAGGCTCCTGACAAACAGTATACCTTCAGAGTTAATCCTTCATATGTCAGCTTGCTAAATGACCTTGGTGTGGATATTGCTGGTCTTGCCAACAATCATGTGCTTGATTACGGAAAAGATGCACTTACAGATACCTTCACCACTTTGTCTAATGCAGGTATTGATTACACCGGAGCAGGAAACAGTCTAGAGGATGCCAGCAAGCTTATTGTAAAGACTGATGCCAAGGGGCGCACCTTCGGATTCCTTGCAGCTAGCCATGTTATTCCTGTTGGAAGTTGGAACGTTCTTAACTCACAGCCTGGTGAGTTTTGTTTCTACGATGAAACTGATTTATTAAACTCAATTACTGCAGCCAAGCAGCAAGTGGATTATTTATTTGTAATGGTTCACTGGGGCGTGGAGCACACCATAGAGCTTACTGACTATCAGCCAAACGATGCTCACAAGTTTATTGATGCAGGTGCAGATGCGGTCATCGGTATGCACAGCCACTGCCTACAGCCAATTGAAATGTACAATGGCAAGCCAATTTTCTACAGCCTTGGAAACTTCATATTCAATCAGACAATAAAATCTGGTGGTGGCGGAGCTGTGGAAATCACCTTCCAAGAAAATGATGATGTGACCTATAGAATTATTCCTATTACAGCCAGTGGCGCATGCACCAGCATAGACCCAGCCGGCTACAGCTATATGGAGAGTATTTCTAATAATATTAAGATTTACGACGACGGATTAATCACTGAAGTGCAGTGAGTAATAATTGACAATAAATTAACAAAAATACAAAAAAGTACAAAATCAAAAACAATGCTCAAAACCACTGTTTTTTCATAAAAAAGTAGTATCATAACTATTGGTTTTAGAAAACTAACAATCTTTTAAAGAAAGAAAAGAGGAAATAAATTATGGCAGGATTTGGAGCATTAATTGACATCCTTAAAAAGGATCCTAAGAAAATCGTTTTTACAGAGGGTACAGACCCACGTATTATTGAGGCATCTAGCCGTCTTCTCGGTTCAGATTTCCTTCAGCCAATTCTTATTGGTAACGAGGCAGAGATTAAGGCAGCTGCAGAGGATGCTGGTTTTAACATCCGCGGTGCAGTTATCATCGATCCAGCAAACTATGATAGATTCGATGAGATGTGCGAGCTTTTCTGTGAGCTTAGAAAATCAAAGGGCGTTACAATGGAGCAGGCTAAGGCTACATGCTCAGCAGCAAACTACTTTGGTACAATGCTTGTAAAGATGGGCGTTGCAGATGCACTTCTTGGTGGTGCTACATACTCAACAGCTGATACAGTTCGTCCAGCACTTCAGGTTATTAAGACAAAGCCAGGCAACAGCATTGTTTCTTCATGCTTCATCATGGTTCGTAATCATGCAACAGGTGATCGTGAAGTTCTTGCTATGGGTGATTGCGCTATTAATATTAAACCAAACGCTGAGGAGCTTGCTGAAATCGCAGGTGAGACAGCAGCTTGTGCTAAAATTTTTGGTATTGATCCAAAGATTGCTATGCTTTCATACTCAACACTTGGCTCAGGTAAGGGCGAGGATGTTGATAAGATGAATCAGGCAACAAAGCTTGCTAAGGAAAGATATCCTGAGCTTGATATCGATGGAGAGCTTCAGTTTGATGCAGCAGTTTCTCCACGTGTTGCTAAGACAAAGTGTCCAGACTCCCCAGTAGCTGGTCATGCAAACACATTCATCTTCCCAGATATTAATGCTGGTAACATCGGATACAAGATTGCACAGCGTCTTGGTGGATTTGATGCTTACGGCCCAATCCTTCTTGGACTTAATGCACCAATCAACGATCTTTCAAGAGGATGTAATGCACAGGAAGTTTATTCAATGGCAATTATTACAGCTGCTCTTGCATAATTGTAAATAATAAGATATAAAATATCTTGGCCCCTATCCGTTTGGGTAGGGGTTATTTTATTGAAATTAAGAGAGGATTTTAGTTTTGGAAGAAAAGAGAGGTAGCTTTGGATCCCGCTTGGGCTTCATATTAGTTAGTGCAGGATGTGCAATTGGAATTGGAAACGTTTGGAAGTTTCCATACGTGACAGGAGAAAACGGAGGTGCAGTGTTTGTATTGTTTTACCTTTTGTTTTTGGTTGTTATGGGTCTTCCAGTTGTGACCATGGAGCTAGCAGTTGGTAGAGCTAGTGGGAAGACAATCCTTCAGGGATACAAAAAGCTTGAAAAGCCAGGCTCAAAATGGCATATCCACGGATGGTTTGCCATGGCAGGCTGTTATATATTGATGATGTATTACACAACTGTAGCAGGTTGGATGGTGAATTATTTCTTTAAATTTGCTTCAGGTCAGTTTGAGGGCGTGAAGACTGATGCGGTAGGTGATGTTTTTGAAAAGATGTTAGCTAATCCTATAGAGATGGGATTATTTATGGCAATCACAGTTATCTTAGGTTTCTGTGTACTTTCACTTGGTGTTGAAAAGGGCTTGGAGCGTGTAACTTCAGTGATGATGTTGGGGCTTTTATTCTTGATTATTATTCTGGCTGTTCATTCTTTAACACTTCCAGGTGCAGCCAAAGGTGTAAGCTTCTACCTTCTTCCAGATTGGAAAAAAGCTACTGATGTAGGCCTATGGAAGGTGATTAGCTCAGCTATGAACCAGGCATTTTTCACCTTAAGTATTGGTATTGGTAGTCTTGAGATATTTGGTAGTTATATGTCAAAGGATCATGCTCTTACAGGTGAATCTATCAGAATTTGTGCGTTGGATACCTTTGTAGCATTGATTTCAGGACTAATTATTTTCCCTGCTTGTTTCAGCTACAATGTTGAGCCATCTCAGGGACCTTCACTTATCTTCGTCACATTGCCTAGAATCTTTATTAACATGCAGTGGGGCAGATTATGGGGAACCATGTTTTTTGTTTTCATGACCTTCGCAAGCTTCTCAACTGTTACAGCGGTATTTGAGAATCTTATTGCAATTCTTTCGGATAACTGGGGATGGTCAAGAAAGAAATCAATTATCGTAAATGCGATATTCATTCTTGTGGCAAGCTTACCTTGTGTGCTTGGTTATAATGTATGGAGCAACGTTCACCTTATTGGCGCAAGAGACGTGCTTGATTCAGAGGATTTTATTGTTAGTAATTTACTTCTTCCAATCGGTTCTCTTATTTTCCTTCTTTTCTGTGTTACAAAAGCAGGATGGGGATTTGATAAATATATGGAAGAAACAAACACTGGTGCAGGAATGAAAATGCCAGGAATATTCAAGAATTACTTTAGATTTGTTCTACCTGTTTTAATTATGATTATTATCCTTCAGGGGTTAATCTAGATTTTGGAGATTTTAAATGAGTAAGTGGTTATTGCAAAGAAAAAGTGCAGATTATGCAGGTCTTAGCGCAAAGCTTGGGGTGGATCCAGTTATAGTTCGCCTCATGGTTAATAGGGGACTAAATACCTATGAGGAGATGGAGGAATATCTTCATCCATCGCTTAATAGCTGTGGAGATCCACATTTATTTGCAGATATGGATTTAGCCTGTGAGCTTCTCATGGAGGCCATTGATGAAGGGCAGAAGATTCGCGTGGTAGGTGATTACGACGTGGATGGAATAATGTCTACCTACATTCTCACAAGCGCAATTAGAGAGGTTGGTGGTGATGTGGACTATGCTGTACCTCATCGAATGGTGGATGGCTACGGTATTAATCCTGACATGGTGCAGCAGGCCTATGACGAGGGTGTGAGATTCATCATCACCTGTGATAATGGAATTGCTGCAGCGCCAGCTATTGATCTTGCAAAAGAGCTTGGTATGACTTTTGTTGTTACTGACCATCATGAGGTTCCTTTTGAGGTTGCCGAAGACGGTGAGACCAAAATCCAGAAGCTTCCAAATGCAGATGCAGTTGTTGATCCTAAACGTGATGATTGCCAATATCCTTTCAAGGGGATTTGTGGTGCCCAGGTGGCTTGGAAGCTGACAGAGGTTCTTTTTGAGTTCCTTGGCTTGGAAAAGGAACAGTCAGACGCATATCTTCAGTTTGCCAGCATTGCCACCGTATGCGATGTTATGGAACTGAAAGGTGAAAACAGGGCGACAGTTTATCACGGCATCAAAGCCATAGAGCACACTGATAATATTGGTATCAATGCTCTTTTGGCGCGAAATGAGCTAAAAGGAAAGCCACTTAGCTGTTACCATCTTGGATTTATTATTGGACCTTGTCTTAACGCCAGCGGTCGTCTTGATACTGCAGGTCGTGCTATTGAGCTTTTGATGGAGGAAGATCAGGCCAAGGCTCTTGCAATGGCAAACGAGCTTGTTGAGCTTAATGCTCAGAGAAAGAACATGACTCAAATTGGCATTGATAAGGCCAGAGATATGATTGAAAATAGCGATTTGATTAATGACCGCGTTCTTGTAGTTTACATTCCAGAGCTTCATGAGTCTCTTGCTGGAATTGTAGCAGGAAGAATTCGCGAGGCATACTGTAAGCCTGTGCTTGTAATCACAGATGCAGAAGAAGGTGCGAAGGGAAGTGGTCGTTCAATTCCTGCTTATAATATGTTTGAAGAACTTACTGGCGTGAAGGATGTGTTCACCAAATTTGGCGGTCATCCTATGGCAGCAGGCGTTTCTCTTCCTACTGAAAAGATTGATGAATTGCGTCAGCGCTTGAATGAGAGATGCACTCTAACTGAGGATGATATGCAGGAGGTTATAAAGATTGACTGTGACATGCCTCTTTCATATATCACTGAAGAATTGGTGGATAGCTTAGATATGCTGGCGCCTTTTGGAACAGGAAATACAAAGCCATTGTTTGCCTTGAAGGATGTGGCGATTTTGAAAGCGGCCTACATCGGAAAAGAAGGCCAGTATTTAAGACTTACCGTTGGAACAGAAAACGGTGGCACAATGACTGCAATGTTGTTTAGAAATGTACCTGAATTCGAAAATCTTGTAGATGAAAAATATGGTGCTGGTACCTGGGATGACCTTTGTGCGGGTCACAATCCAGGCGTTAAAATGAGCATCATCTACGAACCATCAATAAATGAATTCCGTGGCAACCGTAGCATACAAATTATGCTAGAAAACTTTAGGTAATAAATGAGCCGGTAGGCATCAAGCTCTTATATCTCTTAAGTGAAGCTTTCTATAGCTGAGCGGAGAGATATAAGGCTTGTAGCTGTAACCGGCGGATTAGCGGTCTTTTATTAGGTGGATTATTCCAATTATGATTCCCCTTATCAATGCAAAGATGAGGAACATCAGCATAAATCCCCATATACCAAAGACTATGTCCTTGAAATCCATCACACCTGAGTGTGATACCTTCTGCCCAATTTCTATTGCAAAGGTTATCAAAAGTACAAGTGTGAATACATAAATCCATGTGATGACAAGCACATGGTCTGTCTTGGCAAGGAGGGTGAATAGTGGATGAATCAGAAATACCATAATCATTCCTATTGCTCCAATTACAATAAAGTGAAGTTCCTTGTCGGTGAAATATGTTTCATATGCATCATTCAATGACAAAATATATGTATGTGCCCGTGCAATTATGTTTAAAATGCCATATAAAAATGTGTTCATAAAATGTCTCCTCTGTGTTAAAATTGTGAATAGATGTAAACAAGATAGGCTTGTTTTATAACGAATTTCTTCTTAAGGGAGGTACGAATTAAAATGGGTAACGTATTAGTAGCGCAATCTGGTGGCCCAACAGTGGCAATCAATGCTAGTCTTGCAGGTGTTATCGAGGGCACCTTAGGTTCTAGATATGATAAGATTTACGGTTCTATTAATGGCATTCTTGGAATTAAGAATGACAATGTACTTGACCTAACTGCCGTTGTGGCAAACGATCCTCGTTTTTTAAAACGTCTTAAAACAACTCCTGCTATGTATCTTGGCTCATGCCGTTTCAAACTTCCTAGTGTCGACTCAAATGATCCTATCTATGATAACTTATTCGAACAATTTAAAAAATACCAAATCGAAGCATTTTTCTATATCGGTGGAAATGATTCCATGGATACAGTTGATAAGCTTTCTGCATACGCAGCAAAGATTGGTTCTGATATTAGATTCGTAGGCGTTCCAAAGACAGTAGATAATGATTTGTGCATTACAGATCATACTCCAGGATTTGGTTCTGCAGCTAAATATATTGCGACTTCTACAATGGAAGTTATCTTTGATGCTCAGATTTATGACAATCCTAGCGTTACAATCATCGAGGTTATGGGAAGAGATGCAGGCTGGCTTACAGCGGCTACAGCTCTTGCAAAGAACGAGTGCTGTGATGGCCCAGACCTTATCTACTTACCAGAGGTTCCTTTTGATAAGGAAAAGTTCATCAGCGATTTGAAAGCACTTCTTGATGAAAAGACAAATGTTGTTGTTGCTGTTTCTGAGGGAATCAGAGATGCAGCAGGTGAATATATTTCAGCATCTACAGGCACTCTTGACAACTTTGGTCATGCACAGCTTTCTGGTGCAGGCAAAACTTTGGAATATCTTGTAAAAGAAAAGCTTGGCGTAAAGGTTCGTTCTATCGAGGTGAATGTTCTTCAACGAGCAGCAGCTCATATGTCCAGCCTTACAGATATCAATGAGTCAGAGGCTATTGGTAAAAAAGCTGTGGATATTGCTGAAGAGGGTGTTACAGGTGCCATGGTTACAATGGAACGAATCAGCAACGCTCCATACGAAATCAGATTTGATTATGCAAAGATTCATGACATAGCTAATGAGGCTAAGGAGGTTCCAAAGGATTGGATTAATCCTGAGCACAATGGTGTTACCTCTGATATGGTTAAATACCTTCAGCCACTTGTTATTGGATTGCCAGATGTTGAATATAAGGATGGTCTTCCAGTATATGTTTCTCGTTAATGGGATGATTGTAATTTTATAAAGAAACAGATTTAAAAGAGGCAAAGGAGATTTGCCTCTTTTATCAAATGTAAAAATTCTAGAAAGGGCAGCATTATGGGAATTAAAGAAATAAAGCTAAGTGAAATTGGCGATTTTAAAATTGGGCAGGCAGAAAATAAGGAAGCTGCAACAGGTGTAACTGTTATTGTGGCTCCACAGGGAGCGCCTGTAGGTCTTGATATTCGTGGTGGTGGCCCAGCAAGTAGAGAATCTGGCCTTATGGACCCACTGGCAGCAGCTGAGATTGTCCATGGGGTGGTTCTTGGTGGCGGCTCTGCCTTTGGTCTTGATGCAGCAGGTGGTGTCATGAAATATCTTTCAGAACATGGCATTGGTTTTCCAGTAGGGGATGTGGTTGTTCCACTGGTATGTCAATCAGATATCTTTGATCTTGGAATTGGTCGCAGTGATGTATATCCTGATAAGGAAATGGGGTATCAGGCTGCCAAAAATGCCTTTGAGATAGGAGATTTTGGAAATTACAAGGATGGAGATTTCGGCTGTGGCTGTGGAGCTACTGTTGGAAAAATCCTTGGAATGGAACGATGCACCAAAACCGGCGTAGGCTCTTATGCTGTTCAGTTAGGTGAATTAAAGGTTGGAGCAATTGTTTGCACTAATGCAATTGGGGATATATACGATTATGAAACTGGAAAGAGGATTGCAGGGATAATGTCCGAGGACGGAAAGAGCATGAATGATTTATCCTGCGAGGATATTCTTCTTTCAATGGCAGAGAGTCCAGCTGCAACTCAGAATGATACAAAGCCTGTAACAAATACAACAATTGGTATTGTTATCACCAACGCTAGCTTCAACAAGACTCAGCTGTGCAAGCTGGCGGGCATGACTCACGATGGATATGCGAGATGTATTCGACCAATTCATACATCCATGGATGGAGATAGCATCTACGCAATGTCTGTTGGACAAGTGGAATCAACCTTGGATATTGTTGGAACATTAGCTAATCAGGTTATGTGCGAAGCAATTCGTAGAACAGTAAAATAAGGTATAAAAAGGGCTTCCTGGAAAGTGATTCAGGAAGCCTTGTTTATTAGGATTAGATAACATTTAAAGATAATCGATTGTAATCGTGTTCTTCCAATAGGGATAATACTCTGCGAGCGTGAGAGTATTGAGTTCTGTTAATGGAAAAAACGTATATTATGTCAGCACCATTATAGTTGTGTCTCAAGAATAATGGAACTCTGTGATAAGTCTTTGAAAATGGAACTGACTGCTCCAGTAGAAGACTTGTGGTTCGTCTAGATACGATTCGATTTGTTGTTTTGCATAAAACTATATCTTTACCGACATTTTTTGATAACTTTGGTTTCTTTCTCATTTCTATAACCTTCTAATTTATGTGAATATCCACCCTTTTACCCATAGATTCAGCAACCTTAACCAAGAAATCCAAGGATGGATTATATTTCCCGCTCTCCATCCGGGAGATGTTGGATTTTTTGGTGCCCACAAGATCTGCAAGAGATTCTTGAGTCAAATTTAACTGATGACGGGTGTCACGAAGCTCTTTGGCAATGGAATGTCGTGCCGCTAAAGCCTGGGGCGTGACAACTCCATTTTCGTATCGATTCTTCATGCCTACCACCTCATGCTTATAAGTTATCATATATGATAACAGAAAGCAAGGAGTTTCACAATATCCACATACTAATTCTTTCAAAAAAAGAGGGAATGTACTAAAATAGTAGCTAAAAGGAAAATGACATAAGGGGGACACTATGGTTTCAAAAAAACAACGTTTCATTACATTTCTTTTTGTGATTATTCTTGCAGCAGCTATCGTAGGTGGCGTGTTTGCAATTACTTATTTTAAAGGCGGTGTTACATTCCCTTGGCAGGTAACAGTGTCAACTACTGAAGAAAAAGAGACAGCTAGCGAGCCTAAGGAAGAACCAAAGCTCGTAGTTAAGGAAAAGGCTAAAGATACAGAAAAAAAGACTGAAGAAACTAAGCCTAAAAAAGAAACTAAGGTAGAGAAAAAGGAAGAGGAGCCAGCTCCAACTTACCTTGGTAACGGAACAAAGCTTAAGTATTATGGTCAGCTTTCTGTTGACGGTACAAAGCTTGTTGATGAAAATGGTGACGATGCACTTCTTATGGGCGTCAGCACACATGGAATCAACTGGTACCCAGATTATGCTTCACCTGAGACTATCAAGTCTTTAAGAGAGGACTGGGGTATCAATGTAATTCGTCTTGCTATGTACACCAGCGACTACAATGGATACTGTGTTGGTGGCAAGGAAAACCAGGAAAATCTTAAGAATATTATTGATGATGCAGTAAAGGCTGCCACAGATAATGATATGTATGTTATCATTGATTGGCATATCTTAAATGACAACAATCCTAACGAATACAAATCAGAGGCTATTCAGTTCTTTGGTGAGATGGTTCGTAAATACGAATCAAATGAAAACGTTATCTATGAGATTTGCAACGAGCCAAATGGTGATACCACTTGGGAAGATATTAGAGATTATGCTAATGAGGTTATCCCTGTTATCAGAAATGTAAACGAGGATGCTATTATTTTGGTGGGTACACCAAAGTGGTCTAGCGACCTTTACTCAGTGCTTGATGATCCACTTGAGTTTGATAACATTATGTACACTTATCATTTCTATGCAGCAACACATGGTGCTCGTGAAAGAGATAAGCTTAGAACAGCTCTTGAAGAGGGCTTGCCAGTATTCATCTCAGAGTATGGTCTTGTTTCAGCTGATGGCAATGGAGAAGCTGATTTAGATGAAGCTGATGATTGGTATGACTTAATGCAGGAAACAGAATTCAATCTTTCATCTTGCATGTGGAACTTCTCCAACAAAGATGAAGGTTCTGCTATGATTAATTCTGATTGTGATAAGCTTGAAGGCTTCACAGAGGATGAGATTTCTGAGTCAGCACAATTCTTGTTAGATACTATTGGAAACTATCATGATTCCACTTTTGAAGATGGTGTATATTTGAACAAAAATGGTCAGAAGACAGATAAAGAAAAAGTCTCTGATAGTAAAAACAATAAAAGTAAAAAATCAGAGAAGCTTTCTCAGTATGAAGATGAGAAGGAAGATATAGAGGAAGACTTAGAAGAAGATTCTAGGGAATCCTTAAACAAAGATTCTAAGAGTGACAGCTCAAAGGACAAAGATTCTAAGAGCAATAGCTCTAAAGATAAAAATTCAAAAAAGACTAGCAATAGTCAGAAGAATAGAAGATAGGAGTAATATTTAGTAATGACAACAAATGAGAAAATCGCAGCATTGCGTAATTTAATGAATGAGAGAGGTATCGATATGTACCTCATTCCTACAGACGATTTTCATTCATCAGAATATGTTGGAGAGCATTTTAAGGCTCGTAGCTTTATGACAGGCTTTACAGGTTCAGCAGGAACCGCAATCATCACACAGAAGGAAGCTCATCTTTGGGCAGACGGACGTTATTTCGTTCAGGCTGCAAAGCAGATTAAGGATTCTGAGGTTATTTTGGAGCGTATTGGTGAGCCTGGTGTTCCAGAGGTTGACGAGTTTATTGAAAAGAATTTCTTGGATGGTGGTTGTCTTGGCTTTGACGGTCGCTGTGTTTCAGCTAAGAATGCTGCAAAGTATTTCGAGATAGCTCAGAACAAGGGTGGTGAGCTTTACACTACAGAAGATTTGGTGGATATGATTTGGGAAGATAGACCACCTCTTCCAAAAGCTACTACATGGGTTCTTGAGGAGCAGTACTCAGGCGAGAGCATGCAGGCAAAAATCTATCGAATTCGTGAAAAGATGAAAAATAATAAGGCAGATGCACATCTTCTTACTAGTCTTTACGACATTGCCTATGTGCTTAACATCAGAGGAAATGATATTGCAAACGTACCAGTTTTCCTTTCTTTCCTCCTTATTACAGATGAGACAATTATCCTGTTTACAGATACCACAAATTGGCCAGAGGAGGTAATGCAGTACCTCAATGATAACAGCGTTAAGCTTTATCCTTACGATATGATTTATCATTATCTTCAGAGTGCTGATTTGGCAGATAGAAGCGTACTTCTTGACCAGTCAATTGTTAACTACAACATGGTTAAGGCTTTGAAGGGATCAGCTAAGATTATCGACGGAAAGAATCCTTCTGAGCTTATGCGCGCAATCAAAAATGAAACAGAAATTAAGAATACAAAGCTTGCTCACATCAAGGATGGTGTAGCATGTACAAAGGCTATCAAGTGGGTAAAGGAAAACATCGGCAAGACTCCTATGACAGAAATCACTGTTTCTGATTATTATGAGGCAAGACGTAAGGATCAGGAAAACTTTGTTGACCTTTCCTTTGATACTATTTCAGCTTATGGTCCTAATGCAGCAATGATGCATTACAGTGCTAAGCCAGGTTCAGAAGCAACACTTAAGCCAGAGGGCTTCTTACTTGTTGATTCAGGTGCTCACTTCCTTGAAGGTACAACTGATATTACACGTACCATTGCCCTTGGACCTCTTACACAGCAGATGAAGGAGTATTACACTGTAGTTCTTCGTTGTCACTTAAGACTTCTTGCAGCAAACTTCCCTAAGGGAGTTACTGGTGCAAACCTTGATATTCTTTCTCGTGGCCCAGTATGGGATATGGGACTTGATTACCGTTGTGGAACAGGTCACGGTGTTGGACATATTCTTAATGTTCACGAGGGACCAAACCGTTTCCACTGGAGAGTACTTGAGGGACAGAATTCTGCAGAGATTAAGCCAGGCATGATTACAACTGATGAGCCAGGTTTATATATTGAAGATGGTTTTGGAATCAGAATCGAAAACGAGCTTCTTTGTGTGGCAGGTGAAACTACAGAGTATGGCGACTTCCGTCATTTCGAAGCAATCACTTACTGCCCAATCGACCTTGATCCAGTTATCCCAGAAATGATGACTGAGGCAGAAAAGAAGACTCTCAACGAGTACCACGCCTTGGTACGCGAAACATTAAAACCATATTTAACAGATGAGGAGAATGACTGGTTAGCTAAAGAAACCAGAGATATCTAAAAGGCTTCCCCTTGAGGGGAAGCTGGCAGCTTTAGCTGACTGATGAGGTGTTTATGAAATTATTACTAATGGATGGCCACAGCATTGCCAACCGAGCATTTTATGGAGTTCCAGATCTTACAAATAGCGCCGGAGAACACACCGGCGCCATTTTTGGTTTCCTAAACATGATGTTTAAGTTTATTGAAGATGAGCAGCCAGACAACTTTGCAGTTGCCTTTGATGTTCACGCTCCAACCTTTAGACATAAAATGTACGAGGCATACAAGGGCACTCGTAAGCCTATGCAACCAGAATTGAAGGAACAGATTCCTCGTATTCAGGAAATGCTTAAGGCAATGGGCGTACCGGTAATCACTAAAGAGGGCTGGGAGGCTGACGACATCCTTGGCACTCTTGCCAGAATGGGCGAAGAAAAGGGCTTTGATGTTACTATTGTTTCTGGAGATAGAGATCTTCTTCAGCTTGCAACTGACAAGGTCAAGATTTCCATTCCAAAGACAAAAAAAGGTGGCACAGAAATTGAAAACTATTATGCTGCAGATGTAAAGTCGACATATGATGTTACACCAAAGCAGTTTATTGATGTAAAGGCTCTTCAGGGAGATGCCAGCGATAACATCCCTGGTGTAGAAGGCATCGGACCAAAGACTGCTCAGAAATGGATTGCAGAATATGGTTCAATCGAGGAATGCCATGCTCACGTTGATGAAATGAAAAAGGGCAAGGTCCTCGACAATTTTATTGCACAGTGGGATATTGCAGTTCTTTCTAAGGAGCTTGCAACTATAAATGTGAATGCGCCTATAGAGCTTGAAGAAGGCAGTACAAAGCTTGAAAATCTATTTACAGAAGAGGCATATCTTCTTTGTAAACGCTATGAGTTGAAGAAGTTATTGCCTAGATTTGAAAGCACAGACACTTCAAAGGTCCAGGATAATACATCTGAATCCTTTAAACGTATATACGAATTATCTGATGTAGAGGATTTCTTTTCAAAGCTTAAGGCAGCTGGCAAAGATTTTGTTGGTGCAAGTATTATGGCTGGCGATGATAGGAAAATCAAAGGCGCAGCCCTTTCAGTAGGAGACGCTACAATCTATGTGGATTGTGCGGGCCTTATTACTCCAGATTATCTTGCTCACAAGCTTATTGAGGTTAGCAAGGCTGGTGTGAAGCTGTGCTTCTGGGATTTAAAGAATGCTATGCATTTGATTTTCGACCTTTTAGCTGATAGCGAAAAAGAACAGGTGCTTGCATTGGGAGGAAAGGCAGAAATCTTTCCAACAGCAGTTGATGTAGCTGTGGCTGCATATCTTCTTAATCCTACTAAAAAGGAATATACAGCAGACGATATTGCAAACGAGATTCTTGGAATCCTTATTCCAGCCCAGGCAGATTTGTTCGGAAAGAAAAAGCTTTCTGCAGCTTTAGAGGATGACAGCCTTCTTGAGGCAGTTACAACCTATGCTTGCTATAATGCTTATGTTGCCTATGCAGCTTTTGAAAAGGTGATAGCAGAGATTAAAGAAGAGGGAATGCTTGATATTTATGAGAAAATCGAGATGCCTCTGGCTTACACCTTATTTGATATGGAGCTTCAGGGTATTGCTATGGATGCAAAGGCCTTGGCGGAATATGGAGACAAGCTTCAAATTCGTATAAACGAATTAGAGCAAAGCATATACAGTCAGGCAGGTGAGGAGTTTAATATCAACTCACCAAAGCAGCTGGGTGTCATTCTTTTTGAAAAGCTTGGAATAGAAGGTGGAAAGAAAACAAAGACTGGATATTCAACAGCTGCAGATGTTTTAGAAGAACTTTCTGCTACAAATCCGATAATATATGATATATTAGAGTACAGACAGTTGACAAAGCTGAAAAGCACCTACGCAGATGGATTGGCTGCATGCTTAGATGAGGATGGAAGAATTCGTTCCACCTTTATGCAGACTGTGACAGCCACTGGAAGAATCAGCTCTACAGAGCCTAATCTCCAGAATATTCCAATCAGAATGGAGCTTGGAAGAGAAATCCGTAAGGTATTCTATCCAAAGGATGGTTGCATTTTCCTTGATGCAGACTATTCTCAGATTGAGCTTAGAGTGCTTGCTCATATGTCAGGTGATGAAAATCTGATTAATGCCTTTAAGGCAGGGCAGGATATACATCGTTCCACTGCATCCTTGGTGTTTAATACTCCTTTTGAGGAGGTTACAGATTTACAGCGCCGCAGTGCAAAGGCAGTAAACTTTGGTATTGTTTATGGAATCAGCGCCTTTGGTCTTGCAAAGGATATCGGTGTTGGCAGAAAGGAAGCCCAGGAATATATCGATAATTATTTCAAGGCTTATCCTAAGATGCACCAATTCCTTGAAGGGCTTAAGACCTCTGCTACAGAGCAGGGATTTGCAACCACCATGTACGGTAGACGTCGCCCTGTGCCAGAGCTTAAATCATCTAATTTTATGACCAGACAGTTTGGTGAGAGAATTGCTATGAATTCTCCTATCCAGGGAACGGCTGCTGACATAATCAAGATAGCTATGGTAAATGTTCACGATAGACTTTTAAAGGAAGGCTTGAAATCAAAGCTTTTACTTCAGGTTCATGATGAGCTTTTGGTGGAGACTTACGAGGATGAACGTTCTAAGGTGGAACAGCTTATAGCTGAAGAAATGCAAGGAGCAGCACAACTTTTAGTGCAACTTGAAATTGATATGAATTCTGGAAAGACTTGGGCGGAAGCTCACTAAGCTTTCCCGCTTTCCGGAGTTTTATATAAACTAGGTAATATTAATTAATAATTTTTTTAGGAGGATAATTATGAGTTTTCCAAGAAAACAGATTAAAGCCAATGCAAGAGCTGCTTTATCAGCTAACTATTGGCCAATTGTAGGATACCCATTTTTACTGGGACTTTTGTTAGAGGCAGCACTTTCTGTATTTTTTACAGTAGTCATTGTTGCTCTTTTAGCAGTTGTAGGTTTTAGCGCAGGCCTCGAAGGTTTATTTGATGGTTCTGCAGGAGTTGGATTCCTTGTAGGCTTCTATATTATTTATATGGTGTCTATAGTAATCATTTGCCTCTTTATGAATGTAATCACTGTTGGTGAGTTGAAATTCTATTATGAATTCTATAGAGGTTCAAAGGGTGACTTCGGTACTTTCTTTGAAGGCTTCAAGAACCACAGAATGTGGAGAATCATCGGTGGTATGTTCCTTATGGCATTAAAGCTTATGCTTTGGCCTATTCCAGGATACATTCTTATGCTAGTTGGTATAGTTATGGCTGAGATGGACACAATGTGGGTGATTTTAGCCGTAGTTGGTGGAATCCTTTACTTTGCAGGTTGTGTCATGACTATTATTAAGGGCTATCAGTACAGAATGATTCCTTATCTTTTGATTGACCGTCCAGACCTTACTATCAAGGAATGCTTTAAGATGACAAAGCAGATGACAGATGGTTACAAGGGTGCTTTATTCGTAATGGACCTTTCATTCATCGGTTGGGTACTTTTATCACTTCTTACATGTGGTATCCTCATCATCTTCTATGTTGGACCATACATTCACTTAGCAGAGGCAGGATGCTATGACTTCCTTAAGAGAACTCGTATGGGCCAGCCAGGACCAAGACCAGGTCAGCCAATGCCAGGCCAGCCAGTTCCAGGCCCACAGCAGTTTGGACAGGGATATGTACCTAACGGAGTAGATAATGCTAATCAGGGACCAGTGTTCCAGTCAGCTTCATTTGAGCCACAGGCTCCTGCACAGAACAACTTTGCACAGCCTGTAGAAACAGTTGCACCACAGCAGCCAAGTTTTGAGCAGCCTGTAGAGCCAGTTGCACCACAGCAGCCAAGCTTTGAGCAGCCAGTTGAAACAGTTGCACCAGAACAGCCAAGCTATGAGGCTCCAGTTGAGCCAGCACAGCCTGAGCAGACTTTTGACGCATCTTCACCTTCAGGTGAAAACACATACGGTCCTAAGGTTGTGGAGAACGACGATATTTTTGACGAGTAAAACATGAAATTTATAGGAATTACAGGGGGCATCGGCGCTGGCAAAAGCACGGTGCTCTCTTTGCTAAAGGAAAATTTTAATTGTAAGGTTTTATTAGCTGATGAGGTGGCTGCCCAGCTTATGACGCCAGGTCATCAGTGTTTTGATGAGGTGGTTGCTTTGCCGTGGCCAACCTCTATTTTGGATGAAAAGGGACAGATTGACAGGCCACTTATGGCTAAGTATATGTATGCCTCAGATTCTCTTAGAGAAGGGGTTAATAAAATCGTCCATCCTGCTGTTGAAAAAGAGGTACTAAATCAAGTAGAGACCGAGAAGAAACAGCACAATATAGAGTACTTTTTCTTTGAGGCTGCATTGCTCATAGAATGTGGATATGGTAAACTTGTTGATGAGATGTGGTATATCTTTGCGAGCCCTCAGGCCCGTGAAAAACGCCTGATGGAATCACGAGGATACACCAAAGAACGTATTCAGAATACCTTTAAGGTTCAGCGTGGGGATGAGAGCTTTCGAGAGCACTGTGACCGTGTTATCGACAACAGTGGCTCAAAGGAAGAAACACTCAAACAGCTTAGAGCCATACTAAAGGCATCTTACTAAGGGGAAGTGTTACTATGGAAAAGAAGGACATTGTATTTGGGTTGGATATTGGAACTAGAAATGTCATTGGTACAGTGGGGTACCTTGACGGAGAGGAGTTCCACGTTATTGCACAGACTATTCGCGAGCATGATACACGTGCCATGCTGGATGGTCAGATTCACGATATTGGGCGCGTTGGTGCCACCTGTGATGAGGTGAAAAAAGAGCTGGAGGAAATGACCGGACTCACTCTCACAGAAGTATGTATCGCTGCCGCTGGTCGTGTGCTTCGTACAATCACCACTCATGTGGAATTGGAGTTCCCTGAGGAGACAGTGGTTACAGGCGAAGATCTTCACACTCTTGATATGCTTGGAATTGAACAGGCTGGAAAGGAGATTAAGGGTGAGGAGGATAACAAATACAAGTTTTTCTGCGTAGGATATTCTACCGTTAAATATTATTTGAATGGTGATCTGTTTTCTTCACTAGAAGATCACAAGGCTGATGTTATTGGTGAAGATATTATTGTTACCTTCCTTCCAGAGGATGTAGTTGATGGTCTTTATTCGGCTGTAGGTAAGGCAGGTCTTACTGTTGCAAATCTTACCTTGGAGCCTATTGCTGCTATCAATGTTGCAATTCCTCAGAACTTTAGAATGCTTAACATCGCTCTTATTGATGTTGGCGCAGGTACCTCCGATATTTGTGTAACCAGAGACGGAAGTATCATTGCCTATGGTATGATTCCAATGGCAGGTGACGAGCTGACAGAGGTTCTTGTTCACGAGTTCTTGGTTGATTTCGCCACAGCTGAACAGATAAAGAGAGCATCCACTGAAGGTGGCAACATCACATATGAAGATATTATGGGAATCAGCCACACCATCAAATCAGAGGATGTTTACAAGCTTACAGATCCTGTTATGAAAAAGATATCAGGAGAGGTTGCTTCAAAAATCAAAGAGCTTAATGGTGACAAATCAGTTTCTGCTGCCTTTGTTGTTGGCGGTGGCGGAAAGATTCATGGCTTCACAGAGGCTCTTTCAAAAGACCTTGATATCGTTAGCGAGCGTGTTGCACTTCGTGGCGAGGAGGTCATGAAAAACATTGTCTTCGAGCAGAATGATATTCAGAAGGATTCACTCCTTGTTACTCCTATTGGAATCTGCTTGAACTATTACGAGACAAAGAACAACTTCATCATGATTCATTTCAATGGAGAGATGATGAAGCTTTATGATAATGGTCAGCTTACAATTGTAGATGCTGCTATGCAGGCAGGCTTCTCAGCTGATCAGCTATTCCCACGTCGTGGACGTGAGATTAATTTTACAGTCAATGGTGTAGCGCGAATGATTCGTGGTACAGAGGGAGAGTCAGCTGTGGTTACTATGAATGGTCGCCCAGTTGGAATTAACACACCTCTTGAGTTCAACTGTGAAGTTGAGCTTACTCCTTCCACAGTTGGTGAGGGTGGTAACGGCACCATTGCAGATTTGGCAGAGTTCACCACCGAATATATTTACTTCAATGTTTGTGGTCACAGAGTAAAGTGTCCAAAGTTTGTTGAAGTAAATGGTTCAATGGAGCCACCAACTTATTCAGTTAGGGATGGAGATGTTATTGAGACACGTCCATTCTATACAGTTGGACAGTTGGCAGAATTTATGGATGTCACTATTGATGATAGATATGAGATTCTTGTGAATAATCGACCAGCTAGTGTTGATTCACTGGTATATGAGAACTTTGTTATTTACTGGACCACCACAAGTCCTGTTGCGTATGCTGGGGACTACTTGGCTGAAGACGGCGAAGGACTTCCAGGGGATTATGAGGCTGAGCCAGTGGAGCCAGAGTCAGTTTCAGATGTTCACACAAGAATGAAGATTGAATCTGTAGATATTCCAATTGTTGTTAATGGCAAACGAATGACTCTTTCTGGAAAGAAGGAATACATTTTTGTAGATATTTACAAACTTATTAATTTTGACCCAAGCGAGGGTAATGGACGTCCGCTTATCATAAAGATTAATGGACAGAAATGTGGTTACTCAGATGAGCTTAGAGCCAATGATGAGGTTGAGTGTTATTGGTATGGCGAAGCGCAAGCTTAAGTGTACACAAAAATAGTTAGTAATTAAGCCTGGTAAATAGGCTGATAAGGAAGTAATAAATTAATGGATTTTTTTAGTATTGCAAGTGGTAGTAGTGGTAATTGCATTTGTGTTGGAGATGACAACACACATGTAATGATTGATGCAGGTATTTCAGGTAAGAGAATAGAGGCGGGAATGAATCAATATGATTACACCACCGCTGATATGGCAGGCGTTTTGGTTACTCATGAGCATTCAGATCATGTGTCAGGCCTGGGAGTAATCGCTAGAAAATACCACATTCCAATTTATGGAACTGCTGCTACCATCAGAGCAATACGTTCTATGAAAAGCCTTGGGGCTATAGACGACACACTTTTTCACGTTGTTAGGCCTGACGAGGATTTCTCTATAGGTAGTCTTAATATTCACCCATTTCATATTAGTCATGATGCTGCAGACCCAGTTGCATATCGTATAGAAAATTCAAAATCTAAGGTTGCAGTATGTACCGACTTAGGTTATTATGATGGCTATATTGTAGAAAATTTAACAAATTTGGATGCCTTATTACTTGAGGCAAATCATGATATTCACATGCTGGAGGTGGGTTCATATCCTTATCCTCTCAAACAAAGAATTTTAGGGGATTATGGTCATCTTTCAAACGAGGCCAGTGGAAAGCTTTTAAGCTCTGTCCTCCATGATAATATTAAGCATGTCTTCTTAGGCCATTTGTCTCACGAAAACAACTATCCAGATTTGGCGTACGAGACCGTGCGCTTAGAGGTTACAATGGATGAAACCACCCCATACAATGCGAAGGATTTCAACATTACCGTAGCCTCCCGCAGCGACGTATCGGAGCGCGTTATCTTGTAAGTAATTATTTTAAGTGAGCTGGTAAGTAACAATCTCTTAGGTTTCTGAATGAAGCGTGTTAGCTGAATGAAGAAACTCTAAGGATTGTTACAGTAACCAGCGGACCAGAAAAGGAGAACTCATATGGAAAACAAAGTAATTATTACCGTAGTAGGTAAAGACACTGTAGGTATCATCGCTAGAATCTGCACATACTTAGCAGGAAGCGGAGTTAATGTTTTAGATATTACTCAGACTATCGTCCAGGGGTTCTTCAACATGATGATGATTGTTGACATTGAGAAGGCTTCTAAAAACTTCGGCGAGATCCAGAAGGATCTTGAGACTCTTGGTGAGGAAATCGGAGTTCAGGTAAAGGCTCAAAAAGAAGAAATTTTTGAGAAGATGCATCGTCTATAAGTACTTTGCCGAGCTTGTTAAGGCAAAGTGCTTATGATAGCACACCCCTCTTTGCCGTAGGCAATCATTCATGGGTGTGCTTTCTCGTAATATTAGGAGGATAACATGGTCAATATAAAAGAAGTAATCGAAACAAACAAAATGGTGGAAGAGCAGACACTTGATGTTCGTACCATCACCATCGGTATCAGCCTTCTCGAGTGCATCGATTCCGATTTAAAGCTTGTTAATGAAAAGGTTTACAATCGCATTACAACGGTTGCAAAGGATTTAGATAAAGTAGCAAAGGAAATTGAGCGTGATTATGGTATTCCAATCGTAAATCGTCGTATCTCAGTTACTCCTATTGCTTTAGTTGGTGGCGCTGCTTGCAAGTGCCCTGCTGATTTTGTTTCTTTGGCACACACTCTTGATAAGGCAGCTGAGGCTGTTGGTGCCAACCTCATTGGTGGTTATTCTGCCCTTGTTTCAAAAGGTATGACCACTGCTGATGAGATGCTTATTCGTTCTATTCCACAGGCTCTTTGCGAGACACAGAGGGTTTGTAGTTCTGTAAATTTGGCTTCCACAAAGACTGGTATTAATATGGATGCAGTCCGTCTTATGGGCGACATTTTATTACAGGTAGCTGATCGTTCGAAGGACAGAGATTCTGTTGATTGTATGAAGCTTGTTGTGTTCTGTAATGCTCCAGACGACAACCCATTTATGGCTGGTGCCTTCCACGGTGTAACAGAGGCAGATGCAATTATCAACGTTGGTGTTTCTGGACCAGGTGTTGTAAAGAAAGCCCTTGAGCAAGTTCGTGGTGAGAGCTTCGAGGTTCTTTGCGAGACTATCAAAAAGACAGCCTTCAAGGTTACTCGTGTTGGTCAGCTTGTTGCACAGGAAGCGTCAAAGCGTCTTGGCATTCCATTTGGTATTATTGATTTATCACTGGCTCCAACTCCTGCAATTGGAGATTCAGTTGCTGATATTCTTTGCGAGATTGGTCTTGAATATGCTGGTGCTCCTGGTACTACAGCTGCTCTCGCAATGCTCAACGACCAGGTTAAGAAGGGCGGCGTTATGGCCAGCTCTTATGTAGGTGGTCTTTCTGGTGCTTTCATTCCTGTATCTGAGGATCAGGGAATGATTAACTCAGTAGAGGCAGGTGCAATCACTCTTGAAAAGCTTGAGGCCATGACTTGCGTATGTTCAGTTGGTCTTGATATGATTGCCATTCCTGGTGATACACCAGCCACAACAATCTCTGGTATGATTGCAGATGAGATGGCTCTTGGTATGGTAAACCAGAAGACAACAGCAGCTCGTCTTATCCCTGTTATCGGCAAGGGTGTGGGCGATACAGTTGAGTTTGGTGGATTATTTGGTTATGCACCAATCATGCCTGTGAATAAGTTCTCTTGTGCAGATTTTATTAATCGTCAGGGACGCATTCCAGCTCCAATTCATTCATTCAAGAATTAAATAAGATTATATTTTGACACCGCATCTGTCAGCTTGCTGACGGATGCGGTGTCTTTTTTATTTACATTTTTTTCATAAAAATCTAGTATAATCACATTGTTATATGTTTAGTCTTTTATTTTCCATTTAGAGGATAATTATGAATAAAAAGAGATTATTGATTGGACTAGTTTCATTGCTGATATTCATTCTATTGATGGTTTTTATCAATAATAAATATCAAAAGTTTGAAAACAATCAAAATAATATTTCAAAAGAAGATGAAATACCGCAGGATATCATTGATGCAGCAAAGGGATATAAGGTAACTGAGTATGGTGGAGCCTATTCAATTTATAATAGCTACAATGCTTCTGATGCTGTTGACTTGTCAGATAAAAATGGTAAGACCACAGAGCTAGAATTGCTAGATGCTTTAATTTTTGGATTGGGACAGAATAGAAAATTCCTTGATGAAAGAATGTTGTTTAAGGGATATGTGGTGGCTATCAAGGAATTAGACAAAACAAATCACTACAATACAGAAGTTACTATTTCAGATACAAAAGATGATACAAACAATACCATTGAGGTGTATTTTAACTGGTATGATGAACAGCCTATTCATCCGGGAGACATTCTGTTTGGAAAAGGCATGCTTAGATACGAATTTGATAAAGATTATAATATTTCAAACGTATACATTAATGTTGAATTTAGCAGTGAAGTATGCTTCTTTTCAGAGGACGATGACACTATAAATTATGATGAAAAGAAGGTTGAAATAAAGGGAGAAGGTCTTGAATTAGTAACGGTAAAGGGTTGCAGGAGCATTATTGGCGAAAAACTAGATAGACCTGTAATAAAGACAGAAGGTAATTTATATTTGGTGGATAAGGAGTACAGATTATATTATGACATCAAACATTTTCCATATGACTATATAAGTCTAAGATACAGGGGAAATAATGGAAATGATGATTGGCTACTTTCTGAAATTGGAAAGAAAGTTACTGTACGGGGAATATTGTATTCAAACCATAAAGGTCAGATTTGGATGTATGGTACAAGGATTAAGTAATAGGGATTATATATGGATAAAAATAGATTGAGCGTACCAAAGAAAATAGCCGTTTGTCTTGTAGTTATTTTATTGCTACATGTGATTTCTTGTTTTCATTTTCAACTATATCGAGTTTTTTGTGCGAAAATATACTATAAGGTAAAATACAATATATCTCTTGATTATGCTGGCAGTATTACAAGTGATTCTATTCTTCTTAAGATGGAAGATGGCAATGATATATGCTGCATTCAAAATATATTTGGTATTGTCAAATATGATAGTTATGTTTCCTACAAATATGGTATGGAAGCAGCGGAAGAAATCCAAGAAATTGCTGATAATTATTTTGATGAAAGCCATACAGTTTACGGAGCTTTTGCAGATGGAGCGGCTGCATTTTATATGTATCCAATTAGAAAATGTAAAACCTTGGAAGGTTATATTTCACAGGATGAGGTGGAGGAAAATCATGTTATCTTTCTTCAACTTCCAAATGATAAAGATGATATAGATGACAGCACAATTGATGCCTTTTGGGAGGAGTGTAAAGACTTATATTCTGGTAGCACCTATAAAATTTATATTACAAGAATTCCTAGGAAGATATACGATGGAACTAAGGATTTAAAAGCTTATCCAATGGAAAAAGAAGCAATGTTTGTTCCAGAAAAATCTCAGTTGTTCTTAGAAAGTATCGATAAATATGGAACAGCAGATTATATGTGTGGGCATGATATAAATGATTATAATGGATTTATCATAAAACGATGTAATTTCAAAGATGGTGAAATCTGGGACTAATTTTATATGAGGAGGGGTTATGGCATATTTTCCAATGTTTGTAAATTTAACTGGGGCAAATTGTTTGGTTATTGGTAGTAGTGATGCGGTGTTGCGCAGGTCCGATGCGCTTCTTGATTTTGGGGCTAAGGTGAGAGTAATTGATAAGGATGAGTTTACGACCGATGATTTAAAGGGAAAGAAGGTTGTCCTTGTTGATACTGAAGATGAGGAAATTAATCTTCAGATTTCTATGCTTTGCAAAGATGCAGGTATTCCTGTTAATATATTAGGTAGACCGGATCTGGGCACCTTTAGTTTTCCATCTTATGTAAAGGAAAGAGATTTGGTGGGGGCATTTTCTAGCAGTGGCAAGAGCACAGCTTTGGCAAAGTTTCTTGCAAATAAAGAAAAGGAAACTCTCACTCCAAAGCTTGGTGAATTAAACGAAATGCTTGGAAAGTGGAAGCAGCCAATTGAGGAGCTATTTCCACTTAAAGCTAGTCAGAATAGTGCCTTTGAGCAGCTAATTGACTATGCATTATGCTACGATGGAATTCCTACCGATGAAGAAGTAGAGGAACTTCTAGGTGCTATTTCCATGACATTATAGTCCGCTGGTTACGGCTACAAGCATTATATTTCTACATTCAGCTGAAGAAAGCTTCATTTAAGAAATATAATAGCTTGATGCCTACCAGCTCATTTTAATATCTTAAGGAGAATAATAGAATTATGAAATTTCCAAACTTCCTCCACGAGGGGGATACGATTGGGCTGGTGGCGCCTTCCTTCGGGTGCGCTGATGAGCCTTACAAAAGCTGTATGGATGCAGCAATAAAGAGATTTGAAGGAATGGGCTACAAGCTTGTGGAGGGTCCTAACTGTCGAAGAAATGATGGTATTGGAATCAGCTCTACCCCTGAAAACTGCGGCAAGGAGCTTACAGATTTTTATTGCAGTGACGACAATGATATGCTCATTGCCTGTGGTGGCGGAGAGCTTATGTGTGAGACCCTTGATCATGTGGATTTTGAGGCAGTAAAGGCTGCCAAGCCTAAGTGGTATATGGGCTATTCTGATAACACCAATTTCACTTTTTTGCTTAATACAATTTGTGATACTGCGGCAATCTATGGGCCAAGCATTGGAGCCTTTGGAATGGAAAAACTTGAACCAGCCCTAGAAGATGTCCTTCAGGTTATCACCGGAAAGAAAACTACAGTTTCGGGCTATGATAGGTTCGAGGTAGAGTCCTTAAAGGATGGGGCCCATCCATTTGTAGGCTACAATCTTACAGAGAAAAAAGAACTTCGATTGTTTATGGGTGAATCTGAAACCAATCGAGTGCCAGAATTCTCAGGAATTATTACAGGAGGATGCTTGGATTGTTTGGCAAATCTTGTAGGTACCAAGTATGACAAGGTGGCATCCTTCAATGAGAAATATAAGAATCAAGGTGTGGTTTGGTTCCTAGAGGCTTGTGATTTAAATGTTATGTCTATTAGACGTGCACTTTGGAATCTTGATAGAGCCGGTTGGTTCGTAAATACGAAGGGATTTATTATTGGTCGTCCGGCTTTTGCATGGAAACAGGAAATGATGGGCCTTGATCAGTATAACGCTGTGACAGGAATCCTTGGAAAGTATAATGTTCCTATTGTCATGGATGCAGACGTTGGACATTTAGCACCTGCTATGCCTATTATCTCAGGGGCACAGGTGTCCGTTGAGGCGGCAGAAAATATTACTTTGAAGTATCAGGTATAACCACTGGCAAGCTGGGTTTGAGAATTGCCAGTCTAAATCTATAAAGCTGAATAATTGTCAAAAAATTCTCTCTCTTTTGCGTAATGAGTGTTATAATTGAAATAACAATTTACGTTTAGGAGGGGGAATTTTTATGTCTACAAGAATTTATGATTGCTTGAAGGCCATTGGTGAAAGAATCATTGAGAATAAAGACTTTCTCACTGATTTAGACCGAGAGATTGGTGATGCGGATCACGGTGTCAATATGGCCAGAGGTTTTCAGGGAGTAATCGAAAAGGTGCCAGAGGATGAGGCTGATATTGGGGCAGCCTTAAAGAAAGCAGGTATGACTTTGCTTTCCACTGTTGGTGGTGCTTCTGGACCATTATATGGAACAGCTTATATGGAGGCAGCAAAGGTGTTTGCTGGCAAAACTGAAGTTACTGGGGAGGACTTCAAAGCGTCGCTGGCTGCGGCTATAGAGGGTATCAAAAAGAGAGGTCATGCTGAAAAAGGCGAAAAGACCATGCTTGATGCATTGATTCCAGCTTATGACACTTTGTCTGAAAAGCTGAGTGGGGGCTCAGAATTTTTAGAAGCGTTAGAGGCTGCATGTCAGGCTGCAAATGAGGGAGTAGAGTTTACAAAGACAATAGCGGCAACAAAGGGACGTGCAAGCTACTTGGGAGAGAGAAGTATAGGCCATCAGGATCCTGGTGCAACCTCTCTTACTATCACATTGGAAACGATCAGAGACTTCCTTAAAGGTTAAAGGAATAGCTAAAATAGGGTTTTTACAAGATACAATGTACAAAGATTAATTGGGGGATTTTTGTTATGGTAGGACTTGTTCTTGTTTCTCACAGCGCTAAAATCGCTGAGGGATTAAAGGATTTAACCGCCGAAATTGCACCAGATCACAAGGGAATTATAAGTGCAGGTGGAATGGAAGACGGTTCTATTGGTACAGATGCAGTTCGTATTTCCGAAGCAATTCGTCAGGCTAATGACGGAGACGGGGTAGTTGTGATGGCAGATCTTGGCAGCGGAGTTATGAGTTCAGAGACAGCAATTGAGCTTTTGGAAGACGAAGATATTAAAGTAAAGCTTGCAGATGCGCCAATTGTAGAAGGCACTATCGCAGCGGCTGTTAGCGCTATGGTGGGCAGCGACCTGGAGGCTGTCCTGAAAGCGGCTGAAGACTGCCGTGGTGTGCGTAAGATAAATAATTAAATATTTTATTACTTGGGGGCTTTTGATGAGCTGGTAGCCATCAAGCTCTTATGTCTCTCAAGTGAAGCATTCTTAGCTGAGCTGAGAGATATAAGGCTTGTAGGTGTAACCAGCAGTTTAAAGGCAAAGAATTATCTAGGAGGAGATTATTTATGAAGAAATTAATTAATGGGGTTGATAATATTGTTGATGAAATGCTTGAGGGTATGGTAGCGGCTTATCCTCAGTACGTTAAGAGACTTGACGGTTTTGACGTACTTGTTAGAGCAGGTGGTTCAAAGGGAAAAGTAGCTCTTGTTTCTGGTGGCGGTAGCGGACACGAGCCAGCACATGGTGGCTATGTTGGAAAGGGAATGCTTGATGGAGCTATCGCAGGTGCTGTGTTTACATCTCCTACACCTGACCAGGTATATGAAGCCATTAAGGCAGCTGATGGTGGCAAGGGTGTTCTTCTTGTAATCAAGAACTACACTGGTGATGTTATGAACTTTGAAATGGCTGCTGACATGGCCCGTGACGAGGGTATCGAGGTTGAGCAGGTTATTACAGCTGATGATGTTGCTGTTGAAAACAGTACATGGACAACAGGTCGTCGTGGTATTGCAGGAACTATTTTCGTTCACAAGATTGCAGGCGCTTGTGCAGAGGCTGGTGGAAGTCTTGCTGAGGTTAAGAAGGTTGCTGAGAAGGTAATCGAAAATGTTCGTTCAATGGGTATGGCTATTGACGCTTGTACCGTTCCTGCAGCAGGAAAGCCAAGCTTTGACTTAGCTGAAGATGAAATCGAAATTGGTATCGGTATCCATGGTGAGCCTGGTGTAAACCGTGAAAAGATTAGCTCAGTAAACGAAATTGCTGACAAGCTTCTTAATAAGATTTTTGCAGAGGGAATTTATAATTCTGGAGACGAGGTTGCTGTGATGGTTAACGGCATGGGCGGAACTCCTCTTATGGAATTGCTTGTAGCCAACAAACATGTTAAGGAGGTTCTTGATTCCAAGGGCATTAAGATTGCAAAGACCTTAGTTGGAAACTACATGACATCTCTTGATATGGAAGGCTTCTCAATCACCTTACTTAAGGTTGACGATGAACTTAAGAAGTATTTGGCTGCTCCAGCAGATACACCTGCTTTTGTTCAGGCATAGACCGCCGTAACTAGATAATCTAAATAGCATTCCGGCTTCTCTATTATAGGGAGGCCGGTTTTTTGATGGTTTTTTATTGTGGTAAAACAAAAGACAAAAAGAAGGGGATAAGCTATAATTGAGACACTGAAAGATGTGAAATAGTATGAATAAAAAGATTAATTTTGATATAAAAAGAATTTTTGAGGCCCTTTCATTTATAGCTGCTGTTGTTTTGCTATATGCTTTTTTCGATTTTGTAGGAATAGGGTGTCCAATTAAATATGCTACAGGAATATCCTGTGCTGGATGTGGAATGACCAGGGCTTGGATTGCTCTAATTAGAGGTGATATCACAGGAGCATTTCACTATCATCCGCTGTTTCCACTGCCACCGGTGGTTTTGCTTATGATTATCTACAGGAAAAAGATAAATTCAAGGGTTTTTAAAGGTGTTATAGCCCTTATTGTGGTGGCGGCGTTTGTGGTTTACATTATTCGAATGATGTCTCCGGCAGATACTATTGTTGTGTTTCATCCTCAGGATGGAGCTATTGCAAGGTTAATTAAAAAGTCTATTGAGCTAACTAAAAACATCATCAATTAAGGAGGGGGAACTATGGCAGTTTACAGATGTAAGGCTTGTGGGTACATTTTTGATGAGGAAAAGGAAGGCAAAAGTATCAGGGATATCGATTATTGTCCAAGATGTAAACAGCCTGACGACAGGTTCGAACTAGTTGAAGAAGACAAGAAAGAAGAGAAAGAAAATGACTAATATTTTATTTGTATGTCACGGCAGCATATGCCGTTCGCCAATGGCAAAGTATGTTTTACAGGATATGGTGGAAAAAAGAGGGATTGCACAGGATTTTTTTATAGACTGCGCAGCAATGACCTACGAGGAAATTGGAAATCCAGTGTATCCTCCAGTGAGACAGGTGCTGAATGCTCATGGAATTAATTGTGAGGGCTACGCAGCCCGTCATGTTCGTAAAGACGAATATAGAGACTATGATTACATCATTGGAATGGATGCAGAAAATATGCATGACCTGGCCTATGAATTTGGACCAGACCCAGATAGAAAGATTTATAGACTCTTGGATTTTACGGACAGGCCGCGAGATATAGCAGATCCTTGGTATACACGTAAGTTTGATGTTTGCTATGAGGATGTTATCAGAGGCTGTGATGGCTTGTTAAAGGAATTAGGATATTAAAATTATTATAAGAGAGAATTCCCTATACACTAAGAGCTTCCACAAGAAGATAAGTAGAAGAGAGGATAAAAGGTTATGAAACTTGGAATAGCAGGAAACGGAGTGATAGTACAGGAAGTATTATCCTTCATAGATGAGATAGGCTTTGAGGAAATTTGTATATGCGGTAGAAAGCAGAGTATGGAAAAGCTTCAGGCTCTTGCAAAGCAGTACAAGCTAAGTACCGTATATACGGATTACGATCAAATGCTTTCATCTGATATAGATGTGGTTTATATTGGCGTGTTAAATGATTTACATGTGGAGTACACCAAAAAAGCCCTAGAGGCTGGAAAGCATGTAATATGCGAAAAGCCAATGACAATCACTGCAGCAGAACTACAGGAGCTTGAAGCCCTTGCAAAGGATAATCAGGTTATGCTTTTTGAGGCAATGAGCATCTATCATATGCCAGCCTACAAGCAGCTTCAAAAGGATGTTAAGCTTGCTGGTGATTTGAAGATTTGTAACTTCAATTATAGTCAGATGTCTCGACGCTATAAGGCCTTTCATGAGGGAACATCCACACCAGCAGTATTTGATGCAGCTCATAATGGTGGCGCGCTTAGAGACTTAAATGTTTACAATATTTCCGCTATGGTTGGATTGTTTGGCAAGCCAAAGAATGTAAGCTACACTCCTAATATGGAAAAGGACGTTGATACAAGTGGTATTCTTGTGGCTGACTATGGTGAGTTTAAATGCCTTTGCACGGCGGCTAAGGATTGTGCTGCGCCTGGTCCTGCTACAATCCAGGGAGTAGATGCTACAATCTGCATTTATCCTCATGTAAATGGCATGACTGAGTACGACGTGCTTTTCAATGACGCCGATACAGACACAAAAGAAGTGGATATGGGAGATGGTAGTCATCGCCTGTTCTTTGAGTTTAAGGAATTCAAACGCATTATTGAAGAAAAGGATGTTAAGACTCAGGAACAAATCATGCAGTATAGCAAATGGGTGGCAGAAATCATAGACCAGGCTACTGCATAGAGTCAGTTTTTACTATAAATATTTGGTTTTATTAGGGCAGTTGTTCAAAAGAACAGCTGCCTTTTTGTATAATTTCACCATTAAGAACAGCTCTAATTCTCCGATATAACTTATGAATTCTAGGCACAGGGATGTGTGTAAATATATTGTGGATAGTTTATAGCAGTTACAAGGAGGTACAGGCTATGGTTGGAATTAATGGAATATCGAATCTGTATAATCAGTATGATTCAAGCAGATTGAATAAAAACAAGAAAACTGAAAATGCTTCGACATCTGAAGTAAAGAAGTCTGAAGCTGCTAAGCCTGAGAACAGTGAAGGAAAACTTTCTACTAAGGGCAAGGATTTTTTAAATAGTCTTCGTGAAAAATACAAGGACTATGACTTTATCGTTGCAGATTCAGATAACGATAAAAAGGCCTTGGCAGATGCCAGTGATAAGGAAATTGCAGTTCTTTTATCTAGCTCAGAGCTAGAGCGTATGGCGGAAGATGATGACTATGCAAAGGAAAAGCTAAGTCAGATGGAAACAGCCATTGATATGGCAAAGAAGATTAATGAGCAATTGGCTGAGGACCCAGAGTTTGCAGAGGACGCTGGAATTAATAAGATTACTATCGAGCTTGGTGATGATGGCTCTATGAAGCTGTTTGCAGAGTTGGAAAAATCTTCTGCAAAGCAGCGTGAGCGTATAGAGGCCAACAGGCAGAAGAATAGAGAAGCTGAAAAGGCCGAAGCTAAAGAGGCTGAAGAAAAGCGAATTGAGGATAGAAGAACAAATCCTTATGAAAAGGCTGCTGAGGAATATCGTCAGAGAACAACAGTGGAGGCTAGTTCCTTTGAAGAGCTAATAGCAAAAATAAAAGGTGTTGATTGGGAAAGCATTCCATTTGATGAAATCAAAGCCGGGGATAGAATCGATTTTGCAGTATAACCAGAATATTATGATAGACCTAAATCTTCAAAAAAGGTTTAGGTCTATTTTTTGTTGAAAAAAGGTCATATATTTGAATATAATGTATTCACTATGGGTTTTATAAAGAATGTATTTGGTAAGAAAAGAATTATGATAGCCACAATAGTGGTTGCAACTATAGCATTAATAGGAATTCTTGTGGGAGTATTTGGTTTTGGTTCGAGAAATACCAGCCACAAGGAAAGATTGGTGGTAGCATCACCCCATCCGGTGGACTTTGTTAAGCCTCTTATTCATGAGTTTGAATTGGAGACAGGAATTGAAGTTGAGCTTATAAGCTGTAGCTCTTCTGAGGCAATTTCCCTTATAGAGGAGGATGAGTCTGTTGATGTTATGTGGGGTGGTTCGGTGCTTTCTGTAGGAAAGAACACTGATAATTTCTATGATTATAGATGCAAATCTTATGACAACATCTATCCAGCATATCAGAATATCGCTCCTGGAGTTACATGTTTTTCAGATGTCCCAAGTATACTTATCGTAAATACGGATATTGCAGGTAATATCATCATAAACGGTTATGAGGATCTACTTAATCCTAAGTTGAAGGGGAAGATTGCCTTTGCAAATCCTGCTCATTCATCTTCGTCCTTTGAGCACCTGGTGAACATGCTATATGCCATGGGGCAAGGAAAGCCAGAGAAGGGCTGGGATTATGTAGGGAAGCTTGTTAATCAGCTTGATGGCAATATCTGCGGAAGCTCCTCAGAGGTGTATGAGGGTGTTGCCAACGGAAAATATGTGGTTGGGCTCACCTTTGAAGAGGCGGCTATAACCATGCTTAACTCAGATAAGCATGTAAGGATTGTCTACATGGATGAAGGCGTGGTTTCTACCTGTGATGGTATTTATATAAACAAGAACACAAAGGCCTTGGATAAAGCTGAGACCTTTGTAGATTTTATGACTAGCTATGACACCCAATCCTTCATGGCTAAGAATTTGGGCAGACGTTCCGTTCGTACGGATGTATCTAATTCTGTTTCTGTACTTTCAAAAGATCAGATTAATATGCTTGAAGTAGACAGAGATGAAATTATCTCTAACAAGAGCCAGTGGATTGATAAGTTTAATCAGCTGATAGGGGAGGATAACCATGGAAAAAGAGATTAAATCCTTCCAGGAAAACATACGTAGAAGCTTTATTGTTTATTCCATTACACCTGTAATTGCTATAACAATGGTGGCTATGGTTATGTTCATAGCAACTTGGTTTATAAACGTTAGAAAAACCACTATTGAAGAGAATCGACAGGTTACCGGACAGATTCAAACTGTCATGGAAAACTATTGCGACATTATAGATGAAGCTGGAAATCTAATAGATGGTAAGAATGCTTTTAAAATCAAAAATGAATTATATTCGTTGATTTATGAGAAAACCTGCGAATATGATGACATTGGAGATTTGATTATCATGACCAATACCTTGGACGTGGTTTTCTCCAGCAAGGATACTTCATATAGATTCTTAACAGATAGAGAATTTATAAACTGGGGTGTGCTTAAGGCTGCCAAAACTAATTTAGGTGAAATTCAGACTGTACTCATTAATGACAAGCTTTGTCTTGTGAAGGGGGTAGGGGATGAAGGTTTGCTTAAATACTATGTGGCCTATGTGGTGCCAAAGGAGGTGCTGCAGCAGTACGTGACCAGCGATGAAAATATGGTATGTGTTACCGACCAGGTAGGTTGGTATTATGTTTTAAATAACAGAAGTATTGTTGATAGTTTGGGGCAAATTAAAACTGAGCTGGAAGATAATAATGGGGTAACCTCTATTGATGGTCACAGATACTATAACATTTGTAGCCAGCTTGAAAATGGCTTAAAAATCTACACCGTAGCTGACATAGAAAAGAGCCTTAGGTTGATTGAAATACTTATTGGCATACTGGCAATTCTTTTCATTATCATCATATTTGCCTCTTACAAAAATGCTGGTCGAAGCTCGGTGGAATACACTAGAGATGTAAAGAAGATTGAAAATGCTTTTGAGGCAGTACAGCAGGGAGATTTTGACGTCAGCCTAAACATAGATAGCAGCAAGGAGCTGCAGACCATTGGCAAGGATTTTAACGAGATGCTTGAAGGTCTAAAGACTCAGATTGCTCAGAATCAAGAGCTTGCAGAAAATGCTGCGTTTTCTCAGGTGAAACAGCTGGAAAGTCAGTTCAATCCACACTTTTTATACAACACTTTGGATAACATCCGCTTTATGGCAAAGATAGATGCCAAGGCCGCTGACAAAATGATTGTGTCCTTATCAGGACTATTGCGATACAGTATTGGCGGTACCAATGAAGAGGTTACAGTAGCAGAGGATCTACAAAATCTTCAGTATTATCTTAATATACTACAGATAAGATTTAACAAGAGATTTGCTTACAGCATCCATGTGTCGGAGGATATATATGACTGCCTGATTCCAAAGCTTGTGGTTCAGCCTCTTCTTGAGAATGCCATCAAATATGGTTTCGGAACAAAAGAAAAGCTTACAGTAAAAATATCTGGTTATCAGATACAGGATAAGATAGTTTTCGCCTGTGTAGATGATGGTGTCGGAATAGAACCTGATTTATTGGAGGAGATAAAGGCGCAGCTTGAAAGCAATCAAAATATATCTTCTCATTTGGGACTATATAATATCCATCGAAGAATTCACCTTATGTATAAGGGGGATTACGGCTTGGATATTACAAGCGAGAAAAATATTGGAACTACGGTTAGAATAACCATTCCAAAGCATAAACAAGATATTTAAGGGGTATTGGGGAAATAATGTACAGAGTATTAATAGCAGAAGACGAGGATATCATTCGTAAGGGAATTGCCTATACCATGGATTGGGTGTCTATGGGCTGCACCATTGTAGGTGAGGCTGCCAACGGTAAGGAAGGCATAGATAAAATCAAGGAGCTTGAGCCGGATATTGTTTTGGCAGATATAATGATGCCACTTATGGATGGCATTGAAATGATTCGTACAGGAAATGATATAGCAGATTTTAAGTCTATCATTATGACTAGCTACGCTGATTTTGAATATGCAAAGCAAGCCATCGATATGGGGGTTAGTGCATATTTGATGAAGCCGGTAGATGAGGATGAATTAAAAAAGAACATCCAAAAGGTTACCACAGAAATTGAAAAGGAAAGACAGCTAAAGCAGATTTCAGAAAAGAATACGGTGTACATAAAAACAGATAATGTGAACGACTACGTTCAGCACATTATTGATGCCACCAAGGAAAACTATGCTGACAAGATTTCCATCGAAAGCTTTTCTGAGGAGCTTGGTGTTTCTGCCAGCTACTTATCAAGAAAATTTAAAGAATCCACAGGTGCAACATATCTTGATTTCTTAAACAAGTACAGGGTGCAGCAGGCTATCAAGCTTTTGGAGACTGGCAAGTACAAAATTTATCAGGTCTCAGATATGACAGGCTTTACAGATTACAAGCACTTCAACACTGTATTTAAGAGATATACTGGAAGTGCTCCATCAGATTTTTTGAACTAGTTCAGAAATTCGGATAATAAAACAGAAAATTGGGTATTTGAAGAAAGCGATTTTTCTTATCATCTTTTTATCAAGTGAAACACGAAAGGAGAAGAAAGGATGAAAAGAAAAATCGCTTTAGCTTTAGCGGGGGTTATGGCACTTGGTTTAGTTGGTTGTGGTAGCGGCTCAGATGGTGGCGCTAAGACAACTGATGAGGCAGCACAGGCTGTTGTAGATGAGTCAGGTGAGCTTGACGATTTAATTTCAGCAGCACAGGAGGAAGGAACATTAGTCGTTTATGGTTCTTGCGAGGAGGATTATCTTGCAGCAGCATGTGATCACTTTGAAGAGCTTTATGGAATTGATGTTCAGTATCAGCGCCTTTCAACAGGTGAGGTACAAAGTAAGATTGAAGAGGAAAATGGAAATCCATCAGGTGATGTTTGGTTTGGTGGAACAACAGATCCTTATAACGTTGCTGCATCAGAAGGCTTATTAGAGCCATATGAGGCAATTAATGCAAAGCACTTATTAAGCGATGAGTACAAGGATGCCGATGGAAATTGGTATGGAATTTA
Organism: Pseudobutyrivibrio sp. YE44; assembly: GCF_900104335.1. GTDB lineage: Bacteria > Bacillota > Clostridia > Lachnospirales > Lachnospiraceae > Pseudobutyrivibrio. The sequence goes on from NZ_FMXT01000006.1 coordinate 113,920, forward strand.
CAAAGGAATTCTTGGTTTCATGGTTAACAAGGATGAGTTAGAAAGAATGAAGGTAGATGCTCCAAAGGATTGGAAGGATTTACTTGATTCTAAGTATCAGGGATTAGTTTGGATGTCAAACTACAATACAGCTGGTACAGCAAAGCTTGTTATTAATACAATGGTTCAGAAGTATGGACATGATGAGGGTGTTAAGTATCTTACAGATCTTGATAAGAATATCGAAGTATATACAAAGTCAGGATCAGGCCCTTCTAAGAATGTAGGAACAGGTGAGTGTGTTGTTGGTATCGGATTCTTACATGATGCATTAGCACAGATCGTTGATAACGGATATGGAAACATCGATTTGATTATTCCTTCATCAGGTACATCTTTTGAGATTGGTGCAACAGCAATCTTCAAGGGTTGCCAGCACCCAAATGCTGCTAAGCTCTGGATTGAGTATGCACTTAGTCCAGAGTGTGTAGAGCTTGCAGCTCAGAACGGTTCATATCAGTTCTTATTACTTGACAATGCTAAGCAGCCAGAGGTTGCAGAAGAGTTCGGTCTTGATCCAGACAACGTTATGGATTATGACTTCGAAGATGCAAAGGAAAATACAGCTCAGTATGTTGAGGACGTTATGAATGCTCTTGGCAGCGCAGCAGATGATCGTTTCGAGACAGAATAATTAAACATAAGATTTTTCAAGGCGGATGCTTAAGTTCATCCGCCTTGTTAAAAGCATAGGAGGGAGATAAGATGGCAAAAAGTCAAAGCGCCAGCCTTGAAAGGAAAAAGCTTTTAGCGGATCCTATCCTGGTTTCGACCATTATCTTGCTGGTAGTATTTCTTACAGTATTTATTTTATATCCTCTTGCAATTTTGCTGGTGGATAGTTTTGTTACAGAGGACGGAATCACTTTAGATGTATTTAAGAGAATTATGGAATTGTCCAATTTTAGAAGGGCAATCACAAACACATTAAAGGTTGGTTTTTTAGTTGGAATAGCATCAGCTTTAATCGGCTTGCTATTTGCTTATGTAGAGGTATATGTAAAGCTTAGGACAAGATTTATTGAGGGATTATTTAAATTGGTTTCTATGCTTCCTGTAGTATCACCACCATTTGTATTATCACTTTCAATGATAATGCTTTTTGGTAAGGCAGGAATCATCACACGATTCATATTTAAGATTTATGACAACAGCGTGTATGGTTTCTGGGGAATCGCAATCGTTCAGACACTTACCTTTTTCCCAGTCTGCTACATGATGCTTAAGGGATTGCTTAAGAATATAGATCCATCCTTGGAAGAAGCAGCTAGAGATATGGGTGCTTCAAGATTTAAGGTTTTCATGACAGTAACATTCCCATTAATTCTTCCAGGTTTAGGAAATGCTTTCTTGGTAACATTCATTGAGTCGATTGCAGATTTTGCAAACCCAATGATTATCGGTGGTTCTTACGATACACTTGCAACCACAATTTACTTACAGATTACAGGTGCCTATGACAAGCAGGGTGCAGCTGCTATGGCGGTAGTTCTTCTTTGCATCACACTTTGCATGTTTATGGTTCAGAAATATTACTTAGAGGCAAAGAGTACAGCAACTCTTTCAGGAAAGGCTTCTCGAGAGAGAATGCTTATTACAGACAAGAGTGTAACAGTTCCTCTTACAGTTGCTTGCTCAGCACTTGCTCTTTTTGTAATCGTTATGTACATTTGCGTTCCATTTGGCGCAATGTTCAAAACTTGGGGATATGATTTCCACTTAACTACAAAGTGGTTTGAACAGGTATTCACAAGATATAAAGGCTTTAAGACCTTTAAGGATAGTTTTGTATTATCACTTATATCAGCACCAATCACGGCCTTGCTTTCAATGATTATCTCTTACTTGGTTGTAAAGAGAAAATTCAAGGCTAAGGGATTTATTGAGGCAGTTTCAATGCTTGCTATGGCAGTGCCTGGAACAGTTCTTGGTATTGGTTATATCCGTGGTTTCTCAGGAGGACTTTTCGGTTCTGGATTTTTACAGGGATTATATGGTACAGGAACAATCCTTGTAATCGTATTTATTGTACGAAGCCTTCCAACAGGAACACGAAGCGGTATCTCAGCTCTTAGACAGATTGATAAGAGTATTGAGGAATCTGCATATGATATGGGCGCAGACAGCTTCAAGGTATTTATGACAGTTACATTACCACTTATTAAGGATAGCTTCCTTAGTGGATTTATTACTTCGTTTGTACGTAGTATCACAGCAATCAGTGCAATCATTCTTCTTGTAACACCTTCATACTTGCTCATTACAGTTCAGATTAATGAGTTTGCAGAGAAGGGTGCATATGGAATTGCTTGTGCATTTGCTTCAATACTGATTCTTATTACTTACGGTTCAGTACTGCTTATGAACATTCTAATGAAATATTTTGGAACTAGCCGAAAGGTAAAAATTGATTAATTATAAGGCGGTGGAAAAATGGCAAAAGAGAAAAAGGGAGTTCGCTTAGAACATATCTCAAAAATATATAAAGACCCAAAGACAGGCAAAGATTTTTACGCAGTAAAAGATTGCAATTTGGAAATTGAACCAGGTACCTTTGTTACTTTACTTGGACCATCTGGTTGTGGTAAGACAACAACTCTTCGTATGATTGCTGGTTTTGAAAGCCCAGACGAAGGTGAGATTTATCTTGGAGACGAGGCTATCAATGCCTTGACTCCAAACAAGAGAGATACAGCTATGGTTTTCCAGAGCTATGCACTTCTCCCACATTACAATATCTTTGATAATGTGGCCTATGGACTTAAGCTTAGAAAGCTTCCACAGGATGAGATTAAGAGAAAGGTTACTGATATTCTTAAACTTGTTGGCTTGGAGGGAATGGAAAATCGTATGACAAACCAGCTTTCTGGTGGACAGCAGCAGCGTGTTGCTTTGGCAAGAGCGCTTGTTATTGAGCCAGGTGTTTTGTTATTCGATGAGCCACTTTCAAATCTTGATGCAAAGCTTCGTGTTTCAATGCGTACTGAGATTCGTAGAATCCAGCAGGAGGCAGGCATTACAGCTATCTACGTAACACATGATCAGTCAGAGGCAATGGCTATCTCTGATAAGGTCATTATTATGAATGGCGGAAATGTTGAGCAGGTAGCGTCACCAAAGGAGGCTTACTATTATCCAAACAATAAATTCGTAGCAGACTTTATTGGTGAAGTAAACTTCTTAGAGGCTGTGGTTGTAGCTCAGGATGAAGTTGATATTAACGGTGTAAGACTTAAGTGCGCTACAGGTGATATGGAGATTAACAAGCAGTGTAGCGTTGTTCTTAGACCAGAAGGAGCATCTCTTTCAGACGAAGGTGATTTATCTGGAACTGTTGAGTATTCATGCTTCATGGGTGCATACCAGGATTATCACATTAAAGTTGGTGAGACTGTTGTTAAGATTCAGGAATACAATCCTAAGAACAAAAAGATTTACAATGTAGGAGACAAGGTATTCCTTAACTTTGAGGACAACACTTTATACGCTTTATAAAATCTGAAAATGGGGTAGGGGATGAATAACTATTTAACTTATCTACAGGGAATGAGCGAAGGCGCTGTAGTAATTAGATTAGCTATAGCTACTTTGTTCGGAAGCCTTATTGGATGGGAGCGTGTTGTCAAACATCACAGCGCTGGTATAAAGACCTTCTCACTTGTGAGCTTGGGTTCAGCAGCAGCCACGGTGTTGAATATATATTTGGCCATGATGCCAAATCTTAATGCAGATGTAAGTAGAATCCCAGCTGGTGTAGTTAGTGGTATCGGCTTTTTGGGAGCGGGGACTATTCTTGTTACGGGGCGCAACCAAATAAAAGGTCTGTCAACCGCAGCTTCACTTTGGGTGACTTCTTGCATGGGCATGGTAATAGGTGGTGGCTATCTAATAATAGGCGTATCCTGCTTTTTATTAGTGTTACTGGCAAACATTGTACTTTTGAGATTTAGTACTGTTGTTGAAAATAATAGCAAGTACATGTGCATTTATGCTGAGGTTAGTAAAAACAAGGGGGTAACCTCCCTTACAAAGGAAATAACAGAATTAGGTTTTGCTATCAATAGCATGACAAAATGTCGAGAGAAAACTCTTCAAAACACAGATGTTGCAGTGATAATTGACATTGACTTGGACAGAAGACGTTCACACCAAGAAATTTTAAATACTATTGGGGATTTATCCTACGTATACTACGTGGAAGAAGTCTAAAAGAAAGAGGAGATATTGGTAATCAATATCTCCTCAATTTTGTTATTGTATAGAATTTACAACCTGGTTTTTACCGTGCTGCTTACCATAATATAATTTTTCATCAGCATCGTTCATTAAGTTGCTGAGGGACATGCCCGGCTTGTACTCGCACACGCCCATTGTCACTGTAACAGAGACTTGAACATCATTTTTATATGTTATGAAATCTTTTGCAATATCACATCTTATACGATCTGCAGCCAGTGTCGCCTGTTCTAAAGGACACTTTAAAATAATGCAGATTTCCTCACCGCCCCATCTAAATACGTAGTCAGTTTTTTTGACACCAGTGAGGATGGTGTGAGCAACATACTTTAGCACCTCATCACCACAATCATGACCATAGGTATCGTTAACTTTCTTAAAGTCATCTATATCTGCCATTATCAAGCAGAAGGGTTGTCTTCCTTTGTCTGCATGTCTGCAGGCATCTCTTAAATAGCTGTCCATGCTTTTTCGGTTTAATAAGTGGGTTAAGGTGTCGTATTTTGCGTATTTTTCCAATTCCTCAATTAGATATTTACCACCTAAATGTGTAAGGGAAAGCAACAGTATTGCTGAAATAGTTAAATAGCTAATTCGAATTAGAATATCTGGAGTCTTATTAACACCATCAGCCACCCATAGAATTTCAGGTTTTATAAACCAGGACTGAACGGTTGAAACCATTATACCTATTGTTACCCAAGAGGTCAGTTTCATATCAAAGAAAAATACTGTGAAGAATATAAAGAATGGCGCAAAGGCCCACCATTGGTTAAATGGAATTAAATATATGGTGAAATTGTACTGAATTAAAATGACAACACCAACGGCGATTTTATGACGCTTCAGCTGCTCTTGTTTAACTAAGCTATCACCTTTCAAGCCTACTCTATAGAAATGAAGTGCAACTAAAAAATATATTACATTTGTAAGGTCAAAAAGCGCTAATCCTAAAGGAGGTACGGTTTCATAGCCTCCCATAAGCTTTGTAATGGTATAGGATACGGCCGAAAGTGCAGCCACAGAGGTAGGTGCTAAAATCACAAACTTATACACTCTGGTTAAATAAATATCCAGCGCAGAAAGCCCTATGGTAGTCTCATAGTCTTCGAATTCCTGTGTTTGGTTGTGACTCTTCAGAAGCTTAATCATACCCCTCTCCTTTATACCATATACATATACTTACCTGTAATATAGCAGGATTTTGTTGGAATTCTGTGTATAAATGGTGATAAGACGGAGGTTACTTTTTTATAATTAAGAAAAATGCTAAAATTTATGGCAAAGGGGGGAAAATATGAGAAAGACATACTTAGATAATATTCGTTGGATAACTGTAGTGCTAGTTGTCATATATCATGTGATTTACATATTTAATGGTGTAACCCAGCATGGCATAATCGGGCCCTTCAGTGAACATCAGCCTCAGGATACATATCAGTACATTGTATATCCCTGGTTTATGCTTATTCTGTTTGTTGTATCTGGCATGTCAGCTCGCTACGAACTTGGTAGGCGAACAGAAAAGGAATTTATTAAAGTAAGAACGAGAAAATACCTAGTGCCATCAACAATCGGACTTTTGGTCTTCGGCTGGGTCCTTGGCTACTACAACATGCTGATATCAGGTGCATTCGATTCTATGGGCAATGTACCTAAGCCTATTCTTTTTCTGATAATGGCAGTAAGCGGTTGCGGCGTTCTGTGGTATGTTCAGATGCTTTGGATTTTTAGCTTGATTCTGGTACTAATCAGAAAGATTGAAAAGGACAGATTTTATGATATCTGTGGTAAAGCTAATCTTTTGATACTCATTTTATTTGTTCTACCTGTATATGGCGCTGCACAGATTTTTAATACACCTGTAGTAGTGGTATACAGATTCGGTATCTACGGCTTAGGCTTCCTCACCGGATATTTTGTATTGTCTCATGACGAAGTGATGGAACGAGTCGGTAAAAACTGGTTGATTTTAAGTATTCTTGCAGTCGCATCTTCCGTAACATTTGTAATTCTATACATAGGTCAGCCTTATCCAGAGCATGTTGTCTTGGATACAATCATGTGTAACGTATACGCATGGTTTGGAACACTCGGTATTCTTGCTTTTATGAAAAAATGGGGTAATTTTGAGAATGCCTTCACAAAGTGGATGTGCAAAAAATCATGGGGCCTCTATGTATTCCACTATCTGATGATAGCAGTCAGCGGCTGGTACCTGCACACGTTATGTCCGACACTAGCATCTGTTGTTGTATACCTTCTGGTTACAATAGCAGCATTTTCTGGTTCATATCTCTTGTATGAGATTATGAGCCGCATACCTTTCTTAAGGTGGTGTGTTCTGGGAATAAAAAAGGAGAAAGAATAATATAATTGGGAGTAAGAGATTTTCTCCTAACAGGCGAGGTAATCTCCCAAACGCGACTATAAAATGGGTGATAAATGATTGCCTTGGGAGAAAGGAGTTTCAGTCAATGAGACAATTTGATTATGCTTATCTTGCAGACAGAACATGGGATAACGAGATAATATCATATATATCAAAGATTCATGAGTATAAGGGCAAACAGGAACTATTCTTACGTCAAAGACCTGTGGAACTTAATAGACTCATTGAAATTGCCAAAATACAAAGTACCGAAGCGTCTAATAGGATTGAGGGTATCATCACTACAAATGCTAGATTAAAGCAGCTTGTGGCTGACAAAACAAGCCTAAGAATCGTGATGAAGAGGAAATCTTAGGATATCGCAATGTGCTTAACCTTGTGCATGAAAACTACGAGGTGCTACCAATTCGCAGTAACTTCATTCTTCAAATGCATAGAGATTTGCTTAAATTTACGAATTATTCATATGGCGGTCAGTTCAAGACCACACCTAATGAGATAGATATGGTGCTTGCAAATGGAGAAAAGGTTGTTTTGTTCAAGCCACTTGAACCATACGAGACAGCTCCTGCAATCGAGGCGATTTGTAGTAAGTATCAAGAAGCTTTGGATAAGGAGCTTGTAGATGAATTAATCTTAATTCCGTGTTTTTTGCTTGATTTCCTTTGCATCCATCCGTTTAATGACGGTAATGGACGCATGAGCCGTTTGTTAACATTGTTACTGCTATATAGAAGCGGATATTTGGTAGGTCAGTACATCAGTATTGAAAAAGCAATCGCTGATACCCAAGAAGCCTACTATGATGCTTTACAACGTGCAGATCAAGGATGGCATGAGGGAACAAATGACCCGAAACCATTTATCAAATATATGCTGAGCATAATTCTTTCTTGCTACAAAGAATTTGAAGCTAGAGTTTCTATAGCGTATTCATCAGGAACCAAGAGCACATCTTATGATGTTGTTAAGGTATATGTTAGCGAACGCATTGGGAAATTTTCTAAACAGGAAGTTCTTATGGGATGCCCAAGTTTGGGAAGCTCATCAGTAGAGTCAGCGTTGAAGAAACTTGTTGAGGATGGAACGCTTGTCAGAATTGGCGCTGGTAGAAAAACTATGTATGCCAGAGCAGATTCAATCATGAGTTGATGGATGGTTGCATTACCAGCATGGATTGTGATGATTACAAAAAATGTAGTATAAGTATAAAGAAGAAGGTCTATTTTCAGGATAACTTAGAAAGACAAATCGCAGTTTGTAGGGAAAATAATTAAAACCAGAGATGATATTATTGAACATGAACTAAAAAATTATGGAATGTGAGGATAAAAACAATGATTGCTTTAATAACAGGAGCAACAGGAGATATTGGCAGAGAGTTTGTTAAGGAAATACTTGATGAGGTGGATCAGATATGGGCTATAGGACGAAGCGAAGAAAGGCTAGCGGAACTTGTTAAGGAGTTTGGGCAGAAGATCGTTCCGATTAAATCGGATTTGTCTAAAGAGGCAGAAATACGATCTCTTTGTGAAAGAATAGAAAGGGAAAAACCTGAAATCCAATATTTGATAAATAACGCTGGAGTTGCAAAGATGGGAGGGTTCAGTGAGTTCTCGTATGATGAGGTAGCAACTATGCTGAATATCAATTGCGAAGCTGCAGCGCTTTTATGTAGGGTGTCCATTCCCTTTATGAAAAAGGGTTCGTTTATCCTTAATATTGCATCGGCATCAGCATTTCAGCCAAATCCGTATATATCGTTGTATGCTGCAAGCAAAGCATATTTATTGTCGTTTACACGAGCTATAAACAGAGAGTTGCGTGACGTAACCTGTACGGCTGTTTGTCCCGGATGGGTCGATACTAAGATGCTTCCAAAAGAAAAGGATGGAAAAAGAATACGTTATCCCGGCATAGTGACTCCGGAGAAAGTCGTAAAACAGGCACTTAAGGATTGTCATAAGGGTAAAGATGTTTCTATGAGTTCGTCTTTGTTTAAGTATACGAGATTTTACAGTAAAGTGATACCGCACAGATTTATCATGAACCAGTGGTTAAAAATGTTGAAGAAATACTTATAAGAGCGCGACAATTCAAGTTTGTCGGGATAAAACTAAATAAAATCTTACGTAGACCAGTACCCTGAGGACCCCAGATTTGAGGACGCCCAGATTCGTGCTGGTCTATTATTGTCCATGAAAAAATCGTGGATATCCGCAAAAATTTCATGTAAACGGGTAGCCAAACTTTGTAACTACTTCCAGAATAAGGCTGCTAAAAGGGGATTTCAGTGACTATTGATAAGATTTGAATGGGGATTCGAGTTGATTTTTGGTTTACTTGAATGGGGATTTGAGTTATTTTTCTTACTTCAGTAGAGGATAAAATATGTCCGATAGAAGTAAAGGCTGGGAATTACAGAGCGCATAAATCGTTGGATGTATTTTGTGATAAATTTAGTAGACGTATAAAAGATAAATATGTAGTTCATACGAAAGATTATAAGTGGGAGAATGGAATAAACTATATTCCTGTGTATATGGTGCCATTTATATAGATGAACAAAACTAAATAAAATCTTACATAGCAGTTATCGAAGGATAGCTGTTCTTTTTCATTCAGATTTGAATAAAGAGGTATAGAGATATTGTCCTATAAATATATAACAATCGTGACAACAGGCACTTTTGTTTGCTGTGTTAGGGGAGTTATGTCAAGATTTTAATATTCATAAAATGTGTGATTACAATATAAAAGTGCCTCATAAAATGTGATACGCTGGTTGAAACTGCCTCATATTATGTGATAATATTTGCTTGGAGGTAGAAAAATGTATTACAGAAGAAAGATTGATGAGTATCTAAACAGTTGGAAAGCAGACCCGGCACATAAGCCTCTTATTGTGAAAGGTGCGCGACAGATTGGTAAGACAGAATCAATCATGCATTTTGCTAGGGAGAATTACGAAAATGTTGTGTATATCAATTTTGCTCTAGAGAAAAAATTCATGAAGATACTTGCAGATGGTTACGATGTCGAAAGTGTTATCAAGAATATTTCTTTGGCAGATCCATCTTTTAAGTTCATTCCTGATGAAACCATAATTATTTTTGATGAAATACAAGAAAATCCGGATGTCGCCACAACTCTTAAATCCTTTAAGATAGATAGAAAATACGATGTTATATGCAGTGGATCGATACTTGGAATTAATTATAAAAAGATTCACAGTAATAGCGTTGGCGCAAAGACAGATTATGAAATGCATTCGATGGATTTTGAAGAGTTTCTTTGGGCAAAAGGGTATAGTCAGGAACAGATTGATTCTATTCTGGTTCACATGATAGAAAATAAGCCTTTTAATGAGAATGAGTTGTCGATTTATAAGGGTCTATTCTTGGATTTCTGTGTGCTAGGAGGAATGCCCGATGTAGTTAAGCTCTATATTGAGACAGGTACTTTTTCTGGTACATTGGATGTGCAAGAACAAATTAGGCTTGATTATGAAGAGGATGTGAGAAAATACGCGGAGAGTCTTGATCAAGCCAAAATTATTAGCGTGTACAGAAGCATTCCTGCACAGCTTGCAAAAGAAAATAAGAAATTCCAGTTTAATAAAATCGAGAAGAATGCAAGATCAAGGGAATACACTGGATGTATTGAGTGGCTTATTGATGCAGGGGTTATTACAGAATGTAAGTGTTTACAGTTCCCTGAACTGCCACTAAAAGGCAATGTAGAGGAGAGCAAATATAAACTATATTATCCGGACACTGGATTGCTGGTATCTGCGTTAGATGAGGAAGCACAGGAAGATTTAAGAGTAAATAAGAATCTCGGAGTGTACAAAGGCGCGCTTTATGAGAACTTTGTAGCTGAGGCTTTTGTAAAGCAGGGACTTGGACTTTTCTATTACAAGAAAGAAAATTCTACTCTTGAAGAAGACTTTTTTGTAAGAACACAAAATGATTTGATTCCTGTTGAAGTTAAGTCTAATAATGATCAGTCGAAATCATTGTCTACACTAATTAAGAATAAGAACTATGGTGATATTTCATATGGAATAAAACTAGGTAATTTTAATGTGGGGCATGCAAATGATATTTATACATTCCCATATTTTTGTGCGTTTAAGATAAAAGATTATTTGAAGAAAAAAGAATTATAACAAATTATATATAGTGGAGATATTCCATGGATTATGGTAATATATTTTAGATTTTGAATAGTTTACGCTATATAAATATATAATATATTGAAGAAACCCTTATTTTAAGTTAAGGGGAAGAAGGAGAAATTATGAAACTAGGAATCGTTGGACTTCCAAACGTAGGTAAAAGTACACTTTTTAATTCATTAACAAAGGCTGGAGCACTTGCAGCAAACTATCCATTTGCTACAATCGATCCAAATGTAGGTATCGTTTCAGTACCAGATAAGCGTCTCGACGCACTTACAAAGATGTACAACTCAAAGAAGACTGTTCCTGCAACAATCGAGTTTGTTGATATTGCAGGTCTTGTAAAGGGTGCTTCAAAGGGTGAAGGTCTTGGAAACCAGTTCCTTGCAAACATCCGTGAGGTAGATGCTATTGTTCATGTTGTTCGTTGTTTTGAGGATGCAAACGTAGTTCACGTTGATGGTTCTATCGATTCACTTCGTGATATCGAGACAATCAACCTTGAGCTTCTTTTCTCAGATATGGAAGTTATGGAGCGTCGCTACTCTAAGACAGAGCGTTCAGCTCGTATGGACAAGACACTTCAGAAGGAAGCTGCAATGCAGAAGCGCCTTATTGAGCATATGGAAGCTGGAAACATGGCTAAGACTTTTGAGCTTAACGATGAGGATGAGGAAGGTTACTTCAAGGAGTACAATCTTCTTACAGCAAAGCCAGTTATCTATGCTGCAAACGTTGAGGATGAAGATCTTGCAGACGACGGCGCAAACAATAAAAACGTTCAGGCTGTTCGCGAGTACGCTTCAAAGGAAGGTTCAGAGGTATTTGTAATTTCAGCTCAGATTGAGCAGGAAATTTCAGAGCTTGAGTCTGAGGAAGAAAAGCAAGAGTTCCTTGAGGCAATGGGACTTTCTGAGTCAGGTCTTGATAAGCTTATCACAGCTTCATACAGACTTCTTGGCCTTATTTCTTACCTTACTTCAGGTGAGGATGAGACTCGTGCATGGACAATCAAGAAGGGTACAAAGGCTCCACAGGCAGCTGGAAAGATTCATACTGATTTCGAGCGTGGATTCATTAAGGCTGAGGTTGTTAGCTATGATGCACTTATGGAAAACGGTTCAATGACAGCAGCAAAGGAAAAAGGCCTTGTTCGTATGGAAGGAAAGGACTATGTTGTCGCTGACGGTGATGTAATTACCTTCAGATTTAACGTATAATGTAGTCTGAATAGTTACTAATGAGTTCACAAATTTTATATTAAAATGTATTATTATAAGAATTGTGAATGGATAATTTGTTTGTGAACCTTTAAAGGAGGTAAATATGAAGATTACTAACATTAAAGACACAGAAGCGTTTTTTAAGGTAATTGATAGCTGCGAAGGTACAGTAGAGCTTATTACAAACGAAGGTGATAGATTAAACCTTAAGTCAAAGCTTTCACAGTTTGTTTCTTTGGCTAGTATTTTCCAGGCAGATTCAAGCATCATTCCAGAGCTTGAGCTTATTGCTTACGAGCCAGAGGATTCAAAGAAGCTTCTTGAGTTTATGATTAACCAATAAATGCAGAGGGGAGTTGCCCCAAGACTAACTGAAAAGATTTTCAAAGTAATATTGAAAAGTATTATATGGGGCTCAGCATTGAGCCCCATTTTTATGGAGAATAAAAATGAGAGCATACGAAAGATTACTAAATTATGTAAAGATTTACACTACAAGCGATGAAGATAGCACATCAGTGCCTTCAACATCACGTCAATTTGACCTTGCAAAGCTTTTGGTTGAAGAATTAAAGGCGCTTGGAGTTTCTGATGCACATGTGGATGACAAGTGTTATGTGTACGGTTCAATCCCTGCTACAGCAGGTCTTGAGGATAAAAAGGTAGTTGGCTTCATTGCACACATGGATACTGCACCAGATTTCTGTGGTGAAAACGTAAATGCGATAATTGAAGAAAACTATAATGGAGAGGATGTTGTCCTCGGAACAAGCGGACGTACCATTAAGGTTTCTGATTTTCCACATCTTAAGGAGTTAAAAGGTCGCACCCTTATTCATACAGATGGAACTACACTTCTAGGTGCAGATGATAAGGCTGGTATTGCTGAGATTATGACTTTTGTTGAGGAAATCCTTAACAGCAATGAGCCTCATGGAAAGATTTGCATTGCCTTCACACCTGATGAGGAAATTGGTGCAGGTGCAGACCACTTTGATGTAAAGCATTTCGGTGCTGACTTCGCATATACGGTAGACGGTGGCGAGGAAAATGCTGTTGAATATGAAAACTTCAATGCAGCAGGAGCAGAGGTTAAATTTAACGGTGTCAACATTCATCCTGGTGATGCAAAAGATATTATGGTAAATGCAGCTCTTGTGGCGATGGAGTTTAACTCAATGCTTCCACCAACAGAGACACCTTCACAGACTGAAGGATACCAGGGCTTCTTCCATCTTACAGACATGTCTGGAGATGTTGCTGAAGCAACTCTTTCTTACATAATTCGTGACCATGACGCAACTAAGTTTGCAGACAAGAAAAAAGTCATGGAGCATGCAGCAAACATCATCAATCAGAAATACGGTGCTGGAACTTGTGAGCTTACTATCAAAGATCAGTATCAGAATATGCTTGAAATGATCAAGCCTCATATGTTCCTAATAGATTACGCGTTTGATGCGTTAAAGGAAGCTGGAGAGGAGCCAAAGGCTGTTGCAATTCGAGGAGGCACAGATGGAGCACGTCTTTCATTTATGGGATTGCCTTGTCCAAACCTTGGTACAGCAGGCTACAACTTCCACGGCCCAATGGAGCACATCACCGCCGAAGGCATGGACACTGTAGTCCGCGTGCTTCATGAAATCGTAAAGCGTTTTTCTAATAACTAGAATTCATAAATGAGCCATGTAAACATCTTGCAAGTGTTACAAATGAGCCCTTGATGAGCCATCCCTACTTAGATGGTGCTTTAGCAGCATCTTATGTAGGGCAATGAGCGAATAAGAGCGCAAGCGTGGCGAATTGTAATGCTTGCAAGATATAATCAGGGCGGACTTAGGGGGAATAATATGTCATCAGAAAAAAGAAAAGAGCTTTTAATTGATGTTTTAATGGATGCTTTGTCAGGCCTGTGCATCGGTATCGCTTTGTATAATTTTGCAGCCGATGCAAAATTCCCATTGACAGGACTCTCCGGTATCGCTATGATTTTCTATCAGTACTGGGGTTGGAAAATCGGTCTTGTTACAATCATAATGAATATCCCGCTTATCTTTGCAGCCTACAAGGTTTTGGGAAAGAAATTCTTGCTGAGATCCTTTAAAACAATGGCTATCGGCACAGTAATGATGGATTTTGTTGCACCACATGTGCCTAGAATCGAGATAGGTAACATTCTCTTGAATGCAATTGTTGTAGGTGTGTTCACAGGATTGGGATATGCACTGGTTTATATGAGAAATTCATCCACCGGTGGTGCTGATTTTGTAATGATGATAATCAAAGCCAAGCATCCACATATGTCCTTGGGAAGAATCTTCTTCATCGTAGATGCGGTAATCATTATAATTGATACATTAGCCTATGCTCATTCTTTTGAAGCATTGTGCTACGGATTTATAATCAGTTATATTGGTTCACTTGTAGTTGATAAGGTAATGATTTCTGCCGATTCAGGTATGATGTGTATGATTGTTACCAACAAGGCTGAGGCTATTTCAGATGCCATTGATAAGGCTGTTGAGCGTGGTACCACTATTTTCACTGCTAAAGGTGGATACAAGGGGGACGAGCGTCAGGTTCTTATGTGTGCTTGCTCTGATAAGCAGATGTATCAAGTTAATCGTGTTGCAAAAAAGATTGACGTAGATGCATTTATTGTCATAATGGAATCAAAGGCAGTTTATGGAGAGGGCTTTAAGCGTTTTAAAGGCTAGCAATAAGCCTAGTTGTAGTATTAAGTTTTAATGGAGTATAAAAATGTCAGAAAAGATTTGCGTATTAGGTGTTGCAGGAGGTTCTGCATCAGGAAAAACCACCATCATTAACAAGTTACAGGATTTCTTTGGAGAGGATATTGCGGTTATCAGCCATGATTCATATTACAAGGCTCATCCAGATATGACTTACGAGGAGCGAAGCCAGCTTAACTACGATCATCCAGATTCCTTTGAGTCTGATCGTATGGCGGAGGATGTTAGAAAGCTTATCAAGGGATATGCAATTGATATGCCGGTTTATGATTATGTAAACCATAATCGTTCTGATGAAACAGTTAGAATTGAGCCAAAGTCTGTAATCGTTATGGAAGGAATCCTTATCTTAGAGAACAAGGAACTTCGTGATTTGATGGATATCAAGATTTTCGTTGATACAGATGCTGACGAACGTCTTATGCGTCGAATCAAGCGTGATATGATTGAGAGAGGTCGTAGCATTGAGTCAATCATTGATCAGTACTCAAAGACAGTTAAGCCTATGCACGAGGAATTTGTTGAGCCATCAAAGAAGTATGCAGATATTATTATTCCACGTGGCGGTGAAAATGCAGCTGGTTTAGATATGCTTATTACATATATGACCAAAAAGCTTCATGCTGAGGTTTAATAAACAAGTCGTATAATACCACACAGATGTGTATTAGAGGTGATATCCACATCTGTGTTGTGCAATGCGCCATTTATGCCACAAGTGTTTTTGTCAAGACTGACTAAAAACGCCTGTGGCTGTTTTTTTGCCTTTATCACATATAAATCCTGTGATAATATACTTATGCTATTCAAATACTGACTGGCTGGACATTTCTCAAGAATAGCGTATTTAGTTAGAGGGAGAAATAATTGGAAATGGAAAAGAAACCTATAGTGTTGGCTGTTGCAGGTAAAGGTGGAGTTGGAAAAACATCCCTTGCATCTGTCATGGTCAAATTATTAGTGGAAGCTTATCCAGACAAGAAAATCCTAGCAATCGATGCGGATCCAGCTGTTGGTCTTTCTACTGCACTGGGAGTTGAGCCAGAGCTTACTCTCGATGATATTAGAAAAGAAGCAGTTGAGGCTGCAGAGTCAGGTGATTCAGGTGCCACAGTAGAGGTACTTGGCGAAGCCAGATATCGCATTTTTGATGCTATGGTTGAGATGGACGGCTTCTCATTTATTGCAATCGGAAGGCCAGAGGCTGCTGGCTGCTATTGCAAAATCAACACATATCTTAAAGAGGTCATCTCTCAGGTGGCCGACAATTTCGATTATATCGTTATAGACGGCGAGGCTGGTATCGAGCAGATCAATCGCCGTGTCATGGAAAAGGTTACACACCTTGTTCTTATTACCGATTCTAGTAAGAAGGGCTGTGGCGTAGTTAAGACAATCAAAGAAGTGGCAGACAACCTTGTGATGTACGATGAGATTGGAGTAGTTGTAAATCGAGTTCCATCAGAGGACGTTTTGCAGTATATGGATTTGGGAGATATTCCACTTCTTGGTTGGATTCCAGCAGATGCTAATCTTACAGAACGTGATCTTAAAGGCGAATCCGTATTTTACATTCCAAGCGAAGCACCAATCGTAGAGGGATTACGTAATTCTCTCAAGAAGATGGGTGTTTTATAACTTAATTTTGTAGTTGAGCAAGGCAAAAGTTAGATATATATGTTCCAAGAGACCTTTAGGGGCCATCCCTACTTAGATGGCAGTTTACTGGCATCTTATGTAGGGCAATGAGCACCGCAAGAGCGAAAGCGTGTCTCTGGAATATATATAGCTAACTTGAAGCATTGCGGATAGTAGGGAGAATTAAATATATGAAGGACTTAAAGCATCTATATTACTTTGAGAATCTTCTTATGGATGCAGACAACGACCTAGTTAGACAGGCCCAGGCTGAGGGCCGCGTCTGCGTTGGTTCTGTATGCTATCAGATTCCAGAAGTATTGATGAATTTAGGTAATGCTTTTTCAGTAAGACTACGTGCGCCTAGAACAGGTTCTATGGAGATGGGCACATACTATCTTACTAGTCTTTTATGCGAATATTCACGAGCATTACTTGAGCGTGCCATTGAAGGAGGCTATCAGTTTTTAGATTGTCTTATGGCACCAGATGGATGCACCATGATCAACCGCTGCGTTGAAAACATGGAGCTATTAAAAATGAATGACAAGGAGCATTTCTTCTACCAGTACCTTGAGGTACCAATGAAGGCTGATGACAATGGATTGAATCTTTACATTGGTCAGTGTAGAAGCAAAATCCTTGAGCCATTACATGAAAAGTTTGGCATAGATATAAGTGATACTGCTCTTAGAAAAGCAGTAGAGGATCACAATAAAATCTGTCGAATTATCACAGAGCTTGGCAATTTCCGTAAGGAAGAAAAGCCTCGCATCACAGGTTACGAATTCCACATTATCACAATGTGCACTTATGTGTGTCCTCAGGATTTGCTTTTAGAAAAGCTTGAGGAAACCTTAGAAGAGGTTAAGAATCGTCAACCAGATGAAAAATGGCCATTTAGAGCAAGAGTGGCTGTTGTAGGTTCTGAGATTGACGACATAGATATGATTAAGCTGGTAGAGGATTCAGGAGCCTATGTTTGTGCAGACCGCTTCTGCTTCGGTTCTTTGCCAGGTCGTGAGGAAATCATCCTTAATGATGAGGAGGATGTGCTCACACAGATTTGCCGTCATTATATGATGAGCTGCATGTGCCCACGTCATATGGATACGCCAAAGATGAATCGCAGACGTGAGTATGTTGATGAAATCGCCAAGGAGTATAAGGCAGATGGAATCATCTATGAACAGATGAAGTTCTGTGATCCTTGGGCTTATGAGAGAATGGTTGGAAGCCATGTTTTACGCGATGAATATGGTTATCCAGTCCTCACAATAGACCGCCCTTATGCGGTTGGAAATTCCGGACAGCTTCGTACCCGTGTACAGGCCTTCGTGGAGAGTATTGAAATTAAGAAAATCCAAGGAGGTAAGAAGTAATGGGTAAAGCAGTTGGAAGCTCACAGCTTGGAAAGCTTTACAGTGCAGACAAAAAGGTGTTCAAGCATCGTGAGTGGAGAGGAATAAAGGATACTTGGTACGATTACACCAGATGGCTTGGCATAATCGCTATGCTTGGAAAGTTTATGCTTCATCCAAAGAATGTGAAGGGCTTCTTCAGATATCGCTGGATGTTAAACTACTTGGCCGTACCAATGATGATTGACAAGCATTCCATGGGCCTTCGTGGTACACAGCTTCGTATCTGCCGCGAGGAGTATGATTTGGTGGCATCTGATGTTGCTAAGCTTCTTACAAAGATTTTCTCCATGGATCAAAATCTTGGAGCAAAGCCTGAAAAGTCAAAGCATGTAGTTCTTATGGATGAGAACGAAATGACCAACATCATGTGTGGTTTCCCAAATCTCGAGGGGCTTAGCTGGGAGACAGCCAGCTGTTATGTGTGCGTTCTTCTTCAAGGAGATGCTATGACACATTACCTGGATGTGGTTCAGGAATGTGGTATGCCTGGTGATGTTTGCCCAATGCCAGCATCTGAGGCAGGCATTTGTATAGATGGTGATATGCCAATCTTTGGTAAGTGCGCCGTTCAGTGTAACACAACCTGTGACGGTTCCCTTATGGGAAATGGTGTTATTTCAAGGGCACTTGAGAGAAATGGTATTCCAGTTCATCAGCTTGCAACACCACTTCGTCACACTGAGCCAGGAGTTCAGGAGTACGCAGCTCAGGAAGTTAGAAATGCTATTGCTTTCATCGAAAAGCAGACAGGCGAAAAGTTCGACTGGGATTACTACTTCGAGTGTGCTAAGCGCATTAACATCGGTGCTAGAGAGTGCTCTGAGTGGCTTGAGATTTCAAAGACAGATTATCCTCAGGTAGTTGGAAATAACATCCTTCTTTACCGTGAGACAGAATACATGGCTATCGCTGGAAAGGTGCCAGTCTTCGCCACACTAGATCAAAAGATTACAAAGATGGCCACAGAGGCCTACAAGAACAAGACTATGCTTGCTAAGGAATACCGTCATCGTGCTATAATTTGGGGCGTTCAGTCTCAGTTCTATACAGATTTTGTAGCATGGCTTTTAAACTGCTGGGGAATTCTTCCATTGTTCGATATGCTTACAATGGTTTCCCTTGATCCTATATCTGAGGATGACAAGGAACAGGCATATTACGATATGGCTCACCAGTACGAAAACATGATTATGAGAAATCGTACTCATGGTGGTTACGAGGTACTTCTTGATGATTTATGGCGCTACTGCGAGGAGTTCAGAGCAGATATGGTTATCCTCTGGGAACACATTGCCTGCAAGGCCCTTGATGGTATGCATGGTATGTTCGAGCAGCAGGCTCGTGAACATGGCATCAAGCTTGTATGGGTAAATCACGATCTTTACGATCCAAGAGTTATTCCACGCAAGAACCTTCGCCAAGACGTAAACCGCTACATGCGTTCAGTCCTTCGCGAAGAACCTCTTGATCCAACGTTAGAAGACTACGATGATACTAATTTGTGGTAAGTACGTGTACTAATTATTTAGATGAGCACTAAGTTCAGACTATGTGCCTTGTAAATGAACCCTTGATGAGCCATCCCTACTTAGATGGTGCAAAGCAGCATCTTATGTAGGGCAATGAGCGAATAAGAGCGCAAGCGTGGTGAATGACAAGAGACATTGGCTGAACTATAGTGCGGACTAGGAGAATTAAAAAATGAAATATTTTGGTGGTTGTGACTCAGGCTCAACATATACCAAGTGCGTCATCATTGACGAGACAGGTAAGATGGTAGCCGATGTTACTTTGAAAAGTAGAATTAACGCAGTGCTTTCATGTCAGGATGCCCTTGACCAGGCGGTGGCTCAGGTACCAGATTTGAACTCAGCACAGGATTTAGCATACCTTGTTGGTACTGGCTATGGTCGTAATAAGGTACCATTTGCAGATGAAAACATTTCAGAGATTAGCTGTCATGCTATGGGTGTTCACGTTGCAGACCCTAGTGTCAAAGCAATAATAGATATCGGCGGTCAGGATGTTAAGGGTATCGCCGTTGATACTGATGGTACAGTTCTTAACTTCGCCATGAACGACAAATGTGCCGCAGGTACAGGTCGATTCTTTGAGGCCATGGCAAGAGCCTTTGAAATGGGTTTGGATGAGTTTTCAAGCCTTTCACTTAAGGCAAAGAATGTTATTCCAATCACAGCACAGTGTACAGTATTTGCTGAGTCTGAGGTTATATCACTTGTTGGTGAAGGCAAGCCTATGGATGAGATTGCAGCAGGTATCCAACTTTCAGTTGCAAAGCGTTGCTTTGTAATGTCAAAGAAGGCAGGTGCTGTAGACCACATCACACTTACAGGTGGTTGTGCAAAGAACGCAGGTCTTAAGGCTGCTATCGAGCAGGTTCTCAAGCTCAAGGTTATTGACCTTCCAGTTGATCCACAGCTTATGGGCGCCCTTGGTGCTGCTGAATTTGCTAGACAAAAAGCTAGATAATAATATTAATTAATTAGGCATAACAGCCGGATTAGGAGAATAGTTATGATCAAAGTATTGTTAGTTATTGCAATTGTTTTAGTTAGTCTTTGGATTTTATCTATGATTGTTTACTTCTTCAATCTTGATATGAAGTTGACTAGCGCCATCCAGCCTTTACTTGCAAAGCATTATGACAAGATAAAGAGAGATAGAAAAATCTAATGAAGTTATATGATGAAAGCATTAAGACGTTGCTTTCTGGTCTTGACCTTACCCGCGCGACAAAAATGGATATCGTAAATACGAATTGGGAAGATGTTGGAGACCACAACCTTATCTTAAGGTCAGATATGGCCTATGAACTTGGTGGTGGAACAAACCCAGCAGTCAGTGCCATGGCAGTAACCTGTCAGGATGATTTCGTAAATACGGATGAGGTTCTTTTACTAGGACCAGACTTAAAAGATATTAAGGAAGACCACCCATACGCTAGAATCGCCATTGTTAAGGTGGCTGAAGACAGCTTGGGGGATGGCAATGCTCTTTATAATGCTATAAGGAAAATTGAATATGTTAGGTATCATATCAATCCTAAAGGCTACATGACTCGAATCTCTGCAAAGCAAGGTAGAGAGCCGGTTAGAGTCTCAGCCGAAGCTCTTAAGGAGGGCCTTGGTTTTGCCCAAGTAGGAAAGCTATTCATTGATACCTACCACGAAAACAAAAATATTGAAGCTGTAAAGCTCATATTTATAACTGACCCTGCCTTTGATTATAAGGCATTGGCAGAGCAGGCAAAGCATCTTGAAGATATCACTGGCACCATAGACCACATCTTCAAGAACGTTATGATGGACTGCGGATCGTGCTCGTTACAGAAAATCTGCGACGAAGTCGAAGGACTCCGCGAACTTCATTTCGCAGTTCATTAGATTCTATATA
The DNA here is from genome assembly GCF_900104335.1 of Pseudobutyrivibrio sp. YE44. GTDB lineage: Bacteria > Bacillota > Clostridia > Lachnospirales > Lachnospiraceae > Pseudobutyrivibrio. The sequence continues at coordinate 135,222 of NZ_FMXT01000006.1, forward strand.
GACTAGGATAATGCCGGATTTAGGGAAAGAAAGGGAGTATAAGGAAATGCCAGAAATGAGTAAGGCTGTCATGCCACCACACATGACAGACAAAGAGCCAAGCAAGAAGATTATTGCGCTTGGCAGAAAGATTACTGACGTCATGGGTCACAAGATGATGGGCGTCAAAGTTGAGGATCCAGAGTACTGGGGTCTTGCAGAAATTATTACAGAGGAGATGGCTGAGGTTGGTCTTACCATGAAGCTTCGTCATCACTATACATTTGATGAACTCTGTAAGATGAATCCTGAGAAAGCTAAGGATAAAGAAGCTTTCCAGAAGTTACTTGATGAAATGTCATACATCGGACTTTTAGAGTACGATTATGGTAATCACTATGATCACAACGGACGTACAGCTCCACAGTCTGAGCGTAGATACATTTTACCTATCTTCGTTCCAGGTTCAGCTGAGCTTTTCAATATGGAAGAGTCAGTTGTAGGAGAGCGTTCAAACCATAGATTAAAGGAGCATCCAGCTCTTGCATCATTCTTTGAGAGAATGACATTTATGCCACTAGATGGTCTTACACATCTTATTCCACCAGGAGGTGCGGGCGTTGGTATGCACGTTATCCCTGTTGAGAAGGCTATCGAGTTTGAAAATGAAAAGGTAGACCTTGAGCAGATTTCATACTGGCTCAAGAAATACGAAGGCCACATTGGTGTAGGTCAGTGTTCATGCCGTGTCAGCCGTGCTTGTCTTGAAGAAGGCTGTGGCGATGACGAGATGAACTGGTGTATCGGACTTGGTGATTTTGCAGATTACTGCCGTGAGACTGGCAAGGGTCACGATATCACATATGAAGAGGCTATGCGTATCGTTGAGCGTGCTGAGACACTTGGTTATGTTCATCAGATTACAAACATCGATGGTGAGAACAAGATCTTCGGTCTTTGCAACTGTAACGTAAACATCTGTAACGCTCTTCGTACATCACAGCTCTTCAACACACCTAACATGTCACGTTCAGCTTACACAGCTCACGTAGAGGCTGAGAAGTGTGTAGCTTGTGGTAAATGTGTTGAGTATTGTCCAGCTGGTGCAGTAAAGCTTGGTCAGAAGCTTTGCAAGAAGGATGGAACAGAGGTTGAATATCCAAAGGTTGTCCTTCCAGACAAGGTTCACTGGGGCAAGGAAAAGTACGATGAAGACTATCGTGACAACAACCGTAAGAACTGCTACGACACAGGTACAGCTCCATGTAAGGTAGCATGTCCTGCTCACGTTTCAGTTCAGGGTTATGTAAACATGGCTAAGGAAGGCAGATATGAGGATGCTCTTGCCCTTATCAAGAAGGATAATCCATTCCCAGCTATCTGCGGTCGTGTATGTAACAAGAGATGCGAGGCTGCTTGTACACGTGGTACAATCGATGCTCCTGTTGCTATCGACGACATTAAGAAGTTTATTGCTGAGCGTGATCTTCACGCTGAGACAAGATATATTCCACCAATCGACATTCCATCTAACAGACTTACTCAGTGGGATGACAAGATTGCTATTATCGGTTCAGGTCCTGCTGGTCTTTCATGTGCTTACTACCTTGCAACAAAGGGTTATAAGCCAACAGTATTCGAGAAGAGCAGCCGTCCAGGTGGTATGCTTACTTGGGGTATCCCAACTTGGAAGCTTGAGAAGGACGTTGTTGAGGCTGAAATCGAAGTTATTCGTCAGCTTGGTGTAGAGATTAAGTGCAATGTTGAAGTTGGTAAGGACATCACTCTTGATGAACTTAGAGCTCAGGGCTACAAAGCCTTCTATGTTGCAATCGGATGTCAGGGTGGAAAGATTCCTGAAATCCCAGGAACAGACGCTAAGTCTGGCATTGATATTGCTGTTACCTTCCTTCACAAGGCTCTTGAGGATCAGAACCAGAAGATGGATGGAAATGTTGTAGTTGTTGGTGGTGGTAACGTTGCTATCGACTGTGTACGTACAGCTGCAAGATTTGGAGCAGGTAACCCACAGATGTTCTGTCTTGAGTCTAGAGACGAGATGCCTGCAAACAACAGCGAAATCACAGAGACTCTTGAGGAAGATATCGTAATCAACAATGGTTGGGGTCCAAAGGAAATCCTTAAGGATGCTGAGGGCAACGTATCAGGTATCGTATTCAAGAAGTGTACATCTGTTAAGGATGCTGAGGGAAGATTCAATCCACAGTACGATGAGAATGATACTATGACAGTTGAGTGTAAGAACATCATTTTCGCTATCGGTCAGGGTATCGAGTGGGGCGGACTCCTTGGAGACGGTAAAGAAAAGGTAGAGTTCTGGCATGGAAACTACCCTGTAGCTGACAAGCTTACATACCAGACAGCACAGCCAGATATCTTTGTTGGTGGTGATGTTTACTCAGGTCCTAAGTTTGCTATCGATGCTATTGAGGCTGGTAAGTGTGCAGCAGATTCTCTTCACAGATTTGTTCAGCCAGGATGCTCTATGACAATCGGTAAGAACCGTCGTGATTTCATCGAGCTTGACAAGGATAATATTCTTGTGGAAGAATATGATCAAGCAGGACGTAATGAGCCAGCTATAGATACAAGCATTGATATGAAGCATTCCTTCAGAGATGCTCACCTTACTCTTACAGAGGAGCAGGTTAAGGCAGAGGCTAGCCGTTGCCTTAAGTGCGGTGCATCAGTTGTTGATGAGAATAAGTGTATCGGATGTGGTGTCTGCACAACTAAGTGTGCCTTCGATGCTATCAAGCTTCACAGAACTCATCCAGAGTGCACACACATGGTACCATCTGAAGAGAAGTTCAAGCATATTGGTGCTTATGCAGTTAAGCGTGCTGCAAAGATTGCCTTCTCTCGTAAGAACGAGGCTGAAAAGCAGGCAGAGCGCGAACACAAGGAGTATAAGCGTAACCATAAGTAGGGCATTAGAAAGGGTAGTATAAATAATGCATGAGTTAGGTATAGTTTTCCATGTTGCTAAGCAGGTTGAGGAAGTTGCTGAGCAGAATGGTGCTGAGCACATTAATGAGGTCGTCCTTTCAGTTGGAGAGGTTTCCACCGTTATCCCAGATTATCTTATTGATTGCTGGGCTTGGAATGCAAAAAAATATCCTAGACTTGATGGCAGCAAATTAGTTTGTGAAACCATCAAGGCTGTGACTTTCTGCGAGGATTGCAAGCAGGAGTATGAGACAGTGGCCCATGGTAAGACATGTCCACATTGTGGAAGCAGCAACACATATCTTGTCACAGGAAATGAAGTAATACTTAAAGAAGTTATTGCAGATTAATCATGGACCCACAGCTTAGGCTGTGGGTCTTTTTATGTCTAAAAATTATTAAATATCAATTGAAAATATTTTAGAAAACTCTATAATAATGCCATAGGCTAGAAATGATGGGCTTTAACATCCTTTCTAAATAATAAAGGGGGAAGAAGAATGGTGAACAAAGTTGTTATTTCATCTAAATTTTGGGGAAGATATCGTGAGCTAGTTCGCAAAGAGATGATTCCTTTTCAGTGGAATGTGCTTAATGACACAGCAGGAATCACAATCGAAAAGGAACGTCTGAATGATGATGGTATTCCCAGTGAAAAAAGCCATGCTATTGAGAATTTTAAGATTGCAGCAGGAAGAACAAAAGGCACTCAATATGGATGGACTTTTCAGGACAGTGATGTTTATAAATGGCTTGAGGCCGTAGCATATTCACTTAGAGAAAAAATGGACCCAGAGCTTGAAAAGAAAGCTTTAGAGGTTATCGATTTAATTGCTGATGCCCAGGAAGAGGACGGTTATTTGGATACCTATTTTAGTATTCTTGGAATTCAGTATAAATACAAAAGCTTGGGGGGCAGTCACGAGCTTTATTGTATGGGACATTTTATAGAGGCTGCGGTTGCATATCATGAGGTGACTGGAAATGAAAAAGTTCTTAATGTGGCCAAAAAGGCTGCTGACAATATCGACGATAATTTTGGCCCAGAAGAGGGCAAGATTCATGGCTATGATGGTCACGAAGAAATAGAAATTGGTTTACTTCGTCTGTATCATGCTACAGGTGAAGCTAAGTACCTAAATTTAGCAAAATATTTTTTAATGGAGAGAGGAAAGCATCCTAACTTCTTTAAGGAGCAGGCAGCAGTATACGATGGTCCAAATGCACTTTCAGGAATTGAGAAGGCTCCTAACACTTATTTTCAAAATCATGTGCCTGTAATGGAAATGGATACAGCTGAGGGTCATGCTGTGCGCGTGGTATACCTTTGCACAGCCTTGGCAGATTTGGCGGCAACCACAGGTGATAAGGAAGTATATAAGGCTTGTAAAAGACTTTGGAATAATATAACTGAAAAGAGAATGTTTGTTACTGGAGGAATTGGCTCCACAGTAAATGGAGAGTCTTTCACTTTGGATTATGATCTTCCAAATGACACCATGTATTGTGAAACCTGTGCAGCAGTAGGCCTTGCTTTTTTTGCAAAGCAAATGCTCAGATGTGAAGCAAAGGCAGAATATGCAGAGGTGATGGAGCGAGCAATCTATAACTGTGCTCTGGCTGGAATGGCTCTTGATGGCAAGCACTTCTTTTATGTTAATCCTTTAGAGGTGAACCCTGCAAAGTCTCTAAAGGATCCTACAAAGAGCCATGTAAAGCCTGTTAGACCTTCATGGTTGGGGTGTGCTTGCTGTCCACCTAACTTGGCACGACTTCTTACCTCATTAGACGACTACGTATATACGGTGTTCGGAAATACGGTATCCGCAAATACGAAATTCGAAAATACGAAATTCGAAAATGCGATATCCGAAAATACGGTATCCGTGAATACGATATCCGGAAATACGATACTTTTGAATTTATATATGGATTCAGAGGCTAAGTTTGAACTGGAATCAGGTGATATAGAAATCACACAGGAAACAGATTTTCCATGGGATAACAAGGCTACAGTTGTAGTTAAAAATAACACTACAGAGACACTTCGTTTTGGAGTGAGATTACCTGAATGGGCAGACAACACATTAGCATCAGTGGTTGGAAATCAAGAGATTTTGGGAACTGAAGAAGGATATCAGTATTTTGAGATTCCTGCTGGAACCGAGAGTACCATTGGTCTCACCTTTGAGATGAGCATACGCAGAAATTATGCAAACACTCATGTTTCAGAGGATATTGGAAAGGTAGCAATTTCCTATGGACCTTTCGTGTATTGTTTAGAGGGAGTAGACAACGGCACAGATTTGAATTGCCTATCTCTCCCAGAGGACGCAAAGTTATCTTACAGCTTTGAAGAAAATCTTTTAAATGGAGTAGGAATAATTACTGCCGAAGGAAAGCGTTGTGTCAACAAGTCAGGAGGTTTGTATTCAAACACTAAGCCACAGACTGAGCCAGCTACTTTGAAATTCATCCCATATTATGCCTGGGCAAATCGCGGTGAAAACGAGATGGTGGTTTGGGTGAGAGAATAAAGGTAAAGGTGAAAATAGCTTCCGCGGTTGCGGAAGCTATTTTTTATGTATAAATTTATTCTCTTTTGATAGTTTGTAAAATATAAGTTCAAAAACATAAGGAGGCATGGTTCGTAAACCTTGCTCCCAATCTCGCATGGTGTTATAAGGAATATGTAGATACTCAGATAGTTCCTTTCGGTTCATGCCTGTGGCATAGCGAAGTAATCTAAATGCTGCAGCTGTATTCTCTTTTGTGTTATTTTTTTCGTCAAAAGAAATGATCAAATCATTAATTGAATAGTTCATATTAATTAGAATAATGTAAAGCGTCGTTTTTAGTAAGTAAGTATAAGCAATATTGATTCATGCTAATACCTTCTGCTTTAGAGTGTTCAGATAAAGATTTATGCAAACTCTTTGGAAGGCGCAATTTAAACTGTCCAGAATAATTATCGATAGAATCTGGTAGAGGAATATTAATGTCTTCTTCAATTGCAGCTGATATCCATTCTTTTTTTGCATCCATAGCGTTTGCAATTGCAGAATCCATAGTCTCACCTATGCTTAAACAACCAGGTAATTCTGGAAATGATACAACAAATCCGCCTTCTTCAGTGTCTGGAATAATTTCCATTTTATATGGTAAAAGCATGAATTCATCAAGTGTTTTCATTGTTGGATTCCTCACTTTCTATTATTTGTTTTACTTTAATAACATAAGCCTTTTTTATAGGCTCATGTTTTGGAATAGTAATAATAGGCATACCAGGTTTTCTAAAAGTATAATGGCTACTACCTGAATTTGGCTGGTACATTTTGTAACCATAGCTTTCTAGGACTTTTCTTAATTCTTCAAATCGCAAATCATTTGATAGAGTAATAATCTTTTTTATTAACTTATCCCATTTTGACATTTCTCTCTCCTATTATAAATGGTGTTATATATGGTGTCAATATAATACCGCACTGCGGTAATAATAAAATATACTTTCATTTAATATACATGTCAATAGTTAAATAAATGATTATATTTTTCAATTTTCATCATCCGTTATTAATTTTCATTATTTGTCATAGTTTGTCATGGTTCTTCATGATTCTTTATTGTTCTTTATCATTTTTGCAAGATATTTATTATTGTTAAATAAGAGAAACAACCCATCTCAACAACTAATCCATAGACATTTTCCGCTCAGGAGCGTATAATCATAATTTCCGGATTGTTATATAAAATAACGGAGGAAATGTATATGAAGAAGATGTTAAAAGGCAGCATGGCTGTTATGATTAGTGCTGCTATGCTCTTTGGAACACCAGTAGTAACCGCATTCGCTGCTGAGGCTGAAGAAGAGCAGGGAATGCTGGAAGAGGCATATGTTATTGAGGATGGAGTATTAACAATTTCTGAAGGTGCAACAGAAATTGAAGCGTATTCTTTCAAAAATAATAATGAAATCAAAACAGTTGTTGTTCCAGCTAGTGTTACAGATATCAATGGCGAGACATTTATGTATTGCGGAGCTGTGGTGTACGCTCCTGAAGGAAGCGTTGTTGCTGAGTATTTAAAAAACTCTAGAAATCTTGTAGTTATTCCTGCGGAAGAGCCAACAGAACCGGAAGAGCCAACAGAACCAGAAGAGCCAACAAATTTAGAAAAGCCAGTAATTGATCCAGCAAATCCATCTTTTGACCAATCATTGTACACAGATTCTGAGAAGGAAGCTTTTATTGAGAATAATGTACGTGAATGGAAAAACTCATTATCAGATGAAGAGAAAGCATCTGTGCGTGAAGTTTATAAGAATCAAAAGGATGTTGTTAAATCTCAGCTTCAAGGTTCTTTAGCGAGACTTGGTATCAGCTGGGAGAAAGCTATAGCAATAGCAATAAGAGTATTTAATGAATAAGATGATGAGTGAAATCTTCGGATTTCACTCTATTTTTTTTACAAAATTTTTACAAAATGCTCCAATGATGTACAATAGATAATAAAGATATATGAAACGGAGCAACAATATGAATAGAAAAGACAAGTTTAACGCAATCAAAAAAATAGTATGCCTAATTGCTGTTATCCTGTTCTTTTCTACAATTACGCTTTCTACTTATGATGATTCTTTAACCTATCTTCTTCAAGATGAGTCGGTGGCGCTAACAGTTCCACAGGATGAAGAGCCTGTTATTGAAGTGGTCCAAGGGCGCGTGGTCTGCATTGATGCTGGTCATCAGGGGCGAGCTGATATGAGCAAGGAGCCTGTTGGCCCAGGTGCAAAGAAAAAGAAAGCTAAGGTGGATGGTGGTGCTATGGGTAAGAAGACCGGACTTACTGAGTATCAGCTTAACCTTGATATAGCTCTTAAGCTTCAGACAGAGCTTGAAGCCAGAGGATATACTGTCATCATGACAAGAACATCAAATGATGTGAACCTAAGTAACAGCCAACGAGCTGCCATTGCAAACGAGGCTAAGGCAGATGCCTTTATTAGAATTCATGCAGACGGTAGCGATTCAAAATCAGTAAATGGTGCAACAGCCTTGTGCCAGACCAGCGAAAATCCGTATGCTAACAATTATGACAAAAGCCGTCTACTTGCAGACAGTGTCATAAACTCGGTGTCAACGACAGCAGGCTGTAAAAACAGAGGTGTAATCGAAACAGATGATATGACTGGCATCAATTGGTGCACAGTCCCAAACATAGTTATCGAGGTTGGATACCTGTCAAATCCTACAGAGGAATCCAAGCTTAACACTGATGATTACCAAAATCTTATTGCAAAGGGAATTGCCAACGGAATAGATGAATATTTTGGAGCTGTGAAATGATTATTAAGTTTCGCAGCTCTTTCTATATCTTTATAAATCAAATCTTAAACTTTTCTTAAATACCGTCCCAAACTGTTGACCTTGGCCTTAATAACGCTTATCGTATGTTCTATCAAAGCAATTCGGAGGAATGCCATGAACAACTTCAGATACAAAATGGCACAATTTTTTGTAGGAAGAACTGGTGTGGATGCGTTAGGCCGAACAGTTACATGGGCCGCGTTAGTTCTTATGGTTCTCACAATGATTACCCATTCTAATATTGTGTATCTGCTTTCAATGGCCTGCCTCGGATATAGTCTTTGGAGAATGCTTTCAAAGAATTATCAAAAGCGATATAACGAGAATCAGATGTTCCTTCATAAAACAGCTGTTATTCGACGATTCTTTGGAAAGCTTGTTCCGAATATCAGGAACAAAGTTGCTAAGCTAAGATATGACATGGAGCAGCGTAAGACTTACGCCATCTTCAAATGTCCTAGCTGCAAGCAAAAGCTTCGTGCCCCAAAGGGCCGTGGCAAAATCCAAGTTACATGTAGTAAATGTCACACCGTATTTATTAAGAAGGTATAGCATTGTTTGGTTATATTAATGTAAACCGAGAGCAGCTCTCAAAAGAAGACAAACAAATATATCAAACCTTTTATTGCGGACTGTGCAGAGAACTAGGCAAGAATGCTGGCCAGAAAGCTCGTATGCTTTTAAACTACGATTTATGCTTTCTTGCAATTCTGCTTCAAGGCCTTTATGAACCAGAGATTAATAAAGAGGATTTCAGATGCCTCATTCATCCCTTCAAATCCAGAAACGGATTTGTAAGCGAGGCCATCACCTACGCGACACACATGGATATTATCCTTTCTTATCACAGCTTAATGGACAATTATGCTGATGATAATTCAAAAATCTCTGGTATGGCAGCCAGCTCCCTTAAAAAGGATTATGATAGGATTGCTGCTAAATATCCAAGACAAACTGGGGCGGTGGAACAGTATATTAAGAAGCTATCCATTGCTGAGGCAAATCACGAGGATAACATTGATAAGGTTTCCAGCTATACCGGCGAAATGCTAGGTGAGCTTTTCAATTGGAAGCAGGACGATTGGGGACACACCCTACACTGCATGGGCTATTACATGGGCAAATTCATTTATATAATCGATGCCTATGATGATTTGAAAAAAGATGAAAGGCGTGGAAGCTATAATCCGCTGCTTTTTATGAAAAATGAATCTCCAAAGGAGTTTGAGACCTTTGTAAGAATCAATCTTACATCTCTCATGGCAGAATGCGCTAAATCCTTTGAGAGACTACCAATAGTTGATAACGTCAACATACTTAGAAATATAATCTACTCTGGTGTTTGGACTAGATATGAATACTTGCAGTTGCGGGGTAAGAAAAAAGAAAACAGTGCATCATCCAAAGCTGACAAATCAGTTTACGATGTACCGGTTAAGGAGTTAGATGAATGACAGATCCTTATAGGGTTCTAGGGGTGGATAGAGGTGCCTCAGAGGATGAAATAAAGAAAGCCTACCGAAACCTCAGCAGAAAGTATCACCCAGATGCAAATATAAACAATCCAAACAAGGAACAAGCCGAAGAGAAGTTTAAGGAGATTCAGGCAGCCTACAATCGCATAATGGATGAACGCCAGAATGGGGGTTCAGCCTTTGGAGGATTTGGTTATGGCTACGGCGGATCTTCTGGCGGATACCAGGAGGATTATTCTTATTCACAGGCTTCTATGGAAATGCAGGCAGCTGCAAATTACATTAACGCCAGACAGTTTGCTCAGGCTTTAAATGTTCTCAATTCAATTGATGATTCCATGAGAAATGGACAGTGGTATTTCTTTGCTGCTGTTGCATCACAGGGAATGGGGAATGTTAATGATGCACGAGAATATATCAGTCGTGCGATTGCATTAGAGCCAAGCAATTTTAGATATAGACAGTTTCAGCAAAGCATTGACTTTAGCAGTGGTTGGTATGAATATCGAGGCCGTTCTTACGGATACACTCGACCATACTTTGGAATTATGCGCTGGTGCGCCAGCATGATAATTTTGAATCTGCTGTGCAATATTTGTTGTTTCATATAAATTTATTAGATTATAACTAGGTCATTCGGACCATTTCATATATTTTCTCCCTATATCTGCATGTTCCCGCAGGACATGCACGAAAAAAAAGAACTTCCAGGCTTCAGCCACCTGGAGGTCCTTTTTTTACTATTTGTTGGGAATTTACGCGACTTTTACTTGATAAATGATATAAGTTAGATTAAACTAATTAAATGGAGGGCTATGATAAATGAGAACATTTGTAAATGAATCAGCTGAAAACTATTTAGAGACAATATTGGTCCTTAGCAAGAAGCTACCTGTAGTTCGTTCGGTAGATATTGCTAATGAATTAAATTTTAAAAAATCATCTGTCAGCATTGCAATGAAGAATCTTCGCGAGAAGAATCATATCACTGTTACTGATGCTGGCTTCATATATCTTACTGACGAAGGCAAAGCAATTGCGGAGATGATATATGAACGTCACGAGCTTATCACAGCAATTTTGATGAAGCTAGGTGTGGATGAAGAGATTGCTTCCGAGGATGCATGTCGTATCGAGCATGTTATCAGCAAGGAAAGCTTTAAGGCAGTTAGGGATTACGCAAAGGAAAAGATTTTAAAGTAGTATGGATATTGCAGTAAGTAGCGCAGAACAAAGAGAATTAATCGTGCAGCAGCTCCGAGAGGCTGGCTGTCGTATCACAAAGCAACGTCTTGTTGTGTTAGATATCATTTTGAATTCAGATCCTTCTTGTGTGAAGGAAATCTACCGCGAGGCAATCAAGGTTGACAAGAATATCGGTACCGCCACTGTTTATCGTATGGTAAACACCCTAGAGGAAATCGGAGTTCTTAATAGAAAGAACATGTATCAAGTGGATTGTAGCACCTGCGACCATCGTTGTCCTGACGATGATTGTGACAGCAACTGTAATGGAAGTTGTCAGGAGTGCGAGACACGTGTTGTAATCACCCTTGATGACGATTCAAAAATGGTTATTGAAAGAGCAGAGCTTCAAAAGCTTCTTGAAGCTGGGCTTCATGCTACTGGAAAGGTGGATAAGCAACACAAGATTACAAGACTTGCAATGTAAATATAAAGAGAAAAAGTGACTATATAAGCTTGAATTGGATATGATTCCAGTTCAAGCTTTTTTTATTATACGACTGTTGATTTTGTGTGTCGCATATGTAATAATATCAAATGCTATGCCAAAAAGGGGAGTTTTATATAACGAACAGATTTTTTGAGAAACTAATTTAATTGCAGAATGATTTACTAGGAGAGACAACATGGGTAGACATAATGGTAAATTTTATAACACAGTTGCTACAAGAGAATTCTTTAATAAGATTGCTGAGAGTTTCGAGACCTATCAAAAGTATGCTGAAATTCACAGAGCTAGTTTGATGGATATGGCAACAACAGATGCATGGCAGGGTGAAGATGCAGACGTTGCTAAAGATTTATTGGCAAATGAGCAGATTCCTCTTTTAGATAAAATCATCGCAATTCAAAAGGATGCTATGGAGTTTGCAGAGCATAGCCTTCGAATGTTTGAAATTTATTTTGAGGATAATTCCTATGACCTCAGAATAAATTATGATAGCTTAGAAAAGATAAATAATGATTTTAAGGAACTGTATTTTGAGACGGTAGATATTTTTGATTCCTTAGAGGAAATAGCCTCTAGGTGCCAGCAAAAATACAGCAAATACGGAAATATTAGAACACCAGATTTTTCAGGATGCAAGAACGCCCTTATTGATTTATGTGGTGGAGAGGATGATGAAGCTGGATACATTTATAGCTGTATGCAGCGTTTTATAGAATATGATGATGCAGTGTGTCGTGAACTGGCTGAAAGTGGCTTGATAGAAAGAGCACAGGAGTTGATGATTGAGCTAGGCATTCAACCATCACAGGCAGATACTCTAAGCATTTTCGATGGAATGATATCAACGCAGGATTTGAGTACTGTCAGAAAGCGTGCTCCAAAGGTTTGGATTGAGATTTTCTCTAGAAGAGGATTTAGAGCTAAATACGGCCAGGGGGATATTCTATTTCCTTCTTTCTGGAGCTATAGGGATGGTGGCGTTGGGAAGAGCAGAAGTGGGTTCGTTACCCTTAGAGCTGATGGTACTGGAAAGAGCAAGACTAAGGCTAAGGGTAAAGCAGATACCAAGAGCAAGAAAAAAGAGAATAAAGTTGATATTAGAAACTATGCTACTGGGGATGCTAAGGTAGATGCTGAGATTCAGAATCTTTTTGATACTTATGGGAAAGATTTGAGCGGGTTAGCAGAGAGCAAGGACTATTGGCAGAATGCAAGTGTAACCACCAAGAAAGCAGTTTCCCGAATATTAGAAGTTGATATCGCATTTATAGATAGTCATTTTGATGAAGGAAAATGTTTGATGCAGGAACGTAGAGTATCTAACATTCTAGAGCAATTTAAAAATGCGAATCCAAGCTCAAATGAGACAATTTTTAATTCTAATATAATAGATGAAGTAAAGTCATATATTTCAAATAATGTGACAAAGCAATATATGATTGAATTAGGGAAAGTTAAAGTCGAGAATTGTCCTGGATATGATTCTAAAAAAAGTTCAATAATTGTTGAAATGATTGGACCAGCCGTTGTTTTTGGGTATAAAAATGGCAAGGAAGATAAGGCTCAAGATTTATGGATGCACCTCACGGAAGAGAGAACCACTCGTTATGTTAAATCCGCTGATAAAAATCATCCTGAATGGTTTGCACATGAGTACAGTATTTTTGATGTAATAAATAGTGATAAAAAGCTACCCAGAAATGAAAAACAAGCATCATTGGTAGCGTTATATTTGACTGCTCAGAATTCTGCAGATTTGCAATTATATGAAAATATATTTAAATCAAATGGAAGTTATTCTGATGTATTTACAATTGATCCAAACAATATCAGTTATAATGCAAAAATATTATTAGGAAATCATATGGTTGCACTTGCTAATGATAATTACAGAGGCAGTGGATATAAAGAATATCTAGCATTTGTAAATGCCGCGTTTAACACGAATCCGGATTATGCGAAAGGATATGCAGAAGCAATACTGATAGGTAGTATTTTTGTCGCAAATAGTTATATTAAGATGGCTTGGGACAATGATCTTAATAAAGTCAAAGAGAGCACTTGGATGGCTAGAAGGTTAGCGAGAAACATGGAGATCGCAAATCATAATGAAGTATTATGGGTAAAATTATATAGGCTATATTCTAATTATAAGATTAGTTCAATTACTGTAGGATTTGATAATAATGATAGGGATAAATTTAATTTTAATAGGAAAGATAAAATTCTACTAGATTACTATATAAAACCAGTAAAAAATTCTATGTATGGCGCGTATAGTATGTTGTTTGATAGCCATATAAAGGATGAGGTAATTTTAGATGAAACGAATGAATTAGATGCTGTCAGAGAAATAGTAAAATCACAAAAAAAAGCAGTTAAAAGGAAGGCGTTACGTGATTATATGACTTCGATATTTAACTTACCTGTAAGCATAGTAGAAGTTTATAATCCCACAATAGCCAGTGTTATGAAGCTCGGTGTGGACATTCTTACTGATAGTGATGGTGATTCTAAAATAGACTCTCTTATTGCACTTGGGTATGCAGTGCCAGGATTCAAAAATGTACACGAATATGCAAGTGTATATTTTAGGGACATTGGGGATTATTATAATCGATATGAAGCCGGTAATGATTATATTAAAAGTAAGCGCTTAATGTTCACCCGTTAGGGCAAAACAAATGGCATCCTTTCGGATGCCAGACTCATTAAACATATGGAGCATTTTACTCCAATGTTATAGCGCATGATTTACGAGTAGCTTTACTCCAAGGAGCTAGCTTCTCAAGTTCTTCGTCTGACATATCAGCACTCAGACGATTCTCAAGAAGGTATTCGAGATATTTTTCAGGATCAATGTCATTAGCTTTTGCTGTTTCAATAAGTGAGTAGATAACCATGCTGGCGTTAGCACCATCCTGAGTATCACTAAAAAGCCAGTTCTTACGCCCCATTACTATAGGACGAACAGCGTTCTCGCTTAGATTGTTACTTAAACTGCAAGCACCGTCCTTGAGATAGTTCTTTAAGTATGGTCGGCATCCATTGGTGTAGTTAATTGCTTTAATTATGCTATCACCAGTTTTAGGTGTAAGTCCATCAAGCCACGACAAAAAGGCATCTATCACAGGCTCTTGATCCTTTAGACGACGCTTATAGGTTTGTTTGATTGAAAGTCCCTTTTCTTTATAGAGTCTTTCGTATCCAAACAGCTTATCGCAGTATAGAAGTCCTTGCACAGCAGGATGAGTGTAGTCAGCCTCGCGCCCCTTAGGTATAGCTTTTAGCCAATACCTTCTGATGTGTGCCCAACAAGCACATCGGTTAGCTTCGGGTACTTTGTTGTACCCTTTA
>NZ_FMXT01000014.1 GCF_900104335.1 Pseudobutyrivibrio sp. YE44
GCTCTTCTGCTGGTGCTTCTTCTGCCACCGGCATGTCTAAGTCAATTCCTAAGTCTTCTACTGGTGCTTCCTCGGCTGCTACCTCTTCCATTGCTGGTTCTTCTACTAGTGTTTCTTCTGCCACCGGCATATCTAAGTCAATTCCCAGATCTTCCATAGGAGATTCCTCAACAGGTGCCTCCAATACTGGTTCTTCTGGAATTGGCTCTGCAGTAATTTCTGATTCTACAGGTATTTCCTGTTGAACTACTGGCTCTGGTATAGGTGCCGCAGCCGGAATTGGTGCAACTGGTGGTGCCACCATCTGAATTGGCTGTGCCATCAATGGTACACTATTTTGAATTTTACCTTCAATATTTGATATTTGCGTTGTTAACGCTGCTATTTTTTGCTGGATATCAAAATTCGATTCCTTCAGCATTGCCTGCTGTTTTTCAATTATTTGGCTATTACTTGTTTCAAGCTTTTCTTTAATTGAAAACAGTTGATTGATTAACTCATCATTTGAGTTCATCAAAGCATCCGTATTTTCTTTACTTCTTGATATAGTTACCTTTGCAACTGCTTTCTGTGCATTAATGATATCTTCAGCTGGTAAAGAGCTGTTTTCTTCGATGTTTCTTAGACGCTGGTCCATTTCATCAAAGCTTTTCTTTATGACGAGATACGAAGCCTTTTGTGCATTATAAATCTCTTCGTATTTTTGTGCTTCCATATCTTTATTCTTAAGAGATATGTCCAACACTCCACTTATTAGGAAAAATAGCGCAACTATCATCAGCAGTATGCCGGCTGCCATAAACATGAAGTTACTCTTAAAATTAATCATTATGTAGAGCTCCATGATTATTAAAACCGCAACTGCAATGCTAGATAGAATAATTTGGATCTTATCCTTTGCTATCTCTCGTTGGATTTTCTTGGTATTCTCGTCCATTGTGCCCCCTGATTATTGATTATTCTTATCAAACAGATGTACCATGTCTAATGCAAAAGAAATAGGATATAGCTGAACCATAACAGAATCAACTACTGTTCCAATTTTTAAATCGAATGTTATCTTAACAAAATCCACTTCTGGCGATTCAAATAACCTTTCAAATATTTTTACGCTCTCAACATCTATGTTGTCTGTTTTTGGTGGAGAAATATCAACTATTCTATTTAACAATTGAGACATTGACGATGCTGCACTACCCATCATCTGATTCATTGCTTCAGAAACAGCACTAAGCTGCAATTCTCCAATCTCTCCTGATGTATTAGTTCCGTCGCCTCCCATCATAAGATCTGCTATTATCTTTACATCATTTTCTTTTAATATTAAAACGTTACTTCCAGATAGACCCTTTACGTAATTGATATGAACCAATACACACACATTATGGTAATCATCTAGTGCTTCGCTTTTACGAATTAACTCAATATGTGGTGTAGTAATGTCTACCTTAAGATTATTTAGTAATGCACTAAGTGATGTTGCTGACGACCCCATACTAATATTAGCAATTTCACCTAGTGTATCTTGTTGCTCTTTAGTTAAAGTAACTTCTGCCATACATTACCGTCCTCCTCTTAAATATTTTCCCCCTCTATAAAAATT
This sequence comes from Pseudobutyrivibrio sp. YE44, assembly GCF_900104335.1. Taxonomy (GTDB): domain Bacteria; phylum Bacillota; class Clostridia; order Lachnospirales; family Lachnospiraceae; genus Pseudobutyrivibrio. Next base: position 1,604 of record NZ_FMXT01000014.1, read on the forward strand.
ACTTATTTGCATTCTTAATTTGATTATACAATATTTGTAATTTTTAGACTACTTGTGGATTAAAACTATTTTTTGCAAAAATAGTCCTTCTATATCCACTATTAGCATTATTGTAACTTAATATTGCGAATTTTGTGTGGAAAAACTGTTATTATTCGCGTATATAAAAAGAGAAAGAGACACTTTTGCAATTAGATTATCTCTTTCTCTTTTACACCAATATTTTATTTTCTTATTGTAAATTAAAATGGAGCCCTTTGGCTCCACAATTTTACAGATGTTCCCTGGGGGAATCGAACCCTCAACTAGTGCTTAGGAGGCGCTTGTTATATCCATTTAACTAAGGGAACTCGTAATCGTAACTATTAGATTTTAATCTACTAATTACGAAAAATCAACAGTTCCCTGCAACCAAATTATTCCCTTAAATCGACGTCCTACAGCTGGTTCACCATAAAGATTCTTCTTGTTAATACATACCTCAAAAACAACATCATTGCTTTCAACAATCATCAAAACTAGCTCTTCCATAGTAAGATGATTTACTACTTCTTTAACATCCAGAATATTACCAAGAACTTCGTATTTATCATTTTCAATTCCATATGGCATAAAGAAGGTTGTTACGACACTAAGAATGTCTTCTCTTGTCACTCTTCTTGAAATTCGTTGATATAAATCAATCTCATCCATTGTAAGATTTTCAAGGGCTTCTTCATTTCCCTCACGTGCTTGTTCAACAAGATTGATTCTCTTCTGGTTGTTCATTTTTTCCTTTATACGACTTTTTTCATTGTCGTATACTGGTAAAAGAATCTTTCCGTCTACAGATAATGCTGCTAGTCTGATATCTGAGTTGTAACTCTTTTTATCCTTAAGATTCTTTCTTAAGAATGCTCCCATGTTTTGTAGCTGAAAAATAAGATTAACACCTAATCTAATTTCATCGCACATTGCATAGTAGTTATCTTTATCAGTTTGCTTTATTACTTCTACATCGTTCTTTATAGAAATTGACTCACCAAAATAAGATGGATAATAATAATCCAAAATAAATTCATCTTTTTCATTAAAAACGCCGCGTAATACTAGCCCTACATTATCGGCAACCATATATCTTAATTCTACGAATTGATTACCTTCATAATCAATTGCAGACTCCTGGTAATCAGGACGCAAGGTTATTTCAGTAATCAATTCTTCTATGGCTGTTTTATTAAGTTTTGTAAATCCAATCGCTGGTAAATACTGATGCACTTTACATTCCACCTATTGCTTGATCTAATGCCTGTTGTTCTTCTTCTGCAAGTTGAATTATAGAATTTCCATCTATAATCTCCTTAACATAAGTATAACAGCCTTCGCGAGAATGCATAGCATTAATTATGTATCCAGTATTTTTTTCATTTAACATACAAAGTGAGAAGCTAAGCTTTCCACCCATCTCATTAAATGCATCATACTTCACTAATCCAAATTTTTGGAAGCAGCTTTGCATATTCTTAAAGATTGAATCGATATTTCTTTCATTGCTAGCATTTGCTTCGATTAATTCATCAACCTGCTCTAATCGATATATTAATGTATCTTCTAATGATCTAGCATCACTGCCAAGCATAAAGATTTTATATCTTTTCTTAAGCTTAGACATTTGTGCTATAAAAACAATCAAAAGAATTATCATTATAAGGACAAGGGCTGCAAGTCCAATAATAATATAGTCTGAACTAAATCCTAAATATTGCTCTATCATTTTTGCTCCTATCGAACATATGTTTTATTTTATACTTTCAAGTAAATCAACAATTCTGTTTAACTCATCCTGGCTATAGTATTCAATTTCAAGCTTACCTGTTTTGTTATCCTTAGCATTGATAAACACTTTTGTACCAAGTACACTTTTAAGTTTTTCCTGAGTGTCTTGATAAATTGCTACAAGCTGAGGATCTAAGCCAGCTGCCTTTGCCTTCTTATCACCCTGCTTATCATTTAAGAGCTTCTTAACTTCTCTTTCAACGTCACGAACAGACATCTTTTCATCAAAAGCTCTCTCAGCAAACTCATACTGCTTTTCTGAATCTGTTATTGCAAGCATAGCACGAGCATGTCCAGTGGAAAGCTTATCATCAATAATCATATCCTGAACACGTCTATCAAGTTTTAGTAATCTAAGAGCATTTGTAATTGTAGTTCTGCTCTTTGATACTCTCTCTGCTACTTCATCCTGCTTAAGCTTAAACTCATCTATAAGTCTGGCAAATGCCATTGCTTCTTCAATTGGATTAAGCTGTTCTCTTTGAATGTTATCAATAAGAGAAATCTCAACGAACTCCTGCTCGCTAAGCTTTTTGATAATAACTGGTACTTTCTTAAAACCAGCAAGTCGTGCTGCTCTCCAACGACGTTCACCACCAATTATTTCATAATAAGATCCTCTATCCTGAACAATCAATGGGTTAACGATTCCATGAATTTTAATATTCTCGGATAATTCCTGAAGCTTGTCCTCATCAAAGTTTTTTCTTGGTTGAAGTTTATTTGGTTCAATCTTATTAATATCAACTTCAACTGGTGAACCATGCTCCTCTGGATTAGCAAGTACAACACCCTCTTCTTTCTTAACAATAAGAGAATCTAATCCCTTACCAAGTCCTCCCTTTTTTGCCATCTTATATATCCTTTCGTCCGATTATTTCTTTTGCAAGATTACGATAGCTTTCTGCACCAGCAGACTTTTCATCATATAAGTTAATAGGAAGTCCATGAGATGGAGCTTCTGCTAATCTTACATTTCTAGGAATAATTGTCTGATATACTGTTGCATTAAGATTATTCTTTACAGTATCAACTACATCAGAAGAAAGATTTGTTCTCTTATCATACATAGTAAATACTACACCATCAATTTTAAGCTTTGAATTAAGTCTTTGCTGAACTAGGTCGATTGTATGAATCAACTGGCTGATTCCTTCCAATGCATAATACTCACACTGAATAGGAACAAGAACTGAATCTGCAGTTGTCATTGCATTGATTGTAAGCATATTAAGTGAAGGAGGACAATCGATAATGACATAATCAAAATCATCCTTTATATAATCAACTGCATTTCTAAGAATATATTCTTTTTCATTAATACCAAGAAGCTCAATCTCAGCACCAGCTAAATCTACATTTGATGGAATAACTGTAAGGTTTGGAATATTTTCAACCTTATACATACATTCCTTAATGCTGCACTGATCAAGAACTAATTCATAAACAGTATTCTCACATTCATCTTTATCTAAACCAAGACCACTTGTTGCATTTCCCTGAGGATCAGTATCAATAACAAGTACCTTTTTTCCTGCTTCTGCTAAACATGCAGACAAGTTAATACTAGTAGTAGTCTTACCAACTCCACCCTTCTGGTTGGCAATTGCAATTACTCTTTTCATTTATTGTCTCCCTCTTTTCTTATTTATATATTACCTACTCAACTCTTAGAATTATATCATTCTAAAAATCTCAATTCTACCAAGAATATCTGTACGATTAGTTCTATATCTATGTTTTATTACTATATATAGTTATTATATTTATTATTAAATAATGTTTCACGTGAAACATATTATATTATAAATAGCAATATATAGGAGTTGAATCAAAAATCTTTATACTATATTTTGTGTTTAAGTAGGTTAGTAACCTATAAATGTTTCACGTGAAACATTCCTATATTTAGATTATGCACTATTTTTAGATACTAGATATTAAATTATTTAATTCAATTTGTGCTCTATATGGGTCTAACAAAATTAAATCATTTATAGATTTAAGACTATCAATTAATTGATTTTTATCTAATTTCAATGGATTATCATTGATAATCTCACTATCATTTTTTTTAATAACTGGCTTATTATGAATTACAGTATTACTTATTAATGCATTAAGCTCTGTTAATCTACTCTCAAAAAACTTCATTTTTTGTAATTTAATATCCATCTGAGAAGTTAGTTCATTAAGAGTAACTCTTACTTCTTCTGCTTTTTTATTATTTTTAGCATTAATATCACGTGGAGTAAACTCTTTAAAATATGATTCATTTGAATCTTCTAATAAAGAAAGAAACTTACTCTCTTCCTTAATCTTGGTTTCTAATAAATCAATATCTTCTTTTAATTGAATCTTTTCAGAAATAAGTTCTTCCTGATATTTTTTTAGGAAGTCATTAACCATATAATATATTCCCCCATATATAGTGTTAATAAATGAATCTAATAACAAAATATGTTTCATGTGAAACATATTTTATTATCTAAGTGGTTCCTTACTTGGAGTTCCAGCTTTACGAGGATATGCTTTAGGTGTATTTTTTTCTTTATTAATTATAAGAAAAGATCTACTAATATCAGTATCAGGTAAAATAAAATACACTGGCTTTTCCATAGAACCACCAAGCTTCTTTACAGCAGAACCTGATTCTACTATTTCAGCATCTACATCTCCAGATTTAAAACTAATAAAATAACCACCTATATTAACTAATGGTAAACAATACTCTGATAAAGTAGCAATATTAGCAACAGCACGAGAAACAACTAAATCAAACTGTTCTCTATATAATTTATTACGTCCAGCTTCTTCTGCTCTAGAATGAATAAGTGTAACATTAGTAAGACCTATAGCATCAACAACGTCCTGAAGAAACTTGATTCTTTTATTAAGAGAATCAATAAGAGTAAACTGTAAATCAGGATAAGCTATAGCCATAGGAATACCAGGAAAACCAGCACCTGTTCCTAAGTCACATACAGTCTGTACAGATTCAGGAAGAACAGTACATATAGATAAACTATCTACAAAATGTTTTACTACTACTTCATCAAATTCAGTAATAGCAGTAAGGTTCATTACTTTATTTTTATCTATTAACATTTCATAGAAAGTATCAAGCTGTTTAATCTGTTTTTCATTAAGACTAAAATTCCACCCTGATAAAGTGTTAATTAAATATGAATAATCTCTACTCATAAATCTCCTTTATTTTTTTAGATGTTTTTAAGGGTACATTTATATACCCCTAAAACTAACCTTTAAAAGTTTCAAGATAAACTAAAAGCACAGAAATATCAGCTGGACTTACTCCAGATATACGAGAAGCCTGTCCAATATTTGCAGGACGTAATTTTGTAAGCTTCTGACGAGCCTCTAAACGTAAACTAGAAACATCCTCATAATTTATATTTTGTGGTATAACTTTAGATTCAAGTTTTTTGAATTGTTTAACCTGTTTTTCCTGTCTAGAAAGATATCCCTCATACTTAATATAAATATTAACTTCTTCTCTAACTTCATCAGAAAGCTCTGGACGTTCTGGATCAATAGAAGCAAGCTTATCATAATCAAGTTCTGGACGTCTAATTAAGTCAACAAGCTTTATACCATTTGAAAGAGGAATACTTCCATAAGATTCAAGAAGCTCTTGAACCTCTTTACGAGCCCCAATATTTATTTCTTTAACTCTAGCAACCTCTTCTTCTATTAAACGCTCCTTTTCAACAACATAGTCATAGCGTTCTTTAGATAAAAGACCAACCTCGTATCCGATTTTAGAGAGGCGTAAATCTGCATTATCTTGCCTAAGTAATAGTCTATATTCAGCTCTAGAAGTCATCATTCTATATGGCTCTTTTGTTTCCTTTGTAACAAGGTCATCGATAAGAACACCAATATAAGAATTACTTCTATCAAGAATCATTGGATCTTTTCCTAATAATTTAAGGGCAGCATTAATACCTGCAACAAGACCTTGAGCTGCTGCTTCTTCATAACCACTACTTCCATTAAACTGACCAGCAGCAAAAAGACCTGAAATATCTTTAAATTCAAGAGATGCTTTTAGTTGAGTTGCGTTTATACAATCATACTCAATAGCATAAGCATTACGAACAAACTTACAATTTTCAAGACCAGGAACGGTTCTATACATAGCATACTGAACATCTTCTGGCATTGAAGAACTCATACCACCAATATACATCTCATTAGTATTAAGACCCTCAGGTTCAACAAAAAGTTGATGACGATTCTTATCAGCAAAACGAACTACCTTATCCTCAATACTTGGACAATATCTAGGGCCAGTACCTTCAATTACTCCTGAGTACATAGGAGAACGATCAAGGTTTGCTCGAATAATTTCATGAGTTTTTTCATTAGTATAAGTTAAATAACATGGAACCTGTTCAATCTGAACAGATTCACGTGGCGTACTAAATGAAAATGGAATAACAGGGTTATCTCCATATTGTGGTTCCATCTTAGAATAATCAATAGAATTTCCATCAATTCTTGCTGGAGTACCGGTTTTAAAGCGGTTCATTTCTACATTATTAGCGAGTAATGAATCTGTAAGATGATTAGCTGCCTTTAATCCATTTGGTCCACAATGTTCAATAACATTTCCATACAAACATCTTGCCTTAAGATAAGTTCCTGTACAAATAACAACTGCTTTACAATGATAAGTTGCACCAGAAAGTGTTTTTACGCCAGCAACCTTTTTATCTTCAATAATTAATTCTGCAACTTCAGCCTGTCTTAATGTAAGATTAGGAGTTTGCTGCATAACTTTTTTCATTCTCATAGAATATGCTGCTTTATCTGCTTGTGCTCTAAGAGAATGAACAGCAGGACCTTTTGAAGAATTAAGCATCTTAGATTGAATAAAGGTATGATCAATATTAATACCCATCTCACCACCAAGAGCATCAAGCTCTCTTACAAGATGTCCCTTTGAACTGCCACCAATATTAGGATTACATGGCATTAATGCAACCGAATCCATACTAACTGTAAAACAAATAGTATTTAATCCCATTCGAGCAGAAGCTAATGCGGCTTCACAACCAGCATGGCCTGCACCTATAACTACTACATCATAGGATTCTTCAACGTAACTCATTAAAATACTCCTTCAAAAATCATATCATTTTCCCATACAAAATTCAGAGAAAATCTTATTTGCTAAATCATCTTCAATAGTTTCACCAGTAATTTCACCTAAATAGTTATAGGCATCCATTAAGTCAATGGAAAAGAAATCTTCTGGCATCATATTTTCAATACTAGTCAAAACATTAGTTAAACTGTTTTTTGCATTTGATAAACAACCAGCCTGTCTTGAATTTGTAATATACAAAGTATCATCTGATTTAACCTGACCAGTGAAAAACATATCAGTTATTTTTGATTCTAAAGTTTTCAATCCATCTAAGCTAACAGATGAAAAAGAAATAACAGGTTTATTATATTTATTGTATATTTCTTCCTCGCTAATTTTTGATACGAGGTCAGATTTATTAAGCAAAATTATGACTTTTTTATCTATAATTTTATTAATAATAAATTCATCATTCTCATCTAATGGTCTAGAGGAATCAATTACAAATAAAATTAAATCAGCATCATCAATAGAATCAATAGCCTTATCAACACCAATTTTTTCTACGACATCATCAGTCTCTCTGATACCTGCTGTATCGATAATATTTAAAGCAACTCCATTAATTGTGATTTGCTCTTCCAAAGTATCACGTGTTGTACCAGGAATATCTGTAACAATAGCTCGTTCTCTTCTAGATAAAGTATTTAAAAGAGAAGACTTTCCTGCATTAGGCTTTCCTAAAATTAATGTATTAATTCCTTCTTTTAAAATATGACCAGAATTAAAGGAATCAATTAAATCATTAATTGAATCAAGCATATTATTAACTTTAGTAGAAAGTTCTTCTGGATAACCAGTTAAATCATAATGCTCTGGATCATCTAAAGCTGATTCTATATAAGCAGTTTCATAAAGAATCTTATCCCTTAAATCAACAATAATTTTATTTAAAGAACCAGAAAGCTGTTTAATAGAATTTTTCATAGCTAATTCAGAATTAGATGAAATTAAATCCATAATAGATTCAGCTTCTGATAAATCAATACGTCCATTTAAAAAGGCACGTTTTGTAAACTCACCAGGTTCAGCAATACGAGCACCTTTTTTTATTAATAAAGAAAGAACCTTTTTTAAAATCAAAATACCACCATGACAATCAATCTCAATAGTGTCTTCAGTAGTATAAGAACGTGGTCCTTTCATAATCATGATAAGAACTTCATCTACTAACTCTTCTTCATCATAAATATGTCCATACTGAATAGTATGAGTTTCACATTCTGCTAATTTATTCTTACCACGAAAAATAGAATCCACAATAGAAATGGATTCTTCACCACTAACTCTGATAATACCAATACCAGAACTATTCATAGATGTAGCTATAGCACAAATGGTATCGCTTTGATACATAATGCCTCCAATTTAAAATGCTTACTAAACCAAAGTAAAAATAACAGTAATTCTATTATCTTAACTTAAGCTTAGAAATACATAATCAAATATAAAGGGCTAGTCTATATTATAAGACTAACCCTAAAAAATCAAAAGAAGGATTTCTATTTCTTAAGAGTAATTACAACATAACGATATGGCTCTTCACCCTCTGAATGTGTTGTAACATTATTATCATTCTGAAGTGCTGAATGAATAATACGTCTTTCATAAGGATTCATAGCTTCAAGAGTAACAGCCTTCTTTGTTCTCTTTACCTTGCTAGCCATATTCTTTGCAAGATTTTCTAAAGTATCTTTTCTACGACGTCTGTAATCCTCAGTGTCAATCTTAACTCTTGTATAGTTTTCAGAAGAACGATTAACTGCAAGATTTGTAAGATACTGTAAAGAATCAAGAGTCTGTCCTCTTTTACCAATTAAAACTCCCATTTCTGGACCAGCTAAATCAATTAAAAGAGTATTATCACTTTCATCTAATTCCATTGTAAGATTAACTTCAAGCTGCATAGCTTCAAAAACTCCATCAAGGAATTCTTTTGCAACCTGCTTTGGATCTTCATAAGAAGAAATAACTACTTTAATTACAGCATCCTTTGAACCAATACCAAGGAAACCATTGCTTCCCTCTTCTACAACTTCGTATTTAATCTCACTAGAAGTAACACCTAAAGCAACTGTAGCATTAGTAAGTGCATCATCTACAGTTTTTCCAGTAAATTCTTTATATTCCATTTATTACTTCCCCCTTATTTATTATTCATTTCATTAAACTGCTTAACAAGATTTGCTTTTGAAGCAAGTGAACCGTCGCTGGCACTAGATCTTAACTCTTCTGCCTTCTTAAGTGTATCCTCATTATCATTAACAAGGTTTGCTTTTGAAGCAAGTGTATTATTCTTTGTGCTCATACGAGCAGCTTCATAAATCTGAGCCTGACGAATACCACGCTTTTCAGCCTTAGCAGCTGCTTTTTCTTTATTCTTTTCAATAATGCTTTCAAGATCAATCTTCTCAAAATGCTTATTTAAGAAGTACTGCTGAATACAACGAACAACAGCACCAGCAATCCAGTAAAGACCAAGACCTACAGGAACTGAGAAACAGAAGAAAAGTGAAACAAGTGGCATCATAAGATTCATAGTCTTCATCTGCTGTGCCATCTGATCAGACTGACCTTCTGTAGATGTTGGTGTAAGTTTGATATTTGCTACCTGAGATAAGTATGCAAAAACTGGAACTAAAATAGCACAAATAATAATTGCAAAATTCTTAGTATCAGATGTCCATCCACTCTTGATAAGACTAAGTGGAGTTTCTGAAATATTAAGAATAAATAAGTAATTAACCTTATCTAAAGCATTGTGTGTAGATGTAATAACACTATCTAAACCAGAGAAATTTGATGAAAGAGCATCCCATCCTGACTGTGGAAGCTTATATAAAACATCAATAATAGAATCTGAAATAACTGTTGTATCTTTTCCTGTAAATGTAGGACTAAGAGTCTTTATTCCAGTTTCATCAAAAATAGACTGCATGGTCTTTGCAAAACCATCAGTTGCCATAATTCCATCAACAAGATCTGTAAAGATATTTTTAACTGATGAAATATAAGCAGGAACATTATAGAAAACTCTATAAAGAGCAAAAAGAATTGGCATCTGAATAATCATATATCCACAGCTACCAGCCATAGATACACCATACTTATCATAAAGAGCCTGAGTCTCTTCCTGCTGCTTCTGCATAGAAGCCTGATCTTTTTTACCTTTATATTTATCCTGAATAGCTTTCATTTCAGGCTGCATCTTACGCTGTAAACAAGCAAATTTCTGTTGTTTATATGTAAGAGGAAACATACAAAGATAAATGAAAATAGTGAAAACAATGATTGTAACAGCTATATTCTCAATTCCAAGCTGAGAAAGGAGAGTATAGATTTTGTCCATAAACCATCCTAATACCTTTGCAATAGGTCCGAGGATGGAACCGTTATAAGCGGTTAAAAAAAGTTCGCTCAATGTAAAACCTCCAGTTACTAAGGAACCGGATCATAACCACCACGTGAAAAAGGATTACAACGCAAAAGACGCCATGTAGTCAAACAACCTCCTTTTATGACCCCATATTTAGTAATAGCCTGAAGACCATAATTAGAACATGTAGGACAATAAGGACATTTAGTACGTTTCATCGGAGATATATATTTTTGATAAAACCTAATTAAAAATATAAAAAACTTCTTCAACATAATAGAAACGATGATTCCAATTATTTTCTAGTTACTTTGTGAAGATTTGCAAGATGAAGCAAAGATTTTTGTATCTCTTCGAAATTTGCAGATGCTGAGGCCTCTCTTGCAACGACTACAATGTCCAAACCACTATTGAACATCTCTTCATTTAGTCTATAACTTTCTCTTATCAGTCTCGTCAAATGATGTCTAACTACCGAATTTCCAACCTTTTTACTAACAGAAATTCCAATACGATTTCGATCTGTCTTATTATGGTATATATACATAACAAGCTGTCTATTAGCTTTTGATACACCTCGTCTGTATACAGTTGTGAAGTCCTTATTCTTTTTTAGAGATTCACTAAATTCCATAACAAATATTTTCCTTTAAATAGAAAGAAAGACCACATGGTCTGTGGCCTAAGCTGATAACTTCTTTCTTCCTTTTGCACGTCTAGCAGCAAGAACTTTACGTCCACCTGCTGTGCTCATTCTAGATCTAAATCCGTGTACTTTGGATCTCTGTCTCTTTTTTGGTTGATATGTCATCTTCATAATATATCCACCTCCTCTTTATGAGAAAACATCAGTTGAAATTATAAAGGCAAAAGCCTATAAAGTCAATAAAAAATGAAGTATTTAAAACTAAATATGATTGTGGATAACTAAAAAACACAATATATTTAAGAACTTGAAATGAATGAATACTAAATATTGTGTTAAAAGTGATAAAAAAAATTTTTATTTATCTACAAGCTGTGGAAAACATTGTGGATAACACTAAATAAAATGAAAGTTATCAACATAAAATGATAAAATTCCTAAATATTTACTATTTTTATGTGGATAAAAAAGATACTCAATTGTGGATAAAAAATAATAAGTCAAATAAGGCCTCAAATTCACAAAATAAGACAATTTTCTTTTCAAACAATCCCCTACACCATTTCCCACTAAATATTGCTAAAATGCCATATTTGGTTTAGAATAAAAAAGAATATATTTAAATGTGGATAAAAGGGAATATATATGGAAGAAATTGTTAAAAATAAATGGGATGAAATTCTATCCTATTTAAAAAATGAATATGCTATTACAGATGTGTCTTATGATTCTTGGATAAAACCTCTTGAATTATTCCAAATAGAAGATAATAAATTATATCTCACATATAGTGGTGATCAAAATACAATGACTCTAGGATATGTAACTAGAAAATATGCAACACCACTTAAAGTTACTATAGCTGAAATCACAGGAATACAATTCGATGAAATCTTAGTTATTTCACAGGAAAATGCAAATCAAATTAATAAAGAAAAAAATGCTGGTCTTATTAATATAGAAGAAACAACATCTTACGGTGAAAGAAAGATTGGTAACTCTACTATAAATCCAAAATTCACTTTTGATAATTTTGTCGTTGGTAGAAATAATAGATTTGCACAGACAGCTGCTCTTGCAGTTGCTGAATCACCAGGTGAATTTTACAATCCTCTATATATTTATGGAGGTCCAGGACTTGGTAAAACCCACTTAATGCAAGCAATTGGAAATTATATAGAAAATCAAAATCCAAATACTCATATCTTATATGTTACTTCAGAGGAATTTACAAATGAAGTTATTGAAAATATGAGAACAAATAATAATGCAACAGCAATGCAGAGATTTAGAGATAAATATCGTACTGTTGATGTATTAATGGTTGATGATATTCAATTTATTATAGGAAAGGAAGCAACTCAGGAAGAGTTTTTCCATACCTTTAATGCTTTACATGCAATGGGAAAGCAAATTGTTATTTCATCTGATAAACCTCCAAAGGATATGGAAACACTTGATGATCGTTTCAAATCAAGATTCGATATGGGTCTTATGGCAGATATTGGATATCCAGATTATGAAACACGTATGGCCATCCTTAGTAAAAAGATTGAAGAAAAAAATTTCAACTTAGATGAATCAATTAGAAAATATATTGCTGAGAACATCCAATCAAACATTAGAGAAATTGAAGGAGCTCTTAATAAGCTTATTGCTTTTTCTAGATTGGAAAAAATTGATATTACAATGGAGATAGCTGAAAGAGAGCTCCAAAACTTCATATCTCCTAATATTTCAAGAGAAATTACTCCTCAGCTTATTATAGAAGTTGTATCTGAGCACTTTAATATTACAGTTGATCAGATGGCATCAAAAAACAGATCTAGCTCAGTAGTTAGACCAAGACAAATTGCTATGTATTTGTGTAACACAATGACAGATTCTTCATTACAGGCAATAGGCCTACTTCTTGGAGGAAGAGATCATTCAACAATCATCCATGGAGCAAATAAAATCGAAGAAGAAATCGATAAGGATGAAAACACAAAGAACTTAGTAGAAACAATTAAAAAGAAAATCAATCCTAATTAATGTGTAAAACATGTTGATAACCCTTTGGATAAATTGTTAAAAGTATGTGAATCACCTGAGGATAAACAAATACTTTAAAAGTTTGAACAAATTTTATTCACAAAATATCCATACATTATCAATAATTAATTCACAGATTTTCTAGATTTAACTTTTTATGTTTTACGTATAAATACTTAGGTTTCACAGTTATATACAAATCAACAACCTATAAGAATAGTACTTAGAAAATATATTTTATTTATTTTATTTAGAAAGGGAGTAAACAAATGAAAATCACTTGTCAAAAATCCGACCTGCTAAAAGGCGTTAATATTGTATCAAAAGCAGTTCCTACCAGAACTACAATGGCAATACTTGAATGTATCCTTATTGATGCATCTTCTGGAGAAATTAAACTTACTGCTAATGATCTTGAAATAGGAATAGAAACTATTATTAATGGAACAATTTCTGAAAGAGGTATTGTAGCTCTTGATGCTAAAAAGTTTCCTGAGATAGTTAGAAAGCTTCCTGATAATGAAGTTACTATAGAAACAGATTCAAATTACAAAACATCAATTACATGTGAAAAACTTAAATTTGATATTGTAGGAAAATCTGGAGAAAACTTCTCTTATATTCCTCAGTTTGAAAGAACACAGCCTATCAATATTTCACAGTTCACTTTTAGAGATATTATTAGTAAAACAATTTTCTCTGTTGCAGATAATGACAACAATAAAATGATGACAGGTGAGCTTCTTGAGATTAAAGATAATAAGCTTAAGGTTGTAGCACTTGATGGTCATAGAGTTTCAATTAGAAATGTTGACCTTAAATCTGAGACAAGTGATGTTAAAGTTGTTGTTCCAAAGAAGACATTAAACGAAATTATAAAAATCATAGATGGTGGTGTTGATGATGTAGTAAATATCTATGTTAATGACAATAACATTATCTTTGAGTTTGACAGAACAACAGTTGTATCTAGAATTATTGAAGGTGATTATTTCAAAATTGAGCAGATGCTCTCTGCTGACTATGATACAAAGATTAAGATTAACAAAAAAGAATTCTTTAATTGTATCGATAGAGCAAGCATCCTTGTTCATGAAGGAGATAAAAAGCCAATTATTGTTAATACTGGTGACAACACAATGTCCCTTTCAATTTCGTCACACTTTGGTTCATTGAACGAAGATATTGATATTGTTAAAGAGGGTAAAGATATTATGATTGGATTTAATCCAAAGTTTGTAATGGATGCCCTTAGAGCAATTGATGATGAAGAAATCAATCTTTATATGTTAAATGCAAAGAGTCCTTGCTTTATTAAGGATGATGAAGGCTCATATGTTTATATTGTCCTTCCTGTAAACTTTAATAATCCTGGAGCAAACTAGGAGTAAATGATGGAAACTATTCAAATTAGAGATGAATTTATAAAGCTTGGTCAGCTTCTTAAACTTGCTAATCTTGTTGAATCAGGTGCAATGGCAAAAGAAGTTATTGAAGATGGTCTTGTTAAATATAATGGTGAAGTTGAAACTCGCCGTGGCAAGAAAATATATCCTGGAGATGTAGTGGAATTTAATGGAGAAAGCGTAACAGTTACCAATGATAATTAAATCCATTGAGTTAGAGAATTTTAGAAATTATGAATCATTGAATATTGATTTCGATGAGCACACTACTATTCTCTTTGGGGATAATGCCCAAGGAAAAACAAATATTTTAGAGGCTGCTTACTTATCGGGAACTACAAAATCACATAAGGGTAGCCGTGATAAAGAAATAATAAAATTTGATAAAAACGAAAGTCATATAAAGACTATAGTTTCAAAGAATGATAGAGAATATCAAATAGATATTCATTTAAAGAAGAATAAATCAAAGGGAATTGCTATAAATAGAGTTCCAATAAAAAAAGCAGCAGATTTATTTGGTCTTATAAATATAATTTTCTTTTCTCCAGAGGATTTAAACATAATAAAAAATGGTCCTGCTGAGAGAAGAAAGTTTATGGATGCAGAGCTATGTCAGATTGATAAAATATATCTTTCTGATTTATCAAATTATAATAAGGCTTTAAATCAAAGAAATGCACTTTTAAAAGAAATGATTTATAAGCCTGATTTAAAAGAAACTTTGCCTATTTGGGATGAACAACTTATCAATTATGGTAAAAAGATAATCACAAGAAGGCAAAAATTTATTGATGATATCAACATTATTGTTAAAGATATTCACAGCAAAATCACTTCTGGAAAAGAAAATATTGATGTTTCTTATGATCCAAATATCGAAGATATCTTCTTTCTTGATGAATTAGTTAAAAATAAAGAAAAAGATATGAGATTTTGCCAGACTAGCGTTGGTCCTCATAGAGATGATATTAAAATAACTGTTGATGGAATCGATATTAGAAAATTCGGAAGTCAGGGTCAACAAAGGACCTGTGCACTTTCTCTAAAGCTATCAGAAATAAAGCTTGTCGAAAATACAATAAATGACAAGCCTATTCTATTATTAGATGATGTTTTATCTGAACTTGATAAAAATCGTCAAAGTGATCTACTTGATAATCTACTTGATACGCAGACTATTATTACCTGTACAGGTATAGATGAATTTGTAAGCAATAGATTTAAGTTAAATACTGTATATAAAGTAACAAATGGTTCTATAGAATTAATTACGGAGGAACTAAATGAGTAACGAAGCAAATCAGGAATATGGTGCAGATCAAATACAGATTTTGGAGGGACTAGAAGCAGTCCGTAAACGTCCAGGTATGTATATAGGCTCAACTTCAGAGCGTGGTCTTCATCATTTGGTTTATGAAATTGTTGATAATGCCGTTGATGAGGCACTTGCAGGATTTTGTAAACATATCCAAGTAACAATTAATCCAGATAATTCCATTACAGTTGTAGATGATGGACGAGGAATTCCTACAGGTATCAACAGTAAAGCTGGAATTCCAGCTGTTGAAGTTGTTTTTACAGTACTTCATGCAGGTGGAAAATTTGGCGGTGGCGGCTACAAGGTTTCAGGTGGTCTTCATGGTGTAGGTGCTTCTGTAGTTAATGCGCTTTCAAATTGGGTTGAAGTTGAAATTAAGCGTGATGGCAAGATTTTCAAACAACGCTATGAGCGTGGAAAAACTATGTATCCACTTAAAGAAATTGGAACTTGCAGTCCAGAAGAAACTGGAACAAAGGTAACATTCCTTCCAGATGATACTATTTTTGAAACAACTATTTTTGACTTTAAAACCTTAAAGGTTCGTCTTCGTGAAACTGCTTTTCTTACAAAGGGACTTCGTATTACTCTTACAGATACAAGAGGTGATGAACCTAGAGAAGAAAGCTTCCATTACGAAGGTGGTATTAAAGAATTTGTCCAGTACATAAACCGTGGAAATGAAGCGCTTTATGATGATGTTATTTACTGCGAAGGCACAAAGGATAATATCTACGTTGAAGTTGCAATGCAGCACAACGATGGATATCAGGACCAGGCTTACAGTTATGTAAATAATATTGTTACACCTGAAGGTGGTACTCATCTTACTGGTTTCAGAGGTGCTCTTACAAAGGTATTTAATAAATACGCTAGAGATAATAAGATTTTAAAGGATAGTGATCCTCAGCTTGATGGTGATGATATTCGTGAAGGATTGGCTGCAATCATTTCAATTAAGATTGAAGAGCCACAGTTTGAAGGACAGACAAAGCAAAAGCTTGGAAATTCAGAAGCTAGAGGAGCTGTTGATTCAATTGTAACTGAGCAGCTTACATGGTTCCTTGAACAAAATCCTGCTACTGCTAAAAAGATATGCGAAAAATCTCTTATGGCACAGCGTGCAAGAGAAGCAGCTAGAAAAGCTAGAGATTTAAGTAGAAGAAAGACTCCTCTTGAAGGAATGTCACTTCCAGGAAAGCTTGCTGATTGTTCAGATAAGGATCCAAAGAATTGTGAAATCTTCATCGTAGAGGGTGATTCCGCTGGTGGTTCTGCTAAGAAAGCAAGAAGCCGTGCAACACAGGCTATTCTTCCACTTCGTGGAAAAATTCTTAACGTTGAAAAGGCTAGAGAAGATAGAATTTATGGTAATGCCGAAATCAAAGCAATGATTACAGCTTTTGGTACAGGTATTCATGAAGATTTTGATATTTCAAAGCTTCGTTATCATAAAATTATTATTATGACTGATGCCGATGTGGATGGTGCTCATATTGCAACACTTATGCTTACCTTCCTTTACAGATTTATGCCAGAGCTTATAAAGCAGGGATATGTATATCTTGCTACTCCTCCACTTTACAAGCTTGAGAAAAATAAAAAGGTTTGGTACGCATACTCAGATGAAGAATTAAACAAGATTCTTACTGAAGTCGGCAGAGATAACAATAATAAGATTCAGCGATACAAGGGTCTTGGTGAGATGGATGCTGAACAGCTTTGGGAAACAACCATGGATCCTGAAAAGAGAATCCTTAAGCGTGTTGTTATTGATGATGAAGATGTTTCAGAAATCAATGTTACATTCTCAACTCTTATGGGTGATAACGTAGAACCTAGAAGAGAATTCATTGAAGCAAACGCTAAATATGTACAGAACTTAGATATCTAATAGTTAAAAAATTTCGGGGCTTCGCCCCATAATACACAAAGAAAAAGGATAATTATGGACGACAAAATTTTTGATAATATTCATGATGTTGACCTGAAAGAAACAATGGAAACATCCTACATCGATTATGCCATGAGTGTTATTGCCTCACGTGCACTTCCTGATGTAAGAGATGGTCTTAAGCCTGTTCAGCGTAGAGTTCTCTTCTCTATGATTGAACTTAACAATGGTCCTGACAAGCCACATAGAAAATGTGCTCGTATCGTCGGTGATACAATGGGTAAATATCACCCTCATGGTGATAGCTCAATCTACGGCGCACTTGTAAACATGGCTCAGGATTGGAACACAAGATATCCACTTGTAGATGGTCATGGAAACTTTGGTTCAGAAGATGGTGATGGTGCCGCTGCTATGCGATACACCGAGGCACGTCTTTCTAAGATTTCTATGACAATGTTCGGTATCAACTACAAGGATGAAAAATTCACTCTTGGAAAAGATATCGATATGGATGGCGTAGACTTTATGCCAAACTTTGATGAGACTGAGAAAGAGCCTACTGTTCTTCCAGCTCGTTATCCAAATCTTCTTGTTAATGGAACAACTGGTATCGCCGTTGGTATGGCTACTAATATTCCACCTCACAATCTTCGTGAAGTAATTGGTGCCGTAAACAAAATTATAGATAATCAGGTTGAAGAAGATAGAGATACTGATATTGATGAGCTTTTAAATATCGTTAAAGGACCAGACTTCCCTACAGGTGGCGTTATCCTTGGTAAAGCTGGAATCGAAGAAGCTTATAGAACAGGTCGTGCAAAGATAAGAGTTCGTGCAGTTTCAGAAATCGAGCCTATGGATAATGGTAAAAACAGAATTGTCGTTACCGAGCTTCCATACATGGTAAATAAAGCAAGACTTATCGAAAATATCGCTAAGCTTGTTAAAGATAAAAAGATTGATGGTATTACAGATCTCCGTGATGAATCATCACGTGAAGGTATCCGAGTTTGTATTGAACTTCGCCGAGATGTAAATCCTAATATTATTTTAAATCAGCTCTATAAGCATACTCAGCTTCAGGATACCTTTGGTGTTATCATGCTTGCTCTTGTTAATAACCAGCCAAAAATCCTTAGCTTAAAGGAAATGCTTAAGCATTATCTTGATCATCAGAAAGATGTTGTTACTCGTCGTACAAAGTACGAGCTCAATAAGGCTGAAGAGCGTGCCCATATTTTAGAGGGATTATTAATTGCTCTAGATAATATTGATGAAGTAATCAAGATTATCAGAAACTCAGCTGATGTAAATACTGCAAAGGCTCAGTTAATGGAACGCTTTGGATTATCAGAAGCACAGGCACAGGCTATTGTTGATATGCGTCTTCGTGCTCTTACAGGTTTGGAGCGAGACAAAATCCAGAGTGAATATGATGATTTACAAATTTTAATTGGAAAGTTGAAAGCAATACTTGGTGATGAAAAGATTCTTCTTGGAGTAATAAAGACAGAAATTACAGAAATTGCTGATAAGTACGGTGATGACCGTCGTACAAGCATTGGATTTGATGAGTACGATATCAGCATGGAGGATATGATTCCTGTTACAAATACTGTTGTTACCTTTACAAAGCTTGGTTATATCAAGCGTATGAACGAGGATAACTTCAAGGCTCAGCACAGAGGCGGTAAGGGAATTAAGGGAATGGAGACAATCGACGAGGATTACGTTACCGAAATGCTTATGATGTCTTCACATGACTATCTCCTCTTCTTCACTAATAAAGGTCGAGTATACAGAATTAAAGCATACGAGATACCAGAAAGCAGTCGAACCAGTCGAGGAATTGCAATAGTTAATATCTTACAACTTCAGCCTGATGAAAAAGTAACTGCTATGATTCCTATTGAGGATTATCATGAAGATAAATACTTATTCATGGCCACAGCTGATGGATTTGTTAAAAAGACAAAGATTACAGAATATGATAATATTCGTAAAAATGGTCTTACAGCAATTACCTTAAGAGATGATGATAAGCTCATCGAAGTAAAGCTTACAGATGGTAAAGAAGATGTAATTATGGTTACAAAGTATGGTCAAGCTATTAGATTTAGCGAGACTGAAGTACGTGCAACCGGAAGAGCTACCATGGGTGTTATTGGTATGAATCTTTCAGCTGATGATGAAATCATCGGAATGCAGCTTATTTCCCAGGGCGAAAGCCTTATGACTGTTTCTGAAAATGGTCTTGGTAAATGCACATTGATGAGTGAGTTTAATGTTATTCATCGAGGTGGTAAGGGTGTTAAGTGCTACAAGATTACTGAAAAAACAGGAAATCTTATTGGTGCAAAGGCTGTTGAAAAAGATGATGAGGTAATGCTCATTAATACAGCCGGAACTATAATTAGAATTGAAGTTTCAGGTACTGCACTCCTTAGTAGAATTACATCAGGTGTAAAATTAATCGACTTAAAGGAAAATACAAAGTTGATTAGTATTGCAAAAGTTAGAAAAAGTGATACAATACTTTCTGAAGAGGTTGAAGAATTAAATGGTGAATTAACAACCGAATCATAAAAGTGTGTAATAGCAATGGGGCTGTTATTTAGATATAGCAGCTCCTTTTATTTACAAGAAAACGCTTTAATCATTTAAAGTAGCGATAAATTAAAGCAACGATATATTAAAGTATTTACAGGAAACATTGATGAGACAGATAAGTTTTGAAACAATTGTATCTAATGTAAAAGACATGTGTATTTTAGCAAATCATTACTTAAGTAATGATATGTGTTCAGCATTAGAGGAAGCTGTAGAGAAGGAAAAGTCAGAACTTGGAAAAAAGATTCTAAATCAGCTACAAGAAAACTTAGAAATTGCTGATAAAGAACAAATTCCAATTTGCCAAGATACAGGAATGGCCGTATTTTTTGTAGAGGTTGGTCAAGAAGCTCACATAGATGGAGGTCTTCTTACTGATGCTATAAATGAAGGTGTGAGAAAAGGATATACCGAAGGCTATCTTAGAAAATCAGTAGTGGGCGACCCTATTGAAAGAATTAATACTAAAGACAATACACCAGCTGTAATTCATTACGATATTGTGGCTGGAGACAAAATAAAGATAACTCTTGCTCCAAAAGGCTTTGGCTCAGAAAACATGAGTCGTGTGTTTATGCTTAAACCAGCCGATGGAATTGAGGGAGTTAAAGAAGCTATTCTTACTGCAGTGAAGGACGCAGGTCCAAATGCATGTCCACCAATGGTGGTTGGAGTAGGAATAGGAGGAACCTTTGAAAAATCTGCTTTAATGGCAAAGCAGGCACTAACAAGAGAATTTTCAGCAAGACCAACAATTCCTTGGGTAAAGGATTTGGAGGATGAAATGCTTGAAAAGATAAATAAGCTTGGAATTGGTCCAGGCGGACTTGGTGGAAGTACTACTGCTCTAGCAGTAAATATTAATACCTACGCTACACATATTGCTGGACTTCCAGTTGCTATTAATATTTGCTGTCATGTAAATAGACACATCACGAGGGAGCTATAATGGAGCACAAAATTATTACACCAATTACAAAAGAGATTACTGCAACTCTTCATTCGGGAGATTATGTTTTTATTACTGGTGAAATCTATGTAGCCAGGGATGCCGCCCACAAGCGGATGAATGAAGCTCTTGATAAGGGAGAAGAACTTCCAATACCTATTGAAAATTCAACAATTTATTATATGGGTCCATCTCCAGCAAGGGAAGGTAGACCTATTGGTTCTGCTGGCCCTACTACTGCAAGTAGAATGGATAAGTATGCCCCAAGACTTTTAGACTTAGGGTTAAAGGCTATGATTGGAAAAGGTAAGCGTTCTCCAGAAGTAATAGACGCCATTATGAGAAACAAGGGTGTTTATTTTGCAGCAGTTGGAGGAGCTGGCGCTCTCCTATCAAAATGTATCAAATCCTCAGAAGTGATTTGTTACGATGATTTAGGTGCAGAGGCAATCAGAAAGCTTTATGTAGAGGATTTTCCAGTAATCGTTGTTATTGATTCAGATGGAAATAATCTATATGAAACTGCGATTAAAGAATTTAATAGCTTATAAAATCTAATTAATAAGGGTTTTTTAAGATAGAAAGAAATTAAAGAAAAGGAGTTTATGTTTTGGCTAAGTACATCGCAAAACGAATTTTACTGGCGATAGTGTCTATATGGATAATTACTATGATCACTTTCTTTGCTATGAACGCTATCCCAGGTGGCCCATTCAACAAAGAAAAGGCCACAGATCCAAAGGTAATCCAAGAATTGGAGGCTAGATACAACTTGGATAAGCCACTTGGAACACAATATGTTCTTTACATGAATAATCTTCTTCATGGAGATTGGGGAGTTTCACTTAAAACTGGTCGTCCTATCTGGCAGGACATGACTGCTAAGTTTTCTGTTTCAGCAAAACTCGGTGGTAGAGCGGCTATTATCGCTATAATAATTGGTATTATCCTTGGAGCTATTGCGGCACTTACTAGAAACAAATTACCAGATCGATTAATTATTTTCTTTACAACTTTAGGTACAGCTATGCCATCCTTTGTTTTAGCTACCCTTTTGTTATTGGTATTTTGTTTAAAATTAGGATGGTTCCAGGTTTATTCTGCATCGGATCCAAATTATACACTTCCAGTTATCGCACTTGCAGTGTATCCAATGGCATATATTACACGTCTTACCAAGACAAGTATGCTTGATGCTCTTAATCAGGATTATGTTAGAACAGCCAGAGCAAAGGGTGTATCAAAGATTAAGGTTATTTTCTTACATGCTCTTAGAAATGCTCTTATTCCAGTAATCACATATGTGGGACCAATGGTTGCATATATCTTAACTGGATCAATGGTAGTAGAAAACATTTTCACAATAGGTGGACTTGGTTCAACATTTGTAACCTCAATTACAAACAGAGATTACACAACAATTATGGCAGTAACAATTTTCCTTGCAATCCTTATGGTTGTTGCAAACCTTCTTACTGATATTGTTTATAAGTTCGTTGACCCAAGAATTAAGCTTGATTAGGAGGAAATTAGAAATTGGATAATAAAGAAATGAAAAAAAGCCTCCTGTCAGCTCAGGTGGATCTTTCAAAATTCAGCGCTGCTAATTTTGAAAAAGCGACAGATGAGGAAAAACGTCAGCAGGACGTTATGGGTGAGTCTACAACATTCTTTAAGGATGGTATGAGAAGACTTCGTAAAAACCCACTTGCTATGGGAAGTATTGTAGTGCTTGCACTTATTTTATTAATAATCATTATCGCACCACATTTTGTTCCATATTCTTATGATCAGATTATTGCCGTTAACGGAGTAAGAGATAAAGGTAGTGCTAACCTTGGCTTTTTCATGTATTCACAGAAAGAGCTTGATTATATGAATGAAACTGGCGAAGACCTTTTTCCACATATTTTTGGTACAGACGGTCTTGGTAGAGATTATTTCATTCGTGTTATCTATGGTACAAGAGTATCCCTTGCAGTCGGAGTTGTAGCTGCAATCATGGTTGTACTTATTGGTATCGTTTATGGTTCAATCGCAGGTTACTTTGGTGGAAAAGTCGACCTTATTATGATGAGAATTGTTGATATCATCTATTCTCTTCCAGATATGCTTATCATCATCCTTTTATCAGTAGTATTAAAGGAAAATCTTTCTGGTAAGCTTGCTGGAACAATCTTCTCATCACTTGGTGCAAATATGATATCTATGTTCATTGTATTTGGACTTTTATATTGGGTAAGTATGGCACGTCTTATCAGAGGCCAGATTCTTACAATCAAGAATAATGAGTACGTTCTTGCTGCAAGATGTATTGGTACATCAAATGCAAAGATTCTTAGAACTCATATTCTTCCAAACTGTTTATCAGTAATCATTATCACTACTGCCCTTCAGATTCCAAGTGCTATCTTCACAGAGAGTTACTTGTCATTCTTAGGACTTGGTGTTTCAGTACCACTTTCATCACTTGGTTCTCTTGCCAATGATGCTAGAGCTGGTATGCAGTCTTATCCAGAAAGACTTGTAATCCCAGCAGTTATTATTTGCTTAATCGTTCTTGCACTTAACCTCCTTGGTGATGGTCTTAGAGATGCATTCGATACAAAGCTTGATTAATTTAGGAGGTAATTATGTCAGATTCAAAATATGTACTAGAAGTCAATGACCTCCACACAAGCTTTTTCACTGACGCAGGTGAGGTCAAGGCAGTAAATGGCGTAAATTTTAAGCTTGAGCCAGGAAAGACTCTTGGAATTGTTGGAGAGTCAGGTTCAGGAAAATCAGTTACAGCATATTCAATTATGCAAATCCTTGCACAGACAGGACGAATTACAGGTGGTGAGGTTCTTTACAAGGGTGAGGACATAACAAAGTATTCAGAAAGGGAAATGCAGAAGTTTAGAGGAAGTAAATGCTCTATCATCTTCCAGGACCCTATGACAAGCTTAAACCCAGTATTTACTGTTGGTTATCAGCTTGAGGAAGCAATTATGCTTCATACAAACAAGACTCGTGCTCAGGCAAAGGAAAGAGCAATTGAGCTTTTAAGTTTAGTTGGTGTAAATGATCCAGAAAAGCGTATTAAGCAGTACCCACATGAGCATTCAGGTGGTATGAGACAGCGTGATATGATCGCAATGGCTCTTGCATGCGAGCCAGATATTCTTATTGCTGATGAGCCAACAACTGCTCTCGATGTTACAATCCAGGCTCAGATTCTTGAGCTTATGCAGGACTTACAGAAGAAGCTTGGAATGGCAATTATCATGGTTACTCATGATCTTGGTGTTATTGCTTCTATGTGTGATGAAATTATTGTAATGTATGGCGGTCGTGTATGTGAGCGTGGTACAGCAGATGATATCTTCTATCATCCTGCACATGAATATACAAAGGGCCTTCTTCGTTCTATTCCTCGTACAGATAATATGAACGAAAAGCTTGTTCCAATCGGAGGTACTCCTATCAATCTTCTTAACATGCCAGAGGGATGCGCATTCTGTCCAAGATGCGATGAGGCAATGAAGATTTGTCTTAACCAGGTACCAGAAGAACTTAGAATTAGCGACAGTCATTTAGCTAGCTGCTGGATGAATGTTAAGAAACTTTATGAGGAAAAGGAGGCATAAGATGAGTGAAGAAAAGTACCTCCTTGAGGTAGAACATTTAAAGCAGTATTTCCCAATTAAAGAGGGATTTCATACAGTACCACTTAAGGCTGTAGATGATATTTCATTTGCAATTAAGCCAGGTGAGACACTTGGTCTTGTTGGTGAATCAGGATGTGGAAAGACAACAGTAGGTCGTACTCTCCTACGTCTCTATCAGCCAACAGCAGGTAGAATCGTTTTTGATGGTGACGTTCTTTTTGATAGCGAAAAGAAAATTGATGTAAATATGCACCCATACCGTAAGCAGATGCAGATGGTATTCCAGGATCCATATTCATCACTTGATCCAAGAATGACAGTTGAGGATATCATTGGTGAACCTCTTGATGTTCATAAGCTTTATTCTTCAAAGGGTGAGCGTCGTGACAAGATTCTTTCCCTTATGGAAACAGTAGGACTTAATGCTGAGCATGCAATGCGTTATGCTCACGAGTTCTCAGGTGGACAGAGACAACGTATTGGTATTGCAAGAGCTCTTGCAGTAGATCCAAAGTTTATCGTTTGTGATGAGCCAGTATCTGCCCTTGATGTATCAATTCAGGCACAGGTAGTAAATATGTTTGAGGAGCTTCAGGAAAAGCTTGGAGTTGCATACTTATTTATCGCTCATGACTTACTTGTAGTACATCATATTTCAGACAGAATTGCCGTAATGTACTTAGGCCACATTATGGAAATTGCAGATGCTGATGATTTAAATAATAATCCAGTACATCCATATACTCTCTCACTTCTTTCTGCAGTACCTATTCCAGATCCAGAGACTGCTAGAAAGAGCCAGAGAATCATCCTTGAGGGAGATGTTCCAAGCCCTCTTAAGATGCCAAGTGGATGTCCATTCAGAACAAGATGTAGATATGCAACAGAACAGTGTGCTAAGGAAATGCCACCTCTTACAGACAGAGGAAATGGTCATTTTGTAGCTTGCTGGGAAAAGTAGTTCCACAATTTTTTGATTTTGAGCCAAGGGGCTTAGAATAAATAAAAAAATAAGGAGAAAAAAAGAATGAAAAAGAAACTTATCGCAGTTCTTCTTGTTGCTTCTATGGCAGCAAGCCTTGTAGCTTGTGGTAACAAAAACTCAGGATCTGCATCTAATGGTTCAGCAGATAGCGCTCCTGCAGAAGCTACAGCAGTCAACACAGACACAACAACACTTAGAATCAACCTTGCATCAGAGCCAGATTACCTTGATCCAGCTCTTAACTCATCAGTTGATGGTGCATGTCTTGCAGTTAACTCATTTGTAGGTCTTTACACTTATGATGAGAACAACGATTGCGTACCAGCTATCGCTGATGGTGAGCCAGAGGTATCAGAGGATGGTCTTACTTACACAATCAAGCTTAAAGAGACAAAGTGGTCTAACGGTGATGCACTTACAGCTAATGACTTTGTATATAGCTGGAATCGTGCTGTAGATGAAAAGACAGCAGCTGATTATGCTTACATGTTTGCTCCAATTGCAACAAACTCAGATGGAACACTTAAGATTGAGGCAACAGATGATTACACACTTAAGGTAGAGCTTAACGCACCATGTGCATACTTCTACGATCTTCTTGCATTCCCAACATTTATGCCAGTATTCCAGGCAGATGTAGAGAAGGCTGATCCAGATGGAACACAGCCAGGTGCATGGGCACAGGAGCCAGGCTTCGTATCAAACGGTGCATTTACACTTAAAGAGTGGAAGCACAACGAGTCTATGGTTTATGAGAAGAACCCTAACTACTACAGAGCTGACGAAGTTAAGCTTGAGAAGCTAGAATTCATGCTTTCAGCAGATGATACAGCTATCTACGCTGCATACAACTCAGGTGACATTGATTTCGCTGATACTGTACCAAACGACGAGATTCAGTCACTTCTTAACAGCCCAGAGTTCCACGTAATTGATACACTTGGAACATACTATGTTGGTTTCAATGTAAACTCAGATCTCTTCAAGGGTCTTACAGCTGATCAGGCTTGCAAGATGAGAAAGGCACTTTCACTTCTTATCGATAGACAGTACATCGTTGATACTGTAGGTCAGACAGGTCAGGTACCAGCTGATACATTCATTCCAGACGGAATGGCTGATGGTAATGGTGGAATCTTCGAAGCAGATGATTTCGGATACTATGATGCAACAACAACAGGTGCAGGTAATGTAGAAGAGGCTAAGGGTCTTCTTGAAGAGTGCGGATATTCATTCGAGTCAGACGGAAACGGCGGATACAAGATTAGCCCAGCACTTGAAGTTACATACATGACAAACTCAGGTACAGGTCACGAAGCAATTGCACAGTGCATCCAGCAGGATTGGGGCATTGTAGGTATCGATGTTAAGATTGAAACAGAAGACTGGAACGTATTCCTTGAGGATAGAAAAGCTGGTAAGTTTGATATCGCTCGTGAGGGATGGATTGCAGACTTTAACGATCCTATCAACATGCTTGAAATGTGGTTATCAACAGGTGGTAACAACGACATGCAGCTTGGTAAGGATACAAGCAACTCTTCTGCTCCTTCATGGAAGGAATACGATGAGCACATTCAGAAGATTTATGCTACAACAGACTTTGCAGAGCGTGTAAAGCTTATGCGTGAGGCAGAGGATATGCTTATGGAGACAAGTGCAGTAGTACCTATCTACTTCTACAACGATATCTATCTCCAGAAGACAAATGTAGATGGTATTTATACATCTAAGAACCAGAACAAGTACTTTATGTTTGCAGAGAAGACAGCTGAGTAATTTCCATTAATCAGAGATAATTTCATGCAAATTTTATGGAGGTGTTCTGCTCAGAACACCTCCTAAATTTTTCTTAGAAAAAAAGGTATTTTTTTGTTGACAACAGCCCTATACTCCTGTAGAATAACACTTGCGTCGAAACAAAATAAGTAATAAACCTACAACTTGGAGAAGTACTCAAGAGGCCGAAGAGGCGCCCCTGCTAAGGGTGTAGGTCGGGCAACCGGCGCGAGGGTTCAAATCCCTCCTTCTCCGTTTTACTTTTTTATAATTTGAATATGGTGCCATAGCCAAGTGGTAAGGCATGGGACTGCAACTCCCTGATCGTTGGTTCAAATCCGACTGGCACCTCTTAAATATCCCTCGACCCTAGTAATGGGGGCGAGGGATTTTTGCATAATAGGATTTATTACTAACTATCAAAATAATGTGAGAAAGGAGAAATTTGCAATGACAATTTACGACGAGTTAGTAGAGCGTGGCCTCATTGCTCAGGTAACAAATGAGGAAGAAATCAAAAAATTAATAAACGAGGGCAAGGCAACTTTCTATATCGGCTTCGATTGTACTGCAGATAGCCTTACAGCTGGTCATTTTATGGCTCTCACATTAATGAAGAGATTACAAATGGCTGGAAACAAGCCAATCGCCCTTATTGGTGGCGGTACAACCATGATTGGTGATCCATCAGGTCGTACAGATATGAGAAAGATGCTTACTAGAGAGGACATTGACCACAATGCAGAGTGCTTTAAGCGCCAGATGGAAAGATTCATCGATTTTTCAGATGATAAGGCTCTTATGGTTAACAATGCTGATTGGTTACTTGACCTTAACTATGTAGACCTTCTTAGAGAAGTTGGTGCATGTTTTTCAGTTAACAACATGCTTCGTGCAGAGTGCTACAAGCAGCGTATGGAAAAGGGTCTTTCTTTCCTTGAGTTCAACTACATGATTATGCAGTCTTATGACTTCTATTACATGTTCCAGAAATACAACTGTAACCTTGAGTTCGGTGGTGATGACCAGTGGTCTAACATGCTTGGTGGTACAGAGCTTATCAGACGTAAGCTTGGTAAGGATGCTCACGCTATGACTATTACTCTTCTTACAGATTCACAGGGTAAGAAGATGGGTAAGACAGCAGGAAATGCTGTATGGCTTGATGCCAACAAGACAACACCATTCGAGTTCTACCAGTACTGGAGAAATGTTGGAGATGCAGATGTTCTTAAGTGCATCCGTATGCTTACATTCCTTCCTATTGAGCAGATTAAGGAAATGGATAGCTGGGAAGGTGCTCAGCTTAATGAAGCAAAGGATATCCTCGCATATGAGCTTACACAGATGGTTCATGGTACAGAGGAAGCTGATAAGGCTCGTGAAGCATCAAAGGCTCTTTTTGCAGGAGGAGCAAATTCTGAGAACGTACCATGCCACACTCTTTCAGATGAAGATTTCAGAGATGGCAAGGTAGATATCCTTCAGGTATTGGTTTCATCTGGTCTTACAGCTAGCCGTGCAGAGGCAAGACGTGCTGTACAGCAGGGTGGCGTTTCAGTAAATGGTGAAAAGGTTTCAGATCCATTTACAGCTTATGAAAAGTCAGCTTTTGCTGAGGAATTCCTTCTTAAGAAGGGTAAAAAGTCTTTCTGCAAGATTGAAGCATAACAGAATTTAGAAATCTTAATATAAAATAGACACATAAAATGTGTATACTAGTGCCAAAGTTTAAAGCTTTGGCACTTTTTACGTATATGGAGGCAAATATGGAA
This sequence comes from Pseudobutyrivibrio sp. YE44, assembly GCF_900104335.1. GTDB lineage: Bacteria > Bacillota > Clostridia > Lachnospirales > Lachnospiraceae > Pseudobutyrivibrio. Next base: position 31,026 of record NZ_FMXT01000014.1, read on the forward strand.
GCTATAATAGAAAGCTCACGAGTGTTTTATTTTGATTGGGAATTAAATCTTTTACACTGGTTTCAAAGTATACATAATGATTTTTTGGATTTCATCGTTCCCCAAATAACATTCCTTGGAAATGCTGGATGGTTTTGGATAGTAATTACTATCCTATTAATTGTTTTACCTTTAAATAGAAAGCTAGGATTTCAAGCTGCCATTTCAATTATACTAACAGTATTAGTATGTAATGTTATTCTTAAACCAATGGTAATGCGATGTCGTCCATGCTGGTTGGAACAAGATGTGCAGATGCTTGTAAAGGTACCACATGATTTTTCATTTCCATCAGGCCATTCAAATATTAGCTTTGCTGTAGCAACAGCAATATTTACAAGAAACAAGAAGTTTGGCATACCAGCCATAATTCTTGCGGGATGTATAGCCATAAGTCGATTATATGTGTTTGTTCATTGGCCAACAGACGTTATAGTTGGAACTTTAATAGGTGTATCTGGTGGAATAGTCAGCTATTTTATAATCAACGCTTTGTATACAAAGTTTGGAAGGAAAGTTGACATATAATAAATAATCTAGTAAATTGATTACATCTTCGTGAGGGAGTAGCAAGCGTGTATACGTTGTTTGTCAACAGACTCGGTGATTAAACCTGGCAAACATTAAATAGTGAGACTCACGTGCATTGATTCTATAAGTGAATCTTGCACGTGGGTTTTTTATTATATATACGTAATTTTCTGGCAGAATTACTACTCTTCTCTCTTGTTCCAATCAAATGTATAAGGAGTTACCAAATGAGTAATCTTGATATTTTTCTTCTAGGAATAGGTCTTTCTATGGATGCTTTCGCAGTTGCAATATGTAAAGGATTGGCGATGAGAAAGGTAAACAAAAGACAAATGTTTGTCATTGCCTTATTCTTTGGAGGATTTCAAGCATTAATGCCTTTGATAGGATGGGCGCTTGGAACAACCTTCGCAAAGAAAATAGTTGCTTTTGACCACTGGATTGCATTTATTCTTCTGTTATATGTCGGAGGAAAAATGATTGTGGATGCAATTAGAGAGTGGAAAGAAAAAGATGTGGTTGAAGAAATGGATCCACCTCTTGATTATAAAGAGCTTACTCTTCTAGCAATTGCCACTAGCATTGATGCATTAGCTTGTGGAGTAACCTTTTCATTCTACGAAAATTTTAATATTATTAAAGCAATAACAATAATTGGAGTTACAACCTTTGTTATATCTTCAGGTGGTGTTTATGTGGGTAACATCTTTGGAGATAAATTTAAGGCTAAGGCACAATTGGCAGGAGGAATTATTCTTGTATTCCTCGGAGTAAAGATACTTCTTGAACATACTATGGGAATATCTTTTGGATTTTAGGAGGTCGTGATGACAGCATTTTTTCAAACAATACCAGGAGCATTAATTTTACTTGTAGCAGGCTTTATATTTCTTATTAAGGGAGCAGATTTCTTTGTAGAGGGCGCATCAGCTGTAGCAAAGAAGCTTCATGTACCAGCACTCGTTATTGGAATGACTATTGTGGCTATGGGTACTTCTCTCCCAGAACTTTCTGTATCAGTTACAGCTTCTATGGCAGGAAGTAATCAGCTTGCCATCGGAAATGTAGTTGGATCAAATATTTTCAACCTTATGGTTGTTTTAGGAAGCTGTGCTCTCTTCTCTGTTTTAGAGGTTGGTGAAGATACTATCAAGAAGGATTTTCCTTTTTCTATGATATGCACAGTTGCCCTTGTAGGTATGGGATTATTAGGAAAAGAGCTTGGACATATTGATGGAGGAATTCTTCTAGTAGCCTTTGTGATTTTCCTTTTATCAATGCTTTCTGCAGCAAAGAAATCTAGAAAAGAAGCAGCTCACGAAGCTGAGGTTGATGTTGAAAAGGAAATTGTAAATATTCCTACTTGGTTATGCATTATCTATATTATCGGTGGTGCTGTAGCAATTAAGTTTGGTGGTGACTGGGTTGTAGATTCTTGTACTACTCTCGCACTTAAATTTGGTATGTCTGAGACATTAGTAGGTCTTACAATTGTAGCACTTGGAACATCCCTTCCAGAGTTGGTTACATCAGTTGTTGCAGCTAAAAAGAACGAGCTTGATATGGCAATTGGAAATGTTGTTGGATCAAATATATTTAATATCTTACTAATACTTGGTGCAGCAGCTGCTATCTCGCCAATACCATTTAAAACTGTAAACGCTATTGATGCGTTAATTCTTCTTGCATTCTCAGTAATAGTATGGCTTATGTGTTTTGTTAAGAAGAATCTTGGTAGATTACAGGGTGTAATTATGCTTGCCCTTTATGTAGGATATTTAGCTTATATAATTATTCGAGATGGAGGCATTGCTTAACTATCTCAAATAGTGGTAAAAAGTCAACTATTATGATAAAATCATAGGGTTTAAAGAGTAAGTTTTATATGGGATAAAGGGGGTCGAGTATGGGATTTTTAGACGAAATATCAGACGGTATAGTTAACACAACAAAAGATCTTGGAAAGATGGCCCAAAATGCCGGGGATTTAACAAAGCTTCAGTATGATAAAAAGGTTAAGCAAGCTGAGTTAACAAAGCTTTATGAAAAGCTAGGCAAAAAATACTACGAAGAAAATAAGGATGCAGATGATGAAAGCATCAAAGAAATTACAGCTGTTATCCTTAGAATAAAAGAAATCTCCGATGAGATAATGCAGAAAAAGGGAGGAAAGCCATGTCCAAAGTGCGGTGCACTTGTAAAGGATGGTTCTAGATTCTGCAGCACCTGCGGAGAAAAAATAGATGATATTTTTGAAGAAGAGTAGGAGTTTTAGAAATGGCAAGCAAAGGTAATTATTACATCACTACAGCGATTGCTTACACATCAGGTAAGCCACATATCGGAAACACATACGAAATCGTCCTTGCAGATAGCATTGCACGCTTCCGCCGTCAGGAAGGTTACAATGTATTCTTCCAGACAGGTACAGATGAGCACGGTCAGAAAATCGAGCTTAAGGCTGCAGAAGCAGGCGTTACACCAAAGGAATTTGTAGATAATATCTCAGGTCAGGTTAGAAATATTTGGGATTTAATGAACACTTCTTATGACAAGTTCATTCGTACAACAGACGAAGATCATGAGAAGCAGGTTAAGAAGATTTTCAAGAAGCTTTACGATAAGGGTGATATTTACAAGAGCTCATACGAAGGTCTTTACTGTACACCATGTGAATCCTTCTGGACTGAGTCACAGCTTGTAGATGGCAAGTGCCCTGACTGTGGTCGTGAAGTTCAGCCAGCTAAGGAAGAAGCATACTTCTTCAAGATGAGTAAGTATGCTGATCAGCTTATTGAATATATCAATACACATCCTGAGTTTATTCAGCCTGTATCACGTAAGAATGAAATGATGAACAATTTCCTTCTTCCAGGTCTTCAGGATCTTTGTGTTTCAAGAACATCCTTTACTTGGGGTATCCCAGTAGATTTTGATCCAAAGCATGTTGTATATGTATGGCTTGATGCTCTTACAAACTATATCACAGGTATTGGTTACGAATGTGATGGTGAGTCTACAGATCAGTTTAAGGCTCTTTGGCCAGCAGACCTTCATCTTATTGGAAAAGACATTATCCGATTCCATACAATTTATTGGCCAATCTTCTTAATGGCACTTGATCTTCCACTTCCAAAGCAGGTATTTGGTCATCCATGGCTTCTTACAAAGGCTGCTGATGGTGGCGACGACAAGATGTCAAAGTCAAAGGGAAATGTTATCTACGCAGATGAGCTTGTTGATTTCTTTGGCGTAGATGCTGTTAGATATTTCGTGCTTCACGAAATGCCATTCGAAAACGATGGTGCTATCTCATGGCCACTTATGGTTGAGCGTGTAAACTCAGACCTTGCAAATACACTTGGAAACCTTGTAAATCGTACAATCTCTATGAGCAACAAGTACTTTGGTGGAGTTGTTGAGGACAAGGGTGTTACAGAGGATGTAGATGCAGATCTTAAGACAGTAGTTACTGGCACAGTTGCTACAGTAGAGGTTAAGATGGCAGATCTTCGTGTAGCAGATGCTATTACAGAGGTATTTAATCTTTTCAAGAGATGTAACAAGTATATCGATGAGACAATGCCATGGGCACTTGCAAAGGACGAGACAAAGCAAGATAGACTTGCTACTGTTCTTTATAATCTCGTAGAGGGAATTTCAATCGGTGCTACTCTTCTCAAGGCATTTATGCCTGAGACATCAGAGAAGGTTCTTGCACAGCTTGGTGCAAAGGAAATTGCATACGATGAACTTTCTACATTTGGTCACTATCCAAATGGTGGCAAGGTAACTGATTCACCAGAGATTCTTTTTGCTCGTCTCGATCTTGATGAGGTTATGGCAAAGGTTGCAGAGCTTCATCCAGTTGAGCCAGAAGAGGCTGATGATGAGGAAGGTATCGATATTGAGGCTAAGCCAGAAATCACATTTGATGATTTTATGAAGCTTCAGTTCCAGGTCGGAAAGATTGTTGCCTGCGAGGCAGTTAAGGGCTCTAAAAAGCTTCTTTGCTCACAGGTTAAGATTGGTTCACAGACAAAGCAGATTGTTTCAGGAATCAGCAAGCACTACTCTCCTGAGGAAATGGTTGGAAAGCGTGTAATGGTTCTTGTAAATCTTAAGCCAGCAAAGCTTGCAGGTGTATTATCAGAGGGTATGCTTCTTTGTGCAGAGGATGCAGAAGGAAATCTTGCTCTTATGACACCAGAGAAGGATATGCCTAGTGGCGCAGAAATTTGCTAAGTAATGTATAAATAGCCTGTAGGCATCAAGCTCTTAGGTTTCTCAAGCGAAGCTTTCTATGGTGAGCTGAGAAACTCTAAGGCTTGTAGCTGTAACAGGCGAGAGATAAATTAGGTATAGAAGTATGATTTTTGAGACACATGCTCATTATGATGATGAGAAGTTCGACGAGGATAGAGTCGAACTTCTTTCTCATTTATTGAGAGAAAACAATATTGGAAATATAGTAAACGTTGGTGCAAGCTTTAGAGGCTGTAAAGATAGCCTAGAGCTTGCAGAAACCTATGATAATGTTTATGCTGCCATTGGTATTCATCCCGAAGAAATGGATGATTTAACAAGTGAAAATCTTGATTGGATAAAGGCTAATGCGTCTCATCCAAAGGTAGTTGCTATTGGTGAAATCGGACTTGATTATTATTGGATAAAAGATGAAGAAGGCCGAGCAAAGCAAAGGGAATGGTTTAAAAAGCAGCTTGAACTTGCAAAAGAAGTGGATTTACCAGTGATAATTCATTCACGAGATGCTGCAGAAGATACTTTAAACACAATTGTTGATTATAATAAGCAAAGTGAAAGAAAAGGTATTATTCATTGCTATTCATATTCTAAGGAAATAGCGTTAGAATATACTAAGATGGGATGGTTTATAGGTGTTGGAGGTGTCGTGACCTTCAAAAATTCAAAGAAACTGGTGGAGACAGTACAGGCTATCCCTATTGAAAGTATTGTTTTGGAAACAGATTGTCCATACATGGCGCCAGTTCCACATCGTGGCCAGCGCAACTCTTCTATTTTCTTAAGCTATGTGGCAGAGAAAATTGCTGAGCTTAAGGGTATGGATGTTAGCGAGGTAGAGCGTATCACCTATGAAAACGCTCTGAGAATATATTCAAAAGCAAAAAGGAATTAATCGATGGCATATTTAAGCAATCCAACCTATACAAAGGCTGTTCTTGAAGCTCATGGTTTTTCTTTTCAAAAGAAATATGGCCAGAACTTCTTAATTGACGGCAATATATTAGATAACATAATAGATGCAGCAGGCATAACAAAGGATGATTTTGTTTTGGAAATAGGTCCTGGTATTGGTACTATGACTCAGCGCCTTTGTGAGGAAGCCAGAGAGGTTGTAGCTGTGGAGATTGATAAAACACTTATTCCAATCCTTGATGATACTCTCTCCACTTACAAAAACTGGACTGTCATAAATCAGGATGTATTAAAAGTTGACATAAGGGCACTGGCTGAAGAGAAAAACGGTGGAAAGCCAATTAAGGTTGTGGCAAATTTGCCATATTATATAACTACACCGATTATTATGGGATTATTTGAGAGTCACGTTCCGCTTGAATCAATTACAATTATGATTCAAAAGGAGGTTGCAGACAGAATGCAAGAGGGACCAGGATCAAAAGAGTATGGAGCGCTCTCTCTTGCTGTTCAGTATTATTCGATGCCACAGATAGTTTGCGATGCACCACCAAGCTGCTTTATGCCACAGCCTAAGGTAACAAGTACAGTTATTAATCTTAAATGTCATAACAAACCACCAGTGGAATGCGATGAAAAGCTTTTATTCCAAATTATAAGAGCATCTTTTAACCAAAGAAGAAAGACTTTACAAAATGGTTTGGGAAATGGAACACATTTTTCAAAGGAGCAGATTGCAGCAGCTATAGAACAGGCAGGTTTTAGTCCTACAATAAGAGGAGAAGCCTTATCCTTAGAGGACTTTGCAAAGCTTACAAATATTTTAAAGAATATTTAATATACAGGAGGGGGAGCTTGTATTAATGGATATTCGAACATATAACAGAGAAGTTCAAGTTCTAATAGGTGATATACAATCAAATAGAGGAAAAGATGCAGCAGCGTTACTTTCTGCCAGTGATAAGCTACTTGCCTATGGTAATGGCATGAAAGATGATGCTTTAGTAGGTTATGCGTATTTTTCAAAAGGTGAAACATATTACCTTTTGAATGACGCTTCAAATTTCTATTCGCAAATGCTAAATAGCCTAGTTCCATTAGAAAATGCTGGGGAGTGGGAATATGTTGCTAAGGCCAACAATATGCTTGGAATAGCTTCATTAAATCGAGGAAATGCCCCCTTTGCATTGGATTATTATATTAAGGCCATTAGCATTTGTGAGGATTATTCATTGCCTGATATGGAATGGGTAATTCATCTAAATCTCGGTTCTCTATATCTGAATATAGAGGAATATCAGAAATCAATCTCACATACTGAAATTGCATATAGATATATTTTGGCTCACAAGGACATGTCAGATTATGTGGAAAATTTAACTTTTGGCTTGCTTGGAATAGGTAGAGCATATTTGAAGTTAGGGCAAGAATCAAAATTTTTGGAAATTGAAAAGAAGCTTCGTGTAGAGTGCATGCCATACCTAAACGATTTGGAAAAAATAGTAATATACTGCTATTTTGTAAGGGTTCACGATGCCATGAACGAAAAAGAGGCAAGAGATTATTGGATTGAAAAGGTAAATGAGAATACAAGCACAAGAATGCCAATAATGGACGTATTTGATGATTTCTACGATTATCTGGAAATGCTTCTTGCCACAGATAAATATGATGATTTCTTCAAAAGTTATTCTGTTTTAGATGAATTAACAAAACGAACTTCTATTAAAAATCTTGAAAGAAAATTATTAACTCTCAAGATAAGATATTACCGACGAGTAGGGCAAATTGAGGAGTATAAAATTGCTTCTGTACTGTTCTTTGAGCTATCAGAATTTATGGAACGAGAGAACAGATTGATGGTTAGTAACATGCTTGTTATGCGAAATTCGTATATGGAGCTTACACAAATCAATAAAAAAGTAGAGGAGCAGAATACATTTTTACAAAAACGTTCAGAGACAGACCCACTTACAGGGATGTATAATAGACTGAAGCTTAATGAATATAGTGAGGAAGCCTTTGATCGAGCATTCGCACATAAGCGAAATATAGCGGTAGAGATTCTTGATATAGATTACTTTAAACAGTTTAATGATAATTATGGTCATCAGGCAGGTGATGACTGTATCAGGTTTATTGCCGACAAGCTTATTGAACTTTCTCAAGATGAAAGTATTTTCTGTGCCAGATATGGTGGAGATGAGTTTGTAATAATCTATGAAGGATTAACAAAAGACGAGGTACTTGCAAAAGCAAATCTATTAAGAGACAGAATATATGATGAGGCAATGGAGCACAAATTTTCATTGTCGGATAGTCGAGTAACCATCTCCCAGGGAATATGTTACGGTTTACTTGATGGGGAAACAAGCTATTATGAGTATCTTCAAGGTGCAGATAAAATGCTATATGAAGTAAAGCAAGAGAGTAGAAATAATATCAAGCTCCTCGAAAAAGAAAAATAGTAATTAATAAGGGAAATAAAAATGAAAAATATAAGGAAAATTTTTGTTGATGACATATTAAGTCTAGCTAAAAATTTCTTTGCACTTGTGATTGTAGTTGGAATATGCTTTCTTCCAGCACTTTACGCATGGTTCAATATTTACTCCAACTGGGATCCTTATGGAAATACAGGTGCTTTGAAGCTTGCAGCAGTATCCTTGGATAAGGGATATACTGATGAAGATGGAAACTATCATAATCAGGGAGATACAATAATAGATAATCTCCATGAGAATACTGCAGTTAACTGGCAGTTTGTAGATTCATCAGATCAAGCAATTGAAGGCGTATATAGTGGAGAGTATTACGCAGCAGTAGTTATTGACGAGAATTTTACTTACAACATGTACAATGTACTTACAGATGAAGTAAAGCGTCCTACTCTTCATTTCTACGAGAATCAAAAGAAGAATCCTGTAGCAACTAAAATTTCAGATACAGTAGTTCAAACCTTACAGAACAACATAAACGTAGCCTTTACAGAAGTTGTTGTTAGTGAGGTTATTTCTGGTGCAGAAAAAGTATCAGATGATATTAAGGAAGATAACGATATTAATCTTGCCATAGACAACTTAAGGGATTTAAGTAACGATTTATCAGCTCAACAAGAGACAATCAAAAAGATTATAGAAAACGATGCCAAGCTTAAACAATCTCTTAAGGTGGCAGAAAATGATGCTAGCAATGTAAAGAATCAGGCCAGAAAAACAGCCGAAGCTGTATACAATAGCAAAAAAACTACAGATAAAGCTGATGTTACACTTAATAGCTATTCAGCTGATGTAGATGCGATGCTTAATCTTATTAATGGTTCATTGTCTGATATGGATACAAAGCTTAAAGCAGCTGAGGCTACACAAAATGTATCAGAAATCACTACGAGCCTTATAGGTTTAGCAAAGGATGTAGGAGCAATGAAAGCTGCACTTGATACCTTAAATCCTGAGGCTATAGCAAAAGAAGAGGCAAAGCAGGCCATATCCGATTACTCATCAGAAATTACACTCGTTGAAAATATCCTGAGAGATATGGGATATGGAGACTACATTGATGCTGGCAAAAAGGCCTATGAATTAAAGAATAAGGCCGAAGATATAGTTCAGTGGAAAGAAGAAGAGATTGTTAATAATGCGTCTAACGATATAACAGAAGCAGCAGGCAAAAAAGAAGAAGACCTTAGATTAAAAATTGCTGAGCTTAGAAAACACACAGATTCTTTACAGACTAAATACGACAATCAGTTAGTTCCAAAGATTCATAATGGATTAACAAGCCTCAGTGGAAATCTAAATAGCACAAATAGTATGCTTAACTCCCTTGGAGATACATTTGGCAACTTGATGATAATGTTTACTGCTATCGATAATACAGTAGATGCTGCAAATACTAGCCTAACAAAGACTAGTGACGCTATTGCATATATTAATGGTCGTTTAATTGAGGTAATTGATCAGGTAGATAAAGTTGGTGATGGAGATAAGATAGAGGCTGTTGTAAATGCTCTATCTGGAGATCCAGAGGTATATGGAAAATTCTTCTCAGAGCCAGTGGAGATAAAGACAGAAGCTGTATATCCAATAGAAAACTACGGTTCAGCTGTGGCACCATTTTATTCAACTTTAGCCTTTTGGGTTGGAGCTTTAATTCTAACAGCAATTATTAAAGTTCATCCAGATAAAACACAATATCCAGATGCGTCCAAGAGACAATTATTCTTTGGAAGATATGTCCTATATTGGATATTAGGACAATTACAGGCGGTTGTTATTGTATTAGGAGACTTATTCCTTCTTCACGTACAATGCATACATCCATGGTTCTTTATGCTTGCAGCATCAGTTATTGCAACAACCTTTACCCTTTTAATCTATTCCTTAGTGGTAACTTGGGGAGATGTAGGAAAGGCATTATCAGTTGTTATTGTTGTTATACAGATTGCAGGTAGCTCAGGAACTTATCCTATTGAGCTTTTGCCAGATTTCTTCAAGAAAATGTACATATTCTTCCCATTCCCTTATGCAATTAATGCAATAAGAGAATGCCTATGTGGAATGTATCATTATGATTATTTGAAGTATCTAGCATGTCTAGGAATATTTATGGTAGTAGCTTTAGTAATTGGCTTGTTAATACAGATTCCATTTGAGCCAATTAACCATTACATGGAAGAACGAATGGAAGATACCGAGATGATGTAATCATCGAGATTGCAGTTTTTGGAGGCACTCATGAATCAAAAAGAAGAAATGTATGATAAATTCTATAATCTTCAAGAGGAAATACATGTTAAGAATCAAAAGAAAATAAGAGTTGGATTGAAAGTAAATATCCTTCTTCCCTTGATTTTCTTGGCAATTAGCTTTATTTCAAATAGATCGAAGCTAGTATTCCTTGTATTGTGGATTATTTCATTGTTTGGTATTTCCTTTTATCTTCTGTACGTGGAATATATGGATTTTAAATTACAGGAGCATCTTAAGGAATTTGGAATACTTGAACAGGATGAAAAACAAGCATTGATTGGAAATGAAGTTGTTCAAGGAATAGATGACATTAACAATGTCAGAAAAGAAATGGTGGAAGATATTAAAGAAATCAAAAAGGGTATCAAAGAAGAGATTAAGAAAGAAAAGCAAGAAATAAAAAAAGAGAGAGAAGAAATAAAACAAGGGATTAAAAGTGATATCCAATCAGTGGGAGATAAGCTTAAGAAATGAAAAATATAATTAAAATAGTCGCATCAGATATAAAGAGGTTATCTACCAATGTTGTGGCAATGGTAGTAATAATAGGATTAACAGTAATACCATGCCTTTATGCTTGGTTCAATATATTGTCTAACTGGGATCCTTACGGCAAGGATGCTACAAAACATCTTCAGGTTGCGGTGGCATCTTCAGACCAGGGAATTGTAATTGGTACAGAAGAAGTAAATGTTGGTGAGATAATAATAAGTCGTCTTAAGACAAATGACTCTATCTGCTGGGTATTCACCGAAGATGCAGAAGAAGCAATTCGAGGGGTTCATTCTGGTGAATATTATGCAGCCCTTGTTATTGATGAAGAATTTAGCGCAAACATGATAAGTTTTTTAGGTGGTAATATTGAGAATCCTAAGATTACTTATTATGAAAATGAGAAAAAGAACGCTATTGCACCTAAAATCACAGCAAAGGTAAAGACAACAATCGAAAGAGAAGTAGATCATGCCTTTGTGGGAACTGTAGCGGAGGTATTGCTAAAGGCTGGAGAATATTTTGCAACTGTTGATGAGCAGGGAAATATTACCGGAAAAGGAATAGCAAAGCTAGAGCGACTTGATTCCGACTTAAATGGCATAATTGTAATTCTTGATTCCTATATTGCTCTAATGGATTCTACAAAACAGATAGCAGAGACAGGAAAAGCAGTTGGAGATTCGGCAAAAGCAATAGCTAAGACTGCAGAAGATATGACGGCCTCTATGGAGGGAGATACTGGTAACGTTGAGCAGGATGTACAATCTGCAAAAAATACAGTAGATACTAGGATAAACTCATTAAATACTAAATTAGACGAATTCAGTACAACCATTTCTGTAATAAATAAAAGATTAAGCGATTATACTGTAGGAGGTCCAAAAATCGGACCAGAAATACAAGGTTTATATAATCTTGCCTATGAAAAATGGAGTGGTACAGAAGAGGTAGACGGAATATATACTCTAATAAAAGATAACTGGCTTTATCCATATATTCCTGAGAATATAAGAACAACAATAGAAACGCTAAATACAAACTTTGCGACTATAAAAACAGATATAGATGAATTTGTGGTGGCTGAAGAAAACAGTGCAGCAAATCTTAATGAAATCAGAAATAAAACTGTAACTGATACAGATAATGTCTTAACACAGGCTAAGGATATTAGAGATAATTATTCAAGTAAGTTGTCCCCAATGGCGGGAGAAGCTATTAATTCGGCATCGGCTACCGTTTCAGAAGTCAAGAAGCTTGTGAAATACAATGCAAAGAGCATTGATATGGTAGTTGCCAATTTGAACGATTATAAAAAGATTCTTTCTCAATCTGAAGGTGGTCTTGTTAAATCAAGAGACGAAGCTATAGAGATGGAAAAGAAGCTTTCATGTTTGATTGAAGATATAAAGAGCTTAAATCAGAATGAGGCATATTTGAAAGTAATGGAGCTACTTCGTTCTGACCCTGAATTACTATCAGATTTTATAAGCAGCCCAGTTGAGGTATCCAATGAATATGTGTATGAAGTAGAAAATAATGGTTCAATGACAGCGCCATTCTACATTATACTTTCCATTTGGGTTGGTGCTCTAATCATGTCTACAATCCTAAAGACAGAAATAAAAGACACTACAGGAATGAACAATCTAAAGAACTGGGAATGCTTTTTCGGAAGATTTTTCGTAACTTGTATGATAGGACAAATCCAAACTTTAATTACTGTACTTGGGGCATTTTTATTTGTAGGAATACAGTGTCAAAACAGATTACTATTTTGGGCGGCATGTGCATGGACATCTTTTGTATATTCGTTATTACTGTACTCTTTCACATATTCCTTCGGAAATATAGGCGAAGCATTATCAGTAATCCTTATGGTAATACAGGTTGCAGGTGCAGGTGGAACCTTCCCAATAGAAGTTTTACCGGATGTATTCCAAGCATTGTACAAGTTTATGCCATTTAATTATTCTATGAATGCGGTTCGTGAATGTATAGGAGGCTTTTATGAGCACACCTATAGAGACTGTATGCTTACATTGTTGATTTATGTAGGTGTAGCTATCTTTATTGGTGTTATTCTGTATCACCCATTCAAGATTCTTAACGAAAAAATCGAAATTAGTAAAGAAAAATCTGGTATACTATTATAAAACAAAAGGCAAGGCAATTACGTCTTGCCTTTTTGCAATTAAAGGAATTAATTCCTTAAAAAATAAGTAAGGAGGACATCATGAGAGATATTAGTTGGGTTAAAGAGAGCATTTTTTATCACATCTATCCATTAGGAGCCTTTGGTTGTCCTAGGGAAAATAAAGGTGAAGAAACAGCTGGTCACAGGATATTAAAGCTAATAGACTGGATTCCACATATGCTTGAAATTGGTGTTAATGCAATTTATTTGGGTCCAATATGGGAATCTGGAACACATGGATATGACACTTTTGACTATTACAAGCTAGATACAAGACTTGGCACAAATGACGATTTTAAAAAAGTTGTTAAAGCTTGTCATGATGCCTCAATAAAGGTAGTGTTGGACGGTGTATTTAACCATGTTGGTAGAGGACACAAGGCATTTTTAGATGTTAAAGAGAAGCGAGAGGCCTCAAGCTATAAAGAGTGGATTGCAGGTCTAAATTTTGGTGGAAACAATTGGTATAATGACGGCTTTTCCTATGAATGTTGGTCTGGAGCCCAAGAGCTGGTTAAGTTGAATTACTGGTGTGAAGATGTGAATAACCACGTATTAAATGCAGTTGCTATGTGGATAGATGAGTTTGATATTGATGGACTTAGACTAGATGCAGCAGATTGTATTCAGCGTGATTTCTTTAAACGTTTAAAAAGCTTTACTGAGCAGAAGAAACCAAGCTTTTGGTTAATGGGTGAAATAATTCATGGAGATTATAATATTTATGTAAATGAGGACATGCTGGATGCAGTAACAAATTATGAATGTTGGAAGGGTATATATTCCAGCCATAATGACCACAATTATTTTGAAATAAACTATGCTATGAAGCGTCAGTGGGGTCAAGGTGGTTTATACTACGGCAAGTATCTTTATAATTTCATTGATAACCATGATGTAAACAGAATAGCAACCTTGCTTAATGACAAGGCAAATATATTCCCGACCTACACCTTGTTATTTACTATGCCAGGATTGCCATCAATATACTATGGCAGCGAATATGGAATTGAAGGTGATAAAAAAGCGGGAGAAGGAGATTATGCACTTAGACCAGAGCTGGATATAGAAAAGTTAAATAATCCAGACCTCGTTGATCATATAAAGACACTTGCAGATGTGCGTAAAAACTCAAAGGCTCTTCAGTTAGGAAGATATGAGGAAGTTCAAGTAAAAAATGAGACCCTGGTATTTGCCAGAGCCTTAGATGACGAGTTTGTTTTAGTTGCTTTGAACAATACAGCTCAAGAAAAGCCAATATCCTTTGATTATAGAGGACAGCATTTTGACTTTGTTCTGGAGCCACATGGCAGCAAAATCATAAAGTAACTAATTATTTGCTAAATAGGAAAACATGCAATGATCAAGGCGTTCTCCGTTGATAATGATTTTATCTCGGAGGATGCCTTCAAATTTAAAGCCAAGCTTTTCGACCATGTGAATAGAAGGATCATTATCTGGCAAAATCAGAGCTTCAAATCTGTGAATTCCAAGTTCTTTGGCAAGAAGTGGAATACTATTTGCCAAAGCTTCACTGCAGTATCCCCTATTAGTGTAGTCCCTGTCCATCTTGTATCCTACTGTACAGCTTTCATAGATGGGCCTAACTATATTTCTGTAGCTTACGGTTCCAATAATCTGGCAAGGATTATCTTTTTCAAAAATCCAATAACGCATCATAACCATTTTTAAAATGTTTTGATACTCAAAATCTAAGATTTTTTGCTGATGTGCCAAGGTATAGAAATCATCACCTATAACAGGTTCATATTTTTCAAAAATATCTCTGTTACGGATGTAAAAGTCTAAAACCATGTCTGCATTTTGCTTTGTGAGAACTCTTAAATCTAGTCTCTCAGTGTTAATCTCAAATTTCATAAGTTCCCCCTGTAATGAAATTTAGTCGATACCTCTAAGATTAGTGTTTGGTATATATGGTTTCAGTAATTCAACGAAGCTTTCCAAGGTTGAACGGTCATGTGGTGAAAAAATAGGATTAATAACCTGTTCTGATTCTCTATAGCTTTGTAAATAATAAGCTTTTGCTCCCTTCAGCCACTTGCCTATATCTTCCATATCTTCCGAAGAATGACATTCTTTCATGATGGTTGTTCTAAACTCATAATCAATATTTGATGACGTAAGTATTTGAACAGAATTGTCTATGACAGATATATCAAGGTTATTCATGGATGCTATAGTATTATATTTATCCTTTGAATGCTTAATATCCATTGCAACATAATCCAAAAGATTAGCATCAATGAGTGCTTTGAGCATTTCTGGATTTGTACCATTAGTATCTAACTTAACCATAAGACCTAAATCCTTGATTTGCTTTATGAAATCAGGTAGATCTTTATGTAAGGTTGGTTCTCCTCCAGTAATACAAACGCCATCCAATACCTTTTTCTTTGAAGATAGGTGAGAAAAAATTTCTTCTTCTGAATAAGCGATAACGTCTTTAGGAGGAATAACCAAATCTCTATTATGACAATATGGACATCTAAAATTACAACCACCGGTAAAAATGGTGCTGGCAATTTTCCCCGGATAGTCTAAAAGTGTTGTTTTTTGCAGCCCTAGTATAAGCATAAGTCATTTCCTTTTAATGATAAAAGTGTTAACATGAAATAGCCTAAAATGTACTATTTATTAAAGAAAAGTATAGCAAAACAGGAGGGAAAATTCCATGATGTCGAAGGAAGAACGACAAGAAAGAAGAATCGCCAAACAGGCAGAAAAGCTTGAAAAAAAGAACCTGAAAACATATGAAAAATATATGGAACAGGCCTTAAAGGAAGCAAAAAAAGCCTACGACATCAATGAAGTTCCTATCGGTTGCGTTATAGTTCAGGATGACAAAATCATAGCAAGAGGCTATAATCGTCGTAATATTGATAAAAGTGTTCTTGCCCATGCTGAGATTGCTGCCATTCAGGAGGCTTGTAAAAAGACTGGGGACTGGAGACTTGAGGATTGCACATTGTATGTGACTTTGGAGCCATGTCAAATGTGCGCTGGAGCAATAGTTCAAGCCAGAATACCTAGGGTCGTGGTTGGTGCTATGAATCCAAAGGCAGGTTGCGCAGGTTCAGTACTTAATATCCTTCAGATGCATCAGTTTAATCATGTTTGTGATTTGGAGACTGGAGTTTTAGGGGAAAGATGTACAGAAATGATGACTAAATTCTTTGAAGAACTGCGAGAACAGAAAAATCAATTAATGTAGATACCAGTTATTTATTGACAAAATCGCCTTTATTTCATAGAATAAAGGCTCCGAGCATAGCAAAATATAGATATCACTTGGCGGCTGCCTTGGAGGTGTGCTGATCTTTGGGTCCTGCGTAATGGGCACCTATGAATCGTGTCAGGGCAGGAATGCAGCAGCACTAAGTAGGCCCGCTCATCTGACGCGGGGTTGCCTGGAGGGAGCATTTTCAGGGTGGCTACCAATTGATATCTGTATAGCGGCTCGGTATTTTTATATATTTTAAAATTTGGAAGGAAAAATATGGGAGCTCAAGATAGAACCGAAAAAGTTTTAAGAGACATGCATGTTCTTTTTTCAAAGGCCCAGCCGTATGAAGGAAGCACAAGAAATGTCATCGTGGATAAAAATGCCATGATGGATTTATTAAAAGAATTAAATGGTTGCATGTATGAAATGATGGAGGAATACGAGCTTACTGCTAAGAGTCGTGATAAGGCTAACCGTGAAATGCAAAAGCAGGGCGATGATATTGTATTTGATGCTACAAGAAAAGCAGAGGATATTTATGCTGCTTCAATCATGTACACAGATAGTGCTTTAGATAGCATTCAAAATGTTATCAAAGAGTCAGAAGAAGCCGTTTCCAAAATTTATGATGATGCTATTAAGAAAATCAAGGAAGAGACAAAAGCTGTAAAAAGCAATCAGCTAGAGCTTAAGAGTCATCTCAATGATTTGATTGATACTCAGAAATATTTAAGACTAATAGATGAGGAGAACATGCGTCGCCTCAAGGAAAAAGAAAATGGAACAGACGAGGAGTTTGATGATGCTCCAAAATACGCTGCTCCAGAAATTAGAATTGATAAGGACTATTTTGCAAGAGCGGGCTTAGATATTGGTGATGATTTAGACCAGCCTGCTGGAGACTTAGACGAAGAGGGAAATGCTATTTCCTCTGAAGACTTGGATGCTGAATATTTTAAATGGCAGGAGGAAGAGTCAGGAGAAGAACCTAAGAAATCAGGTAAGAAGGGCCTTGGAGGTCTTTTTGGTAAATTGCATTAAGTAAAAGGAGAATAAGGAATGAAGCTTTACAACAACGGAGTATACCTAATTAATGGCACACAGATAGTTGAAGATGGTCATGAGGCAGCAGCCGCTATTAAAGCAGCAACTGGTTTGGACGTTAATAAAACATCTGCGCATCAGGCAACCATGGCATATGGTATTTTAGAAAGTCACAATACCTCAGGCAACATGGATAATTTGCAGATTAAGTTCGACAAATTAATCAGCCATGATATCACCTATGTAGGAATTATCCAGACTGCAAGAGCTTCAGGACTTGAGAAATTCCCTATCCCATATTGCCTTACAAACTGTCACAACTCACTTTGTGCAGTAGGAGGTACAATAAACGAGGATGACCACATGTTTGGTCTTACTTGTGCTAAGAAATACGGTGGAATTTACGTTCCACCACATCAGGCTGTTATTCATCAGTTTGCACGTGAGATGATGGCAGGAAGTGGCAAGATGTTACTTGGTTCAGATTCGCACACTCGCTATGGTGCACTTGGTACTATGGCAATGGGTGAAGGTGGACCAGAGCTTGTAAAGCAGCTTCTTAACCAGACCTATGATATAGCTATGCCAGGTGTAATCGCCGTATATATGACAGGTACACCAAGAAAGGGCGTAGGACCACAGGACGTTGCTCTTGCAATTATCGGTGAAGTATTCGACAAGGGATATGTTAAGAATAAGGTTATGGAGTTCGTAGGACCAGGTGTAGCAAATCTTTCTATGGACTTCAGAATTGGTGTGGATGTTATGACTACAGAAACAACCTGCCTTAGCTCAATTTGGACTACTGATAAAAAGACTGAGGAATTCTACGAGATTCATGGTCGTAAGGAAGAATACAAAGAGCTTAATCCAGGACAGGTTGCTTACTACGATGGCATGATTGAAATTAATCTTGATGAGATTAAGCCTATGATTGCAATGCCATTCCACCCAAGCAACACATACACAATTGAAGAATTAAACGCTAATCTTATGGATATTCTTGATGACTGCGAGAAGAGAGCAAAGGTTTCTCTTGATGGTCAGGTTGAGTTTTCGCTTAAGGATAAGGTAAGAAACGGCAAATTATATGTAGATCAGGGTATCATCGCTGGTTGTGCTGGTGGTGGTTTTGAAAATATTTGTGATGCTGCAGATATCCTCCGTGGCACAAGCATTGGGCCAGATGAGTTCACTCTTTCTGTATATCCTGCTTCTACTCCAATATATATGGAGCTTGTTAAGAATGGAGCAGTTGCTGATCTCATGAGTACAGGTGCTATTGTAAAGACAGCCTTCTGTGGACCATGCTTCGGCGCAGGTGATACACCTTCTAACAATGGCTTCTCAATCCGCCACTCTACTAGAAACTTCCCTAACCGTGAAGGTTCTAAGCTTCAGAATGGTCAGATAGCATCAGTTGCTCTTATGGATGCTCGTTCAATCGCTGCAACAGCAGCAAACAAGGGTTATCTTACAGCAGCAACAGATATTGATGTTGATTACAGCAAGCCAAAATACCACTTTGATGGTAGAATTTATGCTAATCGTGTATTTGATTCTCATGGACAGGCAGAGCCTGAGACAGAGATTCACTTTGGTCCAAATATTAAGGATTGGCCAAAGATGAGTGCTCTTCCAGAGAACTTGTTCCTTCAGGTAGTTTCAGAGATTCACGACCCTGTTACTACAACTGATGAGCTTATTCCATCAGGAGAGACATCATCTTATCGTTCAAACCCACTTGGACTTGCAGAGTTTACACTTTCACGTAAGGATCCAGAGTATGTTGGTCGTGCAAAGAATATTCAAAAAGCTCAGAAGGCGCTTGAGGCTGGAGAGTGCGCAGGAGATGCCGTACCAGAACTGAAAAAGGTTGTTCATAAGGTAAAGGAGACATATCCAAACGTTAATCATGACAACTTTGGAGTTGGTTCAACAATCTTTGCAGTTAAGCCTGGTGATGGTTCAGCTAGAGAGCAGGCAGCATCTTGTCAGAAGGTTCTTGGAGGATGGGCAAATATTGCCAACGAATATGCTACAAAGAGATATCGTTCAAATCTTATAAATTGGGGAATGCTTCCATTCGTAATTCCAGAAGGAGAGCTTCCTTTCAAGAATCTTGATTTCCTCTTTATTCCAGGAATCAAGGATGCAGTAGTAAATAAATCTGAGACAATCAAAGCATATGTGGTTAAGGAAGATGGTTTAAAAGAATTTGAAATGACATTAGGCCAACTTACAGACGATGAACGTGAGATTATTCTCAAGGGATGCCTTATAAACTACAACAGACAATAGTTAAAAAATAAAATAAAAAATCCTAAAAAACCGAGAAAAAACTTCTCGGTTTTTTGATTTTAGAGATAAGCTATGTTAAAATTTCTATAACTATAAGTATGTAGTTTTGGAGAAATAATACTGTGGAAAAATTGGAATACAGAAACAGAATCGAAGAGATGAAGGATCTCATCTCAAAAAATAAATTTGCTGATGCCATGTCAGTTGCGGAGACAGTTAATTGGCGAAAGATTCACAATATCAACGATCTTATTGCAGGTAGTGAGTGCTACGAGTCAGCAGGAAAAGTGGAGGAAGCAAGGGATTTGCTTCTTCTTGCTCATGAGCGTTCTCCTATCGGAAGAATGATCTTGTACAAGCTTTGTATGATATCCATCAAGCTAAAGGATATTGACGAAGCGCAGGAATACTACAATGAGTTTGTACAAATCGCTCCTCATGATAGTCTTAGATTTATCCTGAAATACAATATTAATACAGCAAAAGGTGCAGATGTGTCCACTCTTATCACTATTCTTGAGCAACTCAAGGAAAATGATTTTATTGAGGAGTGGGCTTATGAGCTTGCGTATCTTTATCACAAAACAAACCAAGCTGAAAAATGCATTAGCCTTTGCGATGAAATAATACTTTGGTTTGGAGATGGTCCAGTGGTTGAGCGTGCTTTAGAGCTTAAGATGTTATATCAACCTCTCGACAAGACTCAAGAGGATAAATACCGTAGCTTCCAGCAGAAAAAAGATGGAATTACAGAAATTAGTCCTAAGCCAGTGGCAGAATCTAGTGAAATCTTGCCAGCTATTGCAAACATTAAGTTGCCAACTGGTCCAGAGCGCTTTGACACCATTAATCTTCAGGCAGAAATAAAGAAGAATATAGATGAAATCATGAAAGCAACAGATACTGGTGAAGTATCTGAGAACATGGACAATATCAAGACTCTCGTAGAGGAAATTCCATATCTTAAGGTTCCTGAAGAAGAGAAGTCTAATGAAGTAGATGACTCATTTTCAGTAAACGACACATTCCAGCAGTACCTTGAAGAAGGATACGACGGACAAATAAGTCTTCGACTGACAGATGAGACATCTAGCGATGATGAACAAATCGAAGGACAGATGACCATAGAGGATGTACTTGCTGAATGGGAAAAAACTAAGCGTGCAGCAGAAGCTGCAATGGAGGATGCTAAATCTAAGGAGCTTGAAAGCGCTAGAGCTAGAGCACTGAGAGAGGCTAACAATGTACTTAACCGTTTAGAAGGTGCAATGTCTAAGCTTAATTCAGGAATGACATCAGCTGATCTCTTAAAAGAAGAATACTTAGCTGGTCAAGAGGTTGAACCAGAAGTACTGGCTGATGCTGTTGAATCTTCAGAACCAGTTTCTGATGAAAACATAGATGAGCCTAACAATTATGAAGAAGAGAAAGGCTTTTCTATACCAAAACTGAATATTAATGGACAACCATTAGGCTCAATTGATATTCCAATAGTTCATCCAGAGGAGGCGGCTATAATAGGAGCAACAGCTGGTGTAGCAGGAGCTATAGTTCATTCGGCTGAAAATGCCGTAGATGAGACATCTAATTGGCGGCCACCTACACTAAACAATGGAGAGAACGAGGACGTGGATTTAAAAGAAGCTTCAGAAATGATTGCTGATGTAAACAAGGTTTTACAGCAGGAAATAGATAGGCTTACAGCAGAGGAACCTGTTCAGGATTCTATCCCAGAAGCTGTTCCTGAGTTTACTCCAGAGGAACCAGCTGTTAGCATTGATGAAATTGAGCTTCCAGTAATCCAGTTACCAGAGGATATATTGGCAGATATTAGAGGTGTTTCTGAAAGCACTTTTGAGTCTGAGATTATGGAAGATGACTCGGAATATGTTGATAGTGATTCGGAGATGATGTATCAGGAGTCAGAAATGATGCCTGAGTATGATATTACAGACGAATTACCTGAAATCTCTATTCCTGATATAGCAATGGCAGAAATGGAATCTCCAGAAGAAGTACCATTGCCTGAGATTGCTATGCCAGAAATGATGACATCAGAGGAATTGCCAATTATCTCTGAAAATGTCATAGAGCCAGAGGAATATGCTCAGCTTGTTGATGAAAACGTATTGTCTCAGGCAATACAGTCAGAGGTGCCAAACCTTAACCTTGATGAAGAGGATTTAGAGACATTCTCTTATTTCCTTCCAATAAGTGGTATGAAGGAAAAAATAAGTCAGGCACTTGCTGGGGTTTCAGAAAGAATCAACCAACCTCATCTTAACTCCGGAAATATTATGATTATTGGTGAGCCAGGTTCAGGTAAAACCCAAATGGCCACAAGCATCATCAGAGTTCTGGAAAAGAAAACCGGATATCCTAAGGGAGGTATCGGAAAGATATCAGGTGAAAAGCTTAATGAAAAGGATATTCAAAAGCTTTACTCAAAGATTCAGGGTGGTTGCCTCATTATAGAGACAGCTGGTGACATTTCAAAAGAAACAGCAGTTACTCTATCTCTATTAATGGAGCAGGATAACACCGGAACTATTATTATCATTGAAGACAATAAGCGAGGAATTGATAGAGCACTTGCAAAGGATAGTTCTTTTGCTAAGCGCTTTACAGAAAAGATTGTAATTCCTGCATTTACAATCGATGAATTAGTATCCTTCGGTAGAACATATGCTTATGAGGCAGGTTGTACTATCGATGACATGGGAGTACTTGCTCTCTATAATCGTATCAATAATATTGGCCGTTATAATCACGCTACCACAATAAAAGAGGTTGCTGAGATCATGGACGGTGCTATTGAAAAATCTACAAGAGGTGGATTCTTCAACAAGCCAAAATACGATAGAGACGGCAACGTCATCTTAAAAGAGAAGGATTTTGATTAATACTAATTAGGGGAGACAGAAAAATATGAGCAATTTCACAGAATTAGACGGTTACTTATTTGGCCAAGGAACACACTACGACATTTACAAGAAGCTTGGTGCACACAAGGGCAAGCAAGGAAAGGTAAACGGAGTATATTTTGATGTTTGGGCACCACACGCAAAGCAAGTAGCCGTTATTGGTGAGTTCAATAACTGGGATGAAACAAGGAATTTCATGCAGCGAATTGAACCAGAAAGCCAAGGGGTATTTGAGGCTTTCATACCAGAGGCAAAAGAAGGACAGTTATACAAGTATTTAATTTACACAGAGTCAGGAGATAAGCTTTATAAAGCTGATCCATATGCAACCTATGCAGAATTAAGACCAGGAACAGCATCAATTATTTATGACAACACTAAGTTTAAATGGTCTGATTCGTCTTGGATGAAACAGAGAAAATCTGGTAACTTTTGGGAAAAGCCAATGGCTATCTATGAGGTTCATCCAGGATCATGGAAACGTCATCCTAGACCAGAAAATGATGGCTTTTACAGCTATAGAGAATTTGCTCATAGCATAACTGAATACGTATTAGACATGGGATATACCCATGTGGAATTAATGGGAATATCAGAATATCCATTTGATGGCTCATGGGGCTATCAGGTAACAGGATATTATGCACCTACATCTAGATATGGTACACCAGACGACTTCATGTACCTTATCAATTACTTACACAAAAATGGAATCGGTGTAATCCTTGACTGGGTTCCAGCTCATTTCCCTAAGGATGCTCACGGTTTAGCAGATTTTGATGGACAGCCATTATATGAATATGCTGATACAAGAAAGGGAGAGCATCCTGACTGGGGAACTAAGATTTTTGATTATGGAAAATCAGAGGTTAAGAATTTCCTCATTGGTAGTGCTTTGCAGTGGATTGAGCATTACCATATCGATGGTCTTAGAGTAGATGCCGTTGCATCTATGTTGTACCTTGACTATGGCAAGCAGTCTGGTCAGTGGGTACCAAATGAGCATGGCGGAAATGAAAACCTTGAGGCAATTGAATTTTTCAAGCATATTAACACCCTTATTAGAGGCAGAAACCAAGGTGCAGTCATGATTGCAGAAGAATCTACAGCATGGCCTAAGATTACCGGGGATGTTGAAAACGGAGGTTTGAACTTCTCCTACAAATGGAACATGGGATGGATGCATGATTTCATTGATTATATGAAATTAGACCCATATTTCAGAAAAGACAATCACAACAAAATGACCTTTGCAATGAGCTACAACGAGGCCGAGAGATATATCCTTGTACTCAGCCATGACGAGGTTGTACATCTTAAGGGTTCAATGCTTGCAAAGATGCCAGGTCTTGAAATTGATAAGTATAAGAACCTTATGGCAGGATATGCCTTCATGATGGGTCATCCTGGCAAAAAACTTTTATTCATGGGACAGGAATTTGCTCAGGGGACAGAGTGGAGTGAAGCAAGAGAGCTTGATTGGTATGTTTTAGACAATTCAAATCACAGACATGTTGCACGCATGTTTAAGGATTTACTTCATATTTACAGAGAATATCCAGCAATGTACGAGCAGGATGTTTCTTGGGCAGGATTCGAATGGATAAATGCCAATGATGGATATAGAAGCATTTTCAGTTTTATTCGTAAGTCAAAGAGCGGAAAGAACGATATGCTGTTTGTAATCAATATGACGCCAATGAAATACGAAGATTATCGTGTGGGCGTTCCTACCAACCGCAAGCTAAAGCTATTGTTAGATAGCGAAAACAAGCAGTATGGTGGAGATGGAGGATGCATTCCAGAGACAATTATTCCTAAACATGAGGAATGTGATGGAAGAGAATATTCTGTAGGATTCCCGCTTGCGCCATATCAAATTGCAATTTTTACATATTAAAATAACAATATGGGCTGTGGTTACAGCCCATTTCTTTTTTAAGGACAATTATTATTTATGGAAGATTTTAAAATATTAACCATACCAAGAAAGCAAGAAACTGAAGAGGAAATCGAAGAGCCTATAGTCGAAAGAAGGCGTCAGGATGATGACTATCAACCGCCAAAGAAGCGATATATGTTTTTAATATTGCTAATAGTTATTGCAATTATTGCAGTTGTAGTAATTCGTATAGTTACAACCTTCGATGATTACGAGGTAACAAAAACCTGGGAAAGAGTTGACTCTGCGGAAAGCAATTTTGCTAGTTTTCAAGGTAATTTGTTGAAATATAGTGGAGATGGCATCTTCTATACTGCTTATGATGGTTCGCTTATTTGGAACTATACTTTCAATATGACTAATCCTAGTGTAGAAAAAAGTGGTTCCTACGTAGTAGCCTATGACAAAAAGGGTACTGAGGTTGACATTTTTTCCACAAAAGGATTTGTGAAGCAGCTAACAACTACTATACCTATTGTTGAAGCAAAGGTTGCATCTCAGGGAACTGTTGCACTTTTACTACAGGAAAATAATACAAGCTATATACAGATGTACGATAAGCGTGGAACTTTATTGGTATCAGGAGAAATACATCCTGAAAATCGTGGATTCCCTGTATCGATGGCGCTATCTTCTGATGCTACAAGATTATTAGTTTCTATTATAAATGTTAGTAATGGTGAGCTTACTTCAGAATTGGTATTCTATGATTTCACAAGCGCTGGAAGAGAAGAAGAGGATAATATAGTTGCTACTAATACATATCTAGGGGCTTTAATACCAAAGGTGGAATATGTTGATAAAGATAAAGCAATTGCATTTGGAGATAATAGAATAATAATCTTCAATAATAATCTGAAAGCTACCGTTGTAAAAGAACTAAATATTGAAGGCGAGATGAAAAGCATTTTTTACAACGATACTCATTTTGGATACATAACAGAAACCGCAAAAGAGGATGGTACAATTGTTAACCAACTGAATGTATATAATCTCTATGGATTAAGAACTGCGTCAAAAGAATTAAGCCAAAGCTATAACACTGTTTCCATACTAGATAATAACGAGATATTTATTTCAGACGGTAATAACATAACTTTATACAATCACCAAGGATTTGCAAAATTCAGTTATAGTTTTGATGAGAAGGTATACGGAATTATACCAGGCGCAACTTCAAGAAGATATTATGTTTTAGAAGAAACAAAAACAGAAGAAATAAGCTTAAAATAGAAGGAATTGTTTAATGGAAGAATTTACAAACCCAATCTTAATAATATTTATATTATTAATGCTTTTTTGCATGATACGAGGTGCAAGAAAGGGAATGCTTAGGCTTATTTATGGCGTGATTTCATGGGTGCTCCTTCTCATATTCGTAAATATGGCCTGTGATTATATCTCCGATTATTTAAATGTAAATACATCAATTCCAACTATGGTCCAGGAACAAATCTCCACAAGACTAAACGAGAAATATGAGGCATCAGAGGAAACCAAGCAAGGATCTGGAATGGATGGAGTAATGGAACTGGTTCCTAAGCCTATAAAAGAAGGATTTGATGAGACTATTCATAAATCAGTTGAAGCAACGATTCAACTAATATCTACAGAGCTTAGTGAAACAGCTGTAAAGGGTATAGCTTTCATTATAAGTGTAGCTGTTGGAGTGTTACTGCTTTTCATCTTGGATAAACTCATAGTATTTATAGGAGAACTCCCTGGAATAGATACAGTAAATTCTCTTTTGGGAATCATAACAGGATTTGCAGAAGGATTAATGTTGACCTGGCTGTTTATGTATTTAGCAGATTGCTTTCCAACCACAATATATGGACAGTTTATAATCTCAAATACTACATCAAACTCTTTTATGGATTATGTATATCAAATCAACATAATAGAGCAAATTATCGAAATATAAAGACATTAGATTTTTTTTGAAAATCGGTTGACATAAGCGGTTTCGGATGATATTATACTATTCGTTCCGCTAATAGCGGAAAAGCCTTGAAAACAGAAAGTTTTCAAAGAATGGATTTTGAAAAATAAATCAAAAAAGTTGTTGACAAAGATAGCTTCTCATGATAGTATATACGAGTTGCTGCTGAGAGCAACAACAAAGCGAAGATTGATAACTGAACAGTGAAACAAACCTTGAATTAATACAAGTTTTTAAAACATGTATCCTTGAAATTCATTTAGTTTCTAGACGAAACAATACAAACCTTTATTAGTAAACAAGTCAGTTTTATACTGATTCGGAATTAAACTTTTAACATGAGAGTTTGATCCTGGCTCAGGATGAACGCTGGCGGCGTGCTTAACACATGCAAGTCGAACGAAGCAATTTTCCACGATCCCTTCGGGGTGACGGATTATTGACTGAGTGGCGGACGGGTGAGTAACGCGTGGGTAACCTACCTTGTACAGGGGGACAAC
>NZ_FMXT01000008.1 GCF_900104335.1 Pseudobutyrivibrio sp. YE44
ATCAATAGAAGAGGCAGCAGTCGAAGAAGTACCGGTAGAAGACTTAGGAATTGACTTGGAAATGCCGGTGGCAGAAGAAGCACCAGCAGAAGAGCCACCAATGGAAGAGGCAGTAGCAGAGGAGGCTCCTGTTGAGGAACCAGTAGCCGAAGAACCTCCAGCTGAGGAAATAATCTTAGAAAGTACTCCTGAGGAACCAACTGAAGAAGTAATACTAACAGAAGAACCTTCAGTAGATTTGGATGCATTGTTAGAGGAAGTTGGAGGACCTGCAGAGGAAGAAGCACCAGCCGAGGAACCAGTTTCTGAGGTACCAGCAGAAGAACCTAAGTCAGATGAAATAATTATTCCTGATGTAGGTGTAGATTTAACAGATCCTAACAGAGTAATGAGTGCTGAAGAGATAGAAAAGCTATTTGCTAACATTTAAAATTTTAATACCTGTCTCATAAAGAGGCAGGTATTATTTATTTATATAGTTAAATTGTTATCCTAAAGATAAATTAGGGGTACAATTCAGAAAGCTTAATAAAAAGTCAAAACAGAAAAAGTGAAAAAATCGAAAAAAATTAAAAAAAACACTTGCAAAAAAATGATTTAGCATATATACTAATATTCGTTGCTGAGGCAATAACAAATAAATATGCGCGACTAGCTCAGCTGGCAGAGCACCTGACTCTTAATCAGGGTGTCCAGGGTTCGAACCCCTGGTCGCGCACGAAACAAACGTCGAGATAAACTCGACGTTATTTTTTGTATAAAAGAATATAGAAGAAAAAAGCGACCTCACAGTTTTACCATGCGTAAGCACATAAACCTTGGAGGTCGCTTAATAATCTTTATAATTATCTACTTGCAATTAACTTATAAATAGGATTACCCATAGAAGAGAATTTTTCCTCGTACTCAGTCATGACATTTCCTTGATTCATATCAGAATCATTGTGTAAATCATAAGTAACAGCATCTAATTTCCATAGTGGGTGATTGTTAATTTCCTCTACAGAAAAATCAAATAAATCCTTATTATCAGTTTTAAATTCAATATTACCTTCTTTAGTAAGAATAGAATTATATCTATTTAAGAAGGTAGATGAAGTAAGTCTTCGTTTGCTATGTCTATCCTTAGGCCAAGGATCACTAAAGTTCAAATATATCTTATCAACTTCACCACAGCTAAAGATATCAAGAATCTCTGCTGCATCAAAACAAATAAAACGAAGATTAGGAATTTCCTCTTCTTGAACCTTTTGAATAGCACGTAAGAGGACGCTGGTGTATCTCTCGATTCCTATATAATTAATATTAGGATTATTCTTAGCAAGAGTAGTGATAAACTGGCCCTTACCCATGCCAATTTCAATGTGGATAGGATTATCGTTATTGAAAATTTCAGATTTATAGTTACCTTTAAACTTTGCAGGGGTATTAATACAGTAGCTGCTGTTTGATACAACTTCATCAGCCCCTGGAATATTTCTTAATCTCATAGATTCCTCCATCAAATAAAATCGAATGAAATTATATCATAAAAAATGATGTACAAATACTCTAACTTTCGGATAAAAAAGTGGCGTTACATGTTTATTTTCATTATAATCAATGATGTGAATAAAAAGAAAGAAATGAAGTCGGTAGTAAAATATGAGTATTAAAAAATCAATTTCAAAGCTTTTAGCTTTTTTATTTTTGACAAATTCCCTAGTAGCAGCAAATACAATGGAAGTAAAGGCTGCAGATTATTGGCCTGGAGGAATCGATGTTACGGCTGAATCAGCTATCATAATGGAAGAGGAAACAGGAACAATCCTATATTCAAAGAATATGGATGAGGTTCACTTCCCAGCCAGTATTACAAAGATAATGACTGCTCTTCTTACTTTAGAAAATTGCCAGCTAGACGAGACAGTAACCTTTTCAGCTGAGGCTGTATATGGCACAGAGCTAGGATCTTCTAGTATTGCTAGAGATGTGAATGAAGAGATGACAGTGGAGCAGACCTTATATGGTATGATGCTGGAATCTGCTAACGAATGTGCCTATGCTCTCGGCGAGCATGTGGCAGGAGATATGTCTTCCTTTGTTGACATGATGAATGACAGAGCAAAGGAGCTTGGATGTACAAACACTCACTTTAATAATTCAAACGGTTTGCCAGACGATGAACATTATACAACTGCCCATGATATGGCTTTAATTGCCAGAGCAGCTTACTCTATACCAAAGTTTGCAGAGATTGTTGGAACAAAAAGCTACACAATACCACCTACAAATAAGCATCCAGATCCTACTCCTCTTAATAATCATCATCAGATGCTTCACTATTACAAGACAAACAAATATCTTTATGATGGTTGTCTAGGTGGAAAAACTGGATATACAGTTGTGGCAGGAGCTACGCTAGTTACTTACGCTAAAAAAGATGGAATGACTCTTATCTGCGTAGTAATGAAGGATACAGTTGGCGAGCAATATACTGATACTACAAACCTATTTGAATATTGTTTTAGCAATTTTAGCAAATATGCAGTTAAGGATTTTGCTTCAATATCTGAGACAGACACAAATGTGACAGGTGTACTCAGTGAAAATAGTGAGTTAATAAAGATTGATAAAAAGGGCTTAATAGTAATTCCTAAGACAGCAAGTGTATTGGATGTTCAGTCTACAGTAGTGCCTTATAGTGATGAGAACGATAAAGCAGTTGTTGGTCAGCTGAGGTATACTTATGCAGATAGAAGTGTGGGAATGGCAAACCTATTGTTTACCAATGCAGAAGTAGAAAGCTATCCATTTGATAATTTACCAGTGAAAAAAGGTGGAAGTGGAAAGGATTATATCCAAGTAGACTATCCAAAGATTGGTTTAGTAATACTGGCCATCATAGTTTTAGTAGTAATTGTGCTATATATCAGAAGTAAGTCAAGCGAGATACTTTTAGCCAGACATAGATATAAAAGTAAGCACACAAAACCAGAGAAAACAAACCTTACTATCATAAGAAGTAATGGAAAGAAGCGTAGAAGACGCAGATAAAGATATATAATGTCTTGGTAATCTAAAATAAAGACAAATATAAAATAAAAACGACAGCAGATTTTTAAAAAGCTGTCGTTTTTTATATATTAAGGACTGAAGATAAATATTATTAATTGATAGTACAACTTATCTATTTATCAGACTATTTATTAATATTTCTAGCTGATGTTTATTGGTAGTAAACAATATAATACCATTTGAAGAATTAATCATGGTTATTATTTTATCAGCAAAGGTTTCGGATTCAGATAGGAGCTGATAAAGATAATCCTTGTATGTACCGTCGGCTTTAAGGAAAAGTGTCTCGTATTCTTCAAAGGGTTGAAGGCTCGCATTAGTTTTTCCAAGTAGAAAAGCAATTTCTTTATCCTGGTTTAGTTGAGCTTCTGTTTTATTTATGATGAAATAGCCACGCTCATCCTTTGGCATCTCCAAAGCCTTAACCGCTCTTTGAACCTGTTTAGTCAAACTATCACTTGCAGGATATAGAGACTGAAAGTAGCTCATAAAATCAGCAGCAGTTTTAAAGTGCTCATTGGTGCCACGTTCAAGTACCTCTGTCATAAGAATCTTCTTAATGACTTTTTCACATTCCTTACGAGAAGGATTTTTTCTAAGTGTAATCTTCTCTTCAGACATAAAAACCTCCCAAAAAGACAAAAATAATAGTTCTATGAATATTATACGACATAAATAATGCGAAAAAAAGACAATAGTGTCTTTTTAATAATTAAAACACCCGGAAATCCTTGAAACTAAAGGATTTGACAGGGATTTCAGGGAATGGGATAATAAAAAATAATTACCTCGTTAAAGAGTAAGGAGTGGGGAAAATGGAAATGCTATTATCAAGAGATGAAAAGAAGCAATACCAGCTAGAGCAGATTAATGATCTGGTTGAAAACAATGAGGGTTTGGTGAAAGCCAGTGATATTGATGCTCTTGGGGTAGATTACAGACGAGTATTAAAGTTCGTGGAGGAAGGCTATCTTATTAGAGTGAAAAGCGGCTATTACACCACTAAATATTACGAGTGTGACGAGGACCAGTGGATTCGAAAGCTTTTTGGTGAAGATGGAATTCTTACTATGGAATCAGCTCTTTATGTATATGGCTACCTAAAAGATAGACCATATAAATGGAGTATTGCAATTAACAAAAATACTAGCAAATCCAGATTCAATATAGATTATCCAATAGTGGTGCCTTATTATACTGAGCCTGAGGTTCTGGAAATAGGTGTTACAGAAGCAGATTTCGCAGGTGGCAAAATGAAGATTTACACCAAGGAACGATTAATCTGCGATTTTTTGAAATACCAGGAAAAGGTTGATAGAGAAGATTTCAAAAAAGGAGTATGGGCATACATCATGGACGAGGACAAGGATGTGGCTAAGCTCATGGAATATGCAAAGGAACGTAAGGTACTTAAGAAAGTTCAAACTATGATAGGTGTGTGGCTCTAATGATTAATAGATTACACATTAAAGAAAAAGCAGAAGAACTGAATATTCCCTTTAAGAATTTGCTCAGTGCAGCAGTAGCTGAAATCATTATTGAATTACTGGCAAATGGAAAATATTGTAATGAGCTATATTTATGTAATTCCACAGATTTCACTCCAGAAATATATAGGGATATATGCATAGGAAATATCTATTACGAGTATGTAAAGGATATTGATGGAAAAATGTCGATCCTTTATATGCGAGATATTTTGAAGGAGATAATGGCCAAGGCATCCCTAGAAGCTTTTGTTGTAAGTGGCAGTGTGGATGAAACAGGAATTAGCCTTCGCATTACAGTGGACGAAATGTACATACCTCTTCATATACACTTTAGAAAACACAGGGGTGCCCACGAGCCTGAAATGATTAAGCTAAAGCTCACAGCTTATGAAAATCGTGTGGTGGATGTACTTACAAATCCAAAGGAAGATGAATTGGTAAAATGCTTGTCGGAGATAATCGAAAAGCTAGAGCTGATTAACGATATGGATCAGTATTATTATGCCTACGAGATTCTTTCTACATGTCCAGTAAATGGACGAAAGGTGAAGGACAATCTTTCTAAGGAATTGGAAGAAAAAAGAATAGTAATCGATGCTAGCAGATTAAATATGTTGGCTAGCTACACCGATTACACATACATGAAAAAGAAGTGGAAAGTAGAATTACGACAAAAAAAGAAGTCTGAACCACAGTGGTCAGACGTGAATAATTGTCTTATGAACTTTCTTGGACCAATCTGGGAAGCAATGGAAAAGAATGTTGTTTTCCTGGGAGACTGGATGCCTCAGCTAAAGCGCTTCCTAGATTAGCGATATTTTAGGAAGTAAAGTTGTGTTTTAAAACAGAGAAAACCGCGTAGTAATATGATTGCCTGTCATTAACTTTATAGAATTGTTGTTCAACTGAAATTGGTGAAACAGTTTCAATTTCAGAGCAGTCAATAAGATTATTGTTACATTCTTCTAGTAAGAAGGAACGTATATCTTTTTTGAAAAAATTGTTTTTGAACATACCGCCGATGCATTGTTTATTACAAACTCCACAGATTGCATCGTTATTATCATCGAACATAATGGAAGTGTAATCGTAATTCTCTGACCTATCGTAAAGATAGACAGCGGTACGAGGATCTAAAAATGGAGTATCCACTGTCATGAAAAAAGCACGGTCTCCGGAAACCATAGTGAGGCATGAAAGAATAGCGCCGTAAGGGCCAGCATTTCTGGAAATATCAGGAATCTCCTGAGCGTTAAGACCAAGATGAGCAAGGTCACCTCTTTCATTTACGGAAAGATAAATCTTATCAAAAAAAGGGCTGAATTTATCATAGATATACTCAACCATAGTCTTATCTTCAAAAGGTAATAATGCTTTTTTTGTGCCCATGCGTGAGCTATCGCCACCGCAAAGAATAACTAGTGTTCTGTTCATGTAATCCTCCTGATGATTTAGGATAATTATATTAATTTTCATAGGAAAATAAAAGATAGTAATATGAGTTTAAAAGAAACTTTAGAAAAGTATTCAAAATCAAACATGTATCCTTTCCATATGCCAGGTCATAAGCGCAGGCTTAAAGGCTGCTATGAAATAGATATGACAGAGGTTCCAGGAGTAGATGATTTGCATGATCCAGAGGATGTCATTTTTCAGGATCAAAAAAGAATGGCAAAGCTTTACGGAGCCGATGAAAGCTATTTTTTGGTAGGTGGTTCCACAGTAGGAAATCTTGCTGCTTTATACGCAACATGTAGCGAGGGTGATACTGTTATTATCCAGAGAAACTCTCATAAAAGCGTTTATAATTCGGCAATGCTCAGACATTTAAAGGTTGAATATATATGCCCAAGGCTTTTTGATAATGGAATTTATCAGGCGGTTTCTTTGGAGGAAGTTCATCAGGCGGTAGAAAAAGCGAAGAATCCAAGGGCTATAGTGCTTACATCACCAACCTATGAAGGTTATCACTGCAAGATTAAAGAGATAGCGGACTATTGCCACGAAAAAGAAATAATACTTGTGGTGGATCAGGCACACGGAGCCCATTTGGGATTTCATCCATCTTTTACAAATTCTGCTGTGAAATATGCTGATATAACAATACAAAGTCTTCATAAAACCTTGCCAGCCTTAACTCAGACTGCGGTAATGCATGTATCGCAAGGTAGAGTTGATTTAAACAGGCTTCGAGAGGCTTTAGACATATACGAAAGCAGTTCACCATCCTACGTTTTAATGAATTCTATTAGCCAGTGTATGGATATACTGGAAGAAGGCGTTGATTTATTTGAGAACTATGTGGATAAGCTTCAGAATTTCTACAAGGCTTGTGGACAATTAAAGCATTTGAAAGTTGTTGAAGATACAGATGAAAATAAGGATCCAGGTAAGCTGATAATATCCACCAAGAACACAAACATCACAGGAGTGGAGCTAGCAAGAATACTTAGAGAAAAATATGAGCTTGAAACAGAGCTATCAAGTTTTTCTTATGTGCTTGCCATGACAAGCATAATGGATTCTGAAGAAGGATTTTTGCGACTAGAGAAGGCCTTGCTAGAAATAGACGAAAACCTAACCACAGGAAATGTTGAGGTTCCAAGAATCGATTATAGGCCAACAAAGAAAATAGAATTATACGAAGCTAAATCAAATAGAGCAACAGATGTTAAGTTGGAGGATGCTATAAACAAAGTATCTGCAGCCATGGTTTGTATATATCCACCGGGGGCACCTTTAATAGTTCCTGGAGAGGAAATATCGACGGAAACAGTGGACATAATAAGCTTTGCAAAAGCAAAAGGGTTGCACGTAACAGGCCTTAATAAAGGGCTTATCTCCGTTGTCAATTAAAGCTTTGTGAATTATACTTTAAACATAAATACAAGTGAAGAGGATTATATGGGTAGGATTTTTTGCATAATGGGCAAAAGCTCGTCAGGTAAGGACACAATTTTTAAGATTTTGCTCCAGAGAAAGGATATTAACGTTAAGAGGATTGTTAGCTATACAACAAGACCTCAACGCAGTCATGAAAAGCCAGGAGATGAATACAATTTTGTTACGATAGAAGAGAAGGACAGATTGTTAGCAGAGGGAAAGGTTATTGAGCTTCGCAAATACGATACTGTTCACGGCCCATGGTTTTACTTTACTGTGGACGATGAAAGCGTAGATCTATCACAGGATGATTATCTTATGATTGGCACTGTTGAAAGCTTTGTTAAAATCCGTGATTACTACGGAGCTGACAAGGTTTTGCCGATATATATAGAGGTAGATGATGGTATAAGACTCAGTCGTGCCCTTGAAAGAGAGCGCAGCCAAGAGCATCCAAAATACGAGGAAATGTGCAGAAGATTTCTTGCAGACCAGCAGGATTTTTCTGAGGAAAACCTTAAGAAGGCAAACATAACCAACGTATTTAACAACAACGAGGATAGTGCCATTACCAGCGACAATATAGCAGCATTCATAAACGGAAAGTAAAAGTCTTTCCTACGAGGTGTATGTATGGATATTCGAGTAAGTGATGTTAGTCAGGTTAACCAGGTGGACGCTCCAAAAGCAACGGCCCCTGTGGATGATACTTTCAAATTCACACTTGCAGCAGCGGTGGATGATGCGGAGCTTCAGGAAAAGCTTACAAATCTTTTAAACGACATCACCACTCAGGGAAAGCTGTTGTCTGAGCATATGGATATCCGTGATATGAAACGCTATCGCGGTCTGGTTAAGGATTTCTTGAACGAGGTTGTTAACAGATCACACAAGTTTTCTAGAGAAAACTTTCTTGATAGACGTGGTCGTCACAGAGTGTATGGTATGATAAAGCTTGTGGATGAAAAAATGGACGAGCTTGCCACAGCACTTGTACAGGATGAGATGGACCATTTAGATATACTTAACAGAGTGGATGAAATCAGAGGATTGCTTTTAGATATCATCACCTAAAAATAGATAGTAACTGGGAGAATTAATTAATGAGCTTTGCAGAAATTGTAGGCCAGGAGGACGCCAAAAGACTTCTTACAAATGCAGTAAAAACTGGAAATCATAGTCACGCCTATATTTTCAGCGGTGAAAAGGGCTCAGGGAAGATGATGCTTGCAGAGGCTTTTGCTGCAATGCTTCAGTGTGAAAATCCTGGTGAGGATGCCTGTGGTCAGTGCCATAGCTGCAAGCAGGCTATGAACCATGAAAATCCTGATATTATCTATGTCACTAGAGAAGAAGGCAAGAGCAATATCAGCGTGGACGTGGTTCGAGAAAAGATTGTAAATGATGTAGACATCAAGCCCTACAACAATAAATATAAAATCTATATTGTTGATGAAGCAGAAAGAATGAACCCTCAGGCTCAGAATGCAATTTTGAAGACTATCGAAGAGCCACCGGAGTTTGCTATTATTATGCTTCTTACAGCAAATCATAATGCATTCCTGCAGACGATATTATCCAGATGCGTGCTTATACAAATGAAGACAGTGGATACTGAAAGCATTGTAAAAGTGCTTCAGGAAAAATATGAAACAGTGGATTATCAGGCACAGATGGTGGCAACCTTTGCCCAGGGAAATATAGGGAAAGCCATTGCCTTAGCCACAGATTCTGCCTTTTCAGATGTGAAGAACAAGGTGGTTGGAATCTGCAAGAAGGCAGGAAAAATGGATGAGGCACAGATAGCAGATGAAGTAAAATCCATCAAGGAAGAAAACGATGCTGACAAAAAGGCTGAGGACTCAGAAGCAGAGAAATTTCAGGGTTTTGTGGAGCAAATGCTAGATTTAATCACCCTTTGGTTCAGAGATGTGCTATTATATAAATCGACATTAGATGATAATCTTCTACTTTTCAAGGAAGATACATTTGATATACATGAGCAGGCAGAGCAATGCTCGTACAATGGTTTGAATCGAATAATCGATGCCATTTCAGAAACAAGAGCAAGACTAAATGCAAATGTCAATTTTGAGTTGACCATGATGCTTTTAATACAGGCAATTAAGGAGAACACTAGATGATAAAGGTTATAGGTGTACGCTTCAGAGGAGGCGGAAAAGTATATTATTTTGATCCAGCAGGCGTAGAGCTGAAAAGAGAGGATCAAGTAATCGTTGAGACTGTCCGCGGTGTTGAAATCGGAACAGTTCTTTTGGTGGATAAGGAAATCTCAGATGATGAGGTGCCAGGTCCAATCAAAAAGATTATGCGCAAAGCCACTGAGGATGATGTAAAGAAGGCCGCAAAGAACATTGAAAAAGAAAAAGAAGCCATGAAGATTTGCGAGGAAAAAATCGCAAAACGTGAGCTTGAAATGAAGCTTGTAGGTGCTGAATATACCTTCGACAACAACAAGCTTATCTTTTACTTCACAGCTGACGGACGAATTGATTTCCGTGAGTTGGTTAAGGATCTTGCAGCAGTATTCCATACACGTATTGAGCTTAGACAGATTGGTGTTCGTGATGAGACAAAGCTTATGGGCGGCATCGGAATCTGTGGTAGAGAGCTTTGCTGTAAGAGTTATCTTGCAGACTTTGTTCCTGTATCTATCAAGATGGCAAAGGAACAGAACCTTTCACTTAATCCTACAAAGATTTCAGGTCTCTGCGGCAGACTTATGTGTTGCTTAAAGAACGAGCAGGAAACCTACGAATATCTCAACAGCAGACTTCCAGGAATCAACGATGTGGTTACCACACCAGACGGATTCAAGGGAACAGTTCAGTCTGTAAACGTACTTAGACAGACAGTTAGAGTACTTTTCGAGGATGGAGACCTTAAGGAAGTTAAGGATTACCCAACCTCAGAGCTTAAATTTAAACCACGTAAGAAGAAGGTACAGGTATCAAAGGAAGAAGCTAGAGAGCTAGCAGACCTTGAGGATAAGAATTAATGGAAAAGCTTGTACATGATGATGAGCGAGTAGATGACCTTCAGATAAACGGATATAGAATTATTCAGCATCCTGACAAATTTTGTTTTGGCATGGATGCTGTCTTGTTATCGAGCTTTGCTAAGGTTAGGCCAGGAGAAAAGGTACTGGACCTTGGTACCGGCACAGGAATCCTTCCTATTTTGCTGGAGGCCAAAACTGAAGGTGAGCATTTTACCGGCCTTGAGATACAGCCTGAAAGCGCTGAAATGGCCAATCGCTCAGTTTTATTAAATGATTTGCAAGAAAAGGTTAG
The DNA here is from genome assembly GCF_900104335.1 of Pseudobutyrivibrio sp. YE44. GTDB lineage: Bacteria > Bacillota > Clostridia > Lachnospirales > Lachnospiraceae > Pseudobutyrivibrio. Next base: position 10,745 of record NZ_FMXT01000008.1, read on the forward strand.
CATAGTGGAAGGAGATATAAAGCAGGCCGCTGAAATCTTCGGAAAGGGTACCATGGATGTGGTTACCAGTAATCCTCCATATATGACTAATCATCACGGCTTGAAAAATCCTAACGATGCAAAGGCCATAGCCAGACATGAGCTTCTTTGTTCACTGGAGGATTTAATCAGCCAGACTGCAGCAGTGCTTAAGCCAAAGGGCAGATGTTATTTCGTACATCGCCCCTTCAGATTAGTGGAAATCATCACCTTGATGAGGCAATACAAGCTTGAGCCAAAAAGGATGCGACTTGTATATCCTTTTGTAGACAAGGAACCAAACATGGTTTTAATCGAAGGAGTAAGGGGCGGCGGCTCCCAGCTTACGGTGGAGGCACCACTTATTGTCTACGACGAACCAGGCAAGTACACAAAAGAAATCTATGAAATTTACGGGATGCTAATGGAATGAGCGGAACATTATATTTAGTTGCAACTCCAATCGGAAACCTTGAAGATATGACCTTTCGCGCAGTGCGAATTCTCAAGGAAGTGGATTTGATTGCAGCAGAAGACACACGAAATTCAATAAAGCTACTCAATCATTTTGAGATAGACACACCAATGACCAGCTACCACGAGTTCAACAAGGTTGATAAGGCTATTTCACTTATTGCCAAGTTGAAGGAGGGTCAGAACATTGCAGTTGTGACTGATGCAGGTACACCAGGCATTTCTGATCCAGGTGAAGAGCTGGTGGCTATGTGCTATGAAGAAGGAATCGAGGTCACTTCAGTGCCAGGACCAGCTGCATGTATCACAGCAGTGACAATGTCGGGACAGGCCTGTAGACGCTTTGCTTTTGAGGCTTTTCTTCCGAAAGACAAGAAAGAACGTCGTAGAGTCTTAGAAGAGACTAAAAATGAAACTAGGACTATTATCATATACGAGGCTCCTCATCATCTGATTGGAACCTTAAAGGAGCTAAAGGAAGTCCTTGGAGCAGATAGAGGAATTACCCTTTGTCGCGAGCTTACAAAGAAGCATGAGGAAAAAGAAAAGACCACTATCGGTGGTGCTCTTGAAAGCTACGAGACTAAAGAGCCTAGAGGAGAGTATGTGCTTGTAATCGCTGGTAAGTCTAAGGCAGAGGTTATCGAGGAAGCAAGAGCAGCCTTTGAGGACATGACCATAGAAGAGCATATGGATATGTATCTTAGTCAGGGCATGGATAAAAAGGAAGCCATGAAGGCGGTTGCAAAGGATAGAGGCGTAAGTAAGCGCGATATTTACAATGCGTTGCTATAAATAAATCTAACTTAATACGGAAGGGGGAATTTACAATGGGTGACATCGAAAAGCTTAAAGAAATGATTGATGATTCCAGCAAGATTGTTTTCTTCGGCGGTGCCGGAGTTTCTACAGAAAGTGGAATACCAGATTTTCGTAGCAAGGATGGCTTGTACAATCAGAAGGATGTTCAATTTGAAAAGTATCAGCCTGAATATTTGCTTAGCCATAGCTGTCTTGTGAGAGAGCCAAAGGTTTACTTTGAATTTCATAGACAGAAGATGGATACCAGAAAGATTGAGCCAAACAATGCTCATAAATATCTGGCAAAGCTTGAAGAAACTGGAAAGCTAATAGGTGTTGTTACTCAAAATATTGACGGTCTTCATCAAAAGGCCGGCAGTAAGAAGGTTTTTGAGATTCACGGCAGTGCTCTTAGAAATTACTGTATGAAATGTGGGACTAGCTATCCTATAGATTACATCTTTGATTCTGACGAGGATATACCAACCTGTGATTACTGCGGTGGTGTAGTGAGAGCAGATATTACTTTATATGAAGAGGGCTTGCCTGAGGACCAGGTGGAAGGAGCAATAAATGCTATTGCCAGCGCTGATATGATGATAATCGGTGGCACATCCCTTTCAGTATATCCTGCTGCTTCCTTTGTTAATTATTTCAGAGGAAAGTATCTTGTAATCATTAATGAAAGCGATATAGCAGCACCAAGAGCTGAAAATACTTTGACAATTCACGACAGAATTGGAAAGGTGTTTACAGAACTAGCAGCACTTCAGGGAATAAGCCTGTAATCTGCGAACAAATGGCGAAAAATCAATAAAAAATATACAAAAGCCTTGAAAAATACCTTCTTACGTGTTAATATCTTAATTCGTGGTATAAAACATTTATATCCTTGCTAAGCTATGTAATTTTTTAGGTAGCTTGGCCAATAGACCAAAAGGAGGTAGAAAGCATGAACAAGTATGAATTAGCACTCGTTGTTAATGCGAAGATCGAAGACGATGCAAGAACTGCCACAGTTGAAAAGGCAAAGGAGTACATCACTCGCTTTGGTGGCCAGATTACAGACGTCGATGATTGGGGCAAGAAGAGACTTGCTTACGAAATTCAGAAGATGAATGAAGGTTTCTATTACTTCATCCACTTTGATGCTGAGGCAGGCGTTCCTGCACAGATCGAAGAGAATATTCGTATCATGGACAACGTTCTTCGTTTCTTATGCGTTAGAGCTGACGAGGCTTAATAGTATAAGACAAGGAGATTAAATCAATTATGAATAAAGTTATTCTTATGGGACGTCTCACTAGAGACCCAGAGGTTCGTTACGGTGGAGCAAACAACTCAGCTGTTGCAAGATTTTCTCTTGCTGTAGATCGTAGATTCAAGAGAGAAGGCGATGAGCAGACAGCAGATTTTATTAACTGCGTTGCTTTCGGAAAGACAGCAGAGTTCCTTGAGAAGTATGCTCGTAAGGGCACAAAGTTTGTTGTAGAAGGTCGTATTCAGACTGGTTCTTACACAAACAAAGAAGGTCAGAAGGTTTACACTACCGACGTTGTTTGCGAGAATGTTGAGTTCGCAGAGAGCAAAAACTCTCAGGGCGGCGGAAGCAGCTTTGACGGTGGCAGCAATTTCGCTCCAAGCTCAGATGCAGGCGACGGTTTTATGAATATCCCTGATGGAATTGACGAGGAATTACCGTTCAATTAAGTCAAGGTAACGAAGCCTTGACAGGGAGGAGCAATATGAGCTTGCTCATATTTTTTCAATGCTCCGACCGACCTAACAGGATTTTCTGTGAAAATCATGTTGTTTCACACATCTATAGGAGGTTAAATCATGGCTTTTAATAAGACAGGTGATGGTCAGAGAAGAAGACCAATGCATAGAAGAAAGAAAGTCTGTGTTTTCTGTGGTAAAGATAATACTATCGACTACAAGGATACAGCAAAGCTTAAGAAGTACATTTCTGAGCGTGGAAAGATTCTTCCACGTCGTATCACAGGCACATGTGCTAAGCACCAGAGAGCTCTTACAGTAGCTATCAAGCGTGCTCGTCACATTGCACTAATGCCATATGTTCAGGATTAATCCTTAAGAACATTGAATTTATGGGATTTAAAGGCTATCAAGGGACAAATATAGGACAAACATTTTGCTTGTTTTAGATACCCTATGATACCTAATAATGCCGATTTGTTAAAAGATAATATGCTTTTAGAAGCACTTTCTGAGGAGACTTAGAGAGTGCTTTTTTTATTATTTTGAATTTCTAAAGCCCTTCCATAGGCCTGCGTTTTAGTTAATTAATAATCAAAGCAAAGGAGAAAAGCTATGGCAAAGGTAATCGCAATTGCAAATCAAAAAGGCGGAGTTGGAAAGACAACAACCGCAGTAAATCTAGGAACTGGTCTTGCAGAGGAAGGAATGAAGGTTCTTCTGATAGATGCAGATCCTCAAGGAAGTCTAACAATCAGTTTAGGAAATCGAAATCCAGATAAAATACAAGATACATTGGTTGATATATTCGCTAAAGTTGTAAATGAAGAAGATATCGATGAAAAATATGCTGTGATTAAGTATAAAGAAGGAGTTGATTTAATTCCCTCAAATATAGAATTATCAGCTGTAGAGATATCTTTAGTAAATACAATGAGCAGAGAGCTAGTGCTTAAATCTTATATTGATACGGTTCGAGATGAGTATGATTACATAATCATTGATTGCATGCCATCACTTGGAATAATGACTGTAAACGCTCTCGCTTGTGCAGATACTGTGCTTATTCCTGTGCAAGCAGCTTATTTGCCTGTAAAAGGATTACAGCAGCTTATAAAGACAATTTATACAGTAAAAAGGCGTTTGAATCCTGGACTAGAGATAGAAGGAATCCTTCTGACAATGGTAGACAATCGCACTAACTATGCTAAGGATATAGTGCTTGAAGTAAATGATGTGTATGGAAAGTCTATACCAGTATTTCCAATAGAGATTCCACTGTCAGTCAGAGCAGCAGAGATAAGCTCAATGGCAAAGTCAATTTATGATTATGATCCTAAGGGAAAGGCAGCTTTTGCCTATATGTCACTTACAAAGGAGGTACTTGCACATGGCTGCTAAGAGAGAAAAGATTCATTTTGCATCTGTAGAAGAGTTACTAGGGGCTCCGACAAGTACTGGAGAAGGAACGGTAGAACTTAGAGTCGAGGATATTTATCCGTTTGAGAATCATCCGTTTAAGGTAATTGATGATGACAAGATGGAGGATTTAATACAAAGCATAAAAGAAAATGGAGTACTTACACCTGTTATCGTAAGACCAGATGATGAGGGCACTTATGAAATGATATCGGGACATAGACGTCTGTATGCTGCAAAAAGAGCAGGATTATTAGTAATACCAGCTATAATCAAGCCTATGACAAACGATGATGCAGTAATAGCTATGGTAGATGCTAATGTACAACGAGAAGAAATACTACCAAGCGAAAGAGCTTGGTCTTTAAAAATGAAACTTGATGCCATGAAGAGGCAGGGATATCGCTCAGATTTATCATCCGCTCAAAATGAGCGGAGGTTGGAAACGGCTGATATTGTTGGAGAAGAAATGGGAATAAGTAGGGCTCAGGTAAGACGGTTTATAAGATTAACCGAGTTAATACCTGAACTTATGGAATTGGTGGATAAGAAGAGGCTTACATTTACTATGGCTGTGGATATCTCATATTTCGATAGGCAATTACAGCAATGGGTATATGAGTACATTACAGAGAATGGTTTTATAAAGCCAGAGCAGATTGCAGCCCTTAAGGCTTGTGATAATCTTGAAAACATGGCTCAGCCAGTATTAATAAGTACTTTGAAAGAAGCTTTGAAGCCTAAAAAGAAGTCTCAAGGGGTGACCTTATCTGAGAGAAAATTGAATAAGTATTTTTCAAATAAAACATCAGCTGCTGACAGAGAGCGAATAATCATAAATCTTTTGGAAAAATGGAAGCATGAGCAGGAGGTATAAAGATGGCAATTAATTACTTTTTTAAGCATCAAGCAGATCAATATGCATTTATAAGAATTCCAAAAATAATGATGACTGAGGATATTTTTGAGCCTTTATCGATGGAAGCGAAAGTACTGTATGGAATGTTATTGGATATGATGAGCGAATCTCCTAAGCACCGATGGGTTGATGATAAGAATAGAGTTTTCATAATATATCCAATTAGTAAGATACAGGAGGATATGAGAGTTTCTAAGGGTAAGGCAATTAAATGCTTACAGGAATTAGAAGATATTGGCCTTATAGCTAAAAAGCATAGGGGCCAGAAGCAGCCTGATTATATTTATGTTAAGGATTTTATGGTGGAACAGAAGGTGGTGAATTTGTTTTAGAGGTTCAAAATTTGAACCTCAGAAACAGAAGGGAGAATGAAATGAGCGAGATACAATTTAAGTATTTCTATGGAACAGAATCAGACACATACACATTTTATAAGATTCCGAAGCTATTAATTACAGATGATTATTTCAAGGATATAAGTAATGATGCAAAGCTACTATATGGCATGATGCTTGAAAGAGTCTCCTTATCGGCAAAGAATGGCTGGTATGACGAGGAAAACAGAGTATATATTCGCTTTGGGATAAAGGATGCAATGGAACTTTTGCGTATAGGAAAGAATAAAGCTATAAAGCTTTTTGCTGAATTAGATGATGAAACAGGCGTGGGATTAATAGAAAGAAAAGTTCAGGGACAAGGAAAATCACAGGTTATATACGTAAAAAGTTTTATGTCAGAAGTTTACAAATCAAACCTCAAGGAGTTTGAAAATGAAACTTCAAGAGGTTCTGATTTTAAACCTCTAGAGGTTTCAGAAGTAAACCCTAATAAGAATAAATATAAAGAGAATATAAGGGATTTAGAATCTAATCCTATCGATGAAGATATGGTGAGATTAGAACAGGAGGTAAGGGAGCAACTGGGAGTAGAGGCGCTAAAGCATGATATGCCGTATGATCAGGATTTGATAGAAGAAATCTATGAGCTGATACTTGAAACATTACTTTGTCAGGAGCAGTCTGTAGTGATAGCAAGCAGTAGATATCCAATGGATTTAGTAAAGCGAAAGTTTAAGAGGCTCAGTATAGAGCATGTGAGATACGTGATTACTTGTATGCAGCAGAGCACCAGCAAGGTGAAAAATATCAAGAAGTATATGCTGGCAACTTTGTTCAATGCTCCTAGCACTATCAATGCATATTACAGAGCTGAGGTTAATCATGATATGGCTGTGGGTTGAGTGTTGACAGATTTGCACAACACTCATATAATACGAATTAACATAGTTGCACAACACTCATAGGGAGGTATTATATGCCAAGAGTAAATCTTTCAATAAGCCAAGAAATATATGATAAGCTACAGGCAGATGCAGAGAGTAGAGGATTAACTGTAAATCATATGGTCTATAGCTTGCTTGAAGAAAAGTATGGGGAGAGAGGTTTTGATTATGTTATGGCCCTTGATTGTCTTAAGCAGGAAGCTGAGAGTATGCAGGGTGATTTTATACTGTCAGACCTTCCTACCTTCAAGGGATTAGATGAAGTATTAGTGGAAATGCAGGCGAAGGAGTCACCAGCTCAGGTAAAAGCTAGATTGGGCAAGATGTTTAATGAAGCAGTAAAGCAAGGGGCAATAAAGGATATAAATCGTTCTGTTGTAATTGAGCAGGATGGAACTCAGAAGGCAAGAACACTGTCTCGTGCAGCAGTGTACGCTAAGAAGTTAGCTGATTTAAAAAAGGAGGGTTAGTACTATGGATAATGGTAAGATGGCAGTTGGGGCTATAGGCATCTTTGGAACTTTATTTTTGTTTGCAGTGTCCATAGTGCTATTCCTACTAGGGCATTTTTATATTGTGAATGGAATTATGGCAGGTTTCATTCCCTTTATAATGCTTTGTAATGCAGGCTATAGTACTGGATTGTGCTGGGGGATATATGGATTAATTATATTAGTGGCAGTTGTACTTCAGTTGAATTTCAAGGTGGCTAGAGTGATATTTGGAATCTTCTCTTGTTTTGTAGTTAGTGTGTTCGTGTATGATGCAAATAAAGAGTTGGCTATGAAGACGCAGGTGTTATATATTATCATCGGAATAATAATAACGGGTTTATTAAATATAGCAGGATATAGTAGGGAGGAATAATATTGTGGAGGCTTATTTAGGGTTAATCGGTGTTGTTATAGGTGCAACATTGCCATTTCTTTTTAGAGTAGTGGAAAGATATTTACAAATAGCTGGAAAACTTTGTATTAACGTAAAGTTTGTTGCTAGTAAAGATACAGAAGAATATCCTGAAGTTATTAATTGTGATGGCCTAGTAATGAATTTACCAATGTGGGTTGAATTTACTAATTCAAGAGGTATAGCTGAAATAGTAAGAAATCTAAATATATATGCATATTATAATGCAAGACGTGTAGCAGAATTTGTGCAAATACAAAAATCAAATAAATATGTATATGGAAATAGAGAATTATATTCTTTTGTTGTACCAGAAAAGAGTGTGACAAAGTATGATTTGATGTACATGCTTAGAAAGGAGGAGTGTGAGGGGGAGGAAATAGATGAACTAAGAATAGGATACTATGATGAAAATAATAAGTTTCATGAAAAGAAGATTTTAAATATAAAGAAACATGTTTGGAATATAGGAAAAATAGAAATCAAAAAAGGTTGGATTACAATATAAATTATGATAGCAAAAGAAATGATGACATCTCTGATTAGGAGGTGTCTTTTTTGTAGACAAGAATTTCAAAAGAAATATATATGTGGATAGCATAATTTATACACGTTTATATGTTATTTTTCTATTAGAGTAAATTGATAGTTGCGCATATAAAAGGAGAATTATATGGCAAATTATGTAAATGAAAAACAGGAAAAGATAGCACAGATTATAAAAGATAATAAATTCATGATTGATAAATATACAGATTCATTAAGATTCTATTTTGTTGATTCAATCACAGAAAAAGGAATGGCAAAAATAGTTAAGAATTTCGATAGTGCAATGTCTACAACCTCATTTATAGCCTATATAGATACGACATTAACTCATTGTTATAAAGAAGGAATAGTCTTTATGGAAGATGGTTTGTACTTTAAAGATTTATTTGATAGATATTACATTAATTATAAAGACATCATTAGATATTATGAAAAAAAAGAAGAATTGCATATAGAGTATAAGTTAAAAGATGATACCAAAGAAATTACATATTTAGCTGCATGTCTAAATGGTCACGTATTTCTTGATATATTAACGAAAATTTGTGATATCGACAAAGATTATGAATCAAATACATTAAAGGTGTCTGGAGATGTTAAAAAATTAGATATACCACCTGAAATGGCTAAAAAGTGTAAAAATGTGATACATAGTGCATCTATAGCCTGTGGAGGAATAGGTGCAATAACAGCCGCATCAGTTGTGGCAGATAGTGTTTTAATTACAACAGTACAAGTACCTATGGTCCTAAAACTGGCACAGATTTTTGATTTGGATATTACAGAGGCAGCTGCAAAAAGCATTGTATTGAATTATGCAGCAACATTTGCGGGAAAAAGAGTATCTCAGTTTTTTTGGGGAAAAATTCCGTTGTTAGGTAATGGTATAAATGCAGTAACGGCAGGCGGATTGACAGAGGCAGTTGGATGGGCTACAGTTGCTAATTTTTATTATAGATGGGTGAGTGACCAATCAAAAGGATTCGCATCAGGTGTAAAACAGGGATATATAGTTGCTTCAGATGCTTACGAGAAGAAATATTCATCCTTACTTGAAGAAATGAAGCTAACAAAAGAAAAATATATTAACACTAATAAAGAAAATCAAGAAATAATGGATGGGTATGAAAAATACATTGACTATTTAGAGGGGATTATTGGAGATAATTTAAGTGACATAAGATTATTATACGAAAAATTGGAAAAGGATAATGAGGAAAGAGTTAGCTCATGAATATTGAGGAACTAAAAGCAAGAAGAAAGAAATTGAATAGTGAGTTTCTGGAAACAACAGCTCAGTTTGAGTCGACAATAAATGAAACGGATAGGGTTAGAAAAATTACAGAAAACTCTCGAAGCATTATTACAGATTTAGATGAGGAATTTGAACGAAAAGTAGAATTAAAGGGAAAGGATCTAAATTTTATTTTTGTAGCATCAGGATTATTATGCGTTAAATGGATTATGCTTCAGGCGATAATGCCATTATCTTTTGATTTTAAGTACTCTCCTGAAAATAGTGATAAACGTCTTAATAGTGCGGAAATGGGAGCAATTGATACAGATGGAAAAGATATAGAAGGCTATAAAAAAACACTGGAGCGGGTAAAGCAAAATTATAAAAAAGCCGTGGAGCAATTAAATAATTGTACTGATGAGACAGAACGACAAAAACTTCTAAAAAAAATAGAGGACAATAAGAAGAGACAAAATGAGTTAAATAAAGTAATTAAGTTTTTATCAGAGAATAAAAGCGTTAGTAAAAAGATTCGTGAATTGGAAACAAAGAGGGAATCATATTTATCCTTATGTGAAAATGACAAGAGTAAATATAGAAGTATAAAGGATATTCTTCTTAAACCTGTTCCATATGATGCGATGAAAACGAAAACATCTTGTAAAGTTCCAGTGGCTCTATATGGAAAAAATCACCACGCATATACAATGGGGCATGATCCTGTGTTGGGCTGGATTTTTGGAACGATGAATATATTGTCAGGCACAATATCATATAATTTACCAAACTACCCTGTATATTGGGTTTCGTCAGAGAATATAATAGATAAAAAAACAAATTGGATTTCATTTATTATGACATGTATCAATAGCACTAAAGATAATCCTAAAAGAATTGGTGCGGCAACTATTCGTCAGGGATTACATTTAATGAGTGATAAATATTGTAAAACTGGGTTACCACTCAGTTTCGCTATAAAATCAGCAGATGAAGCGCAAGAACTAATAGAAAAAGGCTGGAATTCTGAAGAAATAAAAAAATATATAGATAAAATATTAAATGTTATAAAAAAAGATGTGTCAATTATAGCAATTCAATATATTTTAAGTTTTCTAATCAACCAAATAGTCTATTCTATATATATGATGATGTATGAGGAGGCGGATGATGGGCCTATAGAACTATATATCGTAAAAGCGAAAAGAATTCTTTCAATAGCAAATACAATTTCAACATCATCAAACTTTGCTTATGTAGTGATAACAAAGAAATTATGTTCTTTAGATATTGGAGGTGCTATAGAAACTATAAAGTTAATAATAGAAGATGACAAATATCGTAAAAAGATTAAGGAAGAGTTTATTGAAAAATCTTTTATTGATTTAATTAATAATAGTGACAGTGAGTATAATTGGATGCTTGAATAAAGAATTATCTAACGAGAGTTGGCAGGTAATGCCAACTCTTTTTTTAAACACAATATCATAAAATCTCTATGATAGAATCCGATTAGATATGGGATTATAAAGTGCGATTAATATACATTTTTCAAAAATATGGAGTGATAAAAATTATGAAGTACGGTTTTTAGGACTTAATATATGTTACTTTGTAAATAGAAAAATATAAAACAACGATGTTTATAACGATAAGCAGGAGAACAAGTATGATTGAAGTAGGTTTTACTCCCTCTATAGTGGGTTTAATAAAAGCTGCTGCGGCCTATAATGGATTGTTTAACGGGAAGGAACAAGAAACGGGAATAATACAACTAGAATTAATGCTAGACAAAGGGTTCATTGATGAAGATATTACAAGTGATTATAGGACCAATTTCCCAAAAGAATTCTATTCATACGAACATTTTTCGGAAGAAGATATAGAAGAACCATTGGATGAAGATGATTGCTGGTCAAGACGAGGTATTCTAAATCAATGGGATTTATTTAATAAATATCTCCCAGTCGAGAAAAATGTAAGAATTTGGGTAAGTGAAACCGCTGAATCATACTGTGGATTTCTATGGTTATGTAATTATTTGGAATGTAAAAATATTAATGTGTATATATTGAAATGTCCAGATATTGTGAGAGGACGGCAAATAATAAAACGATGGGAGCAATTAGAAAGAAAAGATTTAGTAAATAATATAAAGAATTCAGTGAAACTCACAGAGACTGAAATTTCAATACATGCTAGGAGATGGGAAGAACTTATTAAAGAGAATTCTTTACTTAGGGTGCTTTTGGGTAGTGAAGTTATTAGTGTGAATGAGGACTTTTATGATTTCATCATTCGAAAGCATCTTCCAAATGATGAGATAAAGCAAAAAACTTTGATATCTAATATATTTTTTAGTGCTCCAATTCCTATAAGTAATATTTGGTATATGAGGAGAATTGATTATCTAATATCACAGGGAGAGATAGTTATTGTAGAAGATGCATATAATCAAAATGAAAGATTATTGAAGAAAGCATAGAAGTCAAAGGAGAGGGGATATATGAAACAGGGGACAGTAAAATTCTTACTGAATATGATGATAGTTTTTACAATAATTATTACTGCTTTTATTACAAGACAAGATATTGTTCTTGCAAAAAACGAAACCATTAATGGTATTCAATATCGATTTAATGAAGACTGTAATTATGTAATTTCAGATGCGGAAATTAAGCAGAATATAGCTGGGGAAACTCAATTCGGTCAAATATCTTTAGATGGCCAAATATCGAAAATTAGTGATGTTAATGGATTTCAGGCATTTGAAGTTGCCAAAGAAAAGGTAAGTATAAATTATAAAATAAATACAAAACTTGGTGTTGTGGAAGATGATGCAAAGAAAATCTCTAATGCAGAATTAGACGAAAAGATGAAAAAAGGCGTTATTATTGTCCAGACATCGATGGATGGCTCTCATTGGATAGTGGACAAATCAATAAATGATATTTTGGGAGAGAACAAGGGACAACTTAGTAGCCCAATTTATGAGAGCAATTATGTTCAACAAACAAATGGATGTTTCTTTAGAGTAATTGTTGCTTATAAAACAGAAAAACTTATAGAGAATAGCAAGTTCTTGTTTTTTGATACATCTGATTATGAAGTATTTAGATGGGCAGAGGTGTATAAATTTTATATTGAAGATAAGAATAAAGGAACAACAGATACACCAGATACATCAAAGAAAAAAGTATTTCAAGATGAAATATATAGAGTGAAGGTAGAAAACAAAAGTGGGTATTCCATCGAAGAAGAACCATATCCAGAGGATTTACATTATGGATGGGATTTAGGCCAATTCACTATTAATGGATATACAGATAATATCGAAGATGAAGATGGTAATTTAATTATATTAAAAAATACAGGTGACCAAGTTACATTATGGTTTTCTTTAAATCAAGATATTAACAAGCTTAACGGAGATGAATATTTAACAATTAATAATGATAAAAAAGGTTATGATACTTTATTTAAGAGTATTGAGCCAACAGAATTTGGTAGAGGTGCTCTGATAATACAACAAACAGATGATACGAATGAAGCTCATAAACCTATATTATTTAAAAACTTCTTGGAAGCTAACACTCGTACTGGAGCAGACACTAAAGTGCGCTTATTTGAGGAAGGTGATTATGTTGTAGTGTTAGATTATCAAGTAATAGATTCATTTGCTATAGATTCTATAGAGAGTTATACTTTGGCATTTAATTTTAAAATCAGAAATAGTAATTGCATGATATTTGCTCGAGATTTGGGAACACAGAATGAATTATATGATCATGATATTACAAAGAACGGTTTTAAACTTGATTATGCTAATTCGAAATATCTTAAAGTAGACGTTGAACAAAAAATAATTAAATACAATGGTACATCATATTCAGAGGATACTAGACGAAATAGAGCTGCTAATGATGGAAAAGAATATAGTGAAGAAGGAGTATACATAATTAGCGTAAAACATGATTATGATGATGACCAAAAAACAGAGAAAGTTATATATGTAGGAGATTCTCCGATAATAAAGGCACTATCAAAAAATAATATAACTGTGGCGGAAATAAATAATTTGTTAGCTCAAGGGTACGTTGTCGAAGATGATGGAAGTATAGTAACAAAAAAAGGACAAAAAGTAGAAGATAATATCGATGAATTGGAGGAAGAACAACAGGTAGAAGATATTGATAGTAAGACGGAAGATAACACATCAGAAGACGAAATCTCAGAAAGCATAATAGCGGTTGAAAAGCCAGAACCAAGTGAAGAAGAGTTGGAAAAACAAGACGATACAAAAAGGCCTATTGTACCGATTTTTATAGTATTGTTTGTTTTAGGTTGGATAGTAGTAATTTATAAACAAAGGTTCCTAAACAAAGAGAAATTCGATGAAAAAAAAGTCGCTGAGGAAACCAGTGATATAGAAAATGAGGAGGAATAGTGATGGCAAAGAGATTATTGGCAATATGCTTATCATTAGCCCTGGTTTTGTGCGGATGTAGTCAGTCTGAAATGGTGACAGAGAGTTCCTCAAAAGAAAGCACTGATATTGAGTTGACAGATACAGGAAAAGAAGAGATTCCTGAAGATGAAATAGGTAATCCAGAAGAATTTCAATATGAGCCGAATTTTGAAAATTTGGATGATGAGGAATTAATAAGATACATAGAGGATGATGTATATTCAAATCTAGTTAATGAATTAAATGATACAGGGTACTATGTTGAGAATGTAAATGCTATTTTTGTTTCCAAAGAATACCTTGAGGAAACTGCTTACAATTCTCAGGCTAATATCTTTTTTGGATATACATTAGAGGATATCGAAGCTGTATATAAGGATTCTAAATATGTATTTACTACTAATGATGAAGGTAAAACAATAGTAACTGCATTTGAGAAATATGATGATACATATGAACAGATAATTAAAAATGTTGCCATAGGTTCAGGGGTAATCTTACTGTGTGTTACAGTGTCGGTAGTAACAGGTGGCGCTGGTTTACCTGCAGTAAGTATGGTTTTTGCAATGTCAGCAAAGACGGGAACCATAATGGCATTGTCATCTGCAGGCATAGGTGGACTAGCGGCAGGTATTACTACGCATTTACAGACAGGAGATATTGATAAAGCGTTAAAATCCGCAGCACTAGAGAGTAGTGAGCAATTTAAGTGGGGAGCAATTTTAGGAACCATATCAGGAGGAGCTGTGGGGACTGCAAAGTATGCAGCTGCAATGAAAGCTCTAGAGGGTGTTGAATTGAGTATTCCTATTCAGGAGGCTGCTGCTATACAAATGGAATCAGGATATCCAGCGAGTGTGATAGCGCAGTTCCATTCAATGGAAGAATACGAAGTATTTAAAGCTGCTGGTTTGGAAGCTGAAATGGTAAATGGGCAAATAGCTTTAGTAAGAGATATAGATTTAACAACTGTTGATACATGGGGAAGAACAAATCTTGAAAGAATGAAATTAGGTCTTGCTGCTTTGGATAAAACAGGGAAAAGTTATGAACTGCATCATATAGGCCAAGGTGCAGACGCCACATTAGCAGTATTGACGTCTGTGGAACATGATAGTTCGGTTTTGCATGGATTTGTTGAGGTTTCTCAAATAGATAGAGTTGCATTTAGTGTGACTAGAGAACAATTCTGGAAAACAATGGCTATCATTATGGAAAGCGGAGGACTATAAATATGGGATTATTAGAGGTTATGCAAAAATATGATGATTTTGCAATTGGTAAACCAGTAAGTATTGAGGAGATAAAACAGGCTGAGAGAGAATTGCAATTAAGTTTTTCAAATGAATATAGGGAATATTTAGTGAAGGCAGGAATAGCAACTGCTAATGCGCATGAAATCACAGGTATAACTACAGATGAGAGGCTTGATGTTGTATATCTTTCAAAAAAGAACAGAAACAAAAATATCGAAGATTCAAGGTATGTAGTAGAGGATATAGCTATAGATAAGGTGCTTATTTGGCAGGATACAGAAGGAGTGATATATCAAACTATAGGAAAAACACCAGGAAAAAAAATAGCTAATTCCTTAGCGGAATATATTCAAATCAAAGTATAGTGGTACACAGACAGTTATTGTATAGATAGCAAATATGAAGAAAATAGGAAAGAAACTAAGATTAAGAAATTAAGCATTATGGTTCATAATAGTGATAAAACGAAGCTACCTTTGATTGAAAGACCTATTGGAGCTATAACGTATGAGCACAGTATGGCCTCCAAATTATAAAAAGGGTTGTATTGTCAAATTCTTTTCACAATTTGCGAGTATCATTCGGTAACAAGGTTGAATAATGCTATGGTCATGCAAGGAGGGATTGTATTATGGGTAAGTTATTTAAAACAATCTTATCAACTGTTGTTTCTGTGGCATTTATCTTAACTTTATGTATGCCAGTCAGTGCGGAAAACACAAATAATGCAGTTAAACCAAACGCTGCGTTTTTGATTGAAAGGTTAAGCACCATACCAACGGCATCTGATGTTTCTGCAGCAACAGAAGAGACTGATCCGAATAATAAGCTCCATAAACCAGGTGGCTATCAGGAATATGTTTACTTTAGAGATTCACAGATAACAGATTACTATGAAGGTGATTATGGAAGAACCGATGGTGGTGGAGTAGTAGAGGTTTATAATACAGTCAAAGAAGCAAAAAATAGAAATGATTATTTAGCTTGTTTTGATGGACAGGGATTTCTTGACCCAGGATCACATGAGGTTCTTGGAACATGTGTTATTCGTACTTCACGACATTTAACAGCTACACAGCAGGCTACACTAGCAGCAGCTATGAAAAATGCGATTTTAGCAGATTCAACACCTGGAAAGGTTCAGAATCCAACAACTATTTTCAATGGCGTAGATTATGCAGCAGAGTTTGATCCACAAGTTTACTATGATAGTAATCCAGACCTTCAACTAGCAATAGGCACAGATGGTAGTGCTTTGATAAAGCATTATGTTGAAAATGGTAAGGCAGAAGGTAGAAAGGCAAAATAGAACATAAACTGGGCTGGCGCATTTGTGCTAGCCCTTATTATTTACTTTTTAGTTTTAATCAAATGATAAATCGTCTTTCATCTGTATTTCTGGAGTTATGTAGTCAACTGCTGTAAAGGGCCTTGTTGCCAGTGGTAAGGTGCCCTCGGACATATTGGATAATTTTATAATAGCAATTGAAGCTGACCATTAAAAGGCTAGTGAAAGTGGAGAGATTCATGAAAACATACCAACGATATACTTTTGGCATACCAAACGCATACCAAAGACATACCAACTGTATATTTTATTCTGTTTCAAGTCATGTTATATTTATCATGGACAAACGAGAGAGCGATACAAAAGCTCCTCGCGAGTCCTTTTCTTTTGCAAAAGAATAAAGCATCGAACATAAGCGTCGGTTTGTAATCATTAAGTGATTGCAGGCAGACGCTTTTTTGATGCCAGTAAGTAGGTAAAGGGTGACGACCCAAACCTAAAACAAGCATAAGAAAGAGAGGTAAGCGTATTGGAATACGAACAGTTTAAAGAGAAGATTGCTGAGGATGTGGGGAACATGCTTGAGGCAAAGGGATACGGTGATGTGAATATAAAGTTTGAAATCACTGATAAGGTCAATCAGACATATGAATCAATGGTGGTTACACCGGAAGGCAGTACAGTTGGTGCTAGCCTTAAGGTAGATTCAATGTTTGATCATTACAAGGTAACAGGTGATTATGAGGCGGCACTTAATAAGGCTGCTAACACTTTTGAAAGGGCCATTGACAACATGCCAAGCTACGATACTAAGGCTATTACAGAATATGATAATGTGAAGGATAAGCTGGCAATTCAGTTGATTCCAGCAAACAAGAATGAGAACCTGCTTCAGAAAATTCCTCACAAACTTATTGAGGACATGGCGATTGTATATCGACTAATCCTTGATAAGACGGAGGATGGAACAAGTACAGTGCTTGTAACCAACAATCTTGTACAGCAATTTGGAATTACACCTGAGCAGCTACACGAGGATGCAGTTGAGAATTCACCTAAGATTCGACCAGCAGAACTTAGCACACTACGCGATACACTGGTATCTATGGTTGGTCCAGAAATGGCTGAGTTTATGGATCCTGAGGGTCCAGAGAGCAAGCTTTATGTGGCAACTGTGGATGATAAGATGAACGGAGCAGGAGTTATTGCTTATCCAGGCTTTATGGAGGAAGTTGCTGATACAATGGGCGGTGACTTCTATGTGATTCCGTGCAGTGTTCATGAGGTCATTATGGTGCCAGATTTGCCAGAAATGGACATTAAAAACATGGAAGAGATGATTCACATGGTTAATTCAACAGAGCTTAAGCCTGAGGATGTCCTTTCAGAGAAGCTTTACCACTACGATTCACAGGATAAGGTATTTGAGATGGCTGAGAAGTTTGAAAAGAGACAAGCTATCAAGGAATCAAAGGCAAAGGAGAAGCCGTCTGTTTTAGGCGATTTAAAGGCAAAGCGAGATGAATTAGCAAAAGCACCAAAGCCAGTGAAGGATGAAATTGAAAAGGCTGTGAAGAAAACAGAGCCAGTAATTTAGAACAGTAATAAATAGTAATAGAGCGTCAGCTGCAGAGAAATCTGTAGTCTGGCGCTTTTTCTATGCCCAAAATTAGGAGGAAAAAACTATGTCAGCACGATATAACGCAAATGCTTTATGTAGCAATGGAGGAGTACCAAGCAGAATTATTGGAGGAAAGATGCCAGTTCCTCAGCCATCAAACTGTAAGAATCATTGTCCATATGGTTATGGAAAGGCTTTCTGCTTCCCATGTATGAAGAAGATTCTCGGTCAGGATGTTGAGCCATCTAAGGAAGAAGTCACTCCAGAGAAAGGAAATGCATGAGTTTTGATTACTTTTATGGAGAACAATCAGAGCAATTCGTGTTCTATCGAATACCTAAGGTGTTCTATACGGATTCAAGATTTAGGCAGCTATCCAGAGATGCTAGGACCTTATATGGTTTATTGCTTGATCGAGTATCGTTATCAGCGAAGAATGGCTGGTATGACGAAAAGGGTAGAGTCTATATCATTTATACGCTTTCTAGTGCTATGACAGCTCTTTCCATATCAGATAAGACAGCAACAAAGTTATTTGTGGAGTTAGAGAATATCGGGCTGATAGAGCGAAAACGCCAAGGCCAAGGAAAGCCAATCATTATTTATGTGAAAAACTTTATGGACTCGGAATTTATACGAGAGCAGGCAAGGGCAGCTTACGACTCTGAAGCTGACATCAGTACGAGTCCAGAGTCGAAAAACCTACGAAGTAATAATACTGATATTAACTATACAGACTGTAGTGATACTGACTTCATTCTTTCTGAGCGAGAGGAGCAGAGAAGGGATTATGAGGCATATTTTAAGCATCAGCTACAACTTGATTGGCTTAAAGAGCAGTATGAAGGTGATGCAGAGCTTATAGATGAGATTTACGCACTGATTGTAGATACCGTTTGCACTACTAGGGATACTATCAGGATTTCAGGAGATGAAAAGCCAGCGGCAGTGGTAAAGGCTACATTTATGAAACTGACTATAGAGCACATACAGTTTGTACTTGATGGATTAAGGGAAAATACAACCCAGGTGCATAGTATAAAGTCATATTTACTTGCAACCCTATATAATGCACCAATGACAATCAGTAGCTATTACAGGGCAAAGGTGAATAATGATATGGCTAATGGTAGCCTGGCGAGAAAGGAGGAATAGCTTGCAGCAGGAGGTAGAAGAAAAATCTATACGATTAGCGGTACGAACCACAGAGATTTCGGCAAGAGGTATGCTACGAATCTTAATGGCTATAAAGAATCATATTGATGAGAAAAGAGCACAAGCACATCTTCCACAGGAACCAAGGCATGGTAGACAATCTGTTAAGGAACTGATAGGCCAGGGACAGGGTGTGACAAGAGTAGACCTAGATCAGGAGGGAATTAGGGATTTTCATAAGATTGCAAAGAAATTTGGTGTTGATTACGCAATTATCAAGGATAAAGGTGTAGAACCTCCAGTATACAATGTCTTTTTTAAGGCCAGAGATGAGGATGCAATCAACAAGGTTATTTCTGCTTACACTACTAAGTATCTACATAGGCAACATGTTAAAGCTAGTGTTATTGATAAGCTAAATAAGGCCAAGGAGGTAGCAAAAGAGCTTGGAAAGAAGGTAGTAGAAAGGCATAAGGAGGCGGTTAGATGATAAATATAGATTCATTACTTCAGAACCCCACCTTACTTATCGGATTAGGAGCCGTAGGTCTCTTGTTTGGCGGTATGGCTATCATAGATAAGATTGAAAACAGGAAGAACTTCAAGCATAAGGTTGAGTATGGTTCTGCCAGATGGGGGAAAAAGAAGGATATAGAACCCTTTATAAATCCTGAGTTTGAAAAAAATGTAATCTTGTCAAAGACTGAGCTATTATCAATGGAAAGCAGGCTTACAAATCCTAAATATGCAAGAAATAAGAATGTTGTAGTGATTGGAGGATCTGGTTCAGGAAAGACAAGATTTGTGCTAAAGCCAAACTTGCTTCAGATGCATTCAAGCTATGTTGTAACTGATCCAAAGGGAACCATAGTAAATGAATGTGGATCAGCGCTATTGAAAAATGGCTATGATATCAGAATCTTCAACACCATTAACTTCAAAAAAAGCATGAGATATAATCCGTTTTCTTATATACACAAGGAAACGGATATTTTAAAGCTTGTAAATGTTCTCATAGCCAATACAAAGGGAGAAGGAAAAGAAGGAGATCCCTTTTGGGAGAAGAGTGAGAAGTTATTGTACCAGGCTCTTATAGGTTATATCTATTATGAAGCACCTGAGGAGGAGCAGAATTTCAATACATTACTGGAGTTTTTGAATGCTATGGAGGTTCGCGAGGATGATGAAAACTTCAAAAACCCAATAGATTTAATGTTTGAAAAGCTTGCAGAAAGGGAGCCGGACCACTTTGCAGTGCGTCAATATCGAAAATTCAAGATGGCAGCCGGTAAAACGAGCAAAAGTATCTTGATTTCATGTGGTGCAAGGCTTTCACCTTTTGATATCAAGGAAGTGAGAGATGTTACAAAGTATGACCAGCTTGAACTAGATACAATAGGAGATAAGAAGACTGCGTTATTCATAATCATGTCGGATACAGACGATACATTCAACTTTTTAATTTCGATGATATATACGCAGCTCTTCAATCTGCTATGTGAGAAAGCAGATGACGTTTATGGGGGCAGATTGCCGGTACATGTCCGCTGCTTAATTGATGAAGCGGCAAATATTGGACAGATACCGAATCTAGAAAAGCTTATGGCAACCATAAGATCTAGAGAAATATCGGCAATGTTGGTACTCCAAGCTCAGTCGCAGTTGAAGGCTATATACAAGGATAACGCTGACACGATTATCGGTAACTGTGATAGCCAAATATTTCTGGGAGGAACGGAAAAAACAACGCTTAAGGATCTTAGCGAAATGCTAGGTAAGGAAACAATTGATTATTACAATACATCAGAGGCAAGAGGCAATAATCCATCCTACAGTACCAATTACCAGAAGCTAGGAAAAGAGCTAATGAGTATGGATGAATTGGCAGTTATGGATGGAAATAAGTGTATTGTAAGACTTCGAGGGGTGCGACCGTTCTTTTCGGAGAAATACGATTATACTAGCCACCCTAAATTCTATCAAACGGCAGATTTTGACAAGAATAATTGGCTAGATATAGAGAAATATCTTAAAAAACGAGACAACTTAATATTGAAAGCAGATGAAAAATATGAATTCATCGATTTAACCGAGAAAAAGGCTCTTTAGCAACTAGCTAGAGGGCCTTTTAGTATGCGCGCATATAGCAGGAGTTAGTCGACGAACTCCTGCAAATAAAGTAACCAATAACATTATTTAATATTCATTTAATTTTCAGGAGGATAACATTTATGGGATTTTTTACATCAGCAATCGGAACACTTCAGACACTTGTAGTAGCAATTGGAGCAGGTCTAGCAGTATGGGGAGGCATCAATCTTATGGAAGGTTACGGTGGAGATAACCCTGGAGCTAAGTCACAGGGAATGAAGCAGCTAATGGCAGGCGCTGGTATAGGCGTTATCGGTCTTACACTCGTTCCACAGCTTGCAAGCCTTTTCTAGAAGCTGGTAAACCTAAGGGCTCCGGAGAAATCCGGGGCCTTATTTTTAGAGGAAGGAGGAACGGATGGATAGTTTATGGGAAGAGCTTCTTCAGTATTTTAAAGACTACTTTATAGATGGAATCATGTATAACATGGCTTCCACGTTTGTTTCAGTAAATGCTCAGGTAGGAAATATATCTACTGATGTTGGGAAGACACCGTCAGAGTTTATGCCTACGGTGTTTGCTCTGGTTAGGAATTTATCGGAGAACGTGATAATGCCTATTGCGGGAATAATTCTGACATTCATAGCTTGTTATGAACTGATTCAGCTAGTAATAGGACACAATAACCTGGCAAACTTTGATACTTGGATATTCTTTAAGTGGATATTCAAAACCTATATTGCTGTGATGCTTGTAACACATACATTTGATTTTACGATGGCTGTGTTTGATGTTGCTCATCATGTGGTGCAACAAAGCAGCACGATTATTACAGAAGAAACAGCTGTAACACTAGACGATATGTTACATTTCAGAGCAATCCTTAGAGAAAAAGAGGTAGGAGAACTTGCTGGAATCTATTTGCAGACAAGCATAGTGCAGATGTTGATGAACATTTTAGCAGTACTAATTTATGTAATTGTTAATGGTCGTATGCTTCAGATTTATTTGATGGTGAGTATGGCACCAATCCCGTTTGCAACCTTTGGAAACAAAGAGCAGAGCCTGATGGGACAGAATTATGTAAGAAGCTTATTTGCATTAGGATTTCAAGGATTCTTGATAATGGTTTGTGTGGGAGTTTATGCAGTACTGGTTCAGTCAGTTGTGTTTACAGACGATATTGTGGGTTCACTTTGGACAGTGGTAGGATACACGGTTCTTTTGGGATTCACGTTGTTTAAGACTGATGACATATCTAAATCAATTCTACAGGCACATTAAGGAGGTGATTACATGGCAGCATCATATGTAAGTGTACCTAGAGATTTAACACGGGTAAAAAGTAAGATAGTCTGCAACCTGACGAAAAGGCAATTGATTTGTTTTTCAGTAGCAGCATTGATTGGAGTACCATCGTTCTTTTTGATGAAGACAGTGGTGCCAGTCAATACAGCAGTTATGGGAATGATGATAATTATGATGCCATTTTTCTTCTTGGCAATGTATGAGAAGAATGGACAGCCACTAGAGGTTATTATGGAGCATTTCATCAGTAGCCAGATTGTCAGACCAAAGAAGAGAAAGTATAAGACGAAGAATTATTATGCGGCGCTAGCAAAGGAAGCTAAGCGTCTGAAGGAGGAAGAATGTTTCTAATTTCGAATAAAAAGAAGGATATATCAGCACAGGAGTCTATTCCATTTGACAGAATGTTTAGAGATGGAATATGTAGAGTGGATCAGGATTTCTATACGAAGACAATTGAGTTTGCAGATATAAACTATCAGTTGGCACAGCAAGAAGATAAGACAGAGATTTTTTCTGAGTGGTGTAGCTTTTTGAATTTCTTTGACAGTTCAGTGAGTTTTCAGCTCAGCTTTTTAAATACATCGGTAGACGCAGCAAACTTCCAGAAGAGAATTGCTATTAAGCATCAGACAGATGGTTTTGATGATGTGAGAGATGAATATACAGGCATTTTACTTCATCAGATGGAGGCAGGAAATAACGGCCTTACAAAGACAAAGTACTTAAGTTTTGGGATTCATGCAAAGTCTATCAAGGAAGCAAAGCCAAGACTTCAACATATTGAGACGGATATACTGAATAATTTTAAGCAGCTTGGTGTGCAGGCTAAGACATTAGATGGAAAGGAGCGCTTAGCTCTTATGCATCAGATGTTTCATATGGGAAGTGATGAGAGATTTCACTTCGATTGGGATAAGTGTTTAAAAGCGGGGAATTCTCCTAAAGATTTTATTGCACCGAGCAGTTTCCATTTTGAAAATGGAAGACGATTCAAGATAGGAGAAACTTATTGTGCAATGAATTTTCTATCCATTGATGCGTCAGATATTAGTGATAGAATGCTGGCTGATTTGCTAGACATAGAGTCAAACCAGATTGTTACAATGCATATTCAATCAGTGGATCAGAATGAGGCTATTAAGACTATCAAGCATACAATTACTGAGCTTGATAGAAGTAAGATTGAGGAGCAGAAAAAGGCAGTAAGAGCGGGGTATGATATGGATATCATTCCAACGGATCTTGCAACATATGGTAAAGATGCGAAAGCTCTTCTTAAAGAGCTACAATCACAGAATGAGAGAATGTTTTTGTTGACCTTTCTCATTCTTAACACAGGAGCAACGAAGGAAGAGTTAGAAAACAATGTGTTCCAGACAAAATCTATTGCACAGAAGCACAACTGTAATCTGATACGATTAGATTTTCAGCAGGAGGATGGATTGATGAGCTGCTTACCATTAGCTAACAACCTCATTGAGATTCAACGTGGTATGACTACAAGCTCTACTGCGATATTTGTGCCATTTACAACTCAGGAGTTATTTCAGGACAGTGCAGCTAGTCTTTATTATGGGCTTAATGCTCTTTCAAATAACTTGATATTTGTAGATAGAAAGAGACTTAAGAATCCAAATGGTCTAATTCTTGGAACGCCTGGAGCGGGCAAATCATTCTCAGCAAAGCGAGAGATTGCTAATGCGTTTCTAGTAACAAACGATGACATTATCATTTCAGACCCTGAGTCAGAGTATAAAGACTTGGTAGAGCGATTCCATGGACAGGTAATAAAGATTAGTCCGACATCAGATCAGTACATCAATCCTATGGACATAAATATGAACTATTCTGATGATGACAACCCAGTATCCCTCAAGGCTGATTTTATACTTTCATTATGCGAGCTTATAGTTGGTTCAAAGGAAGGTTTGAAGCCAGTTGAAAAGACTGTAATTGATAGATGTATCAGAAAGGTTTATCAGAGATATTTTGAGGACCCTAGACCTGAGAAAATGCCTATGTTAGAGGATTTGTACAAGGAACTTTTAGCGCAGCAGGAAAAGGAGGCCGAGCATGTGGCACAGGCTTTGGAAATATATGTTACAGGTTCTCTTAATGTGTTCAACCACCGCACAAATGTTGAACTCAATAACCGTCTAGTGTGCTATGACATTAAAGACTTAGGCAAGCAGCTTAAGAAGATTGGAATGCTGGTAGTTCAAGATCAGGTGTGGGGAAGAGTAACGGAAAACAGAGCAGTTGGTAAGTCAACTCGTTACTATATGGATGAAATGCATTTGCTACTTAGAGAAGAACAGACAGCAGCTTACACCGTAGAGATTTGGAAGAGATTCAGAAAATGGGGAGGTATTCCAACTGGTATTACTCAGAACGTAAAGGATCTTTTGGCATCAAAGGAGGTTGAAAATATATTTGAAAACTCTGATTTCATCTACATGCTTAATCAGGCTGTGGGAGATCGAGCAATACTTGCAAAGCAATTAAACATAAGCCCTCATCAGCTTTCGTATGTAACACATTCGGGACCTGGTGAAGGGCTTATATTTTTTGGAAATGTAATTTTGCCATTTGTAGACAGATTTCCAACAGATACAGAGCTTTATCGCATCATGACAACAAAGCTAGAGGAAGTTGTAGAAAAGAAGGAGTAGAGAATGAAGGAAAAGCTAAAGGACAGGAGTGCTACAGCTGCAAAGTATGGGCAAAAGCTTAAAACATTAACTGAAAAGTCCATTGGACAGGGTGAGGAGGAGGGAACAGATAAGGAGGTGGTTGATGAAGCTATTGATATTGCATCAAGCACTAGAAGTAAGGCTATTCAACGAAAGCGGATTAGACAGGAACAGATAAAGGCAGCCAAGAAGAAGGAAGAGGTAAAGGCAGCTAATAATCGTTTCAGTCCGTCAAAAAGATTTGTCGATGAAGCTGGAAGTGATGCAGCAGAGAGCATCAAAGAGCGCCTTAAGGAGTTTTTGGAAGACAATCCGAAGATTGCGCTAATTGCCGTGATTGTCTTAGTTCTGCTGCTATTTATTGGAACAACCTTTACTTCCTGCTCTGGAGTAATGGGAGGTATCACATCGCTTACAGTTGAAAGCTCATACACAGCAAGCGATAGAAACATCATAGCAGTAGATAATAAATACAAGAAAAAGGAGAAAGCTCTTCAGAAGAAGATAGACACTATTGAGATAACAAAACCAGGATATGATGAGTATCGTTATGATGTGGCAGGAATAGGTCATGATCCATACGAGCTAGCTGCTTTGCTTACAGTGCTTTATGAGGATTACACACAATCTGAAGTTGCTGAAGCAATAAATACTATTTTCAACCATCAGTATCAGTTCACTACACAGGAGATAACGGAGACCCGTTATAGGACTGAAACTAGGACAGGAACCAGAGAGGTGACAAACTCGAAAGGAGAAACCAGCACAGAAAGTTATTCCTATACAGTGCTAGTCCCTTATGACTGGCATGTTCTTAAGGTATCTCTTACTAATGGAGGTATAGAGGCTGCTAGGTCAGCAATGATACGTAGCGATGATTTAAACTCACGCTATTCAATACTTACAGAGATGAAAGGGAATAAGCCTGAAATCTTTGGAGATAACATTTATGTAGATGAAATGATTACTGACGACTATGAGGATTATGATGTACCTCCAGATGTCTTGAGCGATGAACAGTTTGCAAGGATGCATCAGGAAGCAGAGAAGTACCTAGGATATCCGTATGTGTGGGGTGGCTCAAATCCTGAGGAGAGTTTTGATTGTTCAGGGTTTGTATGTTATGTCATTAATCATTGTGGTAACGGATGGAACGTAGGAAGAACAACGGCTAATGGATTAAAACAGGCTACTGCAAGAGTAAAACCAGCAAATGTAAAAGCAGGAGATTTGATTTTCTTCAAAGGGACGTATGCTACGGGTGGAGCCAGCCATGTAGGTATTGTGGTTGATCCAGAAAATAAAATAATGATTCATTGTGGGTCACCAATATCTTATGCAAGCTATGACACAAGCTATTGGAGGGCTCATTTTTATTGTTATGGAAGAATCAGATAGGAGGAAGAATGTACGAGAGATTGGATAAGCTTCGCGCAGAAGTGGAGCGAATTAAAAAGAAAATTGAGGATGATAAGGCAAGGCTTAGGGCAGCAGAGCTAAAGCTTAAGAACGCCGAGAACTCTCAGATATTAGCAGATGTTGGGGCGTTAAATATGTCACCAGAGCAGTTGGCACAGTTCCTTCAGTTGGTGCAGCAGGGGCAGGTTGGTAATGTAGTTGTTGCAAAGCCAGAGATAGAGGCAAAGGAAGATGATATCGATGATATAGAGAAAGAGGAGGATGAAGAGAATGAAGATTACTAAAATTGCAGCAGTGGGAACAGCTTTAATGGTTGGCCTAACCCCAATGACAGCTTTTGCAAAATACGATGAAACGGCTGAGATAGAAGACACAGAGATTATGACAGTTGAGAGTAACACGGACTATAGAGAATCCAGCAAGGAAAAGCAACCAGAAGATGATGTAGAGGTTGAAGAAGTAGATGAAGAGGATTATGGCTCACTTACTCCTGAAGGCAATATGGAGTTAGTGGATGATTATGGCAGCATCGAAGTAGGCGGTAAGCAGTTCATTACTGTTACAACAAAGAGTGGCAATTACTTTTACATAATCATAGATAGAGATGACAGTGGCAATGAGACAGTTCACTTTCTCAATCAGGTGGACGAATCAGATCTTCTAGCTCTCATGGACGATGATGAGAAAGAAATATACGAGGAAAGTAAGGAAGCTGAAGACGAAGAAATCGAAGAGAAAGAAGTTGTCCAAGATGATGAAAATAAGACAGATGAAAATGACGATAATAAGAAATCTGGACATTCTAAGTTGAATGGAATAATGTCATTAATTCTTATTGTTACAATCAGTGCTTTAGCAGGTTTCTTCTACTTCAAAAAGTATAAAAAGCAGAAGACAAAAAAGACAGACTTACCTGATCCTGATTTGGATTATGTAGAGGACGATTTTGTGGATTCTCTTGTTCAGGAGGATGCAGATGGAGAAGAAGGAGACCAGGAATAGACAGATTCATTTTCTAGTGAATGAGTCTGAAGAAGAACTCATCAAAAAGAAAATGCAGGAGGCTGGCATAAATAGCATGGCAGCATATATGAGAAAGATGGCTATTGATGGATACACTATAAAGCTTGATTTGACAGATATGAGGGAGGCGGTTCGCCTCCTTCGTATCAATTCGAATAACCTAAATCAATATGCTAGACGTGCAAATGAGACTGGAAGCATTTATGTGGCGGATATAAAAGAGCTTCAAAAGAGCCAAGAAGAAATATGGCAAATGATGAAGGGGATATTGGGGCGCTTAGTAGAAATCTAAAAGAGGAGGTGAAGTCGTGGCAGCAACGAGAATCATTCCAATGCATATCAACAAGGGAAAGACTATTCAAGCATGTGTAAAGGCTAGATTGGATTATGTAAAGAATGATGAGAAGACTGAGAATGGCGAATATGTTAGCTCATATGCTTGTGATCCAAAGACTGTTACAGAGGAATTCCTGTTATCGAAGAAGGAATATTATAGGCTGACAGGCAGGCATCCACATGGAGATATAATTGCATATCAGTTGAGACAGTCCTTTAAGCCGGGGGAGGTCACAGCTCAAGAGGCTAATCAAATTGGTTACGAGTTAGCAGAGAAGCTGACAAAGGGAAATCACGCTTTTATCGTTGCTACCCATACAGATAAGGAGCATATCCATAATCATATTGTTTGGAACAGTACGGATTTAAATTGCTCAAGAAAATATAGGAATTTTCTGGGAAGTTACAGAGTTGTTCAGCGAGTTTCTGATGAGATTTGTATGAATCATGGTCTGTCAGTTATCAAGCCAAGACCATATAGGGATAGACCAAAATATAAAGGCCATCCTGGAGCACCAGTCAAGAGAAAGTTTGATTTGCTGGTTGATATACAAAAGAAGCTTAAGGAGGGAAAAGGCGGAGGCTATGAACGTTGGGCTAAGGTTTTCAATGCAAAGCAGATAACTCAGACACTCCTTTTTATGCGTGATAACAATATCCGTGATTATGAAACTTTGAGCGAAAAGGCTGATGATGCTTCAAGCAAATTTGATGAGCTAAGTTCTGCTATTAAGGAAAAGGAAGCAAAGCTTCAGCGAATTGGCGCTATACGTATGAACATTATCAATTATGCTAAGACGAGAGAGACTTATGTGAAATATCGTGAGAGCGGATATAGCAAAAAGTTCTATGAGGCAAATAGAGAGGAGATTACAGTCCATAAGGCAGCAAAGAAAGCATTTGATGCTATGTCTCCTGAGGAGAAGCCGAATGGAAAACTACCAACGGTTAAACAACTAAGCACTGAGTATGCGGAGGCGTTGGCAGAGAAGAAAAAGCTATATGGTGAATATCGTTTGGCTAAGAAAAATATGGCCGATTATGTAAAGGCCAAACGTAATATTGATGACTTCTTGGCGATGGAGAAGGAGCCAGAAAGAAGTCGAGAAAGAGGTAAGAGGGACGCCGAAAGGTGATACCGAAGCCAGTGAGTGAAACAAGCTGTTCTAGGGGGCTGGGGCAGCTTCCCCAGCAAGCATATTGCAAAACCTGTACAGGTTTGCCTTGCTTGCCACTCTCTAGAAGGACCCTAAAAGAGACCCGCGGGACGGGCGTTAATGCAAAGGAGGAGAAGAATGAACAAGGTATTATTGATTGGACGATTGACTAGAGAACCAGAGGTAAGATATGGCGGAGAGAATAAGGATAAGGCGGTAGCTAGATACACTTTAGCCGTTGAGCGTCGCTTTAAAAAGGACGGAGATGATACTGCAGATTTCATTAATTGCACGGCATTTGGCAAGGGAGCAGAGTTTGCAGAGAAGTATCTTCATAAAGGAAACAAGATTGCTGTCATAGGGAGAATTCAGACTGGCAGTTATACTAACAAAGATGGAATCAAGGTGTACACCACAGATGTGATTGTAGATGAGCACGAGTTTGCTGATAGCAAGGGTGCATCAGGGGGTACACCAGATCCAAATGATGGCGGTATCAATCCCGTGGTGGATGGGATTGATGAGGAGTTGCCATTTAACTAGAAAATGCAGTGGGCTGATTAGATAACCTTTTCAGCCCACTGCGTTTATTTGTCAGGAACAAGTCCCCAAGTCATAGCACGACCGGAGTAATTCCAATATCTTATGTCTTGTTCGATAAATAGCCATTTAATAGTTTTTACGATGTGATCTACAGGTAATCCAGTGTTAAATGTAATATCTGAATAATCAGATTCGGGAACATCTTCGCAGTTATATACACGGAATAAAACATCATATAGCCGTGAATACATATGTGTGTTTTCGAATTTTTTGGCAGCTAAATCATACTTGAAGTCATCATGTTTTGGATAATTACGTTTTCTTTTACCCTCGGAAGCATAGTTTGTATTCTCAACACAAACCAAGAAATCAAATCCATTATGTAAATTTGCTGGTCTCTGAAGGTAAACTCTATTTCCATCTTTAAGCTGTTCAACGTAATAGATATATCTGGAAGCTAAAGACTCTTGACCTTGACCAGGTTCTTCTCTTGATAGATATTCAACTACCCGCATTCTAACTTCGTTTCTTGAACCAGAATTAGAGAAAAAATGAGTTATTTCATATCTTGACATATTAACACCTCCCGTTTACAAACCAATTGCATCTAATGGAAGATCGTTGAAAAAGAAGTTGCAACCAGAATCTTCGATGTATTCTAGGGTGTCATCATACATATCCTGCTTAAACCAGTCATTAAACAAATATATAAAGACAACGTGGATGTCTAATGGGTCAAATAACTTTTGATATTCTCGTTTCTTAAAATCACAATTTGGAAGCTTTTCATCAACAGAACCCGATGAATTTTGAAATTTCTTCTCGATTATGTAGGCTGTGTTATTAGTAAAGTTGATAAAAGCTTCGTCAGGTAGCCATTTTTTTGAATTATAATCTTTGTAATTAATACCGTGGTTATTTAAAAAATGGGAGTACAGAGCATGTTTTGGTACTGAAACACCCAAAAGAGCATCATTCAGGAAAACTTCGTGGTTTACTACTTCATATCCAGCAGAAAATAGTAGATCATCAAGATTTGTTGATTGTTCAAAGTGTAAACCATTAGCATTTGTACGTGCTCCGCCACCATGTGTATTTATTCTTCTTGGCATATTATTCTTTCCTCCTTACAAAAAATTCAGTAATATCAACATTTAGCTCGTTTGCGATTTGGTTAAGAACAGAAATGGACAAGCTTTTCTCACAACCGGCAGCTTCGATTTTTGATAAATAGCTGAGACTAATTTTGACATTATCGGCTAATTGAGCTTGTGTAAGAGAGGCAGATTCACGAAAAAGTTTTATATTATGACCAATTGTGTAATATAAATCTGATTCATTTTCAAAATTCATAGGCACCATCTCCTTTGATATTCACTATTTGTGAATTATTATTACATTGATAATTAACAGTTAAAATTCACTTATTGTGAAAGTGGGTTATAGAAAAATACTATTGATAAAAAGAAAAAAGTTATGTAACATGAACGTAAAAGAAAGGAGGGAATAATATACAAATAGAACCGAGCAGCTTTTGCCCAGAGCAGACAACAATTTGGTCATTTCCAGACCGTGGCAATTGGGCAACACATTCAGGGGAGTATAGAGGTAACTGGTCACCATATGTACCAAGAAATCTAATTCTAAAATATTCACAACAGGGCGATTGGATTTTGGATCAATTTGTTGGTAGTGGAACAACATTAGTTGAGGCAAAACTTCTAAACCGAAATGCTATAGGTGTTGATATAAATCAACGAGCTATTTCAATTTCTGAAAAAAATCTTAATTTTCAAGTAGATTCCCATTCTAAAATATTTTTAAAAAATGGAAGTGCATCTGATTTAAGCTTTATGAAGGATGAGAAAATTGATTTCATTTGCACGCATCCACCTTATGCAAATATTATTCGCTATAGCGAAGGAATAGAAAAAGATATATCTCTTTTAGATGTGAATGACTTTTTAGAAGAGATGAAAAATGTTGCAAGAGAATCATATCGTGTACTAAAAAAAACAAAAAAATGCGCAGTTATGATTGGAGACATAAGAAGACATGGAAATGTAGTACCGTTAGGATTCAAAATGATGCAATGTTTTATCGAAAGTGGCTTTTCATTAAAAGAAATAATAATAAAAGAGCAACATAATTGTCGTTCTACAAATAAGTGGAAAAGTATCAGTAAATCATTCCTTCTGCTTGCACACGAATATATCTTTGTTTTCGAAAAAAAGTAAAATAATGTCCTTTAAAATGTCCTCCTGTGATATACTGAAAACAGTATTTATATGGGAGGATTTTCTATGTCCAAAGGAGCAAACCAAAAGCTAAAGCTAAGTTATCTTTGCAGAATTCTTCAGGAGAAAACAGATGATGAACATAGTCTTACGCTATCGCAGATTATGAATGAGCTAGAGCGTTATGGTGTCACTGCAGAAAGGAAAAGTTTATATGATGATTTTGCTGTAATGACAGAAAAACTTGGTATTGAAGTTATTAAAACTCCGAAGGGGCGCGAGACATATTATCATGTTGGAGAGCGTCAATTTGAACTTGCTGAGGTTAAGCTCCTTATTGATGCCATTCAGTCATCAAAATTCATAACAGAAAATAAATCAAAAGTTCTTATATCAAAGATAAAGAGTTTTGTAAGTGAATATCAAGGAAAACAGCTACAACGACAGGTCTATATTAACACTCGCATCAAGAATATGAACGAAAGTATTTATTATAATGTGGATGCGGTTCATACAGCAATATTTAACAACAAGCAAATTGAGTTCAAGTATTGTGAGTGGACATTGGATAAAAAACTTATTCCTAAAAAATCAGGAGCAAGTTATAGAGTCAGTCCATGGGCATTAACTTGGGCAAATGAGTATTACTATTTGGTGGCTTATGATCATGAGACCACAAAGATGAAACACTATCGCGTAGATAAGATGAAGGAGGTGTCTATTAAAGATACTCTCCGAGAAGGAAAAGAAATATACAATGACCTTGATATGGGTGAATATGCTTTAGAGAATTTTTCTATGTTTGGGGGAGATATAAGGCGAGTACATATAGAGTTCCCTAATGAAAAGGTGGGCATTTTTATAGATAGATTTGGTAAGGACATCAATATACGAAATACATGTGAAGGTAGAAGTATGATAGCTGTAGATGTTGCGATAAGTTCAGCTTTTTTTGGATGGATTTTTGGATTAGGAGCAGATGTGAAGATTACTGGTCCCGGAGATATTGTTAAACAGATGCAGCAAGAAGCAGAATTGTTTTTAAATAATTACAAATAAAGACGACTTATTGGACACCTAATTTAGTAATCTAATAACAGTAAAAAATTATAACCATATGGAGACCAGCTATTATGAAAAGATTACTATTTTGGTTACAGCGAAAAAAACGAATCAAAAAAAGGAACTGCAGTCAGTGCTGTATGAAATGTCCATATTTTATAGATTGCATAAATGATGGTGCATGGTAAGGCATTATAGAAAAATTACTAGGAGAAACTAAATGGAACCATTTGTAAAATGGGCTGGTGGAAAGAGACAGCTTTTAACAAAAATATGGGAAAGAACACCTAATAAATTTGACACATATTATGAGCCTTTTATTGGAGGAGGCGCAGTTTTGTTTCATCTGAGACCGGAGAAGGCAGTAATTAATGATACTAATGAACAATTAATTAATGTTTATCGTCAACTGAAAGCAGATCCAAGAGAAGTTATAAGACAGGTTTATAAATTGGATAGAGGGCCTTGTGATAAGGATTACTATTTGCTCCGAAGAGAGGAGTATAACAAAAAGATTGCGAATAAGGAATTAGATGCTGAATGTGCAGCCTACATGATATGGATTAATAAGCACTGTTTTAACGGTTTATATCGAGTTAATAATAAAGGTCTCTTTAACGTTCCATATAATAACAAGCAGACTGGAAAATCTATAGATGAAGCAAACTTGATGAACATAGGATATTATTTGCAGGATGCTGACGTTCAGATTTATTGTAAAGATTTTGAGGATGTATGTAATGAAATAAAAGAGAACGATTTTGTGTACTTTGATTCGCCGTATATTCCAGTTAGCGAGACGGCGTCATTTACAGATTATACCAAAGATGGATTTACCTATGATGACCACGTTAGACTTTCCGAACTATATAAGTCATTAGCATCAAAAGGTGTTAAGTGTATGCTTTCTAATCATGATGTTGACTTGGTGTATGAACTGTACAACGACAAGTCATTCAAGATTGATCAAATGGATGTAAAGAGAAATATTAATAGTAATGCTAAAAAGAGAAGAGGAAAAGAAGTAATTATTACTAACTATGAAATATAATATTTCTAACAAAAAACCATATTATGAGGATGAGACATCAGTATTGTTCTTGGATGATACATTTAATGTTTTAAAGACTCTGAAGCCAGAATCAGTAGATATGATATTTGCAGACCCGCCATATTTTTTGTCTAATGATGGAATAACATGTCAAGCAGGTAAGATGGTTTCTGTTAATAAGGGGGATTGGGATAAAGCTTATTCCTTTGATGAAAAGCATAAATTTAACAGGAAATGGTTGAAAGCATGTAAAAGGGTCCTGAAGCCGAATGGAACAATATGGGTAAGTGGGACACTGCATAACATTTATTCAATAGGTACAGCTTTAGAACAGGAAGGATTTAAAATAATAAATAACATTACATGGCAGAAAACTAATCCTCCACCTAATCTTGCCTGCAGATGTTTTACCCATAGTACGGAAACTATTTTATGGGCAAAGAAGAACGAGAAAAAAGCCAAGCATTTTTTTAATTATCAATTGATGAAAGAACGAAATGCTGGAAAGCAGCAGAAGGATGTTTGGACTGGGGCGTTGACACCAAAGAAAGAGAAGGAATATGGAAAGCATCCAACACAAAAACCAAAATACTTACTAGAAGAGATAATTTTAGCATCATCACAGGAAGGTGATGTGATATTAGACCCGTTTTGCGGTAGTTCAACAACGGGTGTTGTAGCAAAAGAATTAAATAGATTCTATATAGGGATAGATAATAACCAGGAATTTATAGATATTTCCAAGAGGAGATTAGAAGATGCGTAATTTTGAGGAATGGCTAGGGACAATGAGACCTAGTATAAATCAATATGATTATTATGTTGATTTTGACAAGGTATATGAGAACGTAGAGGCTATGAAGGTAGAGCTTAATATCATGAATAGTCTAATAGGTTCTAAAAATATTGAAAATGATATTAGACAATTGATTGAAAGATATCCAGAGATTATAAAATGTATACCAACACTTTTAGCTGTTAGACAAACTGAAATATATGCGCAGGATGATGATGGAGCATTTAATTATAATTTCATTGAAATGAATTACGATATAGAGCAGTACATCGTATTTATGAAGAAAACAGGGTTGCTTGACCTGATTTCAAACCATTTGATAAACAATTTAGTAGATTATTGTTTAGGTATTGAAGTTGGACTCGACAGTAATGGTCGAAAAAATCGTGGTGGACATCAAATGGAAGACTTGGTTGAATCATACCTCGAAAAAGCAGGTGTAGAGTACTACAAAGAGATGTACCTAACAGAGATAGAAGAAAAGTGGGGAGTGGATTTGTCTCCAATATCCGCTGAGGGAAAGAGTACGAAGAGATGGGATTTTGTGGTTAAAACAGTAGAAAAGATATATGTTATTGAAACCAATTTTTATTCAGCGGGTGGTTCAAAATTAAATGAGACATCAAGAAGCTATGAATTAATTGCACAAAAGATGAAAGAAGTCGATGGGGTTGAATTTATTTGGGTTACAGATGGAGGCGGATGGAAGTCTGCAAGAAAAAATTTATCTGAGACGTTTGGTGTTCTTGATACTTTATTTAACATAAAAGACATGGAAGATGGAGCATTAAAGAGTTTGTTTGATTATGGAAAGAATGGACTGTTTGAAATGTAAACAATAATATATGACAGCATATTATTATGGAAACGGGAGGAGAAAATGACAAACTGGGAGTATTTAGTATCAGGAGATGAACTAAAAGAAGCAGCTAAAGAAAGAAAAAATAAGACTATAAAAAATAAGGTGGATAGAGACTCGGTTGAAAATTATTTGCAAGATGGTTGGTTTATAACAAAAGAATATAAAAATGGAAAAGTTCTGATAGAAAAAAATAAGCCTATTGGAGATCTATTTGAAAACGAAGTCTGGAATATTTTTTATAGAATGGGTTTTACAACGCTTAATTCAACAAATGATTTTAAAGTTCAATTTTCTAAGAGGCAGAGTAAGCAAGTAGATATTGTTGCAATAGATGATGAAGTATGTTTGCTTATAGAATGTAAGTGTAGTGATACATATGATAAGAATCATATATTTGATAAAGATCTAAAAGAAATACCGACTATAAGAGATGGAATAATACAAGAAATATCGTCCAAATATCCTGGTAGAAAATTTAAATATATATTTGCTACCAAGAATTATTCCATAGGAAATGCCGATAGGATACGAATGGAAGAATTTGATATATCCAATTTTGAAATGGATGTTGTTGATTATTATGATAAGTTAGTCAATTATATCGGTCCAGCGGCTAAGTATCAGTTACTAGGAAATATATTTGCAGGAAAGACTATAGAAAATATGGAAAGTATGGTACCTGCCATTGAGGGTATAATGGGAGGAGGATTAAAATACTATTCATTTTCTATAGAACCAGAAAGATTATTAAAATTAGCATATATTTTACATAGAGATAATGCAAATGAAACATTAATGCCAACTTATCAAAGACTAATAACAAAAGATAGATTAACAAAAGTAAAGCAATTTGTAGATAATGGGGGTTATTTTCCCAATTCTATTATTATTTCCATAGATAATAAAGGAGCAGATCTTTTGTTCGAGCCTTTGACAGATGAGAATATAAATAAGTTTTCACGTGCTGGAATTCTACATTTACCAAAGACATATAGTTCTGCATTTGTAATCGATGGACAACATAGATTATATGGATATTCAGATTCAACTCATGGTAAAGATAATGCTATACCGGTGGTAGCTTTCGTTGACATGGATAAATATGAGCAACTAAAAATGTTTATGGATATTAATGAGAATCAAAAGGCTGTAAATAAGACTTTAAGAAACAGTCTGAATATAAACATATTTTGGAATTCAGAGTCATATTTAGAGAGGTCAAAAGCTGTTATGCTTGCGTTATGTGAAAGATTGGGCACAACGCAAAACTCCCCACTTTATGACAGAATAGTAACAGGAACTAATAGTAGTACGAATAGAAGATGTATAACATCAGAGTCGTTAAGACTAGCACTTGAAAAAACAAGTTTTTTTAACAAATATAAGAGTAAAATCAATAATGAAGTAGTGAAGTATGGTACGTTTGATAAATTAGATAACAAAAAAACGCTAGATTTATTATTACCGTTTTTAATAAAATCTCTTAGGACAATTGAAGAAAATTGCTTGGAGGAATGGGATAAAGGTAATCAGGGATATATAGCTATAAATAATTGTATGTCTGCAATTATTAGAATAATAGATGATATTGTTAATATAAAATTGACAGAAAAAGGTTTAGAAGTAGTAAATGATAGGAGTTTCTATAAAGAATGCGAGGAATTATTGACTTGTTTAGGAGTTACTCTCAATAATTTGAGTGATGAAGCTATACATGAAATCAAAACAGCTAAAGGTGCAGCTGCTGAAAATATATCACGCAGAAAATTGCAAGTAGAATTCCATAACAGATATCCAGAATATACTACGCAGGATCTAGAAGAATATATTGAATATTATCTGGAAGATTTCAGTGAGGAAGCTTTATATGAAGCTAAGGAGTTGGAAACTAAAATTATTGAAATTTTAAAGCAAAAATTTATGGGAGAGCCAAA
Organism: Pseudobutyrivibrio sp. YE44; assembly: GCF_900104335.1. Lineage (GTDB taxonomy): Bacteria > Bacillota > Clostridia > Lachnospirales > Lachnospiraceae > Pseudobutyrivibrio. The sequence goes on from NZ_FMXT01000008.1 coordinate 48,369, forward strand.
TTGGTTAAATAAGTATGTGCCTGAAAGTACAAAGAATTCTGTTATAGCAAATACAGCGATAGCAAAAAACAATAATAGTATTCTTGGCGTCGAAGGTAAAAATGTAACTGAGTGGGATTTTATTTCTTATAAAGAGGTAAGTGATATAATATCTTATGGAAGCAATTGGTCTACAATGTTTCAAGAAGAGTTTAAAATAATAGAAGATGGCAAGCCTAATAAGAAAAAAACTGTTGAATGGTTAAAGCATGTAGGGGACTTGAAAAGAAAAGCAGAGGCAAAAGCAAAAATAACAAAATTGGACTATGAGTTTATTAACGAGTATTATACAGCGTTATGCAAAACATCTCTGTAAAGGAAACTATAGGCTATAAAGAGAATTAAAGAATAAAAGAGAATAAGGAGCCCTATTTATAGGACTCCTTTTTTTGTACCCTATAATTAGAAAAAAATCATTAGGTAGATAGAAAGTGGAGTTTTAGTTATGTGTGCAATGAGTCAGCAGATTTTGTATGGTGAGCTATTTAAAGATGTAGAGGATAGCCTTACAAATATAGATGATTATGCATGGGGTGAAGAGCTATTTGAATTCCCAATTATCGTTTATACAAAGAATAGAAGTACAATCCCTGGATATCAAAGAGTATGCCAGGAGGCTGTAGAGGTGGGATTAATAACGATTGATCCACATGCTGCAGGAATGATAGAAGTTGTACCAGCGTTGTATGAGCCAACAAACAAACGAGTTTATATTAAGGAAGATGCATTTAATAAGCATTGGAGACATTTAAAGAAAAGTATAGCAATTGGGATTGAGAATAACCCTGATTATTGTACAGAGAGAGGGATAGAGACACCAGAGGATATTGTTGATTTGAGAGTTCTTCGTAGTTATAACAGAGAGCCGTATATTACATATCACGGAAAGATAAAATATAAGACTCGAAAGCAAGAGCAGCAAAAGGAGAGCGAATCAAAGAGAGCTAGACAAAGCAAGCTAGATAATCCTAAGAATATATACTTCTATTCAAGTAATCGAGATGGCTCTAGACAGATTCATGATAAAGAGTGTGAGGTTTTGGATTCAATACCAGATGAGAAATTTATGGGAAGCTCGGAGGTTCCAGATGGTTATATTCTCTGCAGAAAATGTAAGCGAAAACTATTGATACGAATGGGATGTTATCCAAACACAAAACAGATTCCTACATGTGCAGGATTTTTCCAAAAATACAGAGTATCAACCGCTGAATTGGAGCGTATGGTAGATATGGGAATCACATTTCATGCGGAAGATATGAGTGTTATGACTGTAAATGGAATCGAAGATAACTGGCAGATAAGAGCCGTTGGAGATGGCGTTAGCCTTTGGCATAATAATTATATAAAGCTAAGTGATACTGAAAGATATATAACGGATGGATTTCATGAGCAAAACTGCAATGGTAACATGACCTATATATTACATTATATTGAATGTTATACATGGAAAAAGCATCTTGAAGGCGAAGAGCGAAAGAAGGTTAAGGCTGAAGAAGAGGCTCGTATTATTGCCATTGAAGAAGAAAGAAGAACACATTGGTATTACAGGTTTATTGATAGAGTTAAGAGATTTTTAGGAAGGAAGTAAAAAAATGAGTAAGGAAAAAAATACAAGAAAAATAACAGATGAGAATGCTACGAAAGATTCGTTCTATTCAGAGACGAATATTGAACATCTAAAAAAGATTATTGCGGAATATGAAAGCGGAAAGACGAAGCCAGAAGAGCATAATTTAATAGAACTTGATAAGAAGTAGTAAGAAGTAGGAGGAATTAAAAATGGGAGTTTATGATTCATTATATGTAAAGGATATATGCCCTAATTGCCACAAAGAAGTAGAGTATTGCTTTAAAACAAAGGAGTTTGGACTATCATATCAAGAGTATCACGTAGGAGATTATGTGACTAAGGCTAACGAAAACTGCTATTTAGACTTAAAAGAATATTGCCCTGAATGTGGATATGAAAAAGAGTTGGTTTTTGAGATAAAAAACGGGCAATGGACAAGAACTTTATCAAAAGACGCACATAACGAAGAAACGAAACGAGTACCGTTGAGGCAAAAATTAAAAAGGCTTGAAAGCGTGATAGCTGAATTGCCAGAGGAATACATAAACGTAGTTGAAGATCATTTAGATTATATAATTTATAAGTGTACTGGAGAGATAGAATAATAAGCTAAAGAACTAATGGGAGAGGAAATGGAGCATTATCATTCAAATCTAAGAGAAATTAGAGAGAAAGCAGGTATATCACAACAACAACTTGCTAACGCTATTGGTGTTAGTCGAAAAACTATTATAGCGATGGAATCAGAGTGTGGTTCTGATCCAAGAATTAGCACAGTAAAAAGGCTTTTAGCATATCTAGAAGTGGGGTTTGAGGACTTATACAATACTTGTGATTAAGTACGATAAATGTCACAAGTAACCTATAATGGACTTGTAATACACACCTGTCCTAGCCTATAATTTAACCATGAAAACAAACAATTGTTCTTGTTTTCTAAGGGAGTGAATAAAAGGGTAAATGTACATGCGGAAGGTGATTCCCTTTTCCTTTTAGCGGTACGAACTAGTCATTTCAGTTCAAAGGAGGGTGTTATGAAACATGCAAGAAGTTAAGTTTCATTGCAAAAAGTGCAAGAAATCTATAGGACTGACCTACAATGTAAGTGGTAATCCATCAGCCCCGGTATTACCAAATTTCACATTGAAGTGTCGTGTATGTAGAAAAGTATCAACTTTAAGAAATTATACGGAATCGATGATTCTTGAAAGAATAGATAGTGAGTTTAAGTTCTATTTATAACCACGCGACAGTAACTATATAATTGAATTAAGGCTCCATGATATAAGGAGGCAGTAATGCAATCCTAGGGACGCATGGGAAAATAACCAGCGAAAGCTGGGGCTTCCCGTGTGCCTACAATAGAATAATGTAGAAGAGAGAATCCTCTTTTCCTGGTTATAAGCCGGGAAGAGAGGATTTTTTGAATACAGTAAATACATTTGGAGATAGAGTAAAAGAATTAAGAAAGAGGAAGGGATTGAGTCAGGAGAAGTTGGCAGAGTTACTTTTCTTGGAAAGCAAGGCAACTATCTCATCATATGAGACAAATAGAAGAATGCCTGGAGCTGATATATTAGCTGGGATGGCTATCGCACTAGAGACTACAGTTGATTACTTATTAAATGGGGATGTAGAAACAAATGAGACTATTAATCGGGCTGTGATATTGTTGCAGCAGTTGTCACCAGAACTGCAGAAGGTGGCGCTAGAGCAGATAAGAATATTGTTCCAAATAGAAAGATAGCGAAAAGATTTCATTTTGTGCTGAAATTTCAGTTTTTTATTCATTTTAGAGTAGAGATAAGTTTTTTGGTTTGAGCCGAGCTTGGTTGGCGAAAACCAAAACCATATTTCATTTAGGAACCTTTGGAGTCAATGAATTATCCAAAAATCTATTCCAGAATGGAGGCTAGCTGAATGAGAAAGCGAATGAAGGAAGCTCTTGATTATATTCAGGAGCATTCGAATGCAATTAATACATTACTTAATATTCTCAGGTTTGTTGTTGAACTAATAGGATAATCTCATAATTAAGCTAGCGGTAATAAAATAGTACCGCTAGCCAAAATGAAATGATGGCATAGCGACAACCTTTTGTTGTCGCTTCGCACATCGAACCACAAGGTATTACTGGGTATTATAGAGAAGTCAACAGGACAGACCGGTTTGGCCGAGACATTCAGATTCTAAGGAGGAATAGCGATGGCTTCGGCAAATGTATTAAGAAAATATGCAGAATTAACAGTTGAAAAGAGGGTTGATTACATCTGTAGGAATTACGCTAGCTTTATGGGAATTGTTGAGAGTTATACAGAAGGTTTAATCTACATGATTGAAGAGGAGCAGGATTTTAATCGTAGAGAAGAACGTGGAGATTTAGGCGTGAGAGTAGGAGGAGGTTTCGGACATAGTGACCCAACTGCCAATAAAGCTATCAGAAATGTATCTCTTAGAGATGCCATTATTAATTGCGATTTTGAGGGTGGTGTACTTGAGGATACGGATCATGAAGAACAATTTATGAGAGACGCAGCTGTGTTAAGGAGAATGAGACGAGATTATAAGTTATTCAATAGTCAAATGCATTTATTAGCAGAAGAGGAAATGACAATTCTTCAAACTTATTTATCAGGCAATAAAGATTTAAATGATTTAGCTGATGAACTGAATATCCAATATGATTCAGCAAAATGTAAGATATATAACATTAAGAGAAAACTCAAGAAAAATGTGGTTAGCTTCGCATCATTAAGCTATGTAAATTAGGAGGGAACAATGCCAGAGGAAATAAAGAATACCAATAAGAAGTTTGTAAGATATAAGGAAGGTGCAGATTTATATAGTATGTGCCAGAAGAAGTTTGAAAGAATGGCCCATGATGCAGGCGCTGTTTATAAGCTGGATAAGCTTTGTCTTGTAAATGTAGAGGTGTTTGAAGCTTATTTGGAAGGTTTTAGATTAGCTTGATTATTATATAGAAAGAAGTTCTTGAGTTATTGTTAAACAAAAACTATAATAGATTTTGTAGGAGGAATGAGTTTTGAGTGAAGTAAAAAACAAAGGTGGTCGTCCAAAATCTGACGAACCAAAGAAAAGAATAGTTGGGCTTCGATTAACAGAGGAGCAATATTCTAGACTTGAAGCTTATTCCCAAAAAAGACAATTAACTAAGACGCAGGTTATTTTGGAAGGCTTAGAGAATCTATATTCAAAATAGTTTGCGTAGAGAGCTTCTTTCTTATTAAAGAAGGAGGCGGATTCATGGCAAAGGCCAGAAAGGATAATAAAGGAAGAACGCTTAGAGAAGGTGAGCACTATCGTCCAAAGGAAGGACGATACATGTACACATATCTTGATGCTAGGAAGAAAAGACGAACTATCTATTCTGTGAATCTTCTTCGACTTCGTGAGCGAGAAGATGAGATAAAACGTGATCAGCTGGATGGAATTGATAATTATGTGAGAGGACATGTTACTGTTAATCAAGCTTTTGACAGATACATGGCAGTAAAGACAAATCTTCGAATCACTACTAGGACAAACTATGAGCTTATGTATAATGCTCATGTGAGAAAAGGGTTTGGCGAGCGATTGATAGGAGATATCAAGTACTCAGATGTTAAGCAATTCTATCAGAGATTAATTGAAGAGGACAACATAAAGCCTAATACGGTTGGAACTATTCATTGTTGTTTACATCCAACATTTGATATGGCAGTGAGGGATGACATAATTAGGAAGAATCCTTGTGATGATGCGTATCGAGAATTTTCAGCAGAGTTTTGGAAAAACAAAGGTGTAAGAAATGCTCTTACAATTCCACAGCAGAAAGCATTCATGGATTTCATTGATGGGCATCCGATTTTTGATCATTGGGTTCCAGTATTCACAGTATTGTTAGGTACAGGTTGTCGATGCGGTGAGTTTATAGGATTACGTTGGCAGGATATCGACATGGAGAATCGTATGATTAGTATAAATCACGCCCTTGTCCGTGCTAAGAAGAGTAGATATAATAAGAAGGAAAAAGTTATAGTCTCACTTCCAAAGACAGATGCAGGTATTAGAACAATCCCAATGTTGGATCAAGTCTATGAAGCATTTGATAGAGTGTACAAAGAGCAGTGTGAAACTGGCTTCAATAAGACAGAGATAGAAGGTATGTCCGGCTTCATATTTAAGAATGAGGTTGGTAACATTCTTTCTCAGCAGAATATCAATGCTGCTATAAAGAGAATAGTTGAAGCTTATAATATGAAGGAATCTGTGGATGCATCGCGTCAGAAACGTGACCCGCTATTATTACCGAATTTCTCATGCCACTATTTGAGGCACACCTTTTGTACAAGGTTCTGTGAAAACGAGACTAACCTTAAGGTCATTCAGAGTGTAATGGGACATAAGAATATCAAAACAACCATGGAAGTATACGCTGAATGTACCGATGAAAAGAAGAAGGAATCAATGCAGAATTTATCTGCAAAGTGGAAGGATTTTTAGAAAGGGCTCAGCTCTTTTGACAAATCGAAAGCTCAAGGGACAAACTTGACGACAAATATTTAATACTTTATAATGCCTTATAGTTTTGACTGAGCTGACGCGTTTATTATTAGATATGACCATAATTTCTGAGTATTACCGATAATTCTGTACAATAAAGAGGGCGCGAGCCACCTTGCACTTATGCCATACGTACAGGATTAATCAGTGCTTATGATTATTCAGAGTCAGGTTCGAAAGAGCCTGGCTCTTTTTTGGGGGGAATTAAAAAAAAGCACTCTCTAAGTGTTCCTTAGAAAGTGCTTTTTTAACATTATCTTTTAATTCTTTTTACCAATATTTGAGATATATTCCTCAGTAATATGGTAAAAATCAGGTTCTATAATCTTTGTTCCATCTGTGAAGCTTGTAAGCCAAGCCTGATATTCATCATCGTCCAAAGGCGTTTCTCTGTCCTCATCAGAACCATCATTTTTATCTATATAATACACATACCCATTTCCATCTTTATCTACATCAAAAGGAAATGCATCTTCTTCTGTCATAAATTCTTTCTCAGACTCATAAAAATCAACACAATATGCATCGACAAACCCTTTTTCCTCATATTTGTTGGTATCTTTATTAATTACATATAAAGTATATGGCCAAAAATCACCTGCTTTAAAGTTTCCGTGGGAAATACCATCTGCAATAGCGCCATTTTCATAATAATCTAATCCATAAAAGCCCGAGAATTTTAAATATGCAGTGTGTTTTTCAAAGTCATAATCATAAACATGTTCCTGCATTCCGGCTATAACACCATCATCATATCTAAAAGCAAGCTCATCGTAACCATCGCCATCCTGGTCAAAAACTGCAAACAAAGAATCTTTCTTAATAGTCTCAATTTCTGGCTCCGTAACTCCTATATCTAATAATTCAGAGCTCTCAAGAAAATTGGTAAGTATTTCTCTGTATGCAGCGTACATTTCCTCCTTCTGACCGGCATTTTCCTCTTCAACTTCTTTCTCAACAACCTCAGATTGTACTTCTACCTTCTCATTTTCATTATCATCAGATACATCAGTGATTTGTTTCATACCACAAGCAGTTATAAGAGTGCTTGTTACAAGCAAAAGTATCAATTTATTTCGATACATCATTCATTCTCCTTTTAGTCCTACATTAAGTCAAATTTATAATTACAGTGATATATAATAATACAGCTTATCCCCAAAATAAATACTTTCGAACTATAGTAACACCTAGTTTTAAATCTATATCATACTCAACTAAGGCACTTTCTATGGAAAGTTAGAGAGAGCTTTTTTGATTAATAAAAGGCGCTCTGTATAATGCAGAGCGCCTAAAATTTTATTGTACTTTTTGATAAGTATACAGCTAAATATAGGTTTTTGTTTTTCATCAGAAAAACAGAAAGTCATAAATACTATTGGCATTTACTAAGTGATTCGCTTGCACTATAGTTGTCATCGAATTCGCTTTCTTCCCATGTTGAGAAGTAGTCCATGATGGTGTTGTCATCTTCGTTAGTCTGGTAAGTGAAATGATGTCCGTCCTCAGTTTCTGCCTGTACTCGATATATACCAGAAGAAATCTCTGTAATTGAAGAAATCTTATAAGAGTTTTCAATCTCAAAATTTCCATCATCTGTCATATGACCATAATCAACTGTTGAATCGGTGAACTGTACATAGTATGTAGCAGGGAAGTTCTCATTTTCTCCTGATATAGAATTTGAACCCCAAATTCCTTCAATAGAAGAAGATTCCTGAGAAGAAGCACTATTATCTTCAGCTTTATTGTCTGTTGCTGTGCTGTCTGCATCAGTTGAGTTTTCAGTAGTTGTATTTTCATTCAGGTTTGATACTTCAGATTCGCTTACTGAGTTTGCGCCACATCCAATAATTGATGCACTCATGGCCATTGTCATCATTAAAACTAACATTCTTTTTTTCATGTAATTATTCCTCCTAACCGTAATACACGATGTAGCATATATATATCATTACAAAATTAACCTGTCAAACATACTTTAGATTTCTTAAGAGTTCTTCTGTGCCCAAAGTTTCAGGGACTTAATAACAAGCTCCATTTTTTCAAGGCCATCGTTGAATGACTGAAAGTCAGATTTTTCATCTTCAGTTATTTCACCATCAGCAGCGATACTAATGATTCGATCCTTTTGTGCTACAAGTGAATTAAGAGTATCTAAAAGTTCAAGAGTAATAATAGGTAAATCCTTAGACTGTGTAAGATTGAATTCATACATAGGTATAGTGTTCTTTCCTATGGCACAGCAGCTAGAACAATAATTTAAGCATAATTCTGGCTTATCGTAGATTTCAGAAAGAACAATCAAATCACTGGGATTAAGTACAGTTTCTCCCTTTTCTATATGTTCAAGGCGTTTTGACGAGATGACATCATTTGTTAAATCAGCAACATCATCACGTGAAAATCCTTTTTCTTTTCTAATTGCTTCCAGAGTAGAATGATCCATTTAAATTACCTCCAAACAAAAACTATTTTACCAAAAATTGGGAGAAAAAGAAGAATTATTCCCTAAACTTGTGGTGTTGGAGATGTGCCACAGATAATAAAATAAGGCTATGAACAAAGGAAATATATCCCAGGAGGTGAGAAAAATGACTCTGAAAGAGAGAATGGAAGTTATTGGTATGGTTAACCTGATAAATAAGCACAAGGATTTTGCAAAGAGAGTTGGCTTAGAGGACAGAACAATAATAAAGCATGTAATAATATCTTAATATTTAAATTTAAAAAGAAATACTTTATACTGAAAGAAGTGTTATACAAAATAACATAAAAGGGGAGAGTAACCAAAGGAGGAAATGTATATGAATGAAAGAAAAAGACTTGCGAAGGAAATAAACAGGGGGTGTTTTATTAGGGGAATCGTTGGATTTGCACTATTTATTCCATATGGAATAGCTTATGCAATTATTTGCAACACAGGTAATTCACCACTTATTGTTATGGGGCTGTTTTTAGGATTTATTTTATTATTCCTTGTAGGTGCCAGAGCTGGTAAGTACTCGATTGTAGCTGATATCATGTCTAGTAGAGCACTTGTTGGAAAAGAAATTTCAAACGACCCAATAAAAGAAGGTCTTGAAAGATATAAGAAGTATGGCTACAGAAAGTTTAAGGCACAGAGTAGAAGCTGTGGTGAAATCCTTTACGGACTCACAAGAGGCGCAATGGAAATCGGCGAATTGATGGAGCATGTACCAGTATTACAGTATGTGGCAGCTACATATAAGAAAATAGTTAGAAGAGCTCATGACAATACAGCAAAGCTTATTGTTACATACCAGCTTGGTATCTATGAAGAAGGTGACGATGATATGATCAATGATTTGATTACATACTTCGTACAGGACGGAAAGAAATTCCTTCTTAGAACAGTTAAGACTGAGGTTAAGGGCTACATCTTAGGATGGGTATGGTATGGCGTTTCAGCAGTTTTAGTTCTTGCATTTTTAGCTACAAAGAGCATTGTGGCATTAATTCTTTTAGTACCAGTATTATTCCTTGCAGCAGCATGGGGTGCAATTATCAGCAGTAGAGGTGATTTCAACACTCTTTGCGAATACATCGAATATGTTCAGACACACGAGCTTGATACAGTTCTTAGAGCAAAGATTCTTACAACCTTCGAGACAGGCGATAGAATGCTCAACATCAGAGATGCAGTTTATAACCCAACAAATGGAAACGTAGAGCGCGCTATTCACAGCACAGGCGCATTAATTAATCAGGTTGAAGAAAAGCTTGAAAATAGATAAAAAGCACTGTGTAAGAGATTATCCTTTTAGCTAAATCAAGAGATTTGTGACAGTTACGTAACACAAATGCAAATATTTGTAATAATATCCTTGATATTTATGTTGGTAATTATTATAATTTTAAAGGTTTAGCATTTAAATGGAGGATAATATTAATGAAAAAACTTAAGAGACTTAATGTGGCACTTATCATGCTTGTTGTAATGAGTATGCTTAGCGGATGTGTACGCATGAATGCAGACATGAAGGTAGACAGCAAGGGAAATGCTGATATTTCCTTAGTTTATGCCACACAGACATCAGGTGGTTCAGACAGTGATTCTGATGAGGATTCAGACGAGGATTCAAGCGATTCAAAGTCTGAAGATATGAAGCAGTTAGAAGATAAAGGTTGGGCTGTTGAGAAGTACTCAGAGGACAACTATAAAGGATATTCTGCTACATTAACAGGTGTATCTTTAGATGAAATCGAGAAGAACATCGACGGAACACCTATGGGTGATATTACTGTTACTAAGAAGGGTAACAAATACACTATCGACTGGGAAATTTTAGATGACGAAGATAGAGCTTCAATTGCTCAGTCTGGTGCAGCTATTAGCAACTCAGGCGGATACATGAAGTTCCAGTTAACACTTCCTAAGAAGGCTATTTCAAGCAACGCAACATCAGTATCTAAGGATGGAAAGACTCTTACATGGGATCTTTTAAATATGTCTGATACTAGCGTTCAGGTTGAGTTCAGCTTATTCAACCCAATGATTATCGTTGCAGTTGTTGCTGCTATGGCTGTAGTTACAGCAGTTGTTCTTACAATCGTATTCAAGAAAAAGAAGAACACACAGCCTGTTGAAACAGTAGAAGCTACTGTAGAGTAATTTAAAACCACGTTGACACAAAATGCACTTATATCTATCGGCTGGTAGGTATAAGTGCTTTTTCAAACTTTAAAAAAGACTCAATATGACATATGATGTATATGTATTATGTAAGATTGAGTGAAAACAAAATCAATCGCAATAAAGGAGAACACTATGAAAAAGAAAATATTAACATTATTTATCATTTCTTCTCTTGCAGCAGGTATGGTTGCCTGTGGAGGAAAGGAGGCTGAGCAGGAGCCTGAGAGTCCTGTTGTTGAGAATACAACACAGAGCGAAACTCCAGAAGCTGAAACAGAATCAACAGATGAGTTATCAGCAGATGATAAGGCAGCAGCCTTTAAGGATTACACCGATGGCCTGAACAAAATCGGCGGAAAAAACTTCAAGGTATATGCTGGACTTGATAAGGATAATGGCATTTGTTCTACTGTAGAGACAGAGGATGGAGTGCTTTATTGGCAGTACGCAAATGATAACAACAACCTTGTTACTGTTGAGTATGCTAGCGGAAACAACAATCTAAACATTAACTCTTGGGACGTTTCAGCAGAGGGTAAGGTTGAGATTGTAAGTAGCATTAATATTGAGGAGTTTATCCCAATTAGTGACGATTTGACAATCCTTTTTTCAGGTCTAAGCCTTTCAGACAAAAAGGACGTAATGATGATTGAGTCTAGAGGATTGGCATATAGCTATGCAGATGGTGTAGACTATAACATCACTTTAATTGAGATTAAAGAGGATGGAAGCCTGGACAAGTTCTTTGATGAAGGCGTTGCTGGCTCAGGAGATGAGGATATCACCTCTGGAGTTAGAGAGAAATTTAATAAGACTACAGGTTCTGAATATTCACAAGACACTTTTGAAGATATTTTCTACAATGGAAAATTGTTTATTGAACAGGAGAACAAGCCAATCTTAGCAAGCATTAAATTTAAATCTGAATCAGGTAAGCTTGCAGATAATGGTGATTGGGATGGAGCTAATGAGATAACATCAAAGATTTATGCTCTGATGGATACTCCAGGTGACCCAGTATATTGGGGTGAAGGCCAGTTCGCGGCAGAGAATTAATTAAATAATGACATAGAAGAAGGCTCCCGCGGGAGCCTTCAACTTTTGTTGGGAATAACTAACCTATAGGAGAGCTTTTAGTCCCTCTATTGCTTTGTTATGGTCTTTGTTCTCAACCCATACTGCGTTTAATCCGCATTCCCGTGCGCCAATAACGTTTCTTTCACTATCATCTAAGAATACACATTCTGCTGGGTTAAGGTTGTATTTATCAATGATAGTTTGATAAATAGCGTGGTCTGGTTTAATTAGTTTTACCTCGTATGAGAAGACACCGCCATCCAACATAGGAAGAAAATCAAGCTGCTTTGCTGCAAGCTCTCTAAGATGAGAAGACCAGTTAGAAAGGAAAAGTACCTGATAGCCTTGAGCCTTAAGGTCTGCAATCCAATTCTTAGCAAAATCATACTGCCAAAGGGCATCCCCTGCAGTATTCCAAAAATGAAGAATCTCGTCCTTAATCTCAGGAGCATCCTTTGTAAACAAATGAACCAGCTCGTCGTTTGTCAGGACACCTCTGTCCACCTCATCCCATTTATGATCGCCAAAGACATTGGCTTTAATCTTCTCAACCAAAGCCTCATCATTGTTAAACTCTTGCATTAGGTATTTGGTCCAATCGTAGCCAATCAGGACACCACCAATATCAAAAATAATCGTCTTAATCATAGTAACCTCTTATCAAATCCTTTTTGTATTTACTACAAAAGAATATAGCCGAAGTATTTAAGGATGTAAAGGAAGCCATGCTATTTCTGATGAAATAGTGTAAGATATTCTAGATAAAGGAGGGTGCTATGAGCGAGAAAGAAAACTTAGAGTGGGAAGAGATTTCCTGCGAACATATCATAAACGATGAATGGATTGATTTTAGAAAAAGCGCTTACAGATTTCCAGATGGAAGCACTTTTGAACCATATTATAGCTATAGCCGTAGGGATTACGTGGTAATCATGGCAACTGATGAAGAAGGAAAATATATCTGTGTTCGACAGTATCGTCACGGAATCAAGCGTGTGACCACAGAGTTTTGCGCTGGTGGTATCGAGCGCAAGGATGGCAAAGAGTACGGGAGCCGCGCAGATACAAAGGATATAGAGGATGCACTTGATGCTGCAAAGCGTGAGCTAATGGAGGAGACTGGATACGAGAGCAACGACTGGAAGTTCTTATTATCAGTTCCTTCAAATGCTACTATGGCTGACAATTACGCAAACCTCTTCGTGGCAAAGAACTGCAAGAAGGTAAGCGGGCAAAACCTTGATGATACAGAGTTCTTGAATGTTCATCTTCATACAAGAGAGGAAATTGATGAGATGATTCAGACCGGAGAATTCCCACAGATGTCCCATATTATGGCATTACTCCTTGCTGAAAAAGAAAATTAAAATTTTACTTACATGATGAAAAAAATTTTGCTATAATCTCACAATGTACGAAAAAAAGTAAGAAGATATAGCGCTGGTATAATTGGAAACGCACACCGAAATGGTGATAACGAACAACACGCCTTAGGTCTTCCCCTGGTTATAAGAAAGGAGAACCCCAGGTATGTTACCACAGAATAAATTTCAGGAAGTTGTATTTACACTTTTCATGGCATTCGTCATGGTTTACGCAATGATTTGCTACAACATTGCACTTAATGTTGGAGGAATGCAGAACTTCATTTTTCTTGCAGCATTTAAGGAGATGATAATCATGTGGCCAATAGCAGTAGCGATTGAGCTTTTATTTGTAGGAAAGCTTGCTCAGAAGCTGGCATTTAGATTCGTTACTCCAGGTAAGGATCCAATGATTATGATTGTCCTTGCGATTTCAGCAATGTCTGTTTGCTTAATGTGCCCACTTATGAGCCTTGCAGCTACAATTCTATTCAAGAGCGCAGGCGTTGAGTTCGTGGCAGTTTGGCTTCAGACTACAGCTTTGAATTTCCCAATGGCGCTTTGTTGGCAGATTTTCTTCGCTGGCCCATTCGTAAGAAACGTGTTCGGATTCTTTGCAAAAAGAAAATAATGATTAGAGATTTGCAGTCACACCAATTTGGTGTGGCTGTTTTTGTTTATAAATGGGATAATAAGAGCTATGAAAAGGAAATTAATAGCAGAGATACTTTTGGTTTCAACCTGTCTTGGGTTATTTGGTTGTGCTAAGCAGGCAGATGTTAAAGTTCAGGAGGAACCAGTATATCAAGAGAAAACTGAAGATATAAGTGCATCCACATCCGTTGAAGATGAAGCAACTGAGGATAAGGGTGAATATGACTTTACCTTATGCTTTGCCGGGGATATCAATTTTGATGAAAATTGGGCTACCACGCAGTATTTAAATCAATGTAAAAATGGAATCCAAGATTGCATCGCTCCAGAGTTAATGGATGTGATGAAAAGTGCTGACATAATGTGGATAAACAACGAGTTTACCTATAGCGATGGTGGACAGCCGCTGCCTGGAAAAGCCTATACCTTTAGGGCGAACCCAAGTCGCGTGGAGCTTTTGAAGGAGCTTGGTGTAGACATTGTTGGGTTGGCCAATAATCACGTTTACGACTATGGCAAAGATGCACTGCTGGACACTTTCACTACCTTGGAAGATGCTAAGATTCCCTATGTGGGAGCAGGCAGAAACCTAGAGGAAGCCAGTAAGCCATATTACATGGAGGTAGAGGGCAAAACCATAGCCTTCGTGGCCGCTTCTCGAGCTGAGAAGAACAGAATGACTCCACAGGCCACAGATACCGAGCCAGGCATCCTTCGATGCTATGATACAGAGCTATTTGAAGAGGAAATCAAGGAAGCTGATGCAAATGCTGACATAGTGGTGGCACTGCCACATTGGGGCACGGAATATTCCACTACCCTGGAGCAGGTACAGGTGGATACCGCTCACAAGTATATAGAAGATGGCGCAGATGTAATCATCGGCGCCCATACTCACTGCCTGCAGGGATTTGAGTACTATAAGGATGTGCCAATCGTGTATAGTCTGGGAAATTACTGGTTCAACGAGAAGACCTTGGACACAATGTTAATCAACCTTCATTGTTATGGAAACGATGATGAGCAGCATATGGATGTCATCATTACGCCTGGTCTACAGACAGGATGCACCACTCAGTATGTGAAGGATGCAGTAGAGCAGAGAGCGCTTTACGATAGGCTGGAAGATATTTCGGTTAATGTGGATATTGATGATGAGGGGAAAATCGAGGTAATCGAGTAGACAAAATAAATCATTGATGTTATTATTTCAATAGAAAAGGTGCTACCGATAGACGGTAAGCCCAATAATCGCAAATTAACTAATAACCGCTGAGCTGGACACTTGGGCGGTTATTTCTTTTTTGTCACATTGTAGACTAATGTAATTACGCCAATTAAAACTAGAGAATAAGTGAATAAATCACTATATGAAACCATTAGCATCCCTCCTTTTATACTCAGAGGGCTGTGACACCCTCTGGTGAGGGCTTAACCACCTACCGTTATCGTAGCACCGAAGGTTAGTGTAACAAATAGTTTATTTAGATTCAATCGAACAGTGAATGTTCGATTGTTTTTTTATATAATTAAAGAGTAAAAAGTTTTGAGAAGGAGTGTATTGGCGTGAACGATAAGTACGAAACTTTAAAAGAGGGATTATATACTGCTTATATAGATGGCTCTTTGGCATCAAACATAGAATATCGTCCCCAGTTTATTTCAAATAATTACAAAGAGGGTAAAAAGGTATTATCTGCGATAGACGATGAACTATTGAAATGTGATAAATTTCAGATAAGCGTTGCCTTTATTACTGCTGCAGGAATAGAAGCTCTATTAATGACTTTGAAAGAGCTTGAAAAGAAAAATATTCCAGGTGAAATATTAACCACTAATTATTTGATGTTTTCTGAGCCTAAAGCACTTCATACGCTAAATAGCTTAAGCAACATTACTTTGAAAATGTATGATGTAGAATCTTCTGGAAATGCGTTTCATACCAAAGGATATATTTTTAAGAAAGCAGAAGTATATAGCATCATTATTGGTAGCTCCAATATTACAGAAAAAGCCTTAACTGTAAATAAAGAATGGAATACAAGAATCATTTCGACATCAGAAGGTGAAGTTGCAAAAGATATACTTAGTGAATTTAATGAGTTTTGGAATTCTCCATTTGCATTAGATTTCGACGAGTTTTATGACGATTATAAAAAGAAATTTGAGATAATAAAGCAACAAAAGAAAATTGCTGCCAGCGTAAATCCTGTAGATATAAGGACATTTGAATTAAAACCCAATAAGATGCAGGTTGCTTTCATTAACAACTTGTATAAGATTATTAATGCAGGAGAAAATAAGGCTCTATTAATTTCTGCAACAGGTACAGGAAAAACGTATGCTTCTGCCTTTGCTATGAGGGACTTAAAATATGATAGAGTTTTATTTTTGGTCCATAGAGAGCAATTGGCTAAACAATCAAAGAAAGCATATATAGATATATTTGAAAATACTAAAACTTTGGGAATTCTAGGTGGCGGTATAAGAGAATATGATTCAGATTTTGTTTTTGCTACAGTTCAGACTTTAAGTAAGAAGGAACATTTGGAGAGATATAAGCCAACAGATTTCGATTGTATAATAATGGACGAAGCACATCATTCTCCAGCGAATTCTTATAGAATAATAATGGATTATTTTAAACCTAAGCTGTGGCTAGGGATGACTGCAACACCAGACAAAAGAGATGATGATATTCTTGAGAATAATGTATATGAACTATTTGATCATCAGATAGCATATGAAATAAGATTGCAGCAGGCTATGGAAGAGGATATGTTATGTCCGTTCCATTATTTTGGTATAACAGATTTAGAGTTTTTAGGAGATTCGAATAATATCACTATTAACCAATTAACAAGTCAAGAAAGAGTAAAGCATATTGTAAACCAAGCAAGTTATTATGGTTATTCAGGAAGTCGACTAAAAGGGTTGATTTTCTGTAGCCGTAGAGAAGAGGCTAAAAGTCTTTCATATGCATTAAACGAGACCATAAATCCAGAAACGGGAAAAAATTATAGAACGATAGCAATAGATTCAAGTACAGCAACTTCTGATAGAGAAGAGGCTTTTGATAGACTTGCTATGGAAGAGGATGATGAACAAATAAATGGAGAACCACTTGATTACATTATATCGGTTGATATATTGAACGAGGGCATAGATATAGTTGAGGTAAATCAAGTAATAATGCTTAGACCAACACAGTCTCCAATAGTTTTTATTCAGCAGTTGGGAAGAGGCTTGAGAAAGGCTGAAGGAAAGGAATTCGTTGTAATACTTGATTTTATCGGAAATTATAATAATAATTTTATGATTCCTATAGCTCTATCAGGAGATAGAACTTACAACCAAGACTCAATAAGAAAATATGTAATAAGTGGATGTAATATTATTCCAGGTGCGTCTACAGTTCATTTTGATGAAATAGCAAAAGAAAAAATCTTTTCATCAATTGATAGAATAAGGGGCATGAAATCAATCATTAAAGAAAGCTATATTACCTTAAAAAATAAGCTTGGGCGTGTTCCTTATATGATTGATTTCTATGAAAATGGAGAGATTGATCCATTATTAATAATTCAAGAATACAAGACTTATCCAGATTTTTTGGTTAGTATGGAGGGAAATAAGTATTCTGGGGAGCTAACTGATAATGAGAAGACTACACTAGAATACCTATCAAAGACAGTATTAAGTGGAGTTAGACCATTTGAGCTAGAAATATTACAACAGCTTATCTACCATTCAGAAATACGTTATTCAGAAATTAGAAATGTAATAGAAGAAAAGTATAATATTCAACTAAGTGAAGAAGCTTTTAATAAAGGAATAGAACTTTTAGAAGGGCGTTTTGCAAGTAAAGATACAGAAAGAACTAAATATGTAGACGCAAATGCGTTATATATAAAAGAACATGTAGGACGAGTTGCATCCATGCTATATAGATATAAGCATGCTACTTATTATTTGCACCTTAACGATATAATAAAAGTAGGATTACAGCGGTTTAAAGATAAATATAGTACGGGATTCTCGGATGAAACCCCATTTGTTTTATATGAGAAATATACAAGAAGAGATGTGTGTATGCTAATGAACTGCGGAAAAGATATGTCTGCAACTATGTTTGGAATGCAAAGAATAAATAACGATGTTTTTATATTTGTAACTTATCATAAAGAAAAGCCAAATGATGACAGAAATTATGTAGATGGTAAGCCTGATTACGCAGATGCATTTGAGGATAGTAGTTTATTTAGGTGGGACTCTATGATAGGAAAGGGCATAGATAGCAGCTATGTATCAGATGTAAAAGAAACAGAGAGAAAACATCTATTTGTAAAAAAGAGTGATGCAGAGAAAAATTTTTATTATATGGGACAATTTGATATAAGGGATTGTAAGGCGGATAAGAAAATGGATAACAAAGGAAAAGAAAAAGATATTACAAAGTTCATTTTTAAAATGCATCACCCAGTAAGGGAAGATATATTGAAATACTTGCAAAGCTATATAACAGTTGCCTAAAGACGAATAATATGAATTTAAAGAAGGGAGAAAATAACTATGAAGACAGTAAAAGTCGTCGCAGCGGTAATCTGCGACTCAATCCAAGACAAAAATAAGATATTTGCGACAGCTAGAGGATACGGAGATTTCAAAGGCGGATGGGAGTTTCCAGGAGGAAAGGTAGAGGCTGGAGAGACTCCACAGGAAGCTTTGGTGAGAGAAATCCATGAGGAGCTTGATACAAAGATCAAAGTTGGCAAGCTCATCGACACCATCGAGTATGACTACCCAACCTTCCATCTTTCAATGGATTGCTTTTGGTCAGAGGTGATGGAAGGACATTTGGAGCTGAAGGAGCATGAGGCGGCAAAGTGGCTCACCAAGGAAACCATTGATGATGTGGCATGGCTACCAGCAGATATCACACTAGTTGATAAGATCAAAGCTGAAATGAAATAAAAAGAACAGCCAATAAATATGCAGATACCATTTGAGTATCTGCATATTTTTTAGTAAGGTATTAAGAAGAAAAGAGGAGAAACATGTTGAAGATAATACTTATATACCTAGCCATAGCAAACCTAGCAGGTCTTGCTGTTATGGCCATCGACAAGAAAAGAGCTATTAAAGGCCAGTGGCGAATCCCAGAAAAGACTTTGTTCCTATTCAGCCTAATAGGTGGAAGCATAGGAACCTGGGCAGGAATGTACTTATTTCGCCACAAGACCAAGCATTGGTATTTTGTGATTGGAATGCCAGCAATCCTGTTTATCCAAATTGGATTGGTAGTATTCTTTAAGCTGAGATAACAGGCATCCAACCCAATCAAAACAACCTAAAGAAATAGAGATAAGATTTATTAATGACAGAAA
Organism: Pseudobutyrivibrio sp. YE44; assembly: GCF_900104335.1. Classification (GTDB taxonomy): domain Bacteria; phylum Bacillota; class Clostridia; order Lachnospirales; family Lachnospiraceae; genus Pseudobutyrivibrio. The sequence goes on from NZ_FMXT01000008.1 coordinate 67,686, forward strand.
CAGATTTTATTGAAAAATATGCCAGTAAACTAAACGACCAGCAGTTAGAAGCAGTGAAGACCGTAAATGGTCCGGTGCTTCTTTTGGCGGTGCCTGGAAGTGGAAAGACCACAGTGCTGGTCAATCGCCTGGGCTATATGATATACACCCAGGGAATCGCACCTGAAAACATCCTGACTCTTACCTATACCGTGGCAGCCACCAAGGATATGTCAGAAAGGTTTAAAAGAATCTTTGGTGACGAGCTTGCAGATAGGCTAGAGTTTAGAACTATAAATGGAATTTGTGCAAAGATAATTGCCTATTATGGAAGAATGATTGGCAAGACTGCTTTTGAGCTCTGTAGCGACGAGAAGGAGACAGCCAAACTTCTTTCCAATATTTATGTGCAGGTTACAAGAGATTATCCAACGGAAAGCGATATCAAAACCCTTCGTACCTTGATAACTTACTGCAAGAATATGTCCCTGACTTCAGACGAGATAAAGAAGCTGGGGAAGGAAAATGACCTGGAGCTTCTGAAGATATACGAAGGCTACAACACCTATCTAAAGAACAACAGCCTTATGGATTATGACGACCAAATGGTGTATGCCTACAAGATATTAAAGGGTTCCAAGGTTGTTCTTCAGTATTTCCAAAATCAGTACCAGTATATATGTGTGGATGAGGCACAGGATACCTCGAAAATCCAGCATATGATTATTTCCATATTGGCAGGAGCTGGTGGAAATCTGTTTATGGTTGGGGATGAGGATCAGAGTATTTACGGCTTTAGAGCAGCCTATCCAGACGCGTTGCTAAACTTCGAACGAGAGCATATTGGCGCCAAGGTTTTGGTTATGGACAAGAACTACCGCTCAAATGGAGCCATTGTTCAGGCTGCAGATTCATTTATCCAGCACAACAAAGACAGGCACAAGAAGCATATTTGCGCCATCAGAGAATCGAAAAGTGAAATCAATTTTGTTTCCATAGAGCGTGACAAGCAATACAATTACCTAAAGGAAGTGGCGAAGAATCCTAAGGGAAAAACCGCCGTATTATACAGAGATAACGAGAGCGTGATTCCTTTGGTGGATATTCTGGATAGAGAGGGAATCCCTTACAATATCAAGAATATGGATATGACCTTTTTCAGCAACAGAGTGGTGCTGGATATTGTGAATATCTTGAGATTTGCCTTCGTCCCAATGGATGAGGAAATCTTTATGAAAATATATTACAAGCTTCAGGCATATATCAGTAAAAGCGTTGCCATGGATATGTGCATGCAGGCTGAGATACATCACACAGGCATACTGGATGCAGCAGAGTTTATAGAATTGAATCCTTATGTCCTTGGAAATTGCAGAAGCTTAAGAACCCATTTCAAGAACATGACAAAGGAGAGTCCTTATAAAGCAATCAAAAGAATTGAGAATTATATGGGGTACGGGGAATACTTGGCCAATAATAACATAGATGCCAACAAAATCTTTATCCTAAAAATGATTGCCAAAAAGGAAAAGGACATTCCAGGCTTTTTAAATAGACTTACGGAGCTAAGGCAGCTTCTTTTAGAGCAGGAAGCCTCTCAGGGAGGAAGAATAATCCTTTCAACCATCCATTCTAGCAAGGGCCTGGAGTATGATTCAGTATACCTGATAGATGCCATAAATGGGGTGTTTCCAAACAAAGTAGTGAGAAATATGGAAAAGGCCACTCCTCAGGAAAAGAGTGATTATGAGGAGGAGAGACGAATCTTTTATGTAGGCATTACCAGAGCCAAGGACAACCTGACGGTATTCAAATATAAGAATATGCCATCTACCTTTATAAAAGAACTTAATCCAGCCAGCAAAGCAGAAGCAAAGGCAAACACCACTAAAAAGGAGTATCATTATAGTCCTTTTGCAGCAGCTGGAAGATACAAGAAATAGAGAAGCATAATAATAGCTGTCAGCCAATCACTGACAGCTATACTTTTCTATAAATTCTTTAATTGGTAAGGGGCGAGAATAATAGTAGCCCTGTAAATAGGTGCATCCGATTTCCCGCATCTTTCTAGCCATATCTTCATCTTCTATACCCTCTGCGGTGATGGTGAAGCCAGTGGTGGTAAAGGCGCTAACTTCATTAGGAAGAATGGCATCCGGATTGTTACAGTAATCCCATACGATACTCATGTCCAGCTTAATATTTATGAATGGAGTACGGTGAAGTCTTGCCATATTTGAGTAACCTTTACCGTAATCATCCAAAACAAACTTGAAGCCCTTATTAGTGAGAGTCTCAATTTGCTTTTCCATTAGAAGCTCATCAATCATGGACTCCTCAGTGATTTCCAAATGAATAAGATCAGGTGTTATATTGGCGTCCTCAATCATTTTTGTAAGAGTCTCATACAAATCAAGCCTCATAAACTGAATAGGAGAAATATTAACGTTTATAAATGTTAGCCCAGTGTTCTTAAAGCCTGATGATTTAACAAACTGACAACATTTTCTGAAAACCTGCTTACCCAGCTGATTAATCTTGCCGTTCTTCTCAGCAATAGGGATAAATAGTCCAGGTGGAATAATCTTTCCATCATTTCCTCTAATACGAGCAAGAGCCTCCGCTCCCGCAAGCTTACCTGTTGCTGAATCTACAATAGGCTGAAGAAATACTTCCACCGCATCATTTTCAATGGCTTTATCCAAAGCACGCTTGATTCCGCTTTCTGCAAGAATTCCAGCTGCAAAATCGTCATCATAAATATTTATATCATTACCAACAGTTTTGTCTGCCTGAATAAAACCATCAGAAAATACTCTAAGGAGGACCTCGTAAGGAAGAGCTTTCGCAGACAAATTAACTATGCTAGCGCCAACATCCAAATAAAGTTCAGTGTCCTTTGAAACCCATGGAGAAAGGAATCTTTCCTGAATCTTATCGTAAATCTGATGCCAGTCCACGTCTTCCTTGGAGAACATAACAAATCTGGCATTACGATAGTCAAAAATAAGATAATCAGGAAATTCTTTCTTAAGGTAGTTCTCAATAAGATAAACACCCTGATTCATCTGCTGGATACCGTAAAGCTCCGTGCTATCAATATAATTATGTACACAGAAAATCAGCGCGTTAATTGGCTTTTGACCATTAATCTCAATAATGTAATCTCTTAAGGCTGCACGATTGAAGATATAGGTTCTTTCCTCTAGGTAGCCATCAGGATTCTCAAAGGAAAGATAAATAACTATCATGGCCATTAAGCAGAAGATATCCATTAGAAGATATTTTGGGAAAGCATATCTTACTATCAAGCCAATAGTTAGAATAACGTTGTACCAAAGAATAATGTATTTTTCACGTTTCCTTACAAGACGGTTGCGTTGTTTAATCAATGTAATAAATGATAGCGTGAGATAAAAGGCGAAGATTGGATACAGTAGGTTATACAGAGGTCCACTGTGATAACCGCTTTCATCGATATAGTAGAACCATTTTGTCCAAGGTGCCAAGAGCACAATAATGATACCTAAATCTACAGGAAGATTGATGCAAAACTGCTGGATTTTGCTGGCAAAAAGGTCGATTTTAAGCACACTTGCAGTGAAGATATAAAAAGCAAATGCACGGGACAAAAAGAATATGAAATAGCTACTGTTAAGCACATAAAGAGCCCACGAAGGAAAGGACTGATGATTTATATCAGCCCAGGTCGAAAAAAGATCTGATATCATAACGAGGCACTCGAGAGATACCACGTATATAAACACAAGATTCTTTCTTACAGGAAGTCTAGGTAGGGATACATAGTATCCAACGAAGACAGATATTATCATTATGCTAGGAATAAGATAATTAAAATTCCACATAAAAAGTACCGAATATAAAAAAGGTGTATAAATATACTCAAAATAAGGTATTATTGATTATAAACTAAGTCTGTGAATTTTTAGCAGAATAATTGTGAGGAGATTGCAATGAAAATAGTATTTTTAGACAGAAAAACAATTGGAGAAGATATTGATTTGTCAGGATTTGAACGCTTTGGTGAGGTTGTAATTTATGATTACTCTTCATCGGAGGAGGTGCCAGCTCGAGTTGAGGATGCTGATGTTATCGTTCTTAACAAGGTATTGATCAATGAACAAACAGTAGGAAAAGCCAAGAACCTTAAGTTGGTTTGTGTCACAGCAACAGGCACAAATAACCTTGATAAGGATTTTCTTGCTGCTCGTGGTATTGAATGGCGCAACGTGGCTGGATATTCCACTGAGGCTGTTACTCAGCATACCTTTGCATTGGCTTTCAATCTTATGGAGCATCTTAATTACTACGATGACTATGTTAAATCTGAGAAATATGTAAATGACAAGATGTTTACTCATTTTGAAATGCACTTCCATGAGCTTAATGGCAAAAATTGGGGAATCATCGGTCTTGGTGCCATTGGAAAGAGAGTAGCAGAGGTTGCTAAGTGCTTTGGAGCAAACGTATCCTACTATTCAACTAGCGGAAAAAATCATGACAACACATACAAAGAGGTGGATTTTGATACTTTACTTGCAGAATCGGATATTGTTTCTATTCATGCACCACTTGATGACAATACCCTTCACTTGATGGATGCAGAGGCTTTCAAAAAGATGAAGAAAAGTGCAATCCTCATCAATGTGGGTAGAGGACCTATCATTGTGGAAAAAGACCTTGCTGAAGCTCTTGAAAGTGGACAAATTGCAGCAGCCGGTTTGGACGTTTTGGATGTTGAACCAATGTCACCAGAAAATCCTCTTGTGAGGGTGAAGGATAGCAATAAGCTTCTAATCACCCCACACATTGCCTGGGCTGCAGTGGAGGCTCGGCAGCGCCTGATGAAGATAATTGAGGGTCAGATTGAAGAGTGGAGCAAGTAGACACGTTTAGGATTTTTCTTAAAGTAGACTACAAGAGGTCATAGAATCTTCAAAATGATTTGCTATACTGAACATCCACGGGAGAATGCACAGTGGGGACAGTGTATGAATTGGAATTTTGAAGATGAAAGTAAACCCTATAGCTCCGACGATGCCATTGATGATTTGGAGGCTGTAAGGGCTATGCTTCATGAGGCTCAAAAGAAAATAAATCGTGGAAAACTAGAGTCTAGCGATATCGGAATAAACATTAGTATCCAAGTTGAGGATAATGACAAAGATTAAAGCAGTTGTTATAAATGTTATAGCAATTGCTTTTTTTTACACTTTTTTCACAGTTTATACTTAGTTATAGGCTATAATCCAAATAGTCGGTTTGCTAGCTTTGTAGAGTAATACTGTTCAATCGGCCAGAGGGGGATGAAAACGGAGGTCGAATATGGAGAGCAAAGGAAAAGTTGGTAATGAAGATAAGCTATTAAAATTGTCCAAGTTGGCATCACTTAGAACGGCGTTACTTGGATTATTAATCGTATCTTTAGTATGTGTTGGTACTGCAGCGGTAATCGTAGGTACAACGAACATGCGTCGAGGTATGGAGTACGAGGTTAAGACCGGTGTTATGGCTACCTGTGCTTCCTATGCGCAGGTGCTAGACTATATGAAGGATGAGATGTCTGCAGAAAATGCTTCAAGTATTACTCTAGAGCAGGATATGCATAATGAGACTGGCTATGACTACACCTTCTTTAGAGGAGATACGAGAGAGCGTTCAAGTATCGAGGGTGCAGTAGGTACAAAAGCCAGCGACGCTGTAATTGCAGAAGTAATTAACAATAAGAAAAATTATTCGGCCCAAAATGTAATGATTAATGGACAGCGATATTATGTAGCTTACATTCCTTTAAAGGATGATGATGGTTCTGTTTATGGCATGGCTTTCGTAGGTTTGAAGAAAATCGAGGTTACCGAGTACATTAGTAAGAAGGTTGCGTGGACCGTTACTCTTTCCTTTGGTATCATAATTGGTTTTGCGGTCATTGCTGTTTTATATATCATCCAGATTATTAAAGCTATTGAAGAAAACGTTCGAGCTGTTCGACAGATGGCAACAGGCGATTTGGAAATTCAGCTTAGCGACAAGGTTAAGCATAGGAAAGATGAGCTTGGGGAAATGTCTAATGCGTTGTACGACATGGCAGCCAAGATTCGTGAAGTAATTGGAAGTGCAAGAGTATCTTCTAATGAGGTTGATGATTCAGCAGGATATTTGAATGATACAGTTAAGACCATTGCAGAGACTGCGGACAATGTAACAATCGCCGTAGCTCAGGTTGCAACAGGTGCATCTAGTCAGGCAGAGTCATTGCAAGAAGCTGTTGAGAACGTAAACGACATTAATGATGCTGTTCATCTTATTACAGAGAACACCGAGCAGATGCAGGGCTTGGCAGATTCGATGCAGGAGAATTCAAAGGCCAGCCAGGACAAGCTTACAGAGCTTAGAATGTCGACCCGAGAAAGCATTGCAGCCATCGACAGTATTGTTAATTTGATTGGAAATACAAACACTGCTGTTACAACTATTAGTGAAGCGGTAGCGATTATCGATTCAATTGCCGCTCAGACAAATCTGTTGTCCCTCAATGCAAGTATTGAGGCAGCCCGTGCTGGTGAGGCAGGTAAGGGCTTCGCCGTTGTTGCTGATGAGATTCGTCAGCTGGCAGATCAGTCTGCAGATGCAGCTAAGAACATCCAAGAGGCTATGAAGGGTCTTGCAGATGATTCAAACAAGACAATGGAAGAGGCTGGAAGTGTTCAGGAAGCTATTAGTAAGCAGCGTAGTACAATTCATAGAACAATTGAACAGGTTGATAGCTTGATTGAAGATATCAACAAGTCAATTGCTCTTACAAGAGAGATTGTTGAAAACGTAGATAAGACAGAAGCAGCAAGTAATGCTATTTCTGATACAATTACAAATCTTTCATCTATATCTCAAGAAAATGCAGCAAGCTCAGAGGAAACAAGAGCTTCTATGCAGGATCTTTCAGATACAATGGATGTGCTTTCACAGAAGGCTACCAGCTTGAATGACATAGCTAAGGTCTTAGACGACGAGATGTCATTCTTCCAGTAAAAATTATTAAAAATATTGAGGCACGACTTCTTCGAAAAAGTAGTAGTCGTGCCCTTTTTATTATTGTTTTTAGACACATATTCTAATATAGTATAATTAAAGGCAATTTAATGCATAAACATGGGGGTTTTACATTAAATGGGAAGCAGTGAAAAAGATGTAATGGGGAACATTGATTATTCTGCGCAGGATATCCTATATATGCTTAGGGATTTGCCGGATGCATGCTGTATTTTCAAGGTTATAACAGACCCATTTGGTACTGTTCAGGACATGCTGTTTTTGTTTGTTAATGAAAAGTATGCCAGCCTAGTTGGTAAGCCAACTAGCGAGCTTATTGGTTCTACCTACTATTCAACAGTAGCCAACAGGGATGAGGATTGGATTCGCCTGAGCTATCAGGCAGCGTTTATGCGCCAATCTGTAATTAATCGAACCTACAATACACAGTTTAGCAGATGGTTTGAATTCTGGGCAGTGCCTGTGTATCAAAAGGGTTTTTGCGCTTTTATCATCCATGATGTTACAGCTGAAAAACGCAAGGAAGAGAATCAGGTTATAAAAAGCAAATCTAATAATTTCATTTTGGATTGTGCGAAACAGCTATCCAAAAATGATTTTAAGAAGGGTGTTAAATATACCCTAAAGGAACTTGGAGCAGTCTTAAAAGCTGACAGAGTTTGCATCATAGAGTCAAATCATGGAGAGGTCGGAGACATCCATGAGTGGTCAGATCGTTTCAGTGGAACAGGGCTTCCGTCCAAAAAGGCATTTGAGGAATATGATTTCTTCACCATGTGGGAACGTCAGCTAGGCGAAAATGACGTGGTGGTTATAAACGATAGTAAAGTCGTAAATGAAAGGAACAGCCAGGTTTATAAGTCTGTTTTAGAGGGCTCAGTTTCTAGATATATTATTGCAGCATTGCGAAATAAATCAGAAAGTATCGGCTATCTACTGATAGATAATTTCTCCCTGGATTTGGATATTAATCTGAATGAGGTCATAGAATCCGTTAGTATTTTCCTTTCTGAGGAGCTCTTGAACTACAAGCTGATGCAGGAAATGTCATATATGACTACACACGATCCATTGACTGAATTGGGAAATCGTCATGCCTTTAATGCAACCATGCATATGTTAGAGGGCATGGATATTTCAGTGGGTATTTGTTTTATTGATATTAATGGCCTTAAGTTTTTCAACGATAACAAGGGTCATGATGAAGGTGATAATGTTATTAAAGAGGTTGGCGGTGTTATCTCTTCAGTCTTCAAAAAGAAGTATTGCTACAGAATTGGTGGAGACGAATTCTTGGTAATCGTACCTCAGGTTACACAGGAGCATTTTGAGGGAGAGGTAGAAAAGCTCAGGAAGAAATCCAAGGCTTATCCTATTGCTATCGGCGCGGTTTGGTCAGATGAAGCGAAGGATGTAAAGGAGCTTATCAACCAGGCAGACAAGCTTATGTATGCCGATAAAGCCGGCTATTACAGTGAACATGACCGCCGAAAAGAAGAGCAAGATTAAACAAAAAATTGCAAAAACGACTGTCGCATGTATTGTGCGACAGTTTTTTTATTGCTAAAATATGGATTTATATAGGGACTTAACATTTATAGCTTGGAAGGGAGAGAGAGTCATGATTAATAAATCCTACAAAAAACTGCTGGAAGGTAAATCTATTATTCGAGAGCTTAGCGAGTATGCTACAGCTAGAGGTAAGGAAATAGGCTATGAGAACGTATTTGATTATAGCCTGGGAAATCCTAGCGTACCTTGTCCAGATGGTTACACCGATGCAGTTGTTGATATGTATAATCAGGAAAATCCAATGACAATTCACGGCTACAGCCCATCCTTGGGAATAGAGGATGTTAGAGCAGCAGTGGCAAAATCTCTTTCAAAGCGTTTTGATATAGCCTACGAGGCAAAGCATATTTTTATGGCAATCGGTGCAGCAGGAGCCTTGGCCCATGCCTTCAGATTGGTGACAGAGCCAGGTGATGAGATAATCGTCTTTGCACCTTTTTTCCCAGAGTACAAGGAATATATTGGCCGCACTGGGGCAATTATGAAGGTTGTTCCACCTCAAACAAAGGACTTCCAGATAAACTTTGAAGCCTTCGAGGCCACCATCAATGAAAAGACTATGGCGGTACTTATAAACTCTCCAAACAATCCTTCAGGAATTGTTTATAGTCAGGAGACCATAAAGCGTCTTGCTCAGGTTTTGGAGGAAAAGCAAAAGGAGTATGGACATGAGATTTTTATCATTAGTGATGAGCCATACAGAGAAATTGTATTTGATGGCAAGGATTGTCCGTACCCAGCAAAGTACTATGACAACACCTTGACCTGTTATTCCTTCTCTAAGAGTTTATCTCTTCCAGGTGAGAGAATTGGTTATGTAGCTGTTAATCCAAAGGCTGTAGATGCAGACATTCTGGCTGTAATCATGGGTCAGATTAGTCGTGGTATAGGCCACAATTGTCCAGCATCCACATCCCAGCTGGCAGTGAGCAAGGTGTTGGATGAAACCAGCGACCTTAGTGTTTACGAGACAAATATGAATCTTCTTTACGATGCACTTGTAGATATGGGCTTTGAGGTGGTACGTCCGGGTGGTACCTTCTATATCTTCCCAAAGGCCTTGGAGGAGGATGCAAACGCCTTTTGTAAAAAGGCATTAGAATATGATTTGATATTAGTTCCTGCAGATAACTTTGGATGCCCAGGATATTTTAGAATGGCTTATTGCATAGATACAGAAAAGGTAAAGCGTTCTATACCTGTCTTTCAGAGATTTGTAAAGGAAGTATATTCAAAATAGATTTAGCGAGGGTTTTATGGCTAAGCAAAAGAAACAAATTGAGTATAGATATTATGAGATTCAGAATGGTCATTATGTAATGGCTCTTCTAGGTGACACTTGGGTACAAAGCTACGGTGCCACCGAAGACAATCTCTTACATTTTCACAATTACATGGAAATTGGCTATTGCTATTGGGGCAATGGAAAGCTGACAATCGAGGAATCCAGCGTAAATTATAAGGGTGGTATCATCACTATAATTCCAGAAAATATCCCTCATGAAACCAGAAGCTTCAACCATGGAATATGTAAGTGGGAGTATTTGTTTATTGATATTGATAGCTTTATTCGAAATGAAATGCAGTTCAAGCGAATGCTTCCTGAGGAAGTGATTAAGCGACTTAACAATCAGGGCTATGTGATTCAGTGGAATCAGAATAAGGCTTTGACCTCAATTGTTAGAAACATTATCGAGGAATATAGAGACAAAAAGCCTTATTACAAGGATGCTGTAAAGGGTTATTTGAGGGCCTTTGTAGCGGAGCTTCTTCGAATTAATGAGGATATGAGCACCAGCCTTACCTTAGAGGAGAAGCGCTTAAATAGCTATATCGAAAAGAGTGTAAATTATATTGCAGATCATTATGCTGATGATATTAAGATGTCTGATGTTGCTTATGAGTGCGGCCTGTCGGAGAGTCATTTTAGACGAATCTTCGAGGAAAGTATGAGCATGAAGCCTTTGGATTATCTGAATATGATTCGTATTGATAAGGCTTGTGAGATAATCCAAAACAAGGATTATGCAATGGAAGAGGTAGGATTTAGAGTGGGTTATCAGACTCCATCCACCTTTAATCGAAACTTCAAAAAGTTGACGGGGAAAACCCCTTATCAGTGGAAGAAGGAAGAAAATACAATAGGAATTACGAAAAAGAATTATAAGATAAGTGCTAAGAAAGGCTGGTAAACGCCTTTCTTTTTTTGTGCATAATTTAGACTATAAAAGTCCATGGTTTCAACATATTTTCGTGAAAAAACACTTATACCCATGTGAGAAATAGTCGAATTTGCAATTTTTAAGAACGTTTATATAAAACAATAAAACCACTCAAACTAGTAATATGACCATATGAGGAGCACAGATAACACTGAAAATTGTGCAAGGTGCACAAATCTGTGCATAAATTTTTTACTATAAGGAGAAGGAAGAAAAAATGAAGAGAAAGTTAATTTCACTCATGCTCGTTGGAGCAATGGCAGCTTCTATGGTAGCTTGCGGTGGTTCAGACGCTACAAGCTCAAATGGATCAACAGATGGTGCAGCAGAGGGAGCTGCAGCTGATGTTCAGTCAGACGACGAGAACACACTTACAGTTTACGCTTGGGATGAGAACTTCAATATCCCAGCTCTCCAGGCTGCTGAGAAGGATTATCAGGATGTTAATCCAGACTTCAAGCTTGAAATCATCACACAGTCACAGTCTTCAGACGTTGAAAGTGCAATCACACTTGCAGCAGAAGCTGGTGACTACAGCACATTACCAGATATCGTACTTTTCCAGGATCATTACTTCCAGCAGTACGTTACAAACTACCCAGATGCTTGGCAGGATGCAAACGATGCTAATTGTGATTGGGATGGACTTGGAGCTGAGAAGCTTTCTTACTCTACAGTTGATGGCAAGCACTTCGGCTTCCCTGTAGATGCAGGAACAGCAATCTTCGCATACAGAACAGACCTTCTTGAGCAGTGTGGTTACACAATTGATGATGTAACAGGTATTACTTGGGAAGAGTTCGACAAGATCGGTAAGGAAGTATGGGAAAAGACAGGTAAGTACCTCCTTTGTATGGACGGTGATGGAAACGACTTATTCTACATGATGCTTCAGGAAGAAGGCGTATCACAGTTCAAGGATGGAAAGCCATACATTACAGAGAACAAGGAGCTTGTTCAGGTATTTAACACACTCGTAACTCTCGCTCAGGACAATGTACTTTACCTTGCAAATGACTGGTCAGACTACACAGATCAGGCTATCCAGGGCGACATGGTAGCAGGTGTATTCAATGGTAACTGGATTATCCCAACAATCAAGAAGGTTGATTCAAACAAGGGTAACTGGGCTATAACAACAGCTCCTACACTTACAGGTAAGGAAGGCTATGCTTCAAACGGTGGTTCTTCACTTTACATTACAGCTAACTGCTCAAAGACAGATCTTGCTAAGGATTTCTTAGCTTACACATTTGGTGGTCGTTCAGCTGAGGATGGACAGTCTACAACATATGATGATGCACTTCTTAACGGTGGTGTTATCGGAACATGTGCAGCAGCTGCAAACTCAGATGTTTACCAGCAGGGTGTTGAGTACTTCAATGATCAGGCTATCTATGCTGATATCGTAGAGTACACACAGCACGTTCCAACAGTAGAGCAGTCTGATTATCACTATCAGGCAAGAACAGCTCTTGCAACAGCACTTATCAATGTACTTCAGAATGGTTACACACCAGAGCAGGCTCTTGAAGAGGCTGAGACAAACCTTAAGTTCGAAATGGGCTTATAAGATTTAAAGACAATAACTGATTTTTCATTGGGAAGTGGCTAGCCCACTTCCCATTTTTACAGAAAGGGGATGCCAAAGTGGAGAAGAAAAGACATGGAATGACACTTGCAAACAAGCAATTGGCAGCCGGCTGGTTGTTCCTTACACCAGCAACAATTCTCATTTTCATAATGAGCTTTTATCCAATTATTCAGGCTTTTATTACATCATTTAAAACAGGAAAGGGCGTAAACATTCAGTTTGCAAACCCACTTACATACAATTATTCTCGAATGCTTCAGGATGTAATTTTCAAAACATCTATGAAAAATACATTCCTTTATTTAATAGTAGAGGTTCCTATCATGCTTGTGCTTGCAATCCTTTTAGCACAGCTTCTTAACAACAAGGACCTTAAGTTCAAGGGATTATTTAGAACAGCAATCTTCTTACCTTGTGCTACATCACTTGTATCTTACTCATTGATTTTCAAGTCAATGTTTGCAACCCAGGGTCTTATAAACTCAGCTCTCATGAAGATGGGAATTATCTCTGAGAATATTAACTTCCTTGGTACAGCAGGAACAGCAAGAGCCGTAATCATCATCGCTCTTATTTGGAGATGGACAGGTTACAACATGGTATTCTACCTTGCAGGTCTTCAGAATATTGAATATTCAGTATATGAAGCAGCAAAAATTGACGGTGCCAACGGTTGGAAGACCTTCTGGAACATTACAGTTCCTCTTCTTAAGCCAACAATCGTTATGACAGCAATCATGTCAATCAACGGTACATTACAGCTCTTCGATGAGTCAGTAAACTTAACTAGCGGTGGTCCTGCAAACCAGACAATCACAATGTCACACTACATTTACAATCAGGCCTTCGGTCAGGGCGTTGGTAACTTTGGTTACACATCAGCTATGTCCTTTGTAGTATTCATTTTGGTTGCTATACTTGCATTCATCAATTTGAAAGTAGGTGATACTCGTGACTAAGAAAAAGAATAGATCAATGATTCAGCGTAGGCTTATTCCTACATATATATTCCTTACAATCTGCTCAATCATTTCTGTATTTCCACTTTACTGGATGTTTGCAGCAGCAACAAACGACACTGTATCAGTAGCTCGTGGTTCAATCGCTTTCGGAAACCAGCTTATGGTTAATTTCGAGCATCTTAAGACAGCTGTACAGGGTACTCTTTGGAGCAGTATGGGAAATTCCTTCCTTTACTCAATTGTTCAGACAGTATTTACACTTTTTGTATGTTCTATTGCAGGTTATGGTTTTGAGCTTTATCACGACAAGGGCAAGGATAAACTTTTCGGAGTCCTTCTTCTTGCAATGATGGTTCCAGCCGTAGCAACAATGGTTCCATTATATGGCTTGGTATCAAAGGCAAAGCTTCTTAACACAGTTTGGGCTTTCATCCTTCCAGGTATCTCAACACCATTTATGATCATGATGTTCAGACAGAATTCTCGAAATTTCCCACCTGACATCATGGAGGCAGCACGTATCGATGGTCTTTCAGAATGGAGAATCTTCTTCAAGATGTATGTTCCAGTTCAGAAGTCAATCTATGCAGCAGCTGCAGTTATCACTTTCATGAACGCTTGGAATGCATATATGTGGCCAAAGGTAGTAATGAGTGACAACAGAGCACAGACAATGCCTATGTTTATCGCAAATATCTCAAGTGGATACACAGTAGATTATGGTATGACAATGCTTGGAGTATTGTTCTGCTCACTTCCAACAATGATTGTATTCTTTGTACTTCAGAAACAGTTCGCAGAAGGTATTACAGGATCGGTAAAATAATATGACTGAATTTAACTATGGGATTGTAAAAGACCCAACAATTTTTCAACAGAATAGACTAGATGCACATTCCGACCATGAATTCTATGACAGCGAAGCTTATTCTTATGGGGAAAAATCAAATTTTAAGTATTCCTTAAATGGAATGTGGAAATTTGAATATGCTAAAACCTACGAAAGCTGCGATAAAACCTTTTTTGAGGAGGGTAGAGATTGCAGAGGTTGGGATGATATAAAGGTTCCAGCACACATCCAAATGGAGGGTTATGACAAGATTATGTACGTCAACACCCAGTATCCATGGGATGGACATGAGGATATTGCTCCTGGAGAGATTCCGGAAGAAGAAAATCCTGTAGGTAATTACGTTAAGTACTTTGAAGTTCCTGAATTTATGAAGGGAGGTCCAATTTACATTTCCTTCCAGGGAGTGGAAAGTGGATTTGCCCTTTGGCTTAACGGCAAATATGTTGGCTATAGTGAAGATTCCTTCACACCATCAGAGTTCGACCTCACTCCTTTTATTAAGGAGGGGGAGAACAAGCTGGCAGTTCAGGTCTTTAAATGGACTTCTGGCAGCTGGTGTGAGGATCAGGACTTCTTTAGATTCTCAGGAATCTTCAGGGAGGTTTATCTATATACAGTACCTCAGACACATATCAAGGATTTGCGTATCAAGACCCTTCTTGATGAAGAATACAAGGATGCAACTCTAGTGCTTGATATGGAGGTTGTAGGAACAGGTCTTGTTCAGATGACTCTCTCAGATGATGAGACGGACATTTTAAACAAGATGAACCTTGTGGAAGGTCAGAATCACATGGAAATCCATGTGAGAGAGCCACAGCTTTGGAGCGCTGAAAATCCATATCTCTTTGATTTACAGCTTAATGTCTTTGGCGAGACAGGACGTTTATCAGAGGTTATTAAGGAAAAGGTTGGCTTTAGATGCTTTGAGATGAAGAATGGTATGATGCACATCAATGGAAAACGCATCGTATTCAAGGGTGTAAATCGTCACGAATTTTCTTCATCTACAGGTCGTGTCCTTACAGAGGAAGAAATTCTTCAGGACATTATTACCATTAAGAAAAACAATATCAACGCAATCCGTACCAGTCATTATCCAAATCAGACTATATTCTACAGATTGTGTGACATTTTTGGATTATATGTAATTGACGAGACAAATCTCGAGACTCACGGAACCTGGCAGATTCCAATCCTTGTTACAAAGCAAAAGGATAATGATTATGCGGTTCCTGGAGATAGACCAGAATTTACAGATAATGTGATTGATAGAGCTCACAACATGTTTGAGCGCGATAAAAATCATCCATGTATTTTAATCTGGTCCTTAGGAAATGAAAGTTTTGGTGGTAGCAACCTTCGCAAAATGCAGGACAAGTTCCACGAGTGGGATGACACTCGACTTGTTCATTACGAAGGAGTGTTCAATGATAGACGTGTGGATTTATCAGATATGGAATCCACAATGTATGCAAAAGTAGCAGATATTAAGGAGTGGCTAAAAGAACACCGAGACAAGCCTTATATCAACTGTGAATACATGCATGCAATGGGAAATTCTTGTGGTGCAATGTTTAAATATACGGAACTTGCCTACGAGGATGAGCTGTTCCAGGGCGGATTTATCTGGGATTATATCGATCAGGCAATCACTACAAAAGACTGTCATGGTGTGGAATTCGAGGGCTACGGGGGCGATTTCGATGACAGACCAAACGACGGAAGCTTTTCAGGTGATGGAATCTGTTACAGCAAAGACAGATTGCCTAGCCCTAAGATGCAGGAAGTAAAATACGACTATCAGAACATCAAGATTACCATTGAAAATGGCAAGGCTCATATCGAAAATCGCAATCTATTTACAAACACGAGTGAATTTACAGCCATCCTTACAGTAGAAAAGGTAGGAGAGCTTATAGCAGAAGAGGAGCTTAGCATAGACTGTCCTCCTCTTGAAAGCATCGATTACGATATTGAGCTTGATTTGCCAAAAGATGATGAGTATGTAGTGACACTTTCCTTTGTTCTTTCTGAGGATACCCTTTGGGCTAAGAAGGGACATGAGGTGGCCTTTGGCCAGACTACAGTTGGAAGATTTATTGTGGAGCCAGGCAGAAAACAGCCACTTAAGGTTACAAAGGGCTTCCATAATGTGGGTGTTAAGGGCGAAGATTTTGAAGTCTTATTTGTTTATCAAAAGGGCTTAAGCTCTTACAAATACCACAACAAGGAGCTTTTAAAGCGCTTTGTTCTTCCAAACTTCTGGAGACCAATGACTGAGAACGATATGGCAAATCAGTTGCCATTTAGAGCCGGTCAGTGGAAGCTTGCCAGCAAGTATTTAGCAACGCTTGTTATGGATAAAAATATAAACGAGGCTCCAGTTGTTGAGGCTGATGAGTATAGCGTAAAGGTGGTTTACACCTATCACTTAGCTACAAAGCCTGCTAGCAGCTGCAAGGTTGAATATATTGTACACGGAGACGGTATGGTAGATTGTAGCCTTAAGCTTCCTAAATCAGAAGAAATAGGAGAGCTTCCAGAGCTTTCAATGGTATTTGCTTTAGACAGCAGCCTTTCTAACTTAGAATGGTATGGAAAGGGACCAGAGGAAACATATTTAGATAGAGACCATGCTAAGCTTGGTGTTTATAGAAACAAGGTGATGGACAACATGGCAAAGTATTTAGTGCCACAGGAGTGTGGAAATCACCAAGAGGTTAGATACGCTCGCTTAACAGATGATATGGGCAACGGAATCATGTTCCTCCCAGGAAATATCGGATTTTCGGCTTTACCATATTCTGTTCACGAGATAGAGGAAGCCTTGCATCCAACAGAGCTTCCTCCTGTACATTTCACATATGTACGAGTAGGTCAGCAAATGGGTGTAGCTGGCGACGATACATGGGGTGCTAAAACACATCCAGAGTTCATGCTGGACAACTCAAAGGATCTTGAAATTTCCTTTAGTTTTAGGGGTGTATAGGCCTTAGCCTTATGTTATAATTAGTGTCGGCTGTGTTGTGCAGTCGGCACTTTTTAATAAGAGGAGGAACGAATAATGTTTGAATCAAATGATACATTTGTAGAAGATTCGGTAAAGGTTGTTGAGACAGCCCAGGATAAGACAAGAAAACTTGGATTAATGGCCATGTGCTTAGTTTCTTTGGGTGGTTTTACAGTAATGAATAACCACTTAAAGTATATTTTCCTTATTGTGTTCATTGTAATGATGATTATCGATTTGATTCTTATCGTTAACAATAAAAACGTTGAATATGAATATGATTACACAAACGGTAGTCTTTCAATTGCAAAGATCATTGACAATTCTAAGAGAAAAGAGCTTTTAACAGTCGAATCTGCACAATTAAAGATGGTTGCTGCTATGGGAACTAACGAATCTTTGAAGTATGATCATGTTAAGCTCAAAACATATGACTGTAGCGCACACAATGAAGAGTTAAAAGATTACATCTTGGTGGCTCATAACGAGGAAAAAGGCTACGATTTCAAGGTGCTTTTCACACCTTCAGATAAGTTGCTTACAGCAATGGAGAGATATAATAAAAGAGATATATATAGGGGATAAAAAATGGATCAGAAAGAATTAAAAAATGTATTTGAGGAGAAGTTTGGCCAGGGCGGCGACATTCGCACATATTTCGCTCCAGGCCGCGTAAATCTTATAGGAGAGCACACTGATTACAACGGTGGTCATGTGTTCCCATGTGCCCTTACAATCGGCACATTTGCAGTTGCTAGAAAGCGCGAGGACAGAGTAATTAAGCTTTACTCAGCAAACATTGAAAGCGTAGGTGTTATCGAAAGCAGCCTTGATGACCTTACAAACAAGGATGAATACCACTGGGCTAACTATCCACTTGGTGTTGTTTGGGCTCTAATCGAGAAGGGTACTGAAATTAAATCAGGATTTGAAATGTGCGTTTGGGGCAATATTCCTAACGGCTCAGGCCTATCATCATCTGCCTCACTTGAGGTGCTTACAGGCACAATGCTTACAGATATGTTTGATTTAGGCAAGACTATGACAGAGCTTGCACTTATTGGACAGTACTCAGAGAACAATTTCAATGGTTGTAACTGTGGCATAATGGACCAATTTGCGGTAGCAATGGGACAAAAAGACCACGCCATTTTCCTTGACTGTGCAGATTTATCCTATAAATATGCATCGGTTAAATTGCCAAATGCAAAGATTGTCATCACAAATTCAAAGGTTAAGCACTCACTTGTAGATTCAGCTTATAACGATAGAAGAAACGAGAGCGCTCAGGCACTTAAGGATCTTCAGACTGTATGTGGAATCAGCGAGCTTGGAGAGCTTACAAACGAAGAATTCGAGAAATATGGTTCAGCTATTAAGGATGAGGTTTGCTATCGCAGAGCAAAGCATGCTGTTGCTGAAAACCAGCGTACAATCACAGCTGTAGAGGCCCTTAATAACAACGATATTAAGAAGTTTGGTGAGCTTATGAATGCCAGCCACGTTTCACTTCGTGATGACTATGAAGTATCTTGCGAGGAGGTAGATTTCCTTGTAGAGACAGAGTGGAGTGTTCCAGGTGTAATTGGTGCACGTATCACAGGAGGCGGCTTCGGAGGCTGCACAGTAGCCATCGTAGAAAACGATGCTGTTGAAAACTTCAAAGAAGTTGTAGGAAAGGCTTACAAGGAAAAATTCGATTTAGATGCAGAGTTCTATGTAGTAGACATCGGAGACGGTGCCCGTCGTCTTGCGTAGTATTGCATAGAAAATATGATATAGAAAAATAGAAGCCAGCAATTCACTAAGTAGGCCTGCGGGAGCATGTAACATTAGAGTTGCTGGCTCATTTTATTTAGATTTCATATAGTTGTAAAGCATTAAAGATATTTTCACAGTTATAGCATCTGAAAACTTTCTCACATCATATCCAGTTAAATCAGCGAACTTATCCAATCTATAGATAAGTGTATTTCTATGAATAAACATCTTTCGGCTAGTTTCAGCCAGTGATAAGTCATTGTCAAAGAAAGCTTCAAGCAAATTCAAGGTTTCCTCATCAATACGAGATAAGGTTTCAAGCTTAATATGTCTATCAAGATAAGCTTCAACCTCAGATTTAGGAACATTGTAAAGAAGACGTCCTAAGCCTAAGGATTCGTAAGAATATATCCTACCTGTGTGAAGGAAGGTATTTCCTATATGCATGGCAACCATGGCTGATTTATATGCCTTTGGCATGTCTTTAAAGTTGTCTACAGCATCGCTGTAGCTAAGCTTAAAGGAGCTGAAGGCCTCAGCCTCAAGCATATCTAAGAACTGATTTGCATTCTGTACAACTTCTTCCTCATCAGGAGCAGTTTCAAAGTTTAGAATAACAACAAGATGCTTGGAATCTAACTCTATAACCACGTCCTGAGACTCTGGAAGCATGCTCTTAAGCAATGAAACGGCTTCCTTTGTGTAGTCGTGGTGGCTTTCCAAGAAGAAGACTTGTCGTGGTGTGTTCTCGTCTATATGGAACCTATGAAGGGATGATATGGCGTCTGAATAGGCCAAGTCACCTGTAAGATAAAGTCTATAAAGACCAGTCTTAGAATCGATGACATTGAAGTGCACAACCATTTCCTTCAGTTTATTAAGAGTTTCTTCATCGGATAAATCAGAATCTGATATTTCAAAGCTAATACCAGTAGCTCTATTAAGTTGTTCTAAAAGTTTTTCTTTTTTGCTATTAAAATCCATAAAAAAAGAGGTACCTTTCAAAAAGATACCTCTAATTATAATCTCTATAGGATTAGTTGGCAATTGTAAGCTCTGTATCCTTATCGAAGAAGTGAGCCTTCTCCATATCAAGAGCGAACTTAACTGTGTCGCCACCTCTAGCTGTTGTACGTGGGTCAACTCTAGCTGTAACCTGAGTTCCAGCATAATCGAAGTATAAGTAAACCTCTGCACCAAGAAGCTCGTATACAGAAATCTTTGCTTCGATAACTGAAGCTGCCTGTGTATCAACGAAGATCTGAGAATCGTGAATATCCTCTGGACGGATACCAAGGATAACTGCCTTGTTAGCATAACCAGCATCTGCAAGAGTCTTTGTCTTTGCTGGTGGAACCTGAAGGCTTGAACCGTTAACCTGGATCTGTGTACAATCAGCGTTAAGTGTTCCCTCAAGGAAGTTCATCTGTGGAGAACCGATGAATCCAGCAACGAAGAGGTTGCATGGCTTCTGGTAAAGGTTAGCAGGTGTATCGATCTGCTGAACAATACCGTCCTTCATAACAACGATTCTTGTACCAAGTGTCATAGCCTCTGTCTGATCGTGTGTAACGTAGATCATTGTTGCTCCAAGTGAATCATGAAGCTTAGAAATCTCAGTTCTCATCTGAACACGAAGCTTAGCATCAAGGTTTGAAAGAGGCTCATCCATAAGGAATACCTTAGGATTACGAACGATTGCACGACCCATAGCTACACGCTGTCTCTGACCACCTGAAAGAGCCTTTGGCTTTCTGTCAAGGAGCTTCTCAAGGTCAAGGATTCTAGCTGCCTCACGAACCTTCTTATCGATTTCGTCCTTTGGTACTTTTCTAAGCTTAAGACCAAATGCCATGTTATCATAAACTGTCATATGTGGGTAAAGAGCGTAGTTCTGGAATACCATTGCGATATCTCTGTCCTTAGGCTCTACGTCATTCATAAGCTTTCCGTCGATGAGAAGCTCTCCAGAAGAGATTTCCTCAAGACCAGCGATCATACGAAGTGTTGTAGACTTACCACAACCTGAAGGTCCTACGAAGATGATGAACTCCTTATCCTTAATGTCAAGATTGAAATCCTTAACAGCATGGAAACCGTTTGGGTATTTCTTGTTAATGTCTTTTAATACGATGTCTGCCATAATAAAATATCCTCTCTTTATTTCTGAAATTTGGGTTACCCCTTTAACTAATAACGATTATAGAAAATGAAGAAATTGTGAACAATGTTAGAATAACCAAAAAATACAAAAACCTTTCGTTATTTTACCAACCCCTTAGTAAACTTATACAAATTGGTATAAAGTTTTTTGAACATTTATCCTATACTTCAAGAACTTTTATCATAAATTCGCAATTCTTATGATATAATATCTTCCAAAGGTTGATAATTCGATAATAGGCTTATTGTGACTTTGAATAGTCGCGGGTCAATTATGGAGTATTTGGGAGAATTAGAAATATGGGAACAATAAAATATAGAAATCGATTGAAGCGATATCTGAGATTTCCACTGTACATGCTTATTTTATTTTTAATAGGCTGTATCGCTGTTGCCTTCATAAATAAAACATTTGCAGGCATTATATCTGTATTTGTACTTATATATGGAATAATTGCTTTCATCTATTACAAGGCAAATCTCAAATCATTCAGAAACACAATAATTGAATATGCCGTACATTACGGTACTGTCCAAAAGGAGCTGATAAAGAATTTCAGACTTCCATATGTTCTTTTGGATTCCACAGGCCGTATTATGTGGATGAATGAGGAGTTCTCTCATCTGGTGGAAAAGACAAAGGGCTATAACAAGTCCATTACTACTATTTTCCCAGAGATTACTAGAGAGGGAATTGAGCATGCTAAGGACGACAACTTTGATATTCATCTTGAATATAATGAGAGAAAGTATTTGGCATGTCTTCAGCGACTTAATATGTCAGAGCCTCTTTCAGGAAACAGCATGATAGCAAGTCTTGATGAGTCATCAGACGGTTTGGTGGCTATCATCTTGTTTGATGAGACTGACGTACAGGCAACAAAAGCAAAGATTAATGACCAGGCAATGGTTATGGGGCTTCTTTATATTGATAACTATGACGAAGTCTTTGAACAGGTAGAAAATGCAAAGCGCTCAATGTTGCTTGCGTTACTGGATAGAAAAATCAACAAGTACTTTGGCGAAGGAGATGCCATTGTACGTCGTCTTGAAAAGGATAAGTACTTTATCGCCTTCCAGCACAAGTATTTAGAGGCTTTTGAAGAGGACAAATTCTCATTAGTAGAAGATATTACTACTATAAAAATGGGAAATGACAGAGATATTACTGTAAGTATTGGTATTGGCCTTGGAAGTGACAACTACACTCAGAAGGCTGAGTATGCACATATGGCCATCGACCTTGCTCTTGCAAGAGGTGGTTGTCAGGCTGTTGTAAAGAATGGCCAGAATGTTTCTTATTATGGAACTCATGGTAAAGAGGTTGAGCGTACAACTCGAGTTAAGGCAAGGGTTAAAGCACAGGCTCTCAGAGAGATTATGGAGACTAGAGACAGAATTATCGTTATGGGCCACAATCTTTCCGATGCAGATTGTCTTGGAGCATCTGTGGGTGTTTTCTGTGCCGGTCGTGAAATTGACAAGCCAGTAAACATCGTTATTGATACCATTACAAGCTCTATGAGACCAGTGGTTGAAAGCTTTACTGAGAAGGAAGAATATCCAGATGATATGTTCATCACCAGTGAGCAGGCTTTAAACCTTTGCAATGACAAGACATTGATTATGGTTGTAGATACCAACAGACCAAGTTATGTTGAGTGTCCAGCCCTTCTTTATAAAAACAAGAACGTTGTGGTTATTGACCATCATCGTCAGGTAGAAGAGATTATCGAGAATCCTATTCTTTCTTATATTGAGCCTTATGCATCATCGGCAAGTGAGATGATTTCAGAGGTGCTTCAATATTTTGCAGAGAAAATAGTTATCAATCCTACAGAAGCGGATTGTATTTACGCTGGTATCCTTATTGATACCAACAACTTTATGACAAAGACTGGTGTTAGAACCTTTGAAGCAGCAGCTTTCCTTAGAAGAAATGGTGCCGAGGTTACTCGTGTACGCAAGATGCTTCGTGAAAATATGGATACTTACAAGGCACGTGCCGAGGTGGTCCGCAATGCTACAACTTATATGGGAGCCTTTGCAATTGCAGAGTGTGAGCCTGACGGACAGTTGGAATCACCTACAGTTATTGGTGCCCAGGCAGCAAACGAGCTTCTAAATATTGTTGGTATAAAGGCATCCTTTGTACTTACAAAGTTTATGGACAAGATTTACATCAGTTCACGTTCAATCGATGAAATTGATGTTCAGAGTATCATGACACGCCTTGGTGGCGGTGGCCATGTAAATATCGCTGGTGCGCAAATTCAAAACCGCACCTTAGAAGAGGTTCGTAGGGACCTTGAAGAGACTATAAAAACTATGCTAGAAGAAGGAGAAATCAAACTATGAAAGTAATACTACTTCAGGATGTAAAGTCCCTTGGTAAAAAGGGAGAGGTAGTTGAAGTAAGCGAAGGATATGCAAGAAATATGCTTTTCAAAAAGAAGTTAGGTGTTGAGGCTACAAACGCAGCACTTAACGATCTTAAGCTTCAGAATAAGCATGATGAAAAGGTGGCTCAGGAAAATCTTGAAGCTGCTCAGGCATTCGCTAAAGAAATGGAAGAGTGGAAGGTCGAGACTTCAATCAAGACTGGTGAAGGCGGAAGAACCTTTGGTTCTGTTTCTACAAAGGAAATCGCTGAGGCTGCAAAGAAGCAGTACGGCAAGGAAATTGATAAGAAAAAGATTGTACTTGAGGACCCAATCAGAGCTCTTGGAACTTATGAGGTTAAGGTTAAGCTTCACCCAAAGGTTACAGCAACACTTAGAGTTCACGTTAGTGAAGGGAAATAATTAATTATGGATGACGTAATTCGCAGACAGATGCCCAACTCCCTTGAAGCAGAACAATCAGTTATTGGTTCAATGATTGTGGATAGAGACACTATCGTTGAATGTTCTGAGATGCTAATCAAGGACGATTTTTATCACCAACAATACGGCATTCTATTTGAATCAATTGTAGAGCTTTACAATGCAAATGAGCCTGTTGATGAGGTAACACTTCAAAACAAGCTAAAGGAAAAGGGCGTGTCCCCTGAGGTGGCATCCCTTGAATATATTCAAGAGTTGGTACTTGGTGTTCCAACCACAGTAAATGCTAAAAGCTATGCCCAGATTGTAAAAGACAAAGCAGTTCTTAGAAATGTTATCAAGGTTAGCCAGAACATTGAGAACATGTGCTTTGAAGGCACAGAAGAGGTTGATGTTATTTTGAATCAGACTGAGAGGGATATCTTCTCATTGGTTCAAAATAGAGGAAACACAGACTATGTGCCAATTCGACAGGTTGTAATGAATGCCATTGCTAAGATTGAGCAGGCTTCAAAGCAGAAGGGCGTGGTTACTGGTATTCCTACAGGTTTCATAGATTTGGATAGACAGACTGCTGGTTTACAGCCTTCAGATCTTATCCTTATTGCAGCCCGTCCTTCAATGGGTAAGACTGCTTTCGTATTGAACTTGGCTCAGCACATTACAATCCACGAGCACTTATGTGCAGCTATATTCTCTTTGGAAATGTCAAAGGAGCAGCTGGTAAACCGTCTTTTCGCCCTAGAGTCGCGAGTTGACGCTCAGAAGCTCCGTACTGGTAATCTTCAGGAGGCAGATTGGGAAAACCTTATTGAAGGTGCCGGAAAGATTGGTAATTCAAAGCTTATTATCGACGATACACCAGGTATTTCCATTGGTGAGCTTCGTAGTAAATGTAGAAAGTTCAAAATGGAATTTGGCCTTTCTATTATCATCATTGACTACTTACAGTTGATGTCAGGTAATGGAAAATCAGAAAGTAGACAGCAGGAAATTTCAGAAATTTCTCGTTCCCTAAAGGGCCTTGCCCGTGAGCTTAACGTGCCGGTTATAGCGCTTTCACAGCTTTCCCGTGCAGTTGAGCAGCGACCAGATCACAGACCTATGATGTCCGATTTGCGTGAGTCTGGTGCCATCGAGCAGGATGCGGACGTGGTTATGTTTATCTACCGTGATGATTATTATAACCACGATACAGAGCTTAAGAACGTATCAGAAATTATTGTTGCTAAGCAACGTAACGGTCCTATTGGAACTATAGAGCTTACTTGGCTTCCAGAATACACAAGATTCGCTAATAGAGATAGAAGTCAGTACGCTAATCATGATGAGTAAACGAAAAGACTAGCATGACTAGTCTTTTTGTTTGCCACCATTTTTCACACCTAATCACATAACCTTATAGCAACAAATGAGAAATATTACGCAATTGTTAATAATATGTTGCAAAACAAAAAGTTTCTTGTTATTATCTTCTCAAGGGTTTTTGCAGTGCGGAAAATGCATAAGCCTAAAATATTAAAAAGAAAAGGAGAAGATGTTAAATGAGAAACAAGAGGTTTTTAGCAAAGGCCATGATTCTTGTTCTTTCAGTTACCACAATTGGTATGACTGCAAAGACAGATGTTTTGGCTGCAAGTGAGGGCGATACAGCTCGAATCGAGGGAGTTCAGTCAACTGCACAGCCTACACAGACACCAGCTACTACAAAGGGTCTTGAACTTACTTATAAAATTAACAATTGGGGTTCAGGCTATCAGATTAGCTATAAGATTACTAACAAGACAGGTAGCACAGTAGATGGTTGGACTCTTAAGGTAAATAAGAATCAGGTTAACATTGGTTCAAGCTGGAATGTAAATGTTAAGACAAGCGAAAACTACTATGTGATTACTCCTGTTGAATGGAACAAGACAATTGCTAATGGCGCAAGCGTAGAATTTGGTTCACTGGGCACAGGTTCAATTGGTAACAGCTTTGATTATGAGTTTGAGGGAGAAGAGACAGTACAGCCTACACCAACTCCAACACCAGCTCCAACACCAACTCCATCACCTACACCTACACCAGATCCATCACAGAATCCACATTACAACCCAACAGCTACTATCGCAAACAGCATTCCATCAAAGTATTCTACAGTAAGAAGTGATGAAGGTTCTGGAACAATCAAGAACATTTCTTACACAGCTCATGATTCAGAGACTGGTAGAATATATACGAAGAAAGCTAATGTATATTTACCAGCAAACTACAGTACAGATAAGAAGTACAGAGTTCTTTATCTTCTTCACGGAATCGGCGGAAATGAAAATGAGTGGGGTATGACAGGAAATTCTTCTAAGGTTAAGGCTATCATGGATAACCTCTCATACTATGGAGATATTGATGGATTTATCGTTGTAACTCCAAACGGTAAAGCTTCTGCAAGTGGATCAGTTAATTCATTCTATGATTTTGGTACAGAGCTTAGAAATGATCTGATTCCATATATTGATTCTCACTACAGCACATACACAGATAGAGATCATCGCGCAATCGCTGGTCTTTCTATGGGCGGTATGCAGACAATCAATATTGGTCTTTGCGAATGTGTTGATTTGTTTGGCTACTTTGGAGCATTCTCAGCTGCACCTACAAGTAACACAGCATCAACTATTGCATCTAAGTTAAAGAATAATAGATATCCAATCCACTACTTCTACAACATTTGTGGTCTTCAGGATGGAACTGCTTATTCAAGTGCATCAGCTGCAGCAAAGAATTTACCTTCAGTATGCAATCAGTTTGTAAATGGACAGAACTTCAAATGGCAGGAGCTTAATGGTGGTCATGATTTCGATATCTGGTACCTTGGTTTCTACAATTTTGCACAGATAACTTTTAAATAATTATTAAAAAGTTCTTTCAGAGTAAAAAAAGAAGTTGGAGCTACACCATGCAATGGTGATAACGACAACTTCTTTTCTTTTTTGTCATCTTAACTTAATGACATTGAGCACTAGGCTAGCTCTTTTATATTTCCTAATTAAGCCTTAGAATCAAGGAATGTGTTAATCTCTTCGATGAGATCATCAGCATCGATACCGTGTACCATAGCTGCCTCCTCGATTGTCTCCATCTGTGATGATGGGCATCCAAGGCAGTGCATACCGATATTAAGTAAAATAGGAGCAACATCAGCATCAATCTGAAGAAGCTCGCCAATCATTGTTGACTTTGTAACTCTTGCCATTTTTCATTTCCATCCTTTCTTAAATTCTTTTCAGATAATACCACGGTTGAAAAATTTTATCAATGAAAATCCTTGAGATGTAGGGGATTTAATGCAATTTCTTTCTTGCTTTAGACGACAATAGGGTGTAAGATGTTGACGTATAAATGATATTGATAAAATAATATCAATAAGACTTTAAGGAGGATAATAACAATGGCATACGTAATTTCTGATTCATGCGTTTCATGTGGTACATGCGAGCCAGAGTGTCCAGTAGGTGCTATCTCTCAGGGAGATTCACAGTTCCAGATCGACGCTGACGCTTGTGTAGAGTGTGGTACATGTGCAGGTGTTTGCCCAACAGGTGCAATCGCTCAGGGCTAATAAATGCAAATTAAAAGAGCTAGCTTAATGCTAGCTCTTTTTTGTTTGTTTATTAAATAAGTGCAAGCTTCTGAATTGCATCACCCTGAACCATTATTTCATAGTGCTCTGACATGTATTGATCAGTACCAACCACGAAATTCTGCTGATCAGAGTATTCTGATAAGATGTTGCAAACCTTGTTGTAGGTCTCTGCAGTATCAGTTGACTTGCTAACTACAAGATAGTATTTGTTGTCAAATGGACTCTTGTAAAGAGAATTCTTGCCAGTATAGAAGGTAGCTAAAATGCCTGAAAGCTTAATCACATCTTCTAAATCATCGAAGACGAACATCTTTGTGATGTCTACTGGTATGCCGTTGGCTGCTGCCTTTTCTGGAGAAGCTGCAATTGCTTTCTGAGCTTTCTCAATTAAACTGTTAAATATGTTTAGTATGTCGTCTGCAGCTGCCTCATTAAATGGCTTCGCAGGGGCATCGTTCATCTCTGTGTTGTCATCGAAGTCGTCATCGTCGCTTTCAGAGAATCGAGAAAAACGTGTGTCAAGTTCATCTGGGCTATCTACCTTTGTAACTAGTAGTACGATTGATTCTGAAGAAAGTGGGATAGCTTCTATCATAAGTGGAATGTCTTCTGCTTCAAAACCATATTGGTAAGAAGCCTGTTCCATAAGTTCTCTGAAAAGCTCTCTAGCCTTAGTGCTGCCATAAGCCAGCTCTGAAAGCTTTATGTGTCGGCTAATTAAGTCTTCTCTAGAAAGAGTGCATCTGATCTGGTTCTCGTTGATTTTTTCAATTTTCATAAAATCACCTCCCGAATCTAATAAGATGCTATTTCATATCTTGTTCGCATTATTATATATATATTATATCGGAAAGTAAAGGAAACTTCTGCTATTTTTCAAGGAAAAAATATAAAATTTTTATAAAGAAAAATTATAGAAAATTAAAAATTTTCAAATTTAGGGTTGCAATATAATTTTCTATGTGGTATAAAATTATCCGCGAGATGCTTTTTCCGAAAGGAAGGAGCGATGTAATATGATACCAACAGGTATTGATGACAAGTACGAAGTAATTCGAGTACTGCAGGAGTCAGCAGCTACAGCAGTCCTACTTGTTAATTACAAAAAGATAGGAGCATTAAGGATTCTCAAGGCGATTCACAAAGCCGATCCTAATGCACACAGCATCCTGTCCGAAGCACATCTTTTACAGGGATTTAAATCATCCCATTTACCCACACTATATGACGTAGATGATACAGGTGATATGTATTATTTAGTCGAAGAATTTGTAGAGGGAATATCTCTACGGGAGTATTTGCAGAAAACTAAATTATCCAAAAATAAGCTTATTTATATATCTATTGAGCTTTGTAAAATTGTGGAGCAGTTGCATACAGCAGGGAGTGAGCCTGTGCTATACAGGGATATGAAGCCTGAACATGTTTTTATGCAAGGTGATACAGTCAGACTTATTGATTTTGGTATATCTATATTGAAATCGGAAGGAAGAAATGCCAAACCACTTGGAACAAAGGAGTGGGCGGCACCTGAACAATTATCTGGAGGAAATCTAGATGAACAGGTGGATGTATTTGGCATTGGAAAAGTAATTGAGTTTATGCAAAAAGGGAGTTATGGAAAAGATGACTTTAAGATTAAACATTTAGTGGATTTATCAACAAATCCTGATAAAGATAAAAGAATCAGGTCGGTTATTGACCTGAGGGAAAGGTTGGAGAAACTACAAAATGATTATGTATTTAAAAGTAAGGGAAAACAGCATCTCGAAAAGAAAATCGCGGTTGTAGGCGGTACTTCTGGAGTAGGTACGACCCGCGTAGCCATATCCTTGTGCCAATATTTCAATAAAAGAGGTATTGATTGCTATTACAGGGATATTGAAAAAGATACAGTCGTGAGACTATGGAGAAATCTGAAGAATACAAACCTAAAAAATGGAGTTTTATACCACGAAGACTTTATGGCAATCATGGAATATGGTGAGGCTGTGGAGCAACAAATACCTCCTATGGGCTTGTATATTATGGATTGTGGAACAAATACAGAGCTACCTTTTGACACAGACATAGTTTTATATGTTACAAGTGGAATGGCCTGGCAACAACCAGAGGAATATCCAAATTGGATAAATCAAAATGGAGTTTATATAATAAACAATTTTTCTGATAGAATTTCCTGCTGTTTGTTGGCTAAGGAGCTAAATAAAAAGGTATATATGTATCCAAAAACCAATATCTTTGGATGCTCCAAGGAGGAAGAAAAGGTTTTTTCGGCGATTTTAAAGAATGAAAAGGATTTTATTATTAAACAACAAAAAACATATATTAAAAAAATCAAATAGAAACAATAAAAAACAAAAAACGACCGCTATAGTTGGCGTCTCACAAAAGTCAGGCGTAACACATCTGGCATTATCAATAGCAAATTTTGTATGTTCAGTTCTGCGAAAAAAAGTAATTTACATAGAGCTGAGAGAGAATAGCAGCTTGTTACCGGTTGTTGGAATGAAGCAGATAAGACTTGGAGAATTTGTGGCTTATGAATACAAAGGAGTCATCTATTTTCTTACTAACAATCCTGATGATGTTTTGAAGG
The DNA here is from genome assembly GCF_900104335.1 of Pseudobutyrivibrio sp. YE44. GTDB lineage: Bacteria > Bacillota > Clostridia > Lachnospirales > Lachnospiraceae > Pseudobutyrivibrio. The sequence goes on from NZ_FMXT01000008.1 coordinate 97,922, forward strand.
TAATAAGCAATGAAAAGGCGTGGATAATAGTAGATATGGAAAAGCTGAACCAGGAGACAAAGACTATTTTTACCAATGTTGATAATAAAATCGTAATGGGTTATCTAAATCCATGGAACCAGAATGAGTATTACGAATTCATCGAAACATGTGTCAATGATTTAAAGATTGACGTAAGTAAAATATCATTTTTAAACAATAGTAAAATTAAAAAAACAAATTTAGTCCAATTTAAAAGAGTTCTTGGATGCGATATTTCTGAAGTTCCATATATAGAAGATCCATTTTCATTAAAGGAATGTAATTTTGATATTTATATGAAATTAGTACAGTAGCTGCGGAAGGGAGGCGCCATAAGATAATATGAATATATTCTGCTTGGAAAGATTGCAGTATCTAAACAATCACGCATTTTTTAAAAAGACAGAAAAACTCTTCTTGTTATGGAGGTAACAGAAGTTTTAAAGAATAAGGATTTATTTTTGAGTATTTATAAAAGAATGTGAAAGTGGAATTATATATTAAAAAGGAGAGCGAGATTCGCTCTCCTTTTGATTGTAGGGCAAGGCCCTCTTTTTTCAAATTGTTAAGTTGGTCATTTAATGAGATTAAAGATTTTGAAAAAAGAATAAAACCACCTGCTTTGCGGGTGGTGGGAAAATGCTTCAGCTTACAGAAAAATACCTCCAATGCTAGAATTACTATGGTTCGTCAGCCAAGTAAAATAACAAAGGAGGTAGTCCCCGATGGACATGAATAGTTTATCACACACTAAGTGGGAGTGTAAGTATCATATAGTTTTTGCACCTAAGTATAGAAGGAAGGTTGCTTATGGTCAACTAAAGGCTGATATAGCAAGTAT
>NZ_FMXT01000007.1 GCF_900104335.1 Pseudobutyrivibrio sp. YE44
CCCCTGTACAAGGTAGGTTACCCACGCGTTACTCACCCGTCCGCCACTCAGTCAATAATCCGTCACCCCGAAGGGATCGTGGAAAATTGCTTCGTTCGACTTGCATGTGTTAAGCACGCCGCCAGCGTTCATCCTGAGCCAGGATCAAACTCTCATGTTAAAAGTTTAATTCCGAATCAGTATAAAACTGACTTGTTTACTAATAAAGGTTTGTATTGTTTCGTCTAGAAACTAAATGAATTTCAAGGATACATGTTTTAAAACTTGTATTAATTCAAGGTTTGTTTCACTGTTCAGTTATCAATCTTCGCTTTGTTGTTGCTCTCAGCAGCAACTCGTATATATTATCATGAGAAGCTATCTTTGTCAACAACTTTTTAAATTATTTTTTCTTGACTTTCTTAGGAAAATCAAGCGCTTCGCCCTTTCGAGTCAGCTTGTATATAGTATCAAGTGAGCAACATTTTGTCAAGCACTTTTTACTAATTTTTTGACTGTCTTTTTGTGAAGCTAACACAAGTTTTTACAAGTGTTTCTCGCTCACGCGACAGCTTGTTTATAATAGCATCGTGACTGGTTTCTGTCAACAAATTTCTCAAAAAAATCATAATATTTTTTTGAGCTCCGAAACTGCCTCATCAGAGGTCGCCCAACTAGTAGCAATTCTTATTACAGTATGGCTATCATCATACTTTTCCCAGATGCCATAAGCCACCTTTTCACCGAAGCTTTTTAGGGCCTGATTATCCATTACTACAAAGATTTGATTGGTAGGGTTTTCCATATAGAGCTGATAACCCTTCTTTTTTAGGTCATCCCTTATTATAGAAGCTTGTTTAATTGCATGACGTCCCATCTCCATATAGAGATTGTCTGTAAACATTGCCCCAAATTGCACTCCAAGAAGTCTTCCCTTAGCAAGAAGCGCACCGTGTTGCTTTATCTGGGTAATCATATGCTTTGGAGTGTTGCCCTTTGTAAAAACAACAGCCTCACCAAAGAGCGCACCAACCTTTGTTCCACCAATATAAAATACGTCAGCATAGGCAGCTATATCCGCCATAGTTAAATCATCCTGAGCAGCCAATCCATATGCAAGGCGAGCACCATCTATAAACAAAGGAATTTCATACTCCTTACATATGGAAGAAATAGCTTCTAACTCCTGTCTAGAATATAAGGTACCATACTCTGTCGGATATGAAATATATACCATTCCAGGATTAACCATATGCTCCGCACTGTCATCTGCATAATGATCCTCAAGCATCTGCTTTAGCTCAGCAGCATCAAGTTTTCCCTCATGAGCAGGCAATGCTATAACTTTGTGTCCGCTATACTCTATTGCACCAGCCTCATGGACAGCTATATGACCGGTGAATGCAGCCACAACTCCATCATAGTTAGAAAGCATTGAATCGATAACCACTTGGTTAGTCTGTGTTCCACCTACTAAGAAGTAAATGTCCGCATCGGGACAATTGATATATTTTCGAATCTTTTCTTTTGCGCTTTCACAAAAATCATCCTGACCGTAACCTGGTGTAGATACCATGTTAGTCTTATTTATAGCTTCAAGTACCTTAGGATGACAACCCTCAGCATAATCGCAAGAAAAATACAGCATAACAACCTCCTACCGCTTTACTTTACTAACATTTTTAAACGTTATAGCTTCCATCTGACATACATATAGTCATAATCCTGAATCTATATTTATATATATGTGAATATACAAAAACAGGCAACCGCTTTCGCGATTGCCTATGTTAACGCAGAGGGTGGGATTCGAACCCACGCGCCCTTGCGGACAAACGGTTTTCAAGACCGCCTCGTTATGACCACTTCGATACCTCTGCATGTATCACTTGGACACGAATAGTATAATACCATCCGACCACCTATATGTCAACAGAAATCCTGGAAGTTTTTTCTAAAAATCTTGAATTCAGAAAATTGCGACAAAAGCCATTTTTCTAAGAGTTAACGACAAATAATCTACTGTCGTTTTCCTCTTAAAATAGCTTCTCCAAAGGCAGCATCTTCTGGGGTGGTAACTTTAATATTGATATAGGATCCTTCTATCATATGTACATCATGATCAGTAACCTTCTCAACAATCATTGCATCGTCAGTAATTGATGTATCTGCATCAGCAATAATCTTGTCATAGGCAGAGCGAATAAGATTGTATTCAAAGCATTGTGGAGTCTGTACAATCCATACGTTACTTCTGTCTGGGGTATCTAATACCTTGCGGTGATCATCTGTAAGCTTCACTGTATCCTTAGAAGGCATACCTACAACGCAAGACTCATAAAGAGCAACTGCAGACATACATCTATGAATAATATCTATAGAAACAAATGCTCTGGCACAGTCATGAATCAACACATAACCATCATTTATTGCTTGAAGGCCGGCATAGACAGAGTTGTAGCGCTCCTCGCCTCCTTCAACAATAGCTATACACTTATCAATATGATATCGCTCTATAATCTCTTTGCGACACTTTTCTACATCACCAGGAGCTACCACCAAAACGATTTGTGTACATTTGCTTTCCTGAAAGGTACGTAAGCAGTGAACCATCAAAGGAGCTCCACCAATGTTCATATATTGCTTTGGGACTTCCTGCTGCATACGCTTGCCACTACCTGCCGCAAGAACTATTGCTGTAAATTTATTCATAAACACCTCATCAGTCACCTTCGGTGACAGCTTCTCCTCAATGAAAAGCCTTTAATTATCTTTCTCCCAATTTAAGGTTTGGTATAGCATTTAAATCCCAGCTATCGCGACGACCTGCTAGATACTCATAATAAGCAGCTGCTCCAATCATTGCGCCATTATCGGTGCACAGTATTGGAGAAGGATGATAGAATTTAACACCCTTTTCTTCACACATTTTCTCCATAGCAGCTCTAAGAGTCTGGTTTGAGGCAACGCCACCTGCAATGGCAAATTTATCCATTTTAAACTCATCTATAGCCATAGCTGCATGCTCACAAAGAGTATCTATAACTGTCTGCTGGAAGGATGCTGCGACATCAGCTTCGTTAATTGTTTCGCCCTTCATTTGTGCACCATTTATATAATTAAGGACCTGAGATTTCAAGCCACTGAAAGAGAAATCATATACTCCATCAGATACCTTTGGTCGTGTAAACTGTATAGCCTGAGGATTTCCTTCATGAGCAGCCTTTTCGATTTTAGGACCGCCTGGATATCCTAAGCCAATTGCACGAGCCACCTTGTCAAAGGCTTCACCTGCTGCATCATCTCTAGTACGTCCAAGAATTTCGTACTCACCATAGCCTGCAACACGAACAAGATGTGTGTGCCCTCCAGAAACCACTAGGCATAAAAATGGTGGCTCTAAATCCTTATTTTCGATATAGTTGGCGCTGATATGGCCTTCGATGTGATGTACACCAATAAGAGGCTTTTCTGTTGCAAATGCAATAGCCTTAGCCTCAGCAACGCCAACCAACAAGGCTCCCACAAGGCCAGGGCCATAGGTAACAGCAATTGCATCCATATCTTCAAGCCCCATGTCAGCTTCATCAAGAGCTTGTTCAATTACTTGATTAATTCTTTCTATATGTTTACGAGAAGCGATTTCAGGAACAACTCCGCCATAAAGAGTATGGAGTGGAATCTGAGTAGATATTACATTACTTCTAACGTCTCTTCCATTTACAACCACAGCCACAGCTGTTTCGTCGCAAGAGCTTTCGATTGCAAGTATTTTTATTTCTTTAGTATCCATTTATTTCATCCTTTGTAGACAGTCGCCAGGTAAGAATTTTCCAATTGCCATTGGAATCTTTACGAAGACAGAAATCCTCGTAAGTTCTATCATAGCTACTTCCTTCTCTAACGAAATAGTTACAGGTGAGGAATGCACATTCATAACCGTTAACTGTCTTGTATTGAACTTCTTTAGAATCGCTAATAGTGCTGGAAACGATAGTCCTGTTGCGATTCTTATAGTCTGTAATTTCCAAATTAAGAGAGGCAAGATATGTATCTCTTGGATTGTATTGCAAAAGTTCATCATCCATAAGAAACCTTGCTTGATCCGCCATCTGTTCAAGTTCTTTCTGATCGTAGTCCTCTGAATAGTAGGCAGTAATTATTCGATTATACCATTTGACTACAGCACGAGGTGTAGCCGGATAATCCTTCGTAAAATTTTTGGAGATAATGGCTTGAACTTCAGACAACTCTACCTGTTGTTCAGCCTGCGCAGCTGCATTCTTCTTTGATAGATAGGCATAGTATCCCACCACAAGAGTGACCATACATATTACCGCTATTGTAATTCGCAGCACCTTTTTCATAATTACTCCTCCGCAAAATCAAGTTCTAAAAACTTGCCGTCCTCCCCTAAATATGACTGCGGGAAAATATCACAAACTGCTTTCATATATCTTTTATGACCTGTCATAGAAGGTGAAAAGTGTGTGAGCCAAAGCTCTTTAACCTTTGCATCCTTAGCAACCTGAGCTGCTTCATAGAAGGTCATATGTTTATTCTGTTTTGCTTTAACAAGCTTTTCTTCTTCTGCGTACATACCCTCGCAGATTAAAAGATCTGACTCGGTGGCTGCCTCCACTAAAGATTTGGTTGGGCGAGTGTCGGTACAATATGTAACCTTTATTCCTCGTCTTGCTGCTCCCATTACCATTTCAGGAGTGTAGGTCTTTCCTTCGAACTCTACATCATTACCCTTTTGAAGAGGGTTCCAAAGATTTACAGGAAGGCCTAGTCCTTTTGCAGCCTCAACGTCGAATCTTCCTTTTCTAGGAATGTCTATTGTGTAACCATAACATAAAACATTGTGATTAACTCTAAAAGCATGGATATGATAGCCTAAAAGTTCAAACCTCTCATCAGCTCCATTAATCTCGTGAAAAATAATTTCAAAGGGTAGCTCTGGAGCAATAACTCTAAGGGAATTAACAACTCGTTCTACGCCTTTAGGTCCAACGATGGTGATTGGCTCTGTTCTATCGGAATTTCCCATTGATAAAAGCAAGCCTGGCAAACCGCTAATATGATCTGCATGAAAATGAGTTATACAGATAATCGAGATTGGGTTTGGGGAAAATCCTGCTTCACGTAAAGCCACCTGTGTTCCTTCACCACAATCCACAAGTAGACCCTCACCATTAAATCTAAATAGGCACGAAGTAAGCCATCTATTTGGAAGTGGCATCATACCCGCAGTGCCTAATAAACAAACATCTAACATCTATAATCCTTTCATCAAGGTCTATTTATCGGCAGTTACACTGACAAGCATAATATTACTCCGCTCCACGAGAATGTTTCGCTTGAGTAATACAATAGCTTGTTTACTACTGCCTACTTCTAGTTTTTAAAATCTACTTTTATATCTGCACGCATACATATTGCGTCTTCCACAGGATCATTGTAGAAGTATTTACGAACGCCAATCTGCTCAAAGCCTAGGTGTTCGTATAGAGTGCGTGCAGGAATATTGGAAACACGAACTTCCAAAAAGATTGTTTCAACATCTTTTTTTCTTAATTCCTCTATAGATTTTTCTAAGAGAAAGCGCCCTACACCATTACCACGAAAAGCCTCGTCAACGACTATATCTGGAAGCTCTGCCTCTGGTGGAGTAAGGTAAAAAACCGAAAAACCTGCAAGCTGACCATCTTGTTCTGCAACAAGAATCATAGAATAATCAGATTCGAAGGCCTCTTCGTAGGATTTAAGAGACCAAGGACTGTTCATTGAAGCCTGTTCCATATGAAATATAGCTTGCAAATCGTTTTCCTTAGCAAATCTATATGATAAAGCCATTAAGCTTTTCCTTCCTTTTTCATCTGTTCCATACGCTCCCGCTCTGCCTGGGACAGTCTAAGATACTCTGGACGATGATCTGCTGCTGGCTCACAATCACCATTTGCATAGTAAATTGCACCAAGCGCAGCAACTGACGACGCGTGTTGACGATTGAGATGTGCAGGTGCAAATTTGTATGGAACCTTAACAATTTCAGATATCTTATCCTTGAACACCGGAACCCCATCACCAAGGAAGGTGACTGGCTGACCATTTGTATTAATTGCTTCAGCTATCTCATTAAAATCAACAGCACACTGTGGCTGAACAACCTTAAAATCGCCATTCGACTCAAAAGAATAAAGACCAGTGTAGACCTGACCTCGTCTAGCATCCATTATTGGGCAAATGATTGTTTCCTGACCCCAAAGATTGTAGGCCAAAGCATCCACAGTAGGCACTGAAACTATCGGACATCCCAAAGAAAGCCCCAACCCTTTTGCTGTTGCTGACGCAATTCGAAGACCAGTAAAGGAGCCTGGACCTGCGGCAACTGCTATAGCATCAATCGAATTTAAATCAAGCTCTACCATCTTTTTCAACTCATCCAACATTGGCAGTAAAGTCTGTGAATGAGTTTTTTTATAACCTGTGGTGTATTCACCAATTAAATTATCATCTTCTACAATGGCTACTGAAGCGACTAAGCCTGAGCCATCTATTCCTAAAATCTTCATATAACTGATTTTTCCTATATTTGTTCTATTGTAATTTTTCGATAATCGAAGCCCTTCTCCAAATCCTTTTCAATGGTGATTCTAGTGTAATGATCTGGGAGAATTTCTTCTATAAGGTTTGCCCATTCTATTAAGGACACACCATCTCCATATACATAATCCTCGTAACCGATTTCGTCCATTTCCTCTACATCACCGATTCGATATACATCGAAATGATAAAAGGGAAGTCTACCACTGTCGTATACCTGAACGATAGTGAAGGTTGGGCTGCAAATAGGCTCATCAATGTTTAGACCTGATGCAAAACCCTGAGTAAAAACGGTTTTTCCAACGCCTAAATCTCCGATTAAGGTGAAGACTTGGCCAGGCTCTGCCTGGGAAGCAAGCTTGCGTCCTATTGCATCTGTTTCTTCTGGTGAATTAGTTTCTATTATCTCAATCATTTTATTTGTATTTTATAATCCTCTACGTGATTTTTGATGTATGCAACAGCTGGCTCATACACATCGATAATGTCCTCTTTAGGAATGATGTAGGCATTTACCCTGTTGCTGTATATAAGAAGATATTTCTTCCAAGTGGAAACCTTGTAAATATATTCCCATGGAAGCTCTGCTGGCTCGTCTGTTGTAGGCGATGAAATAACAAGGCCTCGTTCTGTAAGCTCATAATGAAGAGGGTGCATAAACACTTCCTGGGTCATTTGATTCTTAACCCTAAGCTTAAGGCTCATAGGGATATAAACCATAATTACCAATGCAAAAACAGGATATAAGCATTTATAAATCATCGAAAGGGTAGATAATCTAAGTGCCCATATAGCAAGCAATAGCACGCCCAACAAAATAGACACTATACCCTGACTAGACCTGTAGGCATGATGCAGGTTGAATTTGTATAAATCCTCCTCTTTGATTTTGATATCAAAGCTAATGTTTTCCATAATGCACGCAATCTCCCTATTTTTCTTTATTCTAACATATATAGATTATAATCACAAAGTTTCTATTCAGCATACATTCGCAAAAAAGACACCTCATCCGTCTGCTACGCAGCCACCTTCCCCTCAAGGGGAAGGCTTTTGGACAAAAAAATAGTGAGTCGAAACCCCTAACGACTCACTATCAATCCATTTCTCCTAAAAAGCACACTTTCTGTTACTTTTCTTCACTAATTGAAAGTATAGGTATTATAGTGATTATTGTCAACAGCAGGTGGGCCTTAGAGTATTATTTTGTAAGAATGTGACAATTTGTGATAGTCACAACTGTATAGGAAAACTTAAACCTTTAAGCTTGCTTATTCTTGTTAAGTTTCATGGTAAGAGCTATTCTGCCTTTCTTTTCGTCCACAGAAAGAACCTCAACATCAACAATATCCCCTACAGAAACAACTTCCAGAGGATGTTTGATGTAACGGTCTGTCATCTGAGAGATGTGGACAAGGCCATCCTGGTGAACGCCGATATCTATGAAAGCACCAAAGTCGATTACATTTCTAACAGTACCTTTAAGCTGCATACCTGGCTTAAGATCTTTCATCTCAAGAACATCGCTCTTAAGAATAGGCTTTGGCATATCCTCACGAGGATCACGGCCTGGTTTTTCAAGCTCTTTTACAATATCTTCAAGGGTCATCTCACCAACACCAAGTTCTGTGGACAAAGCCTTTATATTAGAAATACTCTTGTGGATATCCTTTAAAGTGCCGGCAGCAATATCCTTAGTATCAAAACCAAGCTTTTCAAGAAGCGCCTTAGCAGCGTCATAGCTTTCTGGATGAACTGCTGTGGCATCAAGAGGGTTCTTACCTCCAGTTATACGCATAAATCCAGCACACTGCTCAAAAGCCTTTGGTCCAAGTTTTGGAACCTTCTTAAGCTCTGTTCTAGAATTAAATCTACCATTTGATTCACGGTACTCAACAATATTCTTCGCAAGAGTCTTGTTAATGCCTGAAACATATTCAAGAAGAGATGCTGAAGCAGTGTTCAAATCAACACCAACTGCGTTAACACAATCCTCTACTACACCTGCAAGAGTCTCATCAAGCTTCTTCTGATTCATATCATGCTGGTACTGACCAACACCTACAGACTTTGGATCAATCTTTACAAGCTCTGCAAGTGGATCCTGGAGACGACGGGCCATGGAAGTGGCTGAACGCTGTCCAACATCAAAGTTAGGGAACTCTTCTGTAGCAAGCTTGCTGGCAGAATAAACTGAAGCCCCCGCCTCATTTACAATAATATACTCAACCTTTTCAGGAATCTCTTTAAGCATATCCACAATAATCTGCTCTGATTCACGGCTGGCTGTTCCATTACCAAGAGAGATAAGTGATACATTGTGCTTCTTAATAAGAGTTTTGATAACCTTCTTTGTTTCCTCAACCTTGTTCTGTGGAGCTGTAGGATAAACTACTGTGGTATCAAGAACCTTTCCTGTAGCATCAACAACTGCAATCTTGCATCCGGTTCTGAAAGCTGGATCCCAGCCAAGTACGTTGCGACCGGCAATTGGAGGCTGCATAAGTAGCTGGGTAAGGTTCTTACCGAATACTTTGATAGCTCCATCCTCTGCCATCTCAGTAAGATTGTTTCTGATTTCATTTTCGATGGAAGGTGCAATTAGTCTTGTGTATGCATCTTCAATTGTATCAAGAAGTACCTGATTCGTATTTACGTTATCACGGCTAATTATTTTCTTCTGGAGATAATTAAGGATATCCTCAACTGGAGCCTCAATGCTCACCTTGAGAATCTTCTCCTTTTCACCACGATTAAGAGCAAGAATTCTGTGACCTGGCAGCTTTGCAATAGCCTCATCATAGTCGTAGTAATTCTCATAAACTGATTCTGCCTCAGCATCTTTCGCTTTTGATACTATACGACCGTTTTTGAAAGTCTTCTCTCTAATCCATGTACGATAATCAGCGTCATCAGAAATGCTTTCAGCGATGATGTCACACGCGCCAGCGATTGCTTCCTGTGGAGTATTAACTTCCTTTTCCTCGTTAATAAAAGCTTTTGCCTCTTCCTCAAGAGACTTATCTGTCATCTGAAGGATGATGATATTTGCAAGTGGCTCCAAGCCTTTTTCCTTGGCGATAGTTGCACGAGTACGACGCTTAGGACGATATGGGCGATATAAATCATCTACTGCCACCTGAGTTGTTGCCTCAAGAATAGCTTTCCTAAGTTCTTCTGTAAGAAGCCCCTGCTCTTCAATTGATGCAAGACAGGTTGCCTTCTTATCTTCCAGATTTCGTAAATACGTTAATCGCTCTGAAAGTGCACGTAGCTGTTCGTCGTTAAGACCGCCAGTGGCTTCCTTTCTGTATCGTGAAATAAATGGGACAGTGTTGCCCTCATCTAACAAATTAACGGCTGCCTCAACCTGGGCAGGTCTAACCTGTAATTCTGATGCTATCTGTTTAGTAATATCCATGTTGTAACACTCCTAACTTTAGTGACTCGCATGTTACGCCTACAAGCCATAGATTTCTACACTCAGCTATAGAAAGCTTCGCTTAAGAAATCTATGAGCTTGATGGCTACATGCTATTTTTAAACTTTAATTATAACAACTTCTTCAATTTCGATGACAAGTCGCGGACGATGATTGACGCAATCCATGTACAAGCCATGCATACGAGCATCAATGCGAAGATTTCTCGATGGGCAAAATTTTGTATATTCATCTTTGAATAGAATAAAATCATTATTCTGTGATGAGTTAAGATTATGAACCAGCTTATTCCCGAAAGGTAAGTTATAAACTTATAGCTGTTCTTTTCAGGTGAGATTTCCACATCTCTTAATGCTATTAACATTGTCATGCTAATAACAAAATAAATAATCTCGCTTTGTTCTTGACCAAGCTTAAGAAATGCCATGCTAGGAACAAATCCTATAAGGATGAAATATACAAATATCAATACTGACAAAACTGCACAAGTATTCTTAAATGCTTTTGGAACTGCCTTTTCACCGAAAACTTCATGAAGAAACATTCCAATGTAGAAATAAACCATTACAAAAAGTGGGTTCATCAGCTGTGTAAAAGCAAATGGGTTGTGAATGTAAAGAAGATATACATACCAAGCCATCATAGCAGCAAGCGTAATATATTTAAACTTTTTAAGAAGCTTGGCTAAAAGTGGAAACAGCAAATAGCATATGACGATGCAAGACATAAACCACTCGCCAATCAAATAAAAGTTAAAAACCACAAGCTGTGTAACTCCATCCATACCAATCAAAGTAAGAATGAATCTGCTGATAGGAAGGCTATGTCCAACAACCTCTCCATTTACTAAGAAGCAAATTAAAAACATAATGGTGTATGCTACGTAAAATGGAATAAAAAGCCCTTTAAAACGACGCTTATAATACTTCACCAGAGAGATTTCATCCTCGTGATTGTACATAAGTGCATAGCCAGAAATTATAAACAAAAACAGACTGGCTGGACGGGCTAAAATATTAAAGAAATAGGTGTATCCATTTATGGAAGGATCTGGGCCGTTTCCAGAGATAGTATATTCCACAAAAAAGTGGTAGAAAAATATAAAGACAACACCGATATCTCGTAAGATATCAAGGCCGATGATTCGCTTTTTCATAAAATTCTCCTTGTTGTTTGCTTATGCTGCAAACTGATTATTTTCATGTAAAGCTTCTGACAGCTTTATTCTATTATATATTACAATTAACGCAATTGCTCTTACAAATTTACTACAATAAATAGTAATACACTCTTGACGCATAGTATGAATGAAAGTTTCATATGCAGAACCAACAAAGAACGGGTCATTATTTCCACCAATTATTGAAAAGATTATACCCCAGATAAATGGAACAAAATACAAAACAAAAAATACTTTTGCAGGAATCTTTTTTTCCTTACGGGCACTTACAACCACAATAATTATAAGAGCACCGAGAATAATGGGTGCGCTATCCCTAATCATCATGAATAGGATTTGACCTACTTTTAAATACTTTAATGGTTCGTTATTAGTAGCTCTCATTATCCCAATAATATATGCAGGAATATCCAAAAGTGATAATCCCGCTCCGATTATTGTAAATTTCTGATTCCTTGTAAAGTCAAACATTATGAAGATAAAAGAAATACTTGCAAGAATGTATAACGGAACATCGCTAAGTCTCATAACTGAAACACCCAATGGGCTTGTTATATCAAACCATATAGCATATCCAATCATTACTAATATTTTAGTAACAAAAAGAAGCGCCATAACAATGTTTATCATTTTTCTGTTATTTATCTCTGCAAGAATTATATCATTACCTTCTAGTGGCTTAGGACTATCGCCATACTCATTAGACAATGGTGATGAATCACGAACAAAAAGATAAATCATGCACGCACAATAAGCGCTCAAAAGGCTTGTTAAAATACCACCCCATTCATCACTTGGCATAAGCAATGTAATTGTTATACATGGGAAAAGAGCTATCCACCCTTTCATTCCTATATCATGGAGTCTTCTAACCTGAAAAGATAAAGACGAAAGTCCCACAATGAAATAAAGCATATATACCAAAATATTGTAATTATATTCAAAAAGATAAATATGCATAAGTCTGATTCCAATGGTAACAAACCACAAGACCAACATTCCCTTAAAAAATTCTCTTCTTCTTATTCTGCTACTATAATCAAAATATTTTTTCATGTTTTTGTCCTTTTCGTTTGCTTATATATTACAAAGCCGATTGTTTCATTATACAGATGCCCCGTAATAAAGTAAACCGAGGCGAACGACAAAAAAGAGGTGTCTCCTGTATTAGGAAACACCTCATCCGCCCCTTCCCCTCAAGGGGAAGGCTTTGTTTTCTTATATTATTTCTACATTTCTAGTTGCAACAACGTCTACGCCAGTTCCGCAAACATCTTTTACAACCACATCTCCAATATGAATTGGAGCTTTCATAACTGCTGCATCAATCTCTTTCATAACGTCAGCGATTTTGTCCTTTGGAATATTTGACTTAGTCTTTACTGATACGCGAGGCTTGTCACCACCTAAAATAACAGCTGTTGATGTAACTGTTCTCTCAGGATGAGTTACTTCGTTTTTTGCATAGTTCTCACCTATTTTGCAGGTGTTACCAGTAACAGAAGTAACCTCTCCATTTTCTAATTCTACTGTAATCTGACAACCCATTGGGCAGCCGATACATGTTAATTCTCTTTTTTCCATTTTATCTTCTACCCCCTAATTACTCTGCTTCAATCTTTACTGTAATCTTCTTTAGGCCTGGCTTTTCAGCAAGCGTATCCTTAAGAAGGATAACCTGCTCCATCTCACCTGGTGCCATGATACGTTTCTTATTGTGCATTACTCTTTCATTATCAAAGTATACGCTTACATAAGAATCCTTATATACAGCGCCAACACGGAAACGGACTGTAAGCTTGTCATCCATTCTATCTACATTGATTGTAGATGGAACTGTGTAGCGTGCGCCATCTGTTGCAAAGATTTCAATATCCGCTGCCCCATCAGAAAGCTCGCCTTTTACGAACTTAGCTGCATTCTGGCCAGCTCTATCAGCTTCCTCAGAAACATAATCAACAAGATCATGTACATGAAGAACGTTACCACAAGCAAATACACCAGGGATGTTTGTTTCAAGAGACTCGTTTACAACAGGACCACTTGTGATAGGGCTCATCTCAACACCTGCTGTTCTTGAAAGTTCATTCTCAGGAATAAGTCCGCAAGAAAGAAGAAGAGTATCACAAGTGTATCTTTCCTCAGTGCCAGGGATTGGCTTACCCTTATTATCAACTGCTGCAATTGTAACAGCTGTAAGGTGCTCCTTGCCCTCAATATCAACAACTGTGTGGGACAACTTAAGTGGAATGCCAAAGTCATCGAGACACTGAACAATATTTCTCTTTAAACCGCCTGAGTATGGCATAAGCTCTGCTACGACCTTTACCTTAGCGCCTTCAAGTGTCATACGACGTGCCATGATAAGTCCGATATCACCAGAACCAAGGATAACAACCTCACGGCCTGGCATGTAGCCTTCGATATTTACAAGACGCTGAGCTGTACCTGCTGAAAAAATACCAGCTGGTCTGTAGCCAGGAATATTTAAGGCTCCTCTTGGACGCTCGCGACATCCCATGGCAAGGATAACTGCGCCCGCTTTAATCTGGTACATGCCATCCTCACGGCTCATAGCTGTAACAACTCTATCATTTGAAATATCCATTACCATTGTATTGAGCTTGTATTCAATCTTTGCATCAAGGACCTTCTCAATGAAACGGTATGCATATTCAGGACCTGTAAGCTCCTCTTTGAAGGTGTGAAGACCAAAACCATTGTGGATACACTGGTTAAGGATACCACCTAACTCTTTATCTCTTTCTAAAATAAGAATCTTATCTACACCAGCATTTCTTGCTGCAACAGCAGCTGCAAGACCTGCTGGACCGCCGCCAACAATAACAATATCATAATTCAACATTACTGCTCGCCTCCCTTCTGATTTTTGGTGCGCTCTAAAACGATATTAGAGCGACCACCGCTCTTTGTAATTTCTTCATATTCAAGGCCGAGCTCTCTGTGAAGAATTTCCATTGTCTTTGGAGAACAGAAACCTGCCTGGCATCTTCCCATTCCTGCACGTGTTCTTCTCTTAACTCCATCAAGAGAACGAGCGCCTAATGGGCGATGAATTGCATCAAGAATTTCTCCCTCTGAAATAGATTCGCAGCGGCAAATGATGTTACCATATGCTGGATTTTTCTTGATTAACTCATTTCTTTCTTCCACTGAAAGATCTGCTGGGTTCATAACATCCTTACGTGTGCTAATCCAGTTAGCCTTTGGTGTAAGACCCATCATATCCTTTAACATATTTCCTACCATCTCACCGATAGCTGGGCTTGAGGTAAGTCCTGGTGACTCGATAGCTGCGCAATCAATAAAGTGTGGAGCGCCATCAACTTCACCGATAATAAACTCATGACGTGCTTCGTGTGCACGAAGGCCAGCAAAGGATGTAATAACCTTTCTCATTGGAAGGTTCTTTACGTGATCATTTGCTTTTGCGATTAAGTCATTGATGCCATCAGCTGTTGTGTTTGTTCCTTCTTTGTTTTCAATATCAATAGCTGTTGGACCAACGATAAGATTGCCGTGAACAGTAGGTGATACGAGTACACCCTTACCAAGGTTAGTAGGCTGTGGGAAGATTGTGTGACTAACGTGTCCGCCAACCTCTTTATCAAGAAGACAATAATCACCTCGACGTGGGATGATTTCAATCTTGTCATCTGCCTTGCTAACCATGTTGTGGATTTCATCAGAGTGAACACCTGCTGCGTTAACTACATATTTAGAAACATACTCACCATTATTGGTGCGAATGTGCCATAATCCATCTTCATCTTTTTCAATATTTTCAACCTTAGTATTAAATCTAAAGTCAACTCCATTTACATTTGCGTTTTCTGCCATAGCAATGCAAAGCTTAAATGGGCAGATAATACCGCCAGTTGGTGCATATAATGCTCCTTCCACGTTATCTGAAAGATTTGGCTCCATCTCAAGAGCTTCTTCACGAGTAAGAATCTTTAAATCCTTTACACCGTTCTTAACACCTCTGTCATAGAGATCCTGAAGTCCTGGAAGTGCTTCCTTATGGATGCAAACAACCATTGAGCCATTTCTCTTGAACGGAATGTCCAAATCACGGCAGAGGTCGTCCATCATCTCATTTCCACGTACATTTAATTTTGCCATTAATGAACCGGCTGCAGCATCAAAACCTGCATGAACAATTGCTGAATTAGCTTTTGATGTACCTTCACATACATCCTCACATTTTTCAAGAACACAGACGTTAGCTTCGAAACGTGAGAGTTCCCTTGCAATTGCGCTACCAGAAACGCCTGCGCCTATGATTATGACATCATACAACATAATTTTTTCTCCTAACTTAATTTTTCTATTACTAAGTAAAGAAGGAGTCGGTAAGTAAACGCATCTCAACATGCGTTCAATACCGACTCCAATCCTCAGTGTATCAATAATAAAGTTTTAAAATGGTTTCAGTATTGAATACTGAATAACTAATGCATTTTGATAAGTGTAGGTCACTTATTAACCAAACATCTGAGCAGCTGCAAGTGCGTTGTAAAGAAGGGATGCTACAACACCACCACAGATAGGTGCAACTGCTGGAATCCAACCGTAGCTCCAGTTGCCATCTTTCTTACCAAAGTTTGGTGCAAGGCAAAGGTATGCAATACGAGGAGCTGTATCTCTTGCTGCGTTCATTGCGTATCCTGTAAGACCACCGAATGAAGCACCACAAGCAACGATTACGCCGTAAACAAGTACCCAAACTGTACGATCCTCACCTGCAGGAATAAGAGCAAGTGTGAATACGAGTACGAATGTAGCTACGAACTCTGAAAGGAAGTTGAGTACCTGGTTTGGAATAGAAGGTGCTGTACAGAAGCATCCTCTAACAACTGCGTCGTCAGCTGTCTCTTTAATGTGATCATGATATAAGCACATAAGGATAGCAGCGCCAACGAAACCGCCAAGCATCTGAGCAACAATCTGTCCTGGAACTGTGCTCCAGTCACCGCTTCTGATAGCGAGGCCGATTGTAACTGCAGGGTTGAATGCTGATGGGCATCCTGTGAAATTGCTCATCGCAAATGCAGGAACCATAACTGCCATTCCCCAACCAATAAGGATATGAACAGCTCCGCCGCCCTTAAAGCCTGACTTGTTTAAAGAAACGTTACAGCAAACTCCATCTCCGAGTAATACAAGTAAAATTGTACCTATAAACTCGCCTACGTAAACTGACATAAAAATTTCCCCCTTACTTTAAAATAATTTAATAGCACTACCTCCACAACCCGCTAGTTACGCTTACAAGCCTTAGTATTACTCCGCTCGACTAACACGTCTCGCTAAAGTAATCTAAGAGCTTGTCAGCTACTAGCTCATGTTAATAATGCAAACACTCTCTTAAATTATGAAGGGTGCTTATTGTTCAATTTGTATTTACGACGCACGCTACTACTCTCTAGCCCAACCACGAGTAGCTGCAACAGCTTTGTTCCAGCCCTTGATTGCTGCTGTTCTATCAGCATTTGTCATCTCTGGCTTGAACTCACGGTCAACTGACCAGTTCTGGATAACATCTTCCTTGCTCTTCCAGTATCCAACTGCAAGACCTGCAAGGTAAGCAGCACCCATAGCTGTTGTCTCAACACAGCTTGGACGAAGAACGTCAGTGTTGATAATATCAGACTGGAACTGCATCAAGAAGTTGTTGTTTGATGCACCACCGTCAACCTTGAGAGCTGTAAGGTGCTTTCCAGAATCAAGCTCCATAGCATGGAGAACATCATATGTCTGATAAGCAAGAGACTCAAGTGTTGCTCTGATAAGGTGATATTTGTTAACACCACGTGTAAGACCTGTAATAGCTCCACGTGCGTATGGATCCCAATATGGAGCACCAAGACCTGTGAAAGCAGGTACAACGTAGCAACCATTTGTGTCCTTAACACGAGTAGCGAAGTACTCTGAGTCTGGTGAAGAATCTACAATCTTTAATTCGTCACGGAGCCACTGAATAGCAGCACCAGCAACGTATACAGAACCTTCAAGTGCGTATGTAACCTTTCCATCTAATCCCCAAGCGATGGTTGTAAGAAGATCATTCTTAGAGAATATTGGCTTCTCACCTGTGTTCATAAGCATGAAGCAACCAGTTCCGTATGTGTTCTTTGCCTCGCCTTCTTTGTAACATGTCTGTCCAAAAAGAGCTGCCTGCTGATCACCAGCAGCACCAGCGATTCGGATAGGACCACCAAAGAATTCTGGATCTGACTCACCATAGATACAGCTTGAAGGCTTAGCCTCTGGAAGCATGCTCTTTGGAATGTCAAGAATCTGGCAAAGCTCATCATCCCACTCAAGAGTGTTGATGTTGAATAATAATGTTCTTGATGCGTTAGAGTAATCTGTAACGTGTACTTTGCCCTTTGTAAGTTTGTAGATTAACCAAGAATCTACAGTACCGAAGCAAAGCTCACCTTTCTCTGCTCTCTCACGTGCACCCTCAACATTGTCAAGGATCCAACGAATCTTTGTACCAGAGAAATAAGGATCAAACTTAAGACCTGTCTTCTGCTGGAACTTCTCAACGATTCCAGGAACTTTTCCCTTCATCTGCTCAGCCCAGTCAGCTGTACGACGACACTGCCATACGATAGCGTGTGTAATTGGCTGGCCTGTAGCTCTATCCCATACGATAACAGTTTCACGCTGGTTTGTGATACCGATTGCTGCGATATCCTCTGACTTAGCGCCAACCTTTCTCATAGCTTCACGAGCTACAGAAAGCTGTGTCTGCCAAATCTCGTTAGCATCGTGCTCAACCCAACCTGGCTGTGGGAAGTACTGTGTGAATTCCTTCTGTGCGACTGAGCACATCTCGCCCTTCTCGTTGAAAAGGATACATCTGTTACTTGTTGTTCCGGCATCAAGAGCCATTACGTATTTTGCCATTATTACTCCTCCTTTTTTGCCTTTTTGGCTTTGGCTAATACTAGGAGTGGCTATATCAATAACGCTCTTAAAGCTTCCATACCTGCTCATTTGTAGTGGATACGGCAAGCACCCCATTATTAAGTGCGTTCATCACGTCATCTCGATCACTGATAAGTCCGCCTGCCAAAACAGGGACCCTACTTACCTGGTTAACCTTCTTAATGATTTTTGGTAAGACGATTCCAGGAAGAATTTCGATGACGTCAGGCTGAGTTATTCCGTGTCGGTCCTGCTTTTCAATATTTACAAGAGCCATGCTATCAATCACGAAATATCTAAGCACTGTATATAACCCTAACTCCTTTGCCCTTCCGATAAGATTTCCCTTGGTGGTAATAATTCCATCTGCAAGAGTGTTGTTTTTGATGAAATCGACTGAGATTTCTTTGGTGTTATTAAGACCTGTAATCAGATCCAGATGAACCATTGCAATCTTCCCTGAATCCTTGATTCGTGACACGATACCTGGAATCGTACACACATCTCCATATAAAATGAAGATAATCTCACAATCAGTAGCAACTGCTTTTTCTAATCCCTTGTCATCCTTGATGGCTGCGATTACTGGATTTGCCTCCAGCTTTTCGATGAAGTCTCTGTGCATTACTTATACTCCTCAATACCCCCTATTGCTTTTAGGCACAAAAAAAGAACATGCCTAATCACACAAGAGCTCCAACTCTTGAAGCAGCCACATTCTCATCTCTCACGGGCATTTATTAACTTTACTAGTTAAATAATACACGACATGTGAGTAAATATCAACATATTTTTTTCACAATACAAACACTATATGTACATAATTAACTAAAATTGCTATCCTTTATAAGTTTTCGCACTATATATAATTAATAATACGGCGCATTTGCAGGATTGTTAAATTGTTCACATTGTATAATCCACAATAATTAGTATAATAGCCCAATAAAAAAAGCACGTTTTCGAAACGTGCTTTTTATTAGTTGATATTTAAATTGTTCCCTACACCTGAGCCTCAACAATTGCATCATATAAATCATCATACTCTTCGAAGGCTGGGTACTGTGGGTAATCCTTCTTAATCTGCTCAGTAGATCTAAACAAGAATCCAGCCTTAGAAGCTTCAATCATAGCCAAGTCATTGAAACTATCACCACTGGCAATTGTTTCAAAACCACATGACTGCAATGCTCTTACTGTCGTAAGCTTACTCTTATCGCAGCGCATCTTGTAGCCTGTAATCTCACCATCATCGGAAACCACTAGCTCATTACAGAAAATAGTTGGCATGCCAAGCTTTTCCATAAGAGGACCAGCAAACTGTGAAAATGTGTCGCTGATAATCACAACCTGTCCCTGTGCTCTAAGCTTATCTAAAAACTCCTTTGCGCCAGGAAGTGGATCAATCTTTGCGATTGTCTCCTGGATTTCCTTAAGTCCTAAACCGTGCTCTTTAAGGATACCGATTCGATAATTCATAAGCTTGTCATAGTCTGGCTCGTCTCTTGTAGTCTTTTTAAGTTCTGGGATGCCTGAAGCTTCAGCAAAAGCAATCCAGATTTCTGGAACCAAAACACCTTCTAAATCTAAGCAAGTAATATACATAACAAATTCTCCAAATCCGCGGTTACGCCTACAAGCCATAGATATCTTCGCTCACCCACAGAAAGGTTCACTTAAGACATCTATGAGCTTGATGTCTACCGCTCATCTAAACACCCTATTAATAAACTTCTTCTGAAATTATCTACGATTAATATAGACGAATCACGGAAATAATACCGCCAAGGGCTGCTTTGCGCTCATTGAATTCAGCTTCTGTCATTTCCTTTGTAATAAAACCAACTTCCTCATCTAAATCAAGATTTGCGTATTCAACTTCATCAAATTCATTTTCGATATTTGACTGAAGAGCTGAAGTTCTAACGAAATATCTATATTTCTCTTCATTTGCATTTGCAAGCTCAAGCTTTTCCTCGCTCCAACCAATTTTTATATGCTTATCAAGGTTTCGGCCAAGGAAAACCATATCTCCAACCACTGCTGAAGCTGTTGGAAGAGCTCCAGCACCTGCACCATAGTACATAGACTCGCCAAGCATATTTCCCTTTACAGATACAGCATTCATAACGCCAGATACGTGATAAAGCATATTATCAGGCTTAACCAAGAATGGCGCTACACGGCATGAATAGGTCTTTCCAATCATTTTGCTGTGTGCAATAAGCTTAATGCTTCTTCCCATAGCCTTTGCATATTTGAAATCTGTTGATGAAATCTTGCTAATTCCTTCAGTAGGAATGTCGTTAAAATCTACATTCTTGCCAGAAACAAGAGATGTAAGAATTGCTATTTTTCTGCAGCTATCATGGCCTTCTACATCAGCAGTTGGGTCCTTCTCTGCATAACCTAACTCCTGAGCCTCTGCAAGAATCTCGACGTAGTCACTACCATACTGCTCCATATTTGTAAGCATGTAGTTTGTAGTACCATTACAAATTGCAGCCATTTCCTCAATAACATCACCTGTAAGACAAGCTGTAAGCGTACGGATGATAGGAATTCCTCCGCCTACCGCAGCTTCAAATACGAAGTTTACATTATTAGTCTCTGCAATCTGCATAAGCTCTGCGCCCTTATCTGCAACCAAAGCCTTATTTGATGTAGTAACAGATTTGCCAGCTTCGAGCATAGCCTTAACAAATGTAAATGCCGGCTCAACGCCACCCATTGTCTCGACTACAATCTTAACTTCTTTATCATTAGCGATTTTCTTATAATCCTTAACGAAGCAATCCTCGTGTGGATCTCCAGGAAAATCTCTAAGATCAAGAATGTACTTTAGCTCTAATGGCTCTCCCAATCTTTCTGCCAAAACCTCTTTGTTAGTATCAAGAACCTTTGCTACACCGGAACCTATTGTTCCGTAACCCATAATTGCTGCTTTCATTCTGTCACTCCCTTGCTAATATTTTTACATAATGAACACCGTTAACAGTTTCTATAGCGTTGACCAAATCAGAAAAATCTCCTGAATCTTCCAACACATCCACCGAAATAGTGAGGGTGGCGAAGCCGTTAACCGGAATACTTTGATGTATAGTCAAAATATTCACACGGAAATGAGCGATTTCATCTAGCACACTAGATAGAATTCCTGGCTCATCTTCCAATTGGATGACCATATTGATTGTTTTTCCCTTTGTATCCTCGTGGAATGGGAAAATGTCATCCTTGTACTTATAAAATGAGCTACGGCTAATGCCAACCTTCTCAGTAGCCTCTTGAACAGAATCGCATTTCCCTGTGTCAATAAGCTTCTTAGCGGCAACAACCTTTAGCAATACTTCAGGTACAGCCTTTTCTTTTAAAACAAAATAGGTAGTCTTCTCTGCCATATCTCCTCCATAAGTGTCTTTCGCACAAATACATTTGTGCGCTTTCAGAAGATGATAACATTAAATACTACCTATAATCAAGTGTTTTGTATAAATATACGCATTCCATTTTTTCTTTCTTGCTCGCGCCACCAAGTATTTCTATGGAATGCTTATTTTATTAAATATTTAATTTTATCTATTACGAATTACGTTTTAGTCATCTACGGTTGTTCCACGGTCTGGGCAGCCCAGGGAGAGCCATTTAAGATATGCGTTCATAAATGGTGTAAGTTTGCCATCAAGGACAGCATCAGCATTACCAGATTCTTCGCCTGTACGAAGATCTTTCACCATTGTGTATGGCTGAAGGACGTAGGAACGAATCTGATTGCCCCATCCTATTTCAGAAACTTCTCCACGGATGCCGCTGGCTTTAGCAGCGTTTTCTTCCTGTTTTAAAAGAAGAAGCTTTGTCTTTAACATCTGCATCGCCTTATCCTTGTTTTGGAACTGGCTTCGCTCATTCTGACAGGTTACAACAATGCCTGTAGGGAAGTGAGTGATACGAATAGCCGAGCTGGTCTTGTTAATATGCTGACCACCGGCACCTGATGAACGATAGGTATCGATTCTGATATCCTCATCCTTGATTTCTACATCTACATCTTCCTCGATATCAGGCATTACATCGCAGCTAGCAAAGGATGTCTGACGCTTACCTTGCGCATTGAAAGGAGAAATTCTAACCAAACGATGAATTCCCTTTTCAGATTTTAGATAGCCATAGGCATTTTCTCCATCCACCTGGAAGGTTACAGACTTTATTCCTGCTTCATCACCCTCCTGATAGTCAAGCTCTTCAAGGGAAAAGCCCATATCACCAGCCCATCTGCTATACATTCTATATAGCATCTGAACCCAGTCGCAAGCCTCAACTCCACCTGCACCTGAATGCAAGGTGACAATAGCATTATCATAATCATACTCGCCGGAAAGTAAAGTCTTCATACGAAGATTTTCCAAATCACCTTCGAACTCTTCAATAAGAAGCGCTACGGTATCAACGATTTCCTGATCTTCTTCCTCGTTTCCAAGCTCAATATAATCCTCTATTTCTTTATATAAGTCTTCAAGCTTATCTATAACAGCAACATCGTCCTTCATGGATTTTAGCTCTTTCATTTTGGCAGTTGATACTTGTGCATCTGTCCAAAAGTCTGGAGCTTCCATTTCACGCTCAAGCTCTTCTATGCGTGCTTTCTTTGCTGCGACGTCAAAGTGAATCCCTCACTTCCGTCATAGAATTTTTTTGCGACGTAAGTCGCAGTTTGAACTGATCAAGTTCTATCACGAAATCACCTCTTTTCAAATTCTACGCCTGTCACGCTCTCAAGCCTGAGATATTACTCAGCTCAGCTATAGAAAGCTTCGCTGGAGTAACACTCAGAGCTAGATAGCTACAGGCTTACATTTTATAAATAAGTAGCCAGATAATTTCTTGCCCTATTTACGCAATACCTCCAACGCCTTTTGGATTTGGTTGTCGAGATCAACGCTGTATGCGTCGTCCTCACCGCCTTGGAACTCATACTCAAGCTCGATATCAGGCTTGATACCTGTTCCGTGGATACATTCGCCACTTGGAGTGTAGTAAGTCTGTGTGGTCAACTTAAGGGCTGAACCATCGGTAAGAGGGATAGTAGATTGAACAATACCCTTACCGAAAGTGTTAGTACCAATGATTGTACCATATTTAAAGTCTCTAATAGCACCTGTAAAAATTTCTGCAGCTGAAGCAGTGTTCTCATTTACAAGGACTACCATTGGAATATTCTTCTTGTGGATATCATCTGATGTGAAGTCTTCTCTGTTCCCCTGCTTGTCCATAGTGTAAACAACTGTGCCCTCTGGAAGGATGTAATCAAGCATTTCAACTACAGAATCAAGAAGTCCACCACCATTATTTCTCATATCAAAGACTACTGAAGTCATTCCCTGGCTTTCCAAATCCTGGAAGGCTGCCTTGAAATCGTCAGCTGTGTTCTCAGTAAACTGAGAAACAACAATATAACCAACATTTCCATCAAGCATCTGATACTCAACAGTTGGAGTTGAGATAGAAGCTCTGGTACAAACAACTTCTTGTTCCTTTCCATCTCGAGAAATAACAAGCTTAACATCTGTTCCTTCCTCGCCGCGGATATGCTGAACGAAGGTATCAAGCTCCTCATCTGTAGCTAAAAAGCCATCAGCTGAAATGATATTATCTCCGTTTTGTAACCCAGACTTTTCAGCAGGAGTGTTCGCGTATACCTTTGTAATTGTAACCTCTCCTGTCTGAGGATTCTTTTGAAGAAGTGCTCCAATTCCTGCATAGTTACCTGTTAAGGTTGTCATTAAATCCTTGTATTCCTCTGCAGTATAATACTCTGAATAAGGATCATCTAAGCTTTCAACTATACCCTTGTATACACCCTTTACCAAGGTATCTGCATCTACATCTTTATAATAGAAATTCTCAATGTAAGAAATAATAGTGCTTAGCTTTGAGCCAGAACTATCACCCTCTTGAAGATTTTCAAGCACCTGTTCTGATGACTGGTCCTTAAAAGTAAGCCTGCTTCCCACAAGCACCAAGCCAACTCCAAGTGTTGCTGCGCAACCTACCGCTAAACCAATAATAGCCGCTAAAAATATAGGCCATTTTTTAGTCTTAGGCTTTTCAGCGCCCTCATCATATACATAAGTGTATTCTTCAGAAACCTCCTGTGGCTCCTGCTTTTCTGTTTCGTCGTACATTTTATGCCTCCTTATGTGCGCAAAAATTTGCTTATATAGCAAGTGCCTTAGCTTACGCCAAGGCACGTTTTAACTAAACTCTCAAGTGCTTGTGTAAGGTTACACGGGAACCAACCCAACCAATACCAATACCAAGCAACAATGAAATTGGAATAAGAGTTCTAAAGATTGTTTCCACTGGAATGAAGGAAACCATATTGCTGAGGAAATTGAATTCCTCACTAGCATATTTTACAACCTTATCGTAAATAAAGAACAAAAGCACAAGCGGAATAATTGAACCAATAAGTCCAATGAAAATACCTTCCACTACGAAAGGAGCTCTGACGAATGCATCCTTCGCGCCTATAAGCTTCATGATTGCAATCTCTTCTCTACGAACTGAGATACCAACCATAACAGTATTACTAATCAAGAATACAGATACAGCCAAAAGAATAATGACAATAGCCATTGAAACAATAGTAATAGCTTTATTAATATCTGTAAGAGTCTTTGCTGCTACCTCTGACTGGTTAACCTTTCTAACACCATCAAGCTTTTCAAGGAAAGACACAAGTGTTGGCTGCATTGAAACATCATTGAGATAGATTTCGTAGTTTGCAGAATTTGCAAGAGGATTATCCTCCTCAAAGCCCTTTGCTAAATCAGGATTATCACCGAAGTATTCCTTCTGATAATCTTCCCAGGCCTGATCTGCAGAAACATAATTGTAACTTGATACTTCTACTCTCTTTTTGATCTCGTTACCAATTTCATCGATTCTATCTTGTGAAAGACCTTCGTCGAAGAATACTGTAACAGCTACACCTTCCTCAGCACTTTTTACCATCGACTGGAAATTGGTGCCAAGTGAATAAAAAATACCAAACAAAAATATACAAGCGGTCATTGTAGCGATTGAAGCTAGAGAGAACATTTTATTTCTCCATACATTCTTTAAGCCCTGACCTATGTTGTAGATGTGTGTACTAATCTTCATAGTCATCACCTCCAACGTCGCTAACTACCACGCCTTTCTTTATGGTGATAACTCTTTTATTCATAGCTCTGACAATCTCCATGTTGTGAGTAACTACAACAACTGTAGTTCCTCTCTGATTAATCTCGTCAAGGAGACGCATAATTTCCCATGTGTTGTCGCTATCAAGATTTCCAGTAGGCTCATCAGCAAGGATAATCTTTGGCTCATTAACAAGAGCTCTTGCAATGGCTACTCTCTGCTGCTCTCCACCGGAAAGCTGGCTAGGTTTTGATTTATATTTTGCGGCAAGACCAACCAATGAAAGCATTGTAGGAACCTTCTTTTTGATTTCTCTATTGGAAGATTCAACTACCTTTAAGGCAAAGGCCACATTTTCATAAACATTTCTATCTGGAAGAAGTCGGAAGTTTTGGAAGACAACACCAACATTTCTACGATACATAGGAATCTTTTTGTGGGTAACCTTCTTTAAATCCTGACCATTTATATATATCTTGCCTTTGGTTGGCTCAAGCTCCTTGAGGAGAAGTCTGATAAGAGTGGACTTACCAGAACCACTATCACCAACTACAAAAACAAACTCACCTGGATCAATGTGAATAGTAACATCCTCTAAAGCTGGTTTTCCAGCCTCATAGGACTTGCTAACATGATCTAATCTAATCACTACAATACCTCATTTCTAACTATTAGAACTTTTCGCTCTCCATATACTTCATGTATTTTACTACCATGAGGGCGATTTTAAAAGTAATAGCATCCTCGAAAACTCGCAAGTCAAGACCTGTGCTCTTCTCAAGCTTATCAAGTCTATATACAAGAGTATTTCTGTGTATATATAACTGACGAGATGTCTCAGATACGTTCAAGCTATTTTCAAAGAACTTGCTAATAGTAACAAGTGTTTCATCATCGAAATCATCTGGTGACTTATTCTCGAAAATCTCTGAAATAAACATCTTGCAAAGTGGTATAGGAAGCTGATAAATAAGACGACCAATTCCAAGCTGTGAATAAGCGATAACACTCTGGTCGCTAAAGAATATTTTACCAACGTCCATAGCCATAGAAGCCTCTTTGTAAGAACGAGAAACCTCTTTGATTTCTCCAACTACTGTACCATAAGAAACTCTGACATGCTTGTCTTCCTTGTCATGGAAAGCGTCGATGATAACTGCAGCAATCTTGTCGATTTCGTTATTGCCATCGTTCTCGCCCAACTCTTTAACAACAATGATATTGCGCTCATCAACAGCTGTGACAAAGTCTTTGTTCTTTCCACCAAATACTGAACGAACCCTATCAAGCTCATCGCCATCCTTCTCAGGGCCCACTTCGACAATCATAACTACACGTCTGGCATTAATACCAACATGGAGCTTCTTTGAACGATTGTAGATGTCTACAAGAAGAAGATTGTCTAATAGTAAGTTCTTGATAAAGTTATCCTTATCAAAACGTTCCTTATAAGCAATCATCAACTCCTGGATTTGGAATGCTGCAATCTTTCCTACTGTAGCAGTCTGCTCATTGTCACCAATGGCAAGTACAACAAACTCCAACTGCTGATCATCAAAAACTTTGAAAAAATGACAGCCTAATGCCACCTGGCTCTCAGCCTCTGAAGCTGCAAATACTGCAACTGCATCTGTATACTGAGCAGTGTCACCAAAGGTAGCTGCACACATTACCCCATCAGAATCCATTACAGCTAAATCAATCTTAGTGAGCTGATGTAATCCCTCCAAAGTATTTTGCATAATTTGATTCGAAATCATATCGAATACCTCCTGCTAATCTATGCAATATAAACAATCAAAAAACCTCATTTTGCATACAAATTCACATAATCTATGCTTATTCTAATATAAATAACCAAAAAATGAAATAGTTAATCAACATTTTATTATGCAAATTTACAACTATACCATATTTCGCTATGTAAACATCTGTCTTAATTATATAGTCAATATAGTATATTGTCAGATAATACTCAGATTTTTCTGACAAGATTTATTCAATTCTAAAGTCAAGGATTTTTGGCAATTTGCCTACTTTTGTTGATAAAGGACAAAACATTTGTTTCGAGAATATGTGGATAACTTTTCAGATAAGTTCACATTTATAGTGGATAAAGTGGATAAGTCGTTTACAAGTCCATTTTTTTCGTGCCTATTATGTGAAATTTTGTTGATAAAATTCCATTTAGCCTCACAATAAAAATTATATTTATGTTTAATATGGAAATATTTTGTGCACTTTTATTGAAAAATAATCCAGGTCTTGAAAAATAGTTTTCAGATAACTTGTCACAATTTCTAATAATTGATACAAAAAAGGCATCACAGATGTGATGCCTTTTATAAGTAACCATTTGGAATTAGAAGATTCTTCTAACTGCTAAAATTGGCTTATAATTTACATTTGAATATGTGATACCAGTTCTCTTGTTAGATGCATGAAGTAATGTTCCATTACCAGCATAGATTCCAACGTGACCTGAGTAGCACACAATATCACCAGGCTGCATCTCATCTGTAGAAACTCCGTAGCCTACACTACGCATTGAACTAGATGAGTGTGGTAAGCTAACGCCAAAAGCTGAATAACAGCTCATAACGAATCCTGAACAATCTGTTCCACCTGTAAGTGAAGATCCACCGTATACATATGGGTTACCAACGAACTGAGAACCATATGAAACAACTGAACCACCGCCTGAACCAGATGGTGCTGAGTAGCTCTTGCTTGATGAAGAAGATGATGACTTAGATGCTGACTTTGTCTGGCTAGCTGCTGTAGCCTTCTTAGCTGCTTCCTGAGCTGCCTTTCTCTCTGCCTCTTCCTTCTCTAAACGAGCAATCTCTGCTGTCTTTGACTCAGCAACAGTGAAGTCAGTAGATAAAGAAACATAATCAGTACTAACATATCCTTCACCAGCGTTACAAGTAACCTTAATCCAACCATCACTTGCTGTAGATTCATCAACTACTACTAAGTCATCTCCCATTGGAAGAAGATCCATAACTGAAGAATCCTTAGAAGCTGACTCTCTAACCTTAAGTGTTGTTGTAGTAACTGTAGCAAGACGCTTAGAAACCTTCTTAGCAAGTTCCTCATTATTCTGTACTACATATTCGCTCTTTACATAACCTGTAACATCACCTGATGTGATCTTAAGCCATGTACCATCAGCCTGCTCAACTGTCTCTGAAACAGTAGCTGCTGAGTTGTTATATAATTTACCAACATATTCGCTGTCGGCAGTTGCCTGCTCACGAATATATACATAATTGTCAACCTGAGCGATTGCTATATTAGCATACTCATCTTCTGATTGAGTAACTGCGTCTGCACCGTTATCAGCAAGCTGTGATTCAGCTGCGATTGTGGTAGCATTAGCAAGCATATCGTTAACTGAAAGCTGTGCTCCCGCGAATGCTGTGTAGTTAGTAGTTTCTAAAACGCCAGTAGCACTTGAAAGTGCACTAACGCCCGATGTAGCGCTAGCTGCATCTGAGCTAAGAGATATACTAGAAACAACGACGCAAGCGGCAATTGTATAGCTAACAGCTCTTGTCAATTTTGAATTCATAAGTGTAAGAAAACCTCCAAATATGTTACAACTTTGTTACAACTTTTAACATTATATAATCTATCAATCTTTCTGTCAAGTCTTGTTCACTCTCGAGGCGCCATTCATACATCCTCATCTGAGGTTTTGTAATAGGTTAGCCAAGATATTTTTCGATAGATGCGATGGCATTTGCGCCGTCTGCGGTGGCTGTAATAACCTGTCTAAGTTGCTTTGTGCGAACGTCTCCCGCCGCATAGATTCCAGGTACTGAAGTAGCACAGGTTTCGTCTGCAATTATGTAGCCGCCTTCATCCTGATTTGGTAAGCCTTTTATTGATCCAGTGTTTGGCATGTTTCCAACTGCAATGAAAACTCCGTCCACTTTCAAATCCTCTTCAGCCTCTGTCTTCTTATTTTTAATATGAAGAGCTTCGACCTTATCCTGACCAAGAATCTCTTCAACCACTGTGTCATAGATAATCTGAATTTTATCAGTTGCTTTAACCTGTTCCTGAAGAACCATAGCTCCACGGAATTCATCTCTTCTATGAATCAGGTAAACCTTTTCACAGAATCTAGCAAGATAAATGGCATCCTCAAGAGCAACATCTCCGCCGCCTACAACTGCAACGGTCTTATCCTTGAAGAAGGCACCATCACATGTAGCACAGTAGGATACACCAACACCTGATAACTCTTCCTCACCTTTGCAACCAAGCTTTCTGTTGGTAGCTCCAGTGGCAAGTATGATTGCCTTTGTCTCAAAGGAGGCTTTTTTAGTAACAAGCTCCTTTGTGTCACCCTTATCTATAATAGAAGTAACACGACCTCTGGCAAACTCTACACCAAGCTTCATACAGTGGTCTGCCATAGCCTGAGCCAATGCCTCTCCTGATATTCCAGGCATACCAGGATAATTATCTATTTCATACGTGCTGAGGATTTGGCCTCCGCTAATAGAGCTAGTATCCAAAACAAGAATGTTTCGCCCCGCTCTTTTGCCATAAATGGCCGCAGAAAGCCCAGCCGGACCGGCTCCCACAACAATCACATCATAAATCATAAAAATTTCTCCAACTAATAGTATTACTTAGTGGCGATAGCCTCCGCCTCAAGAAGAACATCCTTAGGGATTCTGGCAACCTCTATGCACGAACGCGCAGGGAATGGCTCTGGGAAATATTTTGCATAAACCTCATTGATGGCTGCAAAATCTTCCATGTTCTTAATGAACACTGTTGTCTTAACAACCTTTGCCATAGATGTGCCTGCCGACTCTAAAAGAGCTGACATGCTTTTGAAAACTCTGTCTGCCTGAGCAGCTGCACCTTCAGGAATCTCGCCTGTGGCAGGATCAACTGGAATAATACCTGAGGTATAAACCATTCCGTTGACTTCGATAGCCTGAGAATATGGGCCAATTGCTGCCGGTGCCTTGTCTGTAGAAATTACATTTTTCATAGCACAATCCTCCTTACCCCGTCGGTTACGCCTACAAGCCTTAGCTCTTCTCTCTCGGCTAATACGCCTCATTCAAAGACCTAAGAGCTTGATGTCTACCGACTCATTTTAAGCCTAATATCTTCTAGTATCACTTGATAAGCCAAATGTATTTCCGCTGGACATAACGACTTACCGAAATAGTAAAACTATTATACCACGTAATTTACTCAACGGCACGTCTAATTTTGCCGCCTTCTAAAGTTATTTTTCTTTCTTTGTATAAACGGCCTACGGCACGCTTAAAAGCGGCCTTTGAAAGGCCAGTCTCTCTTTTGATAACTTCTGGAGATGCCTTTTCTGTAAATGGAAGAACTCCCGCATAGCTATCTATAAGCTGAAGCAAGCTTTCTGCATCATCTTCCATCTGAACATAAGCCTTATCACGGATGGTAACATCACATTTACCATCTTCTTTTATACCTGTAACTCTAACCATAAGCACATCGCCAATTCGGTAGTTCTTTACATCCTCGTGACGTGGAATCATTGCAGAATACTTATCCTCAAGAGCTACAAAGGTACCAAAATCATGACCGAACTCATAAATGCGAGCCTCTACCTCGTCTCCAACCTGATAAGGAGGCTTTTTTGAAAGAAGCTCATAGATGCCCTTCATGCTGGCGCAAAGGCGCTCACTCTTATCAATATATAATCTAACAAGGATTTCGTCTCCCTCTGAAGGCTGACGAGTCATTTCCTTAAAAGGAAGGAATAAATCCTTTTCAAGACCCCAGTCTAAGAAAGCCCCAACCTTGTTAAGCTGACTTACAGAAAGAACACCATACTTACCAAGGGTAAGCTTTGGGGTGTTTGTGGTGGCAATAAGTCTATCCTTTGAATCCTTGTATAGGAAGACCTCCACCTCATCTCCTGGCTTTGCTCCTTCAGGAATCTGTTTCTTTGGAAGAAGAACTCGATCTGTGCCATCAGAAAGATAAACACCGAACTCCACCTTTTTTTCAATTTTAAGCTTTTGAATTTCACCTAGCTTCATTTATTTGTACTCCACAATTGTATATACTTCATCGTTCTTAATAAGGACTACCTGGTAGCCCTGCTCTAATTCTACCAAATATACCTCTAGTTCATCAAATAGCATTGCTGCTTTTTTGTAATTCACATGAATAGAATTAAAATCTTCACTTGGAAGATAGCGACGGGTAACATCGATATACCAAGAATTATTCATGTGACTGTTGGTATCAATATGATTTTCGTTTACCACGAATTTTCCAACCAACTTGCCATTATTCTCATAGCGAAGCTTCTTTCTTGAAAATTCAAATTTTGGTCTGTCTGGATCTTCTGGGTAAGCAGCTATTATTTCATCTGTAAGTCTGGCTGGGCGAAGCTCCTTAAGATCCATGAGAACCCACAAGGAATCCGCATACATTAAAAGCTCGCCAGCGACGGTTTCCATCTTGTAGATACGTCTTGCCATCATGCCTTTCACTTGATAAGGATATGTGGTAATCACAATCTCCTCCATGTACTCAGGCATTCTTACAATATGAATTTCATAGCTAGTAACAAACCAGCCCAAATCTTTTGGAGCAAGATAAAAAACTCCAACACCTACATCATCTGAGTGGAAGCAGCTGCAGTCCTGCATATAATTTACTAAATCAAAATATGTAAGATTAAGATTCGCGTCAACTTCGCTATAGCTGACTCTACTATTATATTGATACATATCATTCTCCAAGTGTTACTAATAATCTATGTCCGCTGGTTATGGTAACAAGCCATATATCTCTACATTCAGCTGAAGAAAGCTTCATTTAAGAGATATATGAGCTTGTTAACTACCAGCTCATTTAAATATTGATGATCTTTCATATAACAGCGCTTACCAGACTGCTACGCTTTATAGAAAAAAAATGGACCTAAGCATTCGCTTAGGTCCTAAAAGCTGGCCCACAAGGATTCGAACCTTGAAATGACGGAGTCAGAGTCCGTTGCCTTACCATTTGGCGATGGGCCATTGTTTTTTGCACTTCTGTGCGTCAACGAATGCTATTATAAGGCATAGTTTTTAAAAGTGCAAGTACTTTTTTAAACTTTTTTTAAACTTTTTTAGAAGGTCAATAATTCACCGTCTAAAACGTCATATTTAACCTCATCAAACCACGTAATTACGGCACTTCCAACAGTTTTATCTGCCACGGCAACATTAATCTTACTTACAAGTTCCGATGGAACTACTGAAGAAATTTTAACGTCAGCTCCAAAATCTGTATTTAAAATTGGAAGATTATTTTCTCTCAAAACAAATTCAATTTTGCCATAACCATTATAATCTGTTTGGATGGTACATGGGCAACCATTCTTAGGAGCTAAAAGTTTGCAGTTCTTTAAGCCTTCCTGAACTGCTCCCTGATAAGCACGAACCAATCCACCTGTTCCAAGAAGAACTCCACCAAAATATCTGGTGACAACTACAACACAGTTGTGAATATTTTCTCGAAGAAGAACGTCTAGCATTGGGCGACCGGCAGTCTGGGCTGGCTCTCCATCATCGTTGCATCGGGTAATTTCATTGTTCTGACCAATAACAAAAGCTGAGCAGTTGTGTCTGGCATCCCAAAACTCTTTCTTTTTAGCATTGATAAAAGAAACTGCCTCCTCCTCAGTAGTCACAGGTGCAATATGGGCAATAAAGCGGGATTTTTTCTCCTCGATTTCCCCTGTTCCACCTTCGTATACAATTCTAAATTCGTTCTCATTCATAGACCAATCTCACTTTTAAAATCTGTTACTTCATTATATAGGATTATTTTGGTATAATGAAGTCTAAATTGGAGGTTATTATGAATTACGGAAAAGAAAATGCAGCTAAGCAATCAGCCAAGCTTGCAGGACGAGGAAAGCGAAAGCGCCATAGCGCTGGGCTTGCCGTTATCCGAATCGCTTTGATTTGTGTCGTTTCTGTAGTAATCGCTGGCGGTATTATTGCTTACCTCTATGCCAGAAATCTAATAGACGAGTTGCCGGATGTATCTACCATAGATATTTCCCCAACAGGATATTTAAGTACAGTCTATGATTCAGATGGAAAAGAAATTGAAACCCTAGCTTCAACAGGTGCCAATAGAACCTACGTGAAATTGGATCAGATTCCTAAGGATTTACAACATGCTTTTGTCGCTATAGAGGATTCTCGATTCTATGAACACAATGGTGTAGACATTCAGGGTATTATCCGAGCTGGTGTAACCGGAGTTTCAAATGGGTTCCACTTCTCACAGGGTGCTTCAACAATCACCCAGCAGTTATTAAAGAATAACTATTTCACAACCTGGACTTCCGAGCGAACAAAGATGGACAGCTTGAACCGAAAGATTCAGGAGCAGTATTTAGCAGTGCAGCTTGAAAAAATAGTTTCTAAGGACACTATCCTTGAAAACTATCTTAACAGTATCAACCTAGGTCAAAATACTTTAGGTGTTGAGTCTGCAGCACAGAGATATTTCAATAAGTCAGTTTCAGATTTGACACTTTCTGAAAGCTCTGTCATAGCTGGTATCACTCAGAACCCATCGCGATTCAATCCTATTACACATCCAGAAGAAAATGCTAAGCGCCGCAAAAAGGTATTAGGCGACATGCTCAGTCAGGGCTTTATCGATCAAACACAATACGAGGAAGCCTTAGCAGATGATGTGTATGGAAGAATTCAGGTATTAAATACTGAGCTTTCAAGTTCATCAACTTCATATTTTGTAGATGCTCTTACAGATGAAATCGTGGAAGATTTACAGGATAAGCTTGGCTACTCAGAGTCTGAAGCATACGCTTTGTTATACTCAGGCGGTCTTTCAATTTATACAACACAGGATTCTAACATCCAGTCAATTGTTGAAGAAGAGATTAACAATACAGATAATTATAAGGATATTAAGAAGGTTTCCTTCTCATATCGACTCACCGTAAACAAAGCAGATGGTTCTACAAAGAATTACTCAGATATCACAATGCTTTCCTACTATCAATCAAGCAACAAGAGCTACAATCTTGAGTTTGATTCAGAAGAGGATGCAGCCGCAGCTATAGAGGCTTACAAGGCAGCTATCATGGAAGATGGCGACACAGTTGGTGGCGAATCCATCACCTACACCCTTCAGCCACAGGCTGCCATGACCATTATCAACCACTCTACAGGCGAAGTAGTTGCCATGGTAGGTGGTAGAGGCGATAAGACAGCAGCAAAGACCTTGAACCGTGCCACAGGCATTAAGCGTCAGCCAGGTTCAACCTTCAAGGTAATCGCCTGCTACGCAGCAGCCTTAGATGCAGGCGGAATGACACTTGCTTCCGTTGAAAACGATATGCCAACAACCTACCAGAATGGAACACCGGTTAAGAACTACAACAATGCTTACCTGGGATGGACAAACATCAGAACAGCCATCACCAATTCCATCAACGTAGTAACAATCGAGGTTATGGCCGACATTGGTACAAGCCTTGGCTACCAATACGCAAAGGATTTAGGCATCACAACACTTTCTGACAAGGATAACAACCAGGCACTTGCCTTAGGTGGAATCACAGACGGTGTTACAAACTTAGACTTAACTGCCGCTTACTCAACTATCGCAAACGGCGGCGAATACAACAAACCTATCTTCTACACAACTGTTGTAGATCATCAGGGCAACATCATCTTAGACAACAGAGAAAACACCCCTACTCGAGTGCTTAAAGAAACTACTGCATGGCTATTAACCAGCGCAATGCAAGACGTTATGACTCAGGGTACTGGTAAAGCTGCAAACTTTGAAGGCATGCCAGTTGCAGGTAAATCTGGTACCACCACAAAGAATAAGGATACGGTTTTCGCAGGCTTCACACCTTACTATACAGGCGTTATCTGGGGTGGTTTTGATGACAATACACCACAGAGCTACACTACCTACTCAAAGGTAATTTGGAAGGCTGTAATGAGTCGTATCAACGAAGGCTTGCCTAGCAAGAACTTCACTCAACCTTCAGGAATCGTCACCTGCCAGGTTTGCAAGAAATCTGGCAAGCTTGCAGTTCCAGGCGTTTGCGATTGCGACCCACGAGGCTCAATGGTTTACACTGAATACTTCGAGGAAGGTACACAGCCTACGGAATACTGCGACCACCACTATCTCGGTAGCGTATGTACACAGTCTCACATGTTCGCAAACTCTACATGCCCTTACTACTCAGGCGTATTTATCATCGGAGCAGGCCCTGGCTCACAGGATGAACCATACGGCGTGGATGCCGGCAAGTTCGGACAGTACTGTCCACTTCATCCAGGCGAGCCACTTCCAAACTCAGGTTCCTTCGGAGGCTCAGCCTCTGGCAACACACAACCATCCACCGACGACATCCAAATCCAAGTCATCGGCGGCGAATAAATCCAAAGTCCTAGCGGCCCCCACATCCTATTGTGGCGGGTCGCTTTTTTCTTGCCCTCCAAATCATCTTCCCTGCCCCGCCCCTGTCCACCGGCTACCCACACCAGGCACCCTTGCAAAGCCAAAGAATTTGTATTTTCTAAATGCTACACTGCGCTTTCTTTATTGAAGGTGTCTTTTCAATTCCTTGCACTTTTATCGCAACTGTATGTATTGCTCAGACACACAAAAATTTTCAGTAATGCTCCCCCTCAGGGTATATAACTATCAGTTGCTGTAATTTGGAGTGCGCTTAGTAAAATAAAAAGCAGGTTTTGTATGTATAGGCAGCAGCCGCTAGGACGACGGCTGCAGTGGTCACTTGAGACACGATGTTGAATGTGCCACGGTGACTATACATTCAAAACCTGCTTTTTTAATTTTACTTAGCAAGCGGAGTATGGAAGCAACTGATAGTTATATACCCTGAGGGGGAGCATTATTTATACTTACAAGTGTCTGTGCTATACATACAGTTGCTTCAAAGTGCAACACCAATGAAAAGACACCTTCTAAAAGCTCGTTTGTAGCATTAAGAAAATACAAAATTCTTTGTCAATCATGCAAGGATGACCTGGTGTGGGTAGCCGGTGGACAGGGACGGGGGCCGGGGTTTATAGAAAAAGGTGGGCACGAAAAAAGCGACCCCCAGGAGAAGAATGGGAGCCGCTATGGTTTAGATTTCTAGGTGGCCGGCGCAGATGAGTCGTCCAGATTTTCTGTCGAAAAGGAGGATGTCGTTGCCGTTGATGTTGATTTTTTCCTTTTGGCCGATTTGGTAGATGACGCCTCCGAAGATGACGCTGGTAAGGAGGAAGTCGCCTACGCGAAGCTTCAGGGTTGACTCCATACCAGTAGGCATTGCGCCGTAGATATCTGTGTCGATGCCGCCATTTTCGTCGATGTCGATGGCTTCAGGACGGATGCCGAGGACAAAGTCTTCGTCGGTGATGATAGGGTCTTCAAGAAGGCTTTCGTCTACTTCTTCAACCTTTTGTACATGGTATCTAAAGACTTCGTCTTTGTTGCTCTTTTCTACAGCACCCTTCTTTGATAAGCGCTGTTTTTCTGCCTCAGCTTTTTCTGCAAGGCTCTGGTCACGGACGTGACGCCATGCATTCATATCAAGTGAATATTCAGGAACGAATTTTGCCTTGATGTCTCCTAGTATAGTAAGAGAGAGATTTCCATCTGCCTCCTGGATTCCTTTTGCGTCTACGAAGTTCATAGAAGGATTTCCTACGAAATCAGCTACAAAAAGGTTGGATGGACGGTTGTAAACTGTAAGTGGTGGCGCATACTGCTGCAATACACCGTTGTTTACTAGGCAAATCTTAGTTGCAAGAGTCATGGCCTCCATCTGATCGTGGGTAACGTATACGAAGGTGCTTCCAGTTTCTACGTGAAGACGTTGGAGCTCGTATCTCATTTCAAGACGAAGCTTTGCATCAAGGTTTGAAAGTGGCTCATCCATGAAAAGTACCTGTGGCTCTGGCGCAAGGGTTCTAGCGATAGCAACACGCTGCTGCTGTCCACCTGAAAGCTCTGCAGGATATCTGTCCATGAACATACCAATCTTTACGATTCGTGAACATGCACGAACTCTTGAATCGATTTCTTCCTTTGTAAGCTTTCTCTTAGAAACAAGAACCTTTCCATCCTTAAGGATTTCAAATTTCTCGTTGAGGCTCTTGCCATCTGCTGCAAGATTCTTTTTGATTGTTTCAAGCTCACCCTCGTACTTGATAACAAAATTTGCTGCAGCATCTTCTGGATTACTTGAAGTATGCACGCCAAGTCCCATAAGCTCTTTTGCTGTATAGATAGACATTGTGTAAGTATCAATAAGCTTTATAAGAGCCTTGCCTTCATCAAGCTTGCCGTTTTTATCGCGGCACTCTTCTACAACTTCCTTAATTCGTACACCTGTCTTTAAGGCACGAATCATATCAGAAGCCTGTTTAGCCTTAACATCCACCTGAGGAAGCTCCTCATCAATGTTCTTAAGACCGAAAGAGATATTTTCATAAACTGTCATGTTTGGCCAAAGAGCGTAGTTCTGGAAAAGGAATCCTACCTTTCTCTTATTGGCTGGCACGTTGATACCTGCGTTGCTATCGAAGACTACCTTGTCTCCGATAGTGATGCGTCCTTCAGTTGGTGTTTCAAGACCTGCAATCATACGAAGGATTGTTGTCTTTCCACATCCTGATGGACCAAGCAAGGTTATAAATGAATTGTCAGGAATGTCTAAGCTTACGTTGTCTACGCCAAAGAACTTTCCCCAACGCTTTGTTATATTCTCCAATTTGATTTCTGGCATTTTACTTTCCTCCAATTCCGCTGTCGAGGCTAGCTCCAGTCAGCTTGTTAACTAAGGTATTAAAAACAAGAATTGTGACAATCAAAATCAGGTTGATTGCACTTGAGAAGGCATATAATCCCATCTCGTCGAAGTAATCAAGGGTTGTTGATAAAATAAAGCCCTGAGTACATAAGAGAAGGAATAATGACAACTCTCTTAAGCAAGTCATAAATGGAAGAAGGTATCCGCTTATGATTGATGATTTCTGAATAGGAATGATGATTCTTGTCATTCTCTTTATCCATGATGCATTCTGGATGATTGCAGCTTCCTCAAGCTCGTTGCTTATTTGAAGCATAGAGTTAAGTGAGCTTCGCGATGCAAATGGAATGTATTTTACAACACCGGCAATAATAAGAAGTGTGTAGGTGTTGAAAAGGTTGATACGCTCATTTGAGAAGAGAATGAAGAAGGCTGCACCAACAGCGATTGATGGCATCAAATATGGAAGGAATGCCACGTTGTTAACGTAGTTAGCCCACTTATTTCTTCTCTTCTTAGCTACAGCGTAGCCAATGAGTGTTCCTATAGTTCCAGCTATCAGAGCACAAACCACTGCAAGGAAAAGTGTTCCAAAGAAGGCGTGCCAGATAGTGTTGTTGTAAAGGATTCCCGGTTGACCATACATACCGTTTTCGGTAATGTTTTCGTTTGTCACCCACCACTTGGTAGTAAGGTGTGCAAGGTTTCCTGTGTAAAGGAAGCTGTAGTCTCCCGGGTTTGGAAGGAAGGTCTCAAGTGCAAACAATAGGATTGGCCATATACTTGTGAAGAAAGTAATAAAGATGAAAATAATACCCACAAGATACTTGCCAATTTTGCCGATTCTAATTTTTGTAAGCTGACCTGACTTACCGGTAACAGTTGTATAGTTCTTTCTACTCTTCAAACTCATCTGGTTCATACCAAGGATGATTACACCGAATACCATCATAATGATTGCAAGGATTGATGCCTCACCGGTGTACATACTATTCATTGAGATGTACTTTGTAGAAAGAGTTGTAAGATTCAAATAATGTGGAACTGGATATGAGCCCATTGCACTACCAAATACAAGAAGAATGGTAGAAAGGATAGCTGGCTTAATCATTGGAAGTGTAACCTTTCTCATGATTTTCCACTTTGGAGTATCAAGAATGGTTGCAGCCTCCTCTAAGTTAGCATCCATGTTTTTGAAAATTCCACCGATTAAAATGTAAGCAAATGGTGCATAGTGAAGACCTAAAACCATGGCACTTGGGAATGCACCCTGACACCACCAGCTTGGGAAATATATATGAAAAATTGCTGCTAATAATCCATCTGAAGTTCCAGTAACCTTGTTACTGTAAAACATATGCTGCCACACAACTGCAAGTGTCCACTGTGGCATGATGTATGGAAAAATAAAAATTGAGCTTAAATATCTTTTAAATTTCATATCTGTTCGAGTTACCAAAAACGCAAACAGACCACCAAACAAAATTGAAATAAAACAAGTTAAAACCGAAAGAATTACTGTGTTTAAAAGTGGTATCCAAAGATTTGTTTTTGCCAGGCGGCTAGTAAACAAATCCACATAATTTACTAACGTATAGCCCGTTACCTGACCGGTAAGATGCTGGTCGATTGTTCCAGGATGAATCTTCATTGTATCCTGAACTATGGCAACAATTGGGGCTACCGTAGAAAAGGTTAAGACAATGCCAAACAGCAACAGGATTATGTTCTGTGGCTGCGAGAACCAAGTCTTAACTTTATTCTTAAAAATAGCCTTAGTCATATTATTCTCCTTTAGAATTGAAGTCCGTCGGTTACGACTACAATTAGTCCGTCGGTTACGACTACAAGCCATAGATATCTCCGCTCACCCTAGAAAGGTTCGCTTGAGACATCTATGAGCTTGATATCTACCGACTCTTCGATAGTTTGATGTCTACCGACTCATTGAAAACTGAAAGTCTCCAACATAACTTCGTAAATTAACTACTCCTCATCGCCTGTAGAATAGTGATCCTGTACGTCGATCCAGCTACCTACAGTAAACGAAACCTCTGAGCAGTATGCTGGGTCTTCGAGAACAAGCTGTCCATCTGTTGTCCACCAGTCATATCCGCGGTCGTTCTTTGCTGGGAATTCATCTCCGCCACCTTCGCTGTGGTGATATGTTTCCTCAATTGCCTTTGCTACTTCTGGGTTAGATGAGTAACCACCCATATCCTTGCCCCAAGCATCAAAGCCCTGCTCAGTTGTTGTCATGAAAGCGATGAATGCACATGCTGTCCATGGAAGTGGGCTGTTCTTTGTAAGGAAGAGATAATGGCAATATCCGTATCCACCGATTCCTGTGTAGCCATCCTGGTATGCTGCTACGTTAATGTTGTTAACTGATACTGTTGCTGACTCTTCAACTGAACGAAGCTTAGAGTATACTAAAAGACCTGACTGATCCTTAGCTGACTTATCTACAAGTGTGTTGCAGATTGGGCCATCATCTGTCTGTTCGTTGTAGCTGTTAATCCAAAGCTTAATCCATGCAAGAGAATACTTTGCGTCTGCACCGAGACCAAGGTCTGAAGCCTCAGATTCCATAGCCTTGATTGTTGGATCGAAGTAAGACTTCTGTGAAGCATCAAGCTTGTCATAAGCATCCTTAAGCATCTTTGCGTAATCATCTCTTGTGAGCATCATAAGGAAGTTCTTTCCTACGATTTCTGAGTCAACGCCCATGAATAATGGATGTGAGCCTTCAGCTACAAAATCCCAGCAGTTTGTAAACTCTGCAGAGCCTGTATTGTTGTACATGAAAACCTTGTTAAGTGTCTGAAGCGGAAGGAAGCCTTCATATGCATCTGGAGTTGTTCCATTTGCTTCTGCCCATTCCTTAGGCACATAGGTCTTAAGAATATCTGTATCTACCATCTTAGACTGAATCTGATTTCCATCCTGAATAAGAGTCATTGCGAAGGTTCCCTCACTCTTTAAGGAATCAGAAGTAAGCTGCTCGAAAATCTTGTTGTTCTTTGGCTGCTGCCACTCGAACTCCATGCTGTAAGAACTATCAATCCCCTGAAGATATTCAATGAATAATGGAAGTGCTGTCTTACCACGGCTAGAGTTACCAACGCCGTAGAAGGTCTTTCCGTTAGACTCTTCAATAGCCTTCTTTGCCAATTCATCAAGAGTCATTGTTTCTGCTTCAGCGATAATCTTGTCGATTCCTGTAAGCTCTGCTGCAGGAGCATCTGCGGATGCTTCGGTTCCCCCTGCCGAATCGCCAGAACCTGTGCTGGCGCCACCGCATCCTACAAAGCTGGCCATCATCATCGATGCAGCCATGATTAGTGATAATACCTTTCTTTTCACTTTTTACCCTCCTTTGAAATATACATTTTACTGCCCTTAAGCTCCTCTGGAGCCCTTGTTTTAGGGCTTTCACATTTGTTACTTATAGTGTAATTGTGCAAAATGTTCTTTTGTAGATGACAAAACTGATATTATTTGTAAATTTTGAACATCATTTTTTTCCAATTTATATGAGGACCCAAAGCATTGTAGGTAAAAACAAAAAATCCTCTACCGAGAAATATTACTCTCAGTAGAGGATTTGAACCCTATTACAATTCTAGTCTAGACCTTTATTTTGATAATCCGAAGGGGTTTTCCCTACAAGCTTTTTGAAGGTGTTGGAGAAATATGCAATATCCTGATATCCAACTTTGTCAGATACCTCGTACACCTTCACCTTTATATCCTTCAGATAATCCATAGCCTTTCTAATACGATATTTAGTTAAATAGTTGTTTATGCTGGCTCCAGTCTCTCCCTTAAAGAGACGACTTAAATGGCCTTCACTAACGCCAATGGACTCTGCCATTGCCACAATGGAAAATTCGCTATCACTGTAATTCTTTTCAATATAATCAAGGGCTTGAAGAATATACTTATTGCTAATGGCTGCCCTATCTACTAGTGGTATAAGCTCCTGTTCCTTAGTGCTGCTCTCCGGTGCATTAGGATGAAGATGTAATAGACGCTGTATGGCTCCCTCCAAATCACCATCCTCAAAAGGCTTTAAGAGATAATCAGAGGCCCCGATTCTAATAGCTGCCCTTGCATACTCAAAATCATCATAGGCTGTAAGAAAAATCACCTTCATATCAGGGTACTTTTCCAAAAGCTGCTCCGACATTTGTATACCTGTGAGCTTTGGCATCTTTATGTCTGAGATTACTAAATCGGGTCTAAGCTCTTTAGCCTTTTCTATTCCCTCCTGACCATTAGCAGCTTCTCCCACCACTTCACAATCTATAAGTGCCCAATCAGTGTTGTTTATAATTCCTTTGCGGACGAATTTCTCGTCATCTACTATCAATACCTTAGTCATTTTTAATATCCTCATCCGGCGCTTTTTTTGATAGTGGAAGAACCATACACATCATAGTTCCCCCTACATCCAAACGTCTCGCTGTTATACCATAGTCCTTTCCATAATACAGCTTTATTATCGTATTTACGTTATTTAATCCCAGGTGACCTTCCAACTTGCTAGGGTCGTCAGCCTCAAGAATTTCTATCATCTCATCACTGATTCCCTTGCCATTGTCCT
Source organism: Pseudobutyrivibrio sp. YE44 (assembly GCF_900104335.1). Classification (GTDB taxonomy): domain Bacteria; phylum Bacillota; class Clostridia; order Lachnospirales; family Lachnospiraceae; genus Pseudobutyrivibrio. The sequence continues at coordinate 42,806 of NZ_FMXT01000007.1, forward strand.
CAATATAGATTTTCAAAAGCTGTGTTTCACCTGCTTCAAAATCACCTTCAACAGCCTCCGCAGAAATATATAGTCTGCCTTCATCTCTATCCTCCAGGCCATGTATTATTGCGTTTTCTACAAGGGGCTGTAAGATAAGCTTTGGAACCACAGCATCCATCAGTTCCTCTGGAACATTAATAATAAGATTAAAAAAGTCGTCAAATCTTATCTTTTGAATATCACAATATTTCTCCACTAGTTTAAGTTCTGCTTCCAATGTACAGAAGTGCTGGGTAGAGATAGACATTCGAAGGATGCTTGCAAGACTTGAAGAAAGTGTTGCAACCTCCGGAACCTGATTGGCCTTTGCCACCCATTTTATAGTATCTAAGGTGTTGTACAAGAAATGTGGATTAAGCTGAGATTGCATCATGGCGATTCGAGTCTCATTAATCTTTCGTTCTGCGGCAACACGCTCCTCCATAGTATCCTTTAGCTGAGTGGTCATCTTGTTAAAGCCTGTGGCCAGCTGCTCAAATTCATCCTGTCTATTTAGCTCCAGCTTAGTATTAAAATCACCCTTTCTAAACTGCTTCATAGCCTTTGCAAGAACGGTGATTGGCTTTGAGAAATATTCACTCATTCGATTTGCCGCAAGCAAACAAACAAGAATCGACACAATTGCCATTATAGCAATGATTTGATATCCAGTTTCTGTGGCAGATTCATCCAATGCCTTTGGGGTTACATAGATTCCAACCAAACCAGTGCTTCCAATATCATTAATATAAACATTAGATTGAAGTCCCTCATTATAAAGATTCTTCGTCATTAGGTTATTTCGTATATACGATATAATCTTTCCATCCTTTGCTGTTCCAACTTGACAGAAAGGTCGAAAAAAGCTGTTAGTAAGAACGAAACCATCCTTAGCATTCATTTCAGAACTTACTATTTTTTCTATACCTTCTTGATTTATACGGACCACCACAACTCCTGCGCTGGAATCACTTGTAAGCTGCCTTGCCATCAAAAGTGTTCCTCCCTCTGAAGTGGTAGTTTTGGGATCATTGGCAAAAACAGTTTTACCAGGGTGCTCTGACGCCTCCCTTAGAATGGAAAAATTCTCCGGTAAAGTCACAGGAGTAAGGCCTGTTTGGGTGGAGAAAAGTATATTTCCCTTGGAATACAAATCCACAGTAGCATATTCTCTAATGGCACTTGTATCCTCGTATAAAGCTGAATATATCACCTGATTATTGTCACGGTTTATTGTAAAAGCATTAATGAGTGTCTCATCCTCAGAAATTTTATCTATAGACTCATCTGATTTGGTGAGCATGTCAAGGATGTTATTTCGGATGGCAAGCTCTTGTGTAGCATCCTCCTTGGCATAATCAGCCTCAACCCTTGCTTGAAAGGCCTGAACCGTTACAACGCCGCTGATTATAACAAGCATCAGTGTAACCACCAGAAAAATAAAAAATAGCTGTCTTTTGAAGGATTGTCTTATTACGTACATAATCAATCCTCCTGTCCTGTAAGCTGATGCCATCTATCAAAGGTAGCCTCTTCATCTTCCGCTGACTTTGCTACATCAAAATCTATTATATTTAGCTTTCCAAAATCCTCTCGAAGCTCCACGTCTGTTCTAATTGGTCTACGATAAAATTGATTCATGGCAAAGCCTTGAACCTGACTGCTGGTAATAAAATCAATAAATCGCTTAGCATTTTCCTCATGGGGTGCATTCTTAAGAATTCCGCAACCATCTGGAACAGCGCTAGTGCCATCCTTTGGATAAACCATATCTATGTTATAGCCCCTATCTATAGCCTTTAAAGCGGTTTCCTCAAGAGTGATTCCAACCAGGCTTGTTCCATTTGAAACATCAGGGATAATATCACCAGAGGATTTTAAAATTGCACCATTAGTCTGATGAATTATAGTCTCCACCACGTCCGAAGGCTCCTTGCCCTGCATTTGTGCAATAGTAGAAACTATGGTATAGCTTGTTCCAGAATTATCCATATCTGCAAAAGCAATTTTTCCTTGCCACTTGCTATCTAAAAGCTCATCCCAGGTCTGAGGTGCCATTGATGAATGCACCAGCTTTTTGTTGTAGACAAACACTATAGGAAGCTCTGTAAACGGAGTCCAGCAGCCATCCTTAGATAGGAAGGCTTCATCCAATTGCTCTTTTTCAGAGGATTCATAAGGCTCAAAAATATCCTTCCAAGCCTCATAGCTTTCCACACCGCCACCAAACATGATGTCGCACTTTCCCTTTTCTGAAGCGGACTTGGCTTGCTGCATCATCTCCTGTGTTCCACCTGCCTGAATGTCCACATATATTCCTGTTTCATTTTCAAATTCTTGGATAATTGGTAGATACACCTCTTCCTTATGAGAGGTGTAAACAATAAGCTGATTCTCCTCAGCTACAGAATATTTATCTGAAATTTCCTTTACTGACTGGGCTGCATCCTCATTTGCACAGCCAGAAAGCAGGAGCATGGAAGCCCCTGCCAAAAGTGTAAAACCCTTTTTTATTCTCCCTTTAACACTAATCCCCATTTTTACTCACAATCAAAAATTACTTTTGATTCTATTGATTCTCCAAAATTATTTTTCCATTCTTTATGAATATCAGAAGCATCAAATTCCATTAAACCCTTTTCTGATAGATTCATCTCTATCATTAAATCAGATCTGTTATCTCTATCAGAATTAGATACATTGAATTGAATACTATTTACTTCTTCTATCTGTAATGCTCTATTGAATAAAGTTCTTATCTCATCTAGATTAGATTGCCAATTAATATCCTTCTTAAACTTTATAATTATGTAATGTCTCATAGCTTCTCCACCTCAATAGATGTATATTTCTGGTAGCCTTGGTGAAGCATAGCTGTGTCAAGATTTCCATTTTCATAGGTGAAGCTGTAGAGATTGTACTCACCCTCAATGTACTCAAAGTCTTCTCCATTATCCTGGTAATGCGAGCCCCAAGCACTATCGCCAGCTACCAAAAGTTTCAAGGTATCGTAAGGCTTTTCTCCCACATATTGAACTGGCTCATACATAGGAATAATGCTGCCTTCCTTGATAAAAATAGGGAGCACATCTATAGGCGCATCCACAATGATATGCTTCTTTCCAGAGAACTTTTCCTTAGTCCAGTAATTAATCCAATTTCCGTCTGGAAGATATACCATGCGCTTTGTGACACCCTGCTCTACAACAGGTGCCACCAACATATTTTCACCTACTAAAAATTCATTGTTGAGATTGAAGGTGTTTTCATCATTTTCATAATGAAGCACCAATGGTCTCATAACTGGAAGACCTGTAATCTGACTTTCAAAAAGCAGATCATAAATATATGGTAGAAATCTATAGTGAAGTTCTACGTATTTACGATATACATCCACCACGTTTTCACCGAACTGCCATGGCTCCTGTAGCTTTTGTCCCTTAGCACAGTGATTTCTGAAGAAGGTGCAGAAGCATGCCGCCTGAATCCAGCGCATTAAAAGTTCTGGGTTAGTGTCTCCGCCGAAGCCACCAATATCTGTACCTGCAATGGTGAATCCACTCATTCCAAGATTACATAGCTGAGGAATCAGCATTTGAAGATGTGACCATACACTCTGGTTATCTCCCGTCCAAACTGCAGAATATTTCTGAGTTCCAGCATAGCAAGCACGAGTAATAACAAGTGGACGTTTGCCGGTAATTTCAGCCATACCTTCGTGGGTGGCCATGCTCATAAAGTGACCATAGACATTGTGAACCTCTGCATGGTTTGTAAGACGGTCACCAATATGAAACTTCACATCAAGAGGAAGTGGACCATTGAAGCTGGCAGGTTCATTCATGTCGTTCCAAATACCCTGCATGCCCATATCTACAAGCTTCTTATGGCTGTCAGCCCACCACTGTCGAACCTCTTCACGACCAAAATCTGGGTATACCGAATCCCCTGGCCAAACCTCATTTACATATATTTTGTCTTGGCTGTCATGGGCGAAATAATCCTTTTTCACGCCCTGGTCGTACATGAAGTAGCCCTTATCAACCTTTACGCCTGGGTCAATAATACAAACAGCCTTAAAGCCATCCTCAGCAAGCTCTGAAATAAGCTTTCCCTTTGGACCATATTCTTTTTCATCCCATGTGAAAACTCTAAAGCCCTCCATGTAGTCAATGTCATACTGAACTGACTCGCAAGGGATTTTGTGCTGGCGCATCAGCTTTGCAACTGTGCGGATATCATTTTCACTCTCATAACCCCAGCGGCACTGATGATAGCCCAATGTCCACAGCTGAGGAAGCGGAGCACGACCGGTAAGATAGGTGTAGTGCTCAATAACATCTGCAATGCACTCACCTGTCATAAAATACATATCTAAGTTTCCATCATCAGCACCATAATAGAAATATTCGTTGGATTCCTTTCCCATATCCATGTAGCTATGGAAGGTGTTATCAAAGAAAAGGCCATAGGTGTAGCCTGGTCCCTTTCCAATGACAAAAGGAATAGATTTGTAAAGAGCTGGCATGTTTTCATGGTGAATTTGAGGAATATCCGAGTTCCAATTTTCGTATGCATAACCACGCTTGTTTAAGAAGCCAGTCTTATCCCCCATACCATAGAATCTTTCACCCTCATTCAGTCTGAATATCTGCTGCACCTTATAATTCTGGTGATTACCACCCTGAATGTGGTGGCCCTCTGCCTCAAGAAGACCAACTGCCTCGTCAGAAAGAGTGTTTTCGAACCTTCTTTGTCCATTGTAGCTTGTTAGGATTTCGTCTCTGTATTTATCCGTAAATACGAAGCCAAAATCATCCCACATATTAAGAATTACAGCAGGTGTCTTTATCTGAACTGCCCCTTCATCCTCTATAACTTCAAAGTCACAAGGAAGCGAAGGCTGGCCTTCAATTGCTATAGACTGATAATCCTTTTTCCAAAATGGAACAAGGACTCTTATAATCTCATCTGTAATGACCTGAACAATAACCTGCTGATTTTCGAATTCTATCTCAACAGTATTATCCACAGTGTTTACCTTTAATAACTTACCAAACTCCATGTAAACCCTCCAATATATTTACAAAGCTTTCAGCACAAAGGCTAAAGCCAGCATAATTAGTAGAAATATGATATTTGCTACTGTGAATACCCCAATGTATTTTTTCTTATCTGCACCGTCAATGTAGCTGTACTGCTTGAAGGAAATAAGACTTGCCATAGAAGCAATAAGCGTACCAAGTCCTCCAAGATTTGTACCAATGATAAGCTTTTCAATATTATCTGTAAAGCCTGAACAAAGAATTGCTGCTGGCACATTACTTATAAACTGACTGAGAAAAATTGAAACTCCCACCTCATTTATCTTCAAAAAGCTGCCAATTGCATCAGAAAGTGCTGGCATACGCTTGATGTTTCCGATGAATATGAATAAAAAAATGAACGTAAAAAGCAGAGAGTAATCCGGCTTTCTTAAAACACGTCTATCAAGGATTAGTGTAAGGACTACAACTATAGCTAAGCCGATTCTGTAATCCAACACCCTTGCAACCACAAGGATAGAAACAAAAAACGTAAATACGTACATTCCAATCATCTTCTTATCTCTTGAAGTGCGATCATATATACGCTTTTCTGACAAGGCGACTGGCGCAGCTTTCACAAAAATGAATCCACACAGGATAAGAAGAGCCAAGGCTGCCACACTATATGGAAGCATCAGCATAATAAAGCTAGGAAGACTCATTCCTGCCAAGGAATAAAGATAAAGGTTTTGTGGATTTCCCAATGGTGTAAGCATACTTCCAAGATTTGCTGCAATTGTCTCCAGGACAATCACTATGATATATAAATCTTTTCTGTTTGAAATGGATAATGTGACTATTGAAAATGGCACGAAAGTAAGAAGTGCCACGTCATTGGTGATGAACATGCTGGAGAAAAAGCAAAGGGCCAATAGCACCAATACCACGCCTCTGATAGAGGACATTTTTGCCACCAGAAGTTCGCCTATCTGACGAAACACCTGTAACCTTTGTAAGCCCGCCATAGTAATCATCAAAGCCAAAAGAATACTCAAGGTTCTAAAATCAATGTAACTAATATACCTGCGATCTGGATGAACAACAAAACTTGAAACTATCGCTAATATAAATGTCACACACAGAACTATCTCATTGTTTATAAATCGCTTTATAGACTCCATTACTACTAATACTCCTAGACATAGAAAGACACCTCACCTGGCCTTCCCAACATGGGAAGGCTTATGAGATGTCCAGATTTTTATAATTCTCTCGATTTCTCGATACAAACTCTCTCAGCCTCGATAACTGCGTTTCTAAAACCAAGTGCTTCAAGAGCTGCAACAGCTTCGATAGTAGTGCCACCTGGTGAGCAAACATTATCCTTAAGTACGCCTGGATGCTCTCCAGTCTCAAGAACCATCTTTGCTGAGCCAAGCACGGCCTGAGCGGCAAACTTGTAAGCCTGAGCACGAGGCATTCCCTCTGCCACTGCACCATCTGCAAGTGCCTCAATAAACATATATACATAAGCAGGTGATGAGCCGCTGATGCCAACAACTGCATCCTGCAATCTTTCAGGAACAATCTCTGCCTTTCCGAAAGATTCGAAAAGCTCTAAAACAGTCTCTGATTCTTCCTCTGTAACTAGGTCGTTAGGTGAAAGCGCACTCATGCCCTCTCCAACAAGAGCAGGTGTGTTTGGCATAACACGAATGAGCTTAAGCTCCTTGCCAAAGAGGCTTGTCAATCTTTCTAAAGACTGGCCTGCTGCAATACTGACAACTACCTTGTCTGTAAAATCCATATCCTTGACGCCATCAATTGCATCTTTAAGATATTGAGGCTTTACAGCCAAGAAAACAATATCTGCAAACTCAACAACATCTCTGTTGCTGATGCTTGTGTTTACACTAAATTCCTCATTTACTTTGTCGAGAGCAGCTTGGAAAATATCGCTAGCCATAACATCTTCCGGATCCACAATACCAGAAGAAATAATTCCGCCCATCATTGCTGTTCCCATGTTGCCTGTACCGATAAAACCAATCTTCATCTATATTTCCTCCATAAAAAAGAAACCCTAAAACGACACCATAAGTGTATCATTTTAGGGGATTTTTGTACAATCTTCTAAAATCCAAATATATTAACCAGCACACCAATGGCGATACCTATAACAGTATCCAAAAATCTATTGCAGGCAAATAAATAGGGATTAGCATCCCCAATATGATTTACAACAATACTCAAAAACACTACACACGAAAAATACGAGGCCTGCTTTTTCTTAATCATCACAGAAGTATAAATTACCAACACAATCATACCAGAGGTTATAACTGATCCAATATAATCATAGTCTGCTGTTTTCGGCAAAAGAAGTTGCTTTAAAACAACATATAGAAACCCATAAAAGGTTCCAATAAACGTTCCTATCATCCTTTGCTTTGCATTTTTAATTGTGCTTTCTCGTGTTGCCTGCATACACCATAGTGCTGAAAGTTGGGAGTAAAAAACTATTCCTGCACCATTTCTAAAATAATCCACAACAAAGCATAGCAGGACTGCTATTGCAGATTTTATTATTCGCATCCCAATTCTTGGAAACTCTAAATCTAGTTCTTTTAGTTTTTTCAAATCTTCTCAATTTCCTTCATCCAAAGATTAACTGCCGCATCACTTGGCATTCTAAAATCACCCCTTGGAGATAAAGTCACTGTACCAACCTTTGGTCCATCTGGCATACAACTTCTCTTAAACTGCTGGGTGAAGAATCGCCAATAAAACTTCTTCATCCACTTGAGTATTTCCTCTTTGCCGTACTCATTTTCAAAGGATTTTTGTGCCAGTCTAAAAATCTTTGCCGGAGGGAAACCAAATCTGAGCATGTAATACAAGAAATAATCATGAAGCTCGTATGGACCTACCAAATCCTCTGTCTTCTGAGAAATCTTTCCGTCCTCATCTGGTGGCAAAAGCTCTGGGCTGACAGGAGTGTCAAAAATATCATTTAGTGTGCTACTAAGAACTCCTACAGTTCTGCTTGCTTCGTATTCCACCAGCCATCTTACAAGTGTCTTTGGAATAGATGAATTTACAGCGTACATTGACATATGGTCACCATTATATGTGGCCCATCCCAGGGCAAGCTCTGACAAATCACCTGTACCAATTACAATTCCTCCAAGCATATTTGCTTTATCCATAAGGATTTGGGTTCGTTCCCTAGCCTGTCCATTTTCGTAGGTGACATCATGATTGTTAGCGTCCTGTCCTATGTCTTCAAAGTGCTGACATACACTGGCTTTTATATTGATTTCTTCAAGTGTTGTGCCATAGGCTTCCGCTAGTCTGCAAGCATTTGTGTAGGTTCTGTCTGTAGTTCCAAAGCATGGCATTGTAATACAGTGGATTCCCTTTTTATCAAGACCAAGTCTGTCATAGGCATGAACAGTTACTATGAGAGCCAGTGTGGAATCAAGTCCCCCCGACAGTCCTATAACAACATTCTTGCAGCCAATATGTTTGATTCTGGTCATGAGTCCAACTGCCTGCATGGTAAGAATCTCCTCACATCGACTATCCAGATCATTTTTTACAGTGGGCACGAATGGCGTCTTTGGTGGAACAAATGTTATCTCGTTGTCCTCAAGTTTTAATGAAAAGTCCGACTCATAGCTGTCGCAATTCGTATTTACGATATATGTATTCATACGTCTGCGTTCATGCACAAGTCTATTCACATCCACATCAGCGATTATTATTTCATTGTCAAAAATTTTTGATTCCGCATATACGGTACCATTTTCAGCAATGATATTATGACCAGCAAAAACCATATCCTGTGTTGACTCTCCTACACCTGCATCAGCGTACGCATATGCGCAAAGAAGACTACCTGATTTTGACTTAATAAGATTTCTTCTGTAATCTGCTTTTCCAATCACTTCATCACTTGCTGATAAATTGAAAATGATTGTAGCTCCGCTCTTAGCCAAATTCACTGATGGTGTTTCAGCAACCCAAAGATCCTCACAAATCTCAATTCCAAATTTAAGGTTATTTATCTCCTTACATGCAAAGATATGGTTGCTACAAAGCAATGTGACTCCTGCTGCGCCAAAGCTAATCTCCTCTGTAAGCCCATCATCTGCTGGAGTGAAATGTCTTAGTTCATAGAACTCACTATAGTTTGGAATATTTCGTTTTGCTGTGGCACCAATTACCTGCCCTGCTTTAATAACAGCTGCAATATTATACAGCTTATTTTTCACTTGATATGGTAGGCCAACAATAGAAACAATATCCACTTCAGCTGTGGCGCTGGCAATGTGTTCCACTGCCTTTATCGAACCCTTCAGCAATACATCCTGCAGAAATAAATCACCACAGGTATATCCTGTTATACATAATTCTGGAAAGCAAATAATCTTTACGCCCTTATTTGAAGCTTCCTTTACTAATCTTACTATCTCGTCTGCATTGTGTTTAGTATCAGCCACCTTAATATCTGGTGTTGCACAGGCTATTTTTATAAATCCATCTTTCACTTTATTTTTCCTTCCCATAAAAAAATAAAAGACGCCTGCTAAAAAGCAGACGTCATTGTCTTATGCAATTTTAATTCTTTTTATCTAATTTGGCAACATGGTGAGCCTGATGCAAGTTTTACTTAATAATATCTTTTAATATTCCAAAGGTTTCACGAACCATATTGTTTGGAAGGAATTGATATTCAGTGAATGCAGCTATACCTGTGATTTCTGCATCTGTAGCTCTTTTCGCTAAAAGAGTTCCTCTGAAAAGATGAAAATTGTTGGTTACAATACCAATCTTAGTTGAGCTGTCATCATCTATCAAATCCAAAGCATTATTGATATTTTGTTTGGTATCTAGAGATTCTCTTTCTACAAGAATTCTATCTTCTGGAATGCCCTGCTCCATAAGATATGCCTTGCCGCCTTCACCTTCACTGATTGATTCATTTGCCCCCTGTCCACCAGTAACAATGACAACCGTTTCTGGATTGCTGTTTAGATATTCTGCTGCTGCATCCAATCTAAACTTGTAAACAACACTTGGGCCCCAATCTCTCATTTGTGCCCCAAGGACAATGATGTAATCTGCCCCCTCATCACCTTTTGAAAAGAACTGAGTGAGTATGCAACCTTGACAGATAATGAATACAGTAAGTCCTACTGCTATGATTGCTCTAAAAATTTTTCTTATGATTTGGGGTACTTTTTCCCACAAGTTCTTCTTCTCCATGAACCATAGGAATCCAAAGAAGACTGCTGCAAAAATCCATATAATAAATGAAAATGTACCACTTCCTACCAAGAAAACAGTCGCTGAATATAGTAATGATAATACTGCAAGTGCAGCGTATGTAATTCTTTTAGCCAATTTATTTATAACCCTTTCCTTTAGGCTAATCGCCTAATTTTCTATATTTTTTATCATCACAAGAACTCTTGAAGTCTTATCTCCCCAGGTCAATTCCTGTTGCTCCTTGCCTTCGAATCCCATCTTTTCCCAAAAGGGAATCACATTAGGTTCATGGTCATTAACAACATCAATCCTGATAGTCTTTGCACCCGCATTAATCATCTGATTTTCAAACAATCTGAAGAGGGATTTTCCTCTTCCAGCTTTTTGATATTTAAAATCCAGCATCATTAGTGATAAATATGCAGACCCATCTTTTTGAAGCATATAGTCAAGCACACCAACTGGATTTTCTTCATCATAAACAATATTGGAAATAAATCCATGGTCTTTCATTTCATGTAATTCATTTGTAATGAACCCCCTATCAACACTATCTCTACCAATATGATGGAGCAAAAAATCTTTATTAGAATTATATATATTCAAAGCTGCATCAATATCAGCTTCATTACCTGTATTTTTTCTGATTATCATTTTTTCCATCCGCTACTATAGCTTTTTATACATAGTTATCTCATCAATCCTTGTGCCATCATCTAATATAAATGCTTCCGGAAGGCGGCCCCATTCCACAAATCCCATCTTCTGATATAGTCCTTGGGCTTTAATATTATCTGAAAGAACCCCAAGCTCCATGTACTGATATCCTGCAGACTTTGCGAATTTTATAGCATACTCCATAAGAATAGTGCCTAAGCCTTCACCATGATATTCTTTTCTGACGGCAAGGCCTACACTACAACGATGAGTTGTTTTCCTGCCTTTGCCTGCATTTCTGACAGCAATATTTCCAATTATTCTCTCGCCGTCAAAAATGGAAATCATTCCCTGTCGTTCATCTTCAAAAAGCTCTTTTTGCCTTTTCTTTTCAATAGTTATATCTTTATCTGTCAGGCCAACCTCATCTCCATATCTAGACATAAAATGAGTATCCTCAGATACCTGACGCATAAAATCAAGGAACTGCTCTGCATGGTCTGGACCAATAGGTGCAATTTTTAACTCTCTTCCGCTCTTACTAGTAATTTTTTCCGGTTCAAAATACATTTGATGTCTCCTATCTTCCGCTCATAAATAAATTATGATGATTATAGCCAAACACACCCCTAAAATCAACAAAAGACTTGGGATGGTAATCATTACCATCTCAAGTCTCCTACTAGCATTTTTAAATTACTAATTAATAAAAAAACTATAAATAGCTTCTGAAAGCTCTTCTAAATGATTCACGTAGCAGTGGTCTGCTCCGTGGATTGGAATAAGCTTTGCATTTTTATACAGCTTTTCTGCTTTCTCTGCATAGTCAAATGGAACCGTCTCATCCTCATCTCCGTGGATAATAAGTACTTCCTTTTCATATCTTTCGATTTCATCTTCTACATGAATAGTCTGTGCTACACGAATATAATCGCCACATAACCACCAACCATCATTTGAGTATGCCTTCTCAGGAATATGTTTTGGATCAAATGTAGTACCCAAGATCATACCTGCTCTACATATCTCTGGTATCATCCAAGCTGGCGACATAGGGATAATTGCCTTAAAGTCATCTGGACACATGCCACCCACAAGCATAGTAAGCAATCCACCCTGAGAGTGACCGCATAAGTATAAATCTGTAACAAAGTCTAAAGACCTAGCATAATCTACTACAGAAAGTGCATTAGTTACCCACTTATAGAGTGTGTGCTTTTCAAATTCACCCTCACTTTGACCGTGGCCATACATTTCTACACGAAGTACAGCCACCTTAGCCTTAAGCATTGCATCCTTAACTGCAATAATGTGGTCTTCTTCCATATGACCGGTAAAGCCATGAATCAATATACAAAGAGGACACTTATCAGTGCCTTCAGGCTTTTCTAGCTTTGAATGTAATTTGATGCCATCGCTTTCAATAAAAAATTCTTCCATAATATTCTTCTCCTATCTATTAATAAATCGGAGTGACGCGAGTCGAACGCGCGGCCTCTACATCCCGAATGTAGCGCTCTACCAACTGAGCCACACCCCGAAAAACCCTCTTACAATTATAATCAATGAGAAGCTGTTTTTCTACATACAGTCATTTTCCACTTGCTATTTTGGTTGGTATTTTTTACAATCTAAACATCGTTTTTAGAAAGGCAATATTTATGAAAGATAAAAAATTTGAAAAACAAACTATACTATTCTTATTAAACTTTTTCCCTGCATTATTAATTATTATTTATGAGTTAGTATCGATGATAACTGATGTTGCATGGTTTATTCCTTTAACCATGATTTCAATCATTGTTATATCAATTCTAAACATTATTTTTACTGACCGCGATAAACATCATCGAAATGCATGGATGCTTATATTGGCATCTGCAGTTGCAGAAGTGATTGTGACAGCATTCCATTATTTCTTAATCAGCTCAGATTCAGAGACTCCAGTTGTAGGATTCTTGTTCTGTGTTCTTTATGGCGGACTTGGACTTATATTCTTATTAATCGGAACATGGACTAATCGATATAGAGAGTATCGAAAAAATTTAAAGGATGAAAAATAAAAACTCTTAATTATAACAAGATAATCAAACAATCCTTACACTATTAAGGGCGCGGATTAATTTCCGCGCCCTTAGTATATCTCCTAAAACTTTTTCATCACATCATTAAACTCAACCATATCATATTTTCCATGGATAGCTTCAAAGTCATACTTTTCCAGCTCATCCATTTTTGCTTTTATTTCAGACTGGCTGAGGCTTTCATCTTTTGCAGTGTAAGTAGATGTGCCCTTGGCCTTTGCTAAAGCCTCGTCTGTCATTTCATCTTCAGAAGGATATCCATTACCATCTAAATCGTCGTAATTGTCCATATTCAAGCAATAATCCCATGAAACCTCACTGCCATGAACAGACATATAGTTTAAAAAGCAAATTAATCCAGCATAATCAGAATTACTATATCTAATGCAATTCTTCTTTGGAGCATACTCATAGTCAACAACTCCAGCTGCACCATAACCAAAATCGTTAGCAAGAGGAACAGAATGACCATCCTTAAAGCTATAAAGCTTTAAATAATAACCCTCATTATCAACAACCAGCTCTGGCACATCATCCTCATCTAAATAGATTAGATTGTATTTATATTTTCCCTCAAGATTGCAGATGCGAACAACCTGTGCGTATGCATCCTTCCAAGTCTTGTATTCTGCAGACTGATTATCACCTAAGAGATATGATTTAACATTTGGAATAGTAAGCTCCTCAGAGTAATAATTAGTTATCCAGTTGGAGGCATCAGTAAGATAGTTGTAACCTTCCACGTCGTAAAAGACACCATACTCATAAAGACCTACATGCTCTTTGCCATTAGCATCCTCTGCTACAACCACAATGTCATCTGCACCATCTGCTGTGAAATCAAAAATTCCAACAGCCTTTATGGTGGTAAAATCAATAGACATATTGTCAGCATCCCCATACCAGGTGCCAAGCCAGTCAAAGCGTTTTCCATCAACAGTGACAATCATATGAGCCGCTGCTCCTGTCTCGCTATTACCTTGATAAGTAATTAAGCGCCCAGGATTGTCATGACCTGGAACCTTTATATCGAAGGTCTGATTTGGATCATTGCCTACCTCCCAGAACCACTCATTAGAAATCATCTTGTAGTCATCGCCATTTTTAACAAAGGTCACTTCTATATCTGGATAGTCACAATAGTTGGAATTGTCATCCTCCAAATATTGATTTTTCATTTGGATTACATACTGGTCGTTAAGCTTCTTGCCACTTTGGCAGCTGTAATTCACCCAATTTGAATCTCCATGTAAGGAATAGTAGGAATCGTACTCCTTGACATATTCGAAGTCGATTTTATCCTTAATATCCTCATAGGAAGCGTCTGTATGAGACTCAACAAAACTCTTTATATCCTCTGCTCTAAGGGTAACCAAATCACCACACTCTTCACCATCCGCTACTCCTATCTGCTTATAGAATGCGTTCTTTTCATCCTCAGAAACATCTTTGGCAGAAATGCCCGCTCCTAAATAAAGTACCTCGCCCCATTCGATTTCACTGGCATCTTTAAAAGGCTTCACTAAGAAACCGTTGTATTCCTCAGTGGCAAATAGCTTTGTAAATGAATCTAACTCCTCCTGAGTTAAATCCACAGCCTCAGCCGAATCCTTTATTTCTTCAGCCTGGATTTCTGGCTCTGAGTTATCCACAGCTTCTTCATTTTTACCGCAGGCTAATAAACAGGTAGCCATTGTGATTGTTAATATAAACCAGAATCTTTTCTTCATATCATTCCCGCTTTCTTATGCACTTTTACAATATCTATATCCACATAATTTCTTCAATGGTAACACTTATGATTTAGAAATACAAAGGCATAAAAATACTCCTACCTAATAAAATAGGCAGGAGTCGTAATTTAGATTTATACTTCAAAAATCATATCGCCGTAGCTTGGCATTGGCCATGCTTCCTTGTCTACAATCATCTCAAGGGCATCAACAGGCTTTCTTAATGCTTCCATAGCTGTAACTACTTCATCATGGTAGAAGTTTGCCTTTTCACAGCTTGAAGCCTTCAGGTTGTATGCCTTTTCGTTAATCTCCTTAAGGTGAACAAGTGCTTCCTTAGACTCGCGGAGATAATTTGAAAGCTTAATCAAAAGCTCCTTCTGAGTGCTAACATCTGCCTCTGGACAAGCATCTGCAATTGTGCCGATAGAAAGCCCAAGCTCTGTAGCATAGCTGATAACAGCTGGAATAATCTGCTTAGAAGCCATATCAATCATTGTACGAGCCTCAATGTTGATAGACTTGATATACTGCTCATATTCGATTTCGGCACGAGACTCAAGCTCTACCTTAGAGAATACGTTGAACTTCTCAAACATCTTTACAGTTGCATCTGTTGTAAGAGCAGGAATTGCCTCAACAAAGGAATTGATTGCTGGAAGACCACGCTTCTCTGCTTCCTCAATCCACTCTGGACCATATCCATTTCCGTTAAATACAATACGCTGATGATCTGTAGCAAGCTTCTTGATCATGTCATGAACTGCTGCATCAAAGTCATCTGCCTTTTCAAGAACATCACATGCCTCACAAAGAGCTTCTGCCATAATTGTATTAAGAACTACGTTTGGTTCACCAACTGAATCCTGTGAACCTGGCATTCTGAACTCGAACTTATTTCCTGTGAAAGCAAATGGTGATGTACGGTTTCTATCTGTAGCATCCTTTCTGAAATCAGGAAGAGTCTTAACACCAGTAGCAAGCTTCTCACCCTTCTTAGACTTTGTGGCTGTACCAGTTGAAATAAGCTGTGTAAGCACATCCTCAAGCTGCTCTCCAAGATATACAGAAATGATAACTGGAGGTGCCTCATTTCCGCCGAGACGCTGATCGTTACCAACATC
This sequence comes from Pseudobutyrivibrio sp. YE44, assembly GCF_900104335.1. Taxonomy (GTDB): domain Bacteria; phylum Bacillota; class Clostridia; order Lachnospirales; family Lachnospiraceae; genus Pseudobutyrivibrio. Next base: position 58,726 of record NZ_FMXT01000007.1, read on the forward strand.
TGCTGCAGACTCACGAAGAAGAGCTGCATGTCTATCTACTGCTTTAAGTACAAGGCAAAGGATAAGTAAGAACTGGATGTTCTCGTGTGGTGACTTGCCTGGCTCAAAAAGATTGATGCCATCGTCTGTAACAAGCGACCAGTTGTCATGCTTACCTGAACCATTTACGCCATTGAATGGCTTTTCATGAAGAAGACACTGTAAGCCGTGACGGTTTGCCACCTTACGAAGAGTCTCCATAATAATCTGATTATGATCTACTGCCACATTACACTGCGCATAAATAGGAGCAAGCTCGTGCTGAGCTGGTGCAACCTCATTGTGCTGTGTCTTTGATGAAACACCAAGCTTCCAAAGCTCGATATTAACATCACGCATATAGCCAGCGATACGCTCTGGAATAGTTCCAAAATAGTGATCGTCCATTTCCTGTCCCTTTGGAGGCATTGCTCCAAAAAGTGTACGACCTGTATACATCAAATCTTTACGTGCAAGATACATTTCACGGTCAATAAGGAAGTATTCCTGCTCTGCACCTACAGATGGAATTACACGCTTAGAAGTTGTGTTGCCAAAGAGTCTAAGTAATCTGATAGCCTGCTCAGAAACAACCTCCATTGAACGAAGGAGTGGAGTCTTCTGATCAAGAGCCTCACCTGTGTATGAACAGAAAGCTGTTGGAATGCAAAGTGTTGCTCCTGCAGCATCCTGACGAACGAAAGCAGGTGATGTAGGATCCCAAGCTGTGTAGCCTCTAGCCTCGAAAGTAGCTCTAAGTCCACCTGATGGGAATGAAGAAGCATCTGGCTCGCCCTTAATTAATTCCTTACCTGAAAAGCTCATTAAAACCTTGCCTGATGGCAATGGTGCAGAAATGAAGGAATCATGCTTTTCAGCTGTAATACCAGTAAGTGGCTGGAACCAGTGTGTATAGTGTGTAGCGCCCTTTTCAATAGCCCATTCTTTCATCTCATGAGCAATTACATCAGCGGTCTCAATATCAAGTTCTTTGCCTTCAGAGATGGTCTGCTTGAGCTTCTGATATGTCTTCTTTGGGAGGCGTTCCTGCATAACGGTGTCATTAAATACGTTCTCACCAAAGATGTCTGCTACATTAAAATATTCTTCCATTAATTATGTATCCTTTCGCGCAAAATTACAAAATAATAGAAAAGACAATCAGCGATTGTCCATTGCCGATTGTCTTTTTTGCATTCCTCTATTTACGGTTATCAAACTCACTAAGGAAATGAGTTTGATAATCCAGCTAAAGCTGGACATGATTTTTCAAAGAAAAATCCTGCCATATACGGATTGCAAATTTTTGATAAAATTTACAATCCTAAGCCTTTCCTACTGAACCGAAAAGCTCCATCTTCTCTTTTACTGTAGCCTTGATAGCGTCTGTACCAGGAGCTAAAAGCTTACGTGGATCGAAGCCCTTGCCCTCGATATCCTTACCAGCCTCGATGTACTTACGTGTAGCATCAGCGAATGAAAGCTGGCACTCTGTGTTAACGTTGATCTTAGAAACGCCAAGCTCGATTGCCTTCTTGATCATGTCAGCTGGGATACCTGTACCACCGTGAAGAACGAGTGGCATAGCACCTGTCTTCTGCTGGATAGCATCAAGTGTCTCGAATGAAAGACCTGCCCAGTTCTCTGGGTACTTGCCGTGGATGTTACCAATACCAGCTGCAAGCATATCTACGCCAAGGTCAGCGATTGTCTTGCACTCGTTAGGATCAGCACACTCGCCCATTCCTACAACGCCGTCTTCCTCACCACCGATTGAACCAACTTCACACTCGATAGAAAGGCCAAGACCGTGAGCTACGTGAACGAGCTCTGTAGACTTAGCAAGGTTCTCCTCGAATGGATAGTGTGAACCATCAAACATGATTGATGTGAAACCAGCCTGAATACACTTGTAGCATCCTTCGTATGTACCGTGATCAAGGTGGAGTGCTACAGGAACTGTGATTCCGAGCTCCTCATCCATAGCCTTAACCATAGCTGCAACAGTCTTGAATCCTGTCATATACTTACCAGCACCCTCAGATACACCAAGGATTACAGGAGAGTTAAGCTCCTGAGCTGTAAGAAGGATAGCCTTTGTCCACTCAAGGTTGTTAATGTTGAACTGACCAACTGCATAGTGGCCTGCCTTTGCCTTATCAAGCATTTCTTTTGCAGAAACTAACATAATTATTCCTCCATATATGCGTTTATTGGGTCATAGAAACCCTATCTAAGCGAAATTCTACCATAACGCCACCTTCTATTCAATAGCGATTTCAAGGGCGTTGTGCTCATCCTTTATGACAACAACATCATGATTTCCGCCAAATTCACCATCAAGAGTCCATGGAACAACTTCGCTGCTCATGAATTTAATCTCTTTTGTCTGGAAGGCGTAAACCATATCTGAATCTGGAATAATACCGGTCATAAAGCCGAGAATCTCGTTTAATTCAATTGGATTACGTGGCATTTTGATAAGTGTAACCTCAAATACGCCATCATTTAGACCAATGTCTCCACGGATAATTCCCTGGAAGCCACCAACTGACTTTGAGTTGGTAATCATACCGAAGATGAATTCTTCGTAGACAACATTTCCGTCGTATTCCACCTGCATTCTAAATGATGGAATATCTCGGAGCTGCTTAGCTCCCTCTATAATATATGCTGCATGTCCTAGAACATTTTTTAAATCCTGCGAAGTAGCATAGGATACTTCTGTAAATAAACCAAATGCAGCCACGTAAACAAATGAGTCTGAATTGAATCTTCCGATATCACATGGGAAGAGATTGTCAGACACACTAATTCGGGCTGCATTCAACATATTCTTATCTATTCCGAGAGAATTACCAAAGTCATTTGTTGAACCAGCTGGAATGTATCCAATTGGTATCCTTTTATCTGGATCAAGTCGCATCATACCTGTAACAACCTCATCCAAGGTACCATCGCCACCTGAGCAAACGATTCTATCGTAATTCTCTGCTTGTTCTATTGTCTGATCTGTGGCATCTCCACCAGCCTGTGTAATGTGTACACTAACCTGGTAATCAGCCTTAATCATAATGTCTAGGATGTCAGCCAGATGTTCTTTTATTTGTCCCTTGCCTGAGCGAGGATTTACTATAAATAATAATCTTTTTGACATATATCCCTCTATAAATTTATTTTGTAAGGAAATCAGAAAGTTCTGCTACTGCTTTTTCTTCATCGTCACCAGCTGCATCAATAACAACTCTTGAACCTGAAGACAATACCAAACTCATCATTCCCATAATACTCTTTGCGTTAACCTTCTTCTCATCCATTTCAAAATAGATTGAGCTAGAAAATCTGTTAGCTAACTGAACCAAATGTGCTATGGGTGTAGCTTCCATTGAATTTGACATCTGAATAGTAACTTCTTTTTGCATGACGTCCTCCTGAATATCTAAAAAACCTAACCGCTGGCGATTATAATCCCTCTGCAATGGCTGCCAGCTTTTTAAACCTATGATTAACCCCCGACTTTCCAATTGGTGGTTCAAGCAGTTCTCCCAAGTCTTTAAGTGGCGTATCTGGATATTGCAATCTGATTCTTGCAATCTCTTCCAACTGAGCTGGAAGATTTTCCAAGCCAAGCTTTTCATCAATCAAATTGATTTGCTCAATCTGACGGACTGCTGCCGAAACCGTCTTTCCTATGTTGGCTGTCTCACAATTAACCTTTCGGTTGATGGTGCCACGCACTTCTTTCACAACTCGGATATTTTCCAAATCCATCACAGAATGAGCAGCCTCCATAACTCGGAGTATTTCAACAATCTGTGCCCCTTCTTTTAAATAGACCACGTATTTGCCATTGCGCTTTACGGTCTTAGCTTCCACATCAAAGGTGCTCATTGCTCTTTGTAAGAGCTCAGCCTGAGCCGATGTGTTTGTAACTATCTCAAAATGATAGCCTTTATTAGGATCTGATATCGAGCCTGCTGCCAAAAATGCTCCTCTAATAAAAGCTCTCTTACAACATGTTTGCTGAATAATGAGTTCACTAACTATTGAACCATCTTCTGAAAGCTTTAGCATTTTTTTAGTCTCTAAAAAGACATCGGCAGATATTGCGGTGACATCTTTTCCTATATTACGTGTTTTATTCAATAAAGTAAAGACTTTTCTGTTTAATTGGTCCGAAGAATATGTTTTAAACGTTTCAGCGCCCTGCAGAATAAATATTCCTGCAAGCTCTGCAACTGCACAGTGTCTGCTCTTTGGAACAACAGAAAAAAGCTCTTCTTTTACCTGTTTTGAGAAGGACAATTATTTTCCTCTAAGTGCATCTTTTCCAATATCGCGATGCTCGATTTTAAGTCCATAAGACTCGTCGCCATTTAATGACTCAAAAATTTCATCAGCCAGACATACTGATCTATGCTTGCCGCCTGTGCAACCTACGGCAATTACTAATTGATTTTTTCCTTCCTTAATATAGTTAGGAATAAGGAATTTAATCAAATCTGTTGTTTTTTCTAGGAAGGTTTGAGCCTCATCGTATTTAAGAACAAAATCCTTGATAGGCTGATCGTTTCCTGTGAAAGGACGAAGCTCAACATCATAGTATGGGTTTGGAAGAAATCTTACATCAAATACAAGATCTGCATCTTCCGGAATGCCATACTTAAAACCAAAGGAAATAATTGTGACAAATAAGCTCTTATATTCAGCATCATCCACAAATATTTTTTCAAGCTCTTCCTTAAGCTCACGTGTAAGAAGATGAGTGGTGTCGATAACATAATCTGCTTCTGTTCGAAGGAAGCCAATTGACTCTCTCTCCTCTTTTATACCTGCTGCAATTCTTTCACGACCTGAAAGTGGATGGTTACGTCTTGTCTCTTTGTATCTTTTTACAAGGACATCATCCTCAGCATCCAAAAATAGTATAGAATATCGCTTCTGATCATTGTCTAATTCTTGCAATATATCCGGCAAAAGCTTCATAGCGTTGCCGTTACGAACATCAATTCCAACTACAATTTTCTGTTCGAAGGTGCCGCTGTCTGCCAATTCCACAAAGCTCTTCAGTAATTGTACAGGCAAATTGTCCACGCAGTAATAGCCCATATCCTCCAACATTTTGAAGGCAGTATTTTTACCTGCACCTGACATTCCTGTAAGAATTAGTAGCTTCAATTGATATTCCTCCCGATAATTCTAACCTCTGGAGTTAAGTGAACTCCAAATTTTTCATATACCTTTGCATCAACATCCTTCATAAGCTGAAGAACATCTGCTGCAGTGGCCTCTGATTTATTAACAACAAAACCGCAGTGCTTTTCCGAAACCTGAGCACCTCCTACAGTATAGCCTCTAAGGCCCGCATCATCAATAAGTTTTCCTGCAAAATATCCTTCAGGACGCTTAAATGTGGAACCCGCACTAGGAAAATTCAGAGGTTGTTTGTCCACGCGTTTCTGTCTTATATCCTCGATAGTTGCCTTTATTTCATCAACGTTTCCTGGAGAAAGCTGAAGCTTAGCGCCAAGTACAAAACCTGACTTTTCCATTAGAGCAGAATGTCTGTAGGATAAATCCAAAGCATCGCAGGCTATCTGGCTAACCTCTCCTGAATCCTGAAAGACATCTGCGTTGATAAGCACATCCTTTATCTCTCCGCCGTAGGCACCAGCATTCATATAAACAGCTCCACCAATTGAACCAGGTATTCCTGATGCAAATTCCAAGCCTGTAAGACCTGCCTCTGCAGCTCTGTTTGCCACAGATGAAAGCATTGCTCCTGCCTCTGCATAAATGCAAGCCTGCTCCTTATCAATTTGGATATCAGATGCGTTCTTGCCAAGAGAAATCACAACACCCTCGATACCATCGTCAGAAACCAAAAGATTACTTCCGTTTCCTATGACCATATAAGGTGTTTGTAATTCTTGTAGGTAACGCAGAAGCGGAACCATCTGAGAAATAGATGGCTCCACATAAATGTCTGCAGGACCGCCAATCCTGAAAGTGGTGTGTTTCTTCATAGGTTCGTCCAAAAGAAACTCCATATCAGAAAATCGACTGGTCAGCTTATTATATACTTCTTCTTTTGAATAAGTGTTATGCATACTTAATAAATGCCTCGTATCCTAATAATGCTTCGTATAAATCAACCTTTGAGATAATCTCACATGGTGCATGCATTGAAAGAACAGCCACACCTGAATCGATTACCTGCATGTTGTAATTTCCCATGATGTAGGCGATTGTTCCGCCGCCACCCTGATCTACCTTACCAAGCTCTGCTGTCTGCCAGAAGACCTGGTCCTTGTCCATGATTGAACGAATCTCTCCAACATATTCTGCTGAAGCATCGTTTGAGCCGCTCTTTCCTCTTGCTCCTGTGTACTTGTTGAAAACAAGACCACGACCAAGATATGCTGCGTTGTTCTTTTCAAATGCAGATGCATAGTTTGGATCAAAGGCTGCAGATACATCTGAAGAAAGAACCTTTGAGTTTGTAAGAGCTCTGCGAAGCTTAAGCTCCGAGTAATCTCCCATAAGATTGAAGATTTCAGCAACTGTGTTCTCAAAGAACTTTGACTCCATACCTGTAGCACCTACAGAACCAATTTCTTCCTTGTCAACAAGAAGTGCACATGCAGTCTTCTCAAGCTTCTTTGTAGTGTTAAGAATAGCCATAAATGAAGGATATGCACATACTCTGTCATCATGACCATAACCTAAAATCATTGAACGGTCGAAGCCGAAATCTCTAGCCTCACCAGCTGGAACAACTTCGATTTCTGCAGAAATAAAATCTTCCTCTTCAATATCGTACTTTTCCTTGAGAAGCTTAAGAATGTTCTTCTTAACAGATTCCTTTTCCTTCTCACCCTTCTTGTCAAAGCCTGGGATGCTGCCAACGATTACGTTAAGGTCTTCACCCTCAACAACCTTAGCACCCTTCTTGTCCATCTGGTCTGCGGCAAGATGAATAAGTAAATCAGAAATACCAAATACTGGATCTCCTGCATCCTCACCAACATTAACCTTTACAACCTCACCAGTCTTCTTTACAAGAACTCCGTGAAGTGCAAGAGGAATTGTAACCCACTGATACTTCTTGATACCACCATAATAGTGAGTGTCAAGTAAAGCTATATCTGTGTCCTCATATAATGGATTCTGCTTTAAATCCATTCTTGGGCTATCGATATGAGCACCAAGGATATTAAGACCCTTCTCAAGGGATTCTGAGCCGATATTGAATACAGCCATCATCTTTCCCTTATTTACAGCATAGACCTTGTCACCAGCCTTAAGCTTTTTATTCTTTGCGATTGCCTGGTCAAGATTTAAATAACCTGCTGCCTCAGCCTTCTCTACGAAGAAGTCAATACATTCTCTCTCTGTCTTACACTGAGAAAGAAACTTTCTATAATCCTCTCCAAAGGACATAACCTTTTTTAAATCTTTTTCTGAAGTATACTTACTCCATGCATTCTTACGTTCCATTACTAAATAACTCCTAGATAAATTTATTTAACCTTATTGGTTTTCATTAATATTATTCTGAACTCTACGATAAAGCTCTTCTGCTGCATTGTAACCCATCTTCTTCTGACGGTGGTTAACAGCAGCTGCCTCACAAATGATGGCAAGATTTCGACCTGGTCTGATTGGAAGTGAGTGACAAGTCACATCAAGACCAAGAATATTCATATACTCATCAGTCATACCAAGACGATCATATTCCTTTTCCTTGCTCCAATCCTCAAGCTTGATAACAAGGTCGATTCGCTGTTCATCCTTTACAGCCTCAACGCCGTAAAGAGATTTAACATCGATGATACCAATACCTCTAAGCTCAATTAAGTACTGAGTGATTGATGGTGCACGACCATATAATCTCTCGTTGTTTGGACGACGAATCTCAACCACATCATCTGAAACAAGACGGTGTCCACGTCTAATAAGCTCAAGAGCAGCCTCTGACTTACCGATTCCAGATTCACCTGTAATAAGGAGTCCTTCACCGTATACATCAACCAATACGCCGTGAATAGTGGTGTATGGTGCAAAATCCTTGTTCAAAGAATAAATCAAAGCTGACATAAACTCAGATGTTGCTCTGTCAGTACCGAGAACTGGCACCTTTGCCTTTATAGCTTCCTTAATAAGAACATCCTCAGGCTTTTCGCCTCTACAGTAGATAACACAAGGAATTTCGTATGAGAACAGCTTTGCAAAGCTTTCTGCCTTTTCCTCGTCAGATTTCTTTGCTAAATATGCAGCTTCAACATTTCCGATTACCTGAATACGGCTAGCCTCAAAGTGCTCATAAAAGCCGTGAAGCTGAAGAGCTGGTCTGTTTACATCCGCAACGGTAACTTGTGCCTCCTCAAGATTTAATTCTGGTGTAAAGTTTACCAAATTAAATCTTTCTTGAATTGTTGCCACTGATACGCATTTGTTAGTTGCCATATAAAATCCCTCCATTATTAATGCTTTTCGCTTTATATATGATATCTCATTTTTTAATTATTTCATAGGGTGAAAGTAGTTATAAACATTCTCTGCAGCCTCTTTTGTCATGCCCTCTGTGTCAGCAAGCTCCTCCAAAGTGGCCTGACCCATTTTCTCAGCAGACACAAACTTCTTCATCAAAGCTTTTCTTCGCTTTGGACCTATGCCTGGAATATCGTCAAGGAAGCTATGAACCTGTCCCTTGCTACGAAGACTTCGATGATATTCTATTGCAAACCTATGAGCCTCATCCTGAAGCCTGGTTATAAGCTTGAAGCCTTCCGAGTGAGTGTCAATAGGAAGCTCCTGATCCTTATAATACAAGCCTCTGGTACGGTGATGATCATCCTTTACCATGCCGGCAATTGGAATATGTAGAGCTAGCTCCTTCATTACCTGTTCAGCAATATGAACCTGACCCTTTCCACCATCCATCATTATGATATCCGGGAACTTAGTGAAGCTATCTGTGATGTTACCGCCGTTCTCTTCAAGCTCCTCTATACCATGTTTAAATCGCCTTGTAAGGACCTCGTGCATAGATGCATAATCATTTGGACCCTCAACAGTTTTAATTTTAAATTTGCGGTAATCTGAACGTTTAGGCTTGCCCTTTTCAAAGACAACCATAGAACCTACCGACTGGAACCCGGATATATTTGATATATCGAAAGCCTCCATTCGACTGGCATTTGGAATACCGAGAATCTCTGCTATTTCCTTCATAGCGCCTATGGTTCGGCCCTCTTCTTTTTTTATTTTTTCTTTATCCTGGTCTAAAACCATTTGAGCATTCTTTGCTGCCAATTCAACCAGCTTTTCCTTTGCACCACGCTTTGGAGTTCGAAGATAAACTCTCGCTCCCTTCTTTTCTCCCAGCCAGCTTTCTATAAGCTCAGCTTCTTCCAAGTCGTATTGAACAAAAATCTCTTTTGGAATGAAGGGTGTACCGGTGTAATAATCCTCAATGAAATATTGGAGCAAATCCTCATCAGTGTCATCAACTCTGATATTGATGAAAAAGTGCTCTCGGCCAATCATTTTTCCACCGCGAATAAAGAAAACCTGAACCACGGCATCCTCGGCAGCTTTTGCAATAGCAATAATATCTCGGTCTTCACCATCCAGCTGTGTTGCTTTTTGTCTTCCAGCACATGCCTTTACCGATTCAATTAAATCGCGATAAATAGCAGCCTTCTCAAAATCCATTTCCTCTGAAGAGGCAAACATTTTTGACTCCAAATCCTTTAGAGTCTCGTAGTAATCTCCATTCAAAAACTCGATTACCTTGTCCACATTCTTCCTGTATTCATCCTTGTCCACATTTCCCTGACAAGGACCAAGACATTGACCTATGTGATAATTCAAGCACGGCCTGCTCTTTCCAAAATTTTCTGGAAGCTTTTGAGTGCAGGTACGAATCTTGTAGAGCTTTTGAACCAACTCGATAGTGTCATGCACTGCACCAGCAGAGGTAAATGGACCAAAGAACTTATTTCCATTTTTCTTTAATCTTCTAGAAAATACCACTCGGGGATAATCCTCAGTAAGAGTTACCTCGATATATGGGTAGGTCTTGTCATCTCTAAGCATTGTATTGTACTTAGGACGATATTCCTTTATTAAATTGCATTCTAAAATAAGGGCCTCAAGCTCAGAGTCTGTAACGATGAATTCAAAATAATCGATATTTTGAACCATCTGCTTTTTTTTGAGACCTTCATCATGGCTTGGCTGAAAATATTGTCGCACGCGATGGCGCAAAGAACGGGCTTTTCCGACGTAAATAATCTCGTCATTTTTCCCGTGCATTAGATAAACTCCCGGTTGATCCGGGAGTTTACTTAAGTCTTGTTCTGTTACCATAATTCTTACTCGTCAAAAATATTGTCTGTTACAACATTTTCTGGATCAACCTTTGGAGACTCCTCCGCATCCTGTGAAGCTTCGCCTTCTGTGGCTGTAGCCTCTGAAGATGTATCAGCATCCTTTGGTTTCTCCTCTGGTTCAGGAATTCCCTTGATTTCTCTAAATATCTTCATGAATTCCTTACCAGTGATTGTTTCGTGCTCGAAAAGGTAATCGGAAATCTTATCCAAGCTTTCCATATTTTCAAGCAACAATTCCTTTGCCTTGGCATAGGCATCGGTAATCATCTTTAATACTTCTGTGTCAATCTGACCTGCAGTGGCATCACCACAGATTAAGGAAGCACGTCCGTCAAGGTACTGGCTTTCTACAGTTGCAAGTCCCATCATGCCAAACTTCTCAGACATACCAAATCTCGTAACCATAGCTCTGGCTATCTTTGTTGCCTGCTCGATATCATTTGCAGCACCTGAAGTGTAGGAACCGAACTTGATATCCTCTGCCGCACGACCACCCATATAGGTGACAATCTTTGCAATAAGCTCGTCCTTTGTCTCAAGGAACTTTTCTTCCTCTGGAGTCTGGAGTGTATATCCAAGTGCACCCATTGTACGTGGCACAATTGTAATCTTCTGAACTGGCTCTGCTTCCTTCTGAAGAGCAGATACAAGAGCGTGTCCAACCTCGTGGTAAGAAACGATTTTGCGTTCCTTTTCGCTCATAGCTCTATCCTTCTTTTCCTTGCCACCAACAGCAACAAGCTCGAAGGCTTCAAACAAGTCCTTTTGTGTGACATACTGTCTCTTTGCCTTTACTGCAAGGATGGCAGCCTCATTGATGATATTGGCAAGATCTGAACCTACCAAACCAACAGATGCAAGTGCAAGTGCATCTAAATCAACAGTCTCATCCATCTTTACATCCTTGGCATGAACCTTAAGGATTTCAAGACGCCCCTTTTGATCTGGTCTATCAACAATAATACGTCTATCAAATCGTCCTGGACGAAGAAGTGCTTTATCAAGTACCTCTGGACGGTTAGTTGCTGCCAAAATAAGAAGACCCTTATTTGAATCGAATCCGTCCATCTCTGAAAGGAGCTGGTTAAGTGTCTGCTCACGCTCGTCATTACCACCACCATAGTGAGCATCACGGCTCTTACCGATGGCATCAATCTCGTCGATGAAAACGATACATGGTGCAACCTTCTGAGCTTCCTTGAAAAGGTCACGTACACGAGATGCACCAACACCAACGAACATTTCCACGAAATCCGAACCTGCAAGTGAGAAGAATGGAACTCCTGCCTCACCGGCAACTGCCTTGGCAAGAAGTGTCTTACCTGTTCCTGGAGGGCCCACAAGAAGTGCACCCTTAGGGAGCTTTGCACCGATTTCTGTATATTTCTTAGGATTATGGAGGAAATCTACCATTTCCTGCACAGATTCCTTAGCTTCATCCTGTCCAGCCACATCCTTGAAGGTGATACCTGTGGCCTTTTCCATGTTGTAAAGCTTGGCGTTTGATTTACCAACACCCATAGGACCGCCGCCCATCTTCTTCATAAGGAAGCCTAAAACTACCCAAAGAAGAACGATTGGAAGTACGAATGAAAGTATGTTATAGATAATTGCTGCTGTAGAATCAGCAATTGTTCCATCAATCTCAACTTTATGTTTCTTCAGTAATGGCAACAAATCATCATCTCTGATGTATGCTGTGTAAAGAGAAACCTTTGACTGCTGGCCAGTAGCCTCATAAAGCTGCTGAAGCTTCTTTGTCTCTTCATCTGTGGTGCCGTAGCTTTCACCCTTTTTCAACTCGATGTTGATTGTATCATCTTTAAAGGTAACGCTATCCACCTTATCCTCTTCCACAAGGTTCAGGAACTCTGTATATGTAATCTCCTGATTTGATGAAGAGCTTGCCCCCTTATACATCATGCTTGTAAAGAAAAGCGCTACAAGAACTAATATTCCCAATGTATAAAAAGGCTGACGATTATTCTTTTTATCTCCACCATTTTGGTTGTTATTATTATCGTTCACTTTTGCCTCCGTATCGTTTTAATTTTGTACGATACTAATTTATCATAAATTGTGGCAAAAGTATCGCTTTTAATACTTTTTTAATAGAATTAAAACAAAACATTTAGAAACTTACTTTGACAATATTTCGGTATCATTGGTAAACTCGGTTCCTGATACTTCTTCGAATTTGTGAAGCAAATCCTCGATTGTAAGGTTCTTCTTCTCTTCTCCGCTAATATTGAGGATTACCCGTCCTTCATTCATCATAATTAGGCGATTTCCATAGTTAATGGCATCACGCATATTATGTGTAACCATCATGGCTGTAAGACCGTGTTCCTTAATAAGCATATCTGTAATTTCAAGAACCTTTGCTGCAGTCTTTGGGTCAAGGGCTGCTGTGTGCTCATCCAACAAGAGCACCTTTGGCTTTTGGATTGTAGCCATAAGAAGTGTAAGAGCCTGTCTCTGTCCACCTGACAACAAGCCAACCTTTGCAGTTAATCTATCCTCAAGGCCTAAATCTAGCTCTTTAAGCATCTCGTGATACCTTTCACGTTCTGATCTAGTAACACCCCACTTTAAGCCTCTAGACTTTCCTCTTCTTGCGGCCAAGGCCATATTCTCATCAATCTGCATATTTGCAGCTGTTCCTGTCATTGGGTCCTGGAAAACACGTCCCAAATACTTTGCACGCTTGTGCTCTGGAAGTCCAGTAACATCTATTCCATCAATTGTGATGCTTCCTCCGTCAACAGGCCAAACGCCTGCCACAGCATTAAGGAAGGTGGATTTACCTGCTCCATTTCCTCCGATTACAGTACAGAATTCACCCTCTTCCAAATTAAGGGTTGCACCTGCAAGAGCCACTTTCTCATTAATTGTGCCAGCATTGAAAGTTTTTCTTAAATTGTTAGCGTTAAGCATTCTCCTTACCTCCTCTCTTAGCTGCCTTTCTAAATGAGCTGTTGCTCTTATTCTTAAGGTAAGGAACAGCAAGGAAGATTGCCACGATAATAGCTGTAAACAGCTTCATATCGTTTGTTGATAGCTTCAACCATAGAACTATTGCTATAAATAAGTAATAAAGAATTCCACCGAATACCACGAATGCAAGAGTAAGAATGAAATTTCTCTTTTTCTTAAATAAGGCATTGCAAATCACTTCACCTATGATTATAGCAGCCAAACCTATTACAATGGCTCCACGTCCCATATTTACATCAGCATTACCATTGAACTGAGCATATAAGGCACCAGCAAAGGCAACGATAGCATTTGAAATTACAAGACCAATGGTCTTCATAAGATTTACGTTGATACCCTGAGCCTTTGTCATAGCTGGGTTTGTTCCTGTTGCACGAATTGCAGATCCCATTTCAGTACCAAAATACCAATACATAATTGCAATGATTATAACAGCCATAACAAACACTGTTATAAGGGCATCTGTCTTGTATCTGAGGGAAACTGCCAAGTTGTATTTGTCTACTGAAATTGGTGTGTTTGACATATCTTTAGTTATTCGAAGATTTATTGAATAAAGAGCAAGCTGTGTCAAAATACCTGCTAAAATATCAGGAATTCCAAGCAAGGTGTGAAGCACACCAGTAATAAGACCTGCCAAGGCTCCAGCAATAAAAGCTAGCACAAGGGCAAGCATCCATGAATGCCCTGAGATGATTACCATCGCCGCTACGGCACCGCCTGTAGCAAAAGAGCCATCTACCGACAAATCTGCAAAGTTCAATAATTTAAAAGTAATAAAAATACCGAGAGCCATAATTCCATAAATAATACCTTGAGCTGCTGTTCCCGGCATTCCTGCTATTAATGTTTCTAATCCCATTTTAAACTCCAAAGAGCAAGGTCATAAATTGACCTTGCCCAAATTTTAAATATTTTGATTTTATTCCATTTCAATTGCAACATAGTCCTCTGGAAGTTTGATTCCTAGAGTTTCAGCAATTGTTGGATTATATTCCTTTGTAAAATCTGTAGCATACTGGATATCCATTGTTGCTGGGTCAGCTCCATTTGCTAAGATTTCATAAGCCATAAGACCAGCTGCGTATCCAATGTCATAATATGAAATTGAAAGTGTTGCGATACCACATCCCTTGCAGATACCTTCCTCACCTGCAACAATTGGCACCTTTGCTGTAACTGCCACATTGTTGATGGTCTCTGCACAATTTGCTGCCACGTTGTCAGTAGGAACATAAAGAACATCTGAAGCACCACATGCTGTCTGAACTACAGTTCCAACATCACTTGAATCTGAGAATGTGTAAGCTGTTACGTTGTAGCCGTACTTTTCAAGACTCTTAGTTACTTCGTTTGCCTGATAAATTGAATTAACCTCACCTGAGCAATAGATAAGTCCAACCTCTTTTGCATCAGGGAAAAGCTCGTGAAGCATATCTGCCTGTCCATCAAGTGGAGCCAAATCTGATGTTCCAGTAACATTAACACCTGTTGCGCCTGTCCAATCCTTGATATCAAGAGCTGAAGCGTAATCTGTGATTGATGTTGCTACGATTGGAATATCGCTTGTAGCTGTCTCACAAGCCTGTAAGGCAGGTGTAGCATTTGCCATAATCAAATCGACCTTATCACTAACAAAAGAGTTTGCAATTGTTGCACAGTTTGGAATGTCACCAGAGGCATTCTCAAGAGTGAAGCTAACCTTGTCCCCAAGCTTTTCAGCAAGGGCAGCCTGGAAACCTTCTGTAGCTGCATCAAGAGCTGGATGCTGAACCAACTGAATAATACCCACATTATATGTGCTATCTGCATCAGATGTTGCCTGTTCTGTAGTTGTCTCGCCCTGAGCTTTGTCAGCTTCCTTCTTAGCTGCCGCATCTGTGCCACAGCCCACTAAAGAAATAGCCAAAGTCATTGCTGCTAATAAGCTAATAGCTTTCTTCATAATACTTCTCCTCCTTAAATTTTCATGATGTTTACTTTAGCACTTTTAACCACTAAAGTCAACTTGTTAAATGTAAATTAAAAAGTGCCCAAAATATGGGCACTTTAAGAAATATATCATGAATATTATTAGCTTGGGATTGCTGTTTTATGTCTATATTTTCCGAGATATCTATAGATGATGACAGTTTTCTGGACAAAACTTTTTCTCTAGCTTATTGCAGCAATAATAGAATCCTGGTATCAAGAAGAATACTGCGAAAAGCCATGCAACTGGGCTTGCCCAAATTGCGCCAGCATATCCAATCATTGGCACAAAAGTAAAGGCTACTAGGATTCTGGCAATCATTTCCATTACCCCTGAATATATTGCAAAGGTGGAAAAACCCATGCCCTGAATGGCAAACCTGAATATATTTACAGCCGCAAGCAATGTATATGTTACAGCATTTGCCAGCAGGAACATCATTGCTTGGTCAATTACAATCTGTGTAGATGTAAACATTCTAAGGATGTATGGCCCTGTAAAATATAATACTACTAGAATTATTACTGCATATATTGTGCCAAGAAGCTGTGCTGTCCATGTTCCCTTCTTTACTCTAGGTATATTTTTTGCTCCTACATTTTGTCCTGCATAGGTAGCCATTGTTCCACCTAATGCATCAAACGGACATACCACAAACATTGATACCTTAACACCTGCTGTCATAGATGCCACCGCGATGGTGCCAAGTCCATTTACTGCAGTTTGCAAAATAACTGAGCCTATTGCTGTGATGGAATACTGTAAGCCAAATGGGATTCCCATAGACATTAAAACACGAGTATGATGAGGTCCAGGCTTCAAATCTTTCTTACTCAATTTCAAAATTGGGAACTTCTTTTTCATATAGATGACGCAGCTTCCTCCAGCTATACACTGTGATATTACTGTAGCAAGCGCTGGTCCATTTACACTCATTCCCAGCACAATGATGAACACTATATCTAATACAATATTTATACCGGCAGCCATTATCAAAAAGTAAGTTGGCGTTTTGCTGTCTCCCAGTGACCTAATAATTCCTGCTGTAAGATTGTAAAGGAAGGTTACTGGTATGCCAAAGAATATGATTGAAATGTATGAATATGCCAGATCAATAATATCCTTTGGAGTCTGCATTATAGCTAGAATTTGATAACAAAAAACTCCAACTATAAATGTTATAACAATAGATAAAATCGCTGATAACGTGATGGCATTACCTACGAATTTACGCATAGAATCGTAGGATTCTGCACCAAACCTCTGAGCCACTGGTATGGCAAATCCTGAGCAAATACCCATACAGAATCCATTTATTAGGAAATTAATGGAACCAGTGGATCCAACAGCGGCAAGAGCACTATCCCCAAGTGTCTGACCAACAATTATGGTGTCTACAAGATTATACATTTGCTGAAATAGCAAACCTGCAAGCATCGGAATTGAAAACCCTAGTATTAGTGTTAATGGATTTCCTTCTGTTAGTTTTTTTGTTGTGTTTTTAGCCATCAATTCACCTCAATAATATGATGTAAGTTGCTGTCTTCATTGTTTTATTTTGTTACTTTATATTACATCAATTTTTTTGATACTGATATAGTTTATTTAAAATTTCACTAAATTATTTTAGGTTAATCACATAACCTAGATATTCATCACTGAGCCAGTTAACACTATATTTTTTATCAAGCACCTTTCTCCAATTTATAATTTATTTTCTCAATAAAAAAAATCCTAGGACATAAGTCCTAGGATTTAAGAAAGTTCTATCTATTATACTAACTCAAGAACAACTTCCATAGCTGCATCGCCCTTACGTGGTCCGATCTTTACGATACGTGTGTAACCACCCTTACGATCAACGTACTTTGGAGCGATCTCATCGAATACGAAGTTTGCCATGTCAACCTTGTGTGACTCTGACTTCTTTGCACCCTTAGCTGTTGGAGTGTAAAGAACCTGCATCATCTGACGACGAGCGTGAAGTCTTGAAGCTGAATCCTTCTTGATCTTCTTGTCTACTGTATCGTATACAGTAACCTTCTTGCCATCAACAACTTCCTTTACTCTCTTACCATCTTTATCCTTGCGAGCTACCTTGGCCTGAACTGTAACTTCTTCGAAGTTATCCTTTTCCTTAACACCAAGTGTAATGATGTGCTCAGCAATCTTCTTTACTTCCTTAGCCTTAGCTTCAGTTGTAACGATCTTTCCGTGATAAAGAAGCTCAGTTACCTGATTTCTTAAAAGTGCTTTTCTCTGTGAAGATGTTCTGCTTAACTTTCTGTACTTTGCCATTTCTTTTCTCCTTATTACTGGCGTCACAGGTGCTCATCGGACTTATCCCGCGACTTGATTGATGGAAAGGCATGCGCGAACATGCTCATCGGGCTTATAGTTCACGTAATATTTCCTGTTACTAATATAACTAAGCGATTAGTCCTCAATTAATCTAAGTGAAAGACCAAGCTCGCTAAGCTTCTGCTCTACTTCTTCCATAGACTTGCGACCAAGGTTACGAACCTTCATCATGTCATCAGGTGACTTGTCGCAAAGCTCAGCTACAGTGTTGATACCAGCTCTCTTTAAACAGTTGTATGAACGAACTGAAAGCTCAAGCTCATCAATGCTCATCTCAAGAGTCTTACCTGTTGTATCATCAGGCTTGTCAGCGATAACGCTGAGATCCTGTGCAGCCTCTGAAAGATTAACGAATAAGTTAAGGTGCTCACTGAGAACCTTAGCAGCCATAGAAACTGCCTCATCTGGTCCCATAGTACCATTTGTGTATACATCAAGTGTAAGCTTGTCATAATCTGTAACCTGGCCTACACGAGTGTCTTCAACTGTCATATTTACACGCTCTACTGGTGTGTAAATTGAGTCAACTGCAATCTTGCCGATTGGAGTTTCTGGAGTCTTGTTCTTATCTGCAGAGATGTAACCGCGGTTCTTAGTAATTGTAAGCTCCATATAAAGCTTGCAATCATTACCACCGTTAAGGTGTGCAATAACAAGATCTGGGTTAATAATCTCGATATCAGAATCAACCTGGATATCGGCAGCAGTAACTACTCCCTCTCCCTCGAACTCGATATATGCTGTCTTTGGCTCATCAGAACTGCTGTTATTTCTAATAGCAAGCTCCTTGATATTCATAACGATTTCTGTAACGTCTTCCTTAACGCCTGGAATAGCGCTGAACTCATGAAGAACGCCCTCAATCTTAATCTGGCTAACTGCAGCTCCTGGCAGAGATGAAAGCATAATTCTACGAAGAGAATTGCCAAGTGTAATACCATAACCTCTTTCGAGTGGCTCTACAACAAATCTGCCATATTTTTTGTCCTCAGAAATCTCAGCGATTTCAATATTTGGGTTTTCAAAATTTAACACTACATTGCCTCCTTAATATAGTTTGCTAGACTCTAAAAAACAGAATAATATACATTATTCTGAATCTACTTACGCCGTATAGAAAAATTTTAACAAATCGCACTTATACAAGCAAGCTTGTATAAGTGCTTTTTGTAAGAATTTACTAAAATTTATTATTTTGAATATAACTCGACGATAAGCATCTCGTCTACAGGAACATCGATCTGCTCTCTGTTAGGAAGCTCTTTTACTGTACCCTTAAGGCTCTCAGCGTCAACATCAACCCACTCTGGAACGATTCTTCCAGCTGTAACCTCAGTGATATCCTTGAATCTCTGAAGGCTCTTTGACTTCTCGCGAACCTCGATAACATCTCCTGCCTTTACAAGGTATGAAGGAATGTTAACTGGCTTACCGTTTACAAGGAACATCTTGTGATCAACAACCTGACGGGCTTCCTTTCTTGTACGTGCGAATCCCATACGGAATACTACGTTATCAAGACGGCTCTCAAGCATTGTCATAAGGTTTTCACCTGTCATACCCTTCTGACGGTCTGCCTTCTCATAGTAATTACGGAAAGGCTTCTCAAGTACGCCATAGATGAACTTAGCCTTCTGCTTCTCCTGAAGCTGAAGAGCGTACTCAGACTTCTTGCCTCTTCCTCTATTCTTCTGTCTACGTGACTTCTTATCATATCCTAAAAATGTAGGATCTAAATCAAGAGATCTACATCTTTTAAGAACTGGTGTCTTATTAACTGCCATTAGATTTCCCTCCTAATTAGACTCTTCTACGCTTTGGTGGACGACATCCGTTATGTGGAACTGGAGTAACATCCTTGATTGTAAGAACCTGAACGCCGTTTGCATCGATTGCTCTGATTGCAGCTTCACGTCCTGAACCTGGTCCCTTAACGAATACATCTACACTCTTTAAACCGTGAATTAATGCAGCCTTAACTGCTGTCTCTGCTGCCATCTGTGCAGCATAAGGAGTAGATTTCCTTGAACCTCTAAATCCTAGACCACCAGCACTTGCCCATGAAAGAGCGTTACCCTGAGCATCTGTAATAGTTACGATAGTGTTATTGAAAGATGCCTGAACATGTACCTGTCCGTGTTCAACGTTTTTCTTTACACGCTTTTTTGTTGTCTTCTTTGCAACTTTAGCCATAATTAAACTAACCTACTTTCTTTCTATAAAATAATTACTTCTTCTTATTTGCAACTGTACGCTTTGGACCCTTGCGAGTACGAGCGTTTGTCTTAGTCTTCTGTCCACGAACAGGAAGACCCTTTCTATGACGGATTCCTCTATAGCATCCGATTTCCTGAAGTCTCTTAATATCAAGGGCAACTTCTCTTCTAAGATCACCTTCAACAGTTAATGTCTCATCGATAACTGTGCTGATCTTCTTAACTTCTTCGTCAGTTAAATCCTTAACACGTGTGCTAGGATCTACACCAGCTGCCTCAAGAACTTTGTTTGAGCTTACTCTACCAATTCCGTAAATGTAAGTTAAACCAATTTCAATTCTCTTGTCTCTTGGTAAATCTACACCTGCAATACGAGCCATGTGTGTTTACACCTCCATAAATATTTCTACAATTAATAAGCGATATAAGTAATACAGCTCCGATAAATCGGCCTGAAATGTGTGTATCCCCATATCTTGTCCAATTTGGCCTCGGTATGATAGGCCTGTTTATTATGAACAGTCTAAATTAGATACTCTTTAGACTGCAGCCGCACATAATAAATGCATTACATAAGTGGTCAAATTAACCCTGACGCTGCTTATGCTTTGGGTTTTCGCAGATAATACGAATGCTACCCTTTCTTTTGATGACCTTGCACTTCTCGCACATAGGCTTTACAGAAGATCTTACTTTCACGATTTTCCTCCTTTCCATGCCCCTTTTTTCAAGGGTTGTGGTCAACTTATATTTGAACATTCTAAAAACGTCCGCTTAACAGTATAGCGACCGTATGCAAGAATGTCAATAACTTTTTTATTATCTTTTTACTTATCTCTCCAAATAATTCTTCCCTTAGAAAGATCATATGGACTCATTTCGATTGTAACCTTATCACCAGGTAAGATACGAATGTAGTTCTGTCTTAACTTACCACTGATATGTGCAAGTATCTGGTGACCATTTTCAAGCTCAACCTTAAACATTGCATTTGGAAGCTTTTCTACTACAACTCCCTCTACTTCAATAACATCTGCCTTAGACATCTTCGTTCCTCCTATTATAAACCTTAAGAATTCTTTTAATCTTTATATCATTCAGCGCTTTCTCTGAGTTATACTCAGCAAGCACATTAGATGGAATATTTTTAATAAGCTGCAAATGAATCTTTTTCTTTTTCTTCGGCTTTGCAATGGTCTTTGTAGTTCCATTTGCTATCATAAAGAAATCTTCAGACTCACCGACTATTACGTAAACTTGATTTCTATCATGTCCTGCTTTGGAAGTAGCAAGCATTAAATCCATTTATTTCCCTCCGGGTTTAGAAGCTCCGATGGAGTAAGTGTTAATATCTCAGGAGCTCCGTCTGTAATAACAATTGTATTCTCATAATGAGCTGACAATGACTCGTCCATGGTAACAACTGTCCATTCATCATCAAGCCAAGCTACATCTGGGGTGCCAGCGTTAATCATAGGTTCAACAGCAAGTGTCATTCCCTTTAATAACTTAGGTCCCTTTCTGAATTTACGTCTAAAGTTTGGAATCTCTGGTGCCTCATGAAGTGATTTGCCAATTCCATGACCAACTAAATCTCTAACAACACCATAACCAAAGCTTTCTGCGTAATCACCAATTGCTCCTGATATATCATATAAATGATTGCCAGCAACAGCATATTTCATACCTTGGAAAAATGACTGCCTTGTTCTTTCTATAAGAAGTCTTGCTTCTTCAGAAATCTCTCCGACACCTACTGTTCTGGCTGCGTCAGAATGATAACCCTTATATAAAACTCCAGTATCAAGACTAACAATGTCTCCGTTTACAAGGATGTGATCATCAGAAGGTATTCCGTGAACAACCTCATCATTTACAGAAACACAAACGCTACCTGGATATCCATACAAGCCCTTAAAGTTTGGCTCACATCCAAAGCTACGAATAAGTTCCTCACCAAGCTTATCCACTTCAAGAGTAGACATGCCTTCATGAATCTCCTTTGCAAAAGTCTCATGAACCTGAGCAAGAATCTTTCCAGCTTCTCGCATTAATTGAATTTCTTCATCAGTTTTAATAGTTATAACTTCTGACATCTTAAGCTCCTAAAATAGCTGTGATATCCTCAAATACCTTTTCCATTGGCTGTGTACCATCAACAGACTTAAGGATGCCCTTACCATTATAGTAATCAATAAGTGGCTGTGTCTGATCATGATATACATCAAGTCTCTTCTTAACTGTCTCTGGCTTGTCGTCATCTCTTAAAACAAGCTCGTTACCACATGAATCACAAACGCCTTCCTTCTTTGGTGGAATAGATACGATGTGATATGTAGCACCACAGTTAAGGCAAGCTCTACGTCCTGACATTCTGTTGATAATATTCTCATCTGGAACATCTACATCGATTGCATAGTCCATAGACTGACCAATCTTTGTAAGAGCTGCATCAAGTGCTTCTGCCTGTGGAATAGTTCTTGGGAATCCATCTAATACAAATCCATTTTTTGCATCATCCTGTGCAATACGGTCCATTACAAGATCACATGTAAGTTCATCTGGAACAAGCAAACCCTGATCCATGTATTCCTTTGCCTTTTTTCCAAGTTCTGTACCGTTTTTAATGTTAGCACGGAATATATCACCTGTAGAAATGTGAGGTATTGAGTACTTTGAGGCAATCTGCTTTGCCTGTGTTCCTTTGCCTGCACCAGGTGCACCTAACATAATAATCTTCATTATTCTAAACCCTCCTGCATAGATGTTTAATATTTTTTCTCAAAAAACACCTTAAGAGATACGCAGAAACCCACGTATCTCCCTTGGTATCCTAATGACTATTAGTCATTTAAAAATCCTTTGTAATTACGTACCATCATCTGTGATTCAACCTGCTTAAGTGTTTCAACGATAACACCAACAATAATGATGATTGATGTTCCACCGAATGAAACGCTTGCGCCAAGCAAACCGTTAAAGATGATTGGAAGCAATGCTACGATTGCAAGACCAACTGCACCAATGAAGATTATGTGCTGTAAGATACCTGTAAGGTAATCTGATGTTGGCTTACCTGGTCTGATACCTGGAATAAATCCACCTGATCTCTTGAGATTTTCAGCAATCTCAAGTGGATTGAAGGTGATTTCTGTATAGAAATATGCAAATCCAATAATAAGGAGAATATAAACTACTGCTCCAATAGAATTTACAGGATCACCAAGCTTAAACCAGTTTGACTGATTCATAGCATTTAATACTTTACCCCAGAATCCTTGAACACCGTTCTTTGCGAACAACTGTACAAGCATTATAGGAGTCTGAAGAAGGGACTGTGCGAAGATTACTGGAATAACGCCTGCTGTATTAACCTTCATAGGAATTACAGAAGAGTTACCACCAACCTGTCTTCTTCCCTGAATCTTGTTGGAATACTGTACTGGGATACGTCTCTCAGCGCTCTGTAAGATAACAACAAATACTACAAGAGCAACAATAATAAGTGCAATAATAACACCTGCAAGTGTTGCCTTTGGAATTGTCTTACCCTTCATGAACTGCTCATAAAGCTTTGTTAAATCAGATGGGATACGGCTGATGATATTAATAGTAAGAACTATTGAAATACCATTACCAATACCCTTTTCTGTGATACGCTCACCAATCCACATAAGGACTGCCGAACCAGCTGTAAGAGCTGCAACAACAAGGATTACATACCATGCGTTGAAAGCTACTAAATATCCGCTTTTGCCGAAACCAATTGCCATAGCAATTGACTCACCAAGAGCTAATCCAACAGTAAGATAACGAGTAATTTTCGTCATCTTCTTTCTGCCCGCCTCACCATCACGCTGCATTTCTTCTAACTTAGGAAATGCAATTGTAAGCAACTGCATAATGATAGAAGATGTGATGTATGGTGTAATGTTCAGCGCGAAAACTGACATTGATGAAAAAGAACCACCAGTGATTGAATCGAAAAAGTTCAATGCACTGTCACTATCCGCGAAGAGACTGCTAAAGGCACTGCCATTGATGCCAGGCACTGGAAGCAAGCTTCCAAGTCTGACAACAATAAGCATTAAAAATGTAAAACCAATTCGTCTTCTTAAATCTTTAATTTTAAAAGCATCGCGTAGTGTTTGAAGCATTAGATCACCTCTACAGTTCCGCCTAAAGCTTCAATCTTTTCCTTTGCGCTAGCGCTGAATGCATTAGCCTGAACGTTGAGCTTCTTTGTAAGCTCTCCGCCACCAAGGATCTTAACGCCATCGCGAGGGTTCTTAATGATACCACTCTCGATAAGTGTATCAACAGTTACAGTAGCACCATTATCAAATCTCTCTAAATAAGAAACATTGATACCAACGATTTCCTTTGTATTTCTGTTCTTGAAACCACGCTTAGGAAGACGTCTGTATAAAGGCATCTGTCCACCTTCGAATCCAAGTCTAATGCTTCCGCCAGAACGAGCCTTCTGTCCCTTATGACCCTTACCAGCAGTCTTGCCATTTCCTGAACCGTGACCACGGCCTCTTCTGAAATTATCGCTGTGCTTTGAGCCTTCTGCTGGCTGTAAGTTAGATAAATCCATTATGGCACCTCCTTCTATTAAATTTCTTCAACTTTTACTAAGTGATTGACCATTCTAAGCATTCCGCGAACGCTGTCGTTGTCAGGAAGCTCAACAGTCTTATTGACCTTTCTAAGGCCAAGTGCTTCTACAGTCTTCTTGTTCTTAGGAACAGCACCGATTGTAGACTTTACGAGTGTTACTCTTAACTTCTTCTCTGCCATTTTAACTTTCCTCCTTAAGCAAGAATGTCTTCAACCTTCTTGCCACGAGCCTTAGCTACTTCCTCAGGTGACTTAAGAAGCTTAAGTCCTTCGATAGTAGC
Organism: Pseudobutyrivibrio sp. YE44; assembly: GCF_900104335.1. Classification (GTDB taxonomy): domain Bacteria; phylum Bacillota; class Clostridia; order Lachnospirales; family Lachnospiraceae; genus Pseudobutyrivibrio. The sequence continues at coordinate 83,594 of NZ_FMXT01000007.1, forward strand.
AAGAACAACGTTCTGCTTATTTGATGATCCAAGTGACTTTGTACGGATGTTTCCGATACCTGCAAGCTCACATACGGCACGTGCTGGACCACCAGCGATGATACCAGTACCTTCTGGAGCCTTCTTAAGAAGTACAGAAGCGCCTGTGTGCTTACCCTGAATGTCGTGTGTAATACTGTGGTTGTCATCAAGCTTAACTGTGATGAGCTTCTTCATAGCATCTTCCTTACCCTTGCGGATAGCTTCTGGAATTTCAGCTGCCTTGCCAAGTCCAGCGCCAACGTGTCCGTTCTTATCGCCTACTACAACAAGAGCTGTGAAACGCATGTTACGTCCACCCTTAACAACCTTTGTTACACGCTTAATTTCTACAACCTGCTCAGTTAATTCTAACTGGCTAGCGTCAATGATTTCACGTTTCATGTGTTCTCCTCCTAGAATTCTAATCCAGCTTCTCTAGCTGCGTCTGCAAGAGCTGCAACCTTGCCGGCATAAATGTAACCACCTCTGTCGAATACGACTTCCTTGATTCCCTTTTCCTGTGCCTTCTTTGCAATAACTGTACCAAGCTTTGAAGCAGCTTCTACGTTATTTGTCTTAGCAAGGTCTGTCTTAACGTCTGCGTCAAGAGTAGATGCTGAAACGAGTGTATTTCCGCATGTATCATCAATAACCTGAACATACATGTGATTGTTGCTTCTGAACACTGCTAAACGAGGTCTTTCTGCAGTACCGGCTAGAGTGTTACGAAGTCTTCTATGCTTTGTCTGGCGAACTACTGATCTAGATTTCTTACTTACCATTTTACATTCACTCCTTTACTATTTCTTACCGGTCTTACCGACTTTACGTCTAATAACTTCATCAGCGTACTTAATACCCTTACCCTTATATGGCTCAGGTCTTCTCTTATCTCTGATGTTGGCAGCATACTGACCAACCTTTTCCTTGTCGATACCCTTGATGATAATTTTATTTCCGTCAACTGTTGACTCGATACCCTCTGGATCTTCCATCTCAACTGGGTGTGAGTAACCAAGGTTAAGAGTAAGCTTCTTACCAGCCTTCTGTGCTCTGTAACCTACACCGTTAACTTCAAGAGTCTTCTCATAGCCTGTTGTAACACCAACAACCATGTTGTTGATAAGTGTTCTTGTAAGACCATGTAAAGACTTCATTTTCTTTAAATCATTAGGTCTAGTAACAACAACTTCTGCACCCTCAAGCTTAATATCCATCTCTGATGGAAGTGTTCTCTCAAGAGTACCCTTAGGACCTTTTACAGTCACATGATTATTTTCTGCAATCTCAACTGTAACGCCAGCTGGAACTGCGATTGGCATTCTTCCTATACGTGACATGCCCGTACCTCCTTAAATATAAACTGTATGTCCGGCTTCTATAACCGGGTTATACTTTTAGGTAATTAGTTACTTATTGTTTGGAATTGATTACCAAACATATGCAAGAACTTCGCCACCAACCTGAAGCTTACGAGCTTCCTTATCTGTGATGATGCCCTTGTTTGTAGAAAGGATAGCGATACCAAGACCACCTAAAACGTATGGGATATCGTCCTTACCTGCGTAAATACGAAGACCTGGCTTAGAAATTCTCTTAATACCAGAAATAATCTTCTCGTTCTTGTTTGCACCGTACTTTAATGTAACACGGATATCCTTGAAGTTACCATTATCAACGATGTCATACTTTGTGATAAATCCTTCATCAACAAGAATGTCTGCAATTGCAACCTTCATCTTTGATGCAGGAACATCTACTGTATCATGTTTTGCAGTATTTGCATTACGGATTCTTGTAAGCATATCTGCTATTGGATCACTCATTGTCATGATGCAATTTCCTCCTAATTATCAATCTGTGCTCGCTTAAATTACCATGAAGCTTTCTTAACGCCAGGAATCTGTCCCTTGTAAGCTAACTCACGGAAACATACTCTACAAATACCATACTTTCTAAGGTATGCATGTGGACGACCGCAGATTTTGCAGCGGCTGTACTCTTGTGTAGAGAACTTAGCTGGGCGCTGCTGCTTAACTTTCATTGACTTCTTTGCCATAACTTTCCTCCTATGCTTCCTTAGCGAAAGGCATATTGAATAAACGAAGTAATTCTCTAGCCTCTTCATCTGTCTTAGCTGTAGTTACAAAGATGATATCCATACCACGAGTCTTGTCGATCTTATCGTACTCGATCTCAGGGAAGATAATCTGCTCCTTGATACCAAGTGCATAGTTACCTCTACCATCGAAGGAATTAGGATTTACACCTCTAAAGTCACGTACACGTGGGAGTGCAAGATTGATGAGACGATCTGCGAACTCGTACATCTTCTCTCCACGAAGTGTAGTCTTACAACCAATTGCCATACCTTCACGAATCTTGAAGTTAGCAACTGAGTTCTTTGCCTTTGTTGTAACTGCCTTCTGGCCTGTAATCATTTCCATATCCTTGACTGCAGACTCAAGAAGCTTAGCATTGTCCTTTGCTTCGCCAACACCCATGTTGACAACGATCTTTTCGATCTTAGGAACTTCCATAATATTCTTGTATCCAAACTTCTCTACCATTGCTGGTACGATCTCATTAAGATACTGATCTTTTAATCTACTCAACGAACTGTTCTCCTTTCTTCAATTAGTCAATCACTTCGCCAGTCTTCTTTGCGAAACGAACTTTCTTATCGCCGTCCATCTTGAAGCCAACGCGTGTAGGCTGACCGTTATGAAGTAACATAACATTTGAAGCATCGATAGGAGCTTCCTGCTCGATGATACCGCCTGCCTGATTAGCCATGCTAGGCTTAACATGACGCTTAACCATGTTTACACCTTCAACTGTAACGGTGTTATTCTTCTTATCTACTGCGATAACCTTACCTTCGTTGTTAACATCGCCACCAGCGATGACACGAACAGTATCGCCCTTTTTAATTTTCATTGTTGCCATTCGTTCTTCCTCCTACAATACTTCTGGAGCGAGAGAAACAATCTTCATGAACTGCTTCTCACGAAGCTCTCTAGCTACAGGTCCAAAAATACGAGTTCCTCTTGGAGTCTTGTCATCTTTGATGATGACTGCAGCATTTTCATCAAACTTGATATAAGAACCATCTTTACGACGGGCACCCTTTACTGAACGAACAACTACTGCCTTAACAACGTCACCCTTCTTAACAACGCCACCTGGTGTTGCATCTTTAACGGTAGCAGTAATTACGTCGCCAATGTTGGCATATCTTCTTGTAGATCCACCCATAACACGGATAACAAGGATTTCCTTGGCACCTGTATTATCAGCTACCTTTAATCTACTTTCCTGTTGTACCATTATAGTAGCCTCCTTTAATTATTTTGCTCTCTCGATTACTTCAACGAGTCTCCATCTCTTATCCTTAGAGAGTGGTCTTGTCTCCATAACCTTAACTGTATCACCGATGTGAGCATCGCCGTTCTCATCGTGTGCCTTAAGCTTATATGTCTTCTTAACGATCTTGTTGTAAAGTGGATGCTTTACATTGTCACGGATTGCAACAACGATTGTCTTATCCATCTTGTCGCTTACAACAACACCTGTACGTGTTTTTCTTAAGTTTCTTTCCACGTTTGTAATCTCCTTTCAAATAATTAAGATTCTAGTTAATTAAGCATTCTTCTCAGCTTCTGTGATAACAGTCTGAATACGTGCAATGTTACGACGAACTTCACGGATTCTTGCTGTGTTATCTAACTGGTTTGTAGCATTCTGGAATCTTAAGTTGAAAAGTTCTTTCTTAGCTTCTACGAGCTGAGCATTAAGCTCTGCTACTGAAGTGTTCTTTAAATCTTCTACGTACTTTGTATTCTTCATTATGCTTCACCGCCTTCTAAATCCTCACGGGAAACTATCTTGCACTTGCAAGGAAGTTTGTGTGTAGCGAGACGAAGTGCTTCTCTAGCAACTTCCTCAGATACTCCTGAGATCTCGAATAATACACGGCCCGGCTTAACAACAGCTACCCAATATTCAAGTGTTCCCTTACCAGAACCCATACGAGTTTCAGCAGGCTTTGCTGTAACTGGCTTGTCTGGGAAAATCTTAATCCAAACCTTACCACCACGCTTGATGTAACGTGTCATAGCGATACGAGCTGCCTCGATCTGATTAGACTTGATCCAAGCTGGCTCCATTGCAACGATACCATACTCACCGTATGCAATCTTATTTCCTCTTGAAGCTTTACCAGCCATGTTTCCACGGAACTGCTTTCTATGCTTCGCTCTCTTTGGCATTAACATATTATTCGGCTCCTCCTTCCACATTCTTCTTCTTTGAAGGAAGTACTTCACCCTTATAGATCCATACCTTTACACCAACCTTACCATAAGTAGTGTCAGCCTCAGCGAATCCATAATCAATATCAGCACGGAGTGTCTGAAGTGGAATAGTACCTTCATTGTAAGACTCTGAACGAGCCATATCAGCACCACCAAGACGACCTGAACAGCTTGTCTTGATACCCTTGATGCCTGTCTTCATTGCACGACCCATGCAAGACTTCATAGCTCTACGGAATGATACACGGTTCTCAAGCTGACCTGCGATGTTCTCAGCAACAAGCTGTGCATCACGATCTGGTCTCTTGATTTCCTTGATATCAACAACAAGCTTATCGCTTGTCTGCTTCTGGAGCTCAGTCTTGATCTTGTCGATCTCAGCGCCGCCCTTACCGATAACAACACCAGGCTTTGCTGTGTAAACAGTAACCTTTACTCTACCAGCAGCACGCTCGATTTCAATCTTTGAAACGCCTGCAGCGTAAAGCTTCTTCTTAAGAAATTTTCTGATATTATAGTCTTCAACTAAGTAATCTGAGAAATTCTCTCCCTCAGCAAACCACTTAGAATCCCAGTCCTTAATAACACCGACTCTTAAGCCATGAGGATTAACTTTCTGTCCCATGTTTTGCCTCCTTAATTTTTCTGATCAAGCACGATTGTGAGGTGGCTCATTCTCTTTTCGATTCTGTAAGCTCTACCCTGTGCTCTTGGTCTGATTCTCTTCATTGTAGGTCCCTTGTTTGCATAGCACTCAGCTACTACGAGGTCCTTACGATCTAAGCCGTTATTGTTCTCAGCGTTTGCAATAGCAGACTTAAGTAATTTTTCTATAACACTTGAAGCGTATCTTGGATTGTACATTACGATAGCAAGAGCTGTATCAACATCCTTACCACGAATGGCATCAAGTACGAAACAAGCCTTCTGAACTGACATTCTAGCATAAGATAACTTTGCTGAAGGTCTTGTATCCTTTACTTCGTTTCTCTCACGTTTAATTTGAGATCTATGTCCCTTAGCCATGATTAAAACTCCTTTCTGTTAATTAGCGTACCTTTGACTTCTTTTCGTCCTTACCGTGACCTCTGTAGGTTCTAGTAGCAACGAACTCACCAAGCTTGTGTCCAACCATATCTTCTGTAACATATACTGGAACATGCTTTCTACCGTCATGTACTGCAATTGTATGTCCAACCATCTGTGGGAAGATTGTAGAACGACGTGACCATGTCTTGATAACTGACTTGTCGCCGCTAGCGTTCATAGCATCAACCTTCTTTAATAAGCTTGCATCAGCAAATGGTCCTTTTTTTAATGAACGTGCCATGTGTATCCTCCTTATTTGATAGCTCTACCATCGCGTCTTCTTACGATGAGCTTGTTAGACTGCTTGTGCTTCTTTCTTGTCTTGAGACCAAGAGCTGGCTTGCCCCAAGGTGTACATGGACCTGGACGTCCGATAGGAGCGCGGCCCTCACCACCACCGTGTGGATGGTCATTAGGGTTCATAACAGAACCACGAACTGTAGGTCTGATACCCATGTGTCTCTTACGACCAGCTTTACCAATCTTAACAAGGTTGTGATCACCGTTACCGATTACACCGATAGATGCGCGGCAGTTAAGAGGTACCATTCTCATTTCGCCTGAAGGAAGACGAAGTGTTGCATACTTTCCTTCTTTAGCCATGAGCTGAGCTGAGTTACCAGCTGAACGAACGAGCTGTCCGCCACGACCTGGATAAAGCTCAATATTGTGAATAAGAGTACCAACTGGAATCTTCTCAAGTGGTAAGCAGTTACCAACTCTAACTTCAGCGTCAGCACCGTTCATAACTGTCATGCCGTCTGTAAGACCAGCTGGAGCAAGGATGTAAGCCTTCTCGCCGTCTGCGTAGCAGATAAGAGCGATGTTAGCTGTTCTGTTTGGATCGTACTCGATACCGATAACCTTTGCAGGAATTCCATCCTTATTTCTCTTGAAATCGATAAGTCTATATTTCTGTCTGTTACCGCCACCCTGATGTCTAACGGTAATCTTACCCTGATTGTTACGACCAGCGTGCTTCTTAAGTGAAACAAGAAGTGCCTTCTCTGGAGACTTCTTTGTAATCTCAGAGAAATCAGAACCAGTCATATTTCTTCTCGAAGGTGTATATGGGTTATATGTCTTAATTCCCATTTCTGTTCTCCTTTCAAAAACTCGTTTATTATCGCGCTCGACTGCGCATACATTAATTAATAGCTATATTTTAAAGACCTGAGAAAATCTCGATATCTTTGCTATCAGCTGTAAGCTGAACGATAGCCTTCTTTGTCTTTGCTGTCTTTCCGTAAGTCATTCCACGTCTCTTTGTCTTGCCATCAGCGTTCATTGTGTTAACTGAAGCAACCTTAACTCCGTCGAACATCTTCTCAACAGCTTCCTTAATCATTGTCTTGTTAGCTTCTGGATGAACAAGGAATGTGTATTTCTTCTCAGCCATAGCGTTCATAGACTTCTCTGTGATTACAGGCTTAAGGATTACGTCATAGTACTGTACGTTTGCCATTATGCATACACCTCCTGAATCTGATCAACAGCAGCCTTTGTTACAACTACTGTGTTGTACTTAAGGATGTCATATACGTTGATTGTGTTTGTAAGAGCTGTCTTAACTGTAGGAATGTTCTTTGCAGACATAACTACGTTCTGATCGTTTGTATCAAGAACTACGAGAGCCTTCTCAACGTTAAGGTTTGTTAATACCTTTGCGAAATCCTTTGTCTTAATAGAATCAAGCTTAAGCTCGTCAACAACGATGAACTTGTTCTCGTTAACTGCAGAAGTGAGAACTGACTTAAGAGCTGCTCTCTTTTCCTTCTTGTTAAGCTTGAATGAATAATCTCTTGGTGTTGGAGCGAATACTACGCCACCACCTGTCCACTGTGGAGATCTTGTAGAACCCTGTCTTGCATGACCTGTTCCCTTCTGTCTCCAAGGTTTTCTACCACCACCTGAAACCTCAGAACGTGTCTTAGCCTTCTGTGTTCCCTGGCGGTTATTTGCAAGCTGCTGGACAACTGCCATGTGAACTAAGTGCTCGTTGATCTCAACTGCGAAGATGCTGTCGTTAAGATCCATGGTACCAACTTCTTTGCCTTCCATATTGTATACGGATACTTTAGCCATCGCTAAGTTCCTCCTTTCCTATCGTAAGATTACTTTCCTGCTTTAACTGACTCTTTGATTGTTACAAGAGACTTCTTTGGTCCTGGAACAGCACCCTTTACTAAAAGCAGATTGTTTTCAACGTCAACACGTACAATCTCAAGATTCTGGATTGTAACTCTTGTTCCGCCCATCTGACCAGGCATTCCCTTGCCCTTGAATACACGGCTAGGTGATGAACAAGCACCGTTTGAACCCTGATGTCTGTGGAACTTAGAACCGTGAGCCATAGGTCCTCTGTGCTGACCTAATCTCTTGATAGCACCCTGGAATCCCTTGCCCTTTGATGTTGCTGTAGCGTCAACCTTGTCGCCAGCCTCAAAGATATCAGCCTTGATTTCCTGAGCGAGTGCGTAATCTGCACAATTATCAAATCTGAACTCTCTAACAAATCTCTTTGGCTCAACACCAGCCTTGTCGAAGTGACCCTTCTCTGGCTTGTTTACGCCATTGCGATGAATGATTTCTTTGCGTCCGTTAGCATCCTTATTAACAAGCTTAACCTTCTTGTCGATAAAGCCTACCTGAACTGCATCGTAACCGTCGTTCTCTACTGTCTTGATCTGTGTAACAACACATGGACCAGCAGAAAGTACAGTTACAGGAATAAGCTCGCCGCCTTCATTGAAGACCTGAGTCATTCCGACCTTTGTAGCTAAAATAGCTTTCTTCATTTTTCTTACCTCCATTTTCTACAGCGGAACGCTTCATGCCCAACCTATTATTAATCGGGGTAGCGGAACCGTTCATCCTAGAACAGTGTCATATAAGTGGAACAAGATAAGAAATATCTTTGTTGCTTCTATATAAAACCATCTTGGATGTTTACATGATTAAAATGAACTCAATTACTTGTTCTTGATGCTGATTTCAACACCTGCTGGCATCTCTAACTTAGAAAGTGCTTCAACAGTCTTCTGTGTTGGATCGATGACATCAATCAATCTCTTATGAGTTCTCTGCTCGAACTGCTCACGAGAGTCCTTGTACTTATGTACGGCTCTAAGAATTGTAACAACTTCCTTCTTTGTTGGAAGAGGTACTGGACCACTAACCTGTGCTCCGTTCTTCTTAACAGTCTCGATGATTTTCTTGGCAGATGAATCTACTAACTCATGATCATAAGCCTTGAGTGTGATTCTCATAACTTGATTTGCCATAAAAAAAGTCTCCTCCTTTTTCGTTTTTCTGATTTCTGAGAAAAATCGAACAAGTGGCGACTGTACACTTACCCGTGTGTATCATGGTTTAAAACTCAAAGTTCGAACCAAGTTCTCACACGTCGTCTCCGCGAATGCGGACGGTTTTCTGTTGTACAGTGACTTGTCGTCAGTTTCCTAACTTGACATTCGCTCCACGGAAAACCAACCTGAGTAACTAGGTTGCAACCTCACGCTTCATAGCTATCATGTCACAGCAAGTAATAATATACACGGCAAATGGGATATCTGCAAGAGAAAAATAAAAATAATTGTATTTTTTCAAGAACAATTCAAAACCACACCAAAATATAGTGGTTTATAAAGAATTTATAACTAGAAGTCATTGAAGATTAATAATCTTTAAGTATAATAATCAAGGCAACCAAATTTGTAAAGGACATATTATATATTATATAGAAAGGATAGTTACTATTCACAGTATCTTACTCTTCATTCATAATGGAAGTCTTACAGACTTCTTTCTCAGTGCTAAAGCACTTAACATTATTCATGAAGAGTAAGCCACTGATTCCAGTGCATAAATAAATAGAAATTATTCTCTTACAAGCAAGCTTGACAAGAATACTTTCTATTTATTTATAACTGTGAATAGTAACATTAGTAAATCATATGCAAGTAGCAAATAATTGGAAAGATTACGAAATAATAGATTGCAGCTCTGGTGAGAAGCTGGAGCGTTGGGGAGAGTACGTACTTCTTCGTCCAGATCCACAGGTTATCTGGAATACAAAGAAAAGCTCTCCTTATTATAAGAAGCTAAACGCTCACTATCATCGTTCAAACAAGGGAGGCGGCGAGTGGGAGTTCTTTGACCTTCCAGAGCAGTGGACCATCAGCTATCCTATCTGCGACAAGAAGCTCACATTTAATTTGAAGCCTTTCGCTTTTAAGCACACAGGTCTCTTCCCTGAGCAGGCTGTAAACTGGGATTGGTTTTCTTCTATTATAAATAAGGAAATCAAAGAGAAGAATCGTCCAGTAAAGGTGCTTAACCTTTTTGCATATACAGGCGGCGCTACTCTTGCTGCGGCTGCAGCTGGCGCACAGGTCACTCATGTGGATGCATCAAAGGGTATGGTTCAGTGGGCAAAGGAGAACGCTGCTTCATCTGGCCTTGCTGATGCGCCTATCAGATGGCTCGTAGATGACTGCCGTAAATTTGTTGAGAGAGAAATCAGACGTGGTAATAAATATGATGGCATCATCATGGATCCTCCTTCATATGGAAGAGGTTCTAAAAATGAGATTTGGAAAATTGAAGACGATATTTTCCCATTCATCGAATTATGCGAGCAGATTCTTTCAGATGATGCATTATTCTTCTTAGTTAACTCATATACAACTGGTCTTCAGCCAGCAGTTCTTAATTATATGATTAGCACTGCTCTTTTAAAGAATCATCCTGGTGAAGTTACAGCTGATGAAATTGGTCTTCCTGTTACAGAGTCTGGCCTTGTGCTTCCATGTGGAGCCAGCGGAAGATGGGTAAGAAAATAACCCGCGATGTACATAAAAAATCACTTACATATTATATAGAAGAAACTCTATAATAATATTCACTATATTATATAGAAGGAATGCAATTATATGAATCAGACAACAATGAATCCTTTGGGTACAGAATCCATTGGAAAACTACTTAGAAAATTCGCAATACCTAGCATCATCGCCATGCTTGTAGGTTCTCTCTACAACATGGTAGATCAGCTCTTCATCGGAAACTTTGTCGGTCCACTTGGAAATGGTGCCACAAACATCCAGTTTCCACTTTCAATTTTAAATGTAAGTATCGCGCTTCTTTGCGGTATCGGTGCAGCTTCCACCTTCAACCTTGCCATGGGTCGTGGCGAGACTGAAAAGGCAGGCTATTATATAGGAAATGCAGTTTCACTTATGCTCATTGGAGGATTAGCTCTCACCTTTATCACCGAGCTTTTCCTCGAGCCAATCCTTATAGGATGTGGTGCCACAGAAAACATTCTTCCATATGCAATGGAATATTCAAAGATTTGTGCACTTGGCTATCCTTTGTTTATTCTGTCTGCCGGTGGTGCTCACATCGTAAGAGCTGACGGCAGCCCAAATATGACAATGGCCATCAACATGACTGGTGCCATTATAAACACAATTTTAGACTTCCTTTTCGTAGCAGTTTTTAAATGGGGCATGACAGGTGCTGCTGTTGCCACAATTATTGGTCAGTATGTTGCCGGTATTATGGTGCTTGTTTACCTTACCAAGTTCAAGACAGTGCCATTACATAAAGAACACTTTATTCCAAATTTTTCAATGATTGAAAACATTACAGCTCTTGGACTCGCACCTTGCATTAATCAGATTGCTATGATGCTTGTTCAGATTGTAATGAACCACGTTATGGGACATTACGGTGCACAGTCAATTTACGGCTCAGATATACCTATCACTTGTGCCGGTATCATCTCAAAGGTAAATGGCATTTGCTTCTCCTTTGTAATTGGTATTTCACAGGGATTGCAGCCAATCATCAGCTTCAACTATGGTGCAAGAAACTTCGACAGAGTTAAGAAGGCTTTCTATTTAGCTCTAAAGTGCGCCGCTGTTATCACCTTTACAAGCTGGGCTTGCTTCCAGTTATTCCCACGCCAGATTGTTTCAATCTTTGGTTCAGGAGATGAGCTTTACTTTGAGTTCTGCGAGAAGTATTTCAGAATCTTCCTCTTCGGAATATTCACAGCCTTCTTCCAGCCGCTGGCTTCCAACTTCTTTACATCAATCGGAAAGCCACAAAAAGGAATCTTCATGTCCCTTACAAGACAGGTACTTTTCCTTGCTCCACTCATTGTGGTATTACCAATGATTTTCGGGTTCAAGGGAGTGCTTTTCGCTGGACCAATTGCGGATGCGTTGTCCTTTGCAATCTGCTTCATACTTGTAAGAATAGAATTCAAACACCCTGAATTCAAAAACTCATAAACAAAAATAGACCAACCCGTTACGGCTACAAGCCTTAGATCTCTCCGCTCAGCTAAAGAAAGCTTCGCTTGAGAGACCTAAGAGCTTGATGCCTACAGGTTGGTCCTTTTAGTTTTCACGCATTTTTACTTACATATGATTTGGTTACGGCCGGTTTCTTTGGCTTCGTACAGGTTGGCGTCGGCGCGCTGCAGAACGGAGTCAACCGACTCGCCAGGTTCCAAGGCTGTCAACCCAAAGCTCATGGTGATTTGACGGTCGGAATCAGGAACCCAGATGGTGCGAACCTGATCCATAATCATGGAAAGCTCTCGACGAGCTATATCAAGCTCTCGCTGCTCGAAGATAAGCAGAAATTCTTCGCCACCCCAACGGGCTGCGCTACCCTTTCCTACCATTCCTTCCTTAAGCTTCTTTGCAACCTCCTTTAACACGTGGTCGCCCATCTCGTGACCGTATGTATCATTAACCTTTTTGAAGAAATCAATATCCGCAATACATATACAGTATTTGATTCCCATTTCCACAGCCTTAACCCTAACATCCTCCAGCTTTCTATCTGCAAAACGACGATTGTACAAAGCTGTAAGAGGGTCATATTCAACCAAGGTCTTTATAGCTCGAGCCATTCGCTTACCATCGTTGGCAAGGGATTTAATCTCATCATCCTTAGCTGTGATATCTCGAGGCATTTCCTCATCAAAAACACCATTAGCCAAAGTCTTCATGTAAACGCCCATCTTGGAAATTCGATTGGCAAGCATGCGGTTGAAGTAAACCATGACATAGCCAATTATGAAGGCCGTAATAATACAGGTGGCCAACACTGGAAGAGAATACCAAAGCATCTTCTGTCGTACAGATTCCTGTGAACGGCTAACGGCTATCATACCATTTACGTTGCCCTCATCATCTCGGATAGGCTCATAGTATGCATAGCTTTTAGCATCATAAACCATAACATTGGAATAGAACTTGCTATTCCCTGTCTCTAAAACATCATTCTTAACAATCACAGAAGCATTGGTTCCAATGGCGCGATTTCCATCTGCATCCTTCAAGGTGGTGAGCAATCTCACGTCCTTGTAGAAGATGGTGATCTCGATGTTTAGCTTGCTGGCCAAATCATCAATAAGAGTGGCCTCACCGTTTATGCGCTGCTCGCCCTTATACATCTCCAGCTCACCATCACCATCTGCATCCTCGGCCCAGTATTCCCCAGTGTAGACCGTGTCGAAGACATACATGGCCAAATCAGCATCGCGAATCAGCTCTTCCTTCACCTGGTCGGAATTAGCCTTGTACAGACCGCTGATGCTGACAGCCACCAAAATGATGGTCATAATAATAAGTGGAATCAAAGTTCTCTTAAGAAGTTGATGCTTTAGACTGTTTTTCATTCTAAATAATACCCCTCAATGCTTAACTCAGTTACCTTGTTTGTAATACTATATTCACCTTCTATATTAATCCATCTAATAACCAACTGGCCAATCACATTGCCCTGTTCATCCTTTACCCCAAAAGTCTGATTGATTATCTTGGATGTTTGTTCTGAATCATATCCATCGCCATTCTTTTCAAGCTTAAGCAATTGATCAATGGCCTCGCTTAAATCTACTGTTCCAACTATATTTTCATCTACATATATAGGAACCTTATCAATTTCACATTCTAGTATATCATCCTCCGACTCATAATCCCGGTATATGATATACATATTATTATACCCCTCTACGTCGTATTTAGATACATCTGCATTAGCAGAAATATAAAAAGTATCTTTATAGGCGCTGGCAGGTTCGTTTGATTTTGAGTATTCCTCCAGCTGCTGCTTTTGCTCTTCTGATAAAGAGGCTATATATCGCATAGGCGATAATCCCACTTCTGTTTCTATCTCAAAGTAAGCACTGTATGCAGCCTCCTTTTCCTCTGGGGATGCCGACTCTCCTTTAGCAAGATACTTTTCGATTATTTTTGCCTGAGAGGTTGTAACCACGCTAGCAACATTTATTCCAGGGACCAGATAAACCAAGTAGCTTCCAACAACCACTATGAATATCCCAAAGAACATAATCTCCTTCTTTTGGATGAGATTAATAATGTAGATTATAAAATATACAATCTCGGCAACAATCAACGCCAATCCAAAGTATCTGCTGTCTGTAAATCCATGCGCTTGAACACGCATTGTAAGACACATGATTTGTAAAACAATGAATGGAAGAAACAACAGCGGCATCACCTTCAAAGGCTTAACCATACTGTCATCACAACATCCCTGGGCCATAGTCCAAACTATAACTCCACCAGAAAACAGGGCTGCCAAAATAGTAAACACCTGATTCGATGGGAAGGTCCAGGTTACAAGGATTTTAATTATATAAATATAGATGATAACGAAAGCTATGGCTGTCAATATCGTAAATACGTAGGACAGTAAAACCTTTGCAAACTTGCCAAGTGGCGCTTCTGTCTTTGAAAGACCAGACACTGCACATGGGAACTGTACCAAAGCAATCAACAATATTTCTATTCTCTCAATCAAATCGATAGCAGATGTATCTATGATAAGTGTGTCGAAGGCCCACAGTATCACTAACGTACCTATAGCGACAATTCCATACACAAGCTCCGCCTTCATGAGCCCACAGAAGGCTTTTGCCAAATAACTTTCAAAGGACTGTCCGCTTCTCTTAAAGAAGTAAAAGATTGTCAGACCAACTATTGTTACCAGCACACAAAATAACACTCTGTTTGACAAGTGAACATAGCTATAGTGGTTATCATCATTTATCCATGGACACAACTCCTTTATAACCAACCAATTCTGTAGAACAGCCAGAAAACCAGCTAGCACTATCAATCCATAAGTTAATAAATTCTTGCCAGCATTCCACTTGTAGCCCTCCTCATCCCTTTTGTAAAGATGAATGGCCTCACATAGAAGAACGCTTAAAGCAGTTCCCGCTAGAGCCCTACTTGCAAAATCAAGGGTATCACCAATAAGTTCTACCTCGTAGTCGCCAAAATGAAACAGACAATTATAATTAATTGCCAAGCATACCATAGCAAGCAAAAAGACTATCATAGAACAGCGATGTTCCCTAATGGCATCCTTAAATATATTCTTTACCTTTTCAATTATCTTCATAAATTATTCTCCTAATTATTAATCCCAGAGATACCAAATATCTTCTTCATCCACAAGCATAGGGATATCATCGAAGATATCCTCCAAATAAATAACCTCTTCATCATTTTCTTCAGAATCTTCATCATCTTCAGAAATGATTTCTATACCTGTATATCTTCCGTCCTTGAGCTGCATTATGACGTAGGTTTCATCTGTACATAACAGCGTCATCTGCGTTCCCGCTGGAAGAGTTTCCTCTTTCCAATCGTCTTCGTCATCGTCTTCAAGACTTTTTCCAACAGGTAAGGTGTAGTCTATTTTTAACTTTACCTTTTCACCTGTCTTGATGATTTTGTTGCCATCATCTATAGATGAATTAGATGCATACATTTCTATTTCATCATTGGTTTTAGGCAAGCCGTCCATTCCTATGAAGAAATTTTCATAGGTGACAGCAGCTCCGAAAACCGTCTGTGTTCTAAAGAGATCGAAGCTTCTGGTATTTGTGATATCTCCATTAAATAGCGAAAACTTGCTATCAAACTCCTTTGGTTCCACCAGACGATTTCCATTTAAATTGAACACGTACATATAGCTGTCGTAACAGAATCTTACCATATTTACCAATAGGAATTTCTGCCCGTTAGCTCTCTCAATTAAATAGGCTCTGTTAATAGGCGTTGCGTCAGGGATTGTAACTTTATCGTCATCAGCTGACAGTGAAAGAGTTGCATGGCCAAGTCCAGCGTTGCTATATTCCAAGGTGTATTCCACTTCGTCAACAGCAAATTGTACACTATCTTTGCCGTGTTCGGGTTCTGTTTTTCCAAAAAGCTTTGTAACTTTATCCTTCGTCGCACCTAACTTATCAAGCACCTCAGCATAGGTATAATTTGCTTCGCCTTCAAGATCCTGCTCAGTTTCAACAATATTAAGCTGCTTTTCCTTATACGTATATACGAATTGTTCTTCATCCATTTGAACTAAAAGTTCTGGAACATTGTCATCATCTATCTTTTGCAAATCATATAGATAACTAGAAGGATTAGTATTGTTCGCTTCAAGCTTGTCTATCAAATCCGCATACGCTGCTTTATAAGACTTGTAATCTTCATCATTGATATTATGTAATAATAGGTAATCCTTTATTCCATCAACAGAATAATCATTACCCACATATTCTTCTGCTGCCTCTGAAAGCGCCACGTCAATCAAATAATAATCTTGGCTTTCGTGAAGAACACCTTCAAATATCAGTGCTCTTTCTTTATCGCCCATTTTGCAGGTCATCAAAATATCTGATACACAGTCTTTGTTATAGTCTGTTACCTCCACATCACATATATCAGATATCTGCATCCACCCATCAGCAGTGTAAAAACCTTGGTCAACTTCTGCAACCTTCTTTCCGTCAGCCGTGATAAACAAATGCGCATCACGACTATCATTACCATAAAAAGCCACGAACCTACATACACCATATGGCTCAAGATTTAAATCAAAAGCTTTCGAGCAGCCCTCCTCCCATAGAAATTCGTTATGGAGAAAGTTGTAGGTTTTTCCGTCCCACTTAAACGACACCTTTCTAGATGGATTCATGATTTTAAAATCGGCATCCTCAGTTTCCAAGACTGGTTCAACAACCACCGCATATGTATCACCTAACTTTTTACCTGACAGAGCCCTGTACTTATCTGGAGTATACTCCTTGGTTTGACGGTTTTCATAAACCTCATCCCAATCAATGTCATCCAGATTGTTAAACTCTATTCCCAGGAAATAGTTATACTCCATATGGGAGAAATCTTCTTCGATTTGCTTTAACTCCTTCTCGGAGAGAGCCAATGAATCTTCTTTTTTTACTGTTTCTTTTTTTGCTCTCTTATCATCATTACTCTGTATATTTGATTTGCAACCACCGGCAAGTACCAACGAAATTGCCAGTGACATGCAAACTGCTTTTTTTACAAAACGCTTCAACATCTATCTCCTCTAGTATTCCAATTACTTTTGCACTTATTATGACAAAAGTCCTATGCCTTTTGCAAATACATCTGCAAATGACATAGGACTATTACTATCTATTACAACTGCAAATTAATTCTCACCAACATACACCGAGCTTCCATCTCTAAGCCCCAGCTCTTCGAGGGTTTTCTCTCCACGAATAAGAGCCACAGGATTTTCGGCACGCATGAAGCATTCATCTGGGTTGTCGATATCTATGCCCAGATTGAAGCCGCTATTCATTCCATAAATAAACTCATTGGCTGTGATATTTACAGGAGTCTCAATATCAACAACTGCTCCGTTGTGATGAAACATCATTACAATTTTTTCTTCCATACTTCGTTTTACTATTCCTTATCTATTTTTTTAATAAAAACCAATACATTACCATCTATACTAGACATTCGTAGATATTATCTGCTTGTTACTTTCACTGATGGTTTTGTCTATAGCCTCAACCTCAACGCTGTTATCAGCTCTTATAGAGAGCATTTGAAGAAGAATGGCCACAGCAATGAATACACTATATATTAAACTCTGGGAAATAAACACTCTATGAACACTTAGGATAATTGATATTTGAGGATAGAACGCGGCTATCATTAGAAATATAATAGGGGTATAAAGTAACACTCGGCTATTCGCCACCGCTTCAGATTTTTTCATCCCCACCTTGTACACATAATAAATAACTAAACAGAATGCCAAAACGCTTGTCAAATGTGGTACTACCACCCTTGCCAAATATGTTCCCGAAGACGCATTCTCCATCAAGTCATAATACATCATGGTGTTTGTGTCATATAAGATGTTAAGCGTCTGGTTTACAATAAAACAGACATAAACTATCAACTTAAATTTATAAGATCTAGCATAAAAGTTTGAATTATTAAACAGTATCCATATTGCAAACGGCAAGCTATATATTATAGTTCCAACCACATATGGGCCAACACCGTAAGTCCGTCCGCCCCATAGATGTGAGGTTATTGCTATTCCAAATGCTACATTCGATGCAACCAGCAACCAAGATACTTTACAGGAATATCCTTGCTCCTCTGCGATAAGTGCAGGCACATACGCCACTGCTAGCGTTACTATAATCATCAATATGGTTATAACCTTGAACATAAAAACCCCTTTATTTCATTTCTGTTTTATACACAACAGAAAAATAATGACCATTAGTCATTATAGCGTATTGTTCACACATTGACCACGGTTTATACACAGTTTTTTAACATTTATTTAACAAATCTAAGGAGCAGTCTCATTGACTGCTCCTATCTGTATCTACTATTTATTTTTTTGTGGCCCTATGCGATTACGAGTATCTCTTTTCTTAGGCTTATCGAATAATCTCCTTTTTCTAACCGTTCCTCGTTTTAAATATTCTATCCTTTTACAGTAAAACTCTAGGAACCTTTCATTTTCTTCAGATAATATCTTATTATCTCTAGCTATATTTAAAGCAGCTGTTACCTCATCGTAAATCTCATCAATTTCAAAATCAAAAGTGTTTTCATTTTTATTTTTAAGGTATAAATGATCTAAAAGATATTGCAAACACAATAATTTCTCATCGATGTCACTTTTGCTTAGATTCTCTAACTCTTCAATAAAAAGACCTTTGATTGAATTATTCTCCAAAGCATACTTATAAATACTTGCCATCAGCGCTATATGCTGGACTGGTCCACCGATGTTCTTATCCTCATACTCGTATTTGCCTAAGCCATTCATGATCTGATTTAATTCGTCATGTTCTATGGCATATATCAATGCCTCGTCGTATTTAAAATTATGTCCCACGCTTACGAAACCTTTACAAGTTCTTCTCCCTTTGCTATTTTTCCGCCCATATACTTGTCAACCCAAATGGCAACTTGCTCATATTCCTCAACTGTTGATATGGCAACACCTAGCTTTTCAAGCTGCTCAAGCTTTACAACCTTTAACTCCTCAGTTTTTTCCCGTCCTTGATGTTGCAATATATCATTAAGAGATATCGAACCATTTGAAGGTATGCCGATTATAACAGTATGCTTCACCTCATCTATCGTAATACTGAAGACATCTAGCACCATAACACAGACTTTCTTTTCATTGACACCATTATGATTCTCATTAGAGGTACAGCTCTTTTTGTTTGCAAATTTAAAAAACATTTATAAGTCCACCTTTTTTAGTTTTTATGCGCTCAATACTTTCCTCACAACTTTTGAATCGCAATTATCATGCGGAATCGTTCCATAAGTCACAGCTATAATTCCGCCACAAGAATCCTCATACTTATCCTTAGTCATTTTACCAATAACTCTATAGTCAACATTACAATCATTAGCACTCCCAAATGGAAATGTGCTTTTCACCTGATTATAAATCTTCAACTCTTGCTCAGCATGGCTAACCAACAATTCATTATGTTTTATTCTATCGTTGAGTTCCTTTATCTGACGTTTGATTTTATGCTTTGAAAAGAAAGCTGCAGATTTTAGTGAAGTTTCTAATGTTGTCACCTGAGATAAAAGATTTGCCTTCTCTACTATAAACTTTTCTAACAACAGCCTATATTTCTTATACCTGCTGTCAATTGTAGACTTCAAATCCGTAACGTATTTTTCTGGGTCTGAAAAGGATAAATTTTCTGCCTGATAAAATTTAGTTGCATTCTCACCATCAATCAGTCTAGGAAGCTCCACTGGTTCGAGCACTTCTATCAGTTCTCTAAGAGCTCCCTTCTGCCATACATTCTTATTGTTACAAGAAGGGCAGGAACAATCCAAACCAAATAAAGAATAATCCCCATTAAAAAAATCAAACGCAAGATTATTTTTTTCAAACAAGTCTGTTATAGCTTCCGGCCTATAGGTTTTATCAACAATACTATCTACAGCTTTTCTAACACAAATATCCGCCGCATTACGTTTTTCATTCTCGTTTGAGTCACAGTCAAAATTCACCCCTATATCTAATCGATTTTGGGTGATAATCAGAGCATTACAATAACTGCATCTATATATAAAGTGTACGTTGTATTTATATTTTCCACTACTTGAAGTAATCATATATTACTTAAAATCTCCTGCTTTCATTATGTAATAAAGCGCTTCATTCATAGGTTTGATTGCTTCGTGTTCACGCGCATAATCAACTAAATCAGCATTATTACATACTATTTTAGGAAGGCTTTCCCTCGGTATCCTAGATAATCTTTTTTGGAAAGTATAATCGTAATAATTCCCAGCAACTGCACAAGCTATTTCTATACCAAGCGCTATTATTAATGGAATACTTTCTTCCCATGTTGTACAGCCTATTAAACCACCAAGTGTAAAAAAGGCTAATGGCATACAAATATATGCCAATCCCACGTACCATCTACTTGTTTTTGCCCATATTTCTCTTTTTTTACAATTCTTACATTTTCCATTATTTGAAAGTAATAATGACTCTCTCAATTTTTTAGCATTGTAAACTGGGTCTCTAATAATCCCAAGAGCTGCGTCTTTCCACCTTCTGTTAGTTGTTTCCTCTAGTTCTGCTTTTGCTTTTTCGACTCGCCTTCTTGTCAAATTACTTGTAGTTGACGAAAAGGAAACCTTTAAAACCCCATGTGAGCAATTATACTCTCCGCATTTTGAGCATTTCCAACCCACATCAACATTTACCGTCATCCACGACGTAATATAACTAGTACCCATATTTGTTCCTCTCAATATTTTCCAATGACAATATAATCATGTATTATTATTTTTACACAGCATAACAATAATGACTATTATTCATTATAACGTATCGTTCACATATTAACCACACTTTGTACACATTATTTTAACATTTATTTAACAATCGTACTCGAAGTGCATAAGTGTTCTTGTTTCTCTGATGAAAAACAAGAATCTATACTAAAACTGAAAACGAATTAATTCTTACTGCTTCTAGAACAGGAACACATAGCGATTTATTTAATGAATAACCAGCTTTCTTGATATAGTTCATAAAATACAAACACCGCAATGCTGTACTCTCAGCTTTGCGGTGTTTATTAGCTTAGTAACCAAAGAATGCTAAATTACATGAAAGCTTGGGTTTATGAACGTCGAATATATACGCAAGCCAACCATAGCAACTATTGGAAGAGCCTGAAAAATAAAAAACAACCATAGCAACCATCCATCCTGATAGTTTGCTGCTCTAACGTCATAACCCACTAAACATTTCAAATATAAAACGTCAACTTCAGACCCTACAGGATAATCATCCTCACTTAATCCACTAAGATCATAATACTTTCCCTCATACGTTGTTGTTCTGAATTTCAATTGCAGCATTACAAAGCTGTCTACGCCAAGTATCACCTACAGTCATATCGTAAGCTACGTTTGTATCCTTGCATGCCGTGAATGTAGCTACATGTCCCTGGGTAACTACATTCTCGTCTTCCATGCTGGAGATATCTGCTCTAATAACAGCTATCTCTGCATTACATTGGTTTATTCGACCATATAAATCTGATTTTTCATAGATTAATCCCTATCTTTCTTTTCCAATTCAATTACCCGAGAATGATATAATTGTTCAAAACTAGGATCCCTCGGTATATCATGCGATTGTAATTGCTGCTGATACTGGACCGATATCTCTAATCGTAAATCCATGGGGATGTCAATAATTGAATCATAACTAGTAGGATGTTCATCATCCTCACATCCATATACCATCGCATTTATAGCACTTTCAATCTCATCATTATTATATCTATGAAAATGAATATAACCATAACCAGAGCTGGTACCCCATAAAATATCATTCATTAAATCCGCATCATCAGAAAGCTCCTTATAGCCCTTTACCACACTTTCCTCGTCTGCTGCCAAGTAAGAGATTCCATATTTATTCCAGTTATCTAAAACATGTTTTCCTTCTCCC
>NZ_FMXT01000026.1 GCF_900104335.1 Pseudobutyrivibrio sp. YE44
TATTAAAACTGATAGGAGCAATAAGCCATGCTCAATGACACTACCAGTTTTAAGAAGATATACATTGCTACAGGTTACACTGATCTTCGCCAAGGGTTAACCCTCAATCATGAGTACCTTATAATTCTAACATATACATGAGATGATTAGCCCAAATACATTCTAAATGGAGGATATCTCATGAATACAACTAAAGTAATACATCAAGCAAAGCTAAATAACTGGGCTGACCTCATTCGTGAGCAACAAGCCAGTACCATGAACGTCACAAAATTCTGTGATGCTCATTCCATCTCAAAGTCCCAATTCTACTACTGGAAGCGTCGTCTAACTGAACAGTTTGTAGAATCTCAACTTCCGGACATTGTTCCTATTACAAGTCCGGTTCCGGATACTTGTTGTACAACTTTTAAAAGTTGTACAACAAATCAAACTATTTCTGCACTTTCCACACTAAAGCTTACTATCAACGACATCACAATAGAAATCACAGAAGACACGTCAGACTTTCTTTTAAACAAAGTCATTAAGGCGGTGCGTAATGCTTAAAGATGCCGATTTTAATTACTTCCCAGCAGTCTATGTAGTTTGCGGCTACACCGACATGCGGTATGGAATAGATTCTCTTGCTGCTATCATAGAAAAGAAATACAAGGTTAATCTATTTGTACCTAACACCTTATTCCTTTTCTGCGGTAGACAATCAACAAAAATCAAAGGTCTCCTGTGGGAAGGCGATGGATTCCTGCTTCTTTATAAACGAGTTGAACGTGGTCACTTCACCTGGCCTAGAACAAGTGATGAACTTCGCCAACTTCGTCCCGAGCAGTTCAAATGGTTGATGCAGGGCTTCGCCATTGATCCAATCATTTATGATGCTGAGCCCAAGTATTCTGCTTGATTTATTATTTAGTTATTGTGCAAAACAGAGATTATTTATCACTGTTTTTACCACCTTTTCAGATGGTGCTGTGCACAGCTTAAGACCGCTACTATGGCTTATCTTGTAGTAATCTAAGCTCTACACAGCACTTTTCTTTTTACATTAATCTCTAATCTAAGATTTCTTATACAGCCTCTATGAATGCCTTATTTATAGGCATTTTCACCATTTTTAATTCTCACGGAATTCGTCTTTAGCCCTTGATTTTGCTATAATAAATGCAGACTTAAGGAGACGAAATCATGTTGCAATTAACCGATGAACAACTGAATAATCTTAACAAAGAAGCGTTGGTTATTATTGCGTCTTCTCTTCAAAGTCAGCTTGTTTTCATGCAGGAGCAACTCAACACTGCTAACGCCCAGTTGGCGGATACTAATCGTCAGATTGAACTTCTTACCGAGCAGATTCGAATCATGAATCAGCGTCAGTTTGGAAAGAAATCTGAAGCTTCTTCTGAAATCGAGGGACAGATGTCTCTTTTTGATTCCTTCAATGAAGTTGAGGCCACAGCTAATCCATCTGCTCCAGAACCAGAAATCACAGAGATAATTATCTCTTCTTATAAGCGTTCCAAAACTAAAGGCAAACGAGATGTTGACCTTGATGGTCTTCCAGCTCGTATCATTGAGCATAAGTTATCTGAAGAAGAACTCGCAGAGAAATTCCCTAACGGCTATAAGGAACTTCCTGAAGAGATTTATAAACGTCTTCAGATTATCCCTGAGACATTTATTGTTGATGAGCACCATGTTCATGTTTACGCATCTAAAGACAATGACGGAACAATCGTAAAAGCTCCTCGTTCAGTTGATTTGTTCAGGAATAGTATCGCCACCCCATCTTTAGTTGCATCACTTATAAATGGTAAATACGTAAATGCGTTACCTATCGAGCGTCAAAAGAGAGCCTTTAAAGATAACGGAATTAACCTTGAAACAAATACCATGTGCAACTGGATAATAAATGCTACTGAAAGATATCTTTCACTTGTTTATGACCGTATGCACGAGCTTATCTATGACAGCAAAGTAATCCACGCGGATGAAACGCCTGTTAAGGTAATGCAGATAGATAAAACAAAAATCAAAAATGGCAAGAAGACTTACATGTGGGTTTATAGAAATAACCCTCACTGCTCTGAGCATCCAATCGTTTTATACGATTGGAAACCATCTAGAAAAGCTGATCACCCGAGAGAATTCTTAAAAGACTTCTCAGGAACCGTGGTCACGGATGGTTATCAGGTCTACCATAAGCTTGGTAAAAAGCGGCATGACCTTCAAATCGCTGGCTGCTGGATTCATGCAAGAAGACCTTTTGCAGAATTCATTAAGTCCGTTGGTACTGAAACAGCCAAAGGTTCTATAGCCGAAGAAGCTTATGCGATGATTACCGAAATCATGCACATCGATAATTCCTATGATGACCTCACTAATAGAGACCGCAAAAAACAGCGTCAACTTGTTCTTAAAGAGAAAGTCGATGCTTATTTTGAATGGGCTAAATCCAAATACAGCCAAGTAACTCATAAGAGTGTAACAGGTAGAGCGCTTGCCTATAGCCTTAACCAGGAAGAATACTTAAGAGCATTCTTGAATGATGGTAAAATCCCTATGGACAACAACTACGCTGAGCAAGCAATCCGACCATTCACCATTGCTCGTAAGAATTTTGTTCTTATTGAATCATCAAATGGTGCTAATGCAAGTGCTATGATCTTTAGTCTGGCCGAAACCGCCAAAGCTAATGGTCTTAATACTTACCAATACTTTGAATTGCTCCTCTCTGAGATTCCAAAGCATATGGAAGATAATAATCTTAACTTCCTAAATGACTTAATGCCTTGGTCGAAATCAGTTCAGCAGAAATGTCCTAGCAAGTATAAAAAATCTTAAATTTTCAAGTTACATAATTTATATCTTAAGCCCAGCAGTAATGCTGGGTATTTTGATATCTGGTACTCATGATTGAGGGCTTACCGCCAAGGTATTGATGGACTGGCATCATTCGTAAAGCTGCGATTCAACTTGGATCCATTTGATAAGGATACCCTGTTTTTGTTCTGCGGAAGAAA
>NZ_FMXT01000013.1 GCF_900104335.1 Pseudobutyrivibrio sp. YE44
TGTGAGTGTTCTTTCAATTCGTTGCACTTTTATCGCTACAGTATGTACTGCTCAGACACACACTATTTTCAGTAGTGCTCCCCCTCAGGGTATATAACTATCAGTTGCTGGAATTTGAAGTGCGCTTAGTAAAATAAAAAGCAGGTTTTGAATGTATAGGCAGCAGCCGCTAGGACGACGGCTGCAGTGGTCACTTGAGACACGATGTTGAATGTGCCACGGTGACTATACATACAAAACCTGCTTTTTTAATTTTACTTAGCAAACGGAGTATGGAAGCAACTGATAGTTATATACCCTGAGGGGGAGCATTATTTAAACCTACAAGTGTCTGAGCAGTACCTACAGTAGCTTCAAAGTGCAACACCAATGAAAGTACACTCACAAAAGCTCAAATTGCAGGAATAAGAAAATCTAGTATTTTGCTCAAATGATGTCCGTAGGTGCACGGTGCTGGTCTGGGCGGTGGCCCGAGGGGCAAGGGCAGTGGGGCAACAATAACAAGGGAGATGTGTTGGGAGGTGGGCAGGGGACGGCTTGATGTGTGGTGGGAAAGCGAGGCCGCAAAATAAATGTAACGAATGGGGGCGAATCGCCACAGATTCGGGGTTTTTGGGAGTTACATTGTGAGGAAGATATGCTAAAATGAGATTAATTATGGGAGTAATAATTGTTAGGGAGAATGTATGCGAATAATTCATTGTGCAGACCTGCACTTAGATTCCAAAATGGAGAGCAATTTAGATAAAGATCAGGCTATTCTTAGGCGTTCGGAGCTTATTGAGACTTACGAGCGTATGGTGGACTATGCCGTTTCGAACCAGGTTCGCGCCATTTTGATTGCAGGTGATTTATTTGATAAAACCCATATTCGTAAGGAAATAAAGAAACGTGTCGTTGAGCAGATAGTGGCTCACCCAGAGATTGATTTCTATTATCTCAAGGGAAACCATGACCGCCAGGATTTTATGGAGGAAGGTATCGACACTATTCCTGAGAATTTTCATATGTTTACAGACGAGGGATGGACTAGCTACACTCTTGAGGATGTTGTTATTACAGGTATTGAGATTAATGCTTCTAATTCGTCTACAGTGGCTCAGCGTCTTGTATTAGATTCTGCTGCCACAAATATCGTTATGCTTCATGGCCAGCAGTCTGACTATGATGGCAAGGATGGTGCGGAGATTGTAAACACCACAGCTCTTAAGGGAAAGTTTATCGATTATTTGGCCTTGGGTCATGTTCATAAGTATATCCACGAGCAGTTGGATGAAAGAGGCGTGTTTTGCTATCCAGGTTGCTTGGAGGGCAGAGGCTTTGATGAGACAGGTGACAAGGGCTTTGTTATGCTTGAAATTGAGGATGGCAAGATTGAGGGAGAATTTATTCCTTTTGCCAAGCGTCGCCTCCATGAGATAGAGGTGCCAGTTAAGGCTGAAATGGATATTCAGGCTGTTATTAATAAGGCAAAGCGCTATCTTGACGATGTGGATCCACAGGATTTAATTAAGTTTATCATTACTGGAGAGCGTGACTTGGATGATGAGCTGGATATTCCTAGATTTGTTAGATATTTTGAGCCAAAGTTCTTCTTCGTAAAGTGCTATGATCGCACAAAGACTTTGGTAGATTACGATAGCTTCCAGTATGACAAGTCTCTTAAGGGAGAGTTTGTCCGTTTGGTGCAGTCTCAGGATATGGATGAGGATGAAAAGGCCAAGATTATCGAGCTTGGTATTAGAGCCATTATGGGGGAGGATATAGAATGAAGTTAATATCGTGCTATATTGCCCATTTTGGCAAGATAGATAATTTTTCATATGATTTCAATGAAGGGTTCAACTCAATCCTTCAGGAAAACGGCTGGGGAAAAACCACCTTTTCAGTATTCATGAAGGCTATGTTTTATGGCCTTGAATATTCTCCAAACACAAAGAAAAAGCTTTTAGAGCGCAACCATTATCTTCCATGGGATGGAAGCAAGTGTGGTGGAAATATTGTCTTTGTTACAAAGGGCAAAGAATATCGCATTGAGCGTACCTTTGGCCAAACGGACAAGGATGATACCTTTGCCTTGTATGATAATGTGACAGGGTTATTGTCCCAGGATTACACAGAAAATATTGGTGAAGAGCTTTTCAGGGTAGATAGAGATTCCTTTGAGAAGAGTGTATATATTCCACAGCTTTCTCTTGGTACAGCCATGACAGATTCCCTTAATGCAAAGATGGGAGATTTGGCATCGGCTAAGGATGATATCAGCAATTTTGATGTGGCATTAAAGAGCGTAAAGGATGCCAGAACTGAATATACCAGAAACAGTAAGATTAATCCTGGTAAGCTTGTGGCTATCAAGACAGAGATTAACAAATGTAAGGAAGAATACGAAAAACTTCCTGCTATAGAGGAAAGCGCTGAGGCAATGAGCTGTCTGGTGGAAGAAAAGCAGGCAACCTTAGACAAGCTTAGCGCAGATAAGATTAAACTGGCAGAAACTATTCAGCTTCAAAGTAAAAGGGAGCAGGAGCTTGGTGCTTACAAGCTTCACAAGGAAAATCTCAAGCAGGAGCAGGAAAAGATTGCCAGTCTGGAAGAGTTCTTTAAGGCAGGTCTTCCATCGGATGATGAGCTGGCAATTTTAGAGCAGACAGAGCGTGATCTTTCCGTTCACGAACGTGCTATAAAGGTTCTTACTGAGGAGCGTGAGAAAGAGGGAGAGGTTTTTGAAAAGCCTTTCGAGACACGTATTCCAGATGAGACAGAATTTGCCATGTGGAATAAAATGGCAGCAAACCTTTCAGAGCTTAGAGCCAAGGCTGAGCATTCAAAGCTTTCAGAAGAGTCCACTCGTCAGCTGACAGAGCTGAAATTCTTCTTTGACAAGCTTGTGCCAAGTGATGAGCAACTTGCTCATATCGAGCGTCAGACCACTCTTATCACAGGCCTCGAGGCCAAGGTGGATCAGAGCAATGAAAGACTTATAACCCTTGTGGCAGAAAGAGATGCCGAGGAAAAGCACAGTAGAGATAAAAGCATTTCCGTATGGCATATTCTTGGCACAATTCTCCTTGTTATATTTATTTTGACAGGAGTTGTGTTTGCCCAGTACATGGATGATTATATTGGCAGGTTTATCGAGATTGGCAGCTTTATTGCCATTGGCATAGATTTAGTACTTCTTGCCATCAGTGGCAGAAGAGCAAGAGTGAAGAAGTTGAATGCTCAGGCAGAATTTGCAGAGCGTATTTCCGAGGAAGAAAGTGCTCTTGAAATCAGCCGCTTAGAGCTTAGAGAGCTTCAGGAGGAATGTGAGGAATTCCTTTCAAACTTCCTTCTGACAAGAGCATCCACCATGCAGGAGAATGTCTACGAAATCAGACGTAAGCTTGATCAGTATAGACATCTTCTTGAGGAGGAAATGTCACGCCATCAGGAGGCTGAGGGCACTTTGGATGAGTTGGCAGATTTACAGCTGGAGCTTTACACAAAGATTCAGCCGTTTGCTTCGGCTTATGGTATCAATCTTTATGACATGGGTGGTGAGTACGAGTTCCTTGCACAGTTGAAAAAGGATGCTGATAAGTACATTGACTTCCTGGCAAAATCCGAAGAAATCGCCAGACATTCAATTACAATCACTACCATGACCAAGGACATTAACAACATTCTTGCCCAGTTCCCTCTTGATGAAAGTCTTGACCGTGCTGAAAAGGTTCAGGATATTGGCATTAAGAAACGTGAATACTTGTCTATGAACGAGCGAATAAATAAGCTGAAGGATGATATTCATAAGTTTGAAGCTGAGTATGATGTAAATGAAAATGTTCAGTCTGTGGATGATTTGCAGCAACAGCAAATTCTCTTAGATGAACAGATTATGGATATTAATCGTCAGATTATGCAGGAAAAGGAAAACCTTTCTGCAACCCTAGAGGATGTTGAACGTCTTTCTGATATTTCTGAGCAAATTGAGCGCTTAGAGTATCAGGAGAAGGAATATAAGAAAAACGCTGAGATTCTTTCAAAAACAGAAGATTTCCTTCAGCGTGCAAGAGAAAGCTTTCTTTCAAAATATATGCAGCCATTACAGAATGGCTTACACAAGTATCTTGGGCTTATTGACGGCCCAGATGGCACAAACTCAGGATATTCCATCGAAGATTTTGAGCTTGATATGGATTTGAACATTAAGCTTTCTTATTCAGGTAGCACCAAGAGCGGAGAGTATCTTTCACAAGGATATCAGGATTTGGTAGCCCTTTGTTCTAGACTTGCCCTTGTAGATGTGCTTTATCCTGATGAAAAGCCAATTCTTATCTTGGATGATCCATTTACAAACCTTGATGAGAAAAAAATAAAGGAGTCACTAAAGCTCCTTAACAAAATCGCAACTGAGCGCCAAACCATATACTTTACCTGTCACGAAAGCCGTTTATAAGGTTAGGCGTGACACTCGTATCTGCTGAGCAGATAGGTGATAAAAAGGAAAAGCTGGTAGGCATCAAGCTCATAAATGTCTTCTTTGAAGCTTTCTATAGCTGAAAGGAAGATATTTATGGCTTGTAGCCGTGACCAGCTTTTTATTATACGTATATTTACTTTGCGACAGGTAAGCGTTACGACTTCGCCTAGTGTAGTCTGTTATCGCGATATTCCAGATGACCCTCACTTATCCACTCGTGGATAATGGTTTTATCGATTCCCATGGCTTCCGCCAGAATCATTTCGTTTACGTATTCGTTTTCGTTTATAAAATCCTTAACCTTTGGGAACAGTTCCTTTTTCATGCATTCTCTACATTGGTCATAAGGAGAGCTTATAGGTATACGACAGCCGCACCTAGAGCAGTGCCTTGTCATAGGTTCCTGTTTATTTAGAAAATCTGCGTTTGAATGTGTCATATAAAGTCTCCTTTACATCTTATACACAAAAACGAATCGCTAAATCTATTATAGTCCTATTTGCTGTTTGAAAAAGTCTCCACGTTCCTCAAAGTTTTTAAATACACCGTAGCTAGCAGCTGCAGGAGAAAGGATAACTGCTGTACCCTTGCTGGCATTTTCCTTAACATACGTGCAGGCATCTGCCAGTTCCTTTATGTAGTGAACATGCTCCATAAATTCTGGTGTAGCAACAGCCTGAAGCTTTTCTAAAAGCACCTTGCCGCTGTCATACATAAGAATAATGTGCTCTAAATTGCGAGTCTGTAAAAATTCTACAAGTGGGTCGTAGTCGATTCCTCTATCCATACCACCTAAAAGAATTGTGCCAGCGTTTGGAATAGCCTTAATTGCACTGATTGCTGACTCAACTGTGGTAGAAATAGAATCATCGTAATAATCCACTTCATCAAGCTTTCCAAGATACTGAAGTCTGTGAGCCAATGTCTTGAAGCTTGAAAGAGCCTTCATGAAATCTTCATCGCTGATATCGTAG
The DNA here is from genome assembly GCF_900104335.1 of Pseudobutyrivibrio sp. YE44. Taxonomy (GTDB): domain Bacteria; phylum Bacillota; class Clostridia; order Lachnospirales; family Lachnospiraceae; genus Pseudobutyrivibrio. The sequence goes on from NZ_FMXT01000013.1 coordinate 5,440, forward strand.
CGACGACAAACGTCATAAACAAAGGCTGTGTTGAAGAGGTTGTGGGTACCACGTAGTGTGACACCATCTATATCCTCGAAGGAGCTAAAAGGTAAGTCTCCTGTTTTAACCTTAATTACGCAAGCCTTGCATTCACCAGGTGTTGGCAAGAAGTCTGGATTGCAGAAAAGGAAATCACAATAACCCTGATTGCGATATATGTTTTTCTTTGCGTTCCAGTATTTTTCTACAGAGCCATAGTGATCTAAGTGGTCTTCGTAGAGGTTTAAAAGGATGGCCTTAGATGGAGCAAACTTTGCATATTCCAACTGGTGGCAAGAAAGCTCAAACACGATGATTGTACGTGGATGAATACGGTCTGTGATATCGAAGATAGGAAGACCAATGTTGCCGCCAAAGAGAACATCCTTACCGCACTCTTTAAGTATATGATATAAAAGTGAAGATGTTGTGGATTTGCCCTTTGTTCCTGTAATTCCGATGGTCTGTGCACCGTAAACCTCAAGGAAAAGATCTGCCTGGCAAGTAATACGACAATTGTATTCCTTGATATCCTTTGGCAAAACAATGCCTGGGCTTTTGAAAACTACGTCATATTCGTTAAGGCAATCCAAGTATCCTTCACCTGTGATTACCTTGTGGCTGGCTGTCAAATCTGAAGTGACAGCATTTGCATCTGCAATATCAAGGCAAGCATAGCCACCAACTGATGTAACCATTCTAAAGCTTGACTGACCTTCGCGGCCGAAGCCTAAAATTAAAACCTTTTTATCTTTAACTAAATTTCTAATTGTTTCCTTCATTTGTTAGTGCGTCCTTAATTATTTTTTCGAAGAATTCATCCAAAGCATGCTCGTAGGCATACTGCTTTTTGAATGTTTCAAATGGAATGGCAGGAACTACTGCCGAATCCTGATAGTGCATTAAAAGCTTTGGAAGTGGAAGCTGAGAAGCTGCATATTTGCTGATGGCTTCAGTGATGGCTGCATTAACTTCATCACGACTACCTACGCATTCGAATGGCTTTTCTGGCAAGATACCACAAAGCTTATCGAAGTCTTCCATTAGTGTTTCATCCTCAAAAAGTCTCTTTCCAAAGATGGCGTCAAGCTCCTCTACAGAAAGGAATGGAGACAGGATGATGTAAACAAAGAGACACTTTGGACAGTGTCCACACCAAATATCCTGCTTGCTACCAACGTTGCAGCTCTTGAAGATGCCATGATATTTTTTGAAACGAGAGAAAAGCATGGCAATCTGTAGCTCTGAAAGTGGGCGCAGGAAGCTGAAGTAGTAAACTCCTGAGCCGATAAAGTTTCTCTCGTAACGTCTAAAGTCAGCCTCGAATTCGAAGCTCTTTGAATACTGATGATTTACGTAGCTGTCAGCAACGGTGGACTCGTTAGCACTGGATTCGTTTGAAAGGGCAACGAATTGTAAATCGTTGAGATAGCCTGCAATAATGCTTGAGAAGGCAACTAAAGCTGAAAATGGTGTGTGACCATTCAAGAAGCCTTTGGCATTTAAATCAAGCATATTTTTATCAAGGGTACGCTTTGCGTAGATGGTGCGGTCTGTAAGTCCGCCAACCTCAACAGTTGCGTCTGTGGCGCCTCTTGAATTAATTACGTAGCAGTTAACATCGGATTTATCTCTAAGAAGCTCGATGGAAACAACAGAATCCTTTCCCCCTCCAACTGGAATCATGACACGTGGCTTTTTATTGCCAAGAATTCGTGGACGTTCCTGAGGAGTATTGATTGCCCTAGGCTTTTTGTCGCCCTGGCAATTAACAGTCATGAAATCATCGAAATCTTCCTCGATGCCGTTGGTGTAATAAAACTCACCAAGTCCGTTGAAGTAAAGCTTTTTCCACCAGCCAATCTGTTCTGCGGAAAGCTGTCTACCCTTGATAATAACTGTAGGTGGGCAAGCAATCTTCCAATAGCTAACAAGCTCAACCATACCCAGAGAAAATACCATTTCATCAATAAGTTCTTCATCAATGGAATCAACTGGATTGATACGTGGAATGAACCAGGTTGGGTGGAACTCAGAAAGGCCATCGATAGAAAAATCGAAGGTCATGCTGATGCCCTCATTATTTAAATCATAAGAATATCCCTGATATGTAAAGGTAGGATAATCTTCTCTGCATTTTTTATAAAAATCTTCTCTGCTCATATAATTCCTTTAAATCGATTTTGTCTTCTTCTATAATTAACTATAAAAGTATATCACAAAAATGTGTTTGTAAAAATATATTTGAGAGGTGCAAAATGCCACACGTTGGAGGCCAGAAGCTAAAGATTATAAATGAATATCAAATTCTTATGGAGGAAAGCGACGAGAAGCATCAAATCAATGCCGTTGAGATGACTCGTAGGCTGAAATACAGAGGAATTCCTGCGGAGCGCAAAAGCGTATATAAGGATATGGATACTCTTATGGATGCTGGTGTGGATGTGGTGAAGGGAGATAAGGGTTACTATATTGCATCCCGTGTCTTCGAATTGGCAGAGTTAAAGCTTCTTGTTGATGCTGTGGGTGCATCGAAGTTTATATCTCAGAAGAAAACCAAAGAGCTTGTGGAAAAGATATCAAGTCTTGCCAGTCTAGACGAGGCAGAGCAGCTTGAACGACAGGTAGTGGTGCCAGAGAAGGCAAAATCTGGAAATGAGAAGATATTTTATTCTATAGATGTGATTTATCAATGCTTGGATAATCATAAACAGCTATCCTTTAAGTATCAGGAATGGACATTGACTAAGGAAATGAAGCCAAGACATGGGGGCAAGGTTTATAAGGTGAGCCCAGCATTCTTGCTTCGGAACGATGAAAATTATTATTTGGTGGCATATGACCAGGAAAGTGGTCAGATTCGTCATTACCGAGTGGACAAGATGCTTTCGGCAGAAATGCTTGATGAAGATGGCTTGGGTTCAGAAATAATCGGTTCTTTAAATCCTCAAGAATATGCCAGACAGCACATTAGCATGTTTGCAGGTCAGGAGCGCACCGTTACAATACGTTTTGCAAAGCACCTTATTGGAGTTGTCTTAGATAAGTTTGGAACGGAAATAGATATTCGACCAGATGGAGAGGAATACATAAAAGCTCGTATTAATGTGGCAGTTTCGCCACAGCTCTATGGCTGGCTTACAGGAATCGGAGCAACAATCTGCTTTCCTCAGCAGGAGGAAGAAAAGTTCAGAGAGTATTTGCAGAGTCTGATTATAGGTTAGATTTATAGCTGTTCTTTGTTTAAACAACAAAATGATAAAAAAATAGGGGCTAAATATAGCCCCCATCAACTCCGATAATTTGCCCCGTCATATAGGATGGGGCTTTTATTATGGCAAGAACCATGTCAGCAATCTCTGATGGCTGGCAGAAGCGACCAACAGGGATTTCTTCAGCTAATTCAGCTTTTTCCTCAGGGGAAAGCTGGCCATTCATATCTGTATCAACAACCCCGCAGGCAATAGCATTGACAGCAATACCATTAGGAGCTAACTCCTTGGCAAGAGCTTTTGTGAAGGAGTTTACACCTCCCTTTGTGGCAGAGTATGCCACCTCGCAGCTGGCACCAACAGTACCCCACATAGAGCTGATATTGATGATGTTGCCAGCTTTATTTTTCACCATGTCAGGTACAACCACCTTTGCGGTATAAAAAAGGGGTGAGAGATTTGTGCTGATTATACTGTTCCAATCCTCTACGGACATATCTGTTAATAATCCAATTGATGCCTTGCCGGCATTGTTTACAAGTACATCCACATGTCCAAGTTTTGTTAAGGCATCCTTGCAGGAGGTAATAGCGAACTCACTGTTGGCAATATCTCCCTGATAGGTGTAAATCTCGATTTTATATTTATCCTGAAGCTCGGCAGCAAGATCTTTTAGCATATCTATATTGCTGTGGCAAAAAAGAGCTAAGTGATATCCTTCAGCTGCTAGGGCAGTAGCTATTGCTTTTCCTATTCCTCGGCTTGCGCCTGTAATAATTGCAGTCTTTTTCATTGAAATCTCCTTGTTTTGCTAGGGAATTGCGTATACTATTTATTAAATAAATATTAATAATCAGAAAACGTCTTGAGAAAAATATACTCTATTGCTATACTATTTACATAATAAATCAATTCCTCAAAAGAATAAATATTTACTAAGGAGGAAGGTATTTATTAAATATTCGGTAAAGGTGGTACGACATCATGAAAACTACAATCACAGGAAAGAACATCGAATTGACAGCAGGTCTTAAGGACGCAGTGGAGGAGCGTTTTAAGAAGTTAGACAAATATTTTAACAAAGACACAGAAGCCATTGTTACATTAGACGTGGAGAAGGGACGTCAGAAAATAGAAGTTACAATCCCTATGAAGGGAAGCTACTTGAGAGCTGAAGAGGTTACTTCAGATATGTATGCTTCAATCGAGGCAGTTACAAATACTCTTGAGGCACAGTTAAAGAAGCACAGAAATAAAATTATTGATAGAAAGCAGTCTGATTCAAGAGTTATTTTTGCTCAGGATTTCATTGAGGAAAAGGTTAACGATGAGGAGAAAATCCAGATCATTCGTAAGAAGACCTTCGATATGAAGCCAATGTATGCTGAGGATGCTTGCCTTGAAATGGAAATGCTTGGACATGATTTCTTCATGTTCCGCAACGCTGATACAGATGAAATCAACGTTGTTTACAAGAGAAAGAACGGAGCATACGGTTTGATTGAGCCAGAGTTCTAAAGTTCGTAATTTGATAAAAAATTAAACAATGATTATTAACCTCCGGTTGATATAATGCGAATTACTATTCACATGTATTGATCGGAGGTGTTTTTATGAAGAAAATTAGTTTCGGGAAATATTTGGAATGGATGAGAAAGGAGCTTAAACTTACCCAGCAACAGTTGGCGGATATGGTGAATTGTGCCATATCTACCATTTCAAGAATTGAGTCAGGAAAGGATTTGGTGAGTCGGAGAATTTTCAATGAACTTAATCGCATCTTTGAGTCCATGGGGTTAATATATGATGAAATATGGATGGAAAGTATTTTTGAGTTTAAGAGAGCTCGCAAGGAATTGATGGATGCAATCAAGAAAGGGAGATTGGAAGAACTGGAAAGGAAAATGGATATCTTTAAGAATCTTATGGAAAAGCATGAGAATGACAGCGATGCTGAGGATATTCAATACTATGTTTTGGGACATCTTATTTCAACAAGAAAGCAGGGACTAACAATTGAGGCGTTTTTAGAAGAAGCAATAAAAATCTTTGAGATAAGGCGAAAAATACCAAGATTAGAGGATATCTCAAAGGTATATCTTACTCAGATAGAGTATCAACTTCTTTATTATATGGCAGAGGCATATATGGTTAAGGGGGATCTTGAACAGTCTGAATTGATATTCAAAGGACTTATCTCTAATGAAATGGATGAAAGAAGTCCTATGATTCAAGAAAGATATGTGGAGCTTTCTTCTGCCTTGGCAAAGATATGTATTGCCAAGAAGGAATATGGTACTGCCAAGGAATGCTTAGCATATGTATTTAACGAGTATCTTCAAAGTAATGATACGCGAACGCTGTTTAACAATTTGGTGGTTCATGGAGAACTGTGCAGCACCATAGGAGATTTTAAGGGGGCACGTCTTATAGATAATTTCCTCCAGGCTACCCAGAATTTGATGGGGCATATGCAACAGACTTACCAGCTAAAAAAAGATGTGGAAGGACGACTATTGTAATTTTTTAGAAAAAATACTATATTAACTCGGTAGGAATTTGAAATATATGAAGAAGAGGTAATTATGAATATAGTAGTTTTATCTGGTGGTCTTAGTTCTGAGAGAGATGTTTCTTTCAAGTCAGGAACAATGGTCGCTAAGGCCCTTCGCAACAGAGGGCATAAGGCATTAGTTTTAGATGTCTTTATGGGATTTAAGGATAAGGAATGTGATATTGACGATATCTTCGAGAATAGCGAAGAATACTCTGTAAAGATTGAAAACATTCCAACAGATGCACCTGATCTTAAGGCAATTAAGGCCAGCCGTGCAGACAAGAGCGAAAGCTTCTTTGGTCCAAATGTAATTCGTATCTGCCAGAAGGCTGACATTGTTTTCATGTCACTTCACGGTGGAGATGGGGAAAGCGGTAAGGTTCAGGCTGCCCTTGATTTATTTGGAATCAAATACACTGGAAATGATTATCTTTCAAGTGCAATTGCTATGGATAAGCAGATGACAAAGGAATTCTTTATCAGAGCAGGAGTTCCAACACCAGCAGGTGTTTCTCTTAAGAAGTCAAAGAGAAAGGGCTTCACTTTTGACAAGTATCCATGCATTGTTAAGCCAAACTGCGGTGGTTCTTCAATTGGTGTTACAATTGTTGAATCTAAAGAGGAGCTTGACGCTGCCCTTGATGCTGCATTTGAATGGGAAGATGAAGTTGTAATCGAGCAGTTTATTAAGGGACGTGAGTTCTCGGATGGTGTTATTGAAGGAAAGGCACTTCCAATCATTGAGATAGCTCCAAAGCAGGGCTTCTATGATTACAAGAACAAATATGCAGCAGGTTCTGCTGTAGAGACTTGCCCAGCTCAGATTAGCCGTAAGGCTACTGAGAAAATGCAGAAATATGCGGTTGCTGCATTCAAGGCATTAGGTCTTACAACTTATGCAAGAATGGATTTCATGATGGATGAGAAGGAAAACATTTACTGTTTAGAGGCTAACACTCTTCCCGGAATGACACCTACAAGCTTACTTCCTCAGGAGGCTGCAGTTATTGGTATGAACTTTGAGGATTTATGTGAGCATTTGATAAAGGTATCTTTAAAGAAATACTAATTATTTAGTTTGCGGTAGTTGAGATTTAGAGAGAAGTAATATATGAAAAACATGACACTAAAAAAGGTTGCTCAAGCGGTTAATGGGCAGCTGATATTACCTGAAGGCGGCCAGGATCTTGCGGATAGAGTTATTATGGGCGCAGTCAATGACAACAGAAAAGTTGAAGAGGATTTTCTTTTCATACCAATGGTTGGTGCGAGAGTAGATGGCCATGATTTTATTGAGGACGCTTTCTCCAAAGGCGCTTTAGCAACTTTGGCTGAAAAAAAGCTTGATAATCCATCTGGCCCTTATATTCTTGTAGAGGACACAAAGCTTGCCCTTAAGCAGCTTGCAACAGCCTATAGAATGGAGCTTAGCATCCCTATTATTGGCGTAATTGGCAGCGTTGGAAAGACCAGTACAAAAGAGATGATTTCTTCAGTGCTTGAAACCAGATTTTCTGTACTTAAAACAGATGGAAATTTCAATAACGAAATAGGCTTACCACTTACAATTTGCCGTATTAGAGATGAGCATCAGGTAGCTGTTGTTGAAATGGGAATATCTGATTTTGGTGAAATGCATCGCTTAGGTGATATTGCAAAGCCAGATATTGTTGTTATGACAAATATTGGTCAGTGTCATTTGGAATTCTTAAAGGATAGAGATGGAATACTGAAGGCTAAAACTGAGGTATTTGAACATATGCCAAAGGATGGCATAGTTATCCTTAATGGTGACGATGACAAGCTTATTGATGCTGACACTCTTGGTCGCAAGAAGGTGTTCTATGGCTTTAATGGTCAAGAGTTTAGCGCTACTGAGGTTACACCAGAAGGAATGTCAGCAACAAAGGCAACAATTTCTGTTATGGGTGAAACCTTCCAGGCTACAATACCACTTCCTGGTATACACAATGTTGCTAATGGCCTTGCAGCAGCTGCTGTAGGAACTCAGCTTGGACTTGGTATCGAGGATATAAAGAAAGGTTTGGAGAAAGCAGAAACTATCTCTGGACGTAATAACATCATTAATGTACGTGATATCACAATCATTGATGATTGCTACAATGCAAATCCTGTATCTATGAAGGCTTCAATTGAGGTTCTTGGAAAGGCACCAGCTCGTTCAATTGCTGTTCTTGGAGACATGGGTGAGCTTGGTGAAGACGAGCGTAAGCTTCACTATGAAATTGGACAGTATTTAGAAGAAAATCACATCGGCTACGTATTTACCGTTGGTGATCTTTCAGAAGAGATTAACAAGGCTCTCAGCCAAAAGAATAGCTCTTGCATGGCTCATCACTACGCTACAGTAGATGCCATGTTGGAAGACTTGATTCCAATTATTCGTGGTGGTGACACCATTCTGGTGAAGGCGTCACACTTCATGAACTTCTCCACAGTTGTGGAGGCCATCAAGGCAAAGTTTAACTAGTCTATAAAAGAACTACATCTCCTGATGTAGTTCTTTTTTGGGTAAAAAAAATGACCTCAGCCAAAGGCTGAGGTCTCGAGATCATTATGAAATTTTAACTAGCAAAGTTTCATGCGAATTTCTTTAGTAATTATGTCTGTATAGCTAAAGGATAATAATTGCGATGGACATGTCTCGGTGTCGTCAACTAATATAGTAAAAACACTTGGGTAAGCCTCTTGAATAACACCTTGCTGGATGTCTACCTTGTTACGTCCTTTGTCTAACTGAATAACAACTCTACTACCGCACTGCGATCTAACAGATTCGCGCACCTTGTCGAAGTCCTCGCGTTCCATGATGTCTCCCCCTTTTCTAGCAAATAATTGCATTATTAGCAATTTACTCTTGCTGAAAAGATTTTACCATTTTTTGTATAATTTGTCAAAATTTATCCCGAGTTTTTTGCATATTTATGATAAAAAATAGCCTAGAAACCCCCGAAATGTTACGGACTATAACGTTTATTAAATTACAATTAAAGTTATTTGATATGACGCCAGTTGACAACATATTCATCCAATTTGAGTATATATACATAATGAAGGTATTTATTTGATAATTGCCCTGTACTCCTTTATAATTCATAGTGTAGATACACATTTGGAGGTCATAATGATTAGAACATTACTTGCATTAATATTCGTTGTTATATTCTTGATAGTTAGTATCCCAATATGGGGTCTCTTATTTATCCTTGGTTTATTCAACAAGAAAGCTAAGGATAGAATTGGTTATAAATGTGTTGCTTGGGCTTTCGGCGTTGTAGCTTTTTTAGGCGGTGCAAGATACCAAGTTAAGGGGTTAGAAAACATCCCTAAGGATACACCAGTTCTTTACATTGGAAACCACCAGAGTTTCTTCGATGTAATTCTCGGCTATCATCTTTGCCCACCAGTTACTGGCTTCCTTTCAAAGCAGACCTTTGAAAAGGTTCCACTTCTTAACGTTTGGATGAAGATGAACTATTGCCTTTTCCTTACTAGAACAAATCCTCGACAGGATTTAAAGCTTATTATTCAGGCTCAGGAATTTATTAAGCAGGGCGTTTCAATGTTTGTTTTCCCTGAAGGAACTCGTTCAAAAACTGGCGAGATGGCACCTTTCCACGAGGCATCTCTTAAGATTGCCACAAAGACAGGATGCCCAATCATCCCTGTGGCTTTTACCAACACCAGAGAAGTTTTTGAGACTCACTTGCCTCGCATGAAGAAAACAAAAGTTATCATCACCTTCTGTCCACCGGTGGATCCTAACGCACTTGAGGGCGAAGACAAAAAACATCCAGGAGTATACGTACAAAAAAACATTCAGGCCCAGCTGGATGAGGATGCAAAGCTATTATAGATTCTTACTGGCAATTCCTTGTTCTGCCAGCAAGAAGTCATAGGTTTTTGATTATTGTGGATTCTAGATTTTCTAGAATCCATTTTTATTTTCAGAGGAAAGGGTTATTTGAACAATACTTGAAAAAACGGTGATATTCCTTGAAATGACAAGGTTAAATTAGTATCATAATATAGAATCAATAGAGAATTTTATACTAGATATAGGGTTTATCTGGTATTTGGAGATAATGTTTATGAAGTGTAACAAGTTTTTTAAGGCATCCTTATGCATAGTGGTTTCGGTATGTCTGTTGGCATCGGATTCCACTACCTCTAAGGCGGTCCGTTCTATTTCAGAGATTGAGGCCGAGCAGGATTCCCTTCAAGAGGAAATCGATACTTTGGATGCTGATTTATATAACTTGGTTAGTCAGATAACCGAGATTAACACAGCTATTAGTGAGACTGAGGCAGAAATTGCCGACACAGAGGTGGCACTAGCAGATGCTACTGAAGCCAGAAATCAACAATACGAGGCGATGAAGCTTCGAATCAAGTACATGTACGAAAAGGAAGATGAAAGCCTTTTCGAAATGCTTGTTTCATCAAAGTCAATCACACAGTTTTTAAATAAAATCGAGTATGCCAGCCAGGTATACGATTATGACCAGCAAAAGCTTGAGCAGTTTATTGCTACTCAAAATGAAATTGAAGAATTGAGCACTGCACTTGCAGAGGAGAAAGCATCTCTTGAGACTTCCAAGACTGAGCTTAAGACTCAGGAGGCTGCCCTTGAAACAATGGTAGCTGAAAAGCGTGGAGAGATGGATGATCTTGATGCAGAGCTTAAGGAAGCAAAGGAAATTGCAGCTAGAGAGGCAGCCCTTCGAGCAGCTAGAGAGGCGGCAGCTAGAGCAGCAGCTGGCGGCACCTCAGGCGAGGTTAGATCTACTGGTGGCTACAATGTTAACGGTGATTTGAATCCAGGCAAAACAACTGGCATCAGTGGTTCAAGTGTTGTTTCCTATGCAAATCAGTTTGTTGGAAACAGATATGTTTGGGGTGGAAATTCCCTTACAGAAGGTTGCGATTGTTCTGGTTTCGTACAGGGAGTTCTTGCAAACTTCGGTATTAACTATGGTTCAAGAATGACTTCTGGTTCCTTCAGACACGTTGGAAACGAAGTTAGTTACAATTACATGCAGCCAGGTGACATTGTTTGTTACCCTGGACACGTTGCGATTTATGCAGGCGGAGGCCTGATTGTTGAAGCTCAAAGTACTGCTACAGGTATTACGAACTATCGTCCTGTTACCTGCCATTCAATTATTACAATTCGAAGGGTACTATGATAATCAAAAAATATGCAAAACCTATAATTCTGATAATGTGCGTTGCCGTGATGGTATACGCACTTATTTCTATGAGTGAAGGTAGAGGTCCGGTAAAGTATCAGGAGCATTTACAGGATACGGCGGTCACAATAGATGGCGAAGATGTCACCTTTGAAGATTTAGCCTTTTACATTCTGTTTGAAGAAGAAAAGGTGGAAGAGCAGGCTAAGATCTATAATTCTGACTACACCAAGGATTATTGGAATCTTCATACCAACGATACTTTCATCCAGGAGGAAGCCAAGGATGTAGTTATGGGGATGGCAATTCACGATCATCTTTTTTATCAGTTGGCAGTGGAGGAAGGCCTAGACAAACTTGACGCAAAAGAGGAAGAGGATTTAAAGTATCGACAGACAGATTTTTGGGAGGACCTTTTGGATATCCAATGGGAAAAGCTTCCTTGTGACGAAGAAACAATAAATGAACAGATTCGCATAGCTGCAATCGCAGAGAAATATCAAAATAAGCTGGCAGATAAGGAAGGGCCAAGTCGTGCAGCTTACAAATACGATGGCTATTATTATAGTCTCATTAAAGATGAGCATGATATTAAAATAAACAAAAAGCTTTGGGATAAATTTGTCCTTGGTGATGTTACGCTTAAGCATTCAAAGATAAATTATATAAATGGTTTGACAAATGAGGACAAGGAAAAGAGCAAAGAGAAAGAAGGCAATTGAAATGATAAAGATTAACAGAAATGATCCATGTTGGTGTGGCAGTGGCCGTAAGTATAAGCAGTGCCATGAGGCTTTTGACAGAAAGATTCAAAGCTTCGCGGTAAAGGGCCACAAGGTTCCAAGTCACAAGCTTATTAAGACACCAGAACAGATTGAGAAGATAAAGCAGTCTGCAGTTATTAATATGGCATGTCTTGATGCTGTTGCAGAGGCAATCCACGAGGGAATGAGCACAGCAGAAATCGACAAGATTGTATATGATACAACCACAAAGATGGGAGGTATTCCAGCTCCACTTAATTACGAGGGATTCCCATACAGTGTTTGTACTTCTGTAAACGATCAGGTTTGTCACGGTTATCCATCAGAGGATGTTATCCTTAAAAGTGGTGATATCGTTAATGTAGATTGTTCTACAATTTTAGATGGCTACTTCTCTGATTCATCAAGAATGTTTATGATTGGAGATGTTGATCCAGAGACAAAGAAGCTTGTTGAGGTTACAAAGGAATGCTGCGACCTTGGTCTCGAGCAGGTTAAGCCATGGGGCTTCTTGGGAGATGTGGGCGCTGCTATTTGCAAGCATGCACATGAAAACGGATACCAGGTTGTTCGTGAAATTGGTGGACATGGAGTTGGCCTTGAGTTCCACGAGGAGCCATGGGTTGGCTACAACACTCTTCCTGGCACAGAGATGCTTATGGTTCCAGGCTTTATGTTTACAATTGAGCCAATGATTAATATGGGAACTCAGAAGATTAAGACTGATCCAAGCAATGGCTGGGAGGTTTCTACTTTAGATGGCAAGCCATCTGCTCAGTGGGAATACCAGGTATTGGTTACGGAGACAGGCTACGAGGTTATTTCATACTAAAACTAAAAAGGAAATTGAATAAATGAGATTAGACAAGCTTTTGGTAGAATTAAATATCGGAACAAGGTCTGAAGTTAAGGCTCTTCTTAAGAAGGGCCTTATTTTTGTGGACGGAGAAAAGATTGTAAAGCCAGAAACTAAGGTGGATGAAAACACTGCTGTAATTACTTATCAGGGCAGGAAATACACATATCAGAAGTTTCATTACTATGTTATCAACAAGCCTAAGGGAGTTATCACCGCCACAGAGGATGCCCATGAGCGAACTGTAATGGATGTTTTTTACAGCCAGTGTCCAGATGCTCCAAAGGGCTTGGCTCCAGTAGGACGATTAGATAAAGATACAACAGGCCTTTTGCTTATTACTAACGACGGACAGCTTGCCCATGATATGTTGTCCCCTAAAAAACACGTGGATAAAACCTATTATGTAGAGCTGGATGGAGAGCTTTCTTCCGAAGATGTTTCCGCCCTAGAAAGTGGGGTACACATAGGAGAGGGTGATTTGACAGAACCAGCAACAGTTAAATATGAGGGAGGAAAGTCCTGCTACATTACTATTCATGAAGGAAAATTTCACCAGGTAAAAAGAATGTTTTTTGCAGTGGGCAGACAGGTGCTAGAGCTGAAAAGAACGGCCTTTGGACCACTTACTCTAGATGAGGAAAAATTACCTGAGGGACACTTTACCACATTAAACCCTGAAAGTTTTTCTTGCAAATAATTTAAACAAGATTTATTATATTCAAAACGAGTGATTTTAGAATTTAAAGTGCTAAAGCGCGAAAGAGAAATCGGAGGTATTGGATATGAAGAAGAAGGCTTTAAGTTTAGTGCTTTCCGCAGCAATGATGACAAGCTTATTTGTCGGTTGTGGAAACAGTTCAGCAGGTTCATCAGAGTCAGTTGACACATCTGGAGAGCTAACATGGAGAATTGGTGGTATTGGACCAATCACAGGTGGTGCTGCTCAGTACGGTCAGGGTGTTATGAATGCAATTCAGCTTGCAGTGGACGAGGTTAATGAGGCAGGCGGAATTAACGGATATCAGATTTCATTTAATTTCCAGGATGACGAGGCAGATCAGCAGAAATCAGTAAATGCTTACAATACACTTAAGGATTGGGGCATGCAGATTCTTGAAGGAACAGTTACTTCAGGTGCAGGTCAGGCAGTTTCAGCTGAGACATATGCAGACAGAATGTTCATGCTTACACCATCTGCTTCATCAACAGATGTAACAAACGGACATGACAATGTATTCCAGGTTTGCTTCTCAGATCCAAACCAGGGTGCAGTTTCAGCAGACTATATTGCAGATAATGAATTAGCAACAAAGGTTGGCGTTATCTACGATAGCTCAGATCCATATTCATCAGGTGTTTATCAGACATTTGCAGCTGAGGCAAAGGCAAAGAATCTTGAAATTGTAGCAACTGAGGCTTTCACAGCAGATTCAAAGACAGACTTTACAACACAGCTTCAGAAATGTAAGGATGCAGGTGCAGACCTCCTCTTCCTTCCATTCTATTACACAGAGGGTTCTATCGTACTTACTCAGGCAAACCAGATGGGATATGCTCCTACAATCTTCGGCGTAGATGGATTTGATGGTCTTCTTTCTGTTGAAAACTTCGACGTAAAGCTTGCTGAGGGTGTATATCTTCTTACTCCATTCGCAGCTGATGCAGAGGATGAGGCTACACAGAAATTCGTTTCAGCTTACGAAGAGAAGTTCGGTGGCACACCAAACCAGTTTGCAGCAGACGCTTACGATGGTGTTTATATCTTAAAGGAAGCTCTTGAGTCAGCAAACCTTACACCAGAGGCTTCTTCAGAGGAAATCTGTGAGGCACTTATCGCAGAAATCCAGAAGGTTTCTTACAATGGACTTACAGGTGAGAATATGACTTGGAATGAAAAAGGAGAGGTTTCGAAAGCTCCTAAGGCTGTAGTAATCAAAGACGGAGCATACGCTTCTGTTGAGTAATTAGAGCATCAAAGGCGATGCAGGGCTGTTCCTTTTAAGGGGCAGCTCTGCATCGTAATTCATTTCTACGAAAGAGAGTATTACGTATGGGATTTTTAACCTATTTAATCAATGGATTAAGCTTGGGAAGTGTATATGCCCTCATAGCACTTGGATATACCATGGTTTATGGTATTGCAAAGATGCTTAACTTCGCACATGGCGATGTAATTATGATTGGTGCATATTTAGTTTTTATGTGCATGTCAAATTCCGGCATGCCTGCTGTAGTTTCTATTGTTATTTCAATAGTATGTTGTACAGCCCTTGGAATGATTATAGAAAAAATAGCATATAAACCACTTAGAAAGGCAACAAACCTTGCTGTATTGATTACAGCCATCGGTGTCAGCTATTTCCTTCAGAATATGGCACTGATGATTTTTGGTTCAAATCCTGTAAGCTTTACATCAGTTATTAAGTGGCAGGGAATTAGCCTTGCTGGCGGTGCTCTTAAAATCACAGGAAATGCAATTGTAACTATCGTTACTTGTATCGTGATTATGATTGCGCTTATGTGGTTCGTAAAAAACACAAAGCCAGGTCAGGCAATGCGTGCAGTTTCTGAGGATAAGGATGCTGCAATTCTTATGGGTATAAATGTGAATGCAACAATTTCGCTTACCTTTGCAATCGGTTCAGGACTTGCAGCTATTGCTGGTGCACTTCTTTGTTCCTCATATCCATCACTTACTCCTTACACAGGTTCAATGCCTGGTATCAAAGCCTTTACAGCTGCGGTATTTGGTGGAATTGGTTCTATTCCAGGAGCTTTAATTGGTGGTCTTTTACTTGGTATCATCGAGATTTTTGCAAAGGCTTATATTTCAAGTCAGTTGGCAGATGCTATCGTATTTACGGTACTCATTATTGTACTTTTAGTTAAGCCTACAGGTATTTTAGGCAAGCAAATTAAAGAGAAAGTGTAGGTGGGAAAAATGAATTTATACAAGAAATTAAACAAATCTACACAGAAGCTTGTTCGAACTGTGGCTGTACTTATAGTTTTATTTATCGTTGTTTCTATTATGGATAGCACAGGAAATCTTACTTCTCTTATGAAGGGATTGTTGGTTCCAGTTTGTGCTTATTCATTGGTGGCTGTTGGACTTAATCTTTGCGTTGGATATTTAGGAGAGCTTTCCTTAGGTCATGCAGGATTTATGTGTGTAGGAGCTTTTACCTCAGCTTTGTTTTCCAGAGCTTTTCAGGAGGTAATTCCAGATGTTCCTCGTTTTATTCTTGCTCTTATATTAGGCACAATTATGGCAGCCTTATTTGGATTTTTGATTGCTATTCCTGTACTTAGACTTTTGGGAGATTATCTTGCAATCGTAACTCTTGCCTTTGGTGAGATTATAAAGAATGTTATTAACGTGTTATATGTGGGTGTTGACTCAAAGGGAGTTCATTTTTCTATGAAGGATCAGATGTCCTTGAATATGGATTTTGATGGAAAGATGCTCATCAATGGTCCACAGGGTATCACTGGAACACCAAGACAATCAACATTTTTGATTGCGATGCTACTTCTTATATTGGCACTTATTGTAACTCACAACTTTGTTCATTCGCGTACAGGTCGTGCGGTTATGGCCATTCGTGACAATCAGATTGCAGCAGAAACAGTTGGACTTCCTGTTACAAAGTACAAGCTTGTAGCTTTCACTTTGTCGGCAGCTATTGCTGGTGTAGGTGGTGTGCTTTACGCCCACAACATTAATTCCCTTACCGCCACAACTAACAACTTTGGGTACAACATGTCTATCATGATTTTGGTATATGTAGTTTTAGGTGGTATCGGAAATTTCTCTGGTTCAGTAATTGCAGCGGTTGTACTTACAATGCTCCCAGAGTTATTGAGAGGCCTTTCTACATACAGAATGCTTATTTACTCAATCGTCCTTATTGCTCTTATGCTCTTTAACTGGGCACCAGGAATCCTTAAGTGGAGAGAGGCACATGGTCTCAGTGCAGCTGCAATTATGGGAAGATTCAAGAAAAAGGAGGTGCAGTAATGTCATTACTAGAAGTAAACAACTTAGGCATTTCCTTTGGTGGTCTTAGAGCCGTAGATGAGTTCAATCTCACTATTGAAAGAGGAGAGCTTTACGGTTTAATCGGACCTAATGGTGCAGGAAAAACCACAGTCTTCAACATGCTTACAGGAATTTACAAGCCTACAGATGGTGCGATTTTCCTTGATGGCAAGGACATAACAGGAAAGAAGACAGCTGATATTAACAAGGCAGGTGTGGCTCGTACCTTCCAGAATATTCGACTTTTTGGAGATCAATCTGTACTTGATAACGTGAAAATCGGATTACACAATTCTTTTGATTATGGAACAGCAACTGGAATTTTTAGATTGCCAAAATACTTTGCAACAGAAAAAGAAATGGATAAGAAAGCCTTAGAGCTTCTTTCAGTGTTTGGTCTTGATTCTATGGCTGATGTTTTGGCATCAAATCTTCCATATGGAAAACAGCGAGAGCTTGAGATTGCAAGAGCCTTGGCTACAAATCCAAAGCTCCTGCTTTTGGATGAGCCAGCTGCTGGTATGAATCCAAACGAAACACGTGACCTGATGAACACCATCGCCCTTATCCGCAAGGAATTTGGCGTAACTATCCTTCTTATCGAGCATGATATGAAGCTTGTATCAGGAATATGTGAAAAGCTGACAGTATTAAACTTCGGACGAGTATTATCGCAGGGACGTACCTCTGACGTGTTAAATGATCCAGAAGTTATTAAGGCTTATTTAGGCGAGTAAAACATTAGATGAATAGCCCTAGTAAAGTTAGGCAAGCGCGAGCAGGAAGGCTCCATGCCAAGCTAGGAGGGAGCCCCAAAGGGGAAAGTTGCCTAGCTTGAGTATGGAAGGTGGCCTGCGGGAGCATGATAAAGTAGGTATGGGCTATGGATTAGAGGTATTATGTTAAAAGTAGAAAACTTAGTAGTAAATTATGGAGTAATACAAGCTTTAAAGGGCATAAGCTTTGAGGTAAACGAAGGTGAGGTTATTGCCTTGATTGGAGCCAATGGCGCAGGCAAAACCACCACTCTTCAAACAATCTCGGGAATGCTTACACCAACAAGCGGACAGGTGCTCCTTGAGGGAACAGATATCACAAAGGTTCCTGGTCATAAAATCGTTTCTATGGGAATGGCTCACGTGCCAGAAGGACGAAGAGTTTTTCCTGGATTAACTGTGCTTGAAAACTTGAAAATGGGAGCATATACTAGAAGTAACAAGAAGGAAATTTCTGATACCTTTGAGAAGATTTATGAAAGCTTCCCACGCTTGAAGGAACGCCAGAATCAGCTGGCTGGAACACTTTCAGGTGGTGAGCAACAGATGTTGGCTATGGGGCGTGCTCTTATGAGCCAGCCAAGCATCGTGCTTATGGACGAGCCTTCAATGGGTCTTTCTCCAATCTATGTAGAAGAAATTTTCAAAATTATCGAGTCTATTTCAAAGGCTGGAACTACAGTCCTTTTAGTAGAGCAGAATGCGAAGAAGGCACTTGCTATCGCAGACCGCGCCTACGTGCTTGAGACTGGCAAGATTGTACTCGAAGGCGTAGCCTCAGACCTCATGAATGATGATTCGATAAAGAAAGCGTACCTAGGAGAGTAAGTAGCCAAGATAATCTACATGAGCTGGTAGACATCAAGCTCATAGATGGCTTATGTGAAGCTTTCTTCAGCTGAACAGAAGATATCTATGCTTGTAGTTGTAACCAGCTTAGAAAGACTATGGTGGCTGCGAGTATTAAGGGAGGTTTCATCATGGGGGATGAGAAGAAGCTAGTTATTTCGATTGCAAGAAGTTATGGTTCAGGTGGTCTTACATTAGCTAAGAAACTTGGAAAGGAGTTGGGACTTCCTGTATACGACAGAGAAATTCTGCGTATGGCATCTGATCAAAGCGGTATTAATGAAGAAATGTTTGGGGAGGTAGATGAGCACGTAAGAAAGATTTTTCTTTCAGCTAAGGCACACTACAAGGGCTTGCCTCTTAGTCCAGAGTATGCTGCATTCACATCAGATGACAATCTGTTTGAACTTCAGGCAGATGTTATCAAACGTATTGCCAACACACAAAGCTGCATTATTGTTGGCCGCTGTGCAGATTACATCCTTAAGGACAGAGCATATGTGCTGTCACTTTTCTTCTATGCATCAGAGGAGGATTGCTTAAAGCGCCTTCGTCGTCAGGTTAGTGGTACTGATGCAGAACTGCTTAAGAGAATGCATGACATTGATAAGCATCGTGCAGATTATTACAAGTACTACACAGGACGAGATTGGAATGATGCTAGAAATTACGACTTCTGTCTCGATACTGGAGTGATGGATTATGATAGATTGATAGAGGTTGTAAAAGCCTATATCGATATCAAAAATAGAGAATTTAATTAAATAAAGGTACTAGACAAATTGAGCTCCTCGCTTTAAGCGGGGAGCTTTTTTCATATTTTTTTCACACAAGTTGCACGTTTGCGAAAAATTATTCTGCTAAATTAGAAAAAGATAATAGTGCACTATGCAAAAGTGTAGCCATAAGTGGGGAAAGCTATGGATAGGTTGAAAAAATACATAGATTTAAATAGCGAAGAACTGGAACTTATTCGCCAGTATTTCAGAGAATGCCTTGAGACTATTAACGATAACAATCTATACATGTTGAGAAAGACATGTATGTATATCGCCTTAGTCTATTGTTTGATGCTTGTAATTGTAAATTGTCTAATTTCAAGTTTTACAATTACTTGGCCTCATTTGCTAATCATTCCATTATTGCTGGTTTATTTCAATGTGAACCTTTATACACTGAAGCATAGAGGTGAAATTAGCACTGGAAAAACAGCTGCTATTTGTTGTTCCTTCTATTTCCTATTGGGAGTTTATCTAGGAATTATAGATGTCTTCCAATCCGTATCAACCCAGGCTTTGTGGCTTCCAATTGCAGTCATTGCACTACCTATGATTTTTATAGACAGAATCTATAAGTATGGTTTTGAGGAGCTTGTTGTTCTTTCAATCATGCTTATTCTGTCTTTCTTTAATAAGCCAAGAGAAATCTTTATGAGGGATGTGTATATATCTGTATCCGCTTATTTTATCTCAATACTTTCAGCTAGAATCATCCTGGAGATGAGAGCTAGAGAGACACTGGCTATAGCAGAGGTCACAAGATTAAGCGCTTTAGACAAGCTTACTCATGTGCTTAATAAAGGTGCACTTCTTCAGAGAATTGAAAGCTATTTCGAGACAAAGATTCCATCTGAATATTGTGCTATGTGCGTAATAGATTTGGATGATTTCAAGCTTGTTAATGATAACCTGGGACATAACATTGGTGATGTTCTTTTGGAACAAGTGGGAAATCTATTATCTACAAATTTCAGAGCCTACGATATTGTTGGTCGATATGGTGGAGATGAATTTATAGTTGTTATGCCAAAAATGTCTGACCAGGATATTTTAAAGGCCCGTTGTAAAGCTTTACAGATGTTTATTAGTGAAATAGAGCTTCCAAATAATCATAGGGTAACAGCAAGTATTGGTGCGATTTTAAATAACGATGTGCTAGATGTAGATAGCGTTTTTTCAATGGCGGATGATGCACTTTATAAATCTAAAATCCAGGGCAAGAATTGTTGTACAGTTTGGAAGTATCGTAATGAGCCGGTGGATAAGCCAGTTCTTTTGGTAATGACCAGCGAGGAGCATCAAGGCATAATCGAGCTTAAAGAAGATCAGGGAGAACGCTTCGAAATCATTTTGGCAAAGGATGATGATGAAGCTTTAAGAGATATAAGTGAATACCAAAAAGACCTGAAGATTATTTTTATGGAGTTAAATATGGAGACAGGTCTTGGTGTGTTTGCCCTTAAATATTTAAAGACTAGAGAGGCTTTTGCTAACATACCTATCCTTGCAATAGTTAACAGTGACAGAGACTACAAGATGGCAAGGGAACTTGGTGTGGATGATGTTTTGCAAAGAGACACACCTAATCCAGTTTTCAAGAAAAACTTGGAGAAACTGATAGGATGTTAAGTCAATGGCTGCTATGCCAGTGGATGTGTTAAATGGAAATTATAGGCCTAAGTAAAATTACAAAAATGCATAAGCGAGAGAATAAGCAAATTCTTGAGTACTTCCATACCTGCATGGACGATATCAATGAAGCTAATCTGTTCATGCTTAGGAAGGTGTGCATGTATGTTTCCATTACCTATTTAGTTGTACTTGTTCTTGGTTTTTCCATGGTGAGGGGATATGGTCTTACACTTGGACATATTTTAATTTTCCCTTTGTTGATAGTATATTTTTTCTTTAATTTGTATGCTCGAAACAATGGCAAAAAAATACATACAAATCTTGTTGGAATAATATGCTGCTCTTTTTATTTTCTTCTTGCATGTGCTTTTATTTATATTGATATATTTTCTAAGGGCTTGTCTGATAATTTTTGGACCACCATGCTGGTGTTGGTTTTCCCAACCCTCTATATTGACAGGATGTACAAATACGGCACAGAGGAATTGCTGGTAGTAGTAATCTATGGTGTTGTAGCCTATTTTATAGAGGAAAGAGACCTATTTTTAAAGCATTTATATTTGCTTTTTGCAGCATATATTATCTCTATGCTGGCAGCCCATATTGTTCTTGAAATGCGTAGTCGTGAGTGTCTGTATGCCAAGGAACTAAAGCGTTTTAGTTCTTTGGATAAGCTTACCCATGTACTAAATAAAGCTGCGCTGGTGGATAGAATGGAAGAATATTTTGTCGCTAAGCCAGCTGAAGAGCCATGCGCTATTTGCATTATCGACTTAGATAATTTTAAGGATGTTAATGATAATCTGGGACATAATGCAGGAGATATGCTCCTTGAACGTGTAGGTCAATTACTAATTG
This sequence comes from Pseudobutyrivibrio sp. YE44, assembly GCF_900104335.1. Taxonomy (GTDB): domain Bacteria; phylum Bacillota; class Clostridia; order Lachnospirales; family Lachnospiraceae; genus Pseudobutyrivibrio. The sequence goes on from NZ_FMXT01000013.1 coordinate 27,002, forward strand.
ATAATTTCAGAGCTTATGATGTAATTGGAAGATATGGCGGAGATGAGTTTGTGGTACTGATGCCACAGATGGGGGATGTGGCTATTCTTCAAATGCGATGTCGCACCATGCAGATGTTTTTAGGCGATTTTGATCTTGGCTCTAATCATGATTTTTCAGTAAGTATTGGTGCAGCTATTTGCGATGGAATTCGTAATTACGAAGAAGTTTTCAAAATGGCTGATGATGCCCTTTATAAATCAAAGCTGGAAGGTAAGAATCGGTGCAATGCTTGGGTGATTGATGCAAAAACCTATGAGAAGCCAATCCTATTATCAATTAGAGGTGAGATGACTGAGGCAGTTAGAAGAATGTATGCCGCTGAAGGAGAAAGGTTTGATATAGTCACGGCCCTTACTAATGATGACGCACTTCGAACCATAAGCCAGTATCACAATCAGATAAGGATAATACTTCTTGAGGTGGACAAAGAAAGAGGTTTGGGAGATACGGTTCTCAAGTATATAAAAAACAGACAGAGCTTTGCTAGTATTCCAGTTCTGGCTTTGGCAATGGACCAAGAATCCAGCTTCCTGGCCCATGACTTTGGCGCAGACGAGGTGATTATGATTGATTCACCTGATGAAGAATATAGAAGAATAATAGATAGCTTAGTACGAATGTGAAAAGAAACCTTCGGCGGCCAGTACAACTGTGTCGCCGATTTTTATTGTAAAATCAGGCACAGGAATAAGTGCCTCTCCATCTCGCATAACAACACATGGTAGAAAATGATCAGGAACACCAATCTTTGAAACCTGAAGTCCATTCCAACAGTGACCTTCAGTAATTCTGATGGTAAGTAAATCCACCTGTTCATCCCTTGCAAAGTTGTTGAGGAGCTTCATTTTTGAGTAGTGCTCCATGAAACCAGCACTAATGATACCAGTAGGGATAGCTATAACACCAACCCCCAGGAAGGCTGTGATGATTGCCATGATACGACCAACAGTGGTGATAGGATATATGTCTCCGTAGCCTACAGTAAGCAAGGTGGAAACTGACCACCAAACACCTGAAAAGGCATTTTTGAAAACATATGGCTGCATGTCGTGCTCAGCGTAGTAAACACCAATGGAGCTGGACAGCATCAAAATCAAAACAATTACCATGGAAGATAATATCTGATTTTTCTTTTCTTTCAGAACTGAGAAAATGATATTAAAGGAATCGTACTGACCATTTATTCTGAACAGATGGAAAATACGAATTACTCTCAAAATTCTAAAGGCAACAAAGCCTGACAAAAAGAAAAATGGCAGGATAGTAAATAAATCTACTATTCCATCAAAGGATAATAGGAATTTAACCACAGCCTTTGGATGGGAATCCTCTGGATACAAACAATCTGCAGTCCAAATTCTAAAACCATACTCAACACAGAAAATAATCATAGTGATAAGAGCGATGGCATCAAAAATAGGAAAGAAATTAGAAAACTGTTCGTAGGTTTGGAGAACCATCACTGAAATATTTAATAGGATAGTGATGGTGATAAAAATATCAAAAGCGTGACTAGGTCTATCCTCTTTATTACCAATCTGAATTATGTTAAATACTTTTTGCTTATCTAGCTTTTTCAAAATCATTCTCCTACTTCAACTTTAACCCATAATATTTAGCAATTCCTGTAGCGTCTGCAATACCAAGCTGCTGGTACTGCTCAGGAGTGCTTAAGTGATTGAGTCTGTCACTATCATTAGTTACAAAAGCATGCTCCACAATTACTGTAGTCATACCTAGGGATTTTGACTTGTTAATGAGTGCGTAGTAATCCTTAGCAGAACCATCTGGATACTTTCCACTATCAGAATCCCTGGTAACAATACCTGTTCCGTTTGGGCACATCTTCCAGTCGTTTACATTAAGTCCAGTGGTGGTTAATTCTGAAAGGATGGATTTACCAACAGCCATGCCCTTTGCACAAACAGCAGGCTTGTAGTTTGGATTTGGAATAATGACCTTTGCACCGTTCTGTGATTTGTCTAAATCAGGATCATAGTCATTGTGAAGACTAATCATTACATCCGCATTTACGGATTTGGCAAAATTCACTCTGCCGGTAAGACAGTCTGCAGAGGAATCTGGATTTGCACCGTAGGCACAATCGAAACCATAGCGAGTCATATAAACTGTTACACCGGAATACTTTTCGAGTTCGTTTTTACAATAGTAGGCAATGTAGAGATTAGCAATGCCTTCTTCGAAGCCTTCGTAATGACAACCAAGATGAGTGTTGTCATGGCCAGGGTCTAAAACTACAACGATGTTTTTCGCTGCCTTCTTTGAAGTTTTTGCCTCAGCATTTATTGGAGTGCTGGCAAAAAGAGAAAGTGAACATGTAAACGCAAGTGCCAGCGATAATAGTTTTTTTGTACGAATTTTCATAAGAATACCCCTCTACTTTTCTATAATTTTACAATAATTCTAACATCCTACTAAATGAATAGCAATTTCTTGTTGACAACAGTCTTCGGGGGATGTAGTATAAGTTCAACTTAATAACAGATAGAGGTTGCGAGAAACATTAGTAATCTCATTGATGGGACAGGCCCAAGTGATATGAGATAAAAGGGGATTTCGCCGAAAGAGAGCATCGTCTGTAGATGCTTGTCTTGGGCATACGGATAACATCCGTATGACTGTCACCGAATAAATAATAGGTGGGGAGCTATCATTTCGTACGAATATAATTTTTAAGCTGACCATTTATTATGTGGTCAGCTTTTTTATTTTAATGAGTCGGTAGACAACAAGCTCACAAATGTCTCAAGCGAAACGTGTTAGTTGAGCTGAGATATTTGTGGCTTGTAGTTGTAACCGACGGATTTTAGGAGGAAAAAAATGAGTATATTTACTGGCGCAGCTGTAGCAATTGTAACTCCATTTAATGGGGATGGATCCGTTAATTACCAGAAGCTTGATGAGTTAATCGAATTTCAGATTAAGAACAACACAGATGCAATTGTAATCTGTGGTACCACAGGTGAAGCTTCAACACTTTCACATGAAGAGCACATTGATGTAATCAAGCACTGTGTTCAGACTGTAAATAAGCGTGTGCCAGTTATTGCAGGCACAGGTTCAAACTCAACAGAGACTGCTATCTACCTTTCGCAGGAAGCTGAAAAGGTTGGAGCAGATGCAGTGCTTCTTGTTACACCTTATTACAACAAGGCAACACAGCGTGGTCTTTATGAGCATTTCAAAGATACAGCAGATGCAATTAAGCTTCCTTGTATCCTTTATAATGTTCCATCACGTACAGGCTGCAACATTTTGCCAGAGACAGCAGTAAAGCTTGCTAAGGATGTGGATAACATCGTTGCTATTAAAGAGGCTTGTGGAAACATTAGTCAGATTGCAAAGCTTCTTCAGCTTGCAAAGGGATGCATCGATGTATACTCAGGAAACGATGATCAGATAGTACCAATTATGTCACTTGGCGGACTTGGTGTTATCTCTGTTTTATCAAATGTTGCACCACAGCAGACACATGATATGTGCCAGGCATGTCTCGATGGAGATTTTAAGAAGGCAGCAGCAATGCAGCTTGAGGCATTACCTCTTATCGATTCACTTTTCTGCGAGGTAAATCCTATTCCTGTAAAGAAGGCTCTTAACATTATGGGCTTTGAGGCTGGTCCTCTCAGAAAGCCACTTACAGAAATGGAAGAGGCTCATGCAAATACACTAAAGGAGAATATGAAGACTTATGGAATTTACTAATACAATATGGTCGTTGTTGCCACCATTAATTGCCATCCTATTGGCGTTGCTTACAAAAGAAGTTTACTCTTCATTATTTATAGGAATTTTTACTGGTGGTCTTTTATACGCAGGCTTCAATCTTACCGCAGCAATGGAGCACATCTTTGTAGATGGAATGATTGGTCAGCTTTCAGATGCTTGGAACGTTGGTATTCTTGTGTTCCTTGTTGTACTTGGTAGCATGGTAATGCTTATGAATCGTGCCGGCGGTTCAGCTGCTTTTGGTAAGTGGGCAGTAACTCACGTAAAGACAAAGGCAGGCGCACAGGTTGCAACAATCATCCTTGGTATGTTAATTTTCATCGATGATTATTTTAACTGCCTTACAGTTGGTTCAGTTATGAGACCTGTTACTGATAAGCACGGTATTTCTCGTGAAAAGCTTGCTTATTTAATCGATGCCACAGCTGCTCCAGTTTGTATTATCGCTCCAATTTCTTCTTGGGCTGCAGCAGTTACTGGTTTCGTAGATGGAGCAAACGGATTATCTCTTTTCATTAGAGCTATCCCTTACAACTTTTATGCGCTCCTTACACTTGTAATGATGTTTACCATCACTTACATGAAGTTCGATTACTCTTCAATGAATCTTGCTGAAATGAATCACAGAGCAGAGTTGAAGGAAAGAAAGAAAAAAGATTCAGCCAGCCTTACAGGTGCTGAGGATCAGCCTCATCCACCTATTTCAGAAAAAGGTACAGTGCTTCATTTGGTACTTCCAATTGCAGCCCTTATTATCTGTTGTGTAATTGGTATGATATATACAGGTGGCTTCTTTAGTGGAGAAAGCTTCATTGATGCCTTCTCAAATTCAGACGCTTCAGTTGGACTTGTTTATGGTTCAGTTGTTGCACTTATTATTACAATTGTTTTCTATCTAGCAACAAGAGTTTTAGGCTTTAGCGAATGTATGAATGCAATTCCAGAGGGCTTTAAGAGTATGGTACCTGCCATCTTGGTTCTTACCTTTGCATGGACACTTAAGTCTATGACAGATTCACTTGGTGCAGCAGAATATGTTGGTGGCATCGTAGCAAACATTGCTGACAACCATGCACTTATGAGCTTACTTCCAGCCCTTGTATTCCTTGTAGGTATCTTCCTTGCCTTTGCAACTGGTACTTCATGGGGAACCTTCGGAATCCTTATTCCAATCGTTGTAAATGTATTCGGTGGTGATGTTAACAACGAGCTTATGATTATCGCTATCTCAGCTTGTATGGCTGGTGCAGTTTGCGGCGATCACTGTTCACCAATTTCAGATACAACTATTATGGCATCAGCTGGTGCAGATTGTGACCATATCAGACACGTAAGCACACAGCTTCCATATGCCTTTACAGTAGCAGGTGTATCCCTTGTTTCTTACGTAGTTTCAGGCTTTATCAGAAACTGGTTCGTATGCCTTGTTATTGGTATCGCACTTATGATTGGAACACTATTTGCAATAAAAGTAGTTTCTGAAAGACAAGTTAAAGCATAATGTAGTATAATCTCCTTAGTATGTTTTTACTAAGGAGATTTTTTTATGAAAGATATTAAGTATTTGGTATTAGACGTAGACGGGACATTAACAGATGGTTGCGTATACATGGGAGAGAACGGTGAGTTATGTAAGGCTTTCAATATTAAGGACGGCTATGGAATCGTTCATCAGCTTATTCCAGCCGGCGTTACTCCTATGATTATTACAGGTCGTACCAGCAAAATCGTTGAGAACAGATGCGAAGAGCTTGGCATCAACCACATCTATCAGGGCGTAAGCGATAAGCTTGGAAAGCTTAAGGGTGTCATGTCTGCAAATGGTCGCACACTCAAGGATTGTGCTTATATGGGTGACGACTTAAACGATCTTACTGTTATGAAGGCAATCAAGGCAGAAGGTGGCTTGGTTGGATGTCCTAAGGATGCAGCCCAGGCTCTCATTGATATGGCCGATTTTGTTTCCAAAAAAGATGGTGGCCGCGGAGCAGTGAGAGATTTTATAGAGTGGTTGGTATTATAAATGTCAGAAAAGCGATTTGAGGTTAATGGAAATGCTCTAAAAATGATTGCTGTAATCACCATGTTTGTGGATCATTTTGCAGCCGGCTTTTATCTCCATTGGTTAGGATTACCTGAGGCGTTCAATTCGCCCTCCTACGAATTCTATTGTGATATTTATCACCTGATGCGTGGCATTGGCCGAATGGCATTTCCTATTTATTGCTTCATGCTTGTGGAAGGCTTTTTCCATACTAGAAATATCAAGAATTATTGTTTAAGACTTATACAGATTGCAATCATTTCAGAGATACCTTTTGACCTGGCACTTCGCAAAGGAAAGATAGATTTCTTATCTAACAACGTGTTGTGGGAGCTTCTTCTTGGATTGATAGTGCTTTGTTGTATGGACTATGTTTTACATCTGTCAGAGGGAATCTTTGAAAATGAAATTGTAAGACGTGTGGCAATGGTTTTGATAATGTTCCTTGGAATGGGACTAGCTTATATTACAAAGCTTGATTATAGACATGCCGGAATCGCTTGTATTGCTGTTATATATTTTTTATATGGCGCCACAAAGGAAAGCAGGCTTACAGCCTTTGCAGTTGGTGTGCTTATGTTGACTTTGATGTCTAGCAAAACCGAAGCTTATGCAGCTGCTATGCTTGTACCTTTATTCTTTTACAATGGGAAAAAGGGTTCAGACTCAGTGGCCCTTCGTAGATTTTTTTATTCATTTTATCCAGTACACTTGATATTGATTTACTTGCTTAGAGTTATTTTTATCTAGTTATTTATTCTAGTTTATAAAATATTTAAAACCATTAATTCCCCAATAAATTTGGATATAATGGTTTTTAAATATTTTATAACTGTGAATAGTAACTTAAAAAAAGTAATTGCTAATTTAATTTTAATGTGATAGCATATTGAAAGTTTAAGTAAAAATTCAAAGGGAGGATTCTATGAACACTAATGAACCAATCAAAGACGTGTCGAAACTAGGCACCACAAAGACGTTGATTTTGGGTCTCCAGCATTTATTCGCTATGTTCGGAGCGACTATTTTAGTTCCAATTCTCGTCAACAATTATTTCGAAGGCGAAGGTCTTTCAATTCAAGTTACTCTATTTTTTGCAGGTGTCGGCACCTTATTTTTCCATTTTTGTTCTAAGTTAAAAGTTCCAGCTTTTCTTGGTTCTTCATTCGCATTTCTCGGCGGATTTCACACAGTTGCTAATTTGAATACTGGTATTTTTAAAAACATGACAATGGGTGAGAAGCTTCCATACGCATGTGGTGGTATCGTTGTTGCCGGATCCCTTTACTTAATTCTTGCGATTATTATCAAGCTTGTTGGAATCAACAAGGTTATGAAATATCTTCCACCAGTTGTAACTGGTCCTATTATCATTTGCATCGGTCTTTCACTTGCACCTTCAGCAATCACTAATGCATCTTCAAACTGGCTTTTAGCCATCATCGCACTTTCAGTTGTAATCATCTTTAATATCTGGGGAAAAGGAATGTTCAAGATCCTTCCAATTCTCATGGGTGTTGTAATTTCATATGCATGCGCACTTGTTTTCAATGCACTTGGCATGACAAATGCAGACGGCTCAGCAATCCTTGATTTTGCAGCTGTACACGAGGCAGCATGGGTTGGTCTTCCAGATTTCTTCATCTGCAAGTTCAATATCTCAGCAATCCTTGTTATGGCGCCAATCGCTATCGCTACAATGATGGAGCACATCGGAGATATGTCAGCAATCTCAGCTACAGTTGGAGAGGATCTCGTTACTGACCCAGGTCTTCACCGTACACTTGTAGGTGACGGATTTGCTACAGCTCTTTCAGCATTCTTTGGCGGCCCAGCTAACACTACTTATGGTGAGAACACTGGTGTCCTTGAGCTTTCAAAGGTTCATGATCCAAAGGTTATTAGAATTGCAGCAGTTTACGCTATTGTACTTTCATTCATTCCAAAGATGGCCGACATTATCGGTACCATGCCTAGCGCAATCGTAGGTGGAATAAGTTTTATGCTTTATGGTATGATTAGTGCAATAGGAATCAGAAATGTGGTTGAGAATCATGTTGATTTCACACATTCAAGAAATCTTATCATTGCAGCAGTTATCCTTGTTTGCGGACTTGGCTTCTCTGATGGACTTACCTTTACAGTAGGTTCTACAGATATCACACTTACAAGCCTTGCTATCGCTGCAATCGCTGGTGTATTGCTCAATGCAATTATCCCTGGTAGAGATTACGAGTATGGTAATCCTGAGAGATACAGATTTGATAAAGAAGGATGGTAAATGCTGTTTTATTTTGACAGCTATGCTGGCAAAATGAAATAGCTGTGAGGGCCTTGCCGAAGGCAATTTTAGATGGCCCGAACTTCCTTATTTATAAAAGATAAGAAATTTTAGGAGGAATTTATTCTAATGGAAAAATTAGATAATGTAGTAGAGTTAACACATCCTCTACTTCAGCACAAAATCACAATGCTTAGAGACAAGAACACAGGAACAGCAGAGTTCCGTGCTCTTGTAGAAGAAATAGCTATGCTTGAGGCTTTTGAAGCTCTCAACGATTTACAGACAGTAGACATCGAGTGTGAGACTCCAATCGAGAAGTGCATGTCACCAGTTATCGCTGGTCGTAAGATGGCAATCGTGCCAATCCTTCGTGCAGGTCTTGGTATGGTTAACGGTATTCAGCGTCTCGTTCCTACAGCAAAGATTGGTCACATCGGTATGTATCGTGATGAGGAGACACACATCCCACACGAGTACTACTGCAAGCTTCCAAGCCCAATCGAGGAGCGTCTCATTGTAGTTACAGATCCTATGCTTGCAACAGGTGGTTCTGCAATCGATGCAATCAGCCTTATCAAGCAGCACGGTGGAAAGCGCATTAAGTTCATGGCTATCATCGGTGCTCCAGAAGGAGTTCGTGCTCTTCACGAGGCTCATCCTGACGTTCAGATTTATGTAGGTCACATCGACCGTGAGCTTAACTCAGACGCATACATCTGCCCAGGTCTTGGTGATGCTGGAGATAGAATTTTCGGTACAAAATAGAACAAACTGTGAATTTTCACATTTTATCGCCTAATTAGTTTAAAATGCTAGTTAGGCGATATTTTTTTACTTTTCACACATGGATATTGAAAGGAGAAAAAGTTATGTGGACTATTGGGGAAATTAAGACAAGAGGCAAGGCAGCCTTTAAGGCAAACTATTGGAAATCTGTTTTGGTAGCGTTTATACTTTCTATCTTTACAGCAGGTGGTTCAGCTGCCTCACAAGCAACAAATAGTGATGATGCTACAAGCGAGGCTGCTGGTGTATTATCTGGTTTATCACCAGAACAGCAATTGACTATTTTGGGAATCCTTATGGGATTTGTTGGTATAGCTCTTGTAATCAGTATTTTAGTTCGTATTTTCCTTACTAATCCTATTCAGGTTGGATGCTACAGATTCTTCAAGAAGAATGTGGAAGAGGGAGATGCTGAGGTTGGAACTATCAAAGAAGGCTTTGGTGGATATGGACATACTTTTGTAACCTTGTTCTTAAGAGATTTATTCCTAGGACTTTGGTTCCTATTATTATTCATTCCAGGTATCGTAAAAACGTATTCATATAAGATGGTCCCATACATCATTAAGGATTATCCAGAATTATCTGCAACAGAGGTAATTACAAAATCTCGTCAGATGATGAATGGAAATAAGGGACGTGCTTTCCTATTGGACTTATCCTTCATTGGCTGGATTTTCTTAGGAATCATTACCCTTGGTATTGTATTTGTGTTCTGGACAGGACCATATATGAGTAATACAGATGCAGCTTTATATCTTGAGCTTAAGAATAATCAGTAAATAAGCAAACTAAAATGCTCCAGTGAAGGCTGGAGCATTTTTATGTCTTGTTTCTATTTTATTGCTTCGCAAATTTCTGCAGTCATCTTTGGCTTGTTCATGCAGTAGATGTGGATGTGACCCATACCGCATTTACGAAGATCGTTGATTTGGTTGATGGCGTATTCGATGCCTGCCTGTCTCATGGCCTCAGGATCCTCGCTGTACTTTGCGCAAATATCAGCAAGCTTCTTTGGAACAGAAGAACCTGCCAAGGTGACAGTGGAACCAATCTGTTTAACTGAGGTGATTGGCATAATACCTGCAACAACAGGAACAGTGATGCCAGCTCTGTCAGTACGCTCAATAAATCTGTAGTAGTCTGCATTGTCAAAGAAAAGCTGGGAGATAAACATCTCTGCTCCCATGTCCTGCTTCATTTTCATGAAGGCAATATCCGAATCCATAGAAATTGCTTCAGGGTGTTTTTCAGGATAGCAAGAAGCTGATATGCTAAGTGATGTGTTTTCGTTTAAAAAGTGTATAAGGTCTGTGGCATGAGGAAAGATTCGACGCTCAAACTGCTCATCAGACATGTCTCTTGGCTTGTCACCTCTAAGGGCAAGCACGTGGTTAACTCCAACCTCTTCCAAAGCCTTTGTAACCTCAAGGATATCGTTGGCTTCAGAACCTACGCAGGTCATGTGAGCCATTGCATCCATGCCCAAGGTGTTCTGGATGTAATTGGCAATGTCTACAGTTTTCTTTGAGTTGCTTCCACCTGCTCCATAGGTAACACTGATGAAGTCAGGGTTAAGTGTAGAAAGAGAATCTAACACCTTGTAGCAGTTTTCAAATTCGTCATCTTTTTTTGGTGGAAATACTTCAAAAGAGAGAGAAAAATCACGGTCAAACATGTCTTTTAGCATAGTTAATCTCCTTATTCATAGAAAGTGAGTATTAATAGGCGAATTTTCAGCTTTTGCGCATATTAATTTAACAAAATGTACACATTTTTTAAGTAAAAAAATAGTATCATATTCCATAGCGAAAAAAAAGGATAAAAGGGGAGTTTTGGGTAATAAGTAGTTCTAGGGAGTAATTTGTAATGAATTTGCGACAGCTTAGGGGAGTAATTACAAAAACTGGAAAAATGGCATTCCCAGAGCACAGGGATTTAGTGCGCACATTCGGTGCCGACAGTATGGTGCTACTTAAAAATAATGGTATTCTTCCTATTAACAAAGGGAAGGTTGCATTGTTTGGAGCAGGTGCTGTTGACACTATTTTTTGCGGTATTTTTTACAACTACGTATTTACGGATGGAAACGTAAATGTTAAGCAGGGGCTTCTAAATAATGGCTTTACCTTTAGCACAGATACATGGCTTAACAAGATGGAAAAGCAGGTAAAGCTTTCTGAGAAAAAATATATTGGTAATTCTAGAACATCTAGTTTGTTTGCGGGAATGAAGGTTCGTCCAGCAGAGGTTCCAATTTCTGTTGCTGATATGGCAGAAGCAATTCTTGGAACAGATACTTGTATCTATGTTACTAGAAGGCCTTATGTGTCAGATGAGGAGCTTCGAAATCAGGAAAAGCCTTATCAGTTTTCCAAGGTTGAATTGGAGAATATAAATCTAATAACCAGTTCTTTTAAAAATGTAATCCTTGTGTTGAACTCTGGCATGATGGAAATCTCTTCTATTGCCAAAATGAAAAATGTTAAGGGAATTATTCTCATGGGTGTTCCTGGAATGGAAGCAGGAAACTCACTGGCAGATGTGCTGACAGGAGCAGTGAATCCAAATGGACGTCTGACCTCTACTTGGGCGAAGAAGTATAAGGACTATTCAACCTGCCAGACACCAGCAAAAAGAAGTAAAGCTGAAAAGAATCATGAGATAGATTATAAGGAAGGCTTATACGTAGGCTATCGTTATTTTGATGCCTTTGATGTGGCACCTCTTTATCCATTTGGATATGGATTGAGCTACACAACCTTTGATATGAGCTTGGAATATTTTGAGGCCAGCTGGATATCTCTTATTATGAGAGTTAAGGTGACTAACACTGGAAATCATGCTGGTAGACAGGTGGTTCAGGTTTATTGCAGTTCGCCAGAAGGCAAATTGGAAAAGCCTTATCAGTCTCTCTGTTCCTTTGGCAAAACTGGAAAGCTTAAACCAGGGGAATCCGAGGAGATAACTATAAAGATACCTATTATGTCGCTTACATCCTTTGATGACGAGCGTCTAGCATGGGTTATGGAAAAGGGAGATTATCTCTTTAGAATAGGTGCAAATTCTAGGGATACAAAAGTCTGCGCCAAGATGGTACTGGATAGAACCACGGCAATCAAAAAGGTAACAAATGCTATGCCAGTTACTAAGGAGATGGAGTTCTTGACTCCACCTGCCCGTCAAAAGGAAGAAACAGGCTTTATTAAGGTGGCCTCTCTTTCAAGTAATGACTATAATTCTGAAAACAAAGTGGTAAAACCAAAGAAAGAATTTACTACCTATATACAGGAAGGAAGTAATTACTTATCTTATGTAAATAACAATGCCTATGACATTCCTTTTAGAGCCTATGAAAACATTGAGATAGTGAAGCCTTGTGGCAGTGCTACCTTCATTGATGTAATCAAGGGCAATGTAACCATGGAGGAATTTGTAGCTTCACTTTCACCAGAGGTGCTTGCAAGACTTGTAGTAGGTGCCACAGATGAGTCCAAGTATGACAGTGAAAATCGATTTAACTTCAACTTTTCACTGGATAAGAAGGGCTTAGAGGTTGCGGCTCGTACAACCTCTCAGTTTGCTACCACTCTTGGAATTCCTGGCGTCACCATTGCAGATGGACCATCAGGACTTCACATTATTGGAATACAGTGTACCTGTTTCCCATCGCCAAGTAATATGGCTCAGACCTGGGATATGAATTCCATGATAAGAATGGGGCGTGCCTATGGTAGAGAAATGGAGGAGTATGGTATCGACTACACCTTGGCGCCTCCACTTAATGTCACAAGAAATCCTATGTGGGGAAGGTCTTATGAGTTCTATTCTGAGGACCCAGCCTTAACAGGTATTATTGGTGCAGGATTTATTATGGGCGTAAAACGATACGAGGGAAGAAACGTTATCGTGAAAAATCTTGCCACCTACAATCAGGAAACTGAGGATACAGATGCTATCATAAATATTCCAAGAAGAGCCTTTGCGGAAATATATCTTCGTCCTTTCTCTTCTTGTCATTTTATTAGCAGACCAGCAGGCTTCCTGTGCTCTGGAAATAGAATCAATGGCGTTCATACCTCTTCACAGAGAGGCTTGAACATAGATATCCTACGAAGAGATATAGGCTTTGAGGGCTTTGTTATGTCTGACTGGGGTTCAGTTTCTGATAAAGGTGAAGACATACACGCCGGCTGCGACTTGATAATGCCAGGCTATGATCCAGACAAGATTTTGGAATGCATGCTGAACGTTCCACCAACCTTCGAACCAGATGGTTACGTTACTGTAGTAGAAAAGGCATACTTATACGACGTGCCTATGATTCGCTATGAAAAGTGGGGTTCCTTCAAGCTTGATAAAGATGGTGATACTATCATCAGCACCACAGTTGCACCTGACAAAGAGATTAGTCATAAGGCTATTGAGTTACAAAAGGAAGGAATCTGCAACATTGTCGTGGAAGTCAATGGGGATAGAACCATCAGCTACAAGGGCTTTAACCGAGGACCATATTTAGCTCTTGGTGATTTGCAGTGGGCAGCCATTAACATCCTTTCTGAATTAAAAAATACTGCATCTATGCAGGAATTGTTAAAAAAAGCAAACATTTAGGTCAAAATGTTTATTCTAAAAATAACTCCCAACGTATACAATATGATGTGGAAAAATGTATACGAAGGGAGTTTTTTATGTTAGCGCAAATATTAGCATTAGTGGTATTCGTGACTATGTTTGCTTTTATTGTATGGGATAGATTCCCAAAGCACTATGTCACACTTGCATGCGGAGCCTGTACTAGTATTTTTGTGTTTGGCTTTGCCATGAAAGATGCCAAAGCTTTTATTAATACTATGGCGGTAAAAGGTATTTTCACAAAGGAATTTTGGTATTCTGCAGGGGAGCATGCGGAACAAACCTCAGGTATCAACTGGGCCACTATCATTTTCCTATGGGGAATGATGATAATGGTAGAAGGAATGGCAGAGGCAGGCTTCTTTGACTGGCTTTGTCTCAAAATCGCAAAGCTTGCAAACTACGAGCCAGTAAAGATTTTTGTTTCCTTTATGATTTTGTCTTCAGTGCTTGCTATGTTCATCGATTCAATCACTGTTATCCTTTTCTTGGCAGCAGTTACAATTCGACTTGGACGTACACTGAAGTTCAACCCAGTTCCTGTTATCATGGCAGAAATCTTCTGTGCCAACCTTGGCGGAAGTGCAACCATGTGCGGTGATCCACCAAACATCATCATTGGAACATCACTTGGATATTCCTTTGCAGATTTCGTAATGAACACAGGTGCAATCGGAGCCGTATCGCTGGTAATCATCATCATTTATTTCTATTTCACTATGAGAAATCGTCTTCAGGATCCAGGTGACAGAGTAGACCCTAGCACAATCGATGTTGAAGTAAAGATTGATAACATGAAGGAATTTTTAACTAGCACCATCATCTTTGGAGTCGCTGTAGCTCTTCTTGTTACACACGCCATCACAGGTCTTACAGTTGCCTTCATCGGTGTGTTTATTGCAGCCATCACTCTTATTACTGCAGGCAGAAAAGCGCCTATGCTTTTGAAGAGAGTAGACTACGAGACACTTTTATTCTTCATAGGATTGTTTATAGTTGTAGGTGGTTTGGAAGAGACTGGAGTGCTTGTTGTAATCGCAGACTTTATCGCAAAGGTATCTGGCGGCAACGCATATGTTATGATTGCCATCATCCTTTGGGTAAGTGCCATTGCATCAGCCTTCATTGACAACATTCCATTCTCCGCAACAATGATTCCTGTTATTAATGCACTTGCACAGGCAACAGGCGTAGACCTTGCCACAATGGCTTGGACACTTGCTATCGGAACAGACATTGGAGGAAGCATGACACCTATCGGAGCCAGCGCCAACGTAGTTGGTATTTCCACAGCCGGTAAAGAAGGTTACCCTATCAGCTGGGCTACCTACTGCAAGGAACTCGTACCCGGCACCCTTATCGTACTTGCTATCTCCATGATAAACATATACGTACGTTACCTCTAAATACCACAAGAGACTGAGCTTACCATTTTCAGTCTCTTGTTTTTTATATTAGCTGGGGGCACCTCCCGCCTAAAGCTACATGCAGCATTTAGAGAATCATTATTTTGTGATTGAGCCTAGGCCTATATGGTGGGAGGTGCCCCCAGCCCTGTAAATTTTCAGAAGAGACTGAAAATGGTAACATTTTTATGGTTTTGTGGCATTTAGAGGCTCGACTTCTTTTTTATAATGCTATAAAATAAAGTTAGGATAATACTGGAAGGGGGTTAGTTTATGGGGCAATTGATTATTTCAGTGAGTAGAGAGTACGGAAGTGGTGGACACGAAATAGCTACCATATTATCTGAGAAATTCAATATTCCATTGTATGATCGTAATATGCTTGATCAGATGGCAGCCAGAAATGGCATCGAGGCCGAATCCCTTCATCAGCACGAGGAGATGAAGAGAAGGGGATTGGTGAGAACGGTTAGGGGACATTCGTCATCTGTTCAGGATTCAGTTGCGCAGCTGCAGTTTAATTTTATACGTGAGAAGGCTGCAAGCGGAGAAAGTTTTGTAGTGGTTGGTAGATGTTCTGAGAATGTGTTGCGTGGAAATCCTGCGCTGGTTTCTATCTTCGTTAGGGGTGACGAGGAGGAAAAGACACAGAGAATTTGCAGACTCTACAAGCTTAATAGGCTGGAAGCTAAGGCAAAGATGTTCCGCCATGATAAGAAGAGAAAGGCATATCATAATTATTACTCTACAATGAAATGGGGAGATAGTAGAGGTTATGATATTTGCATTAACAGCTCTTTGCTTGGTGTGCAGGCTACAGCGGAGGTCTTGTGTGATATGGTTTCTCAGTTTGTAGAAACCAGGAAAGCTGCTGAGGCGGAAGAGGCAGCTACTGAGAAGAAATCAAGTTAGTAGTTTTGGGGTTTTGACTTTCTTCTGAAGGGGAGAAGGTCACAGGTTTTAAGAAGGATTTTTGGGGAATAATGTATAGTGTATTTTTAGTCGAGGATGAGATTGTCATCCGCGATGGGTTGAAAGCAAGCTTCCCATGGGAGCAGCATGGCTTTGCCTATGTTGGTGATGCAGCGGATGGAGAGATGGCATTACCACAGATTAGGCAGACAAAGCCAGATGTTATTATCACAGATATTAGAATGCCATTTATGGATGGCATTGCGTTGTCTAAAATTATTAAGAAGGAGCTGCCTAATACAAGAATAATTATTATTAGCGGCTTTGATGATTTTTCTTATGCCCAGGAGGCTATTGGCATCGGAGTAGATAATTATTTGCTGAAGCCTATTACCAAGGATAAGCTTGGTGAGGTTATGTCTGATGTTAAGAGCAAGCTGGATAAGGAAAATGAAAAAGATAATTACCTCGAGCAATTCAAAGCAGAAAGTCAAGAGTACGAACAATTCGCAAGAGTAAGATTCTTTAATCAATTAGTGGGAGGCACCATGTCTGTCTCAGAGGTCTATGAGAAATCTGAGGAGCTGGGGCTTTCTCTTGATGCAACTCATTATAACATGGTGCTTTTGGATTTCACGCCTATGGATGGTGTGGGATCTGCGCCTAGCTTTTCTAAGCATAGGGCTCGCTTGTCTGAGCAGCTCATGCAATATCTGAAATGCTGTCCTGAATACATAGTTTTCCATTGGAGTATGGAGGGCTATGCCATTATCGTCAAAGGGGATGAGCATTCCATTGATAGTCTCACAAAAACTTTAATTGAAAATGTGGAGCGTCGTTGTCTGGTGTACGAGGATGAGATTAATTGGTATCTTGCAGAAAGCGGAACCATTACAAGGATTTCAGAATTCTCCGCAGCCTGCGATAGGGCCAGCAAGCGACTGGGGTGTAGGTTTATTAATCCTTCAGGACATATTTTTACAGATAATGATATTGAGGCTATCAAGATTAACAATGAGGAAAGTGAGACTATAGACATAGATCAAAGACTGGTTACGTTGTTTTTGGAGAATGCTGAGGAATCCGAAATTGATGGATTTTTAGATAATCTTTTAAACAAGCAGACAAAGAATTCCTTGAAGTCTATTTTGTTTTGCAAGTATTTTGCTATGACCATGTACATGTGTGTGTCTGATTATTTGCGAAAGCTATCCTTGAATCCGGATGTGATTCTTGAAAGTGATGCCAGAACACAGGTGGAGCGAGTGGAGGAAGATACTGTTCTTCCATTTGTGGCAAAGATGTTTGCAACGGTTATTTCAAAACGTAAAAACGAATTTGGAAAACAATCAAAGTCACAGCTTTCTGAGGCTATCCGATATGTGGACGAGCATTATTGTGATAGCAATCTGAGCCTGAACGAGGTGGCAAAGGAAGTGAACATTTCACCTAGCTATTTGAGCGCAATGTTCTCCAAGGAAAATAAGACCACCTTTGTGGAATATATGACAGCAAAGCGTATGGAGCATGCAAAGCAAATGCTTCTTACAACAGGTGAAAAGTCCCAGATTATAGCTGAGCAGGTGGGCTATAAGGATCCTCATTATTTCAGCTATATTTTTAAGAAGACTTACGGACTTAGTCCAAAGGAGTTTCGTACCAAGGAACGGGGAGCATGAGAAACGTGATTAAAAAGAAGCAAACAATGAGTGTCATGCTGAGGCGTTTGATATCGGTTATTCTTGTGCCTATGAGTATAGTTATCGCTGTGCTCATAGGTATTTTAAGCTGGTATGCTTTTCAGTATCAGACGATTCTTGCCAATGTAACAGAGGCTTCGGCCTTCAACCAGGACTTCAAAAATGTGGTGGACTTGAAGATGTTCTACTATGTTAGTGATAGTGCCTATGCTGATGGCAAGCCTATTGATGAGGTGGAGAACGCCAGGAAGCTAGCGGAGGAGCTTTTGGATAACACCACTCAAAAAAAGAGTATGGAAGCCATTACCTCCGTAAGAAACCTGTGTGTTACCTTGGAACAGAGAATGGATGAGATAGATGATGCTGCCTCCTACGATGAGGGCATGGAGCAGCTGGAGAACAACATCTATATCCTCACTGATTTGATTCAGACCTACATGTACGATTATCTTTATTATGAATCAGCCTACCTTAGCAGCCTTCAGGAGGAGCTGTCAGAGGAGCTTAGGTATTTGATTCTTGGTACAGTAGGACTGTTTATAATAATGACTCTTGCAGTGGCAATTTATACTTCAAACATTACTGAAAGAATCACCCACCCGATTACAAAGCTGGCAAAAAGAGTTGAGGATATTAAGGCTGGTGATTTTGAGGTGAAGGAAGCGGTGGAAGCAGACTCCATCGAGATTCAAAGTCTGTCAGATGGTTTTGAAGACATGGTTGGTCAGCTGAACAATCTGATTCAGGAAAACAAAAAAGCTGAGCGAAGAAAGCGTCATGCAGAGCTGGAGCTTTTGCAGGCCCAGATAAATCCACACTTTTTGTACAATACTTTGGACACTATCATCTGGCTTATAGAGGCTGACAAAAAAGAGGATAGCATTCAAATGGTCAGCGCTCTGTCGGATTTCTTTAGATTCTGCCTTAGCCGAGGCCGAGATATTATCACCCTTGAGGAGGAGCAGAAGCATGTGCTTAGTTACTTGGCCATTCAAAAGACCAGATACCAGGACCGAATGGATTACGAGGTGCATATTCCTGCATCCCTTTATGAATATTCTATACCAAAGCTGACACTTCAACCCTTGGTAGAAAACAGTATTTACCATGGCATAAAACTTCAGCGTGAAAAGGGCGTAATTCGAGTGGATGCTGTTGATATAGGTGATAAGATTGAGCTTACAGTCAAAGACAATGGTGCCGGAATGACTGAGGCAAGACTCCAGGAAATGCGTGATGCCATGGAGACAGGAGAGAAGATTGGATTTGGACTTCGAACCGTGCATCAGAGAATGCAGCTTCTATACGGGGATGAATATGGCCTGACCATTTCCAGCACAGAAGGAGTTGGAACCACAATCACAGCAGTAATACCTAAAGTAAGCCCGAAGGGCTCGGATGAGGTGTTAATATATAGGGAGATAAAATGAAAGTTCATAGTAAGAAATTAGTTTTAGCAAGCATACTGTTACTTGTCCTAACATTTTTTATTGTTTCCTGTGGTTTAACAGGAAAAAAATCTTCCTCCCTGGACGAAGATGAAGAGCAAGACCTAATAGTAGTTGGTTTTTCTCAACCAGGAGCAGAGTCCTCATGGCGAGTTGCCCTTACAGACTCAGTTATGGAAAGCTTCACAGAGGAAAGAGGCTACAAGCTGATTTACAAGGATGGCAAGTCAAAGCAGGATAATCAAATCAAAGATATTAGAACCTTTATCCAACAGGACGTAGACTATATTGTGCTTAGTCCTATAGTGGAGACCGGCTGGGATACTGTTTTATCTGAGGCCAAGGCGGCAGGTATTCCAGTGATTATCTGCGACAGAAATGTAGTGGTTGAAAATGAATCTCTTTACACGGCCTTTGTAGGTTCGGATTTTAAGGCTGAGGGAGATGCAGCTATAGCAGAATTGGAAAGCATGTTATCCTTAGAGGAGGATGCTTCAAAAGAATTAAACATTGTACATATTCAGGGAACTATTGGTTCTTCTGCGCAGCTTGGTCGAAGCGGCGCTTTGGAACGAGCTCTTGAAAAACATCCTGACTGGAAGGTAACCTACGAAGCCTGTGGCGAGTTCACAAAGGCCAAGGGGCGAGAAATCATGACCACAGCTTTGGAGGAAGTTGGTCCAGAAAACATAGATGTAATATATTGTGAGAATGACGAAGAAGCCTACGGAGCAATTGCAGCCATGAATGAGGCTGGAGTTTCCTATGGAAGTGATTCGGGGATAAAGGTGATTTCCTTTGATGCTATGAACACAGCACTTGTGATGTGCATGGAGGGTCAGATAAGTGTGGAGGTGGAGTGTAATCCTCTCCAGGGCCCATATATTTATAAGCTAATCAGTCGATTGGAAAAAGGCGAGGCTGTTCCAAAGATAACTTATGTTAAGGAACAGCACTTCACCAAGGATAATCTGACAGCACAGTTTATAGAGAAAAGAAAGTTTTAATTATTTATAGGGAATGGTAACAGATGAACTGTTGCCATTCTTTTTTATTTCTAAGAAAAGCTTTGCGGCTTCCTTACCCATATCCTTTGTAGGAGATAAGGTGGATTTGTATAAAGGATATGCCCCGTCAGTGTTTATAGTGGAATCGTCCACGTATACCACAGACACAGTTTCGTAGGCGTACTTCAAAAATCGATTGATGGAGCTGGAGCTTCTGCTGGTGCAACCTTGAGGGTCCACGGAGTTAATCCAAAGAAAACAACCATCATTGATAGTAAGGCCAGCGTCCCTAATGGCATCCACGAAACCTGAGAAGGAACAGATGGAGGAGTAACGATCGTGTACAAAAATTCCACCTATTTTTTTATGCCCAGAATTTATAAAGCTTCTGGCCATCTGATAGCCCTTGCTGTAGTCATCGGCAGAGATGACAGCTGGATTGTAGATACCCACTGGAGCTGTATTTATAAAAACAATAGGAGTTTTTCTTTTTAACAGTAGCTGAAGCAAATCACAGTTTGTGGAAGGTCTGCCGCTTAGGGCAGGAGCAATAATCAATCCGCCGTAAAGGTCATTTATCATAGATGAAAGGACAGTACGCTCTTCTGAAAGATGGTTCTTACTTTCGTGAACCTCTGGAGTGAGTCCTTCCTTTAAAAGCTTGGCAGTCAGGTTTTCTATTAGGATAGAGTAGTAAGGATTTTTCTTGAAGGGCACTAGGATAACCACAATCTTCTTTTTGGAGGTATCGCTTTTGGAGATGACTGTGTTGGCACTACCCCAGTGTTTATTGATAATACCTTCCTCAGATAACATCTGAAGAGCTTGCCTTACGGTGGAACGACTGACCTGATACATGTCAGCCAGCTGTACCTCTGTAGGAAGCTTTGAGCCAATTGGATAGGTGCCTTTTAGAATTTCATTGTTGATAGTTTCTTTTAGTTGAATATATTTTGGAACCATAAAATAATTCCCCCTAATACAAAATGTTCCCTATACACTACCAAAATTTTAACATAGACTCACTAAAATTGGTATGAAATTTATCTAAATACAATACATACCAATCGTAATATTTCTAACCTATCTATCAAAAATATTTACCCCTGAAAACGTGAAATACATACCCTGTAAGAAATTGGTATGTGAAATTTTTAGAATGAGAAAATTGGTATCATCCAAAAGTTAGAACCGTGTTTTTTTAGGGTGATTTCATTGTTGTAAAAAAATCACAATGATAAATTAAATTTAGAAAACAAAGGGCCAGGGGGGGACCTGGCAAGGAGAAGGAAGGAGAAAACCTTATGAAAAAAAGATTAGTAGCAGGAATGCTCGTAAGCCTTATGGCTGTATCAATGGTAGCTTGTGGTAGCTCAGATACAGGAGCAGCAGACACAGGAGATTCATCAGCAGAGACAACTGACGCTGGAAGCTCAGACACAGCAGCGGATTCTGGAGAGAAGATCATCGTTGGTTTCGCTCAGGTTGGTCACGAATCTGATTGGCGTACAGCTTCAACAAACTCAGTTCAGGAAGCTTTCTCAGAGGCTAACGGATATGACCTTGAGTTCGTTGATTGCGATAATGATTCTGCAAAGCAGATCGAAGCAGTTAGACAGTTCATCCAGGATGATGTTGATTACATCGTAATCGATCCTATCGTTTCAACAGGTTGGGATACAGTTCTTACAGAGTGCGAGGACGCAGGTATTCCTGTAATCGTAATCGATAGAACAATCGAAGATTCAGATAAGTATGTTTCATGGGTTGGTTCAGAGTTCATGAACGAAGGTCTTGCATCAGGTGCTTGGTTAAAGGCTTATGCAGAGGCTAAGGGAATCACAGATCTTAACATCCTTGTTATTGAAGGTTCTAATGGTTCTTCAGCTCAGATTGGACGTACAGATGGTTTCAAGAAGTATGCTGATCAGGAAGGATGGACAATCCTTGATTCTCAGGATGGCGACTTCACACAGGATGGTGGACAGCAGGTTATGGAATCATACTGCAAGTCATATGAAGGTAAGTTCAACGTAGTTGTTTGCCAGAATGATAACGAAGCTTTCGGTGCTATGGATGCTATGAAGGCAGCTGGTGTTTCTTATGGTGTTGACAAGGACGTAATCCTTATTTCCTTCGACGCTTGCAAGGCTGGTCTTGAGTATGTTCAGTCAGGCGACATCAACGCAGACTTCATGTGCTACCCACTTCAGGGTTCTTACTGTGCAGACATCATCCAGGCACTTAAGAAGGGTGAAGATGTTCAGAAGCAGACATTCATGACAGAGCCATGGTATGTTGCAGAAGATATCCTTAAGTCAATCACATACACAAACAATGCAGGCAAGGAAGTTACAGAAGACCTTATCCAGGTTACAGACGCAGCATCACAGGCTTCATACTAAATCGTATATACGTATCACTCAGGGGAAGGAAATTTCCTTCCCCTTTTATTAAGTAAGGTGGCTAGAAGAAGTTGATGAGCGCTAGGAGGAGAGAATATGGATGAAAATTTACTTATCACAATGCGGGACATATCCAAATCCTTTCCGGGTGTAAAAGCATTAGACCATGCACAATTCACTCTCAGAAAGGGAGAGATACATGCTCTAATGGGGGAAAATGGTGCAGGAAAATCTACTCTTATTAAAGTATTAACAGGTGTTTATTCTCTGGATGCTGGAGAAATCCATGTGGCTGGTATAGATGGCCCTGTTGTAAACCATTCTACCTTGGAGGCCCAGGAAAAGGGAATCGCCACAGTTTACCAGGAGGTAAACCTTTGCCCTAACTTAACAGTGGCAGAAAACTTGTTTATTGGCCGTGAGCCAAAGACAAAAATAGGAACCATCGACTGGCGTAAGATGAACAAACGCGCCAAGGAAATAATGGATGGTTTGGATATTAAAATTGATGTAACTATTGCACTTGAAAATTATTCTCTTGCGATTCAGCAGATGATAGCAATTGCAAGAGCTGTAGATATGGATTGTAAGGTTCTTATCCTTGATGAGCCAACTTCATCACTTGACGATAACGAAGTAGAAAAGCTCTTCAAGGTTATGAGAGACCTGAAAGCAAAGGGAGTTGGAATAGTATTTGTAACACATTTCTTGGAGCAGGTATACGCAGTGTGCGACACAATCACTGTACTTAGAAATGGCGAGTTTGCTGGCGAGTACTCAGTAGAGGAAATGCCAAGAGTTAAACTTGTTGCTGCTATGCTTGGAAAAGATTTTGATGATTTAGCATCTATCAAAAAGGAGGGTAATAGCAGTGTATCAGATGAATTGGTTGTGGAAGCATCCAACCTCAGTCATAAGGGTACTATCAAACCTTTTGACTTTAAGATTAGGAAGGGTGAAGTTGTTGGTGTTACTGGCCTTCTTGGTTCTGGTCGCTCAGAGATGGTTCGTTGCATCTATGGTGCGGATAAAGCTCAAACTGGCACTTTAAAGGTGAAGGGAAAGGCTCTTAATGTAAAAGAACCACTGGATGCCATTAAAGCTGGAATGGGATATTTGCCAGATGATAGAAAAGCTGATGGATGTATTGGTGATCTTTCAGTTAGGGAGAATATTATCTTGGCCCTTCAGGCAAGAAATGGAATGTTCAAGAAGATTCCACTTTCAAAGCAAAATGAAATTGCTGATAAGTTCATAGAGATGTTGCAAATAAAAACCGCCTCTAGAGAGACTCCAATCAATCAGCTCTCAGGTGGTAATCAACAAAAGGTTATTTTGGCCAGATGGTTATGCACACATCCTGATTTCCTTATTTTGGATGAGCCAACCAGAGGTATCGACATTGGTACAAAGACTGAATTCCAGAAGCTGGCTTTAAAGTTTGCGGAGGAAGAGGGTATGAGTATCGTATTTATTTCTTCTGAAATTGAAGAGATGCTTCGTACCTGCACCAGAATGTATGTAATGCGCGATGGGGCTCAGGTAGGAGAAATTTCTGGCGACATGACTCAGGAATCTGTCATGGCTGCCATTGCAGGAGGTGGAGAATAATGATGGAAAATTTTAAGAAGCTTACAAAGAAACCACTGTTCCTACCAATCTTTTGTATGATTTTGGTTTTACTGATTAATTTGATTAAGTCACCAGCTTTCTTTTCAATCAGTATTAACAATGGTGTTTTATATGGACGTTTAATTGATATTTTGAACCGTGGATCTGAGATTGCAATCCTTGCAGTTGGTCAGACCTTGGTTGTAGCTGTATCAGCAGGTACAGATATTTCTGTTGGTTCAGTAATGTCACTTTCAGCTTGTAGCTGCTGTATGCTCCTGGCTGGATATGGAAACAACTCAGTTTCAGTACTGGCAGTTCCAATGATTGTTGGTATGCTTTTCGGCGTATTCATGGGCGGCTTGAGTGGTGCAATGAACGGTGCACTTGTGGCAAAGCTAAAGATTCAGCCAATGGTTGCAACCTTGATTTTGTTTACAGCAGCTCGTGCCATCGGCTTGCTCCTTTGTAATAACCAGATTACGTATATACGATATGAGCCATACAAGTATCTAGGAAATTTCCTTCCAGGAAATCCAATTCCTACACCTGTATTTGTGGCTGCAATCGTAATTGCTATTGTGGCAGTACTTCTTAAAAAGACTGCTCTGGGACTTTACATTCAGTCTGTAGGTATCAACAGCAGAGCAGCAAGAATTTCAGGAATTAACTCTGATGTTATTTGCTTTATCTGCTATGTGATTTGTGGTGTTTGTGCTGGTATTGCTGGTATTGTAGCTTCTTCAAGAATTTACTCAGCAGACTCAAACAACATCGGTCTTAACTATGAGCTTGATGCCATCTTAGCAGTTGCTCTTGGTGGTAACTCTCTTGGTGGTGGTAAGTTTAATCTTGCAGGTTCAATCATCGGTGCTTATACAATTCAGGCTATTACAACAACCCTTCTTGCTATGGGTGTTTCAACTGATAAGGCACCAGTGTTTAAGGCAATTATCGTTATAATTATCGTAGTTGTGCAGGCTCCAGCCTTTAAGGCATATATGGCAGCAAGAAAAGCTCAGAGAGCATCAAAGGCTCCTGAGG
Organism: Pseudobutyrivibrio sp. YE44; assembly: GCF_900104335.1. GTDB lineage: Bacteria > Bacillota > Clostridia > Lachnospirales > Lachnospiraceae > Pseudobutyrivibrio. The sequence continues at coordinate 52,076 of NZ_FMXT01000013.1, forward strand.
CTGCTACACCAGTAAAGGAGGTTGCATAATGAAAACAAGAAAGAGATTAGATTCAAATACAGTACTTATTTTTATTACTATTGGCCTGTTTATCCTTATGTACGCTGTAGGATGTGCAATCTATCAGGATAAGGGCTTTAGTAACCTTCAAACATTTTTAAACATTCTTATAAACAATGCTGGTCTTATCTGTGTTACCTGCGGAATGACCTGCGTAATGCTTACAGGTGGAATTGATATTTCAGTTGGTTCTGTCATTGCTATGGACTGTATGCTTTTAGTTTATGGTATGACTGAATGGAAGATGGGGGCAGTGCCAATGGTAATCCTTGTTCTTGTAATTGGATTGGTATTTGGTGCGGTACAAGGCTTCTTGGTTGGATATTTAGAGATTCAGCCATTCATTGTTACCATGGCAGGAATGTTCTTTGCCCGTGGTATGACAGCAGTTATCTGTTCAGGACAGATTTCTATCACTGAAGCTGACAACCCAGTTTTCTATGGTTGGGCAAACTCAAAGATTAATCTTCCAGAGTTTTTAGGTAAGGCAAACCGTCATGGTAAAATTGTAGTTCCTTACATGAGACCTACAGTGCTTATTGCTCTTGTAGTTTTGGTATTGATTTTCCTTATGCTAAAGTACACCAAGTTTGGTCGTAACCTTTACGCTGTAGGTGGAAACCAAACCTCTGCAACAATGATGGGATTAAATGTTAAGAAAACAAGAATGCTTTCACACATTCTTTCTTCTTTCCTTTGCTCTATCGGTGGAATCCTTTATTGCTTGAACACTATGTCAGGATCTGTTAACCAAGCAAAGGGACTTGAGATGGATGCCATTGCTTCAGCAGTAATCGGAGGAACCCTTCTTACAGGTGGTGTTGGTAATGTAATTGGTTCACTGTTTGGTGTGCTTATCAACGGTACAATTACAGTGCTTGTAAACACAAACGGAAAGCTTCTTTCTAGCTGGGCAAACATTGCAACTGCAGCTCTCTTATGTGTATTCATTATTTTGCAGTCAGTATTTGCACTGGTTAAAGCTAGGAGAAATAACTAAAATATTACGTAAATCCTAAAATATTAACATTATATTAAGGATATCAGCCGTATATACTGGCTGGTATCCTTTTATTTATAGCCTAATACTCGGATTAAAAAATTAATGGAATATCATGTTGCATCAATGTAACGATTATGTAATAATTGAAAAGTGTGTTTTTGTACATACGGGGAGGAGTGATGAAGTAAACTATGAGGAGATAATGTGGTGAAAAAGAACAGAAACGGGAGAAATCTCAATCGAGTAGTAGCACTGTGCCTATTATGCACCGTGCTGTTTAGCAATTCTTTTGTCTGCGTTCATGCAGATGAAAAACAGGAAAATCAACAAATTTCCCAAGAAGAAAAAACAGAAACGGCTGAAACAAACCAGGCTGAAACTGAGAAACAGGAGCCTGAGAAGGCAGCGCCTGAAAATCAGGAGTCTGAGAATCAGATTGAAAAGACAGAGCCTAATAAGTCAGAGGCTGAAACAGCTGCACCTGAGAAGGAAGCTCAAGAAAAACAGGAAGCTGACAAGAAGGATGCTGCAAATCAGGCACCAGAGAAACAGGATGATAAGAAGGCTCAGGAAGAAGTAAAGCCTGAACAGAAAATAGAAGAAAAAGCTGATAAGCCAGAGAAGACTGAGACAGAAAAGACTGAGGCAGATAAGAAGGCTGAGGCAGAAAAGAAGGAAGCCGAAAAGAAAAAAGCTGAGGCTGAAAAGAAAGAAGCTGAAAAGAAAGAAGCTGAAAAGAAAGAAGCTGAGAAGAAAGAGGCCGAGAAGAAAGAGGCTGAAAAGAAAAAGGCTGAGGAACAAAAACAAAAAGAAAAGAAAAAAGCATTAGAAGAAATCGGACCAATGGAGTCTGAAGGTAATGGTTACTACTTTTCTAGAACTGTTAAAAATGGTTATGGAGATGACTATACATGGATCCAGGATGGAAAGCATGTGTGGTATTCAAAGCCTATACATGATAATAGAGATCTGATTGTTAACTTTAAGGGTAGAAGTAGCCATGCAGTGGAAAACCCAAGATTGATTACTTTGGACTCTAAGGGGAATCCTACAGATGCAGATGTAATCACTCCAAGTGAATCATCTTCAGAAAAGATGACAGAAGATAACGAAATCTATTATGCAAATGATTATTCCTTCCAGATTGATACAAACAAGGAGGGTACTCACTATTATCGACTTGATTTTGGAATGCAGGGTGAAAGCTTCCATTCTGAAAGAGTGATTGTAAGAATTGATAACACTGCACCATCCCTTGATTTAGGATGCAAAGCAGATAATCAGGAATACGCTCCTTATTATTCATGTGATGTGGAGCTTGTTGCTAAGATAAACGAATGGAACCTTAAGGAAGGAAATATTAGAGTTATCGTTCCAGGGGAATCGGGTTCTGATGAAAACAACTTTGAAATAACAGATAAGGATAGAGTTGGAAAAAGCAAAAACAAATATGAAATCCGTGCTACCTATTCAGCATCAGGAAAGTACGTTGTTATTGGAGAACTTAGAGATAAGGCTGGTAATGAATTAGTCCTTGGACATACAGAAGAAGCACCAAGCTTTGTTATCGACAAGGAAGCCCCTAAGGTAACAGTGGCCTATGATAACAACAGCCCAAAGAACAAAAAGTATTACAACACAGACAGAGTGGCAAAGATAACTGTCACAGATGAAAATATCAATCAGGATAACCTTACAACACAGGGCTTTACCTGCGATGGAATTGAAAAGGCTACTGTTGGTGCCATTTCAACATCTGACAAAGATAACACTTTTGATATCACTTTCAATCAGGATGGAACTTATTGTTTTAAGGATTTTAGTTTCATAGATTTGGCAGGAAACAAGTGTGAGCTTGAAAATGCTGATACTGTATATTCAGAGTTTGTAATTGATAAGACTGCCCCAGTGGTAGAGGTAAATTTTGATAACACAAACTATGAGAATGATAAGTATTTTAACAATTCTCGTACAGCAACAATCGATATTAAAGAGGCAAGCTTCTCTAATGACCTTGTAAAGTTAAATGTCCTTAAGGGCACAGATGCTTTGCCAAAGACATCTGATTATACAGAAAACGGTGACAGTCACCAGACTACAATCAAGTTTGATAAGGATGGAACCTATGGCTTCACTATTAAGCTTGAGGATTTGGCAGGAAATGTTTCAGAAGAATATACAAGCAACGAGTTTGTAATCGATACAAAAGAGCCAGAGCTTGAAATCACAGGTGTGGAGGACATGTCTGCAAATAATGGCAGTGTTAATCCAGTGATTACTGTGAAGGATCCGAACCTTAGAGATAATCTTATTGATATTTCATTCTTCGGAGCTAAGCATGGCCTTATGTCTCCTCCAACAGAAATGAAGCTTGGTAAAGAAATGGTTACTTACACCATCCTTGATTTGCCAAACAACAAGGATAGCGACGATTTCTATACCTTAAATGTTGAAATAAAAGATTTAGCTGGAAATATTGCTCAGCAGAGTCTTTCATATTCAATAAACAGATATGGTTCTGTTTATATTCTCGGTGCAGAAACAACTGCTATGGTAAATGGTTACTATGTAACAAAGCCACAGAAGGTTGTAATCACTGAAAATAATGTAGATGAAATTAGCAGCAGAGAAGTATCTGTTACCTGCGATGGAAATGTAAAAATCCTTCAGGAGGGAAAAGGATACCAGGTATCTGAAGTAAATAGTGATGGTAATCATTCAGTAACCTACACCATCAACAAGAGCAACTTTGAAAAGGATGGCTTCTATTCCGTAGCTGTTTATTCAGAGGATAAGGCTTCAAACAAGCAGAGCAACCAGACTAAGAATGCCAAGGTTGAGTTTATGGTGGATACAACAGCACCTACTCTTTTGGTAGCAGACCTTGAAGAGGGCGAGCGCTATGACGAGGCAGAGCACGAATTCACTGTAAATGTTACAGACACTATCGGTGTTTCAAAGCTTGATGTTTATTTGGATTCAAAGAAGGAAGCAACCTTTAGTAACGCTGACCTTGCAGAAACAGGTGGAACTGTAAAGGTAACAATTCCTGAGAAGGAAGAAACACAGGCCGTAGTTCTTGTATCTACTGATTATGCTGGAAATGAAACAAGACTTAGCTACAACGTTATTGTTTCGATGAAGGCTGAGAAAATAGAGCTTAAGTCAAAGGTTACTCCAAATGCTGGAGATGATTACGATGCAATAGCTAAGCTTAAGCAGGGCAAGATGGGATGGCTTGGTGTAGCTGTTCTTGGATTATTGACAGTTATTGTGGCTGTAGCTACAGCATTATTTATTAGAAAAAAGGATAAGAAGAATTAATTATTTTTATCTAGGAGAATTGAGAATGAAGTTTTTGAAGAAGGCTGGAATGCTTACGTTTGTAAGCATTCTTCTTCTGGTTATATTGAGTGTACCAGTATATGCCAAGAAAAAAACACCAACTAAAGACGATGCAAAGAACGGTGTTGTTCAAATAAATACTGTTTTTGTGGATGAGAACACAGGTAAACATGTGGTGTGTGGCGGAGCAGGCTTTATTGTTGGTAGCGAGGAAGGCACAGAGTATGTAATCACCTGCAGTCATATTGTTAATCCTAGTGAGGAAGCAAAAAACGCAGCCTTTGAGTTTTATGAAATTCCAAACAACGATGAGGCTTGGAGCAAAATTAATCTTTCCACTGAGATTGTCATGGAAGGGGATATTGTTGTTCAGGCAGAGCAGGTGAACAGTAGCCCTGAGTATGATTTATCAATACTGAAGCTGTCACAACCTATTCATACAAGAACACCGCTTACAGTGCTGACTAATAAGGATTACGATTTGACAAAGCTTCCATACGAAACCACAGAGAAGGTATATGCCTTAGGCTACCCAGACCGCATTGGTTATGATTCTGCGGTTCAGTATTTTACAAATGAGCAGATTGTAATGACAGCAGGAAGCATTGCTAACCTCCTTTCTTTCAATGGCATACAAACCATAGAAAGTGATGTGGCAGTGGGTGAGAACAATTGTGGTGGACCACTGGTCAACGAATATGGTTACGTTATTGGAATGAATACCCTTTCAAAGGATGGTATGTACAGCTGTGCTTTGGACTCAACTGTGATTGCCAAGGTCCTTGATGGATTTGGATTCGAGTATTCAAAGGTATATTCAAACCCTAAACAAAAGGAAGCTGAGAAAAAGCCAGCAAGCGAAGAATCTGATAAAGCCAAAGATAGCTCAATACCACTTTGGCTACTCATAATAATCTGTGTGGGAATCGTATCTGTAGTGTCAGGAATTGTGACAATCATCATTGTGAAAATCACACGTAAGAATGACAAAAAAGAAGCTAAAAAAGGCAAAGATGATGTTCCGAAAAATGAAGCTCTTGCAAGATATTCAAGCCAGGATAATCTGGACGTCATCAGAAGCCTTGGTTCAATTAATTCCCAGGCACCTGGTACCAGCGTCCTTTCAGGCGGTTTGAATTCACTTGGTGAAACAACAGTGCTTGATGGAGAAAAGGTTGATTCTCAAAAGTTAAAGCTTGGAACTTTAGTAAGAGTGAAAACTGGAGAAAAAATCAGCATAAGCAAGGGAATGTTTTCCATCGGTAAGGACAATCTTCACGTGGATTATTGTATTAAGGATAACGGAACTATCAGTAGAAAGCATGCTGTAATCAGACAGGCAAAGGAAGGTCTGTATTTGGAGGATGCTAATTCTACAAATGGTTCTTGGTTAAATGGTAGAAAGCTGGTATTCGGTAGAGCAGAGCTCCTTCGAAATGGAGATATGATAAAGCTTTCAAATGAAGAATTTGAATATCGAGCATAGGAGAAGGATATGAAAAAATTTAAGACTGATACCTATACAGATATCGGAACAAAGAAAGATGTAAATCAAGACGCATTGGTGCTGAAGCAGGCCTCTGTTCGTGGCATAGGCAATGTTTGCTTTGGTTGTTTGTGTGATGGCATGGGTGGTTTGTCTTGTGGCGAGATTGCCAGCGCAGCCTTCATTCACAGAATGGATGAATGGTTTAATGTTCAGCTGCCATATTTATTCACAAGAACAGATTTTACCGAGCAGCTTGATATAGAAAGCATTCATTCTAATATCTACCTTAGACAGGTGAAGAAGGATTGGAGCGCAATTGTACAGGAAATGAACCTGCGATTAAAAAACTATGGAAACAACTTGGCTATTAAGCTTGGAACCACTGTGGTGGCAATCCTTTTGATAAATGATGAGTATCTCATAATGAATGTTGGAGACTCCAGGGCATATCTCATAAGTGATTATGAAAGCAGAGTGCTGACACATGATCACAGCTATGTACAGCAGCAGATTGACCTTGGAAACATGACCGAAGAGGAAGCCAACAACAGTAACAAAAAAAGTCTACTGCTTCAGTGCATCGGTGCTTCTGAACAGGTGATACCTTCCTTCTATAGCGGCAATTGCAATCCTAGCGACAAAATACTTTTGTGCTCAGATGGTTTTTGGCGAAAGCTTGATATAGAGGAAATGAAAAATACAGCTAAAAAGAAAAATGGTTTAGAAACAATGACCAAAATGGTTATAGAAAGAGGAGAGACAGATAATATTTCTAGTCTGTTGATTGCAACATAAGATGTTAGAAATTGGTTCAGTTATTGATGGAAAATACAAGATTCTAAACAAAATCGGTCAGGGTGGAATGAGCACTGTTTATTTGGCCATGAATGAGCGTGCCAATAAGCAGTGGGCCATAAAGGAAATTCGTAAATGCGATACAGAGGAATTTGAGATTACTGTAAAAAGTATCAAGAATGAAACAGAAATGCTTAAGAATTTATCTCACCCTAACCTGCCAAGCATAGTGGATATTATCGACTATGAAGGCAGCATTTTGATAGTTATGGATTATGTGGAAGGTAATACTTTACATATGGCTGTGACGGAGTATGGTCCTCAGTCACAGGAATATGTAATTGAGTGGGCCAAGCAGCTTTGTAACGTGCTTGGCTATTTACATTCTCAGAATCCACCAATTATTTATCGAGATTTAAAGCCTGCAAACATAATGCTAAAGCCTGACGGTACCATCGTGCTTATCGATTTTGGTACAGCCAGAAGATACAAAGTTGAAAATATAGAAGACACCACTTGTCTTGGAACCAGAGGCTATGCAGCCCCAGAGCAATTTGGTGGCTATGGTCAGACAGATGAAAGGACTGACATCTATTGTCTTGGTTCCACTATGTACCATCTTCTCACAGGAAAAAATCCTAGTGAGCCACCCTTTGAAATGTACCCAATCCGTTATTGGAACGAAAGCTTTTCTCAGGGCTTGGAAAAAATCATTTTGAAATGCACCCAGCTTGACCCAGAAAAGAGATATCAAAACTGTGCAGAGGTGCTGTATGACTTGGAACATTACTTCGAGCTTGATAATACCTATAGACGTGCAGAAAAAATAAAGGTGGCCTGCTTTGGGGCACTGATGTTTATGTCTTTGGTAACAGGTGTTGGTTCCTTTATGGTGAAATCCAATGCCAAGGAACAAACGGATGAAAGCTTTGAATCTTACATAGATTACGCAGAAAAAAGTGATGAGGTTATGGATAAGGAAGAGGCATATCTTTCAGCTATAAATCTAGAACCTTCAAAGGCTGATGCATACATTTCACTGTTGGACAAGGTGTATATGGAGGACGGTGTCTTTTCTGCAGAGGAGGCAGCAAGCATTAGACAATGCCTTATTACTTCAAAAAATAAATCATCCTATGAGGAACTTCTTCAGGAGGATGAGGAAGGTTATGCACTGTTTGCCTATCGACTGGGCATCGACTATTTCTATAGCTACGAGGGCACAGGAAACAAACAGCAGGCAGCCTATTGGTTCAAAAAGGCTCAGAATGGTCTGTTAAACGACGCCCAAACAGAAAGAGCAAAGAGACTAGGAAGTATTTCCTCTTATTATGTGAACCTTGGTGCCATGGACAAGACAGGAGATAGCCAGGCTTCATACGGAAAGTATTGGAAGGATTTGGTGGCAGTGTGTGATGGTAATATTGCAAAAATCGACAATAAGACCACAGCACTGATTATCTACAAGGAGATGGCTTCTCAGATTGCTGCAAATGCAGAGAAGTTTAAAGCTGATGACGTGTCTATAGATGAGATGGAAATGCAGCTTCTTAACATAGAAAAGCATGTGAAATCTGACATAAAAAATGGTGATAGCAAAAACACTGACATGGAGACTCAGCTGCTCCAGGAATTAGAAACAAACATTGCTAAGGCGAGACAAGTGTTGACCCTTATAGAGAATCAATAGATTTATTACAAGGAGACCAACTATGAATGGTTTAGATGAAATACTATCCCATACCTCACGTTTGGAAAATCTATCTGTGGTGCTTTTGGTTATATCAATCAGCTGTTTTATCGGCGGCGTGGTGCTTTGGTTTGTGCTGGATATAGCTCACTCAATACGAGTGTTGACTGGCCTTGGAGCAGCGAAATCCATTGACAAGCTGTCAGAGGGAGCTAAACAGGGAAGGATGAGAAATACATCCACAAAGCTTCAGGCATCCTTGAATTGGAACACATCAACTAAGCTTGATAGAAGCATTTCCTCACCGCTTTCACAGGTGTTTGATACAGAGCTTTTAGGTGGTGAAACAGAATTGCTTAGTCCTGAGACAGAACTGTTAAGTCCAGAAACAGAGCTTTTAAGTCTTGAGACAGAAGTTTTGAATCAGCCACTTATCAATGCAGACCAGAACTCTAAGCAGGTAGAGAATCCTGGCTTCAATATTGAAGAAGATATTATTATCACAGGAACTGACAAGAAATTAGGTTAAATATGGAATATAAGGTATTAATTTTTGGTAATGGTTTAAATAAAGAGGTTCAGATTGGTGAAGCCACAAAGCTATCCATTGGTACAGATAAACGTTGTCATATTTGGCTGAAGGGTGAAATCTTTCCAGAAGATTTTCTTATAAAGCTGAATATTACTCCAGAAGGCTATAGGGTGGAGCTATCAGAACAGATAGAAATCAGACAGGAAATGGAGGAACTTATCCCACTTTCTGCCAGTGTCCCAATTGGATATAAGGGCAGCGAGGAGATACTGTTTTCTCTTTTGGTGGCCACTGATTTTACCAATCAGTCGTTAGACTATCATATGGCTATTGAGCTGGTGGAGCTGCCAGTTGTCACCATAGGAACAGAGGATAATTCGGATATACGAATTAATAATCCTGAAATTCCACCTATAAAGCTTGCTTTAAATAAGCAGCAGGAGGGCTATGAAGCCCAGGTGGAAAAGGGGGTTAATTACATCACCCACAATGGTGCCAATATCAGAGAGGATAGCTTCTCTCTTAAAAATAATGAATTCTTTGGTGTGGCTAATATTCAGTTTTTCTATTCCAATGGAAGGCTATATACCGAGGATAGAGAGGAACTGATTTGCAGACTTTCTACACAGGTTATAAGTGAGCAAAACAACAAGCTGAAATATCCTGAGTTCATTCGAAATGTAAGATTGCAGTTTAAGCAACCTGAAGAAAAGCTGGAGGTACTTCAGCCTAGCAATCAGCCACAGGAGCCAGAGGGAAGCCTTATAGAAAAGCTGCTTCCTATGGTCATCATGATGATTTTGATGACAGTGTTGAGAGTCATGATTCGAAGCAACATAATGTACGCCCTGTACTTTGTTGTAATGATGGGTATGAGCTCGGTGATGACTGCCATCACCTTTGTGCGTGCAAAGAAACGCTTCAAGGAAAAGTCTATAAGACGTGAAAAGGTTTACAACGATTATATTGAGAAAAAAGATCAGGAGATAATCGATAAGAGAAGCGACGAAAAGCTTATTGCTCAGAAGATGTGCATATTGCCTCAGGAAAGCATAAGACAGATTCAGGATTTCGACGCTAGACTTTTTGAAAAGCTAAAGGATCATGAGGATTTCTTGGATGTGCCAATTGGTACTGGAACAGTGGATTCCTCAAATCAGATTAAATACAAAGAGCAGGAATATGTGGAAAGTGAAGACCCACTTGTTACTATTCCTGAGAATATTCACAACAAATATCAGAAGCTTTCTGATATGCCTATTGTGCTTCATCTGGCTCAGGTAAATGCGGTAGGTGTGCTTGGAACCAGAAACAAGCTTTATCAGATGATGAAAAACATCATGATATCTTTGGCATCCCAGCACTTCTATCAGGATGTGAAGTTCTTTGTAATGCTTAACAAAGAGGATGTGGCTTATTTCAGTTGGATGAGATGGCTTAGAAATATAAATGAAAATGGTAGAAGAAATATCCTTTATGACGAGGGTAGCAAGAAGACCATTTTGGAGGCTATTTACAACGAGCTTTCTTCTCGAGAGGGAATGAAAAAGGATGAGGTAAGACAGCTTCCACACTATATCGTATTTGCGTATCGTTCTGAAAACATGAGCGGTCATCCAATAACAAAATATGTGGAAAAAGCAAGAGACCTTGGCTTCACCTTCATCTTCTTTGAAGAGTACAAGGAATTGATGCATGAGGCCTGCGACGAGTTGGTTTGTTTGGATAGAGAAACCTACAGTGGATTTATTCAGAAGGCAGACGACGCTGTATGTATGCAGCAGTTCAACTATCAAAGAATTGATAAAGAACAGATTGCAGCTGCTGCTTTAAAGCTGGCTTGCGTTCATGTAAATGAAATCAGCTTGGAAAGTACTCTTACAAAGAACATCACTTTGTACCAGCTGTTAAAAGTAATGACAGCCTACGATCTGAACATTGGAATGAGATGGGCAAATTCAAATATTTACGAAAGCATGGCAGCGGCCCTTGGTGTGGACAGTTCAGGACAGACAGTTTATCTAGATATCCATGAAAAGGCTCACGGCCCTCATGGTCTTGTGGCAGGTACCACAGGTTCAGGTAAGTCTGAGATTTTGCAGTCTTATGTGCTTTCAATGTGTTTGAACTTTCATCCTTATGAGGTGGGCTTTGTAATCATCGATTTCAAGGGTGGTGGTATGGCAAACCAGTTTAAGGATTTGCCACATTTGAATGGTGCCATCACCAATATCGACGGTAAGCAGATTGACCGTTCACTTATGTCGATTAAGGCTGAGCTGATGAAACGTCAGAAGCTCTTTGCTGAATACTCTGTAAACAAAATTGATGACTATATCGAGCTATACAAAACTGGCGTGGCAAAGATTCCACTTCCACATTTGATTTTGATAGTTGACGAGTTTGCGGAATTAAAGAGCGACCAGCCAGAGTTTATGAAGGAGCTTATTAGTGCTGCTCGTATCGGACGAAGTCTTGGTATGCACCTGATTCTGGCAACCCAGAAACCAGCAGGTGTAGTAAACGACCAGATTTGGAGTAACTCGCGTTTTAAGCTTTGTCTTAAGGTGCAGGATAAATCAGACAGTAAGGAAGTGTTGAAATCACCTCTTGCTGCTGAAATCCGTGAGCCAGGTCGAGCATACCTGCAGGTAGGTAACAACGAAATCTTTCAGCTGTTCCAGTCAGCCTACAGTGGCGCCCCAGTAAACGTGGAGCAAATGGAGCAGCAAAAACAGTTTGACATAAACGTTGTGGACTTCGCAGGAAGAAGACAGCCTGTGTATTCACAGAAGCCTCAGAAGGGTTCTGGAGATAACAAAACACAGTTGGATGCATTGGTAGGTTATATCGAGGAATATTGCAAGGAAAATGCAATAGAAAAGCTTCCTGATATTTGCTTGCCACCATTGGCAGAGGTGATTCCATTCCCAGAGAGTATAAAGGAATCAAAATTCGAAACTGATGTGATTGTACCGATTGGTATATACGATAATCCATCAGAACAAACACAAGGTGTATTGGAAATTAATCTTTCAAAGAATAACACCTTTGTGGCAGGAAGTTCTCTGTCAGGTAAGACCAATTTGATGCAGACCATTATCAAGGGACTTTGTGGAAAGTATTCTGCAGCAGAGGTCTGCATATATATCATGGATTTTGCTTCCATGATGTTGAAAAATTTCGAGGGTCTTAATCAAGTTGGAGGTGTTGTAACCGCCACAGATGATAACAAATGTAAGCAGCTTATTGAGTTGCTGTTAAATGCTCTTGATGAAAGAAAACAAATTCTTTCTGAATTAGGTTTAAGTTCATTTAGTTCATACAGAGAAGCCGGTTATACAGAATTAAGGCAGATAGTTTTGATCATAGAGAATTATTCTATGTTAAAAACAGTTTTCCCGGAGCACGAAGCTGCTATAGGAATTATATGTCGAGACGGTGTTTCAGTTGGAATAAGCGTTATTCTTACGAACCCACAAACTAGTGGTCTTGGCATGAAAATGATGACATATTTTGGTGAGAATATTTCTTTATTACAAAATGATAATACTCAGTATGGAATGATGTTTTCTCATTGTAGGTTATATCCAGATGACAATCCTGGACGAGGTATTGTGGAAAGGGATAACACTATTAGAGAATTCCAGAGTTATCTTGCTTTCTCAGCAGAAAAGGAAATCGAAAAGGTTGGGAAAATGCGAGAGTTTGTTGCTAATACAAATAACAAAAATAAAGGTGTTACAGCAATTAAGATTCCAACAGTTCCTGATATTGTTACGGAAGAATACTTTGCCAAAAATTATGGCGCGGAAATCTTTGAAAATTTTTCAATCCCAGTAGGTGTCAGATTCGATGATATTCAGCCACAAGTGATGAAATTGACTACAGACAACTTCATCGGTCTTATGGGTGATGAAAAGTCTAATAGACTTAGCTTCACGAAATATATGATTGACTATTTGATGAAAAATTCCACAAAGATGCCTGTAGAGCTTTATATAGTGGATGATTTGAATCGTGAACTTGAGTATGCCAAAACCTTACCAATAACAAAAGCATATACAGTTAGTCAGGCTGAGGTAGAGGCGATAATGGCAACAGTGTTTAACGAAGCAAAAACACGTTTTGCCGGATTATCCAAAGATGGTTATAGCATAGATGATAAACCGCTTGTCATGTTGATTTTCAATTCCGCTTTAACAGAAGACATGATGTCTTTTGGAAATAACACTATGAAAATGCATGAACTCTTAGTAACGAAGCTTAGAGGTTGTAGGGTTTGTACTATGCATTCAAACGTACCAAACACAGGAGTGGCTTTTAAGGTTGGCTCGCTTTCAAAGCTGTTGGCAGAAAACTGCCACATTATTGCTTTTGAAGAGCTTAAGAAGATAAAGTTTGTAAATGCACCAGCTTCAATGGCACGAACCATTGCAAGAAGAATGGAAAAGGATGATGCATTCTACATAGATAATGGTATGTTCACAAAGATTCGTACCACAAATTCTAATCAATCATAGTATTTTTGATTAGAAAGATGTTATTACAAATATTTCGTTTTGATTACACGAGATAAAAACTTGATATTATAAACGCTTAACTGAAACAAACGGCTGTAGAATTTAACATGCGACAACAATTTATTGTTAAGAATGTGTGAACAAAGTGTGGTCAAATTGTGAACGTTGCGTTATAATATAATACACGCATCCATAAAATGCGTAGAAAAATATTTTTAGAAAAGGAGAATAAGAAAATGTGTGATGTTAATCCAACATTAGCAGCGACAGAGCAAGATGAGACTTATGTTGCCATTAACTTTGACGGTGTTACAACACTTGCAACAGAAATGGAGACAATCGCAACAGAGGCTCAGACACTTCAGACAGGATTAGAGGAAATTTTACCAGAAATCCAGAACAATTGGCAGGATGAGTCAGCTATATACCTTCGTTCTCATTACGAGGAGTTTGTTTCAAACATTCAGACAATTGTAGCTGATATTACATCAGTTAAGGAATGGGCAGAGCAGACTTCTGCATTATTCAATGCACAGGTTCAGCAGAATCAGGAAAACATTCAGAACGTACTTGGACAGTAGGAGGAATAAAAAATGTCAGATGTAAGTATTTACGGAGCAGGTGCTGTAGATAATGGCGTATCAATGAACACCACAGGCGTAACAAGCAACGGTGAAAACGTATGCCAGTATGCTCAGAACTTAAAGCAGGTATTAGATGATTTTGAAAACGTTATGGTGTTATTAACAACACATAACATGAGCGGTTACATGAGTAACGAGGCTATGGCTAGCTACACAGGTGTAAGAGATTCACTTTATGGTTACTCAGACAGAATTCAGACACTTGGTCTTACAATTCAGGCTAGTGCTGCAAACATCCAGGCAGCTTCACAGCAGGCCGGAGACAATATTGGTATATATACCAATTAATCTTTATAATTCTGCCAAGATTATTCTTGGCAGAATTATTTCTGCTATGTAGAAAATGGTGAGGAAATTTTCTATATAGCAGAAATTCAAAGATGATACTAGAGCGTAGAACATATACACAAGGAAGGACATAAACGAACTATGGAAAAACAAAATGGAAAATTCTTTGATGTAACTAAGACAAGAGATTACTTCGGAAAACTAGCTGACCAATATACCGATTTTGCATCTGCTGCAGGTGTGCACAAGGATTCAATCTGGGAGATGATTAATACAAATTCCTGGAGAGGAACTGATGCTGAGACAGCGAAAGATTTGCTTAAGACAAATAAAATCACGCTGGTGGATGCACTTACTGATTTACACATGGAGACACTTGAAATTGGTCAGCTTATCCTTGATAAATTTGCAGCCGAAGTTGATGATGCTCTAGATGCAAGAATAGATTATAATACTCTAGAAAAGATAAATCTTGATTATAAGAATCTTTATGCAAACTCTACGTCAGTTTTTGACTCATCAGTAGAACAGGCAACAAGTTGTCAGCAGCGTTTCAGCAGATATGGTGATATTAGAATACCTGATTATTCTGTTACAAAGGATGCTCTTATAGATATTTGTGGAGGCGACAATGATGAAGGTGGCTTCATTTTTGCGTGTATGAAAAAGTTAGAGAAATTCGACGCAGAGACACTTGCAATGATTGAAGAAGCTGAGATCGAAAAGAAAGCTGACATCCTTTTCTGTCGTATGCATGGAAAGTCTGCCCCTTCAAAGTTGAACTTCAAATTCGGAAAAGGCTTCGATTTATTATCCGCTTTACACTGCAGACCATGGGTTATTAATGCTATGTTTAATGGAAAAGGCTACAGAACACGTTATGGCCAGGGGGATATTATGTTCCCTTCAATGTGGCGCTTCAGTAATGGTAGACATGGTAAGTTTAGAAGTGGATTTGTTACCCTTACAGCAGATGTAACTGGAAAAGGTGGAGTTAAAAAGAAAAAGTATAGTACCAAGAGTAATCAGCAGGAGCAGACTGTTGATATTGGAGATTACAAAACTGGAAACAAGGCAGTTGATGCTGAAATTGCAGTACTGTTAACTCAAATGGAAAACGGCACATTGTATGAAGAAGATGTGGCTGCATTTATGACTGGTACAGATGCAGATAGTATAAATAAGCAAAAAGCATTGGCACATATTTGGGAGACAGATATACTTTGGATTGATAGTCACCTTGCAAATAAAAACTGTAAGGAACAAGAAAAGCATATTGAATCCATCATGAAAGCATTGCAGACAACTGAGAATAATAAAATACAGAATCAGGTGCTTGCAGATGACGGCGTGACTGTAACTAAAACATATGTATTCAATCAAGATGCTATGGAAAAACTCCAAAAGTATTGTTCCGATGACAAGGCTAAAGCTTATATTGAGGAGTTAAGCGAGGTATCACAAAAGGGAGATAAATTAGGACAACATACATTTGATGTAAAGTTGTGTGGCGCAGCAGTTGTATTTTCAATGAATACATGTGGTGACACAAAACAGATTCTTTTTCACCAGCCAGATGAGAGGTTAGATTGGGCTATAAAATATTGGGACAAAAGGGGAGATTACGAATATACCAAAGGTATAGTACCTGATATTGATTTAAAATATTTATACAAATGTGCAAGTAATAGCGATGAGGCATATTTCATTGATAAGCTTTTAAGATCTGATGAGAACTATACTGATGTTTTTGTAAAGAATCCTGGAAATATTGGAGAAGATATAAAGTTATTTGTTGGTAACTACATGGTAAATCTTGCATTAGATGATAATAAGGAAAATGGTTACAAAGCATATCAAGCTTTTATAAATTCTGCTATTAGTGCTACATATAAGAAGGGGGATGTTTATTATTATAGAACTGACGAAAATTTAATTTTCCTAGAAACTGCAGCGGGTATGGCTGCTGACACATATAGAGTTGCTGCATGGACTGTAGATTTAGATGATAGTGCTAGCTGTGATGCTCTAAAAAATAAGATTCAAATTGCAGATCAAAATGAAATGATTTTGATAGCATTAAATGCTTGGAGTAATGAAAATGAATACGCAAAAAGAATAACAGGGTTTGCATTGGATGATTCCTTTAATTTTAAGGACAAATGTAGTGTTGATATATATTATACAGATTACAATCTTAATGATTCTGCTACAGGATATGGCGTGCCACAAAATCAGCCAATTTATGGGCTGAAAGAAACATTTACTGTATATGAATATCCGGCAGGTTTGCCAGCAGTACATTCTTATTGTACAGACGAATATAGAAAGGCGAAGGAAAGAAAGGAAGAAGCCGAAAGAAATGTTTTATTTAATGAAACAGAAAAAATATTAAAAATGGTATTTCCTGAAGGAGCTGCAATATACGATAAGCTTAAAGAGTATGGAACAATTATTGCATCAGGAGATTATTCTGGTGCGATGCTTGATCATGCTGTTGAAAAAGTGGGAGAGAAAAATAAAGCTGGAAAGACTGTAGCATGCTTATATGATTTTGTTAATACATATAATTCAGAAATAGCAAAACACGAAGCCGAATTTAATGAAATTGAGAATTTAGAAAAAATGACTACATTTTATTCTAAGCTTACAGCAGAGTCAGGAGTTAATTCATATACTGTTGTTCTTGATTTTGATGCAATTAGACTCATTCGCATGTGGGATAGATATGGCATTTCATATCTGTATGAATGTGACGATGTGGATAATCATATTCGTTCTAATGAAATTGAGGATGGATATTATAGAAAGTTTAGCAATGATAAGGAACGTATGATTAGTGATATTGGAAAAAGTTGTAATGAAACGGATGAAGTAATAGAGAAGGCAATGAATACAATTATCTATGGTGCTGCATACACAGGTACCGATCTTCAAAGATATGAGACAATAAATGATATTCCAATTGATGTATTAAATGCTTGTGTAAGTGAATTAGACGGATTACCGCTCACAGACGAAGATGATAATGTTATAGAGAATGTAACTGATGTTTCGGTATTAATAGGTTATAACCTCGGTACAAACTGAGAATGGAGGAAATAATTGTTGAACACACATAATAAAAAGGTTAAAAGCAGATATGTAATCATTTTACTGGTAATTATCCTTGTTATTGTAGTTGCTAGAATTACTTTAAAGGGAATATGGGTCAAAGATTATCATTATGTGTACGATTTTAAGGATAAACAGATTTTAGCAGAAGCGTATCGTGGTAATGAAAATATAGTTGAGCTACCATCACATTTGGGTCCATTTGATGTAGCTTTGGGTTCAAATATTTTTTCTGATACGGTTATTACTAAAATTGTTATTCCGAATGATTTTGTAAAGAATTATACTTTTTTGCATTGTGATAATTTGAAAGAAGTTGAATTTGAGAATGGGACAACGTGTATTGATACTTGGTTTAAAAAATGTAACGGTATAGAGCAAGTTATAATTCCTGAAACAGTATCAGAAATAGCAGGTGGAACATTTGAGGCTTGTGAAGGGCTGGAAAAGATCAACATACCAGAATCTGTTAAATATATAGGGGTACATGCATTTTTAAATACTCCATTTGAGAGAAGTCATAACGATGATAAATATTATGTGGTAGGTGATGGTGTACTACTTTTTTATAATGGCTCAAAGGATTGTGTGGTGGTACCCAAAGGCATAAAACAATGCAATTATTTTTTCACGAAAAGCGATGAAGATAGGGCTGTGTATTATTCAGAGACCGTGGAAAATGCTTATTTAATGGTGCCTTTACACACTACAGCTTATTTTGGAAATGAAGAGATTTACTTCGAGGAGAGTTCAGAAGAAGATTATCAAAGTAGAGCAGGGACACTTGTTGCTCCAGCGGGATCATATGTGGAAAAGTATTGTGAAGAACACAAATTGAATTTTAGAGTTATGACAGAAGAGGAAGAGGCTATTTGGAGAGAAAAAACCGAAGCCGCAGCTTCAGAGATAACATATCAAGATAATAACTAGAAATGGAGACATAAACAATGAGTGAAAAATCAGATTTATATGATCGCATTAACCAATGCAATTCGGAAATTGCAACAATTAAGACAGATATCTCCAGCATGGATGGAGAGATTACAATCTGTAATATGAAGCTAACATCAATAACTTCATACAAGACCGATAATGAAAACTATGACATGTCAGTAGGCGATACTTGGCGAAGACAGCTGTGCAACATGGCTATCGTCAAACAGAAGGTTGCTAATCAGACATATTCAGATTCAATTACCAGCTGTGAAGGGCTTATTACAGATTTGCAGAATTGCATTTCAAACGCTTGGAAAATGGTACGTGACTTAGAAGATGAAATACGAAGATGTCAGGATAGAATTGCACAGATAGAGGCAGAAGAAGCAGAGGCAGCAAGAAGAGCAGCGGAAGCAGCAGCTAGCGCTGGAGCATAGAGGGCATAAGAGATGAAAAAAAGATTAACAAACATGAA
>NZ_FMXT01000005.1 GCF_900104335.1 Pseudobutyrivibrio sp. YE44
AAGACATGCAAATTTAAAATATAAGTATGGGAATAGGCACTTTTGGTGTAGAGGATATTATGTGGATACAGTAGGAAAGAATGCAAAGAAAATTGAAGAGTACATAAGGAATCAATTAAAAGAAGACTTAGAGTACGATCAGATGACACTCAAAGAGTATATTGACCCGTTTACGGGTGAGCCAGTAAACAAAAGCAAATAATTAATGAGCCCAAGGGGCTCGGCAAGTAAATGATGTTGCGGCTGGCGAACCTTTCGATGAGTCTTTAGACTCCAGTGCCGGTAACAAGCCCTTATAGGGCTAGAACAAACCACCGGCTAAGCCGGTGGTTTTGATTTTCTTAAGAATAATTTAAGAATTAGTAGGCCTCTGTAAAGTGGAATTTGAAGGGCAGTTTTGTTATACTTTTACAAGGAAATCTATATACACAGAGGGAGAAACAATGGCTTACCGTAAAAGAAAAAAGAGACATTATATACCTAGAGGATACATATATATTGCAGCTGCATTAATGACCCTTTTGCTTGTCATTGGAGGAGTTATATATGTTAAGAAATATGCTCCTACCAGAGAGCATATGAAGATAACGGACTATTTCAAGGTTTATCATGAAAAGGAAGCGGCCGTTATTCTTAACGGAGAATACCAGCAGTTAGCGGAAGATAGCCAGTTTGGATATGCTATAGTGGAAGGCTCCAACCCATATTTGGAAATTGGATTTGTTAAGGAATATATTGATGATGGTTATGTTTACGATCCAACAGAAATTACCTTACGCTATGCCACTGATACAGAAATCTACACAGCTACCTTAGGAAGCAGTGATTATACAGTTGATAAAAACAATCAGAGCAATACAATTCCTGTTCTTTTAGCTCAGGATGACACTATTTATATTTCGGTAGATTACCTGGAGTTACTTTCTGATTTCGATTGGATGTATGTAGCTGATCCAGACAGAGTATTTATTAATACCTTGGGATTCAGCTGTGATACAGGTGTTGTAAAGCGTAAGTCTCAGATTAGAAAGCTCAATGGTCCTAAGAGTCCTGTTTTAGAGGATGTTAAAAAGGGTGAAGAGTTATTCGTCCTTAGAGATTCAGGAAACTGGAGCTATGTTTATTCAAAAGAGGGTGTTTGCGGTTGGATAAAAAATAGAGCCTTTTCATCAGGGGAAAAATATGAGGTTAAATCTTCTCACGAGAGAACTTATAGCCACATTTCTGCAGGAGAGAACATTTCCTTGTTGTGGCATCAGGTGACTTCACAGGCTGCAAATGGTGATATAGCAAGTGTTCTTGCAGATTCAGGAAAAATAAGCGTTATTTCACCAACCTGGTTCCACTTAAATGACAATAAGGGCGGTATAGCATCAATCGCAAACAGCAATTATGTAAGTGTATGCCATTCAAATAATATTCAGGTTTGGGGACTTGTTAGCAATTTGGAAAATCCTGATATTGATACAACAACCGTTCTCAATACCACATCAGCAAGAGATGCTTTGGTAAACAATCTTATTGCACAGGCTATTACCTATGGCCTTGATGGAATTAACGTGGATATTGAGCAGTTGGCTGGCGCAGCTTCAGATGGATATACTCAGTTCATCAAGGAACTTTCAATCAAGTGTGAAAAGAATGACATTATTCTTTCAGTAGATAACTATGTGCCAACTGCATCTTCAGCTGGTTACAATCGTAGCATTCAGGCTAAGTATGCAGACTACGTAGTCATCATGGGTTATGATGAGCACTATTCAGGCAGTGAAGAGGCTGGCTCAGTTGCATCCCTTGATTGGGTAAGGGAAGGCGTAGAAAAGACCTTAGATGAAGTACCAGCTGAACAGGTAATTCTTGGAATGCCTTTCTATTGTAGAGTATGGGAAGTAGCATCTGATGGAAGCGTTAAGAGCACAGCCTATGGTATTAATGCAATTCAAAGCTATCTTCGTACAAACGGTGTTACCACCTCATGGGACGAGACAGAAGGTCAGTATTACGGTGAATACACCAAGGGCGATGTTACTTACAAGATTTGGGTGGAGGATGAAACCTCTATCGAAGAAAAGCTTAAGGTTATGAAGGATTACAAACTGGCTGGTGGAGCCTTCTGGAAAAAGGGCTTTGACAGCACAGGAGTATGGAATATCATTGCTAAATACTTATAAGGAACATAATTTTGTCCTTATTATCTTCATTGAAGAAACATCAAAATCACAGAAAAATCATAGTTTTTAATGGGATTACGGGTGTTTCACACAGTTAAAAACATTGTGTTCTAAGGGAAAAGTGTTATAATTTTGAGTATGATTACTAGGATTATGGACGTATCCCAAGAGCCAATCAATATGGAAAATATCAGAGAGGCTGCTGAGATACTTAAAAATGGTGGATTGGTAGCATTTCCCACCGAAACAGTATACGGATTAGGCGGGGACGCCACGGACAAAGAGGCCTCAAGAAAGATATATCAAGCAAAGGGTCGTCCGTCGGATAACCCTTTAATTGTTCATATAGCAAAATTTTCACAGCTAGAGCAGATAACATCTGATTTACCAGAAAATGCAAAACTATTGGCCGATGCCTTTTGGCCAGGGCCACTTACAATGGTTTGTAACAAGAATCAGGTGATACCATATGAGACTACAGGAGGTCTTGATACAGTGGCAGTTAGAATGCCAAACAATCCTGTAGCCCTTGCACTTATCGAAGAAAGCGGCTGCATGATAGCAGCTCCAAGCGCCAATACTTCAGGAAGACCAAGTCCTACAAAGGCTGAACATGTATATCAGGACTTGTCAGGGAAGATAGAAGCAATCCTTGATGGTGGTGCTGTTGATATTGGTCTTGAATCTACCATTGTAGATTTAACGGAAGATGTTGTGACAATCCTTCGACCTGGGTTTATAAACATGGATATGCTTAAAGAGGTTGTAGGTGAAGTTAGAATAGATCCAGGTATAGTGTACAACGACAAAGGAACCACAGAAGGCGCAAAGCCAAAGGCTCCAGGCATGAGATATAAGCACTACGCTCCTAAGGGAGACTTGACAATTATCTCTGGTCAGGAAGATAAAGTGGTATCCACAATCAACAAAATGACAAAGCAGGCTATACAAAATGGTCAAAAAGTTGGTATAATAGCAACCTCGGCCACAAGGGATAGATATGAAGCGGGTGAAGTGCTTGTCATTGGAGACCGAGATGATGAGGGCTCAATAGCCCATAATCTATATGATATCTTGAGACAGTTTGATGAACTGGATGTAGATGTTATTTTTTCAGAAAGCTTTGCAACACCAAAGATGGGGCAAGCGATTATGAACAGGCTGTTAAAGGCAGCAGGGCAAAAGACTATAGAAGTTGGCTGATATTATAGTCTTAAGGGAGAAATGTAATGAAAGAAATTAATAGAGTGATTTTTGCCTCTGGAAGTGGAACTTCTCGTGCGCCCATGGCCACGGCTATATTCCATTCGTTTCCACATTCCAGGCCGATTATTTGTGAGGCCAGGGGATTGATTGTTCAATTTCCGGAGCCGTTGAATCAAAAGGCAGACGCCGTACTTATTAGTAACGGTATAGAGCTTAAGGATTATTCCTCTAAGCAGCTACAGGATTCGGATTTTTCCGACAACTCGCTGATAATTACAATGGAGGAAGGCCAAAGGCAAAAGATTTTAAGTGAATATGCAAACGCCACAGAGGAAAATACCAGACTTCTGAATGAGCTTGTGGGGGATGAGCTCGAAGTCATGGACCCTTATGGTGGTTCAGTACAGACCTACGGTTTGTGTTATGAGGTTTTGAAGGTATCTATTGAAAAGTTAGTAAAACTACTTGAAGTTTAGACTAGAATGTGCGGATAAAGCGCATGTATTGGAGGAGAGACCATGAGTGATAAGAGACTTGATTACATTAGCTGGGATGAATACTTTATGGGCGTAGCAGTATTATCGGGTATGAGATCTAAAGACCCAAATACACAGGTTGGAGCTTGCATTGTAAGCCAGGACAACAAGATTTTATCAATGGGCTACAATGGTTTTCCAAATGGATGTTCAGATGACGAGTTCCCTTGGGCAAGAGTAGGGGACCCTCTGGAAAATAAATATTTCTATACAACACACAGCGAGCTTAATGCAATTTTGAACTATAGGGGAGGTTCACTTGAAGGCTCAAAGCTGTATGTATCACTTTTCCCATGTAATGAATGTGCCAAGGCTATCATACAGTCTGGCATAAAAACTATTATCTATGATAGTGACAAGTACGAGAATACACCATCAGTTATAGCATCTAAAAGGATGCTTAGAGCTGCTGGAGTTGAGTTCTACCAGTATCAGCATACAGGTAGAGAGATTAGCATGACTCTATAATTATGAGAGACAAAAAGAAAACAAATAAAGAAGTAGCAAACTCATTAGTTATGGTGCTTCAGTTTAGTATAAATGCAATTGTTCCGATTTTACTTTGCACTGTAGTTGGCACTTTCTTGGCTCGAAAGTTTGATTGCCAAGGGATTGCTATAGGTGGAATTTTAATCGGTATATTGGCGGCTTTTAATGGGGCTTACAAGTCGGTAAGGGGGTATTTAAAAAACGAAGAATCTCCAGGACAGCGGGCGAGACGACTTGAGAGAGAAGCTCACGTTGATAATAAAGCTCAGGGAGAACTACATAAGGATTAAGACATGATTAAATGGATGAAGCGACTAAATCAAGCTCTACCAGGGCTTGTTTTGGGAATACTTGCATACGGACTACTTGTAGAGCTGATTGGTGTTTGGTTTGTCAGCGATAAAATCAGATATACCACAGGACTTTTAATCGGCGTAAGTTGTGCCTGCGGCATGGCAGTTCACATCGCAATGATTATAGAAGAATCAGTGCGAATCGGAGAGGGACACGAGAAATATCTCTCCTTCAAGTCGGTTATGAGATATCTGGTTTTGTGTGCAATTATGATTACGATGGCGTTTTTTAAGCTAGGAAATATGTTTACAGCGCTCATCGGTGTTCTTGGGCTCAAGGTTAGTGCTTATGCACAGCCTTTGCTAGATAAATTAATAAGAAAATTAAATAGAAGGAGGTGAAAGTGTGACAGAAGGAATTTTACTGGCCTCAAGCGATACTGTTGACATGATAAAAGGCTTATTTTCTTATAAAGTCTTTGGGCAGGAAGTATGGATTACAACGTCCCATGTTTGTATTGCAATCGTTTGGCTTTCCTTAGTGCTTTTTTCTATCATCGCTAATCGGAAGCTGAAGAATGCCACTGAAGTTCCTGATACCTTCCAAAATATCCTAGAGCTGATTGTAGGCTTGTTGGATGGAATTGTGGAAGGAAGTATGGGTAAGCACGCACCAGTGTTTGCAAACTGGATTTGTACCATTTTTTGCTTTATTTTGGTATCTAACTTATCCGGTTTAGTTGGCCTAAGACCACCAACAGCCGATTACGGTACGACACTGGCTCTTGCATTAATTACCTTTGTTTGCATTCATGTGGTAAAGGTAAGGCATCAGAGTGCAAAGGATATTTGGATTGACAAATGTTCGCCATTGCCACCATGGTTGCCAATTTGGCTTCCAATTAATGTGATTTCTGATATTGCAGTGCCTATATCAATGTCACTACGTCTATTTGCAAACGTTCTTTCAGGAACAATTATTATGGGTCTTGTGTATGGATTGCTTGGAAAATTCGCCTTAGTATGGCCTGCAGCTTTGCATGTATACTTTGATATTTTCTCAGGTGCAATTCAGACCTACGTATTCTGTATGTTAACAATGACGTACATCACTCAGAGCTACGGAGATAGTAATTAATCCAGGGCTCAAAAAACTAAAAAATTATTTTTAGGAGGGAAACTTTTATGAACATTTCAGGTACAGACTTAATTAAAGCTTGTTCAGCAATCGGTGCTGGTCTCGCAGTTATCGCAGGTATTGGTCCTGGTATTGGACAAGGTATCGCAGCAGGTCACGGTGCATCAGCCGTTGGACGTAACCCAGGAGCACAGGGACAGATCATGTCTACTATGTTACTTGGTCAGGCCGTTGCCGAGACAACAGGTCTTTACGGCTTAGTTATCGCCCTTCTGTTACTCTTTGTACAGCCACTAGTTGGTTAATTAGATCAGGAAGAAAAAATTAAGGAGGGCTAAAAGTTTTGGAAAGACTATTTGATTTGGACTTTCAATTGCTTAATGATGCTGTACTTTTAGCCATAGCAGTATTCTTCCTATTCCTTATAATGTCAAATCTTTTGTTCAATCCAGCTAGAAAGCTGTTACAGGACAGAAAGGATGGCATTGCGAGGGACATTGCAGATGCTAAAAGAGATAAGGAAGAGGCAGAAAAGCTAAAGGCAGAGTATGAAGCAAAGCTTAAGGACATCGGCAAAGAGAAAGATGAAATCTTAAGCGAAGCAAGACAAAAGGCCTTGAAGAATGAAACCAAGATTGTAAGCGACGCTAAGGAAGAAGCTGCAGCCATCGTTGCAAGAGCTAACGAAGAGGCTGAGCTTGAAAAGAAGAAGGTTGCTGACGAGGTTAAGCAGGAAATGATTTCTGTTGCTGCAGTTATGGCACAGAAGGTTGTAGCTGCTAACATGGACACAACCATTCAGAGTACCTTAGTTGAGCAAACACTTAAGGAGATGGGTGAGAAGACATGGCTAAATTAGTCTCAAACGTATATGGTGATGCGTTATTTGAGCTAGCCGTGGAAACAGGAAAGGTCGACGACTTCCTAAGTGAAGCCGAGGGTGTCATTGAAGTCGTGAAAACAAATGACGGCTTTTCTCAAATGATGAATCATCCAAAGATCAATAAAGAAGAAAAGCTTCAGATTATCGACGACATTTTCAAAGGCAGAGTAAGTGATGAGATGGTTGGACTCCTTAGAATGCTTGAGGAGAAAGATCACATCAAGGATACCGAAAGTGTTTTAACTTATTTCATTGAGAAAATCTATGAATACAAAAAGATAGGACGTGCTTTTGTATCCACACCTTTAGAGCTTACTGATGCTCAGAAAAAGGATGTTGAGAAGCGTTTATTAGAAACTACCGACTATAGTTCATTTATTATGGATTATACAGTAGACCCTGAGTTAATCGGGGGTATGGTAATTCGCATTAAAGATAGAGTTGTTGATAGTTCTATCAAAACTCAGATTAGTAAATTGTCACACGAGTTATCAAATATTCAATTGAAAGTAGGTGAATGCGCTCCATGAATTTAAAACCAGAAGAGATTAGCTCGGTTATTAAAGAGCAAATGAAACGCTATGCAGCGCAGCTTGACGTGGCAGACGTAGGAACTGTTATTCAGGTTGCCGATGGAATTGCACGTATTCACGGATTACAGAACGCTATGCAGGGCGAGCTCCTTGAGTTCCCTGGCGAAGTTTATGGCATGGTCTTAAACCTTGAGGAAGACAATGTTGGTTGTGTTCTTTTAGGAAACGACAAGAACATCAACGAAGGCGATCAGGTTAAAACAACAGGTCGTGTAGTTGAGGTTCCAGTTGGTGACGCAATGCTTGGACGTGTAGTAAATGCACTTGGACAGCCTATCGATGGAAAGGGACCTATTGAAACAACAAAGTTCCGTCCAATCGAGCGTGTTGCTTCAGGCGTTATTTCACGTAAATCCGTAGATACACCATTGCAGACAGGTATTAAAGCTATTGATTCCATGATTCCTATTGGACGTGGACAGCGTGAGCTTATTATCGGTGATAGACAGACTGGTAAGACTGCTATCGCAATCGATACAATCATCAATCAGAAGGGACAGGGCGTAAAATGTATTTACGTTGCAATTGGCCAGAAGGCTTCAACAGTTGCAGCCCTTGTTAAAACCTTAGAAGAATATGGTGCTATGGCATGGACAACAGTAGTTGCAGCTACAGCATCAGAGCTTGCACCTTTACAGTATATCGCTCCTTATTCAGGATGTGCTATCGGTGAAGAGTGGATGGAGAATGGACAGGATGTACTTATCATCTATGATGATTTGAGTAAGCATGCTACTGCTTATCGTACACTTTCATTACTTCTCCGTCGTCCACCAGGACGTGAAGCTTACCCAGGTGATGTATTCTACTTACACTCAAGACTTCTTGAGCGTGCAGCTAGACTTTCTGATAAGTTGGGCGGAGGCTCACTTACAGCATTACCAATCATTGAGACACAGGCAGGCGATGTATCTGCATACATCCCTACAAACGTTATCTCAATTACTGATGGTCAGATTTATCTTGAGACAGAAGCCTTCAACGCAGGTTTCAGACCAGCCGTAAACGCAGGTCTTTCAGTATCCCGTGTAGGTGGTTCTGCTCAGATTAAGGCTATGAAGAAAATCGCAGCTCCTATCCGTGTAGAGCTTGCTCAGTATCGTGAGCTTGCAGCTTTCGCACAGTTTGGTTCAGAGCTTGATGCAGATACAGCTGAAAAGCTTGCACAAGGTGAAAGAATCAAGGAGATGTTAAAGCAGCCACAGTATGCTCCAATGCCAGTAGAGTATCAGATTATGATTATCTATGCTGCTACAAAGAAGTATTTGCTGGATATTCCAACAGCAGATGTTCTTGCATTTGAGAAGGCATTGTTTGATTTGGTTGACACCAAATATCCAGAAATCCCAGAATCTATCAGAAAGACAAAGGTTCTTGAGGATGATATGGAGCAGAAGCTTATTTCTGCAATTGAGGAGTGTAAAAAGAGCTACAAGTAAGGAGGGTGATCTGTTATGGCCTCAATGAGAGACATAAAAAGAAGAAAACAGAGTGTCAGCAGCACTCAGCAGATCACTAAGGCCATGAAGCTTGTATCTACAGTAAAGCTCCAAAAGGCTCGTTCCAAGGCAGAGCAGACAACACCGTATTTCAATGCGATGTACAACACTATTTGTAGTATGCTTGCCAAGGCAGGAGAGGTAAACAACAAGTACCTTAGAGACAACGGTTCTAACAAGATTGGCGTTATCGTCATTACTTCTAACCGTGGTCTTGCAGGTGGTTACAATTCAAATGTTGTAAAAATGATTACCGGCTCTGAAATGAACCCAGAGGATGTGAAGCTTTACGTAGTAGGTCACAAGGGTGGTGAAAGTCTTTCTCATAAGGGTTATGAGGTTGTTAAGGACTATTCTCCAGTTATGGAGGCACCAACCTACGCAGATGCAATTGAAATCTGCAAGGACGTACTTGAAGCTTATGCAAGCGGGGAAATCGGACAGATTTACCTTGTGTATACACACTTCAAAAACACAGTTAGCCAGATTCCAAAGCTTATGAAACTGCTTCCAGCAGAGGTTTCAGAAGAGGATGTTGAGGCAGCTAAATCTTCAGGGGCAGAAGCTCTTATGAACTTCGAGCCAAATGAAGAGGAAGCTTTAGATCTCATTGTTCCTAAGTATGTAACTTCACTTGTATATGGCGCATTAGTTGAGGCTGTTGCTTCAGAAAATGGTGCCAGAATGCAGGCCATGGATTCAGCTACAAATAATGCTGAGGAAATCATTAGTGATCTATCATTAAAATACAATCGTGCCCGCCAGGGATCAATCACTCAGGAATTGACCGAGATTATCGCTGGTGCAGAGGCGCTTTCTTAAAAAAGCAGATAGGAGTGAAAAGATGGCAAATAATATTGGTAAAATCACTCAGATCATCGGTGCGGTACTTGACGTAAAGTTCGCTGAAGGCGAGCTTCCAGAAATCAACGACGCTCTTGAAATCACAAGAGAGAACGGTGAGAGACTGGTTGTGGAAGTAGCACAGCATTTGGGTGATGATACAGTTCGTTGCATTGCCATGGGTCCTACAGACGGTTTAGTACGTGGAATGGATGTTGTAGCAACAGGAGCACCAATTTCAGTTCCTGTAGGTGAGGCTACACTTGGTCGAATCTTCAACGTATTGGGCGAAGCTATTGATGAGCAACCAGCACCAGAGGGTGTTGATAAAATGCCTATTCATAGAAAAGCCCCAGCCTTTGAGGAACAGGCAACTTCAACAGAAATGCTTGAGACAGGCATTAAGGTCGTTGACCTTCTTTGTCCTTATCAGAAGGGTGGAAAGATCGGATTGTTCGGTGGTGCCGGCGTAGGTAAAACCGTACTTATTCAGGAGCTTATCCATAATATCGCTACTGAGCACGGTGGATACTCAGTATTCACAGGTGTAGGTGAGCGTACCCGTGAAGGTAATGACCTTTACTACGAAATGAAGGAGTCAGGCGTTATCGACAAGACCTGCATGGTTTTCGGTCAGATGAACGAGCCACCAGGAGCCAGAATGAGAGTTGGTCTTACTGGACTTACAATGGCTGAGTACTTCAGAGATAAGGGTGGAAAGGATGTGCTTCTTTTCATCGATAACATCTTCCGTTTTACTCAGGCTGGTTCAGAGGTTTCAGCCCTCCTTGGACGTATGCCTTCAGCCGTTGGTTACCAGCCAACACTTCAGACAGAGATGGGTGCTCTCCAGGAGCGTATCACATCTACAAAGAACGGATCTATCACATCGGTTCAGGCCGTATACGTTCCTGCCGATGACTTAACTGATCCTGCTCCAGCAACAACATTTGCTCACTTGGATGCTACCACAGTACTTGAGCGTTCTATCGCCGAGCTTGGTATTTATCCAGCGGTAGACCCACTTGGTTCTACATCTCGTATCCTTGACCCACGTATCGTTGGTCAGGAGCACTTTACAGTAGCACGTGGTGTTCAGGAGATTCTCCAGAAGTATAAAGAGTTACAGGATATTATCGCTATCCTTGGTATGGACGAGCTTTCAGAAGAGGATAAGCTTGTTGTTAACCGTGCTCGTAAGATTCAGAGATTCTTGTCACAGCCATTCTTCGTAGCTGGTCAGTTTACTGGTCTCGAAGGAAAGTATGTGCCAATCGCTGAGACAGTACGTGGCTTCAAGGAAATTCTTGAAGGTAAGCATGATGATATCCCAGAGAGTTACTTCCTTAATGCAGGTACAATCGACGAGGTTCGTGCCAAGATGAACGCAAAGTAGGAGGTGGCTTATGGCAGATAACACCTTTAAAGTTTCAATCATAACGCCTGAGCGAACCTTTTATGAAGGAGAGGCTGAGATGGTTGAATTTAATACAGTTGAAGGACAGATTGGTGTATATCCAAAGCACATTCCTTTGACTACTGTTATTGCGCCGGGCATCTGCACAATCCATGAGGCAGAAGGTCAGAAGAGAGCTGCTGTTCATGCTGGTCTCGCTGAGGTTCTGCCTGACAAGGTAACGTTGCTTGCTGAA
Source organism: Pseudobutyrivibrio sp. YE44 (assembly GCF_900104335.1). GTDB lineage: Bacteria > Bacillota > Clostridia > Lachnospirales > Lachnospiraceae > Pseudobutyrivibrio. The sequence continues at coordinate 11,304 of NZ_FMXT01000005.1, forward strand.
ATAGCTGAGTGGCCAGATGAGATTGATCTTGAAAGAGCTCGCAGCGCAGAAGATAGAGCAAGAGAGCGCTTAGCAAACAAGGCTGGAGATATTGATTTGCTTAGAGCTGAAGTTGCTCTTAAGAAGGCTTTAGTCCGTCAGGATTTAAAGGCTTAGAATTACTATTTGCGGTGAAATTCTAGATAGGTTCTTGAGAGGGGTTCTTCTCAAGGACCAGCTGGAAATAGTGATTATATTTTTTAGATGGGAGGAGTTGCACCATGTTAGATGCTGATACAAGGAGAGATATTGAGGACCTTAAGAGACAGTTATCAATCTTAGAGGGTCAGGAACAAGGGTTGCTCAAAGAACTAGAAACTTTACGTGCGCGAAAGACTGAAGTAAAGGACAAACTGAAGGTTTTGAGCGATGACGATAAGTATCAGCAGGATATGCTTACTATGGTCTATCAGCAGCGACATGGTAAGCCGCTCACTCCACCTACAGAGTAATAAATATATATATTTGTTATGTAATGTAAAAGGCACCGCGTTTGCGGTGCCTTGTTTTTTGATATTTACTGTTAATCTGCTTCTTTTGTAAGTACTTTCTTTTGCATACTCCACTTTCCACACTTAGGACACTTCATATATCTGGATCTTCCTGCGTGAGGAGCCAGGTTTGCTTGCCAGTAGCCTGGAACATGTCTATCAAAGCATTTTTGACACTCATAGTATCCAGCTTTCTGCTCAATTCCAACGGCAATAAATGCAAATGTCAAAATGATTAAAAGACCAAATACTATAAGACAAACTCTCAGATACACGGGCATTTCCAAAAATGATGCTATAAAACACATACCAATTCCAGCAAGAGTAGCAGGTACGCCAATAAAAATTTCCGTATTTAGTAACTGCTTATTTTTTTCTTCAATTTCCTTTCGCATTGCCAGAAGATTCTCTTCCGCCTTTTTGTCGTATGATTCTGTCATAATTTTTTCGCCCGACAGGAGTTCATTAACGTTAATATGAAGTAGCTGGCACAACTCAAGCATAATTCCTGTATCTGGCATAGACTTACCTGTTTCCCATTTACTAACAGCCCTGTCACTGACACCTATTTTCTCTGCCAAAATGGCTTGAGTCATACCCTGTTCCTTTCTGCATGATGATATGAATTTTCCAATCTTTATTTGATCCATGTCGGACCCTCCTTTCTTGAGTCCACTGTATCTTAATGTCGGTATTGTTAACAGGAACTGCTGGTTGAGTTATTGAAAATACGCTATTTTTCTGAATTTCTTAATCTATATTCTAGAAGATTGTGTTGCAATATAAAATATCTTTTATAAATAAAAAACCACTATCTCATATAAGATAGTGGAAGCATCATCTATTGTTTGACCATCAAGCAACATGATTTTGTTTTTCCGAATATGTAAGAAGTTCCTGTGCCTTTTTCAACGCTTTCTCTAAATCAACTTCTTTTGAAAGCTGTTCTTGAACCTCTTCTGGTATTGTTTTCATAACGTCCTCCTCTTATTATGTCTAATAATTTTTATGCAAGCAAAATATTATCAATATTGTTATCACAGAAGTGTCACACTGAAACCTAAATATATGTTAGAATTATTAAGAGTTCTTAAGAATCCTTGATAACAAAAAATTTTTAGTATAAGGTTTGGTGGGAACTAGTAATACAAAGGGACGTTCAAATAATGAATAGGTCACAAATGAAAAAGGCCTTTTGGATGGTTTTGACATTGGCGCTATCTGTGTTGACGGTTGCGGCTCTTTTAAAGCAGAGCGAAAGCATGTCCATCGAGACGCTTATGAAAAAGATATCAGAGGCTGATACAAAATGGATAACAGCTGCAATTATTTCAACAGCCTGCTATGTCATATTTGAAGCTGTGGCGCTTTGTTCCATTTTAAAAGGAATAGGCTACAAGCAAAATATAAATAGGGGATTGATTTATAGCACATCAGATGTATATTTTTCAGCTATCACACCTTCTGCCACTGGTGGTCAGCCTGCCAGCGCATTTTTTATGTTGAAGGATGGTGTTCCAGCTGGTGTTGCATCAGCAGCCCTAATATTAAACTTGATGATGTACAATGCGGCAATCATATTCCTAGGAATTGTTGCAATAATAATTGCCCCAAGAAGCTTTATAGGTTTTGGAATAGCCGCAAAGGTGCTGATTATTCTTGGTTTTGTTGGGTTATCACTCCTTACAGTTTTGTTTTTCTCTATTCTAAGAAATAGCAAGAAGGTATTTTCAGTAATAAGAAGAATTTTAAATTTCCTTGCTTCAAAAAAGATTATCCATAGACTTGAACCACGATTACAAAAGCTGACAAAGATAGAAGCTGATTATAAAAACTGTGCAAAGCTTATGGCTGGTAAAACAAGGATTATGTTTAAAGCCTTTTTCTGGAACGTTTTGCAGCGCGCTTCACAGATAATTGTTCCAGCCTTGGTGTACATATCCTTAGGCGGAAAATGCAGTTTAGTAAAGATGCTGTTCTCAAAGCAGTGCTTAATAAATATAGGTTATAATTATGTTCCAATACCTGGTGCACTTGGTATTGCGGATTATTTGATGATAGATGGTTTTTCTAGTATCATGTTTAAGGATGCCGCTTTTGAGCTAGATATGATAAGTCGAGGACTTACCTTTTATATTTGCGTTACATTAAGCGGTTTAATAACCCTTTTGGGATATTTGAAAGGACGACACAAGAAATGATGATAGGTGTTTATGATTATACGGTTATTTTGACATATTTATCTACACTCTCAGGTGTAATTGGTATTATAGTTACCATGACAGGAATTGGACATCCTTACTGCGGTACTATGTTTTTGATGATTTCAGGCTTACTTGATGGCTTTGATGGAAAGGTTGCTCGAACTAAGAAAAATCGTTCAGATTTTGAAAAGGAATTCGGCGTACAGATTGATTCATTATCTGATTTGATTTGCTTCGGGGTTCTTCCAGCATCCATTGGTATTGCTCAGCTCCGCGTTAGCGGACTTCTTACTGATTTAGGACGTAAGGCAGTTAAGCCAGACAATTACTCATTTGTATTGCTCCTAATTACTATTGCTGCCTTCTATGTATTGGCTGCGCTTATTCGTCTCGCTTATTTCAACTCTACTTCAGACCAAAGAGCTGAAGAGGCTATGATTAAGGGAAAGGCATACTTTACAGGTCTTCCTGTTACTTCGGCTGCATTGATTTTCCCACTTACATTGGTTCTTCACTGGATTCTTTCGGCTGATCTTACTGTTTTCTATTTCTGGCTTATGCTTATAGTTGCAGTATTATTCATTGGTAACTTTAAGGTTCCAAAGCCAAACAAAAAGCAGTTCGCTGTTATATTGGTTATTGGATTAGTAGAATTTATCGGAACATTGTTGATTTTATTTTGCGCGTAAAATATGAGTGGATTAGATTTTTTATATAAGACAAAGTTGGGGCGAATAATACTTCGCCCTTTATTATTAAAACCAGTTTCAGATTTTTCAGGATGGCTGTTGGATACCAAGGCCTCAAAATGTATTATTAAAGGTTTTGCAAGTTCTAATGGAATAAAATTGGAGGATTATATCTTAGATGATATCAATTGTTTCAATGATTTCTTCTGTCGCCCTATAAGGCCTGAACTTAGACCTCTTGATATGGATGAAAATCATCTTATGGCACCATGTGATGGTCTGTTGAAGGTTTATCCTATCGAAGACGGCTTGGTAATGCCAGTAAAACAGAGCCAGTATTCAGTTGCTGATTTGTTGGAAGACGAAGAATTAGCAAAATCCTTTGATGGGGGATATTGCTTAGTATATCGCCTATGTGTAAATCATTATCATCGATATGCATATTTTGAGTCTGGAGAAAAGTCGAAAGACGTTGTTATACCTGGCTTTTATCATACTGTACAGCCAGTAGCACTTGAGGCTGGCCCCGTATTCGTACAAAATGCTCGTCAGTACACTGTTATTGACACAAAGCAATTTGGACGCTGCGTACAGATGGAAGTGGGGGCTATGCTTGTAGGTCGTATCGTTAACGATGAACCTGCGGCTTGCTCCGTAAGACGTGGTGCTGAGAAAGGCCACTTTGAATACGGCGGCTCCACCATCATCATCCTCGTTCCAAAGGATAAGGTGCAGATTGATGAGCACATTATGAAGCTGAGCCATAATGGTGTAGAAACGCCTGTTAAGATGGGTGAATGTGTAGGAATAAAGATGTAAAAATAAAGGCACCGCAACTGCGGTGCCTTTACTTACGTTAAAAATTTGAAAATACAAAACAGGATTTAATATCTCTTAATCTTGTCATCTTCATCGGTCGTTGATTTGTCAATCAACCTAATCTCTACCTCGTAGGAATAGTCATCATTAACCTTAACCATGACCTTATCACCTACATGTTTGCCACGTATTGCGGATCCGAGTGGGGATTCTATGGAAATAAGCCCTTTAAGAGAGTTTCCGCGGATAGAGGTAACAAGTTTGTAGGTTTCCTCACAATCATCCTCTGGAATATAGATGGTGACAGTGTTGTTAATGCCCACTTCATCGTCAGCGCTGGAGTCGTCAACCACCTCTGCGAATTTAAGCATCTTCTCTAAGTAGCGGATGCGGCTGTCGTTCATGTTCTTGGCGCGCTTTGCTTCATGGTACTCAAAGTTCTCAGAAAGGTCACCCTGAGCGCGAGTCTCCTTTACTTCCTCTAAAAGCTTCGGTCTGATAACAAGCTTACGCTCGTCGATTTCTGCCTGAATTTTATCAATATCCCCTTGGGTAAGTCTTTCGCCCATACTAGTCCTCCAATTACAATAAATTAATACAAAAAATATGAGTGGCAAATGAGCTTTGCCACTTATTTAATAATAGCCAATTAAGGTGTGTATTGTCAAAAATTAAACCAAAAGGAGAAATAGCAACTACTAAACCCTGTGTATATAGACCAATACTATAGTAAAGATAGAATTTATTTAGGGAAAATGATATAGTAAATAAAGGAAAATTTTGTTAAATGGCATCTACCTAGAGGTTAAACCTAAAGATGTTAAATATAAATAGTTAGGAGTAATAAAAATGGCAGTATTAGGCAATTGTAAGCCAGAGAGAGTTTTTCATTATTTTGAGGAGATTTGTAGTATCCCACATCCTTCTTATCACGAGGAAAAGATTAGTGCATACTTAGTAGATTTTGCTAAGGCTCACAATCTTGAATATTACACAGACGATTTATACAACGTAATCATGATTAAGGAAGCATCTGCAGGAATGGAGAATGCACCAGCATTAATCCTTCAGGGACACATGGACATGGTTGCTGAGCAGGATCCAGATTGCACAAAGGATATGCTTACAGAAGGCCTTGATCTTGAAATCGTTGATGGCTTTGTTACAGCTAAGGGTACAACTCTTGGTGGCGATGATGGTATCGCTGTTGCTATGGCACTTGCAATCCTTGAGGATGAGGAGCTTAAGCACCCACGTCTTGAGGTTATCATTACGGTTTCAGAAGAGGTTGGAATGGAAGGTGCAGCAGGCATCGATGTTTCAATGCTTAAGGGACGCAAGCTTTTAAATCTTGATTCAGAGGAAGAGGGACATTTCCTTGCTGGCTGTGCAGGCGGCTGCAGAATGGACATTGAGTATCCATTCGTAAAGGAAGAGATTAAGGGCGCCCTTGTTTCAATCAATGTTAAGGATTGTACAGGCGGTCACTCAGGTGCAGAAATCGACAAGGGTCGTGTAAATGCATCACATGCAGCAAACCGTATTCTTGCAGCAGCTGTAGAGGTTGCAGATGTAAACCTTGTTGACTATGTTGGTGGAACAAAGGATAATGCAATCCCACGTTCAACAAGCGCAAAGGTTGTTACAACTCCAGAGGCAATCAAGGCTATGGAAGCTGAAGCAAAGGCTATCATGAATGAGTATGCCGTTACAGATCCAGACATGAAGATTGAAGTTGTAAACGAGGGAAATGTTGTAGTTAACGGTGTTAACGCTGCTGACACAAAGAGAATCGTTGAGCTTATTCTTTCAATGCCAAACGGCATCCAAACAATGAGTCATGACATCGAGGGTCTTGTAGAGACATCTCTTAACCTTGGTATTTTAAATCTTCTTGAGTATGAGCTTAAGTTCTCTTGCTCACTCAGAAGTTCAGTAGATAGCGCAAAGACAGCTCTTATGAGAAAGGTTTCTATGATTGGAAAGGCCTTCGGATGTAAGGTTTCTACTCATGGTGAGTATCCAGCATGGGAGTACAAGCGTGAGTCTAAGTTCAGAGATGAGCTTGTAAAGATTTACGAGGAGATGAACGGAGAGAAGCCAATCGTTGAGACAATTCACGCAGGCGTAGAGTGTGGACTTCTTGCTTCAAAGCTTGAAGGTCTTGATGCTGTTTCAATCGGTCCAGAGATGTACGATATTCATACTCCAAAGGAGCGTTTATCAATTGCTTCTACAGAGAGAGTATACAACTATGTAGTTAAAGTTATCGAGAACATGTAACCGAGCAAATGAAAAGAGGGGTACAAGACTATGATGAGAATCGGATTGCTTACAAGTGGTGGTGACTGTCAGGCTCTTAATGCTGCAATGCGCGGTGTTGTTAAGGGCTTGGCTGCAAACGTAAAGGACCTTGAAGTGTACGGTTATTTCAATGGCTACAAGGGTCTGATTTATGGTGATTACAGACTTCTCACAAGCCAGGATTTCTCAGGTATTCTTACAAGAGGTGGAACAATCCTAGGCTCCAGTCGTCAGCCATTCAAGCTCATGCGTGAGCCTGATGAGAACGGTTTAGACAAGGTTGAGGCAATGAAATCCAACTACTACAAGCTGAATCTCAACTGTCTTGTTATCCTTGGTGGAAATGGAACACAAAAGACTGCAAACCTCCTTCGAGAGGAAGGTCTTAACATCATCCATCTTCCAAAGACTATAGACAACGATATTTACGGCACAGACTTAACCTTTGGTTTCCAAAGTGCCATCGATATTGCTTGTAATACAATCGATTGTATTCATACTACAGCATCTTCTCATAGCCGTGTGTTCATCGTAGAGGTTATGGGACACAAGGTAGGATGGCTCACTCTGTATGCCGGTGTTGCATCAGGTGCAGATATTATCCTTCTTCCAGAGATTCCATACGACATAAAGAAGGTAGTAAAGGCCATCAACAAGCGTGCCGAGGAAGGCAAAGGCTTTACAATCTTAGCTGTAGCTGAGGGTGCTATTTCAAAGGAAGATGCAAAGCTTTCAAAGAAGGAATACAAGAAAAAGCTTGAAGAATCAAAGTATCCTTCAGTTTCTTACGAGATTGCAGACAGAATCCAGAAGGAAACAGGCATCGAGGTTCGTGTTACCGTGCCTGGCCATATGCAGCGAGGTGGAAGCCCAGATCCATTTGATAGAGTGCTTTGTACACGACTTGGTTCTGCAGCAGCTCAGGCAATCCTTGATGAGGATTATGGAAACATGATTGCCATGGTAAATGGCAAAACAAAACGAATTCCACTTGAAGATGTGGCTGGCAAGCTTAAGGTTGTTGAGCCTGATTGTCAGATGATAGAGGAGGCTAAGCGAATCGGCATTAGCTTCGGAGACTAATAAAAGTTTAAGGGTAGGTAATTGTTATGTCCAAATATATGGCGCTTTATAGAAAGTTCAGACCTCAGACCTTCGAGGATGTTAAAGGTCAGGACCATATTGTGACCACTTTACAAAACCAAATAAAAAGTGACCGTATAGGACATGCATACCTTTTTACAGGAACCAGAGGAACTGGTAAGACTACAATAGCAAAGATTCTTGCTAGAACTATCAACTGCCAGAATCCAAAGGAAAATGGAAGTCCATGTATGGAATGCGATATGTGCAAGGCCATTACAGCGGGCAATTCCATGAATGTAATTGAGATGGATGCTGCATCTAACAATGGTGTAGATAGCATCCGACAGATTGTAGAGGAGGTGGCTTATCCTCCAACCGAAGGCAAATACAAGGTTTACATCATCGATGAGGTGCATATGCTTTCCATCGGTGCTTTCAATGCCTTGCTAAAGACCATTGAGGAGCCACCTTCTTATGTTGTGTTTATTTTGGCTACCACAGAGGTGCACAAGATTCCAATCACCATCCTTAGTCGTTGCCAGAGATATGATTTCCATCGTATTTCCATCGACACCATCGCCGCTCGTTTGCAGGAGCTGATGGATAAAGAAGGTGTGCAGGTTGAGGAGAAAGCTATTCGTTACATTGCGAAGGCTGCAGATGGTTCGATGCGTGATGGTCTTTCGCTTTTGGATCAGTGTATTGCTTTTTACATTGGTCAGACTCTTACTTATGACAACGTGCTCAAGGTACTGGGAGCCATCGATACTGAGGTGTTCTCACGATTGTTGAGAAACATCATAAATGGTCAGATTACAGATTGTATTGGTATCATTGAGGAGATAATGACTCAGGGTCGTGACCTGAATCAGTTCGTAAATGATTTCACTTGGTATCTCAGAAACCTAATGCTTCTTAAGAGCTCAGATGATATGGAGGATGTTCTTGAAATGTCTTCCGATAACATCGCTCTTTTAAAGGAAGAGGCTCAGCTTGTAGATACAGAAGTGTTGATGAGATACATTCAGGTGTTGTCAGCACTTTCAAACGATATTAAATATGCAAATCAAAAACGTGTGCTTATAGAGATTGCACTTATAAAGCTTTGTAAGCCACAGATGGAGCAGGATATTTCAGCTCTTAACAATAGAATTGCTAATCTTGAAAAAAAGGTTGAGGAGGGTGTTCCTGTTGTTATGGCACAGGCGCCAGCTTCATCAGGAAATGCGTCTGCTCCCAGTGTAGCTCCTGTAAAGAAGGAGCCACTTCCAGCAGCCATGCCTGAGGAAGTAAAACAGGCTGCTCAAAATTGGAGCAGTATTCTTGGCCGAGTTCCTGTAAATATAAAGATGTATTTAAAACAGGCAACCACTGTAACAGTAAATGAAGTGGGAGAGTTGGTGCTGATTTTCGACCAGATGCAAGGCTCTGAAAATATGGCTGGAGACTTTGTAAACAGGCCAGAAGTCATTGAAGAAATCTCAAAGACTGTTGAAGATGTAATTCATAAATCAGTTAACATAAAGGTTGAAATTAATTCCAGTGGAGTAAGCTCAAGAAGCACTCACACAGATGCGGTTGATTACTTCGCGAACATGGGAATTGAAGTTGAACAAGACACAGAATAATTTTAAATAGATATACACGAAAGAGAGGAATAGAAACATGGGAAAAGGTAGAGGTGGATTTCCAGGAGGCGGAATGCCAGGTAATATGAGCCAGCTTATGAAGCAGGCACAGCGTATGCAGCGTCAGATGGAGGAAGCTCAGGCACAGCTTGAGGAGACAGAGATGACAGGTACAGCTGGTGGCGGTGTTGTTGAGGTTACAGTTTCTGGAAAGAAGGAAATTACAAAGATTAAGATTGACCCAGAAGCAGTTGACCCAGAGGATGTTGAGATGCTTGAGGACCTTGTTATGGCTGCAGCAAATGAAGCTCTTCGCAAGGTTGATGAAGTAAGTCAGGCTTCTATGTCTAAATTCACAGGTGGACTTGGATTATAATAGATGGAATATTACAGCAAAGAAATTAGCAATTTAATAGCAGAGCTAAGTGATTTGCCAAGCATTGGAAGTAAGTCAGCCCAAAGGCTGGCTTTCCATATATTAGGCATGGATGAAGAAAAGGTTAACGACCTGGCCAACGCCATTGTGCAGGCTAGAAAGAATGTGAGATACTGCAAGGAATGCTTTACTCTTACCGACGATGAGCTTTGTCCTATCTGCTCAAATCCTAAGCGTAATAAGAATATTATTATGGTAGTGGAGGACACTAGGGATTTGGCAGCCTATGAAAAAACAGGTAAATTCGATGGAGTGTACCATGTGCTTCACGGTGCAATCTCCCCAATGGCTGGCATTGGCCCAGGGGATATTAAGCTAAAGGAGCTTATGGTACGCCTTCAGCAAAATGATGTTCAGGAGGTTATTGTGGCCACCAATTCATCCTTGGAGGGCGAAACCACAGCCGCTTATATTAGCAAGCTGATTAAACCTACAGGAATCAAGGTCAGCAGAATTGCATCAGGTGTTCCTGTTGGTGGAAACCTGGAGTACATTGACGAAGTAACTTTGCTTCGCGCACTAGATGGAAGAACGGAATTATAAAAGAATTGAAGAAGGTCCAGAAAGCTTAGCTTTCTGGACCTTTTTCTTTTAAAATAATTCATTAATTAGCTGCATGTAGCTTCTAGCTATACCATAGAGAGCCTCTGTTTGCACTTTGTTTTCTTGAATATCGGAATCTGCTGTGGCAAGTATTCCTTGCTGCATATTGTAAATATCGCTGGCTGTCATGCCACTGACTCTTGTAAAGCTGAAGCTAAAGGAGAACCCCGTAGCAGCTTCCATTTGTTCAGATATATGGTCAGCCAAACTTGCAAGTCTTTCTCTCATTTCAGCAGTTTCACATTCTACATTTGCAGTGACTTCACCTGCTTCGTATCTGAAGGTGGTCTGGATGGTGGCTGTTTTCTGAAGATAGATAGCCATCTTCACCATGCCAGTGTTGGCATCACCACGAACAATTCTAAGATTCATATCACCAACTTCGCCGTCAAGGGTAACAGGAATATGATAGGTTTCTCCGGTGGCTGCCATCTGCTGTATAGCCTTGGATTGTTGAACTACCAACTTCATATCCTCTAAATCGATGGTGCGAACATCTTCCATATTAATCATGGATTTCATGATGGTCTCGGCTAAATCCCCAAGAGCCTCTTCAGCTTCATTCATAGCCTCAGGGCTGTGGCAAGCCTCTTCGAATCGGCTGTAAGCTAAATCTATTAGGTCGTTAATATCCATAGCCTGATTTTGAAGCTTTGAAGCTCGGCCGTATAAATCCTTTACAAAGCTACCTGGGTTCTGAAGAAGCCCCTCAACTGCACTTATCATATTTGCAGAAGATGGAATATTAAACTGTTCTAAAATGCTATCAACTGATTCTGCTGGAGCAAGGGAAGCCTTTAGCTGTTCAGTAAGATAATGGTTGTAGTCTGCTTCTGCAGCTTCATCCATTGTTTGTTCCATAGCGGTAGCAAACTCATCAGGATTCATGGCAAGGATGTCCTCTTCCCCAAGAAGATGCATCTTGGCAGGAGTCATAGCTTCCCTAGCATCTCGACATCTATCTGTCAGGAATACCTTCTCAATCTGTTCTGTAATAGAAAGATCTTTAACTACCATTTCATCAAGCTGTCCAAACTTGTCATCAATTTCATATTCACGTCCGGTGTGCTTGCTAGAGCGAACGGCTGTCATAAGATTTCTAAGGGTAACCTCTGTACCTTGACTTATCAACGCACCGATGGCTGCACCATCTGATTTTTCCACTTGATGAAGAAGTCTGTACACACCAACATAGGCATCACGTTCAGCTTCAGTAAGGTCTGAGTTGTGTTCAGCCTTCCAAAGGAACTTAGCGAAGCTTTCCTCATCTGAAGAGCTTCCCATATCAGCCTTAATATCCTCAGCCTTTTGCTTCAATTCACCCATGGTCATATCCAAAGGATTTGAACCACGCTTTATCATTTCAGCTACAACTGCAGGAGTCATGCTCTTAAAGGTGCGAGAAACCATCTCTGTAGAAGCCTTAACATTCATTACGGACTCAGAGGTAATATCCATCTGATTGTAAGCAAGAATGCGAACGGCCTTCTGGCTAGATTCTGTTGCTTCAATATTAAGGTCTGCTAAAATATCATCCACATTCTGGAAAGCTTTATTAATGTTGTCGTCTAAATCTCTTCTAACTTCTGTACCAACAGCTTCGTAGGTCATCTCCATACGTGAATATTCAGCTGTGACAGATACGCTGACTTCATGTACGTAAGAGAAGGTTTCTGCGTTGATGTTAGAAAATCTTCCAAGGGTTGCAGCAGGGGCCTGAGAAATCTCAGCCATCTCATTCATAACCTGCTTGAAGAGATTTACATTGTTGTTGGTAGCTTCTTTGTTTTCAGCCTTCATTAGAATCTGAAGAAGGTTGGTTTCCTGAAGCTTAAGCTTATCCAACAAATCAGAAAGGTCATTGGTATTAACGTCGATGCCGTTTTTCATCATAGTGAAAGTTGCTTCCACGGTCATGGTTAGCTGAATTTCTGTAAGCTGACGCTGAGCAGTAATTGACTGAAGGTCATTTACATCCATGTTCATTACTTCTTCAAAGGTCTTCTTGGCCTGGTCCATAAGAGAATAACCTGGAAGTAAATAAGCGTCTGTCGGCTCCTTTCCTTCAGCTACAATATCTTCAATAGCAGCCTCTAGCTGCTGATCTGTAGGCTTTTCGTACTGCTGTAAACCAACCATGTATTCAAGATGTTCCTTTGTAATAGGAACATCTTGCTTCAGCATGGTTGCCACAATTTCTTTCAAGTCGATTTGTGGCTCAGTTCTTTGCGCAGACTGATTTTGTTCTCCTTCCATCTCTTGGATGAGAGAATCTATTGTATTTCCTAGGTCTTGGAGTAATTGTTGAATATCAGCTGAGGTCTTTGTATCCTCAGGCATAGTTGGAGCAGAATAGGTAGCATTGTAAATATTAGTAATGGTTGGCTCCAATTCATTTTTTACAAGATAAGCCTGGGTTTCTTCGGGAAGAATAGTGCCAAGACCCTTTGTCATCGCTACAGCTTGAGAGATTGAGCCGGACATAGCTTCAATTTCAGCCGCAGACAATCCACCCATCTTTGAAATGTCGGCACCGCCCTTAGCTAGGTTCATTTTAATTTCATCAACAACTGTGACTAGAGTATGGGAATCCATATCCATAGGATTATGTCCATCCTCAGTTGCTTTTGCTGTTGCTTCATCATCCCAAGCTCGCTCAACATTTTTAACAGCGTCAACTGTGGACATACCAAGAGTGGATGCTTCGGTCACTTCTTTTGTGAAATCTGCATCCGCCAGTTTTCCTTTATTGTCATAGAAGGCATTATCAACTGATAATGCTTTAAGTTCCTTATTAGAATTTGCTTTTTTATCGTCCTTGATACCGCTGGTTCCAACACCAAAACCTGTGATGTCGGCGCCTTCTGTTTTGATGTAATCCGTTACCTTGAGTCCTTCAATTTGCATACAGTTCCTCCAGGGTATATTTGGTTTACATCTAATATTTCGGACGAGATTGGAAAAAAATAAGTGGAAATTTGAAAATCAGAGTCAGGTCGACGGAGGAAAAATTTGACATATAATATGAAGAAATCGAAAGGGGCAAAAAAACAAATTCTGGTGATTAATGATTTGCCGAGCCAATAAATAGGCCATGGGAAATTTGCCGACACACAAAAGTTACAGAAATCTAGTTAAGTTTGTATTTCCACATCCGATAATAATGTTGTAAGGACATGGATGATCTTTATCAAACTTAACACCGCACGGATGCTAGACTTGCTTGTTACTTAGGAGGCAACTATGAGAATTAACAATAACATGTCAGCGGTGATAACAAACAACAAACTTCTCGGTACCGAAGGTTCCCTTGCAGATGTAATGGAAAAGTTAAGCTCAGGATTTAGCATTAACCACGCATCTGACGATCCATCTGGAATCGCCATTGCAGGTAAAATGCAGGCTCAGATTAACGGACTTGACCAGGCATCTACAAATGGCTCCGACGGTATTTCTGCTTTACAGACAGCTGAAGGTGCTCTTAACGAAGTTACAGAGATGATCCAGAGAATGAGAGAGCTTTCAATTCAAGCTGCTAATGGAACAAATTCTGATTCAGAACGTGAAAACATTCAAAAGGAAATCGATTCTCTATTAGTAGAAATTGACAGAGTTGCAGCAACTACGGAGTTCAACACCATTAACTTGCTGGACGGGTCCTGCGATTGCAGAACCTATGCTAATAATGTGACTCGTATTGCTACATCAAACACTGTTCCTTCTGGTATTTATCAGTTAAAGATTAAAGAGGCTGCTGTTAGAGCAAAGGCAACCACACTTCCCACAGGTGATACAATAAACTCTCATACTGATAATACCTATTACAAAGAGGAAGTAGATACAACAGTAACTACACCAACAACATCTCCATTTGATTACAAAGCATTTATCGATGGAACAAGTTGGTCAGAGACAGTAACAAAATATGATTATGAATACCAAAGAGATGGTAATGGAAACATTATCTATATCAATGGAGAACCTCAGTATAGTCACGACTCAAATGGTGATCTCATCAAGGTTTATACAACAACTTCAACCTCTACCGGCAACGGCCTTGGATTATCTGGCTCAGTAATTATCAATGGCTATCCTATGGAATTCCAGCGAGGATTATCTGGTGAAGCCGTTTACGGAATGCTAAGAGAAGCCTGTGAGAAGGGCGGAGCAGAGATTTCCGACTATGATAGCGAAAATGGACTTAGCATCTTTTCTCATAAGTATGGAGCAAAAGGTGATGTAAAGATTGAGTTTTCAAGTATTGAATTTGCACGAGCTTTGGGATTTTCCGAAGATTCCCTTGATGAAGATCAGGTGGCTGGAAAGAGACTAGCCAGCATAACAAGCGCAGGCTCAGATGCAAAAATCGTTCTTTTCAAGGATAACAAGGACGATACAGGTGCAGATATAAAATCCTTGTTTGGAAAGCAGGCAACCTACGAAACAGATGGACTTCGAGTAATTGTTAGAGATACAAATGGTTTTGAAATGTCTTTCATGACAGAGGATGGTTACGCCGAAGGTGCCACCGACGCAGAAGGTAACACTATAGATGGAATAGTTACCTTTAACGTAACCGACATCGGTTCAATGTCTTTGCAGATTGGTGCAAATGAAGGACAGTCAATGCTAGTAAGAATTGCAGCAGTTACAACAGAGTTTATGTATATAGACGATGTGGATGTAACAAGAACTGAAGGTCCAGAGGATGCAATGGATGCTTTGGATGAAGCTTTAAGCTACGTGACTTCAGTGCGATCTCAGCTTGGTGCTTATGAGAATCGTTTGGAGCATACAACAAAATCTCTTGATGCCACAGAAGAAAATATGACCTCTGCTATATCAAGAATTGAGGATGCCGACATGGCAACAACAATGGTTGAGTACACCAAGTTAAATGTTTTAGAGCAAGCAGGTGTATCGGCATTGTCACAGGCTAACGAATTACCTCAGTTAGCATTACAGCTTCTACAATAAGCTGACACAGTAGTTTATAAGGCCAATTACTTGTGACAGTGGACAATAGACAGTGGTCTTAGTGAGACGACTAATTTGCTTTAATAGGAGAAATAGTCAATGAACAGAGATAAGATTTCAGCTTTTACCTTGAAAATTGCATCTAGCAACAGAAGCGGATTGATTACAGTTTTGTACGAAATCTACGAGGAATACCAGACAGAAGCGCTAGATTACTTTGAAGCTGGCCAAGTGGATGATGCCATTGCAGCCTTGAAAAAGTGCTCAGAGGTAGTTACCCACCTCCAGAAGGATTTAAATTTTGATTATAAGGTAAGTTCAAATCTGTACGCGCTCTACGATTACGTAAAGCGAAATGTGTCAAAATCCATATATAAAGCAAATTCAGAAGGTTTACTAGAGGCCAAAAGAATTATGGATGAACTGGGAAGTGCGTTTGACCAGATCGCTAAAGAGGATTCTTCTGAGCCTATGATGAAGAATACTCAGTATGTAATGGCTGGGATTACCTATGGAAGGGAGACACTAAATGAAAGCCTAATGGGTAATCAAAGCAGCCGAGGTTTTTGGGCATAAAAACAATTAAATATTATATAAAAAAGAGACTTCTCAAACAGGAGTCTCTTTTTTAATGCTTTAAAGCGGGTTTGTCTGTGTAGATTTAACAGCAGAATGAGAGATAAGCCACTTGTAAGTATTTACTATTAACAAAAAAACGAATTGGAAAAATATACAAAATAAAATATAGCATGGTTTGCTATATACCCCGAGGCCTTCGGTTGATATATTGATGTGCGAAAGCGAGGTGAAAAAAACGGAAGCATTTGTGATCTGGAGTATTTTGACTTTGGCAACCATATTTGATGCCAGGGCTTACAGGATTCCAAATCAACTGATCGGCTTGGGATACGTAGCAGGCTTATACCTGAATATCCTACAGTTTCAAACCATCGGGATTGTCTATTTCATTATCAAAGCAATATGGCCCATTATTCTATTGTACCTGCTGTATCAATGGAAAGGACTTGGGGCAGGGGACATAAAACTATTTTCTGTAATGAGCACCTTAGTGGGTATGCGTGTTACAACAGATGTATTTGTTCTCTCAGTGATGCTTGCTGGCGTTGCGGTGTTGGCTTTGGTGTTATATGAAGGGCGATTAGAGATTAAGAGAAAACTTCATTACTCTTATTACATTGCTGCCGCGTTTTTTTTGCTGCAGGTTAGATAAAGGAATGGAGTGAAATATGAAAAATTTGGAAGTAGCTTTATGTGATTTTGATTCGGACTACATAATAATGTTTGCCAATCACGTGATGTCCCAGCCAAAGGTGTCTGTACATATATTTACGACACCGGAGGGTTTTTTCTCGGATGAAAATGATTTTGACGTTACTATTCTTACAGAGGATTTTGAGGAAATATCAGGTTTTAGACCTAAAGGGTCCGTGGGGCATAAATACATCTTATGTGAAGAATCCGAAAATCTTACGGAGAATCAAATATACAAATACCAGTCGGTAGACAAGATTGTAGATGAAATAAAAGAGTTAAGAGAAATAGGTATAGCTAAAGCTAGTATTAAAAAATCTAATGTAAATTCTAAGTTGGTGGGAGTGTATTCCCCAACTTCTCATGAGCTGCAGTTGCCATTTGCAATGGCATTAGGGCAGGCATATAGGACGGGTGGAAGAGTCCTTTTCATTGATCTTGAGGAATTATCTGTTATGCCAAATCTTATAGGTAATGGTAGCAGACGCAATCTTATGGATCTTCTTTATGACATTAATACTAGCGAAAATGTAGATTTATCCCAATACCTAAGAACTTTCATGGGCTTTGATTATATCGAACCTTTCCTAAATCCAAACGAGATAGGAGAAATAGATGCTGAGACATGGAATAAGTTCTTTGAAATGTTGGCAAAGTCAAGCTATGACGTTGTTGTAGTTTTATTTGGTCGTGCCATTAATGGGTTTACAAATCATCTTCAGCAGCTAAACAAACTGTATGTTTTAGGACGTTCTGGGGACTACTTTAGAAAGGGTCAGGAATTGTTCTTAGATTATTTAAGTCGGATAGAGGCAGAGGTTGAGGTGGAGGATGTGACACTTCCGATGTCTGCTGGAAATCTGATGGATGGAACCTATCAAATCGAGGAGCTTTTACAAGGCAATTTAGGTGTATTTGTAAGAAAGCTAACTGAAGCTAAAAATAACAAGTCGAGTGAAGCTTATGGTTAATTATGAAGAAGAGATACGTCAATCTACCATGAACAAAATAGATCTTAGTTTTGACGTATCAGATGAAGAATTAATACAAATCATCAGGAATGAGATTGTAGCAAAATCAAAGGAATATCCTATATCTTTGGTGGAAAGGAAAAACATCGAAAGTCATGTGTTCAACTCCCTAAGGAAGTTGGATGTTCTGGAGGATTTGCTAGCTGATGAAGAGATAACAGAAATAATGATTAATGGTCCTGACAATATTTTTATAGAGAAAAAGGGCCAGGTAATACATTCCTCTGAGCATTTTTCCTCAGAGGAAAAGCTGAATGACATTATTCAAAGTATAGTGGCAAACAGCAACAAAATAGTCAATGAATCAAATCCTATAGTGGATACCCGACTGGAGGACGGAAGCCGTGTAAACATCGTGCTTAAGCCTGCGGCGGTGGATTATCCAATTCTATCTATAAGAAAATTTCCGAAGGAACAAATGACCATGGAAAGATTGAGGGGCTTTGGTTCTATTGACGGGGAGCAAATTGAGTTTTTAAAGAAGCTGGTGGAAAGCGGATATAACATCTTTGTATCAGGAGGAACGGGTAGTGGAAAAACTTCTTTCCTTAACGCGCTAGGGGAGTACATCCCAAATGATGAGCGTGTAATCACAATAGAAGATTCCGCGGAACTACAGCTTAAAAATGTGGAAAATTTGGTGCGCTTAGAAGCACGAAATGCAAACCTAGAGGGAAAAAACGAAATCAGTATACGAGATTTGTTGAAGTCCGCTCTAAGAATGCGACCAGACAGAATAATCGTTGGTGAATGTAGAGGAGGCGAGGCATTGGAGATGCTTCAGGCTTTCAATACAGGACACGATGGAAGCTGCTCTACAGGGCATAGTAATTCTTGCAAGGATATGCTTTCAAGATTAGAAACTATGGTTTTGATGGGTGCGGAAATCCCTCTTCCAGCCATTAGACAGCAGATTGCATCTGGTATAGACATCATAGTCCAGCTTGGAAGATTAAGGGATAAGAGTAGAAAGCTTCTAGAAATATGTGAGGTTGAAGGGATAGAGAATGGTGAAATTAAACTAAATCCTCTGTATCAATTCAAGGAGCTTGATGAGAAAAATGGAAGGATAATTGGCGAATGGCAAAAGACAGGAAGCTTAATTCATACCGAAAAGTTAATAGCAAATGGAAGGGCTTAACTTCCTACATGCCTTTATTACAGGGGCTAGGAATAACCATATTAATTGCCTTTTTGTTTTATAGGTCAATTATTGGAATGTTGGTAGGAGTATTTATTATTCCTTTTTGGTGGAAGCTTAAACAACAGGAAATGCATGAGAAAAGAGTTGCTAGAATAGCTCTTGAGTTTAAAGAGTATATGATGCTCATAGTTTCTGGTTTGCAGGCTGGTTATTCCTTGGAAAGGGCCGTGAAACAAGGGGAAGAAGAGCTGGTAAAGCTCTACCCTAAAGATTCAGTTTTAGCTGGACCAATTCATATTATGAATCGAAAGCTAACCATGAATGTTCAGCTGGAGAAGGCTTTTGATGAGTTTGCAAGGGAGATTGAATTGGAGGAAGCAATAAGCCTATCGGAAATAATCTCCTTTGCTAAAAGATCTGGTGGAGATTATGGCCGACATATTCGAGAAACTGCTTTGAAGATAGAGGATAACCTTTCAATAAAGCAGGAGATTGAAACCATAACAACAGAAAAGAGACTTGAATTAAAGGTAATGAGTGTTATGCCTATGGGAATTCTTGCCTATATTTCTCTGACCTCAGAAAGCTTTATAGCACCTTTATATGGCAATCCTCTAGGGGCGGCGGTAATGACAGTTTGTTTGCTAGCCTATGGCTTCTGCATTTCTCTTGGAAAAAGAATAATTGATATAAAGGTTTAATGCTAGGAGGAAATCTTGTTTAAGAATCAGGAATTAACAAAGAAACAGATAGTAGAAATATTGCTGGTGATTTTGGTAATGGGAGTATTGCTTCTTGTATCCGACTATATCAAAGCCAATTATAAGTTTGATGGAACTATTGAAAGAAATCAGGCTGGTGAAGGTTCTTCAACAGAAGACTTAAGATTAAGTTTTTTAGATGAAAAGCAGGAAATGACAGTTGAGGTTTCAGACAAGAGACTCTCTAAAAAGCAGATAGATAAAGCCTTTTCCAAGGCAATAAAGGAAATAGATAAAACTTATCTGGGAGATAACAAATCAGCTAATGATGTTACAACGGATTTAGACTTAAGAACCTCCTATGTAGATGGATTAATTGAAGCCCAGTGGAAATTTGATATCTATGGAATCATTGGAAATAATGGAAAGCTTCGTGATGAAAATATCCCTGAGAAGGGAGAAATAGTCAACGTGACGGCACTTCTTTATTACGAGGAAGAGGAATGCATATATAGCTTTTCTGTGGTGGTAAATCAAAAGAGCCTGGATACCCTGGAGGGCCAGCTTGCTGCTATTAATCGAGAAGTAGAGTCCATAGATGAAAACACTAGAACAAAATCTAGTTTGAAGCTACCTGGTGAAGTAGAGGGCATGGACCTTGTTTGGAAGAAAAAGATGGATTACAGGGGGCTTCAGCTTATTTTGCTTGGTTTTGCAGCAGTAGGTGCAATCCTTATAGGCAAAAGAAGAGATGCAGCTAAGGCTGAGAAGGAAGCTATCGAGGCAAAGGAAAAGGATTATCCAATGATAGTGTCTGAGCTTTCAATATTGATGGGTGCAGGCATGAGTTTTAGGAAAGCGTTAGAACGTATTTCTGCCAAGTATCTTGCCAGTGTGAAAAATGGTGGAGAAAAGAAAGCAGGCTTTGAAGAAATTGTAAAGACCTATCGAAAAATGATAGACGGTTTAGGTGAAATCCAGGCTTTAGAAGAACTGGGTAAAAACAGCGAAAGCAAAGAATATAGAAAGCTTTCCATGATGCTAATACAGAACTTGAGAAAGGGTTCAAAGGAACTGATTTCATCCTTGGAAAAGGAAGAGAAATACGCCTTTGAAATGAGAAAGCAAAGAGCACTAAGGGCTGGTGAGGAAGCATCAACAAAGTTATTACTTCCAATGGCAGGAATGCTTGGAATTGTAATTGTGGTTTTAGTAGTGCCAGCAATAATGCAGTTATAAAAAAGTTAAAGAAAGTAGAGGTAAAAAAATGAATTATTTAATGAATAAGGTAAAAGGATTTGTAGTAGAAGAGGATGGAATTGGAACAGTGGAAATGATCTTAATTTTGGTTGTCCTCATCGGTTTAGTATTAATCTTCAAGGATAACTTAAACCAGTTAGTGGAGAGCTTGTTCAAGACAATTAAGGCTCAGGCAGGTCGAGTGTAGTGAGAAAGAAGGTAAAGGGTTCTTTATCAGTTTTCTTTGCAATGATAATGGTGGCAGTGATGGGGCTTATGTTCACCATGAGCGAATGCATCAGGCTATATGAGCTCCATGATTTTGCTACCGAGTATACGGAGATAGCCACTGAAAGCGTATTTTCTGAGTACAATCCTTATCTTTGGACTAACTACAAGATACTTGCTATCGATTTGGGATATGGAACAGAAAATATTGGCCCTGGAATGTTGGAACAAAAAGCACTTGATTACTGTAAGTATAATTCCAGCGTTGAGTCTGGACATAACTATGCAAGGCTGACAGCTGAAACAGCTTATGCTAGCAAATACGCACTTCTTACAGATGAGCAGGGACAAGGCGTGGTGACACTTGGTGTGAAGGCCGCAAAGGAGGGCATGGCAGCCCAAGTGATAGATGGAATACAAGGCCATATAGACAGTATTAATAACATAGAGAAGGTTCCAGTAGAGGAAAAAGCAAAAAATGGAAAGGCGTCTTTACAAGAAGCAAAGACTGCAAATGCTAATGCCAGGCAGTCGGCAGCAGATGATGACGATCCAAACACTAACCCAGAGGATTATCCAGAACCGGAAGATGTGGAGGATAATCCTTTGGATGCCTTTGATGTGCTTAAAGAATCCTTTTCAAAGGGAGTTTTATCTACAGTTACAGAAGTGGATAAGCTCTCAGAAGCTGAGATAAAAGTGGAGAATATGCCCTCCCATAGAGAATTAGAAAAAGGAACAATGGTATTGGCCACAGATGAAAATCTCATAGATAAGGCATTGTTTATAGATTATTTACTTACAAATTATGGATACTTTGGGCATGACTTAAAGCATGATGGTCTTAAATATGAGGTGGAATATCTATTATCTGGAAAGGAAACAGACACCCAGTGTTTAGCCAGTGTGGTTGAGCAGATTATGCTTGTTAGAGAGGCTGCAAATTATGCCACCATATTGAGTAGTCCCACCATGGTGGCGGAGGCAGAGGCGATTGCAGCAGTAATAGCTGGATTTTCAATGAACCCAGCAATTGTTGAACTGGTGAAATATGCAATTATAGCTGCCTGGGCTTATGCAGAATCCACCCTGGACCTTAGATTAATATTAAGCGGTGGCAAAGTAGCTCCCGTAAAGACTGTTGACCAGTGGACCTCAGATGTTTGGCATTTATCTCAGGTGGGAAATGTAAATTTCAAAGCGAAAGATTGCGGAGTTGGTCTTAGTTATAAGGAGTTTTTAATGGCATTTCTGGCCCTTAGATTCAACTCAACTCTAGCCATGAGAGCCTTAGATGTAATGGAAAATGCTTTGAATTCTACTGAGGACTACAAATTAGTAAAGATGGATAACATGCTTTGGGCTGCAGATATTGAGATGGGATATAGCGGAAAAGAAATGTTTTTATCTCTTTTTAATAGTAGTTCAGCAAAAGATGAGGGTGACTATTATATTGTGAAAAACAGGTATTTAGCATATTAATCTTTAGAAAGGAGGTATAAAAAGGTGTCTCTTATAAAAAAGCATTATCAAACGAATTCCAGCTCAAATGCGCCGAGCTGGATGAGTAGTCCGCCAACTACTCCCTTTAAACGAACTAATATCAAATACAAAAGAAAGGTATTTAATCATAGTCAACCATATATACATACCCTTAAAGAGATACCTCTTTATGCCTCCTTCAGAAAGGCAAGCTATACCATTGAAGCGACGGTAATACTGCCTTTGTTTATCACCTTAATGATATTTGGGATGTTCACATTCAGGTTGCTACAGGTTCAATCAGGGGTACAGAAATCAATAAACTTCGCTAGTCGAACAATGGCAGTTACCCTGGGAAACGTAGCAAATTCAGGAGAATCTGATAAAGATGTGGATACTTCAGAAGAAGATCCAACCATAACAGGGGAATTATCAGAGGCGGCATTGATGGCGTCCACTGTAGCTTTGGCAGGAGTAGAAATAGTAAAAAATGATGTACCTATAGAGTTTGTGGATGGAGGACCAATAGGGTTTAATTTCCTAAGCTCATCTGTAGAGGGTAATTATATTGATCTTCGGGTGTCCTATCAAATGACCTTCCCTATAGGTCTATTGGGGAATTATTCCTTTGATGTTGACCAGAGAGCCCGATGTAGAAAATGGGTAGGTTATGACAACGCGGAAAACACAACTGATGCCAGATACGTGTTCATAACCGATAAAGGTGAGAGATATCATACAAATTATAATTGCACATATTTAAATCCTAGTGTTCATCGTCTTCCAAAAGACGAGATAGATGAAGCTAGAAATAAAAGTGGAGCAATATATTATCCATGTGAAAAATGTAAGAAAACAAAGGCTCTTGGCTTTTACTTTATCACTGATTACGGCACTGCCTATCACATGGATGTTAATTGTAAAGAGATAAAACACAACATAAAAAAGGTTTTATTAGAAGAGGTTGAGGATAAGATGGCCCCTTGCAGTAAGTGTTCTGCGGGGCATTGATATTAGGAGTTTGAGTATATGGAAACATTTGGATTACTTTGTTTGTACATTCTTGCTACTTATGAGGATTTGAGAAGCAAACAGGTTAGATTAATAGAAATAGCTATATTTGCGGTGATAGGAATTATTCTTAATGTGATTATGAAACCATATCCTATAACAAGTGTTTTAGGAGGAGTTTTAGTGGGAGGATTAGTGTATCTGTTTAGTGTCATTTCCAAGGAAAAAATAGGAAAAGGTGATGCGCTAATCATTATGGTGACAGGTCTATATCTTGGATTTATGAACACCGTTTTAGTGGTTTGGCTGTCATCTATTATGGCTGCCTTGGTTGGAGCATTGTATATCAATAGAAAGTATAAAAGTCTTGATTATGAAATGCCATTTATGCCCTTTATGTTAACAGGGTATTGCATCCTCTATGTAATAAATAAGCTTGGAGGATTATTCGGATGATTATAAACAAAAGTCTAAAAGCAAGTTACACGGTAGAGGCTACTGTGGTCATAAGTCTATGCCTCATTTTATTTAGTAGTGCAGTCGTACTGTCATACGAAATTTTTAAAGAGACGTTAGATTATGTAGCATACAAACCAAGCGCTTTTGACCCAGTAAAGACATTTAGAACAAAGGAAGGAATTGTTGGCATTTTCAATGCCATAAGGGATTAATTATGGAAATACAATATAAAAGGCAACATAGCGACAGTTTTATGGTTGTGGATGCCGTTGATACACTTTCATCCTATGAAGAAAAAATGATAGAGGAAAATGCCATTGAACATTTGCTGGAGATGAAAAAGGTAAGTGTCAATGGAGTTCTTCAATACAACTACAATATTTCTAGAAAGGAAAACCTAGAAGATTATTTGGAGTCACATGATTTCACGCTAGAACTGTTTAAAAGGATTTTACTAAATCTTCAGTTGGCATACGAAGAATTAGGAAAGTATCTTATTAACGAAAGGCATATTTGGTTAAGCCCAGAAACTGTCTATTTTGAGAAGGCTGCTGAAGCTTTTAAGTTAAGTCTTTGCTACTATCCAAAGGATATGGGAAGTGTTCAGGAGCAATTCCGTAAGATTATGGAATATGCAATTAAGAAGGTCCCAAGCTCCGATAGAGAATTTGCAGCAATGCTTTGTGAAGCATATGACTTAACCTTAAAAGAAGATTACACTCTAGGAGAAATTCTAGATAGTCTTCAGCAGGACCAGGAAGAGTGTCCTGTAGTGCAGCAAATTAATCTTCGAGACGAGGAACCTAGCCTTAGGACGTCTGAATTAACGGAAGAATGTGATGTGGAAATGACAGGATATTATCTTGAGGATGATTTTTCGGATGTTAACGAAGCTGACTCAAAGGGTCCAAAAGGTTTGATTAATAAAATGCAGCAGTTAGCAAAAGGTGTATTGTTTAAGAAAATTGAGTTCAAGGATGATTTTAAAGAAGAGAGAGAAGACTTTGTCTTTGATCCTGATTATGAGTATGAAGAAAGAACTGTTCTTTTGTCTGAAACAAAGCCTTGTGGCAAGCTTGTATATGATGGTTTAAATCAGGAAGATGATTTTCTGGTAACAAAGGATGTTTTTAGGATTGGGAAATCAAAATCCTGTGATGCAGTTCTTCATGCTCCAACAGTAAGTGGAAACCATGCAAAGATAACTCGTGAAGGGGATGATTATTATTTGACAGACTTGAATTCCACCAACGCCACATATATCAACGAGCAAATTCTACCTTATCGTAAGGCTGTAAAGCTTAATATCTCCGATAAAATCAGATTTGCTAATGTTGCCTACACCTTTTTTTGACATTATAGCTAAAGTGGTTTCAAAACCTTATCAAATCATTGTGAAAACCGCCACTTTCTGTTAAAATAGATGCAGTTTGTGGGCTAATGCCCAAGTAGGTTAGGAGATTAAAATAATGAGCATTATTGATAAGGTGTTTGGTACACATTCACAGCGAGAGCTTAAGAGAATTAAGCCTATCGTAGATAAAATAGAATCATATAAGGATGCTATGGGGGCTCTTTCAGATGAGGAGCTTCGTGGAAAGACAGTTGAATTCAAAGAGAGACTTGCAAAGGGTGAGACACTTGATGACATCCTCCCAGAGGCATACGCAACAGTCCGTGAGGCTGGTAAGCGTGCCCTTGGAATGGAGCACTTTAGAGTTCAGCTTATTGGTGGTATCATCCTCCATCAGGGACGTATTGCAGAGATGCGTACTGGTGAAGGTAAGACCCTTGTTTCTACACTTCCAGCATATTTGAATGCTTTGGAGGGCAAGGGCGTTCACATCGTAACTGTAAATGATTACTTAGCAAAGCGTGATGCTGAGTGGATGGGTGAGGTTCACCGTTTCCTTGGTCTTACAGTTGGTGTTGTTCTTAACGACATGACAAAGGAGGAGCGTCAGGCCGCTTACAATTGTGATATCACATACATCACAAACAACGAGCTTGGTTTCGATTACCTCCGTGACAATATGTGTGTTTACGAGAAAGACTTAGTTCAGCGTGGTCTTAATTACTGTATCATCGATGAGGTGGATTCAGTTCTTATTGATGAGGCGCGTACACCTCTTATTATTTCTGGTCAGTCTGGAAAGTCTACAAAGCTTTATGAGCTTTGTGATGTTCTTGCTCGTCAGATGAAGCGTGGTGAGGATCTTCCAGAATTCTCTAAGATGGACGCTATCATGGGCGTTGAGAGAAATGAAACTGGTGATTTCATCGTAGATGAAAAAGACAAGGTTGTTAACCTTACAGCAGACGGTGTTGCAAAGGTTGAGCAGTTCTTCCACATTGAAAACCTTGCAGACCCAGAGAATCTTGAAATTCAGCACAACATCATCCTTGCACTTCGTGCTCATAACCTTATGTTCAAGGATCAGGATTATGTTGTTTCAGATGGTCAGGTTATGATTGTTGATTCATTTACTGGCCGTATTATGCCAGGTCGTCGCTATTCTGATGGTCTTCATCAGGCTATCGAGGCTAAGGAGCATGTTGAGGTTAAGCGTGAGTCTATGACTCTTGCTAGCATCACCTTCCAGAACTTCTTCAATAAGTATGACAAGAAGGCTGGTATGACAGGTACTGCTCTTACAGAGGAGCAGGAGTTCCGTGATATCTACGGAATGGACGTTGTTGAGGTTCCTACAAACCGTCCAATCCAGCGTATCGACCACGATGATGCTGTTTACAAAACAAAGAACGAAAAGTACAAAGCAGTTGTGGAAGAGGTTAAGAAGGCTCACGAAAAGGGTCAGCCTGTTCTTGTTGGTACAATCGATATTGATATTTCAGAGCACGTTTCAAAGCTTCTTCGTAGAGAAGGAATTGAGCACAACGTATTGAATGCTAAGTTCCACGAGAAGGAAGCTGAAATTGTAGCTGAAGCTGGTAAGCATGGTGCCGTTACCATCGCCACTAACATGGCTGGTCGTGGTACTGATATTAAGCTTGACGAGGATGCACGTGCAGCTGGTGGTCTTAAGATTATCGGTACAGAGCGTCACGAGTCACGTCGTATTGACAATCAGCTCCGTGGACGTTCAGGTCGTCAGGGTGACGTTGGTGAGTCTCAGTTCTTCATCTCACTTGAGGATGACCTTATGAGACTTTTCGGTTCAGAGCGTCTTATCAGCATGTTCAACACCCTCGGCGTTCCAGAAGGAGAGCAGATTAAGCACAAGATGCTTTCAGATGCTATCGAAAAGGCACAGAAGAAGATTGAGGAAAATAACTTCTCAGCTCGTAAGAACCTTCTTGATTACGATCAGGTTATGAACGAGCAGAGAGAGCTTATTTATGCACAGCGTCATAGAGTACTTATGGGCGAGGATATGCATGATCAGATTCTTGGCATGATTAAGGATAAGGTTGATGAGTGTGTTGAGAAGACTATTCCAGATGATGTAGAGAAAGAGCTTTGGGAACTTCCAGAATTAAATCACTTACTTTGTCCTGTAATCCCAGTTCCAATGATGAATCAGCTCTCTATCCAGAATATTAAGAGCAAGAAGGAACTCAAGGAAAAGCTTACAGAAATTGCACTTAAGATGTACGATGCAAAGGAAAAGGAATTCGAACAGCCAGAGCAGTTCAGAGAGGTTGAGCGAGTTATCTTGCTTCGAGTTATCGACCGCAAGTGGATGGAAGAAATCGACGATATGGAGCAGCTCCGTCAGGGTATTCGTCTTCAGGCTTATGGTAACCGTAACCCAGTTGATGAGTACAAGGCAGCCAGCTATGATATGCTTGATGCTATGAACGCAGCTATTATCAACGATACACTTACAATGCTTTACAGAATTCGCATCGAGAAGAAGGTAGAGCGTGAGGAAGTAGCCAAGGTTACTGGAACAAACAAGGATGACTCAGCTACCCGCGCACCAAAGAAGCGTGCAGATAAGAAGGTCTTCCCTAACGATCCATGTCCATGTGGAAGTGGTTTGAAATATAAACAGTGTTGTGGCAGGCATTAATAAAATCAAAACTTGATTTTGATTTTTTAATGCTACGACACATCCTCTTTGCCGAAGGCAATCATGTATGGATGTGTCTTCCCGCTAGCCTTAAATAAACTACATGTGATTTAGACAGAACCATCTCAATTATGAGGTGGTTCTTATATTATGAGGTATATATGAATCAATTAGAAGAGTACTATAACAAATTCAACGAAGACAAACGCTTAAACAGCCGTCATGGCATTATGGAATTCACAGTTACCATGAAATATGTCCATAAATACCTTGAAAAGCTTGCAGATGAAACTGGAAAGTCCAAGTCAGAGATTCAAATATTGGATATTGGTGCAGCCACCGGTGGATACAGTATCCCTCTTTGGGAAGAAGGCTATGATGTTACAGCTGTTGAGCTTGTAAAGCATAATCTTGGTATGCTGAAAGCCAAGGGCACAGGCGTAAAAGCTTTCCAAGGAAATGCTCTTAAATTAAAACGCTTTGAAGCAGATAGCTTTGACTTTACCCTTTTATTTGGTCCAATGTATCATCTTAAAACTAGAGAAGAACAGCTTCAGGCCCTTAACGAAGCAAAGCGTGTTACACGTCCAGGTGGTTACATTCTTGTTGCATATGTAATGAACGAATATGCATTCCTTACATATGGAATCAAGGAAGGGCATGTCCTTGAAAACATTTCAGATGGTAAGCTTGACGATACCTTCCACGTTCGCCCAGGCGAGGATGACCTTTATATGTTTATGCGTACTGAGGATATCGAAAGTCTTAACGCAGAAGCAGGTCTTGAACGTATGCAAATCATTTCTCCAGACGGTCCTGCAAATCATATGAGAAGAGAAGTTAATGCGCTCACAGAGGAGCAGTTTAAACAGTTTATAAATTACCAAATGTCAGTGTGCGAGCGAGCAGATTTATTAGGTGCAAGCGCACATACTGTAGACATATTAAGGAAGGATATATAGTGTTTTAGGGTGTTTAAAAATTTAAGAAAGGATGTTATAATGCAACTAGAAAATAGTTGCAATTTTTAAATGCCAAAGAAAAAAGATTTAATAGAAAAACTATTTAGAAAGCCATATCCAAGAAACTTTACAGTTAGAGAGTTGGATATGTTAATGAATAAATGTAATTGTTCAAAATTTCAGGGTGGTAGAGGATCAGGAATAGGATATTATCATGAAAAAACTGGTAGAATGCTTTAGTTTGATGGTCCTCATCCAGGAAAAGAATTATATAAATATCAGATTGATATGATTAAAAGATATATAGAAGAAATTGGAGAAAAGGAGGTGTAATGCATGAAGTCAGATATGATGAAGTATAAAGGATATCGAGCTACAATAGCTTACGATAGAGATGACAACATTTTTTGGGGAGAGGTTTTTGGAATAAAGGATAGCTTGGGATTTCATGGAACATCTATTAAGGAACTGGAAGAATCGTTTCACAATTGTATTGATAATTACCTTGAGACTTGTGAGCAATTTGGAAAGACTCCAGAAAAAGAATACTCTGGAACATTTAATGTTAGAACTTCACCAACAATTCATGAGAAAGCTTCCATATATGCTGCTGAGCATGGTGTAACATTGAATCAAGTTGTTACAATGGCTATGGAGACCTTCCTTGCAAAAGGATTAGCCTATTAGTTGCACAATATGCATAAAAACTTAATGTCGAATCTGTACACTTTGTATATTTGCCCAATAGAAGATTTTAAAAATCATGATATCCTATAGGAGTTACAAGAAATGAGTTTATAGGAGTATTATCATGAATATATTTAGAGAGTTATTTGATAGTGAAAACGGAACATTAATGACATTTATTGATTATTTAAAGAGTGGATATCTTAACTAAGGGACATTATTATGAATAATAAATCTAATGTTTTAAAAATTACACAGGGAGCTATGATTGCTGCACTTTACGTGGTGCTTACATGGGTAGCAAATGTTCTTGGTCTTGCAAATGGTGCCATTCAGGTTAGATTTTCAGAAGCACTTTGTATTTTACCAATATTTACACCAGCAGCCATCCCTGGCTTATTTGTTGGATGTCTTATTTCAAACATCATAAATGGATGTGTAATTTGGGATATTATTTTCGGAAGCCTTGCAACTCTTATTGGTGCAGTTGGAACCTATCTTCTTAGAAAGACAAAGTTCTTTTTTACACTGCCACCAGTAATTGCAAATATGGTGATTGTACCATTCGTTCTTCGCTATGCATATATGTCAGAGGATACATATTGGTTTATGGTAGTGACAGTTGGTATCGGTGAGGTTATCAGTGTATGCATACTCGGTTTTATCCTTAAAACAGTACTTGATAAGAATAAGAGAGCAATCTTTGGTCAGGAAAACTAAATCATTAAAACGACAGTGAGGCCTGTGACTCAGCCTTTTTTCGAGGGCTGGTGCCATAGGTCTTTTTGTATGCACGAAGGAAGGTGGAATAGGTGCCAAAACCAACCTGTTCGCTAGCGTCTACAATTGGAGTGCCAGCATCTATGAGAGTCTGAGCTGCAGAAAGGCGCTTCATAGTGATGTAGTTTCCTATTGTATAGCCAGTCTCATCCTTGAAGGTGTGCATAAGGTAATATCTTGAAAGATAGAATTTTGCGGCTATGTTATCCACGGACAAATCGTCAGTTAGATTCTCATTTATATATTGAATAATTGAATTTATCTTTGTGCCAGAATAGCTGGTGGAGATATATTCTACCTCATCACTGATAGCAGCACGATTAAGCTGTACCATAAACTCTAAAAAGAGCACCTGCATAAAAAGTTCGTTGGCATAAGCATCCTTGCCTAGATTATTAATCAAAGAATTTACTGCGGAAGCTACCGGAGAGTTCTTAAAAGATCTCAAACGTAAAACGTGAGAGTTGTTCTCCATAGCATTTCTAAAGCAATAAGATAAGTCATTCTCATCCTTGGCATATTCAGCCAAAAATTCCTTAGAGATATAAATAATAATTCGTTCGTAGGTAGAATTATCATGGAAGATTGGGCGGTGAACTTCTCCTGCATTTACAAACACAATATCATTAGCTTGTAAATCAAAATTCTGACCTTCAATAGAATATGAAGTATTCCCAGACAAATGGATTAAAACCTTGTGGAAATCATGATAATGGAAATCAATTTCACCAAGGTTTGAATCTGACAAATGGAAGATTTTAAAGTTGGAATATAGGTAACCTTTTTTGCTGTATTCGGTCATATTGTGTACCTTTCCATAACAAGTTAAGAGAACTTTTGTGGCATACTAAAGGAAAAAGCCAAAAGAATATAAAGTATTATCTTAGCATGAGTATAAATCCAAAAAGCACTATTTGCAACATTTATAACACTAACTGGTATTATCCCATTAGAAAGTGCGGTATATAATCAAATTAAGCTAAAAGAACTGTCGACTAGATTCGAAAGGACAACTATGAAATTTACAAAAATGCACGGCTGCGGTAACGACTATGTTTATGTAAATCTTTTTGAAGAGAAGGTTGAGAACCCAGCAGAAGTTTCAATTAAAGTTAGTGACAGACATTTTGGAATCGGCTCAGATGGACTTATCACAATAGGCCCATCGGAGGTGGCAGATTTCAGAATGAGAATATACAACGCAGATGGCTCAGAGGCTGAGATGTGCGGTAACGGCATCCGCTGCGTAGCAAAATATGTTTACGACCATAAGCTTACAGACAAGACTGAGATTTCAGTAGAGTCAGGAGCGGGGATCAAATACCTTACACTTTTCGTGGAGAACGGAAAGGTACAGCAGGTTCGTGTGGACATGGGAGAACCAATCCTTGAGCCTTCACAGATTCCTGTAGTTGCAGATGGAGATAAGGTTATCGATGCTCCAATACAGGCTGGTGGAAAGACATGGAATATGACATGCGTTTCAATGGGAAACCCACACGCTGTTGTGTTTGTAGATGACACAGAGCATTTTGAGCTTGAAAAGTACGGCCCCCTGTTTGAGAACCACGAGAAATTCCCAAAGCGTACAAATACAGAGTTTGTTCAGGTGCTTTCAAGAACAGAGGCTAACATGAGAGTTTGGGAGCGAGGCTCTGCAGAAACATGGGCATGCGGAACAGGTACATGCGCAACTGTTATGGCTTGCATCTTAAATGGAAAGACTGAGGATAAGGTCCTTGTCCACCTTCGTGGTGGCGATTTGACTATCGAATATGATAGAGAGACAAATCACGTATTCATGACAGGACCAGCAACAACCGTATTCTCAGGGGAAATTGATTTGTAGTTTATAAATAGCTTGTAACTATCAAGCTCTTAGTGTTACTCAAGTGAAGCTTTCTTCAGCTGAACGGTGTAATACTAAGGCTTGAGAGAGTAACAGGCGAGTGAAAGGCTAGGATTATGAAATTAGTAGATTTATTAGATAGATTAGACTATGAACTTTATTCAGGTGAGCTTGACCGTGAAATCACCACACTCACCTACGATTCAAGAAAGGTAGAAAAGGATAGCGTTTTCGTTTGTATCTCAGGTACAGTCAGAGATGCCCACGATTTCATTCCAGATGTAATCGAAAAGGGTGCAAGCGTAATCATCATTGAAAAGGATGTTGAGCCAGTTGATGGCATCACTTATATAAAAGTTAAGAACAGCCGTGAGGCACTTGCATATACATCAGCAGCATACTTTGGTCATCCAGCTGAAAAGCTTAAGACTATCGGTATCACAGGAACAAAGGGGAAGACAACAACCACATACATGGTAAAGTCTATCCTCGATAGCGCAGGAATTAAGACAGGTCTTATCGGAACAATCGAGTCAATCGTTGGCGATGAGCGCATCCCAGCAGTTAACACTACACCAGAGTCATACCGCGTGCAGGAGCTTTTTGCTCAGATGGTAGAGGCAGGACTTGATGCAGTAGTAATGGAAGTTAGCTCACAGGCCCTTATGCTTCACAGAGTGTCTGGCTTTACATTTGATATTGGTGTATTTACTAACCTTGAGCCAGATCACATCGGTGATAATGAGCACAAGGATTTCGAAGACTATATGCATTGCAAGAGCCTTCTTTTCCAGCAGTGTAAGACAGGTATCTTCAATGGCGATAGCGAGCACATCGAAGGTATCTTAAAGGGTCACACTTGTGATGTAATCAAGTATGGTTATGGCAAGGACAACGATCTTATTGCTGAGAACGTAGAGCTTCTCAATGAGCACGGTGCTCTTGGAGTTCGTTACCACATCACTGGTAAGGAAGATATGACAGTAGAGGTAAATGTACCAGGAAGCTTCTCTGTGTACAATTCCCTTACAGCAGTTGCAATTTGTAAGCAGTTTAAAGTTGATGAGGACAAGATTAAAGCCGCTCTTATGGATGTACATGTAAAGGGGCGTATCGAGCTTGTTCCAGTTTCAAAGAAGTTCACTGTTATGATTGACTATGCCCACAACGCAATGGCCCTCGAGAGCCTTCTTACAACTCTCAAGGCATACGAGCCAGGCAGACTTGTGTGCATGTTTGGCTGCGGTGGAAACCGTGCAAAGAGCCGTCGTTACGAGATGGGCGAGGTAAGCTCGAAGCTTGCAGATCTCACAGTTATTACATCAGACAACCCACGTAACGAAGAGCCAATGGACATTATCAACGATATTCTAATCGGTGTTAAGAAGGCTGACGGTGAGTACGTAACAGTACCAGACCGTAAGGAAGCTATTAGATATTGTCTCGTAAATGCAAAGGAAGGTGATATCATCGTTCTTGCAGGTAAGGGACATGAGGATTATCAGGAAATTAAAGGCGTTAAGCATCACATGGATGAAAGAGAGCTTATCGCAGAGGTAATTAAGGAGGACGGCAATGACATTATTTAAAGGTGCAGGAGTAGCATTAATCACTCCATTTAATGAGGATGAGACCGTAAATTATGACATGCTTGGAACTCTTATTGACAGACAGATTGAAGGCAAAACCGACGCTATCATTATTTGTGGTACAACTGGTGAGCCAGCTACAATGAGCGAGGAAGAAAAGCTTTCAGTAATTGAATATACTGTAAAACGCGTTAATCATCGTATACCTGTTATTGCAGGTTCAGGTGGAAATTCAACACGTCTTGTTATTGATTTTTCAAAGAAAATACAGGCTCTTGGAGTAGATGGACTTCTTATTGTTACACCATTTTACAACAAGGCTACACAGGAGGGTCTATATCAGCATTACACTACAATCGCAAACGAAGTCGATCTTCCAATAATTATGTACAATGTGCCAAGCCGTACAGGCTGCAATATCCTTCCTGAGACAGCTATGAAGCTTGCTCTCGAGAACAAAAACATTGTTGGTATAAAGGAAGCAAGCGGAAACATCTCACAGATTACAAAGCTTGCAAGCCTTTGTAGAGGATGCCTTGACATTTATTCAGGAAATGATGACCAGATTGTGCCAATTCTTTCCCTTGGTGGAATAGGTGTTATTTCGGTGCTTTCAAATGTTGCACCTAAGGGCACACACGACATGGTAATGTCATATTTAGAGGGGGATGAAGATAGAGCTCGCAGACTTCAGCTTGATTACCTCGAGCTTGTAGATGCTCTATTTTGCGAGGTAAACCCAATCCCTGTTAAATCCACTATGAATATGTTAGGATTTAATGTAGGAAGTCTTAGACTTCCGCTTACAGAGATGGAGGATAAGCATAAAGTGGAGATGAGCAAATTGTTAAGCCGCATGCCACAGGAAATGCTCGCGTAACGTGAAAAAAAGTAAGAGAGAATTTTTAATACCAGCAAATGGACCAATCACATTTTTACTTGTGGCAATTAATATAATTGTCTTTCTTGTGATGGAATATTTAGGTGACACTAACGATGCCGGCTTTATGCTGGAATATGGTGCCATGAATCCTGGTATGGTTTTATATGGGCATGAATGGTATCGTCTTTTTACATGCACATTTATGCACTTTGGAATTGAACATTTAGCGAATAATATGCTCCTACTGTTTCTATTAGGCCAAATATTCGAAAGAGCAGTAGGGACAACTAGATTCGTTGGAATCTATTTGGGGTCAGGACTAGCTGGCTCCTTTTTGTCATTCTTCTATATGTGCTTGATGGGTCAGAATAACATTGTTGCAGGAGCATCAGGTGCTATTTTTGGTATTGTTGGTGGAATGATAATTGTTGTGCTTTGTAACAGGGGAAGTTATAGCGGAATAAGCACAAAAAGAATGATATTTATGGCAGCACTCACCATGTATTTCGGCTTTGCCACAGCTGGAACGGATAATGTAGGACACGTGGGAGGCTTATTAGCCGGTATACTTATGACCTTTGTATCCTACGGAATTCCTACAATTATAAAGAACATAAAGGCGGCAAAACATAGCCGCGACGTTGATTTTGAGGAAGAAAATCCCTATACTTAAATTAACAACGTAACAGTCGGGGGGCTATTATGAAAGTAAACATTTATTATGGCGGAAGGGGTCTTTTAGAGGATCCAACACTTTATGTTATAAACAAAATGGAGCAGGTTCTTACAGAGCTTCAGGTAGAGGTTCATCTTTATAACATCTATGAGCAGAAAAATGCTATCTCCATGCTTCCCCAGACCTTAAAGGAAGCTGATGGTATCATCCTTGCGACCACCGTTGAATGGCTTGGAATAGGCGGATATATGAATCAGTTTTTGGATGCCTGCTGGTTATACGCAGACAAAACTGCTCTTGCCACCACCTATATGCAGCCAGTGGTTATGTCTACCACCTACGGCGAAAGAGAGGCTATGGTCACTCTTGAAAATGCCTGGGAAATCCTTGGCGGATTACCATGCTCAGGTTTTTGCGGTTATGTAGAGGATGTTAAAGAATTCAGAGAGAATCCAGAGTATGCACATATAATAGAAAAGAAGGTTGAAACTTTGTATCGCACCATTTCACAGCATACAAAGGGCCTTCCAACCAGTAATCAAGCTGTTACCAGAAGTATTCTTCGTACTCAGCAGATGCAGCTTTCTCCACAGGAGACAGAGCAGCTTTCTAAATTTGTATCTGACGACGAATATGTTCAGACACAGAAGGCAGATATTGCAGACCTCACTAATATGTTTAGAGATATGATGGGCAAGAAGCAAGAGGATACTGCTGGCGAGTACATAAATGATTTTGAGATTAGCTACAGGCCTACACCTGAGTTTTCAGCTAAGTATCTGTTTATGATAGATGGAAAAGACAAGCCGCTATATGTTTCTGCTGCAGGCGGTGATTTAGATTGTCATTATGGCAAAGAAGATAATATCGATGTCTATATGAAGCTTAATACAAATATCATGGACAATATTGTAGCAGGCCGCGAAACCTTCCAGAGAGCCTTTTCAGTGGGAGACATGACTGCAAAGGGCGATTTCAGAACCTTGATTAAACTAGATGAAATATTCACTTTTAGCAAATAGGAGGACTTAAAATGAAGGACGAAAAGTGTATTTTTTGTAAACTTGCAAATGGCGAAATCCCAACTAATTCTATCTATGAAGATGATGACTTCAAAGTGATTTTGGATGCATCACCAGCAACAAAGGGACACGCTCTTATTTTACCAAAGGAGCATTACGCTAATATTTTTGAAATTGATGAAAAGGTAGCAGGAAAGATTCTTCCTCTTGCAAAGAAGGTTGCTACTAAGATGACAAAGGAATTGGGCTGCGACGGAGTTAACATCCTACAGAACAATGGGGAGGCTGCTGGACAAACAGTTTTCCATTTACATGTTCATGTTATTCCAAGATGGGCTGGAGATGGTGCTATCCAAGATTGGGAGCACAAGAGCTTTACAGAAGCTGAAACAGCTGAGATAGTGAAGAAATTAAGTATGTAAATTTAATATGTAAATTACAAAAGCCTGTTACGCTCTCAAGCCTTAGTATTACTCCGTTCAACGTAGAATGTTTCACTTGAGTATCACTAAGAGCTTGATAGCTACAGGCTTACTTTATATTTTCTATTAAATTTAAGATTACCTTATTCGCATCTAGTAGTTTTGATTCTTCCATTTTAGCAACGATGGCAGCTCTATTTTCATATACGTTATTAACGCTAGAAAGAAGCAATTCCGCAGTGAGAGATTCCTCCTGAAGAACAGTAGAAAAGCCCTGTTTTTCGTAGCTTTCAGCGTTGAGAATCTGGTCTCCACGGCTGGCTGCAGCAGAAAGTGGAATCAAAATATTAGGTATTTTAAGAGCTAGTATTTCACTGATTGAGTTTGCTCCGGCACGGCTAATCATAATGTCTGTCATTGCGAAAACATCATTTAATTCCTTGCTAATAAACTCATATTGTTGATAACCAGCTTTGCCCACAAGGTCTTTGTTGATATTTCCCTTTCCAACCAAATGAACAATCTGGAAAGTCTTAAGTAAGTCTTCTAGAGATGCCCAAACGGCATTATTAATGAATCTTGAGCCGATGCTACCACCCATAATAAGAAGCACTGGCTTATCAGCAGTAAAACCACAGAAGGAAAGACCAGCATCCTTATTGCCACTGAAAAGCTCTTCTCGAATAGGAGAACCTGTGTGGATTGCCTTGCCCTCTGGAAGATATTGTAAGGTTTCAGGGAAGTTGCAGCATACCTTTGTGGCGAAAGGAATAGCAAGCTTGTTAGCAAGTCCTGGGGTCATATCAGACTCATGGATTATAGCTGGAATATGCTGACGTCCTGCTGCCATAACAACAGGTACAGAAACAAAGCCGCCCTTAGAAAAGACCACATCAGGCTGAATATGCTTAAGTAACTGGTTTGCTTCAGAAAAACCCTTGATAACTCTAAATGGATCAGTAAAGTTCTTCCAATCATGATAACGACGAAGCTTACCTGAAGAAATGCCGTAATAGGTGATTCCGGCGTTTTCCACAAGGCTCTTTTCGATACCATTATAAGAACCAATATAGTAGATTTCATAGCCAGCTTCTTTTAATAGAGGAGCTAAGGCAAGATTTGGTGTAACGTGACCAGCTGTTCCACCGCCAGTCATAACTATTTTTTTCATATATAATTACCTTCTATATTAATAAAGATTATTTAGCACAAACTCTATATTATGCACTGCTTTGACAAAAGTCAAATCCCGAATAATTTGACGATTTTTGAGGAAATTTGACTTTTCTTGATAATAATGATATATTAGTCCGCGTAACATATTTGTAATAAATGAAATTTTTCGTAAAAAACCAGGAGGCTTATGAGTAAAATTAACAAGATTGTTTCTGCAAAGTATATGAGGTTCTTTAATAAACGTACAAAGCAGTCAGTTGCGTTAGCATTGTCTACAGCTCTTTTAATAACAGGTGCTTTTATAGATGCACCAGCAGAAAAGATTAAAACAACAGATGTTGATGTAAAGCCAGCAAGCACAGCAGGTGTTTTCTCTGCTGTTTCAGCAATGGATTTTTCAGCAAAGGCTTCAGGTCTTGAAGCATCAAATGTTACAGTAGTTGCCGCTACAACCGATCAGGTCCAGGGAGATACAGATGATATGTATGATGAGTGGTCTGATAAGGTGATGGCAAATGTTAATGAATTCATTTACATCCGTTCAGAAGCAAATACAGCATCACAGGCTATTGGAAAGCTTCGTTCAGGTGATATTGCTACATTAGTAGATGTTTTTGATGGTTGGTATGAGGTTGAGTCAGGAAACGCTCACGGATATGTATCAGCAGATTATTGTGTTACAGGCATCGATGCCTATGAGCTTGCAATTGATGTTTGTGATTATTATGCTACAACAGATGTTAATGGTCTTCGTATCAGAAGCGAGGCATCTGAGGATTCAAAGATTGTTGCAGTTGTTTCTAAGGGAAGCAAGCTTGAGGTAGATACAGAGGCTGAAAAGGTAGAAGGCTGGGTTGCAGTTAAGTCTGGCAACAAGTCTGGCTATGTTAAGGCCGATTATGTAGATGTTGATATGGCTACAGGAGAGGCTATCACTCTTGAAGAGGAAGCAGAAGCTAAGGCAGCCGCAGAGGAAGCCGCAGCAGCTAAGGCTGCAGAACAGGCTGCAATGGCAGAGCAGGCAAAGGCACAGGCAGCAGAGGCTGCAGCTGCAAAGCAGTCAGTTATCACTTCAGCGGATGATGTTACTCTTCTTGCAGCAATTATCCAGATTGAGGCTGGTAGTGAGTCTTACGAAGGACAGGTTGCCGTTGGTGCAGTAGTTATGAACAGAGTTGTTAGTGGTTCATATGCAAACAATATTCATGATGTTATTTTTGCTAAGGGACAGTTCTCTACATCACGTATGTCATCTGTAGTTGCAAAGGGACCAAAGGCTTCATGCGTACAGGCAGCACAGGAGGCTATGGCTGGTTCTGATCCATCAGGCGGACGACTTCACTTTAGACGAGCTGGTTCAAAAGAAGGATTGATTATCGGAAATCACGTCTTCTATTAAAATGAATAATAAAACGTACAAATGTAAAAAAATGCAAAATAAAAGCTTTTAGGACTTTTCCTAGAAGCTTTTTTGTTATATAATGCATAATAAATCACTGGAAATGAATATTTATGCACAAGCAAAAGGAGGTACGTTATGGACTTAAAGGGAAAGAACTTTTTAAAGATGTTGGATTTTACACCAGAAGAGATAAAGGGCTTAATTGATTTATCTTTGCGCTTAAAGGAAGAAAAGAAGCAGGGTAAGTCACAGAAAAGTTATCTTGAAGGAAAGAACATTGCGTTGATTTTTGAAAAGACTTCCACACGTACCCGTTGCTCCTTTGAAGTAGCTGCATATGATATGGGAGCAAATGTTACTTACCTTGACCCATCTGGTTCTCAGATTGGAAAGAAGGAATCAATTGCAGATACAGCCCGTGTCCTTGGTCGTATGTATGATGGAATTGAATACCGTGGTTTTGAGCAAACTATAGTTGAAGATTTGGCTAAGTACGCAGGGGTTCCTGTATGGAATGGTCTTACAAACGAGTCACATCCTACACAGATGATTGCAGATATGATGACAATCAAGGAACATTTTGGTAAGCTTTCAGGAATAAAGTTTGTATATATGGGTGATGCTCGTTATAATATGGGTAATTCACTTATGGTTACATGTGCAAAGCTTGGTATGGATTTTGTGGCATGTACATGCAAGAAATACTTTCCAGATGAATCGCTTGTAAAGCAATGTCAAGATATTGCAAAGGAAACAGGTGCAACTATCACTCTTACAGAGGATGTTGCAGGAGGCTGCAAGGATGCAGATGTCATTTACACAGATGTATGGGTGTCAATGGGTGAGCCTGATGAGGTATGGGCTGAGCGTATCAACGATCTTAGCGAATATCAGGTAAATGCAGAAGCCTTTTCTTATGCAAAGCCAGGAGCAAAGTTTATGCATTGCCTTCCAGCTTTCCACGATTTGAATACCACAATTGGAAAGGAAATCTATGAAAAGTTCGGTATCGACTGTATGGAAGTTACCGATGAAATATTTGAAGGTGAGCGTTCGATTGTTTTTGACGAGGCAGAGAATCGCATGCACTCTATCAAAGCGGTCATGTACGCAACATTAGGAAATGCTTAATAACATCAGATACGAATATTACGAATCAGTAGATTCTACAAATGACAGGATTAAATCACGAGCCCATGAAAATGAAAATCAGGGGCTCGTGATTTCTGCTGGTCAGCAAACTGCAGGAAAGGGACGAATCGGGCGCAAATGGGAATCGCCAAGTCACGATTCTATATCCACCTCTATTTTATTAAAGCCGGAGGAGATAACTCTGGAGGCAATTCCAACCATAACTGTAGTTGCAGCTATGGCCGTCAGGGATGCACTATATCGTATATACGGATTAAATGGACTGATAAAATGGCCAAACGATATTGTTCTGGATGGTAAAAAGATTTGTGGTATCCTTACGGAGATGGAAATGAAGGATGGCAAAGTTTGGTTTGTCATTGTGGGCATTGGAGTTAATGTTCATAACAAAAGTTTCCCAGAAGAGATTGCCTTCAAAGCTACTTCTGTTGATCTTGAGCTAGCGAAGGCGGGTGGCACTCACGGCCATAGACAAGAGCTTACAAAAGAAATATGGAATAGTTTTGCAAAATATTATAATATCTTTATTGAGACACAGGATATGTCTGGTCTTAAAGAGGAATATGAAAAATATCTTGCTAATCGCGGTAATCGTGTTAGAATAGAAGACCGTGAGAACTCCTACGAAGCGACAGCTCTTGGTATCAATGAACGAGGCGAGCTTATTGTAGAGGTTGAAGGTGAAGAAAGGATAATCCGCACCGGGGAAGTTTCAGTCCGGGGGATTTATGGATATATTTAGGATTCCCCTTGAGGGGAAGCTGTCACCACAGGTGACTGATGAGGTATTTATGGAAGAGACAGTTTTATGCGGCGCAAGCTGCTATACTAAAAAATTTTATTTGAATCCAGATTTCAATGGACTTCCTCCAATGATAAAGGATGAGCTGAAAATCATGTGTGTAATGTACACAGAGCAAGTCAGCGGCACCATTCAAATGGTATACGAGGAAGATGGTTCTCTCAGAATCGATGTAGATCATAACCAAGATGATTTTATGTATGACGAAATTGGTTCTGCTCTTGAAGTAAAGAGAATGCAAAGAGAAAGAACAGAGCTTTTTGAGGCTCTTGAAACATATTACAAAGTAGTATTTTTAGGGGAGGGCATGTAGATGCTTCTTACAATCGATGTTGGAAATACAAATATCACAATGGGTGTCTTTGATAGTGAGGAATTACTTGGAAGTTTCCGAGTTACCACAAAGATAAACCGTACTTCTGATGAATTTGGAATCACTTTCCGTGAGATTCTTCGTTCAAACAACTTAGACTATACAAAGATTGACGATGTAATCATTGCATCCGTTGTTCCAAACGTCATGCATTCACTTACAAGCTCAATCATCAAATACTTTGATATTCAGCCAATCATTGTTGAGGCTGGTATAAAGACAGGTATCAGAATCGCAACAGAGAATCCAAAGCAGATCGGTGCAGACAGAATCGTAGATGCTGCTGGTGCTTACGAGCTTTATGGAGGTCCTGTTCTGGTGCTTGATTTTGGCACGGCTACAACCTACGATCTTGTTGATGAAAGTGGAGCCTTTGTTTCAGGTGTTACTGCTCCTGGTATTCGTATTAGTGCTCGTGCTCTTTGGGAAGATGCTGCTAAGCTTCCAGAAATCGAAATTAAAAAGCCAGAGCGCATTCTTGCAAAGGAAACAATTTCTTCAATGCAGGCTGGTCTTGTTTATGGTCAGATTGGTCAGACAGAATATATTGTAAAGCATATGATTGAGGAAAGTGGATACAAGGATGTAAAGGTTGTTGCTACAGGCGGTCTTGGAAATCTTATTTCAAGCGAGACTCAGTGTATCGATATTTACAATCCAAACCTTACCCTTTATGGTATGAAATTTATTTACGATAAACAAAAAAGATAATTCATCAAATCAAACATAGAATAAAAATTTAGATATGATTCAAAAACTTTCAATTGGAAATGTAACATTATACAACAATTTGATTTTGGCACCAATGGCAGGCGTAACAGACCTGCCATTTCGTTTGTTATGCAAGGAGCAGGGGGCTGCCCTTTGCTGCATGGAAATGGTCAGTGCCAAGGGCATATATTACAACAACAAAAATACGGAGAGTCTGCTTACTGTAGATGAGCGAGAACGACCTGTTAGTCTTCAGTTATTTGGTTCAGATCCCGCAATAATGGGAGCTATGGCTGCAAAGATTGAGCATAGAAATTTTGATATCCTTGATATTAATATGGGATGTCCTGTCCCAAAGGTTGTAAACAATGGTGACGGCTCGGCTCTTATGAAAAATCCTGTCCTTGCTGGAAGGATTATTGAAAGCATGGTAAAGGCAATAGACAAGCCTGTTACTGTTAAGATTCGTAAGGGTTTTGACGATGAACATATAAATGCTGTAGAGATGGCTCATGTGGCACAGGAGTCTGGTGCAGCAGCAGTAGCAGTTCATGGTCGTACTCGGGAGCAATACTATTCAGGAAAGGCAGATTGGAGCATCATTGCAGCTGTAAAACAGGCTGTTAAAATCCCGGTCATCGGAAATGGGGATATTCTAGATGCAAAGGATGTTATCGCTATGAAGGAACAGACTGATTGCGATGGCTTTATGATTGGCCGTGGGGCTCAAGGAAATCCTTGGATATTCCATCAGATTCTCCACTATTTTGAAACTGGAGAATTGATTGGCAAGCCACCAATGGAGGA
The DNA here is from genome assembly GCF_900104335.1 of Pseudobutyrivibrio sp. YE44. Taxonomy (GTDB): domain Bacteria; phylum Bacillota; class Clostridia; order Lachnospirales; family Lachnospiraceae; genus Pseudobutyrivibrio. The sequence continues at coordinate 54,477 of NZ_FMXT01000005.1, forward strand.
GATGGTCAAGACCATGCTTCGACATGCCAAGCTTCAAATCGAGTTTAAAGGTGATTATCTTGGAATCCGAGAAATGCGTAAACATGCTGCCTGGTATACTGCAGGTTACAAGGGAGCCAGCAAGCTCCGTGGACGCATTAATGATGTGGAATCTTACCAGGAATTAGAGCAGCTTTTCACGGAATTTTTAAGTACATATTGTAGCTGATTTTGAATATTCTATGAATAGCTGCAGGAGTTCTTGACATCAATATGTGTGTGGCTTATAATTCACTAAGTTACTAAGAAAAGCTAGGGATTTTGCTGGGCAATTTTTAGGCAAAATCATTTAAGAATACATCCGACAGGAAAGGAAATTATTATGGAAGCAAAGAAGAATTTACTTACAGCCGAAGGACTTAAGATATTAGAGGACGAGCTTGAGGATCTCAAGGTCAATAAACGTAAAGAAGTATCTCAGAAGATTAAGGAAGCCAGAGAGCAGGGCGACCTTTCTGAGAACGCAGAGTACGATGCAGCTAAGGATGAGCAGAGAGATATCGAAGCTCGTATCGAAGAAATCGAAAAGATTTTAAAGAACGCTGAGGTCGTTACAGAAGAGCACGACACAAAGAACATTAACATCGGTTGGACAGTTACACTTCTTGATGTAGAGTTCGACGAGGAAGTTGAGTACAGAATCGTTGGTTCTACTGAGGCAAACAGCCTTAAGGGCAAGATTTCAAACGAGTCTCCAGTTGGTAAGGCCATTCTTGGACGTAAGAAGGGCGATGTTGTTACAGTAGAGACAGAAGCTGGTGAATTCCAGTACAAGATTCTTGCAGCAAAGAAGAGTAAATAATTGATGAATAATTAGTGCCGCGACTCATGCGTATATGGGTCGCGGTATTTTTTTATTACTTGCAAAAACTAGGTGATAGCTAACAATGTCTGCAAGTGTTTTCTGAGAGTATAGTGGCAACGATGAAGAAAACATTTGCAGATATTGTTAGTGTAATCAGCAGAGATTTTAGGAGGGACTGGAAATGTTAGAAAAATTTAAGAAAAAATACATAGGTGACAAGGCATTTTATAAGAGATACATATTCCTAGCAACTCCTATGATTATTCAAAATGCCATTACTAACTTTGTTAGCTTCCTAGATAATATCATGGTTGGCCAGCTAGGCCAGGAATCCATTTCCGCAGTAGCCACAGTCAACCAGTTAAACTTTGTTTTTATGCTGGCGGTATTTGGCGCAGCTTCAGCTGGAAGCATTTATGGAGCCCAGTATTTTGGTAAGGGAGACCATGAAGGACATATGCATACCTTCCGTTTCAAGCTGTATGCCACATTATTTGCAACCATCGTAGGAATCTTTATTTTCCTTACCTGGGGAAGTGATTTAATATCATTGTTCCTCACTGAAAGTGAAGGCGCTTCAACAGAGCTGGCTTTATCTCTTGGTATGAAATACTTAAGGATTATTCTTATAGGATTAATTCCTTTTGCAGTAAACCAAGCTTACGCCACAAACATTAAAGAGACTGGTCAGACAGTTGTTCCAATGATTGCAGGTATGATAGCTGTAGGAACAAACGCTATCTTGGATTATTGTTTGATTTTTGGAGTTGGTCCATTTCCAGAACTTGGAGTTGAGGGAGCTGCTATTGCTACAGTTGTGTCTCGATATATAGAGGCCACAGTTGTTATTGTTTGGGCTCACACTCATCTTTCAGTTAATAAATATTTACATGGTGCATACACTGGTTTTGGTATTCCAAAGTACGTATTCCGAAAGATTCTTTTCAAGGGGGCGCCACTTATGTTTAACGAGGTGCTTTGGGCAGCTGGTGTTAGTGCAGTAACACAAAGCTATTCAGTAAGAGGAATGAATGTGCTTACAGCTCTTAGTATTTCAAATACTGTTGGAAATCTTTTCAACATCGTATTTATTCAGTTAGGTGCATGTATCAGTATTATTGTAGGCCAGTACCTTGGTGCTGGTGAGCTTGAAGAGGCAAAGGATGCAGACAACAAAATGATTTTCTTCTCAGTTTCTTGTTGTACTGTTATGGCAATCTTAATGTTTGTGTGTGGAGGATTGTTCCCACAAATTTACAACGTAGACGACAACATAAGACATCTTGCAACACGCTTTATAGCAGTGGCTGCAGTTTGGATGCCATTCTGTTCCTTCAGTCATTGCTCATACTTTACACTTCGCTCAGGAGGAAAGACTCTTGTTACCTTCCTGTTTGATTCAGTGTTTACATGGGTGATTATGGCACCACTTGCATTTGTGCTTGCTCATTATTCACCACTTGGAATCGTTGCAATCTATTTCTTTGTACAGGGTACAGAGCTAATAAAGAATGTGATTGGATACTTTATGGTTAAGAGTGATGTGTGGTTGGTGCAGATGGTTTAAATCCTTGACATGCATTTGAACCCTGTACCCTTGACACCTAGAGTTTTCTAGGTCTATAATTAAAAGACTTTTTGAGTATTTACTAATCTAATTAAATATAAATGAAATAAAGAAGGAGAAAATATGGCACAGCAGAACAATGGTGGCAACCAGGACGTAAATCAGTTACTTCAGGTTCGCCGTGAAAAGCTTGCTGCACTTCAGGAAGCAGGCAGAGATCCATTTGAGATTACAAAGTTTGATCAGACTCATCACACAGATGAGGTTAGAGATTTATATGAGGAGCACGAGGCTAAGCTTTTAGCAGGACGTCAGCCTGTAAACACAGATGGCATGGACGAAGAGGCTGCTAAGCAGGCAGTTAATGACGATTACAACGAGCGTCGTGCAATTATGGATGCTCAGCCAATTAACGTTAGCATCGCAGGACGTATGATGTTCAAGCGTGTTATGGGTAAGGCTAGCTTCTGCAACATCCGTGACCGCAAGGGCGATGTTCAGGTTTACGTTGCAAGAGATGCTATCGGAGAGGAGCCATACGCAGATTTCAAGAAGTCTGATATCGGTGATATCTTTGGTATCAAGGGATATGCTTTCAGAACTAAGACAGGTGAGATTTCTATCCACGCTGAGGAGATTACACTTCTTTCAAAGTCTCTTCAGATTCTTCCAGAGAAGTTCCACGGTCTTACAGATACAGATATGAGATACCGTCAGAGATATGTTGACCTTGTTATGAACAAGGATTCTCGTGAGGTATTTGTTAAGCGTTCACTTATGATGAAGGAAATCCGTAATTTCCTTGCAGAGCGTGATTTCATGGAGGTTGAGACACCTATCCTTGTTTCTAATGCAGGTGGTGCAGCAGCTCGTCCATTTGAGACACACTACAACTCCCTTAACGAGGATGTTAAGCTTCGTATTTCTCTTGAGCTTTACCTTAAGAGACTTATCGTTGGTGGTTTCGAGCGCGTATACGAAATCGGTCGTGTATTCCGTAACGAGGGTGTTGATACTCGTCACAATCCTGAGTTCACACTTATGGAGCTTTACCAGGCATACACAGATTACGAAGGCATGATGGAGCTTACAGAGACTATGTTCCGTCGTCTTGCAGAGAAGGTTGTTGGTTCTACAAAGATTTCTTACAACGGAATCGAAATCGACCTTGGCAAGCCATTTGCTAGAATGACAATGACAGACGCTGTTAAGAAGTATGCAGGCGTTGATTTTGATACTATTGCTGACGATGAGGCAGCAAAGGCTATCGCTCGTGAAAAGGGCGTTGAGTTTGAGGATCGTCACAAGAAGGGTGATATCCTTAACCTCTTCTTCGAGGAGTTCTGTGAGGAGAATCTTATCCAGCCTACATTTATTACAGATCATCCAATCGAGATTTCACCACTCACAAAGAAGAAGCCTACAGACCCTACAAAGGTAGAGCGTTTCGAGCTCTTCATCAATACATGGGAGATGTGTAACGCATACTCAGAGCTTAATGATCCAATCGATCAGCGTGAACGTTTCGCAGCACAGGATGCTAACGCTGAAGCAGGCGATGACGAGGCTGAGCACACAGATGAGGACTTCCTCAATGCACTTGAAATCGGTATGCCACCTACAGGCGGTATCGGTTATGGTCTTGATCGTCTCTGTATGTTACTTACAGATAGCCAGGCTATCCGTGATGTACTCCTCTTCCCGACTATGAAGAGTCTTGATGCACCAAAGAAGAGTGGTTCAGCAGAGGAGGCAACAGGCTTCTTCACACCAAACAGCCAGATTGATTTCTCAAATGTAGCTATCGAGCCATTATTTGAGGAGCAGGTTGACTTTGAGACATTCTCTAAGTCAGACTTCCGTGCAGTTAAGGTTAAGGCTTGCCAGGCAGTTCCAAAGTCAAAGAAGCTTCTCCAGTTCACACTTGATGATGGAACAGGCACAGATAGAACAATCCTTTCAGGAATTCACGAGTTCTACGAGCCAGAGGAATTAGTTGGTAAGACACTTGTAGCAATTACAAACCTTCCACCTCGTGCTATGATGGGTATCGAGTCTTGCGGTATGTTACTCTCAGCAGTTAACAACCTCAAGGATTCAGACGGTGAAGAGCTTCACCTTCTTATGATTGATAACCACATCCCAGCCGGTGCAAAGTTATACTAGAATAAGTATTTAAAATCTTCTTGGATAGAAATATCCAAGAAGGTTTTTGTTTATATGGAAACGTGATAAAATGAAACTAATTCAAAGGATGTTTTACGGAGGTTGAATTATGTGTGATGTTAAGAAATACTCAGATATATATAAAGAGATAAAAAAACTTGAGCCTCATGACACATTGCAATTAGTATTAGAGTGCGAGGATGATGAAGAAAAAGATTTTTACGAGCTTGTAGGAGATTTCCTTCTTCAAAAGAGACAAAAAGAAGCGATTGCGAGGAATGTATTTTAGATGAAAGAATATATAATTCTTGCAGGTGTTAATGGAGCTGGGAAATCAACCTATTTTTCTTTAGATTCTAGATTTATGAAATATGAGAAAATCAACCTAGATGATATAGTGAGAGAAATGGGCGATTGGAGAGATACGACAAATGTCGTTAACGCAGGAAAGATAGTAATATCCAGAATGAATCACTATTATTCTGATGGGATATCTTTCTCACAAGAAACTACGCTATGTGGAAAATCTATTTTAAGGAATATCGATAAAGCTAAACAGCTAGGATATTTAGTTGAAATGCATTATGTAGGCGTAGATTCGGTTGATATAGCAAAGGCTAGAGTAGCAAATAGAGTAGCAAAAGGTGGACATGGTATAGCTGAAGCGGACATAGAAAGAAGATACATAGAATCATTTGAGAATTTAAAACTTGTATTGTCGAAGTGTGATTTGGTATCACTTTATGATAATACTGATAGTTTTAGAAGAATTGCAATATATAAAAAGGGTAAGCAGGTCAGGGTATCTAGCAGAGTACCCGAGTGGTTTAGAAAACTAAATATTTAATCATTAGTCATTTAGTTCTATGCTAGATGACTTTTTTATTGGAATGGGTAATTGCAACAATTACTAGTGTTAGTTATAATAACCGTTGTTGTAAATTATGAAAGTACAGAAAATAATTATGGAGGCAATAATGCAAACACGAGGTAAATACTCGGTGCAGTTTTGATGCTGACAGCAGATTGTACCGAGGTTAATAGAAGTAGTTGCTGTCACAGGCTGCACCAAACAAATAATAGCGACTAATAATTATTTGAAAAGGAGCAGATATGAATACAGATAGGGTGACAAGATTAAGAAAAGAGTGGGTATCAGAGGAGAGGATAGCTCAAATTCATGGTTGGGATTTTTCTCATATTAATGGCAGGTATGAAGAGGAGGAAGATCTTCCTTGGGATTACAGGCAGATTATTAATGAGAACCTTATAGATACTATGAAGCTTTTAGATTTTGATACAGGTGGTGGAGAGTTCTTGTTATCACTTGAACATCCTTATAAAAATATTGCAGCTACAGAGGGGTATCCACCAAATGTGGATCTTTGCAGAAAGAAATTATGTCCTCTGGGGATTGATTTTAGGGCGTGTGATGATGAGGCTAATATTCCTTTTGAAGATGCTACTTTTGATGTTTTGATAAACAGACACGGAAGGTATAATCCTAAAGAAGCTAGAAGACTTCTAAAAGTAGGTGGTTTATTTATTACCCAGCAAGTAGGTGGGAGAAATGATAGGGAACTAATAAATTGGGTGTTGCCTGACATATCACATCCATTTAATGAAGCAGAATTGCATATTCAAATGGAGAAATTTGAACAATCAGGTTTTAGCGTAATACAGGGAGAGGAAGCATCTCCAGTTGTGACTGGAATCAATTCCTTGAACGTGGTGTTTATGAAATGTATGGAAATGATTCTGAAACTTTCACCTATAGGAGTTTTCTGTCTTATTTGTCCTGTAGTAGCTGCAAACGGAAGTGCTGTTCTTGGTTCCCTTGCAATGGTACTTTTAGCTGCATATTGCTGTTATGCTCTTCATATGGCAATTGTGTATTCTACTGCGATTGCATCTTTTGGAGGCATTAGTCCATTGAAATTTTTCAAAGCCCAGTGGCCTGCAATGATTTTTGCATTTTCTAGTGCATCCAGTGTAGGAACCCTTCCAATTAACATGAAGGGTTGCGAAACCATGGGAGCTGACAAGGAAATAACATCCTTTGTATTGCCTCTTGGTGCAACAATAAATATGGATGGTACTGCTATTTACCAAGGAGTATGTGCCATATTTATAGCATCATGCTATGGTGTTGACCTTACATTCTCTCAGATGTTAACTATTGTTCTTACTGCAACTTTGGCTTCTATAGGAACAGCAGGAGTACCTGGAGCAGGTATGGTCATGCTTGCTATGGTTCTTACATCAGTAGGGCTTCCTGTAGATGGAATTGCTCTTGTGGCTGGTATTGATAGAATCTTTGATATGGGAAGAACAGTTGTAAATATTACAGGAGATGCATCCTGTGCTGTTGTAGTTTCAAATTTGGAAAGAAAGAAGAGTAGAAAATAAAAATTATTTTGGGGCGTCAATCTTGACGCCCCATTTTTCTTTCGTGTTTATCTTCATACATGAGCATATCAGCTCGTTGCATCATCTTCTGAACGATATCATCTTCAGCAGGATCATAGATGGCAAAGCCTTTTGATAGCCATACTTGTTCCCAAGGATTATCGGCCGAAGCATTTATTCCTTCGATAACAACATCTAAGCGTTTTAAAAGGAATTCCAGATTATGGAAATCTTCGTTTTTCAGGATAATAAAGAACTCATCGCCGCCAACTCTGTAAACAGGACTACGTTTGAAAACGTCACTGATGGTGCGGCAGGCTTTCTTTAAATAGATGTCGCCCTTATCATGTCCATATTCATCATTTATTCGTTTGAGACCGTCACAGTCGAATTCACCTAAGGCAAAATTTGGATTAATTGAGCCGTTGTTAATTTGTTCTTGTAGCTCTTCGATAGCCAGTAAGAAGGCTCCCTTGTTTTTTACATGAGTAAGAGGATCCTTAAAAGCTTGTTCATTTAGTGCACTGATATGAGCTTTCATATTGCCGGTAAGGTTCTTGAAGGATTTGGTGAGTCGTCCGATTTCATCATCCTTATCATAGCTCAAATCTACATCGAAATTACCTTTGTCTACCTGTGCGGCAGCCTCAGTAAGTTGAATCAGTGGTTTCGTAATTAATCCAAGTGAGAAAACTAAAAAGATTCCCGCAGCAAATAGTGCAATTACAGCACATATAAGAATATTTATTATTAGACCACGCCATTCACCTTGAGTTTCACTAAGTGGAACGGTGATGTTAAGGTACATGCCATTGCTAAGAGGTAACCAGACAGCTTCCTTAAGTACACCGTCATAGGTATATTGGGCAGAGGTAGTGTCAGCCTTATTGTTATAAGGCATTTGTTTTTCTTCTTCGGAAGGAAGATTTGCCACATCAATATAAGGATGATAGAAGAGTGTGCCATTAGCGTCACTTAAGAAAGCATATCCATTGTCGTAGAACTTTATACTATCTACCTCTTCAGCCATGGCAGAGTAGTCGATTTCTATTCCAACAACGCCTATAAACTGCTCTTTATAATAAATAGGCGCATCGTATGAGATAACCTTTACATCAAGATTATCTGTTACATAAGGAGGTAGCCAGATGGATTTTCCTTCAAATTTTGGAACTGTGAACCATACCAGTTTTGAGGTGTCGTTTACATCATAAAGGGAAATGTCGGTTACTTCATGTTCGGTAAAACCCTTGCCATCAAGATTCGTATACCAAAAGCCTTTTACGTTGGAGGAGATAGTAGGGTCAATACGGTAATAATAAGTTAAGACACCATTTGTATGTGAAATCACAAAATCAAAATACTCACGGACATCTTCCATATGTTCTTCCAGCTGCTCATCGTCAAGGCCCTGTAAATCGTTTTCTACAAAGTCAGTGATGTCGTTAACAGAGTTTTGAACACTGTCAAAATAATAGTTTAAGCTATATTGGCCATTTTCGCACAGCATAAGAAGCAGCTGATCGGATTTTCGGCTGGCAGTAATACGTATGAAAATTGCACTTAGCAATGTAATAATCAAAATAACTGTAAATATCACACAGAGCATTGTGACAGTTAATTTTGTTCTTATTGATCGCATTACACAGACTCCTCATAAAAATAGCGTTTACTGATACTCGTGATTATAACACCGGACTATGTCCGTTTTTTGTCCAAATAATCTTTTACACTTAAAAGCGCTAATGCATTGCATTTCCTTTGTTCAAAAACAATCATTTCATAGAAGAAAAACTTTAATCATGATATAATCAATGACGCTGCCGTTACTCGGCAGTGTTATATTGTTATAAAGGAAGTAGTTTAGTAATGAAAGAAAAAAAGCTGGGGCTTATGTCCCTCATACTGATGATTTTCACATCAGTTTACGGATTCAATAATATCCCAAGATCTTATTACTTAATGGGATATGCAGCGATTCCTTGGTTCGTAATCGCAGGTATTTTATTCTTTATTCCATTTGCCTTCATGGTTGCAGAGTTTGGTTCTGCATTCAGAAATGAGACAGGTGGTATGTACTCATGGATGTGCAAATCAGTAGGTCCTAAGTACGCATTTATCGGAACATTTATGTGGTACACATCTTACGTTCTTTGGATGGTAAATGTATCATCAGGTATTTGGGTACCTGTATCAAATCTTATTTTCGGTGAAGACTGCACTTCAAACTGGTCATTCTTTGGCTCTGAGTTTTTATCAGGTTCAAGACTCCTTGGTATCATGGCAGTTGCTTTCTTCATTTTCATCACATACTTTGATGCAAAGGGTGTTGATAAAATCAGCAAGGTTACATCAATCGGTGGTACAGCCGTTCTTACAATCAACATTTTAGTTGTTGTTGGTTCTATCGTTATGATTATTGCACGTGGTGGTCACCTTCAGCAGCCATTTGCAGGTATGGAATCACTTAAGGTACCTCTTAATGTTGCTTACCAGGGTAGCCCAATTATGATTCTCTCATTTATTGTTTATGCACTTTTTGCATACGGCGGAATCGAGGCAGTTGGTGGTCTTGTAGATAAGACAGAAAACCCTAAGAAGAACTTCCCTAAGGGAATCATTACAGCAGCTATGGTAATCGTTGTTGGTTATGCATCACTTATCATGCTTGTTGGTTCATTCACAAATTACAGTGAAATCCTTGGCACAGATACAATCACACTTGGAAACGTATCATATGTAATCATGTCAAACTTCGCAGCAGAGTTTGGTAAGGCTTTCGGTGCTTCAGCAGCAACACAGCTTGCATTAGCTCACGGCTTCGCTCGTGTTTATGCACTTATCATGCTTCTTGCTCTTATGGGTGCTATGTTTACACTTGTTTACTCACCACTTAAGCAGTTAATCGAGGGTACTGCAAAGGAAGTTTGGCCTGGAAAGATGGGCGAGATCGCTCCTGATGGAATGCCAAAGAACGCTATGTGGATTCAGTGTGCAATTGTTTGCGTTATGATTCTTCTTGTTTCCTTCGGTGGAGACACAATGCAGCAGTTCTTCGTAATCCTTACAGCGATGGTAAACGTTGGTATGACAGTACCATACATGTTTATCTCATTTGCTTTCCCTAAGTTCAAGAAGCTTAAGGGAATCGACAGAAGCTTTGTAATTTACAAGTCACAGAAGTCAGCTACTATCTGGGGTTACATTGTTACATTGACACTTTTCTTTGCAAACCTTTTTGCTATTATTCAGCCAGCATTAGATGGCGATATCAAGACAACAATTTGGTCACTCAGTGGTCCTGTTATCTTCGGTATTGTTGCTTGGGCAATATACACACGCTATGAAAACAAGGTAGGTTCAGAGGAAGCTGTCATGGAAGATATGGCAAAGGAAAGCTAATTCAACAGAATAATTTAGAGATAATATTGAGCTGTCTAGTTTTTGGACTAGGCAGCTCTTTTTATGTACACAAAAACGAAAAGAGTGCTAAAATGTTACTATAGTAATAGAAGAAGGAATACAGAGTTATGGACAGAAGCAGTATTGGCGATACCAGCGCCACAAATAATATACGACCAACAAGAAGGACTTCACCTAGAAAGCAATATTCAGAATATCTTTTAATAGCATTTCTGACATACATGTCGCTTTATATCATTATTAATTCCGCCTTGGAACAATTTTATGATACAAATCCAGTTTATAAGATTGGAAATTTTGTGGGATTGTTTTTGGCCATTGCAACCCTGATTCCACTTGCAAGAAAGGTACCATGCGATTTTCTAATCCAGCCTCTTATTGTAAATAAAAAGAGAGTATCCTATGCCTTGAAGGTAGGAGGCCAGCTGTGCCTGCTTTTTGGTGGCTTTATGATAGTACTAAAGCTTGGTCTTCTTCATTTTGCGCCAGATATGTTAAATAGAGCCCATCCATTTTTCTATTGGGAAAGATTGATGCCAGGAAACATAACAACCAACACTATTCTTTATCCATTCACCGCCTTTTGGCAGGAATACTGTATTAATGTCATGGGTTATGATGGCATGAGAACCCTTTTAGTAGGTAATCATAGAAAGAACAAATCAGTTTCTGTAGTTGCACTTTTCTTCGGAGCAATGCATTATTTATATGGCTTCCCAATGATAGTGTTTACAGCATTGTTTGTGCTATTTATGAATTTCATTTATCGAAAGACTAGAAACCTGTGGGTATGCATGGTTATTCACTTCTTCTTAGGGCAGCTTTTGTTTACCCTTCAGCTTCAAAAAATTGGATTTTGATTATAAAAAAAGCCTTCCCCTTGAGGGGAAGGTTTTTATGCAAACAAATCTTTTATCACTTCAACCGCATCCTCTACACGTTCACTGTTTACTACAACATCACAAAGTTCTTTATTCATAAGCTCTTTTTCCATAGAAAGCCAACGATATTTAATAGCTTCATTGTCCAGGCCTTTACTTAAGATATTGTCAATCATGTATTCATGGCTGGCCTTGCAGAATACAAGAACAACTGGATATTCTTTTTTCATGGCAATGGAGCCTGTGATATCTGTTGGGATAACAGCATTAAGTCCAGATGCCAAGGCCTCTTCAATTGCATCTACAGGAATGCCGTATCGATTACCAGCATAAACTGTGTGTGAGATAAATTTGAGACCGGAAAATTCTTCCTCACTTACCTTGTCATGATTTTTGCTGGCTTCACCGGTGGTGACTGAATGAATTCTCATGGCAAATCCATCTGCAGCAAGCTTGTCAGCAATGGCATTTTTGTTGCAACCACTAGGGCCGATTAAGGCAATAACAGACGGCACAGTAGGTTTAACCTTTTTAATTGAGGCAGTGATTATCTGTTCCACCATAATAAGAAATTCTGAATAGTCGTTTACCGCCAAAACTCCTGACAAATGAGAGTTCCAAGGACGACGCATCAATATAGGATACTTAGCTTGGCTCTTGAGGATGTTGTGTCCACCATCATCCAATTGAAAATCAACCTTAACAGTCTGTTTAGAGAAAGTAAGAATTACATTTTCAAGTGGAAAGTCAGGTAGCTGCTCAGCAATTTGCTCGTAGCGAAGACCAGCATATTTAGGAGACACTGCAGTGTTGATGTACACATCTCCCATTTCCATAAGCTTATATATAAATTCGCGAGCAGCGTCAGATACATGCTGCTTTCTCAAAATGCGTTCGTCATCATAATAGCGTGCAATTATCGATTGCTTTGAGCCTTCCTCACCTGCGCCCCAGGATTTAATATCCTCCACAGTGGCATTAAGGCCAGGATTTTCTGCGTTAGCGAGCTCTACAGCAATGCCGCAGAATGGCGCAAGAACATCATCAAAATCAATTTCAAAAGTGTAGTTTCTCATATATTTATGCTCCCTTCCCCGATGATTCAGTAGATAACTTATATATACAATTATCCACAGAAGCATGTCCCTATTTAGGGGGTGACTTCTAGTCTATCACTTTTAAAACCATATTCAATTAGCAATATCAAAATGTTATAAATAAATTTAAAATCAGCTATAAAGAAATAAAAATAACTGTCGATAAATAGAATAACAAAACAAAAAAGAATTGAAAGTCAGAGCAAGCTGAACAAATCTCCGTTAATCGATTTGGCAAAGGTCTTACCGGTTGACGCGAAGGGGAAGTAACTTTGATACCAATTCAGGCAGAAAGGAACTAAATAATGAAATTTACAGTCTTAGCTTGAGAGCTGCTTTTCGATTTCGAAACCGGGAAATCGATTAGCAGCTCATTTTACGTGACTAACTCTTTCCACATTTATTAGATAGAAAATTCACAAATGGGTGTTAGAATAAAATGACTCATAGTTGATGAGTAGGGGTATTTTTATGGACAACAGTAGTGATTTCAGGGAAATCAGAATATCTACAGATGAGTTGACCGGGTTGCTAGACAAGCAGGCTTTCTATGAGTGTGCCCAGGATTTGATTAATTCAGCAGGGGAAGATAATGAGTATGCCTTCATATTCTTCGATTTGGAAAACTTCAAATTCTACAATGTTAACTATGGATATGAGTTAGGTGATGAACTGCTTATTTCTATCGGATATATAATCAAAGACGTATTTCAGGGTCAGCTTATTTCCAGATTTTCAGGTGACCATTTCGTAGTATGTGCAAATTCTGTGCAAATCGTTCCATCAATTAACAACATTAGAGATAGAATAAAACTCATTCAAAAGAGTGTAAATGTTGAGCTTAAAGCTGGAATCTATATTTACGATGGTGAGGAAAATGATGTTATTCGATGCTGCGATCGTGCACGAATGGCGTGTGTCAGTATAAAGAAAAAATACGATGTAGCCTTTAGATTCTATGATGATGATTTGGGAGGATCTCTTCAGCGTAAGCAGGAAATCCTTGATAGCTTGGATGAGGCTATAGAAAAGAAATATATTAAGGTGTTTTACCAGCCAATAGTCCGCACTCTTACAGGAGAAGTGTGTGGTTGGGAGGCTTTGGTAAGATGGATTGATCCAAACAAGGGAATGGTATTCCCTAATGAGTTTATTCCTGTTCTCGAGGAGTATCGTCTAATCGCAAAGGTAGATGCCTTTGTCATGGAGGAGGTATTATCAAGATTCCATTCAGCTGTCGTAGAAAGAAATAATCATGTGCCTGTTTCCATTAATCTTTCACGAATTGATTTTGAGGTATTGGATGTAGTCTCTCTTATTAATCAATTGGTGAAAAAATATAACATCCCTAAGAATATGTTCCATCTGGAGGTAACAGAAAGTGCCTTAACAAAGGATGCGGGATTTATTACTGAGCAAATAAAAAAGCTACGAGACCAAGGTTATATCGTTTGGATGGACGATTTCGGTAGCGGTTATTCATCTTTGAACTTGCTGAAGAATTATGAGTTTGATCTTATCAAAATTGACATGGATTTCCTAAGTCAGTTTGATGAGACAGATAATGGAAAGATTATCCTTAGACATATTGTGTCTATGATTAAGAACCTTAACATTCATACATTGGCAGAGGGTGTGGAAACTAAGGAACAATATGACTTTTTAAAGAGTATTGGTTGCGAAATGATTCAAGGATATTTGATTGGTAGACCAATGCCTTATATGGAAAGCTTAGAGTGCATTAAGAAAGACGGACGTAAACTAGAAAGCTCAGAGGATCGATTCTTTTTTGAAGAATTGGGATGCGTGGATATTCTCCGTCAGAATCCTCTGCAAAATATTGCAAATACTGAGATTGAGAATCCTTTACCATTGGCTATAGGAGTATGCACAAAGGGTGTTTGGGATATTATCTACACTAATTCTAGCTTCAGAGAGCTTATGCGCATGTTTAGATTTGAGGAAATTGATGAAGTGCAAGACATGCTCAACGATAAGGGCCACAGAAAATGGGCTCGAAACAAAGATTTTAACGAGATATGTGCTCACAGTAGGGAGACAGAAACTCCTGCCAGCATAGATTATATTGTAGAAGGACATATTGTAAACCTGAGAGCTCGTTATTTGTGCTCTGCAAACGGTGAAGAAAAGAATGCATATCTTGTATCTTTAAGATTGCTTTCAAGATTCTTAACCAGCGATAATGACAGCAGAATCACGGCTATTAGTCGCGCTATGCTTACAAAGTACGAGTGTGTAGATTTATTTGGAATCGGAAATAATTACTTTGAAAATATATTCCTTAATGACAGCCGCTTGCATGTTAACTACACAGGTCAAAAGCCAAAGGATGTTTTAAATGCAATTAGGGATACGTTGGTACATCCAGATGATAAGAAGTATTTTGATGAACTAATGGATTTGGATACGATAGAAAAACGTATAAACGATGAAGTCAGCGGCACCATTATTGGCTTTATAAGAGTAAAAAATGCAAGAAAGACCTTTATTTGGAAAACCATTAGCCTTTCCATAGTACATTTTGAAGGCTATGATGTAATGTTAAGTTGTGTAAGCGAATCTCCAAACGAAATTGCAAGAAGAATGACTGCAGCAACAAGCGTCGCTGTTACCCAATATGAAGATATGTTGGAGTCTCATGAGAATGCTGTTATTCCTAGACCGGAGGATGTTCTTCAAATGCTTCCTATGGGTGTATTTTGGAAGGATGCCAACAGAAAATTCCTGGGAGCAAATCAAATGTTCTTAGATTACTTTGGCTTCCAGTCTTTAGAAAGCATCCTCGGGAAAACAGACGAGGATATGGGTTGGCATATTAACCCTGAGCCATTCAAGAAGGACGAGGAAAGTGTAATCAAGGAAGGTAACATCATAGAGAACGTTCATGGTGAATGTATAGTTAAGGGGCAGGTTAGACATATCGTAGCTAACAAACGACCTTGCTACGTGGACCGTAAGATAGTTGGATTAATTGGGTACTTTGTGGATATTACCAAGGAGCTTGAGAAGCAGAGCGAGATGGAGAATCTGATTAATACAGATGCTCTTACAGGTCTTTACAATCGTAGATCCTTTGAGGAGGTTGTTGGTAAGTATAAAGAGCAGTACGAGAAGAAGAAAACTGATTTTGCAATATGTCTGCTTGATATCGACAAGTTCAAACAGATTAATGATATGTACGGACATGATGTTGGTGATGATGTGCTTAGGGAAGTTGCAAAGGTACTCGCCAAGGTGGCCTCTGAGAGTAGTGTTGTGTTCAGATTTGGTGGTGACGAGTTTATAGTACTTCATCAGCAAAAAAGCCGTTCTGAAATGGAAAGCATAAAGCAAGAAATAGATAGTGGAATTGCCAAGCTGGAAAAGATAGGCAAAGTTCAGATGACGGTTCGATTGTCTAAAGGAATGGCCTTCTACTCAGATTACGAAAATATAGGCAAATGTTTGGATGCCGCTGACAAAGGAATGTATGCAGACAAGGAGAGTAAACAAAAGAAGAAAAAAATTAACAAAAACAAAACTTAAAAAATGTGGATAATGACGGAATTTGATTATCCTTGATGATTTATGCTCATTTGTGATTGCGTTACGTATTTTAACGTGTTATATTTTGACTATAGCAATCATAAATGAGCAAAATTGTGCAAGGGGTGTTAATACATGCTAACGGAAGAAAGACGTGCGCGGATAATCGAAATTGTAAATGAAAAGAAGGCTGTATCAGTCAATGAACTGGTTGATCTTTTAGATACATCGGCAGCCACTATTCGTCGAGACATTAACGCGTTGAATCGTTCCCGTAAGCTGGTAAAGGTTTTTGGAGGTGCTACTTCCTTAACCTCTCACGATGTTAACACTAAAGAAGATGCAGTTAAGATGAAGGCCCAAAAGAACGTGGCGGAAAAGGACAACATCAGCCGTTATGCAGCAGGGCTTATTGAGGACAATGATTTTGTTTACATAGATGCTGGTACCACAACACTTGCAATGATTGATTACATTAACAATCGTCAAGCAAAGTACATCACAAACGGTGTGGTACATGCCAAACGTCTTATGGAAAAAGGTCTTGAAACCATTATGATTGGCGGAAGACTTAAGGCTTCCACTGAAGCGGTAGTTGGCCCTGATTGTATAGAGTTTATTCGCAAATATCATTTTACAAAAGCTTTTATGGGTACAAATGGTATTTCAGTTCAAGCGGGCTTCACTACACCTGATGTTGACGAAGCTATGATTAAGACCGAGGCAATCAGACATGCTTACATGTCATACGTATTAGCAGATCACACGAAATTCGACGAGGTAAATTCGGTGACCTTCGCCAACATTGGCGAGTGCAATATCATCACCGATAAAGTTACATCTAAAGAGTATATGAGCCAAACAACAGTTATGGTGTGTGATTAGATGAATGGAGGTAAAGCGATGATTTATACGGTTACATTTAACCCAGCACTTGATTATGTAGTTAGAATGGACGGAGACTTACTCCCAGGTATGACCAACCGTTCAGCTAGCGAGGAGTACTATTTCGGTGGAAAGGGTATCAATGTATCCATGGTTTTGTCTGAGCTTGGACTTAAGAGCACAGCTCTTGGATTCGTAGCAGGCTTCACTGGTAGAGCTATTGACGAAGGTGTTCAGGCTGCAGGTATCGACACAGATTTTATTCACCTTAAGGAAGGCATTTCAAGAATCAATGTAAAGCTTAAGGCAACAGAGGAAACTGAGATTAATGCTCAGGGACCAAAGATTGATGAGCAGTCACAGATGGAGCTTTTCAATAAGCTTTCTAAGTTAGTTGAGGGTGATGTGCTTATCCTTGCAGGTTCAATTCCAAATTCACTTCCAGATGATGTATATGAAAGAATTCTTTCAGCACTTGATGGAAAGGGAATAGAGTTCGTTGTTGATGCAACAAAGGACTTACTTACAAACGTTCTCAAGTATCATCCATTCCTTATCAAGCCAAACAACTTTGAGCTTGGTGAGATTGTTGGAAAGACACTTGAGACAGATGATGAAATTTACGAAGGAGCTTTAAAGCTTCAGGAAATGGGTGCAAGAAACGTGCTTATCTCTATGGCAGGAGATGGGGCTATGCTAGTTGATGAAAATGGTCAGCGTTATCGTATCGGTGTACCTAAGGGAACAGTTAGAAACTCAGTTGGAGCTGGTGATTCAATGGTGGCAGGCTTTGTTGCAGGCTACATGAAGACAAAGAATTACGAGACAGCTTTAAAGATGGGAACAGCAGCAGGTTCAGCAACAGCATTCTCTGACGGACTAGCAAAGGCAGCTGATATCGATGCACTGTTCAAGGGCTTATAAGAGCCACATCTTATATTGAAATTAATTGCTTTGCGGAGAGGGCAATTGATTTATAGATTATTATTCAATTTTAAAGTTTTAAAATGTAGGAGGGAATATGAGAATTTCAGAGTTCATTGATCCAAAAGGGATCCAGCTTCAGGTAGCTCTTGCTGACCAGAATGAAGCGATTGATAAGCTTATTGCTCTTCATGATGCAGTTGGCAACTTGAAGGATGCAGCAGGCTTCAAGACTGCAATCCTTGAGCGTGAAGCAAAGGGATCTACAGCAATCGGGAATGGTATAGCTGTTCCTCATGGTAAGTCAGCATCAGTTGCTAAGGCAGGTCTTGTTGCTATCACTTGCCCAGACGGTGTTGATTACAAAGCACTTGATGGAAAGCCAAGCAATCTTTTATTTATGATTGCAGCTCCAGAGGGTGGTGCAGATACACATCTTGAAGTTTTATCAAAGCTTATGACTATGCTTATGGACACAGCTTTCTGCAAGACTCTTGTTCAGGCAAAGTCAGTTGATGAATTCTTAAGTCTTATTGATAAGAAGGAAGCAGAGAAGGATGCTGAGTCTGGCGTAAAGGCTACAGCTACACCTTCAAAGAGCGGAAAGAAGATTGTTGCTGTTACAGCATGTCCAACAGGTATTGCTCATACTTTTATGGCTGCTGAGTCTCTTGAGCTTAAGGCTAAGGAGCTCGGTATTGGCTTCAGAGTAGAGAAGGATGGCTCAGGCGGAGCAAAGGATCCTCTTACTGCAGCAGAAATCGCTGAGGCAGATGCAGTTATCGTAGCTTGCGACAAGAACATTGATATGAGCGTATTCGATGGTAAGAAGGTTGTGCTTGCTTCTACAAAGGAAGCTATCCACACTCCTGAAGTATTATTCGAAAAGGCTGAGACAGCTTCTGTATATCATCATTCAGGAGCAGTTACAAAGAGAACAGACGATGCTAACGAGTCAATTGGCCGTCAGCTATACAAGCACCTTATGAATGGTGTATCTCACATGCTTCCATTCGTAATTGGTGGTGGTATCCTTATCGCTATCGCATTCTTGCTCGATGATTACTCAATCGATCCTAGCAACTTTGGTACAAATACACCAGTAGCTGCTTGGTTCAAGACAATTGGTGGTGGAGCATTTGGATTTATGCTTCCTGTACTTGCTGGTTTCATTGCTCAGTCTATCGCTGACAGACCAGGTCTTGCAGTTGGTTTCGTAGGTGGTTTACTTGCATCTACAGGTGCTACATTCGCTAATCCAGGTGGAGCTATTCCATCAGCTTTCCTTGGCGCATTAGTAGCAGGTTTCGCAGCTGGTTACTTCATGAAGTGGCTTGAAAAGGTATGTGAAGTACTTCCACAGTCTCTTGAAGGTATTAAGCCAGTACTTATTTACCCACTTGTTGGTATTGCAGTAATCGGTCTCATCATGTGCGCAGTAAACCCAATCGTTGGTGCTCTTAACGCTTGGATTTCTGGTGTACTTAATGGAATGGGTACAACATCACTTGTTCCACTTGGAATTATCCTTGGTGCTATGATGGCTACAGATATGGGTGGTCCTCTTAACAAGGCAGCATATGTATTCGGTACAGCAGCTCTTGCAGAGGCTAGCCAGGAGAACCCAACAGGTTGGATGATTATGGCAGCTGTTATGGTTGGTGGTATGGTTCCTCCAATCGCAATCGCACTTGCTACAATTATCTTCCCTAAGAAGTTTACAGTAGCTGAGAGAAAGGCTGGTCCTGTTAACTTTGTTATGGGCTTCTGCTTCATCACAGAGGGTGCTATCCCTTACGCAGCAGCAGATCCACTTCACGTAATCCCATCACTTATGGTTGGTTCAGGTGTTGCTGGTGCCCTTTCAATGGCATTCAAGTGTACACTTATGGCTCCACACGGTGGAATCTTCGTATTCCCTGTAGTTGGTCGCTGGGCTATGTACCTTGTAGCGCTTGCAGTTGGATCAGCAGTTAGCTGCTTGCTCCTTGGTGTATTAAAGAAGACAGTTGAGGATTAATTTCTCAATATCAATAATTCCTTCTATATAGAAGGTGCCAGAAGTGAGGATGAGGTGGACAAAATTAACTCCACCTCATCAGTCACCTCCGGTGTTAGCTTCCCCTGGAGGGGAAGCCTTGTTTTGTTTTTGACTAATTTGTTTGTTTTTTTTGATTTTTTTTATATTTTTTGTAGAAAAACGATTGTAGACAAATTGATTGTTTTTCTATAAAGTATATAAGTGACTTTTTATAGGGATTTATTTACGTAGTTTACGTTGAAACGAAAGGAGTTTTATTTATGGTTTCAAAAGTAGTTAAGGTTACAAACGAGCAGGGTATGCACATGCGTCCAGCAACAGTATTCAGCGCAGCTGTTACACCATTCGAGTCAGATGTTAAGATTGGTTTCAATGGTATGCAGTATGATGGTAAGAGCGTTATGATGCTTATGGCAGCTTGCATCAAGTGTGGTGCAGAAATCGAAATCATCTGTGATGGTTCTGATGAGGAAGCAGCACTTGCAAAGGCAGTAGAGCTCGTTGAGAGTGGTCTCGGAGATTAATTCTTCGGTAGATAAGGAGGAATAACATCTATGTACAAAGGCATAGAAGCGTCTAGAGGAATAGGTATTGGTAGCATTTGCCTTATCGTTGAGCGTGATTTATCTTTTGAGTCAAAGCACATCGATGATACAGAGGCAGAAAAGGCAAGATTCAACTCAGCAATTGAAAGTTTCAAGGCTGAGACAGCTGAGATGGCTGAGAATATCAGAAAGAACATCGGTCCAAAGGAAGCAGAGATTATGGAAGGCCATTTGGCTATGATCGCTGATCCTACAATGGCTGGTGAGATGACAAAGATGATCGATGCAGGTCAGTGTGCTGAGGCAGCTGTTACAGCAGTTTGCGATATGTTCATTGGCATGTTCTCTAAGATGGAGGACGATATGATGCGTCAGCGTGCATCTGATATCGCTGATATTAAGGTTAGCTTGCTTAAGATTTTACTTGGGGTAGAAGATGTAGATATCAGCAAGGTGGCACCGGGCACAGTTTTAGTTGCTCATGATTTAACACCATCTATGACATCTCAGATTGTTAAAGAGAATGTTGTTGGTATCATCACAGAAGTTGGTGGTAAGACATCTCATTCTGCAATTCTTGCAAGAGCATTAGAGATACCTGCAGTTCTTTCAGTTCCTAACATTACAGAAATTGTAAAGGACAAGGATACTGCTATCGTCGACGGTACAGAGGGTGATGTATATATTAATCCAGACGGTGAAGTTGTTTCAAAGTACGTGATTAAGCGTGAGGAGTTCATCCGTGCTCAGGCTGAGCTTAAGAACTTCTTTGGTAAAGAAACACTTACAGCTGATGGCGACAGAGTTGAACTTTTCTGTAACATCGGTACACCAAAGGATGCAAAGAAGGCTATCGAATGCGATGGCGAGGGCATTGGTCTTTTCCGTTCAGAGTTCCTTTTCATGGACAAGCCACATCTTCCATCTGAGGATGAGCAGTTTGAGGCTT
This sequence comes from Pseudobutyrivibrio sp. YE44, assembly GCF_900104335.1. GTDB lineage: Bacteria > Bacillota > Clostridia > Lachnospirales > Lachnospiraceae > Pseudobutyrivibrio. Next base: position 75,754 of record NZ_FMXT01000005.1, read on the forward strand.
ACAAGGAAGCTGTTGAGACAATGGGTGGAAAGACAGTCATCATCCGTACACTTGATATCGGTGGTGACAAGGATATCCCTTATCTCGGTCTTGAGAAAGAGGAGAATCCATTCTTAGGTTACAGAGCAGTTCGTTACTGCCTTGCAAATGCAGATATTTACAAGACACAGCTTAGAGGTATCCTCAGAGCTAGTGCTTTCGGTAAGGTTAAGATTATGGTACCTCTCGTTACTTGCGTTGACGAGGTTCGTGCTGTTAAGGCTCTCGTTGAAGAGTGCAAGAACGAGCTTAAGTCAGAGGGCGTAAGCTTTGACGAGAAGATCGAAGTAGGTTGCATGGTTGAGACAGCAGCAGCTTCTCTTATTGCAGATATGCTTGCTAAGGAAGCAGATTTCTTCTCAATCGGTACAAACGACTTAACACAGTACACAATGTCTGTAGATAGAGGTAATGCAAACGTTGCATATCTTTACTCAGCATTCCAGCCAGCTGTTCTTCGTTCAATCAAGAACATTATCGAAGCTGGTAACAAGGCTGGTATTCCAGTTGGTATGTGTGGTGAGGCAGCAGCTGACCCACTTATGATTCCACTTCTTATGTCCTTCGGACTTGATGAGTACAGTGTGAACCCAGTTCTCGTACTCACAGCTCGTAGCATCATTTCTAAGTGGTCAAAGGCTGAAGCTGATGCTTTAGCAGAGAAGGTACTTAGCCTTTCTACAGAAAAAGAAATTGTTGAGGCTCTTAAGGCTGCAGCAAAATAAAGGCTTCTCCTTGAGGGTGCTAGGCTCCAGTGGAGCATGTTTAGCACCGACCGAGCCGGGAGGCGAGACAAGCTGTCACCAGAGGTGACTGATGAGGTGTGTTTTTGGATGAAGATACACCTCATCCGGGTCCTCTGGACCTACCTTCCCCTCAAGGGGAAGGCTTTTTTTTTATATGTACTTTTATAAAGGAGTCGGATTTGTTACAATGTAATAAATTCGTAAAAATTAGGGAGGATTATTCAAATGGGATTAATTCAGGCATTTAAGGGCTCAGTTTCAAATGAGCTTGCAAATCAGTGGAAGGAGTTCTTCGTTTGTGATTCTATGTCAAACGATATCCTTCTCAAGAGAGCAACACATAAGGTGTCAGGCTCTAGCTCAAACACAAAGGGCGAGCAGGATGTTATTACAAAGGATTCAGTGGTTATTGTAAATGAGGGCCAGTGTGCTCTTTTAGTAGATAGTGGAGCTATTATTGATGTGGCTGCAGAGCCAGGAGCATATTCTTGGGAAGACAACGGTTCTGCTTCAATCTTTGCAGGAGATTTTGCTGCAATATTTAAGGAGTTTGGTAGAAGATTTACCTTTGGTGGTGAGAAGCCAGTTCAGCAGAGAGTCTACTTTGTAAACACAAAGGATATTACTGGTCTTAAGTTTGGTACACCAAGCCCAATTCCATTCAGAGTATTAGACGCAAACATCGGTCTTGATATGGATACAAACTTAAAGTGCAACGGTAACTACAGCCTTAAGGTTTCAGATCCTACTGCACTTTACACAAATCTTGCAGGTAACGTAAAGAACGAGTACACAATCGATGATATTCAGGATCAGCTTCGTGCTACATTTATTCAGGGCTTACAGCCAGCGCTTGGCAAGCTTTCTGGTATGGGAATCAGACCATCAGCAATTCCTGGTTACACAAAGGAAATCTCTGATGCAATGGCAGAGGAGCTTAACCACGACTGGACAGAGAAGTATGGCTTAAGTGTTACTTCTGTACAGATTCTTGCAACAATCATTCCAGAGGATGATGCGGCAACTCTTAAGGAGCTTCAGAAGACAGGTGCTCTTCGTTCACAGGCTATGGCAGGCGCTACACTTGTACAGGCTCAGGCAGAGGCTATGAAGACAGCAGCTGGCAACGCAAACGGAGCAGCAATGGGATTCTTTGGTATGAACATGGCTATGCAGGCTGGTGGCGCAAATGCAGCTGATTTATTGAACCAGGGTGCACAGCAGGGCATGATGGCAGGACAGGCTATGGGTCAGCAGGGAATGATGCAGGGCCAGCAGATGGGTCAGCCACAGGCTCAGCCAAACTTCAACGAAGTTCAGCAGGGACAGGCACCAGCAGGACAGGCTCCAGCAGGTGACAGATGGTTCTGCCCAAATTGCGGAAATGAGAATCATGGTAATTTCTGCATCAACTGCGGAACAAAGAGACCATAGCAATAAGGTCTTTCTGATAGCAGAAAGTATTAATAATAGTTTTTGGAGAATAATGAATGGCAACAATGTTTCCCTGTCCAAATTGCGGTGGACAGCTTAGATATTCTATCGAAGGTCATGCTTTAAGATGCCAATCCTGCGGTGAGTTAACTGAGATGGCAGACTACAAGCCTGACGATAAGATAGGCTTTGATACAGTAACAACTAATATTTATCAGTGCCCAACCTGTGCGGGTGAGATTCAGCTTTTTGATAATGATGGCATGGAGTTTTGTCCATTCTGTGGCAATCAGGCTGTCATGTCAGAAAAGTTCTCCACAGAGGGAGCACCCAAATATGTACTTCCTTTCAAGCTCACAAAGCAGCAGGCAAAGGACAAATATGATCTTTTCACTAAGAAGCTTCATTTTGCACCTGAAGGACTTAATAGCAACGAGAGCATCGACAAGATGGTGCCTTTGTATGTGCCATATTACTTGTATGATTACAGCGCAAGGGATACCATCACCTTCAAGGGTGTATCAAATCAGACTAGTGGAGATTACACCATCATTAACAAGGCTAATGTGAACGTAAAGGTGGATGTTGATCACTTGAAGGTTCCATTTGATGCATCACAAAGCTTGGATGATACCATGGCAGAGGTTTTGGAGCCTTTCCCTATGGAAGAGATTGAGGATTTCAATCCGGGATTTTTAGCAGGTTTCTTCGTGGAGAATTCCACAGTAGAAAAGGATCTTTATCAGGATGATGCCATGGATAAAGCGGTGGATTATTTAACTGGAAAGGTCATTGCCAAAGCTGGCGAATACCATCCAGAGCTTGGTGCAAAGACAGAGGTAGAAGGTGCTATTATAAACGACCTTAACTACAACTGCACAGATGGTGCTTATCTTCCAATGTACTTCCTGACTTCACGTGAAGGCGACAGAGTGGCATATTCCATCGTGAACGGAGCCACAGGAAAGACTTACATAGATATGCCGATTGAAAAGCACAAGTTGTTTAGACGTGCAATCAGCACTTCAGCAATTATATTTGTAGTTCTTCTTTTGGCAAGCTTTGTAATGGGCTTCAGCTTTAAGGTTAAGAGCCTTTGTTCAATCGGAGCATTTATTTCTTCTTTGGTGGCACTTACTGGTGCCATCCTTGCCAACAAGACCTATCGTCGAGACAATCACCTGGATGATAAGGGATACTTCATGACAAAGGATGAAGCAAAGAAGAGCAAGGCTACTGTTAAGAAGAAGCCAGGCAGTCTTCCAACCTTTGTTTGGTCTGCACTTATAGTATTCTTTGGAATCATAGTATTCCTTGTATTCATGGGCAACGTAAACGTGTTTGGCATACTGCCATATCTTTTATATCCTACCAGCTTTGTGATGGTTATAGTTGCTTTATGCAAGGTTGGAAAAGGAAAGAAGAAGGTTATGCTTCTTGGAATTCTTGGCTGGTTTGCAGCCTTGGTAGTTCGTTTGGCTAACCTTCCAAATGATATATGGTATTTCGGAGCCCTAATCATAGCCTTTATGATTATTCTGAAGGCCATCACTTCAATCGTGGAGGAGTACAATCGATTTGCAACCCACCCATCACCTCAATTCTTAAAGAAGGGAGGTAGATTGGAGAATGCGTAAGCTTTTAAATTGTTTGGTAGTAGTCTTCACATTAACATTTCTGCTTCTACCTATAAATGCAAAGGCAGAGGGCAACAATGTTTATGTGGTGGATGATGCTAATCTATTAACCTCAGATGAAAGAACTGAGATACGAAACTATCTTCAGGGTCTAAAAGATAGTATCAATTATGTGGTTGTAACCAGCGACACCAGTGCTTATGGCTACAACCCAGATGATATTTTGACTCACTACTACACAGCAAAATATTCAAACTATGATGATGGTATTGCTTTCATCATTGATATGTACGACCGTGAGATTTATATCCAGGGATATGGCGATGTTCAGAGAAAAATCGGCAATGCTGACGCCCTTGATATCACAGACAATTGCTATAGATACGCTTCTAAGGGAGACTACTTCAGCTGTGTTATGACAGCCATGAAGCAGGCAGATACCTTGGTTAATGGCGGATTTATTCTTCGTCCAATGAGAATTATTGCAGCGTTCCTTTTGTCTATCTTGCTTGGTTTCCTTGGAACCTTCTTTATGGCAATGATGGAGCGCTCGAAGGTGGATTTCTCATCTTCAGGAAAGGCTTCCCAGATAATTATGACTGGTGCAGCCCTTGCTGGCACAGCGGTAATCTACGACACAAAGCGTATTCATAGAGCTCAGTCCAATACCTCAAGCGGAGGCTTTTCTGGCGGAGGCGGAGGATTCTCCGGCGGCGGAGGCGGTTTCTCGGGAGGCGGCCATTCAGGCGGCGGTGGACACTCTGGCGGTGGACACAGTTTCTAAAATCAGTTAATAAAAATTTAAGAATTACCCAAGCCTATTTCTATATAGGTTTGGGTTTTTTTATGTTATACTGACCTCAACGTAAACGTTTCGTAAAAGGAGGATTTTTATATGGCAGAAAACAAATATGCAGGCACAAAGACAGAGAAGAACCTCTGGGAGGCATTTGCTGGTGAATCAATGGCTCGCAACAAGTACACATACTTTGCATCGGTAGCAAAGAAGGCTGGATACGAGCAGATTGCAGCACTTTTCCTTAAGACAGCAGACAACGAGAAAGAACACGCTAAGCTTTGGTTCAAAGCTCTTGGCGGAGTTGGTGATACGAAAGAAAACCTTCTTCATGCAGCAGAGGGTGAGAATGCAGAGTGGACTGATATGTACGAGCGCATGGCAAAGGAAGCAGACGAGGAAGGCTTCCATGACCTTGCTGAGCAGTTCCGTGGGGTAGCCGCTATCGAGAAGGCTCACGAAGAGCGTTACCGCAAGCTTCTCCACAACGTAGAAGCAATGGAAGTGTTCAAGAAGAGCGGTGTAACCATGTGGGAGTGCCGCAACTGTGGACACGTGGTAGTAGGCATCGAGGCCCCAGACGTCTGCCCAGTTTGCAAACATCCACAATCATACTTCGAAGTTCGCGAAGAAAACTACTAAACCGTACCCTCGTATCTAATATACTAAGCCAGCACTTTTATAAAGTGTTGGCTTATTTTTTTTCAGCACACAACCTTGGCAGCGCGAGCAGTAGTATTAAAGGTTAAGTAGACTTTTTTCAGCTCATAGTCTTGGTAGGCGCGAGCAAGAGGGCCCCATGCCAAGCTAGGAAGGAACCCGAAGGGGAGGTTGCCTAGCTTGAGTATGGGAGATGGCTTGCGGGAGCATGTTGACTTAGGATGCTGAAAAAAATTGTTGACATTTGGAATGGGCTGGGTTATAAGTGTATTAGAACAGATAATACAGTTAATACACTGTGGCATTTTAGGAGGGTATTAGATGATCCAGCTAAATTTCAGGGACGCTAAGCCTATCTACGAGCAAATAAAGGATGGCCTCCGCCGGCTGGTAGTAACCGGTGCGGTGAGGAAGGATGAGAAGCTACCTAGCGTTCGCGAGCTAGCCACCAGCTTGTCAATCAACCCAAACACTATCCAAAAAGCTTATAGAGAGCTAGAGCAAGAAGGATACATTTACACAGTTGCTGGTAAAGGAAGCTATGCAGCGGAGCGAGCTGACGTTGCCTCAAGGAGGAATGATGAACTTATGAAGGAATTCGATGAGATTGTAAAAGAACTTCTATATTTATGTGAAGATAAAGATATCCTGATTAGACGTATTGAAGAACTGGCGAAGGGAGGAGAACAAAGTGATAGAAGTAAGTAAAGTTACAAAAAAATTTGGCGACTTTGTTGCTCTCGACGCCTTGGATATGAGAGTTCCCAAGGGAGCCATCTATGGCCTTGTTGGCCCTAACGGAGCTGGTAAGTCCACAATCATTCGTCATCTTTCAGGTGTTTACAAGCAGGATGAAGGTCAGGTGCTCATCGACGGTCAGCCTGTATACGAAAACGATGCAATCAAAAGAAGATATGCTGTAATCCCAGATGATATCTTTTATTTCACTCAGGCAAACACCATTGATATGATGAAATTCTATAAGAGCATGTATCCAAACTTCGATGAAGCTCTTTTCAAGAAGATTATGGATTGCTTCCCAGCAATCGATCCTAAGAAAATGGTGAGAAGTCTTTCAAAGGGTATGCAAAAGCAGGTTGCTTTTATGCTTTCCATAGCATCAAGACCTGAACTTATGATTCTTGATGAGCCTGTAGATGGACTTGATCCTGTTATGCGTCGTCAGATTTGGAGCCTTATTATGTCTGACGTGGCAGAGAATGGCCTTACTGTTTTAGTCAGCTCCCACAATTTACGTGAGCTTGAGGATGTTTGTGACCATGTGGGTATTATGAACAATGGTAAGATTCTGATTGAGCGTTCTTTAGACGAGCTTCAGACTTCAATCACCAAGATTCAGATTGCCTTCGAAGGTGAAATGCCACCTATCCCACAAGAGATTAAGGTGCTTAAGAAAATCACAAACGGACGTGTACATACACTCATCGTCAAGGGGGAACCAAGAGAAGCTGAGCAGAAGATTGCTCAAATGAAGCCACTTCTTATGGATGTGCTTCCTCTTACCCTTGAAGAAATCTTCATTTATGAGTTAGGAGGTGAAAACTATGCAGTCAAAGACATCATTTTTTAACATGACTTTGTTTAAGAAGAATATTAGTAGAACTTGGATAGCTGGACTTGTATATTTCATCATCCTGATTTTATCATTACCAGTTACATTTATAATTAGCAATGCAAATGCAGCAGATGATTATATGGCAGATATGGGATACACTATGGAGATGCGACTTTATCAGCATATGTCAGTGGTACCTACTGCATCCTTTGCAATGGTAATGTCAATTATTGTGACAGCAATTACATTTTGGTATTTGTTTAGTAAGCGTGACAATTATATGATGCATTCTTTCCCAGTTAACAGGGCAAGCTTGTTTTTCACAGGTATACTTTCAAGCATGGTTGTAACCTTATTACCAGTGCTTGTAACAGCTATCCTTATGACAGGTGTAGCAGTTGGAATGGGAACAGCTAGTGTTAGCTGTATCTGGTATTGGACAATTATTGTGGTAGTCAGCACCATCCTGTTTACATCCATTGCAATGTTTTCACTTATGACCACAGGTCAGATGGTGACAGCCATACTATTTTATTTTACCTTCAACTTCCTATATCTTTTAATGGAATTAGCTTTTAGACTCACAGCAAGTGCCCTTATGTTTGGTATGGGACAGGCATTAACAGGAATAACCTTCAAGATTTGGTCTCCAATAATGTTCATTCCAGTTAATACATCTGTTACATCAGATATTCAGACAGATGACTATGGCAGCAAGGTAATAGGCTTCACACATAGCTTTGATGGAGCACAGTATTTGCTGATTTACTTTATTGCAGCTCTTGTAATCATAGCTATCAGCTTCATGATGTATAAAAAGAAGAAGCTAGAAACCGTTCAGGATTTCATTTCTGTACCATGGCTCAAGCCTGTATTTTCAGTTGGAATGTCCTTCTTCATTTCAATGGTAGCAGGTGCTTCAGCAGCATCTATGCTTGAAGTGTTTAAGCCATTCTCTTTCAATGTAAGATACATAGTTGCCATTATATTTATTACAGTAATTGGTATAGTAATTTTCTATGCAACACAGATGATGATTGAAAAGACTCTTAGAGTTTTCTCTGTGAAGACTTTGAGCAAATGTCTTGGTTACACTGTAGCAGCTCTAGTTGTTATACTTGGTCTTCGCCTTGATGTATTTAAAATCGAGGATAAGGTTCCTGCTGAAAAGAATATTGAGTGGGCAGCTATTAGCGGCGAGTACACAATGGTTTTTCAGGATCAAAAAAATATAAAGCAAGTTCGAGAGCTTCACAAGAATTTCTTAGAGGATAAGAAGGAACTTAGAGACGTTGCAACACTTTTCCCAGAGGATGGAACATCAACTCTTGATATTAAGTATAAGTTGAAAAACGGTGATGTTATAGTCCGAAGCTACGATGTGATAAACACAGAGGCTAAGGATGCGACAGCAACCTACGTTGCAGCTACACAACCTATATTGGATTTTGTTAACAAGCCAGAGATTATCAAGGAACATGTCATTGGAAACACTTGGAACACAGGTTTTATAAAAGAAATGACATTCAGTACCTATATTTATGATGACAACGTAAAGGATTTCGTGTATGATAGTAACGAATTTGTGAACCTTACAGACAAGGAAAAGAGAGAAAAGTATGAAAGAGTTTACAAAGCCCTGCTTAAGGATGTAGATGAAGGCAAGGTTTTCGTTCAGAAGTTTGGTTATGATGAGGATGATGCAAGCATCTCAGACAATCAGCTTTACAACGATTTCTATTTCACAATACGTGATGAGAAGAACATTTATATCTCTGATTTAGATCTATATTGGGGAGAACAATTCGTTCAGACCATGTATGAGCAGGATATTTCAGTAGCCCTTACAAGAGATTGCAAGAATGTACTTAAAGCTCTTAAGGACGAAGAATTCTATGACGATGATGACAAGCTTGTTACCTATGGTGAATATAATAAAATCATGGGATATAATGAGGATGAATCATACGCTAGTTATTAATTTGCTTACTTCTTAATTCTCAATCCGAAATACTATTCAACAAAGCTAGGCTTTGGATGAATAGACCAATTCTCATGAACCCGAGGACCTCTCATCCTCGGGTATTTTTTTATTTATAGCGATTTTCTTGCTGGAAGAGGAAAGAATCCTGTAAAATAAAGAAAAATAGTCCGCTAAAGAAACCCTAAGAACAGTCCGATATAAAAATAGACAAAAGAAATTTGAAATTTTTGTTAATTTTTTTATTGTTAGGTGTTAAGTTTTATTTAGCACGTTCCGATAAATGAAGTGTAGAGAATAATGCAGCTATTCATTTATGTTTATGGGATTATGAAAAATGGTGTTGAATAGCTGAAAAAATGGCCAACAAAGGGAGGAAAGGAGTGTGGCGATATGCGTATAGAGGCTTACAATCAGGTAGCTCAGCTCTATCAGACATCAAACACTAAAAACACAACACAGACTGCAAAGGCAAATGGAATGGGCCGTGACCAGGTTCAGATTTCATCAACAGGTAAAGACTACCATGTTGCAAAGAAGGCAGTCTCTGAGGCGGCGGACATCAGAGAAGATCTTGTAGCAGACGTAAAGGCTAGAATTAAAGCTGGTACTTACGATGTTAGTTCAGACGACTTCGCTGAGAAATTATTGTCTCGTCTTGAATCAATTTAGTGCTATTTCAGACAGAGCGACAGTGTGCAAAAAATGCTGAATAGTAACTACGGTTAAAGTGAGGATGATTGCGTGGCTAGTTTAATGGATGAATTGCTCTTAACTATGGATGGTGAAAGGGAGCAGTATGAAAAGTTAATTAGTCTTAATGGAGAAAAGAAGGATTCTATTATCCATAAGAAGCTTGACGTACTGGAAGCTATAACCGCCCAGGAGCAGGCCATCGCAGACTCCTTGTTGGAGCTGGAGAAGAGACGTGGGGACCTGTTGCGTAGCATTGCAGCAGTAATGGGTCACGACGGTGAGCAGATTACCGTATCATGGATGATCGATAATTTGTCCAACCAGCCTGTAGAGAGAGAACAGCTTATAACAGCAAGAGGCAAGTTAATTGAGGCAGCTGACAGTGTTCAGGTGTTAAATTTTCAAACCCAAAATTTACTTAAGCAAGCACTGGAAATGGTGGAATTTGACATCACACTTTTGAAGAGCATTAAGCAAGCTCCTCAAACATCAAACTATGGCAGGGATGCTGTTACTACAGGAGATTTATTAGGTAGATCAGGATTTGATGCTAAACAGTAGGAAAAGGATGTCCTTAAAGTTAGCAGCTTTAAGGAGGACTTATGGCTAATAGTTTTGGAAGCTTATATGTTGGAGCATCTGGCCTTCAGTCAGCATCACATGGTTTAAATACAACAGCTAACAACCTTTCGAACATCAACACAGAAGGTTATGTTCGTGAGCAGGTTGTTTATGAAGATAAAAACTATCAGAAAATAGGGGATGCCGCTATAAGTACACAGTTCCGTGGACTTGGCGTGCAGGTAGGAACGATCGTCCACGCTCGCGATATCTTTTTAGACAAAGCATATCGTCAAGAGAATGGGCGACATTCTTTTTATGACGCTAGCTCAGAAGCAGTGCAGGAGGTTATCACACATCTGCAGGAATCTGACGGCGAAGCTTTTAAGGCTGCTATCGAAAACTTCGAGGAAGCCTTTGAAGAGTTTGCCAAGAATCCTTCAGATACTGTTAACCAGAACCTGGTATTGCAGAAGGCTAGCCTTTTTTTGGCCCGTGCACAGGCGGTGGAAGATGGATTCGAAGATTATCAGACTATTATCAATTCCAAGATTAAGGAAAAGATAAATCGTATAAACGATATTGGAAAAGAATTAATTGATTTAAATAAAAGAATACAGACTATTGAAGCAGGACGTGTCGAAAAAGCTATGGAGCTAAGAGACAAGCGAGACCTGCTTATTGATGAGCTTTCAGGCTTAGCAAGAATTGCATATGAAGAGCAGCCTTCTGGTGTTGTAAAGATTGAAATCGAAGGCGTTGAATTCGTAGACGAGGTTAATTACTATCCTGTAGGAATTCTTGAAAACAAGAGAACCGGCTATGTAACACCATATTGGCCACAGCTTTCAGATATAAAGGATCCTGACGACGAAAGTCAGAATTATTATTATCCTTTATTTGATACCACACAGGTAAGTGCCGAGAAGAATTCAGATATTGGTGAATTGAAGGCCTTGATAATGGCAAGAGGTACTGGTTGGAGTAATTATCTTGGATTCTACGATGATTATGGTAATCCAATTAGTTCAGAGAGTTACGAAAAGGGAATTGCAAATTCCATAATGATGAACTCTGAAGCCGAGCTGGATACCCTTATCCATCAGGTAGTAACAGAGATTAACGATATCTTTTCACCTGTTACAGCTGCTTCAAACCTTAGCAAGTTCCAGGGAGTAACAGAATTCTCTTATCAGGATGAAGAAGGAAATACAGTTGTAGTAGATGACCTGAGCAAATTCTTAGTTTTGGATGAAGATAACTGCTCAGTTGGTAGCGACAAGATAATGCCACCAAAGGAACTGTTCGTTAGAAATGGTTGCGATAGATATTTGGATATGAACGGAACGGAAGTTACCTACTATGCACCAAAGCTGGATGATAACGGAAATCCTACAGATGAGGTTGAGGAGAAAAAAGCTATCGTTTACATCTACAACGAAGAAGACATTACCGACACCTCAATGTGCTACACCTTAAAGAGCTTAACAATAAACGAGAACCTGATTAAGCAGGAAGCTTATCTTCCTCATTTAAAGTATCAGGAAAATACATGGGCAGTTGATTATGAGCTTGGTGTCAGCCTCAGTAAGATTTGGAATCAGCAGGATTTCCACCTGAATCCAAGCGACACCACACCATGTGGCTACAGCGGTTTCTATGTAAAGTGGATTGGTGAAATCGGAAACACAGGAAATGTTTACAAGTCCACAGCCCAGTCTTTAGAGGGCACCAAAGAAGAAATCGAGTTTAGTCGACAGGGGGTCATCGGAGTTTCTTCTGATGAAGAGCTTACAATAATGATTAAATATCAGTCAGCATACAACGCAGCTAGCCGATATATAAATGTAGTAAATGAAATGATTGAGCATGTGGTTACATCTCTTGGTCATCCTTAAAGTCTAGTTTTGATTAACAAAATAGAGTGACAGAAAGGAACAGCTTATGTCATCAACATTCTTTGGATTAACAATCGCATATTCAGGCTTGAATACAGCACAGGCTCAGATTAACACCACAGCCAACAATATTTCCAATGTAAATACTGTTGGATATAGCCGTCAGGTAGTTAATACTGTTGCTTCTTCAGCTCTTCGTTGTTATCAGAGCTGGGGCACAACCGGTACTGGTGTTGAAGCCGAGTCAGTAACTCAGCATCGCGATGCCTATTATGATGAAAAATACTGGAATAATTCTTCAGCCCTGGGCTTCTACGAGAAGAAGCAGTACTACATGAACCAGATTGAGAATTATTATTCTGAGCTTAACAGCCAGGCAGGTTTCTCTACTATTTATGCAAAGATGTTTAATGCCATGAGCACCATGCAGGGTTCACCTGGTGATATGACAGTAAGAAAGCAGTTTATTTCCACTGCTAAACAGCTTACAGAATATTTCAATCAGTTATCCACAAAGCTGGATGAATTACAGAGTGCTATAAACGATGAGATTAAAACAGCTGTTGATGATATTAATGCTGTATCAGAAAAGGTAGCAATCCTTACAAAGCAGATTAACGTTATCGAGCAAGGTGGCGGACATGCCAACGAGCTTCGCGATCAGCGTTCAAATCTTATAGATAAGCTTTCTAAATTAGTGGACGTAAAAGTAGAGGAGAGAGAAGTTAGAAACTCAGCGGATCCTGATATGAAAACAGGAGCCACTTACTATACTGTATATATCAATGGTCAGGTTTTGGTAGATACCTACGAGCACAATACTTTGGCGGTTAAGTCCCGCGAGCTTAGCGAGCTTCACAACCAGTCAGATATTGATGGTTTGTATGACATCATTTGGGAAAAGGATGGAAATGTCTTTAACGCAACACCAAGTTCTAGTGGCGGTGAGCTAAAGGCCATGTTTGAGGTTCGTGATGGTAATAATAAAGAAAATTTGCAGGGGCAGGTAGTTCAATCCTCAGCAAAAACAATTACTATCGCATATACGAATACAACAAAGATTAACGAACTGAATCTTCCATCAAGAGGACAGCTGGAAACCAACAGCACCAAGTACACTTACGATGATTTCTCTTTCAACACAAATGAAGATGGCGAGATTGAAACCGTAACCTTCTATCTTAACGAAACACTTAATGTGCTTGAGCAGAAGAATGTGCTTTCAAAGCCTTTGGAGGTTGGTAACGCTGTTGCTTACATGGGTATCCCATATTATCACAATCAGATGAATCTCTTCCTTCGTAATTTCTGTGAGGCCTTTAATAACGTGGAAATCGGAGCAGAACTTTATGATGCTAATGGAAGAGCCATTACAGACATTGACCTGGACAATCTTCCAGCAGAGCTTTACGACAAAAATGGTGATTTGATTGACGATATTGATAAATATCTTGAAGATGTAGGTGTTGACCGAAATGGCGACAGAATGGGATCCTTCTTCATCGCAAAGGATAAGATTGATCTTAGCGTAGAGCATCAGATGCGTGATGACAACACCAGCGCAACTATCTATAGCAAGGAAGATGTGGATGATAGCACAAAGAAATATGAGAGCTATTATCTTCTCACAGCAAAGAATGTAAGTATCGCAAAGAAGACAGATAAGGATGCAGCTCTCTTTGCCACCACAAACTTAGGCAACTTCACCTCTGGCGTGGATGCTGCACATTTAATCGAAGATATTCAAAAGCTTCAGTCAAAGACAGAACTTTTCAGAGGTAGCGGCGGAGATTCTTTCCTCCAGTGTATGTACTCAGACGTTACTGTTGATACACAGGAATGTAAAATCTTCACCTCTAACTTTACAAACATACAGAGCGCCATCTCTGATCAGCGAATGTCAATCGCTGGTGTAGATGAAGACGAAGAGGCATTGGACCTTATCAAATTCCAAAATGCCTACAACTTGGCATCTAAATGTATTTCGGTTTTCTCCGAAATATATGATAGATTGATATTGCAGACTGGAGTCTAATACGGAGGATATTTTCATATGCTTTAGCTTATGAAAATGTTCTCCCACAGCACATCCCCATTGCCCATTAGGGCAATCATTAATGGATGTGCTTTCCCGCTAGCCTTAGAAAGAGTTAATTATTTGAGGTGATTTTTATGAGAGTTACAAACAAAATGATAATGAACAACGCAGCATCAAATATCAACACCACCAAGGAGTGCGTCAACACCCGAAACAAGCAGATGACATCTCAGAAGAAAATTGACCGCCCTTCAGATGACCCTGTAGTAGCTGTGCGTTCCCTCAGATTGTCAACAACACTCTCTCAGGTAACTCAGTATTACAAGAAAAATATACCTGATGCTACAAGCTGGTTGGATGTTACAGAGACATCCCTCATAAACATCAGAAAGCTGATGGACGACTGCAGAACCATAGCAGTGAAGGGCTCTACAGACACCTACAACCACGAGGATAGAAACACAATGATTACTCAGCTGGAGTCTCTCCAAAAGCAAATTTTCGCTGAAGGAAATGCAGACTATGCTAGCCGTACAGTTTTCACCGGCTTCAGAACAAATTGCAATCTTACTTTCCTTGAGGAAGAGCCAGAGACTACCTATAGAATCACTCAAAACCTCAGTGTGGAAGATTGCATGGAAGAGCATAGATATTATTCTGGCACAAGCGTTGTTCCTACAACGGAAACAGAGCTTGCTGCAACAGAAAATATTAATGATTTGTCTCAGACAAACCTTTATCGCATGCGCTTGAACTACAGCTTAAACTATAACAACAATGTTGGAACTATTAATAGCTTCAAGTTTGGTGACATATTTGATTACACCATGGACTATAACGCTACTACAGATACCTATGATGATAATGCAATAGTTACCCATGTAGTCGGTTCCGACACCTATGTCTTTGCATCCTTTGAAAACGAGGACGCTTGGGCAGCAAGCACCGCAGAAAATATAAAGGGTGCGCCAGATACAGAAAGTGGAATCACAACTATCGAAGGTCTTAAAACTGTGGGCGACAACAACATCATCTTGATTAAGGAAACTGGCGAGCTTATCCTAGGCAAGGAAATTGCAGCGAAGCTTAAGAAGGAAAATGCAGTTGTTGAAGTGCAGTATGATAAGACAGGATTTAGAGAGGGTGAACTTCGACCAGAGTATTACTACAACTGTGAGAAGCTTGCATCTTCTAATCCTAACGATGTAAAGCTTCCTATCACTTACAAGAAATTTGATGACAACGGTGATGTAATTCACTTTGATATTGAATATACCATCGCAGCAAATCAGACTATCACCATTAACACTGAGGCATCCAACGTGTTTACCAGCGATATCCAAAGAGATATTTCTGAAATGATTGAGGCTGTTAAATTGGCCAAGAATGCAGAGGATAAGCTGAACGACATTAAGAGAATGCAGGGTGAAAGCAAGTATGCTTCTGACGAAGATCAGGCTTATTTAAAGCAGTGGTATGACGCAGTTAAAAAGGAAAGCGATTACTTTAATGATAATATGCAAAAACTTTTTAACACAGAACTAGGCAAAATTGATGAATATTATGCTACAATAAGTTTAGGTATAACTGATTTGGGATGTAAGAAGGATTCACTTGACCTTACGAAGACCAGAGTGGGGGACCAGCAAGAAACGGTACAGGGTCTTCAGTCAAGCAATGATGATTTAGATTTATCCCAGATAATCATCGACTATACAGCCGCTTACACCGCATATCAGGCATCGCTTACAGCCGCTGGAAAGCTGGGCGAATCTACACTTTTGAATTACTTATAGTAGTTGTTACAAAATAACACCAAAAGGAGAAGGGATAATGCGCGTAAAAACTAGACTGTTCGGCGAAATCGAGATTTCCGATGAAAAAGTCATCAATCTCATTCATGGGCTTATAGGTTTTCCAGACATGAAGAGATATACCCTCATTTTCGACGAAGAAAAAAATGACAAGGGCAATATCATGTGGCTGCAATCTCTGGATGAAACAGATTTTGCTATGCCAGTTATGCTTCCACACGTTGTAAAGCCAGATTATGCACCAGCTTTCAACGAAGATGCACTTCAGCAGCTTGGGGATTTAAAGCAAGGCAACACCTACATGCTTGTTACAGTACGTGTACCTAAAAATCCAAAGGAAGCATCAATCAATTTAAAGGCTCCAATCGTCATTAACACAGACACAAATGTAGGCGACCAAATTATTATCGATGGTAATGAGCCAGTTAGATACCTTATTCATGACGCAATACATGGAAAGGATGGTGAGTAGCGATGTTGGCATTAACTAGAAAAACAGGCGACGCTATTATGATCAACAACAACATCGAGATTACAGTCCTTGAAGTTCGCGGTGATCAGGTCAAGATAGGTATTTCAGCACCAAAAGAGGTGTCCATATATCGTAAAGAAGTATACTTAGAGATTCAGAAAGAAAATGAAGAAGCTCAACAGATGACAATGGATGATGTTGAAGCTCTTAAGAATTTACTCTAATAATAAAATCCACTGGTTACGGCTACAAGCCTTATATCTCTCAGATTCAGCTGAAGAAAGCTTCACTTGAGAGATATAAGAGCTTGATGCCTACCAGTTCACTTAATGAGTTAGCTTTTTAGCTAACTTAATTTTTTTAGAATTTTTTTTGTAAGAGCTATAAACATTACGCTAGTACCCTCCGATATAAAACATAGAAAACTATAGATTTCTGTTTCTATGCAGAAAACTAAGAATTTTTATAAATCTTTACATATACAAGGAAGTATAGAAGGAGGAGTACCATGAAAATAGGCGAAGTAAGTAGTGCAGTTAGTAGCTACCAGGGACAAGGAAGTTCAGCAAAGACGGCGCCAGTACAATCATCAGGTCAGAGCACACCAATTGATTTCGCAGCAGCAAAGGAAATGCGCGCCAGCGAACCTGAATATAGAGTCCCAAATTACAGTACTGAGCAGCAGGCAGAGGAAGAAGAGGGCAAAGCACAACCAACTTCTTCTCTGAAGGAAGCAATCAGCAAGATCAACTCTGCTCAGGGAAATGCCGAAGCAGTATTTGGCATTCATGAGGGAACAAACCGTGTAATGATTAAGATGGTTGATAAGCAAACCAGAAAAGTCATTAAGGAATTTCCAGCAGAGGAAACCCTGGACCTTATTGCAAAGGCATGGGAGCTTGCAGGAATTATGGTTGATGAAAAGAGATAGGGGGGTTCTTTATGCCTATTAGAATTTCAGGACTGACATCGGGTTTGGATACCGAATCCATTGTTGGTGCATTAGTATCAGCCTATAGCTACAAGAAGGACAAGTATGTCAAAGCTCAGACAAAGGTTTCTTGGAAGCAGGACGCTTGGAAGGCGCTGAACACCAAGGTGTATAGTCTTTATACATCTGTAGGTAGTATGCGTTATTCTTCAAATTATGCAGTAAAGAAAACCACAGTCAGTGATACAACAAAGGCTAAAGCTACGGCCAGTGGTACAGCCATCAATGGTACTCAAAGCCTAAAGATAAACAAGCTTGCCAGCACAGCTTATATTACAGGTGCTCAGCTTGAAGGAAATGTTACCGGATCTTCAACCCTTGCATCTCTTGGAATCAAGACCGATTCAAGTGGAGAGAAGGCTAGCATCTCACTTAGAACAGGTACGAAAGTAACAAACGTTGATATTGAGGGTAGTATGACCATCAATCAGTTTGTTAACAAGCTGAAGGATGCTGGTGTTGAGGCAAACTTCGACGAGAAGAATCGTCGTTTCTATATCAGTGCAAAGACCTCTGGTAAGGCTGGAGATTTTACTCTTTCAGCAAATACCTCTATGGGTCTTAGCAGCTTGACTAAGTTGGGACTTCTTTCAGGAGAAGAGATTTCTGATATCAAGGACAGTGCTTCTAGCGCAGGTATGGCAAAGAAGGTTATGCCATTTACGGTAGATGGTAATTCATCTAAGTTGATGGATTCTACAGAGCTTAAGACTTTGCTTACCAGCGTAATGGAATATAAGAAGGACCCAAGTTCAGTTACAGATGCAGATAAAATCGCTGAGTACGACAGCATCGTATCTTACTTAGAGGAAAACTATGGTGAAGAGGGTGTCATTAATTGGGAAGACATGACCGAGGATGAGCTTTCTGAACTTGTAGGTAATGTTTATAAGGATGCCGCTTACGATACAACTGGCACAAAGGTTAACACCGCAACCAGAAGTCTTATTTATACCGTAGGCGAAGGCGATGATAAAAAGACATATACATTATCTGGAAGTTTAGCCGATATAAAGAGTAAGCTACAATCTTTGGCGACAGCCACTGATGAAGAGTCAACAGCTTTGAAGGAATATCTAAATAAGAAGTATTCCGACGAGGTTTATAAGACCACCCGCGATGAAAATAACAACATCGTGGTTGAAAAATACGGCTCAGGCGGAACTATCGACTGGGATAATCTGGATGACGAAAAGCTATCAAAGCTTGCAGAGGATGTTTATACCAGTGGAACCTATGATATTTCCAATGATGCCACCTATAAAGAGCTTCAAACCTCTATCAATGCTGTAAGAGATGGATATTTGGCAGTTGCAGCAGCTAAGGCACTTCCTCAGAAAACCTCCGAGGAAATTGCTATCAGAAGTGAGAAGCTTCGCGAGGCTCAGGAGCAGCTTAGCACAGCCCTTGCAGATCCTACAAATGCTAAGTGGGCTAAGTATGTAGAAGAGAATTTTGGTGCACAGAATTCTGAGTATGATTCAAGCTACAGCGACTTCTGGACCCAGACTGATAATATCGATTTGATTAGTAGCGTTTACTACAGAGTTGATTTGGCAGCTAATATTCAGGCAGGAAATGTTGATATCGACCCAGGTAACGTGGCTAAGAAGGTGGATGGCGCCGATGCTGAAATCGAGCTGAATGGCGTTGTTTACACAAATGGTACCAATTCAATTACTGTAAATGGTCTGACCATTGAAGCAATGGCCACAACCGGTGATTCAGAAATCACCGTTACAGTAAACAATGATATAGATGGTATATACGATAAGGTAAAGGATTTCCTGACCCAGTACAACAATCTGATGAATGAAATGCAGAAGCTTTATAATGCTGATTCTGCAAAGGACTATGAGCCTCTTACCGATGATGAGAAGGCTGAAATGTCAGAAGACCAGATTGAAAAGTGGGAGCAGAAGATTAAGGATTCCTTACTCCGTCGTGACAATAGCTTGAGTAGTATCATCTCTGCAATGACCATGTCTATGATGAAGACCATCGAGATTGATGGCAAGACTTATGCTTGGTCAACCTTCGGAGTGCACACTCTTGGAAATATGAATGCAGAGAAGAACGAGGGATACGCTTATCATATTGATGGCGATTCTGAGGATACCTACACCTCTGGTAAAACAGATAAGCTAAGAACTGCGTTGGCAGAGGAGCCAGATGTAGTTATCGAATTCCTGAAGCAGATGACCAGTAATCTGTATTCTGCAATGGATGAGAAGATGAAGTCAACCTCAGTTAAATCCGTATATACGGTTTACAACGACAAGGAAATGGCTTCAGAATACTCTAGCTATTCAACATTGATTAAGACATGGCAAGATAGAGTTACTGACATGGAAGATGCTTACTATAAGAAGTTTGCAAAGATGGAATCAGCACTTGCACAGTTGCAAAGCAATTCATCTTCAATCACCTCAATGCTTGGAGGTTGATCAATAAAGGGATTTTCAGGAGGCGAATTATATGACACCAATGAATGGTTATGATGCTTACGCAAAGAACAGAATATTAACAGCAAGTCCTGCGGAGCTAACATTGATGCTATATGAAGGAGCAATCAAGTTTTGCAACATTGCAATTGTAGCTTGCGAGAACAAGGATATTGAGAAGGCACACATCAATATTCGTAAAACCGATAGAATTATAGAAGAATTCGAGATTACCTTGGATGAAAAATATCCTGTAGCAAAGGATTTCCATGCAGTGTATACTTATCTTAGGAGCTGTTTAAGACATGCTATGATAGATAAGGATCCAGAAACCCTCCAGGAGGTGCTTAAGCACTTGCGTACCATGCGCGACACCTGGAAGGACGTAATGAAGCTTACCGCCAACGGAAAGAAGTTGGATGGACAAGCTGCTGGCTAACCAATAGTGTAACGACAGCCCCTCTTGTGAGGGGCTGATTTTATGTTGTGAGCTGGTTACGATAACAAGCCAAATGTATCTCCGCTCTGCTATAGAAAGCATCGCTTGAGACACATATGAGCTTGTTATCTACCAGCACTTACTATAAGCTTGCCAGGCAGGGTGACGGATGAGGTGGGGAGGTTTTAAAATGGAAAATATGGATTATGTAATTATGTTACGTGAATCGCTAGAGAAGAAGGCGGACATATTGCGCGTTCTTCAGATTCGTAACAAGGAGCAAACCGCAATCCTACAGGACCCAAATACTACACCAGAGGATTTGGAGAAGAACATGAATATGAAAGCGGAGCTCATTGATAGAATCATTATGTTAGATGATGGCTTTGAGCAGCTTTTCAATCGTGTGAAGGATATTATAGAAGCAGATCGTGAGACCTATGCTGACGAAATCAAGCTCATGCAGGATTTAATAAGAAAGGTTACAGAACTTGCAGCAGATGTGGAGGCCAGCGAATATAAAAATAGAGAGTACGCAAAGACTCGCTTCGCTAATATCAAAAAAGATATCCGCGAAGTAAAAAAATCCAACGACGTAGTTACTTCTTATTATAGAAACATGATGTCCCACAACAAGGTAGAAGACCCTGCATTTCTTGATAAGAAGAAATGAAATAAAGGCTTCCCCCTGGGGGGAAGCTGTCAGCTTAAGCTGACTGATGAGGGGTAATTTAGCACTTTTTGTAGAAAAATTTAATTAAATTTTATAACTTTTTTTAACGTATATACGAATTCCGCAAACCCAGTATTTACAAGGGTTTGCGGTTTTTTGTGTCATAAGTATTTAAGTGGGAATTATTAGACAATTTAATTTTTTTTCAGTTAAGGGGTAAAGTTTTCTAGGGTAGATTCGATAAATAAGGTGTAAGGAACAATTACAACCCAGAAAACACCTTACAAATCGAATTCGAATTTCAAATCAAATTTAATAACCAGGCCAGACACGGATGTTGGGCTATCAACAAAAACGGATTTAAATGCTAAATGGATTTAGCAGAATCTCATGGAGGAATTATTATGGTAGTACAACATAACATGCAGGCAGCTAATGCTTCAAGAACATTGAACATTACAACAGATTCTCAGTCAAAGTCTACAGAAAAGCTTTCATCTGGTTATAAAATCAACAGAGCAGCAGATGACGCAGCTGGACTTTCAATTTCAGAGAAGATGAGAAAGCAGATTCGTGGTTTGACCCAGGCTTCTACAAACGCATCAGACGGTGTATCTTCAGTACAGACCGCTGAAGGTGCCCTCACAGAAGTTCACGACATGCTCCAGAGAATGAACGAATTAGCAGTTCAGGCAGCTAACGGAACAAACTCAGAATCAGATCGTGACGATATCCAGAACGAAATCGGACAGCTTTCACAGGAAATCGATAGAATTGCATCTACAACAAAGTTTAACGAGACCTTCTTACTTAAGGGCGATATCGGATTAAAGAGAATGTATATCAACGCTCACGACGCAGGTCTTGAAGGAACATTAGTACAGAACTCTACAAGAGCTACATTTACAATGGAATCTCTTGAAGCAGGTGAGAAGTACAGAATCGGTGGTACTCAGTACACAATCGGTGCAAAGACTAATACAGAAGTTGCTAAGGCTCTTAAGTTTGGTGAGGGCATGTACGATGAGACAGCACACGCTGATACACAGGGCTGGAATATCACAGCTGGTGATACAATCTCAATCGACGGCAAGACCTACACAATCATCGACGGCGACAACTCAGACGTAGCAAACTCAAAGGTTACAAACGGATACCTTAAGAACCTCATCGTTGATGGATCAACTATCAAATACAATGGTAATGAAGTTACAAGATTCGCAACTCTCGATGATGAGACTGGTATCGATAAGTCTAACGCAACACTTATCACAGCAGAAGCAGCATACAACATGGTAGCAATCGAGCTTAAGGCAGCTTCATCAGTTGGTGCTACAGATAATGCAGCAGACGTAGATAAGGATGCAGCAGGCAAGTACACATACGTATCAAGAGAGATTATGCAGTCCGTAAACGGCAACGAAGAGAAGAACACAACAATCAGCTTCTCAATCTCAAAGGGTCACGTAAACGTACAGAATGCTCTTACACTTAACCTTCACGTTGGTGCTGACGCAGCAATGTCAAACAAGATCAATGTAGCAATCGAAGCAATGAACTCTAAGTCAATCGGTATCAACGGTATCAACGTATCCGATGCAACTGGTAAGGCAGCTACATACGCAATCGACGCTATCGCAGATGCAATCCAGAGAGTATCAGCACAGAGAGCAGAACTTGGTGCTATCCAGAACAGATTAGAGCACTCAATCCGCAACCTCGACAACGTAGTTGAGAACACAGAAGCAGCTGAATCTCGTATCCGTGATACAGATATGGCCGACACAATGGTTGAGTACAGCAAGAACAACATCTTACAGCAGGCTGGACAGTCAATGCTGGCTCAGGCAAACCAGGCTACACAGGGTGTTATGAACCTTCTTCAGTAACATCAGAATTAGTTAACATAATAGCAATCCCCACCTCTTCAAAGAGGTGGGGAATTTACTAAAGAGAACAATTGAATAAAATTTTAACGAAGATAATTATTCTTCCATTCAAGCCTTCCCCTCGAGGGTTGCTAGGCTCCAGTGGAGCCTGTTTAGCAACGACCGAGCCGGGAGGCGAGACAAGGGGCACCGGAGGTGACTGATGAGGTGGAAGATTCATAAATAGAAAGAGGTAAGGCTTATGGCATATTTTACAAGAAACAAGATGTTAACAATGGTTTTGGAGCTTTACACAGCAAATAACAGATTTGCTCAAGGTAGTACAGGAGATGACGCAGCTGACCTTCAGGTATTAATCGGATGTCAGCAGAAAGCATTAGTTTTAGGTGAATATCTCGAATCCATGGGAATGGATTACTCAGACATAGTTGAAAAGTTTGAAAAATACTGCAATATGATTTACGATATAAGTGAGAACTTAAACGACACAGTGCTTGTTATGGAGCACAAAGCAGCCATAGCAAATGTACTTTCAGACATTCTCGCAGACATTGAAAACAGAATAGTAGAAATTAGAAGTATTGATATTTACGACTTTAGAGGATTGGTGGATGCTCCTGGTGAGAAGACCATCGTCAGCAAGGAAATCAACCGATTGATTGATGCTTGCTTAAACAGTGCAGGACCACTTAGTGAAGGAGAGGAAATGTACAGACCGCTGGTAGTTGGAACATATTAATAAAAAAGTTGTAAGGCTCGTCGAAAGACGAGCCTTTAAAGCATTAAGGCAAGCCTTCCCCTTGAGGGGAAGGGGGAATGTAAGCGTTGCTTACTAGGCCACAAAAGTTGATTGCTAAAGCAATCATCCTTTTGGACCATGTGATGAGGTGGACAATGAACAATAAACCAAAAACAAAACTTCTAACAATTAGTCTATTATGCTGTGGCAGACCGGACACCACCGAGCGCTGCCTAAAATCCCTTATGCCTATCCGTCAGGCCATCGACTCTGAACTTCAGGTGGTAGACACCGGCTGTTCAAAGGAAACCAGAGCCGTAATCGAAAAGTATGCAGATGAAATCTTTGAGTTCAAATGGGTAAACGATTTTGCTGCAGCCAGAAACTTCCAGCTGGACCAGGCAAACGGAAAAATGTTTTTATTTATTGATGACGATGAATGGTTCCTTGATACGAAATACATCATCGAATTTTTCAAGGAAAAGGAATGCGTCACCTACAATATCGGCGGCTATTTCCAGAGAAACTATTTGGATTTCGATGGAAAAGAATACGATGATGTGGAAGTAATCCGCATGTGTTCAGTGACACCTGAGACCAGATTTGTGGGCAAGGTTCACGAGTATATAGAACCAGCCTACGGCAACGCCATGTTCATGGACGCTAGGGCAGGTCACTTTGGCTATGTTTATGCAAACGAAGAGGATAACATCAAGCATTCAATGCGAAACATTCCTCTTTTACAGGATATGATGAAGGAAGATCCTGATAACTTCCGCTGGCCTTATCAGCTTGCACAGGAGCTTAGGGCAACCAAAAACTATGAGGAATTGTATAAGCTTTGCAAGGAAAACTACGAGAAAGCCAGCAAGCTAGAGGATAACGAAAGTGTCAGATATCGTGGCAGCTTTATTTGTGGTGTGGTCTATGCCCTGAGACATATGGCTAACAAAGAAGATGAAGTTATTGCCATTTATGAAGAGCAAAAGAAAAATCAAACCATTATGGACCCTGCTTTGTATAGCTTGGCATTTATGGCATCTTGTGAGTATTTTTCAATGCATGAAAACGAAAAATGTAAGGATGCCTGCAATTCTTATCTGAAATTCTATGAGAAATACCATGAGGATAAGGCAAAATTCATCCTTGAGGGCGGTTTGTTCATAAACAACGCCTATGACGACACCAGCGTAAGCATGGTTTATTGCTTCCTGATGACAATCGGAATGGATGAGGACGATTATGGTCCACTAGTTCATTACTATAGAAAGATTGGTTGGAACTCAGGCGTAGTTCGACTTAATCGTGGCTTTATGATGATGCTTTTACAGAAGTCTGCAGAGATTGGTTACAAGAAGGAACTCCGGGATGTTTTAAATAAATTCTTTGTAAATAAGGGGTTCAGAGATCTGATTGAGCACGAAATAGAAGAGATCTACACCGGCCTGACTGTAGAGCAGCTGGATAATATGAAGGCGGCCTTCAGAGAGACTGATGGTCAAAAGGAGATGGAGCTATTCCTGCACATTCGCACTATGGAAAAGCGAATCAGCAGTGTGGAGTATTGGGAAAATTATAAGCAGCTTCGAGATATTTTAGAGGCATACGCTCAGGTTACTGTAAAGTGGCAGCGAGCTCACGACAATCTATTCCCAAGTGAAACAGCGACTTTTGCACTGGCACCAGAAACTAAGCTTGGCTGTGCTATCACAGATTTCTTGGAAGTGGCAGAGACTGATTCCACCAAAGCATTGAAGATCATTAAGGACATGTTTGGTCATCGCTCTATTATGACTGACACCATCCAAGCCCTTGGAAATCTTTACAGCGACTATGTGAAGGTAAGGGTAGCCAAGGAAACCGACCCAGCAAAGTTCCAGGAAATGTATAACCTGGAGGAGCAGGTTCTTCGCCAAATCGCTGACTTAGATGCCGCCGGCCACACCGACGAAGCTGTCGCCACCTACCAGCAACTCGTTCGTATAATAAGCGATACTTACGGAGTAGAATCGTTACACGTATAGGCGTAACATGAAATCTTATTATTGTAAACTAGCTTGTGAGTGTAACTGCGGAGTAAAGTTATGAGAAAAATTCTAATGTATCGCTGGAAAGCGTACAATTACAAAGATGTTAAGTACACATTCGAAGCGTTAGGCTATGAGGTTGAGGAGGTCTACCAAGACCTCCTCAATTATGATGTAGATGAAGCCTTTGCTGAAAGATTAAAATCCATAATCAAAGGGGATAGCTATGAATTTCTTTTTACTGTAAACTATTTCCCTCTAATTTCTAATGTCTGCCAGGAAATGAGATTGCTCTATGTATGCTGGAGTTGCGATAATCCACTAATCTCCCTTTACCACCAGTCAGTTTTCAACAGTGTGAACCGAATTTTCCTCTTTGACTTAACGGGAGTGGAGGAGTTTAAAGGAATGGGAGTGGAACATGTCTATCACCTTCCTTTAGCGGTGGATACCAACAGATTGGATTATCTCTTTGCTAACTCCAAGGACGATAGTTTATATGAAAATGAAATTAGCTTTGTAGGTTCCTTATATGAAAAGAATTCCTACGACAAGATGGAATTTACCTTGCCAGATTATTTGCGAGGATATTTCGAGGCTACCATGGAAGCTCAGAAAGACCTGCACGGCATCAACATCATCGATAGAATGTTGACCCCAGAGATACTGGCAGAGCTATCAAATTATTTTGAGTTGGAGAAGTCAGAGGATTCTCTTTCGGATTTGAATCTAATTTTCTCGGTAACAACCTTGGGCTTTAAGATTGCTCAGAAGCAGCGCCGAAGCATATTGATAGAGCTATCGAAACATCATGACGTAAGCATTTATACAAACTCTAATGTGAAGGATTTAATTAATGTAAATTATAGGGGAAGCGTAGATTACTGGAGCGAAATGCCAAAGGTTTTCCGGGGTTCTAAAATCAATCTGAACATGACCATACCAAACATTAAAAGTGGAGTGCCACTTCGTATATACGATATACTTGGCGCTGGAGGCTTCTGCATCTCCAACTTCCAAGCCGAGCTTCCAATGTTCTTCGAAAATGAAAAACACCTAGTATGGTATTACAATCAGCAAGACCTGATGGATAAAGTGAAATACTACCTTGCCCACGACACGCAGCGCTCCCACATCGCCCGTGAAGGCTACGAATACGTGCGTGCAAATTGCACCTATCAACAGAGAATAAATGATATGTTAGACATAATAAAAGCCATCTAGTAACTATCAAGCTCTTAGTGTTGTACTGTGAAACGTGTTAGTTGAACAGTACAATATTAAGGCTTGAGAGTGTAACTAGATGGCGTAGTTTTTTGTTGATTTACTGACTATAGTCAACCATCATTCCTGAGTAGGCGCTGGTTGCATAAGGTGCCGACAAGGTTTTGCCTGGATTCTTATATTCCACAATGGCCTTGTCCACATAAGCCATAGGGTTTATAGACGCCTTAGAAGCCGCAGCCCTAATGGCAATCTTTAATTCGTTCAGTATGCTGAAGGCCTGGGCCTTGTCACTACTGTTAATAACTTCCGAAAGTCTCTGGCCGTCCAAACTCAGATGTCCAAAACCATCCATAGTAATACCTGCGAAAGCTAGGCTACCTGACATACCCTTTGCGATGGATGAAATCTCATTAAATAAAGTACGGTTCTGATGTGCACCGGTATATTTCAATCCGATGTCAATCATTCCATTGTAGCTGTCTAGCAGCTGGTTAACTCCATCAGAAAGAGCTTCTGTATCGTTTTTCAAACCAACTGTAACTTCACCATGGGTTGGAGCCTTAAGCACCAGTTCGTAAGCCTTGTTTACAGTGAAGGTGTTTGATAGGGATTGATGCTCAACACCATTTAGCTTAAAGTCTGAATTGCTAGGCTGTTGTGTAATCCTATCAATACCAAGAATATCAAGCTCTCTTCGAGAAATTGTAGAAGAGATATTAAACAAGGTGGTTTCATCGTCTGAGATGCCCGTTGATTTGGAAGCTATCTGTATAGCGTTCGAACCGTTCCTATCTTCTATGAGCTGTGCGCTCAAACCAACATCTGAAGTATTTATCAATCTAACAATCTTGTTCTGAACTCTCAGGTTATCCTCGCCAGCATTAACATTAAACTGGAATTCATAGGAATGATTCCTGATATCCAAATCAAAGGAATATGATCCCGGTCTGAAGCTTTGCTCGTTAGGCTCCATGAAGTTTCCAGTGTTAATCTGAGGCTTTGCCAAGGAGTAAACTTCGATGGTGAAATCGTCCACATCAGAGTTTTCATCGCCAACATACATAGTTTCAATCGTGTCAGGATTGGTGGAAGAGGCCACACGCTTATCAAGAACGGAGGCAATATCTTCACCAGCTGAAGAAAGGTTCGACACTGAAAGAGCCATATTGTTAGCATGCTCTTTAATATCTATTGCGAACTGTCCCATATCCTCTGTGTCCTTAATCTTGTAGAGAGGAGAGTCTTTGTTCGTCTTAACTATTCTATTGTATGTGTCACGTAGCTCACTTTTCTTATGAGATTCGTAACGAGACCCTATGCTATCGCCATAGGTCGTCATGAAATAATTGTACGCTGTATCAATGCGTGACATAAGACGTCCCTCCTTTCTTCCTTGAATTTGGTGCCTTCGACAATCCATTGTCTAATGGCGGGACACAGATATCGATACTTATACTTATAGTTAATATCATAATATCATATGTCAAGCAATTTGAAAACCCGCTAGGTTTAGTAATGTTTTCAGATAACTCAACAAAATGTAGTGGCAAAATAACATATCTTAATCTTCCGGTAAAAAACACCTAACCATCACATTGCCGATAAATGATGTTCACAACCAGATGGTTAAATACAACTTGTAAAGCACAGCAGGTGCAAAAAAATTAGACTTAATTGGAGGAATAAGAATGTTGAAGAAAATTACTGCATTGATGATGACAGCGGCAGTGACATGCGGAGGCTTGCTAGCTTGTGGGACTGCATCTACCACAGCTTATGCCAGCGAAACTATTTATGGTCAGGTAACAGCTGTCAGTGACGATGGCTTCACCATCACTGTAGGAACTTACGAAGATGGTGAGCTTACTCTTGGTAAGGAAACAGCAGACATCACAGTAAGCGATGACACTACCTATTCAATGAGTATGGCTGGGGGACAGGGACAACCTGAAGGAGGTCAGCCTGGCGGCGGTCAGTCAGAAGGAGAAGCCCCAAGCGGAGAGGCCCCAGAGAAGCCAGATGGAGATCAGAGTGAAGCCCCAAGTGGAGAAGCCCCAGAGAAGCCAGAAGGAGACCAGGGTGAAGCCCCAGAGAAGCCAGATGGAGATCAAGGAGGCCCAGGTGGCCAACCTGCAGGAGAGGCTCCAGATGGAAACGGCCCAATGGAACTTTCCTTATCTAGTATTAGTGTAGGCACACAGGTTGCTGTAACCTTTGATGCAGATGGAAATGTAGAATCTGTAGAAATCATTGGTGGCATGACTTCCGCTATGGGTAACCCTGGCGGAGGAATGTCTGCAGCAGACATCACATACACAGCTTTAAAAGAGTATTCAGAAGATGCAACTGTAGAGGGCGAGACAATCGCCTCTACAGGCACTGATGAAAATGCAATCCTTGTAACGGACGGTGATGTGACAGTTAAGGATTCAACAATTACAAGAAATTCAGAAGACAGTACAGGCGGCGACAATGCAAGTTTTTATGGTGTCGGCGCTACTCTTTTAACTACAGGTGGAACTCTTACCGTTGAAAACTGCGATATTGAATCAGATGCTGCTGGTGCAGCAGGAGTGTTTGCATACGGTGATGGTGTTGCTTATGTAAATAATTGTACAATCAACACAACTCAGAATACATCAGGTGGTATCCATGCAGCTGGTGGCGGAACAGTTTATGCCACAAACAATACAGTAACAACAAATGGCGAATCTGCAGCAGCAATTCGTTCAGATCGTGGCGGCGGAACAATGGTTGTTGATGGTGGTACTTACACATCAAATGGTAAGGGCTCACCAGCAGTTTATTGTACAGCTGATATCACTATCTCAAATGCAACCCTTACAGCAACTGGCTCAGAGGCAGTATGTATCGAAGGTCTCAACTCCCTCACATTAACAGATTGTGACCTTTCAGGTTCAATGCCAGAAAACGAGCAGAACGATTGTGATTGGAACATCATCCTTTACCAGTCAATGTCAGGTGACTCTGAGGTTGGTAACTCTACCTTTAGCATGACAGGCGGTAGCATCACAGCCACAAACGGTGGTATGTTCTACACAACAAATACTGAATCAACATTTATCCTTGAAAACGTAGATATAACATATGCAGATGAAAATGATTTCTTCCTTAAGGTAACAGGAAATTCAAACAAGCGTGGCTGGGGAACAAGCGGCGACAACGGAGCGCAGTGTAACTTCACAGCTACAAACCAGAAGATGGAAGGGGATATTATCTGGGATACAATTTCAACTCTTGATATGGAAATGAAGGATGGCAGTGTCCTCACAGGTGCGTTTATCAATGACGAGTCCGCAGCAGGAAACGGCGGTGATGGCTATGCCAATCTTACAATTTCTTCAGACAGCAAGTGGATTGTCACAGGTAACTCAATCCTATCTAGCCTTACAAACAATGGAACAATCGTAGATGCCCAGGGTAACACAGTTACTATTGTCGGCACAGACGGAACAGTCTATGTCCAGGGCACAAGCAGCTACACAATCACAGTAGGTAGCTATAAGTAAACTTAGCCAACATCATTCAACTCACTATTATATATGAGAAGCCCCAAGGCAATGCCTTGGGGCTTCTCTATTTTTATTTCATTCTAATCACTTTTGCAGGATTACCAG
The DNA here is from genome assembly GCF_900104335.1 of Pseudobutyrivibrio sp. YE44. Lineage (GTDB taxonomy): Bacteria > Bacillota > Clostridia > Lachnospirales > Lachnospiraceae > Pseudobutyrivibrio. The sequence continues at coordinate 106,169 of NZ_FMXT01000005.1, forward strand.
CTACGGTTGCACCGGCTGGCACGTTGTGGGTTACAACTGAGTTAGCGCCGATAATGGCGTTTTTGCCAACGGTGATAGGACCGATAACAGCAGCGCCTGCGCCGATGTCTACGCCGTCTTCAATGACAGGAACACCACGTCCGTTGGTGCCCACCACGCAGCCTTGGCGGATGGTTACATTGTTACCGATGACAGCGTCAGTGTGAATGACGATGCAGGAGAAATGATCAATCATAAATCCTGAGCCAATGTGCTTTACATGGCTTGGAATGTCGATACCGTACTTAACAGAAACATTGTGAAAGCGAAGTCTGGTAAAGAAAGCCAGTGGCTTCATCCAACTGTGAGAGTTTTGGTAGCAAAGCTTGCGATACCAATAGCTCCAAGCATAGCCAGGTTTCATTTTATAGATTTTATAATGTGCTAAAAGTGATGAAGAATCAGAATATCTTCTGTAATCACTTTCTAGCAAATCTTTGTATTCTTGTTTAGTCATATTAACGCTCCAAAAGTAATTGAAGTAAAAAGTCATCAAATGAGAAGATTCTTAACATCAGAAGAATATTATCTCACCGAATCATAAATCTCATAAAGCTTATTACAATACTCTTTAATATTATTATATTCCTGGGCGCGCTTCAATGCGCCCCGAGTTTTTGTATTATATATTTCAGGGTTATCTAAAAGCTCTTTAACAGCTGAAACGTAAGAATCAACATCTGTGCAGACATAGCCGCAAGTTTCATCAATGATGTTTTTTAAGCCACCATTGTCTGTTCCAACAACAGGCTTTCCAAGAGCCATTGCTTCAAGAGCTACAAGGCCGAAGCCCTCCCACTTAGATGGCATAATCTGAACCTTTGTGTTTGCCATATAGTCATAGGAATTCTTCTTGAAGCCTTCAAGGATTAGTTTGCCCTCCAGATGATTCTCGGCTACGAATGTTTCAAGTGAAGGCATATACTCGCCATCACCAACCATGCGAGCAGTCCCAATGGAACCAGAGTCCAAAAGCTCTTTAGCAACCTCAGCTACCAACATAGGATTCTTCTGCTCCACAAGTCTTCCTACGAAGAGTAAATCAGACTTCAAATCCTCAGAACCAGCACAACCAACAGCCCCCTCACTAACCTGGGAAACAACCCCCTCCACCGAGAAAGGATTTCCCACAATAGTGATAGGACATTTCAGCTTGCTAGTGTAGCGATACTCCTCGCGAACAGCCTCTGAAACCATAAGGATATGGTCGATATACTTGCAGGCCATCAGATAAGAGATGGTCTTTATATGAAATTTCTTAATCCAAGGTGGGTTGTTGTGAAGGTGTGAAATGACTGGTACGCGACCCTTTAGGGCGAAGCCACAAAGAACGCTGGCTGTGAAATCGTGGGCGTGAACCACTGTAGGATGTAGCTCATCAACGGCCTTGCGAATCTCATCAGCGGAGAGAGAGTCGATGCCGCGATAGCAATCATATAAGCCAATAGATTTCAGCTTATCTTCAATAGGACCGTGGGGAGACATATAGATGAACTCCTCACGGTCTGAAAGCTCTTTTATAATCTGGCAAACCACGTTTTCAGCGCCAGAATAGATTTTAGATTTGATTACGTGAAGTACCATAAGAATTATTCTCCTGAGGCAGTGTATCTTGTGGTAGTGCTGCCGTATTCGTAGGTATCAAGGAAATCGTTAAGCTCCTTGAAGGATTTTGGAAATTCCATTCCAAACTTATCAGCGATTACTCCGTTGTAAAGCTTTACAGAATCATCGCCATCAACAGAACCGATTTTGATGGTCTGGATATCTTCTCCCTCGAAAACCTTTACAGCCTTCTTTCCTGCAGCATATCCCAAGGTGTATGGGTCTGAGAAAAGAGTAACGAGAGAGTGTTTTCCGATAGTTGTGTCGCCAGCTACAACTGTGACCCCAGCATCCTCTGCGATGGTACCGATGGTATCCATTTCGTTGGTAAGCATGCTGCCAAAAGGAATGTAGATGGCAGAACACTCTGCACAGGTCTCGCGGATTCTATCTGCAAGATTGATGCTGTCAATATTTTCAGCGTTGTTTAGCTCATCATCAGATGCCTCAGTTCCAGTCTTTGGAGCTGTGTCTGACTCAATTTTTTTGTCGGTGCTAGTAGCTGAATCCTCGGAGTTACCATCTTCATTATCAGATGACTTTTCTTCGCCAGAAGCCTCGGCAACTATCTTGCCTCCGGTCCAAAACTGAGAAACGAGAGCAACTCTGGTTGAGGAAGTGGAGTTAAGTCCAAGAACACTGTCCTCACCGAGAGGAGTGATGTCGTTGTCCATTCCCTGCTTTGCAGAAGAAGCAACATATTTACTAGGAGTGAGGGCTGTTGAGCTCTGCTCCTCTGAATCCACTGCAACGGTAGGCTTTGTAGCAGGGATAAGATATTCCTTCCAAGGAATGCCTGCTTGATCTAAGTAAGCTTCAAAAATTTCATTTTGATAAATGGCGTCTGTATCTTCAGGTGAGAAGAGGATGCCTACGGTTTGTAAATCCTCAGTAGCCTCAATCATAAGAGAAACCTGATCTACAATGCTAGGCTTGCTGCTGACACCAGTAACATTTGTCCCTGTGGTTTTGTCCCATGACTTTCCGTTTAAGCTGGCGATTCGAAGTGTTCCCTTGAAATCAACAATTCCAGTAGCAACGATTGGAATCATGTCAGTGGCTGACTTTGCAGAAACCAATGTGGATTTACCAGCGGTGAAAATCATATCAGGAGATTTCGCAACTGCGCCTGCAGCGATTTGGTCGCTGGAGAGTTTGTCGCTCGCAACTGATGTGGTGATTTTAAAGTGATCTTCCCCAAGATAGTCGGTGAGACAATCAGTGAAGCCCTGAAGTAGAATTTTATTGTAGGTATTGTTTTCTGTTAAAAGTGCTGATATATTATACGAATATGAATCCTCTTGGGATTCTTCTGTTACCTCATTTGGCTTTGGCTTGCTATCAGATTTGTTGCTACATGCTACAGCTGAAACAGCAAGAGAAGCTACCAAAATCAAACTTAAAAATCTTTTTTTCATATTTAAATCCTTTTTCTTTTTAAATGTTACTAAATTTTAATTACAAATTAAAAATAAGTCAATAAAGGAGACTGACTTGATTCATAATATAAAGAACATTATAACCCCTGTTCTTACCTTATTATATCCAAAACGTTGCGTGGCTTGCGACAAAGTTTTATTGAAAATGGAAAAAGAAACCGGGTTTTGCAGGGATTGTATAAAGAAAGTAAAGCTGGTGGGGCCAGTTTGTTGCTTGAAATGTGGTGGCCCTATATCTGATGATACAAAGGAATTTTGCAGAAATTGTGAAAGGAATACACATGCCTTTCTTCAGAATAAAGCTATATTCCAGTACACAGGGGATATGAAAAATGCCATGTATCGCTTTAAATATGCTAACAGACGCTGCTACGGCAAGGTTTTTGCAAAGCATGCAAATCGCTATTATGGCAGATGGCTAAAGGATAACAATATAGAAGCAATTGTGCCTGTTCCTATGTATAAAAAGAAGGAGAAACGCCGTGGTTACAATCAGGCCACAGTGTTTGCAAGAGAGCTAAGTGCAATTACTGGAATTCCTGTGGCAGAAGAAATTGTCAGACGAGAAGCAGATACAAAAGCGATGAAACAATTAAATGGCTTAAAAAGAAAGAAAAATCTGTTAAATGCTTTTAGTTTAGGGGAAAATGTTGTACAATTTAGAAAAGTACTTATAGTTGATGATATTTATACAACTGGCACAACAATGGACGAAGTAGCGAAGGTACTTAAGAGTGGGGGAGTGAAAGAAATTTTCGGTATGTGCGTCTGCATCGGAGAAATGCAGTAGAGGAGGTATAACCTATGGAAGTACGTAACTGTAGAAATTGTGGAAGACTCTTTAATTACTTGGGAGGCATGAATATTTGCCCAGCCTGCCGCGATGAGGTTGAAAAGAAATTCCAAGATGTAAAAGAGTACATTAGGGAAAATCCTCGTTCAAACATCCAAGAAATTGCTGAAGCTAACGATGTTTCTACAAGCCAGATTAAGCAGTGGATTCGTGAGGAGCGCCTCCAGTTTGCTGACGATTCTCCTATGGGAATCGAGTGTGAGATTTGTGGAGCTACTATCAAGACTGGTAAGTACTGTGACGCTTGCAAGGCTAACACAGCAAACGCTTTGGCAAAATCTATAGAAAAGCCAAAAGCTCCAGAGCCTCCAAAGGAAAAACCAAAGAAAGAAAACAAGATGAGATTCTTGAAAGAATAATTGAAATTGTGCATCAGTGCCTGCTGGATTACCCGGCAGGCACTTTTTAGTGCGAGTCTAGTAATGCATGAATCTAAAGAACCCTAAATACCTTAAAACCTTAGTTTTATTTTATGATTAGTTTATGCTATACTGATTCTGACTCAGTATGAGTTTTAGTGGGTGGACTATGTCCATTTCTAAGAAACTCTACCAGAAACTTGAATTAAACACAGGCATTAAGGGGTAATGTATGATTAACGAAGAACGCGTAAGGCACATGACCTCCATGGCCATCTTCGAAAAGGAGCTTGGCCCAGAGTATCAGCCAATGATGCGCTATTCAAAGAAAGAATATATCGCTCTTCACGGATGGGGAGGCTTCCTAGCAGGCACTATCTTTTTTGGAGCGGTTTATGCAGCTATAGTTTTATATTTAGTGAGTAATGTTATCGAAAATCTCAACACAATGTATCTCTTGATAATTGCTCTAGCAGGCCTTCTTGTTTATGCGGCCTACATCATCATCCATGTGCATGGGGTGAGAGTCAGAGCAGCCAAACGCTACAAGAAAGGCAAACGTCTTATCAAGGAGCTTGGCGCAAAGTATTCAAAGCTTAGCAAGATGTACGAGGATGAGGTTCAGCAGACTAAGCCTTTGCTGGCCAGAGATTCAGACGAAGAAAAGGGACTAGAGGATTTATAAATGAATGCTTTTATTACTTTACGTGACAATATAAGAAGATTTGTGCTTTCACGCGAAATGCTCTTTTTAAAGATATGGAGCGGTTTGGTAGCCTTCGTAGGCCTCATGTGTATTCGCGCAAACTTCGGACATAACAAGCAGATCAGCCAGATTTGGCTTTCTATAGTAATATCAATAATCTGTGCCTTCTTCCCAATGCAGGGAGTGTCACTGGTTCTTGTTATTGTGCTGTTGATAGATTTAGCTTCACTTAGCCCACAGGTGGCAATCGTCACCCTTGGTCTTTTGATTATTGGCTATTTCGTTTGCGCATATTTTAGAAGCAAGAACACCTACAACATGGTGGCGGTGCCAATCTGTTACAGCTTCCACGCACCATACGTAGTGCCACTTGGCGCAGGTCTTATGTCCAATATCAACGAGCTTGCTTCAGTAGTTTGCGGTTCGGTGATGGCCTTCTATTTAAGCATAATTAAAGATAATACCACAGCTATCGTAGATGAAACTTCCGAGGTTTCTGTGGTTTCTCTTATCCAGGAGCAGATGATTACAAACCGCATGTTTTGGTTTTACATAGTGGCAATGGTGGCTATGTACCTGGTGGTTTACATGCTTAGACAGTCCAGCATCAATATGTCATGGATGATTGCAAATGCAGTTGGTGTGGCTGTTGAATTTATCATTATGCTTGCAGGATATTTACTTACCAGCCAAAAGACAGAGATTCCTAGTCTTATCATTGGAAACCTTCTAGTAATTGTGGTTGGTTTGATTCTTAATTACTTTGTTCTTGATTTGGACTATTCTCGAATCGAGAAGGTTCAGTTTGAAGATGATGATTATTACTACTACGTTACAGCAGTTCCGAAAATCAGAATTGCTGAAGAAGATAAGGAAGTAAAAAAGATTTAATTCTTCCTGTTGTTCTAGGATTTGGCAGTAAGATATTATAACTATTCACGGTGGATTTATAATAGCCTAGAAAGGTATGAAAATTGGTTGATTTTGTCAATGCGATTGATGCCTTCATCGATGATTATTTCAATGTAAATATTCCCGATGTTTCCATCACGGACGCAATCGAAGTTATCATAATTGCATATTTCATGTATCACCTGCTGGTTTGGGTAAAAAACAGCAGGGTTTGGATGCTAATTAGAGGCGTGCTTATTATCATGCTGTTCTTCCTGGTGGCAGCAATCTTCCAGATGAACACCATCCTGTGGTTGGGAGAAAAGCTGGTATCAGTAGCAGTGACCGTACTTATTGTGGTGTTCCAGCCAGAGCTTCGTAGAGCTTTGGAGCAAATCGGTCGTCGTAAAATCACGTCTATTTTCTCATGGAATATTTTAAAAACAGGCGCTAAGAAATTCGACGACTCAACCATCGTTGGACTTGTTACAGCCTGCTATGAAATGGGCGCAGTTAAGACAGGTGCCCTTATTGTTGTTGAAAAGGATATGCAGCTTACCGAGTTCGAACGTACAGGTATCGGTATCGATGCTGTGGTTAGCCGTCAGCTTCTTATCAACATTTTTGAGAAGAATACCCCGCTCCACGATGGAGCTGTCATAGTTCGAGGAGACCGTGTGGTTTCCGCAACCTGCTACTTGCCATTGTCCGACAACATGGCACTTTCCAAGGATTTGGGAACAAGACACAGAGCAGCAGTTGGAATCAGCGAGGTTTCCGACTCCCTCACAATCGTTGTTTCCGAGGAGACAGGTACTGTTTCTTACGCAAGGGAAGGACGTATCGTCAGAGATGTAAAGGAAGATGAGCTTATTGCTGAGCTTAAGCTTCTCCAGAATCCTGATGAGCAGGGAATATTTGACGCAGAAAAGGAGGGCAGACTATGAATCAGAAAATAATCAATGCCCTCACAAAGAATATTGGATTGAAGCTTTTGGCGGTGATGTTTTCATTCGTGCTTTGGCTTGTGGTTGTCAACATCGACGATCCAAAGCAGACCAGAACCTTCACCTCTGTTGTTTCAGTTTCAAACGAGGATGTGCTTACACAGGCTGGAAAGCTTTATGAGATAAAGGATGGAGTAAACACTGTTAGCTTCAGAGTTACAGCGAAGCGTTCCATCATTGAAAAGCTTTCTCCTTCAGATTTTTCTGCAGTGGCAGATATGAACAACCTTGAAAACGAAGAGAGAATTCCGGTTACTATTGCAGCAAAATCCTATGCCAGCTACATAACCATCTCTAGCCGTCAGAATTATCTGTACGTTACATTGAAGGATTTGAGCACCGAGCGATTTGTTATTAATGCTCAGACCACTGGTACTCTTGAGCCTGAGCTTGCAGTTCAGGAAGTCAGCTGCAGTCCTACAGTAATCACTGTTAGTGGCCCACAGGATGTGGTTGACAAGATTGATTCGGTTGTTGCTACTGCCAACATCACTGGTGTAACCAGCAACTTCACAGAAAATGTTATTCCGAAGTTTTACGATGAAAAGGGCGAGACAGTAGATTCTAAGAACTTGAATCTTTCGGTTTCTACAGTAAGTGTTAGCGTCAACTTCGTAAATACGAAGGCTGTTGACATCACAGTTAAGACCAGCGGTTCTTTGGCACCAGGTCTTACACTTGGCTCAATAAAGACCGACCCATCATCAGTAATGATTATCGGAGAGGCCGGAGCACTTAATGATGTTTCTACAATCACTATCCCAGATAGTGTTATAAACCTTTCGAACCTGACAGGTTCTTTCACCACCACAGTAGACATCTCAAGCTACTTGCCTGAGGGCGTACAGCTGGCAGAGGGAACATCTTCAAAGGTTCAGATTTATGTGACAATGCAAAATGAAAATGCATCCACCATTGAGGTGCCTGCAGCAAATATTAGTTTCCACAACCTTGGCCACGGTTTGGCTGCATCGTTGGATGCCGAGACTGTCACCGTCAATGTATTCGGTACAGACGAAGCTCTTGCGGCACTTAAGGCTGGCGAGGTTAAAGGATATATTGATTGTTCTCACCTGACAGTAGGGGAGGGACAGAACGCCGTCCTAGTATTTGAAAATACTGATGACGTTACAATTCAGAATACTTCAGTATCGGTTACAGTCATCGAGGATCCTGATGCAAAGGGCAACGATGAAGCTGACAATGCTGACAAGAAAGAGGATTAATTAATATGGGAAGATTATTTGGAACAGACGGAGTTAGAGGAGTAGCAGGCTCTGAGCTTACTATAGATTTAGCTCGTTCACTTGGACAGGCTGGCGCTTATGTGCTTACAAAGGAGGCTAGCCATCAGCCAACAATTATCGTTGGTTGCGATACACGTATTTCAGGAACAATGCTTGCATCAGCACTTATGTCTGGTATTTGTTCAGTAGGAGCTAACGCAGTTTATGTTGGAGTGCTTCCAACACCTGCAATTGCTTACCTTACACGTAAGCACAAGGTTGATGCTGGTGTTGTTATTTCAGCTAGCCACAACCCAATGGAGTTCAACGGAATCAAGTTCTTCAACGGAGAAGGTTTCAAGCTTTCTGATGAGCTTGAGGATGAGATTCAGGCACTTATTGAAAGTGATATGAAGGGTGTAAACCTTCCTACAGGTGCTGAGATTGGAAAGATTGATTATCGTTTCGACCTTGGAAGAGAGTATGTTGACTTCCTTAAGAACACAGTTCCACTTGATTTATCAGGATTAAAGATTGTTATCGACTGTGCCGAGGGTGCATCTTATCGCACTAGCGTTGCATGTCTTTCAGAAATGGGTGCTGAGCTTATCACCATCCACAACAATCCAGATGGAACAAACATCAACAGCAACTGTGGCTCTACACACATGGATGAGCTTAAGGCTCGTGTGGTTGCAGAGAATGCACAGGTTGGTCTTGCCTTCGACGGTGATGCCGACAGAATGCTTGCTGTAGATGAAAAGGGACGCCTTGTTGATGGCGACCAGATTATGGCAATCTGCGCAAAGCACATGAAGGACAAGGGTACTCTTAAAAAGGATACTTGCGTTGTTACAGTAATGACAAACCTTGGTTTCACATTAATGGCAAAGGAACAGGGCCTTAATGTTGAGTCTACAAAGGTTGGCGATAGATACGTGTTGGAGAATATGCTTGCTAATGGCTACAACCTTGGTGGCGAGCAGAGTGGTCACGTTATCTTCTTAGATGACAACACCACAGGTGATGGACTTCTTTCAGCTCTTCACCTTCTCAGAGTTATGGTTGAGACAGAAAAGCCTCTTTCAGAACTTGCTTCAATCATGAGTGTTCTTCCACAGGCTCTTGTTAATGCAAAGGTTCCAAACCACAAGAAAGAGAGCTACATGGAATACCCAGAGATTGCTTCAGCAATCGAAAAGCTTGGTGAGAAGTTCGCAGGCGAAGGACGCGTTCTTATCCGCCCATCAGGTACCGAGCCACTCGTTCGTGTCATGATCGAAGGCAAGGACCAGGCAGAAATCGAGGCTGATGCCCGTAATTTAGCTGAACTAATCACTAAGACGATGCTTTAGTCTGACGTTAATGCGTATTTTGAAAGCAAAATATAATTTAATGTATTAGTAATACTTAGGAACAAAACTTAGTTAACAATGTAATATGTCTCTGAAATGAACATCTAGTGAATGTAAGAGATATAATTATTGTTAACGTAAAGTTTTGAACATGATAAATTAGGAAATTAGATATATGGTTTCACAAAAAGTTAAGATAAAGAATGCAACTGGGTTACATTTGCGTCCCGCAGGATTGCTATGTGAAATAGCCATGAAATATCAAAGCAAAGTAACCTTTCACACTGACGACAATTACGAAGCCAACGCCAAGTCAGTGCTTAGCGTCCTTGGCGCATGCGTAAAGTCAGGTGAAGAAATCGAGGTCATCTGTGATGGCGTCGACGAAGCCGAGGCCCTAGCCGACCTAGTAGCGTCCATTGAAAATGGACTCGGCGAGTAGTTTAAGTGAGAATAACCATTATTATGGTTTATTCATAGATTTAAAAGAGCCTGTAACCAGCGAGATTTAAAGTATATTTACAGGCGGATTATATTAGGAGGACAGAATAATGTTAAACTACCAACGTTACAAAGCTAACCCTGTACTGAAGTTTCCAGAGCGTACTTGGCCTGAGAAGCAGATCACAAAAGCTCCAATTTGGTGTTCAGTTGATCTACGTGACGGCAATCAAGCCCTCGTCGAGCCAATGTCAGTCGACGAAAAAATGGAACTATTTGACCTCCTAATTAAGCTAGGCTTTAAAGAAATTGAGATAGGCTTTCCTGCAGCCTCTCAGATTGAATTTGATTTTTTAAGACAGTTAGTTGCTGAAAATAAAATCCCTGATGATGTTAAGGTTCAGGTGCTTTCACAGTGTCGTGAGGAATTAATCGACCGCACCTTCGAAGCAATCCAGGGTATTAAAAATGTAATTTTCCACATTTACAATTCAACCTCTACTCTTCAGCGTGATGTTGTTTTCAATGCTGAAAAGGAAGAGATTATTGAAATCGCAAAGAAGGGGACCCAGATGGTAAAGGACCGTCTTTGCAAATATGATGGAAATCTTCAGTTGGAATATTCACCAGAATCCTTCACAGGAACAGAGGTGGAATTCTCACTTGAAATTTGTACAGCAGTTCAGGAGACTTGGGACAAGGCTACTGACGCACCAATCATCTTCAACCTTCCAGCAACAGTTGAGATGAACACACCAAATGTTTACGCAGACCAGATTGAGTGGATGAGCACTCACTTTAAGGATAGAGAAAACATCATCCTTTCAATTCATCCACACAACGATAGAGGAACAGGCGTGGCTATCACAGAGCTTGGACTTCTTGCTGGTGCAGACCGTGTAGAAGGTACACTTCTTGGAAACGGCGAGCGTACTGGTAACGTAGATATTCTTACAATCGCTTACAATATGTTCTCACAGGGTGTTAACCCAGAGCTTAACCTTGATGACATCAAAGAGATTGTTGAGGTTTGTGAGCGAGTTACAAAAATGCCTACAGACGCAAGACACCCATATGCAGGTGAGCTTGTGTTTACAGCTTTCTCTGGTTCACACCAGGATGCTATAAATAAGGGCGTCCGTGCTATGAAGGAACGTCAGAACATGTACTGGGAGGTTCCATATCTTCCAATCGATCCTGCAGATATCGGACGTAAGTACGAGCCAGTGGTTCGTATCAACAGCCAGTCTGGCAAGGGCGGAGTTGCCTTTGTTATGGACACAGTTTACGGCTACAAGCTTCCAAAGAAGATGCAGCGTGAGTTCGCTGATGTTGTTCAGTACATTTCTGAAAAGCAGGGCGGCGAGGTTACACCACAGCGCATTATGGAGGCCTTCAAGTCTCAGTACTTGGAGAACAAGGAGCCACTTACTCTGGAGTATGTGGTTATCCAGGACAGCAAAGATTCAGACGATACAGTTGCAGTGCTTGACTTCAGCTACCATGGAGAGAAGTTCCACTCAGAGGCTGAAGGAAACGGACCTATCGATGCTGTTAAGCTTGCTATCAAGCAGTGCGTACCAGAGCTTGAGTTTACACTCATCGACTACACTGAGCACACACTTGCTCAGAGCCAGGGCTCAGGTGCAAAGGCTGCAGCATATATCGAGATGCGCGACGAGCGTCACGGCAACACAACCTTCGGCGTTGGCGTAAGCTCAAACATCACACGTGCATCTATCCGCAGTCTGTTCAGCGCTTACAATAGATTGATTGCAAAAGCCAAAGACTATGTGTAAATGACGCCAAACACCTAGGCTAAGAAGTAATCTTACTGTATAAACATCAAACGGCACGCTTTCGCTCTTATTCGCTCGTTGCCCTACATAAGATGCCAGTTTCACTGCCATCTAAGTAGGGATGGCTCATCAAGGCCTTATTGATTGCTTATACAGTATGATTAATGCCAAAAGTAATGAGTTTGGCTGTAAATATAAAACGATAGAGGATTACAATGAGAAAGATACTAGTAACGGGATGTAATGGTCAGCTTGGAAGAGCTATACAGAACGAGTATGGTGATGAAGTTGAATTCATCCTCACAGATGTAATTGAGAGTGATGTTATAAGCTCACTTAACATCACGAATTTAGACGAGGTTATGAGCTTCGTAGAAGCCAACAAGCCAAATGTAATTATCAACTGCGCGGCTGCTACAAATGTAGATGGTTGCGAGAAGGATTGGGATTTTGCTTACAAGCTTAACGCTCTCGGTCCTAGAAACTTGGCTATCGCAGCAACAAAGGTGGGAGCAAAGCTTGTGCATGTCAGCACAGATTATGTTTTCCCTGGTAATGCTACAAAGCCAATCACAGAGTTTGATCAGCCAGGCCCAATCAGTGCCTATGGCAAGACAAAATACGAGGGTGAGAAATTCGTTCAGCAGTTTGCAGACAAGTGGTTCATCGTTCGTACAGCTTGGCTCTACGGCGATGGTAAAAACTTTGTTAAGACTATGCTTAGCCTTGCAGAGACCCACGATGAGCTTTCAGTAGTTTGCGACCAGCTTGGTTCACCAACCTCAGCTGTGGAGCTTGCTCGAATGATTCATCATCTTGAGCCAACAGAAAACTACGGAATCTTCCACGGCACCTGCGAAGGCGACACCAACTGGGCAGATTTCACCGAGGAAATCTTCAAGCTCAAGGGAATCAACGTAAAGGTTAACCACGTTACCAGCGAAGAGTACAAGCGAATGAATCCTGCCAGCGCAGATCGTCCACACTACTCAATCCTCGACAACTACATGCTACGTTTAACGTCAGGTTATCAGATGAAACATTGGAAAGATGCTCTTCGCGAATACTTAGCGTAATAATCGTTAATCGTTGTTCGAATGAACAATTATTATAAATTTTATTAACAAAGACTATAAGTAGGCATTCAATAAACTAGGAATAATATAGAAATTAAAGAATGCCGAGAGAGGGATTAGAAAATGAGAACATATTTAGTTACAGGTGGTGCAGGCTTCATCGGAAGCAACTACATCCACTACATGTTTAAGAAGTACGATAACGAAATCAGAATCATCAACGTAGATAAGCTTACCTATGCAGGTAACCTTGAAAACCTTAAGGATGTTGAGAACAGAGATAACTACACATTCGTAAAGGCTGATATCTGCGATAAGGAAGCAATCCGCAAGGTATTCGCTGAGAACGATATCGATAGAGTTGTTCATTTCGCAGCTGAGTCACACGTTGACCGTTCAATCAAGAACCCTGAGGTTTTCGTTCAGACAAACGTTCTTGGTACAGCTGTTATGCTTAACTGTGCAAAGGAAGCTTGGGAGCTTCCAGACGGATCATTCAAGGAGGGTAAGAAGTTCCTTCACGTTTCTACAGACGAAGTTTACGGTTCTCTTCCAGATGATGAGAATGCATTCTTCTATGAGACAACACCATACGATCCACATTCACCATACTCAGCTTCAAAGGCATCTTCAGACATGCTTGTAAAGGCTTACATGGATACTTACAAGTTCCCTGCAAACATTACAAACTGCTCTAACAACTATGGACCTTACCAGTTCCCAGAGAAGCTTATTCCACTTATCATCAACAATGCTCTTCAAGGCAAGGATCTTCCTGTATACGGTGATGGTAAGAACGTTCGTGACTGGTTATTCGTAGAGGATCACGCTAAGGGAATCGATATGGTTCAGGAGAAGGGTAAGCTCTTCGAGACCTACAACATCGGTGGTCACAATGAAAAGCAGAACATCGAAATCATCCACATCATCCTTGATACACTTCAGGATATGCTTCCAGAAGATGATGAGCGTCAGAAGCTTGTTTCAGAGGATCTTATTAAGTACGTTACAGACCGTAAGGGTCATGATAGAAGATATGCTATCGCTCCAGACAAGATCAAGGCTGAGGTAGGCTGGGAGCCAGAGACATGCTTCGAGGAAGGTATCAAGAAGACAATCAAGTGGTTCTTCGAGCACGAAGACTGGATGAAGAATGTAACCTCTGGAGACTACCAGAAGTACTACTCAGATATGTACTCTAATAAATAATAAAATCCGCAATCCTCATTTATCTCTAAAACTATTTTCAATATCGTTTTCACTATATTCATTGAAAATAGTTAGAGATAATATTCGGATTGCTCATTAAAATATCAAAGGCTTCCCCTTGAGGTTGCTAGGCTCCAGTGGAGCCTGTTTAGCAACGACCGAGCGGGAAGCGAGATAAGCTGTCAGCTTTGCTGACTGATGAGGTGTGAAATTGACTAATTACGATTATCTTGTAGTAGGCGCAGGCCTTTTCGGTGCTACGTTTACTTACGAAGCGATTAAACGTGGTAAGTCCGTGCTAGTTATCGACAGACGAAATCACATTGCTGGAAATATTTACACTAAGGAAGAGGATGGCATTAACGTGCATGTGTACGGCGCCCACATCTTCCACACAAGCGACAAAAAGATTTGGGAATACATGAACCAGTTCGCTGAGTTCAATAACTATATAAATTCACCAGTGGCAGTTTACAAGGATGAGCTCTACAATCTTCCATTCAACATGAATACTTTTTCGAAGATGTGGAACATCAAAACTCCTGCTGAGGCTAAGGCAAAGATTGCTGAGCAGATTAAAGAGCTCAACATCACAGAGCCAAAGAACCTTGAGGAGCAGGCGCTTTCCCTTGTTGGTACTGATGTATATGAGAAGCTGATTAAGGGCTACACTCAGAAGCAGTGGGGACGTCCATGTGACGAGCTTCCAGCCTTCATCATCAAAAGATTGCCGCTTAGATTTACTTACGACAACAATTACTTTAATGATAGATTCCAAGGCATCCCAATGGGTGGCTACACACAGATTGTAGAGGCTATGCTTAAGGGTGCTGATGTTGTTTTGGAGCAGGATTACTTCGATATGGTTGGTGGTGTTGAAAACGCGCCAGAATCCTTCGAGGGAATTCTCAACGATGGAACAAAGGTTGGCTGGGGCAAGCTGATATTCACCGGTCAGATTGATGAATATTATGGCAGCTGCTATGGTCCACTTGAGTATCGTTCCGTTCGCTTCGAGACAGAAAAGATAGACTGCGACAACTATCAGGGAAACGCAGTTGTAAATTACACTGAGGCAGAGGTGCCATACACTCGTATTATCGAGCACAAGCACTTTGAGTTTGGCAAGCAGCCTACCACCATTATTTCTAAAGAATATTCTAGTGAGTGGCAGCCGGGCGTTGAGCCTTACTACCCAGTAAACAATGACAAAAACAATGCAGTATACGAGGAGTACGCAAGCCGCGCAATCCGTGAGCATGGCGTAATCTTCGGAGGCCGTCTCGGCCAATATAAATACTACGACATGGACAAGGTCGTAGCCGCAGCACTGGAAACAGTTGCTAAAGAATTCTAAAATTGTATTAATATTTGTGACGGAGGAAACTATGAAAGGTATTATATTAGCAGGTGGTTCAGGTACAAGACTTTATCCACTTACAAAGGCGAGCTCAAAGCAGATTATGCCAATCTATGACAAGCCAATGATTTATTATCCATTGTCTACACTTATGTTGGCTGGCATCCGCGAAGTACTTATCATCTCTACACCAAGAGATCTTCCAGTATTTGAAGAGCTTCTTGGAGATGGCAAGCAGCTTGGTATGGATATTCAGTATGCAGTTCAGGAGGCTCCAAACGGACTTGCTGAGGCATTTATCATCGGTGCAGATTTCATCGGTAAGGATGCCGTTGCACTTGTTCTTGGCGACAACATCTTCTATGGTCAGTCTTTCTCAAAGGTGCTCCTTTCAGCAGCTACAAGAACAGAGTCTGAGCCAGGCGCTACAATCTTCGGTTACTATGTTCGTGACCCAAGAGAGTACGGCGTTGTTGAGTTTGACGAGAACGGTGTGGCTATTTCAATCGAGGAAAAGCCAGCTAATCCAAAGAGCAACTATGCAGTTCCAGGTCTTTACTTCTATGACAACTCAGTTGTAGAAATCGCAAAGACAATCAAGCCTTCAGCACGTGGAGAGCTTGAAATCACAGCTGTTAACAACGAATATTTAAACCGTGGAAACCTCCACGTAGAGACACTTGGCCGTGGATTTGCATGGCTTGACACAGGAAACCACGATATGCTTCTTCAGGCAGCAGAGTTTGTCAGCACCTTCCAGAAGAGACAGGGTATGTACATCTCTTGCATTGAGGAAATCGCTTACAAGCGTGGCTTCATCAACAAGGACCAGCTCCTCAAGCTCGCCGAGCCACTCATGAAGACAGCATACGGACAGTATCTCGTAGATATAGCTAACGGACTTTAAGTCGATTTAATCATTTTTTTAATTATTCTATAAAGTAAGGAGCAAAACTTGAATTTAGCTAACACTGTCAATAAGATGACCTTGATGAGCCATCCCTACTTAGATGGTTCTGAAAGAAGCATCTTATGTAGGGCAATGAGCGAATAAGAGCGCAAGCGTGTCAGTGATTGATAGTGATAGATAAATGAAAAGTTTTGGAGATAAATTATGGCAATTACAGTAGAGAAAAATGTTAATGGTATAGAAGGCCTTTGCGTCATCACCCCAAAGGTTTTTGGTGATGACCGTGGTTACTTCATGGAGACTTACAACGAAAACGATATGAAGGCTGAGGGCCTTGACTATGTATTCGTTCAGGACAACCAGTCTGCAAGCAAAAAGGGTGTCCTTAGAGGTCTTCACTTCCAGAAGAATTTCCCACAGGACAAGCTCGTCCGCGTTATCAAGGGCGAAGTTTATGATGTGGCTGTTGACCTTCGTGAAGGTTCAAAGACTTTCGGAAAGCACTATGGAATCCTTCTTTCAGAGGAAAACAAGAAGCAGTTTATGATTCCAAAGGGCTTTGCTCATGGATTCTTAGTAGTCAGCGAGTATGCAGAGTTCTGCTACAAGGTTACTGATTTCTATCATCCAAACGATGAGGGCGGACTTGCCTTCGACGACCCTGACATCAATGTTCAGTGGCCAATCCCAGCGGGAATGACAAAGGATGATTTAATCCTTTCAGATAAAGATAAAGTCAACGCAAGCTTTAAGGAATATTGTAAGGAGCACGGCGTTCAGTAACTGACCTGACGATATTACTAGTTTTGATTATTTGGGAGATGATGATATGCGAGGATTTTTTGCGGGCCTAAAGTTTTTTATTGGCACTCACAAGGCTGCAAGTATTGCGGTTGCCAGTGTGCTAGGCCTTTCCGCTATTGGTGGAGCAGGTTATGGAATCTATAATCTTGTTCATGAAGACAAAGAAGACGACGTTGTCGTTGAAGTGGTCGTGGATGAGGAACAGGGTGCTGAGGATGTTTACATCCCAGACTTTAAAAATATTGTGCTCACAAGTGAATCCCTTGAAAAGGATTTAACAATTTACATTTCTGATGAGAATGACAATGCCATCACAGGCGTTCCATTTTCTGTAAAGCTTATGTCTAAGGACAAGGCTTCAGAGCTTCAGACATATGTGGATGCCATTACCGATATCGATAATCAGATTAACGATATTGTTGGTGGCGCAGGAAAATCTACAGAGACTTCAGAGGAGGCTGACTCAGAAGAAGCTGTGGAGGCTACAGAGGAAGCAGCAGAAGGTGAAGAGCAGGCAAAGCCATCAGAGGCTGACAGAATCCGTTCAATCCTTCAGGATAGAAATGTTGCCATCACTGTTACAGATGAAAAAGGTGAGGTTGTAGATAAAGAAAAATCTAGCATCAAGGATGATCCTTTATATCAGCTTTACCTTGATAAGGAAACAGCAATCCAGTCCTTCGCTATGGCTCTTAAGGATGCTGAGGGACAGGTTTACACTGACGACGATGAAGATGGTGTGATTCAGGAAAAGGACATGACACCTGGTGACTATGTTGCTTGTGTTATGTACGACTTCGACAATCAGCCAGTTTACGCTCCTGTCAGCTATGAGACTGATGTAAACGTAAAGGATAAGGTTGAGCTTAAGGTTCAGAAGGAAATCATCAAGCAGGTTAAGAAGGATGCTCCAAAGGAAGATGGTCAGAAGAAAGAGGCCGTTCCTGTGGAGAATACTCTTAAGGATACAGTAGAGTTTGTAGAGTCTAAGAAGGTTGAAAACGGCTCAAGCGCCAAGGGAGTTTCTGGTGCTGATATCACAGCTCCAAAGACTACAGCAAAGGCTAGCAAGGTAGCTGTAAAGGACAAGGGACGAGTTAAGGTTGCGCACAAGCTTCAGGCCGCTGCAGCAACTGAGTTTGTAATCACCTACAACTATCAGCTTCAGGATGCAGACGGCAAGGCTGTTGGAAATCCAATCAAGGCTAAGGAAGAAAAGCTTAAGAAGGATGCAACTCCAGCCTTTAAGCCAGAGGCTACTTACAAGTCTGGTGATGTTACATACAAGCTCGTTAGCGACAAGCCAAACCCAGCTTATGAAAAGGTTACAGCTGCAAAGACTTACACCTTCACATATAAGTCAGATAAAAAGGTAGATCCAGCAAAGTATACCTTTAACGTAAAGTATGTTTGCGGCGACAAGTTACTTGGTTCAGACTCTGTGACAAAGGCTGCGGGAGAATCAGTTTCACCAAAGACAATTGATGGATATAAGTGCTCTGAGGCTGCAGTTACAGTTAAAGCTAATCAGGGTGAAATCACTTTCCACTATGAGGAAGTAAAGAAGCCAGAGCAGAAGCAAGAGCCAGCAAAGTATACTTTCAATGTAAAGTATGTTTGTGGAGACAAGAATCTTGGTTCCGACTCTGTAACAAAAGCTGCAGGAGAATCAGTTTCACCAAAGACAATCGATGGATATAAGTGCACTGATTCTGCAGTAACAGTTAAGGAAAATCAGGGTGAAATCACTTTCCATTACGAGGAAGTAAAGAAGCCTGAGCAAACTGAAGAGAAAAAAGAAGAAAAAGTAGAAGAGAAGAAAGATGAAGCAGCTCCTGCAGAGCCAGAAGCTAGAGCAAAGGCTCATGGCCGTCAGGGCGTTTCAAACTTCGCTATAAAGGATGCTCTTATTGCAGCAAAGATTATGAGAGTCGCAGCTCAGACACCAGCAGCTGGTACTGAGGAAACAGCAACTCTTGATATGAGCTACAAAGAGGGCGTATTTACCATCGTAGCCAGCAAGAATGTAACTGATGTAAAGGTTAACGGCACAGCAGTTACTATGAAGGATGGCAAGGGAACCTTCACAGCAACAGCTGATGGAGATTACAAGCTTACAGGTACTCCTGTATGGTCTGACAAGGTAGCAGCAACAGACGCTGAAAAGCTTTACGTGGTTTACACAGTTTCAGGCTTCGGTACAGCTTCTACCCAGCGTCTCAAGGATAAGGCAGGAAACGAATTATTCCTTGATGAAGGCCTTACAAAGCCAGCTACAGCAGCAGATTATGGCAAGGACAAGACCTTCTATTACAAGGCTGCAACCTACACCTATTACGGTTGGCAGACAATTGATGGAAACACATATTACTTCGATAAGAATGCAAATAAGGTAACAGGAACTCAGGTAATCCAGGGCGTTCAGTACGACTTTGGAGCAGACGGAGTGCTTGTTGTTAAGGGAAATGGTATCGACGTTTCTAAGTACCAGGGCAACATCGATTGGAAGTCTGCTAAGTCAGCAGTAAACTTCGCAATCATCCGATGTGGTTACCGTGGTATGTATGATGGTCAGCTTCATGAGGACCCATACTTCTACAAGAATATGTCAGGTGCCAAGTCAGCAGGAGTAAACGTTGGTGTTTACATCTATTCAACAGCTCTTAACGAAGCCGAGGCAGTTCAGGAAGCTTCAATGGCTGTAGCAATGGCAGCAAAGGCTGGCGGATGTTCATATCCAATCTTCCTTGATATGGAGGATACAGTCAGAGGCCAGAGCTCCCTTTCAACAGAACAGAGAATGGCTATTGTAAATGCATTCGTAACAACAGTACAGTCTTCTGGCTACAGAGCAGGCTTCTACTGCAGCAAGAACTGGATGACAGGTCGAATGAATGCCGGCGCAATCCCAGGCTCATGCAGCATCTGGATTGCACAGTACAACACATCTTGCACTTACTCAGGCCGCAAGAACATCTGGCAGTATTCAAGCAAGGGCTCTGTCCCAGGAATCAAGGGCTACGTAGACATGAATAAGGCGTTCTAATCGTAGGCATATAATAATTTGTTAATAAAAGTAAAGATCAAGTGTAATTCACAATCTATTATGTTTCTGAAAGTGACATTCTAAAGTCACTGGAAGAAATATAATGATTGTGAATGTAACACTTGCACATAAACTTGGATATAACATATGAATAAAAATATAAATAATGTTGAGACAAATAAAAAGTTATTCCGCTTTGTAAGTAGCGTGGTTTTAGTAGCAGTACTAGCCACGCTCTTTGGCGTTATGTGGTATCTGCGCTTGCAGAACCTTATGAATCCATACACAAGATTCATGGGCAAAGGAAATTATTTGATGATTGCCCTATATGGAATCCTTACAATTTTGGTGATTAACACCTTCAAGGGGTTCAGTATAGGAAGCGGCAGAATCTCAATTCTTACTATGTCACAGGCTATTGCCATGGGGCTTGTAAACGGTCTTGAGTTCATCATCATCATTTTGATGACTCGAATTAAATCTTTAATGTGGATGACACTTGCCTACATCATCGTGCTTACAGTGATTGATGCACTGGCAGTGCTTATTGTTACTTTCCTTTGTACAAAGATTTACCGCATGATCTTCCCACCATTTACAATTCTTAACATCTTCGGTCAGTATGAAAACGACCTTGTTATTAAGATGAATCGTCGTGCTGATAAGTACAGAATCACAGGTGAGATGAGCTGCAGAGAGTCTTTGGACAAGATTACAAAAGAGCTTCAGAACTACGATGCGGTTCTTATCAACGATGTTCCATCAGAGATTAGAAACGATATTATCAAGGCGTGCTTCGCAACTGACAAGCGTGTTTATTTCACACCAAAGATTTCAGACATCCTTATCAAGGGTTCTGACGAGGTGAACCTTTTTGATACACCTCTTTACCTTTGCAAGAATGTTGGAATGGATGGAATTTCATCAGCTATCAAGCGTGCAGGAGATATTATTATTTCAAGTATTGGAATCATCCTTACATCTCCAATTATGCTTGTGACAGCTATACTTATCCACAATTACGATGGCGGCCCTGTTTTTTATAAACAGACTCGTTGCACCATCGGTGGAAAGGAATACAAAATCATGAAGTTCCGTTCCATGATTACTGATGCTGAAAAGGATGGCAAGGCTCGTCTTGCCAGCGTTAACGACGATAGAATCACTCCAATCGGACACTTTATCCGTGCTACACGTATTGATGAGCTTCCACAGTTCTTCAACATCTTCAAGGGTGAAATGTCTGTGGTTGGTCCTCGTCCAGAGCGTCCAGAAATCATTGCGGAATACGTTAAAGAGGTACCAGAGTTTGCCTTCCGTACCCACGTAAAGGCTGGCCTTACAGGCTACGCCCAGGTTTACGGCAAGTACAACACCACCTCATACGACAAGCTGAAGCTGGATATGATTTATTGTGAGAAATGTTCAGTACTATTGGATATTCAGTTAATTCTAATGACATTGCGCGTAATCTTCACCAAGGATGCCACCGAAGGCGTCGAAGAGGGTGCAGTCAATGCTAATGTACATAAACAATAAAACTAAAAGTAGGTTGTAATTAACAAAATATTACTTCTCTGAAAGCGACATGTTAGGAGCTGTAAGAGAATGTAATTTTTGTTAATGTAACAACCGAGGGATAGAATAAGATTATGAAAAAGGCTTTGATGCATGCGCATACTGCGTACATGGTGACACAATTTAATATTGATAATATAAAGATTTTGCAGGAGCTTGGCTATACAGTTGACGTGGCTTGCTGTTGGAATGATGATGACAGCGCTTTGAGCCCGGAGGCTATGAAGGAACGTCGCAAGAAGCTGGATGAGCTTGGCTGTAGAGTTATTGAGACAGCCAGCCTCAGAAAGTTTTTCAATATCAGCGAGCTTTCAAAGTCTTATAACCAGCTGAAGACAGAGGTGGAGACAAATCAGTATGAGATTGTCCACACTCAGTCGCCAATCGGCGGTGTTATCTGTAGACTGGCCTGCCGCAAAGCAAGAAAGCTCTATGGCACAAAGGTTATCTATGCAGCCCACGGCTTCCACTTCTTCAAGGGAGCTCCACTTAAGAACTGGATTGTGTTCTACAATGTGGAAAAGTGGTGCAGCAAATTCACCGACATGTTGATAACCATTAATAGAGAAGACTACGGTCACGCCAGGAAGTTTAAGGCTAAGAACACTGCCTTGATTCACGGTGCTGGTGTTGATACCAATAAATTCGTGGCCAGCGATGGGGCCAGAGCCAAGGTTCGTAAGGAGCTTGGTATTGATGATGACACCATCGTGCTCTTATCCGTAGGCGAGTTGATTCCTAGAAAGAATCACAGCGAGGTTTTAAGAGCGCTGAAGATTATGAAGGAAAACGGCACACTGCTCACACCGGAAAGCGATGAGAGAGTGCAGCCAAAGTATAAGCTGAAATACTTAATCGCCGGTCGCGGCAAGATTCAAAAGCAGTTGCAGGAAGAAATCAAACATCTTGGACTTGGGGATTATGTTCAGATGCTTGGCTTCCGTAGAGACGTGGCTGATGTATTTGCCGCAAGCGATATCTACGTTTTCCCATCTCATCAGGAGGGACTTCCAGTAGCATTAATGGAGGCGATGTCTGTGGGAATGCCAGTGGTTTGTAGTAAAATCCGTGGAAACACAGATCTTATCACCGATGGAGTGGGTGGATATCTTTTCGATTCCAAAAACGCTAAAACTCTTGTGGCAGCCTTGGGGAAGGCTTTAGCTGATAGTGATCAGCGCCGCGCAGAGATGGGCGAAACCAACATTGCGACCATGAAGGCGTTTGATAAGCAACCTGTCAACGAAGAGATGCGTCAAATTTATAGCAATATAAGTAAGTAGATTTTGCAGATTATATAAATTCTTTTTGAAAATAATATGTTATGAACTTCATAAATTGGGAATTATTTTGAAGAACAGACTGTAACTAACAAGTTAATATGACTCTGAAGGTGACATGTTAGTCACCGTAAGAGAGGTATTGCTTGTGAGTGTAACAGTCTGTGGACTGGGGGATTACAGAGAATGAAGGTTTTACATGTTTCAAAGAGTAGTACTTATTCAGGCATGGAAAATGTTGCCATCAACATCATGAAGTCTATGCCGGAGAGTATACAGACCATGTATCTAACGGCTACAGGTTCCATCGAGGCGAAGCTACTTGATAATGACCTGCCTTACATCGGCGTGGAGAAGGTGGATGAAAAGGCAATCAAGCGAGCTATCGAGGATTTCAAGCCTGATATTATTCATGCCTATGAATATGAATGCAGCCTTATGTGCACCAAGGTCACAGACGAGATTCCAATTATTAGCCACCTGTATTCGCTTCCAAAGTGGGTCCAGAAGATTGGCCCAAAGTCGGTGGTATACGGCGGGGCCTGCAAAAGCTTTGCCAAGATTATCCTGCCTGACAAAAAGGTGGAGGAGATGTCTTGGTTCAAGGATAAGATGGAAGACAAGACTGTGGAGCTAGGCGTGCCATTTAACGCAGTTGCTGTGTTTGAGCGTGGTTACATGGCTGGTACAGATATGACCAAGGAAAAGCTGGAGGGCTTCAGATCAGATTTGCTTTTCGTGGGATACCTTACAGATGATAAAAATCCTTACGAGTTTGTAAAGCTCGTGGCAGAAATAAAAAAGACCCATCCTGACATTAAAGCGGTTATGGTGGGAGGTGGAGATTTAGGCTCAGAATGCCTGAAGCTCATTGGAAAGCTGAAGCTGCAGGACAATGTTAAAATGGTAGGAATGCAGCATAATCCATACATCTACATGAATCAAACTAAGGTGGTAGTTATCCCATCCAAGTTTGAAGGCTTCGGCATGGTTGCCCCAGAGGCTATGGCCTTTGGCAAGCCGGTTATCGCCAGTTGCGTTGGTGGATTAAAGGTGACTGTGGATGATAGCTGTGGAAAACTATGCGGCACAGACAAGAAGCCTGTGGATAGAGAGGCTTTCATCGCAAATATAAATGAGCTCTTGGACAACAGCGAGATTTATCGCATGAAATCCGAGGGTGCTAGAAGACGTGCCAAGGACCTGAACAATTTTGACACGTATATGGAAGAGATTGTAAAGATTTATGAGGATATTAAAAACACTGCTAAATAAGCTAAAAAGTGCAGATTTTATACTTGTGACATTGTCTACAGTTGCATGCTCGGCAATGTCATTTGTATTTAGCGTATATTCAAAATCACTGGTGCCAAACAAGCCAATGGGTATTTACAGCACCTGTCTGATTGTCCAGACCTATATGACCTACGCTCAGTTCGGTGTGCTCAACGCCTACAATAGGGATTACCCACAGGCCTTGGGTCGAAAGGATTTTGAAGCCGCTAACAAAATGAAAAACACAGCCGTCACATTTATGCTTATGGTGTATGCACTGATTTTCCTTTGCTTCGAGGCTTGGGTGCTTTTTAGATATCATGGCTCAATCGGTGTTGACCAGTACCAGACCTTCTTTGCTTTTGGTTACGCCATGTGTCCAGTGATGATTCTTTTAAAGAGTTTTGATGATATGTCAAACGCCACCGTGAGAATGAACGGCAAGTACAACAAATCTGCCTACATCGGTTTTGGCCGTACCTTAGCAGCACTTTTGATTGGCGTTGTTGTTCTTCGATTCGCAGGATATTATGGCCTTTATGCCATGACAATGTCCTCAGCTATTCTTGGAATTATTCTTTTCCACAAGGATTCCCTTAAGGGAGTAAAGCTTGATTTTGATTTTTCATATATGAAGCTGATGATTATGGGTGGGTTACCACTTCTTATTAACAGCTTGATTTGGACTATCGTTCAGAACGTGGACAAGCACGTTATTCTGACCTTTATGGATACAGAAGCGCTGGGTGTCTACACCGTTCCAACCATGGGATTCACCACAATGGTACTGGTGCCTCAGACAATTTCTCAGGTATTTTACATAAAGATTTCTCATCTCTACGGTGCTCACCAGGATGAGAAGGAGCTTCTTGATAAGGCTGGATATTTCACCAGCATTACAGCTCTGGTTTCCGGCGCAGCTTGTCTGTTCGTTTTTTATGTAATGCCAATTTTCGTTCGCTATTTTATGCCAATGTACACCGAAGGAACAGCCGCAACTCAGATTCTTGTAATCGGCGTTGCCATTTATTCCACCACAATGATTTTCGGAAACATCTTCAGCGTCCTTAAGCTGAACAAATCCTTAATCGCCAACTCGGTGGCACTTTGCATTTTCAATATTATTTTTTCAAGTGCGTTAGTAGTGCTGGTGGAGCGCAGCATCAATATGGTAGCTATAGGAACAGGATTATCCTACGCCCTTTATTCCCTGCTGCTTATTGTAAAGCTGTCACGCCGTTTCAAATACCCAATGCTTAAGCTACTTACCAACAGCTGGCTTCCACTTATCGCCATCGTAGCACCAGGCGTTGCGTATTATATGCTAATTCGAAATGTCTATATAGCGATTGTGGCGTCTTTGTTTACCGTAACTATTGTGTGTGGTATAATACTTAAGTTAATTTTCCGTAAATAGCGGAAATAATATAATTGAGTAAAAAATTAGATGATAAACTATGGATTTGTATATCTAAACTCCTGACCTTCTTTTTCCATCCCTACTTAGATGGTCCTGAAGGGAGCATCTTATGTAGGGTAATGAGAAAAAGCAGAGCGAAAGCGTGTCAGGAGTTAGGTATACATAGCCATAGTTTAGGAGTAAATTATTAATGTACACATTATGTTACATGGCCCGTCGCCCTTTTGACGACTTCGCGCCTGCAGTATATAAAAAGATAAAAGAGAATCACGACAGCGAAACCAAAGGTGTTTTCATCACTTGCGACAGCAAGGAGACCAAATATATCTATGATAAGTTTGGCAAGGATGAGGTGGTGGTTTGTGAGATTTCAGAGTTCATGAACACTCACTGGGATGAGTTCACTCTTGAGAAGCTTGCAGAGTATGAAAAGAAATACGATGCAGCTCCAATGTGGAAATACATCTACACTGACAGGTTTTTGATTTACAGAGATTATGATTACTGTGTTCACACAGCCGCTGGTCTCTTCGCATTTTGGGAGCACGTTTTCACCACCTACAAAGTAGATTTCTTCTATGACGAGGTTGTGGCTACGCTCCTTACTTACACAGCATATTTAGTTGGTCAGAAGACCGGCACAGGCTATTATTCATTAATGTTCATGAGAGCCTGCGGCATGGATTTGACCCATCACTATATTTTGAATGATCCATTCGAGAAGATTTACAACTTCCCAGCGGATTACAAAAACGTTCCTGTTACAGAGGAACAGAAGGCAAAGGCCGAGGCTTTCCTTTCAGGTTTTGAGGAAAAGCATTCTAAGCCAGCTTTCATGCAGTTTTCAGGAAAGAAGCCAAAGTGGAAGGCAAAGTTTTTCGTGCTTCCATTCTTCTATATTAGACAGAAGTACTTCAATCCTTTCACCAGGGACAAGGGCTCATACATTTATTACAAGGCCTATGAGCAGACCATGGACGAAATCAAGTGGTACTTCAGATACAAGAAGGCTAAGTCATATTTCAAGAAGGCGGATTTCTCAAAGAAGTTTGTTTACTTCCCACTTCACCTTCAGCCAGAGGCCACCACAATCGTGTGTGCCCAGAAATATGAAAAGCAGCTGTATTTCATCGACAACTTGGTAAAGTCACTTCCAGCAGATACAGTGCTTTACGTGAAGGAACATTATTCCTTCCTTGGAATCAGAGACAACAGCTTTTACGAAGCTTTCAGTCAGTATCCAAACGTGGTTCTTATCGACCCATGGGAGGATTCAATCAAGCTCATTGAAAAGAGTGAGTGCGTTGCCACACTTACAGGCACCGCAGGCCAGGAGGCAATGCTTCTTCGCCATCCAGTATTCATGAGCGGCGAGATTGTTTACACCGGCGCCCCAGGCGTAATGAAGCTGGACGAGGTATTTGGAAACTATCAGTCAATGATGGCAAACTACAAACAGCCAACCCGCGAGGAAATCATCCAGTACCTTGCAGTGTATATGAGTTGCGCCCGGCCAGGCAACACTTACGTAATGAGCGAAGCTCGTCTCGAGGACGAAAACATTACGTTGGTTGCTAAGTCAATGTATGATTATTTTGTAGAGCAGAAGACTAAATAAGATAATAATTTGGATATTATATAAACTGAGGCTTGAAAAGAAATATATATACTCAATAAAGACCTTCTTTTTCCATCCCTACTTAGATGGTCCTGAAAGGAGCATCTTATGTAGGGGAATATATGACCCAAAAGGCATGATTGCTTTAGCAATCAACTTTTGTGGTCTAGTAAGCAAAGCT
Source organism: Pseudobutyrivibrio sp. YE44 (assembly GCF_900104335.1). Classification (GTDB taxonomy): domain Bacteria; phylum Bacillota; class Clostridia; order Lachnospirales; family Lachnospiraceae; genus Pseudobutyrivibrio. The sequence goes on from NZ_FMXT01000005.1 coordinate 133,646, forward strand.
TACACAAGAAGAAAAAGCAGAGCGAAAGCGTGTCTGTTTGAGTATATATATTTCTTGAAAAGCCGTAGTATTTAGAGGAGATTTAGAATGAGTAAAGTTTTAGTAACAGGTTCTGATGGATTCATCGGTTCTCACTTAGTTGAGGAACTTGTAAAAAAAGGATATGAAGTAAGAGCATTTGTATATTACAACAGTTTCAATAACTGGGGATGGCTTGACACTCTCCCAAAGGAGATTATGGATCATGTTGAGGTTTTCGCAGGTGATGTCCGCGACCCTAACGGTGTCCGCGAGTCTATGAAGGGTGTGGATGCAGTGTTCCATCTTGCAGCACTTATTGCAATCCCATTCTCTTATCACAGCCCAGATGCTTACGTTGACACAAACATCAAGGGAACTTTGAACGTGCTTCAGGCAGCAAGAGACCTTGGCACACGTGTACTTGTTACATCAACTTCAGAGGTTTATGGAACAGCTCAGTACGTGCCAATCGACGAGAAGCACCCATACCAGGGTCAGTCACCATATTCAGCAACAAAGATTGGTGCAGATAGACTTGCAGAGTCTTTCTATCGTTCCTTTGATTTGCCTGTTACAATCGTGCGCCCATTCAACACCTTCGGACCACGTCAGTCAGCTCGTGCGGTTATTCCTACTATCATCACACAGCTTCTTGCAGGTAAGGAAGAAATCAAGCTTGGTTCACTTACACCAACTCGTGATTTCAACTACGTAAAGGATACTGCTAATGGTTTCATCGCAATGTACGAAAGCGACAAGACCATCGGCCAGGAAATCAATATTGCAACACAGAAGGAAATCTCTATCGGACAGCTTGCTGAGGAGCTTATCCGCCAGATTAATCCAAACGCAAAGATTATCTGCGACGAGGATCGTCTCCGTCCAGAGAAGTCTGAGGTAAACCGTCTCCTTGGCTCAAACCAGAAGATTCTCCAGCTCACAGACTGGAAGCCACAGTACACGTTTGAGGAAGGCCTTGCTGAGACCGTTGAGTTTTTACGTAATAATTTGGATAAATACAAAGTTGATATATATAACATTTAAAAATAGCTAAAAAGTAAGCATATAAATATAACATAGACAATACATAAGACCTTGATGAGCCATCCCTACTTAGATGGTGCATAGCAGCATCTTATGTAGGGCAATGAGCGAATAAGAGCGAAAGCGTGTCGTTGTATGTTTATGTTATATTTAGATGCGTAGTATTGAGTAAATTTATGGAAAATGTATTTATAAGTGAAAATGATACAGTGCTCCAGGCAATGAAGACTTTTGATACTTCTGGCCGACGTACCGTATTCATTGTTGATGAAAATAAAAAATTGTTAGCAGCATTATCAGAAGGAGATGTGCGCCGTTTTATATTAGCCGGTGGAGATCTTAATGATGCTGCATCTACAATTGCCAATTACAAGCCAAGAAAGCTTAAGGAGGATGAAAAGGGCGACGCTCGCGATTTCCTCCGTAGTCACAACATCGAAGGTCTCCCAATCGTGGACGACCAGGGCATCGTTGTTGACACCGTTTTCTGGAGCGAGAACAATCTTACAAAGCACAGCACACTTTCAACACCTGTTGTTATGATGGCTGGCGGCAAGGGCACACGTTTGTATCCTTACACACGTATCCTTCCAAAGCCACTTATTCCAGTTGGGGAAAAGCCAATTGCTGAGCTTATTTTGGACGGCTTTGCTGAGTACGGCATCAGCCGCATGATTATGATTGTCAACCACAAGAAGAATATGATTAAGTCATACTTTGCCGAGGCTGACAGACCATACGAGGTTGAGTACGCTGACGAGGATATTCCTCTTGGCACAGGTGGCGGTCTTGCTCTCCTTCGTGGAAAGCTTGACGAGACTTTCATCCTTACAAACTGCGATATCCTTATTGAAGAGGATTACTCAAAGATTTACGCTCACCACAAGGCAGAGGGCAACATCGTAACTATGGTTTGCTCCCTTCGCAATTTCCAGGTGGCTTACGGCGTGGTTGAGTTTGGCGAGCACGGAAATATCATCGATATGAAGGAAAAGCCAGAGTTCAGCTTCTTTACAAATACAGGAATTTACATTGTTGAGCCTGAGGTTTTCAACTACATCAAGGACAACGAGTTCATCGGATTCCCAGACATCATCAACCGTATCAAGGACGACGGTGGCAAGGTCGGCGTTTACCCAATCAACGAGAATTCTTGGATGGACATGGGCCAGTTGGACGAGCTTAACAAGATGGAAAATCGCCTTAGGGGCAAATAAGGGCTTAGGAGTAGAAAATGAGTTTTACAACCCTAAAGTTTATTATATTCTTCGGAATTGTATTCTGTTGCTACTTTACATTTCCGAAGAAATATCAGCGTTATATATTGCTTGTAGCTAGTTATGTTTTTTATGCATTCACCAGTGTACAGGCTTTTTTGATGTTAATAGCAATCACCCTTATCACATATGTGGGTGGCTTAAGGATTGGCAAAATCAATGACCTGGAGTCAGAGTATTTAAAAGCCAACACCTTAGAAAAAGATGAAAAGAAAAAATATAAAGCCCTTCAGCAGAAGAAAAGAAAGAGAGTAATCACTCTGGTTATCCTTTTACTTCTTGCCATCCTAGGCTTTTTCAAATATTCAAAATTTATTTTTGCAGATGTACAGTGGGTGCTCAATCTGTTAAACATGGGTGTCCATTTCAAATACGAGTCTATCCTGCTTCCTGCTGGATTATCATTCTATATCTTCCAGAGTATGGGCTATACCATCGATGTGTACCGAGGAATGGTGGAAGCAGAGCATGACCTTAGCAAGTATGCCCTTTATGTGGCATACTTCCCTCATATCATGCAGGGACCTTTAGGAGATTACAGTCGTTTATCTCCTCAGCTTTACGGCCAGCATGATTTTGACAGGCGAAGTGCTGTCTTTGGTTTACAGCGTGTGGCATGGGGCTTTTTCAAAAAGCTTGTTATTGCTAACAGCTTGCAGATTGCAGTAGACAGAGCTTTTAACGCTTACTACACCTACGAAGGAATCGTTTGGATCCTCGTATTGTTTTTCTATAGCATCCAGATGTATGCAGATTTCTCTGGATACATGGATATCGCCAATGGTTGCTCTCAGATGATGGGCATCACCTTGGACGAAAACTTTTCAACTCCATACTTCTCAAAGAACATTGCCGAGTATTGGAGAAGATGGCACATTTCACTTGGTGCCTGGTTTAGAAATTACGTTTTCTATTCCCTTCTTAGAAGTCCATGGCTTGATGGAATTCGAAAGAAATATAAGAAGCAGAAGAAAACTTATCTTTCACAGACACTTCCAAACGTATTTGCCTTGCTTATCACCTGGCTTTGTATTGGTATGTGGCACGGAGCTGCCTGGACCTATATCGCCCACGGTATGTTCCACGGCTTCTTTGTAATAATGGATTCAGCAATGTCTCCAGTGGTTACAAAGTGGAGAAAGAATCATGCTAAGATTTCTGATTCAGTTTGGTTCAACGGGTTTAGAATCGTTAGAACTTTTATCATTGTAAATATTGGTTATGCAATGTTCAGAGCACAGTCTCTCGAGGTGACAGGCTATGTGCTTAAGAGCATTTTCAGTGGCGTTCACAAGAGCGTGCTCGGAGCCTTCTTGTTCAACCACTACTATTACATTATTTCCGCATTTATCGGCGGCATTGTGCTGCTTTTAGTGGATATCTATCACGAGAAGCACCTTGAGCTTGGCGGTCTTCGCACAGTCATTTCTCAGAAGAGTGCACCAGTGAGATATGCAATTTATATCATGGGTATCGTTGCTATCATTTTCCTTGGAACTTATGGAGATGCATCACTTAATTCCTTTGCATACTTCCAGTTCTAAAGTTACCCATTATTAAGGAGAACTAATGGCAAAGTTTTTAAAGAAGAGCCTTGTAATTTTATTAATTGCCTTGGTGGCCTGCGGTGTTTTGGGCTATGCCATCACCATCGCCACAAAGGATATTTATAAGGACAATTATCAAAAGGGATATGTCTATCAGTATCGCCGCTTGCAGCAGGCCGATGCAAACACTCCAAAGATTATTGTTTTCGGCGGCTCTTATCTTACATTTAGTTTAAATACAAAACAGCTTGAGGAAGAGACAGGCATGCCTTCCTATGAGTTTGGTGTTCAGTCCAACATGGGCATGTGTTACACCATCGAGCTTATGGAAGACTACATCAACGAGGGTGATATCGTGGTGTTCCCATTCCAGGATTTTGCAAAGGAAGATTATGGAATGGATTTGATTTATACCAGTATCGAAAGCGAGCCTGATATGCTTGCTGGCTTTTTGAAGGAGCATCCTTCGCAGCTTCTCACAGCACTTCCTCATTGCGTAGCAAGAAGAGTTTTTGGATTGTTCAGAAACACCGATGATCCTTACTATACAGCAAAGGCCTTTGATAAGGACTATGCATATTATGATTTAGACAGACCTGAGCCACTCATGACTCCAGAGGAGCTTGAGGCAGCAGGTTACGCCTTCACTATGCAGGATGTTGACCCTACCTGCTTGGGGCGTCTCAACGAGCTTAATGCTCTCTGCGAAGAAAAGGGTGCAAAGCTTTTACTTACTTACGCACCTATCTGTGAGCAGTCAGTTTTCTCAAGACCAGAGCTTAGAGAAGAGTACATGAACGCCCTTGATGAAGCCCTTGATCCTGAGTTTATCTGCAAGCTTGACGATTGCTTCTACGATGCAAGCCTTGTTTTCAACGGCAACATGCATCTTAACAACGAAGGCATGAAGGCATACACAAGTGATTTGGCTAAAATGTTAAAGCCTTATATTAAATAATGGTTGGTGAAATATGAGAGAATTAGAGTATCCATTTGACTCAGAATTTATTAGAAAAAAAAGAATAAAGCTTCGCAAGCAGCTTTTGGCAGATGAGTCTGTAAAGTTTATTGAAAAGCGAATAGCAATCCTTGGAGGAAGCACCACTAGCGAAATCAAAAATATGATTGAGTTGTTCCTTTTAAACAACGGAATCAAGCCTTCCTTCTACGAGTCTGAGTACAACAAATTCTACGAGGATGGAATGTTTGATAATCCTGAGCTTGTAGAGTTTGATCCAGAGATTATTTACATTCATACATCAAATAGAAATATTACCGATTGGCCAACAGTGGCTGATGGTGAAGATACAGTAAAGGCTCTTTTAGATGCCCAGCTTGGAAAGTTCGTTGGCCTTTGGGAGCATCTTTTCGAAAAGTATCATTGCCCAATTATACAGAATAACTTCGAGATGCCTTTCTACAGATTGTTGGGTAATCAGGATGCGGTAATGCTTCAGGGCCGCAGCCGTTTTGTGAACCTTATGAACGAAGGCATCTATGATTACGCAAGAAGTCATGAGAACTTCTTCATTCACGACATCAATTACGAGTCAGCTACTTATGGTTTGGCTGAGTGGTCAAATCCTTTGTACTGGCATATGTATAAATACGCAGTGGCAGTGCCAGCTATACCATACACAGCCTACGGTGTGGCAACCATCATAAAGTCCTTCCTTGGAAAGAATAAAAAGGTTCTTGCACTTGATTTGGACAACACTCTCTGGGGTGGCGTAATCGGTGATGATGGCGTTGAGAATATCGAGATAGGTCAGGAGACCTCCCTCGGTCAGACCTACAGCGAGTTCCAGAACTATGTTAAGGAGCAGAAGCAGATTGGTACACTCCTTACCGTTATTACAAAGAACAACGACGACGTGGCACGAACTGGTTTTGAGAGACCAGACTCAGTGCTTAAGATAGACGACTTTGTATCCTTCAAGGCCAACTGGGATCCAAAAGATAGAAACTTGGTGGAGGAAGCAAATGAGCTGAATCTTCTTCCAGAATCCTTCGTGTTTGTAGACGACAATCCTGCAGAGCGCGAGATTATCCGTCAGAGCATTCCTGGTGTGGCAGTGCCAGAAATCGGAAACGTGGAGGAATACATTCAGACCATCGACCGTGCAGGATACTTTGAGGTTACAAAGCTTTCTGCTGACGATATGAAGCGTAATGAAATGTACGCGGCAAATGCCAAGAGAAACATTGCTCAGGCTAGCTTTACAGATTACGGCGAGTATCTGAAATCTCTTGAGATGATTGGAACTATCAAGCCTTTCGAGGATATTTATATGTCTCGAATCGCTCAGCTTTCCAACAAGAGTAATCAGTTCAATCTCACCACACATAGATACACACAGGCTGAAATCGAGGAGATTGCTGCCAGCGGCAATCACATCACCCTCTACGGAAAGCTTGAGGATAAGTTCGGTGACAACGGTGTTGTAAGTGTTGTTATCGGTGAAGTGAAGTCGGATGAGCTTCACATGGATTTGTGGCTTATGAGCTGTCGTGTTCTTAAGCGCGATATGGAATTTGCCATGATGGATGAGCTTGTTAGTGCCTGCAAGGCTCACGGTATTACAAAGATTTTTGGCTACTATTATCCTACAGCCAAGAATGCTATGGTAAAGGATTTCTACGGAATTCAGGGCTTTGAAAAGATTGCTGAGGACCAGGAGGGAAACACCACCTGGCAGTTTAATATTCCACAGGCTTATGAAAATAAAAACAAAGCCATAAAGGTAAATTAGAAAAGATAAATCAGTAGATTAGGAGATAAGAATTATGACAAGAGAAGAAGTATTAGCTAAGGTAAATGAAATCATTCAGGAAGTTTTTGACGACGAGGATATCCAGGTTACAGATGCAACTGTAGCCAGCGATGTAGATGGTTGGGACAGCCTTATGCACATTACACTCATCGGTACAATCGAGGATGAGTTCGACATCAAGTTCGCTATGAAGGATGTTGTTGGAATGAAGAATGTAGGCCAGATGGTGGACCTTATTCTTGAGCAGTTGGACTAATAGGATTAATTGGACTGGAGACTTTAAATGATTAACAATTTATCCCTGTATGTAAAAAGCAAAGAAAACTGGCCAAGACTTGTAGCTCTTTTGGCAGGTATGGTGGCCATTGTTTATTCCATATATTTTTATTTTGCAAATTGCTATGATGCTATCGCTACAAAGAAGACCAACTTCTATTATGCAGCTATCTTTATCGTGATGATTGCCGTGGTGGTTTATCTTCTGACAGTTATTATGAAGGGCAAAGAGTGGAACTACCCACGCACCTTCGTGATTATGGCACTGGGATGGACCTTCTGTATGCAGCTTGTAATGCCACCTATCTCAGGTGTAGATGAGGTGCAGCATTTCTACAGCGCATATCACTGTTCTAACATTATGATGGGCATGAAGGATCACAATCTTAGCATGGACACCAGCCGCCCTATGACTTGGGTGGAGGGAGAATCCTTCTTCTATATGAGAGGCGAGGATTACAACATGCTTCCATATGTGGATGTTACCTTCCCTTATCAGTATCCAATTCTTGCAAATGGAAATTGGATTACACATTATGAGGATCAGGAAGGTCTTGTGGAATGCAAGATTAACCCTACAAGAGCATCACGCTACTTGGTTTCAGGTGTGGGAATCACCATCGCCAGACTTTTAGGCTTCGGCTTCTCAGGAGTTGTTTTCCTTGGCCGATTTATGAATTCACTTTCACTTATTATTGCAGGATGGATTGCCTTGAAGCTTCTTCCTGTTGGTAAATTGCAGTTCGTAACCTTCGCACTTTTCCCAACTGTACTTAGCCTTTGCAGCTCATATTCATATGACAATATGAGTATCCTGTTTTCACTTGCACTTTTGACCTTGTGTCTATACTACAGTCAGGACCAAGTGAAGCTGCATGCTTGGGATTTGATAATCCTTGCAGGCTGTGTAATTATGCTGGTTCCAAACAAGACTGTTTACGCACTTTTCGCCGTTTGGATTTTTGCTATTCCAGTTAAGAAATGGTGGAAGGATGTTGTGCTTAGCAAGAAGTGGTACGAATACGTTATCCTTGGCATCCTTGGAACGGGTGCAGTTGCTGTAGGTTACAAGGTCATCAGGGTTTACTACTGGTACGTAGTTGCCAATGTGGTTTGGCGTACACCAGGTGTTGCTATGATTGAGCAGGACCCATCCAAGTCCGCTTACACTATTTACGACATTTATGATAATCCACTGGGCACTTTAAAGTTCGCTTGGGAAGGCATCAAGGTGGATTTCTGGTATAATATTAAGCATATTGTAGGTAGTGAAATTGGCCATGTTATGCTGAACGCACAGGTTCCAATGTTCTGCGTAATCACCATGCTTCTTTGCTTGATTGTTGGTCTCTTCATTGTGAAGGGAAAGCGAATCAAGAAGTGGCAGATGGTTATCATCGGCATCGGCTTATTCCTTTGCGTAGCTGCCATATTTATTGGATGTTTATCTCGCTTCACACCGGCTGAAGGAAGTCAGAGAATTCAGATATCCTTTAGATATTTGATTCCAGTATATATGTGCATGTGCATCGCCCTTGGTTCTGATGCCAAGGAGGACAACAAGCAGTTGGCACTTATCTACATTCAAAATATCGCACTTGTATTCTCAATGTGCGGACTATTATATTTCTTATTCCATCTGAGAGATGGAATGGAGGCACCAGAGATTCTCAAAGGAATCCTGGGACAATAGCCTCATTAGGGAGAAACAATTGGAAAAGAAACATATACTTATTATTTGCCAGTACTTTTACCCTGAGCAATTCCGTATCAACGATATGGCCTTCGAATGGGTGAAACGAGGATACAAGGTGTCTGTTGTGACCGGACTTCCAAACTATCCTGAGGGCAAGATATATGATGGCTACGGCCTATTCAAAAAGAGAAAAGAGACTATCAATGGGGTGGAGGTTTACCGCATCCCATTGATTCCAAGAGGAAATGGAAAGCTGGGATTAGTGATGAACTATTTCAGCTTCCCTTTCTTTGGTTTTTTCTGGAATTTATTTACAAAAATTAAGGCGGATGAGGTGTTCATGTTTGAGACCTCACCAATGAATCAGTGTAAGGTTGGCGTGGCATATGCAAAGAAGCATAAGGTGCCATGCTACTTGTATGTTCAGGACCTTTGGCCAGAAAACGTGGAAATGATTACAGGCATCCACAGCCCGATTGTCATCAAGCCAATCGAGCGTATGGTGAGAAAGATATACAAGGGCTGCACTCACATTTGGGGAACCAGCCCAAGCTTCGTTACTGAAATTCGTAAATACGTAGACGAAGCAGAGGCAGACAAGGTCAGCTTCTGGCCACAGTATGCAGAGGAATTTTACGAGCCACTTCCAAAGAAGGAGCACAAGGGCTTTAATGTTATCTTCACAGGAAACATTGGTCAGGCTCAGGGCTTAGAGATTCTTCCAGAGGCAGCAAAGATTATTCGCAGCGAAGGCTACAAGGATATTCGCTTTACCATCGTTGGTGACGGTCGTGCTCGCCATTCCTTTGAAAACAGCATCACTGATGCTGGCGTCTGGGATCTTTTCGAGTTTGCTGGAAGAGTCCAGCCAACAGAGGTGCCAGGTTATTTAGCTGGAGGCGACGCAGCTTTCATTTCTTTTGCAGACGACGAACTTTTCGCAAAGACTATCCCTGCAAAGCTTCAGTCTTACATGGCTTGCGCTATGCCAATCATCGCCTCAGCCAAGGGTGAAACCGCTCGCGTGATTTCCGAGGCCGACTGCGGCATGTGCTCCGATATCGGAGACGCCAAAGCGTTAGCAGAAAATATCATCGCAATGAGAAAGCAGTCAGATGCTCGACTTCGTGAGCTGGGCGAGAACGCGTACGCATATAACAAGGAGCATTTCGCGAAGCGCAAATTGATGGATGAGATGGATAATTATTTAAACTAAAAGGCTTCCCCTTGAGAAGCTGTTATTTAGAAAGACCAAAGGCTTCCCCTTGAGGGGAAGCTGTCACCGCAGGTGACTGATGAGGTGTATATATGAAAACCTGCTTTGCAACAGTAATATATAAACAAGCTAAGTCATTTTTTAGTGACTTGGTGAACTCTATAGATTCACAAACTGACAAGGATTTTGATTTCGTTATATTCAACGACAACTACACCCATGAAGACCTCCAATCTCTTGGAGTCTTCTCCTCAGAGGGTCAGGTAACCAAAATCACCCCATCACTCACAGGTGAAGTAAGCCTAGTAGACCTGTCAGATTGGCACTGCAGCATTGCTGGCACAAGAATCGAGTTGCTAAAGATTACAAAGCAATTAGGCTATGAACTGGTCATCATCGGCGACGCAGATGACACCTTTGATAGCGCCAGAATTGGTGAGCTAAAAAAGGCTGCAGAATTAGACAAAGACAGCGTATTCTTTTATAATAAATTGGTTAAGGACAATGGCGAAGAGGTGTTTGATTATCTTCCGGAATCCTTAACAGATATAGAGCAAATCGCTCAGGAAAACTTCGTTGGAATGTCCACCTCAGCCATTAGAGTGGACAAGCTTTCAGAGGAGTTTTTAGATAGCCTTTCAGAAGGCGAAAGCAATGTTTTCGACTGGTACCTTTTCTCAAGAATTGTTCTTGATGTAGGGCCTGGCAAATATGTTCCAACAGCTTCCACTATCTACCGTTTATATGACAACAACGAGGTGGGAACTAACCGAGATTTGGAAAAAGAAAAGTCAGTGAAGCTTGTGCATTACGCAAATCTTGCAAAGAGATACGAAAGCTTCAAAGAGCTTCATGACAAGCTAGAGCAGCTTGATGTTTCAAAGCTGCAATTATCCGCTCATCACCAGGGCTACTGGTGGAGCGATATTAAACTGGAGAATTAGTTAAATTGACAATAATTAGAGCAATAGCCTTTTTGCTGCATCTCACCTTGGTGCCTGCAGCTTTCGGCCAACTAATTACATACAGAGTCAAAGACGAATCCTTAAAGACTCCAATCATCGTCTACATCACAGGCTTGCTTGGAAGCTGGGGATTGTTTTATGTTTTGTTCGCCGCGCTAGAGTGGCATCAGAACTGGATTACCTTCAACGAAATCGTCACAGGTTGCTTCACAGGCTTGACCTACATCTATTCCGTTGTTTGTGGAATCGTGGTGGTGATTGCAGGGGTGATTTTCGCTAAGAAGTTTAAGAGCTTCAAGGCAGAGACAGGTGATTATCTGAAGTGTACCAAGGATGATTACTTGGCAAACAAATTTACTTTCATTTATTTGGGAATCTTTATCGTAGCTCTTGCAATTCAGTGTTATTTTGCATTTGGCTACGAGATTAACGAATGGTCTTACGACGATTACGACTATGTGGTGTCCAGCTTGGATACCATCTCAAATGACGTGTTGGCAAACACCAGCGTCATCACCGGAAGTCCTCAGACCATGCTTGAAAAGCGTGCGGTTGCCTCTTGGACTACCTACATCGCTTACCTTGCAAAGGTGTCAGGCTTCGAGGTTACAACCATTTGCCACACAATCCTTCCAGTACTTTTACTTTTGGTGGCATACTCAGTTTACTTTTGGATATCAGGTCTTCTTTTCAAGGAGATTGACAATAGATTGATTTTTATGGATATCTTCGCCGTGGCATTAATGTTCGGCCAGTATTCACATTATTCCCTCACCTTCAGAATGCTTTGCACTCTCTGGCAGGGAAAGGCAGTACTTTTCACCATAAGCGTGCCATTTTTGTTAGCATATTTCATCAAGCTTTACAGCGTAGATATAGACAACGGCAACATCCTTCCGCTGATTGCGGTATCATTGGGCAGCACATCGCTTAGTGCTATGTCTATGATGGTGGTTGGCCTTGTGGTGGTGCTCACATGGATTGCCATGAGCATCTACAGCAAAAAGCCACAGAGCCTCAGATACTTAATCGCCGGTATGGTTGGACCACTTTTCCAGTACGTGTTCTACAAACTGATAGTTCTCTTGCTGGAGGATATGCAGGGCCATTGGCCACAGCACTTCAATAGAAGCCGCGAGAAATCATGGTGGTATAGATGGTTTGGTTAAATTTCATTAAAGACATGACCCAGCAATACTGGGGTGACTTTGGCTACGTGACATTGTTCTTGCTGGCCTTGGTCACAATATTTTTCATAAAGCGTGATTCCTTAAAACGCGGTGTGATTTTGCTTTACACCACAGTGGTTTTGATTTTTATTTACAATCCAATCACATACTTTGTTTGCCGGTCTTTCATGGAGGAAACCACCTTCATTCAGTACTATCAGAGATTTTTCAGTGTACTGCCGGTGTTTGTGATTATCGCCTTTGGCGCCACCCTTTTGGTGGACAAACTCAAAGGCTTCAAGAAGCTGATTGCAGTGATTGGATGCTTGGCACTTCTTGTTGTTTTGGGCGACGCCCTTTACAAGGAGGAATGGTTCACAAAGGCCGAGAACCGTAACAAGGTTCCTCAGGATGTGGTTACCATCTGTGATGTTTTTGCAGATTACGAGGGAGATGTGATTCGCATCATGGCTCCACAGGACATCGCAGTTTACCTGCGCCAGATGGACAGCCGTTTTTCAATGCCTTACAGTAGATACATTCCTGATGAGGCATATCATTTGACAAATGCCGTTCCTGATCCACAGGTCATCGTGGATTATGCCAAGGAAAACGACGTGGATTTCGTGGTGGTTTCAGCAGTTGACACCACCCTTAACACATATTTGAATTACGGTTTCAAGCTCTTTGGCCGCACTCCTTATTACGCAGTGCTTCAGCCAAACGACCCAACCTGGATTGTGACAGAGTACGCTGATGCTTCCGGCGACCAGGGTCTGGCTTGGACAGCCAAGAATATGAATGACGGAACCTTCATCGTCATCGATGGAGGCAACGCCGGAAATGAGCAACAGATGCGAGAAGCCATCAAGGAAAACGGTGGCACCGTTGATGCCTGGATTCTCACCCATTATCACAAGGATCACATAGATACCTTCAACGCCATCTATGAAGATCCAAAGGGAATCAAGATAAAGGATATTTACGTAACACCTCTTGCTCCAGACACCTTCTACGGATTGAATCTCCAGGAGTGGGACGATGTGGACACATATAAAAAGTTCATGGAAATCACCGAGGGTGCAGACAACATCCATGAGCTCAGCCGTGACCAGAAGCTTAGCTTTGGCAAGGCTCAGGACTTAAAGCTTACATGTTTTAACGTAGGCGATGATGTGGTTTTAAATAATCCAGAGGACATTCCAAACAATGTTTCCCTGGTGTTTAAATTAGAAACAGAGCAGCGCAGCGCTTTGATTTGCGCCGACGCTCACAGCAAATATCTTGCAGATTATTTGGTGGAAACCTATGGTGACAAGCTAGATGCAGACATCCTCCAGTGCGGTCACCATGGCAACAATAGCATGCCTGTTGAGTCTGGCTTCTACAAAATGGTCAGCCCAGAGATTGCAGTTTTCGATGCCCCTGATTGGCTCATGACTGGCCCAGAATACACCGCCGGCCAGCTGGCAGATTACCTGCAGAAGCTTGGGGCTAGAGTTGTGTGGTTCAACACCGCACCAAATGTTTTTGGATTTTAAAAAAAAACATTGATAAAAACTATCACAGGAATATAAAAACATATTCTGAAGACCATTATGATTTAAATCTAAAAAAATACAAATTAAAGAAAATATCTTAAGAATAATTTAGAAGATATAAAGAATAAAAGAGAATATACTTTAACAAGATTATAGCTAGAATATAACTAGAGTATAGATATGATTGAAAAGAACAAAACACTAATAACTAAAATTTTATTGATACTTGTCATCTACTTCAGATGCAACTGGGGTATTGTCACAAAGCCTACACTTGGAATTAACCTTCTGGTGGATGTGATTGCATTTGCTTTTGCAGCAATCCTTTGCTGGAGCAACAAAAAGGATTTCAAGGAAAGCATTCTGAATCCTGCCATCCTGTGGCTCATTCTTTTCCAGGGATTGCAGTTTGTGTATGGACACTTTGGACTTTTCTTCGATGCCAAGATGTACAGCATGCAATACACCATCATGACTGTGCTTCCAGCGTTGCTTGCCTATGAGCTTTTGTGGCATAACCGCGACTGTCTCATTGAGGTGCTCAGCGATGTGGGAGGAATTGTTATCCTTGCCACCTTCATCACAAACGTGTGCTACGATCGCCTTTGGCTCGATGCTCTTCACGGAGAGTTTTACCGACTTGGGGAAGTTCCAGGGGGCACCGTTATCGACACCGGAAATCTCTACATCCTTATGCTTATCCCAATGATGTATTCCATCCTTGTGGAGCGCAAGGTGAAGAGATATATCTTCCAGGCAATTGTAGGTTCCGTTGGAATCCTACTTGCTGGATCAAAATCGTCAGTAGGTCCGCTTATCGTGGTTTTTGCAATCATGATGATTGGTGCTTCAAAGGATAAAAAGACCATGCGTCGCAACATCGCCATCATCGCCGCAGTGGGCGTGGCAGGTCTTGTGGCAATCATGGTTGTTCCAATCCTCTATGAGGTAATCGGTTCGAGAATCGTGGAGCTGTTCACTCAGACCGGCACCACCGATTACGATTTACACACCAGCACCGGCCAGCGAATGGCAGTGCTTGCAGCCTTCAAGGCTCACTTTCCAGAGTCGCCGATTTTCGGTCACGGTTTTTACGCTTTCAAATCCATGCCTTACTCTCAGCTGGAGGAATACGTGGAAGATGGAGTGGTAATGTACCGAAACATCCAGACTCACATGAACTTTATGGAGCTGCTGTTCAGCTTCGGATTTGTTGGATTGATTTGCTATTACTGGTTCCCTATCTGGGAAACCATTAAAATAACAGTATGCAAAAAGGGAATGTCGAAGTTGTTGGGATTATCTTTCTTAATCACCTTCCTTTCAATCGACCTTGGACTTGATATGTTTTACAAGTACATGACCCCGATTTATACTTACTTGCTAGTGTATATCTTAATTAAGAAATCATCAGAAAAATAATTATAGTAGAGAAAAGGTTACTTAAAGAATATATCAGCAAGAATCCTGATTTACACAGCATTAGCTCAATTCAGAGAATGTTGCTTTAAGTATGAATTATAGAGAAAAAAGAAACATAATTAACCAAGCTTAGTTGTTTCATAAAATAAATACATGTTACTTCACAGGAGGTAGAATAATGAAATATGCAATTATTGGATGTGGACGAATTTCACCAAACCACGTAGTAGCTTCACAGAAGACAGGTCTTGACCTTGTAGCACTTTGCGATCTTGACCTTAAGAACACAGAGGATAAAATCAAGAAGTTTGATCTTGATGCAAACTATGTTAAGCAGTACACAGATTACAAGGAGATGCTTGCAAAGGAAAAGCCAGAGCTTGTAGCAATCGCAACAGAGTCTGGCAAGCATGCTCAGATTGCTCTCGACTGTATCGAGGCTGGCTGCAACGTTATCATCGAAAAGCCAATCGCTCTTTCACTTGCTGATGCTGACAAAATCATCGAAGCAGGTCACAAGAAGGGGGTTAAGGTGTGCGCTTGCCACCAGAACCGTTTCAACAAGTCAATTCAGATGATTAGAGAAGCTCTTGAAAAGGGCAGATTTGGTCGTCTTTTATATGGAACAGCTCATATTCGTTGGGCACGTGACCACGAGTACTACGACCGTGCTTCATGGAGAGGCACTTGGGAGCAGGACGGTGGCGCACTTATGAATCAGTGTATCCACGACATCGACCTTCTTCGTTGGATGATGGGCGACGATGTTGTCCGCGTGGTTGGTATGACTGACAGACTTAAGCATGATTACATTCAGGCTGAGGATTTAGGTATCGCCCTTGTGCAGTTTGCCAACGGAAGTTACGGTATCATTGAAGGAACAACAAATGTCTTCCCTAAGAACCTTGAGGAGACTCTTTACATTTTCGGCGACAAGGGAACAGTTAAGGCTGGCGGCGACGCTGTAAACCTTCTCGAGGAGTGGAACTTCTCAGATTACATCGACGAGCCAGAGCAGGTTAAGAAGGAATGCTCAGAGCTTCCTCCAAACGTTTACGGCTTCGGTCATTCAAAGCTTTACAAGGATGTTATCGACGCTATCGAGAACGACCGCGAGCCATACGTCAACGGTGAGGCTGGCCGCCGCGCCCTTGAGATGGTTCTCGCAATCTACAAGTCAGCTGCAACAGGCGAATCAGTAGAGTTCCCAATGAAGGACTGCAGCACCATGGATTTCGTAGGTAGATTTGATAAATAAAATGAAAATCATATAGAAATGAAATTCTCATCTGATTTATATGCATTTTCATTAAATCTATGATTTAGATTCATCTAATAAAATTGAGAAATCATATAAAACAAATGATTTTTAATGATTCTATATGACTTTTTTGAAATACTTAATTGATAGTAATCAAATGATAAGAAGAAAATGCATATAGAATTAATAAATAATATGCATTCTATATGATTCATAAGAAATCATTAGAATAATCAGAGTATCTGATATAGAAAAATACATATAAAAACTACTAAAGTAGGTGTTTTTATATGACTGTGGGAAAATCATGCTCAACTAGGACAGTATACAGGGCATGCAGATAATTCAAGAATAAATATAAAATTATAATCATGACTTGGAGGAAATCCATGGCTAGAGAATATGGAGGTTGCTTACCTCTTGAATTAAAAAAAGTAAATATAGATTTCTTCCCAGGTTTTGACAGCGTAGCACTTAACTCTGGTCGCAGCGCAATTGCTTATGCAGCACTGGCAGGAGGCTTTAAAAAAGTTTATATTCCTTATTACACCTGCAAGACTGTTGAGGCTGGCCTCCTTGAAGCAGGGGTTGAGGTGTGTTGCTACAACATTGATGAAACTTTGATGCCAATTGAGCCAGCTGGAGGATTTGATGATAAAGCACTATTCGTATATACGAATTACTTTGGTATAATGACTCATGTGCAGCAGAGGGATATCATCGCTGAGCACAGCCATGTTTTATTTGATAACACTCAGGGCTTCTTCACAAAGCCGCTTAGAGGAACTTATAGTGCTTACAGCTGCCGCAAGTTCTTCGGTGTGCCAGACGGTGCATTTCTTGTAGGCGACAAGCTGGAAAGGCTTGATATTAAAACAGGCACCAGCGCAGATGTTGCCCAGTTCCTGCTTCAGGCAATCGAGGGTGGTCCAAACTCAGCCTACGATATGTCAAAGGAAAACGAGGAGCACATCAATGGCGAAGGCATGTGCTACATGTCAAAGCTTACTAAGGCTCTGATGGACGGCATCGACCTTCAGTATGTAAATGAAAAGCGTCTTGAAAACTTCAAGGCACTTCATGAAAAGCTTGGCAAATACAACGAGCTTAAGATAAACTTGGAAAACGGCGCTCCAATGGTTTACCCACTTTTGGTTGACAAGGATGGCGTCCGCGAATACCTGGTTGAAAACAATATCTTCGTCCCACGCTGGTGGAGATGGATTGCAGAATCAAAAGAAACAAATGACTTCGAAAAGCATTTGTCTCGCTTCCTGGTTCCAATCCCAATCACCCAAACCTATGATGTGGAAGATATGGAATACATAGGCAATAAAGTGTTGTCATATATAGGATGATTTATCGCGGCAAGTGCTATTAAGCCTATAAATAGAACTTTCATTGATAAATAATGAAGAGACTTAGAGGATGATTTATCGCGGGAAGCAAAATAAAGTCTATAAATGCGATACTCATTGATAAAAAATCAAGAAAATTGGAGATTTAAAATTAGTTTTCCATAGAGACAAAATAAACCTTCCTCCAATTTTGAAGAGTAGCTGATTATAAAAACAGCATCTGCAAGTTGGAGAAGCTGTCACCGAAGGTGACTGATGAGGTGGAATAATTTATGAAAAATAAAAACACAATCAGAAAAATAGAAAGCATAATCGAGCTTCTCATAATGGCCATCGCCTACTACTATGTTTGGAAGCACCACATATTCGACCGAGAATATTTCTACCCATTCCTTGGTCGAGGCAAATATGTGTTGATGGGAATTTACTTCCTGATGATGCTGGTCATCATCCATCTGTGCGAGGGCTTCAAGTATGGATACCTGCGAATCGCAGATGTGCTGTTCTCACAATGGATAGGAATTTTCATTGTAAACACCATCACCTACCTGCAGCTGTGCTTGATGGCAAACATCCTGATACCAGCTGGTCCACTGCTTTGGCTCACACTTGGTGATTTTGGTATTTCACTGGTTTGCGTTTATGTTTTCTTTGCTATATACGACAAACACGCCAGAGCCAGCAAGCTTCTTATGGTTTACGGAAACAAGGAATCCGTTGGACTGAAGGTGAAGATGGATACTCGTTCTGATAGCTACAACGTCAGCAAGATTGTCAGCATTTCTGAGGGCATGGATTCCATCATCGAGATGCTGAAGGAATATGATGGAATCGTTATTTCCGATGTTAGCGCCAAGGAGCGAAACGATTTGCTGAAGTATTGCTACATGCATGACATTCAGACTTATATCACTCCAAAGATTTCTGATGTAATCATCGCTGGCGGCGAGGGGATTCATCAGTTTGATACACCGCTGGTGCACATTAACACCATCGGCCTCACTCCTGAGCAGGAGATTGTGAAGAGATTCTTCGACGTTGTTCTTTGCACCGTTGCAGCCGTTGTCTTTTCACCACTTATGTTGATTATCGCTCTTGCAATCAAGCTTGAGGACCACGGCCCAGTATTTTACAAGCAGGCCCGTGTCACCAAGGATGGCAAGGTTTTTGATATTTTGAAATTTAGAAGTATGGTGGAGGATGCCGAGCAGCGTCCAGCCACTGACGATGATGATAGAATCACAAAGGTTGGTCACGTGATTCGTGCCACCCGAGTGGACGAGCTCCCACAGCTTTTCAACATCATTAAGGGCGACATGTCCATCGTTGGTCCTCGCCCAGAGCGTATCGAGCACGTAGAAGCCTACACTGCAGCGATTCCAGAATTCGAATTCCGCAGTAAGGTCAAAGGCGGCCTCACCGGCTACGCCCAAATCTATGGCAAGTACAACACATCCGCTTACGACAAAATCAAGCTGGACCTTATGTACATCGAGAAGTACAGCTTCCTCCTTGATGTGAAGCTTGTCCTTATGACCGTCCGCATCCTCTTCAAAAAAGAGAGCACCGAGGGCTTCGATAAAGTCGTAGACGTTGACGAAATCCTCTCGTCAATAGAGAATCGTGAAAGCGACTAATTCGAAATTTAATTTGAAAAAGTAATATAGTAAATATAAAAACTAAGCTTGTAGGCTACAATGCATATGGGTATTTTTAATATTATTGTAGAGTAAGCTGGTAGGGAACAATGCTTGTTGCTCTTTTTTGAGAGTATAGTGAAAACGATGAGAAAAAGAGCAAGAAGTATTGTACCTGTAACCAGCGTAGTTTATAGAAAGAGTAAATTACTTATGCCAATTTATGTACCTAAAATTAAAAGAGAATTCCAGCGCTGTACGCAGTGCGTCATGGACACCACAGATTCCATGATAGTCTTCGATGAGGAAGGCGTCTGCGACCACTGCCGCAACTTCGAAAGAAACATAAAGCCATACTGGGATCCTACAAAGGAGAATCGCGAGGAACTTGAAAAGGTTGCTGCGCAGATTCGAAAGGATGGAGAGGGCAAGGATTACGATTGCATCCTTGGTATGTCAGGTGGAGCAGACAGCTCGTACCTTGCTTACATCGCCAAGGAGGTTATGCACCTTCGTCCTCTTATTTACGTTGTAGACACCGGTTGGAATCTGAACGTTGCCGTTGAAAACATCGAGAAGATTGTTAAGGGCATGGACCTTGATATGTACACCGATGTTATCAATTGGAAGGAGATGAGCGACTTCCAGCTTTCTATGTTCAAGTCTGGAATCAGCAGCTGCGACGCTCCACAGGATCACGCAATTTTCTCTTCACTTTACAATTACGCAGTGAAGCACAAGATTAAGTGGGTTCTCACAGGTTCCAACAACAGTACAGAGTTCGTTCGTCCTCCAGTTGAGTGGATTTACATGAACGACCTTCGTATGTATAAGGATATTCACAAGAAGTTCGGCAAGCGCCCAATGAAGACATATCCAACCTGCGGAATTTTGAAGTACCGTCTGCTTTACAAGTATGTGTACGGCATGAAGCGTTTTTATCCGCTTGATTATGTAGTATACGACAAGGCAAAGGCAGAGGAATTCCTTCACGAGAAGTACGGTTGGACTAAATACGAGAATAAGCACTATGAGAACGTATTCACCAGATTCTTCGAGGGATATTATTTACCATATAAGTTTGGTTTCGATACTAGAAAGAATGTATTCTCTACTCAGATTCTCGCAGGTACTATGACCCGCGAGGAAGCTCTTGAGAAGCTTAAGTCTAATCCATACGACACAGATCAGATGGAGCAGGATAAGGAATACATCGCCAAGAAGCTTGGCATCTCTGTGGAAGAGTTTGACGAAATCATCAACGCCCCAGCCCACATCCCTGACGACTACAAAAACTCTATGTGGATGATTCGTTTAGGCGTAAAGATTTCTCAGCTTCTCGGCATTGAGAAACGTAATATGCGATTCTAGTGGGATTGCGAGGTAAAGAATTTTAGTATAAGTAAGCATTCCAAGTAAACTTGGCAAGCGCGAGGAAGAGGGCCCCATGCCCTATGGAAGGGACCTACACCGGCGGGAGGGTCCATAGGGCAATGGGAGATGGCTTCCGGGAGCATGATGAACTTGGATGGAATGCGTAGTATATAGAAAGAGTAAATTATGATTGCAATAATAAATTATGGCTTAGGCAACTTAGGCAGCATCGCCAACATGTTAAAGGTTATTGGCGAGAAAAGCGTAATCACCGCCGACCCAGAGAAAATCAACGCCGCAGACAAAATCATCCTTCCTGGCGTTGGCGCCTTCGACGCCGGCATGGGAAAACTTAATGAAACAGGCCTAATCGACTTAATCAAAGAGCAGGCGGCAGCTGGCAAGCCAATCCTTGGTATTTGCCTTGGTATGCAGCTCCTTGGAAATGCTTCTGAGGAAGGCGAACTTCCAGGCCTTGGACTTATTGATTTCGAGTGTAAGAAGTTCAACATTCCTGCTGAGATGAACCTGAAGGTTCCTCACATGGGATGGGACATTGTCGAGTTCAAAAAGGATGTTCCACTTTTAGATGGAATCGAAGGACGCCAGAGATATTACTTCGTACATACGTATCACGCTGTTTGCAAGAACCCTGAGGACGTGATGATGACTTGCGATTATGGCTATGAATTTGCATGCGCTGTAAACAAAGGAAATGTGTACGGCGTGCAGTTCCACCCAGAAAAGAGTCATGATTTCGGAATGAGACTTCTGGAGAATTTCACCAGGAAGTGCTAGTAGCAAGAAGAAAGTTTCTAATTATAGAAAAGATGCTAACTAATATTCAACTGGCAGGACTTGAACCTGCAGGGAAAGGTAGCTATGTTTAATAGACCAAGAATTATCCCAGTTCTCTTGATTGATGACAGAGACCTGATAAAGACAATAAATTTCAAAAAGCCAACTTACCTTGGTGACCCAGTCAATGCCTTGAAGATTTTCAACCGTAAGGGAATCGACGAGATGGCAGTCCTTGATATTTCTGCCAGCAAGAAGGGGTTGGAGCCAGACTTCGAGCTTCTTACAGATATGGCGTCTGAGGCCTTTATGCCACTTTCATACGGCGGCGGAATCAAGACCTTGGACCAGGTGAGAAAGCTTCTTGCCATCGGCTACGAGAAGGTGGTTTTGAACACCAGCCTTGTGGAGGATGAGCAGCTTGTAAAGGACGCGGTTGCACTAGCTGGATCCCAGTCAGTGGTGGCATCCATCGATGCAAAGCTTGTAAAGGGTCAGTACAAATGTGTCATCTGCGACGGAACAAAGGTTATCGATATGACACCAGTGGAGCTTGCAAAGCATGCTGAGGAGCTTGGCGTTGGCGAAATCTTCCTGAACAGCATTGACCGAGATGGTATGATGACAGGCTACGACACAAAGCTTATCAACGAAGTTGTGGAGGCTGTCAGCATCCCTGTTACAGCATGCGGTGGCGCAGGCGGAATCAACGACCTTAAGGATGCTCTCCAGAATGGCCACGCCCACGCAGCAGCGGGCGGCAGCATGTTCGTATACTACGGCCGTTTAAAAGCTGTACTCATCACCGCCCCAACTGAAGCCGAGTTGACAGAAGCTGGTATCTACACAGAATAGAGGAACAGCCCCTTGACATAGTTGGAAAGCGTGAGCAAGAGGGCCCCATGCCTAGCTAGGAAGGAAACCGAAGGGGAGGTTGCCTAGCGTAGTATGGGAGATGGCTTGCGGGAGCATGTGAACCTTGGAGGGGGCTGTGGTATATATTAATGAAAATACTTTTAATAGATGTAAATTGCAAATACAGCTCCACAGGCAAAATAGTCTACGACCTTTATCGTCGCCTTCGCGCGGATGGCCACGAGGCCAGCGTAGCCTACGGCCGTGGAGATGTCATAGATGAACCAGGAATTTACAAATTTGGTATAGACTCAGAGACAAAAAAGCATGCCCTCCTTGCGCGAATCACCGGCAAGAACGGCTGCTACTCTCCAAAGTCTACAAAGAATTTGATTAATTATATAAAGGAATACAAGCCAGATTTGATTCACATCCACGAGCTTCACGCTTACTTTGTGAATATTGCTGAGCTTCTTGAATTCCTTAAGCAGGAGCAAATTCCTGTAGTGTGGACCTTCCACTGCGAGTACATGTACACCGGTAAGTGCGGCTTCGCCTACGAGTGCGAAAAGTACAAAAACGGCTGCGGCCAGTGCCCATATCTTCACGAGTATATCAGCTCCTTTGGAATCGATAAATCTGCCCAGCTTCTTGCTGAGAAAAAGCAGAGCATGGCAGGATTGAATTTGAAAGCAATAGTCACTCCTTCAAAGTGGCTTGCAGATAAAACTAGGGAAACCTATCTTGGGGACAACAGCATCCAGGTGATTCACAACGGAATCGACACTGACGGGATCTTCTATCCAAGAGACCTAGCATCAGAAACTGGCAAGATTTCTGAGCAGGAGGGCTCAACAGACAATAATCTTCGTCAGGAGTATGGAATCCCAGCCGATGCAAGATTAGTTCTTGCGGTAGCGCCGAACATCATGGATGTGCGCAAGGGCGGCCAGATGGTTCTCGACCTGGCGGCAACAATGCCAGACACCCAGTTTGTGCTGGTGGGAGCCGACGAAACCAAGCGTCATTCTGAAAACGTGCAGCTCATTGCTCGCACCAAGAATCAGGATGAGTTAGCAAGATGGTATTCCGAAGCGGATTTGTTTATAATATGCTCTAAGGCGGAAAACTTCCCAACCACCTGCATCGAAGCACTTTGCTGCGGCACACCCGTGGTAGGCCTCGACGCATGCGGCACCAAGGAAACCGCACCAGAGCCTTACGGCACCTTCGTCCCAAACGACGACCACGCGCTAGCGTCCCTTCGCGACGCCATCGCCACCCAACTCGCCCGTAACCTAACGGTAGAGCAGGTGCGTAACTTCGCCGTGGAAAACTATGATAACAGCGTAATGTACGCTGAATATTTAAAACTATATAGAATGTAAATTGCTTATATGCTAGACAGCGCATAACCTTGGTAAGCGCGAGCAGGGAAGTATCATATCATGCTAGGAGGGAGCCGCGAAGCGGAAAGTTGCCTAGCTTGAATATGAGGGGTGCCCTGCGGGAGCACGGAATACTTGGGACTGTCTAGCAGAAAAGCGAGAGGGAAAATATGAAAGTTTTACATATAGGCATGCCATCGCATTTTACCGAGGGTATGCTCTACCAAGAAAATATGCTTATTGCCATGAACGTCAAGGATGGCCACGACACCACCATCATCACCGACGTATACCACTACGAGGGTAGCAACCTGGTGGAAGGTCCAGAGGAGGACCGCATAATGGATAACGGCGCCCGTCTCATCCGTTTGAAGTATGACCGCGTCTTCTTCAGCGATTTGTGGACCGAGAAAATCCAGAAGTGTCGCAAGCTGAAGAAATATTTGAACGAGATTCAGCCAGACACCATCCTTTATCACGGTGTGTGCGGATTCGAGATGATGGATGTGGCAGACTATTGCAAGCACCATCCAGAGTGCCTGTTTTTCATGGATAGCCACGAGGATTATACAAATTCAGCAATGACTCCACTGAGCAAGGCCTTCTATAAAATCATCCATGGTCACTTCGTGCACAAGGCTTTGCCGGAGGTGGACAAGGTCCTTTATCTGGGCGTGCAGATGCGCGATTGGCTGAAGGATATTTACAACATTCCTGAGAGCAAGATGGAATTTATGGCCATCGGCGGCATCATCTATACACAGGAGCAGCAGGCCGAGGCCCGTCAGGACATCATCAATAGATACGCCCTTCCAAAGGATGCAATCATCTTGGCTCACTCAGGAAAGCTTTCAGCAGGAAAGCGTACAGCCGAGCTTCTTACAGCCTTCAAGCAGATTAATGACCCAAGAATGGCTCTGTTCGTATTCGGCTCAATCCCTGAGGAGATGGAAAGCACAATCCGTCCTCTTTTGGATTCCGACAGCAGAATCCATTTCATGGGCTGGAAGGTTAATAAGGAAATTGAGGAGTTCCTTGCCGGCGTGGATCTTTACTGTCAGCCAGGTGGCCAGTCGTCAACCTTCGAGACTGCTATGTGCTGCGGTTGCGCCAACATGACCTATCCTCATGAGACCTACAAGGATAAGACTTATTCAGATTGTGACGGAGAGAACTATTTCTTCGTGGATTCTGTGGAGGACATGGTGAAGGTGTTCAAGCAGGTTTCTGAGAACCCTATGATTCTGGACCAGACAAAGGCAAAATCTTTTGCTTTCGCAAAGCTTCAGTTTGATTATGAGGTTATCGCCAGAAGAATTTACAGCAAGTAAGAAGCAAAAAAGAAATGCTATAACCCAAAAGAAGACTGCTAAAAAAGCAATAGTTAAAGAATGCTAATATGAAAAAAAGATTTCTATTAGCAAAAAAATAGCAGTAAATAAATGAGTAATTAACTCACTAGAAAAGCTGTCAAGAAATAAAAGATAGCAAATGAGGAATACAAATGACTAACAAAGAGTTATTTAATAAATTTTGTGAAGATAATTATGTGTGCATATATTCCAAGCCTTGGTGGCTAGATGCCATCGTAGGTCCTGAGAATTGGGATGTATGGATTTACGAAAAGGGTGGACGCATCTGGGCTGCCATGCCTTATTATCTGGAGGATAAAAACGGCGTGAAGCGCATCACAAAGCCACCACTCACTCAGACCAATGGCCTTGTGGTTAGCTACCCAAAGGACCCACAGTCCTTGGCAAAGCGCGCCAGCTATGAAGAAGAAATTTGCGATGCTGCCATTGAGTTCATCGAGAGCATGGGTCTCGATATCTACGAGCAGCAGTTTCAATATAAATACACCAACTTCCTGCCTTTTTTCTGGCACCGCTATAGCGTGATTCCTCGCTACACCTATGTCATCGAGGACACCAGCGACATGGAAAAGGTGGATGCTGGAATCAGCAGCAAGTACAAGAACATGATCCGCAAGGGTGAGAAGAACGTGCATCATTTTGGCACTATCGATGCAGACACCTTCTACACCGAGCATGAAAAGATTTTCGCTCGTCAGGATTTGCCAGTGCCTTTCACACGTGAGCAGTGGATTCGTATATACGAAGCAGCTTACGCTCACAACGCAGGTGAGGTTTTCGCAGCACTTGGTGAGAACGACGAAGTTCTTTCACTTAGCTTTTTAGTATGGGATGAGGAGAGCCTCTACCTCGATGCAGGCGGCCCAATCCCAGAACATTCAAGACTACAGACCTACGATGCATTGGTTCACAAGTCAATCGAAAAGGCTCACGAAAAGGGCTTGAAGTTCGACTTCGAAGGCAGCGTAGTTAAACAGATAAATCACAGCTTCAGAGAATACGGCGGTCTCCCAGTAGAATACTACCGCTTCCGCAAAGTATTCAATCCAGAGATTATCCGCAAAGAAGCTGAGGAGACTATAGCAAGACTATGATCGATTTAAAAAACAAAAATATATTAATAATCATGCCCAAATTCTACGCCTACCAGGCGAAGATGAAGGAGGACCTCCTAGACCGAGGCGCCAACCCTCACTTCTACGATGAGGAGCCAGAGAAGACAAAGTTTCTTATTCTGAAGAACCTTGAGAGCATCTTCCATAAGAAGAACGTCTTCGATAAGTTCAATCGCCAGCTCACACAGCAGATTTTGGCAGAGGCTCCAGCAGGGGGCTATGATTATTTCCTTGTAATCCGAGGAAACGTGCTTACAGAGCAGACCATCACAGAGATTAAGGAAAAGGCACTCAAGCCTACAGGAAAGTCCATCTATTATTCTTGGGATTCCTTTGAAAACATGCGCCACAAGGGCGAGATTGGAGAGCTTTTCGACTGGCGTGGAACCTTTGATTCCGTGGATGCAAAGAACAGCGATATGGGTTACGAGCTCCTTCCTCTTTTCTATTCAGATGAGTTCGATGCAGAAAAGCTTGAGCCAGTGGAAGAATACAAGTATGATTACGTCAGCGTGTCAGCCTTCTTCCCATTTAGATACAGACAGTTCAAGGCCTTCAAGGAGGCCAATCCTGATAAAAAGCTTTGCTTGAAGATATACCTGAACCCTAGCGTGTATCGCGGTAAAAAGCTGAAGGACCCAAAGCTTGTAAAGAACCTGGACATGGATATCATCAGCTTTGAGCCTTTTACTCCAGAGCAGATTCGCGACATGGTGAGAAACTCCAAGGCGGTTCTGGATTTGGCACACATCAAGCAGCAAGGCTTGACAATGCGCACAATGGAAACTCTTGGAATCAAGAGAAAACTAGTCACAAACAACATTTATTTACGTGACTACGAGTTTTATAATGAGACTAACGATTTAATCCTCGAGGACTTGGAAACCAAGGCCGACGAAGCCGAACGCTCCGGCGACTACAGCGCGTTCACGTTACCAGGCGCCGAGTGGCTCGACCAACCGTATGCCGAGGACGAGGATATTCGTCGCAAGTATAGCATCCACTCATGGATCGACAACTTGTTCAAGTAGAATTATTAGATATTTAGATTTTTATATGAGCATATGGGTCTTACTCATTAATTAACTAAGCTGGTAGGAAACAAGCTCTTAGATGTCTCAAGCGAAGCTTTCTATAGCTGAGCGGAGATATCTATGGCTTGTTGCCGTAACCAGCATTGAGAAGTAAAGGTAAGACCCAATATGCGGATTAAAACTAGGAGAATTGAGTATATGAAATACTTAGTAACTGGTGCAAATGGATACATAGGCCAAGGCGTCGTCAAGACCATGCTGGACCTGGGCGCTGATGTCATCGCCACAGACTTCCACACAGACGAAGTGGACAGCAGAGCCAAGCGCATCGACGCAGACCTATTCACATTGGATGACCCATACGGCTATTTCGAAAAGCCGGACGTGGTAATCCACCTGGCATGGCGCGACGGCTTCCGCCACGCATCACAAAACCACATGCTGGACCTTCCAAAGCACTATGATTTTATTGAAAAGATGTGCCGCGCAGGCATCCGTAAGATGTGCGTCATGGGAACCATGCACGAGATAGGCTTTATGGAAGGCTGCATCAAGGCAGACACTCCTTGTGCGCCACAGTCCCTTTACGGTATCGCAAAGAACGCACTTCGCCAAGCAACAATACTTATTTGTAAGGAAACAGGCGTGAAGCTTCAGTGGCTTCGCGGTTATTATATCGTGGGCAACACCCACAGAGGCTGCAGCATTTTCTCAAAGCTGACAGCAGCTGCCGAGGCAGGAGATGAGACCTTCCCATTCACCACAGGCCAGAACCAGTTTGATTTCACAGACTACGATTTGTTCTGTGAGCAGGTAGCGAAAGCCAGCATGCAGGATGATGTTCTTGGAATCATCGAGTGCTGCACCGGCAAGCCTATGAAGCTTGCAGACCGCGTGGAGAAGTTCATAACCGACAACGGCTACAACATCAGCTTAGCCTACGGCACCTTCCCAGACCGCCCATACGACTCCAAAGCCGTTTGGGGCGACTCACGTAAAATTGACAAGATACTTATGGATTGGCATTAGTATTTAGATGAGCTGGTAGCTATCAAGTACTTAGTTTAAATTGCTAGTAAGCATCAAGCTCTTATATCTCTCAAGTGAAGCTTTCTATAGCTGAATGGAGAGATATAAGGCTTGTAGCCGTAACTAGCATTGTAGTGTAGATTACTTAATAGATAACAGCGGATTTAGATAATGGAGGATTTATGAAACCAGTATTATATATTGTTATCCCATGTTACAACGAAGAAGAAGTATTACCAATTACAGCCCCTTTATTCTTAGACAAAATCAAGGAGCTCGTAAGCTTAGACAAAATTGATGACAAGTCTCGCGTAATGTTCGTAAACGATGGTTCAAAGGACAAGACCTGGGAAATCATCAAGGACCTTGCATCAAAGGAAGAGCATTTCGTAGGAATCACACAGAGCCGCAACCGTGGCCACCAGAACGCAGTTCTCGCTGGCCTTATGGAAGCAAAGGAATTGTGCGATATCACAATCTCAATCGACTGCGATGGTCAGGATGATATCAACGCAATGAACGAGATGGTAGATGCTTACGCAGATGGATGCGAGGTTGTTTACGGCGTCCGCAGCAAGCGTGACACAGATACCTTCTTCAAGAGATTCACAGCTGAGAGCTTCTACAAGCTCCTCAACAGCATGGGCGCAGAGGTTGTTTATAACCATGCAGATTATCGTCTTGTTTCTAGTCGCGTTCTTAACGAGTTCGCAAACTACAAGGAGGTCAACATCTTCCTTAGAGGTATGTTCCCACTTGTTGGTTTCAAGAGCACCAGCGTTTACTATGAGAGAAACGAGCGTATCGCCGGCGAGAGCCATTATCCACTTTCAAAGATGCTCAGTCTTGCCTTCGACGGTATCACATCCCTCAGCGTTAAGCCTATCAGAATGATTACAGGCTTCGGTGTGTTTGTAGCTTTTGTCAGCCTTGTGCTTCTTGTTTACTCAATCGTTCAGCATATCCTTGGCAACACAAACGATGGCTGGTCTAGTATCATGGTGGCTATCTGCTTCCTTGGTGGTGTTCAGCTTATCTCCATTGGTGTCATCGGAGAGTATGTGGGCAAGACCTATATGGAAACTAAAGCAAGACCACGATATATCATTAGTGAGAGAACTTACGATGAGAAATAAAATGGAACCAACCATAGAAAACTTTCTAGCTTTCGAAAGAGAGCACAACTGCAACAGCATAGAGATAGAAGGCCTCCACGTATGGGCCCTGTACCGCTATGAAATCCACAACGCCATCAAAAAAGCAGTTGATGGCTGGGGTGGGGCAGCAAGCAGCGGTGATGAGCAGGCCTACACAAAGAGCGAGCTCATCGCCATGGCTAAGAATGCCTTGAAGCCTTTTACCTATAGAAATGTGGATGTCCTTTTTATCGGAAACGGCCGCCGCACAAAGAATGTGGACACAGGTGTTTTCGAGGATATCTACTGCGACGAAGTTGCAAAGAAATATAATAGCGTAATACTTGAGCACCCTGAGAATCACGGACATTGCCAGCCAAATGGTATGGACAATGTCTATTTTACTGACAGGGTAGCTTTTCAGACAAATATAGCGGTGAAGCTGTCGCGAAAGTTCAACACAAAGACTAGACAGCGCAGAACTAAAGCAGTGACAGAGGTATTCACTCCACTGTTTGAGGCAATCAAGGAAGAGTTTGGCCCAGACCTTAAAGAAAAGATGATTCCAGAAATCGTAGATAGAATGTACTATGTGGACATCACCAAGAAATTCTGCGGCAAGATTTTGGACAAGGCAAAGCCAAAGCTCATCATCGAGATTTGCTATTATACCATGGAAAGTTATGCCATGAGTATCCTAGGGCATGATCGAGGAATTCCAACAGCTGAGTACAGCCACGGATTTGCATTCCCAACTCACACTCCTATGCAGTACAACCCAGAGGATCATATCACAGAGCTTCCAGATTACGAGTTGATTTATTCAAAGACACAGCTTCCAATCGTGCACTTGCCAGATAATGTGCAGATGCTTACAGTGGGCTTCCCATTTTTTGAAAAGCAGCGTGAGCATTATCAAGCCCTCAATCCAAAGGAAGAAAAGACTATATGCTTCATTTCCACCCTTCACGAGGGAGAGGAAATCAGCAAGGTGGCTGCAGCAGTTGCCGAGGCCATCGGCGATGAATATCGAGTTATTTACAAGCTGCATCCATTTGAGTTTGCTACTTATAAAGAAAAATATCCATGGACCAACACAGATAAGCTGGAGGTCATTGCCAACAATGGCGAGCACATCTTCAAGTACCTGGCTGCCAGCTCTGTAGTTGTCAGCGCCCGCACTGCTTCAGTGTGGGAGGGCATCGGCTTCGGCTGTAAGACCATCCTTTTAAATTTTGGTGACACAGCCGTAAATATGGAGTATTTTATTAAAGAGAAAAACGTACCGCTAGCCGACACCGCCGATGAGGTCGTAGACCTCATCCGTACCGACCGCGCCGGCTTCGTCGAACCTGATGGCATGTTTGAACCCGACGCTATGCGTAACATCTGTGGGTTTATTGATAGATTCGTAAAGTAAATAAATGAGCTGGTAATTAAAGTATAAATAGCTTGTGCTTAATAATGTAAATAGCTGGTAGACATCAAGCTCATATATGTCTCAAGCGATGCTTTCTATAGCAGAGCGGAGACATATATGGCTTGTAGTCGTAACCAGCTGTATTAAGAGTAAAGAACACAAGCGGGTGATAGAGTAAAGAACCAGCGGATTAGGAGTATATATGAAAACAGTAGCATTTGTACCAATCAAGCTCAACAACGAGCGTTTGCCAGGAAAGAACATTAAAGAGTTCGGCGATGGCACCCCTCTAATTAACGTAGTCCTCAAGAAGCTTGTCCAGCTCAAGGAAGACAACACACTTGATGAAATCTATGTTTATTGTTCAGATGAAGCCATCATCCCATATCTTCCAGAGGGCGTGCAGTTCCTTCAGCGTCCAAAGTTTTTGGATGAGAAGACCACAAAGGGCCGTGTAATCTATGAGGAGTTTGTAAAGACCATCGACGCAGATGTATATCTTCTCGAGCACGTAACTACTCCACTTGTTACTGTGGAGCACATCAAGGATTGCGTGGATCACGTAAAGAGCGGTGAGTACGAGTCAGCTTTCACAGCAAAGAAGATGCAGACCTTCTTCTGGAAGGGTGGCAAGCCTCTCAACTTCGACCTTTACAACCCACCACGTACACAGGATATGGAGCCATTCTACATCGAGACAACATCCACATTCGTGTTTAATAAAGAGTCATTTATGCGCAATCATTCCCGCACATCTGAGAATCCTTACATGTGTGAGGTAGAGGAAATCGAGGCAGTTGACATCGACTACGCCGAGGATTTCGAGATTGCAAATGCTATATATATGAATCAGTTAAAGAAAGGTAATTAGAATGAACAAGCAGTATCGTTTATTAGATTGTACACTCCGTGACGGCGGCCACATTACAGGCGGCAACTACGGCGAAAAGACCATCACAGGCACAATCGAAAAGTTAGTTGAGGCCAAGGTAGACATCATCGAAGTTGGATTTATGTGGGACAAGCCACTTTCAACTGACTACACCAGATTCTATTCCATGGAGGATGTTAAGCGTATCCTTCCAAAGGATCTTGGCCAGTCAATCATCTCTGTAATGGTGGAGAAGCCTGACCTTCTCGGTCACATCGAGGAATGCGACGGCACAATCAAGTATGTCCGTGTCATCTTCAAGAGACACCTTCTTGATTGGGCTTGCGAGACAGCGACAGAGCTTTTGAAGAAGGGTTACCAGGTTTCAATGAACCCTGTAAACTGCACAGTTTACACAGACGAGGAATACATCAACGTTATCAAGCGAGTAAACGAGGTTCATCCTACTGTTTTCTCTATGGTTGATACTTTCGGAAATATGAGACTAGAGGATTTCGAAAAGAGATTCATCCTTGTAAACGAGCATCTTGATAAGGATATCCAGATGGGTATCCACCTTCACGAGAACCTTGGCCTTGCTTTTGCAATGGCTCAGCGTGCCATCGAGAAGAGCTATCCAGATCGTAAATACGTAATCGACGGTTCCCTTATTGGAATGGGCCGCGATCCAGGAAACCTTAAGATTGAGCAGATTGCCGAGTACATGAACTACAAGTTCGACCAGGGCTACGACATTCCTGCCATCTACGATGCAATCAGCGAATACATCCAGCCACTCCACGAGAAGTACGGCTGGGGCTTCAAGCTTCCATACGCTATGAGCGCATACTACGACCTTCATCGTACATACCCAGAGTTTTTAATGAACAAGGGCGACCTTACAATGCGCGACATCGATGTAATCCTTTCTCGCGTAGAACGCAGTGAAGCTGAATACTACAACGAAGAATATATTGAGAAGCTTTATCAGGAGTATAAGGCAAATAAATAGGAAAGCTTTTCTTAGAGAAAAGCTAGATGTAAGCTTCGCTTACTAGGCCACAAAAGTTGATTGCAAAAGCAATCATCCTTTTGGACCATGTGACACAACTGTGATAATAAAGATAGTATTATACAAAGGAATTCAAATCCATGGAACGATTAGACGTTATCAAAGAAGCAAAAAGAGTTTTCGACATCGAAATAGCCGCCCTTGAAAAAACAAGGGACGCCCTTGATGGCGAGTTTGAGGAAATCCTCAAGGCTGTTATCAGCTGCACAGGAAAGGTTATCATCACTGGTATGGGCAAGCCAGGACACATTGGAGAGAAGCTTGCTGCAACCTTCTCCAGCCTGGGTACACCATCCTTCTTCCTGCATCCTGCAGAGGCAATGCACGGAGACCTTGGAATGGTGGCAAAGGATGATGTGGTTATCGCTATTTCCTTCAGCGGCGAAAGCGACGAGATTGTAAAGATTCTTCCAACAATCAAGCTTATAGGTGCAAAGCTTATTGGAATTACAGGCAATCCGAACTCTACTCTTGCTGAAGCGTCAGATATCCTTCAGGTGCTTCCTGATTTCGAGGAGGCATGTTACCTTGGGTTAGCTCCAACCAGCAGCACCACAGTGGCCCTTTGCTACGGCGATGCCCTTGCAGTAGTGGCCAGCGGTGTGTACGGTTTCAAGGATGCGGACTTCGGAAAGTTCCATCCAGCAGGAGCCCTTGGAAAGAAGCTTATCTATCGTGTAAACGATTTGATGGATGCAGAGGATAAGAACGCAGTGATTTCTGTGGACGTTTCCCTGAAGGAAGCTATCATCGAGCTTTCAGATAAGGGCCTTGGCCTTGTATCCCTAGTGGATAACAATGGTGAGCTAAAGGGCGTCATCACAGAAGGTGACCTTCGCCGTATGCTTAAGAACGAGGCAAAGGTTTACGAGATGTCTGCCAAGGAGGCTATGACAGCAAATCCAAAGACTATCGAAAGCGGAAAACTTGCATATGAGGCACTCTCTATTATGAGAGACAAGAACATCGCCAGCCTACCAGTTATGGAAAACGGAAAAGTTGTCGGTACCATCCGCATGCAAGCAATTTTAGGCGCCGGAATAGTGTAAAGGAGGCTTCCCCCCTGGGGGGAAGCTGTCAGCGCAGCTGACTGATGAGGGGTAAGTATTCCCCGTCTCTCTGCCGATATATTATATGTGGAGCACCCCCCTCGTGACAGGTCACGAATTAGACACGATTTGTTCAAGAAAAATGCTTGAAACAAAGCCCCTAAAGGTCTATATTTAAGCTAGGTTAATCCACATTGTTATTCATTAAAAGAAACAAATTATATTAAGGAAAGGTGAATGCTATGAAGATGTTAAAAGTATCAAAAATCTTGTCTCTAGCACTTGCAACTGTTGTTGCTATTTCGTTCTTTTCAGTAAACAGTTTCGCAGCTAGTCGTGCAGAGACACACAAGAGAGCTCTTACTGCGGAGGAGATTTCTGTAATCACACCACTTGTGGATTGGGAGTATTATCAGAAGGTTAATCCAGACCTTGTAAAGGCCTTCGGTCGCGACAATCAGGCAGCTCTTGTTAATCACTTCCTTGAGTGGGGTATCTGGGAAGAGAGACAGCCACGCGCTGATTTCAATGTAGACGCTTACGCTACAAGAAACTTAGATCTTAGAAGTGCTTTCGGTGATGACATCATCGCATACTATATGCACTATGGACAGGCTTCTCAGACAGACAAGTATTACAGACCAACACCAACACTTGAGGATTGCTACTACAAGAACACAAATGTTTACTCTGTTTACGATTTCGTAAAGGGTCAGACAGCTCCTCGTGCTGGCGCACTTCCAATTCAGACTTACAACTTCCATCCAAAGCTTCACTTCGCTTGGGAGGATGAGCAGAAGGCTGAGAACGAGAAGAACAATAAGTAATAATGATATTCCAAAGACTTGGGTTCGTGAAACGGCCCAAGTCTTTTTCTGTTGTGAGGCATAAATAGAAAAGGAAGCAACACCTACCGGTGTTGCCTTGAATGAAGTGCTTCGCACAATAGTAACATAAAAAAATGATGGTTACATTAGGAATTTTACTTTGTAAAAAATATGTCATTTAAAAAATGATATAAGTAGTTATTTGTTTTTATATATTGTATTTTTATTTAAACGGGAAAAATGTTTAAATGTAGATAATCGAGGCGTATAATGTGAAATGAGGAGAATTAGAGCTTAAATTAAAAGTATACTCAAAGAATTATAAAATTTTTCAAAAGATGCGCATATAAATTTTGTTGCTAAATATAGAAAAAACAATTGAGAACAAGGAATACTAACTATCGGGATTTGCAGTAAACGATGAAGAATTGATAGAGATTAAGAAGGCGTTAAGATGAAAATAGTACACAATAATGATTTAAAAGAGGTGCCATTCAAGAATACTGATTTTAATGACTATGCCGAATCAATGGAAAATGCTCAGAAGTGGGCTAGGATTGTTGGAATCAAGGGATCTGATATTGAGGATGCCATAAAGGCTGTGAGACTAGGTGAAAATAGAAAGAAAAATCATTGACAGTCTGGCAAAGTAGAACTATTATATTAACATAATTGAAAAGTTGAACGACTTTTGTCGAGGGTGGAAGCACGAATGTGCATCCGCTCTCGATTTTTTTGCTTATACAGTTACGTTGTGATAGAATACAAGCGTATATGTATAAATAATTAAATTGGAGAAAAAGGGTTTTACTAGAAATGACGAAGCTATTTAATTCCACACCTTTTAAGATTATATTGGCGGTTGTGTTGGGGGCGGCAGTGTTTGTCAACCTGGTGCAGGGTATGTATCTGGATGAAAACGGGCTTCTCACCCTATACAGAGGTATTTATCAGGGCGAGAGAGTGTTCGTGGATTCCTGGTCAGAGTACAACATGGCGGGAGTGCTGATGTATCCAATCTTCGCACTGTACTATCAGGTACTGGAGCCAAGCCTCACTTCCATCGGCGTTGGAATGGTGCTTTACACCAGAATCGTATACATGATTCTCAGACTTCTGATTGCGGTATACCTTTACTTCACACTTAAGAAGACAGAGTTTGAGGAAGGAGCGTTTTACACAGCTCTTTTCTATTTCCTATTTATTGTTGGCTGGAGGAATTTTTCTTACAAATCCATCTGTGATTTTGGGCTGATTCTTCTCATCTGTTTCATTTTCAGATATTGCCAGCATAACCACGGCTTTTATTTCGTGCTTATGGGCATCGCAAGCTGCATCTGCATCCTTGCATACCCTACCATGATTATCCTTCCATTTGCATTTGTTATTGGAGGATTGATTCTCAGCTATCAGGGCTATGAGATGATAAAGAACTTGACAATCTACGGTATTACCTGCCTGGTGTGCGGGGCACTGTACCTTGTATATATGCAGTTTACCTGCGGTATCCTTCAGGGTATTAACAGCTTTATGCTGTTTTTGAATTCATCAAACGATTATGATGATTCTTTTGTAGTACGCCTTGGAATGATGGTGCTCAGCTACGTGGTAACCGCTGCCATCGCATATTTCCCAGTGGTTTGCATCGAGCTTTATAAGAAGTTCAGAGCTATGTCAGAGGTTGCGGCAGAAGTTATCCTTGGCGTATACTGGATCGCTTTCATGGTGGCTGTGTGCGTGGTCAAAGTGGACAGCATCAGCTACTCTAGATATATTTACGGCATTTTGATTTTATTCTGGTGGTTCCCATATTTTGCCAGAGAGGCAAAGTCTAGCTACACAGTGGTTGGCTCTTACAAGCAGGCAGACATTTCTGCCACCTTGGTTTGCTGGGTAGTGTTTGCTATCACCTGCGTATCACAGGGGGTGTGGGCTATTTCTACAAATCAGGATATTACCGTGCCAGGGCACATGGCATATTACATCGTCCTTGCCATGATTGCTATGCTCATTTCTAACGAGCAGTATCATCACTTGGTGACAGGGCTTTTCCTTGCAGAGATTTTCTTCACTTGCATTTGGATGCCTGATAAGAACGGTGGCTTCCACCATGTGTTTGAACAGAGATTTTATGTGACAGAGGGGGCTCTTCAGGGGGTTGCCTTGTCACAGGAGGATTATGATAAAAATCAGCAGGTTATGGAGCTGATGAACGACTATGTGACACCAGAGGACAAGCTTTTGGTGACATTTGCCTTCAACTCTACTGCTTATTTAAATACAGATGCCATTATGGCAACAGGTTCGCCTTACACCAGACCTCAGATTGACACTCAGCTTTTAAGCTTCTGGGAGTCAAACCCTGACTATGTGGCAAACCTTGTTTTGATTGATAAAGGAATAGACAAATACCAGGAGTTGCTGGAGTCTGAGTGCGGCCAGTACCTGCTTTCAGAGTATGCTAATGAGGTTGCAACAAATGGGGATTTTGTCTTGTTGTCGAAATAAATGTTTGATAATAATAGTTCAGCAAAATTAAATAAGATATTATCTAGCAAGTATTATAAGGCTCTGGATTGGGCTAGCTTTGCGGTAGCTCTGATAGGCAGCTGTGCTGCTATGTACTATCTGTTTTCCAGACAGGTACACACCGATGGCGAGACATATATGTCAGACATACTGCCATATATATCAGAGATGATGGGTAGGGAAACTCAGTTTGATTTCCCATACCCTGTGTTGTTTAAAACAGGCCATCTGATAGCTGTTCTTATATATAATCCAGAGATTGCCATGGCAATCACAGTGATGCTTTTTCAGGCACTTGGCATGATTATCACAAAGGTGGTTTTGAACAAGCAGACAGGTGCCAGACTTTTATCCACCTTCTGTACCTTGGGATTGTTCTTTGATTCCATGATCTTCTCAGACTTCTTTAAGCAGTTTGGTATTAGATATCATTACGAAGGTGTAATGTCTTCAAACCCTTGGCACAATGCCACCTATATGGCAGCAAGGCCATTTATGATATTGGCCTTCGTGCTTGGCGCGGCCACTTTGGTTAGATATGAGAAGGAACTTGTAAAAAAGGTCAATACAGAGCCTTATCATGTGATAGAAGATGGAAAGATTGATTTAGTAGAAGCTCCAGCAGCTTTGAAACGATTTTTGTCAGAATATGGCTTGTATGTAGGCTTCACAGCATCGCTACTTCTTGCAACAATGTCAAAGCCAAGCTACACCATTATCCACATGGCTGCAGCAGGCATTATTATGGTATGGCGATTTGTGGCATGCCACTTCAAAAACTTCAGACAAACCCTCCTTATGGGAGTTTGTTATATACCTACAATTATCGCTCTTTTATATCAGTATTCTGGCGTGTTCACAGGCCAGGGTGCAGATTCGGTGGAGCGCGGAATTGGCTTTGGAATCGGAAGAGTGTGGGGCCAGTACACCACAAACATTCCACTTGCTTTGTTACTTGGTGCAGCCTTCCCATTTGTGGCATTGCTGTTCCATTTAAAAGACCTTAAAACCGACGCCCAGTATCGCTTCGGCTGGCAAGTATACCTTGCAGCTACAGTGATGGCCCTTGTGCTTTATGAAAAGGGCTTTAGAGAGTGGCACTTTAACTTTGGTTGGGGCTATATCTGTGGGCTGTTTATAGTGTTTATGATTTCGGCAGTTGTGGTATTGCGAGATACCTTGGCACTATTTGGACTGAAGACATGCCAGGAATCACCAACAATACAAACTAATAAAATACTATTTGCTTTAAAACTTATACTCCAGTGGTCAGTGTTCGGAGTCCATATCTTGATGGGACTCAGATACTTCCAGCTTCTTTGCTGGGGTGCAAACTATATGTAAAAAGGATTCCAAATGAAAAAATTACCTTTGGGAATTCAGTCATTTGAGAAGTTAAGACAAGAGAATTTCCTATACATTGATAAAACTAAATATGTATTTGATTTGGCCTCAAACAATATCCCTTATTTCCTTAGCAGACCAAGACGATTTGGAAAGAGCTTGCTACTCTCTACCATGCGTGCCTACTTCGAGGGAAAGAAGGAACTATTTACTGGACTTGATATTGAAAAGCTAGAGGAACAAAAAGAGAATCCTTGGGCGCAGTACCCAGTATTTTATTTTGATTTTAATGGGAAAAATTACCAATCTAAGGGGGCTCTTGAGCAAAAGATCGATGGCTTGCTCAATAAATGGGAACCTCAGTATGGAATAACATGCCAAGGTATACCACTAGAAGAGAGATTTGCAACCCTATTAAGAGTTGCTTCAGAACAAACTGGCAAACGCTGTGTTGTTCTTATCGATGAATATGACAAGCCTCTTCTTGAGGTAATAGAAGACCCTGAGCTACAGCAGCATAACAAAGATGTTTTTAAGGGCTTTTTCAGTACCCTTAAAAGCGAAGATGAGTTTATTCATTTTATATTCATCACAGGTGTCACAAAGTTTCATAAGGTCAGCATATTCAGTGATTTGAATCAGTTGGTGGATATATCTCTGAATAGAGATTATGCAGGAATATGCGGTATCACAGAAGACGAAATCAAAGATTATTTCAAGGATGAGACTGATGCTTTAGCAAAGACACAGAGCCTTAAGCTGGAAGAATGCCAGGCTATCTTAAAGAAGAAATACGATGGCTACAAATTCCACCAGGATGGTGTGAATATATATAATCCTTACAGTGTGATGAATGTGTTCTTCTCCAAGGAGTTTGGCTCTTACTGGTTTGAAACAGGTACACCAAGCTTTTTGGTACAGAGGATATCAAAGAGTGATTTTGATGTTAGAAAATTCACAGACAAAACTCTTTATGCAAGCGAAAGCTCGCTGAAGGATTACACTGGTGATTCCTTGGATTTGATACCATTATTGTATCAGACTGGTTACATTACAATAAATGACTATGATAGAAGACTTGGTAGATACACTCTGACCTTTCCTAATGAGGAAGTGAAGATTGCTTTTGAAGAAAGTTTAATACCGCAGTATGTGATGCCATATATAGTAGATAACAGAAAGATATTCAACTTCAGTTCTGAAAGTAGAATGCTTGAAGAATGGAAGGTGGAAGAGTAGATGACGGCTAGAATAAATAGGTTTTTCCAGAAGACATGGGTTAAAGTGATAGTTGCTGTGCTTATACCGCTTGTTGGATGTGGATTATATATGATAAAAAATGGTGTCGGTATCGGCCAATACTCCATCTTCTGTTCCGGCTGGAATGACGAGCTTAGCTACTACAAGCACGTAGAAGGAATGCTAAAGTACGGTGTGCCTCAAGGTTATTTCGGCTTCAACGAGAGCACAGCCAGGATAGGAACCTTTGGAGCATGGAATCCTGCTAGCATGATTCCTTTTTATGTAGTAGGAAAAGTATTTGGGTGGAATTACAACACACCTATGATTTTTAACATGGTTTTAAACTGCTTGATATTTGCTGTGTTTGCATTAGTACTGAAACCAAACTATAAGCAGTTAATTATATCAGGTGTCATTTGGACAGCCTTTTCATGTAATTCCAGATATATATTTTCTGGAACACCAGAATCATATATTACATTTTTAGTATTTCTGTTTTTCGTTTGCTTAATAAAATATATAAGAGAACAATCAAAAGCCTCTATCATTGTTTGTAATATAGCAATGATATTTTTAACCTTAATCAGAGGATACTATGTTGCTTTTGGACTGATTCTATTGTATGTTTTGACAAGCAACAGAATGCAAAAGGATGGATTGCTAGAAAATGCAGAAGCTAAAGAAACACAAAAGAGCTTTAAGAATGCAATGAAGGCTCTGACCTACAAAGATGCAATTATGCAAATAATTGTAATGATTGCATCAGCCATAGCCTTTGCACTGCAAAAGCATTTCTTTGCAGCAGAATACTTTACAGATATTGTAAACACAGAGAGCTTACTCAATCCAAAGCACGCTATAAAGCTTATATTATTAAGCGGTAAAGAGACACTTGAGTATATGGTCAGTGCACTGACGAGAGATAGCATGCGTGGAACCTGGTATATAGTGTTTTTCTTTGTAATTGGTATGCTGTTATACTTGCACAAAGAAAGCAAAAACAAAAAGCAAGACCTAAGACAAGATATAAAGGAAAACCAAAGGA
The DNA here is from genome assembly GCF_900104335.1 of Pseudobutyrivibrio sp. YE44. GTDB lineage: Bacteria > Bacillota > Clostridia > Lachnospirales > Lachnospiraceae > Pseudobutyrivibrio. The sequence continues at coordinate 174,351 of NZ_FMXT01000005.1, forward strand.
ACAGTATACATAACAATGCTGCAGGCGCAACCCTAAGTGGATTAGAACGCATCTACCTAGTCATCATAGCTGTAGGCATAATGCTTGTCACAGCCATGTGGCTTTTATACAACGCCAAAGAAGGTTCAAGACACCTTATGGCTTGCGCAATCGTAGGCATAATGCTAGTAAATTATCTGATAGACAAGCGAACTGTAGCAATCATATCTATATTGATAGTGCTATACTTGTCTTGGTTTTCAAAGGATGATTTCTACAACAAGATTTATCCATTGAACGAAGATCAGGTAGCAAGCTACGAAGTGGAGCAAAAGCGCCTAACAGAGCTTATGCCTATCTCAGAAAATAAATGGGATAACACAGCTATCTACACCCTTTCAATGGCTTTTGATGATCTCTATGCTTTGCCAGCTGGAATGGGTATCAGCGATTGTGATGATAGCTATGTTATGGAAAACCTAGATGGTCTTAAATCAAAGTATGTATGCACCAGAATTGGTGAAGAAGTTGATGACTTCATGATGAACAGTGACGCAGAGTTGATAGAGACTTTTGCTAATACTAGAATTTATAAGTTAAGATAAATTCATAATAGATAAACAAGCCTTCTGATAGCAATCTAAGATTTATCTTCAGAAGGTAACATAGACTAATATAGAGGAATAATGGAAAAGAAAAAACTATCTATAAATCTTATACTTGGAATTTTATATACAGCCATATTTCTTCCAATTGCATTTGCGATAATGAATTCGGTGCCAGCCTCAGATGATTTTGCTTTTGGTAGCAACACCATATCAGACAATCTGCTGGTAAATGCAGCAGGATATAGCTGGTGGAACTGGAAATATCACAGCGGAAGATGGCTTACATTCTTCTTCCAGAAGATGATTAATCCGCTTAACAGCCATACACATCTTGGAAGAACTTATGGAGTGTGGATGATGGCAGTGTTTGCATTGACCTTCATCATGCTTCATTATTCGCTCAACACAATATACAAGAAGATGATGAGTGAAGAGCACTCTAAGATTGCGGTGTTTTTAAGCTTAGCAGTATTCTATACCACATATTATTATTCAGAGACTTATAACTGGTATGTGGGAGCTACAGCATATGCCATTCCTTTGGGATTATTACTTCTTACTGTAGCCTTTACAATTAAGTATTATGACACAGAAAATAATAAGTACTACGTGCTTGCAATTTTAGCAGGATTAATACCTGCTACAAATGAGTTTATGGATGTGGCAATTGGTCTGCTATATATTTATACGGTAGGATTCATCTCAAAGGTAAATTTGAGAGATAAGAGCAAGTTAATCAAAGCAATTATTCCACTTGTAATATTCATCATTGGTGGTATCACAGTAGTATTTGCTCCAGGAAACTTTGCTAGACAGCAGGTATATGAAATCCAGCCTGATGTTGTTCTCGCAACTAGACAGATTATCTACGACATGCTAATTCGTATTTACGATATACTTCGCAATCACCCATTAGCACTTGTATTCTTTGCACTACTATTTATACTAGGACTAAAAGCAGGAACAGATAATAACATTGGAAAAATAGTTTTAAGAGTAGTATTATTATTCCTTGTGGCCTTTGGTACATTGTTCCCATATGTGTATGGACGTGCAATGACCACAAGTTATCTTGATATTAGAATGCAGTATTTGTTGGATTTCATTATCGAGATTGGAATCGCAATTACATTCCTTGGCTTAGGTGGATGGATTTCAAACAATTTGAACCTTAGCCTAAACAACAAAATAGCTATCACAGTATCTTCAGCTATCGTTGTATTAGGTTCAGCAGCCTTAATCATTATTGGTAGATATCAGACAGTCATCCAGTATGACATCTACGCAAAGCGACAGCTCATTAAAGATAGCTACGCCTTCTGGGACGGAGTAATTACAGAAATTGAAAACTCGCCAGAAGATGATGTTGTCATCCACAGACCAGCAGAAATCACATGGTCTCCATACTTCTTGTATACCGGACTGACAGATGGTGATGTGTATGCTGTGAAGTTTGACACAGTATATGACAAAGAATTCATTATGCCAAATGTTTACTATGGCAAGAAATCAATTCAGTTAAATTATGATGCTGAGTAAAAGATAAAGAATCAATATGAACAATGAGCCACAAAAGCAAAAGTAGCTCAAAAAGTCATATTACCAACAAAAGGATAAGAATAATGCATACAGAAAAAAGAGTCATAGCTATATCCACAGTGGTAGTGGCAGTGATGTTGGCAGTAATATGGTGGAAATGCCCTATCTGCTTTCAAAACAATGATGATAGAACTTTGATGTATTTTACAGCTGGATATATGACAGGCCATAAAGAAATCGGCTCAGTGTTTGGTGGATTTCTTTGGTATGGCCTTATAGCTTTTTTTTACAAGATTTATGATGGAATAGCATGGTACACAGTACTTCAGCTTGCGGCCATAGCAGTCAGCCTAATATGCATTTGTTCAGCATACATGAAGGCAGCAAAGAAGCAGTGGTATTTAGGAATTGTCACATTTGCTATTATCCTAATCACCATAATGTTTCATTTTGTTACAGCCTTGCAGTACACTGTATCTGCAGGAATAATAGGAGCAGCAGCGGTTTGCCTGTATTACCTATCCCTAAAGGAAGATGATGTTTACAACATCTGGATAGTACTATCAGCAGTAGCCTTAGTGCTATCATACGAAATGCGTAAGCAAATGGGCTTTGTAGCCCTCAGCGGATTGTGCATCGTAGCATTCACTCATTTCTGGAGCAACAGAAAGCGCGTTATCAAAACAGGCATAGCCTTAATACTATTATTTGCAGCTGCCTTCGTCTCAAACACTGTATATGAAAACATAACAGGCGTTGCAGATTTCAATAAGTATTATAAAAGTGCTGGCACCTGGAATGATTACCCACACCTATCATACGAAGGCAATGAAGATGTCTATGAAGCGGTTGGTTGGGATGACACATTATTTGACTTAGCAGAAGATTGGTACTTCATGGATGAAAATGTCACCATAGAAAACTTCGATAAGCTTAACGAGACCTATGGCGATGGTGGAGTAACATTTAATGACAGAGTTCAAAAGGCAAAGGATATAATCAAATCAAACATGATGTCAAATATTCAGACTGGTATGTTGATTTTTGTAATCTTTGTTGGAAATATATTAGTTATAATTAAAAAGAAGGCAGACAAGAGATTAGCATGTGCTGATTTACTAACAGCCATGTTCATAGTTGCATCTGCATACTTCTTGCTGAAGGGAAGATTCCCACTTAGAGTTTATCAGGCGCTGATTTATGTGTATCTAATACCAGCAGTGATGATGCTGCTGGATGCGTTAGCAGACATGGAACAACTCCCATTCAAGCTAGCATACCCAGTGCTCCTTGCAATTATGCCATTTTTGCTATGCAACAAATTTCCAGAAGCAAACGTGGTGAAGTACACTTATGCAGTTTGCAATGATGTAAATCGAGCAAAGGACATCAGTCAGGCAAAGAGCCTGGATAGATACGCAATAGCTAATCACAAGAACTTTTATGTTTATGATTTTGATTTATCTCTTCCAGTAGATCCATTTTTAACATACACAGATGTAATGCCAAATAACTTGGCGTTGTGGGGTGGCTGGCAGTACAACACTCCAGAGTATTGGAATCAATTGGAAGAAAACGATTTTTCAGACGGATTCTACAGCAAGGATTTTTTGCAGGATAATGTATGTTTCTGCACAAGAGAATTGCCAGAGAAGTTTGTGAATTATATTACAAAACGTCATCCTGGTGCTGAGTTCAAGCAGGTGGATGAATGCGACGGAATTAAGATTTATTCGATTAGAGAATAGGATTTAGTTTATGAAGATTAGAGAAAAGCTGTATGATTATTGGTTTATAGTGCTGATGGCATCAGTATTTACATTTTCATTTGTTCTTACAGCTATTACATATGAGCAGTGGTTTGCTACAGGAATGGTGATGGCCATTGTGCTTGTGGCAGGTGTGGCAATAACTGGTCATATAGAGTTTGACTTAAAACTACTTTTTTTATTTGAAGCATTTTTGCTTGTAGCAGTAAAAGATAATATTAACTATGCTAAATATGATGTGGCTTTTGCGTGGATATTGGTTATTCCATACTTGCTGGGAAAGCTCGTAGTTGGAAAGAAAGAGGGCTCCGATAAAAGACTTTTCTATGCGTATAATGTTTTAGGTTTTGCAATGGCTTTTCTTTGTCTTGGAGATATTCTTTACACACATATCCGAGGGAGCATGTGGATTACACTGTTTTATCGCTTTTGGAATGATGAAAACTATTCTAGAAGTAGTGCTGAAATGTTTTTCACATTGGTACAGGGAGCACTTGCATACGCTTTTTTATACAGACAAAAGAAAAAGGCTTACTTTGCTCTGATTAGCTTACTAAATATTACGATATTTGGTTTAATGATATATCATGAGGGGAGATTCAGCTTAGTAGCTGTTTTTGCTGGCATAATAATTGTAGTGGCAATGTATTACATTGATAATTTCAGCCACGAAAAGATGAAGCAGCTTCTTAAGATTGTTGGTGTCATATCTGCTATGGCTGTATTGGTTATCTTATTAGTAAAGATTAATCTCTTTGGATTAGGAGATATTTATAACAACTCTTTCCTATCTAGAGATGGAGGTTTACTTAAAAATGTTCGTATAGCCTCAACGCTAACAATTCTATCTAACCTTAAGAACTATCCATTAGGTGGCTATAACGAGCTGTCAGAAATAGGTAGCCATGATATGTGGCTTGACTATGGTAATCACTATGGCTTGCCGGTTCTAGCATGCCTGGTATGTTATTTATTACTGACATTTATAGATGCCGCTAGGCTTTGCTTTATAAAAGAAAAAGACTTCGGAATAAAATATTTATTAATTCCAGGTTTTATACTATTAAACCTGAACTATATTATTGAAGGTGCAGCATTTTCTATTAGATTATATTTGTGCTATGGACTCTTCCTCGCAGGAATGATTAGAGCTAAGCTGGAACAGGAAAAACAAAGTGGTCCAGTTATAACACACATGGCACAATGTGAAGGGATTAAATACGTAAATGAAGAATCCTAGTAATGAAATAATAAATAAGGGATATACGATTATTGGTGCTTTACTATTATTGCTATACGGAACGTTCTGTGAAAACATATCTCTGAAAGCGTTTATAATAGTGAGTATAGTTTTAATTGCAGGTGGCATTATAATAAATAAAAGAATCTGTTATGATACGGCGCTTTTAATATTAGCTCAAGCGCTAATATTAGTTGTTTATTCAAACTTCTTTCTTAGGGGTTTAGTGGATACGCACGCCACTGAAATAATGGCACCTGTATTGGCATATATTGTAGGCCTATCGTTGGTAAGAAAAAGTGAGGGTAGAAACAACACTACTCTTCTTTATTTTGCGTTATTCATAGGTTTAGGAATATATGGTATTATGTCTATAGCACTGACAAAGAAAACTGGTGCTATAGGTACATACTTTGGAATAAAACAAGCTAATCCGGAGCTTATGAATTTGCAGCTAGTTGAGTTTTTCTTTTTAGGAATTAGCGCATCTCTTATCTGGGCTGTTATAACATTCAAAAATCATAAAGCGATTTCAACAATTCTTATCTTGGCAGCAATTGTAATTCAGCCTGTAATGATAAAATTACATGGAAGATACAATGCTTATATTTTTGTAGTAGAACTAATTGTATTGTTAGCATTGCTAATAAACAAATTAGTAAGTTCAAAGATAGATAATCAAGTAAAAGCAAGAGTAATATCAGCGACTATAATCACAGCCATAATTGCTCTAAGCCTACTTATTTTTAACCTAGACATAGTAAATATAAAATCAAAGTATTACACCAGCTTTTGGGGCATCGACGGAGGCTTATTAAAAAGTGCAAAGTTTTTGAACATGAAAGAAATGTTCAAACTTCTCTTTATCAATTGGCACAATCCGTCATACATTACTTCAAACGGAATAAATACCAGCTTTAACTTATGGTTAGACTTTGGTAGAGACTATGGCATTGTTTGTTTCGCTGTGATATATGCATTTAAAATATGCACAGTAATTAATGCTATTAGACTTGTAATCAGCAAAAAAGTGACAGCCGAAATAAAGGTATTATTGTTACCAGCTTTTGTTATTTTAAATATTTTTTATAGTTATGAATATATTGCCAAGACAAACACATATCTTTTGAATGCAGGCCTTGTTGTAGCAACAATGATAAGTGTTAATCTAAAAGGGAATAATTGGGGAGAATCTAAATAGAAATCCTATAAAGGGGAGTATATTAGTTAATGGGAAAATTGTTTACTATTGAAAACAAAAAAGAATTCAATGAAAAGATATTCACATTTCTTATTTGCTTTGGAATAGCTTTATTATCATTTATATACTTCATATGGAAAGGTGATGGCTTCCTTGTCATCACCAATGATTTTAATGATCAACAAATACCTTTTACTATTTCAGCCCACAAAGCAATTTTAAATGGAGGAATTAGTGGCTTTAGTTGGGATGTGGATTTGGGAACATCAACACTTAATGCCTACAGCTTTTACTGCCTGGGAAGCCCTTTCTTTTGGCTCACAATGCTCTTCCCGGCAAATGCATTTCCTTACATTGCTGGCTGGATATATATGCTAAAGTATGCCTGTGCAGGATTATTTGCATATATATATTTAAAGCGATTTGTAAAAGATACCAGATGGGCAATGGTAGGAGCTATTCTTTATGCATTTTCAGGTTATTCTTCTATAAATCTTATTTTTTATCATTTTCATGATGTAATAGCGCTATTTCCGTTGTTGCTAATTGGAATAGAGATTATCCATGAGAAGAAAGACTATAGATTATTTATTTTTGCCGTATTTTTAAATTGTTTCCTGAATTACTTCTTCTTTATAGGAGAGGTTATTTTCTGTATTATATATTTTATCTTCAGATTTGTTGGAATTGTATCGGTTCAAGAATTTTTAGTAAGAACAGGTAAGTGTATTATATCAGGTGTGCTTGGTGTAGGAATGGCAGCGGTGTTGTTCATTCCAAGTATCATTTTTATTACAGACAATCCAAGAGCAAGAACTTCCATTTATCTTGAAAAGATTCTTGAATGGCAGCCTAGGTTCTTACTTTATCTGTTTAAGTCCATGCTTCTTCCAGGAGAAGCAATGACTTCTTTAAGTAGTGTTTATTTACAGAAGTTTTATAGCTCTGGTATGTATCTTCCGATGGTTGGATTTGTACTTGTTTTTGCCTACATGCTAAAAAACAAAGATTGGCTGTTTAAGCTACTAATAGCTTTAATATGTACATGCTTTTTCCCATTTTTTAGTGAGGCCTTTTATTTATACAACGAATCCCAAATGAGATGGTGGTACATGCTAGTGTTGATGATGGCATTGGCATCCATCAAGGTTCTTGAAAATTTGGAAGAAAACAAGATCACAATTCTTGGAGGAGCCATCGGTTATGGTGCCCTAATTGCGTTTTTGTATGTCTTATTAGAATTTGTAAATTATTCGGAAGCAGAGCCAGATTTAATATATAGTCATTTTAAGCTATACACACTAATCATGATAGCTGGCTTAGGGTTGCTGATTACATATTTTTTATGTACTAGATTTGATAATCCTTTTAAGGTGATTCTTGCTACAGTTTCGCTGTTCGCTTTTGGAACGACTTTTTTAACACTATATATCTATACAAAGCATGGTGTGCCTGTAGAACAATATAAGGCAAATTTCCAAAGTGCTGCACAGTATCAGCTTCCAAATAATCAATATCGACTTAATGATACTTACAATTTGGATTCTATGGTAAATAATCTGGCGGGATTTAATAATCAATGCTCAACAGATTCTAACAGTATAAGAGAATTTGAAGCATTGTTTGATTATTATGACCCGGTTTGTGCTATTAACAAAAATGAGTATAAGGGGCTAGCCGAGTTACTTGGTGGAAAGTATTATATAACGCCGGATTATACAGTTGTTAATGGACAGTTGATAGCAGAATATCCTAATGATTTGGGATCGACATATATGGTTGAGGTGTGCGCGAATCCAATAGGCTACGCTGTTGATTCATACATCACAATGGAAAGATTAAAAGAAATAAACGTTGTTGACAGAGGTCTTGCACTTTTAATTGCACCAGTAATTGAGGAAAACAATTCAACTGCTCTTATGAGGAAGGAATTGGCTGAGGACACAGTAAATGTTTCAATTCCTGTTTCAGATTATGTTGAAAAGAATGCCAGCAAAGCGGTAGAAAATTTTGTAAGAAACAATCGAGGCTTTACATGTAGAACAGATTATGACAAGGATCAATATGTATATTTCGCCGTTCCAAATGATGATGGATGGAGCGCATATGTAGATGATACACAAGTGGATATTATAAATTCTGGCGGAATGATGATTATAAAAGTGCCAGAAGGAGAACATTCAGTAGCCTTCGAATATGTGACTCCAGGCTATAAAGTAGGCTTGGTTATATCAATATTCTCATGGGGGTTATTTGTGTTGTACTTATTATTTTATAAGAAGCTGGTTCTTGATTATTCCATGCAAAAAACAGAAGGAATTGATTAATGGCTAAAGATAAACTAATTACTATATATACTTCCACATATAACAGAGCAACACTGTTGCCAAGAGTATACGAGTCTTTAAAAAGGCAGACTTCGTACAATTTTATATGGCAAGTAATAGATGACGGATCAACAGATGACACCAAAATCGTTGTAGAAAAATGGAAATCTGAAACAAAAGAATTCGAGATTAGATATTACTACAAAGAAAACGGTGGAATCCATACGGCTAGAGACGCGGCATATAAACTGTGTGATACTGAGCTTATCTTAGGAGTAGACTCTGATGATTGGCTTATGGATGATGCGGTAGAAAAAATAGAAAATATCTGGAATGAAAATGATGATAAAAACGTCATAGGTATATTTGCAAAAACCACACTAGAAAGTGGGAAGATCGCATGTGAATCATTTCCAGAATCATTAAAAAAGGCTACCTGCCAAGATTTCTTGTATAAGTATAAACTTCAAAGTGATACGGTGAATGTTTTTAAAACTGATGAAATGAAAAAACTGGTAGATGCTCCAAAGTTTGATGGTGAGAACCTGATAGGGGAAGGCTATAAAATGATTCAGCTGCCAGAGAAACCGTTTTTGGTAAGAGATATTCCTATAGTTGTTGTAGAGTATCAAGAAAATGGATATTCTATGGGGGCGCATGAAGCCGTTTTTAGAAACCCAAAAGGGTTCAGAGAAGATTATAAAATGCATATGGTAAAAGCCAGATATTTCAAGCCTAAGATGAGAGGATACTTGGGGTATATTTCCTGTAGTTTCATTCTTCATGATTATAAATATATTAAAAAATCACCAAAAAAAATAATGACAGTGTTATTAACGCCATTAGGTGTATTATCTTATTTATATCTTTTATCAAGAACACACAAGAAAACAAAAGCTGCCCGTATTTCAGAAAAATAGTTAGGAAACAAAATGAGATTTAGTGTAATAATTCCAGTATATAACATAAAAGAATATATAGAATATGCTGTGGAAAGTGTGATTGACCAGTCTTATAAGAATTATGAGATAATACTGGTTGATGACGGTTCATCTGATGGCAGTGAAAGGATATGTGATGAATTAGAGGCTAAATATCAAACAGTTAGGGTTATTCATAAAGAAAATGGTGGATTGAGTAGTGCTAGAAATGCTGGAATCAAAGCTGCAGAAGGTGAGTATATCTTGTTCCTTGATGGAGATGATTATTGGCAGTATGATAATGGACTCTATGAGATAGATAAAGTGATTAGTGAGACTGAAACAGAAATTGTTGAGTTCTTGATGGCCAAGAGTTATCCGGATACAGGTGTTATTCACAACCACCTAAACAACACAATTCCAGAAGGTTTAAGTGTGGAAGAAACCTACAGATACATGATTAAAAATCAGATTATAAGTGGTTCTGCTTGTGATAAGGCATATAAAAGAACGTTTTTGGTAAATAACAGTTTATTATTTAAAAAAGGTATAAAAAGCGAAGATATTGAATTCTTTTTTAGACTTCTACTATACAAGCCAAAGATTCAAACAATTGATATGGATTTATATGTGTATCGACAGAATCGAGTAGGGTCAATAACAAATAATGTTACTGAAAAACATTGCGAGGACTTGTTGGATACAATAGAATCAGTTTGTTCCATAAAAGAAACAAATATGCGAGAAATCCTTTTACACTATGCGGGATTTCAATATGTTGTATTATACGGTAATATTTTTTCATTAAAAGATGGGGAAACAAAAGACAATCTAATTGCTAGATTAAAAGAAAAGAACTGGGTATTGAAATATAACAGTAACAAGAAAGTTTTTACAATTTATTTGATAGAGAAAATGATTGGTTTTAAATTAACAGGATTATTATTATCAAAATACTTGACGAGGAAATAATAAATATAGATGGTTAATGATTTTATAAAAGAAGTAAATTCCAACTCGAATATTGATTTTATTGGGTATGCAGAAACGCCATTTCATCTATTGGGAGTAAAGGCGTTTATATTACATTTAAGTGAGCAATTGCAGAGAAATGTTAATGGAATAATAATAGAAGGAAAACACAGCACTGCGGGTTACTTGCTTAATGATGATGTGATAAATTTTCCAGTTTGTGATTATATAAAAGTATTTAGATTTAGCTTAACAGAACTAAATCATCGATGTTTTAAAAGTGAGTCGGCAATTAATGAAAGTAGAAATCCGTTAGTTATTATCTCTCCAGTTTCGCCTTGGATACGTTTAGCGGTTGAATATAAAAAAGCATTTCATGTAAAGGTTGATACAGCTTGTATTGATGATGGAACAGGTGCATATTTATCAAGACATGAGTTTATAAAGATAACACAACAGGGAAAAACGGCATTATATGTAGAATTAAAATCGATAATACGTGATTGCGCTAAAGTAATTGTGCGAGAATGTAATAAAATTGGTGAAGTTGAGTTTTCAATATTCAAAAAACGTAGTTTTATGAATGATAAGGTTGTTGATTACTATCGAAGGGTAATTGAACAAGATGTTGAGAAAAACAACGATTTGGGGAATAAATATATTATATATCTTGGAACTGTCGACGAGATAAAAGATGTACAAACTGCTCATAATACAAGAGTGATTTGTTTGCTAAAAGAGTTTTATAATAAAGGATATAAGGTATATATTAAAATGCATCCAAGAGATACTGATGGTTTGGGTGAAGTGGATTTTCCAGTGGTTTCATTGCCTCAAGAAAAATCAATTGAAGAAATAATAGCTTCAGTTACAAATAAACCAGACGTAGTGATTGGGCATGGTAGCACAGCATTGTTGACGTTAGCTGTATTTTGGGGTATAGAAACATGGTCGCTTTCAGACTCGAAATTGAACTATGATAGTGTAAATGGTTTCAACAAGATGGTTACAGATAATCCGCAAAAGACAGGGAAGATAAAACTCTATGATATAAATGCAAATATAGAAGTTAATATACACTAAAAAGAGATAGATTAATATTTTTATGAGAGGAGTGTACAGTTAAAAAACGGTACAATCAATATTATGATAATTCAAAATGGTAATAAAACAATAGAAATCGGAGAAAATGCACCAGCTCTGGTTATACCAGAGATTGGTATCAACCATAATGGCTCTCTTCAGGTGGCTAAGGAAATGGTGGATGCTGCATATCGTGCAGGAGCTAGATTGATTAAGCATCAGACACATGTTTGTTCTGATGAGATGGCAGGCGCTGCCAAGAAGGTAATCCCTGGAAACGCTGATATTTCTATTTATGACATCATGGAACAAGCAGCTTTATCTGAAGAGGAAGAATTAGAATTAAAGGATTATGTTGAGTCTAAGGGGATGTTGTTCCTTAGTACTCCATTCTCGCGTGCAGCAGCTGACCGCTTAGAGAAGTTTGGTGTTAATGCATACAAGATTGGATCAGGAGAACTTAACAACTATCCACTCATCGAACACATTGCGGAGTTCGGTAAGCCTATGATTGTATCCACAGGTATGAACGACCTGAAGAGCATTGAGAAAACTGTCAACATTATGGAAAAATACGGTGTCCAGTATGCCCTTATGCATACAACCAATTTGTACCCAACCAAGCCGGAATGGGTTCGTCTTGGCGCAATGCAGGAGATGATGCATGCATTTCCAGGTGTACCGGTTGGTCTTTCTGATCATACATTGAATAACAATGCTTGTATCGCGGCCATTGCACTTGGCGCAAGCTTGGTAGAACGTCACTTTACCGATCATATGGACCGTATTGGACCGGATATCGTATGCTCAATGGATGAGCACGCGCTTGGCGAACTTTTACAGGCAGCTAGAGAAGTACCGCTTATGCGAGGTGGTCACAAGGGGGCTATCCCAGAAGAGCAAGTTACCATTGATTTTGCCTTTGCAACGTGTGTTACAATCAAGCCTGTGAAGGTCGGAGAAGTATTCACAAAAGAGAATCTTTGGGTGAAACGTCCGGGCACTGGAGAAATTCCAGCAGAAGAGTATGAGAATATCCTTGGAAAGAAAGCTACTTGCGATATCGAAAACGATATACAGTTAACACGGAGTATGGTAGAAAACTAATGAAGAAGATTTTATTTATCACCGGAACACGCGCTGATTATGGTAAGATTAAGTCTCTAATTAAGGGCGTGGAAGAAGATTCAAATCTAGAGGCTTATGTATATGTATCTGGTATGCATCTAATTGAAAAATTTGGAAACACTTATCAAGAAGTTTTGAAGGATAAGTATAAGAATATTTATGTGGATTTTTCACAGAATAATACAGGCGACATGAGCTATGATCTCGGTAATGTCATTTGCAACCTGACAGGTTATGCAAAGCATGTACAGCCAGATATGATTGTGGTTCACGGAGATCGTATCGATGCGTTGGCAGGCGCTATCGTAGGAGCGCTTAATAATTATCGTGTAGCTCATATTGAAGGCGGTGAGTTATCTGGTACCATCGATGAGTCTATTCGACATGCTATATCTAAGTTCTCTCACTTGCACTTTGTTTGCAACGAAGAGGCGAAGACAAGACTTCTTCAGATGGGTGAGCACGAAGAAGATATCTATATCATTGGTTCTCCAGATATCGACATTATGTTATCCGATGAACTTCCATCATTAAAGGCTGCCAAGGAACGCTACGAAATCCCGTATGACAAGTACGGAATTCTTATGTATCATCCTGTAACTACTGAGTTTGATATTTTGGAAGGTCATGTGAAAGAGTTGATAGATGCATTGGTTGCATCTGAGAAGAACTATATCGTAGTATATCCAAACAACGACTACGGTTCTGAAATCATCATGAGCGCATTTAAGAAGTTGAGCGATAATCAGCATTTTAAGATGTTCCCATCTATTCGTTTAGAATACTTCTTAACACTGCTTAAGAATGCTGACTTTATGATTGGAAATTCTAGTGCTGGTGTACGTGAGACCAGCGTATATGGTATTCCTGCTATCGATGTGGGAACTCGTCAGTCAGGACGTTATTCTCTAGATAATACCAATATCCAGCATGCAGATGAGGATATGAAAGCACTTTTAGGAGCTATTGGAAATATTGAGAACTATCGCAAGAAGTCCTTTGACTTTGGTAAGGGTGAGAGTACAGAGCGCTTTATGGAGACCGTTCGAAGCAGTGAAGTATGGGAACGTGATATCCAGAAAAGCTTTGTAGACTTGACAAGCGCATTTTAGTTAGAATTGAGGAATTGTAATACATGAATACCCAAGCACATGGTATTATGTTCCACCATTTCCACGGTGGAGAACATATCAAGGCACAGGGATTCTTATCTGCCCAGGATTTTGATGATTTGCTTACCTGGTATGGTAAGAATAATAACATTATTGGTGCAGAAGAATTTTATGAGAAGGCAATCGGTGGTAAGTTAGGGAAGAATGATGTGGTACTTACTTTTGATGATGCACTGCGTTGCCAATATGATATTGCAGGTCCGGTGATGAAGGATAGAGGTCTCACCGGATTCTGGTTTGTTTATACGTCTCCAATGACTGGCGTATATGAGAAGTTGGAGATTTATCATCACTTCCGCTTCTATATGTATCCGGAGATTGATGACTTCTATGCAGCATTTTTCGAAGCTGCAGAAGATATCAAGGATATGTTGAAAGTCGATGTAACTGCAGGACTTGCGGATGAGAAGTGGCGTGGTTATAAGCCGGAGAGTACCTTCTATACCGACAATGACCGCAGATTCCGTTATGCCAGAGATTATATCCTGGGTGCAGACCGATATAATCGCGTCATGGATGCCATGATGGAGGCAGCAGGTTATGACTATGAGAAGTATGTAGACCTGCTCTGGGTAAAGGAGCAGGAGTTGAAAGCACTTCACAAGGAGAATCATATCATCGGTCTTCATTCCCATACTCATCCAACCACCCTTGGTATGATGAATTATGAGGATCAGAAGGCAGAGTATGCGACCTGTAAGAAGCTTTTGGAAGCCTTCCTTCCAACCATCACCACCGTATCCTATCCATGTGATTCCTTCAATGATGATACCAAGGGAATCATGCAGGAGTTGGGCGTGAAGATGGGATTTCGCGCATATCCAATTGAGAATGCAGATCCATTTTTTATACCAAGAGAGGATCATTCGAATCTATTCAAGACAATGAGGAATCAATAATGAAGATTACAGTATTTACCAGCAATCAGCCAAGACACTTAAGCTTGCTTCGTAGACTTTCCGAAGTGGCTGACGTTGTATATGCCATCGAAGAGGGAACCACCGTATTCCCTGGAGAGGTGAAGGATCGATATGATAATTCGCCGGTGATGAAGGAGTACTTCGAGCACGTAAGAGCCGCAGAGGCAGAAGTCTTTGGAACTGTTGGATTCCTTCAAAATAATGTAAAGCAGCTTTGCTTGAAGTCCGGAGACTTGAAGTACATGACCATGGAGCAGCTGGATGAAGCTCTTCATAGTGATTTGTACCTAGTATTTGGTTCAGGATTCATCAAGGGTGATTTAATCCGCTTCCTAGAAGACCATAAGGCTATCAACATCCATATGGGTGTAAGTCCATACTTTCGTGGCGCATCTTGTAACTTCTGGGCTGCCTATGATGGATACCCTGAGTTGGTGGGTGCAACAATTCATATGTTATCTGAGAAGTTGGATGCCGGTGATATGTTGTATCATGCCCTACCAAAGCCTCAGAAGGCTGATCCGTTCGTTCTGGGTATGATTGCAGTAAAGGCTGCTCATGATTCTGTAGTCGAGCGTATCAAAGATGGCACTCTTTTTACCATTCAGGGACAGAAGCAGGATGCTACCGGTGAGATTCGCTACAGCAAGAATGCAGAGTTCGACGATGTGGTAGCAGAGGATTACCTGCATAATCGAATGACACCGGAAGAAGTGGAGCAGAAGTTATTACAGAGAGACTTATCAATGTTAAAGGATCCGTATATCGGATAAGGTATAGAGCATGATTCAGGGAAAGAGAGTCCTTGCACTGATTCCAGCCAGAGGCGGAAGCAAGGGCATTAAGGATAAGAATATTCGACCGGTGGCAGACAAGCCACTGATTGCGTACTCCATTGAGGCAGGTAAGAACTGTGAATACGTAGATGATGTAGTAATTACTACAGATTCCGGGCGTATCAAGGCAGTAGCAGAGGAGTATGGTGCATGGGTACCATTCCTACGTCCAGATGAGTTAGCATCCGATACGGCAACCACCTTGGATGCAGTATTGCATGCTGTAAATACACTAAAAGAGATGGGCAAGGAGTATGATATTTTAGTCATCCTGCAGCCAACCTCTCCACTTCGTGATGGAGAGGACTTGAAGGGTGCCTTGGAGAAGTATATTACGTCGGGGGAACGTTCAATGGCGTCCGTATCCGTGGTGGAAGATCATCCTTTGTTGATTCGTACACTTCAGGATGATACGCATATGAAAAAGATGCTGGATGTATCTTCAACCTGTCGTCGTCAGGATATGCCAGAATTTTATCGAATCAATGGAGCTATTTATATCAATTCTATTTCAGAATTGAACGATGATACCAGCTTCAATGATAATGAAGTACCCTATATTATTTCAGAGGAACATGCTGTCGATATCGATGAGTACAAGGACTTGATATTGGCCGAGTGGTATTTATGCGGGAAACCTATATGAGAGAAGAAAAACGCCTGGTAGGAATTGATTTACTGAGAAATCTATCTATGTTTGGAATAGTGTTGCTACATATGACTGGGGCTAGCGGTATAATTACATCTGCCACACCTGGTACTACAAATTACTACTGTGCATGGTTTGTAGAGGCAATTGTATTTTGTTCGGTAAATGTATTTGGATTAATCTCTGGTTATGTTGGTGTAGAAGGAAAATGGAAAATTTCAAACTATATGTATTTATGGTTAGAGGTTGAGTTCTATAATGTGTTGATCTATTTCTTCGCAAGACTAATCCATCCAGAGTGGATAGATGGGTACGAGCTTAAAGAATTATTTTTCCCAGTATCATCAAATCTATATTGGTATTTTAGCGCGTATTTTATGGTTTTTGCGTTTATGCCTATCATAAATGCTGCATTTGAAACTCTCAACAAAGGCTCCTTGACTATTATTTTAATACTAATGTTTATTATGTATTCAATAATTCCTTTGATAATAGGAGATACATTTTATGCAGGATTTGGATATAGTGGAAGTTGGCTTGTATTTTTATATTATTTTGGAGGGTACATAAGGAGATTTTCAGAAATAGAGAAGAAAAGTGCGTTGTTTCTTTTGGGATATATCATAATAACACTATTAGCATTTTGTATTTATATCATGAGAAATTACGTATCAGAAAATTATGTGTCGAATTTGCTAAATGGGTTATTTAAGTATAACTCTCCCGTTGTTCTTGCTCAGGCCATTTTTTTGATATACGCATTTAAATCTTTGAATCTTAACAGTATATTAAGAAGAATTACCATTAGTATAGCTCCGTTATCTTTTGCAGTGTACTTAATACATGGACATAAGATTTTGTTTTGGGCGCTTATTGTTGAAAAGTGGAATTATTTTGCTAGTTGTAGTATCTACAAACAACTTTTGGTATCTGGTGGGATGAGCATACTAATATTTGTATCCTGTATTTTAATTGACTGGATAAGATATAGGATTTTTGAAATATTGAGGGTGAGGACCATTTTGAAGAAACTTGATGTATATGTAAAAAAGATGTAAACTATACTCGTCGAGTCTGAAGACTGTTCTCAATAGAGGGAATCATTTGATATGTCCAATTGACTTTGACAGTCATTTTGAATGAAAAATTTGATTGGTTAAATCAAACAATTAAGCATAATATGCTTGTAAACAGGGAGTAGTAATGAGTATAATCTTGACAGACAGACAGACAGACAGACAGACAGACAGACAGACAGACAGACAGACAGACAGACAGACAGACAGACAGACAGACAGACAGACAGACAGAC
>NZ_FMXT01000027.1 GCF_900104335.1 Pseudobutyrivibrio sp. YE44
ACATTGGAGTAAAATGCTCCATATGTTTAATGAGTCTGGCATCCGAAAGGATGCCATTTGTTTTGCCCTAACGGGTGAACATTAAGCGCTTACTTAATAATAACTCATTTTGGGTGGGAGATTATAAATACTTATTTCAATGCAAAATAGATTGCCTTCGTATTGCGAGAATAATAACATAGTTGCAGAATCGCTAGAAGAATTAGATTCTGTAGATTTAAGAGCGTTGTATTATGAAGTTACAATGGAATAGGGGTAAATGCATGAAAAGAAAGAACATATTTTTAGCGATGATTTTATTTACAATCGCATTGATTTCAATGGTTTTGATTCGCTACAAAAATGATAGTCAAGGCGAAATGGCTGAAAAAAGCTACGATGAATTTTATTATGTTCTAACTGATGATTCAGATGTAATTTTTGAAGAGAAAAAGCTTAAATCAGCGGCAGTTTATTACAATTTAATAACAGACAGTTCGATTACAGAAAATGATTTAAAAAATTCTTTCAAAAATAAAGATGAATTATATGAAGACTATATAGAAAAATATAATGAATATGCTGTTGAAGCGGTTAGAGATGCTCTTGATTTAATTGCAAGAAGGGAATTTGATTGCTTTTTCTATTCAGCGCTGTCTGAAAAGCAGCAGACAGCAATTGAAAATATTTTATATGCAAATCAAGATCTTGTAGATTCATATTACGGTGATAAAAAAGTAAATATTTATGATTTGAGTTACGCACAACAGTTGGAGTTCTATAACCTCTATTGTAATCCTGATTATGTAATTGATGACGCAAAAATGGATGTGGCAGAGGTTAATTGGATGCTTATGGATTACCCTGAAATTCAATCAGAATGGGCAGATATTTCTGATGAAATTATAGTAGGACAATTTAGTGGACGTGAAGTCGATAGTAGTATTAAGTTCGATGAAGAGGAGTTGGAATATAAAGCATTTAATTATAACTTGGATAGTGAATCGGATGTTACAGTAAAAGATCTTGAAGATGCTTGTATTAGCAGAAATGATTTATGCGATGATTTTTTGTGCGTTAATCTAAAAAATACAAAAAAAATAGAAAGCACATTTTTCAATTTAGTTTTTTGGGAAGATAATAATAAAATATGGAGAGATTTAGATGAAAAAGAAAAAAGAGATATAGAAAAAATATATCTAAGAGCCCAGGAAATTGTTGCCGACTATTATTTCGATAGAAGGGTGGATTTTTGTCAGTTATCTGGAGAGAAACAGCATGAAGTATATAAAGCATGTTTAGATTCTGAATATCAAATAGATGAGTCTATAATGGGGCCACGAAATTACTATTCCGAGAAACCTAAATTTGTAAGGCGCGGTACTATAACTTATATCAATGGCAATAATATTGTTGTAGAAAATCAGCATAATGAAGGAATAAAAGAATACGAAGGTAAGTATTATGACCTTTCAGGATTAAAGGA
>NZ_FMXT01000004.1 GCF_900104335.1 Pseudobutyrivibrio sp. YE44
GCCGTTACCTCACCAACTAGCTAATCAGACGCGGGTCCATCTTGTACCGAAAAAACTTTTCACACTGTACCATGCGGTACTGTGCGCTTATGCGGTATTAGCAGTCGTTTCCAACTGTTGTCCCCCTGTACAAGGTAGGTTACCCACGCGTTACTCACCCGTCCGCCACTCAGTCAATAATCCGTCACCACGAAGGGATCGTAGAAAATTGCTTCGTTCGACTTGCATGTGTTAAGCACGCCGCCAGCGTTCATCCTGAGCCAGGATCAAACTCTCATGTTAAAAGTTTAATTCCGAATCAGTATAAAACTGACTTGTTTACTAATAAAGGTTTCGTTTCATTAAGAAACTTAAATGAATTTCAAGGATACATGTTTTAAAACTTGTATTAATTCAAGGTTTGTTTCACTGTTCAGTTATCAATCTTCGCTTTGTTGTTGCTCTCAGCAGCAACTCGTATATATTATCATGAGAAGCTATCTTTGTCAACAACTTTTTTATTTATTTTTCAAACTTTTCAGGATTTCAAAATTGTTTATACAATTCTTTCAACTTCCTGTTTGTTCTCAGCACTTCGTTTCCCTCAGTGCTCGATTATAATATCACCTAGAACCTACAGTGTCAACAGATATTCTGTGATTTTTTAAAGTAAATCTATTTAGGTCACATACAAGCAATTGTGTGAATTGTACTAATTATTTTTGCAATTTGTTTCTTAAGCCCAAAATGTGGCATTATACACTTATAACTTAACGAGATATAGCATCCACCGCTTCTTTAATATTAGACACACCAACTACTTCTATCCCCTTTATTCCATTTGCCACCGAAAGATTAGAAGCTGGAATAATCGCTTTCTTAAAACCAAGTTTCTTCGCCTCACTTACTCTTTGTTCTGCCATTGCAACAGAACGCACTTCCCCAGACAAGCCAATCTCGCCAAAAACCACAGTGTCTGCATTTATAGCAATTTCTTTTTCACTGGAGTAGATTGCAAGAGCAATAGCCAAATCAATAGCTGGCTCATTAATTCTAATGCCACCTGCAATGTTTACATATATATCAGAACGTCCCAAGAATATACCACAGGATCTATTTGCCTTTGTATCGCGCATTCGTTCCAAAACTGCCACTAAAAGGTTTACTCTATTATAGTCGCAGCCTGTTGCCATACGTCTAGGTATTTCAAAGGCCGTCTTGCTGACAAGAGACTGTATCTCCACTAGAATCGGACGGGTTCCTTCCATAGAACATGTAACAATAGAACCTGTTGCATTTTCTGGTCGACCATCAAGCATGACCGCAGAAGGATTTTTTACCTCATCAAGACCTGTATCTCTCATTTCAAAAACGCCTATTTCATTTGTAGAACCAAAACGATTTTTCACTCCTCTAAGTATTCTATAGGAAGCATGTCTATCTCCCTCAAAGTAAAGAACGGTATCTACCATATGTTCTAGCACTCTTGGGCCAGCAACAGTTCCCTCTTTTGTTACATGACCTACAATAAATACTGCAATTCCTTGAACCTTTGCAATTTCCATCAGCACACTGGTAGACTCTCTTACCTGGGAAACAGAGCCTGGAGCCGAGCCAACAGACTCATTGTACATTGTTTGGATAGAGTCAATTATTAGCACTGTTGGCTTTTCTCTTTCTACCACAAGCTTGATGGTATCAAGATTTGTATCACATAACAGATCAAGCTTATCATTAAAGGCACCTATTCTATCTGCACGAATTTTAATCTGCTGAAGGGATTCCTCACCAGAAACATACATAACATTTATATTTGAAAGACATAATTGTCGACAGGTTTGAAGTAATAAGGTGGACTTACCTATTCCTGGGTCACCTCCCACTAATATCATAGAACCTGGAACTATTCCACCGCCAAGAACTCTGTCAAACTCTTCTATATTTGTAGAGATTCGATGCTCATTGGACGCAGTTACATCTATCAGCTTTGTAGGCTTTACCTCCGACACCTTAGCACGAGCTTTTACTGTGGATTTATCTACCACCTCTTCCACTAGTGAGTTCCAAGCGCCACAGGCTGGGCACTGGCCTGACCATTTTGAAGTTTCATTCCCACATTCCTGACAAAAGAATACTGATACGTTTTTCTTAGCCATTTTGTTCTCCTTATAGAAAAATCTTCCCATTTGAAAATGGGAAGATTGATTAATTACTAAAACTGATATTAAATTCTCTTAACCTGAACCTGAACAGCAACCCCTGGGTCTAACTCAACTGAAAGATTAAGCTTTCCTCCAAGATTTGTCTTCATCTGTCCAGCGTTTGCTCCACCAACTGTGATAGCATATTCTGTCTCTGGTTCGAGCTCCAAGGTAATCATTGCATCTCCCTTACCTTCAACAGAAAAAGAAACGGAATCAGATGAACAAGTAAACTTTTCAACTGCTGTACCTGGAACTGATTCATATACGAACATTCCATTACGCTCCAGCTTTGTGATGTCGGAAAAAGTCTTTACCTTGTACAAATCCCCATCGTGCTTGTAGTCTTCAAGTTTCTTCTTATCAGCCAATGTGTAATCACCAAAGCTGATGGTTCCGTCTGCTTCGCTGCGAATTAACTCGCTAATTACAGCCATCCTTATTCCTCCTATGCTCTGCAAAATGCAGATTGTCTAACGACTATGTTGTTTAATAATTATAGCAAAGGATTTTTATTTTAACAATAAATGGCCTGAATAAAACTAACATTTTTCAAAAACTACAACATCACCTTTGACTTTTGCTTTAACAGAATCAGAGGATTTGATTTTTCCAGCCAATATCTCTTCTGCCATAACATCTTCAAGTGCAGTCTGAATCTTTCTACGGATAGGTCTTGCGCCATACTTATGATCGAAGGATTTTTCCACAATCCATGTCTTAACTGAAGCAGGAATAGAAACAGTGATATCCATCTGCTCCTTACATCTGGCTGCAAATTGCTTAACCTGAAGACCTGCAATTTCCTTCATATCATCTTTATTGAGAGCCCTAAATACAATTGTCTCGTCAATTCGGTTTAAGAACTCTGGCTTGAAGATACGTTTTACTTCTTCCATAACACCATTCTTCATGAATTCGTAGTCTTTGCTAGCATCTTCTTTTGAAGCAAAACCAAGCTTCTTTGGCTCGATAATAGCCTGAGCGCCTGCATTAGAAGTCATGATAATAATTGTGTTTTTAAAGTCAACCTTTCTTCCCTGAGAATCAGTTACATGGCCATCATCCAAAATCTGAAGAAGAACATTGAATACATCAGGGTGAGCCTTTTCTATTTCGTCGAAAAGAATAACTGAGTAAGGATTTCTTCTGACCTTTTCTGAAAGCTGACCACCTTCATCGTAACCAACATATCCAGGAGGTGAACCTATCATTTTAGACACTGAGTGCTTTTCCATGTATTCACTCATATCTACTCGAATCATTGAATTTTCTGTTCCAAAAACTGCTTCAGCTAAAGCCTTAGAAATCTCAGTTTTACCAACACCTGTAGGTCCTAAGAATAAGAAGGAACCAATCGGTCTACCTTTTTCTTTAAGACCCACACGACCACGACGGACAGCTCTAGCAACTGCTGAAACAGCTTCCTCCTGTCCGATTACACGCTTATGTAAGATAGATTCGATTTTTCTAAGTCTAACTGACTCTTGTTCTGTAAGCTTTGCCACTGGAATCTTGGTCCAAAGGGCAACTACATTTGCAACATCGTTTTCTGTAAGGACGGCCGGTTTTGTTTTGCGCTTGCGATTAAGTTTTTTATCCTCAGATTCTTTTTGCGCAACCAAGTCATCCTTTTCTTTTTTAATTGAACTTGCAAGAGCAATATCACCAGCAACAATGGCATTTTCCATTTCTTGAGCAAGCGCTTCTATCTTATTTAAAAGATCATCATCTTTTGTGTTTTTCTTAACAAAGCTAAGCTTTAATGATGCAGCCGCCTCGTCCATTAAATCAATAGCCTTATCTGGCAAAAATCTGTCTGCAATGTATCTCTCTGATAAGGTAACGCAAGCAACAACCGCTTCGTCTGGTATTTCAACACCATGATGTTCCTCATAAAGATTGCGAACACCCTTGAGGATTTCGATAGTCTCCTCAGCTGTAGGTTCTTCAACCATAACAGGCTGGAATCTACGTTCAAGAGCAGCATCCTTTTCTACGTATTTACGATATTCAGTGATAGTGGTAGCACCAAGGATTTGGATTTCCCCACGTGCCATAGCAGGCTTTAAAATGTTTGAAGCATCGATTGCTCCCTCAGCTCCACCTGCACCAATAAGTGTATGAATCTCGTCGATAAAAAGAAGGATATTACCCTCCTCAACAACTTCCGCAATAACTTTTTTGATACGCTCCTCGAATTCACCTCGGTATTTTGAGCCTGCAACCATTCCTGATAAATCCAGTGATAAAACTCTAAGGTCTCTAACAGAATCTGGGACAATTCCCTCAACTATTCTCTGAGCAAGACCTTCAACAATTGCGGTTTTACCAACGCCAGGTTCACCAATAAGACATGGATTATTCTTTCCACGTCTTGATAAAATCTGAATAACTCTTTGAATTTCAGAATCACGACCAACAATAGGGTCTAGCTCTCCCTCTGCAGCCATCTCTGTAAGGTCACGAGAGAATTGGTCTAGATAAGAGGCTTCATTACGGCGACGACCACTGTTCATGGCCTGCATTTCCTCTTTATAGACTGCACCCTCAGCCCCCATTCCTGCAACAAGCTCTGAGAAAAGCTTGTGTGGATTCACATCAAGGGAATTTAAAAGTCTGGCGCCAGAACAATCCTGCATGCGAATCATTGCAAGCAAAAGATGTTCTGTTCCGATTGTTTTTGAATTACATTTATCTGCTTCCTCTGCAGCATGCTCTAAGAGCTGCTCCATTTTAGGTGTATATCCATCTCTATCCTGAAGTGCCACTTCTCCGCCTGGTGAAATCAATTCCTCAACCAGCTTAAGAAGAGCCTCTTTGCTGACACCATTAGATTCCAAAACCTTGGCAGCAAGAGAATTCTCCTGTTCGATAATAGAAATGAGAAGATGCTCTGTTCCAACATAACTATGCTGCAAAGACTTTGAAAGCTTCGATGCACCTGAAATAGCTCGTTTCGCCTGTTTTGAATATTCCATTAGCTTCTCCTTTTATTTATAGGTCGTTAAGATCCATCATATTTAAGCTCGAACTTCTGCGAGCATCATAGTTTGAAACTGTTTCAGCTGGAGAAATAGAAGGTTCTTCCTCAACCTCCTCTTCGTACTCGTCGTAGTCTCCATCCTCGTAATACTCTTCCTCAGCTTCGTCGTAATCCTCTTCCTCTTCTTCATAATCATCGTCATTTTCAGCCTTACGCTTTAAAGGATTTCCAAAAGCGATTGGACGAGGAAGCTTTCTAACAGATTTCTTAGGCGCTGTTGCGAAAACATCACCGTCGAAATCGTCATCTCTATCTCTAGATTTAACAAGTGAATTGATGATTACAAAAACAAGAAGCACACAAAGAACAATAAGTCCCATTATTACCTTGCGATAAGTGTTGAGCTTGTTTATGTAAAGATCTGAGTTGTCATTTGAAGATGTTACACCTGAATCCTCTGAATCTGAAGCTGATGAGCCTGTGCCGATGGCATTAACTAAGCTTTCGTCAACACGAGAAACTGTATTGTTAGCACTGTCGTATACAAACCAACCTGTAGTGCCAGCCTTATTTGTTCCATATAAATAGTAGAACTCGCCACCATCAAGGGTGTATACAGAGGCACTACCGCCAGTAACATCAAGTGCAATATTCTGGAAAGCAGAAGATAATGGTTCCCCTGCATCTGAAAGCATAATTAAATCGTTAGATGCATTAAGCATTAAAAATTGTGATACTGTACCTTCATCAGCATTGTAAGAATAGAAAACACCAGAACCTGCAACGTTGTCAGCTGGCTTTAAATAAAGAAGTGTAACATTTCCATTGACTGGCTCGCTGTAAGTGCTTGAACCAATTGTGATGGTCTTCTTTTCAAAGCCTGAAGGAACTTCTGAGTCAGCGTATCTTTCAGAAACAACATAAGAAACGCCATTGATATCAAAGCCACCATTAGCATTGAGAGTACCAACTGCCCCTGTGGATGGAGCTGCTGCTACCTCAGGAGTCTCTGCTGGAGCCTCTTCAACTGGCTGTTCCACAGGCTCCTCTGCTGCTGTTTCAGCTGGTGCCTCCTCGGCAGGCTTTTCCTCAACAGTGGTCTCTGTGCTGTCAGATGAACCACCACCGATAGTGATGTTAGTGCTGCTGCCAGAGCAAGTTGTAGATGAAATAATAACTGAGGCAGTACCTGCGCTAGCCGCATTGAAAACCACATCACCTGACTTACCTGTGAAGGTGATAAAATTGCCTGAAGCTGTGTAATCCTTACCTGTACAGCTAACAAGATTTAACATGCTGGCTGTGTATTTTACAGTGATAGTGCCTGACTCTGAGGCTGTAACAGACACAGTCACCTTGTCCCCTACGGCAGGAGATTCTTTAGACACTGCAATCATGGTGGTGCCCTGAGCCAACGCAACAATATTCATAGTACAAACACAAAGTGCTATCGCAATAATATTTAAAGTCCTTTTAAACGCTTTATTCATAACAATTACCTTCCATTTCCCGTGAGGGGCTTTAACACAAGAATTTGCTATCAAGCCCAAACTATCACACTATATATAGATAATTTAATTATAGATAAACGTTTATTTATAGTCAACAATTTCGGCAAAGTAAAAGGAGCCAGATGCCACCTGAAAGGCCCGAATAAGAACCCACAATTTTGGTGATATTTTCACCTATATTTATGTCGAAAGCAAATAAAACAAAAAAGAGAATTCCAACAGCAAACAACAGCGCCAATGCGCCAAAGGATAGGATTAATTCTTTATCAAGTCGTTTATTATTCATTATGAACACCTCCATTAAATAAGCTCGTTCTTAACTGATGGAGAAAGTATAAAAGATTTTAGTGTCCATATTTATGGGCAGATTTTCAAGTGAGCCGTTGAGATGGTAAAATTAAGCTAGTAAAAAAGTTTTATAGGGAACGGATTGGATTATGAGTTTTATTATTACAATGTGGGAATGGATTAAAATAATATTTGCAATTGTATTTTCAGTCGGTAGTATTACTTGGGTAATCTACAACTATATCAAAGGTCATAGACTTGGAATTGAAGCACTATGTCAGGTGGATACAACCTTCACTGTAACTTGCACCGTTTGTGATAATACCTACGAGGTTGCTCCTAGAGATTTTTTGAAGATTTCTAGTTTCAGAATTCAAAAAACCAAGTATGTTCAAAAGGGATTTGTAGGAAGTGAGCAGGCATTAGCTCTGCAAAGGTACTGTCCTTGTCCTTATTGCAAAAGAGATGAACTTGCAAAGTTTCACGATGTAGATAAAGTTCAAGAATTGGATAAAGCTGTAGCTTGGCCTATAATGATTAAGTATGCAGCCATAGGATTGTTGCCTCCAATAATCATTGGATCGATTATTATGAGGTTTTAGAAATTAATACTGATATTTATATGCATAATTAAAGCCCCCTATTCAACTGAATAGAGGGCTGTTTTTGTATGCTATGTTTTTCTGTTGAACCAACAAGAAGTTACTATCAATCCACTACATTAGTTTTTCTGTAAGGAGTCTAAAGTAAATTCCTTTTCCCGAAGCAATAGATAAAAAACCAGTTATAACTGCAATAGTAAGCTGAGCAAAATCCACATTGCTATAAATATAAAAATGAGTCGCTACATTTAATAATGCCATGAATGCAGTTGTCAGAATCGCAACAAAAGCTGCATATAGCACTGGCTTTGGCCAAGCACCGAAGAAAACTCCCAGCTTGTTAACAGGTCGCTTGCTTCTTCTCAAAGAATTCTTCCAAACCTTTATCATAACAATGAGCTCTTCAAAATCGTCTGGGGTATTCTTAAAGTTAATGCTCTTCCTTAACATATCAATAGGTGCATTTGGTACAAGCTCTGGTCTAGCATTGAAGGTAAGAATTGCCTCCTGAAAAAGAAGGAGCTTATCTTCTGCTTCCATAGAGCCAGATTCCTCATTGTAAACCTGCTGGAGATTTTCGATAAACACTCTCTGATTGTATGTAAGCTTCATCTTAAGGCGAGCCAAATTGTTTGGGTCCGCCATGAAGCGACTAAATTCTTTATCAATTGTTTCTCTTGTCTTTTCGCTAACTACTATTTTCATGAGTAAAATTTTAATACAACAAGGATGTAAATTCAAATGATATACATCACATTATTTTCCAAGAGGAACGATAGCCAATGTTTTCCCTAACGCAGCAAGAAGCTTTAATACTGTTTCAAGCTGTGGCGAAGATGTTCCTGCTTCTATTCTTGCTATCACAGGCTGTCTAACCCCAGAAAGTTTCTCTAATTCACGTTGACTTATGCCTTTTTCAGTACGAGCTTTAACAAGCTCGCCCATCAAGGCCACACGCAAATCACTCTCTGCAATTTCTTCTGGCGTATATAGTTCATTTCTTACTTCATTCCAGTTTTTAAATTCTTTCATTTGCTTTGCTCCTCTCTAAATAGTCCTCTAACTCTCTTTTTGCTTGTTCAATTTCTCTCTTCGGTGTTTTTTGAGTCTTCTTCATAAACTGATGTAATAACACGAATTTACCATCAACCAATCCTGCGAATAGAATTCTGTTCGCAAGAGGTCTCAACTCCCAAATATCACCATCTAAATGTTTACATATAGGTTCACCAATATATGTTCCATAGACAGACAATGCTTGAATATAATCATTAACTTTATTTGCGTTAATTCTAGCATCTTTGCCCTTTTTCGAAGTTATATCCTTTAAGAACTCATACACCTGAGAATAGCCATTTCTATCTTCATAAAATATTATTTCGTACAATATTAATCCTTTCTTTTATGATAACTTTCTAGTTATCAAACTGTCAACAGTTTATTTGTAATTCATTTATGCATTTATTCTCAATAAATTGGGTAAATCAAAAGAATACCGAAACTTGTACTCAGTTCGGCAATATAAGTTCTACTTAGAATTATAGAATTGCAGTATCAATAGCATTTATACTACTAGCATATATTCCATCTGTCTACTGTCATTTGCTAATAACATTTATGCATTATTAAAAAAGATTTTAGCAAGAATGCATTAGATTAGTACGATGATTATGGTTAAAAAAAGGATTTATCAATATTGTCTATGCTAAAGCCTATGTTATCGTTTGTTTATGATAAAACAATTATAGAGAATATAAAGTTTTATCAACGCAGACGCTATAAGCGCTGATTATTCATAGGCTTTTTGATAATCTAGAATGAGAGCAGAAATCATTTATCAATCAAGCCTATTACAAACAGCGTGCGAGCGTTTCTGATTGATAAATGTCAAAATTGCTTATCGATGCAAAACGAGAGCATGCGCTGTTGAAAATAGTCATTTTGATAAAGTTACTTCTACATCATGACTTCTGGACAGGATTAATCAAACATCAATGTTTATGGCAAGATATTTTACCCAATTACTCTCAAGCGTGCGAGTTTGCACTAGAAAATATGGAAGACAATAAAAAATAGCGTATTGCATTTTGCAATACGCTATTTTTATTTACACCTCATCAGTCACCTACGGTGACAGCATGTCTCGCCTCCCGGCTCGGTCGTTGCTAAACAGGCTCCACTGGAGCCTAGCAACCCTCTAGGGGAAGCCTCCTTTTTATTATACTGCTAAGAAGAACTTGATAAGGAAAAGAGCTGCGATTACATAAGTAAGGCCAGAAACCTCTTTTGCCTTTCCTGTGAAGACCTTAATGAATGTGTATGAAATCATTGCAAGGCCGATGCCGTGTCCGATTGAACCAGAGATTGGCATAGCGATGAGCATGATTGTTACAGGAACACAAACTGAAAGATCATCGAAGTTAACCTTCTTAAGACCTGTCATCATAAGTACACCAACATAGATAAGCGCTGCTGATGTAGCTGCTGCAGGGATAACTGCTGCGATTGGTGCAAGGAACATACAAAGAAGGAAAGCAATACCGCATGTAAGAGCTGTAAGACCTGTACGTCCACCTGCCTCAACACCTGATGCAGACTCGATGAAAGTTGTAACTGTTGAAGTACCTGTGCATGAACCAAAGATTGTACCGATTGAATCTGAAAGAAGAGCTTCCTTCATGTTTGGCATGTTGCCTTCGCGGTCTGTCATACCAGCACGTGAAGCAGTACCAACAAGTGTACCGATTGTATCGAACATATCAATTACACAGAATGTAATAACAAGAGTGATTGCTGTGAACCAACCCATATCAGCAAGACCCTGGAAGTTGAACTTGAAGAGAGTTGTTGATGCCATATCGCCAAAAGCTGGAACGAAAGAAGCACCTGCTAATGAAGCAAATGGATTGTTGCCAAGGAATGCAAAATCGCCAACCCAGTAAATAACTGAAGCTGCAAGCATACCGATGATAACCGCACCCTTAACACCCTTAGATGCAAGAACAACAATAATGAAAAGACCAACAAACATTGTGATTGCCGAAAGAACCATAACTGGGTAAGCAGAACCCATTGTATCCTTTGCATAAGAAGCTGTAAGTGCTCCAAAGAAATCCTTCATAACAAAGAACTGATTGAAGTTCTCATCTGCAATATATACGTTTGAACCAAAACCAATGTTGAGAAGCATAAGACCGATAGCTGGTGAGATACCAAGTCTGATACCAAGTGGAATAGCATCTACAATCTTCTCTCTGACATTTAAAAGAGAAAGGATTAAGAAAACGATACCTTCAATAAGGATAATGCAAAGCATTGCCTGGAAGGACTGAACATAATCCATAGTTGTTGCTGCTACAAGGTTACCAATTACGATTGCCATGAATGAGTTAAGACCCATACCTGGTGCAAGACAGAATGGCTTGTTTGCAAGGAACGCCATTACGAACATTGCCACTGCTGATGAAAGACAAGTTGCAAGGAATACACCATTCCAAAGTGCCTGTCCGCCAGCGCCATAATTAGTAATGATGTTTGGGTTCAATGCAATGATGTAAGCCATTGTCATGAATGTGGTGAGTCCAGCGATGATCTCTGTTTTCACAGTAGTGTTGTTTTCGCTGAGTTTGAAACGATTTTCTAACATAGTTTCCTCCCTTAGTTAAAAGAAAATGTTTTATTTAAAAAGGCTGAAGCCTCTTTATCTCAAGCTTGCTTTGATGAAAGCTGCAAATAATGGGTGTGGCTTGTTTGGACGACTCTTGAATTCTGGATGGAACTGAACACCCACGTGGAACTTGTTTGCAGAAACTTCTACTGCTTCTACAACCTCATCGTTAGGTGATGTACCAGAAATTGTAAGTCCCTTTTCAGTCATAAGCTGTCTGTATGAGTTGTTAAACTCGAATCTATGACGATGACGCTCTGAAATATTGTCTGAGCCATAAGCCTCATAAAGCTTTGTATCTTTACGAACTGCGCAAGGATAAGCACCAAGTCTCATTGTGCCACCTTTTCTAAGAACAGCCATCTGCTCTTCCATAAGGTCGATAACGCAATTCTTTCCTGTGCTGTTAAACTCTCTTGAGTTAGCATCTGCAAGACCACAAACGTTTCTTGCGAACTCGATAGCAGCCACCTGCATGCCAAGACATATTCCAAGATAAGGTATATCATTTTCACGGGCATATTGGCAAGCAGCAATTTTTCCTTCAACACCTCTATCGCCGAAACCACCTGGTACTAAGATACCATCACACATACCAAGTTTTTCTTTAACGTTATCTTTAGTGATATCTTCTGAATCAACCCACTCAACTTCAACATGAGCATTGTTTGCATATCCGCCATGATAGAGAGCTTCACGAACTGAAAGATATGCATCGTGAAGAGCAACATACTTTCCAACGATGGCAATCTTTGTAACCTTCTTAAGACCCTTAATAGTCTTAACCATCTTCTCCCACTCTTCGATATGAGGCTCACGATCTTCAAGACCAAGCTCGCGACAAACCACACTATCAAGGCCGTACTTGTGCATCATAAGTGGTGCTTCATATAAGCAATCAAGTGTGTCGTTTTCAATTACGCAGTCCTTCTTAACATTACAGAAAAGAGAAATCTTATCCTTGATTGACTGCTCAAGAGGATGATCAACTCGACAAACAATAATGTTTGGAGCAATACCAAGTGACTGAAGTTCCTTAACAGAGTGCTGTGTTGGCTTTGACTTGTGTTCCTCTGAGCCTGAAAGCCATGGAACAAGTGTTACATGGATAAACAAGCAATTCTCACGGCCCTTTTCAAGAGAAACCTGACGAATAGCCTCAAGGAATGGCTGAGACTCGATATCACCTGTTGTTCCACCAATTTCTGTAATAAGAACATCGCAATCAGATGTCTCTGCACCCATATAAATGAAACGCTTGATTTCTTCTGTGATGTGAGGAATAACCTGAACAGTCTGTCCAAGGTACTCGCCCTTACGCTCGCGATTGAGAACGTTCCAATATACTCTACCAGAAGTAAGATTTGAATATTTGTTAAGACTTTCGTCGATGAATCGCTCATAGTGACCAAGGTCAAGGTCAGTTTCTGCTCCATCATCTGTAACGAAAACCTCACCATGCTGATATGGACTCATTGTGCCTGGGTCTACGTTCATGTAAGGATCAAGCTTCTGTGAAGCAACCTTATATCCTCTCATTTTAAGTAATCGTCCTAAAGACGCTGCTGTAATACCTTTACCTAAGCCTGATACTACGCCACCTGTAACAAATACGTGTTTTGTCATGATATACCCCTTTGTCTAGTTTAGTACTTGCTTTTTTTCTTTCAAAAAAAGAAGGAGTCGAAAGGTACACCTATAAAAAGGTGCTTTCAACTCCTGAAAATCAAATATGATATTCAACTATAGCGAAACGGGATAGCTGTAACATTTTTCCTCCTGAAATAAAAAAAAGCGTTTTTTTTTATGAGAGATAGGTCTCACAAAAAATGTACGCCTTGTACTTTCAAATATTACAACAGGGCTGAATAAATGTAAAGCAAAAATTTTTTTACACCTCATCAGTCACCTTCGGTGACAGCTTCTCCTCAAGGGGAAGCCTGAAATTTTAACACTTTGTAATTTTTGTTTATTGTATATTTACCTCGTAACAATTATAATATGGAAAGTTGCAAAATTTGCATTTTAATAAGAAGAAAAACACCTGATCCGGCCTTTAAGGCCAGCTTTTTCCTTAGAAAAAGTCAGGTTAGGAGAATTGAGAATTATGGAAAAGAATCTATTTAAACTCGGTATTGATATCGGCTCTACCACTGTAAAAATTGCCGTTATGGATGACGAGAACAATCTGTTATTTTCAGATTATCAGAGACACTTTGCTAATATCCAGCAGACTCTCACAGATTTGTTAACCCAAGCTAAGTCAGCACTTGGTCAGATTGAGGTTCGACCTATGATTACAGGTTCCGGCGGACTCACCCTTGCTAAGCATCTTGGCGTAGAATTTGTACAGGAAGTTATCGCTGTTTCAACAGCTCTCACTCATTATGCTCCACAGACAGATGTTGCCATCGAGCTTGGTGGTGAAGATGCCAAAATCATTTATTTTGAAAATGGTAATGTTGAGCAGCGTATGAATGGTATCTGTGCCGGTGGTACGGGTTCCTTTATTGATCAGATGGCTTCTCTCCTTCAGACAGACGCTCCTGGTCTTAATACATATGCTAAGGATTACAAGGCTATTTATCCAATCGCTGCCCGTTGCGGCGTTTTTGCAAAGACAGATATTCAGCCTCTTATTAACGAAGGTGCTTCAAAGGAAGACCTTTCTGCATCAATTTTCCAGGCTGTAGTTAACCAGACAATTTCTGGTCTTGCATGTGGTAAGCCAATCCGTGGTCATGTTGCTTTCCTTGGTGGTCCTCTTCACTTCTTGGATCAGCTTAGAGAAAGCTTCATTCGTACTCTCAAATTAGATGAAGACCATGCTCTTCTTTTGGACAACTCTCATCTTTTTGCTGCCATCGGTTCTGCCCTTAATTCAAAGGAAGAAAGCCATGTTCCTATGGACGACCTTATTGATAAGCTTTCTGATGGAATTAAGATGGAGTTTGAGGTAGCTCGTCTTGAGCCATTATTTGAATCTGAAGAAGACTTTAGAGCTTTTAAGGATAGACACGCTAAGGCAGAGGTCAAGAAGGGAGATTTAGCAAACTATCATGGCAACGCGTACCTTGGTATTGATGCTGGTTCTACCACTACAAAGCTTGCTGTTGTTGGTGAGGATGGAACACTTCTTTATTCCTTCTACTCAAGCAACAACGGTAGCCCACTTGCTACATCTCTCAAGGCTTTGAAAGAGATTTATTCTATCATGCCTGAGGATACACATATTGTACATTCATGCTCTACAGGTTATGGCGAGGCTCTTTTAAAGGCTGCACTTCAGCTTGATGACGGTGAGGTTGAGACAATCGCTCACTATTATGCAGCTGCATTCTTCAATCCAGATGTTGATTGTATCCTTGACATTGGTGGTCAGGATATGAAATGCATCCGCATTAAGAATGGTGTTGTAGACAGTGTACAGCTTAACGAAGCATGTTCTTCAGGTTGCGGTTCCTTCATCGAAACTTTCGCTAAGTCCCTTGATTTTAGCGTGCAGGATTTCGCAGAGGAAGCACTCTTCGCTCTCAACCCAATCGACCTTGGAACACGCTGTACTGTATTTATGAATTCAAAGGTTAAGCAAGCACAGAAGGAAGGTGCTTCAGTTGCAGACATTTCTTCAGGTCTTGCTTACTCAGTTATAAAGAATGCATTGTTTAAGGTTATTAAGCTTTCTGATGCGTCAGAGCTTGGAACAAACATTGTTGTTCAAGGTGGTACCTTCTACAATGACGCCGTTCTTCGTTCTCTTGAAAAGACTGCAGGTGTGGATGTTGTTCGTCCTGACATTGCAGGTATTATGGGTGCCTTTGGTTGTGCACTTATTGCAAAGGAGCGTTACGAAGAAAATCCTACCACCACTACACTTGGCATCGAAGAGATTAACAACCTTACTTTTGATACAAAGCTTACTCGTTGTCAGGGTTGTGTTAACCACTGTCTCCTTACTATCAACCGTTTCTCTGGTGGACGTTCATTCATCACTGGAAACAGATGTGAAAAGGGTGCTGGCGGAGTTAAAAATAAGGAAAACATTCCAAACCTTTACGATTATAAGTACAACAGATTATTTGATTACGAGCCTCTATCTGAGGAAGAAGCGACACGAGGAACTGTTGGTATTCCTAGAGTTCTTAACCTCTATGAAAACTACCCATTCTGGGCTACCTTCTTCAAGGCTTTGAAATTTAGAGTCGTTTTATCTCCTCGTTCAAACCGAAAGGTTTACGAGCTTGGAATCGAATCTATCCCATCAGAGTCTGAGTGTTACCCAGCAAAGCTTGCTCACGGACACGTTCAGTGGCTCATTAACGAAGGAAACGTTGATTTCATTTACTATCCATGTATTCCATACGAAAGAAACGAGTTCCCAGATTCTAACAACCACTACAACTGTCCTATCGTTACATCCTACGCTGAAAACATCAAGAACAACGTAGATGAAATCACTAGTGGTAAGGTTCGCTTCCTAAATCCATTTATGGCCTTTACTAGCGAAGAAATCCTTGCTGGACAGCTTGTTAAAGTATTTAAAGAAGAATTTAATTTACCAGAATCAGAGGTTAGAGCCGCTGCAAAAGCTGCTTGGACTGAACAGGAACATTTCAGAAATGATATGTATGCTAAGGGTGCTGAGGTTCTTCAGTATCTTAAGGAAACAGGAAAGCACGGTATCGTCCTTGCTGGTCGTCCATATCATGTGGATCCAGAGATTAACCATGGTATTCCTGAGCTTATTAACAGCTATGGCATTGCAGTTCTTACCGAGGATTCCATTTCAAACCTTGGTGAGGTTGAGCGTCCTCTTATTGTTATGGACCAGTGGATGTTCCACTCTCGTATGTATGCTGCAGCAAACTATGTTAAGAAGCATGACAACCTTGATTTGATTCAGCTTAATTCATTTGGTTGCGGCCTTGATGCTGTTACAACAGATCAGGTAGCTGATATCCTTACAAACTCTGGTAAGATTTACACTTGCCTTAAGATTGATGAAGTAAACAACCTTGGTGCTGCAAGAATTCGAGTACGTTCACTTCTTGCTGCTCTTCGTGTTAAGAAAAAGAAAAAGCAGGAACGTAAAATCGTTCCAGCAAACTATAACCGTATCGTATTTACGGAGGAGATGAAGAAGAATTACACAATTCTTTGTCCACAAATGTCTCCTGTCCACTTTGATTTGATTGAGCCAGCCTTTAACGCTGCTGGATACAATCTTGTGGTTCCAGACATCCCAACACGTACTTGCGTAGATGTTGGTCTTAAATATGTAAACAACGATGCTTGTTATCCATCACTTATGGTTGTTGGTCAGCTTATGGCTGCTATCGACACTGGTGAGTTTGACATGAGCCGAACTGCCCTTTTGATTTCTCAGACTGGTGGTGGCTGTCGAGCATCAAACTACATTGGATTCATAAGACGTGCTCTTGCAAAAGCAGGCTATCCAGATGTTCCAGTTATTTCATTAAACCTTAGCGGTTTAGAGAGCAACCCTGGATTTAAGCTTTCACCAAGCTTGATTCAGCACGGTTTATACGCACTCACCTTTGGAGATATCCTTCTTCGTTGTATATACAGAGTTCGTCCTTACGAAGCTGTGCCAGGCTCTACAAATGAGCTTCATGAAAAGTGGAAGGAAAAGATTATTGATTTCATCTCTAATAAAAAGATTCTTTCTCATAGAAAGTTTAAGAAGATGTGTAGAGAGATGATTAGAGACTTTGATAATCTTCCAATTATTGAAGGTTTAACAAAGCCACGTGTTGGTATTGTTGGAGAGATTCTTGTTAAGTTCCTTCCTGCAGCCAACAATCACTTGGCTGATTTGTTAGAGCAAGAAGGTGCTGAAGCTGTTATTCCAGATTTAACAGACTTCCTTCTCTACTGCTTCTACGACGCAACCTTCAAGGAAGAAAATCTTGGTTCAAGCAAGAAGACACGTATTGCTTGTGATATTGGAATCAAGTTCTTTGAATGGCTTAGAAGTGCCGCTAGAGACGAATTTAATAAGTCTAAGCGCTTCACTGCTCCTGCTTATATTCACAATACTGCAGAACAAGCTAAGGATATCGTATCAATCGGTAACCAGACTGGTGAAGGTTGGTTCCTTACAGGTGAAATGCTTGAGCTTATTGAAACCGGTGCAAGCAACATCGTATGTATTCAGCCATTTGGATGCTTACCAAATCACGTTGTTGGAAAGGGTGTTATTAAGAGAATTCGTCATGAGCACCCTAGCGCAAACATTGTAGCCATCGACTACGATCCAGGTGCATCAGAAGTAAACCAGCTTAATAGAATTAAGCTTATGCTTTCTACAGCTAATAAGAATTTAGATAAAAAAGAAGCATAACACAATACTAATAATACAAAGAGCCCACAAGTTACGGCTACAAGCCTTATATCTCTCAGTTCAGCTAACATGCTTCACTTGAGAGATACAAGAGCTTGATGCCTACTTGGGGCTCTTTTTTAGTATATTTTTATATTAGTTGTGATAAAGCTTGTTGCCTTCGTAGCGTGGCTCACAGGTAAGGTGAACACCAAGCTGCTTAAAGACACTAACATCAACTGATGAAAGAATAACTGATGAATGCATTTCTGAACCAACCAGTTCAGGAAGACAATCGTATGCCTTTCTAGCATTTTCACTGCTAATGGCCTCCATTGAAAGAGCAATCAAGAGCTCATTTAAATGAAGATGAGGATTGTGATCTCCTAAATAATTTGTCTTTAGATTCATGATAGGTGTAAGTGTCTCTGGAGAAATCAACTTAATCTCGTCAGGAATACCTGCAAAATGCTTTAGGGCATTCAACATCATAGCTGAAGATGCACCTAACATTTCAGAGGTTTTACCTGTAATAATCTGACCATCAGAAAGCTCTATAGCTGCACATGGTACACCAGTCTGTTCTGCCTTAATGTTAGCAGCTGAAACAACTGGACGATCTGCCACTGAAATGCCTGCTTTTTCCATTAAAAGCTCCAGCTTCTGGATTGCAGAATCGCTTCCTTCGCCCTTACGTCTTGCAACTGCAGCTTCGTAGTAACGGCGAATAATTTCCTGATTAGAGGCGTTTCTACATGCCTCATCATCTATAATGGCATTTCCGGCCATGTTTACACCCATATCTGTAGGTGATTTGTATGGTGACTCTCCTGAAATCTTTTCAAACATTGCCTTAAGCACTGGGAATACTTCAACATCTCTATTGTAGTTTACTACTGTATCTCCATAAGCCTCCAAGTGGAATGGGTCAATCATATTTACATCGTTAAGATCTGCTGTAGCTGCCTCGTAAGCAAGATTTACTGGATGATTTAATGGAAGATTCCAAATTGGGAAAGTCTCGAATTTAGCATATCCAGCTTTTACACCACGCTTTGATTCATGATAAAGCTGAGAAAGACATGTGGCCATCTTACCACTTCCTGGTCCTGGTGCTGTAATAACTACAAGTGGACGTGTTGTCTCGATGTAATCATTCTTTCCAAAACCTTCATCTGAAACAATAAAAGGAATATTAGATGGATAACCTGGAATAATATAGTGTCTAAATACCTTGAGACCTAAAGCCTTAAGTTTCTTCTCATATGCCACTGCTGATGGCTGCTCTGCAAACTGAGTAAGAACAACTGAACCTACGTAAAGGCCATAGCTTGTGAAGGCGTCAATAAGTCTTAATAAATCCATATCGTAAGTTATGCCTATATCTCCACGAACCTTGTTCTTTTCAATGTCGCCTGCCTTTATAGCAATAACTATTTCTGTCTTATCAGCAAGCTCCTTCAGCATTGTGATTTTAGCATCTGGCTTGAAGCCTGGTAAAACGCGGGAAGCGTGATAATCATCAAAAAGCTTTCCTCCAAATTCAAGATAAAGCTTTCCTCCAAACTGATCGATTCGCTCACGAATTCTCTTTGATTGCATCTCAGTGTACTTTTCGTTACTAAATCCTATGTTTCTCATACTTACTTCCTTCTATTAAGCTTATTTAATTTCAATTAGTTAATATTATATTATTATCATTAATCAGGCAAGATAAAAATCAAAAACCACCAGCAAAAGCCGGTGGTTTTATTAAGTGTTCAACATGTTATATATTAGAAGCCACGATGCGATATTCATATGGTTTGAGACAATTTAAAATTTGCTCGTCTTCATCGTAGTTCCCAAAGATTATTCTGTCACCGTAAAATTCCACGTTTTTATTGTAGCTCGAAAGATTACAGTATATGTAAAGCCGTTCTTCCTGTGATTCACGTGTAAAAATATACACATCATTTGGAGAAGCTACCCTTCTATAGGTTCCTTCAGAAAGCCCCTTTGAGTTCTTTCTGAAATCTATCATTTTTTTATAGAAGGATAATATGCTGTTTTCATCCTCAAGCTCTCGTTTTACATTTATGTATGACTTGTTTTCATTAATCTTTAGCCATGGGCTGCCCTCCGTGAAACCTGCATTTTCCGAACTATCCCATTGAACCGGCGTTCTGGCATTATCACGACTGGTTCTAAGTATAATCTTTCTTCTTAAGGAGTGTCCTAAAAACATCTTCTTTAGGGATTGATTAATACTGTAGGATTCTATATCTCGAATATCACGGAGACCTCTAAAATCTCCGTTGGTCATACCTATTTCTTCCCCTTCATATATGAAAGGAATTCCTCTTAAAGATAGGTTTAGACCACACAAAAGCTTTGCGCTCTTTTCCCAATACTCTTTTGTATTTCCAAAATGATTAACTGAACGAATATTGTCGTGGTTCTCCAAATAATTTGATGGAGTTTCCAAAGCGTTTTGCCACTTATCAAGGACCTTAACCAGTTTATAAGGCTTGTATTGTCGCTTAACCCACTTGTTCCATCTGGCATCAACATCCATATGCTCGAAGAAGAAAAGTGTATTCAGCTCATTCCTATCCTCATCACATAGAAGCTTTGCATCCTCTGGAGAAACCATAACTGCTTCACCAATAATAAAAGACTTGTAATTGGACCATACATCCTTGTAGAACCTTTTTAAAAGCTCGTGACACCCTTCAGTGTTAAGGTAGTGCTCTTTTCCCGTGAGGGATAGTCGTCTTTTGCCATTGTCCAATGTATCTTTATAAATTATATTTACCAAGTCACATCTAAATCCAGCAATCCCCTTGTCTAACCAGAAACGCATTATATCTGCTATCTCATTATATACATCAGGATTATGCCAGTTTAAATCTGGCTGTTTATTACTAAAAAGATGTAGATAATAATCTCCGTTTTCAGCTTTTGACCAGGCTGGACCACCAAAAAAAGAATGCCAATTATTAGGCTTTTTATTGCCTGATTGAGTCTTAAAATAATAGTATTCCCTATATTTAGGGTCACCAGCCACAGCCTTCTTAAACCACTCGTGCTCATCTGAGGTGTGGTTGATAGCTAAATCTAATATTATTTTAATACCCATTCTCTTGGCACGGCTTATTAGTCGTTCCATATCTTCCATTGTGCCAAATTCTGGATTTACGCCCTTATAATCAGAAATATCATAGCCATTGTCATAGCCTGGGCTTGGATAAATAGGGCTTAACCAAATAACGTCAACGCCCAACTCCTTAAGATAATGCAATTTAGAAATGATCCCAGGAATATCGCCTATTCCGTCACCATTACTATCGCAAAAAGAACGTGGATAGATTTGATAAACGATAGCATTTTTCCACCATTTTTTTATACTAGCTGTCGCCATACTTTTCCCCCGAACTCCTCCCCTATGACAATAATATAAATTAGCCGAACACGAAATGCAACAATTTCATCACAGTTTAATCACAAAATTTCACGAAAACGATTTAAGTTGTTTGATAATACACATGTAAAATTTTGAATATTAAAAAAACGGCAGACCTTTCCGTCTGCCGTTATAGAAATATGAATTTTAAATACCGGTTATTACCAGTGATTATTTTGCTAACAACATCATAATCTTATTAGAACGTGCTACAAATTCTGTCATAGCCTCTGGAGAAAGTGGAGCATTTGCAATCTTTGCAAGATCATAGAGCTGTGCAGCAAATACTGGAACATTCTCTGAATCCTTGTTGTTGAAGATATACTGAACAAGGTCGTTGTTTGCATTAAGTACAAGTGTCTCTGATGCAGAACCAAACATACCCATATCCATTCCGCCCATAGCATACATCTTCATCATATCCTGCATACGACGACTTTCCTCAGATACAGTAAGCATTGAAGAAACATCCTTGTTCTTGAACTTCTCAACCTTAACCTCAAGGCCTTCGTTACCTAATGCTTTACGAAATACCTCTGTAAGAGTCTCTGTCTCTGATTTAAGCTCATCCTCTGAGGTCTCTTCTACCATTGTATCTGTAACATCTGCATCGATACGGCAGAACTTGTAATTCTCATTACGCTGCTCAAGCTGAGTGATGAATGAGGTATCGATAGCATGGTCAAGAATAACTGCGTTCTGTCCCTGATCTTTGAACATATTTACATACTGTGATTGCTGCTGAAGGTCTGTGACGTAATAAACTGTCTTTCTTGTATCCTCTGGAGCCTTGTTGTCATCAGCATCCTTTGCTTCGTCAACAACCTCAGCCTCAACTGTTTCACCATTTTCGTCAGTAGCTTTTTCCTCTTCCTTAATAAGAAGCTCTGGAAGTGTGATGTAAGCATCGTTAATATCTTTAAATAAGATATAATCGTTCATCTTATCACAGAACTTGTTATCTTTTAAGCAACCAAACTTGATGAATGGTGCAATGTCATCCCAATACTTCTCGTAAGATTCCTTTTCAGTTTTGCACATACCAGTAAGCTTGTCTGCAACCTTCTTTGTGATATACTCAGAAATCTTTGTAACGAAACCATCATTCTGAAGAGCTGAACGAGATACGTTAAGTGGAAGATCTGGGCAATCAATAACACCCTTAAGGAGCATTAAGAACTCTGGAATAACTTCCTTAATGTTGTCAGCGATAAATACCTGGTTGTTATAAAGCTTGATTATGCCTTCAATTGAATCATACTCAGTGTTAATCTTAGGGAAGTATAAAATACCCTTAAGATTGAATGGATAATCCATGTTAAGGTGAATCCAGAAAAGTGGCTCCTTATAATCATGGAATACATCACGATAAAATGCTTTGTAATCCTCATCTGTGCACTCTGATGGAGACTTTGTCCAAAGTGGATGTGTCTCATTGAGAGGAACTGGACGCTTAACAATCTTAAGCTTGTCTTTTGCAGGAGAAACTTCTACCTGCTCCTTCTCTCCATTTTCATTTTCCTTTTCTTCGAATTTTGCTTCCTCATGAATCTCTTCGATGACCTTATCTGTGTCTCTCTTGTCAGCTGCATCGATAGTCTCATATTCCTCTGGAGCATCTTTCTTAGAAAGATAAATCTCTGTAGGCATAAATGAACAGTACTTTGTGATAACCTCACGTGCACGATACTCATTTGCAAACTCGAGGCAGTCTTCATTTAAAAATAAAGTAATCTTTGTTCCGACCTGATCCCAGTCACCATCGCCCATTTCGAACTCTGTACCACCATCACACTCCCAATGAACTGAAGTTGCACCTTCTTTATAAGAAAGTGTGTCAATGTGAACCTCATCTGCAACCATAAATGCAGAATAGAACCCAAGACCAAAATGTCCGATAATCTGGTCTGAATCAGCCTTGTCCTTGTATTTCTCAAGGAAGTCTGTTGCACCTGAGAATGCAATCTGATTAATGTACTCATCTACTTCGTCAGCTGTCATACCAAGACCATTATCGATGAAAGTAAGTGTCTTGTCCTCTGGGCTAACGATGACCTGAATCTTTGCCTTGTAATCAAGTGGAAGAGAA
The DNA here is from genome assembly GCF_900104335.1 of Pseudobutyrivibrio sp. YE44. GTDB lineage: Bacteria > Bacillota > Clostridia > Lachnospirales > Lachnospiraceae > Pseudobutyrivibrio. Next base: position 23,112 of record NZ_FMXT01000004.1, read on the forward strand.
TACTCTCCCATCATATCTAGCTTCTTAAGCTTTGTGATGGCATCACAACCATTTGAAATAAGCTCTCTATAAAAAATATCGTGATCTGAATATAACCACTTCTTAATTACTGGAAAAATATTTTCACTTGTAATTGATAAACTACCTTTTTTATTACTCATTATCCTCACTCCTTCTATGTACTACATGCTGTTACACTAACAAGCATAATGATTTCTACACTCAGCTGAAGAAAGCTTCGCTTAAGAAATATTATAGCTTGTTAGTTACAGCATTTATTTCACTAAAAGATATGATAATACTACGGAAAATCAAAGTCAATAAAAAATTAGCACTCTACGCATACGAGTGCTAACAATACTTTAAATACGTTGGTTACAGTCACAAGTCTAATGATTTCTCCGTTCAGCTGAAGAAAGCTTCACTTGAGAAATATTAGAGCTTGTGACTTACCAACTTACTATAATAATAGAGCACCCCACATGTGTGGAGTGCTACGAATATTTCATAACTCAGCTTTCGTATTTACGAATTACGTGCTTTCACGTTTAACTAGGGTAACTGGAAGCAAAGTGCGTTTTGGTACTGTCTTGCCTTCTGAAGCCGCAATAACCATATCTACAGCTGTCTCTGCCATCTCCTTTATAGGCTGGTGGATGGTTGAAATTGGTGGATCAGTGATTTGAGAAATCATAACATCATCAAAGCCTACCAACTTCAAATCCTCAGGAACCTTTCTACCAATCTTCGCGCAGACCTGAAGAACCTGTGCAGCAATTAAATCTGAACTTGCGAATACTCCGTCGATTTCATCGTCAAGCTCCAAGGCTCCTTCCAGCAAATCGTGATAATCTAAACTGTTGTATTGACCAATGCTGGTTTGCATGATTTTGAACTGGACATCATTTTGCTTACATATGTCCTCAAAGCCAAGTGCTCTGTCATCTGCTGGCATCGAATTTTCAGAAACACCACTGACCATCAATAATCGTTTACAACCGCATTCAATCAAATGCTTAGCAGCAAGCTCGCCGCCCTGTCTATTGTCGCATTCAACGGCCGCAGTACCGTTTTCAACGAAACGCTCAACAGTGACAAGAGCAATGTTGCTATCTGTAAATTCTTGCACTGCAACGCTTGCAGAAAAGAGAATAATTCCCGCTACTCTGTTGCTGGTGCACATGTCTAGATACTCTTTTTCTTTATTATTTCTCCCCTTGGTATTACAAAGTATAATCTTATATCCCTTTTTACTAGCAGCATTTTCTATGTTGCTAATCATCTCCGAGAAATAAGGGTGCCTAATGTGAGGTACAATAACCCCAATTGTATTTGTTGTTTTTTTTGAGAGGGATCTGGCAACTTCGTTGGGTTTATAATTGAGCTTATCCATAGCAGCGTATACCTTCTTACGTGTTTCGTCGCTAATATACCCCCTATTGTTTAAAACCCTGGATACAGTTGTGACAGTCAGTCCGCATTCTGCTGCCACGTCTTTAAGTGTCGCCATCAAAATCCTCCTGTTATTTAACTGCTCCCGCTGTAATTCCTTCAACGATATATCTCTGTAAGAAGAGATAAAGGAGAAGGATTGGTAACATTGCAAGCAACAATGCTGCCATAATCAGACCCGTGTCTGTAGAATATGTACCGTAAAATACCTTTGTTGCGATAGGAATAGTATATAATTCCTTGCGTCCAAGTACAAGAGATGGAAGGAGATAATCGTTCCAGAATGCCATAGCATCAATAATTGCTACTGTGGCAATTGTTGGCTTCAAGATTGGGAAAACAATCTGTGAGAAAATCTGCCATTTGTTACATCCATCGATTGTAGCTGCCTCTTCAAGAGAGATAGGTACATTAGTATGAATACTTCCATGGAACATGAAAGTTGCCATTGAAAGTGAAAAACCAATATGCATGAGAATCAATGTAACTCTGTGATTAAGTACTCCGAAGATTCCACCATAAAGTGATACAAGAGGAATCATAAGTACCTGGAATGGAATTACCATTGATGCAATCATAAGAACAAATAAGATCTTATTAGCCTTCCAATTATTTCTAACAATAAGGTAAGCAGTCATTGATGATAAAATGATTGTTCCGATTGTAGAAAGAATTGTGATGAAAAGTGAATTACCAAATGATGGGAAGAAATTCATCTTCTTAATTGCATTTGGGAAATTCTCTAAAGTAAATCCATGTCTACCAATAAGTGCTAAAGGATTTGCTGTGATATCAGCCTTCACCTTGAACACATTGATGATTACCATAATGAAAGGGAATACAAATGCCACAAACAAGATTGAAAGAAAAACAATCATAAGGGCGTGTCTTATTTTTTTATTGCGTGCTGCCTTTTCGTTTTCCATTATGCCTGCACCTCCCCTTTCTTACCAACGTATACTTGAATTCCACCGATTACTGCACAGATGATAAAGAGGATAAGTGCCTCAGCCTGACCTGTACCATAGTTTTTGTTAACAAATGCCTGGTTGTATACGTGCATAGCTGCAAGAGCTGAGCTACCGTATGGATCACCATTTGTTAATGAAAGGTTTACATCGTAAACCATGAAGCATCTTGTGATTGTAAGGAACAAACACTGTACAAAGGATGCTGTCATAAGTGGAATTGATATGTGAATGATTGACTGTGTTCCTGTACAGCCATCAATTTTAGCCGCCTCAATAACATCTTCTGATACACTCATGAAACCTGCAACATAGATAAGCATCATATAACCAGCGTACTGCCAAACAGATACGATGATAAGTGCTGCTATTGCCCCATGCTCTGTTGCAAGGAGTGATTTAGCCTGGCCTGAAGCAATTGAACCTGCAATCGAAACCAAAGCTTTGTTAAATACAAACTTCCAAACATAACCGAGTACGATACCACCGATAAGGTTTGGAACAAAGAAACCTGCTCTAAAGAAATTCTGACCTTTAATTCCGCTTGTTACCATATAAGCAATAATAAAAGCCACTGCATTTACCAAGATAACAGCGATTGCTGAATAGATAAATGTACGTCCAAGAGATGTCCAGTATCCTGCATCACCAAAAGCGTTTACATAATTTGTAAGTCCAACAAATGGCTTATTGCGTGATACACCATCCCAGCTAGTGAATGTAAGATATAAACCATAAATAAAAGGTATAATTACTACGCACGCGAATATCACTGTTGATATACCTGCGAAAAGCAAATACTGCTTTACCTTATAGCTCATTGTATTTGTTTTCATATTTTTCCCTTTCAATATTGCGGGACCCGCTTTTGCAGGTCCCATCAATTAAGCTATTTAAGATTTTCTCGGAGAATGAAAATCATTAAAACTAATTAGTGAGCAATTGGAGTAGCTGTCTTGAAGTAATCTGTAACTTCCTTTGCTACCTCTGCTCTATCAATTGCCTCGTCAAGATACTTCTGCATAATCTCCTGACCTACAACTGTCATGTGATCATCTGGAAGATAGTTGTAGTTAGGGATAAGGTTGTTTGCATCAGCGTATGACTTAACTGAAAGTGAAAGTGGATCAAGTGCTGAAGCATCGATGTTGTCAAATGCTGGAACAAGTGCACACTTTTCTGTAAGGAATGCATTACCTTCTGCATCTGATACTAACCAGTTAAGGAAATCAAGAGCTGCCTGTCTCTGCTCATCAGATGTAGCATCTGAGCTATCAACGAAGATATACTTAGAACCACCACCAACAAGCTTTCCATTAGAACCATCTGATGTGTTCTGTGGAACTGGCATCATACCAAGGTGCTCTGTGTAGTCGTACTGGTTGATTACTGACCAATCCCAGTTACCACCAAACATGAAAGCGATATCGCCCTGAGCGAGCATCATAGATGTCTCTTCACGGTCTGCGTTTGAAGCAGAACCCTTAGCGTAGTTGTACTTAACAAGTGTCTCGAATGTGTCCATAAGTGAGTTGTACTTCTCATTTCCTGCAAGGTCTTCAGAACCTGCAAGGAGACCATTTACGAATGCATCTGGATCAGCCTGCTCTTCGTAAATCTGTGGGAACCAGTGAGCTCCAAGTGACCAGTACTCTGAAAGAATTCCAACTGGCTTTTCCATTCCGCCAGCTACAAGCTTATCAAGAAGCTTCTGGAAATCATCAAGTGTTGCTACTGATGTAGGATCAAAAGATTCGCCTGTGATTTTCTCGATTGCATCTGCGTTGTAGATGATACCTCTTGCCTCTACGCAGAATGGCATACCTGCAAGCTTATCATTAACTGTGATACCAAGTGTTGTGTGACTAGCCCAATCTTCATTTGAAAGATCATAAGCATAATCATCAGCAAGTGAATAAATATCTTTTGCATCAACCATTGTGATTGTGTATGGATCATTTGATGCATACTTTGTAGCAACCTGTGATGCTACTGTTGTGTCTGTGTCAGCGTTGTAAACTTCAACGTGAACTCCAGTAGATGCCTCATACTCTTCAGCCATCTCTTCAAACTGTGTCTGAATCTCTGTCTTTGAGTTAAGGATTGTGATTGAAACCCCTGTGCTCTCTGCACTGCCAGAACCATCTGACCCGCCGCATGCTACAAGTGAAGCTGACATAGCAGCTACCATTGCAAGTGACAATAACTTCTTCTTCATTACAATTAACCCTCCTTCAATAGGTTGTGTGTTGTTTATGTGAAGATATTATCATCGGCATATGTATGTGTCAATCGGTTGACATACATTTTCACCCTCAAAATGAACGATTTGTGAATAGGATGCAAAAACTCATGCTCGTTTTTGTTCACTTTTACTACATAGTTTGAGTGAGTATGATTGTTTGCGCTCATTTATTAGCGTTTAGGCCTAGTTTTTAGACTATTCATATGTTATCCGGATGACATATAATCAGAAACAGTCACTTTGCTAACCGCCTTAATATTAGATACTTACTATACACCTATATATCTATATATAAAAAAAAGAGCTATATCGTATATACGATATAGCTCTGCGCTACGACATAATTAAAATTTCAAAAAAACAAATACTATTACTTATTAAAGATCTACTGAACCAACGCAGTCCTTATTAGCTACATAATAAATCTTGCGCTCTTCTGGCTTGATGTAGATATTAAGCTCCTCAAGAGTTTTACCCTTGTACTCCTTCTTGAAAGCAGCCTGTGCTTTCTTTAAACAATCTGTCTCAGAAAATTCCATTCCCTGATACTGAACTACTGCTGAAGTAGAAACAGCTTTCTTCTTAGCTTTTGCTGCTGTCTTCTTAACTGTCTTTGTAGCAGTCTTCTTTGCAGTTGTTGCTTTCTTAGCTGCAGTCTTCTTTGCTGCTGTAGCTTTCTTAGTAGCTGCTGTAGCTTCCTTCTTAACTTCCTCTACTGCTTTCTTTGTAGCTTCTGTTGCACTAGCTGTTGCAGCCTTTACAGTTGTTGCTGCAGATGCAGCTGACTTTTTAATGTCTTCAACTGTAACCTTTGCCTTTGCATTAGTAACCATTTTTTCACCCTCCTATTTGAGCAATAAAATTATTTGTTTTTTTATTTAAAAATTATTATAGTCATTCTTTGCCGTAATTTCTAGTCTATTGTTGAAATTTTCTACCAAATCAGCAATAAAATAATTATTATAAAAATCTTTTCATAACACATTGCCATGAAGTGAATCTTTTTACAATAAAAAAATAATGAGTATAAACAGAATATATGCAGTAAATTTACATAAAAAAATGACTTCTTGTTAATTACTTTTTTTCTCAAAAAGTAGTTACAAAAAGTCATTAATGTTTTCTTTTTTTATTTTAAATGTTCGTTCAGAGTTTCAAAAAATGATGCTGAATTTAACTCAGAAATATCCTCTGGAAATACAAGCTGATCCCACTGTTTAGTGTTCATGTCAGAGAAATATTTTTCTTCCAGATCAGTAATAATATCATCCAACACTTGCTTACGTCTATTCTCAATAATTACTGCTTTGTTTTCTTCAGATAATTCCTCATTGTACTTATCTAAACATTGGAAAAAGTAGTACCCATCATCTGCTGGAATTGCGTTTGAAACTTCATCTGTATCAAGATTAAAAACTACATCATCTATAGCAGAATCATATACTCCTCTTGGGAAAGTAACCTGATATGTATCCTTCTCTGTGTAGGTAGCTGCAAGTCTTTCAAAGGTATATCCATAGTCTATCATGCCCTGGATTTCTTCTGCCTTTTTTTCGTCAGAAACAAACAGCACAAAGGCTTCCATTACTCTTGCTTCATCCTCTGAAACCTCTTCATCTACAGAGTCCATAAGCTGATTGTAAACCTTGGTTGCAATAGCATATTTTTTGTACATTTTTGTAAGGTCACTTTTGCTTGCTCCAGTGAAAGAACGCTCTGCAGAATTAAGAGAAGAATAATATTCTTTTGCTGCATCTGCACATGCTTTTTCTTCATCCTCTGACAAAGTGATTTCATGTTCATTAGCATAAAGATTTAAAACATAAACTTTTGCCAAATGCTCCATGGTTAAATCCTTGATAGAGCTTTCCATTGTGGAGGTATCAAAATCCTCTGTCCAAAGATTTACTCCATCCACAGAACCATATATATTTTTTTCATTTAGAAGATAAACACGTGCCTCCTTTTTAGAGCACTTCATATCTCCAATTTTAAAGACTGTATTTCGCCCACTGGATGCTTCAAAATAAATTGTCTTATCTTTGTAGGAGCATGCCTGAAAATTAGCAGCAAGTGATATCGTAAATACGATAATTAATAATCGCTTTCTTAATTTCATAACTACCCCTCTACGATAAGATATCTTCCATCGCCAATGGCAAATACTTCTTCTGAAGATAGAATCTCCTCCTCAGACATACCTGTAATATCCATTGCATCTTCAAGATACTCTATTACCTCTTTTTTATTTTTGCATACTGTGGCGCAGACATCCTCAAGGAACTCTGCAGCTTCCTGTTCATCTTCTGCGACTACTTCAGGAAATAATTTAAGCTGGTTCTTTAAAAACACTTCAATTACTTTCTTATCATACATATTCTATACTCCTAGTCCGGCGGTTACGGCTACAAGCCCTAGTATTTCCCCGCTCGACTAACACGTCTCGCTAAGGAAATCTAGGAGCTTGTTACCTACCACCTCATATAACATTTCAAAATTACTATATACGAATTGTCTTATCTAACGCAAAGGAATAAATCAACGTTTCTTTTACGGGTACGTTGTAGGCTTTTTCGATTGCTGATTTATATAGCTGTAATTGCTTCTCATATCTTAGCACTAATTCGGACTCTACGTCTACTCTATCTGTTTTATAGTCCAAAAGTACAATGCCATCATCCTCATCAAAAAAGACATCAATAATTCCCTGAACTAAAATCATTTCATCAGAGGATGATTCATCGTCAAACAGATTCTTTCCATCACTTCCAAAAACAAAAGGTTTCTCTTTATATAGCTTTCCATTTTTAGCAGCTGCTGCCATTCTGATCGCAGTTTCATCCTTTAAAAATTTCTTTAGCTTCATAGGACTAATTCTCTGCTGCTCATCCTCTGAAAGCATATTAAGTCTTTTCATTTCATTCAGCTGAGTGTCAAAGGAATCAGCTAACGCCTCTGCTGCAAAATCGAAGCACTCCATAAATCGATGCATAGCTGTACCGTACAAAGCACCTGCAGGAATCTTGTCCTGTTCCCTCTCAGCTGTAAGAGTTGCCTGACGCATAAAGACAGGAATGTAGGCTTCCTTTTCATGTTGAATAAATGCAGGCGCTGCATCCTCGTTAAACCTGAAAGCATCCTCCATAGCCTGATGTTTAATTTCAGAAACTGAATACTTACTTTTATACTTACTATCTTCTGAGTTAGCATACGTGAAAGATAAGCTTTTTATTACAGGATTATCCTTATCCTGCGCCTCACTCTCCACAATTGCATTTATCTTATCAAAAGTATCCTTCTTCAGGATTTCCTTTTTAACTTCATCTACAAATAATTCTCCGCAGTCAACAATTCTAATTGGAACTGTGGAGCCAGATGTGCGCATTGCTCTGATAATAAGCTCAATAATGGTGGATGCCTTTTCCTTTGTAAGATAACTCAATGTGGAATCTGCGCCTGTGTAGCCTTCTAAAATATCAGGCACAGAAAGCTTGCTGGTAGGCTTTATGGATGCTGTGATTATCAGTTTATCCACCGGTCTGGTAAGAGCAACATAATACTTTCTAAAGTTCTCACCTTTCTCCTTCGCCTGAAGTCTCAGTCTAAACAATTTATGGAAAGCTGCATCTGCCTGAATCTTAGTGATTGGATTTTTATAATTCAAGCTAAGACCATATTCATCATCATAGCAATAACTATCCATATTAGCCTTAGAGCTTGATCCGCATCCACACACAAATACAACAGGGAACTCCAAGCCCTTACTTTTATGAATAGTCATAATTCTTACAGCATCATCATTTTCTCCTACGGTCTTTGCAATACCCAAATCCTCATCATAGGTCTTTAAACTATCTATGTAGGCCACAAACCTAGAAAGCCCCTTATAGCTTGTGCTCTCAAAACTAACAGCTTCATCTACAAGCTTGTTAAGATTTGCCGCACCCATCTTTCCTGTAGGAAGAGCACTTACATATACACCGTAACCAGTGAACTCCAAAAGCTCTTCTATGATTTGATGAATTGGAGTATCCATTGCCTTATCTCTAAATAGATTCAAGGTGTGAAGAAAAGCATCAATATCCTTTGCCTGATGTTTCGCCTTATAATCTAAAAGGCTCTGATATAAAGAAGTGGCATCTGCTCCAGCTTTTATCTGAGCCAAACGATTTGAAGTAAATCCAAACATAGGCGAGTGCAAAACAGCTGCAAGAGGAATGTCATTAAACGGATTGTCGATAACCATCAGCATGGCTAAAACAGTCTCTATTTCCTCTCGTTCAAAGAAGCCTTTTTCTTCTGCCACATACGCAGGGATTCCGCTTTCTGTCAAAGCCTTTATATAATGACTGGCATGACCGGAAACCGCTGACATCAAAATAACAACATCCGAATATTTCATTGGACGAAGCTGTCTTTCCCCATCTGCCTTATAGCTAACCTGAAAACCATCTGTCATAAGCTCCTTGATTCGCTTTGCAACCACAAGAGCTTCTAAGGTATCCCGGTTATCAATATCAAGTTCCTTCATATCATCTGGGTTTTGAGTGGCAATAATAACCTCTGACTGATAATCCTTAGTGTCACCTTTGAAGGTTTTATCTCCCACCTTTAAGGCTGCTCTATCATCATATTCAACTCCACCCATATCAGGTTGCATTAACGGCCTGAATACTTCGTTACAATAGTTTAAAACCTCTCCACGGCTTCTGAAATTATTGTCCAAATCAATTCGAATAGACGTATCAGCTTTAGCATCTGTAGGATAGGAATTAAGCTTGTCAATAAAAAGCTGTGGACTGGCCTGTCTGAAGGCATAAATAGACTGCTTTACATCACCTACGGTGAAATAATTATTGCCAGAGCAAATGGCAGTAAGAATTTGTTCCTGAAGCTCATTAGAATCCTGATACTCATCTACCATTATCTCTTTAAAATGATTAGAGAGCTCCTTTGCCACCTCTGTGGGTTCATGTTCCTTCGAATTTTTATCTCGAAGAATCTCAAGGGCCATGTGCTCTATATCATTAAAGGTAAATATATTCTTCTTATTTTTTTCTTCTGAAAGCCTGTTGGTATATTCCTTGGCAAAGTCTATCAAAGCAGTTGCCTGACGTTTTACAAAAAGAAGGGTCTGAAGCAAATCCTCTGGAGACTCCACATAAAAGGCATCCTTAAGCTTTTTAATCTCATCCTTATATTCATCTCGAAGCGCCTTGGCTCTAGCTGCATCATCAGGACTTAGATTTGTCTTGTTGCGAGGATAGGTATTGAAATGACAGTTACTTAATGCAAAATACTTATCCTTAAAGGACTGTGCCTGAAGCACACCAACAATCTGTGCCATTTCAGGGCCAAATATATTAGTGATGTAAGGACAACTCTGGTCCTCATAAAGTGCCATTATCTTCTCTATCCTATTAGGATAATCCTTTAAAATATCATCTGTTCTTTGTTTAATCAGACCAACAAAATCTGATTGCTCCAATTCCTCCACTGAATCAATATCGTATATACGAAGTGAATTATCAAACCACTCCTGTACCCATGGAAAGCTTGAGGCTTTTTCATAGAGTGAAAGCACCATATCCTTTAGGGCACCTGTTCTATTTCTATCTATATATGCGTCAGCCAGAAGATTAAAATTCTCATCCTCCGACTCCAATCGTTCTGAAAGAAGATCCTTAAAAACTTCATCCTCAAGGAGCTTCATTTCTCCTGTAGTGGCAATTCTAAAGGATGGATCCCTGTCAATGGCATAGAAATAGTTTTTAACCACCCAGCTACAAAAACTATCAATTGTTCTGATATGGGCGCTATGAATCAAGGTAGCCTGAGAACGAATTCTGGCATCAGCACCTTTTTCCATAACAGCCTTATCTATAGCCTGACGGATTCTATCCTTCATCTCTGCAGCCGCAGCTTTGGTGAAGGTCACCACAAGAATTTCATCCACATTTATACCATGTTTTTCATCAAGTATTTGAGAGATGATTCGTTCAACCAACACAAAGGTTTTTCCACTACCTGCAGCGGCGCTAACAAGCATATTTTTACCTCTGGTGTCGCGAACTGATTCCTGCTCTTTAGTTAGCCCCACTAGCCTCATCTCCTTCCTGGTCTAATTTCTCATCTTGATTAAGAGCCTGTTTCATAAGCTCAATTATCTCATCATTTTTTGAGCTACCAAGCTCCTGTAACTCTTTTTTGTTGAAGCCTTCTGCATCCTCATTAAAATGACAAATGCTTTTGTAACCGCAATACTGACATGCATCAATTTTATTCTTTACTTTAACAGGTTCACAATCAAACTCACCTGCCAAAATCTTCTTCGCAGTATTTGCTGCAGTTTGCATACTATAATCAATAACCGTTTGCATATCTGATCTTGCTACAGCATTTGTTCGAGATGACAATGCCCCCTTTGTTGTGACCTCATAAGGAACTATAGAGGACTTTAAAGTCTGCTCTTCCTCAAGGCCAACGGTGGCATCGTTTGCTCTTAAATCATTTTCATCTGATGATAATAACCCTTCCATCTTGTTGGTACGAAGACGCATCTCTTTAAGATCTGCTTCAGTGTAACCATCGTTTTTAATAAACTCGTTGGTCATCTTGTAGTAAAGCATTGCTGCTGGATGTAAAGTGGCACTTGGATATTTATCCTTCAGCTTGTCAATAACAACCCCCATGTAAATAGGAAGCTGCATAGAAATACCATAATAGCATTCTGCAAGACTAAGTTGTCGCCCACTGGATTTGTAATCGATAATTCTTACAGCTTTATCCTCAGAATCTGTTAAATCAATTCTATCCACTTTGCCTGTAAAATCAGCCACTATTTCCTTTGTGATAGGATCCACAATTTGAGACTGAATATTCTCCTCAAAAAAGGCAGGCTCAAACTCTCCTCGACGAACCTGTGTAGTAATTACATCTATGGTGTAGTGAAGAGTTTTCTTCATAGTGTTAACAATATATTTTTGTGTGCTGTCCTCCAGGGTTTGAACCTTTGGCATAGCTTCAAAGGTCTGACTGATAGCTGTTGTAATATAAGAATCCTGCTCTTTCTTCGTAACCGTCTTCCAAGACTTATTGTCCTCTTTCAAACTATCTGAATATCGCTGCAAAGCCTCATGACAGAAATTTCCTAAATCTATATTCGAAAGCTCAAATTCTTCTCTCTCCTGAAGCTTTAATATGTACCGTAAAAAATATTTATAGGCGCATTCATTATAAAGCTCAAACTTTGAAACTGAGCCTGATACAGTTTCATCAGAATGAAAGGCCTCGTTTACAGCTAGCATTATATCTTTAGAAACCGCTTCCTTTTCATGTTCAAAAAAGGCAGCTTTAATTATCTGCTCAAGATCTACCTCCTCATCCTGTTTTGCCCAAGTCAACAAACTATTTAAAAGTGTAAGCTCCTGTTCAGAAAGATTATCCATTCCAAATAAAACCGCCTTGCTTAAAAGTGTAATCATAAAATCAACGGCACTTTTCTTTGAAAGCAATCTGTCATGTCCCTGAAATTCTTCTATTTCTTCTAGCTTTATAGAAGGGAATAGCTGCTTTATTATTCCGGTTAAGTAGGACGGATTCACTCCCTTTCCCTCACCGTCAACACGTGGCAAGGTCAGGTATAGTTTTTGGTTTGGCTTGGTTAGCATCAGATACAAATAAAACTTTTGTCTAAAGGCTCTTTGTCTATCTGATGGCGCAAGTTCAAAGCCTGCATTTAGAAGCTGTTCTCTCTCTAACTGTGAAAGAATACCGCCATTTTCCACCTTCATTGGGATGGCATCATCAGAGGCACCTATACAAAACAGTACTTTAATATTTGCAAGTCTGGTACGTTCAATATCACCTACAATTACACTATCATTTGCAGGAGGAATAACACCTATAGTAGCTGCTGATAATCCTGCTTTGTAAATATCATGGAACTCCTCTAAGTCCATAACCTCATCATCCAAAATAGAAACCATCTTGTCCAAAATATTCATAATAACTGGATAAATCTGGCTGTATTCTTTGGCTTTTATAGAATTAGCACTGTCCTCATACTCTTGTCCCCTTTTGTTAATCTTACTTTCAAAATCAAAGGTGACTATAAGCTGGTACAGAGCTGTTGCAAGCTGTCGTACAGAAGACTTTTTTCCAACTGCCTTATCAAACTCCATAAAGGAACCAATAAAGCGATTTCGAATATCATTTACACGAAGCATGTCTTCATCCTTGGAAAAAGAATTTGCTCTAATTGCAAAAGGATGAAAGTATTTATTGGCTCCACGAATTCCTGTGGCAATAAGATAATTCTCCAGATAGTCAATATCCTCTGTTGAAAGATCTGTAAGACCAGTTTTTAAGAACCTAATGACATCTTCTCGTCTGAAATTTCTGTTCCAAATATCAAAAATAGAATCAATTGCTTCACACATTGGGTGGAACAATATTTCAGTTTTAGCATCAATAAAGTACGGAATTTTATAGTCGCTCCAAATAGCAGTCAATAGATATCTATACTGTTCAAGATTTGGAGCTACTACCGCTATATCCTTATAACGCATTCCATCCCTGACAAGCTTATTAATTGTAATGGCAATGTATTTTAATTCCTGTCTAGGGCTACGCAGGCTTACCATCTTAATGGACTGATCTGGGTTCTGCCCCTGAAAGGATTTTTTTTCGTCTCTAAATATGTTTTGCTCCAAAAATTGAAGGGCATCATTGGAAGACAACCAACCATTATGGCTATCTATAAAAACCGGCTCATTAATCTCGACCTTAACCTTCTTTGCAAGCTGCTCCATTTTGAGAGCAAATTCTGAGGACATGGCAAAAAGCTCGTCCTCTGCCTGGGTTTGAAACAGGGCTGTGTTTTCATCTGCTGTAATAGTAACAGCAACCTCATCACAAATTTTCAGCATATGCTCCACCAGCTGATATTGGATTGGTGTAAAACCTGTAAATCCATCTAACACAACAGTAGAGCCTAGCACTATATTGGAATCATCCAGCATAGAATTTAAAGTAGAAAGGATGGACTCTGTTGTGACATATTTTCCATCAATAAACTCCAGGAAGGCTCTGTATAAAACCAGCAAATCCGAAGCTCTCTCCTTAAAACTTCTGGACATAGTAGGTGTATCTATCATCTCCTGAAGACGCTCAGGAGTTATGTTGTACTGAGTCATCTCTGAAATAAGAGACTTCACTTGTGTAATGTAGTTTATTCTTTTGATATTCCCCTTTAGGGCTCCCATTTCATCCAGATGATTTTCCACAAGCTTTCTAATAACCAAGGATTTTCCTGTATCATCCAAAACAGCATGAACCGCTGCTCCAAGTTCCTCAAAAACACGATATGCCAATCGGTTAAAGGATAAAACATCGATGTTCATGATACAGTGATTTGGATGCATGGAAACTAAAAGCCTCTGAGTAGACATAGTGTACTGCTCAGGGACTATTATTAAGAAATTCTTATCTTTATTCTCTATAGATTCCTTGATTATTCTATTGTAAATGCTGGTGGACTTTCCGCTGCCGGAACTTCCTACTATCAAACTTAGTGACATAAAATACTCCTAAAACGTCAATAAAGGCACCCGGTTACGGGTGCCCGTATATTATTGTGGGAACATGCCTCGAAGCATTGTCGCCATAGAACCTGTTCTTGAACGCTTATATGGCTTTCCTTTCAGATAAAGCTCTGCAACGTTTATGGTGTTTAACTCCGTAACAGGAATTTCATAAGGATTCTTATCTAGCACCGCCAGGTCGCAGCTCTTTCCCATCTCAAGGGTACCTCGCTCTTTTTCGTCAAAGCAAGAATATGCACCATTGTAGGTGGCCATTCTAAGAGCCTCATAAACTGAAACTGATTGTTCAGGATTCTTGTTGTTGCAGGCGTCATGAATCCATCTGATAGGATCTGGATCTGATGCAGGCGCATCTGAATTAAAGCACACAAGGATACCCATATCATTTATCTTTTTCAAAGGATTAATATTTTTAACCCTTTCGGCTGAAAGCAACCCTTCAAAGAACTCATAGGCACCATCAATATGTGATAACAAGGATGGCTGAACAGATATCATTATGTGATACTTTTGACATACCTTCAAGGCCTTTTCTGTTGGAAGACAACCATGAATAATAATATGTCTGTGATCATATCTAGGATAATCCTCCAAAGCCATTGAGATAGCATTAACAGCCTGTTCAAAGGCAGCATCTCCAACGGCATGAAGAGCAATCTGATATCCCGCTCTATTTGCATTTATACAGAATTTCTGCACCTCTGCATCTGTATAGTAAGATACACCCTTGTTACTCTCAGTGGTGTAGTCATCATTAAGAGATGCATCCTTGTTGGTAAAGGTACCATCCAGATTACCAAATACAACCCTTGTCATATCTTTTTTGGCTATCTTATCAACATTGGAACACTGATATGCTACCTTCACCTGCATACCATTATCAAGACCCTTGGCTACAGAACGTTCCATATCAAAATCGTAATCGCGAACGAAGCCCATTCCACTGGCAGAACAAATCAGACCAACTCCCTTGCTGGCAAGGAAGTCTGAGGTTACAACCATGGAATCTATAACCTTTTTGGTAGACATGCCATGGGTGATGAATTCACAGGCAGCCATAAAAGCCTCCTGGGTGAGCTCACCTGTCTCAAAATTGTACCCCCTAAGATTTGACACCTTGGACTTGATAGCATCAAGGAAAATGCTATTGGCAACACCTGAATGAGCATCATGCTTAATGATAAAAGCTGGCTTATCAGGACAAGCTGCATCCATCTGCTCCTTTAAAATCAAATGCCCTTCTAGAACAGCATACTCTGTGGCACCAAAACCTACTATAATGTTTTCTCTAGTGTTTTCAGCATATTCCTTAAGCTGTTCGAGGATCTTTGCATTGGAATCTGTGTCGTTTATAGGAAACATTCTGTGCAATACAGAGAATCCCGAATAATGCATATGTGTATCTGCGAAAGCGGGAATCAATACATTGTTGCCTAATTCTATTGGTGGAACTACCTCGTATTGAGTAGGAAGGGTTTTACCGATATAGGCTATTCTTCCCTCTCGCTCAACTAAATAATTAGCTACAGAATTATTTGCATCACATGTAAGAATTGTTCCGTGAAATACCTGCATCTACGCCCCTCCAAAATAGCTTAATGCTATTCTTCTTCTTTATACATTTTCTTCATTGGTCTATAAATATGTCTTGGAATACCGTCAACCATGATTGGAGAAACATCCCCCTGAATCAATGGCTTTGCATAGGTAATGAAAGCCTCTGTTACATAGGTTCCGTCATGGGTAATCCAATTACGTGGCACAAGCTTTTCGTCATTTGCAATCTTGTGAACATCCTTAACCTCTGTACCGCACTGGTATGGATCATCAGAATGACGAGTAAGAGTAACCATCTTTCCTGTGTCTCCCTCATCTGCAGCAAGAACTGCAGCACCACCAACCTGATAAGCCTCCAAAATATCGATACGTGAAGCAAGATGTGAGCCAGCTCTCTGTAAAGTTGAAAGCTCGATTGCTCTAGTCTTGCAGCCAACCTCAGCAGCAATGTAGTTGCAAAGGTAAGCAGCTGTACCTGTAAGCTGTTTATGATTGAATGCATCTACGAATTCAACATTATGTCCAAGCTCGCATACATATTTTCCATCCTTTGTGTGAATACCCTCAGAGATACATACAACAACAGATGGCTGAGTCTTCAAAAGCTTTACGACTCTCTCTTTAAACTTTTCAATATCAAATGGAACTTCTGGCAAATAAATCAAATCTGGCCCTTCACAATCTTCGCCCTTTGCAAGAATCGAAGCACCTGTAAGCCATCCAGCATTACGTCCCATGATTTCAACAATTGTAACAAGTCCCTTGCTATACTCAAGGCAATAGCTATCACGAATAATCTCTTTTACAGAGGTACCAATATACTTAGCAGCACTACCATAGCCTGGTGTGTGATCTGTAAGAGCCAAGTCGTTGTCGATAGTCTTTGGGCATCCTATAAATCTGATATTAGAGCCAGTGAGAATAGCATAATCAGAAAGCTTTTTGATGGTGTCCATGGAATCATTTCCACCGATATAAATCAAAGCTTCAATATTGAGTTTGTTAAGAATTGCGAAGATTTTCTCGTAAGTTTCCATATCCTCGTGGATTTCTGGAAGCTTAAAGCGGCATGAGCCTAAGTAAGCAGCTGGAGTACGTTTTAAAAGCTCAACATCCAAATCATTCTTGATAAAATCGGAAAGATCAATGTATTGCTCTTCCATAAGTCCCTTGATACCATGAAGCATTCCGTAAACCTTACCTGCTCCACGATCCTTTGCTGTCCTAAAAACTCCTGCCAAAGAAGAGTTGATTGCGGCGGTCGGTCCGCCTGATTGTCCCACAATTACGTTACCTGTCATTACATCTTACCTCCCAATACATAAATTTAATTATTGCGCCTAGTTTAAACAAACCAATAACGCTTATAAACTTATTCTCTTTCATAACTCAGCAAGAAAATAAATTGTTAACTAAAAATCCTCCTCAGGTAAATCTCTAAAATACCCTGCTATAATATCGCCTATACACCAAATTGCCCCGCCGACAGTGGAGGCGATAAAAATCTTAAAAACATTAATCAGTATCATTCCCGCTGAAAGTGTACCGCTAGTAAACCCCGTAATCAACCAGTACACCGGCCTAACGAACAACATATATCCGCCAATGTATAATCCTAAAACCGTGCCAAGAATGCTAAATAGCACAGCCATGGCTCTTTTTGCATTCTTTTTCATAAATTACTCCCTGAATTTTATATATTAAAATGGTAGCATAAGAAGGCCAAAAACGCTACAAAAAAGCCAAAAACATATAATTCCAATGAAAATTGCAATTAATGCTCCTGCTATAACGTCTTTGATAAAATGAACGCCACCTACCACTCTAATAACTGCTAAAGCAATTCCCATTACAATCAGCAACACTCCCATAGGAAGGCTGACTTGGAAAAATGCCATAGCAACTATAAAAATAGAGAAAACATGTCTGCTTGGGAAGCTTTTTCCTTTAGTATCTTTATCAAGAGCTGGAGTGAAACCGTACACCTCGTAAGGTCTAGGTGCACTCATAACCTTTCTGAAAAGGCTTACAACTATAAAGGAAATGCCTGGAATCAACAGGCTTCGATAAAGTAGAGTAGCCCCTTGTGTCGGAATGGTATATACACCATAAACAAGGAGCCCAAGATATAATAAAACTGTAATATAAGTAATGGCCTTGTCCAGCACCTTTAGTACTGAAACAAGACCATTATTATTTTTTATTCTAGCTGATAAATCCGCGTAAGATATCATATATTATGCACCTAGTAAAATAGTATTTGAAGAATGTACTTTAACAGCATCTTCGAACATATGCTGAACAGAAGGAATATCCTTGCCCATTGAAAAAGCCATTTCCTCATAAAGCTTTCTGCCGGCTACGCTTAAGATTTTCTCATCAATAGCCATAACCTTTTTTCCAGCTTCAATACGCTGCCATTTTCTGATTAAAACAGTCTTAACCACTCTGGCAAGAGATTCTGGTGTAAACTCACCCATAACCTCTTTAAATCTTTCCTGGAGCATTCTGTCGTTTGGTTCTTCGATACACTGAATATCGTCGATGTTGTCAAGGATTTTAGCAAATCTAGCCTCTTCTGCTACTGGACGTAACTTAACTGTCGAGCCTATAATTGGAGTAAAAACTTTGGCACCTGCCTTAAATACAGGTGACATGCAGTAGTAGGTCTTTCTCGAACCTTTGCCCATAAGCTCCATGTCATCGATATCTTCGATCTGACACACACCACTTCCCTCATGAACCAAATAATCGCCTACTTGATATTCCATTTTTCACCATCCTTCTAATTGCTAAACAACACGTACCTCCACAACTTCAATCTCCCACAAAGTAGTTATATTATATCACGTTTTTTCTATTTTTTTAGCCTTCTAGACACAAAAAATTCACATTTGTTAATAATACACACGGCTTCCCTCGTTTTGCGTTGGCATTTAGTAAAAAATAACAATATATTCTGACAGTTTCATTTCACTTATTCCCCCACCTTCATTTATTCTATTTCTACATAACAAAGACCTCTCGTGTCCAGCGCCCCTCCTGCCGCCGCCCTCTCCTTGGTTTCTGACACTATCACAAAACACTGATTTTCTAATTCCTGCTTTTCGCTTTCTTATTAGTGGTTGTCCTTTATATTCTTTGCACTTTGTGCACTACAGTATGTACTGCTCAGACACACACTATATATAAATAATTCTCTATCAGACTATATACAGATTAAGTGTCTGATTTTGTAATGAACCTAGTGGAATAGCAAATGAGTTTTGATAGATATGGGCAGACCGAGCCAAGGACGGCGAGGTCAAGGAAAGTTGAACACGGATGTGAATCTTGACTGGTGCCCATATCTACAAAACTCACTTGCTTAATTCCACTTGGTGAATGGAGTATGAAGACACTTAATCTGTATATAGTCTGATAGGAGAATTAATTAAGCCTACTTGTGTCTGAGCTATACATACAGTAGCTTCAAAGTGCAAAACCAAATAAAGGACAACCACAAAAGCTCAAATTGCAGGAATAAGAAAATCTAGTGTTTTGTTCAAATGATGTCAGAAACCAAGGAGAGGGCGGCGGCAAGTGGGGCGCTGGACACGAAAGATATGAGTAAATATGGAAATAGAATAAATGAATGGGGGAAATATTCAGAAATAAAAAAGGCCCGACTGTGAGCCGGGTTATGTCATTTAAAGTAGTCATCTATCTAGGACTGCTGTTGCCAACAGCCTCAAGCGTTCAACCTTGCGCTGGCGGGCCGCGTACGCGCATTTTAGAACTTGCTTCGGATGGGGTTTACATGGCTACCGCTGTTACCAGAGGTACGGTGGTCTCTTACACCGCCTTTCCACCCTTACCTGGAAAAACCAGGCGGTATATTTCTGTTGCACTATCCTTGGAGTTACCTCCACCGGCCGTTAGCCGGCATCCTCGCCCTGTGAAGCCCGGACTTTCCTCTCCCTAGGCACTACACCTAGGCAGCGACTACTCATCGGACCTTTAAATATTAAGTTTATATCCTAAAGGATACATGAACCTCCAATGAACTCACGAACCAGAGAGTTGTTTGGAATAACCTCTGGAGCCATTGGAAGGAAATAATCCAAAAGCTTGATGAGACGTTTGGCCTCAGCATACATTGGATGATCTGGCTCAATTGCATAAAGCAACGGGTCGACATACAATTTTAACACAGCCATCTCATAAATCAAGGCCGTATTGAAAATATAATCAGCATGTTCCTGGAATGGGAAGATATTTTTCTCTTCTCCTCTTCGAACAGAATCCCACATTGCGATAGTTTCTGCTGCTGTGGTAGCTCTGGTTCTGGCATCTCTAACAATTCGACGAATTAATCTTCCATCTGCTGTAGAAAGCGGATTGTGTTCATCAATCGAAAGCTGTGTGAGGGCAGATAAATAAATCTTGTATTTTGACTCTGCTGGAAGTGACGAGCTCATTCTGTCGTTCAGTCCATGAATACCTTCAATAACAAGAATATCGTTTTTTCCCAGCTGCATGTAGTGGTCATTGTACTCACGCTTTCCAATCTTGAAATTAAAGTTTGGAAGCAATACACGTTCACCCTTTAAAAGCTTGACCATGCATTCGTTGAAATATGGAATATCAAGACCTTCGATAGCCTCAAAATCCTTTTCTCCATATTCATCAATCGGCATCTGATCACGATTCAAATAGAAGTCATCAAGTGGTAATGGATGAGGAACGCATCCCAAAGCTCTCAATTGGGCAGAAAGCTTGTGAGAAAAGGTGGTCTTTCCTGACGAGGATGGGCCCGCCATCATTACAAACTTTACTTCCTTATTGGCAGCTATAATGCTAGCTAGCTCGCCGATATTCCGTTCCATAATAGCTTCCTGAGAAAGAACAATGTCTCTAATTCTGCCATTAGCTATAGCCTCATTTAAGGCACCAACAGTAGGCACTCCCATGGTGCGTCCAAATTCAGAAGCTTGTTGCTGAACATTAAATAGCTTAATTGGCTTTTTAAAGGTTGCGACTTCTCTTGTGTTGATGCCAGGTAAGCTTCCATCTGGGTACATGAGCATAAAGCCATTTTCAAATTTTATTAAATCAAAATATCTAAGATACTTGGTAGATGGCACCATGTATCCGTAAAAGTAATCAATACAGCCATCCAGATCGTAAACATTAATATTTGAGCTTGTACGATATTTAAGAAGCTGCTCCTTGTCCTTCATATTGAAGCTATGGAACATTTCCTTTGCCTGAGTAGTTTTTATAGAATATTTTTTTAACGGAATATCCTTTTCTACCAAGCCAAGCATTATCTTTTTAAGCTCTGCAAGGTCATCTTCTGTGATTTCACCAACACCCTCCAAGGTACAGAAATCGCCTTGTCCCAGAGAATGCTCAACTCTAAGGTATGGGTTAGCTGGAAGTGGATACACATCCATAAGAGCTCTCTGAAGAAGGAAAACAACGCTTCGTCTGTAAGCCCTACGTCCATCCTTATCAGCTGTGGTTAAAAATTCAACACTAGCCACACCAGTAACAGCCTTGTTTAATTCTGTAAGACTCCCCTTATACTTTGCTAGAACAATGTCATCCTTGTAGTCAGGCTGATGTTTAGCAGCAATATCTACTAATCTTGTGCCATCCTCATAGGTTTCCTCGTTGCCGCCAATGATTACTTTTGCCATAGTGCCTTCTCCTCCTACAGTGAATTTTTAATCTGGTTAATAATATCAAGCTGAGTTCTAAGCTCCTGACACCTTTTAACTGTAGCAGGTTTGCCGGATGCTTCCCCCTTCTCTAGCTTGTTAAGAATTCCGCTATATTCACTTTCGTTTTTATTCAAAAGCTTTATTAAAAGCTCTGGCTTTTTTTCTATGACTTTAGGACCATATTCCAATTGAGCATCGGTATAATTAACTCTCTCACTTTGGTCCTGTCTGTAAGATATCTTAATAATAGGATATATCTTATTTTCTTCAGAAACAAGGTCTTCATCCTCAATAACGAAACCTTCGTCCATTAAGCTCTTGCGAAGCTGGTAATATTCTGATTGAGGTTCAATTATCAAACAATCCGCTGCCTTTGCTGTGGCAAGACCATTTTTGATAATCCTCTCTATCAAAACTCCACCCATTCCGCAGATACAAATCACATCCGCTTCACCAGGTTCAAGCTTGGCAAGACCGTCTGAAAGTCTGAGCTGACAAGTATCTTTATATCCTGCAGCCATAACATTTTCCTTGGCTTTGTTTAAAGGCCCCTTGTTTACGTCCATGGCAATTACTTTTTCTGCCTTAGCGTTTTCGAGCAATGCTATGCTCAAATATCCATGGTCGCATCCCACATCTGCAACGGTGCCACAATGTGGAATCATGTTATATACAATCTGTAATCTAGGAGATAATTTTATCATTTAATTATGTATAATCCTTGAATCAAAATAGAAAACAGCCATGCGAATCACCGTAAGCAATAGGCATGGCTTGTTTAATTTACTGGTCTAAATAGTCCTTAAGCTTGCGGCTGCGGCTTGGGTGACGAAGCTTGCGAAGAGCCTTAGCCTCAATCTGACGGATACGCTCACGAGTAACGTTAAATTCCTTACCTACCTCTTCAAGGGTACGAGCCTTGCCATCCTCAAGACCAAATCTGAGGATAAGAACACGCTGCTCACGCTCTGTAAGAGTATCGAGAACCTCGTGAAGCTGTTCCTTTAAAAGAGTGAAGGTAGCTGCCTCAGCTGGAACTGGTACGTTCTCATCTGGAAGGAAATCTCCAAGGTGGCTATCTTCCTCCTCACCGATAGGTGTCTCAAGAGAAACTGGCTCCTGAGAAATCTTAAGGATTTCATGAACTCTGTCTACAGTAATACCCATTGCTGCAGCGATTTCCTCTGGAGTCGGTTCACGGCCGTACTCCTGTAATAACTGTCTAGAAACTCTAATGAGTTTGTTGATTGTCTCAACCATATGAACAGGGATACGAATTGTACGAGCCTGATCTGCGATAGCACGTGTGATAGCCTGACGAATCCACCATGTAGCATATGTAGAGAACTTGTAACCCTTGTGGTAATCAAACTTTTCAACTGCCTTCATAAGACCAAGGTTACCTTCCTGTATAAGATCAAGGAAAAGCATACCACGTCCAACGTAACGCTTTGCAATAGAAACTACGAGACGAAGGTTTGCCTCAGCAAGCTTGTTCTTTGCTTCCTGATCACCTTCTTCCATACGCTGAGCAAGCTCAACCTCTTCTTCTGCTGAAAGAAGTGGTACCTTACCAATTTCCTTAAGGTACATACGAACAGGATCTTCAATGCTGACTGAGTCAGGCACTGACATATCAATATCTTCTAAATCCTCGTCATCACTTGCAAGTAAAAGTGCATCTGATGGGCCAGATGAGAAGTTTACATCGATGCCCTTTTTATCAAGGTATGTAAGGATGCGCTCCATCTGCTTTGCATCGATTTTATAATCCTTTAAGAACTCTGAAATTTCGTAATCTTCAAGGATATTCTTCTGTGTCTTTGCGATTTTGATAAGCTCAGCTACCTTTGAATCAAGCTCATCATTGCCAAAAGAATCGATATCATCGTCATCATCGTCATCTGTTCTGTCAACGGATGTTTTAGCACCAACTGATGCTAAGAATTCGTCAACATCATCGTCATCTTCTGTCTCATCAATGTTGTCAAAGTCATGCTCGTTGAACTCAAGATCTTCAGCAGAGATTTCCTCAAGATCACCAAAGTCAACATCCTTGTCTTCAACTTCAGTATCTTCTGCTTCTTCCGCATCCTCAGCCTCTGCTAAGAAAGCTTCAGCAGCAGCGTTCAAGTCTCCGTTTTCGATTAATTCATCAACTTTCTTCTTTGCCATTTTTGTTCCTTTCTGTTTTTAAGATTATGCTAATGCTAAGTCTAAACGCTCCAAGCGTTGTAGTGTCTTTTTTCCCTCAACTAGACTCTTTAAATCAGCTCCATTTTTCTGAGCCTGCTCCAGCGAGTTCTTTTTTATTCTAAGCAAAGTCTCTTTTAAGGCCTTGCTAAGATCACTATTGTCTGTAAGTTCACCAACTGTGGTGTTGAAGAGAGCTGCAACAGTTTTTCTGTCTTCCTCTTCCATAAATATATCAACTATTCTGGCGGTATCAACGGCCTGATTGTTTGATAACGCTGCAAACACTTCTGTGGCAACGGTTTTATATACTCCATCCTCAAAATCCTCAGGCGCAACATAGGCTGAAATCTTAGGATATATATCAGGTGATTCCACCAACCATGTAAGCAGCAGCCTTTGAGACATTTTCATGCCATCATCCTTTGGCTTTTGCTGTTTTTTCTGATAGTCAGAATGCTCGCCTGGCTCTCGCTTGGCTGTAATGCCCTGCTGTCCAAGCTCAAGTATATACTTTGCCAAAGCATCCTTTGGAATATTGAACTTAGCGGCTACGGATTCAGTGTAATTTTCCCTTTCAAGCTGAGTTGGGAATTCCATAACTATCATCCTAGCTGCTTCCTTTTGGAAATCTGACTTTTTCTCCGGGTCAGTCATATCATAGCGATTTTGAAGCATTCGAACCTGATACATAAAACTGTTCTCAGCATTCTGTATACGCTTTTCGTATTCCTCTGCCCCAAGATTCTTTATGAACTCATCTGGATCCTTGTAAGGCTTCATATCAATGATACGACAAGATATTCCAGCGTTCTTTAATATTGGAATGGCTCTAAGGGCCGCCTTCTGCCCCGCCCCATCTGAATCGTAGCTAAGATAAACATCCTTAACATAACGCTTCAGCATGCCAGCATGACCTTCAGTCAAAGCAGTTCCAAGAGAAGCTACTGCATTATCAAAGCCAGCCTGATGAAGAGCTATAACATCCATGTATCCTTCGCAAAGGATAAACTGTTCTCGACGAGTTTTCCTTGCAAAGTACAAGCCAAATAGTGTTTTGGACTTGTTGAAAATCTCTGTTTCAGGAGAGTTAAGATATTTAGGCTCTCCCTCTCCCATCACTCGACCACCGAAAGCAACAACCTTGCCATTGGCATCAAATATTGGAAACATTGCTCGGTTCCAAAACTTGTCATGGCCACCACGCTTTTCATCGATGGTGATGAGGCCGCAGTCCTTAAGGATGTCATCCTCATATCCCTTTTCTCGAAGATATCTATAAAGAGAATCTGAATATTTGTTAGTGCATCCAAGTCCGAACTTGTGCATGGTATCTGGAGTAAGCTCTCGCTTTGTGAAGTACTCCAAAGCCTGCTTTCCCGCGTCGGAACGAAGCATTTTATAATAGAAGGCTGCCGCTTCCTTATTGATTTCAAACAAACGGCTTCGTCTGTCCGCTCTTTGCTTTTCCTGATAGGTCATTTCACGCTGAGGAAGCTCCACGCCACATTTAGGCGCCAGTTCCTCCACCGCTTCCTTAAAGGTCATATTTTCATATGCCATTAGAAAGCTAAAAACATTTCCTCCAGCTCCGCAACCAAAGCAGTAATACATCTGCTTTTGTGGGCTTACGGAAAATGAGCCTGTTTTTTCATTATGAAAGGGACACAAGCCAAAATATTGACTGCCCTTTTTTTGTAAATTCACATATCTAGAAATAACATCGACGATGTCTGTCCTTGAACGAACCTCCTCGATGATTTCATCTGAATAATAGGCCATTGTTCTCCCTAATTAAAATCCATCTACTACCCATGCCTTTGGCATGAAAAATTCATTAAACTTGGTGATACAATACTGGTCTGTCATACCAGAAATGTAATCACAAATGATGCGTTCCTGAGTCTCGCCTTCATCTTCCATTGCTCTATATCGAGGAGGAATCTCATTAAAGTGAACGGTATAGTATTCATAAAGCTCACGAATCATTCTCTTTGCCTTAACCTCTTCCACCTTTGCCACAGAATCCTTGTATACATTGGCAAATAAGAAGGAACGCAAATCTGACATTGCCTCTTCGATTTCTGGAGACATCTTTATCACAGGGCTATCTTTGCTTTCGATAATAACGTCGTGAATAAGAGTGTCTAAACGAACAGCTGTGGTCATTCCAAGAGTCTTTCTGATTTCCATTGGAATGTCATCTTCTGTAAGAATCTGAGCTCTGATTGCATCATCAATATCGCTGTTTACGTAAGCAATTTTATCTGAAAGACGGACAATCTGTCCCTCTGGAGTGGCTGGATGTCCGCTGGTTTTGTGATTACGGATTCCATCTCGAACCTCCCAAGTAAGATTAAGACCTTGTCCACCTTTTTCAAGCTTTTCAACTATACGGACACTTTGTTCAGAGTGCAAAAAGCCAACGGAACACATTTCATTAAGCTGAGCCTCTCCGGCATGACCAAATGGTGTGTGTCCTAAATCATGTCCTAATGCAATAGCTTCTACCAAATCCTCATTAAGTCTCAACGCCTTTGCAATAGTACGCGCATTTTGTGAAACTTCAAGTGTATGTGATAATCTGGTTCTGTAATGATCTCCCTGAGGAGTGAGAAAAACTTGAGTTTTGTTCTTCAAGCGGCGAAACGCCTTGCTATGAAGAATTCGATCTCTATCCCTTTGAAATAAAGGTCTGATATCACACTGTGGCTCATCCTTTTCACGGCCACGTGAATTCTGGCTGAGAGTGGCATAAGGACTAAGTGTCTCCTTTTCCATCTGCTCAATCATTTCTCTAATTGTGCCCATTTTAGCCTCCCAATTTTGCAACAAACGACACTTCTATAAAACAAATTCCGCAAAAAAAAAGGATATCCTTTTTTTGAATAAAAAAAGTTACTATTCACAGTAAAATAATATTTAAAACTAATTCTGTCCAAATTTATTTGGTAAGGAATTATTTTAAATATTACTTTTACTGGAATCAGTGGCTCCATCCTCAATGAACAATGTTAGGTGCTTTAGCACCGAGAAAGAACTCTGAAAGAGTTCCATTGTGAATGAGATGGAGCAACTGTGAATAGTAACTTTTTTACTGGGACTTGATTCTCGCCTCCCGGTCATGAAATTGAGTTAATTCTATTTCCTGCATAAAAAACATAGCGCCAGGCATCTGCCTGACGCTATATTTTTATGCAGGAAATGGGACTTGAACCCACACGATATTGCTACCACAGGCACCTGAAGCCTGCGCGTCTGCCAATTCCGCCATTCCTGCGAACAAGTAGTATTCTAAGGAATTGACAGTGTTATGTCAAGTGAGTTCAAGTCAAATATTATGTTTATTTTCTGGTTACTCCATCACCATAAATTGTAGTCCAATCATTCTTCATAGAAATTGGTACCCAATTAAATTCTTGGCAAAGACCGTACATCTTTTCTGCTGAAGAAAGCTTTCCGTTCTCTCGTACAGTGTCATCACAACAAACCATAAAAGCAAGGCTCCTGTACTTATTATTGCTTGTTACGTACTCTGCCATGCTAGAGTCACCAGTGCTATTTCCAAAAGAAAGAACTGGCTGCTGGCCTATTTCCTGAGCAATGACTGAAACCTTGTTCATCTTAAGATTCTTTACAACGAAATTACCGCCAAGTACAAGATTATCCTTTTCTGTAAAAACATAGTCCAAGCCATCTGCATCTGCCTGGTTATTTGAAACGATTGTCTCGTCGGAACCAATAATATTTCTTGGAAGGATTGGTAATTTCCCCATTACTAAGCCACGGACAATAAGTCTATCAGTTCCACTAACAATATAAGTTGTAAATCCATTGGACTGAAGATATCGAATTAACTCTACCATAGGTTTGTAGAATGCATCGCCCTTAGTCATACCTTTATATCCGTTAGCTGGTGTATTTCTATATTTAATAATATAAGCTGTGAACTCATCCACGGTCATTCCTGAAAAAGCAGATGCTACTGCCTTGCCGTGATCATTGTCCATTCCAGCAGGATATTTACCAGTCTTTGCGAACTCGATAACCTTGTTTGCTACCTCTTTCTCAAAATCAGTTGCTTTATACTTGTAGGTTGGGTCTTCGAGAACACGATGCTGCAAAAGCATATGATCAAAATATACAGGATCTGTCTCACAAAATAAGGTACCATCCAAATCAAAAACTGCCACTCTATCCTGAATAGGAATGAAATTTGGGCTTGCCTCGTTAGTGATATCATTCATATAATCTACCAAAGCAGCCTTAGAGGCTGAGCCTTCTGTCCAAAGTGACAATGGGTCACCTTCTGCTTTCGCATTAATTGAGAACGAGAATGTGCTTATTGTAATTACTGCACATAATGCTAAAACTTTAATTGCTTTAATACTCTTTTCAACTGTGTTCATATTTACCCCCTGATTTTCTCTAGATTTGATTTGTACATGTGGCAGTATAAGGAACGAATTATCACAAGAATGTCACACAATTGTGTCCTTGTGGTTATTAAAATCCTCCTATACTAGAGTCCATCAGGTCTCCCCAAAATACAATTGTTAATTTTCACAAAACATTAAGTCGAACATTAAGCTATCTGACAATTCTATGATAAATAGTATTTTTATCTTGCAATTTACAAATCCCAAGCTATAATAGTATATAACAACAGAGAAATAGTATTTAATATTTCAGAAAGGGAGGTACAGTCCACCAAAACATTAATTTAGTAATTGAAATGGTTTTATTAAAATCTAGTGATTGGAGGTACGGTCCACCAGAGGATTAAGTTTTAAAACCAAAGTTATTTGTTAAAATCTAGGGAATGGAGGTATAGTCCACCAGAGATTTAAGATTTTTAACACGCGACAATTTCATTACGAGGTCCATCACTGATTAAAAGTTTTCAAATGGACAGCAACAATGAAAAATAAAGCTGAATGAGAGGTATAGACCATTGGGATCGAATTTCAGGGGCGGCATCAGCTAGGAATCAAGGGATTTCGAGTTGGTGTCGCCCGTTTTTTGTGTCTATTCTTATATCAGTTTTAAATATTAAAAGGCATTTCTGTAATTGCAGCATATTCCCTTCTGTAAAGCCCATAATCCTCTATCTTGTTTTGGTGATATTTTTCATAATCTCCAAAAATCTGCTTAGCCTCATCAATAGGTAACCACACAGGCTTATAGTCAGCTAGTTTTTCAGCTTCTGTAAGATTAAGCTTACCAGTATCTTCCACAAAATCACAGATATAATAATGATTAAAATGCTGCCATACATCAAATAACTCTTCTATCTCCAGATAGTAGTCCTTTGGTTTTACTATAATGCCGGTCTCCTCAAGAAGTTCACGGGCGCAACATTCCTCTAAAGATTCATCCCCTTCTACTCCTCCACCTGGAATCATATATTTACCATTTTTTTCTTCATAGCTTAAAAGAATTTTTCCATCCTTTATAACAATCCCTCTGCAGGCGTGTCTTATTATATCCGCATGACCTAAGTAGTCATCATTTAATAATTGTATTTTCTTCATGTGTCCCCCTATCTACTTATAAAGTAATAAATGCTGCCTGACCACCGCGATTTGCACCCATTATTCTATGTGAAAAGAACAAATCTGGATGGCATCTGGTGCAATAGTCAGTGATTTCAATATGTTCAGCAAGAATCCCAGCTTCTAAAAGAGTTAATCTACATGCCTCCCACAAGTCTAGCATATATTTATCCTTGTCGTCAGGATTAAATATAGATTTGCTAAGTATTTTAGCCTTATGCTCTTCACCAAATACTTTTTCAAACTCTGCTGCAACATCATCGCTTACCTCATAGCAGTTTTTGCAAATACTTGGCCCGATACCGCATAAAATATCCTCTGGATTTGAACCAAAGGCTTCTGTCATTTTTTCTACGGTGACTTTACCAATTTTACCCACTGTCCCCTTCCAACCAGAATGAGATAAAGCAACCACCTGCTTTGCTGGATCATAGAAGAATAATGGGACACAGTCTGCATGTGCTGTAACTAATGGCATGTCCTTTACATTTGTTATAATGCCGTCCACATCCTTATAAGGAAGTAACTTTGTGATTCCATTACCTGCATCCTTTTCTTCAACAACAATTACATTCGCTGTGTGAGTCTGCATGGAAAAGCACATGCGTTCATATTTCATGTCAAGTGCTTTGCACATTCGTTTGTAGTTTTCATGTATGTTATCGACATTATCTTCGCTGTTAGTACGCAAGTTTAAGGATTCAAACACTCCCTCACTTACACCCCCTAGTCTTGTAGAAAATGCATGCTTCACTCCAGCTTTTTTAAGCGAATCGAATGTCATATATGTAACGCCATTATTAATTTCTCTATTCATTAGTTCTTCTGAGCTCCTTTACCATCTCAATAATCTCGAACCACATCATATATTAACATAAAAGAGACGCAGCTACTAATAGTAACCACGCCTCTTTTTCTTACTTATATTTTAGAAGAACCAATACCACATTATATTATTGAACAAATAGTTTGAATACCAATTGTAATAACTGCTGGCATATGTTGGATACCAGTATGTATTACGATATGAATGTCTTCTAATTGGAGCATTGTCCTCTACAACATACTTGCTTAAGTCAGGACAGATACCATCAGAATCACCTGTTCCATGCCAATAGTTTGGACTGGTAGTTTCGCCTGTGCCCATGATGCACTTTCCTGTCACAAGATTGCGGTCTGTTCTATATGACAAAGTGATGTTTCCATTAATTGGCTGAGTCTCTTTTTCAAAACTGTAGCCACCTTCAAGGTACGCTCTATCTGTATCGATTGTTCCTCTTCCTGAAACAGCAGCTCCACCACCGAGGATGTCACGATTGCCTGTGAGGTTCATACCGAATCCACCAACAGCGATTACTTTTCCATCGCCATAGATAGTTCCATTATTAAGAGTGATTGCGTCTCCACCCATAGAAGAAAGCTGAGACTCACCACCACCGAATACTGCAATAACTGAACCATCAGGTACGATTAATTTGCCTTTTACAGCAAGGCCCTTCTGACCCACTCCATAATCAGCAGCTTCATCGCCTTTGATATAAACATTTCCTTTAACATAAACAGTTCCGTTAGTAACTACCACTGGGTTGCTGTTATTGCGATTAATATCATCTCTTGCTGAATAATTTGTATGAGAAACGATTCTTGCATTTTCCAATGTAGAACCATTCATCATTCTAATCTGGCCATTGATTACTGAGCCGTGGGTAAAGCCTGCACCCTCTCCATAATCAATATAATCTACAGAAAGAGTTCCACCTTTGCTAACCTCCAAGATTCCTTCAATAGTAGACTGTCTCAATGATAACTTTCCACCATTTTCTACAACAATTTTTACACCGCTGTGAACACGAGTGTTAAGCATTGTAAGATTACAGCCTCTAGGAATAACAAGAGTCTGTGAAGGCACCTCACCATTTGTAAGGGAGATTACTGCGCCAAGCTCAGCATATGTTCCAGTTGTATGACTTCCATACCATGCCTTGATATCCTTTGGAACTGTAACAACATCAGCACCTAAATCGCTTATATACCATGGCTTCTGGTCATAGATATATTTACCATCACTTGTCTGAGTAGCGTTGTCATAGTTAAGAACATCAACAAGCTTTCCATCCAGCTCATAAACAGTGAAATTTACATCATTACTAATTGCCACTCGATTTTCTGTATCAGTAAACTGAACCGAAATTTTATAGTCACCTGCCTGCTCAGGCTTTCCTGTAATTGCAACGGTGCCGTCCCATACATTGTAGCCCACCTCTACTCCTGGGCATTCTGGCTCAACAATAATCTTAGTTTTTGAATGATCTGGATTGATTTTGACTGCATCCTCTGAATTCTCAAAATAGCTAAGTGGATGCCAGCTGTCCTCAGGAACTGAATCTCTGTCTACATCTTTATCAACCAATGCAGCCTCAAGCTTTACAGCATTAGCTCCAGTGGAAACATAAGAAACAGTTGTAGCGCTGGAAACAGCATCAATATCTTCCTCTCCAACCATCTTATGTTCAAAGTTACCCACAAGTCTTATGAAGAGATTCTTATTATCTTCTACTACAACAGGCTCATCAATTGAAGGTTCTTCTGATGCAGTTCCATTTACATTGATTGTAAAACTTTCATCGTAAGACCACATGCCATGATAATCTGCCTTAAGATTAACTGTGACTGTTCCAGCAGAAACGGCCTTTATTTCTGCAGTAGTGTATTTATCCCATGAATTACCATCATCAGTTGACTCGATGCTAATGATTCCATCATTATCTGTTGTCCACTGGATTTCATAGTCACTGTAACCATAAGCTCGCTCGCCTTGGAGAATAGCGGTATCTCCAACTTCAAGAGTGATACTTTCATGATTCTTGATGACTCCCTGTTCTGCTGCTGAAACTGACAATGCACATACTGGGGTCATGCAAAGCATTGAAACCGTGCCAGCAATTGCAACGCTTGATTTAAACAGCTTTAAAACCTTTCTTTTCATATATTTCCTCTTCCCTGATGCTGTTAATTTTTTACTCATTATGAATAATATGCATCAACTAAGTTAGTATATTATAACCTTGGGAAGTTATCAATAACCAAAGTGTTATGTAACTTACCCTTGAGTATAAAAAAAGAACCAAATTAAATCGGTTCTTTCGTTATTGTTATCGTGGTTTTCTTGCCACTAAGTGCATTCTAAATTTCTCACACGCTTCTAGTTTTTCTATCTCAAGCTGCGAATTACTACAAAACTCTTTAATCTCGCCTAATGAATATGCCTTCACATCTCCATGGCCAATTAAGTTTGCGATTGGCATTTCTGTGTGATTCATAAACCAAAGTACAATACTTGGAGCTGTGTAATCCTGAAGGATTAATCTTCCTCCTGGTCTCAGGACCCTCTTAACGCTATTAAAGAAGTCCTGAGGATTTGGATAATGATGAAAACTATTGGAACAAATTATTACATCAAAGGAATTATCCTCAAAAGGTAAATTCTCACAATCGCCTACTACCCAATCTACACCCCTAAGATTTTTGGCCTTAGCGACCTCTATCATCCTTGGAGTGATATCTAAGCCTGTGTAATGCTTTGTAGAGTCCTTTTCATGTAAAAGAGAAATCATTGGCCCTGTTCCACAACCACAGTCTAGTAAATCCTGATAATCTTCTTTTTCAAGCTCTGCTGCAATATATGGATAATCATCCTTACACATTTCATATATACCAGCCTGATCAAACTCGTATGTATCTGCCGCCTTGGTAAACTCTTTAATTGTTAAATCCTTATATTCTTCAGCTGTTCTCATAAAAAAATCCTTCTTCCCATTATCTATTTCTAATCTTTCTAACATTACGATTCATCAAGTGCCTTCCAAGATTTCTATAAGCAAACTCTTTAATACAGGACATTTCCTGATGATGTTCCATAAGTAAATCATCTGGACAATCATATACTCCAAAATCCTGATTAATCCCTTCGCTTTGGATATATGTATTGTTTCTATCAAAATCAATTATAGGATTTCTAAAATCCTTTACAGCTACTCCATAACCGCAAAATGCACCTGTGCATTCAGGATTTTTTTCCTGAAGTTTATTGAGATAGGCCTTGTCTAAAATAAATGCCTCAAGCTCATACCACT
This sequence comes from Pseudobutyrivibrio sp. YE44, assembly GCF_900104335.1. Taxonomy (GTDB): domain Bacteria; phylum Bacillota; class Clostridia; order Lachnospirales; family Lachnospiraceae; genus Pseudobutyrivibrio. The sequence continues at coordinate 56,528 of NZ_FMXT01000004.1, forward strand.
GATTCTCAAAATATACTTCCACCCAACTATGAAAAACATTCTTAGGAGCTCTCTTATACACAAAGCCTGTCATAGCACCTTTCTGAAGCTTCTTATCAATTGTAAATCCGTGAACTCTGCAGGGAATCCCACAACTTCTGAGCAAAGCCATAAAAAGAGTCCCCTTTGTGTTACACTGTCCATATCCATCAGAAAGCACCTTTGATGCAGGTATACTATCGTCAACATTGTAGCCAAAGAGTATTTCATCTCTTACAAAATTATAAATAGCCTTGATACGCTCAAATTCTCCTAGATTTTTCCATCCTCTTTCTTCAACAAGATTCTGAATTAACGCATTTGAATAATTAAGCATAGACGTTTCTTTTAAATATCTTTCCATGCTGTCTCCCTCAAACTGCATAATCTCTATGCCTCTCTTGCCAATTGAACCATCTGATTCCAGCCCTCTTTAGCCTCTTTTACTATCGGAAAAACTGGGTAACAATGGAACATTCCTTTTCCTACAATCATATTGTAGCTAACACCATATCGTTTCATTACCCTCTCAAATGATGGGGCACAGGCATATAAAGTTTCATCAGAACCATATATAAAAGTTACCGGTGGGCAATTTGTAAAATCACCTTTCTGTAGCCAAATCATATATTCCGGAACTGAATTATCACCATGCTTCATAATATCTATAGCTCGTTTCATATAATCCGCTGGAACCATGATATCCTTTTTATCAAGTTCTACCATCCGATTCCATTCTTCTTCTGAATTTACACAAGTTCCTGGCGAAAGAGCAATGATATGTGCTGGCATTGGAACATCATTATGTCCATCATTAATATATGCCACCAAACCCAGAGCTAGGTTTCCTCCCGAAGAAGAGCCAAGTATACTTATATTATTTTCATCATAATCCTTAAGCATTACCTTATATGTTTCATGTATCATTTCATAGGCTTTTGAAATTGGATAATCTAAACATAAAGGATAATAAGGTATGTATACGTCTAAACCTGTTTCCTTTGCAAATTTAAGTGCCTTTTTTACCGAACCAGCTCTAGGCGCTATAACCATGCCACCACCTATGATAAACATATTGGCTCTATTTACTTTTTTCTTGTGAATCAATTTTAAAACTGTACATCCCATAACCTGAATTTGACTTATGTTAAAGTCATCATCCTGTAAATCAGGAACAGTAATTTTAGCATTATATTTTCTTTTACTCTCAATAAAATCCTCTGTGCTTCCGCCAAAATACAGTTTTTTCACATTTACAGCCTTAACCAAAAACTTAAGTATTTCATATTTTGCGCTCATAACATCAACCCCTTATTTCGTGCCCACCAATAAAGTCGAGCCTGAAAGTCCCATCCAAGTAGACTCCCACTTACTCATGAATATTCCATCTGTTGTGTCTATCAGCTGAACATCCTCATAGCCCATATCTTTAAGCTTCTTTTCAAAAGCCTGCATATCTCCATATTTTCCCTTAGACATGATGTCATGAATTGCAAATGTGCCACCTTTTTTCAGAGTTCTAAGAGTTTCTAAAAGAATAGCCTGTCTGTCCTTACTTGGAATGTTGTGATAAACATAATTACTTGTAACTGCGTCAAATGTCTCATTAGCAAAATCAAGCTTGCATGCGTCTCCCTGTATCATTCCCTTTGGCATCCAATTTTTGTAATCTGCTTTCATTTCAAGTCCTCCCATGTAGATATTTCCCATATCATATTAAGAGATGCCGCTCATCTCCCACATTTTTGAATATTTTCCAGCCTTTTCGATAAGCTTTTCGTGAGTTCCAAATTCAGAAATACCCTTGTTATCAATAAGGAATATCTGATTTGCATTTCTTACAGTTTTTAATCTATGTGCAATAACAATCAGCGTCTTTCCTTCAACCAGCTCATTGATTGCTTCCTGAATAGCCTTTTCGTTATCAGCATCAACTGAAGCAGTAGCCTCGTCCAAAATAACAATTGGCGAATCCTTTAAAAGACATCTGGCGATAGATATACGCTGTCTTTCTCCCCCTGAAAGTGATGCACCTCCTTCTCCTAAAACAGTGTCGAATCCGTTTGGAAGCTTTTCGATAAACTCCAAACATCTTGCCTTTCTTGCAGCCTCATATACCTCTTCCTTTGTTGCTGTAGGGCGCCCAAGTGCTATGTTGTTATAAACAGTATCCTGGAACAGATATACTCTTTGGAAAACTACGCTAATATGTTTCATTAAATCCGATATAGGCACATCTCTGATATCCACCCCTCTGATTTTGATGCTGCCTGATTTTACGTCCCATAGTCTTGCAAGAAGGCTGGCAATTGTAGATTTTCCTCCACCTGATGGACCAACTAAAGCTATCATTTCATCCTTCTTAACAGAGAACGAAATATTCTCAATTACATCTTTTTCGTCATAAGCAAAAGTAACATTATCGTATTCAATCTCGTTACCATCATAGTTTTCAGGAATTGTTTTTGTACCATCATCAGCCATTTCCAGCTCGTCAAAAATAGCATCCATTCTGTCTAACGCTGCACTTGTTATTGTTATTCTGGCAATCTGTGCATAGAAAGATTTCATGGCAACAAGTACGTCAAACATAAACATGATGACGCCGAGAAGATATACTCCTGTAAGACTTCCCTGAAGATACAAATAACTTGCCAAACCAAGTATGGCCGTAGTTCCAATTCCATAAGCCAACGCGCATGATAAATCCCATGGAGCATAATCATATTCAAACTTTATGTTCTCTTCGCAACTCTTATCAAAGCTTAAGGAAAGGTCTTTAGATTTTTCCCCGAGCATGTTATATGACTTGATGATTCCAATTCCTTCAGCAAAATCTATTACTGCTTTAGTCTGAGCCTCTACACATTCCTGTCTTACTACCGAATGATCTAGAGTATTTTTTAGCATCCTTCTGCCGATAAAAATCTGAATTGCAACAAAGATTACTGTTAGTATTCCAATCCTGTAATCTATGTAAAACATCATAGCTGTCATAACTGCCTGGGAAACAAGAAATGCCACAAGTTCTCCCATTACAGTCATGCAGTTTTCTTCGATGAAACACATATCAGTAGCTAGAACAGAACTAATCTTTCCAATATTACCTTCCGTAAAATATCCCATTGGAAGCTTTCTTAAATGCTCGCCCAGTTCCAAACGTTTATCCGCAAATACCTTATAACCTGCTGCTGATTGCAGGACATTTGTAATGTGCTCAAATAATGCCTGAAGTAAAACACAAGCTAATATCGCTCCACCAAGCATATAGCACTTTCTTTCATCCATTTTTCCTTCCATAAAGAAATCAATGGTTACGAAACAAATAAACATAGGCAATCGCATAAGTATGCCTTTTATTAATGATGTTAAATATGACCATCGAATTCGTGTTTTATATTTTCCGGTTGATTCAATGAGTCTATGCATTATTTCTATCATGCGATACCTCCAATCTTCCATGAACTTGCAGATACTGATGCCTCCCAAAGCTTTGTGTACTCTGGACAGCTTTCCAGCAATTTCTCGTGCTTGTCTGCTGCAATACATCTGCCTTCTTTCATAACGCAAATCTTATCTGCGTTTTTGATGGTAGATAATCTATGAGCGATTACTAAAACTGTCTTATCCTTAATTATTTCGGCGATAGCAGCATTCATTTTCTCCTCATTTTCTGGATCCATAAACGCTGTTGCCTCGTCTAAAACAATAATTGGTGCGTCCTTTAAAATTGCCCTGGCAAGTGCTATACGCTGACGCTCACCACCTGAAAGCATTTTTCCGGAATCACCAGCCTGTGAATCAAGTCCCTTTGGAAGCTTATCAATGAAATCCATGCACTGCGCCCTACGAGCTGCATCTTCAACCTGAGCTCTTGTAGCTTTAGGATTTCCAATAAGAATGTTTTCATAAAGACTTGTGTTAAATAAGAACTGTTCCTGAGCCACATATGCAACCTGATTGTTAAGTTCTTCAAGCGATATATCTGTAATATCCTGATCTCCAATTTTTATTGAACCACCATCAAGGTCATAGTAGTGAACTAAAAGCTTTGCAAGAGTTGTTTTTCCACTTCCCGACTCTCCTACAAGGGCTGTTGTTGTACCCTGCTTAAAGGAAAGATTAACTCCGTGAATTACTTCATCCTCACTGTAGCCAAAACGAACATCTTTGTATTCCACGTCAAGATTCTTTCCCTTGAATTTTCCATTTTTACTCTTTAACGGTTCGTGGCTAAGAAGTTTTTCAAGCTCATCTATCTTGTAATTTAACTCTGGGAATTTTCCTCCAAGTGTCATTGCTTTTATAATTGATGGACCAACTGCAAATGACATACATAAAACCAAAATAAATTTATCAAGAGTAAGTGTTCCATGAAGAATCATCAAAGAACCTACTGGCATGATAAACATGAAAATACATGGGAAAATACTCATGTAAAGAGCCATCCATGGCCAGCATTCTTTATACCAATCAAGTGTAAAATCTCTGTAGGAAATAACTTTATCTTTGAAGTTCATGTATGATTCGCCATCTCTGTTAAACACTTTGATGACCTCCATACCATTTACATACTCGATGATATTGTTATTCATGTCGGCTGCGGCTTTATAATACAAATCCATTTTTGCCATGCCTCGTTTCATCATCATTCCCATGGAAAGAATTCCCAAGACGATAGGTACAAAAGTGAGCAAAGCAAGTCGCCAGTCAAAAACAAACATCAAAACAAGTATTACCATTGGAATGAAAATATTAGCGATGCCTTCTGGTATTGCGTGGGCCAATAGGATTTCGATTAGTTCGATATCATCGTTGAAAACCTTTTTTATACGGCCTGTTCCAATATCCTCTATATTTCCAAGTGGCTGATTTTCAAGTTTTCCCTGAAGAGCAACCCTAATATTTTTCAATACGTGGTACGCACTGTAATGTGAAAAGCATAGTCCTTTGTTATAAAGATAGGCATATAAAATTTCACATACTAAAATGCCTAAAACCCTTGGAATAATATAGTCAGCTGTAAGTACTTCATGTCTACTGAGTGGCCCTAACAATTGATACAAGATAAAATAAGGTACCACACTTGCCAATACACCAAAGCCTGCCAAAACCGCAGCTATAATGGTGTATTTCTTGTACTCACCAATATATGGCGCTACTTTCTTAAACATAATCCTTTCTCCTTTCGGTTAAGCCATGGCTATATCTTTTTTCTCTAAATGCTTTCTTAAAATCGCATATCCCAGATATACACCAGCTACAGATAACGCAAATACGATAACTGTCGATACCACTCCCATTGCTCCAGAAGTGTATTTAATCATTTCATCCATAGCTTCTGGTGTTTGACCTCTTGAAATCCATTCTTCTCTGTAACTATCAAGGAAGAACCAAGATGGAATGATAGCTCCCCATGCCTGGCCCACATGAAATATTCCTGATGCCAAAGCAACCTTGAATACATGCTGATTGTTATCTTTTGATGCAATAAAGTCCGCTATCAATGCACCTACCATAGATGTCACTAACCAAGGAAGATAACCTGCACCCATGATTGAGAACAGCACCATACATATTGCCTGCATCAGCATGAATTGACCAAACTTTCCAATCTTTCTACTAATGAAGAAGAAAATTGAACCTGTCAAAAGTGCACATATTCCACAGCTAATGGAGTGTCCGAATGGACCAAGTGGCGCTATGATAACCATCGATAACATATAAAAAACCATGTACAGTGCAGATAGCAAAGCTATCATTATTACGTCTTTAATCTTCAACTTTTTCATTACATCTTTCCTCCTGCATATGCATAAAAATTTTATTTAAATTGGATACAGAATCCTTTGTTAGAATAAAATCCTCCTTGATGGTTCCTTCATCCAAAAATACTACCCTGTCCGCAACATGTCTTATGAATTCATAATCATGAGATATTACAAGTACTCCTGATTTTTCCTTCAGCTTTAAGATTTCACCCACAACGCTATGCATTGAATAAACATCAAGCCCACTGGTTGGTTCGTCAAATATTATTAACGGCTTTTCACAAAGTGTAGCCATAGCTATCTGCAATCTTTGCTTCTGTCCACCACTTAAATCAAATGGATGTTTATGTCGATATGGAAGCAAGCCCAAATTTCTAAGACAACTTTTTATGCTGTCCAAATCATTTTTCACAAGTGTTAATTCATTAATTACAGAGGTTCCAAAAAGCTGATAGTCGGGATCTTGCATTATAAAAAATGGTAATTCATTCGTATCAACAACACCCTGTGTAGGCTTATATGTTTTACACAATAGCTTTGCGAGGGTTGTTTTTCCTGCGCCATTGGATCCCACAAGAACAGTTACTTCCCCTTTATGAAATTCAAGATTTATATCTTTCAAAATATCTTTAAAGCTGACATTCTTCAGACTGGCAATGACTTTTTCGTGATTAATGATTTTCCTGCAAGGTATATCAAGTGAGAAAATATCAAAGCTTCTTGTATCATAGTTACAGCTTTTAAACTCGTCCTCCGAATCATATTGCTTTAATTTGCCGTTATCCAAAAACAAGACTCTGTCAATCATCCCATTAAGATAGAAAAATCTGTGGTCTGCCACGATTATCGTATATCCGTTATTCTTCATCTCCTTAATGATTTGCCCTAAAAGCATCGCATTACCATAATCAAGGTTTGCCGATGGCTCATCAAACAGCAGAATCTTTTGATTCATGGTAACTGCTGAAGCTAAGGCTATCATTTGGCGTTCACCACTTGAAAGAGTATAAATATTTCTATTCATAAGCTGATGGATACCAAAAGTTTCCTTTAACTCATCTAAACGTTTTTGCATATCAACTTTTTTGTATCCGTAATTCTCCATTGGAAATACAAGCTCTGCCGTGGTGTTTTCAGTAAAGAACTGGGATCTTGGATTTTGAAAAACAGAACCCATTATTTTGTTAATCTGATGCATCCTTAATTCTGAATAACTGGTTCCAGTAATTGATAGTTCTCCTGATAAATCACCTTCTGTAACAGTTGGTATTAGACCATTCAGACACTTTAATAATGTTGATTTTCCGCATCCACTATTTCCTGTAAGTAGAACAACCTCACCTTCGTTTATCGAAAAATTAATATCAGAAATACCTTCCGAACTTTCCTCATAAGTAAAGGTTAGATTATTAGCTACAAGTGCATTCTTTTCCATAAAAATCCTCCAGCCAATCCAGTCACAAATACCAGTAGCACTGCCGCATCAGACACTCTGATTCTCTCCTCGTAGTAAGAGGTTCGTTTTACAGGCACATCAATCCCCTTCACAAAGCCTGCCGCTGTAACCTCCTCGGCAAGTGCAGCACACCTAAAAAGCTGAGGAACAATAAAGTATTGAAAGCTCTTTATTGGATGCTTTAATGAAAAGCTGATTCCACGTAATCTCATTGATTCCAATATGTAACTGAATTCTCTTTTAAATGTTGGAATATATTTAAGAGTGATTGTCACAGCTATTACCAGAACTCTTGGGATATGGATTGTTTCTAGTGCTGACAACAGCTGTGCAGAATTATATTTACGAACTAAAATAGATGCCAGAGCAAGACATGGGACTGATTGTACTAAAACTATAAGAAAAAGACCTATAAACTGAAGCTTCTCTGAATTTACCGTCATGTAATATATTCCCATCATACTGAAATATATAATGAAAAGAGCAACAAGACTTTTAAACCTCTTCATCAAAATCAAAAGCATACTGGCAAAAACAAAAAGAAACGCTTGCAGATATTTTCCATTTATAAAAATATACATAGATGGTGCTATAATATTTATAAGAATTAAAACTATTGGATTTAACTTCAATGACTTCATAACTAACATAACCCCTTGCATTAGACCGGTCTATCTATCGTTAGGCAAACCTAACTTTCAGATAAAATCTACCTCATATATTTTGATTTGTCAACAAGAATTATAATGTGAACCGATTTCATTTATACAAAAGAGCGCCCTCATAAATGAGGACGCCCCGTCTTTAAGTTTTATTCTACACTCTTAAATTCTTATATCAGTTTTAAATACTTAAACGCATTGTATAATCCATCTTTATCTACATCATCTGTAATATAATCCGCAGCTGCTTTGCAATCCTCGCCGCCAGAACCCATAGCTACTGAATAACCACATGCCTCGAACATCGGAATGTCCACCTTAGCATCACCAAAAGCAATAGTATCTTCTTTTGATGCCCCAAGATGCTTTAGCAAAACATCAACTGCATGCTTTTTTGAAATTCCTTTGACTCCTAAATCGCCAAAGAGTGCTTTCTCACCCGCACCTCCCCAGGTACCAGCTGTTAAATCAGGGAATTCTTCAATTGAATCCAAATGATCCTGATACGTATTTAGGACGAAGGAAACCTTATTTACATCTGAGCGATAAAGTTCTCCGTCAAAAATCATTTCTGGGAAAATCTGGCGAACTGTTATGTTAGCGTCTCTGCCTTTACGAGTTGAATACTCCTGAAGTGCTTGCAAAGCATTCTCTTCAAAATGTTCACTTCCAAAAAGACCATTGTTACTTTCAAGATAAAAATCCAGTTTTCTAGAATGACACCAATCAACAATATGCTTACACTGTTCCGCTGTTATCAACTGATGCATAACAACTGTATTTCCATCTTTTACATAAGAACCATTTCCGCCAATCATTCCATCTAGTCCAATATCCCAGATATTTTGATATACCTCTGCCTCACTTCTGCCAGTGCATATATATACCTTGTGTCCATTTTTTCTAGCTTCTCTTATGGCAACAATAGCACTTTCTGGAAGATTATTTTCATAATCTACTAAAGTGCCGTCTACATCTAAAAATATAACTTTTTTCATATTATTCTCCATTTTATTTCTTATAGATTTTCCTCTCCCCAACGTTTTAATTCGAGGAGAATTGGAATTAATGATTTTGCTTTATCTGTAAGAGAATACTCTACCCTTACAGGCATTTCATCATACTGTACTCGGGAAATCATACCATCTCCCTCCAGCTCCTTTAGCGACTGGGCTAACATAGTGTTTGTGATACCAAAAACAGAACGTCTCAAATCACCATAGCGGACAACCTCATTATTATCAATGACACATAGAATCATAATCTTCCATTTTCCACCAACAATGTTTAAGACCTTCTTTAATCCACAGCTCTCGCCTGCTATGTCTTCACATAATGGTTCCTTCTTTTCTTTAATCATATTCTTTTCCTCGCACTGGTAAGTTTTTTCTCACCAGGTTAATTTATTTTGCGTAGTTGATATATTTTTCTTACCACATATAATAAACGTAGTTCAAAAACAAAGCAAGTATAGGAGTCTGTATGGTTAAGAAAAAAGCTAGTCCAGAAAAGGATAGATGCGTAGCCTGCGGTGTATGCGCACTACAGTGTCCGCGAAAGGCTATCAATATTTATAAGGGTTGCTACGCAGTTGTGGAGCTGAAAAAATGCGTAGGCTGTGGAATATGTTACAAAGCATGTCCTGCTAATGCAATAACAATCAATGAAATAAATCAGGAGGTAACAAATGACTAAGATTAAAGTGAAACATCATTGGTATGAGTACCTTTGGATTTGGTCAATCATATATTTCGCTTTGGGATTTTTTAATATTCTATTTGCATGGCTTGGTATGATTGATTTCATTCTTCCACTGATTTTTGCAATCGTAGGCGGAAATAAATGGTTCTGCAATCACATGTGTGGCCGTGGTCAACTCTTCTGGGTATTTAGGTAGAAATATGAAATGTTCGAGAGGTAAAGGCGCGCCAAAATGGTTATCTTCAAAATGGTTTAGATATGGCTTTTTGGCATTCTTCCTTACAATGTTTGGCACAATGATTTTCCAAACATATCTGGTATTCTCAGGAACAGGAACTCTAAGAAAAGCAATCAAACTTTTTTGGACCTTTAAGGTACCTTGGCAGTGGGCTTACAATGGAAGTATCTTCCCTGACTGGGTAGCACAATTTGGATTTGGTTTCTACAGTCTGATGTTAACCTCTACGTTAATTGGTTTGATTGTTATGGTATTATATAAAGAACGTACTTGGTGTACATTCTGTCCAATGGGGACAATGACGCAAGGAATCTGCAAATTAAAAAATAATAATAAATAGGAGTCTAAAATGGAAAGAAAAGAATTAGCGGTAGAACTTAAGCACAATGGTTACAATTGCTGTCAGGCTGTGCTTTGTTCATTCAAGGATGAGCTTTCTTGCTCTGAAGATGATTTGAAGAAAATAGGAGCTGCATTTGGTGTAGGTATGGGGTGCATGGAAGCTACCTGCGGTGCCCTTTGCGGAGCTCAGATGGTACTTGGCATGAAGAAATATGAAGGTGCACCTATCCTTAGGGACGCTGCAGCTATAGCAAAGGCATTTGAAGGTAAATGCGGTGCTACAATCTGCAAGGACCTTAAGGGGATTGAAACTGGCATCGTTAAATGCGAATGTGATGACTGCGTAAGAAATGCAGTAGAAGTATTAGAACAAGCCTAAGACATTGAGAGCCAGCCAATAAGGCTGGCTCGTTTTTTAGACAACGTTCATCGATAGCTCAATCTCAATCTCATCCTCATCTACCTCTCCCGTCTCTTGAAACCCTAGATTACGGTACAAAGACAAAGCAGACATATTATCTTTGTTGCAGGTCAAGGTAACTCTATTAGAATCCCCGAAAGGTTTTGTGCCTATGTATGACAGAACCAACCATTTCCTCATCATTATAGATTCCAAATGGTTGACACTGGTCTCTGTAAACATAAGCTTGAGCTAAGCTTCGAATTGGATGAGATACAAATTTATCCTGACCTTCTCCAAGCTTAAGATTAAAAGCATCAATAAAATTTTCTTCTGTAATTTTTCTAAGATTAATCATATGATTCCTCCATAAAATGTAATTGCTTAATTAGTAACAAAAGGCTTGTATGAATATCTTAGAAGAATTGGCAAAAAAATACCGTGGCTTAATAAACCACGGTACAATGTAATACTTATTAAACGTATGCCGAGGTCTTCAACAGATATTCAGATGTTTTATTCATTCTTCTATTCATCATAATTGAACACCTCTCTTTCTTTGTAATCTTTGTGTTTATCATACATTTTAGGAACCATTTATGCAATATCTTTATGAATGTGATGCAATCTTCCTTTAAACATATGCAGTACCATTGAAATAGCAATTGCATAAAACACTGTCAGAATTGCTACAGCAAGCTTAGGGCCGAGTTTTTCCAGGTTTCCAATTGTACCAATAGACAACACGATTCCTATAATGCTTGAAAGAGCGCCACTATATAGGGTGGCTTTTATACCATATGTAATGGCATATTCAGATTTTTCTAATTCCTCTGAGTCAGCTTGTAGTTGTTTCCCAAAAGCCAATTTAATACCATTTAAATAATATCCAAACTGCTTAGAAATCCCAAGAATAATGTATTTGATTCCTATAACTGCAAGTAAAGAAGGGATATCAAGAAACCATCCAATCTGCCCTCTACCAAATAGAATAATGGCCATCACAAATGTAATTAGAATAATAATCCCAATAATCATTCCGATTGAAGACAGTTTCTCGTTCTTTCGATAATTTTCATTATTCTTCATAAGCTCTACCATATTCTTTTCCGCCTTTCCATCGTAATCTTCTGCGGATAAGTGTTCGCCTGATAGAAGCTCATTTATATTTATTTCAAGTATTCTACAAAGTTCTGGCATTATAGATGTATCTGGTAGGCCTCTTCCTGTTTCCCATCGAGAAATAGCTTTATCACTTACACCAATGGAATCAGCAAGTTGTTTCTGGGTATATCCTTTTTCTTTTCTGATACTTGAAACAAATTCACCAATTTTCTTCTGATCAAGCATACTTTACACCCTCCACAGTTTTCCTGTTACATTTATACGTTATAATGCCTATGAAAATATTGTAACCTATGAATGCAAGAATTAGGTATGTTTTTGTAAAACCAAACTATATGCATCGTAGAGATGAAACATTCCCATGTATTATTGCTTTGATATTATCCAATAATTGTTATACAAGTAGTGGTCCATTGTGCCTTCAAGCAAAGACTCGCTCTTTTCAAATCCATAACTTGTGAAAGCATCCATACGCTCTATGGCATAAACTGGAACCTTTGAGATTATTTCAGTGCAATCAAACAAGTCATATGCCGGTGGAATAATGATTGAAAGCAATTCATTTATTATTTCAGATTTTTCATAATCACTTCTAACATCCAACCTAAGAACTCCAGCATGATTAAAGTCATCTTCAGCAATTCTATGGAATAGCTCTATTGTCCCAATAACTTCTTCTGTCTTCTTATCTATTATTGCCCAACGAACAAAGAATTTCTGATTGTAGGAATAGAGCCAAAAATCTATGGCATTATCCATTCTTTCTTTGGTAGGATAATAGAAATTGTCACCATGGCAATTATCACTATTGAAAAATGGCAAGGCGTTTTTATCACTATATAATTTCAATAAGTCAGCAAAATCTTCTTTAGTTACAAACCTCAGTAAAAACTTATCATTTTCAAGAATTGGACATTCTTCATATACATTATTCATTTTCTAATCCCCCAAGTATTTTTCATTATTCTACAATATATCAAATGTGGTAATTGTGCAATCGAAGATTTATAGAGCGGATGGCGGGACTTGAACAGTTCTGTCAGTCCAGAAACCCGCTAAGAAAGGAGGTTCTGACACCGTCTCCCGAAAGGGACCCCTAAAGGGACCCCCTCAATCAATCTGAATTTGCTCTAATTAATCATTTCAGCAAATACTTTTCAAATGCTTTATGTGCATCTAGGTGTGTATCTTTAAAAAACAGAAAGCACCAAATGAAAAAGGTCGGAATAGCCATGTAAGGTGATAAAACATATGAAAGAATCGTCCCGCCTAACATTATAGCTGACCATATAAAACATTGATTTCTTATATCGCGAGAAATAGCTGCTTTATCATAAATGGCCTGTTCTTCATCAGGAAAAGAATTAAATCCGGCAACAAATTTTGTTGCTTTTTCTTTGAATATTCCAAACAACAATCCTACTATTGCAAATGGTATAACCAATACTCCACACATATAAGCTCCAATATTCATCATATCCTCCCTACAAATTTGAAGTTGTCTATTTCTTTTTCTTTGGTTCTGGAAGCTCATCATACATAGCATCCAAAAGTTCTTTTAAAAATTCTCTATTATCAACTTCATCCACCAAAAGCATTTCTTTTGCCCCTTCATAAGGGAGTTCCAACGAACCATCTGGCATCATTTCTTTTGCCGCTTTGGCATTCTTCACAAGGAAGCGATCATCATAAATGCCGCCAACAATCTTCCCCTTATAATAAATGATATACTCCCCCATCATTGCTTTATATGATATATCATCCAAATCTGAAAGTTGTTCTAAAATAAAATCTAAGTATTCTTTGCTTGATGCCATATCAATCCCCTCTGCAACCTTGAATTTGCGCGATTAACTTCCGATATTATGCACCAACTCCCTGGCAGATGGAGCGTTTTACTGTAATATATTTTCCCTATTATCTTTTATCGTACTCATGGCAGATGCCTCAATTTCCTCAGTATATTAATCTCCGCAGATGTTACAGGTATATGTACACTATCCAAGGACCAGCTCCGATAAATCTCCGGTTCCCACAACTAAGGCATCGTTCATGTTTGCAGCCGCAATCTGAATAATATGGTTTTCATGCTTCATTTAGTCTCCATTCCTCGCTTCATTCCGGAATTAGCTGCAAAGAAATACATGAAACGCGGAAATTTATATGCACTGGTGTAAATATCTGAAGAATTATCAGATTTGTTTATCCTTTCTCCGAGTGTTACAAGGCTGTCATATACATTCTTTCCCGGGCCATTGCTACCATACTTGATCACAGAACCCATCATTCCGCCACCACCAATGGCAACACCACCACAATATTCTATACCACATGCTTTGCACCAGTCCTTAACCATGCTCATAAGATTTGCAAGCTGCCTGCTTTCATAAAAGCCCATATTTGAAACAACATAGACTTTCTTGTCATAAACGCAATGCTTTTCAAAAAGCTCCATAAGTCTGACCACCTGAGATGGAAGACCGTCGACATATAAGGGCATTCCGAAAACAAGCTTCTCTCCTGTCATCAGAATATCAACAAGCTCGTCTAGCTTATTTTCGTACGAGGTCAAATTAATAATGGTCGCATCATCCACCAGTTGTCCCGCGATCACATCCAAGAACTTTTTAGAATTAGCATTCTCACCGCGAAGACTGCAGTTTATGAGAATTGTCTTTCCCACAACCACTGACTCTTTTTCTTGCCCAACAACTTTCTCCGCCTGACATTCCTCGAAGCTGACATCTTCAGGCTTTGTATTAAGGTTTTTTGCTACGGCCTCCACGTACTTGCAGGCCTTCGCCTTATCTTCCACGGTAAGATCTGCCCCTCTGAACACAAATCGGATTTTCTTATGCTCTTTATATCTGGGTTTGTGATGCATTTCACCTTTATAAATGCGGAAAAAAGGTAGCAAATAGCCGATACTTCTATCCATAACATTCTTTATAAATCCGCTAAATCCACCATAGGTATATTTACTGATAATAAGAACTTCATCAGCCTCATGGATGAGTTTACCCATCTGGTCATAGCCATCCTTGATAACACACTGACCAGGAGTTTTGAGCCAGCATCCAAAACATCCAATGCAAGGCCTTATATTCCCATCATCTGAAATGATTTTCCATCCCTCATAATTAGTTGCTACTTTACTCCATTCTTCATTGTTATAATCATGAATTAAAAGTTTCATTATACTTCCCCATTTTTTTCTCCATAATAAGCTCTACATAGTGCATTTTACTGAAATATAATTTGCCTCTAAAAATTTCGATTTGTTTACATTATTATGCCCTTATAAATGTCTATACATTGTTTTGCTACTATAAAAGAATACAATAATATACTCAAAAATCCAAATATGACTTTTATTTAGGCATATTATATGTTCAAAAAAGAGAGCATCTCATGCTGAGTGCTCTCTAATAAACCTAATCTATTATACTTATAGAAAATAGTTTATGCCGTTAATCAAAAGTATAGCTCGTAGTTTCTCGTAAAATCTTTTGCCAATCGCGTTCGTGCCGCAAAACCCTAACGACATATACTTTCTCCTCCTCATCATCCACAAAATAGAAGATGATTGAAGGTTTGAATACTTTCTTTAAAATGAGCTTCTTTCTATAAAAGATACCAGTTCCACGATTAGATTTAAATTTCCAACTTAAACTAGAAATCACATCATCAATTTCATCATTGAACTGATCAGCTCTTTCTGTACCAAATCGTAGTTCAATATAATCAGAAATGTCAGCCACGTCATAAACAGACTCGCGTGACCATATTACTTCATAGTTATCCATTTGCTGCAACTCCTATATTTACTTTTGCAGCACGGCGTTCTTTTCTAATACGTCTTACTTCTTCCATGGCCTGAGTATGAGTTAGTGTTCTTCCTGCCTCAATATCTTCAAGACCTCTATCTAGCATTCGAAGCAGATTAGGATCAACTTCAGACGCATCCTGAATGGTAATATTTTTATCTATCATTCTACTGCCTCCTTATAATCTATCTTGTATGCATATTATATCAAAAAATCTTGTTTTAGTCATCTGCCGATATATTAAATATATTTCAATTATTCACATCATCCCTGAACAGGTACCTTTGTTAGTTGGTATTTATGAATAATATTGCTATCATTTTAGATATTTTTAACAGTCGTAAAGTAATAGAGGCACAAAGAGTGTCCTTGAATGTACAGCTTTCTTTAGGTATTATAGACGCTGACGGTGTCAGTAAAGAACTAAACTTGATATCAAAGAAAGATAAAATTTTACGCGACAGGCTCGTATTTATGAGCCACACCACAAATGATGGCAAACCAAGATCAATAAGTCATCATGAACCAACACCAAGTAATCCCAAAGATTATTACATCACCAAAATGCCAGATGGTAAAAAGATTAAAGCAACAACCTATGAAGGATTATTAGAAAAGCTTTACGACTATTATACTACTGGCTTGAAGGATTACTCTCTAGAATCGGTTTTCAATGCTGCTCTTCATGAAAAAGCAGTTACTGAGAATCCAAAGGAAAATACTCTTGCTAAAAATAGGGTAGATTTCAAGCACTACATTTCGAAGGAACTTGCGACGAAGGATATTAGAAAGATAACTGATATTTACCTGAAGCAGTACACTCAGGAATGGGTAAACAGAGATCATCCAAAGCAAAAAGCATTTTTTAGCTATAAGGGTGTCCTTAACCTTATATTTGGCTACGCATACGCTCATAAGATTATTCCTACTAATCCTGTGTCTATGATTAAGAATAAGCCTTATATGAAATCCTGCGATACAAGAAAAGCTAAACCAGAAGAAAAAATTCTTTCTCCAGATGAGATTGAAATCATCAAACAAGAAGTCAGATATCGAATGACTAAGAAGAAATGGGGAAGCTATTACATCAATGGCTATGCTGTACTTTTCGCTATTGAGACAGGTGTCCGTGTTGGTGAGCTCTGCGCTGTTAAGTGGGAAGATGTATCAGAAGATTCTATTCACTTCCACGCACAACAGCTTTCAAAAAGAGTTAATGGCAAGAAGGTTTATTACTATGACACATGTACAAAGAATGAGAAGGGCATTTCTCAGGATGATAGAGAGTTTCCGCTTACTAAGAAAATCAAGAGCCTACTTCTTGAAATAAAATATAAGCAGGATGCTCTTGGAATTGATTCAGAATTTATTTTCTGCCATGAAGATGGTGACTGGATTAAAAAGGATGCATACGAGACTTTCCTTAGACGATTATGTAAGTCAAAAGGTTTCCATGTAACCAATAACCATGCTCTTAGAATGTCGCTTAATTCAAATGTACTATTACCAATGGGGATTTCTGTTGCAGATAGAGCAGCAATGTTAGGTCATTCAATTCAGACCAATTTGCAGTTCTACAGCTTTGCAAAGAAAGACTACTTAGAAAATGTTAGAGATATACTGGACTCACAGGACGATAGCAGTGAGGGAACCTTAGGGAACCTCTCAAAATCATCCCTTTTTCCAAAAAAAGAAAGCCCAGAAGCATTGATTTCTCAATGTTTCTAGGCCTCTTAATACAATGCGGAAGGCGGGACTTGAACCCGCACGCTCGCAATGAGCACAAGATCCTTAGTCTTGCTCGTCTGCCAGTTCCGACACTTCCGCAAGAACTTATTAAGTTCTGTTTGTCTCAACGACAAGACATAATATATCAGAGAAACCGGCATGCGTCAACGGTTTTTGACCAATTAAAGCGTCGAACTTTAGCGCGGTAAATCAGAAAATTCTGACAGCTTATTAAGACTATCAAAATCATAATAAACTGTCAGAAAACCACCTACTCTACTATGGCATTATACAGTAAATATTGATGCCATGGTTCGTAACATGAGCCCTTCAAATGAACACCATCCCCTGATAAGGATGCATCAAGATTTCCTTCCCCATCATCAATTGCATCATTGATATTTAAGAAGAAAACATGCTGACCGTCTGCAAGTGGAACCACCTCCATGTTTCTCACATTAATGCTTCCATTATTGTATATAGGGTCACCCTCACTCTTCTCCTTAGTTACAAACATGATGCTATTTATATAAATAATCGCATCAGGATTAATTGCTCGTATCCTATCGATTACATCTTTATAGGCCGCTGCATAGCTTTCGTTGGTACCTCGACCAAGCTCGTTAATTCCAACCTCCATATAGACCTTGGAGAACTGGACCTCAGAAAGAGCATCAAATATAGTAAGCTTCCTGCCGTCCTCCATCTCTACCCACTCCTTCTCTTGGATGTCATAGATTGAAAGGGACTTCTTAGCAAAGAAAGTAGCTCTGGAATCAAGGGCTTCACAATACATTGAAAGACCAAGCATTCTTGAATCACCAATAAACACAGCATCGTTAAAGTAATCATCTGTAACTTGAGTAAAGCTTTTAGGCCTAGGTACTTCTGGTGTCTCTTCCTTTGAATCTCCTTGAGCTTCCTCCGAAGCATTATCCTCTTTTTTCTCATCTTTACTAGCAGACTTTGTTGCTTCCTTTACCTCTGGTGCCTTGTACTCTGACCAAGGATACACCCCCGAAGCTGCCGCCTTTAAAAGTGGTGCAACCATAGGTTCTTTTACAACACTAGTGGAGTAATCCGCATACTTAGTCGGCCTAAACCAAAAGCTGCATACTGATAATCCTATTGCACTTATTAATATCAATATCAAAAATAGAAGATGTCTAAATTTCATATTCCATCCCTCTAAAAACGTAAATACATAAATGGATTTCCTGCTGAATTTGCAAGACTAAATACAGCAAACCAAAACATTGCAAATAAGATAATAGTTGTAATCACATTATCCTTGTGCTTTCTATATAAAGTCTGGATTCCAGGAATCACTAAAATCAATCCTAAAATAAGATATGGTAAATAAGCTGGCACAAAAAGGAAAACGTCTTTATTGTTTACAGCGATACCATTATTTATAACTGGAAACAGTCGTAGGAAATAAGTTCCAATTTTTCTAACTGAATGTGTAGCAAAAATAACCCAGGTACAAGGAATAATCACAAGAACATTTATCCTACCAACAATCTTGTATAAAGGCTGGCACTTTGAAATGAGAAATTTCTCCAAAGCAATAATGAAGAAAATCACCATAGCCCAAATTATATAATTAAAATTTGCACCGTGCCAAAAGCCAGTTACAAGCCAAACCACCAAAAGATTTAGAAAGGTTCTAAAGCCACCCTTTCTGCTACCTCCAAGCGGAATGTAAATATAATCCTTAAACCAGCTTCCAAGAGTTGCATGCCAACGTCTGTAAAAATCTGAAATAGATACAGCATTATATGGCTGAATAAAGTTTTCAATGAAAGGAAAACCAAGCATAACACCAACACCTGCAGCCATAAGTGAATAGCCCCAGAAATCGAAGTACAAATTCATTGAATAGGTGTATGCACCAATCCATGCCATTGGAGTGGAAATACTTTCATATCCAATAGTTTTAAGCTCTTCCCAAAGAACCGCTAAATGATCAGCTATGATAACCTTCATAAAAAGACCAATTGCAAAATATTTTAAACCATCTCCTACATGGCTGAAAACATTATAAAGCTTAGAGCCTATTGATGGTGCCTGAATAACAGATGCACTACCTTCCTCTCCACCTTCTGATTTTACAGAAGTCTCAGTTGCATTTTCCAGATTAGCAATTTCTTGATTTACTTGTGATATATCAGATTTTAATTTTTCAACTAATTCTTCATCATCTTTCTCATCTGAAACAAACTCGACACTTATTGGATGTTTCTCCCACATTTGGTTTGCTGTAACAAAATCATATCGACTGATAGGTCCAGAGATAATCTGTGGAAACATAGTGAAATAAGTGGACATCTTTATGAAGTTCACCTGAGAGATCTTTCCTTTGTATAAATCAACCTGATATGAAATCATTTTGAAAACATAGAAGCTCAATCCAAGTGGAAGCAATATGCTGCTATCTAGACGGCCTGCTATTTTGAAGTCAATAAGCATACCTGCATCAAGGATGATAGCGGCAACCAGAGCAGCTCTGCTCTTCTTTGCAACAGACTTGGCCAAAAAGTAATTAATTATAGAAGCTGCTACCAAAACAGGAAGCATCATATAATCATTTACGGCATAAAAAACAAGGCTTGCCAATAATAGCAAACATGGTCTGCACTTAGCTGGAAAAATATAATATATAATTAAAAAAAGGGGTAACGCCCTGAATATAAAGTTTAAATCAGATAAAGTCATCCTATTCTCCCTATTATTATTTCAGCATAAGTATAACCTATTTAGGCGGTCCATCAAAGACCGCCTTAAGAATATTTTAGCTTTATTTCAAACTTTTTTGATATTTATCGATGACTTGGTACAATTTTTCGTTAGGATCATCCACCATTTTTATTGTAGTATCAAGCTGAAGAAGCTGTTTCTGATTAGCTGAGCGCATTTTCCATTCTGGTAATCCCTCTCCATTTGGATTACCTGTCTTCGCAAAATTAACCCAATACTGTTGCATTATTTCGGAAAGGGCATAATCCTCCTCATCATATAAACCAGGATGACGCCATAGATTTCCATATGCATATGGCAACTCACCTGCATGATAGTTAGACAAGACATTATTGGTCTTTGTAAAGTAGTATTCATAGGTAGGAACCTTCTGTTCAATCAAATAATTATTCCACAGATAATGAGAATAGCTAAACCAAATGGCTGAATAAGCTGTATTCAATGCCCCCTTTGCATCCCCCAAAGCATCAACTATAAAGTGTTGATCACGCTGTGGACTATCTGCCGGAACAAGCTTTGCCATCTCTGCAGCCTCATCCCCTATGGCTTCCGCCAATTTGCTTTCATAGTTTTCCGCAGTAGCCTTTGTGGTGAGCAGAAATGCATCTGCTTCCTTTACGTTAAAACCGTTAAGCAAAGCTTTCTCGTGATTTTCACCTTTTTCATAAGTTAAATATGGTTGTTCAACAATTGCATACCCATCAACTGTCATAGCAGTTTGCTCTGAATCATTTTTCAGAAGCTCCTCGGCTGAAAGATTTCTTAATTCTGCCGAAGACTTCACTCCAAATTGTTTTCTAACTTTCTCCCCTTCTTCTATTGCCTCTTCGTATTTACGAAATGTATGAAAGGGTTCGATTGGAGTGATTCCACTTGATGCTGCAATGGCGTAATTGAACTTGTCCTTTGTAAGAGGTGAAACACAAAAGGCATTAACAGAAGACGCACCAGCAGACTCTCCTGCTATGGTGATTTGGTTAGGGTCACCACCAAAGCTAGCTATGTTATCTCTTACCCAGTTGAGAGCAGCAATCTGATCTAACAGACCATAATTTCCAGTAGTTCCATTAGGTGACTCTTCCTTCAAATCTTCCGCTGCATAATATCCAAATACGTTTAGACGATATGCAAAGTTTACGAAGATAACTCCACGCTTAGCCAAATCCTCCCCTCGATATTCTGTATAGGATGATTGCCCAGTGGAGAGACTTCCACCATGGATATAAAAGATTACCGGCAATGGCTCATCACCTGCATCAGCAGGAGCAAACACATTAAGGTATAAGCAATCCTCACTCATAGCTTCAACATACTCATCCCCAAACTTCACCTGATAATCATGCCAACCTAAGATATGAGATACACTGTCAACTAAAGGATTATTTCTGACCTGCATTGCCATTGGGCCAAACTTGTCACAAGCTCTTATCCCTTCCCAACTTTCAGGATCCGCAGGCTCTTTAAATCTATGTTCGCCCACTGGGGGAGCTGCATAAGGAATTCCAGCATAGACCTTTACAGATTTATCTGCATTATACACACCTGTTAAATCGCCTTGAGCTACATGAACCACTTCTGTCATTTCTGGATTCTTGTTGTCTACAGCAGGAACATTTTTGTATGGTGGTGCGGTTAAAATATAATTCAAAATCAAGATAATCAAAAAGGCGCACCAAAGTATAAGGGGCTTCTTTATTCTTGAATGAGCAAAAAACATTCCAGCCATAGCTATAAGTGCAACGCCCCACCCCAATAATATATTTTTTGATAATTCCAAAAGGATTATATATAGAATTGTTACGATAACTAGAAGGATTGAAAAAGCCATTTGTTCTACCTCGTCTTTCGATTGAAAGCTACTTATTCAAGGATAATATTTCACCTCAAATGGGTTATATATCATCTTACAAAAAAAATATGAAAAAAATGTAATTTAGGTGTTGACTCTAAGTAGATACTCTGATATTATACTTCTTGTCGTCAAGACAAGGAACTACAAGTTCTGAGCGGAAGTGTCGGAACTGGCAGACGAGCAAGACTAAGGATCTTGTGCTCATTGCGAGCGTGCGGGTTCAAGTCCCGCCTTCCGCATCTTTTAAAAGAGAGTAACCAAGTAATTGGTTGCTCTTTTTTGTTATATAAGACTTTAGATTCATTATTTTTTCACAATGATATCCCTATTGCTTCATAATTTAGACATAGAAAATGATGTATACTTCTAGTTACACACCACCTAGGAGGTGCATGGATTCATTTTTGGGAGATTAATGTTTTTCTTTTTGAATAGCTTATATAGGAGGTATTGCTATGAATGAAGAAGGCATTAAGAGAATGGAATCAAAACTTGCTAGAGCTTATAAGGAAGGTCATTATCGTGAGAGTTTAGAGCAGATGCTGGATGAGAAGCCAACGATAATACAAAGTATATCTGAGACATTACATAATATTTTTAGTTAATGAAAATGCTACCCTTTTGGGGTAGCATTTTTTCTGAAGCCTATTAGCATATTTCATTTGAATCTAAGATTATGGTAAATGGTCCGTCGTTCTGAAGGGATACCTTCATATCGGCGCCAAACTCTCCTGTCTCCACTGGAAAGCCTGCTTCGCGACAGCTAGAAATGATGTATTCATACATTTCATTTGCCATATCAGGAGCACCAGCGTCTGTAAAGGATGGTCGATATCCCTTTTTGCAATTTGCATAGAGAGTAAACTGAGAAATCAAAAGCAACGAGCCACCAACGTCTGTAAGCGACAAATTAATCTTGTCATTTTCATCGTCAAAGATGCGCAAGCCCAAAAGCTTCTTAACCATCTTGTCAGCAATTTCTTTTGTATCATCATCTGAAACACCGATTAAAACAAGAAAGCCTTTTCCAATTTGGCCTATTACTTTCCCGTCTACTGCAACTGATGCTTCATTAACACGTTGAATTACGAATTTCATTATTCTTTCTCCTTTGGATTTACAGCTCCATACTTTTCAAGGTTCTCATTCTGACGATCTATTTCAGCCTGATATCTTTCGGAAACACCCTTCCAATATTCATCAAGCTCTTCTTCTCCTCTTCTATCAGGAACTACGTAGTCAGTAACAAGAATCTCACCAAAGAACTTGGACATTTTCTCTGCACCTGAGAGATTTAAATGAAGACCGCCGTCATAAGTATCCTTGCTCCAATCCAATCCCATCTCATCCTGATAATTTAGGAAATTATAGTATGGCAAAGCATTATCCTTAGCATATTTTACAATTTGTTCATCCCACTCAGGATACCAATATGGATACAAGCTAGGGGCTTTAACCAGAATTAACTGAACATCATTATCCTTACAAAGCTTTGTAAGCTTGTCTAAATAGTTGTAGGCATTGTCACCAAAATTGTAATCTGTAAGTGGTCTTCCCTCTGGCACATCCTCTGCTGGCTTTACATCCACACGCAGGTAATAACCGTTGAAGGAAACCTTATCTCTATGGAAAAGATATTTAAAATCATCAGAGTTTAAATCGCTCCAACGACGATGATAGCGTAACAACGGAAATACGTAGTCAACAAAATGCTCTTCCTCTGTCATTGAGGCTTTGATATTGTTCACCTTACTTGAAGACCATTTCATGCCATCAATAGACATACGATTGTATGCCTCACTTTGTGGCTCGTTGTATTTCATGGAAAGAACATTGAAGACAATTATATCAGGATGCTCTCTCTTTACAGTCTCTTCTGCCAAATAATAAGATTGCCAGATAAGCTGCTGGGCACTACCTCGTATATAGGAATTAATTCCATAGTTTTCCCAAAGATAAACTGGAGAAATATTTTCGTATAACTCACAGTCTCCAATGAATACCACGTTATGATCTGTTGGGTCATCGTAGTATTCCTCTATCATTGCACCTTCTAAAACGCCGTTCATGTATTTGGGCTCAAGGAGCTGGTTCGCAAAAGCCAGGCCGGAGATGGCAATGACTATGGATAATAAAATTGATATATATTTTTTCATTTGATTTACACCTCATCCGCCCCTTCGGGGCACCTTCTCCTCAAGGAGAAGGCTTGGATTAGAATTGATTATAAATAAACTGGCTTGCTGAATACCCGATTCCGTAAGCACCAAATATTAAAGTCACCATAAACAGGCCATACCACAGGATAAAACGTACTGGTGCGGCCTTTTCTGCTATCTTAGCTCGAACTGAGCCAGAGCGCTGTATCAAGCTGACAGCAACAAGTAGAAGCATAGCTACAAACACAACTGCGTAGTCATACTCTGTGATTCCCATACCGATAAAGGCATCCCCGTTAAGCTGTGACAAATGTGACTTAGTGAAGATACTTCCAAACATCTTGAAGGTAAGTGGCACATCTCTGTAGCAGTCAAACATACGAAGGCTGGACATGATAAGCACTGTTCTCACAACTCTGAAAAGCTTCCAGCCAAAGGTATCTTCCACCTTAACCTTACTGTGGAACCAGCGATAAAATGGCTCAAGCTCCTGAGAAATCATAATAACAACAAAGTTGCCAAGTCCCCAGACAATGAAATTCCAGCTTGCTCCATGCCAAATACCTGTTGTAAACCAAACAATAAAGCTTGAAAGATATACTGGTACTCTCTTACCAAGGTTGTTACCAAGACGAGCACGGCTTTTCTTTGAAAGCTTCATCATAAACTGGCTGGCACTGATTGGATAGAAAATATAGTCAGTAAACCATGTTCCCATGGTGATATGCCATCTGTTCCAGTATTCTTTGATGTTCTTTGAGAAGTATGGACGAATAAAGTTTTCAGTAACCTTAATTCCCATAGTCTCAGCCACACCAATAGTGATATCAATTCCACCTGTGAAATCCGCATAAAGCTCTAAGGCGTAAAACATTGCACCAGCAAAGGCGTAAAATCCATTGTAGGTATCTGGGTCGCCAATGATTGCCTGAACGGCCACAAGAATTCTATCTGCAATAACAAGCTTCTTGAAAAATCCCCAAAGGATTCTCTGTAAGCCGAAGGATACAGTACGCCACTGGAATCTATGCTCTTCGAATAGAGTCTGGCTCAAATCAGCATAGCGGCTGATTGGTCCCTGCACCAGCTGTGGGAAGAAGGATACAAAAAGTGCAAACTTGAAAAGATTATTCTGTGCCTTAAATTTCCCGTTGTAAACATCAATCAGATATCCCATAGACTGGAAGGTATAAAAAGAAATACCCATAGGAATAATCACATCAACAAAAGAGATTGTGCCCTTATTTCCAATAGCACCTAAAATATTGTTGACATTGGATATAGTGAAGTTAGTGTACTTAGTCACTGCAAGAATGCCCAAGTTACACAACAGGCAAGCTAGAAAAATTTTCTTTTCTACAGCATGCTCCTTAGCCTTCAAGGCCTTGCGCTCATCCTTTTCGTATTCTTTTTTATGCTCTTTGAACCACAGCTCAAAGGCTTCCTTTTTATCTGATATTTCCTTTGCAGCAAAAAATGTGGTAACTGTTGTGATAAAAATAAAGATAAGATATCTAGGATCTGCTATAAAATAAAAAGTGTAACTTGCAAGAAGCAGGAAGGGCCACTGAGCCCTTCCTGGCAATAGATAATACACTATAAATACTATGAGCAAAAATCCTAGGAATTCATAGCTTGTAAATAGCATTTAATTAATCCTCATCGTCTAATTTTGCTTTGATAAGTGCATAGATTGTCTCTGCTGAATCGAAATTCTCTGGTGTAAGCTCTGCAGCACCAATGGTAACATCAAATTCCTCGTTAATCTCTGAGATAAGAGAAACAATATCAAAGGAATCAAGGATGCCGCCTGTTACGAGGCCTTTCTCCGTAGTAAAGTCAACTTCAGGGTGTAAATCCTTAAGTATTTCAATTAATTCATTCATGATTATATCCTCCTTATTTATATGAGCTGATAGGCTACAAATAAATATACTGTTTTTTGAGAGTATAGTGAAAACGATGAAAAAAACAGTATTATTTGTTTGTAGCCGTAACCAGCGGATTATCTATTGGTATACATCTTGGATAATGTTACACGGTCAATTTTTCCATTTGCTGTGAAAGGCATCTCGTCCAGGCGGTTCACCTTATTCGGCAACATGTAGCGTGGAAGCTTTGTTTTTAATGCCTTGATTAGGTCGCCTTCTGTAATGTCGCCTACGTAGTAAAGAACGATTTTGCCCTGTTCCTTGGCATAGATACATCCGGAAAGCTTTATCTCTGGTACGAGATTCACGTTTGCTTCGATTTCTCCAAGCTCAATTCGGTGTCCCATATGCTTGATTTGGAAATCTTTTCTTGAATGGAACACAAGCTCACCGTGTTCATTAATATGACCAATATCGCCTGTTCGATATATGATTTCAGGATAAGCTGTATTCAATGGATTCTGAACATATGCTTCGCTGGTCTTTTCTGGGTTGTTGTAGTAGCCAAGTGTAACAGAGGTTCCTCGGATACAAATCTCTCCCTGTTCTCCATCCTTTGCTAAGGTGTTGTCTTCCTTTAACAATAGAATCTCGGTGTTTTTAAATGGGAAGCCTACAGGGATAACCTCATCATCTGCAAACTCACGCTCAACAGGATAATAACAGCACATTCCTGTGCCCTCTGTTGGACCATAAAGATTGAAGAACTTAGCCTCAGGCACTGCTGCTCTCCAAAGCCTAAACTGCTTGATAGGGAAAACCTCGCTACCGAAAGCGATAGTTCGTAAGGTATGAGGCACTACCGTATCAAAGGTCGCAAAAGCACTAATCATTGTAAGTGCTGAAACCACCCAACAAACAGTGTTGATATTGTGCTCATTTATATATTCCACCAGCTTGATTGGGAACATAAAATATGAATGTGGAATCAGGTAGGTGGTGGCACCAAACTTTAATGTTGGATAAAGTTCCTTAAGGCAGGCGTCAAAATAAAGTGGTGTCTGGTTTCCAAATATTGTGTCTTCGTTGAAACCAAGTGTTTCTGAAAGCTGCTCAATATAATCGATTACCGAGCGGTGACAAGCGCAAACCCCCTTTGGAACTCCTGTGGAACCTGATGTAAATACGATATAGATTGGATCTGTATCTATGGCTTTCTTTCGAACCTGCGCCAGTGCATCCTCATCAGCCTTTGTATTTGATATATCTGAAAACAAGACTATGTCTGCCTTATAATCAAAGCCTTCCGCAATAGCCTTTGTGCTATCATCACAAATAATCACTCTTGGCTTGCAGTTATCAAGAATCAGATTTATACGTGTGGCAGGCATCTCGCTATCAATAGGAACATAATAGCAGCCTGCATTAATTACACCAAAGAAAGTAGCTATGGTGTTTGGACTCTTTTTCATGAACACAATAACTGGCTCACGATGACAACTTCTGTTTAAAAGGCCTGTTCCTACAGAGTCCATTATTCTTTTTACATCTGCAAAGGTAAGTTGAACTTCATCATCTGCATATGCGATTTGGTCGGGAACCCTAGAAAGGCTCCCATCTAAATAATCTAGTACATTGTTTTGCATTTTACACCTCATCCGGCCTTTCAGGCCACCTTCTCCTCAAGGAGAAGGCTTATATTGTAATCAAATTCTCGCATTCTATTCGTGGCTTTGCGCATTTTTTTACGCAATCCGCGGCCAAAACATCAACTATATCAAGGACCTTTGGGCCCACCTGATAATCTCGTTTTACAATTGAAAGCTCTGTGCATCCTAGAATAACTACCTGAGCACCTTCGTCTAGAAGCTGCTGCTTCACTTCCATGAAAGCATCCATATTCACAGGCTTTCCAGCCTTAACATCATCATAAATAATGCTCATAACCTTTTTCTGCCCTATCTCATTAGGATAGATGCAAGCTATATCATGATTCATAAGAACGGAATCAAAAAGATGCATGGAAGCTGTGCCATCTGTAGCCATAATTCCAACTTTTTTGATGCCACGCTCCTTAAGATACTCTGCCGCCTCCTTTATTCCATTGCTAACAGGAATAAATACATTTTCTGCAAGCTGATCGTGAAAATAGTGAGCAGTAATGCATGGCATTGCTATGTAATCCACATTCTGTCTTTCCAAGGATTGAGCCAGCTCTAAAATCTTTGGAAACGGACTTTCCTGACTCTGCCCTAAAATAAAACCTGTTCTATCAGGAATAGATGGACAGTTGTATATAATCATTTCGATATTTTCTTGGTCTGTTTTTGCATCGGTGAGTTCAATAATTCTGCGCATAAAATACGCAGTAGCCATAGGCCCTAACCCACCAATTATACCTAGTTTTTTAATCATATTCCTATTCTCCACTAGTTAAAATAGGTGTATTTTTCGCGATCGTAGTTGTGAGAACGATAATGCTCGTTTGAATAAGCCATTAAGTCCTCATCTGTAATATAAAATCCCTTAAAGCTTTTGTCATGACGTGGTGTGCAGTCAAAGTGACGCCATCCCTCTCCACAGTCAATAACACTCCAGAAATGATGTCTAGTTGCTGTAGGAATTATTTCTATATCCTCGTTTTTAATACCGGCTCTGGTAAGAAGAGCCTTTCCAACTGCAAAATAGTTGTAGCAATCACCGTGACGATTTGTAAGGCCATCATATGCACCCTTTAACCAATCATCTCTGTCGGTGCTTTCACTATATCCGATATTTCCCTGAATCCAAACATATATAGCGTGAGCCTTGTCATAATCAGACATATCCGGCTTAATAATATCTGCTAGGATTTCGTCAGCTAAGGCATAAACCTGATCCTCAGTGTAAAGCTGCTCAATAACGGTAATTTTACCTTCTGCCAAATCCATGTTTCCCATTGAATCTTCCGCAGTATAAATAACCGTGTATTCACCTGGAGTATTTAAATCCACATGGCTACTGTCTACCTGAACCTGAATATCTGAATCAACATTGTCTGTAACCACTACCCCAGACTTAAAGCTAGCGCTCTGGCCAACATATACTATCTTATCCAGCTGACCTTCTATAACTGGAGGGATGATATCGTATTCCTCCACAAGATTCAAAGTGGCATTCTTTACTGTTTTGTTTCCAGAACCATCTTCTGCCACAATTTCCACAGGAATCTTTCCATAATTGTCAAAACTAAGAGCAGTCTGGAAATATACTGTCACATCTCCAGAGGCATCACTTACTTCTTCCACAAAGTCCTTTGCTCCAGGGATTTCTTCCTTGGTGCGAGTAAGATCTTTAACTGTAAGCTCAGGGGCAATAGTATCATCCACCTCTAAGTTGCACTCATAAGTGAAGGGCTCTGAAACAACCCCCACCTTATAGGTTCCAGCATATTCTGTGGTAATGACAGTATCTGGTGTAAATACAGCTTTTTTAGAAGCATCCCTAAGAAAATCTGTAGCCTTTACATCTCCACCAAGCTCAACCACGCAAGTGCTGTAAACTCTGTGTGAATAGTCATGATAAAAGTAGGCCCCCACACCGGCGCAAGCTAAAAAAATAGCCACTGCCCCTATAGTGAAAAGCCTACTTGTTCTTTTACGTTTATATTTACTTTTATGCCTTTTACGTCTGACGTCTCTATCCATGATTTTATTCTCCCGAGTGCAAAATCACACTCGAAACTAATTTTAACAATCATGAGGGTTGACGTCAAATTTTCAGATATATTTTTCTACTTTAAAAGGGTGTTAAGCAAGCCTCTAAATAGCTGAGCTCCCGTGTTACCTCCGAGAGTTTGTCCGAACTTGCCTCCCAACTGCTTTCCAACCTTTTTACCAACCTCTCGGCCAACAGTTCCGGCCACAGTGGTTCCCACGGATTTAGCAGCACGTTTCTTACGGTTAGCTTCCTTTTCAGCCTCACGCTGAGCTGCCTTTGCTGCAGCTGCTTCTTCCTTGGCCTGCTGCTTTGCTGCGGCTGCCTCCTCCTTGGCTGTAGCCTCAGCCACTGCCTCTTCCTGGTTCTTTCTATCAAGCATTTCATATGCAGAGTCAGGATCAACTGCCACCGCATACTTCGAATACAACATGCTGGATTTTACGGCAGTATCTCGAACTGCATCATCAATACCACCCATCTTTGACTGAGGAGGAAGTATAAACACCTTTTCAACAACGCTAGGTGTACCATCCTCCTGAAGGAAGGATGCAACAGCCTCTCCTGTTCCAAGAGACTCTATTACATCAGCTGTTTTAAAAGCTGGGTTTTCTCTGAAGGATTCTGCTGCTGCTTTGACAGCCTTTTGATCTGATGGTGTATATGCATGAAGAGCATGTTGAACTTTATTGCCAAGCTGTGCCAACACTCCATCTGGAATATCACGAGGATTTTGAGTTACAAAGTAAATGCCAATTCCCTTTGAGCGAATAAGCTTCACTACCTGCTCAATCTTCTCAAGCAATGGCTTTGGAGTGTCTTTGAAAAGAAGATGTGCTTCATCAAAGAAGAATACCATCTTTGGCTTTTCCAAATCACCAACCTCAGGCATGGTTTCAAAAAGCTCTGAAAGCATCCAAAGTAGGAAAGTTGAGTACAAGGTTCCATTATTAATAAGGCTCTGGCTATCGAGAATATGAATCATCCCTTTGCCGCTTGCATCCACGGTAAGCCAATCTCTAATGTCAAGCTCTGGCATACCAAAAAACTGGTCACCACCAGCAATTTCCAATGCCACAACAGCCCTTTGAATAGCTCCAACACTTTGCTTACTAATACTTCCATATTCCGCTGCATAATCTTTGTTGTTTTCAGCGAGTTCATTAAGCATTGCCTTTAAATCCTTGGTATCATACAGATACCATCCGTTGTCATCAGCAATTTTGAAGGCTATAGTGAGAATATCACTTTGAAGCTCATTTAAATCTAAAATACGACTTAGGAGCAATGGGCCCATATCAGAAATTGAAGTTCTCACCTGAATGCCCTTCTTTCCAAACACATCCCAAAGAGTGGTTGGATATCTGTGGTATTCAAAGCCATGCTCAGCAAGGCCAAATCTTTTTATACGCTCTTGCATGTTTTCACTGTCAACACCGGCTTCAAGCATACCGGCAATATCGCCCTTAACATCTGCCAGAAAAACTGGAACTCCCATATCTGAAAAAGACTCTGCTAATACCTTAAGGGTAACTGTTTTTCCAGTGCCTGTTGCACCTGCTATCAATCCGTGACGATTTGACATCTTTGGTAGCATGTACACTGGCTCTCCTGCCTCAGTGTTTGCAATCCAAATCTTACCATCTCTTAACATAATCAATCCTCCTCCATTTTAGTTTTGGAACATTCTAATCTTTCTAGCAAAATCCAAACCATCCTCTGAACGAGAAGCTATGAGAAGTGGTCTGGTTCCCTTAATATTCATAATGTGCTGTAGCACCTTTAATCGAAGGTTATCGTCCATACCTTCAAAAGGCTCATCCAACACAATAAAATCCGCTGGTACAAAAAAAGCTCTAACAATTTCCACCAAACGTTTTTCCACTTCATTAAGCTCAGAAACAGGAATCTCCTGTCTATCTTCTGGTAAAAATCTATTAAGCTCTTCAATGGCACGACCTTTGCTAGCCCATCTATGAGCCTTCTTTACATTCCATATTGCATTCTTTTTGGGATTCAACTGACCTGCCTGAGAAACATAGGCAGACTGAAGGGTTGGATACTTGTAATCTCCCATTCTGCTGACTTTTCCCTGATCAGGCTTCTCCAGTCCCATAAAAATTTTAAGAGCTGTAGTCTTTCCTGAATCCTTAGGGCCAACAAAGGCATAGGATTTTCCATCCTCTATTTCCACATTAAGATTATCAATGACCTTTTTTCCATCGTAAGACTTGCTAATATTTTCTAGTATGATTGTCATTATCTATTCCCCCTCACCTAATAGAGATAGTATAACATAAAAAGGACTAGCTGTTTCAAATAACAGCTAGTCCAATTAATTTTTATTTAGTAAGAATAGTCTTCATAGGTCATACCCGAATCAGCAAGGTGCTCTAGCATATCCTCTAATGGCATTGGCTTTCCAAAGTAGTATCCCTGGCATTTATCACAACCAATTTCCTTTAGAAATTGATAATGCTCTTCACATTCTACACCCTCGCATAATGGTTTGACTCCAAGCTCATTTGCTCCTTGAATCACGTAATTCATAAGAGTCCTTGTCTTTTGATTTTGGAAGCTCTTTAAGAAAACTAAATCTAGTTTTAATACATCAAAATCATACTCTGCTATGGTATTTAAAGATGAGAATCCACTTCCGAAATCATCTACCCAGATTTCAAAGCCAGCTTCTCTGATTTTCTTCACTTCCTCTCGAATGAGACCTGTGTTGTCGTTGAAGGCACTCTCTGTGATTTCTACTTCCATCATATCAATTGGCACATCATAAATCTCGCAGAAATCAGATAAAAGCTTCAAAACACTACATACATCAAAGTCTAGTCTTGAAATATTAACAGATACAGGCACTGTAGGAAGGTCATTATCCAAAAGATACCTGTAATCCTGACATACCTTCTTTACCATAAATTCATCCACCAGATGAATTAAATGGAAGTGCTCCAAGGTCTCAATGAAATCTAGTGGCGACATCATGCCAATGGAAGGATCAACCCAACGTACCAAAGCCTCCATGCCACAAACCTCTTTTGTAGCAACGCGAATAATAGGCTGATAGTAAACCTTTATATAGTCCATTGCGATGGCTTCGTCAATGTGGTCCACTACATACTGCTGTCGACGAAGCTTGTCACGAAGCATTTCATCATAGATACAGTAATTAAGATCATGTCTATTCTTAATGCTGTTGCAAGCAAGTCTGGCATGGTCACAGGCCAAACCTACCTCAGCCCTCTGATCATCCAAGAAATAAATTCCAGCTTTAATTCTTACCTTTTTATTTACATCATCAGAAAGAAGCATCCGTTTATAGACTTCTTCTACTGACTCTATTACTCCTTCCCTTGGAGTACTGGTAAATACAACAAAATGATCATCAGAAAATCTTGCAACTATACCATCAGTAAAAACATCCTTTATAGTGTTGGCCAAATCAACTAGAAGCTCATCTCCCATTTTGAAGCCATGACGTTCATTGTAAAGCTTGAAATTTGGAACATCAAAATGTACAAAGGCTGCCTCGTCCCTCCAATTTTCAGCGCTATTAATCTGAAGCTGAACCCTATGATAGAAGAACGACATAGTAAACAAACCAGTCAATGAATCCACTTCCCGGTTAGCTACCAACACCTCAGCTTCAGCAAAGGAGTTACGACTGGTATTCAAATATTCATTTTGATCCACATCCACAATAAATACGTAGAAGAAGCTTTTACCATTCATCCAGTGAAGCAAATGGCCAAAGTCCTCTAAATATTTAATTGTGCCCTTCTTTGTCTGAATACGATAGCGCACATAATCGTGTCGCTTTTCGCCCAAGAAGGTTTGTGCTTGAATCTGGTTCTCAATTCTGTACAGGTCTTCCTTATAAACCATTCCCTTAAAAGAACCACCAACATATTCCTTTAATTCCTCAAAGGTTTCACAATCAAACATATTGATGACATTAGAATCTGCAAATAAAAGATTCTCCTCACCATCAGCTTCATAGATAAAGAAACCTCCTGGTAGCCCTAGTGGAACTATACCTGCACCAGTATCAAGATATTCTTCCTTTGCCATAGTCGCCCTCCATGTGCCTTAAGCAAAGCGGCTTATGCCTCATCTGAATCAATCTTAAACTTAGCTAACTCATCATTAATAGCAAGAGCAGAATCTGATACAGAATTTGCAACTGTTTCTACGCCTTGGCTTTCTGATGCAATCTGATTTGCACTTTCTGTCAAAGTATAGATTGTAGCTGTAATTTCCTCTGAGCTTGCGGACTGCTCCTCTGAAATAGCAGCAACAGAAGATGCAATATCATTTACCTCGCCCATCATCTGAATCATATTCTTCATCGTATCAGCTGCTGTATTAAGATCATCGTAAATCTTGTTAAAGCTTGTACCAGCTTTTTCTACAGCCTCACCACTTTCGTTAATAGAATCAGTGTTGCGCTGTGATTTCTCAGCCAAATCAGAAATAAGACCTGTAATCTGTTTGATAATATCTCCGATTTCCTTAGCTGCATCCTGAGAATTCTGTGCAAGCTTTCCGATTTCGTCAGCAACTACCGCAAAGCCCTTACCTGCCTCACCTGCACGAGCTGCCTCAATTGAAGCATTTAGTGAAAGAAGGTTTGTCTGCTCTGCAATAGAATCAATCATCTGAACAATATCTGTAATCTGCTGAGCTGAGTCACCAACTGTTGTAACTACCTGGTTCATCTCGCCCATAGACTCAGTAATTCTTTCCATGTTATGCTGCACTGCAGTCATATCTTCCTGGCCAATCTTTGCCTGGTCAACAAGTGCAAGCATTACATCATTGGTTGTATTTCCGTTGTCTGTCAAATCTGAAACAGCATGAGCAAGATGTGTTGCATTTTCTGCAAGCTCTCCTACAGCATTTGAAATATCATCCATAGTCTCTTGAATCTGGCCCATTGATACTGACTGATCTCCAGCCTCAGAACTCATCTTAGATGATGCAGTCTTCGAAGTCTCAGAGTCTTCCTGTAGCTGTTCAGCCTTTCCTTGGATTGAACTGATAGCTCCATTCATAACCCCAACAAACTGATCCATCTGTCTACTGATAAGACCAATCTCATCACCATTATCCTTTGGCATCTTTGTTGTAAAGTCACCACCAGAGATTTTAAGGATACTTGCTGATAAGCCGTTAACAGGCTTTGTAATAACCATATTTACAACTAAAAGGATTACAGCAACAATGACAATAACAAGTAATACCATGGCAATTAAAGATACAGTCATGAAACTATTTGCTTCCTTCATTACGTCATCCACTGATACAGAAGAAATAAGAGTCCATGGTGTACCTGGAATAGCTGCCGTACATACATAATAATCTATACCTGTAGTAGGCTGGTTAATAATAGTAACATCAGAAGCCCCACTATCAATATATGATTTACAATCAATTAAGAATTGACTGCCAGACTCAGAAATGGCCATACCATTTTTGTCAGTTTCAAAATACGAAACAATATATGTATCATCAAGAACGATAGACCCACCAGTTTTCATAGGTGTAAGCTCAGCTACTTGATTTTGTAACTCTGATAGGAAAACATCCACACCACAAACACCAAATTCACCATTTTTAAAATCTACAGCTCTAACGTAGGTAACACACATCTCATTTGTACCTGCATCTATGTAAGGGTCAGTAGCTACAAAGGTCTGATTCTCTTTACCAAGGGCATACCAACCACGTTCTGTTGGCTTCCATGAAGCATCCTGCTTAGTTCCATTTGCAAAGAAATAACTATTATCAGAAAAGCCCACATAAATACCGGTGTTGGCAACTGGCTGATAATCAACAGATGGCTTGCAATATTCAAGATATGCATCATGACCATCCATAGGAACCTGCTCCATGGTGTCACAATACTCGCCAAATTTTGCAGTTAGCATCTTAAAGCCTGAGCCCAATGTCTGAGCATTATCACTACATTCAGCCTGCAAATCCATCAGAGAAACTTCTGTGATAATAGATCTTGCATTAAAGGAAATAAAGATAATAATACCCACAGTACCTAAAACGATAATAGGTACCAAACATAGAAGCAAGGTTACACCTATACTTCTCTTAACCTTCATGTTAGATTCAACCTTCTCTTTCTTTTCTTTTGCCATGTTGCACCCCCATAATAAAAATATCATGTGAACTAAAGTTTATATACCTAGTCACATGATATTTTACAACATTATTTGAGATGAGTCGGAAAATTCACAGATTTTTCCGCAAATTAACAGATTATTCACCAGTGCATAAAAATCCCTTGCCTATTATAAGCAAGGGATTTCTAAACTAATTAGATTTCTTTGATACTATTCTATAAACAAAGGTAAACACAACGCCAACTATTGAGATGCTGGCTGCAATAAGGAAAGCCTGGGTGTATGCACCTGTAGAAGCCTTTGTATTTGCCATAATCTGTGGACCAAAATAGCCTGCAAGCGCGAAACCAATGAACATAATACCATAGTTTACAGAGTTGTTCTTTGGACCAAACTGATCAGCTGTAAATCCTGGGTATACGCCCATAAACGAACCAAAGCTTACGCCTACTACTGAAAGACCTATGAAGAACTGAGTTGTAGAACCTTCACCTGTGAAATATAAGCAAAGAAGACCTGCTGCACCAAGTACGCATGCAAGGCAAAGTGTATTAATTCTACCAATCTTATCTGAAAGTGTACCTGCGACAATTCGTCCAAAGGCATTGAAAAGAGCAAGTACTGAAACTGCTAGAGCAGCTGAAGCTTCACCAATAATCATTATAGCTACCGGCTTAGCCTGCGAGATAACCATCATTCCCGAGAATGCTCCACAAGTAAGAAGAAGGAGCATCACGTAAAATACAGGTGTCGAAAGCATTCCCTTCCAATCAAGATTTTTAGGTGCTGCACCGCCTGCTGCAACTGACGGCTCCCAGCCTGCTGGCTTGTATCCTTCTGGACACTGTTCAAGGAAGATGCAAGAAACAGCAATAAGAACGAGGAATA
Organism: Pseudobutyrivibrio sp. YE44; assembly: GCF_900104335.1. Lineage (GTDB taxonomy): Bacteria > Bacillota > Clostridia > Lachnospirales > Lachnospiraceae > Pseudobutyrivibrio. The sequence goes on from NZ_FMXT01000004.1 coordinate 93,168, forward strand.
CGATACCTACTACCTTGAAAGCGAAAGTAACGTCTGAACTCTTCATGATAGCTGTAACTATTGGAGGAAGGATAACTGAGCTTAAACCATAAACTGCAGTTGTGATACCACCAATAAGGCCTCTCTTGTCTGGGAAGAACTTAACACAAGTTGAAATTGTGCTACCGTAAGCCATTCCAAGTCCAAGACCACCTATGATACCGTAAGCGAAGATTAAGAAACCAACGCTTGTAGCAAAGCCTGAAAGGAACATTCCAAGGCCCCACATAATACCACCCACAAGGATAACCTTCTTTGGGCCAATCTTGTCATTGAACCAACCACCAGAAATCATTGTGATTGGACCAACTGAATTGGCGATAGTGTATACAATCGCAAGGTCACCAGGTGTAAGCTCCTTACCAGTTAAAGTACTAAGGTGTGCTGCCATCTCCGGTGAAAATACGCTCCATGCATAAATAGAGCCAAGACAGATGTTAATAAAACATGCTGCAATTAAGATAATCCATCTTTTCTTATCTAAATTCATTTTTTCTCTCCTTTTATATATCCAAAGCTGCGTGATATCCCCAGTATACTGCGTTTGTGATTGTTGATACCTTGGCAGCATCTCCGATAACACGTACAAATGGAGCTGCGTCGCGAAGAGCCTCAACAACATCGCTGCGTGAACGCTGTCCAAGAGCACAAATTACGCTTGCGCCTTCAACCATAACTTCCTTGCCATCTTTATCCTCACATACAACACCGTCAGCTGTAACCTTAACAGCTTTGAGTCCTGTGTGGACATCAACGTACTTGTCGATTTCCTTAAGAAGAAGTGGACGATGTCTTACGTTAGCATCTGGAGCAAGAGCATCTCTCATTTCAATAATAGAAACTTTCTTGCCTTCCTGTCCAAGATGTACTGCACACTCGCAACCTGCAAGTCCGCCACCCATAATTACTACGTTATCGCCTACTTTATCCTTCTCCTTATAGTAATTGTTTACGATTACTACGTTGTCTCCATCAAGGCCTGGGATAGGAGGAACAAGTGGTGTAGAGCCAACGGCGATAATAAGAGCATCAGCATTTTCTTTCTCAGCGTATTCCTTTGTAACCTCTGTGTTAAGACGAATCTCAACACCAGCCTTTCTTGCAAGCTTCTCGTATGTGCCTGTAAGCTGATACATCTCATACTTAAATGGAAGTGCCTGCTCACTCTTAAGGATACCGCCAAGCTCAGCTTCCTTCTCGCAAAGGATTACTTCGTGTCCTCTTCGAGCTGCTGTATATGCTGCATAAAGACCACCTGGACCACCACCTGCAACAAGAACCTTCTTCTTAATTGGAGCAGGGGTAACTTCATCACCTTCGATTTCACGACCGATAAGAGGATTTACTGTACAACGACGTGTAGATGTAGCTGCACGCTCTGCCATACATGTGAAGCATCTTAAGCAACGAACAATTTCGTCATCACGATTCTCTGTAACCTTCTGTGGAAGATATGGATCTGCAAGAAGCGCACGGCCCATGTATACAATATCAGCCTTGCCTGATGCAATGATCTCTTCCATCTGCTCTGGATCATTAAGACCACCAAGTGTAGCTACTGGCACCTTTACATGTTTCTTAATCTCTGCTGCAAGGAATACGTTACGTCCGTGTTCCTCAAACATAGAAGGATGTGTGATACCGAAGGTCTTCTGATATGTACCAGCAGAAACATGAAGAATATCAACATAATCCTCAAGCTGCTTTGCGATTTCGATACCATCTTCAATACCGTAACCACCCTCACAGAACTCTGAACCTGACATTCTGAATTCGATTGGGAAACGAGGACCTACCGCCTCACGAATAGCTGTAAGAATTTCCTTTGCAAGTCTGCAACGATTTTCAAGGCTTCCGCCGTACTCATCTGTTCTCTGGTTGAAAAGTGGAGAAAGGAACTGGTTGATAAGCCAACCATGACCACCGTGAACCATAATCATCTCGAAGCCTGCACGCTTTGCCATAGCAGCAACATCGCCATAAGCCTTGACGATTTCATCAATCATATCCTTTGTCATGCCCTGTACTTCTACGCCGTCAGGTCTGACTGTGTCCATAGGGCCCCACTGCTTCATAGTCTTCTGCTTTGTTTTATCTGTCATATATGTTCCTGCAAACATACCTGAGTGTGAAAGCTCAAGGGATGGCATACCACCGTGACGTCTGATGGCATCAGCTGTGTATGTTGCACATGCAAGAGAGTTTAAGATTGCAGGATTAAGTCTATAAGCATGGCTTCCGTCTGATTCGTGAACCATGCACTCTGATACTGTAACAGCACCAGCCCCGCCCTTTGAACGAAGTTCATAAAAGGCTGTAGACTTTGGTCCGATACAACCATCGTTTGTGATATCTGTTCCACCCATAGGTGCTGAGAACATTCTATTTCTGAATGTTACGCCTGCAACTGTGATTGGACTGGTAAGATTAGGATACTTTCTAACCATTTTTTAATTTCCTCCTTTTACGTGAGTGTGTTAAAAAAATAACGTTCTCATTTGTTAACAGTTTAACAGTATTGAAATACTGCTTCTATCAACAAAAAAATGGTGGGTATAAACAAATCGTTTGTACCCACCAGATGTCACATCTGTTATATATAGTAACTTTTCTTTGTGTCTAAAATGTTATCGCGTTTTTTCCCTCGGTTTTGAAGATTTTATTTACCACATAGATCATAGTAATAAAGCAAGCCATACCGCCCACCACATTGCTAATAGGCTCTGCTGCAAACACGCCGTTTATACCCATGTTAAATAGATATGGCAACATATAGGTCAATGGCACAACAATCACAACCTTTCTGAACAAGGAGAAGAATATGGCATGTCCTTTTCGACCTAAAGACTTAAAAACTATTTGACCCACGTATTGGAAAACCATAAATACAAAGGTTGAGAAATATAAATTAAATGCTGGAACTGCATCCTTCAGTATAGTCTTATCATTTGTGAAAATAGCAATTATTGTCTCTGGGGCAAATCGAATGATAAGCCACATACAAATAGTGTAAGCCATCTCCAGTGTAAACATGATTACTATGGATTTCTTTATCTTGTCAAATTTATAAGCTCCATAATTGTAACTGATAATTGGTGAAGTTCCCTCTGAAATAGCTATAATTGGAGTTTCAAGCATCTGACGTGCAGAATTAACAATTGTCATTACAGATACATATACATCCCCGCCAACATGTGCAAGAACGCTGTTGCATGAAATCTGGACCACTGCATTTGTAAAATAAGTCATAAAGCCTGCGGTACCAAGAGCAATTATTTTTGTTGCTCTAAAACCACATGTCTTTATTTCCTCTACACTGAGAAGTTTCAGCTGAAACTCACATTTCTTGCCAAATAAAAATCTAATAACATATGCTGCTGAAAAAGACTGAGATATAATGGTGGCTACTGCTGCCCCCTGGACACCCATATGAAGAGCAAAGATGAATAATGGATCAAGGAGAATATTTGCAGCCGCCCCCACAATAACTGTGGTCATACCAACTGTAGAAAATCCCTGAGCCGTAATAAATGGATTCATGCCTGTGGCCACCATAGAAAAGATGGTGCCAAGAAGATATATTCGTAAATACGGAAGAGCATATACCATAGCAGCATCAGAGGCGCCGAACACTGACAATACTGGTCTTCCGAAAATTTCACCAAATATTATTAGTACTATAGCAGTTACTATGATTAAGAAAAAAGAAGTGTTCTGAATTCCTTGAGCTTCTTCCCTATCACCACGGCCTCTTGCAATGGAAAAAAGAGGCGCACCACCACTTCCATACATGTTCGTAAAGGCGGTAATAAGAATAACAATTGGAAAACAAAGACCAACTGCTCCAAGAGCAACTGTTCCAATCTTTGGGATTCTGGCAATATAAATTCTGTCTACAATGTTGTAGAGCAGATTTAGTATTTGTGCCACCAACATTGGAATCGCAGTCTTGAAAATATTTGTAAGTGTTCTTCCATGCTCAAAATCTACTTGTTTCATCTATATTCTCCCATCACTTCTGTAACCAAAACTAGTTTATACCCATTATAGATGCACGAACACACAAATATTAATTATTTTGATATTAATATTTTTACAAATTGCTGTAACTTCTTATCATCTTCTTTGGATTTTTCATAAGCAATATACACATTCCAAGAAATGCCATCCTCTATTGGAATCAACTTTATATCCTTCGAAATAGCTTCCTTGTTATGAATATCAACATCTATTCCAATTCCAAGACCTTCCCTTACAAACTCATAAATCATTGCAGCTTCCATAGTTTTGATACGAACATCTGGGTAAAAGCCTTCTCGCTCGCAAGAGTTTATAAGATTAGCGTAGGATTGATATTTCTCATTGAGACTAATAAGAGCTTCATCTTTCAAATCTGAAATACTAAGGCTCTCTCTTGCAAAAAACTTATGTCCATCGGAAACTACTGCACACATAGATTTGCTATCGATTTCCTGTTCAATAAAGCCTGTAGCCGCAACTCGTCCAATAACCAGGGCTACATCAAACTGGCCATTTATAAGCTTTTCTTTTATATCAGGATTGGAGCCCTCCTCAAGAACAAGCTCGGTTCTTCCTAAAAACTTCTGATACTGCTCAATCTTCTTCATTGGAAGCATTCTTATCAATCCACAGGAATAACCAACTTTAAAAATATCATTTTTCTTTCTAATGGATTCTAAGCCCTGTTCCAGCTCCTGAGTTTCAGCCAAGAGCTTCAAGCCCTTTTCATAGAAAAACACACCAGCTTCAGTAGGAACAAGTCCCTGCTTGGTTCTCTCAAACAGCTTAACCTGCATTTCATGCTCTAATCTGTCTAAGATTTTTCCTAACCCCTGAGGCGTAATGAACAGGCTTCTTGCAGCTTTATTTATGCTTCTTGTTTCATAACACTCCATGAAGGAGCGAACATCTTTAATATCCATGGATTTACCTACTTTTCCAGTTTTTCCAAGTGCGACTTTATAGTTGTAACCAAAGTAGTCTCACTATCAAAAACGTGAACATATCCCTGTAGGGATTTTGCCTTCTGCATCAGGTTCTTAGAATTTGCCCAAACGAAAATAGCTGATTGTCCCTTTCCGTTCTTTGCCTCCTGAATAAGGTTGCCAGCTGCGCTATTTCCATCAAAAGCTATAACAATGGAAGGGCGTCGCTCAAAAATCTCGTAGTTAAAGCTCTTATATATACCCATTGCCTGAGCTTCTGTAGACACTCGAACCTTAGCCTCAGACTTTTTGATTTTGTCAGCCTCACTTTTGCTAAGTACAGCTGGCACAAAGGAATAAATTCTGAAGCCCTTATCATTATGGTCTAGAAGATATTTCTCATATCCAGAAAGCTTATGTCCAATAACAAAGCAGACTTCCTCAGGATCAAAGTATTCAAGCATATCATCTATCTGCTGGGTAGCGTTGCTGCTAAGTTTTGTAGATCTGCTCTCCGTATTAAAGCTTCCACCAATAATAACTACAGGAAGTCTATCCCAGGTAATCTCTGAAATCTGCTCCTTCAACTCGGTATTGGCATCTAACGGAGCCTTACCCTTTGAAGCTCTACCACTTGAAATCTTTACAGTCTGCATCTTTTCAAGAAGCACCTCTTCCAAATCTCTGTCACCAATAAGCTTTTCAAAGGCAGCCTTCTTCTGGGAATATGCCTTTTGACTTTCTTCGATGATTTTCGTTTCAGCATCCTTCATGAGCTGAAGCTCTGCATCTGTAAGACCTAGCATCTTCTCTAAAGAAAGCTGTTCATCTATAGCATTGGTTCCATAAAGAGCAGCACCATCAGTACCCTGAACGCAGGCAATTCCTTGCTTTAAATACTGTTTTAATGGGTGCTTATCGAGAGTATTTAAATTGTTCAAACGAACATTACTTGTAATTTGAAATTCCAGGGTGACATTGTTGTCCTTAAGCTGCTTTAAAGCCTCTTTACCTTTTTTACTACTGAGACTATAAGTATAAAGACCATGGCCCAATCTCATTTTTGGCATAGGCTGACCTTTTTCAAGAGAGTCACGCACACACTCTATAGAATGGGCAATATTATCCTTTTGGCTGTCGTTCTCACCAGCATGAACACGAATCACAAAGCTTGGATCAGCCTTTGCAATCTTTACAATCTCCTTAAAGGCTGGCTTTAAAGTGATAATATCGTTAATCTCCTCACCAACAAAATCACAGCCTGCCACATATGGATCAAGAGCTGTTGCCTTAAGCACCTCAAGATTCTGTTCCAAATAGTTTTCAGGTGTAACTGCATCCTTAATGATTGTAAGAGGAATACGACGCATAGCGGCAAGGAATCGAATCATTACGCCTGTCTCCTGATAGATACTTGGCATAACGGCATGAATTTGGCGTAGCATCTCCAACGATTCGTATTTTTTAACTAAAGTAGTATCACTAATCTCCGCATAATATATTCCCTGCTTCTTGTAGCTTCTGGCAATCCAAAGAAGCTTATCCTGGAAGATAGTATTGCCGCAATATGCAGGATTCTCTTTATCTCTAATCATTTGTAATAGAGCATTTCTAACATCCTCATCAGGAATCATCTCTACCTTGTTAGAAAGATTAATAGGCTCTTCATGCTCTACTGCTTTACAAAAAACATAGCGGTAGAGATATACCTTCTCAAGGTTGGTAAATACAGCCTGTCCATCCTTGATAACCGCAAGGGACCCACGAATTTTAACAATATTATCCTCTGCATTATCCATATTATTAAGGATTAAATCTGCGAAATTTATAAAGGTGTTATCATTGATTCGTCTATCAAGATATTTACCCTGCAAACCAGAAGATACAAATTGTCTTGCAACCTTTTCACGCTGCTCATTAAGCTTTGCCCACTGAACATCGGTAAGCTTCAAATCAAGCTTTTTAACATAATAAAGGGGATATCTAATTTGATGTGAAATGCCAAGAGCTATAAGCACATCACCTGAAAGATTTCCATTCATATGAGTGTGCAAATCTGCTCTGAATTTAAGTTCTCTACGAATATAGGTTTTAAAGATGTTTTTTTCCACAGGTAAATCAAAATCCTTGGTCTGACTCATTAAGGTTTTGGCTATTGCAGGAATAGACGCCCTCATATCAACAGTACCATCAGAATATATGCTTGCTACCTTTGTATCTCTAAGCTTAAAGATATAGCTTTCTTTATTATTTCCGTCTATAAAACAAGGGACCTCACCCTTGATAACAAGCATATCGTTGTCGTCTTTGGATAAGGTCAACTTACATATTTTAGCTATGTTTCTAATTAAATTACCGGTAGAATGATTAGGAGTTTTAAGGACGTAATACATCCTATCCAAGTCCTTGTAAAGATTAACGATAATATCCTTTTCATTATCTAGGAAAAAACATGTAAAATAAGTCATTTCATCCTCCGGGCTAAAATAAAATCATTAATTAACTAATAAAGAAATGATTTTACTATCAAACAGCCAATTAATCAACAGTATAATTCTTCTACTAAGAAATATAATTTATAAACTGCTGAGCAGTTCTTCCAGATAAACCACCCTGTTCCATCTCAAATATCTTTGCCTTGGCAACAATATCTTCATCAGACATATTTATAGCTGCTCTGTGCGCGAGGGCTAGAACTATGTCCAAATATTCTTTCTGTGAAGGCTTGCTATAGCTAATAGTAACACCAAAGCGATGTACCAAAGACAACTTCTCTTCCACTGTATCTGAATGATGTCTGTCGTCCTGATTACTTTGGTCATTTCTATCGTTCCAAGTTTCTTTAATCAAATGACGACGATTTGATGTAGCATAAATCAAAATATTATCTGGGCGAGTTTCCACTCCACCTTCAATAACCGCCTTTAGAAACTTATACTCAATCTCGTGCTCTTCAAAAGAAAGGTCATCCATATAGATAATATATTTATAATTTCGATTCTTAATGCTGGCAATAATCTTTGAAAGATATTTAAACTGATGCTTATATATCTCTATCATACGAAGGCCACTGTCATAATACTGATTTACGATGGCCTTGATACTTGTTGATTTGCCTGTACCACTATCACCAAAAAGAAGCACATTATTAGCCTTTTTACCTTGAACAAAAGCCTCTGTGTTATCTATAAGCTGTTGTTTCTGATATTCATAGCCAATAAGGTCGTCAAGAACCACCTCTTCCATATTATTGATAGGTACAAACTTTATGTCATTTTCCCCGATTTCTTCTATACGAAAGGCCTTGTTAAGACCAAACATACCAACACCATAGGATTTGTAAAAATTCGTAATTACGTTAAAGAAATCCTTTTCATCTGGTGCATTCTCCAACGCCTTCGACAGCCTTCTAACCTTCTCACTTACATTGCGGTTGTACATCTGCTTATTCTTATCCACGGCAGAATAATTGGTAAACACTGAAAAGCTTTGTATTCCAAGCTCTTGTTCCAAATTAGAAAAATCATAATCAAAGATTTCTTTAAGAAGCTTAAAGTCGTTTTCCACCAAATGATTCACTGAACCTGGCTTAACTTCAGTCTTTTCTGTCACAAGAGAAAAAGGATTTTCATTTGTGATAATGTAATAGGCTATATAGTTATGCCAAAGATTGTCGTCAAAGCCATAATCTGTAGCAAGCATAAGCAGATTTTTGCTTATGGCATTAATCTCCCTAGTGGCCTCGCGCTTGTTGTAATCTCCAGATTGTACCGAATCTATAACTCGTCCCAATCTGTAAAGAATACTGTCTTCAGTTAAATCACCATACATTAATAGTCTTGAAATCTTGTCGTACATATTCTGCCTCTTTTCCATTGTTCCAAATTGCATCCTATTTGGTGCCCATTCCCTTAAACTTAAGCACCAAAACTGCTATCAATGATAATACAAAGAAACTTGATAAAGCAACCATTGCATTTCTAAGTCCGAATTGTTGCCCCAAAATACCTGTAAGGGCTGTAAATACCACTCCACCAATACCTGTAGCTGTGGTAATCATGCCTGTTGCAGTGGCCTTGTGTTCTCCTGCAAGTGGCATGGCGATATTTAATACATTTGGATAAATCGCTCCACAGGCAAATCCTAAAGGTATACAAAGGATTAGCATTGGAACGTCTGTAGTCAGCTGTGAAATAATTATAGTTATAACAGGGATAGCCACAATTGCTGTAACAAGCAGCTTATAAGCATGCTTTGACAGGTATCCCACCAAAATTCTGGATGGAATCATCACTATCCAAAAGATACTAAGTGCATATTTTCCTATTGAAGAATTAAGCTCCTCAGAAAACAGTGTATCTACAAAGAAGGCATAGCCATTTTCAAAACCAACATAAATACACATAACCACACAAAGCATGAGAATTCCAAGTAAAACAAATGGCCCTGTACTGCTAACTTCATTTTCATCACCAATAAGTGGCTCAGGGTTTGAATCCTTATTCAAAATCAAACCAAGTATAGCAATAGCACTTGTAGCTGTCAGAAGCATAAATAAGGTTCTCCAGCTTAATCCTGCCTTTAGGTATGCAGATACCACAAGAGGAGCCACAAAGGCCCCTAAGGCATACATGGATGTTAAAAATCCTATTTTCTTTTTACAGCTTACAGGATAATAATCTGTCAAAGCTGCTATTGTAATAAACTGAAGTGCACTTGTAGTAAGCCCAAGGAAGAACACTCCTCCTATGAAAACCTTTTGTGAGGTAAATATAGCAATCAATATAGCTGCTAAAACCTGAATAGCAAGAAGCTTTGTAAGGCATTTTAGCTTATTATTCTTATCCGCCCATGCTCCAAGAATAATTGGAGCAAGCATGGTAGCAAAAAGCTCCACCGATGCAAAGATGCCCTTAGAGGCAGTAGATAACTCGTAGGTTTCTCCAATGTTAAGCAAGCTAGCCTGATAGCCACCTGCCTCAAAGCCATTAACAAAGACAATTAAAAAGAATACTAGCCACAAATACTGATTTTTCATTTTCCCCGTCATATCGAACTCCCCATCTGTTCTTAAATTGACTGTTATATTTTCGCTTGTGACATAGATAGCCAGCAAGCTTATATTTTATCCCCGACCACACAATTCCCAAAAGGTTACAGCACTGGCTGCTGCTACATTCAAGGAATCAACATCATGGTGCATTGGGATTATTGTCACATAATCACTTTTTGCTATGGTTTCATCCTTGATGCCTGTACTTTCTGTTCCAAAGATTATGGCAAGCTTAGTATGCTCTTTAAGCTCTGGCGCTGAAAGTGGAATAGCGTTTTCCTTTAGGGCCATTGAAACCACCTTATACCCTTCACTATGAAGCTGTGACACATAATCGCTTCCCTTATCAAAATAAGTCCACGGTACCTGAAAAGAGGTACCCATGGCAACCCTGGCTGCTCTTCTATAAAATGGATCAGCACTATCATGTGTAAGAAAAATAGCATCTACACCAAGAGCTGCTGCCGAGCGAAAAATCGCGCCAACATTTGTAGGATTCATTACATCCTCTAAAATCGCCACCTTGTTAGAGCTCATTAACAAATCTCTAACCTGTTGTAAGGTTGGTCGTTTAAAAACTGCAAGTACACCTCTAGTTAAGTTAAAACCGGTAATTTTGTTAATAACCTCAAGCCTTGCTACAAAAACCTCTAATTCCGAATCAAAATCCACATAGGCGTCTTCCGCTTCCTTTAAAAGTTCAGTTACAACCTGGCTTTCATACGCCTTTTCCTCCACTAAAAACGCCATAGGCTCACAGCCTCTGGCTAAGGCTCTACTAATTACGTTTGGCGTTTCAGCAATAAACACTCCACCGTTAGGTTCAAAGTAATGATATAGCTGAGCCTCGTTGTATTCTGTAAAAATAGACACTCTCTTATCAGTAATGTCCTCTATTATTGTCTTTTTCATGTAACTATTCCTTCTGGGACTATAGCTCTAAAAGTGTTATTTCCACTTCATCTGGTCCTATTATTTTTATCATTCTGTGATTTGTATATGGGTCTGTTTGAAAATCCTCAAAGGGTAAATCTTCCTTTTGAAGCTTAGCCTTAATTACATCCAAGTTTTCATAGGATAATGTAAAAGCCTGTTTTGGAAGCTTGATACTCTTATCATTTAAACAGAATATTTCAAGCTGAGTCCTTCCTAAGCCAAACAGGAATCGACACTCTTTTGAATCCTCTGGCACCAAAAACTTATTAAGCTGGAAGCCTAAATCCTTTGCATAGAATTTCCAAATTTCTTCCTCATCGGTAGCCTTTATTGTAACTCTTCTAACATTAAGCTTTCGTACAAAGGGATACATTATTCCATTCTTAGCAAGCTTCTTCCATCTTCTATAGTTTCTATAATCCTTCTTCCACTCCGGATTTGTCAATGTGTAGGCTCGCATAATGAACAAAGCAATTCCAATGGCTCCACCAAGAGTATTTGATATTACATCTGCTGTATCATAGGAACCACGCTTTGTTATAAGCTGGATGTTTTCGATGGTTACAGATGCCAAGAAACAAAAAATCAATGGTCGCCTAAGGGCATGTATTCTAAACCATCTAAAAAGATAAGGCAGCATATATCCCATTGGAATAAATATCATTACGTTCAAATAGAACTCGATAAATTCCTCCGCGGGTAAATCTATGCCTTTGGCGGTCATGGTAAAAAGACTGAACCCAGCGTTTCTCACTACATAGTCAGGATTCTCTTTTCTAACCAACAGCACTAAAAAAATCAAAAGGACAATATATAAGCAGAATGCTCCGAATAGAATTCCTCTTCGAACCCATTTAAAAAGACTGGCTCTTCTTCCTCTACTAACGCCACCTTGAAGGTTTAAGCCCACTTTTTCACATATATTGTAATCAACAATTGGTAAAAGCCTTGCCAACAGAAATGCAATAGCAGTGGCTCCAATCATCAATACCAGATTCGTTATCCAATTGTTTGCATACAAATCGTAAAAGCTATTTAGCTCCATACTCTCTCCCAATAAATGTATTAAAAAAGAGGATATCTAAAAATATCCTCTTTTATACCTTTATTCTATTATAGGATTTAAAGGCTGCTAAGAAAAGCAGCAGTTTGATTTTCACTGTGTTTTAACAAAAACTACATAGAAATGAATCCTAATACATTTAAAATAGCACTCACAAGAATAACAACTACAAAGAGTGGACAAAGGAACTTAATCATAAATCCGAAAATCCACTTTCTCTTAAATGGATGATTGTCCTGCTCTACCTCAGCCTCAAGCTTTTCAACTGTCATGAACTTTGTAATCAGGACGCAAGTTGCTAAGGCTGCAATTGGCATCATTACTGAATTTGTAATGAAATCAAAGAAATCTAAAAACTGCATTCCAATGATTCTTACATCTGCAAGTGGTCCATTTCCTAAGGATGAAAGGCTACCAAGAACAAGCATAACTGCTGCCATGATATTTACACCCTTTTTTCGGCTCCAATGGAACTCATCAGAGAAGGTAGAAACTGCACTTTCTGTCAAAGCAATTGCACTGGTAACGGCTGCAAAAAGTACAAGTGCAAAGAATACAATACCAATGATTCTACCAAAGCCCATGCTAGCGAAAATCTTTGGCATTGTAATAAACATAAGTGAAGGTCCTGCCTTAAGCATGCTTTCATCACCATGTGAAAAAGCAAATACTGCTGGGATAATCATAAGGCTGGCCATAATAGCAATGGCTGTATCGAAAATCTCAACCTGCTTTGTTGATTCCTCAATACTAACCTCTTTCTTAACGTATGAGCCAAAAGTAATAAGAATACCCATGGCAATTGAAAGAGAATAAAACATCTGTCCCATAGCTGTAACAACAGTCATAATTGAGAAGTGCTTAAAGTTTGGTACAAATAAATACTTAACACCTGCTAAAGCACCTGGTCTTGTTACTGAGTAAACACAGATGATAGCTGCAAGGACTACAAGAATTGGCATTACGAATTTTGACACACGCTCAATTCCGTTTTCAACACCCATGTAAATTACAACAAGAACTAAAATTGCAAATATAATAAACCAAATTTCCGAATCTGCCCCGTTTGTGATGAAGTCTGTAAAGAAGGTATCTGTAGCAATGGACTTCGCATCGTTTCTAATATATTCAAACAGATACTTGCACACCCAGCCTCCAATTACAGAATAATATGGAACAATAAGAATTGGAATAATTGCATTAATCCAACCGCCAAGTCCCATAATCTTGTGATTCTTGCTAATATCACGATATGCTCCTACTGGACTCTTCTGAGTGTGACGTCCAATAGCAGTCTCTGCAACAATCATAGTGTAACCAAAAGTAAGGGCTAAAAGTACATATACAATTAAAAAGATTCCCCCTCCATATTTAGCACATAGATATGGGAATCTCCAAATATTACCAAGACCTACTGAAGCTCCCGCGGCTGAGAGCACGAAACCAATCTTACCTGAAAAGCTACCGCGATTTTCCTTATTCAATTAAAATTCCTCCAAACTACTTTCTTTAGCAGTTTAACCTTTTAACTCTTTAATCTGTTAAACCGCCTTTTAATTTTATAATTATTTTAAGCATTTGTCTAGAGGAAATTAAAGGAAGAAATAAGAATTACCTTGGTATATAAAAAAGCTCCAAGGAAGCAAGCTTCCTGGAGCATTTTTGTAGTTGCATAATTTGCAACAATCCTTATCTCTTTGATAACGATTAATGATTCGAAAGTGCCGTATTTTAGGCATTTTCAAATCAAGTTGCTGTTTACCTGTTGTGTACGGTAGAAAGCTCAGGACTACTGTACACAACTGGTGGCAACTTTATATCTGTTTTTTCCAATACCATTCGTCTTTACAAACCGAAATTGTCGTACTCATTTATATTCCGATATTACATACAATCTTCTGCTCTTCAAAGCCGCTCTGAGCCCTCCGGAACCCACTGGCTCATTTCATTTCTCAGATTACGGAACTCCCCGTCAGCAAAGAATGTACCGTCACCATTTGCATGGATCACTCTTCGCTCTTCTTTATCCAAATTCTCCCAAAGTTGAACCCCTTTAAAGACCAGTATCCCATGTTGTTCGATATAGTCCTCAAGCTTACATTCTATGGCTGCCAGACAATTCGTTATAACCGGTGCTTTCACCTTCTTTGCTTTTGCTCTGTCAAGCCCGAAGGAACTGAACTTATCACACTCGGACCCGTGAACCGTACCAACACCCACAACCGTTTCAACCATATCGAAAGACGGTACATTAAGACAGCACTCTTTCGTTTTCAGTATCGTTTCAAACGACTCATTCCAATCTCCCGTCGTGATTGCGATATGAGGCGAAAAATCCATGACCATCTGCCATGAAATTGTCATCACATTATCCATTTCGCCATCATTCGTGGTAACAAGCAGCACAGAACCTGATTCAAGATATGTAAATGCCCTTCTGATATCTCCCTTAACCATGTTTCTTCCTTTTCTTTGCCGTCAGCCGCTTTATTTCGCTTCCAATACACATAAATGTGCAAAACATCAACGCATTTAGCAAATACACTACCCACGATGAAACCGATGGAATGAAAGCGAACTCATTCAAGAGAAACAATCTCTCATAAAACCTACATACCACAAAAGCTGCAATTCCTCCTGCTGCAGCGATATACAAAACTATGTTTCTCTTTTCCATTTTTATATGCATCCCAAAGTGAATTCCGCTCAGTAAAAACAGCCATGCCGTTCCTGCGAAATGTATCCTTCTGCCCCAGGTTGCACCTTGAAGTTCAAGAAAAGAAAATACATATCCTGATATCACCATAGCGCTTACCGCTATCATCAGGATCAACACAATCAGCATGATATCCGTTACAGTAATAAGGATCCTGTTGGTATTATACTTTCCTCTGAATACTCCAATAAACCACTTCCTGTTCCATACCAGATGAACGATAACCAAGGCAAACAACAGGATCCCGCACCATTCATGAAGAAGGCTTTCTGTCCTGCTGAAAGAAAGCCCACTTCCACATAAGAATATCAGAAGTATGATCATCACATAGTGTAAAGCTCTTCTCATTCGTATAATCCCATCCCCTGAAGCCAGGGAATTATATCATCATTGCTCTTAACCAGAAGTCCATCCTTAACATCTGCATCCGGTATCTCGCTTTTGATGTCACTAATGCTCTGACCTATTCCGGTCCCGCCGCTTGTTGCATAAGGCACCACGGTCTTCCCGGAGAAATCGTAGGACTCCAGAAGGGTATTGATGATCATCGGCGTAGTTCCCCACCAGATCGGATATCCGAGATAAATAACTTCATAGGAATCGAAATGCTCTATCTCATTTGCAATCTCAGGTCTGGCATTATCCCTCTGCTCCT
Organism: Pseudobutyrivibrio sp. YE44; assembly: GCF_900104335.1. Taxonomy (GTDB): domain Bacteria; phylum Bacillota; class Clostridia; order Lachnospirales; family Lachnospiraceae; genus Pseudobutyrivibrio. The sequence continues at coordinate 108,576 of NZ_FMXT01000004.1, forward strand.
GTTTTGCTGGATCAAGTGCATCGGAATACCCTTCCGGATAAGGATTCACAGGTTCTATCTCGATCAGATCGCCACCAACCAATTCATGAAGGTATTCTGAAACACCTTTTGTTGTCCCGGTATGGGAAAAGTAGACGACAAGCACGTTGTTGTATTCTTCCATTTCCCCGGATACTGGAGATGCTTCTGTCGCTTCAACATTTTCAGAGACCGGCTCGTCGATTTTTTCTTTATTTGAAGTTGCAGACTGTTCCGTAACATTCCCGGTACTCTGGGTATTCTGTGTTGGTGCCAGAGCCGAGGTATCATCCGTTGTCTTTCCACACGCACTCAGGGCAAACATAAGGCAAAGACATAATGAAAAGATGAACGGCAATCGTACTTTTTTTGCTTGTATCCTCATGGCAGGACACCTCCTATCTTAGTATTTACATGAGATCCATCTTATCCCAGAGAATATTTCCCTTCTCATCAAGATATTCCTCATCCACATGAACCGCTTCTACCTTTCCGATGAACAACTCATGCGTTCCCGGCATTGTGCTTTCGATCACACTGCACTCGATGCTTACCGGACAGTCCGTCATGATCGGCGCATTGACATACTCCGCATCCTTCCACTGGATGTTCATCTTTTCAAACTTGTCCTCATCGCGGCCGGACTTTGAACCGAGATAGTTATACTCTTTTTCATAGCCTTTCTTTGGAAGATTGATAACAAAACATCCGCTTTCCTTTACCATATGGTGTGAATACCTGGAAGGAACGATTCCTACCATCACCATTACGGGATCAAGACTCACATTTGCTGCAAATCCAACTACAAGAGCATTGTTTCTTCCGTCCTTATCCCTGCAGGATACAATAGTCTTAGGTACAGGCTGCATACATAATACAGTGTTCTTCGCTAATTTCTTCATGGTATATTCCTCCGTTTTCGGTTTATGTTCTTTCTTTAGGCGATTTTCCGCGGTTTATCGCCACCCTTCGATTGTTATGATACCCTGCATGAAGGAAATGTGTAACGCTAAATCTTAATGATCATAGTGGTATATTCTAATATTTCATGTTACTATCTATGAAAGTAACAGCTGCGGAGGAACTTCAATGAACAAACTTCTTTCTCTTGCAATCAATAAGCTCGGTCATGACTGGTCCCACCTGAACTGGGATTTTCGTGATTTCAAACTAGTAGACGGAACTCCCGATAAAATGTCCCAGTGGCAGGGTGACCCACAGGATGATATCATGGTTGTCGTTTTCAAAGGAAGACATATCAGCGAGCCATTTCACAGGCAGGATTTCTTCTTTATCGATTATGCCTATCACCTTGACTACAACGCACTCAGCGCCAAATTTGATAATCTCGTCACAATACGTGAGGGAGACTGTTACATCGGACAACCGTTTTCCGGGTATGCCTTAAAAGGTAACAGCACGGACGATGATATCATTATGATTGGTGTGCATATCAAGAAGGAAGCCTTTTTCCGCGAATATCTTCCGGCTCTTTCGCAGGATCCGGATATGTTCCGTTTCTTCCTCGACCCTCAGACAGATAAGTTTTCTGATGAGTTTATTCATCTCTCCTTTGAAAAGACTTCACCTGTCCGTGCTCTGCTTGAGATGATGGTCATCGAATATGCTGACAGAAAAGAGGATACGCAGCTTATCCTAAAACCAATGGTCCTTGCACTGTTCATGCATATCGCAAGAAGATACAGGCTTGAAAAAGCAGATGTCAAAGCTTCCACCCTTTCTGAATGCATTGTGGGCTATATTAACTCCCACCCGGAGTCTGTTACCCTGAAAGACATTTCCGCGCATTTTTCCTATCACCCGAATTATATTTCATCTCTGCTCCATAAAGAGCTTGGAAAAACCTTCTCGGAAATCGTTCTGGAAAAAAGAATGGACAGAGCCGTTGTCCTGCTTAGAGGCACAACTCTATCCATTGAAGAAATATCTGCCATGCTTGGATACACCAATACCAGCAATTTTTATAAGGCTTTCCGCTCTTACTACGGAAAAACTCCAAGAGAATATATTGGATAATTCGTCTTGCAATGAGCTGAAACTAAAAAAAGCGGATAGATAACTCAAAGTCATCCATCCGCTTAGTATTATTTTGCGATTTAAGTGCCATTACATATACCTGGCAGGGATTTCATTCGATGCTCGCACCGAGCGTTCTCGCTTCGTCTTCTTTTCCTACGCCGAACACATTGCCAAGGTTCTTCCAACCGAGGAAACGAGTAAAAATCGAGAAGAAATCCTCCGTCATTTCATACATATTGCCTCGGGCTGTCATAATCACAACAAATTGTTTCATTTTAGGCGATCCGAACAGAACTGCATACAAACGGTCAATGACAATCTTGAGTTGTCCGGTTATCGTCCCCCAATATTGTGGAGAAGCAAATACAACCACGTCCGCCCAGAGGAAATCCTCGCTCACAATTTGCATGTCATCCTTTTGAACACAGGTGCCACCGTTGCTCTGACAGCCTTCACAAGCAAGGCATCCTCCGATGTTCATTCCCTGCAAGTACAGTTCCTTGACTTCATTCCCTACAGACTCTGCTCCTTCAATAAAAGCTTTCACAAGAGAGGCTGTCTTACCGTTTTTTCTTGGTGATCCATTCAATATCAGTATTTTTGCCATAGTCTCTTACCTCGAAAAATCAAATATTTTGTTTCTTAGTAATACTGCAAGATATTCCTACAGCTCATGGTAGTAAGGGCAGATATTTTCATAATGTCCGTCCTTCATTCTGAATCCCCCTGGTATAGTACCAAGCTGTGTAAATCCAAGTCGTTCATACAGATGCCTTGCGTGAACATTACTCTCTACGACAGCATTGAACTGAAGCACTCGAAATCCCAACTCTTTTCCCTTCTTCAGGCAATCCGTCACAAGCTGTTCTCCGATATGCTTTCCTCTTGCATCTCTTGATACGGCATAGCTGGCGTTGCAGATATGTCCGCATCTTCCGACATTGTTGGGATGAAGGATATAAAGACCGAAAATCTTCCCATTCTCCTCCGCAACACCTGTATGACTCTGGGAAGCAAAGAACTCCGCACCACCATCCAAATCAAGCATCTCTTCCTGCGGAAAAGCGATGCCATCCTCAACAACCTCATTCCATATTCTTATAATCTCAGGCAAGTCCTGACTTTTGTACTCTCTAACAATCATTTTCCTTTATCTCCATCGTGCGATAAACTGAAACATAATTGTTTTATCAAATTGCGATTTACCTGTATAAGCCTTACGCAATACCCAACATTTTAGATTATACGTGTTTTCTCTATCCTCTTCAATATTCTTACACATAGAACAAGGGCGTTTTCACGCCCCTGCTCTATCTTTTGAAGATTTATCTCTCCATTCCCAAGTCCGTTCTGTGTGGCTTTGAAATCTGCTGTTCGTTGTGCTGATCAGCTCTAACCCTAGCTTCCCTTAGCTGTTCCAGGATACTCGTTCTAGCCTTTTCGGTTACCTCAGGCTTTCTAGTTCTATCCCACCATTCCTTGAATTTCTTGAATGCTCCGGATACGAGTTTTCCAAGTGTAGTCTTAGGATTCTCAAGTGATGCATATCTCATAAATTCTTTTTTCATCTCTGAATTGACCACTGCATCAACGTATTGCTGTTCCGTTGCTTTAATATCCTGTTTGATGACCTTGGCAGTATCATCAAGGATATCTATCTGCTCCTCTTTGGCTTGACACTTGATTTCAAGCTCCTCATACTCCTTTTGCTTGACCTTCAGGTAAAACTCCTTTGAGAAGTCACTATTTCTTCCCTTCTCTTTAGGTTTTAGAGTCTCACCTTCAAAGATCTCAGGATGTTCACTCATCTGTTTTGATACAAATTCGTGCATCTTATCCTGAATGATCTCAAGTCGTTCCTGATCAAAAACTTTGGTCTTGGCAACCTGTTTGCTTAACCCTCTCTTGTATCCTGTAGCCACCGGAACTCCTATCACATGCATATGAGGTGAATTCTCGTCCATGTGTATTACCGCTGAAGCTATCTTAAACTCCGGAACAATCTCTTTAACAAATTCTAGCTGTTCCTTTAACAGAGGTTTCATTGCTTCCCACTGTTCCGGAGACTTATCTGACCAGAATTCCATATCTCCGGTTTGTATTATAACCTCTACTGCCACATCATTCTTTTTGCTTTCGGATACATATTCCAGGTAATCGGATATCTGCCTGTCGTTCCTTTTACCTTTGTTGTATTCCTCCAGAGCCTCCGTAAATTCCTTGTCGTAAATCTCTTTTACATCATCAAGGATATTTACCTCGCTGCCCTCAACCACTTCAATCATTTCTTCGCTATATTCTGTACTCTGATATTGCCTTAGATTGTGTTTGCTGACAGAAACTACATCACGCACTTTTGCTATAGAATGCTTTTTGCATGATATATGAAAAGTTTGTGTTATCAAAGTAAACCCTCCTTTCGCGATAAAATCAAATTAGCAAAGCCGCCGGCAGGCCCCTCGGAGAGCCCCCGGATAATGATGTGTAATGTCATTATCCATAGGGGGTTACCCATAACGACACGTTATGGGGAAGCTCGCTCCGCTCGCCGCCAAACTTTACCTTTCCTTGTCTAATATTAACTGGAGCGTGGCACGCTCCTGTCCATATCCACCAAGGAAGAAATCACCATCTGAAATCCTGATGCATACCGACCATATCCAGGTATTCCTGACGAGCTTTTTCTTTCTCTTCTTCAGAAGAAGCTGTCTTGGATTTCGAATAGATTTCATGCCTTGCTAATCGTTCCATCTTATCCTCCAATCCTTTCTTGATAAGATCCGCATCCTCATCCATATCGAATAAATGAAATCTTATCAGTCTAATAAATAACTCTTGTGGTATTTGAATGTTCTTCATAATCGTCCTTTCTGTAAGGTTGCAACAATGCAATGTGTTTATCTTTTTACAACCTTGCAACCTTAAGGCTGTAAGTCCATAAACCTTGCATTGTTGCGTTCTTAACCTTTATTCCAAATCCGTTAATGGCCAATACCAGATATTGTTGATTCTCTTAGCTTTGATACCAAGTTCTCTCTTGGCAATTTCCATGGTTCTTTTGGAAATATCCTCTTCCTTGGCCATCTCGAAGACTTCAGTGCTTGGAATCATGTTATGATCTTCAGCCAGCTCTTTCAGAAGAGATATTGCTTTCTCCTGCTTATTGGCTCTCGGTGCTATTCCTCCCAGCACCTCGTCCGCTGTAATCTCATAATCACCTATCCACTCAAATCCATCTTCCGTTAGGCTGAATGCCTTAGAGTGTCCAAAAGCCGCCAGGTTGTTCTTTATTTGGACAACCGCCCTTAGGTCTGGCTCTCCTTCAATCCTTCCAACCAAGAGCACGCTCCTTGCTACCGCATAGAAGTCTATCGATCCCATACCTCGATATGCCGCCTTATTTCCGGCTGCTTTATTCATGTGACCGATTAGGAGTATGGCACATTTGTGCTTCTCTGCCAGAGCTGCTAGTCGCTTTGTCATATCCCTTGCTTCATTCGCTCTGTTCATATCCATTCCGCCTCCAAGATATGCCTGTATGGGATCAAGGATAAGAAGCTTAGCTTTTGTCCTTATCAATGCCTGCTCTATCCTCTCATCAACCATGGATAAAGACTTATCACTCTCATCTATCACGTGGATTCTAGTGCAATCCGCTCCGGCGCTTTCAAGTCTTGGCTTTACTGTATCTGCCAATCCATCCTCAGCCGTTTGATAGATGATGTCTATTGGTTCTTCACACTGCATCCCTTCATCCATCGGAACTCCTTTTGATAACTTTGCTGCAATGTTTAGTACCAAGGTTGTCTTGCCATCGCCGGGATCTCCCTGCACAATGGTCAGCTTCCCGTATGGTATGAATGGATACCACAACCAGGAAACTTGTTCAGATTCAATGTCTGACATCTGAATAATGTTTAATTCTGCATTACATGCATCCACTGAAATCACCTCCAATTCTTAATAGTGGATTGAATTCAGCCGGAACCACTGCTATACTTAAATCAACCGAATTAACAATAGCTCCGGCTATTTGCTTACTCTCTTGTTACCAGCAAGAGAGTTTTTTTCTTTCCTACACTGCTTCCGGACTGAAGTAACCAATTTCTTCCCATACCTTTCTGTCCGGACAATAGTAGTTGTACTCACTGGAATTTTCTTTCTTCATGGCATATCCAAACTTGAATATCCCCTGTTGAATCCCTATTCGTACGAACTGTGCATCCTTGTGCATAGCTTCTGCAACCTCAGATATGGGTACATTTCTACCGGTAAACCTTGGTAGTTCAACATAGAGCTTCTTGTCTTCCATACTTCTCACCTCCCTTCTGTAAAATACGAATTATCAGTTCGTATTTTGATAATACGACATAATAATTCGTTTGTCAAACTTTATTATGTATATTTAATTCGTATTACGCTCTTGTAATTCGTATTACCACGTGTTACAATTCAGGAAAAGGAGGTTGTCATAATGGAAGACATCGGAAATAGAATCAAGACAGCACGAAAAGCTTTACATATGAGCCAAACAGATCTCGCCGATAAGCTTGGCAAAACCATGAGAACCGTACAAAAATACGAAAGTGGAGAGATAGAGCCTTCTATTGCCATTATCAATGAAATAGCAAGGATACTTCAGATATCACCGGCTGAGCTTATAGGCTATCAGAAGCAAAACATCCGGTTAGAAACACTATCTGATGTTCTGTACGTTTTAAACGAGATAAACAAGAAGGCTGGATTACATTTCGAAGTTGATGTGAAACGTCCACCTAAAACAGAAGAATGGAGCTGTAGTCTCAAATTCAGCGGTAACGACAAACAGGCAGAAAATAACGCAGATATATGTCTATTCCTTGAAAGATATGCTGATGAATGGGAAAGCCTGGAACAGGGTTTCTCTAATAAAGATCGTTTTGACCACTGGTTCGAAACAGAATTGGCATACTACGCTAATGTAGCACTGCCAGATAAGACAGATGATTAAGGTCTTACCTTTAATCATAAATTTTCCTGAGCACAAAGGAGGTTTATAAAACTTGAAATTACCAAACGGATATGGAAGTGTTATGAAAATGTCCGGTAAGCGCAGAAAACCTTATATGGTGCGAGTAACTACGGGGTGGACTATTGACCCGGCAAAAGGTACCAAAAAGCAGACTTATGCTGTGATTGGATATGCTGAAACTAAGCAGGAAGGTCTTCAGATGTTATCAGACTATCATCAGAATCCTTTCGATACCAAAGCAGCCAAAGTAACCTTCTCTGAGGTATACACAGCCTGGTCAGAAGCAAAGTATCCAACCATCTCAAAATCTAATGTTCATGGCTATAGTGCGGCATATAACGTATGCAATAGCCTATATAACAAGATTTTCCGAGACATACGTTTAGCAGACCTTCAAAACGTGGTTGATACTTGTGGGAAGAACTATCCTACTCTCCGCAAGCTAAAAGTCTTATTCAACCAGCTATATGATTACGCTATGAAGAATGACATCTGTAACAAGGATTACTCCGAATTTGTAGACATCATCAAATACAAGGAGAAGAATCCCAATAAGATTGATCGTAGCGTATTCACAAAGCCTGAAATAGACAAACTGTGGACGCTTAGGGATGATCCATTCTATCAGACAGTGCTTATGCTGATCTATAACGGATGTAGAGTATCGGAATTTCTAGATCTCAAAAAAGAAAATGTACACTTGGATGAACAGTACTTCGACGTTATTCTCAGCAAAACAGAAAATGGTATCAGAAAAGTTCCTATTGCTGATAAGGTACTGCCCTTCTACAAAGCTTGGTATGATTCCTCTGACTGTGAATATCTACTCCACACAGATGACGGCAAGCAGTTCCAGTACCGCAACTACAAAGACAGCTATTGGACACCTCTAATCGAAAATCTAGGCATGGATCATAACCCACATGATACAAGACACACCTGTGTATCAATGCTTGCAGAAGCACACGTAGATCCTACCATGATAAAGAAGATTGTAGGCCATGCAGGAGCAATGTCTCTGACAGAGAAAGTGTATACCCACTTGGATATTCAATCCCTTGTAGAAGCCATCAACAAGATTTGATAAATGAGAATTTTGCTGTCTACCTGCTGTTTACTCGCTGTTTACGGTACAAAATTTTCTGCGTTTCACCACTACTTAATACTATTATAGATAAAAGAAAAACCCCAGAAACACTGAGTTTCTGAGGTTTGTAAATTCTTTTTGAATCTCGAAAGATTATCTCTTTGAGAACTGTGGTGCGCGACGAGCAGCCTTTAAGCCGTACTTCTTACGCTCCTTCATACGTGGATCTCTTGTGAGGAATCCAGCTGCCTTAAGTGTAGGTCTGTACTCAGCATCTACCTCAAGGAGTGCACGTGAGATACCGTGTCTGATAGCACCAGCCTGGCCAGTGTATCCGCCACCCTTAACGTTAACGATAACGTCAAACTTCTCTACAGTGTTTGTAGCAACAAGTGGCTGACGAACAACTACCTTTAATGTCTCAAGACCAAGGTACTCGTCGATATCTCTCTTATTTATTGTAATCTTACCTGTGCCAGGTACAAGATATACTCTAGCAACTGAAGACTTTCTTCTACCAGTTCCATAAAACTTTGTTGAATTAGCCATGATTTACCTCCTATTAAAATGTAAGCACTTCTGGCTTCTGTGCCTGCTGCTTGTGATCTGGTCCAGCGTAAACAAAAAGCTTTGTGTACATCTGACGTCCAAGTGGTCCCTTTGGAAGCATGCCCTTAACAGCGTGCTCGATAACTCTATCAGGGTGTGTGTTGAGCATCTCACGAAGAGTTGTCTCCTTCATACCACCAACGTAATCAGAGTGATGATAGTAAATCTTCTGATCAAGCTTCTTACCTGTAACCTTAATCTTCTCTGCATTAACTACGATAACATAGTCACCACAATCAGCGTGTGGAGTGAAGACTGGCTTATTCTTACCTCTTAAAACCTTTGCAACTTCTGCACAAAGACGACCAAGTGTCTGTCCCTCTGCGTCAACTACATACCATTTTCTCTCAAGCTGAGATGGGTTTGGCATATAAGTATTCATTGAGAATTCCTCCTTAAATAAATCTAAAAAGCTCCATGCTGGTGATGTCCGGGCACCTGCAAGGAATGTTATAGTAAAACTCATTTCCGGGCTAACAGAAATAAGTTACCTTACTACATCAGCCGTTACAGTATACTATACGAATCGACTTTAGTCAACCACAACTTTATTCATACTCTATACCTATCATCGTGAGACCGTGAGCTGGTGCGGTTGGGCCAGCAAGCTCGCGGTCGCGGCCTCGAAGAATTTCAAGCATATACATTGGCTCCATCTCTCCTGCACCAACTTTAATAAGGGTTCCAGCAATAATTCGAACCATGTTGTACAAGAATCCATCACCAGTAAGGCGAATATGGATTACATCATCCTCTTTGTATACCTTTGCGGTGTAAATTGTACGAACGCGAGATTTAACTTGGGCCTTTACAGAAGAAAGGGAAGTAAAATCGTGCTGTCCGATTAGATATGCTGCCGCCTCATTCATCTTGTCCACGTCTAAGTCGTAATAGTAATGGAAGGTATCCTTACGCTTAGTAGGATCTGGCATTTTACGATTAAGAATCTTGTATTCGTAAGTCTTTCGACATGGTGCGTATCTTGGATGAAAATCATCCTCCACCTGACAAGAGTACTGAACCACAATATCATCAGGGAGTCTCTGATTAAGGGCAAAGCTGATTTTATCAGCTGGCATTCTTGAATTAGTATCAAATACTGCTACATTTCCAAGGGAATGCACTCCCGCATCAGTACGGCTGGCACCTATAATAGAAATAGGCTCCTGCAAAAGATCTGTAAGAGCCTCATTAAGCTTTTGTTCAATTGTTATTCCGTTTGGCTGGATTTGCCAGCCACTGTATCCGCTGCCATCATAGGCAACAACTATCATTACTCGCATACTATAAAATTACCTTTGCTGCATAAAAAACAATAATAAATCCAAATATACAAATATAGGCCCTCTGATCTAAGGAGCTATATTTAAGTGGACGCATCTTTGTACGTCCTTCACCGCCATTATAGCATCTGGCTTCCATGGCAAAGGACAAATCGTTAGCACGTCTAAAGGCTGAAACAAAAAGAGGAACCAAAAGTGGAACCATATTCTTTGCCTTTTTAATCAGACCGCCAGATTCAAAATCAGCACCTCTAGCCATTTGCGCTTTCATAATCTTGTCTGTTTCTTCTATAAGAATAGGAATGAATCTTAAAGCAATTGACATCATCATGGAAATCTCATGAACTGGAACTCCAAATCTCTTCATGAAGCCTAGTGATTTTTCCAGGCCATCTGTAAGCTGATTTGGTGTTGTTGTCAAAGTCATGATTGATGTGCCAATGATAAGAAGAATCATACGGCTAGTCATGAGCACTGCATTTTTAAGTCCCACATCAGAAATGGAGAAAATCCAGAAGGATACTAACTCCTTACCTGGTGTGAGAAACAGGTTAAATAGACCTGCAATTATAAGTAACATGACAATTGAGCGTAGACCCTTTACCATAAATGAAAATGGCACATGACTCATTTTAATAATTCCAGCAAGGGTGATAAGCACAAAGCCAAATAATATCACGTTATTTGCAGAAAATAAAGTGATTATAAAAACCAGCGTTGCAAACAACTTCACACGTGGGTCTAGTGAGTGAAGCACCGAATCTGCTGGATAATATTGTCCTAAAGTTATTTCTCTAAGCATATTTTTCCTCTTTTTAGTCCAAGCCTAAATAGGTCTCGGCTATTCTACTTGAAGGCCTTAAGGATTGAAGCCTTAGCCTCTTCAACAGTGGTTGCCCCTGCATCCACTGCCATGCCCTCTTTTATTAAATCATTCATTACATAGGTAACCTGAGGAGCAGCAAGTCCCATTGCCTCAAGCTCCTTGTAATGAGCAAACACCTGCTTTGGTGTACCATCGAAGGCTGGCTTTCCTGCATCCATAACAATGATACGATCTACATAGTTGGCCACATCCTCCATAGAATGTGATACAAGGATGACTGTATCTCCACGTTTCCTGTGCATCTCTGTTATCATGCCAAGAATATCATCACGTCCCTTAGGGTCAAGTCCAGCTGTTGGCTCATCCAAGATGATAACTGCTGGCTTCATAGCGATGACACCTGCTATAGCTGCACGACGCTTTTGTCCACCCGAAAGCTCGAATGGTGAAGCCAAGTAAAACTCCTCTGGAAGCCCAACTAAGCCAAGGGCCTCATAGGCACGCTTTATCTGTTCCTTCTCATCTAAGCCCTGATTCTTTGGACCAAACTGAACATCCTTAAAAACTGTAGTCTCAAAAAGCTGATGCTCAGGATACTGGAATACCATTCCAACCTGTGTGCGAAGATCTTTTATATCGTAATCCTTGTCATAAATATCCTGTCCACGATAGTAAATCACACCATCAGTAGACTTAATCAAGCCATTCAAATGCTGAACGAGTGTGGATTTTCCACTACCAGTATGACCAATGATTCCTATAAATTCACCTTCCTTAATAGAAAGGCTTACATCATCAAGTGCCTTCACCTCGTAGGCTGTTCCGGGGCTATATTTATAGGATACATGATCTAAAATCAAAACCTTATCTTTAGCACCAGAAATATCGATGGCATTAGACACTTCCTTGGCAGCCTGCATTTCAACAAAGGCTGAAAGATTTGGAACAAAGCCACTGGCCTTGGCAGCCTTCAAACCGTCAATAAGCTCTTGTCTGGTAAGAACACACTCTGGAAGTGGTACTCCTGCTTCACGAAGTTCGTAAGCAAGCTGTGTAACCTGAGGGACATCAAGACTATGCTCCTTCAAAAGCTTAACATCCTTGAAGATTTCACGAGGTTTGCCCTCCATGAAGACCTTACCCTTTTCCATAACAAATACATAGTCGGAGTCTACAACCTCTTCCATGTAGTGAGTAATAAGGATTACAGTAATCCCCTTTTCCTTATTGAGAGTGTGAACAGCCTGAAGCACATCCTTTCTTCCATCTGGATCAAGCATAGCTGTTGGCTCATCAAGAATGATACACTTTGGCTCCATAGCCATAACACCAGCGATGGCCACTCTCTGCTTCTGACCACCCGAGAGCTTGTTAGGAGAATGACTCTTGTATTTGTACATTCCCACCATCTTAAGAGATTTTTCCACACGTTGTATTATCTCTTCTGTAGGTACTCCAATGTTTTCTGGGCCAAAAGCAACATCTTCATCAACCACTGAAGCAATTATTTGATTGTCTGGATTTTGGAAAACCATTCCTGCTGTCTGGCGCACTGCAAAAGTGTATTCATCATCAGAGGTATTCATACCATCAACAATAAGTGTGCCTTCAGAAGGTGTAAGAAGTGCATTGATGTGCTTGGCGAAGGTAGACTTACCAGAGCCATTATGTCCAAGAATGGATATAAACTGGCCTGGTTCTACGTTAAGATTGACATTATCAAGGGCAACCTGGATGCTCTCCACGTTGCCTTCTTCATCACGTCTTATATATTCATGTACTAAGTTTTTAGATTTGATAATCGACATTGGTACCCACTATTCCTTTTATTCTTTCCAGTTGAGTCTATGTAAATTACCCTCAGTCTCTAATCCGAGGTAGTCATTTTGTCTCAGCGCTTCATATAAAATGATTGCCACTGAATTTGATAAATTAAGAGAACGTATATCATGTCCCATAGGAATACGAACGCAATTCTCCTCATTGTCTACAAGAATTTCCTCAGGGATACCTGCGGATTCCTTGCCAAACATTATGTAGCAGTCTGGTTCATAATTCACCTGAGTATGTGTACGCTTGGCCTTTGTGGTGGCCATATAAATCTTTGCATCTGGGTTCTTTGCTTTGAAATCCTCCCAGTCATCGTAACGGAAAACCTCAAGCTTGTCCCAGTAGTCCATGCCGGCTCTCTTCACAGTCTTGTCTGTAAGAACGAAGCCTAGTGGCTCGATTAAATGAAGACGTGTACCTGTGGCACAGCATGTTCGCCCGATATTTCCTGTGTTGGCTGGAATTTCAGGCTCGTGTAAAACTATATTTAACATTCTAAAACCTACGCCAGTTACCGCCACAAAACTCCGTCGGTCACGACTACAAGCCATAGGTATCTTCGTTCACCATGAAAAGGTTCACTTAAGATACCTATGAGCTTGATGTCTACCGACTCATCGGATTATTAATGACTACTGGCTTACTCTTTCTAAACTAATTAGTCTCTCTTAACTCGCAAATAAATTCTTCGATACGGTCCATGGCCTTCTTCAATGCTTCGAGGGAATATGCATATGAGATACGTACGTTACCCTCGCCACTTTCGCCAAAGGCTGTACCTGGAACTACGGCTACTTCCTTCTCTTTAAGAAGGCGAGTACAGAACTCTTCTGAAGACATTCCGAATTCTGCTATAGATGGGAAAATGTAGAAAGCACCATATGGCTCAAAGCATTTTACGCCCATCTTCTTAAAGCGATTGAGAAGATAACGACGACGATCGTTGTACTCCTCTCGCATGTTTGCCACATCCTCATCACAGTCACGGATAGCTGTAACAGCTGCGTACTGACTGGTGGTAGGCGCGCACATTATAGCAAACTGATGGATTTTTGTCATCTGCTGGACGATTTGGGCAGGTGCACAAACATAACCAAGTCTCCATCCAGTCATGGCATGACTCTTTGAAAAACCATTGATATAAATAGTGCGCTCCTTCATTCCAGGGAAGCTGGCGATAGAAACATGCCCCTGGCCTGTATAGGTAAGCTCACCGTAAATTTCATCTGTAAGAACAAACAAATCGTATTTCTTAACAAGCTCTACGATTGGCTCTAAATCAGCCTTTTCCATAACAGCACCAGTAGGGTTGTTTGGGAATGGCATAATAAGAATCTTTGTCTTGTCGGTGATGGCTGCCTCAAGTTCCTCTGGCTTAAGTCGGAATTCATTTTCCTCTTTAAGATTGATAGCTACTGGCTTTCCACCTGCAAGAATAGTGCAAGGCTCGTAAGAAACGTAGCTTGGCTGAGGTATGAGAACCTCATCACCTGGGTCAAGCATGGCACGAAGTGCCACATCGATACCCTCAGAACCACCGACAGTCATAAGCATTTCTGTGATTGGGTCGTATTTTAATCCATAATGACGATCTAAAAAATCAGCAATCTCAACACGAAGCTCCTTCAATCCTGAGTTTGAGGTGTAGAAGGTACGACCTCTCTCAAGGGAATAAATAGCCTCATCTCTAACCTTCCAAGGTGTATCGAAATCAGGCTCACCAACACCAAGTGAGATAGCTTCTGGCATTTCTGCCACAATATCAAAAAACTTTCGGATACCCGAAGGCTTTATTTCAGTAATTGTTTTATTTAGAGGGTTTCTCATAAGCTCACCTTCTCCCTCTCATCAACATGCTTTTCTGCCATGATAATACCATGATCTTTGTACTTCTTGAGTACAAAGTTGGTCTGAGTAGAAAGCACTGAGTCAAGCGGAGAAAGCTTAGCAGATACGAAATCTGCAACCTCTCTAAGTGTATGTCCCTCAATAGAAACCATGAAATCATAGCTTCCTGAAATCAAATAAACAGCATCAACTTCTGGGTAGTTGTAGATGCGCTCAGCAACCTTGTCAAAACCCATTCCGCGCTGAGGTGTAACACGAACCTCAATAAGTGCCGAAACCTTTTCTACGCTAGTTTTCTCCCAGTTAATCAACGTAGGGTATCCGCAGATAACATGTTCGTTTTCCATAGCTTCAAGCTCATTAACTACACTTGCTTCATCTGTACCCAACATCATAGCTAAATCAGCTAAATCAATTCTACTGTTATGCTCGATATAGTTTAAAATCTTTTCTCTCATAATAAATCCCCTTATGTGCTGTTAGTATGTTACTTTCATAGTCTAAATAAAAAGTTTTTACATATTAACATTTTGCAATTAACCATAAGTTCTTAATGAATAAGTATTCTTCAATGGTTATTTCGAGGACTGTTTGAGCGAAGCGAGTTCCGCAGAAATAACCAAATCTTTGAAGAATGCTTATGAATTTAGAACTTATGAGTGCAAAAGTTAATATGTAATAAACTTTTTATGTAGTTATGTTGTAAAGCGCATCAGTTTTAGGTGGTTCTAGGAAGCGAACTTCATCTCCATTGAGGATGCGCTTATCATTTGAAGAGTTGGACTTTCCGATAATGGCGGATGCCACCCCCGCTTCATTAAGCTTGCGAACTAATCCCGTGCCGTCTTCAGTGGCAATAAGCATAGCCCCTGAAGAAATAAGCTCGTAAGGATTAATTCCGAAGAACTCGCATACCTCTATAGTCTCCTGTTTAACAGGAATCGCTTTTAAGTCAACATCAAGACCTACTCCCGAAGCCTCACCCATTTCCCAAAGGGCTCCGAAAATACCGCCTTCAGTAACATCATGCATAGCCGCTACGCCGTGCTCCACAGCAATTCGGCTTTCTGGAAGAACACTAAGGTACTGGTCAAAGCCCTTTGCTGTATCTACAAGGGATTGTGGCAAGCGAGTCAAAAGCTCTTCTTCGTGGTCCTTTGCAATAATTGAGGTGCCTTCTAATCCAATCCATTTGGTAAGAACTAAATCCATATCTGGCTTTGCCCCACCGGTGGAGATCATCTGACCTTTCTTAACCTTGCCCACAGCAGTAACTGAAATCAATGGCTGATTGACAGCTTCTGTCACCTCCGTGTGGCCGCCAATAACCTGAACATTATAGCGTTTGCAGGCATTGTCCACCTGCTCCATTATGGCTTTCAGCTTTGCTTCACGCATACGTGGAGTAAGCAACACTGTAAGAAGAATTCCAACGGGCTCTGCTCCAGCTGAAGCCAAATCATTAATTGATATTGTCACTGCAAGCTCACCAATATCTGAGGCTGTGCCTGTGATAGGATCGGTAGATAAAACCATTTCCTCATCTGGACCTAAGGCTACTGTTGCGCAATCTTCTCCAACGTTTGGGCCGCTGGTAACCTCTGGTCTAACAACATGTAATTTTTTAATTACGGAACGCTTTAGTACGCTCTCTGGTAATTTTCCTATTTCCATTATTTTACCTTCTAGATGTCTCCGGGTGCTGCTACTGGTGCTTCTGTAGCTGGTGCTGCATCCTGTGGCTGAGTGGTAGTGCTATCAGTGCTAGGTGCAGGATTTGTCACCTGATACTTTGGAGTGATTGTGAATGGTGTCGAGTTTGCTACACCAGGTGCATAGGTTGCGATTGCATTGGCAATTGTAGCTGCATCCTGTGTGGCTACTGCCTGAAGCATTGCATAAGAAAGATTTGGGTCTTCTGATGCAATTCCAACAGTTACATTTCTATTTGAAGGATTGTATTTGCTGTTGTTGTAAACCTCTCGGCTAACCTCTTGACCATTTTCATAGGTCACCTTCCAAAGCTTGGCTGTGTATCCTGTGTGACCGCCTACGGTGGTGGTCATCTTGCCAAGTGGAACGTTAGGATCTGCTACCCAAGTGGTGTTCTGTACATTAACACCAGTGATTTCTGTTTCATAATCTACAGAGTGACCTGGGTCATCCTCTTCCTTACCGTAGATATTGAAGTAGGCATTGCTACCATCACAATAACCTTCTATATATATAGGATAATTCTTATTATTCTTAATTTGGAAATCCTTGCCGCCTGACTCAGAAATAGCTGCATCCATAGATGGTTTTACATATGTAACAATCATAGAATGAGCACTTCTTGTGACAACGCCAAGCTCAGCCTCACGAACCGCTCCGTAAAGAGTGGTTGAAACCTGGCAAATACCACCACCATATGTCTCTACAGTAGTTCCATTTTCATAAGAACCTGCAAGCATATATCCGTTTTCTGCTGAGAATGGTGTGATAGTATTTAATACTGAAAACTCATCTCCTGGATAAAGGATTGTTCCATTTATAAAGCCTACACCATTGGCAACGTTATTCTTACGTGCTGCTGAAGATGAACTATAGTCAGTTGAAAATGAACCAATCAAATCCTTAATTTCAGCAAGTTCTTCCTTGCTTCCTCTAGGTTCCTTCACCTCTGTTGCAAGATCTACTGAGGCTTCGCTACCATCCCACTGATTCTCGATGAAGTTTACAAGAATTGCTGCAGATTCCTCAATCTGAACGACTACGCCTGATGTACCCTCATGGAAAACGAATTCTCCATTTTCACGGGTGAGATAATCATCACTAGCCTCGTCATTAACCTGTTCTGCAGCCTTTGTAAGATAACGAACTATTCCGTCCTTGTCTGCTCCAAGAGAAAGATTGAAATCTTTTGTGCGACCAGCTTCAATATCTGCATTAGCCTTAAAACGCTCACCAATATTGCCATAAGAACCATAGGTAGCAGCCTTTTCGCATACATCACTATTCTTTGCTCCGATGCAAAGGTCTGAACCCTTAGCTGTGATAGTCTGGTCGTTTGCTGAAAGTGTAAAAGTCACATCATTGTAGGATGCAAAGTGTTCTCTAACAACCTCCTCTGCCTCTGTGACGGTTTTGCAAGAAACATCAATTCCACCAATAGTAACACCATTTGGAATTGTTCTGTTGTCTGTAACAACTTCTCCCTCTACTGCTTCTGCTTCCTCATTAAGAAGCTCCTCATCTGAAGATGTTACAGCAGCGGTGGCTGTATCCTCTTCAGCGTGTGCAGTAATAATATTTGATGGAAGGCCGGCGGATAAAGTAAATGCCAGCATAAGTGAAATAATACTTTTGAATTTCATAACAAATCTTCCTCTATAAATTGACAGATTATTTTCGTATATTTAAAATTAAATTAAAGCAGCAGCAAATGTGGTAAATACCATACAAATCACTACAATGACAAGAACAACTCCTGCCATAACCTGATGCTTTTTATTTCGTTTCATATCAATCACCTCTTTAATTGCTTTATGTAAAGGAGACGCTATGGGGTTCCCTATTTTACCGTTTTTTATCCTTTTTTTAATCCTGATAGCTGTGAGACTGAAAAGCCTTAACAACAAACAGGAAGAGCAGGAGGCCGAATTCTGGGCTAAAGAGCAGCAAGCTCGTATTACCCCTGCAAAAGATATATCTAATCTAAGATATATTACCATTCCAATAGAGAAATTTCCATTAAATTTTAGTTCTGATGAAAAAGTAATTGAGATTGAAAATGAATTAAAGGAATTGTCCACACATAAACTATTAAACCTTACAGGTATGAGCAATACGGACATTCGCATCACCTATGGCACACCTAATTTTGAAACCATGAGTAAGATAGGTGAGGATTTCGACAGGGTTACTGTTCTTTTAAATCAATATGCCCATGCTCTAATGGAGGCTGAACGCTTAGACGATGTAATCACAGTGTTAGAATTTGCTGTAGGTGTAGGCACTGATATTAGCGAAAGCTACACAATGCTGGCAAAATGTTATCAGATGAAATCCATGGACTCTAAATTAGAAATGCTCCGTTCCCAGGTGGAACAGAGCACACTCATTCTAAAGGATTCAATTCTTAATAAAATAAGCTAAAAATATCCCCCAGTTACTATGTTAACTGGGGGAGTTTTTTAGCTTAAATCCTTACACTATCTCCTTGCTTTATTCTCATCATTAGTCTTTTTGCAACCAATGATGGTGGTAAGGCCTCCAATTGTAGGAAGAATTCCAATATGCATTGCTGCTCCTGCCATACCAAGGCCAACAGCTCCTGATTTTGCTACAGCTTCATCTGGAATAGTTGCTAATCCCATATCCTCTGTTGGAAGTTCAGCGTCAATAACATTAAGTGGAACCTGAACATCCTCAATGGAAATCACATCAGAATTAGCTGCTACCTGCTGAACTGACGCTACAGCTGCCGCTGGAGCCTGAGTATCTGCTATAGTAACTGTCTGCTGTGCCACCTGGTTTTCAGCCTGTGCCTCTGTCTGAGTCTGTGCTGCCACAACCGCTGTTCTATAATATCTTTCACTAGAAGCTACTGTATCATCCTGACCGCCCTGACCTGATGCTGCTGCACTTGCCTGAGCAGCCTTAAGCTTAGCTAAAATATTTTCAAGCTGCTGAATCTTTGTGTTGAGATCTGCAACAGTACCTGTGTTTGTCTGTATTGCAGTCTGTAGCTCTTGAATTCTTGCTATAAGAGTTGCTATCTGAGTGTTATATTCCTCAATGCTAGTATTTACTCCATCAAGAAGAGTCTGGTTAGCTGCAATTGCAGTCACTTGTGGAGCGATAGACTCCTGTAAGTTTGTAATTTGAGTATTTAAATCACCAATTGTAGCTGTTAGATTCGCAATTGTAGTATCATAACCAGAAATATCGCTATTAAGTCCATTGATTTCATTTGTAAGAGTATTAATCTTTGTTGAAAGAGCTGCTAAATCTTCTATGTACTGCGCATGTGCACTTAAATCAGCTTGGAAATCAGTACCCTTATAGAAATCATCACCTTTCTTCTCACCGTTTGTGCCATAATCGAAGCCTGCACTTTCATTTCTAAGTGCAACATAATATGTGACATTATTAATCTTAACAGACTTTACTTTTCCTTGGTTTTTAAGAGTTGTAACTGCACTCTTTTCCTCTGCTGTCAAATCTTCCCATTTATAATAAGTAAGAGTATTTTCGTCCTCTGTATAGTACTTATATATAGGAGTCTTTTCTACTACATTGATACCATGCATCAAGGTAAGATTTGCATCGCTTCTATCATTGCTGTTTGCCTTGAAAATAGACTCTCCATTCTCATCAGCTATTACCCAATCATAATACTTCTCCTGAAGAACTCCATTTTTGTCCACATATCGGATACAAAAATGCTTATTCTCATATGACTTGCCCTTAAAGTTTTCTGAGTAACGAATAGCTGATGAATCGCTTGTACCAAAATTAGCTAAGTCATCGGCTGTAACCTGATCATTAACTAACAAGTTGTACTTAATCATGGTAAGAGCCAATGGTCTTGTATAATCTGTATAGAAATCTTCACCAACCTGGCCCTGCAAATATGTAACGCCCTGAGCTAAAAGGTTATCTCTCTCAGCAAGTACTGCTGTAGTCTGTGTTGCTATACTTCCTTCTAAAGCTGCAACTCCAGCCTGATTGTAACCAGAATTATCATATTCCTGCTGCTCTGTTTCCTGAGCTGTCTGAGTGTTCTGAAGCTCTGTCTCCTTGCCCTGTTCTGTTGCTACAGCATCAGCTCTTTCCTGAGTAGCAGTATCAATCTGGCTCTGGTTTGATGCAACTTCACCTTGAAGACTTTCAATCTCTGCAACTTTTGGAGCGATTTGCTGCTGGTATCCAGAGATTGTGCTCTGCAACTGTCCCTGGTCCTCAATAGCCTGACCGAGATTAGTCTGGGCTGCCGCAAGATCAGCCTGGGCCTGCTGTTCCTCTGCTGTATCTGCTGCAATTGTTCCTTCAACAGCAGTCTTTTCAGCCTTAGCCTCTTCAATAGCAGCTGTTGCAGATTCAACAGTGAACGCGTTTTCATCTAGTTCAATATTGGTTTCGGTATTTGTCTGCTGATCAATCTGTGTTTGTTGATCAACCTGAACTTGCTGTTCACCCTGACTCTGACCCACTGCCTGATTCTGCTGTTCTACCTGAGCTTCAGACTGCGAAGTTGCCTCCTGAGTAATTTCAAGTTCCACTGTGCCTGATGACCCAGAAGTTAAAGTTTCTTCTAATTCTTCTGCGAATACTAAATCGGCGCTGCTAAGCACAGAGAGCCCACCAACTGCAGCTCCTGTATAAGCAACGCCTTTTAATAAACCTACAACCTTCTTTGCCATAGACTTACCCTCCAATATATATCCCCATACTTTTATTGTTCTTATTATACTATATATCGGAAGGAATTACAGCAAATTTAGTAGTTTTTCTTGCCAATTTTCAAACGTTCTTGCCACAATAACTTTTTACCCAGATATCATCAATTATTGATTTTCTATTAAAAACCCGTGGACTGTAAAGCGTTTTCCGGAGGTTGAACAAGTGGATAATGTGACAACCTTATCCGAAGAATTAACTTCTGCCTCAATAGTTTTGTAGGATGTATTTTTTAATTTTGTTATGTATTCAGCAAATTCCTCATTGTCCTCATAAGGAACTGTGTAAACCCAGCTGGCAGGATCAGTATCAAAGTAAGAGAAAATCTGAAAACGCATCTTCCCCTCTGGTGTTATAATTTGAAAATATTTATGAGAGTCATAGAAATCCTCTTCTGTCTTGTAAAACTTAAGCTTTCCGAACATAGAAAGATTTCTCATGTTGTGTCCGTAAATAATATCGTGACTATCAGTCCAATCTGGAAGATTATACCCCTCAAGGAAAATACTTCCTGCTGTTGCAGGTTCCTTATCTATTGTGGTACGAAGATAAGTGGAATCATCGCCAGAATATAATATAGGATAGCTTATATCAGTACCCTCTACATAAAGCCAACCAATAACATCTGAATTAATCTGCTTAAGAGCATTAATGTCCACGTCTAGCATATCCTGCCAAGACTCACTTTCGTTTGTGCCAGTCTTTACATAATCCTGATTAAGGGATGCGTAAAGATTTTCTGACTTTTGATAGCCCATATAAATATATAGGAAGCCACCCAAAGAACCAAAAACAATTACCAAACCTAGCGCAAGGATAATTTTAGGATTTATTCTGGATTTGTTTTTTTTTGATGGAGCACTGTCACCTTCTAAAACACCAGAATCTGTCTTCTTTGACTTTTTTTCTTCTATATTAGATAGAAGAATTCCAACCATCAAAATAATTCCAGCCACAATCTTTCCTATTGTTTCAGAAAGCCAGGCTGCAAGATTTCCAAGAATCGGAACATGGTATTCAACCTTTCCTATAACATCCTTGTAAGCAACAGGCATAAAGTCTGCAACATTGTTGGCATCTCCCTTGGTGGAAATAAGCTTTGTGTCTTTTTCTATGGAAATAACTCGATGAGTAACCACACTTGCCCCTGATTGAAAAGCAATAACATCCCCCTCAGCTAATTCCTCAAAAGCTATCCCCTTAACAAAAACAAGAGATCCCACTGATATTTCAGGCTCCATAGAACCAGAAATAACATTATATTCCTCCATGCCTAAAACCCTTGGTATAGCCAAAGGAATACATGCAAGAATAACAATTACAATTATTAAGTTTCCTATAGTTTTTAATATCTTCTCCATATCAATTATTTTACCACAAACAATTTTAGAAGGGACAATCAAGATTAATCTTAATTATCCCTTCTATATTATAAAGCGCCAGCTTTATTTCTTTATTATATTCCTAGTTTTTTCTTTTTTTGTCATGCTCAAGATTGTAAGTTCCAAGTATAGCGATTAATACTATCATCATTCCTAGGATAGAAATAATAATGAGGTATCTGACATAACTGATTTTAGCTGTATTGGCATCAATTCCTTCTGGTGTCTTAGTTTCTGGAATTGTTATGGCTGTATCTCCGTTGGCAGGAACCTGATCATCACCTATCTGTGTGGCACCTGCACCGCCACCAGCTTCAGCCTGGCCACCACCATCGTTACCACCGGCCTGAGCAGCTCTATTATTAACCACGCCGCCTTCATCACCGCCACCAGCGATTTCTGTAGGCTGTCTAGGAATAATCTGGTAAGAATAATCAGATGCTCCAGTAACTGTTGAATACTCTGTATTTGTAGAGGTGTTTGTTATAGTTCCACCTGAACCACCTGTAAGAGCCTTGTACTTGAATACGATAACTTGATCCTTTTCAAGCGCATCTATTCTCTTTTCAGTCTCTATTGGAGCAAAGCCACCATCCTTGTATCCTCTTGCTGAAACTACCACTGCACTTCCTTCAATCCCTTGGTAAACAGCATCTTCCATGAGCTTTGAGCCATCTTCCTTTAAAAACTGAACGGTGTAGTCAACAACTGTTCCAACGCCATAAGCTACAACATAGGTTTCATCCTTATCCCCATTAATTGTAGGGTTAAGATTTTCATCCTTTGTTTCGTCTCCAGATCTCCAGAAACCTTTTACAGCGTATTTTGTGTTTCCATCGTCAAACTCAACCGCTTCCTGAGGATTGAAGCTGATAGTATCATCAGGAGTCAAACCAGTGAAGGTGAGACAATCCCTATCTCCAAGTTCTGGCTTAAAATGTGCGCCCTCTTTTCCTGAACCGCCAATATATATTTTGACAGTATAGGTATAAGGAGCCTCCGCTGCATCAGCATTTAACGCCATAAACACGATTGCTACTGCCATTAAAAACATTGCTAGGATATAACCAAATACTTTTTTTGTTCGTCTCATATTAGGCTACCTCCTCCCGCTGTTTTTTTGAAATAACAAAATACATTGCTATGAAAATAATTCCTATTAATAATCCTGCTGAACAAATCATAAGAGGAATCATTGAATCTCCTGTGTTAGGATTGTTTGGATTATTTCTTACTGAAGACACTGCTAGTGGTGTGCTTGGATCATCAATTGCAACCACCTGTGATCCTCCAGGTACTCTGTAAACAACTCTATTAGTTTCTACATTATTAATAACTGTTGGTGGTTTGTTTCCTGGAAGCTTCTCAGCTGCAAATCTAATTTCAAGAGTTGCTAGCTTATACATATATGAATTATCCTGAGAATTACCATCTAAAGTTATTTCTAAATTAACGATTCCACTACCACCGTTTGCAAGCTGTCCTAAACTAAAGTAGGTGTCTCCCTCATTTTCAAACTGATGAAGGCCTTTGTCATCTCCACCTAACATGTTGCTATCATAAAGAACCTTGCTGCCTTGGGTAAGCTTGAAAGTATAACCGCCACCCTTAGCTTCTGTAGAACTGCTGTTATCAGCACTCTTTTCTTCTAGCGAACTAATGACATCTGTGTTCAAATAGAAATTAGCTGCTGCACCTGAATCGTTAACATATTTTGCTTGGAAAGTAACTGTATCACCAGGCATTATATTTGGTATAGTCTGCTGGTCTGTTGTAAAGTGGTCGAAATTTGAATTAAAATCAGAGCCCTTAAAGGTTGCTGTTGGAATTTCCTCTGCCTGTGCTACTGTGATTTGTCCTGTCAGACCAATTGCTGTCAGCGCCAGAGCAAGGACTAAATTCATTATTCTTTTTTTCATCTCTTGCCCCTTTCTATTACTTTAAAGTAATACTTCCATCACTTTCAGCTGTTGCTGTTGCTTCAACACCCCAAGCTCCATGGATTGCATCTTCAGCGTGATGAGTTTGGACTGCATCTGCCTGAATTGAAATGCTTACCTTCTGTCCGTCATAAACATATTTGTTTATGATTTCTGTTTCTGAGCCTTCCTGAACTACCTTTGTTGCCACCGTATCATTGATGGTGATTCCAGTTAAGAATTCCTTTACTTCTCCACACTCAACTGCATCTTTCAGATAATAGATTTCGCACTCCTTAGATAAAGTGTCATCTTCATATCTAACCCATCCATCAGCTATTGATAGTTCAATTAAATCTGGGTCTAAGTTCTGATCCTTAATACCATCTGCATTGGTCCAGCTCTTTCGAACTATGACTCTCACATATTCCTTATAGCCAGTAGCTTCATCAGAAATGTTAGCTACATTTACTGTAGACTTATAACACTTACCAATCTGTACTGGCCCCTCCTCAGGAAGATTAGGGAAGTAAATCAAATCACCATCCACATCTCCTGTAAGACCTATTTCAAAGGTAGCTGTTGTAAAGTTCACTCTATCGATTTCCGACTGAGTTACGATTGCTGCTCTAGTAGCACCAATGCTACTTGCACCTATAACAAATACTCCTACTGCAAGAATCAGTATAGGATTTTTAAATATTTTCTTCATATTCATTCCCTCCTATCACTGAGATACTGCAGCTGACCAATCTGGGTCAGGTACATCAACTCCGTCTACCGTCTTGTAGATTGCCTTTGTTGCTTCCTGAACAATTATTACGTTGAAGTCTCCAGAGGTTCCAGGTATTGGGGATACCAAGAGCGTCAATGGTGTTTCTGCTGGAGTTGTTTCTCCTGGAGCAATAGCTCCTGCGTAATAGTAATATCCATCACCACCATCACTCCAACCTTCAGTAGTCTGGAAGGTTACGGTACATCTGGTTTCAGGATATATAGCTTTACATCTTACAAAGATATCGTAGCTACCAGTGTTTTTTATAGTGACAAGCTTAGTCATATCAGTGACTTTTTCTTCAATCTCTGGTGTACCATCGCTGATATTTACCAGGAACGCCCCTTCTGCCAAAGCTGTATCGGTAAAGTATGCGATTGTAGGCTTCACTGCAACTATACTTGCTGCTAAAGCAAAGGCGGCCATTGGAATTAACCACTTTCTTCTCATAATTAACTACCTCACATTCTCTGACTCAAAAGGTTTTCTACCGTCGAAATGAACTTCTCCATTTCCATCGTCAATAAATTGATTTTCTGCTGCTATACCACTGCTGATAAGTCCGTCATCGTAGGTATTCTTAAAATCTACTGTTGCTGGTGGTATGACTGGTTCTTCATCACCATCATCTGCAACTATCTCAACATCTGTATATACTGTCTGACTTCCTTCAACTGGCTTGTAGCTTACTCCTGCATATTCTTCGGTAACTGTTACCTTTGCTGTTGCTGGAAGACCTGTGATAAGTCTTGACTCCTGATCTGGTCCTGTGAAATCTATGGTATATACGTTATCTATTATCTGGTCATCAAGCTGACCTTTAACTCTGTATACAAAGCTAACATCACCAAGAGAAATGTTGTAGGATTCTAGTTTCTTCTTTATTAAAAGGCTTCCTGTTCGCTGTTCCTCTGTTCCCTTAAGACTAAATCCTACGTTGTAATTCCACTTATCAGAGGTTCCTGTTGTATCTGTATAATCACTGTTTGGTGCAAGAATTACATATGAGATAAAGTTATAGGAATATCTATTATCCTTTGCCTTTGGAATATATAGATAAAGTCCTGCGCCTCCTGGGATAGTCGCTGTAGCTGATAAAGAACCATTTTCGAAAGCAATTGTTTTATCTGGACTTAACCCCTCTGCTATTTCCTTTGCAGGAGTTACTATTTTTTCAATAATAGTATCAGCATTTGGTGATTTTAATAGCTCTCCTACAGGAATATTTGAAAATCTTGAATCAGGACTTAAGGTTCCTGTTTCCTCCAAGGATGCTATCTTGTACAAATCCACTGTTACTGGATCCATCTCAACAATGGAATCCGCGTTCCATGAGTCTTTATACCTTGATGCAAATACTGAAGTGTCATTGCTATCAATGTTTGCTGTAATTGTCACTGTAGCTGCTGTGTCTACCCTTTCAGCTGCTCTTAAGCTTTGAACTGAAAAACCTCCAAGGGCAAGTACAGCTGCAAGAGCTACTCCTATAATTGTTTTCTTAGATAAATTAGCTTTAATCACTGGCGACTCCCTTCCAAGCCACTAGGCCTTATATCCAAAACATTTACTCTGTATCTACATCCTATAGTAGATTGCACCAATTTTGATGCCCTCTGCTTTGTGATGTAGATGCTTAGTTGTTTAGGTGCGTTTCCTCCTCCCTAGTCTTTAGGGAGGAGGGCACCTTGTTTTCATCACTTCCTACAAAACATATAAGAAGCGTAAGAAGCAATTACTTAGAAGCTTTATTCTTCTTGTTTGCGAAGTATAAACCTGCTGCAACACTCATTAGAAGAACACCAAATCCTGTGAAAGCTGCTGTTCCAGAACCACCAGTGTATGGAAGTGTAATAAGTGTTGTATCTGACATTGTAGCTTTACCAAGCTTGAAATTATCATCTTCTTCATCTGGATCATCTACCCAAGAAATCTTCACATCTGTGTCATTGATTGAGTATCCTTCAGGTGCTTCAACTTCGTGGAACCAGTAGTCCTTTTCTGAATCAAAGCCTTCTGCTGTAGCAATACCATCACTGCCTGTTACGATTGCTGTCGCCTCAGCTTCTTCTAAGGTTCCCCAACCTGAAAGCTTGCCATTGTCAAGAATTGCGTACTTAGCATTCTCGCCCTGTCCATTTGCAATTACAAATTTTGCTCCAGATAATGGTGCAGGATCCTTTCCTTGCTCAGGAATGTCTGTCTTTGTAATCTTAAGTTTTGCTGAATATGATTTAACAACTGAAGTATCATCGTTGTTATTAATCTTTGCCTTATTGTTTACAAGCTTTCCTGTAGCGATTGCTGTATAAGTTACGATAACATCAGCATTTGCAAATTCATTATCTTCTAACAAATATGCTAAATCGATTGTGAGCTTTGTTCCGTCAGCTTCTGGTGCAATGTAAATAACTGCCTCATCACCGATTGAAACCTTTACTTCAACTTTGCCATTGTTATCCCCGCCTTCTACAGTTTTGAACTCTCCACCTGTAAGTTCATCAGTAATCTTAAACTCTGTAGTAGAACCCTTTGGTGAATAAGGAACTTTTGCCTTTACATCGTAGGTAATCTCTTCGCCGTACTCTACGTATGTATCATCCGCTGATTCCTGTGTATTCAATGTCTTACTTACTGTAGTAGGAGTCTTCTTTGCTACTAAAGAAGCAGGCTTAAGACCTTCACTTGGTTTGTCCTTAAAGTTTATATTTGCAATCATAATGTTGTAGGTATATCCTTCCTCAACAGCCTTGATTACATATAAACCAGGAGCAAATCCGCCATCACCACTTGTAAACTTTTCGTCTTCTGAGAAGGACCAGCTATCAAGCTTGTTACCAAATTTTGCAATTGCATTAGACTCTGATTCATCTGCAATAGCTTTGTAGCTCCTAATCTTTGCCTGATCTGTATCACCATCAAAGTCTGCAAATAATGCTCTACTGTCTGCATCTACAAAAGCCCAACCTGTTTCAGTGGTTCTATCCATTTTAACCACCTGTCGAATATAAAGAGTTGCAGCTTCTGTATCACTAACTGTAATAGTTGTAGTTGGTACAGCTGGCTCTGTTGTATCAGACTGTGCGAAAGCTGTCATTGTCAATCCTAGTGTCATTGCCAGGACTAAACCAAAAGTGAAAATCGTTTTTATTTTTTTCATATTGTTCCTCCTCCTTAACGATAGTTTTTACAATACGCTCTTGATTTTCTCTTGTTTCTATAGAACAGATATACTGAAGAAAGCATTAATGCCACTCCAAGTATTGTGGTTCTAAATATTCCATTTCCGCCTGTCTTTGGTAATGAGTATGCCGCAGCCTCATTCTTGAAATAGAATTTGTAGGTTACCTTATTTCTGTCTCTTTCATAATCCATTTCATAGGTTGTTTCAGTTCCCTGTGCATCATAAGCGGTTACTGTTGGCTTGTTATACTCATCAACTTGAATCTTCCAATACTCTCCACTCTTTAGATATCCTAAAGGTGCTTCGGTTTCAGTTAAAATATAGGTCTTTCCTGTCTGGATTATTTCATCTTCCTGTAAATCCCAATCAACAGCGCCATTGTTATTCAACTGGCTTGTACCCATATATGCTAATTCAGAACCTTCTGCCAAATCCTTTAGTAAGAACTGAGCATATCCCAGTCTCATTCCATCCTTTCCAGCTGAATCTGTTTTGTAGATATCCCAAGTGGTTTCTACATGAACCTGAACAACTGGTTTAGGGAAGATTTCTTCTAAAGTTCCACCCTTGTAGGTGTAGGTTACCTTCGACTCTGACTCCACATTTGAGTAGAAGCCTGGCTGACCTTCCGATGTAGGATTATCAGCGAATATGTGATCTGTACCCCTATCACCAACCATACCTTCTGGATATTGATGATTAGCTGCCAGATAATCATCGTAAGCCTTATCACTAGGTTCAACAGTCATCTTAACCTGATAACTATACTGATTCTTCAATTCATAGCCATCTGGGAAAATAAGATGCATTGTCTTCGTATCCGCATCGTATTCAGCCTTCATGTATAGGCTATGGTCCTCTGATAAGTAGTAATATGCTGGTGAAGTCATCCTGCCATCAGCACCAATCTGTCCATGCTCTCTTGGCTCTTCTGAACTTCCCGGAAGTAATACAGGATCATCAGATGCACCGTGGCTAACACTTATCTTGAATACGCTATTCGGCTTAATTTCAACGTATTCACTAAGCTTATCTACCATGGTTACATTGGAAGCATATTCATGTCTGTCAGTCACGGTAACATTTCCAGTTGTTTCTGTACTAATTGTTCCCGCTAAACCTGCGAATAATGTTCCAACCTGATTAGCATTAACATTGACCGCTTCCTTCTTTGCTGCAGTGGCCTTATTTGCAAGTTTTCTTAAGAATACAATTGCATCCTCAGAACTTGATACTCTTCCGTATCGAGACTCCTTTATCTCAAGTGTGGTAAGTCCCATACCAATTACATAAAACTGGGAGCAATTAATACCAGCAGCTGCTGAAAGTGAAGCATCATAAGTAGCTTGGTTTGTATAACTACCACCTCCTGCTACTGAGCCGTCATTGTAATACTGGGTAGGATGTCCATCAGTCAGGAAGATTATTATCTTTTCTGCATCTGAACGTCCACCTGATGTTAATTCTGACTGTGCCAGCTCAAGTCCAGCCTGATAATTGGTACCATCTAACAAATCTCTTGTTATACAAGCCTGAACATCACTTGTATTAATCCAATTTCCTGAAACCAGCTGAGCATTAGTACCAAAGTCTACAACCTTCCACTTGGCATCAACATCACTCTTTTGCTGGAATACACTGACCATATTTCCAACAGCATTAATAACGTAGGTAAGATTTGAACCTTTCATGGAATTTGATTTATCAATTGCAAGTACAATATCTACCTTCTTCTTTTGGTTAACGTCGTAGGTTTCTTCTTCGTTAACTGTAGAAATAATCTGCTCCTCAGGTCCTGTAAATCTTACTGATAGTTCGTATTCATCCTTGTCTTCTATGTAATTTATGTACTTAAACTTATCTGCATCCTTTATAGGAATAATGTTTGTAGTTGCATAACAGTTTTTGAATTTTAAACTAGGAATGTTAGATTCTGATAAATCTACTGTTACACTTCTAGGTGTAAGCTCACCTGCTACAATAACTGCCTTTTCTGTTCCAGACTCGTAAATCTTAGTGATAAAATCATTGATACTATAGGTTCCTGTTATAGAAGTCTGGGTAACTGTATAAGTTCCATCTGATAAGTTGTGTAACTTAACAGTTTCACCAGGTGCTATATTAAGCTTGCCATCTGCATCAGTTTTTAGATTTGTTGCATTGTTCTTATCACTTTCGTATGCCTGATTAGCAAGTGGTGAACCATCCTCTAAGGTTATCTGATATTCATAAGTTGTTGTGGTATCTGCAGCAGCAGAACCTGTAACAATGTTATTAATAATCAACCTTGTGTCAGCCTTATAGAACATATCAATATTTGCCAATATACTTGTTGATGAGCTTGAAGTTGTATATGTAGCAACACTTTGACTATTGTTATATAAGGTGACGGTGTAAACGTCGCTGGAATAGCTATGGCTACCCTTTGTCTTCTTAATCGTAACCTTTGTTACCAGCTTTTGCTCTTCGCCAACTTGACACTTAGCTTCAACAAAGGTATATCCATCAATAGGATTCTCAGCAACGAATTCAGCTAACTCATGTGTCACTGTAGTGTTATATTCATTTGGAGGATTAAGTGTTCTCTCATTATCTCCAGGCACCAACTCTGTGCTGTTTTGTAGTTTGTTTACGAGATTGATTTTTACACTTCTATCTTGCTCTTCCACCCAAGTGATTACATATGTTGAAAAACTATCACTTGTGAACTCTGCTGATGTTACAGCATTGTTATCGTTTTTGGTGATTTCGGCTTTTCCAGCTTCTGTCAACTCTTCAACCTGATCTGTTTTCTCGTTGAAATGCTGAATTAAAACTCCTTGGTTTGCATCCTCCTTTTTGTCTCTTGCTGCCTCTGGAATAACTTCCTCTTTGTACTCAAGTGAAACAGTAACGTCACCATCTGGCTCTACCTCGTTTCCTGTTTCTATATCTTGGAAGAATATATCGTAGGCTAAGAAGCCTTTAATATCATATTCTCCTTCTCTAGCTCCCTCTGAAAGTGTTGCTGCAACCTCTTCATAGGCTGCTCTTGTATTTTCGTTCTCCTCTTTGATAGGTGTAACCTTTAAATCCGCATTTTCTGGTATTGCACCTCTAACTGTTACTCTAACCTGTTCATCCTCGAATACTAATTGAGGTTCTGGAAGTCTGTGCCATCCGCACTTTACACAAACACCATTGTCATCATATTCACAGGTTTCTATGAACTCAGGTAAATCACATTTTGAACAGGTAACTGTATGTGTGCCATCCTTGTTTGGAGTATAGATAAATTCGTGCTCACATTCCGGCTTTTCCTCTATCAGCTTTCCTTCTTCATCGAATTGACCTTCAAGGGATTCCTTAAGGATTGCTGTAAGCTCACCAGTTTCTTCATCAAGTACATATTCATAAATCTCTCTGACGGTTGTCCCATCTTCCTGAGTGATTATCTTGTAGTACTTATCTCCAGCAACAGGATTTTCTATTTCTCCTTCTGGAAGAATCACTGCCTGGTCTCCATCCGATTCTCCTGAACCATCACCAATGCCATCAGCGTTATCTGCACCAGCTTCTGGTGTGAGGATATCAATTATTTGATCTACCAGCTTTTCAACTATATTCTGTTCTTCTACAGCATCCTCATTTGGAGGATCCTCTGTTCCGACTTCCTCAGGAGGTGACTCTGCTGGAAGTTCAGCTGGGGCCTCTCCCGAAGCAGGAGCCTCACAAGAAGCTTCCTCTGTAGTCTCAGCTGCCTCCTCCACTGATGGAGTATCAACTGGTTCTACCTCCAATTCTGCATATGCTGAAGCAGACATTGATAAATATAATGCTGCTATAATGCTTAATGAGATTATTCTTCGGAATATAGTTTTTCTTTTCATATAATTCTTCCTCACAATACGAAACCACATAATCAACTACTAAAGTTTTTCGTTATGTCATGTAACTGTGTTATATGAAATAACTATTGTGAGGATAGGTTACCACCTGAATTTTGAAATTTCTACAGTTTGGCAAGAATTATCTGAATATTGGCAAGAACGTCTTTGAATTGTTTTTCAATTTGTGAAGGTATTGTGAAATAATATACCTAGTAATTACTTAGACATGGATTTTAAAAATGGGTACAAAAATAGCAGGTGATTGCTCACCTGCTAGATTTCTTTAAATTTGCTTGAATTTACTTCAATGTTTTTCTCTTCTTAAGGGCGATAAACCCAGTAATTCCAAGGACTAATACTGCTGCAACTGCAATTACAGCTGATACCATTGACCTTCCAGTATAAATGTCAACTGGATTTACAGCCTTAGCAACGATATCATCATCAATCTCAATAATATCTGGTGTATCCTGAATATCTTTTGCTTTTACTTTTGGATCAGCATCTGCTGCTGCAACATTTCCATTCTTACCATTGCCAACATTAGCATTTCCATTCTGGTCACTTGTTGCCTGACCATTTTCATTAGCTGCTGCGTCACCCGCTGTTGTACTATCACTTGAAACTGTTGTTACAGTGTTCTCACCAACTACTCTATAAGAATACTCAGTATCACCAACGATTGTACCTCTGTCGATAACTTCAACAGTGTGCTTTGTATTTGAGCTATTATCGGCCTTTGTGTAATAGAATGTGAATTCAAAAGGCTTCTCTGTACCATCTACCATTTCTGGAGCCTTTAAGCTCTTAGTGTGATAGTTGTATGTATTTGGCTGATAGCCTGGAATATTTTTGTATGGAACATAAAGCTCCTCACCAGCTGCTGCATAGCATGTTATAGACTTGATTGTATCTGTGCCATTTCCTTCTGGATCTACAAGGGCATTACCATTCTCATCAACATAATTAACAATGTAAGGTACAACCTCACCTACACCATAGGCTACAACATAAGTCTCATCATAGGTTACATTAAAAGATGATGCATGAAGAACTGTGTCCATACCTGCAGTTCTAACACCCTTTACATAATACTTCTGGAACTGAACCTGATTTCCATTATCATCCTGCTTTGTAGCTGGAGTAATAGAAACCATTTGAGATGGATTCATTGTAACCTTTGAATTATATGGAAGATTACTAATTTCAAGCTCTATAGGCTTGTTGTTTTCATCGTACTTTGTAAAAGCTACCTTTGCTCCCGCTGGAACCTGTAAGCCTAAATCACTGTTAAGAGATGCATTTTCATCTCCAGAACCTCCAAGAACCACACGGATTCTGTAGGTATAATCTGCCTTTGCTGTAACAGGATTTGCAAATAATAATCCTACAACAAATATTAAAGAGAAAAGGCAACCAAAAAGCTTTTTAATATTTCTCATTTAGGCAACCTCCTCTTTATTTTCTCTAGTGAGCTTGAAATACCAAAGAATAAGCATCAAGCCAAAGGCAAGGGTTATACCACAGAAAACTATAGGAAGAATCGAATCGCCAGTACGAGGATTTCCACCCTGCTGTGGAACTGCACTCTCGTCTAACTTAACGATAGTTTGACCACCTGGGATTTCATAAACAACCTTTTTATTTTCTGTATTTACCTTTTCAATTACTTCATGTGTGCTGTCATCCTTAGGCACATCCTGAACTGCAAATTGTACACTAAGCTCTGCAAGCTTTCTCATGTAAGAATTATCCTGAGTATTACCATCAAGATTAATCTCTATAACCACCTTGCTATCCTGGCCCTTTGAAAGACGACCAACATAAACATAGGCCTTATCATTATCAACCTGATTTAAGCCCTGAGAAACAACACTGTCACCACCAACAATATCGCTGTCATAAATAGTGGTTTCTGTGCCAGTGGCACCATATTTTACAGAATAAGTATATGCTCCACCCTTTGCACTTGCTTCACTTCCCTCAAGAGCATTGTTTTCAAGGGAGCTAAGCACATCTGCACAAAGATAAAAATCAGAAGTAACATCTGAACTGTTCTTGTAGGTAACAACATATTTTATTGTATCTCCAGGCATAGCGCTTTCAATCTTTGATTTAGTTGCATCCTTACCCTTGGTTTCAAAATTCTTTCCACCAAGATAATCTACAGTCCACTCGAGAGACTCTGTAGCTGCGATGGAAACAATTGAATTACCAAATATTGTTGCCACTGTAAGAGTAAGGGCAAATACCATATTTAAATAAAACTTTTTCATATTTAGCTCCTTATCTACCAGTAGCTTTTCCTTCAATCTTTGTGATGTTGCCATCATCTATGGCACTACACTCAGTTCTAATACCCCAAGCTCCATATATAGCAGCCTCGGCATTGTGTGACTGAACTGCATCCACTTCAAGCTCCACATAAAAGCTTGCATTGTCATAAATATACTTGTTTTGAATTGTTCCTGAGATTGCAATTCCATCCTCTGTATAAGCATCCTCAGTATTAACAAGTCTTGTAACCTTGTCATCGATGGTTAAACCGTTAATAAAACGCACTTCGTTTAAAACTTCACCATCCACATTATCCTTTCCACTAGGAAGTGGTGCTGTAAGATAATAAACATCCTGCTCATCTGTGTGCTCATCAGCATTTCTAAACCACTTTGATTCATCAATATCAAGCTGAATAAGCTCTGGATCTAAAGATGTATCTTTTTCTAAAGTACCATCTACATCCTTTACCCAGTATTTTCTAACCTTTACACGAACATATTCCTTGTAAAGCTTTGAATCATTAACCACATCAATGTACTCATCGTACTTCTGGCCAATTTTTACAGTATCTCCAATAGCCGGAAACTCTAAAACACCATCCTCAGAAATGGATTTTAAATTTGATTCATCCGAGCTTTCAAAAATATCAACAGAAACCTTTGAAGTCTCAAAATTAACCTGCTTTGCTCTATCCTGGTAAATAACTGCTGCACGTGTAGCACCTACAGAAGATGCAAGAATAATTACAAGGCCTGCAGCAAGAACCACAAGAGGATTTTTCAATTTTTTACTCATTTGCATTATCCTCCTGTTCTGTAGTTTCCTGGTTTAGCTGAGTTTCAGCATTATCCTCAGATGACTTCACATCCTTAGAATAAACCTCTTCCTTACTCTGAATAGCTTCATTCCACTCAGCATAAGGCTGTCCACTTTTATCATAGTGAACCTTAGTAGCCTCCTGAAGGATGATTACATTAAAGTCCTTAGTGTAATTCTCTGGGGTTGTGATTTTAAAATTAAGATTTGATGAAGTCTTACCTTCTTCAGAATTCTTGTTCTTTAAAAGACTGTCATAGTAATAATAACCGTCGTTTTCGAGCTTCCACCCCTTTGTATCAGCGGTCATCTCGGCCTTGATACCAGTTGGGCAAATTGCCTTTACTCTCACATACACATCAAAATCACCTGTGTTTGTAATAGCAACTGTCTTAATCATTTTTTCAATATCCACAGTATCCTCTGGTGGAGTGAGCTGTGGATCTTCAATATGAACAGTCTTGTAGCCAACTACCATAGCATAATCTGTAAAGTATGCCATAGCTGGCTTGATTGAGGCTAATCCAACCAAAGTAAATGCAGATGCAACTAATAAAGCCTTTTTATAATTCATAATTAGTTGTCACCTCCTACTACTTCCTCACTAGAAGCTTCTGTGCTCTGTGGCACTTCTGGTCCCTCTGGACCATAATTCTTCGACCAACTAATATTGCCTTCTTCATCGTAGGTGAACTCATTTACAACACTAACTCCACCTGACTGAAGATGATTATCAAAATCATTTACAAAGGAAACCTTTGCTGTCTTGTCTGCAACAATAGTTGTTGTCTTAATATCTTCACTGGTAATCTGGTAGCTTGCACCAGAATAAACCTCTGTAACAGTAACTTCAGCTGTTGCTGGAAGATTTTCGATAACAATATTCTTTGTTCCAGCGCCATTGAAGTTAATAGTGTATACGTTGTTTAATACATCCTCATCGCCAACCTTTGCATCTACTTGGAAAACAAAACTAGCAGTTCCAAGTGAACGATTGAAGGTTGTAAGAGTCTTTTCAATCTCAAGCTTACCAAATCTAGGATTTGCCTCAGCCTTTGGGTAAATCTTTACATTATAGTTCCAGGTATCGCTGCCCTGACCTGACATTGCATACTCACTTGTTGGAGCATAGAAAACTGCTGGTGTAAAAATATACTCATTCTCAGCATCCATTACCTGATCAGATACATAGTAAAGATAAATGCCAGCACCCTTTTCAATAGAAACAGCGGATGTGAATCCATTTGATGTCTTTGTGCCGCTAATATCATAATGCTTAAGGCTATCATGATTTTTCTTTACGTATTCTGCAGCTGGATTTACGATTTTATCCTTTGTATCCTCAACACTTGTCTTTGAGCTTAAAATAGAAAAATCAATTCCTGCATTCTTGAAATCCGATGTTACTGTAGGATTTCCAGCTATATCTAACGAAGCAATTTTATAAATCTCAATATTTAAAGGACCAGTATACTTCTGAGCGAAATCTGATTCTCCTGTAGATTCAACAATCGCTGTTATAGTAACAGTTGCATTTTGATCCACATGACCTGCTGCCTGTGTTTTGTAGACACCAAACCCAGAAACCAGCATAACTACTGCAGCTACAGCCGCTATTATATTTTTCTTTTTAAAACCTAAAGTGCTCACGTATAACTCCTTTAAACACTATTTTTCTTTTTAAATATTTTTCTGATAATCAGAATAATAATGACAGCACATAAGAAACCTATGATTGTGAAGAAGTAATAGTAATCCTTCACCGTTTCAACTACTGCTGTTGTACCTGTAGGCACATCGTCCTCTCCCAGGTACTCAACTCTGGTTCCACGAACCAAAAGTCTATGTGTATTTACGCCATATGGTGTACAGGTGAAAAGTGTCACATGATCCTGACCTGGCACCACTGCCATAAGGGCCTGGAGCGACTCAATATCCTCTGCCTGCACCATTGGATAAATCTCATCAACTTCATATGCCAAAGTATCGTTTAGCACATGAATATAAAACTTGTCCCCTTCCTCAAGCTGATCTATGTTTGTAAAAAGCTCTGCAGAAGGTAAGCCTCTGTGACCAACAATTACCGAATGTGTACTCTCACCACCAATTGGAAGCGCTGTACCATTCATATGGCCAACTGCGGTCTGAATGTATTCATCAAAAGTACCATGCATAATAGACAGCTTTAAATTGATTTTTGGAATGGACAGATAGCCCATAACACCATCATTATTTACATTAAGTACTTTGTAATACTCGGAATTAAGGAATTCCTCTGTAGGAGTGACAGCATCACCTTCAGCTCCTGTTGCAAAAGCATCTGTACCAATGGCATTTTCTGTAATCTGCTCATTAAAAGCTTTTGCCGCTCTCCACTGCTCAGAGTAGTCATCAGCTGTAAATTCAGACATAGATTCTTCGTAATTATTGATTAATCTATTCTGAACATAGGTGTTCCACTCATTGGAAATAGTTGGATATGACAACATGCCAAAGCCAGCTAAAAATAGAATTATAATTATGACCTTACCTACCTGATGCTTCATATTCATTGCTCCTTTTTGCTTTGTCTCCTGTCAAATAAGTACAAAATCAATATAAACAATGCAACAATTGAAAGTCCTATAATTACCCATAAAAGATAATTAGTATGTAAGCTCACCGCTCCAAAGGTTGGTGTCTTGGCATCTGCTAAAAGCTGTGGAGTGTATTCCACTCGATGGCCTCGAACCATAAGTCGCTGAGTGTTAACACCATAAGGAGTACAAGTGATAAGTGTACACAAATCCTTGTCCTTCTCTACTGCTAAAAGCGAAGTGTCATCTGGCTCAACCACCTGAATGTCATCAACCTCATAAGCATAGTATTCATCCATTATGATTATGAAGAAGTCTTCCCCAATTTTTACTCTATCCAAATCTGTGAAAAGAGTTGCACTTGGTAAACCTCTGTGGGCTGAAAGCACCGAATGAGTATTGGGGCCGCCAACTGGAAGTGAAGAGCCTTCCAGGTGACCAACTCCAATCTGAAGAACATCTTCATTTGTGGTATGAAAAATTGGAAGTTTTACATTAATGGATGGAATCTGAATATATCCCATGATGCCATCCCCATTAGCATTTAAAATGCTCATGTAATTTTCATCCGTGCCATTTGCCTCTGCCTCTGCAAAGGAATCTGGCAAGATACTAGGTAAAAGCTCCTCGTTATACTGATAAGCTCTTCCCAGTTCATCTGCTGTATTGATGGTTCCCTGCTCAATTGCTGTGGTAACCGATTCAGTATAATTGTTAACCAATTTAGCCTGAACGTGATTGTTCCAGGCGTTGGCCAACAGTGGATACAGCAGCAAGGACAAACCAGCTATCATCAAAGCACCAATTCCTATTGTTTTATAATATTTCAAAAGAAATGCTTTCATAATTTACACCTAGCCTCTCCTTGATGCTGTACACCCTGGCGGACAAACCGCCAGAGTAGCATCAAATTTTAATATTGAAGATATGTTAGCATATAAATATGTCTATTTTTTTATCACAATTGTGAATTTATTATGCAGCCTTTCTCTTCATTGAGAAGTAAAGAGCTGCAGCGATAGCCATGATAGCTACACCGAATACTGTAAAGATTGTTGTACCCATACCACCAGTGAATGGAAGTGATGTAAGCTTTGTATCTCTGATGCAGTCATACTTGTTGATTGCCTTGTACTCAGCTTCTGTAAGCTCATCATCTCTGTTTGTAAGCTGCTCGCTGATATTATCGATTGTGAAATCTA
Organism: Pseudobutyrivibrio sp. YE44; assembly: GCF_900104335.1. GTDB lineage: Bacteria > Bacillota > Clostridia > Lachnospirales > Lachnospiraceae > Pseudobutyrivibrio. The sequence continues at coordinate 147,572 of NZ_FMXT01000004.1, forward strand.
ATCCTGCTGGATTGATTGAGTATCCCTCTGGAGCTACTGTCTCTGTGAAGTGGTAGTTACCCTCATCAAGACCCTTTACATAGATGAAACCTTCTGTAGCTTCAAGTGTTGTAACAGTCTTTCCAGAAATAGCTGTCTCTGAGTAGTAGTAAACGCCTACCTGGTTCTCATCTGCGATAAAGTTAAGAGCACCATCAACGCCTTCCTTTGTTAACTCAAACTGTGCACCCTTAAGAATCTTCTCACCCTTCTCATCATACTTTGTAAGAGCGAATGATCCTGGCCAACCCTTTACTGTAGGTGGGTTAATTGGCTCGCCGTTGTTATCAAACTCGAATGTGCTGTCATATGTCTTATTGATGAAGCAATCTCCACCAACAAATGTTGCCTTGTATGTAATAACTACTGTCTTACCAGCATACTGATCCTTCATCTCTGGCTTAACAAGGTTTGTAAGATCCATTGTGTAAAGTGTGTAATCACCCTTTACTACACCTTCGTCAAATGAGAAACCTGTAACTGTCTCACCACCAACTGTAACTACTACTGAGTCAGCGATTGGAGCAGAAAGATTTGTCTCTCTATCGTAAATCTTGTATTCAACGTTCTTCTTGTTTGCCATGTATGGAACTGTAGATGTAAGTGTGAAAGTAACATTCTGGCCAATTCTTACAAGACCGTCATCCTCTGTCTTCTCCATAGAGTTTGAAGATCCCTTAGCCTTGATATCAACTGTCTTTGTCTTTGTGTAATAAACACCATCTTTAATCTCATAAGTAACTGCAACCATTGAGTTGTACTTAACAGTTGTTCCAGTTGCTAAGATCATGTAAGCACCACCATCAAGGTTTTCAAATACTACATCAGAACCCTTTGTAGATGTTGCTGTAGCCTTAACCTGTGGGTTAGCAGCCTTAAGAGCAGCTGTAAGCTCTGTAGCATCAAACTCATCATCGCCAGGAACATATAAATCCTTAGCCCAATCTGCAACCTTAACTGTGTTATCAGACATAACAGATGCGATCTGATAAAGAGATACAACTGAATCTTCTCTCTCTGAGAAATTTGTAATCTTAATAGATGCCTTACCATCTACTACAGCTGTTGGAGCTTCTGCAGCAAATGCTGTTACGCTCATAGCCATCATCATTACCGCCGAAAGAACTGATGCGATAATCTTCTTGAACTTTTTCATTTCTTTGTTACTCCTTGTTACTTCTTAATACTTCTTGTTTTGTATAACAACAGCGCTGCCCATAGCATTGCTAGAACTCCGCTGATTGTGAAAATGTAAGTACCACTTCCACCTGTTTCAGGAAGGGTGTAGGCAACCTGGTTTACAAAGCTAAGCTTTACCATTTTTAAGGTTACACCGTTTGCTAAATTCTGATTCTCAACAACAGTGCGGTCCTTTAAGTCGCCCTTATTTGACATATATGCTGTAAGTCCATCCTTTTTATCAAGGATAATGTGCCAGCTATCATTGCTCTTTGCAAAACCGCTTGGAGCCTTTGTCTCAGAAAGAATATAACTTCCATCTGGGATTACAACTGGATTACTTCCAGAAGCCATGTCATTTTCTGATCCATACCACTTAACAAGTCCGTTTTCATCACTTGAACCATAGTATGTAGTTTTTTTATCCTCAGAGGTAAGAGTGAACTCTGCGCCTCTTAAGGACTTACCTGATGTACTAACCTTTATAAGCTGCCAATCAAATACCTTATTTAAGATATTCTCAAACTGAACTGTCTTTTCTTTGTTAGTGTCGTAGGTAACATTGGCAACTCGATTTACCTCTACATTGCCGTCTATAGAAATCCTTGTTTCGTAGTTATCAAGGGTGTACCCCTCATTAGAAACAATTCCTTCCTCAATAACCTGATATCTGCTTTCGTAAAGATTTTCGAAAACAGCCATCTCATTTGCCTTAAGCACAAACTGACCATTTGAATCGGTTGTGAATAAGTGACCATTAACGGTATATGGCTGGTTTGCCATAGGAATGTATACATCAACATACTTTGTAACAATCTCTACAAGTTTGAAGGTATACTGAGCATCTGCATCAGTGTAGGCATCAGAACCATAAGTAACTGTCTTTACAACAGAAAGCTTCTTAGGCTGCTTTGTTAAGACATTTTCGATAGCCTTAACATCCACTGATGTTTGATTACCATTGTTATCCAAAGAGAGAGCTTTCGCTGCATCATTTAAAGCTGTAAGCTTTCTGATTGGCTCCTTCTTTGTATTCTTAAAGACTGTAAAGTCTAACTGCCAAATAGCATTATCAGGAAGATTGTAGCCTTCAGGAGCCTGTGTCTCCTTTAGGTAATAGGTCTTCTGAACTGAATCCTGGCCATCCTCAATGACACCAGCTGAAAGTCCTGTGAAGGAAATTGTTCCCGAAGCATCTGAAACTGCAACTGCAGGTTTACCAATACCGATTGTGGCTACCTGTGTGCACTGCTCATCTGTATATAATGTAAACTCAGCTCCTGCTAAGCCATCGCCATTCTCGTCTACCTTAAGGCCTGAGAAATCAGCAGTTCTTGTTTCTGTCTTCTTGAAGTTGTAGCTGATTTTACAGTTTGAAAGATGGGCACCACGCTCAAAGTATGCAACTGTAAGAACGTGTTCCTTTTGGCTAAGCTCTAAAACATTGTTTTCTGGAATAATGTCATAAAGGTTTGTTGTACCAATTCCCTTTTTGTAATAAACAGAATCATTCCAAGAAGCAGTAAGTTCATTTGCATAGTCACCCTGGATTAAAACCTCACCAGTAGTGAAATTGATTTGCCCCTTGACGATATCGTGGATACCACCTAAGTCAAGGACAAGCTTTCCGTCTACATAAACGAATACGTCATCGTCACCGGAGAACTTGAAGATTGTATCTTTTCCGTTTGTAAGACCATTCTGTGCAACACTGAAGTTAATAGGAAGAAGCATACCAAAGTGGCTATCTTCATAGTTTCCGTTTTTGTCCTTAAATGGACGGAACTGATTCTGCTTCTTATTGCTGGTTGATATTGGACGAATTCCATTGTCCTTATAAATGTATTTATACTGTCTACTATCAAGTGTCCAATAACCATCCTCATCTAAGTTAAACTGTACTGGAGTATCACCGTAGTATTCGTCAATATACTCGTTATAAGACCATGGAGCCTTTTCATAATCCTTTTTTTCAGGGAAAATCACCTTATCATTTCCATTAGATAATCTAAAAACTCCATCTGATGAAATATCATTCTTCGCTAAGCCCTGATATACCTGTGGATAACGACAGTGGTTACTGTCTGGATCTATACGACCACTACTAAAGGCGAAGTTATCACCAAAATATTTCTTAGCATTTTTGTCGCTATCTCCAGTAAGGTTACCGTTCTTGTAGTTGACCAAATTTGCGCGAACCTCTGTATACTTTTTCATATTCAAAGTTGCAGTAATAGGTTCTAAATCGATAACTACAGCATTAGTAACTTTATTCCAGTAATGCATTCTATTCAAAGTCATTGAAACAGAATAGTTGTATTTTTCATTTTCCTGTGGAATAAAGGTCTTTACAGCATTTTTGAAATTATCACTGGAATCATCATAAATTTCAAAAAGCTGAACCTTCGCAATGTAATAATTCTCTGGTGCTTCAAAGGTAAAGGTAAAGTTGTCATAAACACTAGGACTGTAAATAAAACAGTCGTTATTGTTAGCTGGAGCTATTTCCTTTGGAGCAAACTCTTTATCAGTATAGTAATCAATACCGTATTCATTCTTTTGGAACATTCTAACGGCAATTCTGTTATCTCCGAATCCACCACTTGCTATAGAGGAATTCTGCTCTGTATGTCTCTGATCTGTATAAGCACTTCCGTATGCAGATTCTTTATAAAGCACATGCTGACCATTGATACCAGCTAAGGCGTACTTTGAAAAGCTATCAGATTCAAAGGAAACCTTATCCTCTGTAATCTCTGAATCAACAGTCTCTGCTGTAGCATCATCCTTAATATGAACAACTACATCAGTGTCAATTGTTGATGATTCAATAGAAATCTTTACATTGTAGCCTTCTTTTGGCTCAATTTCCTTACCATTAAACTCAAAACGCAAATCAAAAGCATATAAATTCTCAACCTCTCCAAGAGAAACTGTGTCGTTTACTAACTCCTTTTCCTTAGAAGAAAGGTTAATCTCCTCTGCGATAAACTCAACATCCTCATCAAAAGTTCCTGCAGGAACCTCTGCCTTAATAATGAAGTCATTTACCTTAATCTCAAAGATTTTATCTTCCTGTTCTTCTTCAGGCTGTTCAAAACCGCAGAGCTTGCAGATTCCTTCATCATCAAAGTCGCAATCCTCTGTGACTTCCTCGCCGCATTCCTTGCAAGTTTTTACATGAGTGCCATCCTCGTTGGCTTTGTACTCATACTCTGTATGCTCACAGTCTTCTTCGTCTTCCTTGTCTTCCTTTAAATTCTTATCAGAGGAAGAAGTTTCTTTATCATCATCTTTATCATTTAACTTATCTTCTTTATCCTCTGTATCCTCTGTGGAATTCGTAGCTTCATCGGAAGTGTTTTCAGAAGAGGTATCAGCTTTGTCATTCTTAGTTGACTCTGAGGCCTTATCTTTATCAGATGTGCTCTCTGCTGTGTCAGCCTGTTCTGCCTCCCCCGCAGTTTGATTAGCAGCTTCGCTGTCAACTACAGATGAGTTATTCTCTTTATTTGAATCTACCTGGGTGTTGGTCTGATCTGTAGAAGCAACTATCGCACTTAAGTCATGCTCTTGTGCATATGCTACTGTAGGCCCTAAGAAAACCAATGTCATTGCAAGAACAAACGACATGATTCTTTTACAAAATTGAAACTTCTTCATTACAAAAAACTGTTATCTCCTTTATTACTTGAACGCTTTTGGTACTTACTGTGAATATTTTGTGTTCATTCTGTGTCCAAAAACGGTACGGGCGATATCTTACAAGGATTTTTTGAAGTTGAAAACCCCCTTGGCAAGAACATCGTTATTTTGGCAGGAAATGGCTTCCAGAAGGGGTAATGTGAGTATTAAGTTATTTGAATTAATGACGATATAGTTAAATTGTGTAATAATCTGATAAAAAAATAAGCTGATAATCAAATCCGCTCAAAAAGAAGCAAAAATAAAAAACCTAGTTCACAGCAATTTGTGAACTAGGTTTTGTTTTAGTTAAGCATTAGAATCTCTTTGGCGTATTGTCACGCTTCTCAATGTCCTCTATTGTCTGCTGACGCTTCTGATAGGTTACATGAGCAATTATAATAGTAGTGATAATAACAAGAATCAATATAAATATAGTAACCATAAGTGTACGAATAAGGTGCTCCTTCTCTCCAGCCTTTGGAGGCTCACCCTCAGGAATGGTTGTACCGTCACCTCCAGCTAGTGGTGTGTCGCCTTCGCCAATTGTTGTGGTGTCACCACCTTGTGCGGCTGAGGCATCCTCACCTTCACCACCTGCATTTGCACTACCTTCATTTCCAGCTCCATTTGTTGAAGCTGTTGTGGTGGTTGTGGTAGTAGTGCCATTGTCAGTTGTACCGTTGTCACGGTGCTCTCTACGGTTATTTACAACAGTAGGATTATTTGTTGTAGATGTGCTAACCTCTGTGCCACCATCTACATACTGATAATCATAAGAATAAGTAGTAGAACCCTTTACATACTTTGTATTGGTTTCTGTCTTAACTGTTGTATGGATGACTTCTGTAGGCTCGTCGTAAACAAACTTAAACTCCTGACCATCCTTCACTAATTTTTCTTCAATATATTCCTGGTTAGGAACATGTCCCTTTACCTGCTCAGCTGGAACTCTAATCTTCTCACCCTTTGCAGCATAAAGAGTAACAGGACTTGCCACTGCATTTCCCTTTGAGTCTACATAAGATACATTATAAGAAATAATAGACTTTATACCAAAGGCTGCAATATATGTCTCATCCTTATTTAAGGAAACATCACCTGTGAAGGTTTTATCTGCTCCAGATACCTTGAGACCTTCAAAGGCAAACTCATCACCAGTGATGTTAATAAGACCCTCAATTTCATCCTGTGTAAGTGTCTGGCTATTTCCAATAGGTGCTTTAACAGTAATCTTCTTTGCACCAAAATCATAACCGAGATCCTTGCTTTCCATAAGATCCTTAACTTTACCTGAATCGAAGGAAGCATCCTTATTATTTCCAAGTGCAAAAGAAACAGAATAATATTTCTCTGCAGCCTGAGCTACTACTGGTGTAGAAAGCACAAAAGATAGAACAAATACCAGACTAAGGAAGAAGCCAAATAGCTTTTTAATATTTCTCATATTAAGCCACCTCCTTCTTCTTATCATGCATAAGCTTGATATACCAGCCTATAAGTGCAATACCAAGTAAGAACATAACTCCACAGATTATAATAGGAAGAAGTGAATCTCCTGTCTGTGGATTTGCCAGTGGCACATCACTATCTGTAATAGTAACAGAATTCTTTTTCTCGCCTGCAAGTGGAACTCCACTGTCATCGATTTCAACGATTTCTGTTCCATTATCTAATGTCTTCTTAACCTTTTTTACAATCTTACGTGTCTCAGTAACAGGAATAGTCTCTGTCACTGTATTTGTTTTTGTGACGGTCTTAATGATTGTTTTGTTCTTTTCAACGATTGACTTTGGCTCTGCTCTAAAGAAGAACTCTAGACCAGCATCCTTGCCACCGTACATATTTGTCTGAGAATCGCCATCAAGTGTAATTGAAACCGTAACTGTACCTGAGCTGCCATAGGCAACATTTCCTAATGAGAAGTAGCTACCTGTTTCACCACAAACCTGTGCAAGGCCTGTATTGTTTTTATCGGTACCAGTTTCACCACCAACAGTCTGGCTATCAACAAGTGTGTTTCCATTGTTCTTAATCACATAAGAATATGCTCCACCCTTATCCTTACCTGACTCTAAGGTGTCAACTACATTAGCATTCATATAGAAATCAGCACCTGGATTTGCTGCACTCTCTTTACTATAAGAAGGATCTGTCTTTGGATCGTTATTCTTATAGGTAATAGAATAGGTGATTGTATCACCTGGCATTACACCAGAGATTTCCTTATATGCCTCATCCTTATTTGATGAAAAGTCTGCATCATTCTTTCCATTATATGTTACTTCCCATCCAGCGGTATGAGTCTGTGCACCAGCGGCGCTAACATCATATTTAGCAACTGTAATTCCTGCTGTTACGAGAGTAAGAGCAAGAACAATATTAAATATACCTTTTTTCATAATCTCACTCCTCCCCCTACTTTACACCTGTAAGTGTGTCCCCTGAGAATTCAGGTTCAACTCCCCATGCAGCAAATATTGCTTGATCTGCACTACTTGCCTGAACTGAATCAACTCTCATTTCAACCTTGAACTGTTTTCCATCATATTCATAGGTTGTCTTGCTTTCGATTACTTTTCCTTCTGGCACATCATACTCGAAAGCTGTTTTTTCCTTTATCTTACCAATGGCTTCGTCAAAGGAAATACCATTTATGAACTGTGCCTTTTCACCTTTGTTAAGTGGCTTCTTGTAATAATAGATTACTTCCTCACCAGAGGTTGAATCCTGCTCAATCCACTCACCAGTCTTGTGAAGCTGAATGATTTCTGGATCAATAGATGAATCCTTATCAGACCCTTTAAGCCAATACTTTCTAACAACCACTCGGACATATTCTGGATAATCAGAATCGTTTACAACTCTAACATCCTCTTCATAGGTTTCACCTGGAGTAATGTGATCGAGGTTTGTAAACTTCAAATCACTACTCTCTGTATTGCCCTCAGCATCCATCCAAGCTACTTTTTTGAAATCTGGTGTTTCATCTGTGCTTTGATTTTCCTCAAGCATAACACTGATTTTAGCTGTGCTAAATGCCACGCCTTCAACCTTTGCTCCGTCAGCCTTCTGAGCTGAAGTGGTGGTAACTACACCAAAAGTTGAACCTGCAACAAGAAGAAGTCCTGCTGCTAATACAAATAAAGGATTCTTTATCTTAATCATTAGCGGCCACCTCCTTGTCCATTGTCATCTGCTTGGGCTGGTACAGAATTTGGAAGCGTTTTCTCCCAATCAGGAGTCCCCTCTTCCTTTGTGTTTGCGGTAGCTTCACCAACAACTACTACGTTAAAGGTCTCAGCTGATTCTTTAGAATCATCAATCTTAACGTAAACCTCTGTGGTGGTTTCTCCTACAGGAAGAAGCTTTCCATATTCAAAACAAGCAGTGCCATCTGCATTTGAAACCTGAGTCCAATCTACAGATTTTTCTGTATCAAGTATAAGTGCGTGTGTTCTTCCACCGAAGACCTTTACACGAACATATACAGGTAAGTCGCCTTCATTTTTAATCTTAATTATCTTTGTATCTTTTTTTACATCTTCATAAGGAACTATCTTTATCTGTCCCTCATTGAGATGGATTGTACCAATACCATTTGTCTCGTGGGTATCTGTCAAGAATGCCATTGCTGGCCTTACAGCTACTGCGCCAAGCATAAGGACTGTAGCAGCAATTAATACATATTTCTTATTAATCATTACTGTACACCTCCCCTAATAGCTTCCTTAAACTTGTAACGGATTCCGTCTACAACCTGCTGAACCTTTTCAAATACGTTTGTAATGCTGATACTCTGGAAGATATCCTTGCCATTGTAATCATTCTCAAACTTAACCTGAGAGGTTTCTTCAGACTTTATAGTAACCTTTGCTAACTTCTTTTCTAAGTCAACTGAACCTGTGCCTGCGTCAATCTTTGTAAGCTTGTAGGTAGCACCATCATAAATCTCTGTAATTGTTACCTCAGCTCCTGCAGGAATCTCAATCTCTTCTGTTGACTTTGTTCCAGGATTAGTAAAGTCTAATGGATAAACATTACTAAATTCATCATTACCAACCTTGTAGTAAACCTCAAATACGAAGGTTGCTGTTCCACCTGTCTTGTAATAAGAATCAAGCTTCTTAGTAATCTTAAGCTTACCAGGCTTAGCATTTTCGTTCTTAATAGCTGTTACCTTTTCATCATCACCAATAGAAAGTTCCTTAGCTTCGTCTGTAACAGCTGTAAGCACTGAAGTATGTTCAACCTTGCCATCTATTCTTTCAGCCTTTGCAACAAGCTTCCATATAGCGTTCTCTGGTGTTACGTAACCAGTAGGCGCCTGCACCTCCTTCATGTAATAGGTCTTTGAAGTCTGGTGCTTGTTTGTTTTAAGAACGCCTGCTGAAAGACCAGCAAACTTGATTGTACCGTCGGCATCTGAAACTGCCTCTGCTGGAGATGTTCCAATCATAGCAGGATTCTTGCATGCCTCATCCTCGTAAAGTGCAAACTTTGCACCTTCAAGCTTTGTCTTTCCATCAGCCTTATTCTTAAAGCCTTCATACTCAACGTTAACTTCTTCTGTCTTGTTGAAGTTAAAGCTGATTCTACAATTTGAACGACTTGCACCTCTCTCAAAATAGATAACTGTTAAATCGTGTTCCTTATCAAAGAACTTGCTCTTATCAAATACACTGTAAAGATTTGTATCTTCTATGCCCTTCTTTGCATAGCAGCTTCCATTAACACTTGATGTAAGAACGCTATCATGATCACCCTGAATAAGGATTTCGCCAGTTGCGAAATTAATCTGTCCCTTCATGGCATCATGGATACCACCGATATCAAGTACAAGCTTTCCATCAATGTAAACGAATACATCATCATCACCAGAGAACTTGAAGATTGTATCCTTACCATCTTCATTCTTTCCACCATTGCTTACACTAAACTTAATAGGTAAAGCCATAGCAAAATGGTTGTCATCACCAAATGGTCTAAAGGATTTCTCACCATCAACTGGTTTTAATACTTCCTGATCATCTTCTTTTACAATGGCATATCTAGTAGAAGCACTATCTATTGTCCAATATCCGTCCTTATCCTTAAAGAAAGATACTCCTACGTTTGGATGATAACCTCCGTTCATCACATAAGTTGGTTCATCTGAATCTGGGAATAATGGTGTTGTATTTCCAGATGCAAGCTTGAAGGTATTTGTATCAATATCATATGTGTTAGAAGCTAATCCCTGATATACCTTGCCGTAATTACATTTGTTGCTACCGGTCTCATTACCATGGTTAAAGTAGAAGGTATCACCAAATGCCTTAAGATAGTTTACTGTGCCTGTTTGTGAATCCTTATAATTAATAAGGGTTGCTCCACTTGCAATAGTAGTTTCACTTCCATCTTTTTCAATTGGAATAACCTGAAGGTTAATAACGATTTCATTAACCTGCTTGTGAACACCAAACTTCTTAAGAGTGATTTCTTTATCCTTCAACTCTGTAAGTCTAGCACCATCATCACTATAAATAGTTTCTCCATTTTTTAAGGCAACTGATTGAATATAGTAATTCTCTGGTGCAAAAAGATTTAATGTAATCTTTTCATTTTCGTATACAAAATAGCTGTTTGAACCAGGAGCTATATCAGCGTACTTTCCACTGGTGTTGCAGTGTGTAAGCTTAAGTGCTGCATAGTCTTTTTCAATTTGATTTATATAATAGTTCTTACTTAAATGGCTTTCATTCGTATATGCGAATCCGTAAGGACTTCTCTTTGTATCCTTTTCAGTTGAGCCATAAAGGATTCCATCTGAATTAACATCATCCATCTTGGTTCCATCATCATAGCCCATAACAATAAATGGAGAGAAGGTTGCTGATTCGAAGGTTATACCATACTTTTCATCATCAAATTTCTCAATTGAAAAGTTAATAGTCTTGTAATCTTCGCCCTCAACATGGATTACATTCTTTGGAATATAATCAAAGGTCTTGATAGAAATCTTTACCTTTTCCTTAGGATTAACCTTGCCATCTTTATTTCTAAATTCGATTTCAAAGGCTGTTAATATCGGGTCTGTTACCTCGTCTTGATTTTCAAATTGCTTTTCAAGCGCTTCGACAACTGACTCGTTAACCTCTCCAACATAAAACTCCAGCTTATCTTCCTCTTCATCAAAAGCTGTCTTTGGATAGGTTGCTTCAATAGTAAAGCCGTTAAACTCTGCTGTCTTAGTTATTTCCTTTTTTTCTTCAGAAGTTTCGTCCTTCTTTGTCTTTTTAGACTCGTCCACATGCTTACACTTTGAGCAGACTCCGTCTTCATCGTACTGGCACTCTTCATCTTCGACTTTAACTACGTACTCGCCTTTTTCCTCATCCCACTCAAGGACTTTATGTGTGCCATTATCATTAGACTCATACTTTGTAGGATGCTCTTCCTCAGCATCCTTGTCTTTATCGTCTTTGTCTTTATCTTTGTCCCTGTCCACATCATCAGACTTTCCATCTTCGGCTTTGTCTTTTTCATCTTCTTTACCGTCAGACTTGGACTCTTCATCTGGACCTGCGGTAGGTGTTTCCGGGTCAGTTATAGTTTTGTCATCTTCTGTACCCTTTGGCTGCTCAGAATCATCCTTTTTCAGAGCATCTCCACCTGGTGTAGGTTCAGCATTATCTAATTGCTGATTACCTGAATTTGTTTCAGCATTCTGGACTGAAGCATCACCAGCAGAGGTGCCATCTTCTGTGCCACCTTCATCACCTGAATCTGTCCCATCATCGTTCGCATTATCCACTGATTCAGTTGCAGCTGGCTGTCCATCCGATTCATCGGCATATACACCAACTGAAGCTGACGCAAATAATACCAACACTAGTACTAGCGCTAAAACCTTGTTTAGCTTTGGTATCTTTCTCATCATACTCGAACTCCCTTTCCGTAAAACTTAATACCTTACGAAATGTTACACATTATGACTTTCTACTACTGAAAATGCATAATGTGCCCAAATGATATAGTAAATCACTTAAGTACCGTTTTGAACCTCCGTGGCAAGAACTGCTGATTTTTGGCAAAAAAATAATACCCATATTTACCATACGGGTATTAGTCAATATTTCATAAAATTTTGCGGTTGAAAGATGCACAAAAGCAGGTGGTGTCTTTTAGTTAAATCCACGGGTTAAACTGCTGCCAAGGTAAGCAGCGTTTAATTGAAGCCTACTACCTTCTGTGCGATCTTATAGGCTGTGATAGAAATTGCTCTGCCACCGTGACCAGGTAAGTTTGTGGTAGCACACATAACTCCATATCTAAGCTTCCTGTATAAATAATAGTCATGAGACTTAATATAAGCCCAAAGCTCACGTCTCTTCTGCTGGTTCTCTGTGGTTCCACTCTTCATTAAAAGCACTGTGGATACAACAGTAATCATTTCAAGGTAGTTAAACATATATTTTCTAACATGCTTATCCTTGATGTTCTTGTAATCATAAGCCTGAAGCATAAGCTTATTGACTCTAATCTGCTGATCAATACGAGAAATCATAACCTTCTCATTTACAGACTGATCATCTCTACCAATAAAATAGCGGTAGAAATCCACATCAAGATAATACATTGTCTTAACATAAGGCAGTGGATAGTAAACATAAAGATTATCCACATAGAAGGTGTGCTTTGGAAGCTCCAATCCACAATCTCTAAGTAGCTTTGTTCTGTAAATAACAGAATGCATCAGTATGTACTGGCCCTTGCGGATATGGCTGGTATCCTCCCATGAGAAATACTTATTCTTAGGGAAGAAGGAATATGACATAACCTTTTTATGGCTAGCCCCTTCCTTGTCATATACAAAGTTGGAAATGAGCATATCAAGGTTCTTGCCATTCTCAACTGAAAGTCTAAGTGTATTAAGGATTTTGTCGTAGGCATCTAAATCTACCCAATCATCAGAATCAACCACCTTAAAGAAAAGACCAGTTGCATTCTTTAATCCAGTATTAACGGCCTGTCCATGTCCCCCATTTTCCTGATGAATCGCCCTAACAATGGATGGATGCTCAGCTGCCAATCTATCTGCTATCTCGGCTGTGTTATCCTTTGTACTTCCATCATCAACAATTATAATTTCTACATCCTCGCCGCCGTGAAGCAAGGTTTCAATACAATGTTCCATGTAGCTGGCCGAATTGTAACATGGCACAGCAAATGTCAGTAATTTCATATCAATACCTCCACTTTTACGATTTTATCAAATCCCAAAATCTAGTTCAACAAGCCAAGTCCTCTTTTTCCAGAAAAAAGCACCCTAGAATTATAAATAATTCTAAAGTGCTTTTTTTCTTAATTCGCCTCATCTTTATGTAGAAAATCCCAGGCATCATAATCAGTTACATCAACTGCAAAATATCCCTCAACAGTGTTCCTTAGTTTACATGTTTTTCCATCATTTGAAATGTCATATATCATGGCCTCAAAACTATAAAAGTCTCCATCAAATGTAACTCTATTTACATCCAACTCATTGTTATCTCTTAGAATGTACTGAACAGCTACAGCTCCATCTTCTATTTCAGCTATATTTAGACCTTCATATTCTGAAGCTTTTTCCTTTGATATCTCGCTGGCCTTATAAAGGTTAAAAGTGCCGTCACCCCAATACAAATCATATGGAATATAACAGTGTCCCGTCGCCAAAGAATCTATAAGTTCCTTCCCTTCTTCTGGCTCTATACTCATTCCATAAAACTCAACAGTCCATTGTAATCCGTTCTCAGAAAAATACTTATTTCCCTTAGGCCAAGTATCAGGTGCAGCATTCACTAGCTTTCCATCTTTCAGATAATAAACACAGCCCCAACCATCAATACCAATTTGACCATTTATGCTTATACATTTTTCATCAGAAAATGTTCCTATCTCCTGAGTTGAGGAAAGTTCCAAAGGCCCTGGATTTGTTAACTCCTCAAGACTTTGAATATCCTTATCTTCATTGACAAACCATATCCTATATGCAGTCAAATATGACTCCTCACCTTCATCTGAAGTTCCTTCTAGGACTAAAGCCTCTTCCTTCCCATTATCATCCAAATCAAATACAAAGCTGGCTAGAGCATACTCCAAAGAATTAGCTGATTTTACCACCTCAGTAAAGTCATTCTCACCATTATCAAGCTCTATTTTATATGTTTTGCTATCTTCAACATTTTTTACTTGTTCCTTAGCACTGTCATCTTCCTTTTTGGACTTTTCTACACTGACCACAGGTGTATTGTCTTTTTTTGATTCCTCTTCTACAGAACAAGCCATCAAAAGGCTGCCAACACAAAGTAATGCCAATATTTTTCTAATTTTCATATTGCTTCACCCTTTCTCAATCTAACAAAAATATATTGTATCATAACATCAAAATAATCCCTACAAAAAACAGCTCTTTGTAAATTCAAAGAGCTGCTGAATTTATATCGTATTTACGAAGTTCATGATCACTGTAGAAAGGAAGGCTGGGTCCGAGGCCAAATTTACAATCTGTCCTGTGTTTACCAGTTTGATGACTGGGCGTAGAGGATAGGACTTGTTTTGACGCATTACAATAGCTTTTTCTCCTGAGCTTAACAGTACCTCTGAACCATTTGGGAAGGCATTAATAACTGACAGGAAGGATTTGAAATAATCCATGTTGAATTTGTTGCTCATGGTAAACATAATTTCAATGGCCTGTCCTGGAGTCTTGGCCTCCTTGTAGGAACGTTTTGTTACAAGAGCGTCATACACATCTACAATGGATAGGATTTGGCCCATCTTTCCTATTCGATCACCGAGAAGTCCTCTTGGGTAACCCGTTCCATCCACATTCTCATGATGGTTTAGGATGCCTTGGCGCATGTCTTCCGTGATATCTTTAGACTCAGATAATAGCCTATAGCCATGCACCGGATGAGTCTTGATAATATCAAATTCCTCAGGTGTCAACCTGGCAGGTTTATTTATTACTTCAGCAGGAATCTTCTCTTTTCCAACATCATGAAGAAGCCCCGAAATAGTTACATCATGGACAAAATCCTTTGATTCACCAAGGGCTTTAGCAAGCACAGCAGCCATTGTTCCTACATCAACTGAATGCTTGTAGGTATACTCATCGCTGACCTTCAATTTAGAAAGATTGATAAAAAGATCCTTTGAGTCGTCAATGATTGAGAACACCTCTTCACCGATTTCTTTTGCGCCAGAGGTCAAAGAGTCTACATCATCTACGTTATTGAAAATTGAAGTCAGAGACTCTTCTGCATACTTCTTGAATGAATCCTCAAAGGTTACAGATTTATCTTCTTCAGGGGTTTCATCCGTGGTCTCCGGCTGCGTATAGGATACAATTACGTGAATTCTTCCCTTGTACTGGGAAAGAGCTTCAAGCATCTTGGAATCCATAATCGTCATCTTTGGACACAGAAGTACCCCTCTATCCGTATATATATCTGTTTCAGTTATACAACCCTTAGGTAGGTCGGAAATGAATCCATCAATCTCTTTTGTCATTGGCTGCACCTAATCCTAGTTACAAATATAAACACTAATCTCATTCTAAGCTAGAATTTATACTACTACAATATAATGAATTTTCTGTGGATTTTATGCCAACTTTAAAAAAAATACTTACCTCCTCAAGAAAAGTTGGCATAAAAACAGCTCCCACTACGTGTAGTGGAAGCTGAGGGGTTTTGGGGATTATTCTTCGCCCATGCGTGCAAAAAGCTTATGGAACTCTTCTTCACGAGACTTTACGAGCTCGAAGCGGATATCCTTGATTTCCATACCATCCTGTGCGAAGTAGAGCTTCAGGAAGAAGGTCATGGCACAAGAATCAAATGGTACCTCAATGGTCTGCCATTCTTTGTCTTCACCTGTAAGTGTAACCATCTTTACAAGAAGCTTATCACGGAATATGCTAAGCGGAATCTGTGCAAGCTCACTCTTGGCATTTGCTCGAACTGTCATGGTAAGCTTGTAGTCACCACGCTCCTTAAAGGAAACAGTTATCATGTTGTTGCTATTTCTAGCTGTCTTAATGTCAGCTGGATTAATATTTGCCACACCTGATTCGTCTATACGAAGGTCAATCATCTTGTCAAACTCAAGTTCTTCATCATCTGCCTCAGAAGCAAGCTGCTCATCAAGCTCATTTCCTCTTTCAATGTAACGAGCAAATACTGGCTTTTCCATAATGAATTTACAGATATTTGCTGCACAACGCTGAATCTCAAAGCGTGTGACTTTGCCCTTCTCAAGCTCCTTGGCGAGGTTGTCTCTGTTGGTGTTATCAATGGCAGAGCTTGTAACCATGTATAAGTCATTTTGAGCACGGATGATAGATGCCATATCGGAATTGTTGCCGTGATAAGACTTACCACCCTTAGCCCACCAGTCGGTCATTATGATGCCGTCAAAGCCCCACTCTTCACGTAAAATTCTAGTATCCAAATCATAGCTTGATGCGGTGTAGTAGCCATTGACAGAACCGTAGGTAGTCATTACTGCGTGAGCATTTCCTTCCTTAACAGCAATTTCATAGCCCTTAAGATAAATCTGACGGATAGCACGAGCTGATGCCACATGCTCTACTGTATGTCTACCAGTTTCCTGTGTATTTAAAGCAAAGTGCTTAATTGTTCCTGTAACGCCATATTTATGCATTCCCTTAAGCTGAATTGCAGCATTCTTTCCTGTTACAAGTGGATCTTCACTGAAGTACTCGAAGTTACGTCCATTAAGAGGATTTCTGTGGAGATTCATGCCAGGTCCAAGAAGAACATCTATCTTGTTTTTGCGAAGCTCAAGGCCTTCCCAGTTGTAAAGCTCTTCGTTAAGCTCCAGATTCCATGCGCAGGCAAGACATGTTCCGTTAGGCATAGCAAAAGCCTTCTTGCCACAGTCCATACGAATACCTGATGGTCCGTCCGTACAGCATGCGGTAGGAATTCCTTTTTCTAAAAGTGAATCTGTAACTCCACCAAAGGCACCAGCACAACCTGGTGTAACCTTAGGAGAGCTCATGCCCTCTCCTCTAACTATGCAGCAAAGATCTTCATCAGAAAGCTGTCCGATGAAATCATCCATTGAAGCCTTTCCATCATAAACATCCACTAGCTTAATGCCCTTATCACCAGTTTGTGGAAGCTCTGGCTTAAGGTCAGCCTTTCTAAGCTTATCAGGCTTTAAAGTGGCAACTGGCACTGATTCATAGATAAGCTTGTAGCTTCCATCTGCCTGTAGTTCAGGCTTCATTCTCTTAAAATGAACCACTGGTGCAAGTGCCTCAGAAAGCTGTTCAAATAAAGCTGTTTCCTCCTGAGTAAAGCTTGCAGCAAACTCTGCTGTTCTAACATTGTCACCAATGTAGAAGCTATATTCTCCCGCTTCAATTACGTATGCATTTTTATATCCTGTCACACCGCTGTCATCGAAGCTTGTTAGTTGATAATTCGTAAATACGATATTAAGAGTTTCACTCTCGCCAGGCTGAAGTTCCTTTGTCTTTCCAAAGCCCACTAATTCTCTGGCAGGATTGCCAAGCTTGCCCTGTGGTTTTGAAACATAAATCTGGACTACCTGTTTACCCTTGCGAGAGCCTTTGTTTGTAACCTTTACATCAAATTCAATTTCCTCTTCACCATAGGTAAAACCTACAGGCTCAATTGAAAATTCTGTGTAGGATAAACCAAAACCGAAAGGATATAAAACCTTATCCTTTGCGAAGGTCTCAAAATATCTATAACCTACATAAATATCTTCCTGCTGAACATTGCACTTGCTTCCGCCAAAGTTTTGTGAAGAAGGATAATCCTCAATGTTCTTTGCAATAGTATCAGTAAGACGACCAGAAGGATTAACATCACCTGAAAGCACATCTAAGGCACCATTTCCGCCTTCCTGACCACCCTGCCAAATATAAAGAACAGCATCAGGGGTGTACTCCTCCATCCACTTCATATCGATGATGTTTCCTGCATTAATGAGAACCACCATCTTATCAAAGGCAGCTCTAACATTTTCAAGCATCTGACACTCATCTGCTGTAAGAAGATAGCTTCCCTCTGTAGTGCTGTTATCCTGATCCTCACCTGCGGTACGACCTATGATTACAACAGCTACGTCAGAGCTTGCAGCTACTTCCTTTGCAAGGTCTAAGGATATAGGCATTTCCTTTTGGAACCATGGTTCAGAAGCCCATCCCTCACCAGCTTCAAAAGGATTGTCCTTAATCCACTCATCGTAAGTATTCTTAAGCTTCTCGTTTAAAGTGAATCTATCATATGCCTCGAGAGCCTCTCTAACGCCAGTGACATATTTGGTGTTTACCATTCCACCAGAACCAGTTCCGCTCTTGTAATAATTGAATTGTGTTCTTCCAAACAAGGCTATATTGCTTCCGCTAGAAAGTGGAAGAACCTCCTTGTCATTCTTAAGTAACACTATTCCCTCAGCAACTGCCTGTCTTGCAACTGCCGCAAATTTCTCTGTATCAAATATAACTGAACTCATTAAATATCCTCCATAGGTATTTCATTGTAGCCCATTATAGTGAAAAAAAGATGGACATTTATATCAAATATCCATCTTTTATAATAGATTTATTCAACTGAATTAATGAGTGCAAATATTTCTTCTTTTATCTGAGCGTTTACATTAAGAGCATTTTCTCTGCTATCCTGGTTAGAGTAGAAGTAGAATTTAATCTTAGGCTCTGTACCAGATGGTCTAATTGCAAACCAAGAACCATTCTCTAGGAAAATACGGATTGCATTCTGTGCAGGAATATCCTCATATCCATTAATATAATCGATAACCTTATCTACCTTTGAACCAGCAACCTCTGTTGGAAGATTCTCTCTAAACCACTTCATCATACGCTGAATACGCTGTGCACCTGGAATTCCTTCTAGAACAATATTTGGCTCATCCTCTGCAAAGAAACCATACTTAGCATAAATCTCCTGAAGAACATCCCAAAGAGTCTTGCCCTGCTTGCGATAGTAAGCAGCTGCCTCAGCAACCATCATACCTGCTGAGATACCATCCTTATCACGGATATCCTCACAGATAGCATAACCAACAGACTCTTCATAACCAAATAAATACGTATATCCGTTATCGTGAAGATAAGGAATCTTTCCACAAATATTCTTAAATCCAGTAAGAGTTTCAAACATTTCCACACCATAAGCCTTTGCCATGATTGTAGAAAGAGTTGATGTAACGATAGACTTAACCATGGCACCCTTACTTGGAAGTGTGCCGGCATCCTTATGTCCCTCAAGAACATAGTTTACAAGCAAGTATCCTGTCTGGTTACCATTAAGTGGCACATAGTTACCCTCGCTATCACGAATCTCGATAGCAAATCTATCTGCATCTGGGTCAGTAGCCATAAGAAGCTCTGCACCAAACTTACGACCATATTCCTCTGATAATCTAAATGCCTTTGTATCCTCTGGATTTGGATAGCCTACAGTCTTGAAATCTGGGTCTGGATTCTCCTGCTCTGGGACAATAGTCCAATTTGAGAAACCTCTGTCATTAAGCATCTGACGGAAAGGAATAGAACCGCAACCGTTAAGTGGTGTATAAACAAGAGGAATTGTAAGATCAAGCTCATCACCCTCGTGAATAGCAAGAGCTTCAATCTTATCAAGGTACTCTCTATCATACTCTTCGCCAAGAACAATAATCTTTCCAGCCTTAACCCCCTCTTCAAAATCAGACTTCTTAATACCTGACCACATATCAACTGCATTAATGCACTCTGTCATGCCATCAGCAATCTCAGAAGAAACCTGGCAGCCGTCATCCCAATATGCCTTGTAGCCATTGTATTCCTTTGGATTGTGGCTGGCTGTAATATTGATACCAGAAACTGTGCCAAGACGTCTAATCATAAATGCAAGCTCTGGAGTTGGTCTTAAATCAGGGAAGCAATATACCTTGATTCCATTTGCTGCAAAAATACCAGCAGCAAGCTGTGAAAACTCCTTAGAAAAATGACGAGGGTCATGTGCAATAACAACACCCTTTTCACAAGCTTCCTTACCCTTAGACACGATAAAATCAGCAACACCCTGTGTAGCCTTGCCAACTGTAAAGAAATTCATGCGGTTTGTACCAGCACCAACCTTGCCACGAAGGCCTGCTGTACCAAAAGAAAGATCCTGATAGAAACGGTCTTCCTTTTCTTTTTCGTCGCCTGCTATAGCCTGAAGTTCAGCCTTTAAAGGGTCTGAATCTGCTAGTTTTTCTAACCACTCATTATATCTTGAATTGTAATCCATAAGAATTCCTCCATTAATCAAAAAATGCTATCAAGTTTTAATAAACTCAATAGCATTTTAACACATATTGTATGTTCTGTCTGTGAAATGATTTATATGTTTCTTCCTAGAACACAAATAAGGACTGCCACCAGGCAGTCCTTATCACTATAAAAAGAAGAAGGAAAAATTAATTAGTAAATACGATAATTGCCACTTAGGGCAAGCATTGCAAACAAGTATAAACAATTATCATAGTATCTGCGTTCGCCAGTACGAAGTGGAGTGTTCCAAAAGTCTTCCACTGCTTTGAGGGCGTGAGGGCCATCCGCTGCAAGAGACGCCTGGGCGATAGTTGCAGTCAAGCCTACTGGATGAAGAGCCTTGCCTTCAAGTACTGTTCCGTCGATTTCGTAGATACCTCTGGAATCTTCCTCTGGGAGGTTAGCGAAAAATTCCTGAAGGTTGTTTGCTGTTGCTTTACACCAAGTACCAAACTCAGTGTCTTTGTCGGCCCATTCGAAGTCCAAGCCGATGTTTGCTATGGTTCTGTATGCATCGCTGTAGAACCAGTCGTGACGACCACCAAAGTGCTCGTGGTCAGGATATGGCTTTCCATCGTAATAACTGTACTCTGGAGAAAGTCCAGTTTTAGGATGGCAAGCTGTCTTTAAATATTCTCTGGAAGCTGCTGCGCATTTTTTCCACAATTCTTTGTCTTCTTCGTAGCAGTTTTCAGCAAATAAATCATAAAAATGTGGAAGGTGATATGATGGATCTGTAAATTCTAATCCTGGAACAAACTTAATAAGTCCGTCCTCGTTCCACATATTGTGTCCGCCATACATCTCTTCGTGATGTAAGCAAACCTTTAAAAGCTCTTTAGCTTTTTCGCTGTAATTATAGATACCCTCTCCATCGCCCCAACGATGACTTGCAAATATAAGTGCCATTGCAAAGAACTCTTCACCATCAGGTGCTGGACCATTGGCATTCTTTCGACCACTTGGATCAACTGACCATGCGAAATATCCTTTGCATTCGCCATCATCAAGGTACATATTTGTCATGGCCCAGTTCCAAAGCTGATCAAATTCTTTTTTCTTGTCCAACTGAACGCACATCATCATACCGTAAGATATGCCTTCTGTTCTGGTGTCTATATTACCTGTGTCTACAAGGTATCCCATGGAGCCATCTTCTGTAGTCTCATAGAATTTGTCAGCTCCATAAAATATCTCATTGAATGTGTTATTTACTCTAGTCTGAATCTCCTCTGGAGATTTTCCAATCTCTAAGAAGACATTTCTATACTGTCTCATTAATCTACTCCATAAAATTCTTACATTCACAATCAATCCATAATTACTCTTTAACGCCACCAAGTGTAAGTCCTGTTACGAAGTACTTCTGAAGGAATGGATAAATACAAATGATTGGTAACATTGTAACAATTGTGGCTGCAGCTCTGACAGAGGTAGGGGTTACAGAGCCTTCGCCAGCATTCTTCATGGCTTCTGCAGATGAGCTCTGGTTTGAAACTGAAGAAAGGAGCTTCATTAACTCATACTGTAAGGTTGTGTACTGAGAAGCCATTCTGTTGTAAAGCATTGCATCGAACCATGAGTTCCACTGACCTACTGCTACGAAGAGTGCTACAGTTGCGTATACTGGCTTACATAGTGGAGAAATAATCTTTAGGAAAATAGTTGTGTAACCAGCACCGTCAAGCTGTGCAGACTCTTCCAAGCTGTCAGGGATGCCTCGCATGTAGGTTCTTATAACAAGCATGTTAAAGGCAGAAATCATTCCTGGAATAATGTAAACTGCAAAACTGTTTGTAAGTCCTAGGGATTTAAAAAGGAGGAATGTAGGGATCAATCCGCCATTAACATACATTGTAATTACCCAAAACAACGATACCTGCTTAGCGAAGATGAAATTCTTACGGCTAACGATAAATGCAAGTATTGCGTTGGTAACAAGTGCAAGGAGTGTTCCAAGGATTGTTCTTGAAACTGTGATGAATGCACCTGTAACAAGGTTATCTTTTGCTAATACTGTTTCATAGTTCTTCATAGTGAACACACGAGGAATTAAATAGATACCGCCTCTAAGTGCATCTGTACCATCATTTAAAGAAACAGCTAATGTGTTTAATACTGGGTAAAGTGTAACGACTACAAATATAATCATGAAAAGTCCGTTACAAATTCTGAAGGCCAAATCAGCGCCTGAAATCTTTTTACGTTTTTTAGCTTTCACTTTAGTTACCTCCTTACTTTCGGTGGTACCGGCAAAGCTAACTAGTGAACTACTTGTCTGATCCATTTTCTTCGCCTCCTTAGAATAATCTCTCTTCACCGTGTTTCTTAGCAATATGATTGAAGAACACAATGAGAATGATAGAAACAACACTCTTGAAAATACCTGCGGCTGTACCGATTGAGTAATCACCCTGGCTGATACCCCATTTCAAAACGTAGATATCAATTGTCTGTGATACGTTCTGTACAAGACCATTTCCAAGTAAGTACTGAATTTCGAAACCTGCATTAAGTACGTTACCTACGTTCATAAGAAGAAGAATCATAATTGTTGGCTTGATTCCTGGAAGTGTAACGTTCTTAATCTTTGCCCATCTACCAGCACCGTCGATTGAAGCTGCTTCATAAAGTGATGGGTCGATAGAAGTAATTGCTGCTAAATATATAATTGCATTCCAGCCTGTTTCCTTCCAAACATTAGCGAAAGCAACAATTGGCCAGAAGTATTTTTCATGTGCAAAAAAGTTGATTGGCTGTGAAATTGTGCCAAAATGCATTAAAAGTGTATTGATGATACCTGTTCCCGAAAGAGCATCATGAAGAATACCTGTAACGATGATCCATGAAAGGAAGTGAGGTAAATATGAAATTGTCTGAACTACTTTCTTTCCGCCCTTGCTAGCCATTTCATTTAAGAGAATAGCAAATAAAATAGCCATGAAGAAGGTTACTGCCAAGTTGATAACACCCATTGCTAAAGTGTTACGAATTACTCTTAAGAAAGTTACATCTGAGAATAAAAGCTTGAACTTTCCAAGTCCGATAAACTCTGAATGTAAAAGACCTGTAACTGGCTTATAGTTTTGGAATGCCATGAGCCAACCTACAAGTGGAGCATAATAGAAAACAATACCATAGATTGTGATTGCTGCTGCCCAGAAAAGAAGTATCTTCTGGTGCTTTATATCCACCATGTTAAAAGACTTTTTTTGCGTCATAATGTCCTCCCAATTACTTTAAAACGCCCGATTTTTGATATAAATATAGCAGGGCACAAGCAGAACCGGCCCTGCTATATGGGTATTTCAACAATTATTATTTCTTTTTAGAACCACCCTCATACTTAGCAGCTTCTTCAACTCTTCTCTCGAGCTCTGTCTGCATTTCTGAGATGAAGTCTTCTGGCTTACACTCTTCATATACGCCCATGTACTCGTTCCAGCCCTTCTCAAAGTCTTCTGACATAACTACCTTTGGAAGATACTGGTGCTTAATCTCACCCATCTTAGCCCAAGCTGTTCCACCTGGTGTAGATGTTGTCATTGTGCTTGAGTATGTGTACATTGGATACCATGGACCTGGAGCTTCTGATGTACCAAGCATCTCTACGTATGTCTGAGCTCCATATGCCTCGAAGCACTTCTTGATTGGCTCTGAAAGACCATCGAAGAATTCCTGCTCCTGTCCGTCTGACTTCATAGCATTCTTACCATCACGGCTTGTTCCAGAATACTGTGGGAAGTATGAGTATGAACAAACGTGTGAAGCCTTGTAAGCTGTATCAGCCTGCTGCTTTCTCATCTCTGGTGTTCTGTAGTACATTCCGTCGTCGCCAACCTTGTAATCTACATCCTTAACACCCCAGAATCTTAAATCATGAATATCCTGATCAAGAAGGTCATTTACGAACTGAAGTGCACCCTCTACATCCTGGCATGATGTTGTAATTGCAAGACCTGAAGAAACATTAAGAACTCCGCCTGAGTTGTGCCACTGGTTCTTCATACCCTTCTCAATTGTGATTGGAAGTGGAACATACTGGCAACCCTTCTCATCAAGACCAGCTGACTTGATAGCATCTTCAGCTGTGTATGCGAAATCCCACCACTGATCGATCATACCAAGTACACGACCTGAAGAAAGCTTTGCAATGTACTCATCATATGTCTGTGTGAATGACTCAGGATCTACGATACCCTTCTTGTACTCCTCGTTTAACTTCTGGAAGTACTTCTTAGCTGTTGGTGTTGTGTTGTAATCAACAATCTTCATTGTATCTGGATCTACGATAACTGATCCATCGTTTGGATAACCATCAAGGAATTCTGGTGCATTCTCTAAGCAGAAATATCTCCAGTCATCACAAAGGATTGTGTAAGGGATATTCTCTGTACCATCATCCATTGTTGGGTTTTCCTTGTTGTAAGACTCGATAAGATCGAAGTACTCATCCATTGTCTCAATCTTTGGATATCCAGCCCACTCAAGAACTCTTGCCTGAATCCAGAATGCTTCATCGTTATGTGTACAAGCACGCTCTTCTCCGTAGATGTTAGAGAACTGTGGAATCCAATAGATATGTCCATCGCTCTGACGAAGTGCATCCCACTCCTGCTCTGTAAAGTACTCCTTAATGTTTGGATACTTATCAATGTAATCATCAAGTGCTACAAGAGCGCCTGCCTCATACATCTGAACTGAACCACTACCAGCTTCAACGAAGTCAGGATACTCGCCACCAGCGATAAGTGTACCAACTGCTTCCTCAGCTGTCTGACCTGTAAGCCATGTCTCCTTAACCTTGCAGCCAGTCTTCTCAGCGATAATCTGCTGAATCTCGTTGTCGTCGTTGATTTCTGAACCTGGTACTGCAAAGAATGCTGTAAACTCCTTGATACCGTCCTTGTTAACTGCTCCGCCGCTGCCTGCTGTCTTACCGCATCCAGCAAACATGCTAGAGAGCATTGCAGCGCAAAGTACAGCGCTTACAATTTTCTTTTTCATAAATAACCCTCCTATATAATCTCCGGAACTTATGTCCCTTTCGTATGATAGTATTCTATGTCTTTTTGTGAAGTAAAACATCGGAGAAAGTATAGAAAAAAGGGGGTGAAATTTTAAAAATTTCACCCGCCTTTTTTATACTTTGTAGGTGTGCATCCCATGGCTTCGATAAACTTGTTTACAAAGTAGTCTGAGTCTTTGTAGCCAACGGCTTCTGCCACCTCATATATTTTCATATCGGTTTTACGAAGTAGGCGTGCGGCCTCCTCGATTCGTTTTCTGTTAAGATAATCCTTGAAGGAACAGCCGTATTTCTTTCTGAAAAGCTGGCCTAAATATGCAGAATTTACAAAGTACTTTTCACTTAAATCCTTAAGGGTAAGATTTGATGCGTAGTTCTTTTTAATCTCCTCTTCCACATCACCAAGAACACCTCTTGATACGTTTTTACGAAGCTGAGATAAATACTCTCCATAAGCATATGACATTCTGCAAAGGTGAGTCTTTCCACCACGGCTAATACCTTCCTCTGAAGTCGTCTCAGAAATAATACGAAGAATCTCTTCCTGGTTTACAGAGCTATCAAGCTCAGTAGCAAGATGAATCAGCTGAAACAAAAGATAATTGATATTAAGGTTCATAGTTGAACCTGTAACACCTGTCTTTTGCATTTCTTCATAAAAGTCATCTACGCATTTACGAATTTCAACATGCTCTCCACGTTCGATAGCGGCTATCAGTGCATCCAATTCCTTTTTACAAATAATAAGACCGCTTTCTCCAACCTTGTATTCTTCCTCGTAGAAGTAGATATTTTTCTTTTCTCTAAAGCCCTGGAGAGAATGAAGCATGTTTGCAGTACCGTAAGACTTTGAAATGTTTCTGATTCCACTTACGTTCTTTCCTACCAACATGGTGATTGGAAGATTTGTGTTTGCCACCAAGTAATCCAGAAACTCCTTCAGATAATCCTTATCAGTGCACTGAAGTCGCTTACTCATTGAATCATTGTAGATGAAACCAATATCAAAAACCTGCTCACTATTTGAAATATCCCTTATACAGAAAATCTCGTCATCCTTAAGATATTCACAAGCTGCAGAATAAATCTTCGCCAACTGAATCTTTTTATCATCATCTAAGGCTTCGTCATTGCAAAGCTCATCATCAAGCTGTATCTCCACATAGCAAAGGTCATCACCTAAAGTGGTTTGCTTTGCAATATAGTCTATATCGTTTACATCATATTTTCCGCTTAACAAACGCATAAGAGTGCGTTCCATATAAGCCTTTTCCTTTTTCAAAACATCCTGCTTTCGGGATGCCTTTTCAACATTTAAGGCTGAAACCTTCTCCAAGATAGAAAGTAGTTGCTCCTTCTCAACAGGCTTTAATATATAATCTGTACAATCATATCTAAGAGCTTCCTGAGCATAGCTGAACTCAGCAAAACCACTTAGAATGACAAAATATACATCCTTTTTCAACTCTGTTCTAAGAGCCTTTAACAGTTCAAGACCTGTCATAACCGGCATCTTGATATCTGCAATTACAAGATCCACTGGGTAGTCCTTGATATAATCAAGAGCTTCCTTTCCATTGCTGGCAGTGGAAATATGATAGCCCGCCTTCTCCCAATCAATAAGTAACTGTAAGCCTTGGAGAATAAAAGGCTCATCATCAACTAATAACACTTCTAACATTAAATTAACCCCTTTAAATATATAACCGGTACCCTTATTTGTACTAGTGTACCAGTTCCAGGTTCAGAATCCAAATCAAAGGAAGCCTCTTCATCTGATATCATCTTCAATCGAAGACATGCATTTATTATGCCAACTCTACCCTTTTCCTTGAGCATCTCAATATTGGCAAAACGCATCTTTCGAAGTAGATTTCTGCTTTCCTCTTCTCCCATTCCGTTTCCTGTATCTTCAATCTCCATTGTGAGAAACTCTCCATCTGAAGATATTCTAACGAAAATCCAACCTGGTGTAATTTTACTTTCAATTCCATGTACACAGGCGTTTTCTACGAACGTTACTATAGTAAGCTTTGGAACCAATAAATTCAAGCATTCTGGCTCAACATCTATATCAAATGATAATCTATCCCCAAAACGATACTTCTGTAATTCCAAATACGCCTTTACGAATTCAAGTTCCTTCTCAATGGAAACTTCATCTTCATTCCACTCTGTATATTGACGTTGAAGCTTGGCAAGCCTCTCTACCATTTCAGAGGTCTCAGTTTCCTGTTTTAGAAGTGAATGCATTCGAATACTTTCAAGTGCATTAAACAGGAAATGCGGATTAATTTGACTATGAAGCGCAAGTAGCTCCGCATTCTTTTTTGCCACAACTGTCTGCTGCTCTTTAAGCTTATTCTTATAAGCTGTACCCATAAGATTACTTACGAAAAGTGGAAGCACCAGGTTAATTACAAGCAGTAAAATAAACTGATACCATTTTCCCTTCATAATGCTAATCAAAGGATTAGTATTATTTATGATTTCAATACTAAGTTCCTGACCATATAGCTTGAATTCCTGAGTGAAAGCAATCTTATTAATATCCTTCTTATCAGCATAGTCTTTATTAACATTACTATACTTACTATTAGACATTATCACCTTGGTGCTATCACAGATATATGCTCGATTTTCATAGTTCAAGTTTGAAAGACTATCAGCACATTTTCCATAGTCAATTATAACAAGCACAAAATTGTTGGAAGTGTTGTTGTAATAATTCAGACGCTGGAAGTAATAAATAGTTCTGGCAGTCTGTCCATCTGCTGTCTTTCTTCTTCCAAAGTAAAGCCCCTTGTTTCTGCCAGAGGCCTCCATATATTTATACCAGTCACTTTCATAAGCCTGGCTAAGTTTCTGAAATTCGCCACCGTTTGTAATTGTATCGTTATCCAAATAAATTGAAAATTTAAGACCTGACTGACCCTCTACTAATTTAAGAAGAGTGTCATCAAAGAATTTCTGATATGCATTATAATATTCAAGATTTGAATCGTATTTACGATTTAAAAAATCGTCTACGTACAAACTGCTGTACAGAGCATTACCAAGCTTTGCAGCCTGGTCTATCTGATTAGTAAAAGTGTAATTGATGGCGTTGGCCTCATTCTCCATTATGTGCTCTTGAGAAGCATGCTCTGCACGATAAATTCCAGATACAACAAGAGTATCTGACACAATAATTGGGATTATAACAAAAACAATATAGAATAATACTAATCTCTTTTTTGTGTTTGTCTTTTCAATTATTCTGCCAATCCTTGAACTAATACCAGCCATCAATTCCACCTAATTATTCTTATATACTTTTTTCCAGAGTGAGCCATGCAAAATCACAGTGATTCTGACTTGGCTTTCCATTTGAAGAAGTGTACATACCAACTGTACATCCTACAAAGCCACCGGCCTCCTCTGTTGTGTAAGGTAATAAATCAATGTCAGCCTCTAAAAGAATATGCTTATTATTCTCAATCAAATAAGCCTCAGCCTTCTGATTTTCTACCTTAAGTTCTAAAGTAATAATCTCCCCTTTCACTGGAAGGCTTCCGCCAACCTGTTCCTGACCTTTAACAGTCTTTCTAATCTGAAGCTTTCTTTCTCCGCCTCGGTTTACAATTTCCAGTGACAAATGGTTTGCGTGATTTTGGAATAAAACAATACCACCACACTCATCTTCATTTGCAGGGGTAAAATCAACTCCTGCATTTACTTTAAAGGAATAATCCTTCTGACGCAATCCTAAAAATGAAGGATAACAAGTATCCTCTGCCCTTTCAGGACGTGTATATAATCTTAAGAAACCTGGACGTTCCTTCAAAGAATAAATATCTTCATTTCTCTTTTCGATTCCAACCAGTCTCTGGTCAAGCTCTTCTGTATAGAAATGTAGCTGATCACTCCACTCATTTTCCGCTGGAAATTCGTGCTCTTCAAATGGAAGAACTACCTCATCCTCAAGCTTTCCAACGCCTGGATTAATAACTGGCCATCCCTCTTCCCATACAACCTTTGCAAGGAATGTCTCACGGCCAATGCTACAGTGCTTTTCACAAGGACGAGAAGCAAGCATTACTATGTACCAGTTGCCATCCTTGTCATCCACAAGATCACCGTGGCCAGCATAGATAATTGGGTAATCCTTACCAAGATTTCTGTGAGAGAAAATTGGATTTCTTGGACATCCCTCGAACCATGCAAAAAGCTCCTTTGAACGAGCTACTGAAATTGCATGCTCTGGACCAGTACCGCCCTCTGCGTGAAGAAGATAATAATAGCCATCCTTCTTGTAAAGATGTGGACCTTCTGGCCAAATTACATCCTTAACAGCGCCCTTCCAAATTGCCATGGACTCGCCAACGAGCTTCATGGTGTTAAGATCAAGCTCCTGTACCCAGATTTCCCAATCTCCATTGTAACGTACTCCCTCAGGATTTGGACGAGTACCAACATAATAACATCTATCGTCATCATCAAAGAAAAGTGATGGATCAATACCAGGTGCATCTTCTCCAAGATAATATGGATCCGACCATGGTCCCTTAGGGTCCTTTGCTGTTACTACAAAGTTTCCTCCGTGGCTAACATTTGTAGTAATCATATAATAAGTTCCTTTATGTTCTCTAATTGTTGGAGCAAAAATTCCTCTTGAGATTTCGCCGCTAACTGGAAGCTGGCTTTCTCTATCAAGCACATGTCCTATTTGCTCCCAGTGTGCCAAATCCTTGCTGTGAAAGATTGGAACACCTGGGGCGTATACAAAGCTTGAGCAAACAATATAGTAGTCGTCTCCCACTCGGCATGCCGAAGGGTCAGGGTAGAACCCTTTAAGTATTGGGTTGTGTGCAGTTACCATAATATACCTCCTGCCAGCAGACCTTAAATTTCACATGCTCCCGCAAGGCATCTCCCATATCAGTGCATGGGTCCCCCCGCCGGTGTGGGCCCCATCCCATGCACTGTATGGTGCCCCCTTGCTCGCGCAGCCATGTTTTTCTTGTCTGCTGTCTATTTTTATATTTATTATCTTACAAGTCCGAATCCTAATATGGTGAACTTGTTACGTACGACGTCTGGGTCTACGACAACCTTGACGTGGTGTTTTGCGGTTACGGTTTCATCGATTACGATGAGTGGATTGCAGTGGCACCAGCGGTTTACGTATGGATCTAAATCACGAACGAATTTGTCGTCTACGTATACTTTTGCTGTGGCTGCATCAACTTCACCTGAGTCTTTCATTACAAGCACAAGCGCTTTGCACTCCACATCCATTTCGAAAGGTTCTGTGCTTCCCTTGCCGCCATCATACATCCAGTTGTTAGGAAGCTGTGGTGTAAGATGTAAGTCCATATCTCTTTCTACTGACTGAAGAACATCATCCGTATATACGAATCCGCCTTCCTTAATCTGGACAAGATTTATGTTATCCTTCTTGTCCACAAGGATTACATCATCAAAGGTATTTCCAATTGCTGGTGCATCTTCAAAACGTGGATCATAAGACTCATCAGCCCCCTTTTCAATAGCAAGCTTCATTATGTTAATCAAAGTGTCAGCCATGATTGTATGTCCAAGATTTGTTGGATGGAACATATCATAAAAATACTGATGCTTTGTAAGAATACGATTATCTCTATCATAGAACTGAGGTGTAACTGCATCCTTTACACTTGCCATTGGAAGGTCATATCTAAAACCAACAGGAGCAAGACGATCCTGAAGATTATAGTCATCCGCAAATACGGAGAACATAAGAAGAACTGCAGGATTGTTAGGAAGCTTTAAAGCACGTCTTACTAAGCTTTCATAGCAATTGCCCTTTGTCTCATCTCCTTCATCATTTACTGCAAATTCGATAACAACAATGTCAGGAGTAACAGCTCCATCTTCAAGTACATCTCTATCAAAACGAAGCATACCAAGCTCTGAAGGTGTACCCCCTACACCTGCTTTGTGATAATGAATGTTGTCACCATCCCCCATAAGCTTTTTAAAACCTAAGAAAGACTTATAAGCATAACATTCTGTGTTGATTGGTGTAGCCCCCGCACCTTGAGTGATGGAACCTCCAATATAGCTGATGTGAACCTCTTCACCAGCCTTGGCTTTGCTTACCACATCCATAAGGCGTTTTGTATTTCCAAGATTTACCAATGAACGGTCTATCATTTCCTTGTATTCCTTAGAATTTGTATCAACAGGCTTTTCCTCAAGCTGAGGTGGAGCCTCAAAACCATCATTCAAGAAAAATCTTACAGAAAGAAAAGCCTTCTGCTCAGGAGCATCTGTATGAATACGAATCTGACCAGGAACATCATCATCCTCTGTCCAATCAATATCCTTCATGTAGATTCTTTCTTCCTGAGAGTTTGTTGATACATCGCAGATAAGATTTGCACCACCGCCGTACAAATCCTCCTTGCCGTACATTTGAAAAACAAACTCTGCCTGCTTGTCCTTATCATCCATTTCAACAGAAACACCTACAGAATGAACTAGCTCTTTAAAACCATCTACTGTTTCCATAAGCTTGAGAATATGCTCATCTGTTACATTTCCTGTAAAGGTAGCTGAGCTAATTAATCGTCCATCACTCTGATATAGAAAAGAAACACCCTTGCCCTCCTCATCAGACTGAGTAAAGATTTCCTTGTCTTTTATGATGTAAAAATATGGGCGATTCTTCTCAGGATCTGTTGGTGCTTTTGCGATTTGCATTTCCATTACATTATTCCTCCTAGTATTCTACTTCAGTAACTTCACCTGACAACTTCACTGTGAATTCATCGCATTTTCTTCCTGTGAGCTCTGCACTTCTAGCATCTGGCTGCTGGCCGCCAACAAAGATTTTGAATTCACCAGGTTCAACGATACATTTTCCCTTTTCATCTATGATTGCAAAATCACGAGCTGAAAGCTCAAAGCTTACCTCCATTGATTCCCCAGGAAGTAGTTCAACATTTGCAATCTTTCTAAGTGTGAAGTTAGCAACTCTTGTGCTGGCCTCCACATCCTTTACATAAAGCTGTACTGCTTCATGTCCCTCGAAGTCTCCAGCATTTTTCACATTAACCTTAACTGTAAATGTATCTCCAATGCTTCCCTCATTTTTATCAATAGAAGCATCTGTATATTCAAACTTAGAATAGCTTAAGCCGTATCCAAATGGATAAAGTGGTGTACCCTTGAAATATCTGTAGGTACGACCTTCCATAGAGTAGTCCTCAAAGGCAGGCAAATCAGCATCTGACTTGTAGAAGGTAAGAGGAAGTTTTCCTGATGGAGTGTCCTCGCCGAAGAGCACCTGCGCAACAGCCTTTCCACCTCTAGCTCCTGGATACCAGCAATGAATTATCGCATTTACGTTTTCATTAGCCCAGCTTAAATCCATAGCAGAACCAGCAAGTACCAACAAGATAACTGGCTTACCAATTGCTGTGACAGCCTCCACTAAATCCTGCTGCACACCTGGAAGTCTAAGTCCTTTCTTATCACCACTACCAAATTCATTTCCGGCATCACCTTCTTCTCCTTCGATGGTGGCATCAAGTCCCATACAAAGCACAACAACATCTGATTGTTCCGCTACTGTCAGCGCTTCAGCGAAGCCATCCTTTGCCTCGCAAAGTCCCTGAAGTCTATCCTTCCAAAGATGTGCACCTTCTGCATAAAGAACTCTAACATCCTCATCTACATATCTCTGGATACCCTCAAGAACTGTAATATATTCCGAAGATGTACCCTCATAATTTCCAACAAGAGCAATTCTTGAATTAGCATTTGGTCCGATTACACCAATAGTCTTAAGTGAGTCCTTCTTAAGTGGAAGTGTTCCATCATTTTTAAGAAGAACCATACTTCTTTTAGCTGCCTCTATAGCAAGCTCCTTGTGCTCCTTACACTCAACCACATCATAAGAAATATCATCATACTTGCTTCCTCTTTCAGGAAGAGTTCCAAGACGAAGTCGAAGCTCAATTAATCTCTCGCAAGACTCTGTAATTGTCTCTTCTGTAACAAGTCCTGCCTTGTAGGCATAAATTAACTTTTCATATACACAACCGCAGTTCAAATCGCATCCGTTATTAACAGCAAGAGCTGCTGATTCCACTTCACAGGTGGTTACCTTATGATTCTCGTGGAAATCCTTTATTGCCCAGCAGTCTGAAACAATGTGACCTTCAAATCCCCAGTCGCCTCTTAAAATATCCTTTAAAAGACGTTTACTTCCGCAGGCTGGCTCACCGTTTACGCGATTGTAAGCGCCCATCACAGACTCTACCTTTGCATCCTGTACAAGACGCTTAAAGGCATAAAGATATGTGTCATATAAATCCTGCTCATTAACCTTGGCATCAAAGTGATGTCTGTCTGCCTCTGGTCCAGAGTGAACTGCAAAATGCTTTGCACAAGCCGCAGCTTTTGGATTGTCTAAATCTGGTCCCTGGAGACCTTTTACATAGGCCATTCCAAGCTGACCTGTAAGATATGGATCTTCACCGTAGGTCTCATGTCCTCTTCCCCAACGTGGGTCACGGAAGATATTTACATTTGGAGCCCAGAAAGTAAGCCCCTTATAAATATCTCTATCATCATGCTTTGATGCCTCGTTAAACTTTGCACGTCCTTCAGTAGAAGTTGCATCACCAATTTGCTCTACCAAATCTTCATCAAATGTTGCTCCCAATCCAATTGCCTGTGGGAACACTGTGGCAACACCAGCTCGTGCAACTCCATGAAGTGCTTCGTTCCACCAGTTGTATCTTGGAATGCCGAGTCTATCAATAGCCTCAGCATGATACAGCATCTGAGAGCACTTCTCCTCTATTGTCATCTGCGATACTAATTCCTTAGCACGCTTCATAGTCTCCTGATTCATTACTAACCTTATCCTCCTTGTTAAGCATTTCTAATTGCTTGTTAAATTCTTTGCTTATGTAATAAAGGGTTACTGTTGTACAAAGCAACCATATTGCTAACCCCCACTGGATGTACCATGCACAAACTACATATGGTAAAAATGTAACGATAAAAATCAAAATCATTCTTGGTAAATTCAAAAGAGCCATTACCATGGATGCCTTAAAAAGCTCTTTTAAAGTCACCTTGTATCTAGCTTCAAAAGGAAACATACAATAAGCCACTGACCATACCACAAAAGTAAGAAGGCCAAGACCGACCTTAAGAATAAAAGGCATACTAGCTCCTCTTCCATAAAGTACGTTATACCAATCAAAGGCAAGAATTACTCCAACAGCCAAGATAATCATCCAGGCTCCTGTAACCTGTATGAAATTATCCTTAAAGGACTTAAAATAGCTCTTTACCGCACTTGGTTCCTCGCCTCGAGAAATCTTCATTGCTGTATAAAATTTTGCAGTATGTGCTGCTCCTAATGTGATAATTGGAATAGACAACAGAAGGGTTAACAAATTAATGATGATATAATCTGTCACCTTGCTAAGAAACTCCATTACTTCACTATCTGGTCGAAAGAAATTCATAATCTCACTCTCCTATTCTTTCACTATAGTGAGTATTTTATGAAATCTTGCTACTAACATCTACTGACAAAATTAAGATATTAACAGGAAAAAGTATAGGGCTGAGAATCCATAAAATTCTCAGCCCTACCCGTAATTGTTATTTAGATTTTAAGGATTACTCAACTGATGTTGAATCACCATATACTGCCTCAAACTTCTGAGTTCTTTCATCCATAATAGCCTGACCGCCAGATGCAAGATAATCCTCAAGGGCATTATCCCAAACCTTATCGAAATCAGATTCCTTAGCTGCAAGAGCTGTATCATAAACAACATCTCTCTTTGAACCAAGAGCCTCGCCCATACCGTTCTCAGCAAGAACTTCAGGAACCTTTACATTCTTTGCAATCTTGTTATCAGTAGCTGCAATATCAAGTGCCTTCTGAACATCCTCAGGATCACATGATGGATAGCTGTGAGCTAATGAAAGAAGTGTAAGGTCCTCATCACCAAGTGAAAGACCATTACATGTGATTGTGTAGTCAATGTTGTTACCAGAGTTCATAATAGGGTCGCCTGTAGCTGGAATAAGCTCAATAGCGCCATCCTCAAGAACCTTATGTGTTACACCCTCATCACCAATCTGTAAGTACTTGATGTGCTCTGGAGCAGAAATCCAATCAAGGTAAAGAAGTGATGCAAGTGGCTCATCATTTGTTGATGGGAAGAAGATCTTTCTATCACCAGCTGTTGAGTCAACATACTTAAGGTGCTTTCCTTCTGAGTTTTCGAAGCAGTCAACTGCTACATACTTAGCATCATCGCCAACGATTCTCTTAAGGTTAGCCTGGATTGAATCATCACCACTACGGAAAGGATAATCCCAGTTGTGCTGGAAGGCACCAACATAACCAGCCTTCATCATATCATCCTCTGTAGAGTCACCAGCTGTGTAAAGTGCGAAATCCTTCCAAAGAAGACCTTCGTTGTACCACTTGTTAAGTGTCTTCATAGCTTCCTTTGTGCCCTTCTGTGTAAGCTTTCTGTCATCGAAGCCGTTGATGTAGAATTCCTTATCTGTAATCTTTGGATCCATCTCTGACTCAATAAGAAGTGCTGCTCTCCAGCCTACATCAAATGAAACTGAGAATGGAACCATCTTGTCTGCATCCTTGCCAAGGAGCTCCTTAGCGTTGTCGCGGAATGCGCAAATGCAGTTGTAGAACTCTTCCTTTGTTGTTGGCTCTTCAAGACCAAGCTTATCAAGCCAATCCTTTCTCATGAAAGTGTTGATACGTCTGTTGTTAGCACGCTTACCTTCAATTGCCCAAAGTGTACCCTTCTCATCATCTAAATCCCAATAGATGTTTGTATCGCCAAGCCAATCCTGAAGGTTTGTAAGCTCGCTACCATACTGATCCATAAGTGGCTTTAAGTCTGTAACACCACCCATGTTAGCGTATGTCTGAATTGTTGGATATGAATATGTAAGGCAGATATCTGGAGCTCCGCCTGAAGCAAGAAGGTTGTTGATTTCTTCTGTCTCTGTCCAACGTGGAACTGATACGAATTCAACCTCTACGTTGTGATCCTCAAGCATTCCCTTCTTGATGTACTCTGTGTACATGTTGTCTGTTGGATCTGTACCACCATCGTTTCCTCTGTCGTAAACCTCAACAGTGATGTGCTTTGTCTCTGTGAACTTGCCATCTACAAGCTCTGACGAACCTGATGATGCGCCATCAGATGAGCTCTTTGAACCGCTACCAGAAGAGCTGCCACATGCTACCATGCTAAGTCCCATAGTAGCTGCAAGCACAAATGCTACAATTCTTTTTTTCATTAGTATGCCTCCCAATTTTTAATTAATTAGTTCTTTATAAATTAAATAAGCTTTATGCTTAAGTAATTCCCGCCATCATTCTTTAACAGCACCCAAGGTAACACCATGGATGAAGTACTTCTGTAAGAATGGATAGATACAAAGGATTGGAATCGTTGAGAACATAACGATTGCAGCCTTAAGTGATTCAGAAAGACCAGGTGTTGAGAAGCCTTCCTGTGTAGCTACCTCTACAGAGTTCATGTTGTTAAGAATGTTGTAAAGTAAAAGCTGTAATGGATAAAAATCCTTGTTCTTCATATACATCAAAGCATCTGAATAACCGTTCCATCTTCCTACTGCATAGAACAAAGCAAGTGTTGCGATAACCGGCTTTGAAAGTGGTAAGTAAATGCTCCACAAAATTCTAAAGAAGCTTGCGCCATCGATTTCAGCTGACTCTCTAAGTGAATCTGGGATTCCATAGAAGAAGCTTCGCATGATAATCATGTTGTAAACACTTAAGCAACCTGGAACAATAAGTACCAATGGATTATCAAGAAGGTTTAACTCCTTCATAAGCAAGTAGTTTGGAATAGTACCTGCGTTGAAGAACATTGTTATTGTAATTACTACGTTAAAGA
The DNA here is from genome assembly GCF_900104335.1 of Pseudobutyrivibrio sp. YE44. Taxonomy (GTDB): domain Bacteria; phylum Bacillota; class Clostridia; order Lachnospirales; family Lachnospiraceae; genus Pseudobutyrivibrio. Next base: position 184,812 of record NZ_FMXT01000004.1, read on the forward strand.
AGGAACGTCCCTTTAACTTGTTGAAGATTAAAGGATACGCACAAAGTACTGTCATAGTTAGTGAAAGGAAGGTACAAATCACTGTAAGGATTACTGTCCATACAAAGGATTTGATGTACTTTGGATCTCCTAAAACTGTCATGTATGCATCAATATTGATGCCCTTTGGTAAAAGATAAACCTCTCTTCTAACTAAGAAGTCAGAAGCTGAAAGGGAACGTGCCAAAAGGTTTATCATAGGTATTACACAGATAAGTCCGATGATTACACAGATCGCTACAAAAACTACATCTCCTGCTTTTGTGCTATCTGATTTAACCATTCTTGTAATAGATGAATCCTCATCCTCTTTTTTCTTAGAAAGTGCAAAGCCTTTTGCGTTTAATTTTCCTCTAGTCATTGCTAATCCTCTTGCCATCTTTACACCTCCTACCAAATACCGCGCTCGCCAAGTCTACGTGAGAGCCAATTTGCAAAGAGAAGGAAGAATACTCCTACTACTGACTGGAACAAACCAACTGCAGTGGTAAGTGAGAACTGCAAGCCCTTAATACCGTTTTTATAAACGAAAGTTGAAATAACTTCTGCGTTCTGCATTACAAGGTTGTTCTGTAAAGCAAATGGTCTATCAAAAGCTGAACCCAAGATATTACCCAAGGCCATAATAAGAAGAACTACAATTGTGCCCTTGATACCAGGTAGAGTAATGTGCCACATCTTGCGGAAACGTCCTGCTCCATCAACTGAAGCTGCCTCGTATAATTCAGGAGAAATTCCTGCAATTGCTGCTAAGTAAATAATTGAGTTCCAACCAAAGCTCTGCCAAATTCCAAGGAAGATATATGTTCCTACCCATTTACCAGGATCATTAAGGAATGGTACCGCCTCGCCGCCAAGCTTTGTAATAAGCATATTTACAAGACCGTTGCTTGGTGCAAAAAGCTGAATTGCCAAACCGTAAATGATAACCCATGAAAGGAAATGTGGCATGTAAGCGATTGTCTGGATTGTCTTTTTAAACCACTTAATATTCAACTCATTAAGGATTAATGCAAAGATAATTGGAATGGGGAATCCAATTACTAAATCCAAAAGGTTAAGAGAAATTGTATTTCTCAATGCATTTAAGAAATCCCTATTGTGAAAAGCCTGAATAAAATACTGGAAGCCGTGGTTGTCGGCCCATGGCATTTCTGAGACTTTTTGAACAATACTGTACTTCTTGAAAGCAATAAGTACGTATTTCATTGGGATGTACTTGAAAACCAGAAGATATACCATTGGCAAAAGCAATAACAAATACAATTGCCAGTATCTCTTGAAGTAGGCTTTCCAGTTTGTTTTCTCAGCCGTTGCCACTGCTGAGTTTCCTGCTGCAATAACTTTCATTTCTGTCCTCCACTTTTTTCTTGTAAACTAGTATACAAGTATATTAGTTTTTAGTAGGACAAAAATCTATTCTAAAAAAACAACCAAAATGCCATAGACATTTTGGTTGTTTCAAACTAATTATTTGGTTTTCTAATACATTCTTGCTAAGTATTTTCGAAAAATTGCGGATAGGTTTTAATAAGCTCCTCCTGATCCACTCTGTAACGATTAAGATGCTTCTCTACAATCTCTCTTGCTTTAGCTTTATCCTTATCTTTTATTGCTTTAAGCATGATTCTATGATCATCCACAATCTTTTTATCTTTTACAGTGAGCATTGCCAACGTACGAACCCTATCAAAATGAATCATAAGGCTTCGACGCATATGATGGATAGTCTCCTTCTTTGCAGCAACATAAATCATTCTATGGAATTCATTATCAAGCTCAAAAATCTTCTGAGTGTTGTCCTTTTCAAGATAGAATTCCTGCAGAGCTATATTTTCTTCTAACTGCTTTATATCATCTTCTGTGGCCAGGTCACAGGCCTCCTCAATAACAGCAATATCAAGAACCTTTCGTAAGAAAACTGCTTCCTCCACATACTGAGCATTAATCAAGGATACATAGCTTCCTCGCTGTGGATATATCTCTATAAGTGCTGCCTTATGAAGCTCCTGTATTGCCTCCCTAACTGGGGTTCGGCTAACGCCAAGAAAAGAAGATATTTCATTTTCACTAATGGCTTGGCCAGGCTCTAAAGCTGTAGACTGAATGTTTTCAGTTATTGCTCTAAGGGCGTATTCTCTGGCTGTCTCAAGTCCTAATCTTTCAATTTTTTCCATTGAAAACTCCAATTGACTCAAACATTGGTTAACAGTTACCTTTACTAGTTTACGTTTTGGTTGATATTTTATACTAGTTTACTAAATGATAATATCGCGACTAGTATACAACATATTCTTGTATACTAGTCAAGTGTAAATATATTTCTTGAACTATTTTCACAAAACCGCCCTTTAAATTTTGTTATTATTTCCATTAAAAAAGCCCACCTGGATTTACCAGATGAGCTAATATTATTACCTTCTTATAATCTTAAAGCTCCGCCTTAAACTCAGCATCTCCTGGAAGTGGATACTTGTCTGTAAGCTCTTTGATAATAGCGCGAGCCTTCTCAACACCAGCTTCCTGCTCCTTAATTACAATTGAAATTGCCTCGGCAACCTTATCGAAATCCTCTTCCTTAAGACCACGAGTAGTTGCTGCTGGAGTACCAAGACGAATACCTGAAGTTACAAATGGTGACTTTGGATCGTTTGGAATTGTGTTCTTATTTGCTGTGATGTGAGCATCATCAAGAAGCTTCTCGACAACCTTTCCTGTAAGCTCAAATGGAGTAAGGTCGATAAGCATAAGGTGATTGTCTGTACCATCAGAAACAATCTTAATACCTCTATCCTGAAGCCCCTTGCAAAGAGCCTGTGCGTTCTTTACAATCTGTTTTCCATATTCCTTAAAGGATGGATCAAGAGCCTCCTTGAAGCAAACAGCCTTACCAGCAAGTACGTGCATTAAAGGACCACCCTGAATTCCTGGGAATACAGCCTTGTTGAAGTTATACTTCTCATTAGCTTCAGCTGTAGCCATAATCATACCACCTCTAGGACCGCGAAGAGTCTTGTGTGTTGTGGTAGTAACAATATCTGCATAAGGGACTGGGCTCTCATGTACACCTGCTGCTACAAGACCAGCAATATGAGCCATATCTACGAAAAGGACAGCTCCAACCTTATCACAAATCTCTCTAAAACGCTTGAAATCAATCTTACGGCAATATGCTGATGCACCTGCAATAATCATCTTTGGCTTGCACTCTAAAGCGATTCTCTCAACATCATCATAATCGATAACACCATTATCGTTTACTCCATAAGGAACGATGTTGAAATAAACACCAGAGAAGTTTGCTGGTGAACCATGTGTAAGATGTCCGCCGTGATCCAGATTCATTCCCATTACGGTGTCTCCTGGCTGAAGAACTGCAAACTGAACAGCCATGTTAGCCTGAGCTCCTGAATGTGGCTGAACATTAACATATTCACAACCAAATAATTCCTTTGCACGCTCTCTAGCAAGATCTTCTACTACATCAACCTCGCCGCAACCACCGTAATAGCGCTTTCCTGGATATCCTTCAGCATATTTGTTGGTAAGAACCGAACCCATAGCTGACATAACAGCTGGAGAAACCCAGTTTTCTGAAGCGATAAGCTCAATATGCTCTGATTGACGATTGTATTCTTTTACAATTGCCTCTGCGATTTCTGGATCTGTGTTTTTGATGTCCTTTAATGTGTACATTACTTTCCCTTTCTAATACTTATATCATTTAGTTCTTGTGCCAGAAAACCCAAAGATTGTCTGGACTTTATATGTGATCCGATTCCTCGGTAGTCACTAAAGATACTTTTGACCAAACTCTTCTTTTGTAAGAGGTTTGTCAAAGAAAAAGCCTTGAGCAAGATTGATAGGAAGCTGTTCTAGCATATCCATCTGCTCACTCTTTTCAACACCTTCCACGCATATATCCATGTTAAGAGAATCTGCTAAATCAGCAATGGTCTTAACAAAGGCCTGTGAAAAATTGTTTTTAGACATATCTGAAACAAAGGATTTGTCTATCTTGATAGTGTTGATTGGCAAACTTCGAATATGATTAAGGGCTGAATAACCAGTACCAAAATCATCAAGGGCCACTCTACAGCCAAGATTTCTAATGGCAAAGAGTGTCTTTACCGCCTTATCCATATCATCTACGGCTAAGGACTCAGTTATTTCAAAGGTAATATTCTTTGGATTAACTGCTGTACTCTTTAGAATATTATCCAAGACATTTACAAAGGATTTATCAAGTAGCTGACGCACTGAAAGGTTGATGTTTACCTTGTATTCTGGATGGCCAAAGTCATTCCAGTGTTTGCAGCTCTTTGCTGCTTCAAAGATAACATGCTCACCTATATCCTCAATAAGATTTAGCTGCTCTGCATCTTTTATGAAGTCATTTGGCTCTAACATGCCAAGCTCTGAGGAATCCCATCTGACCAAAGCTTCTGCTCCGCAGCAATTTGGTATTCCACCAACGAACTCCATAATAGGCTGATAGTAAACAATAAACTCTCTACAGCCTTTTTCAACTGCTCTGCGCAAAGCCTGCTCTGACTTAACCTTTTCAGCCATAATCAAATCAGACTTTTCATTGTAGTATTCAAAGCTGTTCTTACCCTTATTCTTGGCTCCATGAAGAGCAATTGTAAGACGTGTAAGAATAGCTGATGCATCGGTAATACCAGCTGGTGCTTTAACACCGCCCATACTTATGGTGCAGTAATACTGCTGATCCTTAATGGTCCATGGATTCTCAAAGAGATTCATAATTCTCTTAACCACTAAATCAAGGCTACCATAGTTTTCATGGTCCACAAGAACTGCAAACTCATCTCCACCTACACGATAGCATTTGCCATTTATAGCAGAGATATCATTAATACTGTGAGCAATATACTCTAACAAATCATCACCAGCCTGATAGCCTAAGCCTTCATTTACAAGGCTGAAATTGTCTATATCAAACATCAATACGGCAAATTCCTTGCCAAGCTTTTTAGCTACGTGATATTCAAGAGATATATCTTTTTCGCAGGCCTGGCGATTTAAAAGACCTGTAAGACCATCTTCCTGAGCCTGCTTTTCTGCCTTCTTTTGGTAATTTCTAATATCAGTGGTGTCATAGAAGGTGATAAGTCTAACCTCTCGTCCGTCCACCCATTTAATGTTGTCCAGAGAAATATCAAACCATTTACCTGAGCCGTTGGCTGAATATCCATTAAGCTCTGATATTTCATAGCGCTCGTCAAAAATAAGCTCCTGAACTGCAACTCGGTCAATGTCGTTTTCAAATAACACGCCGAAGGTATCATTAGTGTAAAGAATCTTCTTTTGCTGAAGATCTGCAACCACAACTCCATAGCCAGCATTCTGAAGAATTGCCTCTAAGGCAGAGTAAGAGCTAGCCAGAGAATTAGCAGTGATTTTCTTAACTAAAACATTATGAAGGATATGCTTTATATCATTGGCAAAGCGAATATCCTCTACGCTCCACTGCCTGTCAGTTCCTACTGAGAGAAAACATAAATACATGGCTGCAGAATCATTTACATTTATAGGAAGAAGCATAGCTCCCTTAATGTCAAATTTATCAAAGAATTTTGCGAAGTCTTCTGGAAGAGAAGCATCGCTAGAAATGGTATATGGCTTACCATTCATAAATGGCAATTCACCAATTTCAATATTTTTAAAGCTATCTGATAGCTTGTTGTCTGTTGTGGTCCACTCGGAAATCATATCAGCAGTTTTGCCATCAGCAGACATTTGAACAAGAGCTGTATGACTGCACTGAGTATAGTTTCCAGCCTCCTTAAGAATATCCTCAGATATCTTTGCAAAAGACTCCTCAGACTCCATATGACGAAGAATTGAAGTCATTATTTCATTCTTCTTAAGCTTGTCTTCTGTAGCAAGGCCTGCATCCTTTTCTTCAGAAAGCTTTGATTTCAATTTGAAGCTATGAAGCTTTTCCTTGAAATAAAATTTTGAAAGAGTTTCCACCAATGACACAGCCTTATCAAACTGAGAGGCTGTAGTGGTCATAATTTCAGCAGGCAACACCTTAGTCTCAGGAAGCTTAGTCTTATCAACGCCAAAGCAAACCCAGGCGCCAATGACCTCCTGCTCCTGACCACGTATTGCAACTGCCTTACACAAAAAATAATCCTCTGCTAAAGCATGCTCCACAATGTTTTCTGGAGCTCCATCAACAAAGGATTTAATCATTTCTTCTTGTAATGCACTGGAAAAATTAGCACACACAAATTCCTCCTCAGGCTTTGAGCCTGAGAAGGATGTTAGCTGACCTTTTGTTTTACCAATGCATGTAACATACATGTTATTGGAATGACAAAATGCATCCTGAATATTCTGCAAATCGTCATTATCAATTTCTAATTCATAACTTATTCTATAACCTGTGTCCATCCATATTTGTCCTCGAGTCTACCCCACTGGATACCGGTCAAGGTATCATAAAGCTTCTGAGTGAGCTCGCCGGTTTTACCTCCATTTATTACGGCAACATCATCCTTGTAACGGAGCTCTCCTACTGGAGAGATAACTGCTGCTGTTCCTGTACCGAAGACCTCTTCAAGCTTGCCTTCCTTAGCAGCCTTCATAAGGTCATCAATTGCAAGGCGTTCTTCACGGACTGTATATCCCCAATCCTTCAAAAGATGAATCATTGAATCTCTGGTAACACCTGGAAGAACTGTTCCAACTGTAGGAGCTGTCCAAATCTCACCATCAATCTTGAACATAATGTTCATTGTTCCAACTTCTTCAACGTACTTTCTCTCGTTACCATCGAGCCAAAGTACCTGAGAATATCCAAGCTTTTCAGCCTTTACCTGACCTGCGATAGAACCTGCGTAGTTTCCACCACATTTTGTAAAGCCAGTACCACCTGCAACTGCTCGAACAAGTTCATTTTCTACTAAAATCTTAACTGGGTCAAGACCTGTTGCATAATATGCTCCAACTGGACAGCAAAGAATCATAAACTTGTATGATTTTGCCATATGTACACCAAGTGCTGACTCTGTTGCGAACATAAATGGACGAATATAAAGTGAAGTATCCTTCTGAGAAGGAACCCATGCTTCCTCTGTCTTAACAAGAGCTTTGATAGCATCAACAAAATCCTCTACTGGAAATGCTGGCATGCAAAGTCTCTCATTTGATTTAATCATTCTCTTAGCATTCATTTCTGGTCTGAAAAGCTGAATCTTTCCATCTTCACGACGATATGCCTTTAAGCCCTCGAAGGTCTCCTGTGCATAATGAAGAGTCATGCAGGCTGGATCTAATTCAATTGGTCCCTCTGGAACGATTCTTGCATCGTGCCATCCAATCTCTCTATCCCAATCACAGATAAACATATAATCTGTCATGTACTTTCCAAAACCAAGGTTATTCCAATCTGGCTTATCTTTTAATTTTTCGCGTTTTTCAAATCTGATTTCCATATTAAGCCTCCGTTACCAATAGAATCACTATAATTAAACTTGAAATTCATTATCGTACTTTTCCGTCGATACGTCAACACTTTAGCGCGCTAAATTATTATCCTGTTAGTTTTCAACAAATATACTTTAATAATTGTGTTCTGAATAGTAATATTTTGTGAACTCTTTTAATTGCACAAACTATAAAAAGATATATATGCTATAATTCTGATAAGTCAATTATAGTGGGGCGATTTATATGAACATTTACACTCAAATATGTGGCTTGGTTATTATTGCCATCCTACTCTTTTTCTATAGGAAACAACCTACAATGGGTTTAAGCTCCGAAAGAAAATTCAAGCATACTCTTGCAATGATTTTACTTTGCGTACTTCTTGATATACTGTCCTGCTATTTCATCGTGAACTCCACCCGCTATCATCTGTGGGCGGTATTAGCAGTATGTAAGATGTACCTTGTATCGCTTGAATGCGTAGCAATTTCCGCCTTAGCTTACACCGTTTCTGATGCCTTTGAAATACTTGGATCAAAACAGGAAAAAATACTAGGGATTTGTTACCAGGTTTTCTTTGTTATCGGAGTAATAGTAACCCTTATTTTACCTGTGCAAGTCTTTTATGATGGAAATGCACTTTATTCTTACGGACCTGCAGCAGAAGTCACCTATCTATTTGTAGGCGTCTACATTATTTCGCTGATAGCTTCTACAGCCTTACTAAAGGATTACTTGAAGCCAAAGAAAATTAGTGCACTCTTCCTTTGGATGGGATTGTGGTTAGCTTCAGCTCTAATTCAATATTGTAAGCCTCAATTTTTGGTAGTTAGCTTTGCCACCTGCATCGGGGCACTGATAATGTATTTTGAACTGGAAAACCCTCAAGGTTTTATCTCCAGAAAAACCGGTCATTTCAGTTCTGCTGTAATAAGAGAATACCTAGATCATCTTTATCAGACCAAACAGCGTTTTTCTCTTATGATGATTTCCTTCAAAACTAGCGCTGATTCTGCAGAAGAAAACAAGCTGCTACGCAAAACTATTGAGATGCTATCCGAGTTTTTATTTACAGTAGATAATGCCAAAATATTTGACACCGCTGAAGGATACTTCCTTTTAGTATTTCCAAGCACAGATTTTATTGAAAGTACCAAATTTAAAATTTCAACATATATTAGCTCTGTTGAAAGTAACGCCGAACTATCAGATGCAATAACACTACTTAATCCTTATTACACAATCGTACCTGACGGAAACATTGCATCATCACCTGAAGAAATGATGCTGCTACTAGCCAACTTTATTCCTGGTGACAATAATCTTCTTCAGGGAAATGAAACCGTGGTTGATGATGAAATCATGGAAACAATTCGCCAGCAAAGACAGATTGAAAAGCTGGTGGTTGATGCCATGGAAAACGACCGCATCGAGGTTCACTATCAACCTATATATGACATAAAATCAAAATCCTTTACCACAGCTGAAGCCCTGGTAAGAATCCAGCTAGATAACGGTAAATATCTTCAGCCAAATGAATTTATTCCTATAGTTGAACTTACTGGAAGAATTATTCCTCTTTCAGATGCAATCTACAGAAAGGCTCTATCCTTTATTAACTCCTACCATGTTGAACGAATTGGCGTAGAACACATAGAGCTGAACCTTTCTGTTAAGCAAGGTGAAAGTCCTATCTTTACCTCCAAGTTCTTACAACTATTAGAAGATTACCAAATAGATCCAGATATACTAAATTTGGAAATTACTGAGACAAGCTCTCTTAGAAGCAAGGAAAGCCTATACAACAACATGAAAAAACTGGAAGAGCACGGCTTAACCTTCTCTTTAGACGACTTTGGTTCTGGCAGCTCTAACTTGAACTACATCGTAGATATGCCAGTTAAAATAGTAAAATTAGCAAAAATGCTATCGGAAGAATACTATGACAACACTAAGGCTCAGGTAATCGTTAAGGCCGTTATCGAAATGGCTCACTCAATGGATATTGAAGTCATTGCTCAAGGTATAGAAACCGCAGAAGAATTTGAAACTATGAAGGAACTTGGCGTTGATTACATCCAAGGTTTCTATTTCTCAAAACCTTTACCAGAGCGAGAATTTTTGAAGTTTATGCAGGTCAATAACTTATAACACAGAAAGGAAGGACGTTTATGCACACTTTTCAACCTTATCCAATTAACATGCTTGAATGGAATCCTATTAAAAAGCTTTCAGATGAAGGCGTGGCCATTGTAGCGGAATCCGGCGACAGAGTTAATGCTACCTCCTCACACAACGGAGGTGTAGGACACATCTGGGGTAAGAACGTACTCTACGCCTTCCTTCGTAATACCCGATACACCAAGGAGATTTTGGACGAAGGCGAATTCTTCTCAGCCTGCTTCTTCGATATGACTGACGTAAACAATGCACGCCTAATGAAAATCCTAGATCAGCTTTCTGGTCGTAACGAAGACAAACTAAAGGCTTGCCGCGTAGAAATCGCCCATGCCATGAACGTTCCTTACATCGACAGCGCCAACTTCATTATTCTGTGCCGTAAGATTGCCGCCGTCCCTATGACCGAGAACACCATCCTCGATCAGAAAATCCTGAACCTCCAATACACCGAGCGCCACATGGACGACTTCCACACCATGTACATCGGAGAAATCCTCGACATTCGCGCCAGATAACACATAGTATTGCCAATCCGCGGCCCTCATTTTTTTGGGGGCCGCTATTTTATTGCTCTCATGCAGACACCTAGGAAGTAGCCCGCCCTGCCGCCAGTCCAAACCGGTTCTCCTGCACAATCACAAAATGTTGTTTTTCTAAAGCTGCGTGTCGCATTTTTTTATTAGTGGGTGTTCTTTCAATTATTTGCACTTCTATCGCCACAGTATGTATTGCGCAGACACACTCTATTTTTAGTAATACTCCCCATCAGGGCATATAACTATCAGTTGCTGGAATTTGGAGTGCGCTTAGTAAAATAAAAAGCAGGTTTTGCATGTATAGGCAGCAGCCGCTAGGATGGCGGCTGCAGTGGTCACTTGAGACACGATGTTGAATGTGCCACGGTGACTATACATTCAAAACCTGCTTTTTTAATTTTACTTAGCAAACGGAGTATGGAAGCAACTGATAGTTATATACCCTGATGGGGAGTATTATTTAACCTACCAGTGTCTGCGCAATACATACAGTAGCTTCGAAGTGCAAAATCAGTGAAAGGACACCCACATAATGCTCCACTTGCAGCTTAAGAAAATCTAACATTTTGCTCAAATGATGCAGGAGAACCGGTTTGGACTGGCAGCAGGGCGGGCTACTTTCTAGCAATACAAAAAAGAGCAATAAAATAGCGGCCCCTAGACTGAACTAAGGGCCGCGGATGGGCAATATAAAGGGTTAGCGGTTGAAGAATTCGACGAATTCTTCGTAGCCGTCGTTGGTGAGTTGTTCCTTCTGGAACTTCTTGTTTTTGTTCATGCGTACTACGAGGACTGTCTGGCCTGCGGCACGTGCAGCCTTAGCCTGAGACATAACTTCGGCAAGCTTCTCTGCTGGGTAGCCTTTCTCAACGAGGTAGGCAACTTTCTTGCTGGCGCCAGGTACCTTGAAGCCCTGCTCCATAAGAAGAAGGATGATACGCTCGAATCCGATTGAGAAGCCGCAGGCAGGTGTGTTCTGGCCTGTAAAGTTTCCAATCATCTTGTCGTAACGTCCACCGCCACCGCAGCTTCCGCCAAACTCAGGAATGGCAATCTCGAAGATTGTGCCAGTGTAGTAGCTCATTCCACGTACAAGTGTTGGATCAAATACCAGCTCAAACTGTGCTTCCTTTGTTGCGTTGACAGCTGCTGCAATCTCACGCATCCAATCTGCAACCTCAGTGTCAAGGAACTCTCCAAGCTTATCAAGAAGAATGTCCATACCTGCTGCAACATCTTTTGTATCTTTAAGGGCTTCGAAAAGTCCTACGTATTTGTCGATAGACTCCTGTGGGTAGCCAGCCTCTAGAAGCTCGGCTGATACTCCATCAAGTCCGATTTTGTCCATCTTATCAAGTGTGATAAAGATTGAGTCGTAGTCTGCCTCTGCAAAGCCTGCATATGCAGCCATAGCCTTAAGGATACGACGTTCGTTTATACGAATTTCAAAGTTTTTAAAGCCGATACGACCAAGTGTTGTGGTGGTAGCAAGGATAAGCTCGATTTCTGCTAAGTTGCTTGGCTCACCGAGGATATCGATGTCACACTGTGTAAACTGACGATAACGACCACGCTGAGGTCTGTCTGCTCTCCATACTGAACCAATCTGAAGAGCCTTAAATGGTGATGAAAGCTCATTAGCGTGATTTGAATAGAAGCGACAAAGTGGAACTGTAAGGTCGTATCTCATACCAAAATCTACAACCTGCTCCTCTGTGGTAGCCTCTGGGATGTTGAGCTTTTCGCCTCTCTTCATTACCTTGAAGATAAGCTTTTCGTTTTCTCCACCCTGCTTATTTGAAAGATTTCCAATAGACTCCATAGCTGGTGTCTCAATTGGAGTAAATCCAAAGGAACGATAAGTGTCCTTTATAATAGATGTAACATAATCGCGAACTTCCATCTCGTATGGAAGAATGTCCTTCATTCCGTTAACTGGTTTCTTGTTTAAAGCCATTTCAAATCCTCTCTAAGTCTTTCACGTTTTCTTTCTATCATTTCATCAATTCGGTCCATGTAAAGCTGGACATCCTTGACATTTTCACATCTGGTAACGGTCTTGCCATGGTCTGTAACAAACTTGCAGGCCGTGCCGCAACCAAGTGCCATTATAGTTTGTTTCTCCTCCATTATCAAGATATTATATAATCCCTCATTGCCTGGAGTAGAATATCCGATGTTTTCCAAGTTGGCTGCCATATTCTTTTGGCGATATAGATAATAAGGCGCCATGTCCATTCGCTTTGCAGCCTCTAGGCAAATATCCATATGCTTTTGGGAATTATCAATAAGGTAATCCTCATAGGCTTCCTTATCATAATTAAGACGAGCTGAATGCTTCAGTGCCAAGGAATGTACTGTAAGGTTGTCTGGAGCAAGCTTTTCAACCTCAGACAAGGTATATTCCACATCCTCTAAGGTTTCTCCTGGCAAGCCTAGAATAAGATCCATATTGATATTTTTAAAGCCTAAATCTCTGGCCCATCCAAAGACGCGATGAATATCCTCCACCTTGTGGAAGCGACCAATTAAATCTAGTGTCTTTTGATTCATGGTCTGTGGATTTATGGAAATACGTGTGACAGGATGATTCTTCATTACCTGAAGCTTTTCAAGGGTGATTGAATCTGGTCTGCCAGCCTCTATGGTGTATTCCAAGAGGGAGTTTGTATCAAAGTATTTATCTATAAGGGTAAGCAAACGCTCTAGGTGCTCAGCATCTAAGGATGTAGGAGTTCCTCCACCGATGTATATAGTGGTGAGACTCTTTTCCTTGCAGGCCTCTGCTGTGAAAGCCATTTCCTTTTCCAAAGCATCAATATAATCATCAAGCTTCTTTGTCCAAAGACCTATTGGATAAGAAGTAAAGGAACAATATAGACAGGTGCTTGGGCAAAATGGAATGCCTATATATACCGAATATCCATTATCATAATCAATCTTTGATAAGAGCTCATGCTCCTTGTGGGAAACCTGAAGACTCAAGTCAATCTTAGGCTGGGAGGTAAGATAAGTCTGGCGCATGTAGGCTGTTACGTCTGCATCACTGGCCCCCTCTTCTATCATTCCCAGGCTAATTTTGGTAGGACGAATACCTGTAAGGGTGCCCCAAGGTAAATCCTTTCCTGTGCGCTGGTGCAGGCTTTCATATATAGCCAGCTTCAATCGGTTCTTGGTATCGGGGCGATTGGAATAATCAATTTCTATTTCACGTCCATCCAAGGTAAGAATGTTGTCCGAATACTGCACATCCATAGTAAAAAGGATATCCTCATAAGAAGGCGCTTCATCTGTGCCGATTTTAACATCCTCCTTTGGATAAAAGGCTTTTACCAAAGAATAAATATCATATTCAAAATTGTCTTCGTTTAATTTTACGTAAATCATATATATTTCCTTATTACAAAAAGATAATCCGTAGCATTCAAGTACGGATTATAGTGGTTACGACAAATATAAATTGTACATACGCTCATGGCCGATGGTGGTGGCACATTCATGACCAGGATAACAAATAGTGTCATCAGAAAGAGTCATAAGCTTTCCTTTGATGGAATCAACCAGCTGTCTAGCTGAACCACCTGGAAAATCTGTGCGACCAACAGACTCGCAAAACAAGGTGTCTCCTGTGAAAACCTTTTCCTCCTCAGGGAAATAATAACAGCAACCACCTGGTGTATGACCTGGTGTTAATAAGCATTTAATTTTAAAACCTGCAAGTTCAAACTCCTGCTCATCCTTAAGGAAAATATCTGCCTTGTAAGTGGTAGGTCTGAAAATAAAATCACGAGAAAGGTTTACATAAGGATCATTTAAAGTATCCTTCTCCCTCTCATGAACGTAAATCTTTATATCATATTCCTTTGCAATAACCTCTGCAGCTCCAGCATGATCAAAATGACCATGTGTCAAAAGGATAGCTACTGGCTTAGTGCCTGTTTTTTCAACTCCAGCCATTATTCTCTCTGGTGCTGAACCTGGATCTATGATAATAGATTCCCCGGTTTTATCATTTATTGCCAGGTAGCAGTTCATAGCACACACTGGCAATAGAATTTGCATTACTTTCATTTTAGCCTCTAGGTCTTTCTACATCGATAATAGATTCTACCTGCTTAATCTTTTCAACAAGAGATCTGAGCTGTTCCTTGCTTTGTGTACCAAACTTGATGGTGATTGTAGCAACGCCCTGCTTGCTTGTCTTTGAATGGATTGAATCTATATCGATTTCTCTCTCGGTGAAAATACGAGTGATGTCAACCAGCAAACCTGTACGGTTGTTGCCGTAGATGTTGATTTCTGTAAGGTAAACGCCACCGCGCTTGCCATCTTCATCCCCATCTGTTGCCCACTCAGCTTCGATTAATCTTTCCTTTTCGAAATCAGGAAGATTGATCATGTTGATGCAATCTGTACGGTGAATAGAAACGCCTCGACCTCTGGTAACAAATCCAACGATTTCGTCTCCTGGCACTGGATTACAGCACTTTGAGAAACGAACAGAAACGTCGTAAAGTCCGCTAACAGTGATACCATTTTTAGACTTTGGCTTTATCTTATCTGAGCCACCTGCATGCTCTGCAAGAACATCCTCATCAGTAACCTTGACTGGATGATCCTTCTGCCATGCGGTAAACATTCTATTGATAACGGCACCTTCCTTGATGGCACCCTGACCAATTGCAGCCAAAGTATCTTCCCAACTGTGGAAGCCGTATTTGTTCTTAATAAGCTCTTGGTATTTAGGCTTGTTGATGTCGCCTAGCTCAACACCCTTTTGCTTTGCAGAGTTAATGAGAAGTTCCTTGCCCTTGGCAATGTTTTCATCCTTAGACTGGGTGCGGAACCACTGATTAATCTTGTTCTTAGCCTGTGAGCTCTTTACAATATTGAGCCAATCACGGCTAGGACCATTTGTGTTCTGAGAGGTGACAATTTCGATACGGTCACCATTTTGAATCACATAATCAATAGGAACCAGCTTGCCATTAACCTTTGCTCCAATCATTCTGTTACCAACTGCAGAATGGATTGAGTACGCAAAATCGATTGGTGTAGAACCATTTGGAAGGTTCTTAACATCACCAGATGGTGTAAAGCAAAATACTGTGTCAGAGAATAGGTTTAAATCTGACTTTAATAATGATGAAAATTCTTTATTGTCGGAGATTTCCTGCTGCCACTCAAGGATTTCACGAAGCCAAGAAAGTTTTTCCTCTTCGCCAACAACTGTGGAACCTTCGCCACTTTCCTTGTATTTCCAATGGGCAGCGATACCGTATTCACTGGTACGATGCATTTCGTATGTACGAATCTGAATCTCGAATGGGGCACCATTAGGTCCGATGACTGTGGTATGCAAAGACTGATACATGTTAGGCTTTGGCATAGCTATATAGTCCTTGAAGCGACCTGGAATTGGAGTGTACATCTCGTGAATCACACCAAGGGCTGCGTAACAATCCTTAATAGAATCAACGATAATACGAACTGCAAATAAATCATATATTTGATCGATGGTCTTGTGTTGATTGACCATCTTTTTGTAAATGCTAAAGAAATGCTTTGCACGGCCATAAACCTCTGCTTTGATTTCTGCAGCATCAATATGCTTTCTAACATCATCAACTAATGAGCTGATGTATTCTGTACGCTGGCTCTTTCTGAGGGCAATCTTTTCAACCAAATCATAGTATGCATCTGGCTCAAGATATTTCAAAGAAAGGTCATCCAGTTCGATTTTTACCTTGCTGATACCAAGACGCTGAGCCAAAGGCGCATAAATTTCCATGGTTTCACGAGCCTTTTCCTTTTGCTTCTCAGGAGCCATATATTTAAGGGTACGCATATTGTGAAGTCTATCGGCAAGCTTAATAAGGATAACTCTAATATCCTTTGCCATGGCAAGGAACATCTTTCGAAGGTTCTCTGCCTGAATCTCCACCTTATCTGCGTCATAATTCAGCTGACCTAATTTTGTGACACCATCAACAAGCTCTGCAACTTCTTCTGAGAACTCCTCTGCTATTTCTTCCTTGGTGCAGATGGTGTCTTCAACTACATCGTGAAGGAGACCTGCCACGATAGTTTCCTTATCAAGCTCTAAGTCTGCAAGAATGATGGCAACACAAAGAGGATGAATGATATATGGCTCACCAGACTTACGACACTGGCCCTCATGGGCATTTCTGGCAATCATATACCCCTTTTCAATCATGGAAATATCTGTGTTTGGGTGGTATTTGCGAACACGCTCAATAAGCTCACGATAGAGCTCGTCAGGATCTACGAAATCTTCTGTAGCGATGACACCACGGGTCATGAAGGCAGAGTTAGAATTCTGTTCTAGCTTTTCGATTTCTGCTTCGTTATAAACAGCCATGATATCACCACCTTTCCCCATAATTTAAAGATAAATAATTATATAATTTAACGGGCAAAAAAGCAATAATCTTTAAAGCGAAATTTCTTATTATTATAGACTTTTTTTAGTTTTTTTGATAAAATATCACAGGTTTTTTAATAAGATAGTTTTCGAAAGGATTATTTTAAATGATTCAAGCAAATAATGTCACTCTTCGTTTTGGCAAGAAAGCCCTTTTTGAAGAGGTTAATATCAAATTTACAGAAGGAAACTGCTACGGTATCATCGGTGCCAACGGTGCAGGTAAGTCTACATTCCTTAAGATTTTATCTGGCCAGCTTGAGCCTACCAGTGGTGAAATCACAATGAGCCCAGGCAACCGTCTTTCATTCTTAGAGCAGGATCACTTCAAGTACGATGAATTCACAGCTCTTGATACAGTTATCATGGGTAATCAGCGTCTTTACGACATCATGAAAGAAAAAGACGCTATCTATATGAAGGAAGATTTCTCTGACGAGGACGGTATCCGTGCAGCTGAGCTTGAGACAGAGTTCGCAGAGATGGATGGTTGGAACGCAGAGGCTGATGCTGCTACACTCCTTAACGGACTTGGTGTAGACACAGAATACCACTACACACAGATGGCAGACCTTCCTGGTGCATTAAAGGTCAAGATTCTTCTTGCTCGTGCACTGTTCGGTTCACCAGATGTACTTCTTCTTGATGAGCCTACTAACCACCTTGATTTAGATGCTATTGCATGGCTTGAAGAATTCCTTATTAACTTTGAGAACACAGTCATCGTTGTATCCCATGACCGTTACTTCCTTAATAAGGTATGTACACACACTGCAGATATTGATTACGGCAAGATTCAGCTTTACGCTGGTAACTACGACTTCTGGTATCAGTCTTCACAGCTTATTATCCAGCAGCGTAAGGAAGCCAACAAAAAGAAAGAAGAGCAGATTAAGGAATTACAGGAGTTCATCCAGAGATTCTCTGCTAACGCTTCAAAGTCTAAGCAGGCTACATCACGTAAGCGTGCCCTTGAAAAGATTCAGCTTGATGACATCCGTCCTTCAAGCCGTAAATATCCATACATCGATTTCAGACCAGCTCGTGAAATCGGAAACGAGGTTCTTTCAGTTGAAAACCTTACAAAGACAATTGATGGTGAGTTAATCCTTGACCACCTTTCATTTAACGTTGGTCGTGAGGACAAGATTGCATTCGTTGGTTCAAACGAAAAGGCTAAGACAGTTCTCTTCCAGATTCTCGCAGGGGAGATGGAGCCAGACGAAGGAAGCTACAAGTGGGGTGTTACAACCTCTCAGTCATACTTCCCTAAGGACAACACAGAGATCTTCAGCACAGAGCTTCTCATTGTAGATTGGCTTACACAGTTCTCTGAGATTAAGGATGCTACTTATGTACGTGGTTTCCTTGGACGTATGCTTTTCGCTGGTGATGACGGCGCAAAGAAGATGAAGGTATTATCCGGTGGTGAAAAGGTTCGTGTTCTTCTTTCACGTATGATGATTGAAAACTCAAACGTTCTTATGCTTGATGAGCCTACTGACCACCTTGACATGGAGTCAATCACAGCACTTAACACAGGTCTCCAGAAGTTCTCAGGTGTAATCCTCTTCTCTTCTCGTGACCACGAAATTGTACAGACTACAGCAAACCGTATCATTGAAATCCTTCCAAACGGAAGCATGATTGACAAGATGACCACCTACGATGAGTATCTTGATTCTGATGAGATGGCTCGTAAGCGTACAGTACTTGAGCTTTCTGATGATGAGCTTGCAGATGACTAATATTTGATTTTTGACAGGTGTCCACCGGGCACCTGTTTTTTATTGTCTTATATGCATTAATAAAGGGCCTCCTGACGGAGACCCTGTTTGTGGTTATATATCCCTTTATATATTTTATTTTCCTATAATTACTTTACGTTAGACCAAATCTTATATTCTACGTCAGGATTTACACCCTTCTTTGCGAATAATTCGCTTACTGTAACAAAAGTGTAGCCCTGGCTCTGAAGACCTTCGATAATCTGAGGTAATGCCTCAACTGTCTTTGAATTACCCTGGAAGTCATGAAGAAGAATGATATCTCCATCCTTTGTGTTTGAAAGTACTGAGTTTACTCTCTGAGATACAGATGTGCTGTTCTCCCAATCATTGTGCATGCTTCCCTGGATAAATGGAAGGTCAATATTCTGATACATTGAGTTGTTAACAGAAATATAAGGTGGTCTGAAGAACTTTACATCAACACCAACAGTGTTCTTAATTGCTGAAGATGTCCAGTTAATCTGATTTTTGATATCATTTGCACTCATTCTTGTCATATCTTCATGGGTGTATGAATGACAAGCAAGTTCACAGCCCATGTTAACCTGACGCTGCATGATTGATCTTGTGTTAGAGTTTACATTCTGACCAATAAGGAAGAATGTTGCCTTAACATCATACTTATCAAGAACATCTAACACCTGGCTTGTTGTGCTTGTTGGACCATCATCAAAAGTGAGAGCTACCAACTTCTGGTTCTGCTGTACTGGTGCAGTCTGACCTGGCTGGCTATTGCTACCACTATTGTTTCCGCCATTATTTCCTGTATTACCTGTATTTGATGAGCCAGAGTTATTTCCTACACCAGCTCCATCAATTTTTAAATAATCAAGATTTGCATCCCACTTTCCATCGTCTGCTGTAACCACAAGCTCCACTGTCTGATTGCCCGTGCCATGGTTTACATTTTTGATGGTGTACTCTGCTGGATAGCTACCTCCATAATAGAAGGTGCCCTTATACTGACCGCCGATTTTCAAATCCACACGAGCCATGTTGTTATTATTTGAACATCCTCTCAGTGTAAAATCATGGGTTCCATTTGCAAAGTACTGTGTATATTTCACAGAATCATTATTAGCATAAAGAGCAACACCATTGAATGGTGAAGAAATGTTGCCGGTATACTGGCCACCCTTTGTCATCTTCTCACACTCAACCTTTGTTCCTGTTGAAGTGGATGTTGATGGTGTGTTAGAGCCGCCTTGGTTACCGCCTTGATTTCCGCCTTGGTTTCCACCTTGATTTCCACCCTGGTTGCCACCCTGGTTGCCACCTTGGCTTCCACCATTAGATGAGCCGCCAATTGTCATTACATTTTTGTAAACATTGGCTTTACCACTACTCTGGTAACCTTCTACATTGAGGGCTGCTTCGTGAAGCTTACCCATCTTCATGCCCATGCGCTCCCAAGCCTTAAAGTGCTCTGTTACGCTAATGGTTCCGCTAGTTCTCTTTGTTGTACGTACACTAAAGTACTGTTTAAAGGTTGTTCTTCCAACGATAGATGGTTCGTTGATACGGTCTGCCTCATATACATCATAAGTACCGCCATCAACCGTAATCTGACCCTTACATGGAGTTCCTGGTGGACGCCATGAGCCCCAACTGTCTAAGATGTAATACTCAACCAATGGGTCTTTTGTCCAACCATATACACCAAGATAAGAATTTCCATTTGGCTGATAATCAGCTGCATAATCAAAGGTAATATTACCTATCTGCTGATATGTCTGAGTATCGTTGAATCTCTTTCCCTTTCTAAAAAGTGCATTTCCAATGTTGTTCCATGAACATTCAAACGTTCCCCCGGCGTTTAATGTCATGCTGGTATTACCGTAATCTTTCCATAACTCATAATCATACCCATCATGGGTTTTTGATTCAGTGTCGTAAATGGTATTTGCTGCTTCTGCTGTCAAAGATGTTGACACCAAAGATGCAGTCATAACCACAGCCAACACTGCCGCAGTTAGCTTGTTTTTCACTAAAAACCTCCTCACTTTTTCATTTTTGTATATAACCACACTAAGATATAGTAATTATTTCGTAACAATTCGTCAACAAAATTCTTGCTATTAAATAAAAAAAAGATGCCATAAGGGCTACATCGAAATGATGTAACTCTATTTTTATAACCATTATTTCAGCAATATGTGTTAATATATTTTGAGATGGAGGAAACGATATAATGAAAAAGAAATTTATAATTGCACTAATGCTTACTATGTCATTATTCCTTGTGGGATGTGGTGCATCAAAAGAGGAAAGTTCTGATACAACTGAAACAGTTGAGACTAAAGAAACATCTGAGCCAGCAGAATCTGCAGAAACTGTAGAAGTATCTGAGACATCTGAAGCTACTGAGACAGTAGAAGTGACAGAAAACACTGATGATACAGCAAGTGATTCATCAGAAGTTATAACTGGCGAGCAGGCTTTAGCTGCAGTTCACAATTATTGCCTATCAGTTTTTCCAGAACTCAAGGAATATGAAGAGTCTGGGGATTACGGAATGTACTGGGATATAGCTTCAGAAGATGAAAACGAAATTGTAATCATCTACAGATCCTATACAGGAGCCATAGACCGCTATTATATTGATCCAAAAACTGGTGAGACCTACGTTACTGAATTTGTTTCAGGTATCACTGATGGTGAAGAGAAAACTGGCGAAACCTTGAATATTAAAGACTATATAGAATAATAAAAAAATGCACCGACATCATCATTTAAAGTCGGTGCATTTTTTATAGCATCATATCCATTGCAGCCTGTCTCGAAAGCTCATTAGCAACATACACGATGCCATCTTCATCCACTACATAAGAACCTGAATCATTGGTATCAATTTGAAAGTGATAACCAACCTCATGGCCATCAACATTTACCTTCGTAAATTCTACGCCATCTATGATTTCTGTTCCCTCAATACGATAATTTCCGGCAAAAGCGATACCATCTTTTTCAAACTCAACAAATTTACTCCCGTCAGCAGTTCTGAATATTGCAATATCCAAATCTACATCTTTATCTATAACATATACTCCACCCATATAGATTAGTTTTTCTTCTGTAGCTTCAGAGTCCCCTTTTACTTGTGCATGCACAGTTCTCAGTTCCTCCCCAATAACTGTAACAGCTAAAACTAAAACAGCACATGCGAAAATCCTTCTCAAAAATAAATTTTTCATACTGCCAACTCCTCATTTACCCCAATACCGTTCGCTGACGATGAAATAATATCAAAAGAAATATCACACTAGTATCACACATAATCAAATTTATGTTTAATAAACACCAGTTTTGCAACTAGTCATAATTATTCTCATTTATTCGTGGCATATTTATTAATGTTTTGTTACAATATATTACGATGCGTTTAGCAACACATTAACTAAGGAGAATGATGTAATGAAGAAAAACTTAATAGCAAGCCTTTTAGCTATGACTATGGTGGCATCTATGTTCACTGGTTGTGGCAAGGGCTCAGAGGATTCAGCAAGTAAGGCTGACACTAGTACCACTGCTGAAGAATCAAAAGAAAAAAAATCTGACAGCAAGTTAGATGATTCAAAGGGCCGCGTGGTTGGCAAAGATTCTAAATGGGATGGAGTCTTCACTGACAGCGACGGCAGAAGATTTTGGGCTGGAATGACCATCAATGAAATCGTTGAACAGGGATGTTTAGTAAGCCCTAACTATTTCTCAGATGATCACGAAGTAATCAAAAATTCAATAACAGAAATGTCTATTCCACCACTTTCAGATAGTGAAAACTTCGGAAGCGGCTACGATTGCTTAGAGGTATGGAACGTAGACGGCGATGACTTTTCTACAAACGATTTTGATGAGCATCTATGGTATTACAATCCATATCCATACGCTGTTTCCTTTGGAGAGTGTAAGGTTGGAGCTATTATTGCCGGTCTTGATGACATTGAAAATTCAGATTCTTGGGATAAGGATGGGGATGAGAAAATCTCTGCAGAAGAATTAGAGGCGGTATTTGATATTGCTCCTATTACAAATGAATACGAAACACATATTTATCCATTTGAAGGCTTTGCCGTTGATTTTAATGTGGATAATGGTCATGTAATGCGCTCTCCAATTCAAGCTGATGCCTATGATGCGCACCCTTCACACGCTAAAGAATTAGCTGATTATGTGAAGCCTTTCACCCATGAATATGAGTCGGAAACTCTTGATAATTCACTTGATTCATATACCTTCAAGATGGCCTTAGATGAATACACAATTGATTTATCATTCTTTGAAAGTATCGAAGAAATTACCAGAAGCTATTTAAAGGAATCAGATTACACTAAAAATATCACCATAAAAGGAAACACCGTAGATGGTGACTATGTAACTGTAACCCTTGAACATGGCGATGAAAACATATATGGCTATGATATGGAAACATATGCTAAAAAGAATTACCTTGATAGCGAAAAGGTTGGAAGCGAAACCCTCTATTGCAATAATGGAGCCTATAACTCTGTATCAAAATTTGCCAATGGTACAATCAAGCTGGAGGTAAGCGTTGAGGGAGTACCTGATGCTGCTCATACTCTTGAGGTTACACATAAAGTAGAAAGTGTCATTACAGCAAAGGGCCAGGCTCCTGCAGCAAGCGAAGACACTTCAGCAGACCCAGCTGCTGAAACAGAAAATTAGAGAGATATTTGGAGAATAATTAATGAAAAAAACAAGATTAATAGCTTTAGGCACTGCGGCACTGCTTTTAGTTGGATGTGGAAGTGGCAACAAAACAAGTGTTACTTCTAAGGAGGTTGCCGCTCCTGAAAAAGAGGTAAGTGATATCAACGTTGTATCTGCTGAGGAATTCGACGCAGCATATCCAGGCGCTGTTATTTTACCTGAGGGAGTTGAAGACGTTGTCTACACTTTAAACACCTCTGACAACCCAATTTCTGAGGTTACCTTCAAGGCTGATGGTGTTGACTACACTTTAAAGATTAAGCAGACTGATGATTACAATGAAGACATCACAGGACTTGATAAATCAAAGGAAGTTAGTTTTGATATGGATACCTACACTGGTCCATTTTTGGATTTAAATTTCCAGTTTTGGGTTGATGATAAAACATACCAAGACGGCGACACAACCTATAAGGTTTCTCCATGGCATGGTCACGTAAACGGAATCCACTACGACTACGCTCTTATTGTTTCAGGCACTGATTTAGATGGTTTCGATATTACAACAATGGTAAATAAAATTCATGACTGCTACTTAGCCTATGTTACAAAACAGGGTAATGATGCAGTATACAACCCATCGGAGTTTCCTGACGGTACTTATTTTTCTGATGTTACTATGATTAAGAATATCACTATTGACGGTGACATCCTTACAGTTGAGTACGACAGATTATACCCTCGTGGAGTTGAGGTTCCTGGTGTAATCTACGGCACAGGCGACACACCATTTATTTATAATTCTACAATTTCAGGAAACGTAAGTGAA
Organism: Pseudobutyrivibrio sp. YE44; assembly: GCF_900104335.1. Lineage (GTDB taxonomy): Bacteria > Bacillota > Clostridia > Lachnospirales > Lachnospiraceae > Pseudobutyrivibrio. The sequence continues at coordinate 208,764 of NZ_FMXT01000004.1, forward strand.
ATCGAATGTGTATTTAAGGATTTGACTGGTTATAATGATGATGGCAGTTTTATCTTTGAAGAAAGAAGTTACTCTCTTGATAAAATCACACATTATACCTTTGGAGATAAAGGTGAGGGCAGCCCTACCGAATTAACCTTTGACCTTGTTGGCGGTAAGATAACCAAGGTAACCGTATACTAAAATATACCACGATTGCTTATATAACTTATAGACACTCGACCTAATACACAAAAACGCAGAGCTTAATGCCCTGCGTTTTTTATTATTCGTTTCTTATTCACTAACAAGCAAATCCTTCCAGTCAACTGATAACTCAGTATTATAATCTCTTTCTATGCTTGAATATAATCTTTCTGAGCCCATAGTCTTTAATGCAGTCTCTATATCCTCAATAGTCTGGTTTGAATTATCATCTACCTGTGCCAGTCTAAACATTTCACCATACAAATAGCATTCGTGAATATCAGCAAAGCTTTTGTATTGCTTTTGAAGTGCAACATCTAGATTATGGACAAGTCCCATATACTCATCATCGCTCAAGTAGCCACAATCATTGAACATATTAATTACACGAAGAAGTCTCTCATAATCATAAGCCGCTAGGCCATTTTCGCCAAATCTAACATTAGCGCAGGCTGCACCCTTTACAGCATAAAAATACTCGATAGAAATATCATTCTTCTCAAAATATGCCTCATCAATTTCCATTGAATCTTCAAATGAAAAACTATCGCCATAGTCAGCTTTAATAGCCGAAATCAATTGTTCTACCTCATCACTAGATTCAGTATATGCTCTGCATTTTGACTGATGACCATAGGTGATAACATCATCGATTTTCTTTTTAGCAGATTCTCTGTCAGTGATTTTCCAAGCCTTTTCCAGGAATAGCTTCTCTTCTGTTTTGGAATCATAAGTACGTGGATGTCCACCTATATATTTTGCATCTCCATATTCCAAATAAGCATAAAGGGCCGTTGCATCTGCCGCCCATTTGTAGGTATCGGTGTAAATCTCAGTGTAATCCTGTGGAAATACTTTGCTAGAGCCTGATGGATCATTCTCATCAAAGGAATCCTCGTAATCATACAGGACCGCTTCATAGTTGTCATTCTCGGTAAGATTCAAGCCCTGTCTACCCTTAACCAAATTGTTAAGACCGATACTTCCGAGTATTAAAACAACCTCTAACAGAAGATATAAGAACACCTTTCTAACGTACTTACTCTTGCCAAAAGGCTTTTCCTCTGAACCCTCCACACAATTAGGAACTGCAGCTGGATTCGCCCAAATATATGTAGGCACATTGTAAAGAGCCTCATAATCAGCCTGAGACATTTTTTTATTAATCTCTAACGGTTCGATTACACGGATTTTATCGCCACTGTCATAGGCATACATGACTGTCTGCTCTTTTGAAAGCAAATCAGCCATGAAAATTGTAGCCTTGTAACAAGTTGCATTTCTTGTAATGTCCTTGAAGCTAATCAAATCATCAAGGCTTGATACCAAAAGCATTCCAACAAAAATTGTTCCTGGTATAGCAAGTGCCGGAATAAAACCGATAGCGTCTGCTCTGCAAGCTATCATTGTTATTATTAAGGTGATGGATGATATGAAATATAAAGCCCTAATGATTCTAGCCAATCTCAAATGCTTCTTTATGTAGGCATCATATTCTCCATCCACAGCCAATTCCTTATCAAGAATACGACCTTCAAAAAGTCCATTTTCAATTACATAATCATCGTTGCAAGTAAAAGCGTGTTCTTCCTTATTAAGGATTTCATGGATTTCTTTCTCACTGTTTTCTTCAACTGTTTCATAGGTAAGAAGCTTTCCTTCTTCCAAAGAAAATGGAACATCATAGTCTTGAAGGTATGCTAAAAATAAATCATAGGATTTGTAGGCACGGCTTATATTTCCAGATAAGCTTAATATTTCATCTCCAACGTGAATCTCAAGCTCTTCAACATCATAACCTCCGGTGTTTGTGGAGTGATGCTTCAGCTCATTATGAACCCAGCTAATATCCTTTACATTTAACTTTACAGGCTTCTTAAAGGAACTTCTAATCTCAATATTTTCACCATCAACATAAATCGTCTGTGTCATTTTTAATGCTAAAAATACCCAAAGAGCAGTGTACGCAAGAATACATGCCAAAAGGAAAAGTCGTAGTCTCATAGACTCTTCCTGGAATATCCAAATTCCAAAAGGAACATCCAAGAGAAGTGTGAGAACTATAAAGGTTATATACGCTCCCACTCTTCCTTTCTGATACATCTTAAAATGATAATTATGCTTTCCAGGCTCTTTGTCTTTTTCAAATGCTCCTACTCGTCTGATTTTGATATTACAATTTTTCAGAGTAGCAGTAACTGCATCATCAACTTCATCTGGAAGATGGATTAAATCGATGGTTGTCTCTTTTCCCTTATCATCCACAAGAGTCATATAGCTGCGAGAACTATAAAAACAAAAATCGACTTTATCTAATGGAATTCTTTTCCTAATAATACCATGCTTTATGATAATGCTGTCTGGTCGAATGATATATCTTCGTTCAACAATGTGGAGCATACGCCAAACTAACAAAATAAATATTGCAACATAAAAGCAGGTCTCATCCCAATCAGAAATAATAATATATAAAAATATCAACTCAAATATGCTGAACAATATATCGAAAAGAAGAATTGTTCCACCTATTTTGCATTCACTTACAACGATTGCATCTCCCTTGTTTTTAATATCATATCTTTTTGTGAACATAACTTACCTTTTATTCTTTCTAAATAGTCTTTGGCAATAATACTATGACTTCTTGTTTTTCTGATGAAAAACAAAAAATCATAGTATTATTGGATTAACACAACGCACTATTATATTTTACTCTATTTTTCACATCTAAAACTTATTTTTTTCAATTTTAAAGGGTAAAATTTTCATAAACTATTCTTAGCAAAGCAATAAGACTTCTTGTGAGCCACTTAAGGAAAAGCCCACAAGAACCAATGACTTCTTGCTAGCAGAACAAAGAATTGCCAGCAAGAATCTACAGTTTATGGAGGTTTGAGATGAAAAAAACATTTATTCTTTCTTTGTGTTGTTTATTAATAGCTTCATCCTTGATAGCTTGTGGTGGGGATAAGAGTGCTGATGACTCAGAGATAATTACATCTGAGAATGGGTCCTCTGAAGAACCATCTTCTGAAGACGCTACTGAAAAAGATGCTGACATCATAACAGCAACTGTATCTGATGGAGCCTCTGAGGATTCGTCCGATACAAGTGAAGCTTCTACTGGAGAAACAAATCTTTCGCTGGATGTTAAATTTGCTGTGTTAGCATATCAGCATATTGCAAGATGTCAGTCAGTGCTTGTTGTTTCAGAGGTTACCAATAGCTCTGACAGAGATTACGATATTAGCAACGGCTTCAACCAAGAGCTGGTTGCAACAGCCACACAAAATGGCGTGCCACTAGAAACTCTTCGTTTAGGTTCCGACAGTATCAGAGATCCACTAAAAGCTGGTTCTACAATGCTTATTATGGATGGATTCAAAACGGAAACACCAGATGACATCACTGTTACTTGGTACGAAAACGGTGTTGAAATTGCCACAAAGACTTACACAACAAATGAGTTAGTCCAGACCTCGCAGGATTATCTTGATGGAAAGTTTGATACATCAGCCTACGATGAACAGTTCCTCTTCTTATCAAAAGATATTAAGAAAATAATTGATGATATTAATCCTTAGTAATAGCAAGAGCACCCCGAGGGGTGCTCTTGTTGGTACTAAGTTTACTTCTTTCTTCTTATTTACAATTACAGCACTATTATCACCTAGAATAATTGAACATTATAATTAGTTTTACAAACATAATTAAATCTCTCAATATCCTCCCAGGCAGATGCATTTACAAAGCCTGATGCGTGTTTTACCCCGGCTTTAATTCTATCTTTTCTTGACAAAACTTCTTCTGAAAATCTATCTATTATTTTATCTTTATCCAAAGAAAATGGTGCCAAACCATTTTGTTCTTTAAATAATATGCTTGTTAAATAAGCCCCTACCATGTATACATCAAAATCATCTCCATCTAACATTTCAAGCAAGCCATTTTCAAAAAGAACCTTTATAGAATTATCTTCTTTATATAATTTGTAGATGCCACGTGATAAAACTTTACTAACATCAGTCTGTTCTGGAGCTTGAACCATCTCGTTATGTTCACACATGTATTCCCCTTCTCCTCGCAAGAATGGAATTATTTCTCCCTTTGAAATTGCTTCTTTTAATACTGCTAATACATCCATAGAATTACTACTCCTACTCATAAATTAATATTAGCCAAATGCAACAAGAGCACTCCCATGGGGTGCTCTTGTTGTTGGGTCTTATTTGTCTAGAAAAGCTGTCCTGGTAGCTTTAACTTCTCCTTAGCAGGAAATGATTTGTCAAACTCATCTACATCTGCATCATCCACATAGTATCCCTGTGGAGTCTGATATACTCCTGTAACCTCACTAAGATACCCCGGAATCAACTCCTTGCAAAGGAAGAATGATGAATCTGCATCTTCCGGCAAATCATGATACCTGATTCCGAATTTACTGGCGTAGTCAAAGCCACTCTTTCCATAGAAATCAATATTGCCTTCAAACAATACCGCACCAAATCCCATCTCAGTTGCTTTTTCCAAAGAATAGTCCAAGATTCTTTTGCCATAGCCTTTTCGCTTCAATTCTGGAGTAATCCCAATTGGCCCCATTGTAAGAACCGGAACAACTCTTCCATCATCCGCCTCAATGACCGTCTTCATAAACATGTTCTGCCCAAAAATCTGGCCATTCTTCTCCATGACAAAATCAAGCTCTTTTACAAAAGCTGGATCATCTCTAAGTACATGCATCACATAGTGCTCGCTGCACCCTGGACGATATACGTTCCAAAACGATTCTCTGATAAGATTTTCTACTGTTCTATAGTCTTCCTGTTTTTCTAAACGAATTATAATGTCATTTTTATTCAATTTTTTTACCTCCTGAATTATGTTGACCTACATTGCCTTTCTGGCGGGAGGTTTGTGTGATTGTGTTTGCAAACCTCCCGGTTAGCCGACAATCTCTCGTGTGTTGTACTTTGTCAAACAGCACTTCTCCTTTTTTATTATTTAGCCTTATGGCTTTTGATAGCTATATTTTACCTTATTATCTCCACAACTTCACCTATAAACATATCATGCTGAGCTTCTTTTCCGTAGAATTGCTCTGCGATATCAGGATTCATATTTGATGGTTCAAGTGGCTGACACATAAGCTTTCTACATACAAAAGTTACCTCTGCTTCTGCAAATGTCATGCCGTTCTCCACTTCTCTTGGTGTAAGTCCTGAATCCTTCATCTTGTCCATATCACGTCCCGACTTTGACCCAAGCACGCCGAGAGTCTTCTTATAGTCTTCTGGATAAAAGCTTACTGTGAAGTACTCATTGTTATCCATGAATTCATGTGTATAGCGATTAGTTCTTACATAAACTGTAGCTACAGGCTTGTTCCAGATAGTTCCAAAACCGCCCCAGCTAATTGTCATTGTATTAAAACTATTCTTATCCCCTGCTGTAAGAAGCGCCCACTTCTTATCATACTGCTCAAAAATATTTGTATTAAAATCCATAATCTATTATCCTCCTTGTGCTATGAATAAATGAGTTTCAAATGAATGAAGCCGCTTGCGAAATGTTCATGATGTTACACTAACAAAAAGCGACCTAAAAAGCAAAGTTTTAGGGAACTTTTTATTGGTATCTGCATTCAAAAGTTCCCTAAAATGTTATTCATAAAGTACCACCATCTTTTAATTGCTCTGCTTCAGAATAAATAATTGATTTCAATTGGAGCGCCCTTCGGGGTGTTCCTAATTTATCGCGGCATGTCTAAAAATCCTTATTTTTCGCTTGCTCATTGATAAAATTGGGCTGATTTTGCTGATTTTTTATCACAGGATTTTTGAAATAGTAGGCTAGCTGAAGGTGCCGCGATAAAAAATCGCGGATTTCCGCTGATTTTTATCAATTGAGGCTTTGTTAACCCACATGTTCTCGTTCAGCCGCGATAAATCGAGATAGCTAAGCCAGTATTCTTGTTGTACCGCGATATTATAAGGCTGACTAGATTAGCATTCTTGTTTGATTTCTATAGTATCGGACTGACAAAACTAATGAACATACCACTCTTATCAATTTGACCTCGCATATGCCGCATTCTTTCGTTATGCAATGATAAATATTTATAGTTAATTATGATAATTTGACTGTTTTATCAATTTCACTCCTAATAAACCGCATTACTTCGTTCTTGATTGATAAAATTATTGCTTTTTGTAGTGAGAGCCAAAGATTATCCTAGATTTTTATCAATTGAAGTCCCGCGAAGCCCCATTCCTCGTTTGAGTTTTGATAAATCCCTCATTTTCAACAGTGATTCTCAAAATTTTTATCAATAGCATGTCCGCAACACAGCATAGAACCGTTTATAAATTGATAAACACAACAAGAGCGCCCCGAAGGGCGCTCCTGCCTACACTCAATACTTAGATTAATCTGTTATGGTTATTATGGATTTTGATTGTTACCTGGGTCTGTATTATTTCCAGGATCTGTGTTACTTCCTGGATCTGTGTTGTTTCCAGGGTCTGTGTTACTTCCTGGATCTGTGTTGTTTCCAGGGTCTGTGCTTGTTGTGCCATTAAGAGCATCCAATTGAGTCTGCAAGTCACCACTTTTTTCTGTTGCATCATCTATTACAGCCTGTGCATCATCGATGGCCTGCTGTGCCTGTGCAACCGCTGTAGTAGCCTCATCATAAGCTTCTGTAGCATTTTTAGCAGTGGTTAAAGTTTTAATCTCAGCATTAGCTTCACTTATAGCTTGTGTTGCACCACTCTTATCATTTCCTAATTGTGTCTTAACACCATCAAGACGGTCAACCTCATCTTGTGCAGCATCTAGTGCGTTAACAGCTGTGATATATTCATCCACACCAGCACCCTCTTCTGCTTCTGTAACGGCTGCGGCAAGTGCAGCATAATCCGTTTCATCTATTTCTGCAGCTTTATCAGCATACTCCTCAGCATACCAATCTGATACATCATCATAAGAGTCTTTTTCTGCCTCATCTGGATGAGCAGCATTGTATGCAGCAATAGCATCTGTTTTCAATTTATCTGCTGCTTCTTTAGCTGCTTTAGCTGAAATGTACGTCTCAATACTATCCTTATTTTCTGCACCTTCAGCAGTCAAATCATCAACAGCAGTCTGTGCTGCTGTGACATCTCCAGATGCCTCTGTAAGTGCATCCTGCACACCTGCTAAGCAAGTCTCAGTATCAGCCAACTTGTCATTGTCTGCATCAACGCCATCCTTGAGAACGTATTCGCCCTCATCATTCTTCTCAACATCACAAGCTTTATAATAATCATCACCAACTTTGACAGCATTAATTGTATCAAGAGTTGCCTGTGCAGATGTTATTGCAGCTTCCGCTGTGTCTATATCACTCTGAATTTCTGCAGCAGTTTTAGCTGCCTCTTCTGGATCATATCCAGCTGCTGCCTGAGTCTGACTCATAAGTGACTCTGCTGAACTCTGAACACGTTCTGCTTGGCTCTTTAATGATTCTGCAGCTGCTTTCTTCTGAGTTGCCTGTGCAGCAATATCGTCAACTTCATCCTTTACTGCAGCCACTACTTCAGGATCATCGCTACTTAATGCTGCATCTACATCTACTTCTGATAATCTTGTTGCCAATGCACCAACATCTTCCTGTAAACCTAATGCATTATTCTTAATAGTAGTTGCCGAATTCTTTACATTAGCGATACTACCATCAAGACTAATACCGCCACCACCTGACGAATCGTCTCCGCCACCAGAGCTTGCTGCAGAACCAGAGCCGGCCTTTACGCCACCTGGAAGAATGCCTTCAGATGGGAAGCCACCGAGAGTTCTGTGCTCTTTCTGTCCGAAAGTAGCAAAGTGAATATAATACTTAGCCATATCAGCGCCAAAAGCATTCTGAAGATCTGGATATGCTTTCTTATAAGCGTTGATATCGAAATATGGGCTGATGTTTCTGCCTTCCTTCATACCGAATGTAAGGAAGTGAGCAAAGAGCTTGTTAACATCATTGCCAAATGCTGCAGCTACATCAGGGTTCTTCTGAGCGTAGAACTTAGCATCAAAAATAGAACGGAGAACTTCAATGTACTCTTCCTCTTGATTTGATGCACGGCCTTCGTTCTTGCCAAAAAGATTATAGTGCTGCTCAAGAGCCTTTGGTGTAGTGCCAACAACAGCAACTACATCTGGATTCTTAGATGCATAATAGTTTGCATCAAAAGGAGCTGCCATAACAGGCATAGATGTTGCAAGTGTTGTTGCAGCCACAGTGACTGCGAAAAGTCTTGCTAATTTCTTGTTTCTAGTCATAGTGTAAAATCCCTCCTATAAATTGAATTTCTCCCCATGTCGACCAACTGATGTAACCATACGGTAGCACGCGAGAGCTAATTATGGGTGCAACCATATGGTAGCACCAGCAACATTAATATACCACCAAATGGTAGCATTGTCTTAGAAATAATAGTTTTTTAACACACTTTTCACACTTTTCCATAATCTGATTATTATTTTCTGACTTTTGCCTATAAATAGAGGGGAGGACACACTTGCATATCCAAAGGCTTGAAGATCTTAGAATTGATCATGACTTAACTCAACAAGACATTGCAGATATCCTTTTCTGCAAAAGAGAGGTTTATCGCAGATATGAAAAAGGCATACGAGAACTTCCGCTCTCCTACGCCATAAAACTTGCTGATTATTATAATGTATCACTTGATTATCTAGTTGGAAGAACTAATAAAAAATAAATCCCACCAGTAGACAAAATCAATGTCTAACTGAGTGGGATTTTTATTGCAAAATACCATATTATTCCTGATGACATTATTCTTATTTATCCATCAGAAATCACAATACCCAAATCTAAGTATTTTCCCTACTTCACCGACTCAAATTCTTCCACAATCTCTTTTTCTGGGGCTGGTGTAGCCAAGCTTACAACTACGCAGAGAACCAAGCCTACGATGAAGCCTGGGAGTAATTCGTAGATTCCGAAGATGCCGCCCATAGGCTTGATAAGGAACTTCCATAGGAAGATCATAACACCGCCGCCAAGCATACCTGCGATAGCGCCGTATTTGTTTGCACGCTTCCAGAAGAGGGCCAGGAGCATGATTGGGCCGAAGGCGGCGCCGAAGCCTGCCCAGGCAAAGGATACAATACCGAAGACTGAGCTGTTAGGGTCACGGGCGATGAAGATACCTATTGCAGAAATAACAATAAGTACCACTCTAGCGAGAACCATCTGCATGTGCTCTGAAAGCTGGACGCCAAGTGTCTCATGGATAATATTCTCAGACACTGAAGATGAAGCTGCAAGCATCTGCGAATCACAGGTGGACATGGTACATGCCAAGATACCTGCAAGGATAACACCTGCAAGAAGTGCCTGTAAAATACCAAGCTCTGAAAGCTTCTGAGCAATAGCGATGATTCCACGCTCTGAATCTGCAAGCTCATCGATGACGCCAACATTAACCATAGTTCTTGTCATAACACCGATGAAGATTGCAACTCCCATAGCGATGAATACCCAAACAGTAGAAATACGGCGGCTAAGCTTGATTTTTTCTGGATTTTCAATAGCCATAAATCTAAGGAGGATATGAGGCATTCCGAAATATCCAAGACCCCAAGCCATAGTAGAAATAACTGTGATTATGCCGCCGTAAGAGACATAGCTGCCTGTAGCAAAATCGTGCATTCCCATGAGGCTGATGTAGCCGTCTAAGGAATTGCTGTAGGTGTTGATGGTCTGAAAGCCACCAACTGAATTAACACCAAAGCAAACAACTGCAATGAGTGCGATGGTCATGATAATAGACTGAACGAAGTCTGTGGTTGAAGCAGCAAGGAAACCTCCTGTAGCTGTGTAGCCTACGATTACTGCTGCTGAAGCAAGCATTGCCACAGTATAATCCAAACCAAACAAAGATGAGAAAAGCTTTCCACAGGCAGCGAAGCCTGAACCGACGTAAGGAATGAAAAATACCACGATGATAATTGATGAAATCAGCATCAAGACATGACTCTTGTCTCTAAAACGATGCTCGAAGAAATCTGGAACGGTAACAGAATTGTTAAGTTCTGAGTACTTACGAAGTCGCTTTGCTACAAGCAACCAGTTCAGATAAGTTCCAATTCCAAGACCTAAGGCTGTCCAAAAGACGTCGCAAACACCGGTAGCATATGCTACGCCAGGAAGGCCCATTAAAAGCCAAGAGGACATATCAGATGCCTCTGCACTCATGGCTGTAACAAATGGTCCTAGCTTTCTACCACCAAGGTAGTAGTCATCAACTGTGTTGTTTTCCTTTGCAAAAGACACACCCATAATAAGGAGCGCTGCAAGGTAAACAAGAATCGCAATTACGATACAAACTGTATTCATATTGTCTCCCCTTTAATGTGAGTTAATAGTTACAAATTTCCTGTGGGCTACTTTAGGATAACATCTATAAGTCCACAGCTTTGAATGGGATTATTTTCTATCAGAAAATATTAATCCATATCAGGTTATTATTTTGAAGAAAAAATTAACCTATATTATTTATCAGCTATGTCCAGAATAGTTGGACAAAAACTGTTTTGTACGTTCGTTAATAGGATTATCAATCACTTGCGAAGGTGTGCCCTTGTCGGCAATAATGCCGTCATCCATAAAGATGATTTCATCAGAAACATCTCTGGCAAAGCCTATCTCGTGAGTAACGATAATCATTGTTGTGTGCTGGCTTGCAAGCTCCTTAATAACCTTCAGAACTTCACCTGTAAGCTCAGGATCAAGAGCTGATGTAGGCTCGTCAAAGCAAAGGATATCTGGCTTTAAAGCTAGGGCTCTTGCAATGGCCACACGCTGCTGTTGTCCTCCTGAAAGCTGATGAGGATAATTGTACATGCGATCTGAGAGTCCCATCTTAGAAAGCAGGTCCTTGCACATTGCGTCGATTTCTGAATCTGGTACCTTACCATTGTTGAAAAGCTTTGGAGCAAGGGCAACATTTTCTAAAGCTGTATACTGAGGAAAAAGATTGAACTGCTGGAACACCATTCCAAAATGCACTCTCTTCTCTCTGATTTCTGCTTCAGAATATGGCTGCTTCATTGCGTCAAACAGCAAATTTCCATTTACAGAGATGGTGCCACAATCTGGTGTCTCCAAAAAATTGAGACATCTAAGCAAGGTAGTTTTTCCTGAGCCTGAGCTTCCGAGGATGGAAAGGGTCTGGCCCTTTTCCATGGAAAAACTGATGCCTTTGAGAATCTCTGTGTTATCAAATTTTTTCTTTATGTTGTTTACTTCTAGTATTGACATTTTCGTCGCCTCATTTATTTAAAGAAATCCAACTTCTTCTCAATATATCCAAACAATAGTGTAAGCAATCCACTGAATATCAGGTAGAATACGCCTGTGTAAAACAGTGGCCAAATGATACCTGCGCTTTTGATGAAGCGCTCGCCTTCCCAGATGATTTCGTAGAAGGCAATAACTCTAGCAAGAGAGGTATCCTTTACAAGAGTGATTACTTCGTTTGAGATAGGTGGAACGATTCTCTTTATAACCTGAAGTAATATAATTTTAAAGAAGGTCTGAGATTTGCTCAAACCAAGCACTGCTGCTGCTTCATACTGGCCCTTTGGAATGGACTGGATACCACCTCTGAAAATCTCGCTGAAATAGCAGGCATAGTTAATTACAAAGGCAACAAGAGCTGCGGTAAAACGTCCGCCGTCTCCGGAGCCCCACACATTAACTCCAAGGAAGATTCCAGGTCCATAGAAAATAATAAGGAGCTGAAGCATAAGTGGAGTGCCTCGAACAATCCATATTATAAACCTTATTGGCCCGCGAAGTATTATATTTTTATTCATTGAACCAAAGCTTATTACAAGTCCAAGTGGAAGTGCAAATAAAAGTGTCAATGAAAACAATTTGAGGGTTCCTAAGAAACCCTCAAAAAGTGATATCGTAACAGATGAAAACATATCCTATACCATCCTAGTTTTTACTGTGCAACTACTGCATCCTGAACGCCGTATGTCTTTGCGATTTCCTGCATAGTGCCATCGTCGTATAAAGCTTTGAGCTGCTTGTTGATGTATTCAGCAAAGTCTGAACCCTTGCGGCAACCGATTCCGTATTCCTCAGTTGTAAGCTCAACAGTGTGTGCAAGATTAGGATAGCTTGTGCCTTCACCAATCATAGCGCCTGCCATAAGTAAGTCGATTATGCATGCATCAGAGGTTCCAGCTGCAACTTCCATAACAGCGTCAGCCTGAGTCTTTACAGCGATTGATGTGAGACCATTCTCATTTGCTGCTGCCTCTCCTGCAGAGCCAGACTCAACAGCAAAGCTTAAGTCTTTCAAGGAATCGACATCCTGGTACTTGTCAGCCACATCGGCATTAACCACTACCACCTGTGCATTGTTACAATATGCATTTGTGCATTCCATCGCATTTGTAACCTCAGGTGTAAGAGTCATACCATTCCATACCACATCGATTGACTTGTTCTCAAGCTCGAGAATCTTGTTGTCCCAATCAATCTCTACAAATTCCACATCAACGTTCATAGACTCAGCGACCTTACGTGCCATATCTGCATCAAAGCCAATCCACTCCCCAGTGTCATCTTTGTAATCCATTGGTGCGAAATCTGTAATACCAACAATAAGTGTACCCTTATCCTGAATATAAGCAGCATCGCTCTCTGCAGCTGAGCTTTCGCCACCTTCCTCTGTAGAAGCTGTTTCACCACCAGAGCTTGATGATGAATCTGAACCACATGCTACCAAGCCAAGTGTCATAGCACCGATTAATAACCCCACTAAAATTCTTTTCTTCATAATATTGTCTCCTATCGGATTCATTTGCTTTATTTCTTTATCACTTTACCATACTAAACCAAGAATGTAAACCTACCTTTAATAAAAATATGAAAATTTATTTGAGGTAACTTCTCAATAAGGATAACTCCATGTGCCTAAATAGCTGTCTGTAAAGCTTAAAACATAAAAATAACCCTCCCTACAAAACTTTTCATTGTCTTGTAAAGAGGGTTAATATTAATCATATTAAACTAGTCAAAATTAATTCTATATTAAGTTCCTTATTCAACCATCCAGCAATATAAAACTTACTGTCTTGCAAAAGAAGGAAGTGTCTTAAGCTTGTGAAGGTTTGCAACATGCTTCTTTTCAATAACCTCAACAAGAGAAGCCTCAATTGGGCACTCTCCTGCCTTGTCATCATCAAGCCACTGAATGTAGCTATCAAGAGCTGCATATGTGAAGCCTAAGTTGTCTTCGTCTGTCTTGCCGCAAAGACCATCACTTGGAGCCTTGTGAACAAGATCTGTAGGAAGACCAAGCTCATCACCAATAGCACGAACCTCACAAACCATTAAATCCTGAAGTACAGAAACATCGCCAGCAGCATCACCGTACTTTGTAGAGTAACCAACGTAATCCTCTGAACGGTTGCAAGTGTTAACAACAAAAGCTGGCGCATTCTGTCCCTGAGCAACAGCGTAAAGTGTAGCCATACGAAGACGTGGAGCAAGGTTTGTAAGAAGCTGAGAAGTCATGGAAATCATGTCGTTAGCTTCGTAAGTCTTCTTAGCAGCATCAAAGATTTCACCGATATTTACTGTAGTATGTCTGATTCCAAGGAACTCGCATACCTTCTTAGAATCTTCAATATCTGACTGAGTTGTGTTTGGCATCATAACGCCAATAACTCTGTCTGCACCAATTGCTTCCTTTAAAAGAGCTGCAGCAACTGTTGAATCCTTTCCTCCTGAAATACCAATAACAGCAATAGACTTGTCAGAGAAACCATTAAAGAAATTTCTAAGATAAGTCACATCCTTTTCAATTACTTCCTTTGCATTAAAATTCTTCATAATAATTCACCTCTTATATTTTTTACTTAAGAACAAGAATTACCTGCCCTTAAAAAGTATAAAAAGCCCTCCGCAGCCCACAAGCTATATAGCTTGCCGGCTTAACGAAAGGGCTCCATTGTCCTTAATCTTCTTTTGGCATTACTATTGCAATGTGGACATCATCAAGCTGCTTCTGCTCAACAGTTGCAGGAGCATCCATCATAATATCCTGTGCATTCTTATTCATTGGGAATGGAATAATCTCACGGATTGATTCCTCACCAGCAATAAGCATAATCATACGGTCTACACCAGGAGCGATACCGCCGTGTGGTGGAGCACCATAAGTGAAGGCGTTGTACATAGCTGGGAACTTAGCCTTAACATCATCCTCGCCAAGACCAACAAGCTTGAAGGCCTCAATCATGATTTCAGGGTCATGGTTTCTGATAGCACCAGATGAGAGCTCAACACCGTTACATACTAAGTCGTACTGGTATGCAAGAATATCAAGTGGCTCCTGGTTCTTAAGAGCATCCATACCACCCTGTGGCATAGAGAATGGGTTGTGGCAGAACTCAAGCTCGCCAGACTCTTCACCGATTTCGTACATTGGGAAATCAACAATCCAGCAGAACTCGTAACAATCCTTCTTCATGTGTCCCTCTGCTGCTGCGCCGAGAAGCTTTCTGAATACACCAGCTGTCTTCTGAGCAACAAGAAGTGGACCTGCAGCAAGACCAACGAAATCACCAGGCTTAAGACCAAGTGCATCGATGACTGCCTGCTTTCTCTCCTGAAGGAACTTAGCGATACCTCCAACGATTTCGCCGTTCTCATCAAGCTTGAACCAGTATGTCTTCTGAGCTGTAGCAACCTCTACCTCAGCGATCATAGCGTCGATCTGCTTACGTGTAGCTGTAAGGTTATCAACAACGATAGCCTTAACAACGTTGCCCTCGAATGGACCGAATCCACAATCAGCCATAACCTCTGTAGCGTCCTGAAGAACAAGGTCGATACGAAGATCTGGCTTGTCTGAACCGTACTTGTCCATTGACTCAAGATATGGAATGCGTACAAATGGAGCTGTTGAAGCTGTGTTGTAAACGCCGTACTTAGCAAAGATAGGTGGAAGTACATCTTCGATTACTGCGAAGACATCTTCCTGAGATGCGAATGCCATCTCCATATCAAGCTGATAGAACTCTCCTGGAGAACGATCTGCACGAGCATCCTCATCACGGAAACATGGTGCAATCTGGAAGTATCTGTCGAAACCAGATGCCATGAGAATCTGCTTGAACTGCTGTGGTGCCTGTGGAAGTGCATAGAACTTGCCAGGGTGATTACGTGCTGGAACAAGGTAATCACGAGCACCCTCAGGTGATGAGCATGTAAGGATTGGAGTTGTAATCTCCATGAAATCGTGAGCAATCATAGACGCACGAAGCTCTGCTACGATTTTGCTACGAAGGATAATCTTGCTCTTAACGTCTGGATTACGAAGATCAAGATAACGATATTTAAGACGAGTATTCTCATCTGCTTCCTTTGAACGATTAATCTCGAATGGAAGCTCGTTGTGAGTACACTTGCCAAGGATTTCAATCTTTGTAGGAACTACTTCAATCTCACCTGTTGGAAGCTCTGTGTTCTTTGAAGAACGCTCGCGAACCTCACCTGTAACAGAGATTGTAGACTCCTTGTTAACAGAATCGATAACAGCCATCATCTCTTCTGTCTCAATAACTATCTGTGTTGTGCCGTAGAAATCACGAAGGATAACGAATCCAAGATTCTTAGACACCTTTCTAATGTTTTCGAACCAACCAACTAATGTAACCTGCTTGCCAGCATCTGCAAGACGGAGCTCGTTACAGTTGTGTGTACGTGACTGAGTCATGATATATCTCCTCTTCTAAATACAAAAACATGGACTGTCTAGCTAACGCTAAACAGCCCTTTAATAATACATCAGAATATCTATAAATTCAACTATTGCAGCATGGACAATCAAATGATTTCAGCCTTAATGTTATCAGACGACATCAAATCTGCAAAGTTGATATTATCTTTAGCTTTATCAAGTGTAGGAACTATTTTTCCTAACAGTTTTGGTTGCCATGAATTGCTTGAATCAAAAATGGTACAAAACAACTGAGACACACATACCATAGACTCTGTGCCAACAATATCCAAGGTGCTCTCAAATAGATTATAATCCACCAAAAGATTCTGTGATGAGTCACTCATGCTATCAATTAATGTTTTAAATTTTTTATTATTTAAAAATACATTTTTTTCTGAAGTTAATTTTGTTATTTCCTTTGCCATTTTTAACGTCCTGCCTCTTGTGCTTCCTCTGCCTCTATTTCTGCTATTCTATCCTGACATCTTCTGATTTCATCTTCCAAATCTCTAACCATTTTCCAGGCATTTGAAATACAGGTTTCAAGGTCAGAAATAAGATTTTTTCCAGTGCTATCAGATAATGTGTACTCCAAACCTGTTATACTTCTTTTATTGCTAGCATTGTTACAAAAAGCCATCTTCCAACTGCTTCCTGCAGTTACATCGTAATCATCATTGCCACCTTTACAGAAACCCATCAAGGTAAGCTTTCCGTTTACTGTTGAAATCTCCCCTTCCATGTTGGCAATGTCTGTTTTGATTGTTTCTATTTCAGAATTGCATTTGCTAATGCGGTCGTGTAAATCTGTTGTTTCGCTCATAATTATGTCTCCATTCTCTAGTTGTTGTCTTGGTAGGTTATTTCTGAAGCTGCAGCTTCTGTTTTTTGTTTTCTTAATGCTTCCTCCTCTTCAGTTATTGGACGGAAATTACTCATTATCTTCCATTTTCAGAATCTCATCATTTAATTTATAATCGGGGTCTTTATACAAATAATAAAATTCAAGTTGCTGTTCTTCAGTCAACCTAAAAAAATTAAACTCTTTACCATAATATTCATAAGCTAATTGCTGCTCCTCGAGATAGATTTTTTCTACATTTTGTTTTTGTCTATATGATAAATCTGCAAAAATACAATCATATTCCTTACTTGTTATATACTCAAACCCCCAATATATCTCTTTAATACAATTCCCACTGAATAATTCAAGATAATTTGAATATATTTCATTTTTCTCAAAATAAGCATGTTCTATATCTTTACCTGTATAATCTGTTCCACAACACATATTATACCAAAAGGCAGCAACCTCAAGCATATCTTCATTAAAATATATTTTATCTGGATCAGTTTTATCTCTAGAGCCATAAAATGAAGAAATGTAATCTGGTTCTACTGTAGGTCTACTTCGATGCGTCATATCAGTCAAAACTATTAGCACCACAATAAGCATCATTATTAATGCTGCAATGATTTTTAAATCTGTTTTATAACTCATTGTTTATGTCACCATTTCTCGTTTTCTTGGTAGGTTATTTCTGAAGCTGCGGCTTCGGTTTTTTCTTTTCGTATAGCTTCTTCCTCTTCTGTACTCTCTTGGAATTCTATATCATTGTCCTTACAGAATTGCTCAACAGGTGCACCCTTTGGCGCTTTAATTATACTTTTTACATCGTACAAATCATCATATGATATGTCTTGATTGTTCCCATAAAAAATAACCTCGTTCTCATATCCAAACTCCAAGCACATGTTTAATGAATCTGGAAGATATACAATCTTTGTTTCATCCTCATTTTCTTTTCCTATGACACAATAATGATTAATACTTTTAACCCCTTCTGGAATCACAATTTCTTCCTTTGAGCCATGATAAAACAGCAAAACACCATCACCAACCACGTAATACTTATCATTTTTGTGAGCTTCGCTATATCCTGTTTCATCAAAGTCAAAAACTATTTTTTTTACAGAACTAGGTATGACAACACTATTCAGTTTGGGACATGCTAAATAATCTCGTACGATTTCTTCTAACCCATCTGGGAAAACAACCTTTTCAAAATTTTTACAATTAACTACTGTAACACAATCCCTTTTTCTACCGTATTCGTATTCCAACTCCTTCAAAACATTGTTCCCTATAACCATTGATTTATATTCAATATCAGGCGGAACAACTATCTTTTCTACTGTTTTGCTATTACTGAATGTTTCTTTTGTAACATATTTAATTTTGAATGGCCCAATATGTGTAGACAACACAACTTTAGTATCATTTCCTGTATACTCAGTAAGCCTAATTGTCCACCTTTCATCTGTATTAAACTCATATTTGTAATCACCTATGATACCGTTCATACTCAGCACGAGAATTGTGACTATAATTATTATTATGCAAAGGCAACAACTCCCCAATATTATCATTTTGCGTTTCAATATATTTCTCCTTCTTACTCGTCAATTTATCAAATCATCTTGCACATAAGGGATTTTTACTTCCATTTCCTCACGAATATTCTCACTAGCATTTGAAAAAGCTTTACTCAGACTATCTTCATCTACTATAAAAGTATCTTCAAAGGCATTTATACATTGTAGAGACAGGTCTACTGGTATATCTGTAAATGATTTATACTTTGCGTTATTTCCCAAATTTGTATTTCCGTATAAAAAGAAATTCAATGCAGATTTTTTGTCTTCAACAGAATACTCGTCGCCTCCAATCTGATTAATTACATCATCTACATTATCTGTAAATCTATCTTTAATCGTACTGTATGCATTTTCATTATACATAAATGATATTCCACTTTGCTCCCACTCTCGCATTGCTTGTATCCTATAATAATCATTTATTTTAAGATAATAATTATCTCCATCACTCATGACAGAGTAAAACATCATAGCCTGTTCTATATCTTCTAAGCTTTTAATAGTAAGCGCTTAGTGTTCCACCGTCGTGACTGACAGCGGATTTTCTGAAACAATAATAACAACTAAACATATGGAGCGTTTCACTCCAATTCTATTCGTGATAGTGGAGCGTTTTACTACAAATGGAGGTTGTTATTATGAGAAGTAGATTTACCAAGCAACAAAAGTTTGACATGGTAATGGAATGCCGCTCAAGCGGCTTATCCGATTATATGTGGTGCAAGCAGCACGACATACAAACAAGCACATTTTATAGCTGGGTCAAACAATTGAAACGTGATGGCGCGAATGTTCCTGACAGAACATATGCGGAAGCATATCACGTCGATACCAAGCCAGATATTGTTAAGCTTGAAATTGTTGACGAATTACCAATGGAACCAGCGCCTGTAATTCCATCGATTACATCAACTCAGTGTGCTCTAGAAATAACTATAGGAAAAGCATCAATCAAGGTATTTAATGATGCAAATCCTAAGTTGTTATCTCAGGTTATGTCCTGCCTAGGAGGTCGCTTATGATTGGTGACATCTCAATGGCAGATAACATATATATCATCTGTGGATACACAGATATGCGAAAGTCCATTGATGGACTTTGTGCCGTAATTAAAGATCTGCTCGAACTCGATGCAGAAAATACTAAATCGCTATACCTGTTTTGTGGTAAGCGTAATGACAGGATAAAAGCGCTCTATCATGAAAATGATGGATTTTTGCTTTTATATAAAAGGCTCGATTATAAGCTTGGAAAATACAAATGGCCTCGTAACAAAAATGAGGTCAGAACCATCACCTGGAGACAGTTTGATTGGTTAATGTCAGGGCTTGATATCGAGCAACCAAGGGCAATAAAAAGTGCCTAAAAGCCTTGATTTTACTGGGTTTTTAACCCTAAATCTGCTATAATAAATATATCAGAAAAAGGAGTTTTAACTAGTAAATGTCAGGTGCAAATGATATCCAACTCAGAGATCTGAGGGATACAATTTTACAACTGAATAATACAATCAACACTCAGACTACGCTTATTATGTCGCTCCAAAAGTCTGTTGATGAGAGAAATGCAAAGCTTGATGAAAAAGATCAAGTTATAGCAAATCTTCAGGCTCAGCTTGACTATCTAAAGACAAAGCTGTTTGGTTCTACAAGCGAAATCCGTAAAGGCGATATTCCTGGGCAGTTAAGCTTATTTGATTCATCTGATGAAGAGGATACGCCTGCCATTCCTATCGAACCTGAAATTGTTGAAGTTAAAGCTCATACTCGTGAACGTAAGCCAAAGGCAACATATGACGAGAT
>NZ_FMXT01000009.1:0-91057 GCF_900104335.1 Pseudobutyrivibrio sp. YE44
TCTGGTTCTGTCAAAGTATAGGAATTTGTATTTTCTAAATGCTACACTGCGCTTTCTTTATGGTAGGTGTCTTTTAAATTCATTGCACCTTGGGCGCTACAGTATGTATTGCACAGACACACACTATTTTTAGTAATGCTCCACATCAGAGTATATAACTATCAGTTGCTGGAATTTGTAGTGCGCTTAGTAAAATAAAAAGCAGGTTTTGAATGAATAGGCAGCAGCCGCTAGGACGACGGCTGCAGTGGTCACTTGAGACACGATGTTGAATGTGCCACGGTGACTATACATACAAAACCTGCTTTTTTAATTTTACTTAGCAAGCGGAGTATGGAAGCAACTGATAGTTATATACTCTGAGGGGGGGAGCAGTAGTTATACTTACAAGTGTCTGGGCTATACATACAGTAGCTTCAAAGTGCAACACCAATTAAAAGTCACCTACTAAAAGCTCGTTTGTAGCATTAAGAAAATGCATAATTCCTATCCATATTATGACAGTACCAGAGGGAGGACAGCGCGGCGGTGGGCTGGGACCAAGGGCAGGGGCGCCAGTGGATTTAAATTTTTTCATGGTATCAGAGCGGCAGCAAGAAGGAATCTGTGTAAAAATGTGCATTTTTATTGACAGTGGCTAGTGGACGTGGTATTGTTTCTCTAGTTAAACTTAATAACACGCTAGGGGCGCATTTTTGCTGAGAGGTGATTTCACCGACCCTTATCACTTGAACTGGATAATACCAGCGTAAGGAAGCTTTTTTTGATGATCTCCTAGCACACGTATGAAGGGAGATTTTTTTTATTATGATTAATCATGTTTCTTCAAATGAAAAAGGAAAAGTTAGTTTTACCGCTAAGCAGTTAGCTTTTTGCGCAGTTGCTATGGCTCTTGCATTTGTTCTATCCAACATTAAGGTGTTTAAATTCCCTACTGGCGGTTCCATCACTGCATTTTCAATGCTTGTGGCTTGTCTTCCAGGATTCTTCTTCGGTCCACTTGTAGGCATCGTAACCGGCGTTGCCTACGGACTTTTAAACCTTATTGTTGATCCATACATTTTGTTCCCTGCACAGGTTATCGTTGATTATATCCTGGCCTTCGGTGCTCTTGGCCTTTCAGGATTCTTTTCTAATCAAAAATTCGGACTTGTAAAGGGATATGTCGTTGCTGTCCTCGGTCGATATGTTTTCGCAGTTCTCTCTGGATGGATTTTCTTCGGCGAATATGCATGGGATGGATGGAATCCACTTGCCTACTCCCTGGTATATAACGCAATTTACATCTTCGCAGAAGCAGGTGTAACACTTGTGGTTCTATTCCTTCCACCAGTACGTACCATGATGAAAAAACTCAAGGACATGGCAACAAACTAGAATATTACACCTCATCAGTCACCTACGGTGACAGCTTCTCCTCGAGGAGAAGCCTAAAAAGGCTGTAGCGAACGCTACAGCCTCTATTTTTATCTAATTATCGCTTAATTTTTCCACTGCTAGTTTTTTCGAGTGGCTCAAAAACTAAGTTCTTTTTGTAGATTCTCTTGTATATTGGGAGCTTTGTATTGAGATCCATAATGAATTCAACAACTGTATCTGCCTGCTCCTCGTCAGTATATACTGTGGTAGCAATTCTGTCATTCTCTGCATATACCTTACATTCATATACAAGGTTGCATTTATAAAGCTCATTCTCAAGCTCTTCTGGGCTGACATTTTCGCCACCAGATAGAATAATGAGATTCTTCTTTCGGCCTGTGATGTAAACATATCCTTCCTCATCAACATAGCCTAAATCGCCTGTGTGTAAGAAGCCATCGATAAGGGCCTTTTGGGTCTCCTCTTCGTTCTTGTAATATTCCTTCATTACACTAGGACTCTTTACACAAATTTCATCCTCTATGATTTTTACTTCAACATTGTTGTCTGGTCTGCCGACAGACTTTACATGATTAATACAATCAAAGTTGAAGGTGATATTTCCACAGGATTCAGTCATGCCATAATACTGGCCATACTGAATGCCATTTTCCATAAACATCTCTACAACAGAAACATCAATTGGTGCTCCGGCTGTAACAACAAGCTTAGCATGACCAAGACGGTCAATGTGACCACGGAGAATTGATTTCTTCCAAAGGTTTAATGTGGCTGGTGTAACAGCCGCAGAGTCTATAGTCTCATTTTCCAAATCCATAAGCACATTACCAGGATTCAAGCTAAGATAGGTGGTACACTTCTTTTCAAAGTGTGTAACCCAACTCATAAATCCGCCGATGTGATAGAATGGGAAATTGGTATAAATTCTAAGACCCTCCTCCTTTTCAAAAGGAACATTGTCATCAAACAAAGTCTTAGGATAAGCAAACATATTTCCAGCTGTGAGTACCACACCTTTTGGTCTTCCTGTGGTGCCAGAGGTATAAACTAGGAATGCTGGCTCATCTTTTTCATCATCTGTAAAATCCTTAAGGTCAATTGTTTTTTCTGAGGCTTTAAGAACTTCAGACTTATTAAGAAGAGTCGCCTTCAAATTACATTCTGATAATAAATCATTATCTACAATCAAATACTCAATATCAGAGTTTTCAACCTCGTACTGAATATTATCAATACTCTCATGAATATTTAAAGGAACCACAATGGCTCTGCTAAATACAATTGCAGCAAGCATTAGGGTATATTCATAAGAAGAATCACAATACAAACCTATGCGTTTGCCCTTTAAGTCTCCAACAATCTGCTGTAGATTGTAAGCGCACTGACATACCTTTTCATAATACTCCTGAAAAGAAACATCATAGGTTTCCTCCCCATTTAGAATTCGATAAGCAGGAAAGCTTCCCCACTTTTGAATACCTTCTAAAAATAAAACCATTAATTATGTCACCTCTATGTATTTCTTGGGTTAAATTTATATTTTTGCTGGCCAAATATAGCATCGCCAGAAATATTCTATGCAATAAGTTCTACCATATCAGCCACTGTTTCAACTGATAGCAATTCTTTTTCGCTTAACTTTACAGAAAACTCCTTCTCGATTTTTGACACAATGGACATAATCTCGAGAGATGATAAATCTAAATCATCCATGAAAGAGCTATCTACGTTAATCTCATCAACAGGAATGTCAGCCACATCCTCAATAATTAACTGGATTTTTTCAAGCTTTGCTTCCATACACTATTCCTCCTTTCAATAACATCTTCGCCCTTTTCACCCTCTTGTTTATTAGAAAAATACTTCTTAACCCCGACATAGCCGTAGGCAAGAGTAAAATCTACGATTATTCTTAGGGCAATCATCGCAAGAATTCTTGGTCCTGATGATCCTACCCATTTTTCAAAGAAATCTATCTGTACATATTTACCAATTGCAGTATATTCAATGGAATGAGCACATAAAACATATAAAGAATTTCTTCCCACATTTCTCAGCCCACTAGAAATCTTTCCTGTATATCTATTGAGATGTAAGAACCAATAGATTACAGCTGTAGCTGATGCTGCTGTGACAAATATTGCAATTGGTCCATAAGAATAAGTGCTGTGAGCCAAGTAGAACTCTCCACCTAATCCCTTAAAAATCAAATTGACTATAACTGCCCCCAAAGATAGTCCAACAATCTTTTTAGTTTCAGTTAAAGATACAAAGAATTTTTCCTTCTTTGCCATATAACCTATACAAATATACAAAGTCGAAACAAGACCTTGTGAAATTGTAAAAGGAAGTCCTGGTCCAAGAGATAACGCCCAACCAATGCAAGAAATAACCAAAGATGCAACAAAAAGATTCTTGCCCTTAAAATGCTTTAAGAGTTCATTAAAAATAAGACAAGCAAGTACAAGTGCCATCATAAACCAGCATGGACCACAATCATAAATCATGTGACCGGCAATGCTAGTATCTCTAGTGACACCAACTAATCCACCTAATAACACCTTTACAGCTTCTTTGACGCTGTAAACAAAGCCACCGTACACAAAATAATTCCCTAACACACGTGCCACTGCCGTCAGTACCACAGTGATAAAATACGGAATTAGAAGTGTCTTGTATAACCTTACAAAACATTTCTTAGTAGGGGCCTTTCTAAAGCCATAACCGCTGACAATCATTAAGGCCGGCATGGCCGCCTCACCAAAAAAAGTCAGGACAAACGATATTACCATGGAGATAGGATTTTGGTTCCCACCTCCTACTAAGCCATGAGTGTGACCTATAATCATGCTGAACATAACAGCACCCTTCAACAGGTCAAACATACCTAGCGTATTTTTAATTTTAAAACTACTTGTTTTCATTTATATTGCTCCCTTTATTACATGAAAACACACTAAACCACAGTGGTCTTATGTTACCATTAGCCCCAACTATAATCAATGTGAATATCACATTAATTTGTATATTTTATTACACGTTTATGAAGTAATTATTCACAAAAAGGCAGCCCCCTAAAGGGCTGCCAAATATGCTACAAATCAGCATTTTTATATACTATATACACGCTCTAATATATAAATCCGTACGTTCACGAAGATCAACAAAACTGCCATCATCAATCTTTACCAATGGACTTGATAAAGAATTATTATTAATCATTGCAATTGTACCTCTAGAGCCATCCGAAAGAAGAACTCCTGCACCAATATACGAATGAGCAATATTCTGAAGAAATACCTGCAGAACATTCTGGTCATATTTTGATTTATCCTCTCGCTGGAACTGAGCAATAACCTCAAAAGGACAAATTCCTGCACGATAGCATCTATCTGCTGTCATAGCATCGTAAACATCTGTAATTGCTACAATCTTTGAATAATCGGAAATGAAATCCTTTGTTAAACCATATGGATAACCAGTACCATCATTTCTTTCATGGTGTTGGAGGGCCGCCAGTTTGATTCTTCTGTCGATTTCTGCTTCCATCAAAAGATTGTAACCAAGAAGCGGATGCTCTGCCATTCGTCCAAACTCTTCAGCTGTAAGCTTTCCAGTTTTTGTAAGTATGTAATGAGGAACTAGAGACTTGCCAATGTCGTGATACAATCCGCACATTGTCAAAACATCAAGTTCCTTTTCATCTGTGATTCCAAGCCAGGTACCACATACTCTGGAAATAATTGCCACATTAACACTATGCTTAAAGGTGGAGGTGTCTATTTCCTGCACATTAAGCATCATAGCCATAATACCAAGTCCGGTGGAATGTTTCTCAAAGACTCCCTTGATTTCAGTTATCAACTCATCATCCTTAAGTGGAACCTTTTTATCCACAAAATCTGTAACAATCTGTTCCAATCTGTCGGAACATTTGTCATAGGCTCTTTTGAACTCGGCAAATTCAGCACTATTTGTAATTCTCCAAGACTGGGTTTCACCTATAAATTCGTCAGGAGCCTCAGGCTCAAACTTATCTACAGCCTCTTCCTCGTCTTGAATTGCCAGAGAGGTGATATTGTAATAGCTGATATGCAAAAGCTGCTGGGCCGTAATAGGCGTGCCAGCCTCTGCCAAGACTTGACCTCTAGGGCTAACAATCTTCTCAGCCAATATCATTCCCGGTTTAATTTCGCTAACATCAATCTTTTTCATACTCACCCCACGAATATCTTTCCATATGATATTCTACTTTGATAATAAAAGAAAAGCTTGTAGCTATCAAGCTCTTATATTTCTCAAGTGATGTTTTCTATGCAGAACTGAGAAATCATAAGGCTTGATAGTGTAACAAGCTTAAGTGTTTTATCTAGCACCCTTATCGTATGGAATACCTTCTGCTTTTGGTGCACGAGAATTCTGTGATGTAAAAGCAAGAACGATAAGTGAAACAATGTATGGGAACATGTTGTATACAGTTCCTGAAATAGGAAGTGCATGAAGGAACCCAATACCCATATATACATTTGAAAGTGAGCGGAATAATGCAAAGAGCACTGCTGACCAAGCAATACGCTCTGGCTTCCACTGACCAAAAATCATAACAGCAAGAGCAAGGAAACCTGCACCTGCTACACCGTAATCAAAGTGCCATGTTGAGTTAGCTGCGCAGATGTAGATGATTCCACCAAGTCCGCCAAGGAAACCTGACATTAAAACGCCAATGTATCTCATAGCGTATACGTTGATACCAACTGAATCTGCTGCCTGTGGATGCTCACCACATGAACGAATACGAAGTGCAAGCTTTGTCTTGTAGAAGAAAACAATAGCTACTACAAGAAGAACTGCTGCAACAACGATAAACCAGCTAAGCTGAAGCTTTCCAATGCTGAACATAAATGCATTGTGACCACGAACATAATCAAGCTTTGCTGAGAAATCTGTACCGCCTGAACGAGCTGTGTTGAAGCCCTTGATAATAACTGTTGCTGATGCTGTAGCAAGCATGTTAAGAGCTGTACCGATAAGTGTCTGATCAGCCTTGAAGTTGATACAAGCAACTGCAATTAAAAGTGATGAAAGCATACCAGCTACTGCTGATGCCAAAAGTGTAAGTACAATAATTGTAAATCTTGATGCATCTGCAGGAAGAAGAACCATTACCATAGCTCCTGCCATAGCACCGAATACCATGATACCCTCAAGTCCAAGATTGATGATACCGCTTCGCTCTGAGAACATACCGCCCAAAGCTACAAGGATAAGAACTGCTGAGAAAATAAGTGTGTATTGAATCAATAATAGCATTTCTTACACCTCCTTTTCTTCAGCTTTTTTTGCTGTATTGTCTGGCTCTGCATTGGCGTTAACCTTTACCTTGCCAGGTCTGTTAAGTATTGTTCTGAAGAATAATACAAATCCGCAGAGGTAGATGATGATTGAAATCATAAGATCTGCAACCTGTGGATTGTAGTAGTTTGTGTTGAGGTACTGACCACCAAGAGTGATGTACTCAACGAAAAGTCCTGCAATGATTGCTCCGATTGGATGAAGACCACCAAGGAATGCAACAGCGATTCCGTTGAAGCCCATGCCAGGAACTGAAGATGCAATCTTGAAGTGCTCAATACCTGTAAGGTAGTAGAGGCCTGCTGCGAGTCCAGCAATTGCACCAGAAATAACAAGTGTAAGAATGATGTTACGCTTTGCATTCATACCTGAATACTTAGCAGCATCCTTATTGTGACCTGTTGCCTTAAGCTCGTAACCAAAAGTAGTCTTGTTAAGAACTACAAGGATTACGATTGCAAGAATGATTGTAATTGGAATAGCAATTGTCATATACTCATTGCCACCAAATACATCCTGCATAAATCCAGGTAAAAGACCTGAAGGGTTAACATCTCTGATTTCGTATGTCTCAGACTTACTCTGATTCATACACTTTTCACCACCAAGGATGATGTTACAGATATAAAGGCCAATCCAGTTGAACATGATACCTGCAATAACCTCATTTACATTGAAGAAGGCCTTAAATAAACCTGCTAAAAAGCCCCATAAAGCACCTGCTGCAATTGCTGCAAGAACGCAAAGGAACCAATTCCATCCAAGGGCAAGTGAAGTGTAAAGGCTGGCAATAATACCAACAGTATACTGTCCAGCAACACCGATATTGAAAAGTCCTGCCTTGTAAGCAAAGAGGATAGCCTCTGCACAAAGGATTACAGGAACAGCCTTTACTAAGAAAGAGCCCATATACTTCATAAGTGTAGATGTGCTAGCAATACGATACTTGAAGAAGTTTACAAGGATTGCTGACATACCTTCTGCAGCATGCTCTGCATTCATGAAGCAAAGAATAACATAACCTAAAATAATACCTAAAATAGCGCACAGAATTGAAGCAAGTAATGTCTGCACGGCTGGTCTTTTGAAAAAGCTTGTCTTTTCCATTACTTAGCCTCCTTTCTGTCATCACGCTTAGCGCCTGACATATATAATCCCAATTCCTGAAGAGTGGTTTTCTTTGGATCAACTTCACCAACGATTTCACCCTCATACATAACAAGAATTCTATCAGAAAGGTTCATAACCTCATCTAATTCAAGGGAAACAAGAAGGATAGCCTTACCTGCATCACGCTCTTTTACGATTTCCTTATGGATGTATTCGATAGCACCAACGTCAAGACCACGTGTAGGCTGTACAGCAATGAGAAGCTCGTGGTTTCTATCCATTTCTCGAGCAACAATTGCCTTCTGCTGGTTACCACCTGACATTGAACGAACAATAGTCTTTGCACCCTGACCAGAACGAACATCAAAAGCCTCAGTAAGTCTTTCTGAATACTTTCTCATTTCATTCTTCTTGATAATGCCATGTTTATTGAAGGCTGGCTCAAAATATCTCTGAAGAATCATATTTTCTTCAAGGGTGTAATCAAGAACAAGACCATGCTTATGTCTATCCTCAGGGATATGACTCATGCCGTGTGTATTCTTGTAACGGATAGATTTCTTTGTGATGTCTTCGCCACAAAGAGTAATCTTTCCACTTGCAATATCATCAAGACCTGTAAGAGCGCCAACAAACTCTGTCTGTCCGTTTCCATCGATACCAGCGATACAAACGATTTCGCCTGCACGTACGTTGAAGGATACGTTATGAACAGAATCATTTGAATGAAGCTTGCTCTTTACACATACGTTCTCTACCTTAAGAACCTCGTCCTTAGGCTGAGCTTCTGTCTTATCAACTGCAAACTTAACATTACGGCCTACCATCATTGAAGAAAGCTCTTCCTTTGTGGTGTTTGCAACGTCTACAGTGCCGATATACTTACCTTTTCTAAGGATAGAGCATCTGTCAGCAACTTCCATAATCTCGTTAAGCTTATGTGTAATGAAAAGAATTGACTTACCTTCTGCAGCCAAATCCTTCATGATTTTCATAAGCTCATCGATTTCCTGTGGTGTAAGCACAGCTGTAGGCTCATCAAAAATAAGGATATCATTGTCTCTATAAAGCATCTTTAAGATTTCAACACGCTGCTGCATACCAACAGTAATGTCTTCAATCTTTGCATCTGGATCAACCTTAAGATTGTACTTGTTTGACAAATCAAGTACCTTCTTGCGGGCCTCGGCCTTTGTTAAGAAGCCAAACTTGCTAGGTTCTGAACCAAGAATAATATTATCAAGCACTGAGAAAATGTCTACCAACATAAAGTGCTGATGTACCATACCAATACCAAGGTCGGTAGCGTCGTTAGGATTGTTAATCTTAACTTCCTTGCCGTCCTTTTTGATAACTCCCTTTTCAGGCGTGTAGAGTCCAAATAAAACACTCATAAGTGTGGACTTACCGGCGCCATTCTCTCCAAGAAGCGCATGGATTTCGCCGCGCTTCAATTGCAACGTGATATCGTCATTTGCAATGATGCCTGGAAACTCTTTTGTTATGTGCAGCATCTCAATTACATAATCTTCCATCGCAATACACCTTTCCGTTTATTAATTATTGATATTGCATTACTCCCTTTGTAAGCCTGCAAAACCATAATCATGACCACTTTTTCTAAAAATGGGCATAATTAGAGCCTCGCACACTATTAATTATAATATTTTTAGCTATTATGCACAACATCACAATATTTTAAAAAAAGGGGAAGGATAAATCCTTCCCCCTTATTAGGTACTTACGGGATTAGTGAATATTATCAAATTCCTTTACCTTGATGCTTGTTGAAGGCATAGCCTCTGTATCGCTGCTTACCTTAACAGTACCATCGTTCATTGACTTTACAAGTTCCTTGTAGTTGTCAACTGTGAAGTTCTTCATTGTCCATGTATCCATTGGAAGCTGAACATAGTTAGCTGAAGGATCGTCACCTGATACGATACCAAGGTTCTCAATCTTTCCAGCATACTTAGACCAGTCACCTGCGAAGAGGTCTGTAAGTGTTGTGTTAACTGTTGCAGCAAGACCCTTCATAGCTGATGTTACGCAAAGGCCTTCAACGTTGTACTGGCTCTCAATTGTACCAGACTGATCAACGTCAACACCGATAACCTTACCGTCAACCTTAACAGCTGCCTCGCAAGCTGATGTGTAGATACCACCACCACAAGCGAATACAACTTCTGTGCCGTTTGAATACCATGTATCCATCTGAGCTGTGATAGCGTCATCACCGTAGAACTGACCACCATATACGTAGTTAACTTCTACATCTGACTCGATACCATCTTCAACAGCTGCTGCGTCAGCACCCTGAACGAAACCGAAACCATAACGAATAACAGCTGGAACAGCCATACCACCTAAGAAGCCAAGCTTCTTGTAGCCTTCCTTAACTGCTGCATAACCTGCCATGTAACCAGCAAGCTCTTCCTGATATGTGAAAGAACAAACATTTTCAGGAAGTGTCTCCATACCTGCATCCTTAAAATCGAACTCAGAGCAGTCAAGAGCGATAATTGTAACATCTGGATAATCTGGAGCAACCTTAGCAATCATCTTTGCAAAAAGGTAACCAGGAACAACGATTACATTGTAACCATCAGTAACAGCGTTCTCAAATGAAGCGATACGAGCATCATCTGAATCCTCTGTTGGCTTGTAATACTGGAAATCACCGTTGTTGTTTGCATCAGAGAAAGCCTTAGCAGCCTCATAAGTTGTCTGGTTGAAAGACATATCTGTAATGTCACCAGAGTCAGTAATCATAGCGATTCTGTATCCAGAGCCTTCAGCTTCTCCCCCCTCTGTTGCTGCGCCATCAGAAGATGAACCACATCCAACAAACATAGTAGCTACCATGCTAGCTACAAGAAGTACACTTAATAACTTCTTTTTCATTCTTTCATTCCTCCTATATTTCAGTTCCTTTTTAGAAACTACCTAACTCAGATTATAAAGATTTTACTCACCTGTTGCAACAACCAAGTTTTCAGGTCCAAAGCCAAGTGGCAAAAGCTCTGTCAGTGTCATTGTCTTAGGATGAACCTGGGATTCTACAAGCTTGCTCAAGTCTGTAACATCATCCACCTGGGCAAGTACAACCTTAAAGTTATCCGGATTTACGAATTCTCTAAGCACCTGACGACAAACTCCGCAAGGAGCACAAAGAGGAAGCTCTTTAAGATTATCCATTCCTCCTACAATTGCAATAGCCTCAAAGTCTTTTTTGCCCTCGCTAACTGCCTTGAACACAGCTGTACGCTCAGCGCAGTTTGTTGGAGTGTAACCTGCATTTTCAATATTGCAGCCCTTCACCACTGTGCCATCCTGACACAAAAGTGCAGCTCCAACCTTGTGATGAGAATATGGAGTGTATGCCATTTCTCTGGCTTCAAGAGCCATTTTTATTAATTCAAAATCTGTCAAATTATTCACCTACCTCTGTTGCAGACAGCTCAGTATCATCTGCTGCAAGATAAACCTTTGCCTGGCGTCCCCATTTATTGCTAGGATGCTTCTCTACTACCTTGTTGAAGCATTCCAATGCCGACTCTTTCTCGCCTGTAAGTCGGTAGCAGTCACCAAGAAGGAATAGGGCTGCTCCGTCGTTATAATCCTCGTCTACATCAACTACATTTTTGAAGTTTGTGATAGCACTTTCGTAATTCTCTTCTTTATAGAAGGAGTTGCCGTCGTCATAGTAGCCCTGGATGATTGATGGAGCAAGTTCAGCATAAAGATTGTCATATGCTTTCTTGCCCTGCTCTCCTAACACATCCTTTGTTACCAATTGGATATATTCACAAGCTGATTTTGTATCCCCTGCTGTATTAAAATTGAATGCAGCTATAAGATTGTCGTAAGATGTTGGTACATCCTGCTTGTCGTCATAAGCAGCAAGCTCGCCTTTTAACGTTTCAATCTCTTCTTTAAGATCATCGTTTTCATTTCGTGCATCCTCAAGGGATTCATCTAAGGATAATACTGTCTTTGTATTACCGTCCTTCATGTTATCCTTTACAGTAGGAAGCACTAAGAAGAAGCAAATTAGAAGTCCAACAATTATACCAAGCACAATGTTTATAAGACTGGTACGTGTGTTGTCCAGCATGCTGCGCAAAGAGCCTTCAGTCATAATGATGGTCTCGTTTCCATCATTAAAGCTAACTACGTCATCCTTCTTGCGACGTCTGCTGGTGTTTTGAGTCTTAAGCTGTTCCTTTACCTCATGTAGGTAACGGATTGTTGTTGTATTGTTGGCATCGATTTTTGCTGCTGCAGAAAGTACCTTTCTAGCATCAGCGTACTTGCCCTCTTGTATATATAAAAGACCTAAGAGCTGGTGTGCCTTAACCAAATTAGGATTTTGGCTAATTACCTTTTTCAACTGAATCATAGCTAGGTCACGGCTACCACTCTTACAGTATTCAATTGCCTGATTATATTTTTTAATAGTGGAATTTAGCTTATTTAAAAGACCAGGATCATTCTCAATCTCTGCTAAATATCTATCAGCAAAAGGATTGTCCTCCTCCTGCAAGTTCTTAGAAAGAACCCACTCATTAATAGCCCTAACAGTATCTCCCACCTGATAATAGCAAAGGCCCAAAAGATTTCGAGCTTTTGTATTGTATTTGTAATACTGGAGAGAAGACTTTAGAGCCTCAATAGCACCTGAGATATCCTTAACCCTTGCCTTTTCCAAGCCTTGATTATAGAACACATAAGATGTGTATATTATCTGTTTGTATAACAAAATATCGGCGCCGCAATTGTAACATACTCTGTTGTCACCAACATCGGCACCACACATAAAGCATTGCATGTATTATTCTCCGTGAAGCGATTTTTATTTAGCAACATTATTCTGGACATTCTGGGCAGAAATATTAACCAGCAAATCTGTTAAGTCTGTTAAATCTCTTGCCTTGATGTCATCTTCAGCCTGCTCAACTTCGATTGCTGGCTCGTATTTCTTTAACTCTTCCTCAAAATCAATCATATCATTATCCTTTACATTTTAAGTGGTAATTCTAGTAAGCTTTAGGCCTTCCACGCTCTTTGTAACCTCAACACGTTCATGGGTATCGGTAATAGCCACGTGATGGTCATCCACCGAAAGATTCGTACCGGCATATAATCTTCTGAGAACTCTTATAGAAGCATCCTTTCCCGAAAGGATTATTTCCTTCATCTTAGAAAGACGCTTAGTCTCTTCAAGAACTATAGCCTCATCTCGAATACGAACGCGCAAAAGCTGCATACGACGTGGATCCTCCTTGAAATTGATACCACGCTCAGCACCTATCCTATCAAATTCTTCGATACCTTTTTTGATTTTTAAAACATTTGAATTGATGGCTTCAATTTTCTTTGCCAGCATTTCAAACTCCGCTGTTCTCTCTAAATCAACACCTACTGAGATGTTTGTGATTGTACCGAAGGCATTGCCAATATCGTTTACCTGAATTCCCTGAACTGCAGATACTACTCCACCAATTATTGAAGCATTATTACCATTTAATTCAATTCTACCATCACAGCTAATTTTGCTCTTAAAGAAATAATCAGCTGTAATATTTCCCTCGCAGGTGATTGTGGCGTACTCAACAAACTGTGCCGTAATAGAACCACCACAGCTAATAACAGTTTTTTCGTTGCCCTTTACACCTGAAAGCAGGAATAAATCCTTTCCTGCATGGATGCTGCATTCTTCAATAAGACCGTCAATAATAACATTTCCTGCAGCATCAATAACAGCGCCATCTCTAACGCCACCGTGGATGATAACATCACCATTAAACTTGATGTTACCAGTCTCGATACCTACATCTCCCTTTAACTCATGGACTGGAGAAATATTAATCTTACCTTGGTTAACCTCAATTTTACCACTAAGCTTTGCAGTGTAGGTAAGATTATCGCGAGAACGATCGAAGCCTCGTCCAATAAGCGGAGGCAAGTCACGCACTGGCTTAGGCTCAAGAATCTGACCACGTACAGACATACCACGAGACCCTTGAACAGCAGGATGATAGATAGC
This sequence comes from Pseudobutyrivibrio sp. YE44, assembly GCF_900104335.1. GTDB lineage: Bacteria > Bacillota > Clostridia > Lachnospirales > Lachnospiraceae > Pseudobutyrivibrio. The sequence goes on from NZ_FMXT01000009.1 coordinate 13,892, forward strand.
TATAACATCCCCCTCCTCAACAGTCTCGATAGTTTTGATACTCATATAATCAGCCGTACCATCCGGGCGGATAGTTGGCTTTCTATTAAATTTTGTCTCAAAGGTGTACTCAAAGTATCCAGGTGTACCCTGAATCTGAGGATTACCCTCAGCCACCTTTACAGGTCGGCCATAGATAGGGCTATCTGCTAGGCGAGCCAACATTTCCTGATCAATTCCGAAAGTTACATTGGCATTATTCAAGAATCCAAGCAACTGGGCTGCAGTAAAGCTTGGAACCTCATTTTTCCCATCAGGAATCTTGAAGGTCATAGTGGCCTCCAAGCCATTTGATGATACCTGAACTTTTGGAGCTAATGCTGGTAATGGTCCTGCCATAAGTCCCCTAAATACACCCTTTCCACATCAGAATATCCAATGTCTATTTATCCAAAGACATAAAACCACATACTTTGAATATTCTAATTATAGGGCACAATTGTTAATTTGTCATAGAATTCACGAAAAATTGCGTATTTTTCATTAATTTTTCACGATTGTGGAATTAGTATTTTCCGTCGTTTGGAAGACCTTTTACAGCCTTTACAACTCGGCTTGTACCAAGACGACTTGCTCCAAGGTCAATGAACTTCTGAGCATCATCAAGAGAAGCAATTCCACCTGCTGCTTTAATAAGCTTTCCGTTTGTCATGTGGTCTGCCATAAGCTTGATATCATCGAAAGTAGCTCCGCCTGTAGAGAAACCTGTTGATGTCTTGATGTAGTCAGCGTCAGACTTTGAAACTACCTCGCACATCTTAATCTTCTCTTCATCTGTAAGAAGACAGCACTCGATGATTACCTTTAAAAGCTTGCCCTTGCAAGCAGCCTTGATTGCATTAATCTCAGCAAGAACATCATCGTAACGTCCTTCCTTAACCCAACCAACATTGATAACCATATCAACTTCCTCAGCGCCATTATCTACAGCATCTGATGCCATAAAGCACTTAGAAGCAGTTGTTGCATAACCATTTGGAAAACCGATTACTGTACAGATTGGGAGATGTCCACCCTGCTCCTTAACGTAATCTGCAGCCTGCTTTACAAAGCTTGCTGGGATGCAAACTGAAGCTGTCTCGTACTTCATACCATCATCCACGATTCCCTTAATATCATTCCATGTTGCGTCCACCCCGAGAAGAGTGTGATCACATTTGCTTAAAATATTCTTAATATCCATTTTATAATCCTCCTTTTGACACCTCATCAGTCACCTTCGGTGACAGCTTCCCCTCAAGGGGAAGCCTATTATTTCATAGACGCAAGTCTAGCCTCAACCTGAGCCATCATCTGCTCATACTTCGCGAGCTTCTCACGCTCCTCAGCAACTTTAGCTTCTGGTGCCTTGCTCATGAACTTTTCATTTGAAAGCATTCCGCGTGAACGAGCAAGCTCTTTTTCAAGTTTTTCTTTTTCCTTTGTGAGACGTTCCTTTTCCTTCTCAAAGTCTACAAGATCCTCAAGAGGAACAAAGAGTGTTGCGTCAGGAATAACAGCTGAAACTGCATCTGATCCAATACCAAGCTTGTCAGCCTGAACAATTACGTCTGTTGCACCTGCAAGTGTTGCAAAGATAGGTGTAATCTCATCGAAGATTGCTCTAACATCTGCTGACTCAGCAACAATATGGATTGCTGCCTTCTTTGATGGCGGAACATCCATATCTGTACGAAGCTGTCTCATACCACGAACAACATCCTTTGCACGTTCAACCTTTGCTTCCTCAGTTGGGAAGTTAAGCGCCTCATCAAACTCAGGCCAAGCTGAGAGCATGATTGTCTCTTCCTCGCTCTGAAGTGTGCAGAAGATTTCTTCTGTGATGAATGGCATAAATGGATGAAGCATCTTAAGGGCGTTTGTAAGTGCAAACTTAGCTGTCCAAAGTGCTGCGTTCTTGCTAGCTGTATACTCCTGAGAGTACATTCTTGGCTTTACGATTTCGATGTACCAGTCGCAGAACTCGTCCCAGATAAAATCATAAACCTTCTGAACAGCAATACCAAGTTCAAACTTGTCCATATTTTCTGTTACATCTTTAGCTAATGTGTTTACCTTAGAGATAATCCACTTATCCTCTGTAGCAAGATCAGCATCAGCAGGCTTTGTAACCTCATTGTCTGCAAGGTTCATCATAATGAAACGTGATGCGTTCCAAACCTTGTTTGCAAAGTTACGGCTGTTCTCAACACGCTCGTTGTAGAAGCGCATATCGTTACCAGGTGCATTACCTGTAATAAGTGTAAGACGAAGTGCATCTGCGCCGTAGTTATCAATAATCTCAAGTGGATCAATACCATTTCCAAGTGACTTAGACATCTTGCGTCCCTGAGAATCACGAACGAGACCATGAATAAGTACTGTGCTAAATGGTGACTTACCTGTGTGGGCATATCCTGAGAATACCATTCTGATTACCCAGAAGAAGATGATATCGTATCCTGTAACAAGCACGTTTGTAGGATAGAAGTAATCAAGCTCTTCTGTCTTCTCTGGCCAGCCAAGAGTTGAGAATGGCCAAAGCGCTGATGAGAACCATGTATCAAGTGTATCCTCATCCTGCTTCATGTGGTTGCAACCGCACTTAGGACAAACTGTTGGAGCCTCTGCTGCTGGGGCAACTACTGTCTCGCCACACTCTGGGCAATAGTATGCTGGGATTCTGTGTCCCCACCAAAGCTGACGTGAAATACACCAGTCACGGATGTTCTCCAGCCAGTGTAAATATGTCTTGTCGTAGTTCTTTGGTACGAAAGTAAGCTCGCCAGTCTTGATTGCCTCGATAGCTGGCTTAGCAAGCTCTTCCATAGCAACGAACCACTGTGGCTTAACCATTGGCTCTACAGTTGTGTTACATCTATCATGTGTACCAACATTGTGAGTATGGTCTTCAATCTTAACAAGGAGACCCATTTCATCCATCTTCTGAACGATAAGCTTACGAGCCTCATATCTGTCCATTCCCTCGAACTCGCCACCGTTTGAATTGATAGTAGCATCGTCATTAAGAACGTTGATAATAGGAAGATCATGTCTCTTTCCTACCTCGAAATCGTTAGGGTCGTGAGCAGGTGTAATCTTAACAACACCAGTACCGAATTCCATATCAACATACTCATCAGCAACAACTGGAATCTCACGATTTACGAATGGAAGCATTACAGTCTTTCCGATGATATCCTGATATCTTTCATCCTTAGGATTTACAGCAACAGCTGTATCACCAAGCATTGTTTCTGGACGAGTAGTTGCAAAAGTAACGAAGCGACCTGGCTCACCAACAATTTCATACTTCATGTGCCAGAAATGTCCTGCCTGCTCCTCATGCTCAACCTCAGCGTCAGAAATAGAAGTCTGGCAAACTGGACACCAGTTAATGATACGGTTTCCCTTGTAGATGTAGCCTTCCTTATAAAGCTTTACGAATACGTCCTCTACAGCCTTTGAGCAGCCTTCATCCATTGTGAATCTCTCGCGCTCCCAGTCAGCAGATGAACCCATCTTCTTAAGCTGGTTGATGATACGTGTGCCGTACTCATCCTTCCACTCCCAGCACTTCTCAAGGAAGCCTTCACGGCCAAGGTCATCCTTTTCGATACCCTGCTTCTTAAGATGCTCGATAACCTTTACCTCAGTAGCAATGGCTGCATGGTCTGTACCTGGCTGCCAAAGAGCTGAGTAGCCCTGCATTCTTTTATATCTAATAAGAATATCCTGCATTGTGTTATCAAGGGCATGTCCCATGTGGAGCTGTCCTGTGATATTTGGAGGTGGCATAACGATAGTAAAAGGCTTTTTGCTTCTATCAACCTCCGCATGAAAATATCCATTTTCTTCCCATTTCTTGTAGAGTCTGTCTTCCAGACCTTTTGGATCATAAGTCTTTGCTAATTCTTTCATCCTCGTATCCTTTCTAAAATGCAAGTTGTGACTCGCTTGTTACGTTCACAATCCTGAGATATTGCAACGCTTCGCATAGAAAGCTCCGCTTATGCAACACTCAGAGATTGTTTAACTACAAGCTATTTATAATCTTTGAAATAACTGAGCCAGTAAGCATCAAGCTCTTAGGTTTCTCAAGCGAAGCATTCTACGCTGAGCGGAGAAACACTAAGGCTTGTAGCTGTAACTGGCGTAGGCTTCCACGAATAAAAAAAGCCCTGTGTACGGCAAATTGCTGTACACAGGGCGCCATATACGATACGGTCGCGTTACCACCTGCATTTATTACTCATCTTATTCCTTACGGGAACGACTCGGGTTGGCTTATCTGCCCTAAGGCACTTTGTTCACCACCTGCTCCGAAGCTACCTTCGTCAGTTCAGCTCCTAGGTCACCTTTCAGCCGGTGAGCGACCCTCTCTACAGGACGACACTGATTACTCCTCTTCATCATCGCATTTGAAACTTAACTAATCATAAAAAAATTTTTGGTTTCTGTCAAGTTTTGTGATTTATTCTTCGTCTAAATCTGCTGTTAAGGCATCATATTTATCATTGCACTCAAGTGTATAGTTTTCTAGAATACCATCCTTCACATAGATTTCGAGAGTTGTATCAGATTGCATTTCTCCCATAGACTTAAGTTCTGAAATGATGCTAGAAATATCTGAGGAATACCCAAGAAGCTTACCTTCTAAATCTTCATCCACAAATGAGTCCCCGAAGAAATCCTGGAAGGTAATTCTGTCTTCACAGTACATCTCATAAGAGTCTGACACCACATAATCACCCTCATCCTCTATGGCAAATTTATAACCATCAATTTCTATGTAATATTCCTGCCAATCATATACCTTAATAGATATTCCACTAGCTATCTGATGAGAGCTTTCTTTTCTAACTACTTCATTCTCTGTATTTTTCTTAGACTCTCTAGTATCTTCAATCTCCAAAGATTCTTCAATTTCTACAATATCATTCTCATCCTCTTCTATATCAATTTCATCCTCTACAGTTTCTTCAGCATCTGTAGTTCCGTCAGATTCTATGGATTCTCCAGAATCTTTTACTTCTTCTGACTCCACAGTTTCAATACTATCCTCTTCAACTTGCTCTTCCTCCACCTCAGCTGCATAAGCAACTGGGGCGAAGATGTTATTAAAAATCAGCATTCCTGCTGTAGCAATAAGCGGCATAAACCTTTTAATTTTCATAAATAAAACTCCTCTTTATTATCAAAGGGAATAATCCCTCAGATGTATTCTTATATTCATACAGTACTCTAGTAATTTTATCTGCATGTTTCTTAATAATTCACTGTAATACTAGGCACAGAGATCCTTGCCTCTGCATCGGACACTCCTCCATATTGAGTAGAGGCAAAGTTTGTGGTTGATGCACTGGCCGTTACTATCACTTTACAATTTTCAAGCCTTGAATCAGAAAGCCTGTAGAGATAGCAAGTCTTATATGATGTGGCAAAATCGTTGGTAGCAATCAATTCACCACTTGCAGAATACACTGCAACGGAAAGTCCTGTAAGATTTTCATAAGCACTGACATTAACTGTAATGCTTTGTGCACCAGGCTTGATAGTTCCAGCCTTAATAAGGAAGGATACAGATGCACTTGAGGAACTAAAGATTCGATTGTTTTTTGCCTGTGACCAGCTGCCATCTCCATAAATTGTTCCAGAAGATACTCCGGTGCTTGAGGTTGAACCTGTTGTGTTTGAACTATTCAAAGCTATTGTTTCTGAACTTGCACCAGTTCCTTTTACAATAGTTTTTGTGTAAGAGTCTGATGATCCATCTTCCTTAAAAACATAAGGGCCACCTGAAACTGTGTAATAAATATAGTTATTATCCTCGGTTCTTGTTGTAGCTATATCCTTAATCTCAATTACATGGCTAACATCCTTTGTACATGAGTACTTGATTGTAGCAGTCTGATTATCCTTGGACCACTCCACTTTTCCTGCCCACTCATGACCATAGATAACACAATCAGAACGACGGCATGAACATACAACATAAGGCTGACTTCTGATAATTGCATCGCAACCACATCCACCTGGAGTAAGGTTGTATCCAGTATGACTTTCGTTGTATTCAAGAGCGTTATATTCAGCGTGAGCACTAGCACTGATATTTACTGTAAGGGTAGCGTTTTCACGTTCCTCTAAATCGAGCTTACTAATGTCAAAACTAGAGCCGCTTCTTGGCACAAGATGTGTAATGTTCTTTCCGTTGCTATAAACAGAATAATTGTAAATACCACCGCGCTCGGAACAAGAAGTTAGCACTGTGATTGCCCTAGCATTAGGAAGAAATGCGGAAGAATCTACAGTAAGTACAGTTGATGTATTTGCATCACAAGAACAAAATCCGCTATCAGAATATGCTCCAGCGTGCTTGCTGGCATTACCACCGCTGGCGGCATATACATTTTTGTTATAATACAAAGCTGCTCCTGTCTTGTCATGCCTTACGTTAAATTTTGAAACCCAGCTTTCATCATCTGAAGAGTAGGCTGCAAATACACTAATGTTTGCTTGTATATAATTTTTAAGCAATCCACCCTTTAAAAACTCTTTGTGTAGAAGATAAGCTGTGTTGTCGGCCACTGTGGATTTTCCTCCATCTTCCATAGGCTTGCAATCCTTGGCAGAAACACATTTATCCTCCGGCTCGTGGCTGTGACAATATCCATTGGCGAACTGGAAGAGAGTCACCAAATTATCTACCTCCTTCAAGCCTTGGATATCCACCCCATCTATATTATTGAGCCACGAACCTGCTCCGTGTCCTGATTCAACAACATAATCAAAAAATTCCTGCCCCTTTCCACGATAGTTATTTGAAGCCTGTTCAGACCTGGCAATCAAATCATAAATTGAGGGAATTCTATTAGCCAAGGAATGTTCTTTATCATCTACATACTGGTCATATAAAAATGATTGATAAGATTTCAGCCATTCCACCTGATGGTCAGATAGATATGTTTCATCACCATCCCCCTCATATAAAGATGACAGAGCTGTCAGTGCGTAAATATCCATTGAATTATTACTGCCATCCACAGTGCAATTCTTATCCTTCAAAAGATTATCCTCTGAAGTTTTATTTGTTCCTATATACATTCCATCCTTGGTAAGTTCAGTAAAGCTTTTGGTAAAATTAGGATACTTTTCTGGATGGGCCAAATACGTATTTACGATATTTGCCATAAGTGCATTACCTGCCTCATCCTCACCTATGGGAGCGTAAGCTTCTACACCTGCAAGCTGACCAAAAAATTCAGGATTGTTTTTGATGGTATTTCCAAAGGCCGCTTCAAAGTCTCCAGAAGATAAGGTTATATGGTTATCATCAATTCCATCCTGTAGATATTTCTCACTTTCATCCAAAAGACTTAAATACTTTGTTCGTCCACCTTCTCTTTTTTTGTCATCGTACTTATCCACCCATGAGCCAAAGTGTTCATCATAAAATTTTGGATGTGACTGGTCCCAATTTGTTTCCTCATAAAAAACCTTAGCCCATAGCTTTTTTACAACCTCAGATCTTTCACTGGAATTTCTTATTAAGTAGCTTGGGATATAACTTCTAAAAGGCACAAATATCTGATAGTCGTTCTCTGCTGTCATAGACCCTTTTGCATATACAGTGGACAATTCTGTAGGAACAACCATGGCGCCAATAAGTGCCAGTGGAAGAATTGCTTTTTTTATCTTTCTCATATATCTCATAACGATTTATACCTCTCAAATAACACTGATCATTTAAAATGGCTTAAAATCACCATTCTGAACATAATAACCATAACAATCATTTTGATATCCAAAGAAAAACTCTGTCTCAGCATCTGTAGTGCGCTCTTTGAGATAATCAATTTCCTTGTGGAGAAGCTCGTCTTCACTGGATGTTGTTGATGACAAGTTGTTAATCAAATTATTAAGATTTGAATCTGCTGACTGGCTATAAGAACGTAAATCCTCAATAAGAAGATTGAAGCTTTTCTTATCAGCAGTCTGATTGTTGTTAGTATTGGTAAGCCAGGTGTTCAATTCCTCAATTAGCTTCGATAGCTCATTGTAGTGCTCAGTATCTGTTGTTGATGTAGCACTAAGCTGATTAACAAGCTCAGTTTTAATGGTTTCCAAACTAGATTTATTTGATTGGTATTTTTCGTTGATTAACTCGTAGATAGTTTTCAAATCATCCTCTGTAAGAGCTGTGCTCTTTTCATCAAGATAACTTGAAATAATAGAATCAAGGGCAAGCTTTTGAGCGTCGGTAAAGCCATCCAACGAGTCAATATACTCGTAGATTTCTTCCCTTGTTTCCTCAACAGTAAGCTCTGATGCTTCACTTTTTGTAAAAAGATTTAATCCTTTGAAATGCATCATAAGCACAACTATTAGTGCAATGGCAAGTGCCGACAAAAACAGCGAAACCTTGTTTAGAGTGTTATCCTCTCTGATATATATTTTTCTAATTTGGGTAGAAAAACCCTGTGTATTTTTCTTTGTGTTTCTCATTTCATAACTCCTTTTCTTCAAGGAATATGAAAGTGGAAATGATTCATTTATTTACCATAATGGGAAATTGGGCCGAACCAACCCGTTATATGATTTACATTTTTTAAAAAGACAAGCGATAATATAACACGATATTGTAAATAATGCAATAGGAAATTTTAAATAATTATATAAGTAGTCAAAAATAGGAGCAGCCATCCAAGCTGCTCCTTCCATTTAAATCAATCCAAAATGCTTTAATGCATTATAAATTCCATCTTTATCAAAATCTGTGGTGACATAATCTGCTGTTGCCTTAGCACGGTCAGTTCCATTGCCCATGGCGATTCCAACATTTGCTGCTGCAAGCATGTCCAAATCATTTTCACTGTCACCAATGGCATATGTGTTTTCAGGATTTATGCCCACAAGCTCACATGCCTTTAACATACCAGTTGCCTTATTGTGACCTGCTGGTACAAGCTCACAAATGTTTTCATCATGGACTATGATAGCATAATCATCAGAAAGTCTATCAAAACATTCCATCCTCTTTTCAGGTTCCACCTCAGTGGCGCAAGACATTTTATTGATAACCCATTCTCCATAGTTGTCTCCAATGGAAATTAGATGCTTGCCTACATCACGTCTTAAGATATTTCCAAAACCATCCTCAAACCCAAACTCATCATTGTCCATGTAAATATTTTTAGGACCTTCAAGAATTGGTCTAAAGCCGTAGCTTCGAATCATCTCAAGAGTCTTTTTAACTAAGTCTTTATCAATAATCTTTTGAAAGATTACTTTTTCATCTATTTCAATGTGGCAGCCACAAGCGCAAACAATTCCGTCAAATCCCATTCCTAATAAATCTGGATCATTAATAAAGGAACGTGCTCTGCCACTACAGATAAATGCAAGGTGTCCGTTCTCTCTAAGCTTTTTAATGGCAAGCTTAGTACTCTCAGGAATATACTTATCATAATTCCAAAGAGTGCCATCTATATCAAAAAATACTGCTGATTTCATACTAATCCTTTTTTGTAAGCTTTCTAAATAATTTTGTTTCGATTCGTTCTGCTCGAGTGACGAAAGAAACCTGTGTATCACGTACCGTAATTACGAAGTGACCACTAATCTCGTCAATCTCCTGCTCCACATAGTTCATTACACTTTCCTTTAAACTCTTGTGGGCGATGATATTGTGTCTAAGTAAAACATTGATTACATGTGTCTCAACACCTGCATCTGCCACTTCTATATAGGCCTCATCAATTTTCTTGTCTGCTATAAATTCTTCTAGCTTATCAAGACCAATCAAGGAATCAAAATGGTCGATATAATCGGTAACACCCTCATTGTTCATAGCCACCGCAACTATCTCATAATCGTTTTCAAAAGAACCCTTAAGGACTCTCTTGATAACCTCCTGGGAATGGTTGCTATCACAAACTACAATAAGCTTTGGACAAAGAGCGGAATGGAAACGACTAAATCTGATAAAACATTTCAAAGCACTTCTTTCAAAAAGAAGGCAGAAGTAACATACTGCAAAAGCTGCTGCATATACACTTCGTGAGAAGTCCTGGGCTGTCTTGATACCATAAAGCACAACTGTGAAGAATGCCCAGCTTATGAATACCTGAACCAGCAAGGTCTCACACTCTTTAAAGAAGCTTCGCTTGATTACACCTGAAAGATTCTTACTTAATATCAGCATCACAAAGTATACTGCTGCAAGAACCACACCATAATCCAAGAAAAGCTCACCATGGTGAACGGCACTAATTTCATATCTAAACTGAACAACAGCCCAATATCCAAAAATCAACGCCAACAAATCTAATATTATGAAATCGGCGTGCTTCTTCATGTAAAGTAAAGTTTTTTTCATAAGATTATTTGTCTCCTTTTAATGTGCGGAGGAATCTCCAGTCTCCCCTTCATGTATGCTAAACCCAAAGTCTAAACCATAAATTATGATGAGCTCTGGTAAAGTTATTTCTCGAATAAAAACTCATTCGCTTCAGCTTTCCTTTTTCACCAATCTTTGTAAGGCGCATTAACACATCCTTCTTATCCTTTGGAAGCCAATCGGCCTTTATCAATTCTCCTGCAAAAATTCTTGCTTCATTAACAAAAGCCTTTTTCTTTTGGAACAAGCTGCCTTCTTTTAAATCGGTAATATTTCGGTCTGCTTTATCTGAATCTGTCTCTGTGACAGCCCCCATTGCATTATGTCCTGTCTGTCTATAATACGCCAGAGGTTCATCAATAGCAACAACTTTACCCATTATAGCTGCAATTTCCAAAACAAGGGCATCATGCATAGGAATATTATTTAAATCCATTTTAGGCAAGAGATCAACGACCAAATCCCTAAGGGCCCTATTGAAGCACATAGTACAGCCTGCCGCAGGATTATCAATTATGATTTGTGTGTAAGAAGTATTTGATGGAAGTCTGCCAATATATCTGATAAAGGAATCAGAAATAGTATTAAGCTTGTCATCAGTTACAACCATATCCGTAAATACGCACACCGGCCAGCTAGAATCAGGATTCTGTTCCTTCAAGTCACCTTCCTGTTCTGTGATAGCCGCTAATGAACGGTCAAGCTTTTCGGGCATCCACACATCATCCTGATCGCAAAACAGATAATAGTCTGCCTCGACTCTACCTAACATCCACAGAAAGTTTTCTTTTGGTCCTCCACAGGAATGACCATAGAACACCTCAACTCGCTCTGGATAAAGGTCTCGATATTCATTTATGATTTCAGCAGTACCATCTATAGAGCCATCATCATGAATAACCAATCTAAAATTTTGATTAGTCTGATCAAATAAACTCTGTAACTGCTGTCTCAAATAATTCTGGCCGTTATAGGTTGCCAGAAGAATAACTACATCTTTCATTGACGATTAAATCCGTAACCGGTCCCCGTTTTTTTCTTAAATTTAAGATTATCTATAAACAATCCCAGATTAGCCAGTGAGCATGTGATTTTTCCAAAGGTACCACTTGCTCTAAATTGATTCTTGTAGCTAATCATCTCGTGCAAAGTAAATATATCTTCCTGTGTGAAGTAATCACAGTCATTTAACATATCTATGAAGTCATACACTGACTCATCTGTTACAGTGGTGTCAGCAGAAAGATTTGCTGCTGTATATTTATGTGTGTATAGGGCTTCATCATGGTAATGAAATACGGCTTTTTTTGCTAATAATAACAGCCACAAAAAGTAATCATCCGCCCCGTTTTTCGACATTATATGACTAGTCCAAAACTCAGGTATAGCATCCTTCTTTATAAGGCATTGTCCTGGCGAAATAATCTGAATTCCAATTCGAAGATAAGTGGTCAAATCTCCAACTAGACTTTTGTGATACGCATTTCGATACCACAACAGCTTTGTTCCATCCGACTGTTCTAAGGATGCGTTCGCCACTTCGATGTCTGCCTGGCTTTTTGTGATAGCCTTCAAAAGCTTTACTAACGCATCTTTTTCAATAATATCATCCTGATCAAGAAACATTATGTATTCACCAGTGGCCTCCTTTAGGCCTGAGACTCTACTGTAGTGAATGCCTTTATTTTCAGGATTAGTTATTACCTTCAGAAATTGTTCTTCTTGCTGTGGAGCCTCAAGCTTTTTCCATGGACTGTCATTCACTAAGATAACCTCAAGCTCATGGCCAACAGCCTTAAGAGACTGCTGATTTTTAAGCATGGAATCTACATAAGCATCCATATATTTATCTCCCTGATAATAGGGAGTAATAACTGATATTTTCATTGTGTCTACACCTCATCCGTAACAGTCGCCTCATGGGGAAGCCAAAAAAATAACCCCCAAAAGGTTACCACAATAGTATAACCTTTTCGGGGGTGTTTTGTCTATTTAGAGCCAGAGCCTTTAACAACAACCGCAACGGTTTTGAAAAGAATCTGTAAATCAAGTCCAAGGGACCAATTTCTAATATATTCAGTATCGAGAGCAACAACCTCTTCGAAATCCTTAATGTCGCTTCGTCCACTAACCTGCCACATACCTGTAAGACCTGGACGGCTTGCAAGACGTGCCTTGTGATGAAGCTCATACTGTACGAACTCATTCTCTGTAGGAGGACGAGTACCTACTAATGACATATCGCCAATAAGTACATTCCAGAACTGTGGTAACTCATCAATAGAATACTTTCTAATGAAGTGTCCAGCTGGGAAAATTCGTGGATCGTTTTCCATCTTGAACATAAGGCCGTTCATTTCGTTCTGATCCATCAATTCTTTCTTGCGCTCTTCTGCATCTGTGTACATGCTTCGGAACTTGTAGAACTTGAACTTACGTCCATTCTTTCCGATACGTGTCTGTGAGAAGAACACAGGACCTGGTGCCTGTATCTTGATAACTGGCGCAAGGAAAATAAATGCAATTGCACAGAATACCAATCCAACCAAGCTACCAAGAATATCAATCAATCGCTTACAAAATGCTTCGCGATTTGTAGCCATATGCATACTTGTTGTCATTGTGATGTAATCACCGTAGTATTCGATTGTACGGTTCTTCATCAAATGCTCTGTATGAATGAGGGAAATATGTACTGTACATCCTAAATCTGTAAGACGTTCAGCAAGTAATTCCTCGCTATATCTATTCTTTCCGTCGATGAATACTTCATCAACAACGTGTGTACGAATGTATTCAAAAACTGAATCACAATCACCAACAACCGGTACACCTTGGATTTTCTTACCAACCCAATTCTTATCAATGATTGCACAGCCTACTACCTTGTACTCAACATATTCTGAGCTAGCTAACTGGCTGAGGCAGTGATTGATTGTACCTGAGTCCGCAATAACGAGCATGCTGGACTTTAAACTGTCATCGTGCTTACGATAACGAATAACTCTCTTAAAAATAACTCTGAAGGCAAACATGAAGAGGACCATTAGTCCAGCCCATGCGAATATTACTGTTCTTGAAACGATGTTTGTGTATTTGAAGGCAACCAAGAAAATAAGAATACCTGCCAAATTTACAAAGGAGTGAACACATACGGCCATCAGCTCCTTCCATTTGTTTCTATGAACAATTCCGGTATATGGGTCTCGCAGAGAGCAGTTGAGAATACTAACGAAAATAATCATTACAAGCACGTGCTCGTAGAAATATTCGTGAGGTATCTTATCTGCTCCAACCACCTTATCAAATCTAAAGAATAAGGCAACTGCTAATGCGAGAAGCGCTGCTAAAGTGTCTAATGTAATAAAGTCCCAATGTTTCGCCCAAAACTTTTTTTTCTTTTTATACATTAGGCTTTTCCTTTACAATACAACACCGTTTTTCTCAAGTAACTCTCTTGCACTATCAACTGAATCAACACCATGAAGATTCTTGATAGGTGCAAATTCATGATTTCTATCAACCTCGAATGCAAGGTTGTTATCCATCATGTGAATCATATCAAGTACTAAAAGCTCGAACTTGTAACCATTTGGCTCTGTAGGAGAAATCTTCTCACCGTTTTCGTTAACGTATGGAATCTTCTTCTCTACTACGTGTACAACAAGATTGTTGTCTACGATTTCGTCAAGCTTTTCTACTGAGAATAAGTAGTTAAGGATAACACCGAATTTATAAAGAAGGCTTCCGTCAGCTGCCTGTGCCTCTGACATTTCCTTTGACATCTCATAGTACTCTACGATGCTTGGCTTTCCATCCTCAAGGCAAAGAAGACCCATCTTCTCAGCTGGCTCAACCTTACGAACAACCTTTGAACCAGAAACATAGTTTCCGAGGATTGTAGCACCGATGAATAAAGGATCTGCAATTCTCTGAAGAACATTATCTACAGCGAATACGTTGATCCACTTAAGACCGCGGGCCTGAATATCACTCTTGAGACCAGCCTTAAGCATTGAAGCATACCAACCACCATTACCATTTGGAGAAGTAGCAAGACGTCCTTCCTCCTCAAGTAAAAGCTTTCCATCATAATCAACTGCACAAGCCATATCCTGAATGAAGAACTTAACATACTCTGGGTTGTAACCGAAGTAGTTGTGCTCCTTGAAGAAGCTCTGTGTAGCTGCATCATTCTTCTCACTTGTCATGATGTAAAGAGGAACAAATGCACCTGCTTTGTTAACAACTTCCATAAGGTTGTTGATAAGACACTCAAAAATGAATAACTCGTGTGTCTGACCTACATTGTAGCATCCCTTTGGTAAATCAAAGCCAAGACGTGTTCCCATACCACCGGCAAGGAGAACTGCTCCAACTTCACCCTTCTTGATTGCATCAAGACCAGCTGCTTCGAACTCAGCCTTTCTTGCTTCGATTTCTGGAAGCTCGATTGCTGGAGGAACTGTAAACTCTCCTCTAGCTTCGTTTGAGTCGTTTCCGATAAGCTTGAAATCAGACCAGTTGATGTTCTCAATCTGCGCAAGGAACTCAACCTTTTTCTCGTCTGAAAGGTTATCAAAACCTCTCATGACATGGCCCTGTCCGGCCTTTTCCAAAATTTCGATTGCTTGTTCTTTAGTCATAAAATTCTCTCCCAACTTACTTTTCTACTGTTTCATATATCGTTCACAGTTTTTTCACAAGTGTATATATAATACTACCTTTTAGTCAAAAAATGTGCATAAAAATAAATCAAAATTATATTGCATAATGGTTATTTGACACACTTTACCCGTTTTGGTGAGTATTAAGCCACACTCGTCCCCTTATAAGACTGCGTAACCTTCTTCAAATCTATAGTGAATTAATAAATCCTCTCCAGAGTCAGAAATAACCTTTACAGTGTTATTTATTTCCTCTGTATACTCCAAATGGTGCTCTAAATCTGTGAAAAACATAACATATCCAAGGATTTGACGCATACCGCTGTTTTCTTCCACGTCATCTCCCACATGTCTAAACAACTGGACATTATATTTCTGAGGCTGAGATTGTAAAACATCAACGCCCTGAATGTCTGCAATTTTGCCTGGATTAAGCCATAAGGCATAAGAAAATACCTGCCCCGGCTGTGGTGTAAAGGTAGGCTTTGTATCCTCATTAAGAGCATTATCAAGCATTACGTCACACAAATATTTCTCACCTGGAACTTTACCACCTGGAAGTCTATAATTCATCTCTAAAGCAACAAACTTGCTTCCATCAAATATTGTCTGAAGACCAATAATACCATCTTTAATCTCCAGGTATTCCACAAGCTTGTCAATTTGATTTCTCAACTCTTTGTCGAATAAATCCATGTGCTTTGTTGGTGTAGCACCAAAAACACGACGCTCAGAATTATCCTTGCAGGCACAGTCGTCACCTGAAATAAATAGATGTGGCTCACCCTTAATTACTGCATAGATAAATCCAACCTGTTCTCCTGCAATAAAGTCCTCAACAACTACTTTTTTCTCTGGTGACTTTTCATAGGCATCAAGGTAACCTGCCTTAAGTTCTTCTTCATTGTTACAAATATGAAGACCAATGCTTGAACAGCCATCAGCTGGCTTTACAACAACTGGATATTTAATCTTTGCAATATCCTCAGCTTTTAAGGTCTTATCAAGGTGATATTCAGCAGGTACATTAAGACCACAAGCCTCGCAAGCCTCTTTAAATGCAAGCTTGTCATTTGTAATATCCCATGCTCTCTGATTTGCATAGAAAGGTAAACCTAATCTCTCGCACAAATCTTTATTTGCCTTAATGCAAACTTCGCTTGCGCCACAAAGAATAGCGTTAATCCCTTCTTCCTTACACTTCTTTTCAAGGACATCGTAATCTAAAACACTTACGTCCCATGCTTCATCTGCCATGGCCTTAAATGGAGACTGCTCTACAGGAAGATTATCTGTAACAATAGTATATACTCCACGTTCCTTAGCAAACTTAATCAGTTCATCCACATGAGTATTATTACCTAAAAACAAAATTTTCTTCATAAATAAACCTCGTTAAGATTATTTATACAGCATAGCCCTTCTCAAATCTGTAACGGCAAACTAAATCCTGACCATTCTCATCAAGAACCTGAAGAGTATTGTTAATTAAATCAATATACTCTCCGTGATGTGCAAGATCTGTAAAGAACATAATATATCCAAACACCTGACGCATTCCTGAGTTTTCCTCAACAACATCGCCAACCTGTCTGAAAGGCTGTACATTGAATTCCTGTGGTCTAGCCTGGAACACATCAAGTCCCTTAACTTCAGCAATCTTTCCTGGCTTAAGCCAAATTGCATAGCTGAAGAGCTGACCATTCATAGGTGCTGGTTGTGGATTAGTATCCTCTGCGAGAGCATTATCAAGCATAACATCACAGATAAGCTTCTCTCCTGGGAACTTTCCACCTGGAAGTCTATAGTTCATTTCAAGGATAGCAATATTTTCACCGTCAGTGATTGCCTGAATGCCGGCTGTACCAGCCTTGATTTCAAGAAGTTCAAAAAGCTTATCTACGCCAGCCTTTAACTTCTCATCATAAAGCTTCATATGCTTTGTTGGAGATGCACCGAATACACGACGCTCTGCATCATCCTTACAAGCACAATCATCACCTGCTGCGTTAAGGTGTGGCTTTCCGTTTACTACAGCATAAATAAATCCAACCTGCTCACCTGCAACAAATGCCTCAACTACAACCTGCTTAGACTCTGATTTCTCGTAAGCATCCTTGTAGCCTTCAATAAGCTCAGCCTCATTTTGGCAAATATGAAGTCCAATGCTAGAACAACTATCTGTAGGCTTAACTACAACTGGATAAGTAATCTTTGCAAGATCCTCGGCCTTTAAATCAATATCAAGTACAAATTCCTGTGGAACTGGAAGCCCACATTCAATACAAGCCTTCTTAAAAGCAAGCTTGTCATTTGTAATATCCCATGCCTTCTGATTTGCATAGAATGGAAGATTTAATCTTTCACAAAGTTCCTTGTTTGCCTTGATACAAACCTCGCTTGCGCCACAAAGAATAGCGTTAACTCCCTCTTCCTTACACTTCTTCTCAAGGACATCGTAATCTACAACACTAATATCCCATGCTTCATCAGCCATAGCCTTAAATGGCGACTGCTCGACAGGAAGATTGTCGGTTACGATAGTGTAAACGCCTCTATTCTTTGCCTCCTTAATTAACTCATCCACGTGACAGTTGTTTCCTAACAATAATAACTTCTTCATTACTCAATAACCTTTCTAAAAACCATAAAACTACCTGGTTCCCCCGTATTAACTATTTACTTTTTTCCCTAATTATTTCTTTCCAACAAGTTTTTTAACTGTTCTTTTTAACTGTCTCTTATTATGGATGCTTTTAACCTGTTGTTTATCATAAGAGTCTTCAAGAATCTTCTCGAAAATCTCATTATAATCCTTCTTTTCAAAATTATTTCGATTATCCTCAAGCTTGTTAAGCTCAAATAATCTTCGCTCATCAAAGTTAAGATTTAACTCAAGAGCCTCTGCAATTTTTTCCATGTCCTTCATACCCTGAAGATAATTAAGAACATTCTCCTTGCTATAAAAATCATTCTGTGATGACCAAGAACCGCTGTTTTCATCTAAAACGTATCTATAGGCCGACACGAACTCACCAAGGTTGTACATTTTACCAACAGCCATCATACAAAGCACCTGACTTCTATCGATAAGCTTTCTTGGATCAATGCCTGATGCCATTATCTTCTGTTGAAGTTGTCCATATGCCACCTTTCTATACATAGATGTGGCTGTCTGACCTGGAAGAACATAATCCTGGAACATCTTTAAGGTGTATTCTCCACCCTCCTTCATGAAACCGCTCCACTGCTCCAAATTTTCCTGGCGAACTTCGTTCTTGTCCACGATTTGGCAAAGACCAAAGCATGCCACATAATCTGGATGAGAATCAAGGAAGTCTACCTGTTTCTGAAGCTTGTTTTCATCAATCCAGAAATCATCTCCCTCGATAAAGGCTACATATTCACCTGTGGTACGCATTGTAAGATCAGCAACATTACCACCCATTCCAAGATTCTTTTCACGAAGGATTGGAACAATAATATCTGGATATTTTTCAGCATACTCTTTGATTACAGCTGCATTGCCGTCTGTTGAACAATCATCGCCGACAATTACCTCGTACTCAAAATTAACCTTTTGAGATACGATGCTTTCTAAAGTATGACCAATATACTTTTCTTGATTATAGGTAGCAACTACTACACTAACCTTCTTATTTCCCATGGCTCATTACTCCTCTACATCCTCAGGACACTCGTAGCCATCTACAAGTGTAAACCTGTTTAACATATCTGCAATCTGCTCTTTTGAACAGAACATCATTACATCAAGAATTGACAGATATGGAACAAAATCATTTCCAAACTGCTCATAAACGATATCATCATCTGTCTGAACAAACTTAAGTCCAAGACCGTTTTCTCTAAAGAAATTCTGATAATAAAGCTTTGTTCCACCGATAGCATTGTAATATTCAGTAGCATTTCTTGCTTTGCAAATTGCTACTACGTAATGCTCTCTCTTATACTCACCATCAAGAGGTACATCCTTTGACTTACGGATAATAGGTGTATCAATTCCAAGCTCCTTTGCAGTAAGCTTAATTGCGTTTTCAAGGAACGCAGAAAGATTCTTTCCCTCTTCTGTAAGTCCAAACTCAAGAACCTGTCTTACGTGAGCAGCAACAGACTCATAATTTGGAGCCTTTGCATAAGCGCTCTTAAGAGTGTTCATCATCTTTTCGATTTCAGCCTCATCAAAAGATGTCTCGTGCTCGCATATTAATTTGTTCTGAGATGGCTTGTGAACAGGAATTCTAAAATACTGTCCTTCGCCATTAATAAGAATCTTGTTTCTGTTGATATAACCGTTTTTAATGTAGTTAACATCATCCGCAATAACATACTCATCTACAGCATTCATAAGCTGCCAGTATCCAATATATGGATAAAAGTATGGTTGCATAATTCCTAATTTCATTTTTCTACCTCTTTAAAGTAAAATTATATTTTATCTTCAGCAACGCCTAATCAAAAAACTATCTATCTCCCTTGATTATGTCGCATATTCTCTTAACATTTTCCATCTCTAAATCTGTGTAAAGTGGAAGTGTAAGAACCTGTCTAGAAAGCTTTTCTGCAACAGGAACATTTGCCTTGTAGCCTGCATCCTTGTAACAGTTAAACTCACTAGTGATAGGATAAAAGTATTTACGAGAGTGAATATGATTTTCTGCTAATAAATCAGATAACTCATCTCTGTTCATTCCATATTTATCTGGATCAATAAATATTGGGCAATATGTGTAATTAAGCTTAAGAGCCTTCTCATCATATTGAAGAAGCTTAACGCCAGGAATGTCCTTAAGATGTTCTCTATAGTAGTTGTAAAGTACTTTACGCTTTTCTCTGTTTTCCTCGAAATGCTTAAGGTTGCAAAGTCCCATTGCTGCTGAAAACTCATTCATCTTTGCATTTGCACCAACGAACTCTACATTCTCCTCATCCATGATTCCAAAGTTGTGAAGCTGATAAACCTTTGTAAGTGTAGCTGTATCATGAACGATAGCAAGTCCGCCCTCGATAGTATTGAAAGCCTTTGTAGCGTGGAAGCTTAACATAGAAGCATCGCCAAACTTAACAAGGTTCTTGCCGTTTAAAGTCTCGCCAAAGGCGCGAGCCGCATCGTAAATAACCTTGAGATTATGCTTCTTTGCAATAGCCTCAATCTTTTCAACATCACAAGGCATACCGTAAACATGAACAGGAACAATTGCTGTTGTCTTGTCTGTAATCAGTTCCTCGATTTTGTCTGGATCGATTGTACAATCGCTTTCGCGGATATCACAAAACACTGGAGTAAGACCATTTCTTACAATGGCATGTGTAGTTGACGCAAAAGTGAAAGGTGTTGTGATAACCTCTCCTGAAAGCTCCATAGCCTGAAGTGTCATCTCAAGAGCCATATGGCCATTACACATTGGCAGACAGTGGTTGGTGTTTAAAAAATTCATAAGCTCAACCATAAGCTGTCTTGTGTATTTGCCCACATTTGTAAGATGATGTGTCTCCCAAATATCTTTTAAAATTTCCATGTATTCTTCCATTGGTGGAAGAACAGGTTTTGTAACATAAATTTCCTGGTTCATATATTTCTCCCCTAGAATTCATTCATAAGCTGCTGAATCTCAGCATCATTAATAACTGTAACCTTTGTATCACTAATTCTGTATACACGGTCACAAGCAGAAAGCACACTTGGACGATGTGTTGTAAGAATGCAAGTACGCTTTGTGTCTTTCTTCATAAGGTTGCTTAATACCTTACGCTCTGTAGCAACATCAAGAGCTGAAGTAGCCTCATCCATAAGAAGGATAGGTGTCTTTCTAAGGATAGCTCTTGCAATAGCAAGTCTCTGGTTCTGTCCCTCAGAGAAGCCGATACCACTTTCACCGATGTTGTGGTTGATTCCATCAGGAAGCTTCTGTACGAAATCGTAAGCGCAAGCCTGCTTTAAAGCATCAATAATTTCTTCGTCTGTTGCCTCTGGAGCAATGAGAAGCATGTTCTCACGGATAGTTCCAGAAAGCATTGTGTTACCCTGTGGCACATAAGCAATAAGAGAACGAGTCTCTGTTGAGAAAGAGAACTTTTCTCCATTTTCCTCAGGAAGCTGCGCATATACATCGCCGCTACCCGCCTTAAGGATTCCAAGGAGAAGACGAAGCATTGTTGTCTTACCTTCACCAGAAGGACCAACAAGTGCGATAATCTCTCCAGGGTTCGCCTCAAGATTTACCTGATTGAAAATCTGACGACCAGTCTTGTAAGCAAAGCTCATGTTGTCAACACGAACAGAAACACCATTCTTATCTGTCTCAGCTGCAAACTTTTCGTAAGCTGCTGTTTCGATAAGCTTTTCATCGTGAATATCAATAACCTCACGCACACGCTCAATCGCAACTGTAAGCTGAAGTGAGATTGGAATCTGCTGTAATAATGCCTTACCTGCAACAGCAATTCTGTAGGCCATCATAATAACAACTGTAAGAGCACCGAAAGTCATAACACCAGAATTTACTCTGAAGAAAGCCCATCCGATACAAATGATACCTGACAAAATACCTGCAAGATAAGTAACAATCCATGACATAAGTGAGAAGAAGTTTGACTTCATATCAGCCTTGTATCTCTCTTCCTCAAGATCCTTAATTCTGCCATAGAACTCGTCTGCTAAACCAAAGGCCTTAACTGCCTGAATGTTGTGGAAGGATTCCTTATTGTACGCAGTCTCCCTACTTTCAATCTTTCTGATTTCAGCCTGAGAAGCATAAATCTTGTTCATAAAGATTCTTGATGAGCAAGCAATGATTGGTCCAACTATAAGAACCACAACAATCATGCTGGCATCGTTGTAAAGAATAACTGCCAAGGATGCAATTATCATCATTGTCTGAGTGATGATAGTTGTAAGGAATATTGTAACGTTCTGAGAAATTGTCTTAGAATCGTTTGACATTCTTGTAATCAAATCACCAGAATGGAATGCTGTAAGCTCTTCCCAATCAGCCTTAACAACCTTGTTGAAAAGCTTCTTTACCATGTCAGCCTGCATAGTGTTGTAATTCCATGCTGCAAGACGATTTGAAGAAATACTTAAAACCGCATTTGCAACAAACAGAAGAATGTAGAAGATTCCCATAGCTACAACCTTCTGAGAATTCTTTTCAATGGCAAAGTCTACGATATTTCCAACTTTGTATGTAATAAAGAAGTCAACAGCCAAGCGGAGTACTTCAACCAGTGCATATAGTAAAATACGTCCCATATACATCTTATAAAAGCCAAATACCCACTTTAGATTATGATAAAGTCTACCAATAATACCATCTTTATAGTTTAAAACCTTTGATTTGTACTTATTCAAAACAATCTCCTTATATCTAAATAACTGTTGTTATATTTTTAAAAAGCTCATCCACAAGCTCTGGCTGATTTTCATAGCAAATCTTCCTTGCGAATAGCTTGCTTGATGTCTTTAAATACTCTAAATCAGAATAAACAAATTCATAAGGGGCTCCTCGTTCCCAATCAATCTCTCTAATAACTTCAGTAGCGATGCTATCTTTAAACTGAGAGTTGTAAGCAATTGTCTGAACAAAGAATTCATCTGGTCCATCTGTGAAACGGAACATCTTAAGAATCTGTCTTTTTTTAGATAGAATATATCTGGCCAAATCATCTGTAATGGAAAACCATTGATCCCCCTTTACAAACTCTATGTCAGGATACTTTTTTGTTCTATCTGTTCCTTTGGCTCTTTGACTATCTTGATATTCCATATTGATAGTCCTAAGCCTTCGCAGTGCTTTTTTCTTAAGACTCTGTCCTTCAAAATCAACCCTGCCTATGAATCTCATAAAAGGATAATAATATCTTACCTTTTGAAGATATTCACCTTTGCCGTCGCCTTCCTTGTAGTAGGTGACATATTCTTTATTGTTATCCCTAAAAAACTCATGAATGTAATCCTGAGATTTTAAAGGAAAATCAACACCTGATAACAGGTGATAATATTGATATTTTTGATTTGCTGTGGCCATCTTCAAAAGCGTGAGTTCGCATTTAACAATACTGGTATGACCCCAAAAAATCTTTTGTCTAGGAGCAAGGTAAAAGCCCGACTTCTTAACCTGAGCCTTAATGGCTTCCGGGTCAAAATCCTTGGCCTTTTTATCTACATGCAAATATATGTCATTTCTCTCATCATCTATGGCCTTTAACAATCGGATAAGCATATTCCAATTACTGTGAGCCATTATCAGGTATGCATGCCTTTCCACAGTAAACTCCTTACGGCATCTGCCATTTTTCAATAGCTGGACGCTTTCTCAATGTACGATAAATATTGTAAAACTTAAGGTAAAGCTTACCCCAAGTGTCATCAACTAAACAACTGTATATGTATAATCCAAAGTGATAAAAAAGTTTTACTTTTTCTGGTGGATAAAAGGTTTTGAACTCTGACTTATGTTGCATGGCTTCTGCCATCCACTTTTTATAAAAATCGCCACCTTTTTCCTTTGCAACCTTCAGAGCGTCTTCTGCAGTATAGCCCTGACTGCATCCTATCATAAGCTTGTAAAATATCTTATAGAAATGGTAAGATGCGCTCTGTCCCATCACTTCTTCAAGAACTGGATAAAAACCTTTGACAAGCTTAAGCCTTTCTTCAAAGTTTTTTTCAAGTGTATCGTTCTGCTTCATAGCTGAACTTATTCTTTGTCTATAAAAATACAACCTGCTATCAACACAATTTATAACTGTTGCAAATAAAATATAACACAGGTTAAACTCTAAATCTTCACCAATATGGCAGTCTTCCAGGAAACGAATGTGGTGTTTTTGAATAATTGAGGCTTTGTACAACTTATTCCATACCTCATAACCTATTTTATAATCTAATAAAGGATTAGTGATTAAGTCTATTTTCTTGGGATTACTTGAAATATCTATTCTCCCTTGAACAAAATCAAAATTGTCTATAAGCTCTCCAGCTTCATTGATTCGCTGATGCTGAAAGCTTACCCAATCAACATCAGTATTTTCCATTGCATCAACCGCTTTCTGTAAAGTCTCAGGCACAATATAATCATCACTATCCAAAAACTGAATGTATGCACCATTCGCCTGTTCTAATGCAAAGTTTCTAGTAGCTGAAACACCAGAGTTCTCTCTGAGGAAAGCACGAAAACGAGAATCCTTTGACACGAAACTTTCAATGTGCTGCCAAGTGGAATCCGTAGAACCATCATCTATCACCAAGGCTTCCCAATTTGGATATGTCTGTGACATTATGGATTCCAAACATTCATCTATGTAGTTTTCAACATTGTATGCCGGAATAATTATCGACACTAGCTTTTGAGCTTCCATAATTGTCGCTTTCACATCCTATCTAACTCTATACCTTGGTTATTAAGCACTGACTATATATTTGCAAATGCCTTACAGAAAACCTTTGGCATTTTATCAAATAATCCATATTTCATTTGTTGCTTGCTGGTAAGAAGATGCTTGTGTTTCTTATAAAGCTTATCAAACATTTCCATTGATGCCTTCTGCATGTCTACATCCCCTGCCTTGTAATGCTGTGCAAGCTTAAGCAAAGCCCACTTCAAGGTAGTGTTTGCAAATTCCATCTCTCCATGCTCTACAGCCTTGGTAATTCTATCATCATAAGCATCTATAACATGAAGATGTTTGATATCACCCTGATTTTCTTTACCAGTAATACTTTCGCTATTTATCCTGTAGATGTAATTCTTTTCAGGAATAAATACAGCTTTATTCATATCAAAAATAATATTGTTAATCATAAATTCATCTTCATGAATAAGACCAGGTTCAAATCTGTAATTAGCAAAGATTTCTCGCTTATACATTTTGTTCCAAGCCACAACCATGATTACATACTCACGGGCAATTGGATTAGAAAGCCAATCACGGCAATCAGAAGCATTCATAATCCTTTTCTCCTCAATCGGAGCTTCTGAATCAGCCAATCTAGAAGATGCAATATTGCACATTACAAAATCGGCATCATTTTCATCCATAGCCTTCACAAAATCGTTAACAAAACTATCTGTAACAAAATCATCTGAATCTATAAAGCAAAGATACTTTCCTTTCGCTACGTCTATACCACTGTTTCGAGCAGCTGAAAGACCACCGTTAGCCTGATGAATTACGCTGATTCGAGAATCCTTCTTAGCCCATTCATCACAAATCATTCCGCTGGAATCTGTAGAGCCATCATCTACAAGAATCATCTCAAAATTCTCATAGGTCTGACTAAGTATAGAAGTAATACAATGCTCAAGAAAACTTTCTACATTGTATACTGGCACGATTATCGATATTAATTCCGAGTTATTAGTTGTGTTCAAAACTCTCTCCTACTTTCCCTTAATGTTGTCTTTAAGTTCCATAAGTTTTTCAAAAACTTCATGGCCCTTCTTCTCTCCAAGGAGTCTGTTAAGCCCTCTCATAAGAGCAATATATTTTTTACCACTTTTTCCATGCCAACTTCCTTCGAAGTGATGAATTGAAAAGGTGTTTTTTGTAACCTTGATTCGCCCGGTAGACCAGCTTTTCGGACAAAAAAAATCCATGGGATAAATCTCTACCCCATCCACATTTTGACGGCTTCCGTCAGTCTTAAGTCCATGTGCTAGAAGTATTTTTGTTCTAAGCTTCGGACTTTCTATATATTCAAAAGAATCATCATAAACCTGAAGCATCTCTTTAAAAACGGGATGACCTGGCATGCAACCAAAGCCTTGACCATCATTAACAAGATCTGGTCTCTCAAAGCCCATAAAAGCTTGATTCGAAAGTAAGTCATCAAAGCTTTTCAAGACCTCAACATCCGTATCAAGATATATTCCACCATGCTGAACCAAAACATCAAGTCTGGCATAGTCTGATACAAACGCCCATTTTTTATCTAAATAAGCCTGCTCCATAAAAGGGTGCTTATGAATATCGTAGTTTTCTTCATTCCATTCGATTATTTCGTAGTCAGGACAATTCTTTTCCCAGGAATCGATCATTTTCAAAACCTTTGCAGGCTTTGGCGCGTTTCCAAACCAGAAATAATGAATCTTC
Organism: Pseudobutyrivibrio sp. YE44; assembly: GCF_900104335.1. GTDB lineage: Bacteria > Bacillota > Clostridia > Lachnospirales > Lachnospiraceae > Pseudobutyrivibrio. The sequence goes on from NZ_FMXT01000009.1 coordinate 40,088, forward strand.
TTTGGTATTAAAGCTGTGCTCATTTCTTTCCTCGTGTTGCTTTAAATGTAAATGAAATCTATAATCAACTTATGAATAAGACAATAACAACAATAATTCCTTTTTTTAATAGTGGCAACGACCTATCAAGAATGATAGATAGTATCTTGAAAGGAACAGTGTTGCCTTCTGAGCTTTTACTCATAGACGATGGTTCCAGCGATGAATCTGTGACTCTAGCCAAGGATTATGCCAATCGTCATTCCTTTATCAAATATGTAAAACAAAATCATGCAGGTGTGTCTGCAGCAAGAAATCTGGGTATTGAGCTTGCCACCGGTGAGTGGATAAGTTTTCTTGACGCTGACGACTATGTTGAGCCAAACACCTATGAACTGATGCTAAACGCAATAGCCGATGAAAGTTTTGACGGCTGTGTTTGTGGTTACTTTACTGAAGTAGATCAGCTTTCCACTGCATATATTGGTGAGTATCCAGATAGTCTCACCTCAGAAATGCTTCTGAAAGCCATGTTCACTGATGACAATGTTAGAGGCTTTTTATTTACGAAGCTTTTTAAAGCTAGTATTGTAAAAAATGCAGCTTTTGATGGAACAATCAGCATGTGTGAAGATTTACTTTTCCAAACCACCTTGCTGAAAAACAATCCAAATCTTAAATTTGCCTATGTAAGTCAGCCCCTTTATCATTATGTGCAAAACTCAAGCTCTGCTACAAACAAGCTAAATCTATTTAATGGAAGCGAGTTTAAATATAAACCTGCTTTTGATCAGATACGCAAAATGCTACCTGAACAGTATGTGGAAGACAGCTATAATTCTATTTTGGAGTATAGCATGTACCGATTGCTGAAAGCATATCAATCCGGCGACTCTGCTTTGATTCCACAGATTCGTTTGCTTCAAAAGGAATTGAAAGCTGTTAAACCTTCAAATTCTGGCAAACGTCGACTTGCATATATGTATGCGCCAATAATATACAGCAAGCTAATGAAGTGATTAACCCTTCATTAGCTGATAAATACCACGGAAGAAATAGAAAAATCTAAAGGTTCCTGTTCTTAAGCACACATATCTAAGTGTGCTTATTTTTTTTGCTGCGTATACTTCCTTGAGAGTTGTTTGAAACTCTGTGGATTTAAGATTCTTTGAAAGCTTTTGCTTAATGCTACAATTTTTGCTTCCATGTTTGTACTCTTCGTACATACTAGTTAATCTACTTACCCAGTCAGTAATGTAGATAGCCTTAACTACCATTATATTTTCTTCAGTAGCACCAGGTTGTGCCACTTCCCAATTAACAAATCTTCTGTAAAGATACTTTGTATCCTCTAAATCATTACAATGATATGAAATAGAAAGACTATCTCCACATCTCTTAACATAGTGATATAAGCACTTATTAACTATACCTATGTTTCCAGGACTCTTTTCCAAATAATCTAGGTTGAATTTTAAGTCCTCTCCAATGTTTATTTCATTATCAAAATAAATACCATTTTCCTTTATCAAATTAAGGTCGTAGCATTTATTAGTTACGAAATTGAAAATCTTAAGCCACGCAAGAGTAGCCGCAGAAGCTCGAGACATAATGTAATTTTCACCCTCGACGAATCCGTAAGCAGACTCTAAAAGATGTTTTTTGTTCTTTATGTTCTTGTTGTAAACATTGTCATAAAACATGCCACAACATATAAAGCTTATGTCGGTGTTCTGCCATTCTTCTATTGCTCTTATGAAGCTCTCTGCCAAATCTGACTCCGGATAATCATCTGCATCGAAGAAGATAATGTAGTCTCCTGTTGCAGCATCTATACCATCGTTTCGTGTTCGTGAAACTCCACTATTAGCATGAGTTATAACCTTAATTCTAGAATCCTTTTTCGCAAATGATTTACAAATCGATAAAGTATTATCACTAGAGCCGTCATCAACAACTATTATCTCTAAATTAGAATATGTTTGAGCAATCGTTGCTTCTAGGCAATTCAATATGCAATTTGCTGCATTATATGCCGGTATTACTACCGATAGTTTCTTTCCCATGTTTAGTATTTAATAAACTCCCAAAGTTGTAATGCAATTTTCTTTTTTAAACCAGCACTATCAGGAATTCCAAATTCTTTTATTAAACCTCTATACTCTCTAGCCAGTTCTTTTTTTGTCTCAACATCAGAGTTTCTATATACATATTTAATGTACTCCGCAAGAGACCATACACAGTGCTGAACTAACTCTTTCTCTTTTTTATCTGTAAAGAAGTTAATTCTTTCTCTTACTGCCCAAATATAATCCTTATACCTTCCAGAAAGACCAGCATTCATTATACTGTTTTCTCTCTGATAATATTTGTAAAGACAATCTGGAATGTATGATACAATCTTAGCCTTATACAATAGCTTATAGGTTGTAGCCTCATCCTCGTGATACTTTCCTTCCGGATATCTGACTCCTTCCCACAACTGTGCTTTATAAAGCTTGTTCCAGGCAACAGTACAAATATTGTTGGTTCGCATCATCTGTACAAGGCTTTCTCGACCTGACCAGACACCATAAACATCACTCGTAAATGGAATTTCTGGCTTATCTCCGTCAAACACATATGCAAATCCACAAGCTGCAATCTGAGCGTTATGCTTTTCAGCCTGATTCATTAGTATCTCGATAGTACGAACATCAACATAATCATCGCTATCAACAAAGAATATGTATCCACCGCTTGACATATCTATACCAGTATTTCTTGCGCCAGAAAGTCCCTTATTTTTTTGATGTGCAACTTTTATTCTTGAATCATTTTTTGCAAGTTCATCACACATCTTGCCACTAGAATCTGTAGAACCATCATCAACTAGTATAATTTCCAAATTCTTGTATGTCTGGTTTACAATTGAATCAACACATCTTTCTAGCTGCTTTTCCACATTATATACAGGGACAACAACCGAAACAATTTCATCTGTGTTTTCAGAATTCAAAATCCCAACGAATCTATCATAATAGGTATGAATGTCAAATTCCACATTCTTTCGTGCCAATTTGTAGCCTTTTTTGCCAAGGGCGAGGCGAAACTCTTTTTCGAAACCCAGTTTTCTAAGGGCAACATATAAATTATCACTCAAATTATTATTCTTGTCTACAATTAATGCTCCATCTCCTACAACTTCTGGAAGCGCGCCAGAATTTGTTGTGATAAGAGGAATACCCTTAGCAATAGTTTCCAATGCCACAAGTCCAAACGGTTCTTCATTAATTGTTGGCATTACAACAACGTCAAACTCGTTGTACTTTTCTGCCATATCTTTTGTAGATATCCTCCCATGGCACTTTACAGCCTGTGGATTCCTATCAGCCTCTAGAAGAACTTGCTTTTCATATTTTGTAGGATTATCAGAAAAGCCTATTATATCTAGACTAATATGCGAACGTTCTATACCACTCAATGACTCAAATAGCATATTGTACGCTCTTACAAGTTCTAAAACACCCTTTTCAGGAATAACTCTTCCCGCATAAAGGAATTTTGTATTCTCATCATTATCCTTTGTCGTAATAGAATATGAATCAAAATCTACACCATTGTAAAGTATATCAACAGATGCATTACTAGCATATTTTAATATTTGGTTCTCAATATACTTGCTAATTGCAATAAAACGAACACCAGCATCTGCTAACAATCTTATTTGTTCTGGTGATCTATATATATCCACATCATTATGCATGTGAAAAAAGATAGGATAATTTCTTTCCCCACCTATTCTCTTTAACAATTCTACAGCCGTAGACATTTGATTTTCTATAATAACAGCAGAATAAGATTCTTCCAACAAAGAATCTTCTAATAAAAATCTATTTATAATGTTCTTATCAAGTAAGCGAGTAGCACTCTTGGTTCCTATAGTTCGATAGTACTTATCAGTCAGCTTCTCTATCTTTGATGAAATTAAATTGGGCGAAATTGAAATTATTTTAGTATGAGAATAGTTTAAATTTTCATAAGAAGTGTCAGCAATAGTGTATAAATCTATTGCATAATTTTGCGATATTTCATTTTGATTTAAAAGACACGTAATAAGCTCCTCCACAGCCCCACCTTTAGTGGCAGGTACCGGGAGGATGCAAGGTGCTATAATTGCAATCTTTTTCATATATTTTTTATAGTGCTTTTATGCCACCCTTATATAACTTAATTGTACGAGCTACAACATCATCCCAATTATATTTATTGAGAACGAATTCAGCGGCCTGCGACTTGTATGTGTTAACTTCCTGCTTGTCATCCAAAAGTTGAATTAATTTGTTTTTCAAATCTTCTACGTCACCCTTTTGGAAGGTGATTCCCTTATCCTGAACAACACCTGCAGTTTCATTAATATCACTAACAAGGCAACAGTTACCATAGCTCATTGCCTCAAGAAGAGAAATTGGCATGCCCTCTACATCACTTGGTAATACGTAGAGATAAGCATTTGAATATAACTCTTCAAGAATCTGTCCCTGCTGGAAGCCAAGCAACATGATTCGCTCGTCTTCTCTAGCTGCTTTCTTAATCTTTGAAACATAATCATTACTGTGACTTGTTCCACCAACAATAACAAGCTTCTTATCAGTGTGAATCTGCTTATAAGCTTTGATTAGGTAGTGAAGTCCTTTTTCAGGCACTATACGAGCTAAGAAAAGAATGTATTCATCCTTCTTTAATCCGAACTGCTCTGTAATAGCATCAGCCTCAAGAATCTCTGGCTTACCAATTCCGTTAGGAATTAATGTGGCTTCTCTATTATACTTGTCCTTAAAGAACTTCTTATTACCCTCAGAAAGAACTATTAATTCATCAGCATACTTTGCTGCACATTTCTCGCCAAACTCAAGATATCTTGTGGCAAAGCCACCCCACTTAGCTCTTTGACTATCAATACCATGGATTGTTGCAACAGTATGAATTCCTAATAAATGTGGAAGCCATAACATTGCGCATGGGCCTGATGCATGAAAATGTATAACATCATAGTGATGGAAAACTGCATGCAATGTTGCAAGAACAGAATAGATTGTAGCATTCAAACTCTTCTTTTCTGAAGTTGGAACAGTAATGATATGTATACCCTTGTACATCTTACCGACTGCTATATCGTTTTCAGCACCGGAAACATGATGACCTTTTCTGTTATAAACATAAACATCATGGCCTTCTTCAACCATCTTAGATGCCAACTCTTCAACAACGATTTCGATTCCTCCCTCTCTGGAAGGAATTCTTTTGTGACCTATCATTGCTATCTTCATCACTAAATTCTCCCTAAATCAACTAAATCTATCTCTTCTTAATGTAAAGTACTAATAATGCTCCAACAAATACAACGCCAACAAGTGAAACAATTTTTCCAACAATAGCAAGAATATTCATTACTGCATTATCTTCAGCTTCAGCCTCTGTCTCCTTGCTAACACTAACACCAAATGTTCCTAAATCTGTGTGAACCTCTTCGCCAGAAACATCTGTATAAACTAAAGCTACGCTAACATCCTGCTCACCAGACTCTTTGAATGTTAAGTAGAAATCTTCATTGTAGCTCTTTCCGGAATAAATAGTGTCAAGCTTAATTGACTTACTACTGCTTGAAACATTACCATCAACAACAAGCTTAGCATCACTAATATTTGAACCGCTCTGGTTTACATATCCAATACTAAGTAATGACTTACCATTTACGATAGCATGTGAGCTAACGCTAAGGGACTTAACACCAATTGTACTTCCGCCAGACTTTGGAATAATGAGTGACGCTTCGTTGTTCATGCTCTGTCCGCCAGCTAAGTAGTTGAATTTACATGTTAAATCAATTGCATCACCAACAAATTGTGAGCTAATGCTAAGTGGTACTTCTACCTCTTTATTCTGTCCTGCACCGATTGTGCCAACATAAATCTGGTTATCATTTCCATATGTTGGATAAGCCATACCTGACGCACTTGAGAATGTTAACATAAGGCTGGTAGCCGCTGTGCTTGAACCAGTGTTGTGAAGATTAAGCTTAACTGTAATCTCCTTTCCACTATCAAGCATACCGCCTTCGATTGTATATCCCTCAATTTCAACAATTGCCGATGATGAAGCCTCTGCTACTGGAGAAGGAGCCTCTGTAGCTTCTGTAGATTCGGTAGCTGTAGCTACTTCCTCTGTAGGTTCTGTCTCCTCTGTGGCATTTGCAATTAAACTAACATTTGTAAAAGCGCAAACTGCTGTTAAGAGGCAAACTGCACTTTTCTTGATAATAAATAATCTGTTCTTCATTATTGCCTCCTAGTCATTCTTCCTATTCTTTTTTGCGTAACGCTCGTTCTGGAAGTAGTCATAATCCTTATGGAATGATGAATACTGATCCATATCAACCTTGTTTACAATTGTTCCGATGAGATTTGCCTTAACTTCCTTAAGGGCATTTGCAGCCTCAATAAGTCCAACCTTAGTTGTCTCTCCAATTGAAGATACAAGGATTGTTGCATCAACATTTACTGCGATAACCTTTGCATCCATTGCAGCGTTAACAGCTGGCATATCATAAATGATGAAATCATATGACTCTGATAACTCATTTCTAGCTATTGTCATCTTGTTAGAACATAATAATCTAACAGGATTATCAATAAGCTCACCACATGGAATATATGAAAGATTCTCTGTAGTTGTTTCGCAGATTACATTCTCAAGAGTAACTCTATCCATAAGATAATCTGAAAGACCTTCAGAAACATTCTCATTTAATCTCTTATAACGATTCTTCTTTCTCATATCACCGTCGATAAGAACTGTCTTCCATCCTGAGCTTGCAAGTGCTGCTGCAAGGTTAATTGCCACAGTTGTTGTACCATCACCTGTCTCACATCCACAAATAACAAAGCTCTTATAACCATTCTGCTTCTTAAGAATATGAAGGTTCATTACTGACTGGTCAAAAGCGTCGTTAAGTATATAATTATCATTCTTGTAAATATCTAGCTTTTTCACTTCATTACCTCCTATTCCTTAAAGTCTGGAATGAGTCCGATTACAGGAATCTCATCTCTAACAGAAGCTTCTCTGACTGTACGTACTTTTCTATCAAAGATTTCACAAACAACAACAAGACCACATGCTAAGATAAATCCAATTCCCATGTAGATAAATCTCTTCTTCCATGCACTATTTGAAGCATCAAGTGTCTTTGTATATGTGTATGCATTATCCAGTGTTTTAACGGAATCATTCTTAAGAATCTCTTCCATCTCAATCGCATATGACTGCGCCATAGCATCTGCCATCTCCATTGAAAGTGCAGGATCAACTGTTGTTGCACTAAATGAAATGATAGTTGCAGAACTGTTCATAAAGTTTGAAATAGCTGAAGAAGATGATGTTTTGTTTGCAGAAGAGCTAACATTTACAGCGCTCTGTACATCTGATGCAGAAACATCACTACGTCCAATAATAAGAGCAGCTCTCTGGCTAACCTTATATGAATTAGCAACGTTCAAATACGCATTCATGGCTGTAACCGCATTAGTTGCATCTGCATAAGAACCATCTGCCGAAGCATAAACAGTCGCATTTGCAGTATATAAATCATCACCTACATTTACTGTAAGACCAAATCCGATTATAAAAAATAAAACAGTGATTATTAAGATAAACTTTTTCTTTTTTAGCAGTGCTAATAAACAACGCCCTACATCAATTTCTAACTCATTCTTATACATTTCAAAATATCCTTCCTATTTAATCATAGTCTTCGCAATGTGTTAAATTATATCATCCATGTCAACAATTGTATATTGATATTTTTTTAATTTTAACAAGCCATATATTTATTTTTTTGTTTATTTTCACAAATAATACACATTTCATACTTATGAAACATTTCATAATAATTATTGTTTAGTAATTATGCATATTTGTGAGCTCCTTTTCTTATGTATAGTGCTATTATATAGTGCTATTGATTTTCAATTATTATTATTGTATAGTTACCACCGTGAACAGATAGGAGTTATATATGTTTGTATTTTTAGGATTATTTACATTAGCACTATTGATTGCTAATGGTATTTGCTTTTTCAAAAGGAAATACCTTTATTTATTTATACCGTGTATGTTGTTCCTACCGAGCTATTATGGGATACACATATCCGATTCTCTACCAGTAATTACAATGGCAAGAATTATGTTCATCCTATTTTATATATATGCTTATATTAATAGGAAACGCTCCATTAACATTAAAGAAATATCAATAAAAAATCTACCAAAAGAATACTTTTTCTTATATGGATATTTCATACTGAGAATTGTTACCAACCTCTATTACGCAACCACATACGGGCAGCCAATCAAAACCATATTCCTCATCATATTTGAACAACTACTATTCTTATTGGCTATTTATTTGCTTGCTCTTACAAAAGAAGAGCTTACTACTCTTTTAAAAGTAGTTGTATATGTAGCAACAGCATTATTCGTAATAGGTATATTTGAAAGTATCACCTCAATCAGACCTTTCGATGCCCTATACACCGCCCAGCGATATATGTTAAATGACCACTATGTTAGATTGGGCTTATTACGTGCCACAACCACATTAGGTCTTCCAGGTTTCTACGGAAATATGTGCATCCTTATGCTACCAGCGATTTTCTACTTGTATGAAATCACAAGACATAAGCGTTTTTTGGTTATAGCTGGTCTTGATATATTAGCTATGATACATTCCGGTTCTAGATCTGATGTATTCTTTACAACAGCTGTTATTATCGCCTATTTTTTATATGTTGTAAAAGGAAAAGAACGAAAACTCCTATTTTGCAAAAATGCATTAGCTGTTATTTGTTCATTATTATTAGTAGTGATTGCTTGCAGTTTAATAAACGATAATCTTCGTTACTTTTATTCAGGTTCCTGCAAAGCAGTATTAAATGAAGTAGGTTTTGATTTTGACTTGGACAAAGATGCCCCTGATGATGTTAATGGATTCGGCGTTAATCCAACAGGCTCAATATCAAGGACCCGCCAACTATCAGGCCTCACCTACACTGCAAGAATCAATCCTATCTTTGGATTAGGCTCAGGTGCTCAAGTCAGAGGTGATGTTCAATATTACTGGAAAGACGAATGGCATGTAGTATACTCATACGATTTAGGATTTGTTGAAACATTCTGTGATGAAGGCTTCATTGGAATATTAGCAATGATTTCCTTATTTATTTTCATGATAGCCACATCAAAAAATAGTAGATTTTTACAGCTTTCAGTTTTCAGCTACTTGTTATCTACATTAAGTACAGCGAATATGTACACGTTTTTATTTGCTTTCATTTTAATAGAAATATCACTTAGAAAACAAAACGGCTAAAAGCCACTACAAATAAGTCTCATCTTTAAGAAGATGAGGCTTTTTCTATTCTCAAAAAATCTTTTTTTGCCCCTAAAACATCATTAAATATATGGTGCATATTATGCACCATAATATTTCACTAAAATTCCGATTTTATGGTTAAGATTTTGTGCAATCCAATAAAAAATAAAATATAGAATAATACCCGTTGCTTTTTGCGTAACATTTCTGTAATATATTTAGGACGTAGTGCCTTAATACACAGGTGTGTATTAAAGTAGCGATACGCCTAGATTTACCAGCTCTATGTAAATCATAAACTAGCTTTTAAGACATTATATTTTATAACTATATAGGGAGGTATTATTTTTGAACGTAAAAAAATTATTTTCTAAAGGAGTAATTATTACATTATTCTTTGTTGTATCCATGGCTTTACTTTTCTCAGCCTATCATTTTTTATCACCATATTTTTCAAATGAACAGGTTGCTTCAGATGAACAGGTTGCTTCGAGTGAGACACGTGTTATTTATAATGAAATCTGTAAAACTGAGCCCGAAGCTGAAAAATCTGAAGTTTCAGAATCAGAGGAAAATACAGATGCTAAAGAGACTTCTGATTCCGCTGAAGATGATACTCAGAAGGCACAGACAGCCACACCTGATTCCTCAGAGAATTCCTCTAAAGATTCGACTAAGGAAGATACTAATTCAAGCAACAGCGATACAAAAGAATCTTCAACTAATTCAAAAAATGATAATGCCACTGATAAGCAGGCTGATTCTGATACTCAGAAAAATAATGAGACCAACAAAGATGATCAATCTTCTACTGAAGATTCAAATACCACTGATGAAAATGAAGATGAACAAGACCAGTCCGATACAGATACTAATGATGAGGATAACGAAAAGGATGAAGAACTATATTCCTTATACAGCTCTGATAATGCAAACGACAGAAAACTAGCTAACAAAGAGCGTTTACTATCACAATCACTTTTAGCTGTACCTAAGACTAAGGCTAAGGCAAATACAAAATCTGCTTCAAATACATCTTCCGCTAAGACTTTCAATAGCTTACAAGATTTAATTAATGCAGATCTTGAAGCAGGAGCTACAGCTTCAACAAAAGGCTTCAGAGCTGATGGTGATGGTGGTGCCGCAAAATATAAAATAACCTCTACTGAAAGTTCAAAAGTTGATGGAGTTTTTTGCTTGAAGCTAGCTAATGGCAATTATGCAAATTTGGTTTATGACTACAACACTCCAATCAATGTAAGTTTATATAACATTACACCTAACAATGCTGTATCCGATAAGATTAACCAATTTATTAATATTGTCAAAGGGAAAGTCATAGGTATCAAATTCAATTCAGGTACATATTATATAGACAAGCCTGTAATGTTAGCTTCATTGAATTATTATGGAAATAATACTAAGTTTGAAGTTGCAAGCAACTATTCAACCAAAGGTTTTGGTATCTTTTCAACCCAAAATACTACAGACGATTTTTCAATAGAGATACATGATATTAATTTCCATTGGTCTATAACAGGTGCGCAGCAATTCCTTGGTAATTCCGGTAGTGATACTGTGTTTATGATTGTTTATAATACAAAGCATTTTGTCATAAATAACTGTAACTTTACTATTGATAATTCCTCTGGCGTTAATAAGAAAGCAACTGTACTTTGGTTCAAACAACCAAAATACATAAAGAATGTAACTCTTAAAAATTCATCATTTATAAATAATTCAGGAAACAGCCTCCCTGCTTCACAGCACTTAATTGGAGGATGTGTATGGTTCTCTGGTACTAGTAAAGCATTAATTCCAGTTGATAATGTCAATATTACCAACTGCAATATAACTTCTACACTATCAGATGAAGCATTAAGCTTTTGGTTCGTTAAAGCCAGCAATGTTACTGTTTCAGGCGGTACAATAACAAACACTTACTGTTCAAGTGATAATGTAGTTGGCTTTATGGATGGTATTTTTACCAAAGTCAATTTTAATAATGTAACTTATAATGTTAATGGTCCTGCACTCCATGTTAGTAAAATGGGTAACCTTTGGGGTGCATCACATATGAAATTTACTGGATGTACAGTCAATATAAACTGCGATAATCTGAAACCTTACAGTAACGCTGTTGCAATTTTCTACATTTACCATGATAAGAGCGGTACATCCATAAAAGATAAGTCTTCAATTTACTTAGATAGTTGTAAATTCAACCAAAACACCAAAGTAGGACAATACCGTTCAATTGTTACTACTCATGGAACTAGCAATAAAGAAGTATATATAAAGAATCCAACAATCAGCAAGAACGTAAAGCTAAAAGAATCTGTAGCTAACTTTGAAAAGACTACAAACTGTTATTTATACTATGCAAAAAGCATTAAGGCTAATTCATTTGTTCCATATAAGTTAATTAATTCAAGTAATATTAAGTTACACAATATTTACTAGTATTAAGATTACAAAAGCTATCTGAAAGGACCACTATAATGTGGTCCTTTTTATTATGTTAAAAAAGGTAACGTTTATCTCAAATGTCCTTTTTACCACGTCAGCTACAAAAGGGGGTATATTTTCAAGATAACTTATTTTATATAACTTTTTCAGCGACTTTTTTCAAATACTACACAGTTTATACATACTCATTACCTACACTTTTTTTAAGGTGACAAATTTACCATGAAAGGAGCTGTTGTATTATATGAAAAAAGTTCTCTCCCTTCTTTTAGCCGCCATATTACTTGCATATCCTGTAAGTGCATATGCAGCTGAAGAATCACAATCTACAACTCCCGCCAGCGACACTTCCTCGGCAGAAGATTCTGGTGATACTAGCACCGAATCATCCGCCCCTGAAGCTCCTGCTCAAGAAGCGCCAGCAGCAGAGGCTCCGACAGAAGTAAGCGGAGCAGGTGAGGGACAAAGTGCGGACAATCCTTCACCTGATAATCAATTGAATATTGATGAGAATAATGGCATACAAAATCCGGAAAATGACGATGACAAAAATGCATCTCAAGATGAACACATAGATGATCCTTCTGAAGAGAAGGAACTAACCGATGAAGAAAAAGAGTTACTAGAAAAAGAAAAACTAGAAGAGTTAGAAAAAGAACAGGACGAAGAAGAAATACCAGAACATGAACATGTATTTGTATATACCAGTAATGGGGACGGTACTCATACTGTAACCTGCTCTGCTACTGTTATAACAAAGAATGATGACGATGAAATCGTTGAAGAAGAATGTACATACAATGTAATCGAAGAATGTTCCTTTGATGAAAATGGTAAGTGTATTCTTTGTGGATACGAAAGACCTGAGGAACAGGAGGAATCCTTTAAACCTTCAGTAGGGATTTCAATCAGTAATCGTAACTGTGTAATAGGTGAATCAAATCCTGTTATTTGCTTAAATATCTCCTCTGAGGAATTTGATATAGCATACGCGCAGATTTGTTTTGCCAATTACAGTGAAAGCAAATTTATTAATGTAGGTTTAGCACAAGGTAAATATTTTGATCATTTAACAAAAAATTTTGTTTACACCTCTGACAACAGCTGGTATGCTAGTCCTGATGTGTCTAAAGACCTAGTATCAGGAAATTACTCTGTACGCTCTTTATATATTAGAAGTACAACAGGTGAATCTATTCATTATTCTATTGAATCAGATAATCTACCTGCAGAATATCAGGATAGCTCTATTCAACTCCGAGGTGAAGGCGAAGTATTTGAAGAAGCACCTCCTGTAGAGGAATTAATCGGTGATTCTTCCGATTTAGAGGTTCCTCTAGGTGGTGAAACTGTGGTATCAGATCCTGCGAAGGAGTCACCTGTAGATACAAAACCTGTGGCAGATAAAGCAGTTGATGAATCACCGATAATTAGAGAGTCAAAGGCACCTTCACAGGAGCCTTCTAATTTGACAAACCCAGAACCTACTACAACAGAGGAAGAAGCACCTGCAGAAACTACAACTACTGTTTCAGAAGATGAATCTCCTGTTGTAGAGGAAGTTCCAGTGGAAACACCTAATCTAGGTACAACACCAAATACTACTATAGAAGAGCCAGCAACACCTGCCCCAGCAGAGTCATCTAGCGCTCCTTCTAAAGAAGAAAATAAGGTAGCGGAAGAAAAAGCTACTACCACACCAACAAAAGAAGAAGACACAAAGTCCAATAAAGATTCAACCAAGAATCAAAATAATGATAAATCTAATACTAAGACAGAAGAACAGCAACAGCCTACTGTCTTCAACCAGATGATGAGTTTCTTCAAGAAGCTATTCAAATTCTAATGTATAAGATTTAACCATATTCTTAATCTAAAAAATTGCACGAGGAGGAAAGATGCATGGACATAAAATTATTCTTAACAAAACGAAAAAGGCTTTTATCTGTTCTTGCATTATGCTGCTTTGCATGTTTTTGCATATTAATTGCAAAGCGTAGCAGCATAATAATAGACGATCCCAACACTCCTCTTTCTGCGTCATATATCGAGGCTATGTTTTATGTAGAAAACACTGATTCAGGAAGTTTAACCTGTGTAGGGGATGGGCTACTTAAATCATCCGCTGAAATCTCAAATGATGCAAAAGCAACTAAGGCAGCAATTGTAACTGCTCCAGATTATACTGCTGTTACAGGTGATACACTAAAAGTCAAATGGAGTACAGTAAAAACTTCTGGTGATGAAATTCAAGTCTATGGCGCTATTGTTTCAGCCGAGGCAGAAGACACCACCAATACTGTACATTTTACAACTTTAGAGCAAATGACCTTCTCTAATGTAGAAGCAGGAACCATTGCTACCACAGACGGCCTATATAAGGCTAATGACGGCGGTGCAGCTAAATATACCATTTCTGATACACCTACAGGCAAAGCAGACGGTGTATTCGAAATTAAGCTCTTAAATGGTAAATATGCTAATTTAATGTATGATTCTAGCCAACCATTAAATGTAGCATTATTTAATGTTTTCCCAGGAAGAGCTTCTACTGATAGCATTAATACTGCTATCAACATGGTTAAAGGCAAAGCAAGCGGATTACAATTCAATCCTGGTACATACTATATTGATAAACAAATTAAGCTTGATTCCATGGCTTATTACGGTAATAATACCACTCTTGAAGTATCAGATAACTTCATCTCTAAGGGTGTTAGCGTTATTACTACCAAGAATACAACAGACGACTTTTCAATCGAATTACACGGTTTAAATCTTCACTGGGAGATTAAACCAAGTCAAACCTTACAGGGCAATGGCAAATACGATACTATGCTTATGGCTCTATTCAATACCCAACATGTAGTTATCGACTCTTGTAAGTTTGAGGCTATTAACAATGCAGGTATCGATAGAAAAGTAAGTCTACTCTGGTTCAAGCAACCTAAGTATATTAAGAACGTTACTATTACAAATTCTTCATTTGAAAATAGAACCGGTATAACCCTTTCTACTACAGATCATTGGATGGGTGGATGTTTATGGTTCTCTGGCACAAAGGATTCATTATGTACAGTCGATAATATTAATATTTCAAACTGTAACGTACATACTACTTTGGCAGATGAGGCAATATGTTTCTGGTTTGTAAATGCTACAAACGTTCATTTGAGTGATTGTACAATTTCAAACGAACACTGCAACAACGACAATGTTCTAGCCTTTGTTGACGGAGCATTTAACAACGTTTCCGTACAACGTACAACATTTAATGTTATTAGTCCTTCAATGTATCTAACAAAAATGGGTAATCTTTGGGGAACATCCCATATTAAATACGATGCTTGTACCTTTAATGTTAGCGGACAAAACTTAACACCATATAAGAATGCCGTAGCGTTATTCTTCTTATATCATGACAAATCAGGAATAACATTAAATGAAACTTCATCACTACTCATTAACAACTGTAAGTTTAATTCACTTAACTCTACAGGACAGTATCGTTCTATTATTATTGCTTATGGTGTAAATGATAGAGATATTCATTTCAACGAACCAGTTATCGATAGTAAATTGACCCTGAAAGAAGCAGTTGCTAATTTTGAAAAGGCTAATAATTGTAACCTTCTTTCTAATAAGAGCTTAGAGGGTATCAGTAGCTCTAAGACTTACAGAATTGTAAATTCAAATAATATTCAATTATTAGACGGACGTTAATAATTAATTATCAAAAGGCCACCTCATATTGATGAGGTGGCCTTACTTTTATCATATTATGCTTTTTTCGCTGCTTTTCTTCCAACCATCCAAGGAAACCATCTGTTAATAATGAATGATGGGATTATAAGGATTAATGACAATAGTATTGTTATCAATACAGAAATGATAATTGAATAATATATATTATGTAAACAGGTACAATACATTGTTCCAGCCTTACATTTTAGGACGCGTTGTACAACCGCATATAATTTGCCATGCAGTGCAAAATATATTAGGGTGTTAGCTCCCACATATTCAATATAATTGTTAGTTTTTAATACTTTACTAAGCATTATCAACAGTAATACGCCAAGTAAACTAATAATATACGAGGCTGCAATCCAGCCTACTTTACCTAATAGCTCTTCTGAAAGGAATGCTATAA
This sequence comes from Pseudobutyrivibrio sp. YE44, assembly GCF_900104335.1. Classification (GTDB taxonomy): domain Bacteria; phylum Bacillota; class Clostridia; order Lachnospirales; family Lachnospiraceae; genus Pseudobutyrivibrio. The sequence goes on from NZ_FMXT01000009.1 coordinate 56,101, forward strand.
GCACTAAATATACGAATAATAAGATGAATCTATTAAGTCGTGTGTTCTTTGAATCAACAAACTCCTCAACCTCACCCTTGAAATAATATCCTAAAAGCATCCACAACATTGCCTGGAATATATACTCTAAATGCCATGGCAATGCAGCTTTTCCCCATGGGAAGAAATTCTTTGGGAAGAATTCAACATATAATTTACTTATAAAAGACAATATAAATATAAATATAACAGCAATATTTCTATTCTCAATCTTTACCACATAATAAAATGGTATAAAGGCAACAAATAGAGCCGCTACAAACCATAACCCATCTCCATATCCCCTTATCTGGAGCAGGTTTTTCAATACTTCAGTTTTTAAACATCTATTAGCTTTAAAGGAAATTACTTGTGAAGCAAGAATATTTAAATTAGAAAAAATGAACCAAGGTAATAATAACCCCTTAGACTTCTTCTTCAAAAGAACGACAAATGATTCTGGCTGCCGATACACATATCCCGAAACAAAAAAGAAACCAGTCAAGCAAAACGGAGTATAGAAAGATTTCATTATTTCAGTATTAGTCTCTAAATGGGACAGCATTACAAACATAATACAAATATACTTTATAATATCCACCCACTCTACTCTTTTAGTATTAATCATTAATTATTCTCCTCATATATTCACGCACCTAAATATTATAACAAACACAAAATTCGCCTTCTATATAATAAGCGACAAAATCTTTAGCTAATACCATTACAATATTTGTATATCTTTTTGCTCATTCTTATTTTGTTGGTCAATTTTCCACAAAAAAAACCTTTTGAAGACAGTTTTATAAAACCAACCATCTTCAAAAGGCTTTTTATTTATTATAACAATGATTATTAAAGACTTATATAACCAAGCTTAATCATTCTTTCAAATACAAGATAGGCAACAACAGTGTACCCCGCTTCATTAAAATGTACATTTCCATCAGTGTTATTCACTGTAAATTCAGCAGGTGTAATTCCCTTATCCAGCTTCTTTTGTATAACAGCTAACTGCGCATCACTATACCCCGAAAAATAACCACGTGCAGTGGAAATCTTTAGCGCTCTACTGTACCAGTCGCTACTAAGATCAATAAAACTATCTCCAAATTCCTTGTGCATCCTTTTTAAATAGTTTTTCTTCCTTTCTGCTGAAGTTTTTCCTTTCACAAAGTTTTTTCTGTCGTATATCTTAAGATGTGGACCAACAATAATACATTTATTACCATTTACTGCAGCTCCATTTTTTAGCATTGCTACATAATCATCTATATTTATATCTTCACTGTCATTTGAACCTGCAAAAATGATATTTAAATCATTATTACTTGTTCCTGTAAGTTTAATAACCGAACCTGCTTTTACTTTTTCGCTAGCATCCCTTGCATCTTTATACAAAAATGTATTCCATTTATTTCCAGGTACAGCTTCTGTTACAGCTTTATACTGTCTATTATTAATCAAGATAGGATTAACATCAGTATTTGTATATTTAAAGGAAATAGTTTTCTTTGTTTTATCATCAAATACTGCTGTTATCTTGTTATCAATTGACTGTGATTTCAGTTTGCCATCGAACACAAAATCTTCGTTAGCATATAATGTTGCTCCGCCTAATCTTGATATAATGGTGGCAGTATTCTCCCCACCATGCCCAGCGTTCTCTACAACGGCATTTACGCCATTCTCATTCAAGAAGGTATATAAAATAGATGGATAACTAGAACCACCCAATATCGCTTTATGTGCATCCTTCATACCATAGCCTTCAGTCAAGGAATCCCCAGTACACTTTATTGTGATTTTGGTACTATCCTTTGCTGAAACATAGTCAGATCCAAACACACCAGCACATACTACAATCATCGTAGACGCTAGTAATAATTTTTTCTTTATGCAACATCTTGTCTTACGATTTATCATTTTTATTCCCCTTTTATTGTCTTACCTGTCCCTTTGTCTTTAACTTATAAATAATCTGAGCAGCTATTCTCTTCATTTCATCCTTTATGCTACCATTACCATATTTTTTTATAGCTGCTTTAAAACCATTAGTCTCATACTCATTCCAGAACGCATCATAATTAGGATTCTTTTCCGATGGAGCTTTCATATTAGGCTGAATATACTTATTACAATCTGTCTCAATCAGCTCCATATTAGAAGTATCAATAGAGCCAAAGAACTCTAATCCTTTTTCAGTATTAACCTGGAAGTATGATATACCATATCCATCGTTATTGATGTTTTCATTTATAGGATGATAACAATCTCCTAATGTTATATCTGCAACACGCTTTACATTTGCATACTTGCAATTAAAACAAGATGGTTTAATTATCAAATTCTTGAAAAAGTGATGATAGAAAAAGTCTTGGCTAGTTGATGCAGAAATGAACCTTTTGCCATTATCAAAATCAACTATAATATTCTGCAATTTATGAGGGGATGGTTTTCCTCTAAAATTGAACTTAACAATTTTTGCCCTATTCTTTCTTTCAAGTGCCTTTTTATAATCTGCGAAGAATGTAGGACTTGCTACACCATGACAAATAAAATCTTGAGTAATTAATTTATCCATATTGCAATTCTTCTTTGTCAAATAGTTAATTAAACCAGATACCTGACATGCAGTACCTGAAAAATAAACCCACTTGCCTGATTTTAAGTCATCAAGAACGTGACTAAATGCATCGCCAACATTACTCTGAATATATTTAGATCCACAGAATTTCTTTGCTTCTTTGATATCACTGGCGCGTCCATGTTCAACCATTATAGCCGAATTATACTGAGCACCATACACGGTTCCCTCTCGCTTAATAATTTCCTGGGCTAAAGACAAAAACACTCCACCTGAAGAACTATTCATTCTAATAGCATCTTCATTCTTTGCTAAATATGTATGTTGAGGTTGATTATAATTTATGCCCTCAATATTCATTTCTGGACAGGTCTTTTGACATAACTTGCAATTAATACATTTATCAGAATCAATAGAAGGAACAAAAAATCCTTTTTTTGTTTCTTTCATTTCTATAGCATGAACCGGACATGCCGAATAACAAGCAGTACACCCTGTACATTTATTCTCATCTAATAATTCCATAAAGACTCCTATCTAAAACTATTAATATGATGATATCACATAATAATTCCAATATAATACAAAAGGCTTCAAGATTCGTAAAGTCTTAAAGCCTTTTAATACTATTATTTAACTTTAATAAACTTGCTCACTAAGAGCTTAAATTCGTCGGTTCTAAAGTATCTAAGGAAATATACCACATTTATTATGCTTACACAAATAATTGCTTTAACAATCCAAATTCCAATAGAACTTCCATCTAATCTTGACATTGGAATGTAACACAATGCAATACAAATAAATAAAACAAAAGTATTGAATAAGTAATCCATAAAGTATTTTGATGGACTTACGTTAAATACCTTCTTAAATAAGATTTGAGGCTCATACCAGAAGTAAGTTGAAATCTTTGAAATAGATGTAGCAAAAAGAATTCCTGCAACTCCTAGTAATTTTCCTAAAATAATAGATAAGATAAGGTTTAAAAGGGCTGTAACAAACATGATGTATCTAATCTGCTTATACATTCCTGTACCCTCTCTAAAGGTCCATACAGGACGCATACATGTAGAGAAGAAAACGTTTATTACGATGGCAATAACTGCAAGATTGTCAAGCTGATACTCTGCACCAACCCAAATACCAATGAATTCCTGCATCAGGAATAATAATCCGATAGATACATTACCGCAAATCCAGAAACTGGTCATTTGCATTGTTCTGAAGGTAGAATATCTCTTTTCAGAACCGCTTGTAGCAACTAAGTTACCAACACTAGCAGTTAATGAATTAAATAAAAGAGCGATTAATGTCTCTAAAGTATTTGTAATTGTAAAATAGTTCGAATATAAACCTACAAAAATTGTACCTACAATAACTGATATTAAAACGTTATCAGTTCCATTTAACAAGCTCCATGCAATCTTGTATAAGAAAACTGAAGAAATATCTCCAAAGAGGTTTTTCTTTTCATCTTCTTCAAGTTTCTGAGTCTTATCCAAGAACTTATACTGCTTGTCAGTGATAAGAGAAACAATAATATTCTGAACTGCAATAGCAACTACATCCAATAAGATGTATACAAAGTAACTTCTGAATAACCATACAACTAAAAGCTGTAATACAATTTTTGAGAAGTTAACAACAATCTCAAGTCTGTTAATAACGTATGTCTTCTGATCAGCTCTAAGCAATGAAGACTTGTAAACTAACAAATATGAAACAGTGTTTTTAAATACAAATACCAAGTAATAGATATATAGATGTGGAATTGTCGCATCCATATTTACTAAGTACTTAAGGAACGGAACAAGTCCAACACCAATAACCGTAACTCCAAGTGCAATCAACCTGTAAATATGCTTAAAATAATTCAATAAGGCTGATATCTTTCGAGTATCGTTCTCTGCGATTGGCTTGTAGAGACTTACGTTCATGGCAATACCAATTCCCAGGTCTGCCATACTTAACAATGTTAATACGTTACTAAATAATCCGTTTATACCTAAGTAATGAATACCAATATAAACGATAAAAAGTTTTCTACTTAGAAAAGTAAGTACTAATAATGCAATCTTATTACTTATGGCTGTAATAGCATTCTTACCAGCACTTTTTGTTCTTGATTCACTATTTAATCCCATATTATTCTCCAAGAGCTAAGCTGTTTTTTTCAAGGAAAGCGCGAATCGCTGTTTTTGTAGAGCAAATATATTCATCACGATTGATAGTTGACTCTCCATGATTAATCTCATGAACTAATCTTTCAAATACAGCCTTAGCATCAAACTCTTTTTCGAAATAGTTATCTTTACATCCTGTTGCTTCACCAAACATTACCTGTTTCTGATTCCAAACCAAACTAATGCAAGGAACAGCATAACTATATCCTATGATACTTGAGTGTAATCTTGTAACTACCATTCCTTCAAATGAAGATATCTGTGATATCAACTGCTCTAATGTCTTTGGTCTTTCTAACAACAAGTTGCTTGGAATATTATATTGCTTCATGATAGCTCTAGCAAAAGCATCATCCGCTGGAAGTCCATTGGTAAAGAAATAACAGTCATATCCATTTTCTTTAATCAGGCTATATAACTTTGCCCAGAATTCAGCAACATACTCATCTGATATAGCATTTTCATAGTCTTGGAACAATCCTCTTCGACCTATTCCCAAACCTATACGCTTTGCAACTTTTCCATTATTTTTATAAAGGCCATTTATTGAGCATGCTGGATCTGCCACACGAGCAACAGCAATATTATCATTAACAACATAAGAGCTCTTAAGTAACTCTAAATCGTCACGTGTAGTTATAGCCTGTACACATTTTTGATTAATTGCAGCCTTTAACTGCTGACATAAAGCATCCTTTTCGCCGTAGCCTTCTACGCCAACTGCTGATAACATAACAGGTATATTAAGCTTCTCAGCATAATTTAATACAGTAATCATTGGCTCTGCAATTATCTGATGCTTATATTTTATTAATCCCCCTCCAACAAAAATTATAGCCCTTGTATCTTTGCAAATTGAAGGAAGCTGCTCCTCTATTTTTTTGCATATATCATTTGCTGTAAGATTTGATGGATGAATCTTATTAAGGATTTTTGTTACAATCTTATTATGTGATTTTGGTTGACCTGTTCTTCCATACAAATCGATAGCCCTAATCTCATAATTAGGGCCGACGATATCTTCAACCATTTTTTTTGTACTGTAATATATTGCTTGATCTCCTAAATTTGAATCATAAATCAAGCCAACAAGTAAAATATTATCCACGATTAATTCTCTTTCTCTATTTTCTGAGCAGTCATAAAATCTATCAGCTGATTAAACATATCTGATAAACCTGTCACTGGTTTCCATCCAAGTGACTGTAACTTAGAAGTATCTAAATTCATATGCAATACAGGCGCATATCCAAATTTAGATTCGTCCTCAATTTCAATATTTACAGATATATCATGTGATGAGATTTTAGTAACTAATTCAGCCATTTCATATATACTGCAGTATGAATCCTCATTAGCTGCATTATATGCCTCGCCATTCTCACCCTTTAACAACGCAGTAAGGATAGCTGTAACTGCATCACCAGTATAAAGGTAATTACGCTTAGTCTCACCCTTTGTGTGTAATACAATATCCTTTGCCTCGATTGCACATCTAGCAAATTCTGCAAATACTCTACCATCATTGTAGTTTACACCTGGGCCAAAAGTCTGAGTCAATCTAAGCACCTTTACAGGCACACCATACTCTGCACAATAACATGCACATAATGATTCACACATTCTCTTGCTCTCAGGATAAGAGTTACGAGGTGACATTGTATTTAAGTCTGTTGAGTGTGACTCATCAATCTTTTCGTCTGTAAGTGGAGCACCATATACTTCCATTGTTGAAAGATATACCATACCACTAACATTCTTTTCCTTTGCCACATTAAGGATATTCTCTGTACCCTTTAATGCTGTATAAATTGTCTCAACAGGCTCATCTTTAAAGGCCTTGCTTGATGTCTGGCTAGCACAATGAATAATATAGTCTACATCACCTGAAATGCTAATCTCGTCGCACACATCACCAATTGAGTATTCAACATTGTCTCCGAATAATGCCTCTGCCTTAGCCTTATTTCTAACAACAGCGATAATCTCAATAGGCTTACTCATTGATTTATTAATCTCAATAAGTGTTAAGACAAGGTTGCTACCAATAAGACCAGTCGCACCTGTGATAGCCACTCTTTTACCCTTTAATAAATCAATGTATCCACTTTTATCTCCAAGGATATAATTAGCATAATCCTTAATTGTCTTTTGGAATATCTCTTTTGAAGACACTTTTATAACCTCCATTATCAACTAGTCATCTAAGCCATAAATCTGCGCATCTTCCTTAACCTGAAGAATGGCTCTCATAGTATAGAAATCATCAGGAGTTGTAATCTTGATGTTTTCATATGGGCCATCAATCATGTGAAGGTCATATCCGTAATGCTGCATCATAGTACATGAATCGATAAATGAATCAATCCCCTCTTCAAGAGCTTTTCTGTGTGACCCAATAATCTCATCAAGCCAGAAACTCTGTGGAGCCTTAGCAACTCTTGAATGAGCTCGATCTGGAACAAGAAGAATTTTTCCTTCGTCGTCAATCTCAACAATAGTTTCCTTAACAATACCGCTAGTAATAGAAGAACCATACTTCTTAACTGCTTCGATATTATCACTAAGTAACTTTGAGTTAATTAATGGACGAACACCATCATGAATAAGTACAACTGACTTTTCACCGTTTGCAACTTCTTCAGCAGCACAAAGACCATTGTAAATTGAAAGCTGACCAGTAGCTCCTCCTGGAACAACCTTAACAACCTTATTAAGTCTATACTTGTAAACTAAATCATTAAAGAAATCAATCCATTCCTTAACGCATACAACTACAACTGCATCAATATCATCGTTGTTCTCAAAAAATTCGATTGTGTGAACGATAATAGGTTTGTTGTAAATGTCCAGGAACTGCTTTGGACGCTCCTTACTATGCATTCTACTACCTACACCACCGGCAAATATCAATCCAATATTCATCATTTATTCCTCTCTTAATACAATTATTTTACGTATACATCAAACTCATGAGGAGCTACACGCTTCTCAACTGGAGGCAACTCCATATAGTTACCGTACATCTGTGTCAAATACTGATCATAGCCCTTAGGAGCCATAAACATTTTTCCTTCAAAAGGAAGCTCTATAGTTGTCTCAAATGTCCAACGTTCAATGATTTCCTTCTCGCATCTTAAACCAAAGGTACTTCCGATATATTCAGACTTGTAAAAATCATTCTTCTGAAGATTCATTATAAGATCCTTATACATCTTTTCTCTCCCCTTGAGTATATAAAGAACTTTACATAAAGCTGTTTTAAACTTTAACTCAGACCAAGGAAGGAATGTTCTACCAATTCTACATCCGCTATCACATGCCTTTCTAATAAGCATCTTGGCATTGTCCTTGTTGTCTCCATATCCATCGATTGGGAAGATATCTATAAATAAACCACCCTGAGACTTGTCACCTTTTTTAATAACAGTCTTAGTGTTTTCAATTTTCGCAAATGGTAAAGGATAATTGGTACCATCTCCTATTTGTGTTAAAGATAAAAATCCAAACTTTTCTGGATGATTCTTACCTAAAGACATTAATTTCTCGTAATCTGGTCTAGGCATAGACAAATCAACATCGTCATCCCAAGGAATAAATCCTTTGTGTCTAATAGCACCAAGTAAGGTACCACCAGCAAGGAAATAAGTAAGACCTTCTTCCTTACAAAGTTTGTCAAACTGTTCCATCATCTCTAATTGGATATTGTGTAGTTCATTAATATCTTCAAGCTTTCTCATTAATTCTCCTCTTTTCTAGAGCCGATGCCCAAATAAGTGCCATTACTGATATGAAAATCTTGTTGTAAGAAATTTCAATAGTACTGATAAATGTTAAAACATAAATAAATAAAATTAGTGGATAGACCCTGTCTCTATTCTCTTCAGTCTTATAGTTATAAGCAATTGAATATATAAAAATACCAACAAGACCTGCTGTTCCAACAATTCCAATTTGTGATATCCAATCTATCAATCCATTCTGTGAATTAGCATATCCAGTGAAGAACATATACACTTCATAAGTAGAGGCATATCCATATCCGAACCATAGTTTCTGAAGCAAAATAAACGGTACCCAAATATAAATATCTACTCTACCAGTAAGAGTTAAACTTCTTCCTAATAGCTCAGTTACTATTTTCTGAACCACTCCTGAATTTAACAACAAACTATATGTAATAACAAATGATCCGCATAACAGAAGTACTACTGTATAAACCTTCGGATTTTCATATAATACCTTGTATCTTGATAAAAATAAGTAAAATATAAAGAATGCTGCTGTTCCAACAATTCCTGTTGCACAAGAAACCTTTAAACTTATAACTACCATAAATACACTAAATAGTGATACTTCGAGTAGCTTTAATCTGTTCTTTCTACGATTGTATAAATATATGGCCAAAAACAATAAATGTATATATACGACTACGAATTTTGAACCCAAGAAATATATTTTATCGCGAGGTCCAATTGCAAATGCTAATGCATCATTCGCTGCAATTACCAGAACTAATAAAACTTCATAATACTTTAATATCTTATCTATTAAGCCTCTAGAGCCAATAATTCCTAGTAAAAGGAATGTTTCTATAACAGAAATACTAAACTCTATAGCAGAACTTAAAATATTAAAATCAGCATAATCGTATCGCTGAACATAAGAAGTGTATATAGTGACTGCAGATGTTAACAATATGCAAGCCCATAGTTTCCAATTATCCTTTATAAAATCAATCCTAGGAATTTGGAACACTAAATATATGCCAACTATTACAAAAATTACATCTCTCATTTTTCTGTAATTAGGGACATAATTCAAGTTGACAAACATTGCCATAAACATAAGAATCGCAATTACATATATAAAATCAGGTTTAATGTACTTTTTCATATTACTTCCTATTAAACATGTCTGCTGCTAATCTTAAGAATAAGATATACTACATCAACAAACTTAAGACGCATAAACAATAACTGAACACTCTTACCAAACCTTTTAAAGTTGAATCCACCATACTTCAGTGCTTTACGACATTCAGGAGATGAGATAGATGATAATAGTTTCTTACGCTTTGTAATGAAGTTCATGTTATCATCCTTGATTATCATTTTAAGAGCTGCAATCAAGAATGAACTGTATAAGAAACAAATACACTCTTCAATTAACTCTCCATATTTGTAAAGCTCAACTTTTTTTAGTGATTCTCGAAGGAAATGGTTAATTTTATCTATTCTATCTTCTCTGAATACATGAGTCAATGACGCTGCATTATCACAGTAGAAATAAAGTGCCTTTGTAACAATAGCAACTCTATCAACAACACTGTATAGAGTAAGAAGCGAATACACATCTTCTGCTATAATTTCTCTTTCTGATACAAACTTCCAATTTATGGAATCAATCTTAGCCTTGCTATACATGCAACACCATGCACTCATCCATAAACCTGAAACTGTCTTACCTTTGCTAGCAATTAATGCTGGAAGAACATCCTCGCGAACTTCATTTCCTGTATAAAGAACTTTGCTTGGCTGTGGAATATTGTTCTTATAAACATTTCCATTTCCATCTACTCTAGAGAAACCATATAAAACAATATCAGCATCATTTTCAATCTGCTTTGAAATACACTGTGCCACCAAATCTTTGCTTACAAAATCGTCACTATCTAAGAAAAATACAAACTCTCCTGTAGCGTGCTCAAGACCAGTGTTTCTTGCCTCACCCAAGCCTGCATTCTTTTTGTGAACAACTTTGATTCGGGAATCTTTTTTAGCCCACTCCTCACATTTTTGAGGGCAAGAATCAGTCGCACCATCATCAACCATTATAATTTCAATATTTCTATATGTTTGATTGATTACGCTTTCCATACATCTATCTAAATATTTTTCAACATTGTAGATAGGAAGTATAATCGAAACTAGTTTTTCCAAGCGAAAATCCTCCATTTATAATTCTATAATGCTAACGCTTTAATGTGTGCTTCACACATTCTTTCAATACTATAATCATGTCCCTTTTTAATGAGGAATCTTGAATATGTGCTATTTTCCGCTGCTAATAGCTTACAAATTCCATCATAAATTCCATCAACATCATTAGGATCATATAAGTATTGTGAATACTCTCCATTTAAGAACTCAACCGCTGCACCACTTCCATTAGTAGAAATGATTGGAGTACCAAATGAAGCAGCTTCATTTATTACAAGTCCCCAGCACTCCTGTCTTGATGGCAAAAGGAGTACTGCAGCTTTTCTATACTCTTCATTTAAATCTTCTTTTTGAAGGAATGGAATCACCTCAACATTTGGAACTTCATCAATATGAAGATCATTACAGAATTCTTCTGTTCTTTTTCCCATTCCTACAAATTTATAGTGAATATTGGAATCCTTTTTTGCAATCTGAACTGCAATATCCAATCCCTTATAATCAAAATACTGACCTATAACTAAAACGTATTTTTCACGAGTTTGCTGCAAGTTTTCATTTGCTGCCAATTCGTTTTCGTTGTATGAGCTAAAATAATATGGTATAACCTCTGCTTCTCCAACTATCTTTTTAATATGTTCAGCAGAAGCCTCTCCGGCCGCAAGATATTTATCAGCCCCATTAATAAAGAATCTTTTGATTTTATTCTTCATTCCTGTATCACCAATAAAAATCTCACCGTCAAAACTAAGTGTATATTTGATGCCCTTCATACGCATGTACAAAATAGCCAGAAGCTGGCTTGGACTATTGAAACAGCTAATAATTATTTCATCAAAACCTTTATTTATATACTTAATTATTCCGAGAGAAATGGAATTCTCATTCTTATAATTAATACCATCTAAATAAGCCTTTTGATACTTTGTATCAATACTCTTAGACCAAGCTTCATTTCTATTACCAGATTTTTGACGTTCATACAAAACAGTAAGATCTGATTTTTCAGCTAATTGATTAAAGAACTTGACTTTATATGGAACTTCTATATTAGTGATATAAAGTATTTTTTTCATAATCCTTCAAAATCCTCGTTCTGATTACATCGCTTTATTTATACAGTCTTTAATAAAGTCAAGCGCCTCTTTTTTCTGCTCATTTAAAGTTTTGTCTGCAACAGTATAATCAATCTCATTGTCTACAGACATAATGTTGTTCATATCTAAGTCTCTACCTGTAATACCCACTAACTCAAGCAACTCTTTAGAGCGGTTATTAACACTCTTACCATTATCTAATTCAATAGCAAATTTCTTCTTAAATAAGATAGAGAAAACTGTGCCATGGAATGAATTAGTTACAAAGTACTTAGAGTAATAAATCCAAGCTAAGAAATCCGCTGGTGAACAATTCTTAAAGAACTCAACACTCTTCTTAGCATTGATAACTTTACAACCTGTTGCCTCTGATAATTTATTAGCATAGTCTAATAAATCCTTAGGCTCTCTAATGTAATATACAAAAATATAATCTTCAGCAATTGGTCGCTTACCAACAACCTTTTCCCATTCCTCTTTACTTAATAAAAGAGTTGGGTCAACTACTACTTCTGAATCTTTTCCCGAGAATGACTTAACTAAGTTCTTACCGCTTTCCTCACGAACTGAAATACCGTTAAAATCATTTAACAATTCTTCATAATCGAACTTGTCATAATCAGGACGTTTCTCAAAACCAAAGCTTGCGGCATAAGAATTTTTCTTCTTTGAATCTTTTACGAAATCCAAGAAATAAGCCTCATCGCCATCAGTACAAGCATAATTCCATACCTGGTCACTTCCTGAAAAGAAGCAATCATAAACATCATCAGCCTGCTTAATATCCTTTGGTGTATATTCCTTTGATGAAAGTGAAATATACTTTTTAATAAATGAGTTAAATGCTTTATTCTTTCTAACACGGAAGATTAATTGGATAAATGACTTTATCCAATTATCTCCGTTAGTAAATCCTGCGAATGGAGAAACAACGCTTTCGATTTTCTCACACTTATAATCAACTATATCGCAGTCATGTCCCATATCTCTTATGGATTTGTTCAACGCATATGCCTGAAGAACTGCACCATAATTTACTGCTCTATGGAATGTTAATATTCCTATCTTCATTGTCTGTCCTCGTTACTACTTGCCTAACTGTGCTGCGATATCAGCATCTACAATTTCTTCACCAGTCTTATCCTTAAGCTGCTCCATAGAAGCTGCTGAAAGACCATTGTTAACTGTTGCACACATATCACATGTACTGCACTTATCAAGATCCTCCTTTGAAACCTTACCATCGCGAAGGTCACGAACGATCTTGTTCTCATACATGCTGTACTTCTTCTTTGTCCAGAACTTAGCCTTGTGACGGATTACCCACCAAAGTGGTACCCAGATGTACTTGTGCATTGCAGGTGAAACTGAACCAATCATCCAGCAATCACGGTCACAACATCTAACCTTTGAACGAACTGCCTCAGCCTCTGGAGAATTCCAAAGCTCATCCCAAGACTGGTTGTTAAGGTTACCCATAACCTCTTTATCCTTTGTACCATTACATGGCATTACATCACCGTAAGGATCGATGAAGAATGTATCAAATGACATATCACATGGAAGAAGTCTCTTCTGTCCATAGATGTAGTTGATAAGTCCGTGGTTGAAGTATGCTCTGAACCACTTCTTAGGGCTCTTGCTTGCAAGAAGCTCGTTAACAAGGTTCTCGAAGTTCTGAGCAACCATTGGACGATCCTTGATAATGTTCTTTGCCTCTACGAAATAGAAGCTGTTGTGAAGAGATGCTGTAGCGAACTCCATACCCATCTCATCTGAAAGCTTGTAAAGAGGTACAAGGTCAGGAGCGTTCTTATCCTGAACTGTCATACCAAATCCAACGTCTGTCATACCCATCTCGCGAAGCTTCTTAAGTGTCTGATATCCTCTCTGGAAACCATTCTCAAGACCACGAATCTCGTTGTTTGTCTGCTCAAGACCCTCGATTGAAATACGAATACCAATCTGTGGGAATTCCTTACATAAATCTACAATACGATCTGTAAAGAAACCGTTTGTAGAGATAACGATACGATCTGACTTCTTATAAAGCTCACGAACGATATCCTTGATATCTGTTCTGATGAAAGGCTCACCACCTGTGATGTTTGTGAAGTACATCTTAGGAAGCTTCTTGATTGTCTCAATTGAGATCTCTTCCTCAGGCTTTGATGGAGCCTTATATCTGTTACACATTGAACAACGTGCATTACATCTGTATGTTACAATTACAGTACCGTTTAATTTCTTCTCAGCCATTAGTTATTTCTCCTTTATTATTCCCATTAACTTATCAATAATTTTTTTACCAATGAAAGCAAAAATTATTGCTCCCACTAGTACTAAACAAAATGAAATAAAATAATTCATATAATCATTACCGGTTAATCTAAGCAAGTGTGCTTTCTCAACAACCCTGAATATAATCATATGACATAAATATACCTCAAAGCTTATGCCTCCTAAGAATCGTAGTGCAGAAGCGTTAAATACATTCTTTTCTCCTACGCTCATTCCGTAAAGCAAAGCAAAGATACCAAATACCAACATCACTATTGGGCCAGAGTATACAGCAAAATACACCACTGTAACTACCAATAATGCAAGAGCAAATAGAATACTTCCATGCTTAATTTTCTCAAGCTGTTCACGGTAAATGTATACCATTCCACCAGCCATAAAAAACATAAATGAATAAGCAATTGATGTTCTATCTGTATCAAAATATGTTCCACTCACATAGTTCATCAAAATCGAAACGATAAATGAAAACCATGCACGTTTCTTATCTGATAAAAGAAAAACCATAAACGGGAACATGATGTAAAAAACAAATACAGTTCCTAAGAACCAGCCAACGCCGATTACTTTAATATGTGCATTAGGAATTAACCCAAAACATAATGTAAGATTTGCAAACACCTCATATAATGAATTTAATGATGGCGACATCACAAAATCTAATAAACAAAGAGCTGCAAAAAAAGGCCAAATTTTCATATAGCGTTTCTTGTAGAAATCAGCTATATCCATCTGCTTATTCTTGATTCTCTCATAATATCCACAGCAGATACCAAAACCGCTGACAGTCATAAACAAGAAAACAAAATTAGCAAATGATGGAACCATTTTATCAAAGAAAAAGCCTGTTACTCCAAACTTTCCGTTGGTCATTACATGTATGAGAACAATGCCCACGCAAGCTAAAGCTCTGATTCCATCTAGGGCATCATAACGTTTTGTATTTGCCGACATGATTACACCTCATATAATTTCAAAAGCTTAACAAGATACTCATCTATAGTATCAAAGCTAAGGTTCTTGCACGCATCATGCATTGCCTTTGCCTTGTTATCGTCCTGCCATATTGTATGAATAGCATCACAAAGCTGCTCAACATTACCACTCTCATAAAGAAGACCTGTTTCGCCAACCTTTATAAGCTCTGGAATTCCGCCGATGTTTGCACCAATAACTGGTGTTCCATACATCTGAGATTCCATTACTGAGAATGGGCAATTTTCATACCATTCAGATGAGTATACAGACATCTTTGCCTTGCGAATAAGGTTCGCTAAATCATCTCCGCTCTGGAAGCCGACGTTTTTAATATTGTCAACACCCTTGAGAAGATCTTCAAGTGGACCCTTGCCTGCGAAAATGAAGTTAACCTCAGGCATTCTCTTAGCAGCCTCGATAAGTGTTCTGATTCCCTTTTCTTCTGAATATCTTCCAAAGTAAAGTACGTAATCTTCCTTCTCAGTCTCTACCCAAGGAATTTCCTGAATAAAGTTGTGAACTGCAACTGTCTTTGGAGCAAAAAGAGGATTGCTATCAAGCTTACTCTTCATGAACTCACTACAACAGATGAATGTATCAATATATTTATATGTACCTTTAAGTTTCCAATAAGTTGCCTCAAGTGTACCGATAAAACTCTTTGCAGTGCTACCGTGAATGCATTTACCCTTTGTACAATTCATAAACTTGCCAGTGAGACACTTCTCACAATTCTCACGTGTGTTTGGATTGTTACACATGTGATTTGGACAAACCAACTGATAATCATGTGCAGTGAAAACAATTTTGCACTGGTGACCAGTCTGCTTTCTCCACTTAACGATTTCCAAAATCATGGAAGGTGTTAATTGATAATTAAAGTTATTCAAATGAACAACGTCTGGAGCGAAATCATCAAGCACCAAACGAATCTTTTGTCTCGCTTCTTTTGAATAAATTGTCTTAAGAGGATAAGTCATCTTCTCGAACTTGCTTGCATCATGAAAATCCATATCTGATGTGTAAGCATCAACTCTGTTTCCGACGCATCTGCCCTCGTGCTCCATACCAAAGTATTGAACCTCGTGTCCATTAGCTGTGAGAGCCTCGCCTAGTTTGAAAATATAAGTTTCTGAACCACCATTAGGATAAAGAAACTTATTTACCATAAGTACTTTCATTTCGAACTCCACCTAAACATTTTTCTCGATGTGCCCATAAAAAGCCATCTTGTCGAATTATACACTGTGGACGAGTCTGTTGACAATTACGATTTGGTACAAAAGTGGTGGGTATTATTTTATTATCTTATGTAACTTTTCACAATTCCGACATAAATGTTACATTTCTCCCATAGGAGAGTGTTCTAAAATATCTATAATAACTCTATATTTAAAAGAGGCTTCTACGCCCGAAAGCGTAGAAGCCTCTCCTCTAATTATGTTTTTCAATTAGGTTTCATATACAATTACTTCACCAGATTCTGATATTTCAAAATCCATTCTTCTAACAACAGTGCCTAACATATTTCCATTTTTATCATACATATCAATTGTGAAATCACCATATATTGCCCTCATATTATTAAATAGTTCTGGAATACTAAGGCCCATATCTAAGTATTTCTTGTCACCCTTAATATTTCCAACGAAAGCAACCCTTAGGGTCATTTCTTCTTCACCTTCGCCTTCTGTATATTCATAGGTGCCTTCATATGGAGTAACATCTGCAAAGTAATCACTTAAAGCTGCAGCAACATTATTATAAGCATTTGCAACCTTCTGCAAGCCTTCATCTGCTTTATCTAAAACTTCCTTGGCTGCTTCCAAAATACTTTGCTGAGGTTGATACTCATAGTCACTTGTTTCTGGTGAAAGATTTTCCAACTCATTGTACTTCTGCACAACCTTTTCAACCTCATCCTTCATCTGAAGATAATTAATGCGAGCATCTACATTCTTTGATGTTGCTTCTGATAGCTTTGCTTTTGCGCCATCATTAATTGCTACTGCTTCTGAAAGAATTAAAGTTTCGCTTGAAGATGCTTCTACAGCTTTTGCTACATAAGCTTCTTCAATAGTAACTATTTCATCTATTTCATTTTTAGCAATAGCTATAGCATCATTTTTCTCTCCAAAAGTAGGAATATCATTTTCAGCCTTATATCCAGCAACAATACCCTTAAGCTCCTCATAATATCCAGAAGTCTTTGTTAATCCTGCCTCTGCTCTTCCAACTAATACATTAGCAGCTTCATTACACTTTAATGCGTAAAGATATATGTTTACCGCATCAACAACAGTGCTATACTTGTCTGCCTCAAGTCTTATGTTAGTTTCTAACTCAGTCTTCTTATTATTAAGATACTCAAGATATCCATTTCTTAGATTGTATTTTCTTTCAGCAGTTTCCTTCTTTGCAATAGTATCTGTTAATTCCTGAGATGTATTATTATACTCATCAATTACATCACTAGTGTTTTCAGCCAGCCACTGATCATATTTCGTCTGCAATTCAGTACGCTGCTTTTCTTTTTCACTTACTATAGTATTCTGGGCAGAATACGCATCGCTAGCTGTTTTATATTCATTCTTTGTTGTCGCTACGGTCTCGCTTCTTGTATTGAGCAACTGGCTAACCTGATTATAATTGCTTAATTCAGAATCATAATCGCTAGTATCAGAACTATAATCTTCAATACTCTCAGTTTCGCTCATTTCCTTGAGACCAGAAGCAGCTTCTTCCAACTTCTTTTCCGACTGCTTTAAATCCTCAAACACTTCATTTAATGAAGCAATGGCTTCTGCATAGTTTGTACCCTTAGTAACAATATCATCGTGAAGAGTCTGAAGTTCCTGGTTTGCAGTTTCAATCTCTGCATTCAATTTATCTATTTCAGACTTGTACGCTTCATTTCCTGCCACATAATTGTTGTAACGCTCTGCCACATCTTGATACTTAGCTTCTAGTTCATCGTAATAACCAGATACTTTTTCATACTCTGTTTTTGCCTCAGCAACTACATCCTCCCAATCAGTAATTTCATCAACAACATCTTGATGTTCTTTTGAATCCAAACCATGATTGTTAACAAAATCCTCGTGCTTTTGAGCAGCCTCACTAGCTGTTTCGTTCACGATATCAATTTTCTGCTGATTGGTTTGTGCCTCGTCAACAGTCTTTGCTTTGTCAGCTAAATCATATTCTTCTGCTGCATCAATAAAATTATCCTTTACAGCCTCTGTTTCGGTATTAACAATTTCATAAATTGCATCTACCGTATCTTTTTTAGACTGCGCCTGCTCCATAACCGCTGCGCCACCAGACTCAACATCTTCAGCGATTTCCGGAGTCATACTATCATTATCAGTAGCTTCTTGAGCCTGATTCAGATATCCCTGCTCAGCTACTGCATCTCCCTCAATAACCTCTACGGCATCCTCCATAGACTGAATTGTTTCTTCAGCCATATTACGCTCTTCAGCATTAACGTCAGCCGCCTGATAATCGTCATTCACAGCATCAGCCTCTGCTGCCATTGAATCTGTAGAATTCAATGCGAATCCAGTAACAATGGCGCCACCTAACAGTAGCGCTTTTACCGTCTTTCTACCAAAATCATTCATAACCCCCGACCTCCTATTAAATTTTTATGTGGCAATCTCATAATAATATAAAATAAACCACTTATTCAATAGAGTGTTATATATTCATCGGTACACAAAAATAAGATTCCTATACCATAACAGTATAGAAATCTTATTTTGATTAATCTAATATTCGTGCATAACTAAAAGTTCGCTATTTATTCACCAATTGCAATCTGTGCAACAGTAGTGAGCTTGTCCCATGGAATGTTCCATACTTCCATCAAAGGTGCAAACTGAGACTTAATCTCGTTTTTATATGCCTTGAATAAAACAGTAGTAAGCTTTGCTTCATCCTCACTTAATCCTGCCTTCCAAGAACGAACCTTTTCTTCCATAGCTGCAACCTTTTCATCTGCTGAATAATCCCATATAGATACTATAAAGCTATCTAAGCTTCCACCCTGTAATAGGTTTGTGCTTTCCTGTGCAGTCATAAGATCATTTGCAAAAGTATCTTTTGATGATGACATAGAATTATTAACTTTATTGTATGCGCAAGTAACTTTAGCTGCCTCTTCCCTTACGCCATTTATAGCAATATCGTTAACACCCTCATATACAGTAAAGTGCTTAATTTCATCAATAAGTTCTTCCACTTCAGTTTTGTTAGCTCTTGCAGCTTCAAGCTTTGTAAGTGCTAGATTATGAAGGTTAAGATTCTTATCGTTCCAATCAATTTTAAGATCCGAATTATCTAATAATTCTTTAGCCTCTTTATAAGCTTTATCATCTAAATTTGCTTTATTCTTGCAATTGTCTCTATATAATTTTGCATCTGCAAGAGCATCAGCTGTGGTTTCAGCAGTTTTCTTAGCTGAATCATAAGACCATGATAGATTAGCTATTCTTCTATAGTTCTCTTCTGTCTCAGTTAACTTGTTTTCACAATCTGTTTTCTTCACCTTAAGATCTTCAATTATTGTTTCGCCTGATTCCTTAAGATTCTTGAAGCGGATTGCGTGATTATAATTATCTTCGTAGTAACATAATTCTCTTTCTCTAAGGATTATGTCATACTCACAAATATTATAGTCATTTAAGTAGCAGCAATAGTCATCTTCAGCTGTCTGATACTTTTCTGACGCTGCCTTTGCCTGCTCTGATTCCTCGCCATGTGCAGTAACTGCATCATCATAAGCAGTCTTAGCATCATTCATTGCAGTCTCGTAAGCCTTCAACTGAACTTCCATCTCACTCAACTCTGCTCTACCCTGACTAATAGCCTTTAATTCATTATTATATTCTTCAATATCTTTATCTAATGAAGCTGTATCTGTAGTTTTTGCTGTTTCATAATCATCAATAGTAGTATTAAGCTCATCCTCTGCTTCATTAACAGCAGATCTAGCTTGAACGTACTCATTTGAGATATAGTCTAAGCAATCTCCCTCTGGTGAAGAAATCTTATCATACTTTTCTTGTGCAGTTGAAACATTATGATCACAAATAGCTTGCTTATTTTTAAGGTCAGCAAGCTTTGTTTCACCATTTTCCTGCAAATCCTTGTATTTTACAGCTTCGAAATATTCATCATATTGTGGCTGATGATCACGTATTTTGCAGCGAATCTCGTATTCATACTCGTTAATTGAATCTGAGTACTGTTCATACTCCATATATGCGTCAACGTAAGCTGAATTTGCCATATGAGCTTCTTCAGAATCTTCGCCGTACTTTTCAACTGCCTCATCATATTTCTTTTTAGCATCATCTGCAGCAGTCTCATACATAGGAAGATCACGCTTCATTTTTTCAACATTATCGTTATCAAGATTAACTTCATCTACTATGTCCTGAGCTGCATTGATTGCATTATCTAAATCAACAGCGCTATAAGTCTTTGCTACTTCATAGTCATAGGATGTTCTCTTGTACTCGGCATCTGCATCTGTCTTTTCAGCCTTAGCCTTATCTAATTCATTTTTAGACTGCTCGATTTGTGCTGTCTTTTCAGCGTCTAACTCTCCAGCAAGTCTATTAACCTCAGCCTTAGCTTGGTCATCTTTTGTCTGAGCATCTTCTAAATTCTTTTCAGCCTGTTCTAATGCATTTGTTCCGTCCTTGTACATATCAACGGTATCAGCTGCATTTAAAAGCTTCTCAGCATCAGCAATTTTTTCATCAGCTTCATCTAAAGCTTTTTTTGCGTTACCACTAAGTTCCTGTCCTTCATTAAGACCATTTGATTCCTTAATGTTATTGAGAGTATCCTCAGCTGCCTCAACCTTTGCTTTTGCATTGTTGTAAGCATTCTCTACTACTTCTACTTTTCCATCAACTTCAGTAGACTTTTCATCAGCCTGTGTTGCAGTATTGTTGAGAGAGTCGATTGCATCAGCCTCATCTAAAATCTTATTACCACCCTCATTCTCCGATGACAATGAGTCTAAATCTTTCTTTTTCTCTTCAGCTTCTTTTGCATAGGTCCCCATATCCTTTGCATCTTCAGCCACTAATCCCTTAACTGTTCCAGCAGTCTCAATGTAATCAGCATTAGCCTGTCTAGCTGCTGCATCTGCCTTTTCATAATCAGCAATATCTTTCTTCAATGCATCAACAGCTGAACCTGACTCTGCTTTTGTGTTTTTAACTTCTGTATTGTCAGCAGCCTTGCTCTCTGCTACTGTATTATCTTCTGTTTTGTTTTCAACTACTGTGTTATCATCTGTTCTGTTTTCAGCTACTGTGTCCTCCATCACTGTAGCCTGTTTTTTTGAAGCCTCAGGATTTGCCTCTCCGGTTGTCTCTGTTTGTAATTCATTTGCGCTAACAACCATTGGTGAAGTTGCAATTCCTAAACCAATTCCGAGCCCCAATACTAATTTGTTAACATCTTGCTTTTTCATAACATATTCCTTTCTCTTAATATAAATTGTATTGATTTAATAGAACAATCTCCCCTTTGTTGTTCTATCTACCAACAACTAACCTCTTCCCATTAATGAATAAATACGATTCTCTTCCGAAATCATTAACAAAAATACTATCCGGATACGTTTCCTCCAATCTGTCTTATTTGCCACAATGCCTAAATTAACCGGATATAGAGATTATATTCTAATCCATATTTAATTACAATAAATCCTTCATTATTAGTATAAAAATAATATTTAACATTGACTAAAAATATAAAAAAAGCGGGTTCACAATGAGATATGCCTCACCTGTGTAACAAAAATAAATTTTCAGACAACACATATAGACATATGCTTTAAAAAGAGTAATACTGGAATTGTTGCGAATAATAATAGGTGGAGGTAATTAATTATGAAAAAATCAAACAATTTATGCTTGTTAGCGCAACTATAACAAGCGCTTTCATTGTCAGTTCCACATCGGTATGTGCGGCCCCTGTGACAACTGACAACGAAGCATGAGAGGATGTTCTACATTCTCTCTTTGATGCAGACTGATATGCTACATCCTATCCAGATGTTGCGAAGGTTTACGGAAATGATGAAGACAAATTATTCGAGCATTTCATGACATTCGGAATTAATGAAGGTCGAAACATTAATGGAGAATTCGATGTTAATCGCTACAAGGATTCCTATCCTGATCTAAATGAAGCTTTTGGTGCAGATTATGCTTCATATTACAAACACTATGCTACCTACGGTTTGGCAGAACATAGAACGCTGGGTGACGTTTCTGTTCAAACAGTTGACACGGCTAGTGATTCTACAATCACTACTAACAGTTTATCTAGTGACATGATTAGCACCTCAAATGTTGTTTCAAATCCAGTTGCTACAAGTTCACTTGCCACAAGTCAGATTGTTGATGACGACGAGGATAATGATTTTGAAACTGAGTTGGAACATATATGAATGAATATGTTCCAAGCAATAAACGAATCGATTATGGTGAGTATATTGAAAAATACTCCGAAAAAGTCCGTGAAGAAAGAATTGCATATGAATCTTCCCCAACTTCCAGAGCATATCGCAAAATACAAGATTATTATGATTCTGAAATAAGAGAATATATATCGTTATATTATTTGTGTGAAGACCAATACAAAAACTATAATAATATTTATGACACAAAAGAAAATGACTTTGTAGAATATGCATTTCGTCAATACATTTCTGCTGAGGACGAAGCTTATATAAATAGTGAATACGAGCAAGCAAAAAGTGATTTAACAACATCACAGAAAATCCTTAAGAACCTTGATAACGATTTATTAAAAATCCAGGTAGCCAAGGACATGGTTGAGCAAATTCAAATCCCAGAAGATGATCCAAGCGAGCCTGACAATCCTGGTACTGAAGTTGACCCTGGCCAGTCTGAGGAACCAGACAAACCAGATACACCAGCGTCTCAACCATCAGTAAACATCGATATGAATGTAAATGTAACAATTAATATTGTTGATGAGCACACGGTCAACATTGATTTTAGTGGTCATGTAGAAATTAGATGTGTGGCATAATCAAAAAACAGTGTGGGACTCCACACTGTTTTTGCATTCTTATATATTTTTTAATCTCTCTTAAAAATATCTCTTGTATAAACCTTATCAGCTACATCATCAAGGCATGCATCATATCGGTTTGCAATGATGCTGTCGCTCATAGATTTAAACTTTTCCAAGTCATTTACGATTAAGCTACCGAAGAAAGTATCTCCATCATTAAGGGTTGGCTCGTAAATAACCACGGTTGCACCCTTAGCTTTAATTCTCTTCATGATACCCTGAATAGAGCTTTGACGGAAATTATCAGAGTTCGACTTCATAGTAAGACGATAAACACCTACAGTAACTTGCTTTTCGTTTTCAGCGCTCCATGTGTTACCCTCTGAATATCCGTAGTAACCAGCCTTCTTAAGAACTCTATCGGCAATGAAATCCTTACGAGTACGGTTACTCTCAACAATTGCAGACATCATATCCTGTGGAACATCTTTGTAGTTTGCTAGAAGCTGCTTTGTATCCTTTGGCAAGCAGTATCCACCATAACCAAAAGAAGGATTGTTGTAGTGATTTCCAATTCTAGGATCCAAACAAACACCATTGATAATCTGCTGTGTATCAAGCCCCTTAAGCTCTGCATATGTGTCAAGCTCATTAAAATAAGAAACTCTAAGAGCAAGATATGTATTGGCAAAAAGCTTAACAGCTTCAGCCTCTGTAAATCCCATGTAAAGGGTATCAATATCCTCTTTGATAGCACCTTCTTGAAGAAGACCTGCAAAGGTATGTGCAGCCTTTACCAATCTCTCATCCTCAAGATCCGTTCCCACAATGATTCTAGAAGGATATAAGTTATCATATAAAGCCTTGCTCTCGCGAAGGAACTCTGGGCTGAAAAGAATGTTATCTGTTCCAAACTTTTCTCTAACTGACTTTGTATATCCAACAGGAATGGTAGACTTAATAACCATAATCGCATTAGGATTAGTCTTCATTACCAATTCAATTACAGCCTCGACAGCTGATGTGTCAAAGTACTGTGTCTGAGAATCGTAGTTTGTTGGAGCTGCAATAACTACAAACTCCGCATCCTTATATGCCTCTTCTCCATCAAGAGTAGCAACTAAATTAAGCTCCTTCTCTGCAAGATATTTCTCAATATATTCATCCTGAATTGGAGATATTTTTTTATTAATCTTTTCCACCTTTTCAGGAATTACATCAACAGCATGAACCTCATTATGCTGAGCTAACAATGTAGCAATTGAAAGTCCCACATATCCTGTACCTGCTACTGCAATTTTCATTATTCTACACCTCTTTGAATTATTTATCTCTCTACATGGAGCTTCACCACCACAATTTCTCTTGGATTGTTCCAACGAGGAACTCTGGCGTCGCCTAAACCAGCGCTTTCAACCATGACAGATCTTTTATCCTTAAAGATTCCTTTATCAAAATTAGGGAAGAAGGTATAATCCGAAGCAAACAGACCTCCCACAAATGGGATTCTAACCAAGCCTCCGTGGATGTGTCCTGTGAACACCAGGTCATATCCAAACTCTGATAAATATACAAACTTGGCTGCATCGTGATACATCAGGATATTGAAATACTTGCTGTCTGCATATCCCAAATCCTCTTTAATTCCTCTGGTGGAATCCATGTAATCCAATCCAGAAAGCTTTATTACTGCTCCATTTTTTTCGATATCTACTGTCTCATTATCAAGAATCTTTACATCATTATCCACGCACAAATCCTTGAAAGCATCATATGGTGCTCCGTCGTAATACTCGTGATTACCAGTCACATAGTACATTGGAGCCACATCTCTAAGGCCTTCAATAATTAACCTTGCGTTATCAATTGGGTGCTCCTCATCCACAATATCGCCAGTAAAAAGTATCAAGTCAGGATTTGCCTGCTTAACCTCTTTAATAAAAGCGTCCTCATTGTAACCAAATTCCTTACAATGAAAATCAGATATCTGAACAATCTTATAACCATCAAATTGCTCTGGCAATGTGCTGAAA
The DNA here is from genome assembly GCF_900104335.1 of Pseudobutyrivibrio sp. YE44. Classification (GTDB taxonomy): domain Bacteria; phylum Bacillota; class Clostridia; order Lachnospirales; family Lachnospiraceae; genus Pseudobutyrivibrio. The sequence continues at coordinate 81,316 of NZ_FMXT01000009.1, forward strand.
CTCAAATCGTAATTGGTGGTAACCAATGGACTGAAGAACTCAAATGCTACATATAGAGCCAGCAACAAAAATGCATATAAAATTACCCTTAAAACTATTTTCCGTCTCATCAATGGTATAACCTTTACTATTACTTTTAATGGCTACACACGTAGTATAACATCAAATTATGCACTCTTTGTGTATTTCTTGCCAAAGAATTTGGCCTCAAGGAACCACCAGCCCTTTTTGAACCAATTAATCTTTTCTGAATAAGCCGCATTGGCCTCAGCAACAACCTTGCCCTCTGATTGAATCTTAAGGATCCACACATTCATAAGGATTTCGCTAACACGGCCAAACAGTCTTGCCTGGAAAGCAGTGAGCCCTGTAACATCCACTCTTTCCTCTACACCAGCCAGCAAATCAAAAAGCCACTGGCTGTAGGCATCAAATATATCTTTTTTCATAATGCACATATTGTACATACTACCATTTGTGCGAGAGAGAATGGCATCCATATATTTAAGATCCTCAGGATACACCTGAGCCATAACCTCTCTTGCCACGTCCAAATGCATACCATCCAAGGTGTGCGCATAATGACTGTACAATGTCTCAATAAAATATTTATTGCGCTTTGGCACCACCACATCGGCATCAGTCATCAGTTTAGTGATTTCTTCTTCCGAAAGAACATTCTTGAAAGGTTCTTCTTCAGTACCAAGGCTTTTTTTATTAGCGAAAAAGCGTCTGTAGTGGCACAAACCAACCACATCTGCACTAACATTTTTCCAAATATAATATGTTGCTGTAAGCTCGCAATAAAATGGATTTTTCTCAGAGATGTTCTCTCCGGCATCATCACGAATTATTGCACCCTCACGCCCCTTGATTCCAAGCTGCTCATATGTAATTGAATCTTTGCCCTTTGCGCCAACCTGAATTGGCTCGTAGCAAGACACATCTGGCAGCTGGCAAGGCTTATGCGCAGCTACAAAAATTTTTATATTCAAGCTCAAGTCTCCCATAAAAAGAGACGTCTATATCTGAAATATAGACGCCTCAGGTAATCGTAATAATGAGGATAAAACTATTCCTCTTCGCCGTCTTCTTCGTCTACAATTGCTGCCGCAGCACCTGAAACCGCAGACACCACTGCAATAACTGCAACAATGACAACTAACAAAATTAATGCAAAAAAGAAAATTAAAAAACCGCCTTCAGTCATAGTAAACCCTCCTTCTCACGTTATTCATTATATCCCTTTCGTATAGCAAAAGCAATATTATCCCCGAAAGGCATAGAGCGATACACTCTCAATATAAGCTGGTAGGTCACAATTATTTATACTCTTTTTCGAGAGTATAGTGAAAACGATGAGAAAAAGTGTATAAGTGATTGTGACCGTAACCAGCGTAATTATTCATCGTAACTGTTTTGCTCTATTGAATACGCCAGGGAAATAATGTTTTGTGTATTCCATGAGACGCGCCCTTCGCAAGGCTGTTCCAAACATGCCTTCCGTAAGTGGTCTATATAAAAGTTTTATTGTCTTCGAATCATCTGGAAGATATTTTTTCAGCTCGTTGAAAACTTCAGTCTCTGACTCAGTCTTACACCACTTTAGAATCTCATCTGTCTTGGCACCTGCCTCCAGCTGACGAACCATCGCCGACTGAAAGCTTCTGAAGTATTCCTTTGAAAGAATTCCAAGAGCCTCAAAATCGCAGGTCTTCCATTTTTGCTGCTGTTCAAAAATCCTCTTAACACGAGTCTTTTGCAACTCAAAATAATCATCAATCTCACCACCAGTCAGTCTGGTCTGGCCCTGATTGCGATAATGATACAGTACATCATTTAGGATGGTGAGGGAATTCACATAATCAAACACATCACAGTTGAAAAGAATATCCTCAACATGTCTAATCTTCTGATAACGAAGATTATTATCCTTTAACAGACTGGCCTTGTAGCACTTGTTCCAAGGATAACCCAACATGGTGATTTCTTCCATCTGCATAACCAGCTTGTGGATGATAACCGGATCATTTGTGGTGAGCATATCATCATCAAAATCCAGCTTTTCCAAATTGATTACCTTGGTGTATTCCATTTTACCTGATTCGTAATTACGATAATCCTCGGTGAAGCTATACACCAAAACATCTACTGGATTTCGCTCCAAGGCTGCTGCACAAACACGAAGAAGATTTCGTTCATACAAATCGTCAGGATCCAAGAACAGTATGTAGTCTCCTGTGGCATGTTCTATGCCTGTATTTCTTGCCGCAGAAACTCCCCGATTTTCCTCATGTCTAATGTAGAAAAATCTATCGTCTCTATGCATATAGCTCTTAGCTATTTCCCCTGATTTATCTGGTGAACAATCATCCACAACTATGACTTCAAAATTGTCATAAGTCTGTGTTGCCATGCCCCCCAGCGCATCCCCAATATAATCACCAACTCCATAAGTCGGCATTATTATAGAAAATTTAATTCCTTCACTCATACCCCCATATTACCAAAGACTGACGACATTCACAACCCTACTAAAACTATAATTATAACCACAAAAACCCCTAGAGAAATTCTCTAGGGGTCGTGAAGCAATTGCCTATTACGGGAAAGCTGGGCCCATGCAAATTGCCTGCTAATGGCATCCGCAACTTCCACCGCAGCCGCCACAGTCGCCACCGCAGCCGCCACCGTTCTTTTTATTTTTTATCATAGAGCGAACTATCGCTCCCACTATACATACGAGTATTAAAACTACTATTACTGTACCCATATTACACCTCGTTATTGGCTGGTAAGCATCAAGCTCTGAGGTCTCTCAAGTGATGCTTTCTATAGCAGAACTGAGAGACTCTCAGGCTTGTAGCTGTAACCAGCATATATTAGTTGTTATACTTGTCTTTTCTTACCAAACCATACACCAATACCGCGATTGCTGCAAAGCCAAAGATAGTTCCAATTCCAAACTGGCCAGCAAGAATAAGTGAACCAACCTGATATACAATAAGTCCGATTACCCATGCAAATCCACACTGATATCCGATTGCAGTCCAGAACCACTTTGTATTGTTCATCTCACGCTTGATTGCACCCATAGCAGCAAAACAAGGAGCACAAAGAAGGTTGAATGCAAGGAATGCAAAACCTGATGCATTTGTAAATGCTGCACGCATTGTCTCGTAAACATCTCCAGATGCACCGTAGATAATAGCAAGTGTTCCAACAATATTTTCCTTAGCAACAAGACCTGTGATTGAAGCAACTGTTGCCTCCCAATCGCCAAAGCCAAGAGGAATGAAAATCCAAGCAAGTGCCTTACCAATTCCTGCAAGGATAGAACAATCAATCTGGTCTTCCTCGAGCATTGTGAATGCTCCGTCTACAAATCCGAAGAAAGTACAGAACCATACTACGATTGTTGAAAGGAGGATGATAGTTCCTGCTTTCTTAATGAAAGACCAGCCACGCTCCCACATGCTGCGGAGAACATTGCCGAGGGTTGGCCAATGATATGCTGGGAGCTCCATAACGAAAGGTGCTGGATCACCAGCGAAAAGCTTTGTCTTCTTAAGCATAATACCTGAAACAATAATAGCAAAAATTCCAAGGAAGTATGCTGATGGTGCAACCCAAGCAGCTCCTCCGAAAATTGCACCTGCAACCATTGCGATAAATGGAAGCTTGGCACCACATGGAATAAATGTGGTTGTCATAATTGTCATCTTACGGTCTCTATCATTTTCAATTGTACGTGAAGCCATGATACCTGGGATACCACAACCTGTACCAATAAGCATTGGAATAAATGACTTACCAGAAAGACCAAACTTTCTGAAGATACGGTCCATGATAAATGCAACTCTTGCCATGTAACCACATGCCTCAAGGAAGGCAAGGAAGATGAAGAGTACAAGAATCTGTGGTACGAAACCAAGTACTGCACCAACACCTGCAACAATACCATCAAGGATAAGTCCCTTAACAACATCGTTACATCCGATTGCATCAAGACCTGCTTCTACAAACACAGGAATACCAGGAATCCATACACCATATTCTGCTGGGTCTGGCTCCTCATTTGATTCCACATAAGCCTTAGCTTCTGCATAATCCTCTAAGCTAGCTGTCTCATATTCAACTGCTGCTGTTTCCTCATCCTCTACAGGATACTCAAAATCACCCGTAGGCTCTGATTCATTTTCCTCAACATATAAATCATAACCATCTACAATAAGCTGATTTGCAGTAAACTCATCGGCAGCATCATTGTAGTCTGCAGAACCAATAGCAAATAGATGCCAGCCATCACCGAACACACCATCATTTGCCCAATCTGTAGCCCAACCACCAATGGTTGTAACCGAAACATAATAAACAAGGAACATAACAACTGCAAAGATAGGAAGTGCAAGGAATCTGTTGGTAACCACCTGATCAATCTTATCAGAGGTTGTCATACCCTTCTTTGCCTTCTTTACACAACCATCGATGATTGTGCCGATGTAGTTGTATCTCTCGCCTGTGATGATTGACTCTGCATCATCATCAAGCTCCTTCTCACAAGAAGCAATATCATTTTCAATGTGCTGAATCACGTCTGATGAAAGACCAAGCTTCTCCTGAATCTTTTCGTCGCGCTCAAACAACTTGATTGAATACCATCTCTGGACATTCTCATCATTAATATTGTGTAAGCAAAGCTCCTCAATGTGAGCAAGTGCATGCTCTACTGAGCCATTAAATCTGTGCTTTGGAGACTGAGCATTTGCTTCCTTCCCTGCCTTTACCGCAGCGTCCACAATTTCCTTAAGACCTCTGTTCTTAAGAGCGGAAATCTCGATGACAGGAACGCCAATTTCCTCTGAAAGCTTCTTTGTATTAATCTTGTCACCATTCTTCTCAACAACATCCATCATGTTGATAGCGATAACAACTGGAATACCAAGCTCTACTACCTGAGTTGTAAGATAAAGGTTTCTCTCAAGGTTTGTACCATCGATAACATTGATGATTGCCTCAGGCTTCTCATCAATAAGGTAGTTACGAGAAACTACCTCCTCAAGAGTGTATGGCGAAAGGGAATAAATACCAGGAAGGTCAACGATTGTAACCTCCTTGTTTCCCTTATACTTTCCTTCCTTATACTCTACAGTAACACCTGGCCAGTTACCTACGAACTGATTAGAGCCTGTAAGAGCATTGAACAATGTTGTTTTACCGCAGTTTGGGTTACCTGCTAATGCAATTCTAATTCCCACTTCTATTATCCTCCTAATGTTTATTCACAAATAATCATCTCAGCGTCAGCCTTACGTACTGAGAGCTCATATCCTCTAACTGTAATTTCTACTGGATCACCAAGTGGGGCAATTTTACGAACGTAAACCTCAACACCCTTTGTAATACCCATATCCATAATTCTACGCTTAACCGCGCCTTCGCCAGAAATCTTTGTAACCTTGGCACTCTGTCCAACCTGAACATCTCTTAAAGTCATCTCATTTTCTCCTTTTCTATATATCCATAGCTACTTTTCAAAGTAACCACTTAGACCATAATCTTCTGAGCTAACTGCTTATCTACAGCCACCCTTGAATCCTTTACATTTACGATTAGATTGCCTCCAATCTCGTTTACCACGGTTACATATCCACCTGGCACAAATCCCAATTCCTGAAGATGTCTCTTAACCTCTTCATTACCACCGATTCTTTTTATCATTTGTTCTTCGCCTGCTGGCGCTACAACTAATGGCATCATTTCTAACCTCGATTAATATTATATAATTCGCGTTAGCATCCTCTAACGCACATATAATATATCATCAACTTACTAAAGTTTCAATAGCCTAATCTAAGTTTGTTGAAAATTTTTCTCAATTTCTTTCTCTCCCGCCTCCTAAACAATTTTTCTACAAAGACAAAAAAGAAGACTAAGTCGATTTCTCAACTTAGTCTTCTGTAATTTCAATTATTGATGCCACAAACGAATCTTATGGTGCACCCAGTCAGTTATGACTTTGGATTACTGCTGATTGTTTGTTGGATCTGCTACTGTATATCCAGGATACTCTGGCTGGTAAGCAGGCTGCTGAGGTGCTGCCTGTGTTGCGCCACCCTGTGGTCCCTGTGGGCCACCGAAGTTACGATTGTTGTATGCCTGGTTAAGAGCATTTGTATTCTTAAGGATGATGTGCCATGCAATGTAAGGTCCAATACCGCAAAGGAGTGCACCGAAGAGCATCCAAAGAAGGATTGTTGTACCATTCTCCTGCATGTCAATGCCATATCTCTTAGCATTCTCATTCATTCTGTTACCGAGCATGTAGTAGTATACCCATGCATAGATACCACATGTAAGCATAGAGAAGATAATAAGAAGGATAAGACCTCTTGTCTTCTTTCCATCACCAGCACATGTCTTGTTTGTATCTCTAGCTACACAGTGGATTGTATAGTAAATGTAAATACCACATGTAACCATTCCAAGTAAGATAAACTTAAGTAAGCTATAGTTTGTTGGAAGAGGATTTGATGCAACACCTGTTGCAACTTCTCTCTCAGCCTGCTTCTGATCAATCTTCTCAGAAAGAACACCAACTTCTTCTGAAGTCTTGTTGAAGATGTTCTTGAATGCAGCCTTTGCTTCCTCTACGAAGTTTCCGCCTGGAGTAACAAGCTCAAACTTCTTACCAAAGATAAGGCAAATAACAAGAAGACCAACGATTCCAAGAGCTGCAAAGAAGATAGTCTTGAAGAACCAGAAGATTTCACCGAAAGTGAATCCGTAGTATGACCAGTAATCCCAGCTAACAATGATAAGTCTGATGAATCTGATAACTGCGATAATTGCTGCTACAACACCACCTACAAGAAGTGTCTGAGCATAATCTTTCTGCTGCTCTTCCTTGAAGTCCTTAAACATGAAATAGCAAATGATTGCCATTACACCGAATACTAATCCCTGAAGGATTGAAAGAACACTACCAAAGATTACGCTTACTGGTGAAGAGTAGTAGTAAGAAGTAATCATTGTAAATGGTAATCTAATAAGCGAATAAAGTCCGTTTCCGATGAAGTTTCTTAAGAAGCCCCATGCAAGGATAACGCCTGCTACCGCTGCAAAAATCTTGATTGTCTGAGCAAATGAAGATGTAACAACTGTCTGATCATTCATACGTGGCTGGCTCTGCTGTGGTGCCTGCTGATACTGTGTATTCTGCTGGTACTGTGTATTCTGCTGAGCCTGAGTTGTCTGCTGTGTCTGAGCTGTCTGCTGTGCCTGAGCTATCTGCTGTGTCTGAGCTGTCTGCTGTGCAGCCTGCTCTGCTCTCTCAGCTCTCTTCTCTTCAACAGTTTCCTGAACCTGCTTTGCAGCTCCATCAACTGCCTTCTCAACCTGCTCTACTGCCTCATTAGCTACATTAACAACCTGATCAGCAACTGCAGAAACAACTGTATCAGCCTCTGCAAAGGCTTCAGTTACGTCTGATTTTGCCTGTTCAAATGTATTATTTTTTGTCTCATCTACTGGTGTCTGTTCGTTTGGTGTAGAGTTTGTCTCTACTGGATTACCACAAGCTGGACAAAACTTTGCGCCTGGGTTAATCTCTTTTCCGCACTTAGTGCAAAACATAACATTTCCTCCTTAAAAAATCTATAAATGCATTTACGCATTCCTTAGGTTTTCACCTGAAGAATTCATACATTTACTTTCCAATCATTGTCCCCGTCTGACCGCCGACCGCATTACCTGCATCGGAAAGCTTTGTAATCAAAACCTTACGGATTGCTGAATCGCCAATATAATCGATAGCAGCCTGAATCTTTGGTGCCATATCTGTTGCTCCGAACTCTCCAGCCTCAAGCATCTTCTTTGCGTCAGACACTGAAATATAATCAAGTGCCTCTTCGTTATCCTTACCAAAGTTTTTGCACACCTTTGAAACAGATGTAAGAATAACCAGCATATCTGCATCAAGCTCTGATGCAAGAAGTCCTGCTGCTGTGTCCTTTTCAACTACCGCTGAAGCTCCCTTAAGCTTGTTATCCTGGGTAAGCACTGGAATACCACCGCCACCACAAGCGATAACCACCTGGTCTGCCTCGCATAAAGCACGAATTCCGTCGATTTCAACTATTTCCATTGGCTTAGGTGCCGCAACAATTCTGCGATAGCCACCCTCAACCTGAACAGTATGATTTCCCTTGGCCTCTTCAGCCTCAGCTTCTTCAGCTGTCATAATTCTTCCAATGATTTTTGTTGGCTTGTAGAAAGCCTCATCATATGGGTCTACTGTAACCTGAGTAAGAATTGTAGAAACTGGCTTATAAATACCTCTTCCTACAAGCTCAGATCGAATAGCCTGCTGCAAATCGTAACCGATATAGCCCTGGCTCATGGCTGAACACACTGACATTGGAGTTGGAGTGTAGTCTGGATGATTCTGATAGAACTCTGAAAGTGCTGTGTGAATCATACCAACCTGTGGACCATTACTGTGAGTGATAACCACCTGATAGTCTTGCTGAATAAACTCTGCAACCGCAACTGCTGTACGCTTTGTAGCATTCCACTGCTCCAAAACTGTAGTACCCAGTGCATCATGTCCCAGCGCAATAACAATTCTCTTTTTGCTCATTTGATGCCTCGCTTTCATTGCCAAAAACCATTAAAAGTAAACACATAACTATTCTATCATAACAGACATGGTAACACTATATCAACCGCTGTGAATTATTGTCTTTTTCGATGTCCTTTGTAGACCATAATCAGTGCTATTATGACACCAAGTGACGCTCCTGCAAAATCAATCCACATGTCAGAAACCTGACCTGATCTTCCCTCTACAAAAAGCTGAATTGTCTCATCCACAAAGGATACCATAAGGGCTGCCACTGCAGGCTCAATAAACTTTCTAAGCTTACCAGCCGCAAACATACTAAACTGGGCACCCATAAGCACTCCAAGCACCGCGTACTCTGTAAAATGTGCTGCCTTTCTAACGATAAACATACCATCGTCATTGTTTGCCAAAAATGGAAGAAACTTCGAGAAAAACTCCAAGAACACTCCACTTTCTCCATCAGACACCGTAGCTGTCTGCATACTATGGCCCCAGATAAACGCAACCCAGGCCACGATTAAAATACCTAAAATAACTTTTCTTTTTTTCATAGCTGATATTCTACCATATCTTCGTCTATTTTTTAACACAAAGCTCACAATTCCCTGCCCCACCAATACTTGCGGCTGACACCCCTGCTCCACAAGAAGCCTACATATCCCCTGCCTCGGCCCCGCCCGGCTCAGTCCTCTGTTTCTTGCAAAGTCTATGAATTTGTATTTTCTAAATGCTACACTGCGCTTTCTTTATTGTAGGTGTCTTTTATATTCATTGCACTTTGTGCACTACAGTATGTATTGCGCAGACACACATCGCTTTAAGTACTACTCCCCATCAGGGTATATAACTATCAGTTGCTGGAATTTGGAATGCGCTTAGTAAAATAAAAAGCAGGTTTTGCATGGATAGGCAGCAGCCGCTAGGACGGCGGCTGCAGTGGTCACTTGAGACACGATGTTGAATGTGCCACGGTGACTATACATACAAAACCTGCTTTTTTTAATTTTACTTAGCAAATGGAGCATGGAAGCAACTGATAGTTATATACCCTGATGGGGAGTAGTATTGTAGGCCACAAGTGTCTGCGCTATACATACAGCAGCTTCAAAGTGCAAC
>NZ_FMXT01000009.1:91252-94037 GCF_900104335.1 Pseudobutyrivibrio sp. YE44
CAACTTTAAGTTCGTTGCGCAGGTATTGCGCAGATATTTAAGGAATATTTAACAAATTGTGCATACGATAATTGTAATTGTCTACAAAAGTTAATTGGCGTATTGACTCACGTGTGTATTATTTGTATGATTGATTTCGTCAAGTGATGCAAACGGTTCCAGCGAACAACAAAATTGCGCAACCGTTTGCATCAAATAGGGGACCCTTTGATATATATTGGACATTAAAAATTGTATTGTTTTTTGGGAGGATTTTTATGTTAAACAAAGGTTTTACACGCAAGGTCTTATCTCTTGCACTTGCATCAGGTATTGTTGTTACAGGAGTTGCCGCAAACGCTCCAGTTGTTAATGCAGCAAGCGTAAATGATTACGGTGTTCAGGCAAACATCAAGGACGGCAACATTCTTCACTGCTTCGATTGGACTTATCAACAGATTATTGATGAGCTTCCAAACATCGCTAAGGCTGGTTTCACTTCAGTTCAAACTTCACCTGCTCAGGCTGCAAACTCACAGAATGGAACTTGGTATTATCTTTATCAACCAGCAGGTTTTAGAGTGGGAGATGCAGGCCTTGGTTCTGAGGAAGATTTAAAAAGACTTTGCTCAGCAGCTGATGAATATGACATTAAAGTTATCGTAGATGTAGTTGCAAACCATCTTGCTGGTGACCACAACACTTCTATTGATGATGAGTTTAAGAACAAAGAGTACTGGCACAACAACGTTGGCCCTAACGGAAAACCATACGATATTCATTATAATATAAGACATGAAATCGTTAATAACGACATCGGTATGCCAGATTTAAATTCCGAGCATCCTTTTGTTCAACAGAAGGTAAAAAGCTACGTTCAACAGCTTAAGGCTGATGGTGTTGACGGTATTCGTTGGGATGCTGCCAAGCACATCTCTCTTCCTTCAGAAGGATGTAATTTCTGGAGAACTGTAATTGATCCAACAATGTTCAATTATGGAGAAATTCTTGATACACCTGTAGAAAATAACCCTCAACTATCAAACAGTCTTATGTCAGAGTACACAGATTATATGGCAGTTACTGACAGCGGATATAGCAATGGTGTTACACAGTCTATTAGAGATGGCAAAGTTCCTACTGGATATGGTAATTGGACATTAGTTTCCGGCATCGAAGATAGCGAAGTTGTTTACTTCGGAGAAACTCATGACACATATTCAAATGAGCCAAATCATTCTTGGTCTAAATACCTTAACCAAAATATCGTAGATAGGGGATATGCTATCGTTGCTTCAAAGGCCAACGCTAGAGCTCTTTATTTCTCAAGACCTTTCGAGACAAATAAGGAAAACATCAAGATAGGTAAGAAAGGAAGCGATAGCTTTAAGCATAAAGAGGTTGCAGCTGTAAACAAGCTTCACAACCTTGCAGTAGGTCAGAGCGAATACTATAGCACAGATGATAATGTAGCAATCGTATCAAGAAAGATTGGCGCTACACTTGTTAACTGTAACAGCAACTGTTCAAACAGAACTGTATCTGTTAAAAACCCAGGTGGACACCTTGAGGCTGGCCAGTACAAGGATGAAGTAACAGGAAATACATTTACAGTTACATCTTCTACAATCTCTGGTGAAATTGGTTCTACTGGTATTGCTGTTCTTCTTAAGGACGAGAATGGAAACGGCGGCAATGGTGGCAACGGTGGCGACAACGGCGGCAACGGCGGGGATGAGCAGGTTACTCAGTATACAATCTACTTCTCTAACAACAAGGGCTGGAACGACGTTTACGCTTATACATGGAAAGACGACAAGGGTACAGTTTCATGGCCTGGTAAGAAGATGGAATTCGTAAAGACAAATGAATTTGGCGAGTCTATTTACAAGCTCACAATTCCATCAGATATAGATGGACTTATCTTCACAGACAACAACGGCAACCAGACAGCTGACATCACATCTGGTTTTGCAAACAACACAGGTTACTACATTTCTGGTGGAAATGGTAACAAGCTTTCAGTAGGCACCTACAACTACAAGTAATTCTTCCTTATATAAATATTTTGATTTCAGTGGGCACTTCCCTTAAACAAACCCACCCGAAGTCATAGATTTCTCTCATGCGAGGCGTTTCATAAGCGCCTCGCCTTTTCTTTACACATTTTTCGCTGATTCTCTCACTGCCGCCCCGACACCATGTAGCATCTATAGACTCTGGCGCCCCTGCCCTCGGGCCCCGCCCACCGCCGCGCTGTCCCCCCTCTGGTTCTGTCAAAGTATAGGAATTTGTATTTTCTAAATGCTACACTGCGCTTTCTTTATGGTAGGTGTCTTTTAAATTCATTGCACCTTGGGCGCTACAGTATGTATTGCACAGACACACACTATTTTTAGTAATGCTCCACATCAGAGTATATAACTATCAGTTGCTGGAATTTGTAGTGCGCTTAGTAAAATAAAAAGCAGGTTTTGAATGAATAGGCAGCAGCCGCTAGGACGACGGCTGCAGTGGTCACTTGAGACACGATGTTGAATGTGCCACGGTGACTATACATACAAAACCTGCTTTTTTAATTTTACTTAGCAAGCGGAGTATGGAAGCAACTGATAGTTATATACTCTGAGGGGGGGAGCAGTAGTTATACTTACAAGTGTCTGGGCTATACATACAGTAGCTTCAAAGTGCAACACCAATTAAAAGTCACCTACTAAAAGCTCGTTTGTAGCATTAAGAAAATGCATAATTCCTATCCATATTATGACAGTACCAGAGGGAGGACAGCGCGGCGGTGGGCTGGGAC
>NZ_FMXT01000001.1 GCF_900104335.1 Pseudobutyrivibrio sp. YE44
TCAAGAGTACACAGTTTTCTGGATCTCGGCTCTTAAGAGGGAGAATAGATGTAATTCCAGGCATTGTTTCATCAAGAAGATTTTGTAGCTGAACTTTAGCGACAGTTAATGTAGATATTCTTTGTTTGTATTGTCTCGAAAGAAATCTTAAATCATCATATTTTTGTTCAGCTGATTCATATGGAGTCAATGAATAAGCCTTTTCGAGTGCATACTGAGCAATACGAAGTGCATCTTTTTTATCTGTCTTAGCTTTTCGTATTTCATTATCACCATACTTTTTCATTAAGTACGGATTGATTAAGCATACTGGAAGTTGTTCTTCTTGAAAGACTTTTAAGATGGGATAATGATAGTGACTAGTAGGCTCCATCAAAATAATAGGCTGTTCATTAGTACTTTTTATATATAGCGCCAATGAATGTAATTCATCCAGGTTATGATGGATTTCAAATGGTTTAGCACGAATGCTGCCATCTGTGTTTAGAATGGCAATGGTGCTTTTAGATTTTGATACATCGATACCAACAGCAATCATAAAAGTGTCTCCTTTCTGCTTTTGTAATTGATTGGATTCAGCTCTTCAGGGTTCACTCATATTCTTTAGTTAAACGGGAGAAGATTACTTTCCCAACTTGCTGAATCGAATGTAGAACGATGAAGGCAGGCTGACAAATTTGTTACCGGGCGTTATGTCCCAATCGAAGATTACGTCAGACCAATCACCTTCATCATATAAAAAGAGCAGAGGCTATAAAAGTCTCTACTTATATATTAAGAATCGGGGTTTGTCGATGTAATTATATTTCAGGATAACGCACTAAAAGGAGAACCGAATATTAACTTATCCGGAAATGAGTGTATATGGAGAGATATGTAGCATTTTTGCGAGCAGTAAATCTGGGTGGAAAAACAAAAGTTTCGATGAGTGAACTGAAGGCGGTATTTGCCGATATGGGATTTGAGGAAGTATTGACTATCCTTAATAGCGGCAATGTGCTTTTTTCCGCCGAAGATGCAGATAAAAACAGCATAAGATCTCGGATAGAGAACCGACTCTGTGAAGAGTTCGGATTTGAGATACCGGTATATATTACAGAACTGGAAGCACTAAGGAATATGCTTGAGCATACGCCTTCGTGGTGGAATACGGATAATAAGGAATATTATCATAATCTTGTTTTCATCCTTTCGGAAGATTCTCCCAATGAGATATGTGATCTGATCGGAGTCCCTTCTGAAGGAAATGAATATGTAGAAGTTTATGGCGAAGCGGTATTCTGGAGTTATGATCTTTCCTGTTATCAGAAATGCAACTGGTGGAAGAAAACGGCCACGAAAGGTATTGCAGAAAAACTGACTATCCGCACAGGCAATACAATAAAGAAAATATGCAATGCAAAGGGCATTGGAACATAATATTGGAAGTTAAACGCACAAATTCAAATCTGTCGACCTAATTGAATAATGAACATTGCATAGAGCAGTTATCAAAAGATAGCTGCTCTTTTTTACTTTCAAAAAATAAATATATTTAAATTTTTGAAAATGCGACGTAAAAATTTACGTTGCACTTGCGTCGAACCTAATAATTTTCGTCTGTAAAAATGTATTGCTACACTAAAAGTTCGTCTGTAAAAATGTAAATTGAATTTTTGTTTATGGGCGCATTGCGTTCACTTTTGTTATTTCGCAAATTTTAAAAATTCTTAAATTTGCGAAACGTAAAAGGTGTTTTAGTTGATTTTTGTACTCAATGGTGGCATTTTAATTTGAAAAGGCTGTGTGGATATAAATCGAAATATATGCCGATATATGTTAAAATATAGTTGTAAAGGAGGCGGGTATTATGACTAATGCTGACGCATGGAATTATGCAATAGGTATGATTAAAGTAGACGGTCTAGAGCCAACTAAAGATTTTAAAGAATATATTGAAAAAGAAAAGCGTGGCGAAGTAACAATGGAAGATGCAAAGCGTTTTTTAGATAAGAAATATAAGATGAAGGAGTCTACAAATGCGTGATCCTTATCTTTATGAGGACGTTCCTGTTCTAAAAAATATTCTTGGTATAAAGTCTCAAGATCGATTTATAAAGAGGAAGATGTTTTAGGTGGACAATCAGTAGAGTATTCTGATCCGTTTGATATTGTTTATGATGCTCTTTCTGAGCAATAATGTAATCGTTTCAAAAAGTGTCGTAGAATAGTACACCACTACAGGCAGCTATAGCAAATAAGTAATTCGTAACTGAATAGATTTTGTTTGTAGAGAGTCGGTTTACCGGCTCTCTATTTTTAAAATTTTTCACAATTTTCACAATTTCAGGTATTGACTTGGAGTTAACTCCAAGGTGTATAGTGAACATATCAAAGGTACTAATGATAGTTTGAAATGCAGTATTTAAGCTGTTTGGAGGGCATGGCCATGACAATTAAAGAAGTATGTGAAAAATATAATCTTTCCCCAGATACTCTTAGATATTATGAAAGAGTAGGTGTAATCCCAGAGGTAAATCGTACTGCTGGTGGAATCAGGGATTATCAGGAAGAAGATATCAAATGGGTTGAAAATGCAGTGTGCATGCGCGATGCCGGCGTTCCGGTGGAAATGCTGATTGAGTATGTAAGGCTGTTTAAGCTTGGTGATGATACGATTGAGGCAAGAGCCAATCTTTTGAAAGAGGCTAGAGAACAGATTTTAGAGGCAAAGAAGAAATACGATGTTGCTTTGGAAAAACTAGATTATAAGATTGGACGTTATGAAGTAGCAGTGGAAACCGGCGTATTAAGCTGGGACAAGGATTAGGAGGTTAAGTTTATGAGCTACGAAAAGGGCTATGTATATGAACTAATGGATCAGGGTGGTCCTACAGATTGTCGTGAAGAATATTTTAAAGAAGCATCTGAAGAAATGATTCGTGCCAGAACACTTTGTGCAAAGGCAAACGCAACACTTCCGGATGATCCTTCTTATGTAGGATATTTGGAAGAGTTGTTTGGAAGAAAGCTTGATGATGTAAGGATTTTAACTCCGTTTATCTGTGATTTTGGAAACAGGGTTAAGCTTGGAAAGAATGTGTTCATCAATCATTCTGCAATCCTTTCGGCATCAGGTGGTATTGAATTTGAGGATTATGCAGTTGTTGGAGGAGTGCCTGCAAAGGTTATCAAATATTTAGAGCCAAATGAGATAAAAGAGTAGGAGGATTTTGCAGTGAAGAGTTTGATTATTTATTTTAGCCGTGCAGATGAAAACTATGCAGTCGGCTATATCGATAAGGGTAATACGGAAATTGTTGCAGAGTATGTGCAGAAACTGACGGGAGCAGATATGTTTAAGGTGGAACCTGCCGTTCCATATGCAAAGGACTACAAGACTTGTATTGAGGAAGCAAAGCAGCGTATCGGTAATGCACCAATCAAGGAGAAACTTACTGATATTTCAGCTTACGATACCGTATATATCATGAGCCCTATTTATTGGGGAACTTATGCGCCTGAGGTAGAGACAGCACTTGAAGGCCTTGATTTTACAGGCAAGACAGTCCGTGTCATTTGTACTCATGAAGGATCGGGCCTTTCTGGAATGCCTTCTGATGTAAAGAGAATGTGCAAGGGTGCGATTTTAGATAATAAAGGACTAGCTATTAGAGGCGCCCAAGCCAGCCAGTCAATGGATGTTGTGAGAGCTTGGGTATAGGAGATATAAGATGTATAAATTAATAAATAGAATAAATGGACCTGAAGATGTTAAGAAGTTTTCTCCACAGGAATTAGAAGAATTGGCAGTAGAAATCCGAGAGGCACTTTTTAACAGATTGACTCACGTAGGTGGGCATTTTGGACCAAACTTTGGAATGGTCGAAGCAGAAATTGCTATGCATTATGTATTTAATTCACCAATAGATAAATTTGTTTTTGATGTATCACATCAATCATATCCTCACAAAATTCTTACAGGCCGAAAAGAAGGCTATATTTATGATGATCGCTTCGCAGAAGATTCTGGTTACACAAATCCGGATGAAAGTGAACATGATTTCTTTAATGTTGGTCACACATCAACATCTATTTCACTAGCATCAGGACTTGCAAAAGCAAGAGATATGAAGGGTGATAAGGAAAATATTATTGCCGTAATTGGTGATGGTTCTCTTTCAGGAGGAGAAGCTCTTGAGGCGTTAAATGTTGCTGGTTCAGAGTTGAACTCAAACTTCATCATTCTTGTAAATGATAACGAGATGGCTATTGCTGAGACTCACGGTGGCATCTATAAGAATCTTAAAGAACTTCGTGAGACAGCTGGCGCGGCGCAGAGTAATCTTTTTAGAGCATTCGGCCTAGATTATATTTATGTTGAAAGTGGAAATGATATACAAACAATGATTAATACTTTTGAGAAGGTTAAGGATATTGATCATCCAATTGTAATTCATATTCACACTATCAAAGGTTTGGGATATAAACTCGCTGAGGAAAATAAAGAAGCATGGCATTGGACAATGCCATTTGATAGAGATACAGGGAAGCCAACAGTTAACTTTGGTGATGGAGAAACATATACCGGATTAACAGCCTCGTACATTATGGATAAGGCAAAAAGGGATAAAGATTTACTTGTAATATCACCAGCTATGCCAGGATCTGTAGGATTAACACCGGAAATGAGACGGGAACTTGGAAGTCAGTATATTGATGTTGGTATTGCAGAGGAACAGGCAGTTGCTATGGCTTCAGGTGCTGCAAAGAATGGTGTAAAACCTCTGGTTGTCACCAATATGACTTTTATTCAGAGGACTTATGACCAAATCTCTCAGGATGTATGCATTAATGGAACTGCTGTCACAATTCTTTTGAATTACACAAGCTTTGCAGGACTTACTGATGTAACTCATTTGGGAATCTTTGGAATATCAGCTTTTTCAAATATCCCAAATCTACAAGTCTTAGCGCCTACAAGTAAATCAGAATATTTAAATATGCTTGAGTGGTCACTTGATCAACAAGATCATCCTGTTATGATTCTTATTCCGGGAAATGAGGTAACAGATCGCTTGGCTGACAAGGACTATGGCAATATCAATACTTTCAAGATAGAAAGAAAAGGTGAAAATGTGGCAATTCTCGCTCTTGGTGATTTTTATCAGATGGGTGAGAGTTTGGCTGATTCTATTAAGGCGGAGCTTGGTTTTTCACCTACTTTAATAAATCCTCGTTTCGCATCGGGATTAGATATTGAAATGCTGGAGAATCTTAAGAAAGATCATCAAGTCGTTCTTACACTTGAAGATGGAATCTTGGACGGTGGATTTGGTCATAAGGTTTCAGCTTTCTATGGAACTTCAGATATGAAGGTGAAAAACTATGGATTGAAGAAAGAATTCTACGATAGATATAATCCTAGTGAACTGTTAGAAAGCCTTGGCATGACAAATGAAGCCATAATAGCAGACGTGAGAACACTTATGTCCTAAAAAAGAAATATCCAATGCAACAAAATTCGAAAAATTTTTTGATTATGAAGGAGTGACAACAATGAGTAACAAAATTGTACAAACTGCAGGTCGAGCACTTCTTGGAGAATTTGCCCCAGAATTTGCGCATTTCAATGATGATGTTCTCTTTGGGGAGAACTTTGAGGGAAAAAGCTATCTGGCGCCTATATCAAAGGAACAAATCCCTATTTTTAATGTGACATTTGAGCTTTGTTGTAAGAATCACTGGCATATCCATCATGCAAAAGCTGGTGGTGGACAGCTTCTCATTTGCGTTGGTGGAAGAGGATATTACCAAGAATGGGGAAAAGAACCTGTTGAAATGACACCGGGAACAGTAATCAATATTCCAGCAGATATAAAGCATTGGCATGGAGCGGCGGATGATAGCTGGTTTTCTCATCTTGCAGTTGAAATTCCTGGCGAGGAAACTTCGACAGAATGGTGTGAGATTGTAGCCGATTAATGTAAAGTAAAAACTGTCGTAGTTTAGCACACCACTACAGGCAGCTATCGCAGAGAATTACAACCAATTCGTAATTGAATAAGTTTATTAGTAGAGAGTCGGGAAACCCGCTCTCTATTTTAGTAGATTGACGAAATCTATAAATTAATATATCATCATAGCAACTGAATCAAACAGGCGCCCATTGCTACCGAGTAGTGGGATTCACGTCATTCCTTTATCGTTAGGTCATAGCAGGTGAAGGAATGGCGTATTTTATTATACGGAGGTTTTTTATGAAGTGGATTTATTTGTTGATTGCCGGTGTGCTTGAAATTACATGGGCAGTGGCAATGAAAATGTCAAATGGGTTTACAGTTCTCGTTCCATCTGTTATCACAGGAATAGGTTACATAGCCAGCGCCGTATTCCTGGCGATAGCTTTAAAACAGCTGCCATTAGGTACCGCCTATGCGATGTGGACTGGTATGGGAATCTTAGGAACCACGTTGCTTGGTGTTTTTCTTTTCCATGAAAAATTGTCAGTTCCACAGGTGATTTGTGTTATTCTGATTGTAATTGGAATAGCAGGACTTAAGATTTTAGCGAAAGATTGAGGTGTTGAGAATGTTTAGAAAAATGCGTAGATTTAAACAGCAGGTGTCAGAGGCTGAGTGTATTGATATTTTGAAAAGTACTAAGAGAGGTGTCTTATCTGTAATTGGAGATGATGGTTATCCATATGGAATGCCAATTAATCATTATTATTGTGAAGAGGATGGTAAGATTTATTTCCATGGAGCCAAGGCTGGGCACAAGATTGATGCTATCAAGGCTTGCGATAAGGCTAGCTATTGTGTTTACAACGATGGCTTCCGTAAAGAAGGAGATTAAGAACTCATTTAAAAACGTCCAATGTATAGAACTAGTGCCAGAGCATATGACAGGAAAGCTAGTTAATGAGTCGTAATTAGGAAAATAATGAGGAAATCGCTAGAAATGTCATATAGAATTATAAGAAAAGGTAGGTAATATTAGAACATATCAAGCTATATAATCTTAAACAATTCTTAAAGATTTACCATCTTGGAACTTAAAAATTTATTCAATACAATAAGCTTGTAATTAATTACAAGAGTTACACAGGGAGAAAAAATGAATAATATTCTAATATGTGATGATGAACAGGATATCGTATCGGCTCTTAGAATTTATCTTGAGAGTGAGGGAATGAACGTAACATCGGCTTCAAATGGAAGAGAAGCAGTAGAGATTATGAAAAGCCCAGAGGGCGAAGATATGCAGCTGATTCTTCTTGATGTGATGATGCCAGAGATGGATGGCATATCAGCTATGTCTGAAATCCGAAAGGAGTCGAATGTACCAATTATTATGCTTACTGCAAAAAGTGAGGATGCTGACAAAGTTATTGGACTTACGGTTGGCGCAGATGATTATGTTACAAAACCTTTCAATCCAGTGGAGCTTATGGCAAGAGTTAAATCTCAGCTGAGACGTTATACAATGCTTGGAGCTCAGAACGGAAATACGAACACCGCAAATGCAAATGTTATTACAGTTGGTGGTATTGAATTAAATGACAAGTCTAAAGAAGTCACCTTAGATGGAAATCCTGTATCACTTACTCCATTAGAATATGATATTTTAAAGCTTCTTATGATACATAAGGGCGAAGTACTCTCCCCAAGAGATATTTATGAAAGTGTTTGGAAGGAGTCGGTCATTGGTGCTGAAAGTACAGTGGCTGTTCACATCCGACACCTGAGAGAAAAATTGGAATATGACAGTGCTAATCCTAGATACCTTAAAGCAGTCTGGGGGCACGGCTACAAGATGGATTCATAAGGTTACTGTGAATAGTAACTTGTGAAAATCTTTAGGAGGGTGATATGAAACTATTTTACAATCGGACAGGAAGAATTATTTTAGGAATTATCTGTACCGTATTTACGTTTATTTTTATGTTTTCCGTTGCTGCTGGTGGTATTTTAGGAAACATTGGATTATTTTCAAGCGACACCAGCGAGTTTAAAAGCGAATTATATAAGATGGCTGGAAAGGATTATGCAGCCTGGATTTTAGATAATGAAGAGAATGGATTTACTTCTGAAAGATTGGAAGGAATGAATTGCTACTACGGCGTTATCCCTGGAAAGGATACAGAAGACATTGATCTCAATTCTGACAGCTCTTATGTATATCGTAATTTTAAAGATGTAAAAGTTCCTAAGGATGCTTTCAAAAACTATTATGGAATTGATGGAGATACAGAAATAACATTAAGTGAGAAGCTGTTGGATTTTTGGACTCCTAGCTACATCAGTACAGAATATAGTGAAGTTTATACAAATGTAAGTATAGAAGGAATAGGATATGACCTTATTGGTCAGAAGGCTTATGTGTTTGGTAACGGAAGATTTTATCCTATTCAGGAATATTATTACAGCTATAAAACAAGCGAACAACCTGAAGGGACACCTAATACAAATAGCATCTACTCTAAAATTTGGGCTAATAATCAGGCTAATTTAGAGGTTGTCCAGGAAGATGAGACTTATTATGTAGTTGAGGATTCTAAAAAAACTGAGCAATCAGAGGAAACAGAAGAATCAGAAGGTAAAGAGGAAGTTACAACTGATTATCTATCAGAAGAGACTGTTATTGAAAATGGTGCTTTAGGCGAAGATGGTGATTTCCTTTATATAGATGGAAAAGCTTACAAGCCATTATCTGGATCTGTTAAGGGATACGTTTTAGCATTAAATACTGATGAAGGCGCTTCTGGAAAGCTTTGTCTTGATAATGTGGCAGATTTATCAGATATCCACGCAGAACTTACAAAATTAAATTATCAAGTTTCATTAGATAGCATTTCAGCCTTTGGAATTTATGAGGATAATCCAGATTTAACTTACTATACGGTTGTATGCTTCCCTAATGAGACAAAGCTTGCAGCAAATACTAATACAAATGATTATTATGCTCAGGCAAATGCTCTTATAGCAAAGGCTCCAACCTTTAAAATTCTTCTTCCACTTACAGCAATTCTTTCATTTGCAATTGCAATTGGATGTTGGGTAATGTTCTTATTCGCAGCAGGACATAAAAAAGGTGTAGAGGGAATCGTTGAAGGTCCAATTGAAAAGCTTCCAGCTGATTTGGCACTTGTGATGGCTTTTATTGCTGAGGTTATTGTATTTGCGATATGTATAGGAATTGTTGATGAACTAAGCGCATCAGCCTTTGGATTGATTGGAATGATTTTGGCAGCTACAGGAATAGTAGCTATGCTTATTGGATTCCTTTGGAGCTCTAACATTGCAGTAAATGTCAAGCTACATCATGTATGGAAAAACAGCGTGATATGCAAGATATTAGGTGTAATAAAAAAGTGGTTTGGAAATTTTAATCAAGAGACAAAATATATTCGCTCCACAATAAAGTGGACCTACAGAATTTGGGCTATATTTGTAATCATTACTATCTTGGAATGGTTTGGTATTATTGCAACTGGCGCCGATAGCCTATTATTAATTTGGTTCGTGGAAAAAGTAGCTTTTGGAATTATTCTGCATATCCTATTAAAGAGCTATGCAAAAATCAAAGGTACAGCTTTAGCGCTTGCAGAGGGCGACACAAATGCTCAGGTGGATTTAAAAGGAATGCCACTTTTTCTTGAAGAACATGCAAAGGCAATGAATGATATTCAGTCAGGAATTTCAATTGCTTTAGAGGAGCGAACCAAGAGTGAGCGAATGAAGACAGAGCTCATTACAAATGTTTCTCATGATATAAAAACACCGCTCACTTCAATAATCAATTATGTTGATTTGCTTTCAAAAGAAGAAATTGATAATGATAAAGCAAAGGATTATCTTGAGGTTTTAGATAGACAGTCTAAGCGTCTTAAAAAACTCATAGAGGATTTGATAGAAGCGTCAAAAGTTTCTACTGGAAATATTAATTTTAATTTTGAGAAAGTGAATGCAGTAACACTTTTGAATCAGTCCCTAGGAGAATTTAGCGACAGACTTGAAGCAAATAAAATTACTGTAGTCACAAGCCTTCCTTCTGAGGATGTTTACCTTAAGGCTGATAACAGATATTTATGGCGTGTATTCGATAATCTCATGAGCAATGTTGTGAAATATGCGCAGCCAAATACCAGAGCATATGTGGATCTGGAACAGGATGAGAATAAGATTAGATTTGTTTTCAGAAACACATCGAAGGAAGAATTGAACATCACAGCTGAAGAACTTATGGAAAGATTTGTTCGTGGTGATAAATCTCGATACACAGATGGAAACGGTCTAGGACTTTCAATAGCTCGAAGTCTTGCTGAAGCAATGGGAGGAAGCTTGAAGCTTTCTATTGATGGAGATTTATTTAAGTCTGTTGTAGAATTTAATAAGGTTGATAAATAGTAAAATGAAGGGCACCTTGCATATGCGGGCTGCTCTTCATTTTTTTTATTTCTATGTGATTCGCAAATACGGTATAATGTTAGAATGATTGAAAAAGATATGGGACAGATTAAAAGAGACGATATGCTGGAGCTTACCCGAAGATTTACATCAGCTCGTAGTAACTTAGTTAGAATTGCAGGTGCGTATATAGATGAGGAGGGGTATATAGACGGCACTTTTAATACCAACTTCCTGAGTCTGAAGGGAGCAGAAAAGAATAGATGCCTTGATATAGCTAAAGCGATACCTTTTGCAAAGCCAAATGAGGAATTAATTCAGTACAAGATTCCGGGAATGTGCCCAGGTTCTATTTGGCAGATGATATACGCAATTCGTGATTGCGAATTGAAGAATGATGCTCTGATGCTTAATTTGTATGAGCTGATAGCGGAGAAATATCCTAAGGGAAGACCATATGCGATTTATGTTTATTATGGGGCTTACGATGTACCAATCAAAGGCAGTGATAAGTCTTACCAGGATGAATCGGAAGAGGTTTATAAGTATCTGATTGTGGCGATTTCACCAGTGGATGAGGAGCTGGTGCCTCATTCGCCAGAGGCTGGATTTCTTTATCCGGCATTTACTAACAGAAGCACAGATATTAATCATGTGAATTTCTATAGTCAGGATTATGAGGAAGCTAGAGAGTTGATGATGTTTTTGAATTTGGAGGAATAATGGCAGAAGAGATTTTTGACATTGTAGATGAAAAGTTCTGTGTTCCTATGGGCGGGCTAGAGATAGTTCGTAAATACGTTGAGAGGCAAGAACAAAAGACCGCAACTATGGCTACAGGCATGATTATGGGGATGCTATTTGGTATGGCTATTGGTATAGCTATTCATAGGACTGGAACAGGTATGTGTATGGGTATGGTGATTGGAATGCTTATTGGCATGGTTGCTGACATTCAAAGGAATAGGGAGTAACAAATAGTTTAAAACAGTTTTAGGCTTGTTTGACCCAGGCTACGGCGCCGCATCTGGCGCAGCCGTAATATTTATAATTTCTAGTGAATTTACTTTCGCGCTTGCGGTAGATTGTGGCACCACAGCTGCCGCAGGTGAAGACATATTTGATGCGCATCTCTGAGGGCTTATAATTCTCAATGCCCTTTTCTTGGCCTTGAGTTACTCTCTTAATATTATATCCATAAACTTGATTTACAACTTCAGCATAGTATTTCCACTTTCCAGTGTGGCGCATGCACCCCTTGCAGGTGTGTAGAAGCTCGTGGATGATTGTTTCTTTGCAAGCTTGTTCAGAAATACGGTCGTCCTCAAGAAGACGAGCAGCAATTTCAATGGAATATGAGCCGTCAGGGTTCAGTTTGCATAGTCCCCAGCGAGTTTTCGCCCTTGTATTTATAGACCATGAGGAAATATTGCCAAGCTTCATGCCAAGTCGAGTCACCTCATAGATGCATTGTTCTTTTAAAACTTCAAAATCTTTCATAGTTAAAATCTCTTTCTTTGATACGACCAATTATATGGAAAAATCCTTTGAAATACAATCAATAAACAGTCATAATTGATAGCAAGGAAATATGATTTTTACTTAATAGTATTGATAAGTTTAGGAGAAAATAATGTTAAAGAATTATAAGAAGGAAGGGCAAAAACTTCCACTGTTTGGAGTAGGACCATATATTGTCTATGGTATGGCAGTTGTTAATATTTTAGGGATAATTTTATTTGGATATGTTTTCAAAATCGGAACACTAGAACTTCCATGGACTGTGATTTTCTGTATTATTGGTGGACTGTTAATTGTTGTAGGTGTTGCGGTTTGGTATATAGGTGCCATGCGCTCAGATATGGATGATTCAATTACCGGGAATAAGTTGCAGACTAAGGGGATATATTCTTGGGTGAGAAATCCTATGTACAGTGGATGGTGGCTCGCCTTCACAGGCGGTTTGCTGATGTGGCACAATGCTTGTATGCTGATTTTGCCAGTGATAGATTGGCTTATTATGACAGTTGCTTTAATTAATACAGAAGAAAAGTGGCTATTGGATTTATATGGGGATGAATATGCTGAGTACAAGAAGCAGGTAAACAGATGCATTCCATGGAAAAGACGAAAAACTACATAGGAGAGACAACAATGAAAATCTTATTTATAGGTAACAGTCACACTTACATGAACGACATGCCTGAGCTTACCAGACTTATGATTGAGGATGCTACAGGAGAGGCTTGCGAAGTTTTTATGCTTGCGTATTCTGGTAGATCCTTGAAGTGGCATATGGAAGAGGAGTATTTTTCTGAGAGATTTAATATTCTTCATGGAAACTATGACTACTGTGTAATCCAGGAACAGGCACATCCTATGGGATCTGAGGAGGATACAATTAAATATGCTACAAGGATAGTGGAGCTTTGTAACCAAGTTGGTACATCACCTATTATTTTTGAGACTTGGGCTGAAAAGGTGAAACCAGAGAATCAGATTGAAATGAATCGTAGATACAGAAGTCTTGCAGATAAGTTAAATGTTTCACTTGCACCAATTGGAGAGGTGTGGAGCAAAATTCTTAACACATCTGATATTGAACTTTATTTCAGGGATGGTGAGCATGCATCGGCAACAGGTGATTATTTGATTGCGATGGTACTTACAAAGGTTATTACTGGGAAGCTACCAAGTGCTGATTTTTTAACAGCCTTTGATTTTACTGTACCTGATCGTTTCTGGCCTGTTAAAGAAAAGGTTGAGGATGAGGTTGTCAAAATAGATTCAGATATAATTAACATTATTAGAAGCAAGGTGGAAGAGTTTATATAATGAAGATTATGGTTAGTGCCTGTCTGCTTGGGCAGAATTGCAAATATAATGGTGGAAACAACTACAGTGATAAGGTTGCCAAGTATATAGAGGGGCATGAGATTATTCCTGTTTGTCCAGAGGTGGCAGGAGGTCTTCCAACACCAAGAATTCCTTGCGAGATCGTGAATGGAGTTGTCACTAATAAAAATGGAGAAAGTAAGGATAAGGAATTCAGAAAGGGAGCACAGGTTTGTTTGCAGAAAGCACTTGATGAGAATGTTGATTTAGTTATACTTCAGTCGCGAAGTCCTTCTTGCGGTGTGAAGCAAATTTACGATGGAAGTTTCACTGGGAAGTTGATTGATGGTCATGGAGTGTTCGCAGAACTTCTGATTCAGAATGGGATAAAAGTGTTGGATTTAGCGGATATATAAAACTTTAGTGGTTATAATGACAACATTGAAGGAGAGAAGATTATGGCGATTACATTAACCCCACTGTCACCAGATGACCGTGAGCAATTTATATTAGACAACCAGGAGGCGTTCAACTATGGAGCCTTAGAAGAGTTCGGCCGTAGAGATGATCACTTTGAAGACGGTGAACAAATCATTTCGCGGAAGACTATTGAGCAATCCATAGATGGTGGAGAGGCCTATCGCATCATGGAAGATGGTAAGCCAGTAGGTGGTGTCATAATTAGAGCTGAAGGCGATAGAGGCGATTTAGATATTCTCTTCACATCCCCTAAAGAACATAGTAAAGGTGTGGGATATGCTGCTTGGTGCCAGGTGGAAAAGCTTCATTCCGAGGTGAAGGTCTGGGAGACGGTGACACCATATTTCGAGACTCGAAACATCCATTTCTATGTGAATCGATGCGGGTTTCATATAGTGGAGTTTTACAATAAATTTCATCCAGACCCAAATGACCCTGAGGTCGAGCATATGGATATAGACGACCAGTTCCCAGATGGGATGTTTAGATTTGAGAAATATATGGGGGAATAATGTAGATAGAGGCGTTATTGAGACTGATTATCATCAGTCTCTTTTTTTAAAACAAAAAGTTAGACATAACTAACTTTTGGCGATATAATAAGTGTAGAGGTAGAAGAGTAGGAGGTGTTTACTATGACGCTTATACAGATTCTTTCAATTGCTTTATTGGTTGCAGCATTAATTTGGCAACATTTCTATTTACACAAACATAAGCATTAATCTTATGGGGAGAGAAAACATGAGCTGGTTTGTATTTGTAATTGAAGCAATAATATTTGCGACGATTTTTACTACGATACTTTTCACATTATATCGTGGTGATAGGATGTATCGTCCAGAATGTATTCACAATTATCCTCCTGATATTCAAGAGGAGTACTTCAAGACCCATGAGAAGGTGGATGTATCCTATAAATCTAAGAATGTGGTTCTTGCAAAATCTTGCGGTATATTGGTGTTCACAGTTATTCTTACAATCTGTGCGAAGGTTGCAGGTGCCGCTACATTTTGGCAGGGATTTGGAATTGCCTTTGGGCTCATGGTATGGATTGGAGCCTATGATACCTTCTTTTTGGACTGGGTGTTATTTGCGAATATGAAGAAGTTTAGACTAGAGGGGACAGAGCACATGGATGAGGCTTATCATCAAAAGTGGTTCCATCTAAAGGGGTGCATTTTCCCAGGATTAGTATTTGCAATAATCCCCGCAGCACTAGTGGGACTTTTTATACATTTAATGGTACAATGATTTTAATGATTGGCACATAGTTTGAGAAAGGCGGTGCCTATGAAATCCATTCTTATCAAAGATACAACCAAAGAGGAACGAGAGGAAATCATAAAAGCCTCTCTTGATTGTGGTGGCGGTTGTGAAAACTGTTCATCATGCTGGCTTGGCGGTGGAAGTCCGTGGGATATATATCAGGATTATATTGATGGCAAGCGTGAAATTAGTGACATCAACCAGGATTATATGTCTGTCTACCGTCAAGACAGGCAGATTAAGTAGGTGATTTATGAGAGATGCACCAGATATCAATAAGTCTACAGTTGAAGAGCGGAGAGATTTTATAAAACGTCGTTTCCCTTGTATTGCGGATTGTGATATGTGTGGACTATGCACAGTTTTTCATGGAAAGGATGCAGAGACTGCTTATGATGATTATATAGTTGGTGTGCGCTCATTTTTTGATGTGTCTGAAGATTATAAATAAAAAGTAGACTATAATTATGGTTGTGAAGAAAATTAAAGGGGGAATAACATAATGTACCAACCAGATTATGATGCAGCAGCATCACACTGGATAGAGGTTGATTGCAACTCTGTCCATATGGAGCCAGCAGCTTTAAAAGAAAAGATTGAGGAATTCATCAGTTCACACAATACATGTGCTCTTGCTACAGCTTCAGCTGATATGGTTCGCAATACACCCATAGAATATAACTATGTGGATAGTTGTTTTTATTTTTTCTCTGAAGGAGGATTGAAGTTCAGAGGATTAAAAGAGAATAAGAATGTTGGACTAGCGATTTTTGAACCATATGGTGGGTTTGGAAATCTGAAGAGTTTGCAGGTGCAGGGCACAGCCGTTATGGTAGAACCTTTTTCAGATGAGTACTTGAAATTGATGGAGCATAAGAAGATTCCAGTGGAGGCTATGAAGAAGTTGCCACAGGCTATGAACCTAATAAAAGTGGAGCCAAATTCTTATGATTACTTGGACTCTGACCTGAAGAAAAATGGAGTATCTTGTAGACAACATATGGATATTTAGAATTTAACCCTATTTTCAAAATTTCGAAAAAAATACCACAAAAATAACAATTAGCCGTTGCTAGTTGTTATTTTTTTTGCTAAAATGCGGACTTTCGGAAAGAGAGGATAGAAAAGAATGAAAAGATTTGATTCAAATGACATTCGATCGGGCCAGCTGGCCTGTAGTTTCTTTATAATCACATCATTTTTAATTTTATTATTTTGCCTCTGTTACATTAGAACTTATGCTATGCAAATTGGGACCGAAGAACAGATTATTCAAGAGGTAAACACAGCTGAAAATACAGCAGCACCTAGTGAATTAGAAGGTGCTAGCGTTGTTATCGACGAAGAAGCTACAGCACTATCAGGGCCTGAAGTCGAAGAAGAAATCGAAGAAACTGTATATGACGTACCAAGTAGTTTTGTAAATCCTGAATCGGGAAATACTGTTAGCTACAATGGTGGAAAAACAATTGAGCGTTCAAGCAAGATTACTTATGGCGATGCTGGAGAGATTAATGATTTGGCATCCCCAGATTCAGATGGTTTCATGAAGTTGGATGACAGATATTTGATTGCTGTTGGAAGCCGATTTGATACCGAGCCTGGTCAGTATATTGATCTTGTACTAGAAAATGGTGTTGTAATTGAATGTATGATGGGCGATTTAAAAGCCGATGTAGATACTGATTCAACAAACACATTCACTTACAAGTCAAGCTGTTGCAGCGAATTCATTATTGATGAAGACTCTATTAGAGAGGATATTTACAAGAGAGGAAATGCCTCAATAAAAAATTCTGCATGGGATTCGCCAGTTGTTAGCGTAGTTGTCTATGACGATTATTATGATTTATAAAAAATATATATAGTTTTTTCCTTTAGAGAGCCTGCGGGCTCTCTATTTTTGTGGGCGTATTCGAATTTTTTAAGGAAACGTAATTTTTGATGAAATGTCTGTGAAATCAAAAAAATGTCTGAAAAATCATGGTATATTAGGTACATCCGGAAGTGTAACGTGTATAATGCATCATTTAATAGGAGGTACGACCACATGGAACAAAAGAGGGGTTCGTTAAAAACTGTTTTGATTGCAGTTATTTTAGCGGCAGTAGTACTTACTGCAGTTATTATTTCTGTATTTACAATCATTAGTACATTAAATACTAATTCAACTCAGACCGAGGCATATTCAAGCAGACTTCTTGAAGATATAAAGAGTGAGTTAAAAAATGAGACTCAGGAAGCAATGAGTATATGTGAGGTTATGAATGCTAGATATGAGGCTGGCGAGATGACAAAGGATGAGGCAATGAAAGAGGCCGCAGATATCATTCGTGAGCTGAAATATAATGATGGTTCTGGATATTTCTGGGTTGATACTTCCGAAGGTATAAACGTTGTTCTTTTGGGACGTGATACAGAAGGACAGTCTAGATGGGATTCTGTAGATCCTGATGGTAACTATTTCATTCAGGACATGATTCATAATGGTATGCAAGACGGCGGTGGTTACACTAATCTTATGTTTGCAAAGCCAAATGAGACCGAACCACTTCCAAAGATTAACTATACAGCGTACTATGAGCCATTTGATTGGGTAATGGGTACTGGTGTATGGGTTGATTATATTGATACTCTTTCTGCAGAATATGAAGCAGAAGCAAGTAAGGCATTGCAGCAGAATATTATCACTACAATTGTAATCCTTATTATTTTGATTGTAGCCGGGGTATTTGTTGCGTTATTCTTTGGCGACAAGATTACAAAACCTATTAAGATTGCAGCTAGTCAAATAGTAAGAATGTCAAATAGTGACTTCACCGAAAATGATGAGATTGCTGAAGTTCGTACACTTGTAAATAGAAATAACGAAATTGGTTCTATTTCACAAGCTCTTGATTTGATGCATAAAAACATTAGAGATTTGATGTTAGAGATTTCAGATACAACCAGTTCAGTTGCGGCTGCATCTGAAGAGCTTTCAGCATCTGCATCCCAGTCAGCAGAAGCATCAGAAATGGTTGCTACTTCTTGTACAAACGTTGCAAATTCTTGCTCTGGTCAGATTAATGCTGTTACTGGTGCAAGTAACGAGACAGATTCCTTCGTTACAAATATGGAAAACTTCCAAGAAGCTATTTCTCGTACAACTGAGATGATTAAGTCTACAAATGAGGCAGCTGTAAATGGTGCAGCAGATATGACTAATGCAACAGATATGATGGATAGCATTAGAGAATCTGTTGAGAATACTGCACAGGTTGTTGAGGGGCTGGGTGAAAGACTTAAGAGCATTGATGAGTTTGTAGTTACAATTTCAGAGATTGCCAGCCAGACAAACCTCCTTTCATTAAATGCTAGTATCGAAGCAGCTCGAGCTGGTGAGATGGGTAAAGGCTTTGCGGTTGTTGCTAGTGAAATTAGTAAGCTTGCTGACGAATCAAATCAGGCAGCCTTAAAGATTACTGAGCTTATTGCTGGTATTACTAAGAACTCTGAGGAAGCCGTTGAGGCTATGCGTCAAGGTGCTCAGAATGTTGTAAATGGTTCAGAACTCGTTAACGAGGCAGGTGGAACCTTTAATAATATTGTAACCATGGTCAACTCTATTTCTGAGGAGTCAAATACCATGAGTTCTATTGTAGAGCAGTTGTCTACTGGAACAGAGACTATTGCTAGAAATATTCATGAGATTGAGCAGATGAGTATTGAGGTTGCTGATGAAACTTCTAACGTTTCTGCTGCTTCTGAGGAGCAGACTGCCTCATCTTATGAAGTAGCACAGGCTTCAGATAAGTTAGCTGGCAACGCACAAGAGCTTCAGGATTTCGTTGCAAGATTTACTCTGTAACCTTTCTGTTTCTTAAATTACATACATACCACCATGGGGCTATTATGCAACATGGTGGTTTTCTATATGTGGGAATTTTGTTAATTTACTATACAAAATGTAGATAAAAGTGTTAGAATTTAGATAAGTTTATAAACATGACATCATAATTTGCAAAACTCATGGGAGAAGAGGTTATGCAGGGAGAATATAAAGGTAGAGATATCTTTAGGCGCAGATATGTAGGCATGGATGAAGATGCAATCCGCCAGGAGATTAGTCGTCTTCAGGAAGAGCTATACTCCATGCAGGATGCTCTTGATTATCTATATGATAATAGCAAGGAATCTAAGGCTCTTGCGGCAGAGGTACAGGTGAAAAATGAGCGTTTGCTTAAGGGCATTGATGTTAAAATGTCCAAGTTACAACGCTCCCTAGATTATGAAGCGCCGATTAAATCTCAGTTAGACAAAGTTACAGGTGAAATAAGCGAAAAGATAGAAACTGCCAATAATCAAAGATGGGGCAAACTAATGGCCCTTGCGTACATTAATACTGGATTGATAGTTATCTTGGCCGCTTTAGTGATTGGCTCAATTTTTTTCTTTTAGCATCGGGGGCTGATATATGGATTGGGTTACAGTAAATATTATTGTTTTACTTATAAGCTTGAATTTGTTAATTGCTATGCCCATTTATTTTAAAAGAAAAAATGCTAGGACGGCAGCGCGTGAGGCATTTCAAGAAAAATGGGATAATATGGTTGAGCTGGATAAACATTATGCAGCCCATATAAATGAGTTAAACAAGCATCTTAACACCATTAATTATTGGTTGAAAACCGGCAAGGATCCAAATGCTTCTGAGGAGGAATCTGAGAAGCAGGAGAAGGAGGATCGTTTTTTTGCAGGTTTAATGAGTCCCCTTGAGGCTAAAAAGTGGAAGGCGGCTGTTGAAAAGGCAAAAAAAGAAAATGAGTTAGAGGATATTGATGTAAAATCCTTGAGAGTAAATGATTTCTGTTGTGTCGATATGGAGCCAATGGAAGTAGAGCAATCCAAAATGGAATTCGTTTATGGATCAGATTTTGGTGATTACATTTATTATTGTGCGACACCAGATACCTTGGAGAATCAGCTGTATCGACATGTAATTTATTTTACAACAGCTCGTCCAACAGCAATTCCTTTGGTTTATCCATACAAATACGAGGGGGCACAGATGCTCTCGTTATATAAGCATCCAGGTCAGACAGTTTGGTTTCTTAAAAACTGGAAACACATTAGGCAAGGCTTAGAAGGAAATCTTCAGCCAGAATGGTTTGAGCTTGATGAAGATGTGGCAGATTTCGATTTATAAGAATCCCTGTATTTACAACAGGGATTCTTTTTTATTTAGACTCTTTATTGCGCTAATGTGATAACGCGTTACCGTGCTGTGCTGACAAATGTCCGCTGTTGGTGTACAATCATTCTCGTTGTGTAACAATAGAGAATAATGTTTGGAGACACTATGAAACAGATAATTAAAACGGGGCTAATCGTTGTAGTAGGACTATTCTTTTATGCCGTTGGCGTGGCATTCTTTATTGAGCCTTCGGGGCTTATAACTGGCGGTGGCACCGGATTGGCATTATTTATTCACCACATGTGGGGCGTAAAAACATCCTATGCGGTTTTTGTAATAAATACAGTTTTATTCTTCGTTGGATGGCGTGTAATGGGACGTAAATTCGCCGCTAACACTTTGCTTTCCACATTTTGTCTACCAGTTGAAATCCATATTGCCGAGATAATTGCTTCTCATTACAAGCCAGTTGATGACATTGTTCTTTGCACTGTTTTTGGAGGATTGCTTATTGGCGTCAGCCTCGGAATTGTAATTCGTACTGGTGCATCCACTGGTGGAATGGATATCCCACCTATTGTTTTAAATAAATATTTTGGCACATCAATTTCCAGAGTAATGTGGGCTTGTGATATTTGTATCCTTGCTGTGCAGGCATTATTTACAGATATAAATTTGGTGCTTTATGGAATTATTCTCGTGGTAATCTATACCATGACCATGGATAAAACTCTAATCCTCGGAAAGGCTAAAACTCAGATTAAGGTGGTTAGCAAGAAGAGTGATGAAATTAGACGCTCCATCCTTCAGGATGTAGACCGCGGTGTTACTGTTATGTATGGCCGTACTGGTTATCTTGGCAAAGACACTGAGATTTGCTTGTCAATTGTATCCACTCGTGAGCTGGCAAAAGCAGAAAAGCTAGTTCATGAAATCGACCCAGAAGCCTTCATTATAGTAAGTCGTGTTTCTGAGGTTAAAGGTAGAGGATTCACGACACAGAAGAAATATTTATAATATAAATATATGGGCAACTTGCATTGGCTGCAGGTTGCCTCTTTTATTGCAGCTTAGGAGGACTTTACTCCGCTAAAGTGTTCTGCTAGAATGAAAAACAAATAATTGTCATAAAGGGAGAACGAGACTATGCCAGTATTTGATTTTGCTAATGATGATAATGCTAAGAAGGATGCTGTTATAACCTACACCACCTTCAGATCTAACGAGCCTGCTGCTACACCGGAAAAACCAATCCTTATTCTTGAGGATAAGACAGGGAAGATGGCCCATCATACAAATGGAGCTTTCACAAATCCAGTCAGTAGAAGTAGCTTTGAGTATGAATCGGAAAATGGTGTTGTCTCTGTGGATATTCTTCAAATTGATTCTAGATTTACAAGTCTTATTGGCTGGCTTGGAGAAAATCATATCCCTGTGAGACTTTCTGGCGCTAACACCGCTGAGGGTTACGCAGTGTACAAAATTCGAGAGACTGGCATGGGCAATGGCAAGCTTTCTTCAGAGGATGGTTTCCTTCAGTTTATGATGGAGCGCCTTTTTGCGTCTAATGCACCTTCTGAGGAGGAACTTGATGAAGAGGATGCAGAAGATGGCGATGACATGAAGCTTACTAGCATCCAGTCAATTACAGACTTTATTACCTGCGCTGGAAGAACTTTCCCTGACAATATCCGCCTTTGGGCTCGTCGAAATCTTGCTGTAGCAAAGTCAGCAGAGGTTACCATTGAAGAGAGAAGACATGCACAACGTGCTCTTTCTATAATGACCGGCATTCAATGGAAAAGCGATTATTTCGAGGCAATCGATCCAGTGGAGGCTCGTCGAATTCTGGATGAAGAACTATACGGCTTAGAGTCTGTAAAGCAGAGAATCATGGAGACAGTCATCCAAGTCAATCGTACCCACACACTGCCAAGCTACGGTCTTCTTCTTTGTGGTCCTGCAGGTGTTGGTAAATCTCAAATCGCATATGCAGTAGCACGAATTCTTAAGCTTCCTTGGACAACCCTTGATATGAGTTCAATAAATGACCCTGAGCAGCTTACTGGTAGCTCCAGAGTCTATTCAAATGCAAAGCCGGGAATTATTATGGAAGCTTTTGCTAATTCTGGAACTAGCAATCTTGTATTTATCATAAATGAGCTTGATAAAGCCAATTCAGGAAAGGGAAATGGTAACCCTGCAGACGTGTTATTAACCCTTCTTGATAATCTTGGTTTTACCGATAATTATATGGAATGTATGATTCCTACTATGGGCGTTTACCCAATCGCTACAGCCAATGTAAAGGCTGATATATCTGCACCGCTTATGTCACGTTTTGCAGTGATTGACATTCCTGATTATACAGTTGAGGAGAAGAAAGAGATATTTAGAAGATTCTCTCTTCCTAAGGTGTTAAAGCGTATGGGAATGTCACCTGAGGAGTGTCAGATTACAGAGGATGGACTTGATGCAGTAATGGAGAAATTCGTTATCTCAACGGGAATCAGAAACGTTGAGCAGGCGGCAGAACACCTTGCAGCCAACGCTTTATATCAAATTGAAGTTGATTCAGTAAAGACAGTTACCTTTGACAGAGCTATGGTAGAGAAGCTTTGTTAGAAAGAATCTGATAAAAGTCTGATAAAAGTTTGAATATTCTGCGAATTCGTTGAATGAAAGGTCTTTTCAACCTATACTTATAGTAGATTTGTGTAGCTACTATGAGGATTAAGGATGAAAAGACTTTTTTCTTTTTTATTAAGTATATTAATATGTATCAACCTTACAGCCTGCGGTGGGATTTTTGTTGCAGAAAGCACTGAACAGGAATCAGTTATTACAGAGTTTGCGGCCCTTAATGATATTGAAGAAGGACGACCAAATATATATCTGATTGTTAAGGTAGTAAGCTCTAGCTATTGGCAGTCAATTGCTAAGGCTGTTAAGTCTGCGGCAATTACAGAAGGCTGCAATGTTTTCTGGGCAGGTACTGATAACGATTCTGATTGGAAGGGGCAAAAGGTTCTTATTGAGGAAGCCATTGAAAAGGGCGCTGATGCCATTATTCTTGCGCCAAATGATTCGGTTAAGTTGGTGAAAAGTATCAAAGAAGCCAAGAAGCAAGATATTCCTGTAGTCTTAGTTGATACTATAGTTAACACAGATAAGTTTGATGCCTGCTTTATGACAGAGAATATTTTGGCTGGAAAAAGTGCTGCTGAGGAAATGGTTAATCAGCTGAAGGAAAAGGGGCATACAGAAGACGAGGAAGTATATATTGGCATAATGCCTGGTAATTCCAGCTCCCAAACCGTTAATGAGCGCTTGGCGGGGTTCTACCAATATTGGGTGGAAAATGCTCCTAAAAAATGGAAGATATGTGATGACATATTGGAATGGGATAATGATGCATCAACTGGAGCAAAAAAGGTAGAAATCTTCTTGGAAAATAACAAAGATATAGTTGGATTGTTTGCCACGAATAATGGTCCTACACAGGCTATTGCAAAAGCGGTTTCAAATAAGGAACGTAAAGATATAGTGTTAGTGGGTTTTGATTTCTCTGATGAGATTAAAAGCTTAATAATAGATTCGGATTATACCGCATCTTCTGTTGTACAAAGACAGTTTGATATGGGATACAAAGCAGTAGTTACCGCTAAGGACATGTTGGCAGGCAACACTCCAAGCCAAAAGTATTATGATACTGGAATAGTTGTGATTAATAACTCTAATTATCAGAATGAAGATATACAGCAAATGTTGTCTTACTACTAATAACCAATGAGAACTGAGGAATGATATGAGAAAGCAAGACCGTTTATTCCTTTCAAAGGATAGAAAAACTTTATATATCACCATTGTGATTTGCTTCAGCATATTCTTGGTTTCTTTTTGCGTGCTTATTATTTCCTTCAATAATCTGATGGAGAAACACGATCAAAGATTATCAGGTGAAATCTGTAATTTAGTATCTGAAAAGATTAATAATGCTATAGAGATTTCCAATGAGACAGTAATAGGTATAGCTTCTGTAATTAGTGATGAAAATATTGCTGATCCACAGGATATATACAATGTGATTAAGGACAATGAAAACTATATTAGTATGGGATTCATAGATGCAAAGGGAAATGTGTATGCCACTGAAAGTGAAAAAGAGGAGTTTGATAAATGGGATTTGATAAAGACTGCAAAGGAGGCTAATCCTATATCTTTATCTGTTCCGTATAGAAATGCTATTACAGGTCAGTTGGTAGTTACAAGATTTGTAGTTGTAAATTATAACGATTCCAAGAAGGGATGGATTTTTGCAACATCCCCATTTAAGGATTTGCAAAATGTTGCCTCTACAGAAGTCTTTTCCAAGGCATTGGAAATATGGTTTATGGACTCTGAGTCTGCGAATATGATTTATTGTAATAGCTCCGACGAAAGCCTTAACGGAAGTTGGGCTAATGGCTTTTTGACAAGACAGATGCTTGATGAGAATGGTAGAGAACAGCATTCTCAGTGGATAGAGAGCATGAGACAGGGTAAGGAGCTGATTGGAAATCATTACGAGGTGGATGGTGATTATTATGCCAGCTATTCTGCAAGAATTAACAGTATGCCTGGATGGTATGTGGTTGTTAGAATTCCAAGTAGTGTTCTTTCAGATACAATGAATTCCTTCAGAAACTATGTATTAAACTTCCTGGTAGTACTTTTAAGCATTGTAGTACTATTGATTTTCGTAATCTTGAAAATCAGTAAAAATGAGAAGCAAAAGCTTGAGGATATTTCAAAGCATGACCCTCTTACCAGCTTGCTTAATAGACGAGCCTTTGAGGATATGGCTATTAAATACATTAATACAT
Source organism: Pseudobutyrivibrio sp. YE44 (assembly GCF_900104335.1). Classification (GTDB taxonomy): domain Bacteria; phylum Bacillota; class Clostridia; order Lachnospirales; family Lachnospiraceae; genus Pseudobutyrivibrio. The sequence continues at coordinate 25,014 of NZ_FMXT01000001.1, forward strand.
GGGACAAGTCTGCCCTCATTTTCTTTGATGTAGATTACTTTAAGAAAATAAATGATGGCCTTGGACATGATGCTGGTGACATTTTGTTGGAAAAGTTTGCTAGTATTATGCAGCGTAGTTTAGGTGATGATGCTAAGCTGTTTAGAGTTGGTGGAGATGAGTTTGTAGCTATTATTAAGATGGATTCTGTTGAGGCTGTTAATGAAAAGCTTGATAGAGCAAAGGCAGAGATAAACAGTATAATTTTACCTAATTTCAAGAAATCTGACGAAGGAACTGAAAGGGGCGTAACCTTTAGTGCTGGACTGGCTATATATCCAGATGATGCTGAGGATTTAGGTACTTTAAAACGATGTGCAGATACAGCTCTCTATATAATTAAAGAGAGAGGACGAAACGGATATTGTTGGTATAATTCTTTGTAGAAAAATCGTAAATGGGGTTTACAAGGGGCGGTTTTATGTGTTAAATTTTTTATGGATTTCAAATAATATATTCAATTTAATGAAAGGAGAGCAGCTATGGATAAATCAGACAGTCACGGGCGATTATTTAGCGACGAGGCATTTAATGAACTTAGCATTTTAGCTGCTCTTTTAAATATCTAAAGGGTAGTTTCTTTTAGTTGTTTTGTTTGTTAAGTGTCACAGTCTTTCCGGTGACGCTTTTTTTATTCCTATAGTTCATGTGAAACTATGGAAACAAAGGACTTATTAGAGGACAACAAGCTTCAAGAGATTATCGACATATTACGCTCTAATATAGATGCCGAACAGATGGTGGAGGCTTTGGACGATTATCATGAAAATGATATTGCGGAAGCCTATGAGGCCCTTGAGCCTGAAGATCGTCAGCGCTTATTTGGCATTTTGGGTGCTGAGCGTCTTTCTGAAATTTTTCCTTATATTGAAGATGTAGGTGAATATTTAGCAGAGTTCAATCCTGAACAGGCTGCCGACGTCCTTGAAAACATGGATGCCGACGATGCTGTCGACGCCTTGGAAGACATTGAGGATGAGGAGCAAAGAGAAAAGCTCATCGAACTCATGGATAAGGATGCTTCTGCCGATGTCAGACTGATTAATTCTTACGATGAAAATGAAATTGGTAGCATGATGACTACTAACTTCATTGTAATCAAAGAAAACTTTTCAGTTAAGCAGGCTATGCGTGCCCTTATTTCTCAGTCTCAGGAAAATGACAACATCAACACAATTTATGTGGAAGATAAAGATAATAAATATGCTGGTGCTATTGAACTTAGAGATTTAATCTTGGCCAGAGCTGAGACTCCATTGGGGGACATTATCAGTCACAGCTATCCATCTGTTGCAGCTGATGCTATTATCTCTGACACCATTGAAATGCTGAAGGATTACGCTGAGGATTCAATCCCAGTTCTTAATTCCGAAAGCGAGATTATTGGTGTTATCACATCTCAGGATATCATTGAGGCTGTGGATGATGAGATGGGTGAAGACTATGCTAGGTTGGCTGGTTTGACTGCAGAGGAGGATTTAAATGAATCCCTTACAGAGAGTATTAAGAAGCGTATTCCATGGCTTCTTTTACTTCTAGGTCTTGGATTGGTTACTAGCTCTGTTATCGGTATTTTTGATAAGGTTGTAGCATCGGTTGCTATTGTTGTTGTATTCCAGTCTCTTATCTTGGACATGGCAGGAAACGTCGGAACACAGTCTCTAGCTGTTACAATTCGTGTGCTTATGGATGAGGAAATCTCTGGCGTAGAGAAAGCGAAGTTTGTTCTTAAGGAAATGAGAGTTGGTGGTACCAACGGTTTGATTCTTGGTTTGCTTGCCCTTGTGTTTGTGGCAGTTTATTTGCACGGCTTTAAGGCGTATGTGTGGGCTGCAGCTTTCAGAATCTCTGGAATTGTTGGCTTCTCACTTTTTATAGCAATGATTGTATCAAGTTTTATTGGTACTATTATTCCTATTTTCTTCCACAAGATTAAGGTGGATCCAGCGGTTGCTTCTGGCCCACTTATCACTACGGTAAACGATCTTGTTGCTGTAGTTACTTACTACGGATTGGCAGGAATATTATTGGTGGGACACATTTAATTATAATTTTTTAGTGGTCTATTTTAGAGAAAATAATATAAGTATTTTGAAGCGTTTAGCTCCCTATATAGTTATGATGGTAAAATGTTAGTCATTATAACAATATAGGGAGCTTTTTTCACACAATTTACATAAAAAACCACAAAATATTGTAGAACTTAAAAGCCAAATAAGATAAAATTTAATTATAAAAACCAACTACATTTTATTGTAGCTCTGGTGCAGTTCTCGTTTACAAGAACCACTCGAGAAGTGGAAAATTTAATAGGTAAAAGGAGCGTGACCCCTATGAAGAAAAATTACGTACTCGACACTAACATCCTTATCCATTGCCCAAGTGCTATTTTCGGTTTTGATGATAACAACGTAATCATTACCACTACGACACTTCAGGAATTGGATTCTAAGAAGACTGCGTATGCAGAGGTGGGCTATGGTGCCAGAGAATCCATTCGTAATATTGAGTCTATTGAGGGGGATTACGCTAATGGAGTTCTGATGCCAAATGGCGGAACTTTTAAAATTGCCAAAGAATCTGAATTTGAAAAGCTGGTTCCAGCAGAATTTACACTAGATCGACCTGACAACAGAATAATAAATGGTGTTCTTGCTATTGGTAAGATGAGCGAGCTGGAAACAATACTTGTTACTAATGATATATCAATGAGAATCAATGCAACAATGTGTGGTTGTGTAGTTCAAGGTTATCACAACGAAATGATTCTCGATAATGAAAACTATTCAGGGCGTAGGGATATCACTCCAGAAGATATAGAGAGTCCATTTAATAAGGGCTTTATTGAAAATGAGTTTGGTATTTGCCGTGAGGGTAGCAATTCAGCACTATATACCTTCAAAGAGGATGGATGGCATCTATTAAAAGATAGAGATTACTATACTCCATATTGCCAACCAAGAAACGTAGGTCAACGCTTTGCACTATATGCTTTGCTTGCAAGTCCAGAGGAACTTCCTTTAGTTATTTTAAAGGGTAGTGCTGGTACTGCTAAAACCTTCCTTTCGTTGGCAGCTGGTCTTCAAGGCTATTATCACAATGGCTTTGACAGAATTATGATTACTAGAAGTAACACTCTTTCTGATAATGACCTAGGTTTCCTTCCAGGTGATCTAGAGGAAAAGATGACCCCTCTTATTGCTCCATTTATGGATAACCTTCAGGTTCTTTTGAAGGGGCAGAATGAGGAGAAGGAACAGGTTAAGCTTCAGATAGAAGATATGTTTGATACAGGTATCATAGAGATATGTTCTCTTGCTTATATGAGAGGTCGTTCTCTTGTTAATTCTTTTATCATCGTTGATGAAGCTCAAAACTGTACCATCGGTCAGATACTTGAAATTATCACACGTGCAGGTAAAGGGTCAAAAGTTGTACTACTAGGAGATCCGGATCAGATTGATTCTCCAAAGTTGGATAGAAAGAACAATGGTCTTTCCTTTGCAGCTGAGAGAATGAAGGGATCAAGTCTTTGTGCACAGATAACCTTTGACGAAAGTGAAACAGTTCGAAGTGCACTTGCAGCTGAAGGTGCAAAGAGACTTGTAATAAAGTGATTTTTTTCTCTTGTAACATTTTATATATCCTCCTTTCACGGGCTCAGGCTTTTGCCTGGGCCCAGGTTTTTGTTCGCAGATTTATAAATAAAAAATTTATTTTAAAAAGATGCAACATTTTATAGGTACCGTTTGTATATATGTTAGAAAGCAATAAGACAGAAGTTTAAATTACAGCTTTTAATATTATTATCCGAGAAACGGGAGGTATATCATGAAAAAGAAAATAGTTTGTTTATTGGCTGTTTTATTATCGGTATCATTGGTGGTTGTTGGTTGTGGTGGCTCTAAGTCAGGTGCAACTGCAGATTACGCCATGGAAACAACTGATAGCTATGACGGTGGTGGATTTGATGCATCTTTAGGAAGCTATTATGCGGACACAGAGGATTATGAAGGCTCTGCTGATATGGAAGCGCCAATGGCTGATAATGCTGCTGTAGGAAGTGCAAAGAAATCCTCAATATTTGATTCTAAAGAGGCTAGTAATGAGGAAGCCACAGAAGAGGCTGTTGTGGAACCTGATGAAAATACACAGGCAAAAGAATCAGATGAGCCTGAGTATGATACCAGTCGAAAGATTGTCTACACATCCTATATAAATATTGAAACCAAGAAATTTGATGATGATGTTAAAGCTTTAAAGAAGCTTGTTCGTTCTTATAATGGTTATTATGAGAATTCTTCTGTTACAGGCACTGCTGAGTACGGTGGAAGAACAGCTAGCTATACAGCAAGAGTTCCAGCTAAACAGTATCAGGAATTTATGGATAGCTTAGGTGATATTGGTTCTGTTACGTCTAGCAACGAATACGTGGATGATATTACTTCAAGCTACGTAGATGCTGAGACAAGACTAAAGACTCTTAATACTAAGCTTGATAGACTTTTAGAGCTTGAAAAGAATGCTCAGACAGTGGAAGAACTACTTAAAATAGAGGATAGAATAAATAACGTCACATATGATATAGAAAGCTATAAGGCTCAGCTTCGCCTTTACGATGATAAAATTGATTACTGCACTGTAACCATCGATTTAGATGAGGTTGTAACCTATACAGAAGTTAAGAAGGACACTGCATGGAACAGATTCGTTGAAGCCTTTAAGAATTCCATCGCTGGCTTCTTGGCAGTAGTTCAGGCTTTGATTATCGGTTTAATTTATGTTCTTCCATACTTAGCTGTTGCAGGTGTGATTCTTGTTATTGTTTTAATTATCACAAAGAAGAGAAGAACTATTAGAAAAAAGAAGCTTGAAGAAAAACTTGCAAATGAGCGAGAGGAGATTAATAATCAGCAACCAGCAGAGGATAATCCATATGTAGGTCCTGTATACACAGATGACACAGAAGAAAACCAGTAAATAAGAAATAATTTCAAGGCCGAGGGTTCCCCTTGGCCTTATTTTTTGCTATTATAATAAATTGATTTATTAGATTTTACTAAGACTAGTAATCATTAGGAGATTATAATATGAGAATAGGAACAGGTTATGATGTACATAAGCTTGTTGAGGGTAGAGACCTTATTATTGGCGGTGTAAAAATCGACCATACTCTTGGTCTTCTTGGCCACTCTGATGCAGATGTACTTTTACATGCTATTGCAGATGCAGTTCTTGGAGCAGCAGGGCTTAAAGACATTGGCGCTCATTTTCCAGATACAGATCCTAAGTACAAGGGAGCTGATTCCATGAAGCTTTTGGAACAGGTTCGTGAGCTTGTTATGGACAAGGGTTATGTGGTTGGAAATGTTGACGCAACAGTTATCGCTCAAAAGCCAAAGCTTCGTCCATTTATTGAGCAGATGGAAGAAAACGTTGCTAAGTGTCTTGGCATCGATGTTGATCAGGTGAACATAAAAGCAACTACAGAGGAACATCTTGGCTTCACAGGACGTGAAGAGGGCATCAGCGCACAGGCAGTCTGTTTACTCTACGAGTTTTATGACGGAAGCAACGTAGTATTTGATAGCGGACGAAGCTGCGAGACTTGTGGCGGCTGCGCTCGTAAATAGCGAGAAGATATTATGTGTAACAATTTTTGAAACTAGTTAGTTAAATAAAAAAATAAAGAGTATTTGTAGGAGTTTAGTAATGAGTTTTAAATTTTATAATACTTTAAGTAGAACAGTTGAAGAATTTCACTCAAGGGAAGAAGGCAAGGTTGCAATGTACACTTGCGGCCCTACAGTTTACCATTTCGCCCATATCGGAAACATCCGCACATACATCATGCAAGATGTCCTTATCAAGGCTCTTGAGTATGCTGGTTATGATGTAAAGCGTGTTATGAACATTACAGACGTTGGTCACCTTTCATCAGATGCCGATACAGGTGAAGATAAGATGGTGGCAGGTGCAAAGCGTGAGCACAAAACCGTTATGGAGATTGCAAAGTTCTATACAGATGCTTTCTTTGCAGATTTTGATGCTGTTGGCAACAAGCGTCCTGATGTGGTTGAACCAGCAACAAATTGCATTCCAGAGTTCATTCACATGGTAGAGGTTCTTCTTGAAAAGGGTTACGCATATGTTGCAGGTGGCAATGTTTACTTTGACACAAGCAAGCTTGAGGATTACTACATCTTCTCATCATCAGTTGAGAAGGAGGCCCTTGAGGTTGGTGTTCGTGACGATGTAGAAGAGGATGCAAATAAAAAGAACAAGACAGACTTCGTTCTTTGGTTTACAAAGTCTAAGTTTGAAGACCAGGCTCTTAAATGGGATAGCCCATGGGGCGTTGGTTATCCAGGATGGCATATTGAGTGCTCATGCATTTCTATGAAGCATCTTGGAGAGTATATGGATATTCACTGTGGCGGAGTTGATAACATCTTCCCACATCACACAAATGAGGTGGCTCAGTCAGAAGCTTACCTTGGACATAAGTGGTGCAACTACTGGTTCCACAGCAATCATCTCAATGATCAGTCAGGAAAGATGTCAAAGTCAAAGGGCGCTATCCTTACTGTTTCACTTTTAAAGGAAAAGGGTTATGACCCACTTGTATACAGATTCTTCTGCTTACAGTCACACTATCGTAAGCCACTTGTATTCTCATACGAGAATCTTGATAATGCAGCAGCTGCTTACAACAAGCTTGTAAAGCGTGTTTCAGAGCTTAAGGCTGAAGGTGCTGTTGATGAGGCTGTTAAGTCAGAATATGAGAACAAGTTCTGCGAGGCTGTATCAAATGATCTTAACACATCTATGGCTGTTACAATTCTTTATGACGCGCTTAAGGCAGATACTAATGATGCTACAAAGCTTGCTCTTGTAGAAAGCTTTGACAGAGTTCTTTCGCTTGATTTGATTGGTCATGCTAAGTCTCTTTCAGAGGCAGGTACAGCTGTTGATTCAGAGCTTGAGGCATACATTAACGATGCTATTGCTCGTCGTGCAGAGGCTAAAAAAGCTAGGGATTTTGCAACAGCAGATGCAATCCGTGACGAGCTTTTGGCTAAGGGTGTAGAGATAAAAGATACTCGTGAAGGAGTAGTATGGAAGCTAGTTTAAATGATTATTTAAATAGCAAATTTGATATTGAACCAAAGGATATAAGAACCTATTCACCACTGACTCTTGCATATATTGGTGATGCAATATTTGATGTGGTGATTCGTTCTATCCTTGTAAATAAAGGAAATACAGCTGTAAACAAGCTTCACCAGAGAACAAGCTCCGTTGTAAAGGCCCCTACTCAGGCTAAGATGGCGGCGGCACTCATGGATGAATTTACAGAAGAAGAGGCTGATTGGTATCGTCGTGGCCGCAATTCCAAACCTCATACAAAGGCGAAGAATGCAACCACAATGGATTACTTAGAAGCCACAGGCTTTGAAGCTGTTATGGGATACCTTTATCTCACTGGAGATATGGATCGCATCTGCGATCTGGTAAACCGTGGCATCGAGGCCTTACAGCTAGATATTCTCGACTAGAATCGTAATATTTAGTGGCATTTAAGCTGATACAACATGTAGTTTGTTTATTGATTTAGAAAGAGTAAGCTGGTAATAATTGTGTGCGTAACCAGCGTAGGATTCAGAAAATTATGGAAGAAAGTAGAATTGTAGAAGGAAGAAATGCAGTACTTGAAGCTTTTCGCTCAGGTAAAACAATAGACAGATTGTTTGTGCTAGATGGTTGCAAGGATGGCCCAATCCAGACCATTCTTCGTGAAGCTAAGAAAAGCAAGGATACTGTTATAAGCTTTGTTAAGAAGGAACGTCTTGATCAGCTTTCAGAGACTGGAAAGCACCAGGGGGTTATCGCTTATGCTGCAAGCTATGAATACGCTGAGCTTGAAGATATTCTTGCAAAGGCTGAAGAAAAGGGTGAGGATCCATTTATCATCATCCTTGATAATATTGAAGATCCACATAATCTTGGTGCAATCATCCGTACAGCTAACCAGGCTGGTGCACATGGTGTGGTTATACCAAAGCATAGAGCGGTAGGCCTTACAGCTACTGTAGCTAAGGCATCAGCAGGAGCTATCAACTATACTCCTGTAGCTAAGGTGACAAACATCTCGAAGACTATGGAAGAGCTTAAGGAAAAGGGAATGTGGTTTGTATGTGCAGATATGGGCGGCACAGAAATGTACAACCTTAACCTTACAGGTTCTATTGGCCTAGTGATTGGTAACGAAGGTCATGGTGTTTCAGACTTAGTGAAGAAAAACTGTGACATGATTGCAAGCATTCCTATGTTTGGAGATATTGATTCTCTTAATGCTTCTGTTGCTTGCGGCGTTTTAGCCTACGAAGTGGTAAGACAAAGAATAAATAAGGCAAAATAATTGGATTCTAAGGAGTTAAGGATGGACCTAAGACAGGAATACATCAAGCTTTCAGATGAACAATTAGTTAAAAAATATCAGGACGGCGACCAGGCTGTCCTGAATTATATATGTGAAAAATATAAACCTCTTGTGTTGAAAAACTCCAAAAAGTATTTTCTTGTTGGTGGAGAAAACGAGGATTTAATTCAGGAGGGGATGATTGGTCTATTTGGGGCAATCGGAGATTATGATGTTCGGTCGGAAGTTACATTTTTTCACTTTGCGGAGCTTTGTATCGATAGACAGATGATAAAGGCTATTGAGGCTAGTAATAGAAAAAAGCATGCTCCGTTAAATGCCTATGTTTCGCTGTATGATGAGGAAGGCGGCGATGGAGGAGATGTGGCTACCACGGTAGATGACCCTGCAGAACTAATTATTGAGGCGGAGGAGAATAGCTCTCTGATGGATAGACTAAAAAAAGCGCTTTCTCCTATGGAACAAAAGGTCTTTGATTTATATATGCAGGATTTCGACTACAAAGAAATAGCTGCAAAGCTTGATAAAAGTGAAAAATCAATAGATAATACCTTAACAAGGATTAAACAAAAAGCACGAGCTCTTTAAAAGAACTCGTGCATTTTTGTTATTATGTTCGATAATTCATTTGCTGGAATTTGGCCAGGGGCTGAAGCGTGGCTGGCTGATCCGAAGGTGACGGCTGAGCCAAAGAACTCGCCGCAGATTCTGCTAATCACACCGTTTCTTCCCATTGCCATGGTGATGATTGGTGTGGAAGAATAGGTGGAAGCCATTTCTTCTGTGGCGGCTAAAAGTGTTAGGACATCAGTTTTATCAACAGGCATAACAGCAATCTTTGGAAGGTCTGCACCTAAGCTTTGCATTCTTTGGAGTCTGTTTACAATTTCTTTTTTTGCAGGTGTTCTTTCGAAGTCGTGATTTGAAACCACCACCTTGATTCCGTGAGCATGAGCCTCTTCGATGGTGGCTGTAACAAGCTCATCCCCCATGAAAAGTTCCACATCTATCATGTCTACAAGTCCAGATATGATTATTCCATAGTTAAGTTTGTAGTAATCTTCTTTTGTGATTTCCTCTTCTCCACCTTCAATGGCGGTTCTAAAGGTGAAAAGAATGGGAACGTTATTAAGTATGGAACGAAGTTCCTTTAATATTTCAGTTATATAGGGAAGGTCTAGCGGGTTATCAAGCCAATCTACACGCCATTCTACAAAGTCATAATTTATATCTGATAAGGATTTTGCAACTTCTAAAACTTCCTCTCTGGTTTTGCCAATGATTGGAACACAAATTTTAGGAATTCCATCCCCGATTATTAAGTCTCGCACCTTAACTAGTTTGTCCATATAGCCGCTCCTTTTCGTGTGATTGTAAAAGCTTTTTTAAGAGATTAGCACAATTAATCCATAAAAAAAAGCAATCTCTTTTATTTTGTAAAAATATTTGCTAGTATTACTGTGATTTACATAAAAACTGCAATTAACAGGCATAAAGACTTGCGAGGTAAATATGGCTAACATTTTTCTGATTGGATTTATGGGAACTGGAAAATCATCAATTGCTTCCTATATTGGAGAGCATTTTGGAATGTCAGTGGTTGAGATGGATGAGACCATTGAGGCCAATGAAAAAATGAGTATCAAAGATATTTTTGCAGAAAAGGGAGAAGCATACTTCAGGAATTTGGAAACTGATCTCCTTAGAAAAATAGGCCAGGGGGACAACACTGTTGTATCTTGTGGCGGTGGTGTTCCTATGCGTGAGGAAAATATTAAGGTTATGAAGGAAAGCGGTGTTACAGTATTGCTTACTGCTGAACCGGAAATCATATATAAAAGAGTATGCAAAAGTAATAATCGACCTCTATTAAATGATAATATGTCTGTAGAATATATAGCTGATCTTCTAGGACAGAGACGCGAGAAATATGAGAAGGCAGCAGATTTTTCTGTTACTACTGATGATAGGGACAAAAGGGATATCGCTCAAGAGATTATTCACAGAATAGCCAAATAGTGTTGGTAAAATAAACTTGTTGTTATGATAATAATGGAGTTGTTAATCTATGAAATCGAAAATTCGAAAGAACTCAGTCTTTATCGCGAATTTCATAGTCCTCTTTCTGATTCTGGTAACCTATTTATCTATTCAGATTAATGAAATAGAGTTTTATAGGCAGATGGCTTATGACGAGGCTATTAAGGATGCTGAACTGACTGCTAGAGATATCAATGACAGCTTGAACGGTTTTGTAATTGAACAGCGTGTGGTATCTCAGATGATGTCTAATGACATGTTCCTAAAAGAATGGTGCCATTCTGAAACCGGCGAGACTGCTGGACAGAACGTATATTCCTTGTACAGTTACCTTAGGGAATACAAAAACATCTATGGTTATGATGTTGTATTCTTTATTTCTGATTCTACCAAGAATTATTACTATGATGGTGGATTTAACAAGACTTTGGATGAAAACGATGATTTCGATTCTTGGTACTTTAATTTTTTGACACTACATCAGCCTTATGATATGCAGGTGGATCATGATGAGGTAAATGATAATCAAGTCAGTTTGTTTGTTAACTGTCTGGTTCAGGATAAAGGCTTTCAAACTCTTGGCGTAGTTGGTGTTGGTAATAATATGAATAGTTTTCAACGCCAGGTTGCAGAGTACGAGAAAGAATACGGGGTGGAAATCAGTGTCGTAAATATTGGAAATGCACATAATTCCTTTAAGGGTAGCACAGGTTATTATAAAACTGCAGAACAGGTTGCAGAACAATTCGGAGTCTCTGAGGAAGAGCTATGTCAGAATGTAGGAGATGAAGGATTAAGCCTAACTAAGGATAATAGATGTATAAGCATTCAGCATAATAATGAATTAAACTGGAATATTATTGTTCAAAAGGATATTACCAATCGTATTAATTCTATTATGGATAGAGTTATAAAACGTTTTGGAATTGTTGCTTTGTTTATTGTTGTCTATATGGCCTTTAGTGTTACATTGATGCGTAAACTAAATCGACTTAATCGTAAAGCGGAAAATACAGATGATTTAACAGGCTTGCTAAATAACAAGATTTTTAGTGAGAATTTTGAACGTGAGCGAAAGAAGAAAAATCACAAACAGATGACAGTATCTTTGTTTATGCTGGATGTTGATGATTTTAAAATCTTCAATGATACGTACGGACACCTATATGGCAATACGGTATTGAAAATTGTTGCTGACGGACTTAAGGAAACAGTAGAAAATACTGGAGTGGTTGCCAGATGGGGTGGCGATGAGTTCATAGGCGTATATTTTGGTTCACCTGAAGAAACATTGGAGAAACTTAACAGTTTATTAGAAGAAATTAAAGGGATTGAAACTAATAAAACTATCACTTGTAGTTGTGGAATAGCTCAGGTTGATCTTAGTGAAAATCTAGAGAAAAATATGGGACGTGCAGATAAGGCTCTCTATACTTCGAAGGAAAATGGTAAAGGCCAATGCACTATATATGAAAAGAAATAAAAAATCCTGTGTTCTATCTGAGAGGATAGAACACAGGATTTCTTTTTTGATATACAGCATATTCTGTGAAGCCACATTCATTAAGGAAGTCTGGTAGAAAATCAAAATCTGCGGCGATGCCATCTGGGCTGTGAGCATCAGCTCCTATGGTGATAAGCTTACCGCCTAGTTCGTGATAGCGCTTTACAATATCCTTATGTGGATTTGGGTATTTCATTCCTTTGCTAAGAGCCTTTGAGTTAATCTCTAAGGCCTTATCTTTATTTACTATGATTTGAAGGATTGCATCCACAATATCTTTATAAGGTTCATAGGTATTATTTTTAATAGATGAATCTTTTACATATCTGAAAGCATAATCCAGATGTCCTAGGGAATCGAAATCAGTGAAGGTGTTAATGTTTTCTAAAATGCATTCATAGTAACGGGTTAGAAGCGCTTCTGGAGTGGTGTTTTCCCAGCTGCTATCAAAATATGGGTCAAGTCTGTCAATCAAATGAGTGCTTCCTATAATAAAGTCGAAAGGATATGCCTTTACAATTTCTTCGTTCTCGTTTTTTGCCCAAGGCTGAAGGCCAACCTCAAGGCCTGTGAGTATGGTGAACTCGTCGGTGGAATTTTCGAGAGCAAGCTTATGATGCGTAGGATAGTAGTTTTCTATATCTAAATCGAAGAAACCATATTCCTGGGGATATCCTAAATCTAAATGGTCGGTGAAGGTGATACCTCTAAGACCTTTGGCTTTTGCTACATTAATCATATCTAGTGGATCAGCCTCGGAATCTCCAGAAAAGTTACAGTGCATGTGATTATCCCAAAACATAAGCTACCTCCTTGTTGTCTACGAATTAGTTTCTAATAATATAAATGATATAACCCAAAGTGGCAAGGTTATAGCGTTTTGTTATACAAAGTAACAATGTTTGGCGACTTATTTTGGCAGATTGAGAAAATTTTAACAATATTTTGATTTGGGGTTGAATTATAGAATCATATTGTTTAAAATGAAATGCATACGGGGCGAAATTTTGAAAGCCCTAGAAAATTTATTTTAAAAGAATCTTTAGGAGGATTTAAAAATGGCAGTAAGAGTAGCAATCAACGGTTTTGGCCGTATCGGACGTCTTGCATTCCGTCAGATGTTCGGAGCAGAAGGTTACGAAGTAGTAGCAATCAACGACTTAACTAGCCCAAAGATGTTAGCACATCTTTTAAAGTATGATTCATCACAGGGAAAGTATGAGCATGCTGATGAGGTTTCTTCAACAGATGATTCAATCATCGTATGTGGTAAGGAAATCAAGATTTATGCATTCCCAGATGCAAACAATTGCCCATGGGGTGACCTTAAGGTTGACGTAGTTCTTGAGTGTTCAGGATTCTACACATCAAAGGAAAAGGCACAGGCTCATATCAATGCAGGTGCTAGAAAGGTTGTTATCTCTGCTCCAGCAGGAAACGATCTTCCTACAATCGTTTACAATACAAACCACACAACACTTAAGGCAGATGATACAATCATCTCAGCAGCTTCATGTACAACAAACTGCTTAGCACCAATGGCTGACGCACTTAACAAGTACGCTCCAATCCAGTCTGGTATCATGGTAACAATCCATGCTTACACAGGTGATCAGATGACACTTGATGGCCCACAGAGAAAGGGTGATCTTCGTCGTTCACGTGCAGCAGCAGTTAACATCGTTCCTAACTCAACAGGTGCAGCTAAGGCTATCGGTCTTGTTATCCCAGAGCTTAACGGAAAGCTTATCGGATCTGCTCAGCGTGTTCCTACACCAACAGGTTCTACAACAATCCTTACAGCAGTTGTAAACAAGAAGGACGTTACAGTTGAGGGTATCAACGCAGCTATGAAGGCAGCAGCTAACGAGTCATTCGGTTACAACGAGGATGAAATCGTTTCTTCAGATATCGTAGGTATGAGATTTGGTTCTCTCTTCGATGCTACACAGACAATGGTTTCTAAGGTTTCTGATGATCAGTACGAGGTACAGGTTGTTTCTTGGTATGACAACGAGAACAGCTACACATCACAGATGGTTCGTACAATCAAGTACTTCTCAGAGTTAGCTTAATTCGTTTTTACGAATACGACTTTTTAGGGGTCCGGTCCAATTGGACCGAACCCCTTTTTGTATTTAAGGAGGAATAAAAAAATGGCATTAAACAAGAAGACAGTTGATGATATCAACGTAAAGGGCCGTCGCGTACTTGTTCGTTGCGATTTCAACGTACCACTTAAGGCTGGTGAAATCACAGATGATACACGTATCAAGGCAGCTCTTCCTACAATTAACAAGCTTATCGCTGATGGTGGAAAGGTTATCCTTTGCTCACATCTTGGTAAGGTAAAGAATGGTCCTAACGAGGGCGAGTCACTTGCTCCAGTTGCAAAGCGTCTTTCAGAGAAGCTTGGCAAGGAAGTTACATTTGTTTCTGATTACAATGTAACAGGTGAGGCTGCTACAAAGGCAGTTGAGGCTATGAAGGAAGGAGACGTAGTTCTTCTTCAGAATACTCGTTTCCGTGGCGAGGAAGAGACAAAGAACGGTGAGGCATTCTCTAAGGAACTTGCTGATCTTGCTGATGATTATGTATGCGACGCTTTCGGTTCATCACACAGAGCTCACGCTTCTGTAGCTGGTGTTACAAAGTTCATCACAGCTAAGGGTGGTTCTAACGTAGTTGGATACCTTATGCAGAAGGAAATCGACTTCCTTGGCAACGCTGTTGAGACTCCAGTACGTCCATTCGTAGCAATTCTCGGTGGTGCAAAGGTAGCTGATAAGCTTAACGTTATCAACAACCTTCTTGAGAAGTGTGACACACTTATCATCGGTGGTGGTATGTCATACACATTCCAGAAGGCTATGGGATATGAAATCGGTACATCACTTTGTGATGAGACAAAGCTTGATTACTGTAAGGAAATGCTTGAGAAGGCTAAGAGCATGGGTAAGGAGATTCTCCTTCCAGTTGATGCTGTTACAATCGCTGAGTTCCCAGATCCAATCGATGCTCCTGTTGAGACAGTAGTATACGATAAGGAGAACATGCCAGCTGATAGAATGGGTTGCGATATCGGACCTAAGACAGTTGAAATCTTCTCAGAGAAGGTTAAGACAGCTAAGACAGTTCTTTGGAACGGACCAATGGGTCTTTTCGAGAACCCAGCACTTGCTGTAGGTACAGAGTCTGTAGCTAAGGCTCTTGCTGAGACAGATGCTACAACAATCATCGGTGGTGGTGATTCAGCAGCAGCTGTTAACCAGATGGGATTTGCTGACAAGATGAGCCACATCTCTACAGGTGGTGGTGCATCACTTGAGTTCTTGGAAGGAAAAGAACTTCCAGGTGTTTATGCTGCTGACGATAAGTAAAATTCGTCTTTTTCAAAAATTTCTGCGTTAATTAGTATTCGCTGTACGTCTGTGTACAGCTTCATACTAATTGCCTTGCAATTTTAGAAAAATACTAGAATTTTTAAAATAATACTTAAAAGTAGCCTATGCCCAAGAGAATAAAACATACTCGTATCAGACCTTGATGAGCCGTCCCTACTTAGATGGCACGAAGTGGCATCTTATGTAGGGCAACGAGCGAATAAGAGCGCAAGCGTGTCTGAGAGAGTGTGTGTTATTCTGAGGGAATAGGCGAGAGAAAGGGTTAATTATGGCAAGAAGAAGAATTATTGCCGGCAACTGGAAGATGAACATTACACCTTCTGAGGCTGTAAAGCTTGTTGCTGAGCTTAAGGATTTAGTAAAGAATGATGATGTAGACGTAGTTTACTGCGTACCTGCAATCGATATTGTTCCTGTAGTAGAGGCTGTTAAGGGCACAAACGTAAACGTTGGTGCTGAGAACTTCTACATCGAGGATAAGGGCGCTTTCACAGGCGAGATTTCAGCTCCTATGCTTGTAGACGCTGGTGTTAAGTACGTTATCATGGGACACTCTGAGAGAAGAGATATCTTTGGTGAGGATGATATCCTTATCAATGCAAAGGTTAAGAAGGCATTTGCTGCTGGTCTTACACCAATCCTTTGCTGTGGTGAGTCACTTGCACTTCGCAAGGCTGGCACATACAAGGAGTGGATCGAGAGACAGATTACTTGGGATCTTACAGGTGTTACAGCTGACCAGGTTAAGAACCTTGTTATCGCTTACGAGCCAATCTGGGCTATCGGAACAGGTGAGACAGCTACAGCTGATCAGGCTGAAGAGGTTTGTGCATTCATCCGTGAGCTTATTGCTAAGCTTTATGATGGTGCTACAGCAGAGGCTGTTCGTATTCAGTACGGCGGATCTATGAATGCTGGTAACGCTGCAGAGCTTCTCAGCAAGCCAAACATCGATGGTGGTCTTATCGGTGGTGCTTCACTTAAGCCAGACTTCGGCAAGATTGTAAATGCTTAATTAAAGACTCCTAAAGTTTTTATTGCGCACCGGCTTTTCGGTGCGCTATTTTTCTGCTTTTTTCTTATTGACAAATTTCACATAAGAATAGGACATTTGTCTGTTCTTTCATTGATTATTATAGTTTTATTCCACTATTTTTTATGATATAATTTGCGCTGATGGACAGTTTTGGTTCCATTGGACATTGGAGGTATTATGAAACGAAATATTCGTTTGATTTTATTGTTGAGTATTTCCGCTTTAGCACTTATGGGATGCTCTAAAAAAGAAGAGGAAAAGACAGAAGAAGAACAGGCCACAACGGAGCAGGTTGCGTTCGATGATGTGGCGGTTGAAGATTACACAGTCCTTTCCTATAGCGAGTTAGAGGTTTTAGCCTACGAAGGTGATACAGAGGCTCAGGTAATGCTTGGTCGTAGCCTTGAGTATGGCACTGAAGATATAAAGCAAAACTTCAATGAAGCTTTGTCTTGGTATCAGATGGCATCAGATTCAGGAAACGCAGACGGCACTTGTGCACTTGGATATTTTTATCTTAACGGAGCGGGTGTTGAAAAAGATTTAGATAAAGCTCAGGAACTTTTTACTACTGCAATGGAGCATGGTTCAATAAATGCGAAGGTTGGACTTGCTAGAGTTATGCTTCAGCAGGGTGATTATGAGATCTATACAGAAGAGAGTCTTTCTACAGGTTCTAATGAGAATTCAGAACAAAAAGAAACATCTTCCGACAAAGACAAAAAAGAAAATATAGAAGATAAAAAAGATAAAACAGATAAAGAAAAAAAGAAAACTCAAGATAAACAGTCTTCTGAAGATGGAGAAGATGAGGAAAGCCTTGAGCAGAACGGACCTATTGAATTGCTAAAGGTTGCTCAGCAGGCAGGAGATTTAGATGGTGCCTATTATCTTGGGTACATTTATGAAAATGGAATTGGTGTGGTGCAGGATTACAACAAGGCCTTTGATTATTATAATCGAGTGGTTAAGTCAACAAGCACCGCTTTAAATGACAGAGATGCCATAAATCTTTCAAACATAGCCCTTGGTCTTATGTATGTAAAGGGAAATGGAGTGGAAGCAGATTCTAAGACAGCATTAGAGTATTTCACAAAGGCATCTGACAACAATTCAGCAAAGGCCAGCTACTACATCGGTCAGATGTATGAAACTGGTATGGGAGTAGATAAAGATTATGAGCAGGCCATGGAGTTCTATCTTAAGGCTGCAGAGCTTAATTATGCGCCAGCACTTAATCAGATTGGTTATCTTTATTATAACGGCTTTGGTGTAGATGTTGATTTTGCATCGGCTGTTTATTATCAAAAACTTGCAGCATTACAGGGATATCCTATTGCTCAAGTTAATCTAGGTTTTTTGTACGAAAACGGATACGGGGTTGAGAGGAATTTGGTAACGGCTTTATCTTATTACGAAATGGCAGCGTCTTCAGGTTATGAGGGAGCTACCGAAGCTGTTGTCCGAGTTAAAGCACAGATTAATGAGGAAATGTAAATATTTTGCAGCTATACTTTTATCGTCAGTTTTATTATTTATAGGATGTGGTAAGAGCTTCTCAGCAATTGAAATCACCACAAAAAATGAACCTGTTCCTCAGCGAATCGTAATCGATGATTTGGCTGATGCATGGGACAATATTCTTAATAATAGCACAAAGAATTTTATTGGTTCACATCCTGTAGATGAAAGCTTTTTAGCGATGGTTACAGCAGAATACGGGGAAGATGTTATTCAAGAAATTGCCAGCTATGCAAATTTTGAAACGCCAGAAATTTGGTATCAGCTTACTGGTAAAAGCATACATGTCTTATGGTATGATTACTGCATTGAATCAGGCATTCAAAACTATGCCTATGATAAAACTTATGTGATAGATGATGATATTGATGGTGATATTGTTATGGATTTCACCGGAGATTTATCCTTGGCTGAAGGTGTTGCCACCACAACTTTTATGGACCATCAAAAGAATGGCATAGAGGATTGCTTTTCAGAACAGTTACTTAGGGAAATGCGTTCAGCAGATATATTAATGATAAACAACGAGTTTGCTTTCACAAATCGTGGAGCGGCTCTTCCTGATAAAGCATACACATTTAGAGCAGATCCTAGCAGAATAAATTTACTTAGAAAGTTAGGAACAGATGTTGTAAGTGTTGCAAACAATCATGTATATGATTATGGAGAAACAGGTTTTCTTGACACCTTAGACACCCTGGAAAATGATGGCATGCCATACATGGGTGCCGGTCGTAATATTTACGATGCAATGGAGCCTGTATACTTTATAATAGATGGCAGAAAAATAGCCATATGCTCTGCAACGCAGATCGAGCGTACCTTGAACTTCACAAAAGAAGCTACAAATAATGAAGCTGGTGTTTTGAAGTGTCTTCATCCAGAGTTTTTCTGTGAAGAGATAAAGGAAGCAAAAAGGAATGCAGACTATGTTATAGTGTTCCCACATTGGGGAACGGAAGGCAGTGCCAATTATGGTGCAGACCAAAGCTCTTTGGCTAGAGCTTTTGTGGAAGCAGGGGCTGATGTTATCATCGGTGGTCACACCCACTGCTTGGAGACAGTTGAGTATATGGATAATGTTCCTATTTATTACAGTCTTGGAAATTATTGGTTTTCAATTACAGGAACAATGCCAAGTGATTACGATACTGGACTTGCCCAGATTCGTATTTCAAAAGAAGGAGATATAGAAGCATATTTCCTTCCATGCTATTTTAGCGAAGGCGTTACAAGCCTACTTAATGAGAAAGATAAAGCATATAGCGATATCATAAACGACCTTAATAATCTTTCTAGCACAGCAAAGATTGACACTCAAGGTCACATTATAAAAAAATAATAGTGAAATACTAGCAAAGCTAGTTGTTAAGGAGGAATTTCTATGAGTAAGAAACCTGTAGTACTTATGGTTCTCGATGGATACGGTATCAACGAAAATCCTAAGGGAAATGCAATTGCAATGGCAAACACACCTGTTATGGATAGCCTTATGGCTGAGTGCCCATTCGTTCAGGGCCAGGCATCTGGTATGTTCGTTGGACTTCCAGATGGTCAGATGGGTAATTCAGAGGTTGGTCACATGAACATCGGCGCAGGCCGTATCATCTACCAGGATCTCACAAGAATTACTAAGGCAATCAGCGACGGTGAGTTCTTTGATAACAAGGTTCTTCTTGAGGCAATTGAAAACTGCAAGAAGAATGACAGCGATATGCACCTTTGGGGTCTTCTTTCAGACGGTGGTGTTCACAGCCACATCGAGCATGTATATGGAATGCTTGAAATGTGCAAGAAGAACGGTCTTTCTAAGGTATATGTTCACGCTTTCCTTGATGGTCGTGATACTCCTCCAGCATCTGGTAAGGATTTCTTAGAGACACTTCAGAAGAAGATGGATGAAATCGGTGTTGGACAGATTGCTTCACTTTCTGGTCGTTACTATGCAATGGATAGAGATAACAACTGGGATAGAGTTCAGAAGGCATATGATTCATTAGTTAAGGGCGAAGGAGTTAAGGCTACATCAGTTTCTGATGCTATGCAGGCTTCTTACGATGATGGCGTTACTGATGAGTTCGTACTTCCAACAGTTATCACAGATGCTGCTGGTAATCCGCTTTCAGTTGTAAAGAATGGTGATTCAGTTGTATTCTTCAACTTCCGTCCAGACCGTGCTCGTGAAATCACAAGAGCTTTCTGTGATGATAAGTTCACAGGTTTCGATAGAGAGTTCCTTAATCTCTACTATGCATGCTTCAAGGATTACGATGAGACAATTCCTAACAAGCACATTGCATTCGAGAAGGAATCAATTGAAAATACCTTCGGCGAGTTCTTAGCTAACAAGGGATTAAAGCAGCTTAGACTTGCAGAGACAGAAAAATACGCACACGTTACATTCTTCTTCAACGGTGGTGTTGAAGAGCCTAACAAGGATGAGGAAAGAATCCTTGTTAACTCACCAAAGGATGTAGCTACATATGACCTTAAGCCTGAGATGTCAGCTCCAGAGGTTGGCGCAAAGCTTGTAGAGGCTATTAAGTCTGACAAGTACGATGTAATCGTTATCAACTTTGCAAACCCTGATATGGTAGGTCATACCGGCGTTATAGAGGCAGCTGTAAAGGCTGTAGAGCGTGTAGACTCACTTGTAGGCGATGCTGTAGAGGCAGTTAAAGAGATGGGCGGTGTAATGTTCATCTGTGCTGACCACGGTAATGCTGATAAGATGATTGATTATGAGACAGGAGAGCCTTACACAGCTCACACAACAAATCCTGTTCCATTTATTTTAGTTAACTATGACAGTGCTTACACTCTTCGTGAGGGTGGTGCACTTTGCGATATCGCTCCTACACTTATCGAGGTCATGGGTCTCGAGCAGCCTAAGGAGATGACAGGTAAGTCATTACTTATCAAGAAATAGTTAATAACAGCAATGCTGTTAAATAAAATTTAATAAATAGAGAGAGGATTTGATTATGAAACCAATTAAAGAGGGAAAAGTAAGAGAAGTATACGATAATGGCGATAGCATTATCATGGTAGCCACAGATCGTATATCTGCATTCGACGTGATTTTAAAGAACAAGATTGTTAATAAGGGTGCAGTTCTTACCCAGATGTCAAAGTTCTGGTTTGATTTAACTAAGGACATCGTTCCAAATCACATGCTTTCAACAGATGTAAACGACATGCCTGAGTATTTCAGAAATGATGAATACAAAGGCAAGTCAATGATGTGCAAGAAGCTTACAATGCTTCCAATCGAGTGCATCGTTCGTGGTTACATCACTGGTTCTGGTTGGGCTAGCTACAAAGAAAACGGTACAGTTTGTGGCATTAAGCTTCCAGAGGGCCTTAAGGAGTCAGATAAGCTTCCTGAGCCAATCTACACTCCATCAACAAAAGCAGAAATTGGTGATCATGATGAAAATATCTCTTTCGAACGTTCTATAGAGGTTCTTGAGAAAGAATTTCCAGGTCATGGAGAGGAGTACGCAACTGCTCTTCGTGACAATACAATAGCTCTTTATAAGAAGTGTGCTGATTATGCGCTTTCAAAGGGAATTATTATTGCTGATACAAAGTTTGAGTTTGGTCTTGATGAGAATGGCAATATTGTTCTTGCAGATGAGATGCTTACTCCAGACAGCTCACGTTTCTGGCCACTTGAGGGTTACGAAGCAGGCCATGGACAGCCATCCTTCGATAAGCAGTTTGTACGTGATTGGCTCAAGGCAAATCCTGAGTCAGACTACCTCCTTCCACAGGATGTAATCGACAAAACCATCGACAAATATCTTGAGGCGTACGCACTTCTTACAGGCAAGTCTCTCGTAGCGTAGTTTATTTAAAACTGGCATAATAAGAACTTAGAGAAAACAGATGCGAACAATATTTCTTGTTGATTCAGTGAATATAGTGAAAACGATACTGAATCAATTAGAAATATGTGAGCATCGTTATGTATTAGGAGATTTTATGGGAGATTTTAAGATTAAGGATACTCCATGGGACGGCTTGCATGAGGAGTGCGGCGTCTTTGCGATGTATGATTTCGACGGTGGAGACGTTGCCTCCTCTATTTATTATGGTCTTTTTGCACTTCAGCACAGAGGCCAGGAGAGCTGCGGTATCGCCGTTTCTGATACAAATGGTCCAAAGCGTAACTATGCATTACATAAGGACATGGGCCTTGTAAATGAAGTATTCAACCAGGAGATTTTGGATGGCATGCACGGAGACATCGGTGTGGGCCATACCAGATATTCAACTGCTGGTTCATCTTGCCGCGAGAATGCTCAGCCGTTAGTGCTTTCTTATTGGAAGGGCATTCTTGGAATGGCTCACAATGGAAACCTCATCAATGCAGAGGAGCTGCGCGATGAGCTTTCTATGACAGGTGCTATATTCCAGACCACTATTGATTCTGAGACTATCGCATATATCATTGCAAGAGAGCGTCTTAAGAGTGCTACTGTTGAGGAAGCTGTAGCTAGAGCTTGCGACAAAATAAAGGGCGCATATTCACTTGTTGTTATGAGCCCAAGAAAGCTCATTGCAGCACGTGACCCACAGGGCTTCAGACCACTTTGCATCGGTAAGCGCGACAATGCTTATGTAATTGCATCAGAGACCTGCGCTCTTGATACAATTGGAGCAGAGTATATCCGTGATGTGGAGCCAGGTGAGATTGTTACCATCTCTCCAGATTTTGGTATTAAGTCAGACAAGAGCCGCTGTGTTTCAAATGATAAGCACGGTCGTTGTATATTCGAGTATATTTATTTCGCCAGAACAGATAGCAATATCGATGGCAAATCTGTATATGAATCCCGCATTAAGGCAGGTCGTTTCCTTGCACAGGATTCTCCAGTGGATGCAGATTTAGTTGTAGGTGTTCCTGAATCGGGAAATGCGGCCGCTATGGGCTATTCTTTGGAATCGGGCATTCCTTATGGTACGGCCTTCGTAAAGAACAGCTATGTAGGTCGTACCTTCATTAAGCCAAAGCAGGCCAGTCGAGAGTCTTCAGTTCAGGTAAAACTGAATGCACTTCGCGAGGTTGTTAATGGTAAGCGTATTATCATGATTGATGATTCCATTGTTCGTGGTACCACCTCAGACCGCATCGTTAAGATGCTGAGAGATGCAGGTGCTACAGAGGTTCATGTGCGTATTTCATCGCCACCATTCCTGTGGCCATGCTATTTCGGCACAGATGTACCATGCCGCGAGCAGCTGATTGCCTACAAGCATTCTGTTGAAGAGATTTGCGCTATTATCGGCGCGGACTCACTGGCATATCTTAATTTTGATCGTCTATCTGAAATGGTAGATGGACTTGAGATTTGTCATGGATGCTTCGATGGAAAGTACCCAATGGAACCGCCAACAAAAGATATACGAGGGGAATACGAAGCGTAAATAGGGGGGACCCATCTTCCCAAAAGTAAGGAGAGAATTATGTCAGATACAAGTAGATACAGTAGCCCACTTTCAGAGAGATATGCAAGCAAGGAGATGCAGTACATCTTCAGCCAGGACAAGAAGTTTTCAACTTGGCGTCGTCTTTGGATTGCCCTTGCTGAGACAGAGATGGAGCTTGGCCTTTCACAGGATGGCAAGCCAGTTATCACTCAGGATATGATTGATGAGATGAAGCAGCACATCGAGGACATCAACTATGATGTTGCAAAGGCACGTGAGAAGGAAGTTCGTCACGATGTAATGAGCCATGTATATGCATATGGACAGCAGTGCCCAAAGGCAGCAGGTATTATCCACCTTGGTGCAACAAGCTGCTACGTTGGTGACAACACAGATATCATCATCATGAGAGATGCGCTTCTTCTTATCAGAAAGAAGCTTGTAAATGTTATTGCAGAGCTTGCAGCATTTGCTGAGAAATACAAGGCACAGCCTACACTTGCATTTACTCATTTCCAGCCAGCACAGCCTACCACAGTTGGAAAGCGTGCTACACTTTGGCTTAACGAATTTGTTATGGATTTAGAAGATCTTGATTATGTGCTTTCTACTCTTAAGCTTCTTGGCTCAAAGGGTACAACAGGTACACAGGCAAGCTTCTTAGAGCTTTTCAATGGAGACCACGATACAATCGACAAGATTGACCCAACTATCGCAAAGAAGATGGGCTTTGAGGCTTGCTACCCAGTTTCAGGCCAGACATATTCTCGTAAGGTAGATACAAGAGTATGTAACATTCTCGCTGGTATTGCAGCTAGTGCTCACAAGATGTCAAATGATATCCGTCTTCTTCAGCACCTTAAGGAAGTGGAAGAGCCATTCGAGAAGAGCCAGATTGGTTCATCAGCTATGGCTTACAAGAGAAATCCTATGAGAAGTGAGCGTATTGCATCACTTTCTAGATACGTAATGATTGATGCTCTTAACCCAGCTATCACATCAGCTACTCAGTGGTTCGAGCGTACACTTGATGATTCAGCAAATAAGCGCCTTTCAATTGCAGAGGGCTTCCTTGCTACTGACGGTGTCCTTGACCTTTGCCTCAATGTAGTAGATGGTCTCGTAGTTTACGACAAGGTTATTACAAAGCGCCTTATGTCAGAACTTCCATTTATGGCAACTGAGAACATCATGATGGATGCAGTTAAGCTTGGCGGAAATCGTCAGGAGCTTCACGAGAAGATTAGAACACTTTCTATGGAAGCTGGAAAGAATGTTAAGGTAGAGGGTAAGGAGAACAACCTTCTTGAACTTATCGCAGCTGACGATGAATTCCCAATGGGACTTGAGGAGCTTGAGGCTACAATGGAGCCTAGCCGCTATGTTGGCCGCAGCCCTCGTCAGGTAGAGGTTTACCTCCGCGATGTCATCACACCAATCCTCGATGCAAACAAGGACATCCTTGGTGTAAAGGCTGAGATTAATGTATAATTAAATCTGATAATAAAATGAACTGCATCTTCGGATGCAGTTTTTTTGCACTTTTTTTGAAAAGATATGGGCTAGTCAGTGAACCTTAATTCATATATTATATACATTAATATATACTAAGGGGATAATAATGACTAAAGACAATATGTTTTCCGACAAGGCTTTCTTAAAGCGACTTTTTAATCTGACTTTACCACTGTCATTTCAGGTGTTGATGCTGGCGCTGGTAGCAGCCTGCGATGCAGTAATGCTTGGAAGGGTAGAGCAGAATTCTATGGCGGCAGTTTCTCTTGCCACCCAAATCCAGTTTATTCAAAATATGATGCTATGCGCTGTTACTGGTTCCATCTCAATTTTAGGTGCTCAGTACTGGGGCAAGGGCGATGTAAAGACTATCCATAAAATCTTTGGTATGAGTATTCGTATTGCAGTGGTGATTTCTGCAATATTCGCTGTGGCATGCGTATGTTTCTCTACATACCTTATGCATATTTTTGCCAATGATAATGATTTGATTACAATTGGTGCAGGCTATTTAAGAATTGCTGGATGGTCATATCTTTTGACAGGCTTATCCCAGTGTTATTTGGGAATGATGCGTGTTACTGATCATGCAGACAGGTGTGCCATCATCAGTTCAGGAGCTGTTATCATCAATCTTATTTTGAACGGCATTTTCATTTTTGGATTTATGGGAATTCCAACCATGGGAGCAAATGGTGCTGCCTATGCAACGTTGATTGCCCGTATAATCGAGCTGTCCTGGGCGGTTATTTCATCTTATCAGAAGGGATTTATTCATCCTGAGTTTAAGGATTTGCTAGTGCACGATGCCTTGCTTGCAAAGGACTATGTGAGATGCGGTTTACCGCTGGCTGGAGCTGCCATGTTCTGGGGAGTAGGATTCACTTCCTATACTGCTATAATGGGACATCTAGGGGCGGATGCGGCTGCTGCCAATTCTGTTGCAGCTGTAGTTCGTGACTTGATGTGTTGCCTCTGCGATGGTATTAGTGCCGCAAGTGGAATTGTTATTGGAAATGAGCTTGGGGCAGGCAATCTTGAAACTGGTAAGCTTTATGGTAGAAGAATAGCTAAGATTGCAGTATTCATAGGATTTTTAACTACTGCTTTAGTTTTACTGGTAACACCTTTTGTAGTAAATTACATGATTCTTACAGATAAAGCCAAAAACTATCTTGTGGGAATGATGGTAATTATGGCAATATATATGATAGGCCGCTGCATTAACACTGTTGTTATCAATGGCGTGTTTGCTTCAGGCGGTGACACCCTATTTGATATATATAGCCTAGCTGTCTGCATGTGGTGTCTTGCAGTCCCATTAGCATTGTTTGGTGCCTTTGTGTTTCACTGGCCAGTGCTTATGGTTTATGCCTGCACCTGTGTGGATGAGGTTGGAAAACTGCCATGGGTATTCCATCATTATAGGAAGTATAAGTGGGTTAAGGACCTCACTCGCTAATAAAAGTCAACAGGATTTTTTTGCGAAGTCAACTACAAAATAATACTAATTGATTAGGTTGATGATTGAGTTTTTAGAAAATGCTCACATCAACCTTTCTTTTTTCTGATTTTTTCGTTGCCGAAGTGATTAGTTTTCATCCAAGGTAATCACGAAAAGTCTCACAAAGCCCGTATTTATGCAGTTTCTATGAAATATCACAAAGCAATTTCTGTAACTATTTACAAAAAAAAATTAATTCCAGTTTCCGCATTGACGGTGAAAATAAAAACAGTTAATGTGTTAACAGTGTTAAGTGATTAACACTTGAAACACAAATTGGCCAACTAAAATTTGAGCTTCAACAAACGTCAAACATAAACCTAGGGGTGTATGAACATGATAAAAGTAAAAGAGGTTGCTGGAAACAATACTAGCGATCTTGTGGAGATGAATCGTTCCGCTATCGTTAGAATTCTTCAGCAGAAGGATGTTTGCTCCAGAGCAGACATTGCAAAGATTACAGGCCTGACACAGGCATCAATTACAAAAATCGTAGCAGTCCTGATAGATATGGGAATTGTTACTGAAGTAGGTTTTACAAAGGGTGAAGGAAATAGACGTTCAATAGGACTTAGATTGAACGCCGCCAAAAATCTGGTTTTAGGAGTTAAATTTTCCAGACACGTTTTTTCCATAGGGGTGTTTGATATCTGTGGAAAGGTCTACACACAGCAGGAGACAGAATTTGGCTTAGACGAGTTTGCATCAGATGTTGTGGCAGATATGAAAAAGCAGATACACGCTCTGCTTAAGAAATATAAAAATGTGGTTGCCATTGGATTTGCGGTTCCTGGTCCTTACCTTAGGGATGAAGGCAGAATCGCCCTAGTTACAAAGATGCAAAGCTGGCAGAATATCAATTTTGAGGAAGAGTTTGAGAATGAATTTGATAAGCCAGTGTTTATAGAGCAGGACGCTAACGCAGGTGCCTTGGCAGAGTGGTGGTTTGGAAATCATGGAAGACCAATTAATTCCCTTGCATATTTCTTGGCAGGTGAGGGCGTTGGTTCTGGAATAGTTGACCACGACAGGTTGATTCTTGGAAACTTGGGAATCGCCAGCGAGGTGGGGCACATCAGTATTGATGTAAATGGACCAGCTTGCGAATGTGGAAACAGAGGATGCTTGGAGCTTTACTGTTCCGCAAATGCGTTATTAAAAAAGGCTGAAGAGATTCTTCCTGAATTATTTAAGGAGGAATATGAAAATAGATGGGAAGCTTGTAACAGAGTTTTCCTTGCAGCGAAGGAGGGCAACAAAAAAGCCCTGAAGCTGACAGAAGAAATTGCTGAATATTTGGGATATGGATGCGTGACACTTATAAACGCATATGACCCAGAAATAATAGTTATTGGGGACAGCATTTCTCAGGGAGGAGATTTACTTCTTCCTACAATAAACAGGATAGTGAAGGAGAGAGTGATACCTGAAATCAGCGGTAAGGTACAAATCAAAATCTCAAAACTCACTGTTGATCCAACACTTTACGGTGCAGCGGCAATCGCCACTGACAAGGTACTTAGGAAACCAAGCGAGTATCTAGTTTCGAATTAGAATCGCTTTTGGATTATAAAGGGAGGAATTTTTACTATGGAACACAATTCTTATATCCTTCAGATGCAGGGGATTACAAAAGAATTTCCTGGAGTAAAGGCGCTTGATGACGTTACTCTTGAAGTTCGACAGGGTTCCATTCACGCAATTTGCGGTGAGAATGGTGCAGGAAAATCCACGCTGATGAAGGTTCTATCTGGTGTTTATCCTCACGGCACATATGATGGCAAAATCATCTATATGGGCAAGGAGATGAAATTCAAAAACATCAAAGAATCTGAAAATGCTGGAATTGCAATCATCCATCAGGAGCTGACAATGATTCCTGAACTTTCAATCACTGAGAACATTTTCATGGGAAATGAGATTGCAAAGCGAGGCCTTATCGATTGGCCAGAGGAGAGACGCAGAACCAGCGAGATTCTCAAAAAGGTAGGTCTTACCATTAATCCTGATACCTTAATAAAGCACTTAGGTGTAGGACAACAGCAATTGGTAGAAATCGCAAAAGCTTTATCAAAAAATGTAAAGCTTTTGATTTTGGATGAGCCAACTTCGGCTCTTAATGAGGCCGACTCGGCTAACCTTCTTGAACTTATGAAGGGGCTTAGAGATAAAGGCATCACTTGTATTATGATTTCGCACAAACTCAACGAAATCGCTGATGTTTCAGATGCGGTAACAGTTATCCGAGATGGACACACAGTTGAAAGCTATGATGTTGAGGGTGGCAAGGTGGATGAGGATCAAATCATTAAATCAATGGTTGGTCGTTCCATCGAAAACAGATATCCAGAGCATGAGCCAAAGATTGGAGATGTGATTTTCGAAGTAGAAAACTGGTGTGTTGAGGATCCAGAAGTTGAAGGCAGAATGGTCTGCAAGAACTCAAAGTTCAATGTAAGAGCAGGTGAAATCGTAGGCTTTGCAGGTCTTATGGGCGCTGGCCGTACTGAACTGATGCGCTCACTCTTTGGAAAGAACTATGGAATCTACAAGAGTGGAACAGTAAAGATTAAAGGCCGTGAAGTGAAGTTGAACTCAGTAGAGCAGGCTATCAAAAATGGTCTTGCTTATGTTCCTGAGGATAGAAAGAATCTTGGACTTAACCTTCTGGATTCAATCAGAAAAACTATTGTTTCAGCTGACCTTGATAAGATTACAAAGAGTGGTCTGTTAAGTCCGGACATGGAGCTTTCAGCAGCAGAGGAATATAGAAAGTCTTTAAAGATTAAGACAGCAAATGTGGATGTTGGAGTGACAACTCTTTCAGGTGGAAATCAGCAGAAGGTTGTACTTTCAAAGTGGATGTTCACAGAGCCAGATGTATTGATTTTGGATGAGCCAACAAGAGGTATTGATGTTGGTGCTAAATACGAGATTTACAAGCTGATTCATCAGTTGGCGGACCAGGGGAAGGCAGTTATTCTGGTGTCTTCTGAATTGCCAGAACTGCTTGGTATGGCTGATAGAATCTATACTATTTTCGAGGGCACAATCACTGGAGAGCTTCTTGCAAGTGAAGCAAATCAGGAAAGCCTGATGAAGAAGATGACTATTACTTCACAGTCATAATAAAGGTATTGAGGAGAAAGGATGGACAATTATGAAATATGTTAAACAGGTATTGGGCGGAGATCTTCGTCAATACACAATGGTTCTTGCGTTAGCTTTATTGATATTAATCTTTAATGTAATTTCTGGTGGAAGAATGCTTACATCATCAAACTTCCAGAATCTGTTATCAGGAAATGCTTATGTACTTGTACTTGCACTTGGAATGCTTATGGTAATCGTAATCGGACAGATTGATTTGTCCGTAGGTTCGGTGGCAGGTTTCGCCGGAATGGTAATGGCACTGGTGGCTAAAAACTACAATGTGCCTTGGTGGGTAGCAGTTCTCATTGCTCTTGCAATCGGCATTCTTGCTGGTGCTTGGCATGGATTTTTC
Organism: Pseudobutyrivibrio sp. YE44; assembly: GCF_900104335.1. Lineage (GTDB taxonomy): Bacteria > Bacillota > Clostridia > Lachnospirales > Lachnospiraceae > Pseudobutyrivibrio. The sequence goes on from NZ_FMXT01000001.1 coordinate 54,961, forward strand.
CTTTCACAGCTTGGAATTCCAGGCTTCATCACAACACTCGGTGGCATGATGATTTTCCGAGGCGGTGTAATTTGGATTTCACGTTCAATTTCAGTTCCAGCTCCAGAAGAGCTTAAGTGGTTTGGTGCAGGATACTTGCCTGAGTGGGGTCCTTCATTTACAGGAATGAACAACTCAACTCTTTTACTTGGAATCATCGGAATAGTTGCTTTCGCTGTTGCACAGCTTCGTAAATACAATAGCACAAAGAACAATGCAGTAGAGGTTACACCATTCTGGGCAGTAATCGTAAGAATTGCTCTTATGACTGTTCTCATCGGATATTTCACATACCTTTTTGGTTCAGGAAGAGTAGGAACTTCATTCCCAGTTCCAGGTTTGATTCTTTTACTTTTGACAATCATTTATCACATCATTACACAGCGCACAAAGTTCGGCCGTCACGTATATGCAGTTGGTGGTAACAAGGCTGCAGCAGCTTTATCTGGTGTAAATGTTAAGAAGACTTATTTCCTTACAATGATGAACATGTCCTTCCTTGCAGCAGTTGCTGGTATCCTTTTTGTAGGACGTTCAACAGCAGCAGGTCCAGCTGATGGTACTCAGTGGGAGATGGATGCTATCGCATCTGTATTCATTGGTGGTGCTGCAGTATCAGGTGGTGTTGGAACAATCCTTGCAACAATCGTCGGTGGTCTTGTAATGGCAGTACTTAACAACGGACTTATGCTTATGGGTGTTGGTGCTGATAAGACACAGGTTATCAAGGGCTTCGTACTTCTTGCAGCTGTAGCATTTGATGTTTACAACAAGAAGAGTGGAAAGAGTTCAATTATTGGACGCCTCTTCCCAAGCAAGGAAGCAAAATAAAACGGGGGTATGACTCGGTCAAAAAGAGTCTTACACATATAAAGTGTATTAAAGAAGGAGGAATGTATTAATGAAAAAAAGAACACTTTTGTCTATGGCGATGGTAGCAACAATGGCGCTTGCTACATTCACAGGATGTGGGGGAAGTAGAGAGGGAGCAGCTTCAGACACAGCTGCTGAATCTACTACTGAGACAGAAGAAACTGCAGCTACAGATGATAGCTCAGCAGTAGCAGAGTTCCCTGGCTTTGAAGAGGGGGCAACAATCGGTGTATCTCTTCCATGGCTTGGAACACAGAACTGGAAAGAGGCTGAGGAAATGTTCACAGCACAGCTTGAGGAGGCTGGCTACAAGCCAATCGTTCAGGCAGCAGACCAGAAGGTTACACAGCAGCAACAGCAGATCGAGTCAATGATAGAGAACGGTGCAAAGGTTATCGTTGTAGGTCCTGTTGACGGCTCACAGCTTGGTTCAGTTCTTGAGCAGGCTAAGGAAGCTGGCGTTTATGTAATCGGTTATGACCGTCTTCTTGAGAACACAACAGGTGTTGACGGTGTAGTTCAGTTCGGTTCAGTAAAGACTGGTGAGCTTCAGGCTCAGGCGCTTCTTCAGGGTCTTGAGGAATTAAAGGGCGAGGCTCCTTACAACATCGAGCTCTTCGGTGGTGGCCCTGCTGATCCTAATGCTCCAAACTTCTTCAAAGGTGCTATGTCAGTATTGCAGCCAAAGATTGATGATGGTACACTTGTAGTTGTATCAGGACAGACAGATTTCACACAGTGTGCAACTGTTGATTGGGACAATGCAAAGGCTCAGTCAAGAATGGATTCACTTATTTCAGGTTTCTATTCAGATAAGGAAATCGACGGTGTTCTTTCACCTAACGATGGTATCGCTCGTGCAATCATCACATCATGTGAGAATGCTGGTCAGGATATTCCTGTAGTTTCTGGTCTTGATGCAGAGAACGAGTCAGTTGAGTGGGTATGGTCTGGCCGTCAGTATTCTACAGTTGCAAAGCCAACTCAGGATCTTGTAGCAAAGACAATCGAAATCATCGATTCTCTTCAGGCTGGCAACGGAATGCCTTCAACAGATGTAACAGCTGACAACGGTGTTATTGATGTTCTCATCTATGAACTTCCACCAGTTGTTGTTACAAAGGACAATGCAAAGGAAGTATTTGCAAACGATCCTTCAAGATTAGAGCTTTTAAAGTAAGCTAAATTTCTTTTCATCCTATTTAAATATGAGGGGGCGGGCTTTCCTTGCCCCCTTTTCTAAAAGATAGGGTGGTAACAAAAATGTTAAGGAGTAATTAGACGTGGAGAAAAAAATTGATGTTGTTGCATTAGGTGAACTTTTAATTGATATGACAAATAATGGAGTTTCTGCAACAGGAAACACATTGTTTGAGGCAAATCCAGGAGGAGCACCTTGTAATGTATTGGCAATGTTGAAAAAGTTCAATCATTCAGTGGCTTTTATAGGCAAGGTTGGTGACGATATTTTCGGCAACAAGCTTAAGGCTACAATTGAAGAGGTTGGAATCAATACAGAGGGGTTGGTAATTGATAAGGAAGCAAGAACTACATTGGCTTTCGTAGAAACATTCCCAGATGGTGACAGAGATTTTTCTTTCTATCGAAACCCAGGTGCCGATATGATGCTCACAAAGGATGAGGTAAAAGTTGACCTGATTAAACAGGCAAAACTATTTCATTTCGGAACTCTTTCAATGACTCATGAAAAGGTTAGAGAGGCTACTCTTTTGGCATTGGAGGAGGCAAAGAAGGCTGGATGCGTAATCACTTTCGATCCAAATCTTCGCGAGCCATTATGGAATAGCCTTGATGAGGCGAAGGAGCAGATTCTTGCAGGAATGAAGTACTGCGATTATCTGAAGATTTCTGATAATGAAATCCAGTGGCTTACAGGTATCGAGGATTACACTGAGGCTGTTCATAAGCTTCGTGAGACCTACAAGATTCCTCTCATCACTGTTTCAATGGGCAAGGAGGGAAGCCGCGCATTTTACTATGGAACAAATGATGATAAAGAAATCATTGTTGATGTTGCACCATTCCTTTCAGATAAAACAATCGAGACAACTGGTGCTGGTGATACCTTCTGTGGAACAGTAATTCACTACATCCTTGAAACTGGTATTGATAATTTTGATGAGGCAAAGCTTAAGGAAATGCTTACTTTTGCAAATGGAGCGGCATCGTTGATTACCAGAGTTAAAGGAGCACTTAAGGTAATGCCTGAGATTGCTGATGTGAAAGAACTAATAGGACAATAGAGGTTCCTATGGATTATAAGATTGTTTTTAGTGATGTAGATGGCACACTTTTAAATAGTGAGCATCGAATCCTTGATGGCACCTTACAGGCTATTAAGTCATTGCAAAAACGGGGAATTCCTTTTGTGATAGTCACTGCTCGTGGCCCATCAGGAATCTATCCAATTTTTCACCGCTACAATTTTATTTGCCCTATGGTTTGTTACAGTGGGGCGTTGATTTTGGATGAAAATGGAAAGGTTCTTTTATCAAAGGGGATTAGCAAGGATACAGCTAGTAAGATTATTGATTACATTGAGGATGAAGGTTTTGACTGCACCTGGAATGTATATTCCATGGATAGCTGGTTTGTTAAAGACCGGTCTGACCCAAGGGTTATTCGAGAGGAAAACATTGTGGAGGCCCAGTCCACTGAAGGCATGGTATCGGATTTGCCCAATGGGGCTGATATTGGAAAAATTCTTTGCATGTGCAACCCTGAAAAGACAGATGAGATTGAGGCTGCCTTGAAAAAGAAGTTTCCAACGCTTTCTATAGTAAGGTCTTCGGATATACTTGTGGAAGTGATGGAGCGTGGGGTTACCAAAGGACACAGTATAAATGTTGTCTGTGAGAAATGGGGAATTAATCCTGAGGATGCAATCGCCTTTGGAGACCACTATAACGATATTGAGATGCTGAAGGCTGTGGGGAAGCCTTTTCTGATGGGCAATGCCCCTGAGGAACTAAAGGCTCAGTTTTCAAATATCACAGCATCTAATGATGAAGAAGGTATTTATAAGGCTCTAAGTCAGCTTTAACTGGCTGATGAGGTGTCAAATTAGGGGGAATATTACAATGAAAAAATATCAACTAGATACACCAGAAAACAAACAATTCTTAAAAGAGTGCTGTGGCACTCTTTTGTCATTTGGACATAAATTTCCATCGCCAGGCGGTGGTTCATATTATCTTGGAGATGATGGCACACCATGGAAGGACAGACCTCGTGAAACCTGGATTACAAGTAGAATGCTTCACGTCTATTCAATGGGCTGTATGATGGGACATGAAGGTAGTGAGGCTCTTGCTGATGCAGCATTAAAGGGTCTTACAGGCGAACTTCATGACAAGGAAAACGGTGGCTGGTATGCTGGGCTTACAGCAGATGGCAAACCACTTCCTACAAAGCAGTGTTATGCCCATGCCTTTGTTATTCTTGCAGCTTCATCAGCTTTGCTGGCGAACAGACCAGGTGCGAAAGAACTTCTTGATGAAGCAATTCGTATATACGATAAATATTTTTGGGATGAAGAACTTGGACTATCTGTTGACACTTGGAACACAGAGTTTACTGTCCTTGATGATTACCGTGGGATCAATGCCAATATGCATACAGTGGAGGCGTTCCTTGCTGCAGCTGATGTGTTAAAGGATGAAAAGTACAGAATACGTTCCGGCAGAATTACAGACAGAGTAATTGGCTGGGCAAAGAATAATGATTATCGAACTCCAGAGCACTTTACTAAGGATTGGCAGCCAGACTTGGAATGCAATAAGGACAAGCCTGATGATCCATTTAAACCATATGGTGCCACACCAGGTCATGGTATAGAGTGGGCAAGACTTATTGTGCAGTGGGCTACCTCAACACAAAGTTTGACAGAACAAAAGCGGGTAGAGTACATTGATGTGGCAGAGCATCTTTACAATAGAGCAGTGGAGGATGGCTGGAATGCTGATGGTGTGCCAGGTATTTGCTACACCACAGGTTGGGACGGTAAGCCAATCGTTCATGACAGGATGCACTGGACTTTGGCAGAGGCTATTAATTCTTCAGCAGTTCTTTATCGTGTTACTGGAAAAGAAAAATATGCCCAGAACTATGCAGCCTTTATGGAGTATCTGGATACCTATGTTATCGACCACGTGAATGGTTCATGGTTCCATCAGCTGGATCGAAACAATAAGTTACTTACTACTGTATGGCCAGGCAAGTCAGATATTTATCATGCCCTGCAGGCAACCTTGATTCCATATAATAAGAAAATAGGTGTGTCTATTGCGGCAACTTTATAATTAGAAGAAATGCCTCCCATCGGGAGGCATTATTTTTTTCTATATTCTTTTGGAGTCATTCCAAATTCTTTTTTAAATATCTTATAGAAGTAACTGAAATTATTGTAGCCCACATCAGCACTGATATCTGTAACTGGAAGTTCCGTATTGGTAAGCAGATAAGCAGCCAAATTTATACGCTTCTCCTGAAGCAACTCGGTGTAGGTTCGACCTGTTCTTCAATTAATCCTAATACCTTCATCATAACTTCATCTTCAAAACGGTCACCGCCGATGGTAAGCTGCTCGGTATTTTGAAGTAAGTACATAAAGAGCAGGCCTACAGTGGTCTGATTTAACTGCCGTTGCTTATCTGATGGATTAAGCTGTGCATAGATTAAGTTCTCCATCAGGTTTTGGATTGGTAGAATATCTGCAACTTCAAAATGAAGATAATCCACATGGCTGCGGCAGCAGGCCGTCACATCGATACAATCCTTAAGGTCGCTAAGATTATGAATGTACCTTGTGAGATTGTATGTAGATAGTGATTAATTCTAATTAGTGTTTTCCTAAATTATTCCTTATATATTCAATCCAGCAAAAGCCATCGAAAAGTCGGTGGCTTTTGCTATGAAAAAAAATTAAATCTTTATGGAAAAACTTTATTGCATTAAAGTGTTAAAAGATGTACAATCTTTTCTAGATTGTGTCTGATTGGGAAAGTCGGCATTATCATGACTTTTTATTTCTGAAAGGAGAATATAAAAATGAAATTTAAGAGTAGTTATTTACAGCGCGTTTATGACGGTTTAGAGTCTAGAAACGCAGAGCAGAAGGAGTTCCTTCAGGCAGTTAGCGAGGTTCTTGAGTCTTTAGAGCCAGTTGTTGCAGCAAATCCTAAGCTTGAGGAGCTTGGCGTTATTGAGCGTATCGTTGAGCCAGAGCGTATCATCCAGTTCAGAGTTTCTTGGGTAGATGATCAGGGTAAGGTTCAGGTTAACCGTGGATACAGAGTTCAGTTCAACTCAGCAATTGGACCATACAAGGGAGGTCTTAGACTTCATCCTTCAGTAAACCTTTCAGTTATCAAGTTCTTAGGTTTTGAGCAGATTTTCAAGAACTCACTTACAACACTTCCTATCGGTGGTGGTAAGGGTGGTTCTGATTTCGATCCTAAGGGCAAGTCAGACATGGAGATTATGAGATTCTGTCAGTCATTCATGACAGAGCTTGCTAAGCACATCGGTGCAGATACAGACGTTCCAGCTGGTGATATCGGTGTTGGCGGACGTGAGATTGGTTATATGTACGGTCAGTACAAGAGACTTCGCAACGAGTTCACAGGCGTTCTTACAGGTAAGGGTCTTACATACGGTGGTTCACTTGCTCGTACAGAGGCTACAGGTTATGGCGTTTGCTACTTCACACAGGAAATGCTTAAGTCTGCAAAGAACACATCATTCGAAGGCAAGACAGTAGCTGTTTCAGGTGCAGGTAACGTTGCAATCTATGCAATCCAGAAGGCATATCAGCTTGGCGCTAAGCCAGTTACATGTTCTGATTCTACAGGTTGGATTTATGATCCAGAGGGAATTGATGTTGACCTTCTTAAGGAAGTTAAGGAAGTTAAGCGTGCACGTCTTTCTGAGTATGCGAAAGCTCGCCCATCAGCTGAGTACCATGAGAAGAAGAACGGTGAGCACGGTGTATGGCAGTACAAGGTAGACATCGCTCTTCCATGTGCTACACAGAACGAGCTTGATGAGAACGATGCTAAGATGCTTATCGACAACGGCGTTATGGCTGTATCAGAAGGTGCAAACATGCCTTCAACTCCAGAGGCTGTTGCAGCATTCCAGAAGGCTGGCGTTCTCTTTGGACCAGCTAAGGCTGCAAATGCAGGTGGTGTTGCTACATCAGCTCTTGAGATGTCACAGAACTCTGAGAGACTTCACTGGTCATTCGAGGAAGTTGACTCTAAGCTTAAGGGAATCATGGAAGGTATCTTCCACGCATGTGATGACGCTTCTAAGAAGTATGGCATGGAAGGCAACTACGTTGCAGGTGCTAACATCGCAGGCTTTGAGAAGGTAGCTGAGGCTATGATTGCTCAGGGTATTGCATACTAGTTCATTATTTTATTCCTATATTATATAGAAAGAATCCCTAGGATATTGTTATCCTGGGGATTTTTTTTGTCGATATATTTTTAAAGGCGTTATTTTTCGTCTCTTTTAAATTAAAATTGAGGGAATTTTTTGAATTTGGCAAAAACTTCCGATTTTTGGCAAAAACGGTTATAAAAATCTATTTAAAAATAATTTTTACGTGCTACAATAACACTGGAACATGAAAAGTTACATATTTGATATAGATTTGAAAGTAATGAGGTAAAAGTAATGTCGAAGAAAAAAGTAGAAAGTTTATTAAAAGGAGTTGCTATCACTGGTGCTACTGTTGGTGGCGCATCAGTTCTTGGTGATGCTAATTTAGCATACGCAGCTGAGCTTGGTGAAGAGCAAGCAGCTGCAACAGCAGAAGGTGTAATTGAAGTGCAGGTTGAGGAGACTGCTCAGGAAGTAGTTGAGACAACTGTTCAAACTGTTCAGGAGGAGACAACACAGGCTTCTTCTCAGGAGACAGCCCAGGAAGAGACAGAGAAGCAGACAGAAGAGATTGATTCTACAATCACAGCAGCAAGCGAATCTGCAAGTGATTCATCTGCTACTCAGAATTCTGAGATGGCAGCTAATTCTGAAGCTGCTAGTGAGTCTGCAGCTACACAGACTTCTGAGATTATGTCAGAGTCTGCAGTTGCGTCTACATCTATTTCAGCAGAGGATTCAGAGATTGCTTCAACATCTGAGTCCTCAAAGGAGTCACTCTCAGCAGAGGATTCTACAATTGCATCTACTTCTTCTTCAGCACGTGAATCATTAACATCAGAAAATGATGATATAGCTAGCACATCAACTTCAGAGTCAGAGAGACTTGCTTCAGAGTCAACAAGTCTTTCAACAGCTCTTTCAGAAGCTGAGAGTGCTTTTGAGTCTGCATCTAATTCTTTCTCAGAGGCAGGTCTTCAGGATGAATATCTTGAGAATTTGATTAAGGAAATCGAGAAGGCACAGGAAGAGCTTAAGGCTGCACAGGCCGAGGCCATTGCTAACGGAGAAAGCTTAAATCACACTGCATCTTCAAACAACTACTATGGATATGGTGATAAGCTTGCAAACCTTCTTATTCAGTATTCTTTCTATCAGGAAGGTTATGTTGGAGAAATTCTTTACAGTGATTGGGATAGCCATAGCTACAATACAAACAGTGTAAAGGTTACATATATTGATGCTGCTGGTGAAACAAAGTATGCATATTTTGATTATGTAACTGTAGATCAGGACGGTAATGCGTTAGTACCAGGACAGACAACAGGCTGGGGACAGAATGATAACGCAAATATCGTTTCTGGAATTATGGTTGTTAAGAAGACTGTTGCTTATACAGATGGTAATGGAAATTCATTAACATGGAAGTATGATACAGAAACTTTAGCAGACGGTACAGAGAAGACTGTATGTAAGTACTATATTAATGGTCTTGAGATTAGAGATGATACTTCAATCACTATTAATGAGGATGGTACTTTCACAGCTTCATGGACCCAGCTTGGTTCAGATGGTCTTTCAGTAAGATCTGGATGTCATCATACATATGTTGGCAATGATTGTACCTTATATAAGGATTTAGGATATTATTCAACTTTAGACTGCGATTGGAATAATACTTTCACAGGTATCTATAGAAACACAGCAAATTCAAACATTGGAGTTGTAAGTGTTAATGGAAGTGGTCAATCAGTATATGCAGATTTAGTTGATACACAGGGAAACACTGTAAGTCTTGTTACACAGGAGACAGCAGTTCAGGATAATAAGTGGTGCTGGCACATGGAGAAGTATACAGCTATCTCCATTGGTGGTAAGACCTTCTATTATGAGAGCTCAAATATTTCAAGAAACGCAGATGGTACATATACACTTGTAGCATATGAAGATGCCCAGGGTTCAACTTATACAGCTCAGTATATTACACTGAAGGCAGCTACAGCATCTTCAGCGCAGTCAATGACATTCAATCCTAGATTTGTAGCTAAGGATCATGAAGAGAGCGATATTTATTTCAATTACAACGGAGTTGCTCAGGATGGTAACTTTGGAGTAAAGGGATACACATACTTCACAGAGGATGATTTTAATAAGGGTAAGGATGACTACCATGAGGCAAGAAGTGAGGTAACTTCACTTTCTACATCAGTAAGTGAGATTGCATCACAGTCTACAGCTTGGTCAGAGTCAGCATCTGAGTCAGCAGCAGTTTCAGAGTCTGCAGCTCAGTCAAGAAGCCAGTCATTATCAGAGTCAGCACAGGGATCTGAGAGCCAGTCTCAGTTAAGAAGCCAGTCTATTTCTGAGAGTGCAGCTGCATCAGAAGCAGAGTCATTATCTAGATCACAGTCACTTAGTACATCAGCTTCTGCATCAGCTTCAATGAGCCAGAGCATTTCAGAGTCACTTAGTGCAAGTCTTTCACAGTATATGAGTGAGAGTATGTCGCTTAGCAATAGCACATCTGTAAGTGCAAGTGAGTCTGCAAGTGTAAGTGCAAGCTTGTCAGCAAGTACATCAGCTTCTTCAAGTGCTTCTGCATCAGCAAGTGCAAGTACAAGTGCAAGCGCATCAGCTTCTGAGTCAGCAAGTACATCAGCAAGCCAGAGCACATCAGCATCTGAAAGTGCATCAACAAGCGCAAGTACATCAGCATCAGAAAGTGCATCAGAGTCTGCAAGCACAAGTGCCAGCACATCAGCATCAGAGTCTGCAAGCACAAGCGCAAGTACATCAGCATCTGAGAGTGCATCAGAGTCTGCATCAACAAGTGCCAGCACATCAGCATCAGAGAGTGCATCAACAAGCGCAAGCACATCAGCATCAGAGTCTGCAAGCACAAGCGCAAGTACATCAGCATCAGAGAGTGCATCAACAAGTGCAAGCACATCAGCATCAGAGAGTGCATCAGAGTCTGCGTCAACAAGTGCAAGCACATCAGCATCAGAGTCTGCGTCAACAAGTGCAAGCGCATCAGCATCTGAGTCAGCAAGCGCAAGTACATCAGCATCTGAAAGTGCATCAACAAGCGCAAGTACATCAGCATCTGAGAGTGCATCAGAGTCAGCAAGCACAAGTGCAAGTACATCAGCATCTGAGAGTGCATCAGAGTCTGCATCAACAAGTGCAAGTACATCAGCATCAGAGAGTGCAAGCACAAGCGCCAGCACATCAGCATCTGAAAGTGCATCAACAAGCGCAAGTACATCAGCATCAGAGAGTGCATCAACAAGCGCAAGCACATCAGCATCAGAGTCTGCAAGCACAAGCGCAAGTACATCAGCATCAGAGAGTGCATCAACAAGTGCAAGCACATCAGCATCAGAGAGTGCATCAGAGTCTGCGTCAACAAGTGCAAGCACATCAGCATCTGAGTCTGCGTCAACAAGTGCAAGCACATCAGCATCAGAGTCTGCATCAACAAGCGCAAGCACATCAGCATCTGAGTCAGCAAGCATAAGTGCAAGTACAAGTGCATCAGAGTCTGCATCAATTAGTGCAAGTGAATCAACAAGTGCTAGTATTTCTGAGAGTATTAGAGAATCAGAATCTGCTAGTGCATCAAATAGAATTAGTGAGTTGGAGAGCCTTTCAGCTTCAACAAGTGTTAGCTTGTCAGAGTCCGTAAGTGCAAGTACATCAGCTAGCATCAGCGCTTCTGAGTCAGCTTCAGTAAGTGCAAGTATAAGTGAATCAGCATTGGCAAGTGAGTCTGCATCAGCAAGCCAGAGTGCATCAGCATCAGAATCAGCCTCAGCAAGCGAGTCTGCATCAGTAAGCACAAGTGTATCAGAGTCTGCAAGTACTTCAGCAAGCACATCGGCAAGCCAGAGTGCATCTGCTTCTGAGAGCGCATCAACAAGTGCATCAGCTAGTTCAAGTGCTTCAGCTTCTGAATCAACAAGTGCCTCAGAGTCAGCAAGTACATCAGCATCTGAGTCAGCTAGCACATCACTTAGCTTAAGTGAGTCACAGTCATTGAGTGAGTCAACAAGTGCAAGCATCTCAGCAAGCATTAGTGAATCTACCTCAGCAAGCACATCTACAAGAATTAGTGAGCTTGAGAGTATTTCAGAGTCATATAGCATTAGCCAGAGTGCATCATTAAGCGAGAGCACTTCTGCTAGCCTTAGCTTATCAGAGTCAGCTTCTGAGTCAGCAAGCTTATCAGAATCTGAGTCTACATCAGCAAGAATTAGTGAGCTTGAGAGCCTTTCAACATCTGTAAGTGTAAGCCAGTCTGAATCAGTAAGTGCAAGTACATCAGCTAGCATTTCAGAGTCAGCATCAGTAAGTGCAAGCCTTTCAGCATCAGAGTCTGCTTCATTAAGTGAGAGCACTTCTGTATCTGAATCTGCATCAACTAGACTTAGCGAGCTTGAGAGTCTTTCAACATCAGCTAGTGTAAGCCAGCTTGAGTCACTTAGTGCAAGCAACTCTGTATCAGAGTCTGCAAGCACAAGCGCAAGCTTATCAGCTTCAACAAGTACATCACTTTCAGAGAGTATGTCACTTTCAGTAAGCTTGAGCCTTTCAGAGAGCATGAGTGCAAGCACATCAGCTTCAACAAGCTCTTCTGAGTCAACAAGTACAAGTGCATCAGAGTCAGCAAGTACAAGCGCCTCAGAATCAGCAAGTACAAGTGCATCAGAGTCAGCAAGTACAAGTGCATCAGAGTCAGCAAGTACAAGCGCCTCAGAATCAGCTAGTACAAGTGCATCAGAGTCAGCAAGTACAAGTGCATCAGAGTCAGCTAGTACAAGTGCTTCAGAATCTGCAAGTACAAGCGCATCAGAGTCAGCAAGCACAAGTGCATCAGAGTCAGCAAGCACAAGTGCATCAGAGTCAGCAAGCACAAGTGCATCAGAGTCAGCTAGCACAAGTGCTTCAGAGTCAGCAAGTACATCAGCTAGCCAGAGTGCTTCTGAGTCTGCATCAACAAGCGAGAGCCTTTCAATAAGCGAGAGTCTTTCAACAAGCGAGAGTCTTTCAACATCAGAGAGCCTTTCAACAAGTGAGAGCCTTTCAACATCAGAAAGCCTTTCAACAAGTGAAAGCATTTCAGCATCTGAGTCTGCTAGAGCAAGCCAGGCTGCTAACCATACAAGCAACGATGGAGACGGTTCTGGCGAAGGTACAACAACACCTTCATCAGCAAGCCAGACAAGCACACCTGCTAGCACAACTACTGAGACAACAACTGAAGCTACAGTAACAGAGAGCTTCAATGAGGTTGAGAATACAGGTAGAGCAGCTAGAAGAACATCCTTCAACGAAGTAGGTGCAAATACATCTATCGATGAAGCTCAGGTACCACTTGCAGTAGTTCTTGACGATGATCTTGATACAACAGTAATCGAGGATGAGGATACTCCACTTGGTATTGCTAAGTCAGGAGCAGGCGCAAGAGTATGGTGGTATTGGATTCTTATCATTATCAGCGCTATTTCTGGAAAGATTGCAAAGGATAAAAAGAATCAGAAGGAAAAAGCTATTAATAGTGAGGAATAATTCACAAAAGTTAGTAGATTGTAATTAATTTATTATCTATAATAAGGGAGTAGGAAGCATAAAGCTAACTGCTCCCTTTGTGTTTTTAGACTTGCTTAGTTTATCTAGAATATAGAATGATAACAGAATGGTCATACATTTTAGAAACTTTGGTGCTATCATTATAAGATAGAGGAATAAGTGAACTTTGGGGGTAAATCATGAACAAGAAGTTAAAAACCACGTTAGAGTTGTTGGCAGTATTGGCTATAACAATTATTATTGCGCTTTCTAGTCCGTTCAATCCTTGGATCACTGGTGCAGAGGATACCTTGACTCAGGTGCAGCATGATATACTTGATATAGCACATTCAGTCAGAGATGGATACTTAGCCTATGTGGAACTGGATGGTCATTATGGACCAGTGTTATATGAGTTTTATGGTTTAGGATATTTGTTGACAGAAACTCATATTGTTCACTTCATAATGGAAACAGTTGTAGTATTTTTTTCGGTATTGTTTGTTTACAAAACTAGCAAGCTATATACCTCTGAAATATTTGCACTGTTATGCACTATAGTGATGACAGTTTTCTCTTGGGGTGCTCTTACACATGCAGGAGCAGAGGAATTATTATTCTTCCTGTTATCATTAACTTGCTATCATGTGGCAAGACAATTGAAATTTGGATTTTTATCATATCATACATACTTATTAGCTATAGATTTTGGTCTTGTTTTTTTCCTTCAGCCAGGTTATTCCATTTTATGGATTATCCTCTTTGTATTCTTCGCTATTAAGATTAAGCTTGATGGGCTTGAGGGAAAGGAGTACAGAGCCTACTACATTTCTCTATTAGAGGGACTTATTACTGTAAGTATTCCTATGGGACTATATCTTTGGTATTTCAAAAATGCTAGAGCTTTCGTGGACAAGGTTGTAATTTACAATTTGAAAAATCTTGGTGGCTTTGGTCAGGGGCTTGGAATAGTTGCATTTACTCCTTGGATTCTCTTTGCAGCAGTTCTTATTGTTGTGATTATTATTAAGGCTGTAGGTGGAGATAAAGTTAAGGATTTATGTTGTTGGCTTGGATTTATAGTGGCTGCTATTTTGGTATTTTCACTTCAGGCTGACAAGGTCGATACCATGGTTCAGCTGTCAAAGGCACTTTATGTGATTCCTTTTGCAGCAGCATTTTCATTGTTAGATAAACCTCTGGGATTGAAACCAGAGGAAAGAAAATATTAATGTAGCTTTTTGTTGAAGAATCTATATGTAGAAAACTATGGATAAAATTAGAATTTTACAGATTGGAAAAGAAAGCTGGCAAGGCAAATATAAGCTTCCCGATAGGGTGAAGCTTATTTTTGCTTGTGACAAAATTGAATTAAAGAAAGAAATATACGAGATAGTTGTGCTAGAGCGAAACATCACCGAGATGGAGTATGCAGCAGTAAGAAAAATGTCCATGGCCTACTGCTTTTTTGTGGTGGATAATTTTGAGGTTGATAGAGTTACAAAAAAGCTGTTTGAACAGAAAATGGGAAAGATAATCCCAGCCTATGGCATTCAGAATTTTATTGATAATGAAGTTAAAAAATATTTTCCAAAGCCTTATGGTGAAAAGTTTAGACCAGAATCTCTAGGAATAGCCCAAGGGTTCAAGGGCAGCATTAAATGGTACGGTCAATATAGCGTTACTCTTGAGGGGGAGTATGGTGAAGGCTTTAATCAGATAGCCTTTTGGAGAGGTAATATTCCAATTGAAGAGGAACAAGGAATAGAGTTTTGGCTTGAGTATAAGAAGGAGCCTGGCATAGAAATAGCTCTTGAGATAAAGCAGTTCGTTTCTGGAAGCTTGGCTGATGTCAGTGATAGCTGGAGCTTTTCTGAACAGGATCTTTTAAAACCAGTATTGATAGAGGGAAGAAACGGTGCTGGAACAATCTTTTGTGAGCTTAAAGCAAAGGGAAGAGGGCGACTTGATATAATTGGCCTTCATGACAGAATATCTCGATGGGATCAGGGCATCTTTATGGTTGGTGGTGAAAGATTTGTAACCAAAGACCGCGAGGAAATATTTGCCTACTTTGATCCAGGTGATATGAAGCCACCAATGGCAGTGTACTTTTCTGGATATAAGACAATGGAAGGCTTTGAAGGATATTACATGATGAAGAAAATGGGCTGCCCATTCCTTCTTATTGCAGAGCAAAGATTCCAGGGCGGTGGCTTTTACATGGGCAACACCGAATATGAAAAGCTGATGGTTTCGGTAATAACTCATTATTTGAATCGTCTTGGCTTTTATTCGGATCAGCTTATACTATCAGGAATTTCCATGGGCACAATTGGGTCTATGTATTATGGCTGCGACCTAAAGCCTCATGCATTAATTCTTGGAAAACCTCTTGCCAGCCTAGGAGATATAGCTGCCAACGAAAGGCTTAGACGTCCTGGAGGCTTCCCAACCTCATTAGATCTGCTTAGATATCACGGTGGTGGAATGGATCAGGAGGCTGTAGATAATCTGAATGACAGATTTTGGACGAAGCTAAGAGCTACAGATTTTAGTCATACGAAGTTTATAGTTTCATATATGTACGAGGATGATTATGATGATACAGCCTATGACAAACTACTTTCAGAATTAAATTCCGTAGGTGTTCAGGTGTATGGCAAAGGTCTTCATGGTCGTCACAATGATAATTCGGCTGGTATTGGCGCATGGTTCAAGGGCCAATACGAACGTGTCCTTCAGGATGACTTTGAAAGAGGATAGGTGTATAATGGCCCCTGTAGAAAAAAATACAGGAGTAACATTATGAATACTTATTCTGATTATGTTGACCATTATTTCCAAATGCCACAGTTTATTATCTTCCTTGTGTTGGCTATGGTTTTGATGGGGATTGTGTTTTTTGTTTTTTATCTTTATGCAAAGAAAACAAACAAAACTGAAGAAAAGCTGGAGCATGAATTCTATTATTTATCTGAACGCTTTTATGAGCTGATTTTCTCAGGCGGTTCAATTATAGGATTTATGGCTGCCTATTATTTGATTAATCGATTTGTGACAACTGGAAGCTTCAAGGTATTCTGGGATGATTACAAAGATTACTTGCTGTTGCTATTCATGGTCATTTCTATTTTGGTGAATAGCTTCCTTGATCATTTCGTTATTAGGATAAAGCATCTTGATGATGAGGCTATGGCTTCTATCAGACTTACAGGTATGCTTTATATGATTATTATTTTTTGTTACATAAAGTTCATCTACGAAGATAATAATTATGATATGTTCATTGCCTATTTCCTTACATTGATGATCGGTCGATTCGTTTACTTTGATGCAAGCTTCATTGATTTTTTGAAGTGTATTAAGAGAGCTGCAGCAAATATACCTATGATGATTATGGCACTTGCTTATCTTGGCATCATGTGTCTATACGGCTATTCAAATGACTATCTGTTGAAGCATAATGGTGTAATCACAAACATTTTCTTTACTCACCTGTTTATGATAGTTGCAATGTTTGTAACTCACTTTATTGCTTATGGAATTGTGAAGAAAGCAGCTGGCTCAAAGTCAAAGAAGGCTGTTGCAGGGGAAGTATCAAGACAGAAATCTAGACTTACCAGGGAAGAGCGTAGAGAAAGAAGAGAACAAAGAACTAGAGAAGCAGAGTATTATGAAGAGTTACAGATGCCAGAAAATATAAAAGTCAGAACATCAAGAAATCCTAGAAGAACAAGACCAGAAAGAGTGAGTAGTACTATAGATATGAGAGTAAAGGCCACAGAGGAAGTGGATATTTCTATTCAGGATTTGACAGATTTATAGCATAGTAAAGCGGATGAAGAAATTCTTCATCCGCTTATTGTTTTTTACTGTTTAGATGGCATTGCAAGCTGGAAGCATTGCTGATAATTCTGAACGAATATGGTTGTGGGCTATCTGTCCATCAGTAACATTAAAATACTGATAAGAATGAGTATTTAATGTTTCGTTTATAGTATCATCACCAGTAATATCTACATTGTAAAAATTTCCACCAATTCTAACAATATTCCAAGCATGTTCTTCGCCGTTGGCCATTCCAGTAACATAATAACAAACGATTCCTAGCTTTTGACAGGACAGTTGGAAGGCTCTTGAATAACCTGCGCATACGCTTGTGCCTTCTACTAATGCTGAATAAGCACTTTGATGTTTTGCGTTAACAGCATTGTAAGTGGCAAGGTCACATATGAGATCGTGAATGGCACGCTCCCTCTCTAAATCTGTTGGGAAAGCAGCAGCCTGAGAAACAATATTATCAACTGCATTGTTAAATGCTATAGTAGCGGAAGCAAGAGCATCCTTTGAAATACAGTAGCTTAGCTTTAATTGGATTACCAAGTTGTCAGCATTGTAACCATATTTGTAGGATGTGTTAACCCAGAATAGTTCAGGATGATCATTGTAAACTGCATTCATGGTTATATATAGATCATCGTGAGATAAAGGTGTAACCAGCTTGAAGATTCTTTCATTAAAAGCAATTATGTTTTCGTATACCTGATTGTAAACTGCCTGCTGCTCTTCATTAAGAACCGTATTATATATGTACATTTCTCCACCCGCATAGGTTTTGAAATCACAATGCATAAACAGTGTTATTGCTAGGATAACAGAACATATTATTGAAATTATTTTCACTAATTTTGTGTTTGCCAGTCTTGCCATAGGTTTGCACCTCGCTGTTAGATATAAGGCCAATAAAATAATGGCGTACTATTATTATAACTAAAGCTGTCAGATAATAAATGGATTCAGGCTAAAGTTCACGGAAAAATCATAAATAATAAAAGGGAAGAGTGAAAAAATATATAATTAATAATGGCTACATTTTTACGCCTATTTGTTGAAATTTTGACTAGATTTTAATAGTTCACTGTGCTAAAGTGTAGGGAAAGAATTTATAAATAAAGAGAGGAAGTATCATGTCAGTAAATTATGTTAGTACAAGAGATGTAAACAAGGCTGAAATAACAGCTTCACAGGCTATTTTAAAGGGACTTGCAGATGATGGTGGTTTGTTTGTTCCTACAGAGATTCCTAAGCTTGAAGTTTCAGTTGAGAAGCTTGCTCAGATGTCTTATCAGGAAGTAGCTTATGAGGTTCTTAAGCTTTTCCTTTCAGATTTCACAGAAGAGGAATTAAAGCATTGTATCAACAGTGCTTACGACAGCAAGTTTGATACCGAGGAAATCGCTCCTTTGGTATTTGCTGATGGCGCATATTACCTTGAGCTTTTCCATGGTGCAACAATAGCTTTTAAGGATATGGCTCTTTCAATTTTGCCACATCTTATGATTACTTCCGCTCGTAAAAATAATATTAAGAATGACATTGTTATTCTTACAGCTACATCAGGTGATACAGGTAAAGCTGCTCTTGCAGGCTTTGCAGATGTAGAAGGTACACGTATTGTTGTATTCTATCCAAAGAATGGTGTATCTGCTATCCAGGAGCGTCAGATGGTTACTCAGAAGGGTGATAACACTCACGTTGTTGGAATTAAGGGTAACTTTGATCAGGCTCAGACTGGTGTTAAAGAGATGTTCAATGACAAAGCACTCGCAGAAGAGTTAGATGCTAAGGGATTCCAGTTCTCATCTGCAAACTCTATCAACATTGGTCGTCTTGTTCCACAGATTGCTTATTACGTATATGCGTATTCAAAGCTTCTTGCAGAAGAGAAAATTACTTCAGGTGAGAAGATTAATGTGGTTGTTCCAACAGGAAATTTTGGAAATATCCTTGCTGCATATTATGCTAAGAACATGGGACTCCCTATTGATAAATTAATTTGTGCTTCAAATGAAAATAAGGTTCTTTATGATTTCTTCACAACAGGAGAATACGACAAGAATCGTGAGTTTATGCTTACAAATTCGCCATCAATGGATATTCTTATTTCAAGCAACCTTGAGCGTTTGATTTATCATATTGCTGGAAATGATGCGGGAAAGAATGCAGAGCTTATGGCTAGCCTCAAGGATACAGGCAAGTATGAAATCACTGAAGATATGAAGGCTAAGCTTGATAGCTTCTACGGAAATTATGCATCTGAGCTAGAGACAGGTATGGCAATTAAAGGCTTGTATGATGAGACAGGCTATATTATCGATACACACACAGGCGTTGCTTCTTCTGTATACGGAAAGTATAAGAAGGCTACTGGAGATGACAAGACAACAGTTATCGCATCAACTGCAAGCCCATTCAAGTTTACTCGTGCCGTTATGGGTGCAATTGACCCAGCCTACGAAAAGGAAGAAGACTTTGTGCTTGTAGATAAGCTTTCAGAGCTTGGACAGGTTGCAGTTCCTAATGCAATCGAGGAGATTCGCACAGCACCAACTCGCCACGACACCGTAGTAGAGGTCGCCGACATGTGTGCTGAAGTAAAGCGTTTCCTTGGAATTTAACTGGTGGTTGGATGTGAGAAAAAATTAAGAGCCCCTAAGTAGGCATCAAGCTCTTGTATCTCTCAAGCGAAGCATTTTGCGCTGAGCGGAGAGATACAAGGCTTGTAGCCGTAACTTAGGGGCTTGTTTATATTTATTAGAAAGCCACGAGTAAATGTACCGTTCCGAATGGGTAGGCTACCGGGAAGTCTACGCATTTATTTGGTCCAGATATTACACCATCTTGTGTAACTTCTGGTGGCTCAAGTGCTATATCCTTAGAAAGCTGATTTGAAACATTTACAATAAATAATCCATTGTGGAGGTTCAGAAAATCTTCAAGAGCTGCCACGACATATTCATTAAACTCATTGAAATCTTCTTTTGCATATCTAGATGAAAAGGCGATGGATGTATCTCTATCGCAATCAATATGAGTCTCAAAATCATGATCACCTGAAATCATCTGAGAAACACCAAAGGTAATAGGGAATTCTTCCAAAACCATTGGAGTAAGAGGCGTGAAATCCTCACCAATAAATCTTATTAAGCTGTTGAACATAAGCTCCAGATACATTATGTTCAAGTCATTTGCTGGCATTTCAGCCATTAAAAAGAACTTTGAAATAATGCCTTCTACAGCTTCTTGATTTTCAACGTCAAGGCTTAAATCGTAAAGCTCGGATTCGCTCTTGTAGTCGAACATAACACGCTCAAGCTCTTCGTAAGAGAAAATGCCATCCTCTACCAAATTTTGGCCAAGAAGAAGGAACTCAGGTGTTTGTTTTGATAAAAGTTCTGTCACCTGATCTTCTGTAAGATATCCTCTATTTACTGCAATCTCACCGAAACGTTTATCTTCTCTGGTTTGCACATAGAGACACTCATCCACTTCATTTGCGGTCATAAGACCCTCGTGAATGGCAATGGTACCAAGCTTTATATGAGTTTGTGATAAGCGAGCCATTGCATCAAATAATTGTTCTTGAGTAACCAACCCCTTTTGGAGCAGATAATTTCCTAAGAACTGAGTATACATATATTACTTTCCTCCAAGTCGAAGCTCGATTATTTCTTTAATCTGATTTTTTTCGAAGGGCTTTTGGATGAAATCCTTTGCACCTAACTG
Organism: Pseudobutyrivibrio sp. YE44; assembly: GCF_900104335.1. GTDB lineage: Bacteria > Bacillota > Clostridia > Lachnospirales > Lachnospiraceae > Pseudobutyrivibrio. Next base: position 75,421 of record NZ_FMXT01000001.1, read on the forward strand.
AATAGCCTTTTTAAGTTGCTCCTGAGTGCCGACAGAGGATACAATAATGATGACAGCATCCTTGTCAAATTCTTTGATTTCAGCAAGAGCAGTAGTACCGTCTTTTTCTGGCATAACGATATCCATAAAAACGATATCAGGTTTTTCAGCTTTATACTTATCCACCGCATCTTGACCGTTGACGCCTTCGATAAAGGTGCCACCCTCGGCTTCTTCTTTTATGGCATCCATCAATTGTTTGCGGGCCAGAATGGAATCATCGCAAACTAAAATTTTTTTATTTGTTATGTCCATAAAGCCAAATCCTCCTGCATATTATAGTATAATAATACAATAACAATTCTTATTATTCAAACGTATTTATCTGAAATTTCAATGAACTCAAGCGAATTATCACTATTGCGTGACGGTTTTATTTTCGCTATAGTTTAGCTATAATTATTACCATATTAATATATTGGAGGACTTATTTTAATGAACATGAATTTCTTTTCTATTTTTGATGTAATTATTGGTGTATTGGGACTGTATTTAGTGTACACCGGTATTAAAAGCTATAAGAAAGGTGAGGTTGATCCGATGATGATTACATCAGAGGAGCTTACTCGCTGTAGTGATCTTGAAGGACTTTCTAAGTTCCTTATGCCTAAGTGTGCAGTGTTTGGTGGATTTTGTGTGCTTTTTGGTGCTCAGGGACTTCTTAATGATGCAAAGGTTGTTGAGTTTTCAAAGTCAGTAAACATTGGTTTTTTGATTGCCTTTGTTGTTGTATGGGTGATTTTCTCTTATTTCATTCGCAAGGCAAAAAAAGAATTCATTAAATACTAAGGTGACCTTCACTTAGTCTTCACATTTATAAGCGAAACTCTATGTATGATTAGGAGGCGCAAATGAAAAAGATTTTGGTAGTGGATGATGAAGAAAAGATTCGTTCTATTATTCGCAAGTATGGCGAGTTTGAAGGCTACGAGGTAGCAGAGGCCTGTGATGGTATGGATGCCATTTCTAAGGTCAAGAAAAGCAGCGATTATGATGTGATTATCATGGACGTTATGATGCCAGAGCTTGATGGTTTCTCAGCTTGTAGTGAAATAAAAAAGATAAAAGATATTCCTGTAATTATGCTTTCTGCCAGAGGCGAAGAATATGATCGTATTCATGGATTTGAAGCAGGGGTGGATGACTATGTGGTTAAACCATTTTCACCTAAGGAATTAATGATGCGAGTTAAGGTAGTAACAAGCAGAAGCAAAAGCGAAACTGTTGCTGCAGACGTGTTTAAGTACGAAGGTCTTGAGATTAACTTTACAGCAAGAACAGTTTCTATTGATGGAAAGAGGATAGAAATGTCTCCAAAGGAATATGAGCTTTTATTTTACTTGGTTCGCAATAAAAATATTGCCCTCGAAAGAGAAAAGCTTATTACAGAGGTTTGGGGCTATGACTATTATGGCGATGACAGGACCTTAGATACACATATAAAGCTACTTAGAAATAGTCTTGGAGAGTATCGAAAACTTCTTATTACTTTGCGCGGAGTTGGATACAGATTTGAAGCATAGTTTTGCTTTGGAGGGATTCTTTTGAATAATAGACATATAAGTATAAAATGGAAAACCTTTTCCATATTCTTGATTTTTACCATAGTACTGCTGGCAGTGCTATGGTTTTTTCAAATAGTTTATCTTAAAGACTTTTATAAAATGATAAAACGTCAAGAGACTGAGCGGATTTTAAACTCAGTAGAAAGTATTGTTTTAGCAAACGAAGAGGACTGTTCTGATGAAATTGAAAAGTTGGCGGCTAGCAACAATTTAGGTGTATATATCACTAATATAGATGGCAGCCCAATCTACAATGCTGAATACATTTCTAATTCGCAGATGTCATCATTGCCACCGTTCTTGTTTAAGTTTTTCTATGAGGAGGCAGTAAATAATGGTGGAGAGGCGGTAATCGAGTTTAAGGGTAGCGAGATGCAAAAAACTATTGACCGCGAAAAAGTAGAGCCTCCAAAAGATGCTTCTGAAGAGAAGAAGGAAGAGTCAGAAGAAAATCAATCTGTTGACAAACAGTTAGAAGAGAATTCGGAAGAAATAATAGACGGGGAATCTGATAATACTTCTGAGACAGAAGAAGAGAAGGGAAAAATCCCATATACAATTCCACCTCAGAAGGATGATATGAGCCAGTTCCGCCAGAATATCGGAAACGATATGGCAGAGTCTGTTATTTATGTAAGGGTTATAGATAATGGTGGTACAGAGCAGGTTATTATGATTAACTCAGTGCTTACCCCTGTAGATGCCACTGTTTCCACTTTAAAGGCACAGCTAAAGCTTATTTCAGTAATCCTTATTGTTATAGCTTTTGTTTTGGCAGTTACCTTCTCAAGGAATATTTCAAAATCAGTCATAAGCCTAAATGAAGGTGCGAAGAAATTAGCAGCAGGAGATTATTCCGTCAAGTTTGATTCCAAGGATTATATGGAAGTGGCAGAGCTTTCTGATACTCTGAACTATGCTGCTTCTGAGCTGGGAAAGGCCGACAGCTTCCAAAAGGAATTGATTGCAAATGTTTCCCATGATCTTCGTACACCTCTTACTATGATTAAAGGCTACGCAGAGGTAATGCGAGATATACCTGGTGAAAATACCCCAGAAAATGTTCAAGTTATTATTGATGAGACAGAGCGTTTGTCTGGGCTTGTAAATGATATGCTTGATATTTCAAAATTGAAGGCTGGTACAATTTCAATTCAGCCAGAGGAGTATAACTTCACTGAAAGTGTGCTTCACGTGTTACAGCGTTACAACAAGCTTAGAGAAGTGGATGGCTATACCATTGATTTTGAATATGATCAGGAAATTATCGTATATGCGGATGAGCAGAAGATGTATCAGGTGCTATATAATCTTGTGAACAACGCTATCAATTACACTGGCGAGGATAAAAATGTAAAGGTAATACAGAAGGTAAAGGGCAACACCTTAAGACTTGAAGTAATTGACACTGGTGATGGCGTTAAGCAGGAGGATATTCCATATGTTTGGGATCGTTATTACAAGGATTCTGCAACACATAAGCGCGCAATCCAAGGTACCGGACTTGGTCTTTCAATTGTAAAGAATGTACTTGAACTTCACGGAGCAAAGTATGGCGTTCACTCCACAGCCGGCCAGGGAGCAACCTTTTGGTTCGAGCTAACCATCAATCCTTTCGTGGAAGATGAAGAATAATTTAAAAATTTTTAGGGACTTTAGCTTATGGCTGAAGTCCTTTTTTTAACCTGCTTATTACATGATACCCATCAATGATAGTGTGTTAATGATACCCTTCGGCGCTTCGCGTCATTGACACACCGCCTTTTGATGGGTATAGAGTAATCAAGCAGGCTTGAAAATGGGACTGTGGCTATGCCCCAGTACGTAGATGTATACAAATGTGGGTTGAATTTGTAAATAAAGCATGTTTTACGGAAGGATGCTTGTTAAACCGCACTTGTTACGTAGTCTTATGATAAAGTGAGTATTATTTTGGTAACACATTTTAGATAATGTGTATGATTGGCGGGATATATGGAAATAAATGAATATTTGAGTGATAAAGAGGACTTATGGCTACGGAAAGATATCGCTAATTTGACATGTGTTACGTAAACGAAGCCCATTTAACAATAGCTATTTCCTGAATCTACAGTGTGATATATAGAAAAAGTAGGTTAAAACTGTATGAAAAGCAATATTTTACACTTAAAGATAATTGTAAGTTGATTAATACTCTGATTAGATAATTTGGAATTGCTATTTTATGCAAGATAAGTTTCATAATAAGTAACAATGTAAATTAATATTGAAAGCCATACAGTGCTATTGAAAAAAATAAATAACACTGTGATATGACATAATATATTTCCTAAAGAACTGGAGGCTCGCCACAGTCCCATTTTTACTTTGAGCTTGTCTGCAAAATATCCGCAAAAAAGAACCTCTGTCAAGGAAGCGAAGCTGGTGTTAGCCCTTGCCCTTGACAGAGGTTCTTTGCGGATAAAATGTATATAGCTCAAATAAAAAATGTGTATTATAAATAAAATATAGAAAGTAAAAAAGACCCCTAGTAGGCATCAAGCTCTTAGGTTTCTCAAGTGAAGCTTTCTTTAGCTGAACTGAGAAACACTAAGGCTTGTAGCCGTAACTAGGGGGGATAGTATATGTATATTAATCTACAATTCTTTCTTCGATTGGAATATATTTCTTATGCTGACATACGGTCATGTATGCAGGTCTCATAATTTTTCCCTTATGGCAAATCTCTTCCATTCGGTGTGCACTCCAGCCAGCAATACGTGCGATGGCAAATATAGGAGTGAAAAGCTCTGAAGGAATGCCAAGCATCTGATAAACAAAGCCAGAGTAGAAATCCACGTTTGGTGATACACCTTTGTAGATTTTTCGTTCTTCAGCAATAATCTTTGGAGCGAGCTTTGCTACTAATTCGTAGAGCTGATATTCCTTTTCCATTCCTTTTTCAACAGCAAGGTCTTCTACGAAAGAGTGGAAGGTGAGAGCACGTGGATCTGAAACAGAATAAATAGCGTGCCCCATACCGTAAATAAGACCGGCATTATCAAAAGCTTCTCCGTGAAGCAGGGCACGAAGATAAGCACCTACTTCCTCTTCATCTTCCCAATCCTTAAGATGAGCTTTCATATCTTCAAACATCTTTACAACCTTGATATTAGCACCACCGTGCTTTGGTCCCTTGAGAGAGCCAAGAGCAGCAGCAATGGAAGCATATGTATCTGTTCCTGAAGATGATACAAGGTGTGTAGTGAAGGTGGAGTTGTTACCACCACCGTGCTCCATATGAAGAATAAGTGCAACATCAAGAAGCTTTGCTTCAAGTGGAGTGAATTTGCTATCTGGTCTAAGGCAATGCAAAATGTTTTCTGCAGTTGAATAGTCAGGTCTAGGCTGATGAATGATAAGCGAGTTCTCATTGTAATAGTAGTCGTAAGCTGCGAAGCTATAAACTGAAAGCAATGGGAAGTTTGCAATCAACTGTAGACACTGTCTAAGTACATTTGCCTCTGATGTATCATCAGCATAATCGTCATAAGAATAAAGAGCTAGGACGGAACGAGCAAGCGAGTTCATCATATCCTTTGAAGGGCTCTTCATAATCATATCTCTAACAAAGTTCTGAGGTAGTGAGCGATAATCTGCAAGAATACCTTTGAATTCTTCTAATTGTTCCTTTGTTGGAAGGGAACCGAATAATAGAAGATAAGCACATTCCTCGAAACCAAAATGCTGTTCCATTGGAAGATTCTTAACTAAGTCTCTAACATTGTAGCCTCTATAGAAAAGTTGACCATCGCAAGGAACCTCTTTGCCATCAACAAATTTCTTTGAGTTTACTTCTGATATTTCTGTGATACCAACTAAAACACCCTTACCGTTAAGATCACGAAGACCACGTTTTACATCATATGTAGTGTACAGTTCTGGGTCTATATATGAGGATTTCTTGGAGAGCTCAGCAAGCTTTTCAACTTCCGGAGTCATCTCGCAATAATTTTCTATAACCATGTAACATTGTCCTCCTTTTTCACTTTAGCACGCTAAATCGTGATTTAGAGTATACTAACACAATTTAACTAAATATTACAAGAATAATTGTGACATTTCTTATATATAATTTTCAAGAAATTCCGTTATTTTTAAGAAAAATTTAAGAGTTGGCAAATTGCTTAAAAATCGAGTGAAAAATTGTACAAATCATAAAACAAAATTTATGTGAATTAATTGACAATAAAATAACGATTGGATAAAATGATATTTAGCGAAAATTAGTTCATAACCCTAGCTTTTTAAGGGTTAGCTAATAATATTTTTAGAAAGAAGAGGTAAGACAGATGGCTAATGTTGATTTAACAAAGTATGGCATCACAGGAACAACTAATATTGTTCACAATCCTTCTTATGAAGAGCTTTACAAGGCAGAGCTTGCAGATTCAAATGAGGGGTTTGAAGTAGGTAAGGAAACAGAGCTTGGCGCTGTTAACGTTATGACAGGTATCTATACAGGTCGTTCACCTAAAGATAAGTATATCGTTATGGATGAGAACTCAAAGGACACTGTTTGGTGGACATCAGAGGGATATCCAAATGATAACCATCCTATGTCTGAAGAAGTTTGGGCAAAGGTTAAGGAACTTGCAAAGAAAGAGCTTTCAAACAAGGATCTTTATGTCGTAGATCTTTTCTGCGGTGCTAACAAAGATACACGTATGGCAGTTCGTTTCATCGTTGAGGTTGCTTGGCAGGCTCACTTCGTTGAGAACATGTTTATCAAGCCTACAGCAGAAGAGCTTGCAAACTTCGAGCCAGATTTCGTAGTTTACAATGCATCAAAGGCTAAGGTTGAAAATTACAAGGAGCTCGGTCTTAACTCTGAGACTTGCGTAGCTTTCAATATCACATCTCGTGAGCAGGTTATCATCAATACATGGTACGGCGGAGAGATGAAGAAGGGTATGTTCTCTATGATGAACTACTTCCTTCCACTTAAGGGCATGGCTTCAATGCACTGCTCAGCTAACTGTGATATGGATGGAAAGCACACAGCAATCTTCTTTGGTCTTTCTGGAACAGGTAAGACAACACTTTCTACAGATCCAAAGCGTCGTCTTATCGGTGATGATGAGCATGGTTGGGATGACAACGGCGTATTCAACTTTGAAGGTGGTTGCTACGCAAAGGTTATCGGCCTTGATAAGGAATCTGAGCCAGATATCTACAACGCAATTAAGAGAGATGCTCTTCTTGAGAACGTAACAGTAGATGGCGCTGGTAAGATTGATTTTGATGATAAGAGCGTTACAGAGAATACTCGTGTATCTTATCCAATCGACCACATCAACAATATTGCAGCTGAGGTAAACGGTGTTTCTGCTGGTCCAGATGCTGATAACGTAATTTTCCTTTCAGCTGATGCATTCGGAGTACTTCCACCAGTATCAATCCTTACACCAGAGCAGACAAAGTACTACTTCCTTTCTGGTTTCACAGCTAAGCTTGCTGGTACAGAGAGAGGTATCACAGAGCCTACACCTACATTCTCTGCTTGCTTCGGTCAGGCATTCCTTGAGCTTCATCCTACAAAGTATGCTGAGGAGCTTGTTAAGAAGATGGAGAAGTCTGGAGCAAAGGCTTACCTTGTTAACACAGGTTGGAACGGAACAGGAAAGAGAATCACAATTAAGGACACAAGAGGTATCATCGATGCTATCCTTAATGGTGACATCAAGAATGCTCCTACAAAGACAATTCCAATGTTCAACTTCGAGGTTCCTACAGAGCTTCCAGGTGTAGATCCTAAGATTCTTGATCCTAGAGATACATACGCTAACGCTTCTGAGTGGGAAGAGAAGGCAAAGGATCTTGCTGCAAGATTCAACAAGAACTTTGTTAAGTACACATCTAACGAGGCTGGTAAGGCACTTGTTTCTGCAGGTCCACAGCTTTAAACAATTCAGAGCTAAGTAAGTTTTATATAGAAAATGGATGCTTGCATTCATTTTTCTATAAAAACTTATTTGGTGAGAACACCCTAATGAGCAAAAGTAAAGCTCTGAAAGAGCGATTTTGCGAATGAGGTCTGATTTGTATTATAAAAAAGCACTCTAATGTTACATGAAAACATGTGTATTGGGGTGCTTTTATTTTTTATAACACGAATAAGGACATTCTGTGAAAAATTCGTTCTTTATTTTGACACAAATTTGTTGTACTATAATTGCAGGTACAAAGATACCGAATTTTACCTAACCTGGGATGTACGATTTAACTTATCCTTTTTGAACCTACATTTACTTTAAACGGAATGCCTATATTTCTAATTGGCTGTCAGGCCTCCGAATTCGCAGTGGAAGACAAAAAATTAGTTGCGGCGATCCACCTAGCTAGAGCTAGGAGTCAATTGATAGGCCCGGCATTTTGGGTTAGGTTTCTGTTTGGATTTTGAGAGAGTCTTGTTACACTCTCAAGCCTTAGTATTATTTCTAGTCACTTTAGAATGTGACTAGAAACAACACTAAGAGCTTGATAGTTACAAGCCTCTTTTTTTATTGCTTGAAACCTAACCAACAAAATACTTTTCGTAGAATGGTGAGGGGAGAGAATTTCTTTAAAAATTCTTTGATATTTGGTAGAATTTTGTACTAGAGGAGAATAAAAATATGTGGACATTTTTGGGCTATGGAAAAACCTATTTAGATAAATGTGGAAGAGATAACATAGGGGCGTATGCTGCCCAAACAGCATACTTTATGATTATGTCATCCATTCCTGTAGTAATGCTTCTGGTGTGGGTGGCTGGATTGATTCCTTCTATTAATATGTATATGAACGAGCTGATTTATGACGTAATGCCATCTGAGTTTTCACCTTATGTGGCTAAGGTTGTGAGAGCTGTTACACATGGTTCTGTTGGTGCAGTTTCTATTTCAGCAATTATGGCTATCTGGTCTTCTGGAAAAGCTTTCCAGAATCTTATGGTTGGACTTAATCAGGTTAACAAAATCGAAGAGACTAGAAACTGGTTTGCAAGACGTCTTAGAGCCGTATTTTATACTTTGATTTTGCTTTCGATTATCGTTGTAATTATGCTGATGCTTGTCTTTACGCAGAAGTTCCAGTACTTTGCTAAGAACTATTATGGTTTCTTGCCATACATTATTGGTATTAGACCGCTGTTTAGAAGTGTGTTTGTTTTTATCTTTTTGGTTATCGTATTTACGTTTTTGTTTACAGTACTTCCAAACAAGCATCTCAAATTTATCAGTCAGTTGCCAGGCGGCTTTATCTGCGCTGTTAGCTGGTATGTATTCAGTATGTGCTTAGCTATTTGGGTTCGTATTTTCAATAATTTCTCCATGTACGGAACCTTTGCAACAATGATGATGTTTATGTTTTGGTTGTACTTCTGTATGTATTTTATGTTGATGGCTGCAGAGGCAAATGTATTCTTTGCAGAGGCCTTTGGTCTGGCTTGGCAGAATCGCAAGAATAGATTCAAGAAGAAGCACTCAAGTGATTGGACTAGTAAGTGATTCTGTGCTAAACTGAATGGAATGGTTTAGACCATAATTAAATGTTTATAATTAGAAAGAAATAAAAATGAAGGTTAAAGATTTTGATTATTACCTTCCTGAGGAGTTAATAGCTCAGGATCCTCTTGAAAAGAGAAGCAATTCAAGACTTATGGTCTTGGATAAGAACACAGGCGAGGTTGCGCATCGCCATTTCTATGATATAAAGGAATATCTTAAGCCAGGTGATTGCTTGGTTATCAACAACACTCGAGTTATTCCAGCAAGATTATACGGAGCCAGAGTTGGTTCCGGTGGAAAAGTAGAGATTCTTCTATTAAAGAGACTCAGCGACACTCAGTGGGAGTGTTTGGTTAAGCCTGGTAAGAAGGCTCGTCCAGGAATGGAAATTTCCTTTGGAGATGGTCTTTTAATAGGAAAGATTATTGATATAGTTGATGAAGGAAATAGAATCATCGAGTTTAGTTATGACGGAATCTTTGAGGAGATTTTGGATAAACTTGGTGAGATGCCACTTCCTCCATACATCACTCATAAACTTAAAGATAGAGATAGATATCAGACTGTTTATGCAAAGTTTGATGGCTCAGCAGCTGCACCGACGGCTGGTCTTCATTTTACGCCTGAGCTTCTTGAAGAGGTTAAGGCTATGGGAGTGAAGATTGCCGAGGTTACTCTTCATGTTGGTCTTGGAACTTTTAGACCGGTGAAGGAGGATGAGGTTTTAGACCATCATATGCATTCAGAATATTATGAGCTCACTCAGGAAGCCTGCGACATAATAAACGAAACAAAGGCAAATGGTGGAAGAGTTATTTCTGTTGGTACCACCAGCACCCGTACACTTGAGTCGGCAGCTGAAGCAGGCAAGCCTCTTACTCCAAAGAGCGGATGGACACAGATATTCATTTATCCTGGATATGAGTTTAAGGTCATTGATTGTTTGATTACAAATTTCCATCTTCCTCAGTCTACACTTATTATGTTAGTATCAGCTCTTGCAGGAAGAGAGCATGTGCTTGCAGCCTATGAAAAGGCGGTGGAGGAAAAGTATCGCTTCTTTAGTTTTGGCGATGCGATGATGATTACAGATTTGCAGCATTAGCATTGAATAGTTACTATTCACAGCAACTCCACCACATTCATAATGGAAGTCTTTCAGACTTCTTTCTCAGTGCTAAAGCACTTAACATTATTCATGTGGGTGGAGTCACTGATTCCAGTTTATAAAATATTAAAAATCATTCCTTACCAAATAAATTTGGACAGAATGGATTTTAAATATTTTAAAACTGTGAATAGTAACATTGAATTTAGCACTTTCAACTGTTAAAATTTTAACTTAGTGAGATTATTTGTTAGGGAGGCCACCTATGGTAGATATTATTTCAGAATTAAGCGCCAAGTTTGAGGCGGAGCTTCAGAATATCAAGAATTCTGAAGAACTTGAGAATATCCGTGTTTCTTATCTTGGCAAAAAGGGTAGCGTTACAGCTGCTATGAAAGAAATGGGCAAGCTCTCAGCGGAAGAGAAAAAAGAGTTTGGTCAGAAGATTAACATGCTTAAGAACACTGTTGCAGACAAGATTGCAGAGAAGAAGGATGAGCTTGCAGCATTAGAGCTTCAGAAGGAAATCGATAAGGTTCCTGAGTTTGATATTTCCCTTCCAGAGCGAAAGGACCAGGGAAGCTATCATCCAATCACACTTGTTCAGCGCCAGTGCGAGACAATATTTAAGTCGATGGGCTTTACTGTCGAGGATTATAGCGAGGTGGTTACAGACTACGAATGTTTCGAGTCAGTTAATATCCCTAAGTATCATCCTGCTCGTGATATGCAGGATACATACTATCTTGAGAACGGTCAGCTTCTTAAGTCTCAGACCACAGCTGCCCAGAATGCTATCTACAAGAAATACAGAAAGCAGCTTCTTGAGAACGGTACACCAATCAAGGCTATTTTCCCAGGACGTTGCTTCAGAAACGAAGCTACAGATGCTTGCCATGAGAACACATTCTTCCAGATGGAAGGTGTTATGGTTGGAAAGGATATTTCTATTTCAAACCTTATTTACTTCATGAAGACTATGCTTTCAGAAGTGTTTAGAAGAGATATTAAGGTTCGTCTTCGTCCAGGCTTCTTCCCATTTGTGGAGCCAGGCTTCGAGCTTGATATCAACTGCTTAAACTGTGGCGGTAAGGGTTGTCCTTCTTGTAAGCACTCAGGTTGGCTTGAGCTTTGCCCATGTGGTATGGTTCATCCAAAGGTTCTTGAAGAAGGTGGAATTGATCCAGAAAAGTACACAGGCTTTGCTTTTGGTCTTGGCCTTACAAGACTTGCAATGATGAAATATGGAATTAAAGATATTCGTGATTTGAACAGCGGCAATCTTAGCAGCTTAGCTCAGTTCAAAGATGACGAGCAGTAAGGGAGGACTAAAACATGTTTATTTCAATGAATTGGATCTCTGATTTTGTTGACCTTTCAGGTCTCGACAAGATGGAGCTTATTGCTAAGTTCTCTCTTGCAACAGCAGAGGTTGAAAACGATATTTTCCATAAGGGTGAAGATTTATCAGGTGTAGTTGTTGCTGAGATTAAGTCAGTAGAAGAGCATCCTGAGTCAAAGAAGCTTCATCTTTTAAAGGTAGATGCTGGTGATGGAAAGCTTACAGATGTAGTCTGTGGAGCTCCTAATGTTCGTGTTGGCATGAAGACAGCTTTTGCAAAGGTTGGAGCACAGCTTGGTGATATCACAATCGCTCCAAGACCACTTGCTGGTTTTGATTCTTTTGGTATGTGCTGTTCTGAAAAGGAAATCGGAATTTCAGATAACAACGATGGTATCATGGATATTCTCGAGGATGCTCCAAACGGTACAGATATCAAGGATTTATACGAAATCGATGATATTATCTTTGAGGTAGATAATAAATCGCTTACAAACCGTCCTGACCTTTGGGGTCACTATGGAATCGCCAGAGAGTTCGCTACAATTGCAAAGCGTCCTCTTAAAGAGCTTCCTACACTTGATTTAAGCAAGTACGACAATCTTGAAAAGGTTGATTTAAAGATAGAAGATGAGCTTTGTCAGAGATATTCTTCTATTAAGGTTGAGAACGTTGAGAAGAACGTTGCACCTATGAATATGAGAATTCGTCTTTTCTACTGTGGTATGAGAGGAATAAATCTTCTTACAGACCTTACAAACTATCTTATGCTTGAAATGGGTCAGCCTATGCATGCTTTTGATTCTCGTAAGGCAGAAAAGATTCGTGTAAAGAGATTCGATAAGTCATTCACTTTCACAACACTTGATGGTGTAGAACGAAATATCGATGAAAATACTCTTATGATTTGCAACGGTGACACACCAGTTGCTATCGCTGGTATCATGGGTGGTCTTGATTCAGAAATCGTAGAGGATACAACAACTCTTACTCTTGAGTCTGCTACCTTTAATGCTGCTTCTATTAGAAAGAGTGCAGTTCGTCTTGCTCACAGAACAGATGCATCAGCTCGTTATGAGAAGAGCCTTGATCCAGAGATGACTACAGTTGCTATTGCTCGTTTCATGAAGCTTCTTCTTGATATTGATCCAGGTGTAAAGGTTGTATCAGCCCTTACAGACGAGTATGCCTTCCATTATCCAAAGGTTGCTCTTGATTTTGATAAGGATTTTGTTGATAAGTATACTGGTATCGAAATCACAAATGAGCACATTGTTGATACACTTACTGCTTTAGGTTTTGGTGTTACTCAGGATGGAAATAACTTCCACGTAGATGTTCCTTCATATCGTGCAACAAAGGACATCAGCTTAAAGGCAGATATTATTGAAGAGATTACTCGTATCTACGGATATGACAACTTTGATTTAGTTACTACAGCAGCACCTCTTTATCCGGTTCGTATGGACGAGGTTAAGAATACTGAAGACAGAATCAAGGATATTCTTGTTAAGAGATTCAAGCTTCATGAGGTACATTCTTATGTATGGCAGTATGCAGACGAATACAAGAAGCTTGGTATGGAAGTAGAAGAGAACGTTAAGCTTGCTAATTCTACAAACCCTAATATTGAGACACTTAGAAATTCAATTATTCCTACTCAGCTTTGCCAGGTTAACTATAACACTGGTTACGATACAGATTTCGGTATTTTCGAAGTTGGTCGTGTAGTTGAGGGTCTTAAGGCTGATGGCCTTTGCGATGAAAAGAAAAAGCTTTGCATCACATTATTCTCTAAGACAAAGTCTCTTGAGTCACTTTACTTTGAACTTCGTGATATGGTTGCAGAGACAATCGATGATGTTAGAAATAAGGCTCTTACTTACAAGAAGCTTGAAGCTACACATTCATATGAGCATCCAAAGAACCTTAATGCACTTGTTTTAGACGGTGTTCAGATAGGTGAGATTGGTGTAGCGCATCCACTTGTTTCAAAGAAGATTGATAAGAAGGCTGCTATTGTATTTGCTGAAATAGATGTTGAGGCTCTTTCTGATATCAAGCCTGAGCCAATTAAATATGTAGAACCATCTAAATATCCATCAATTGAAGTAGATTTATCATTTATAGCCGAGAAATTTTCAGAAATAAATGATACAATAAAGGAAAGTGCTAGAGAAATCTTGAAGAAGGTTGGCGTAGCTGACGTATATTCAGATGGAAATAGCAAGTCAATTACTGTAAGACTTCTCTTTGGTGATGACGAGCGTACACTTACCCACGATGAAGTTCAAGAGGTAGTTGACGAGATAGTTCAGAAACTTAAGGATAAGGGTATAAATCTTAAGAACTAATCAATTATGTGTGGGAGGCAAAGAGCATGGAAGAGAAAAGAAAACACAAACGACTGGACATTAATGTAAAGGTTGAAATTGAACGCATTGATGAGGCGAACGTTACTACGGTCAAATATATGGACGTAGAGGTTACCAACATTTCAAAGACTGGTTTAGCTTTTAGGATGACAGGAGTTGAGTTTGAAGCCGGTGCTTGCTTTGATGCCCGAATTCAGATATGGACTAGAGAAACCATAGATACAGTATTCAAGGTTGTTCGTGTAAACAAGCTTCCTGATGATGTATATGAATATGGTTGTATCTTTGTTGGAATGACCGACACAGATGCGTTAAAGATTGAGATTTATCAGCTATTTAGTGATGCGGAATAATAGGAGAGCGTAATTTGGATACTAGCATTATTTTTCCAAATCTTCATATCACACTTAACAATGTCGGAAAAGGATTCTATATTGGATCCTTTTTCGTTGCGTTTTACGGAGTAATTATCGCAATTGGTATGTTGATTGGAGTAAGTTTTATTTTAAAAGAAGCGCATAGAGTTGGCTTTGACGAGGATAAGTTCCTTGATGTTTGCATAATAACAATAATAACAGGAGTTATTGGTGCCAGACTCTATTATGTAGCCTTCGAATGGGAATACTACAAGGACAATCTACTCAGCGCTCTTAACATAAGACAGGGTGGGCTTGCTATTTATGGTGGCGTGCTTGCTGGCATTGTCTGCGTGGCAGTGCTGTGTAAAATAAAGAAATACCAATTCCTTAAGGTTATGGATGTTTGCTTCTTTGGTGTAATTATAGGCCAGATATTTGGACGCTGGGGAAACTTCTTCAACAGAGAGGTCTTTGGACAGTATACAGATGGATTATTTGCTATGCTGCTTCCAATAAATGCAGTTCGTAGCCAAAACGATATTACTGCTGAGATGCTTAAAAACATTGTTAGCATAAATGGAGTAGATTATATATCTGTACATCCGACCTTCCTTTATGAATCTCTCTGGAACTTAGGAGTGCTTATCATAATGCTTCTTATGAGAAAGAGAAAGAAGTTCGAGGGACAGATATTCTGCACATATCTTATTGGATATGGTATCGGACGCTTCTGGATTGAAGGGATTCGCACCGATCAGCTAAAGCTTTGGGGTACAAACCTTCCTGTATCCCAAGCTGTCGCAGCTATTCTCGTAGTAGTTGGCGTAGCCATAGTTACGTATAGTCTTAAAAGTTCTAAGAAAAACTGAACAGAAAAAGATTAATATTATCTTTAAATCTTTATAAAGACAGGCTCAGTAGGTAACAAGCTATTATATCTCTCAAACGAAGCATTCTACGCTGAGTGGAGAGATATAATGCTTGTTGCTGTAACTGGGCCGTAATTTATTTATATAATAATTGTATTTTTTTAGAGACATCGAGTAATTCGATGTCTTTTTTTATGCCATTTTTTACGAATTTTTTACATTTTTTGCCCATATTGTGGGATGGCCCTCCACCAACCACCACATATGGAAAAGTTCAAGAAACATTGATTTTTCACGGTTTTTGGGTTGCACAGGGGAGCCATTTGGTATAAAATGTAGTTAAAAGTGGAGGAAAGTGGAATAAAAGTGTCACAAAGTGGTGGATTTGGAGACAGTCCGCTATGAAAGGAAGGAGGAGTGTCTCATGTTCATGGGTGAATACAGTCACAATTTAGACGCGAAAAATCGTCTTATTATGCCTGCTAAGTTCCGTGAGCAGTTGGGAGACCACTTCGTAGCCACTAAGGGACTTGATGGATGCCTCTTCGTTTATCCACTTAGCGAATGGCAGACCATAGAGGAAAAGTTCCGAGAGATTCCACGAACCACTAAGGATGCTAGAAAGTTCTCAAGATTCTTCTTTGCTGGAGCGGCAGAATGCGACATTGATAAGCAGGGAAGAGTATTGATTCCAGCCACTCTTAAGGAGTATGCAGGAATTGACAAGGAAGTGGTTTCTGTTGGTGTTCTTAACCGAATTGAAATTTGGTCTAAGGAACGCTGGATAGAGGAAGGCACTTATGACGATATGGATGAAATTGCAGAGCATATGGCAGAGTTAGGATTGGGAATTTAATGGAGTTTAATCATTATTCAGTTCTCTTACACGAGACAGTAGACAATTTGAATATAAAGCCTGACGGCATTTATGTTGATGGTACTTTAGGCGGAGGAGGACATTCCTTCGAAATTGCCAGTCATCTAACCACCGGTCATCTGTATGGTTTTGATCAGGATACTGATGCTCTTAAGGCAGCTGGTGAAAGACTTAGCTGCTATGGGGACAAGGTCACTAGAATTCACAGTAATTATGAATTCATGAAAGAGAGACTTGCAGAGCAGGGAGTCACAAAGGTTGATGGCATAATGCTTGACCTTGGTGTTTCAAGCTTTCAACTTGATGAGGCTGACAGAGGTTTCACTTACAGGGTCGAGGACGCACCACTAGACATGCGAATGGACAAGGATAATCCTATGACGGCTGCAGATATTGTCAACACATATTCTGCAGAGGATTTGACCAGAGTCCTTTATACATATGGAGAGGAAAAATTCTCCAAGCAAATTGTTAAAAACATAATTAAGGAGCGAGAAAAAGCTCCAATACTTACAGCAGGACAGCTTAACAAAATCATCGCTGAAAGTATTCCAAAGAAGGCACAGGTAGGTCAGGGACATCCTTCAAAGAGAACCTACCAAGCTCTTCGAATCGAACTAAACCGAGAGCTTACAGTTCTCGAAGATCATATCGACGATATGATAGAGCTACTAAATCCAGGTGGAAGACTTTGCATCATTACCTTCCATTCGCTAGAGGATAGAATTACAAAGGTAGCCTTTAAGAGAAATGAAAATCCTTGCACATGCCCAAAGAATTTTCCAGTTTGTGTATGTGGAAAGGTATCAATGGGGAAAGTAATTACAAGAAAACCAATTCTACCTAGCGAGGAGGAATTAGAAGCTAATTCGAGATCAAAGAGCGCTAAGCTTAGAGTTTTTGAAAGGGCATAAGTAAAGGGAGTTTTTATAGTACTAGTTTTAATTTGCAAACAGCAATAGTTAGGAGTTATCAATGCAGGAATTACAGTCTTATTATTACACACAGGGAAATGCAGTTAGAAAGCCTGAAGAGGTGTACGTACGTCCTGCTAGAAGTCTGCCTACAAGAGAGCAGCGTGAACGTGAAAAGAGAGAAGATGCTATACGTCGCCAAAAGATTACTGACAGACGTCGAGCTGCAGCCCTTAGAAGAAATAGAATATTAACAGGCTATATGATTATGGCAGTTGCCCTTACATGTATGATGCTTGTAGGATATGTAGCCTTACAGACAAATGTTACCACTAGAATGGATCACATAGCAGATCTTGAAAATGAGCTTTCTACAGTTAAGGCTGACAACAAAGCCGCAGAAAGTAGAATCGCTACAACAACTAATCTTACTGACATTAAGGATAAAGCCATAAACGATTTGGGAATGGTGTATGCAACTAGCAGCCAAATAGTGTATTATAGTGTAGATGGTTCTGATTACATGAGTCAGTACCAGGATATTCCATAGGAAGTACAGTAAATGGCTAGCAAAAGAAGAAGATTAAAACCAAATAAAAAAATTCTAAAAAGAATGCAAAGAAAGCTCTGGTTTGTGTTTGGAGTTGTTTGTATTCTTTTTGTCGTTCTAATAGGAAGAATAATGTACATTCAGCACTCAAGTGGGGATAAATATGAGAAAATCGTCCTCGCTCAGCAGCATTACGACAGTACAATTATCCCCTTCCAGCGTGGCGACATTGTGGATTCACGAGGTACTGTCCTTGCCACTAGTGTGGATGTTTACAATGTAATCCTTGACTGTAAGGTACTTAATGGTAACGAGGAAAAGCACGAGGGAAGCGTATCAGCCACAGTAAATCTTGTGGCATCGTGTTTCTCAGAGATTGATAAAGAGGATATTCGAAATCAGCTTGAAAAGCATCCAAAGTCACAATACTTTGTTTTGGCTAAAAAAGTTCCTTATGAGGAGATGGCAGAGTTCGAGGAAAAGAAAGCTGATAAATCCAATAAGAACAAGATATATGGTATCTGGTTTGAAAAGGAATATGTTCGTCAGTATCCTTATGGTTCCTTGGCTGCTTCCACCATCGGTTATGCAAGTAGTGGTAATGTAGGTGTTATTGGTCTAGAAAACAAGTATTCCAATATTCTTAATGGTATAAATGGTCGTACTTACGGTTATCTAAATTCAGACAGCAACCTAGAGCAGACCACAATCGACGCCACCAACGGAAATAATATTGTTTTATCCTTGGATGTAAACATTCAAACCATCGCCGAAAAGGCTATAGCAGACTTTAATAATGAAAAGCTTGCTCAGTGGAATGCTGATCATCCAGACGAGCCAAAGTCACAGGGCTCTCTTCACACAGCTGCGTTGGTTATGAATCCAAAGACTGGTGAAATTTTAGCCATGGCTCAATATCCATCCTTTGATTTGAATAATCCTAGAGATTTATCTGCTTACTATACTGAGGAACAGCTTGCAGAAATGACTACTGATCAAAAGATGGATCAGCTGAATAAAATCTGGCAGAATTTCCCAATCACTTATACATACGAGCCAGGTTCAACCTTCAAGCCTTTCACCGTTGCAATGGGCCTCGAGTCAGGTGTATTAAATGGAAACGAAACCTACTTCTGTGATGGTGGTGAAATGATTTCAGGCTATCCGAAGCTTGTAAAGTGTGTTGCTCATAGTAAAGGTGGTCATGGAACACAAACTATAGCAGACGCCCTTTCGAATTCCTGCAACGATGCATTGATGCAGATGGTTCGAGTTATCGGTCCTGATACCTTTGCTGATTATCAGTCCATCTTTGGCTTTGGTCAGAAGACCGGTATCGACCTTACGGGAGAGGCCAGCACAGCTGGACTTATATACAGCAGGGAGGATTTGCATTCTGCAATCAACCTTGCAACAAATTCCTTCGGTCAGAACTTTAACACCACAATGATTCAGCTTGGAACAGGTTTCTGCTCTCTTGTAAATGGTGGAAATCTTTATGAGCCTCATTTGGTTACAAAGATTACAGATTCAAATGGCAATACTATCCAGGAGATTGAGCCTACTGTTTTAAAGAAGACAGTATCTAGTGAAGTCAGCGATATGATGAAGGAATATCTTCATTATGTAGTTTCAAACGGAACTGGAAAGACTGCCGGTGTAGATGGATACACTATCGGTGGTAAAACAGGTACTGCCGAAAAGCTTCCTCGAGGAAATCACAAGTATTTGGTTTCCTTCATAGGTTTTGCACCTGTTGAGGACCCACAGTTGGTGGTATATGTAATTGTGGACGAACCATCAGTTGATGATCAGGCTCACAGTAGCTTTGCACAGGAAATCGTTCACAACATCTTCGCCAACGCTTTGCCTTATCTTGGAGTGGAATCATCCCTTACAGAAGAGGAAGAGCAGGCGGCTGCAGATGCGCTTACAGAGGCCGCACAGCAGTCTAATGTGGATGAAGGGGTAGCGGAAGATACACCAGAAGGTGAAGCTTCCACCGCCGACCCAGACGCCACCCCAGACGACGGCGACGAATCCGACGAACACTAACAACGCGTACCTTTGCGTTGGTAGAAATTCACTACTATAATGTATATTTAGAGTGAATAAAAGCTAGATTCATATCATTAGAATGATATGGATATAGGTTTTATGTAGTTTTAAAAAGATTGGAGTTTTTTAAATGTTAGAAGTATTTGTACCTATGATAATTGCATTTTTTGTTGTTTTGGCTATGGGCCCAGTGTGTATCCCTCTTTTAAGACGTCTTAAAATGGGCAATACTGAGCGCGAGTACATCAAAGAGCACAAGGCAAAGAACGGTACCCCTTCAATGGGAGGTATCATGATTATTGTTGCCTTTGCTGTTGTTGGACTATTCTATGCCAGAACAGCTCCACATATTTATCCAATCGTGCTTCTTACACTTGGATTTGGAATCCTTGGATTTGTGGATGATTTGCTTAAGGCCCTTAAGAAGAGCTCAGATGGACTTAAGGCTTGGCAGAAGATGCTTGGACAGATTCTTCTTACAGCAATCTTTGCATTATATATGTACAAGTTTTCTGATATCACCCTTGAAATCAGAGTTCCAGCTACTGGAGCCCTTATTGATTTAGGGGGGTTATCAATTGTTCTTTTATTCCTTGCTGTGCTTGGTACAGTAAATGGAGCAAACTTTACAGATGGTCTTGATGCACTTGCAACCTCTGTAACTCTTCCAATTGCAGCCTTCTTTGGTCTTGCAGCTATTAATCTTTATTCAGATATCACTCCAGCAATTGCAGCTATGATTGGTGCGTTGTTTGGATTTTTAATGTTTAATGTTCATCCTGCAAAGATTTTCATGGGTGATACAGGTTCCTTGGCCCTTGGAGCATTTGTGGCTTCTACAGCTTATATGCTTCAGATGCCGGTGTTCATTATTATTGTTGCACTTATTTATTTGGCAGAGGTACTTTCAGTTATCCTTCAGGTAGGATACTTCAAGCTTACTCACGGTAAGAGAATATTTAGAATGGCTCCAATCCACCATCACTATGAGCTTGGTGGATGGTCCGAGGTTAAGGTTGTTGCTGTGTTTACAACTGTCACAATCTTTTTATGCGTTTTCGCATACTATTTGGTCTAAAGGCGCGGGGGAGAGTATATGGCGAGAGATAGAGAGCTTGCGGCCTCTAGAAAGGAGGCGCGGAAGCGTAAAAAAATAAAACGACTTCTAAATTTTGATTATACCTTACTTTTGCTTATTATTTTTATCCTAGCATTTGGACTTGTTATGCTTTACAGCACATCAGCTTACGCTGCATCCCTCAGACAGGGAAATTCTATTTACTACTTAAAACGACAATTACAGGCTGTTGGCCTTGGTTTTGTAGGAATGTTCTTTTCTACAAAAATAGATTATAGAAGATGGTCACCATTAGTATGGCCATTTTATATGGGTTCAGTATTTTTATGTGTTCTTGTTATTTTTGCAGGTGTTACCATCAACGAATCTTCCAGATGGTTAAGGGTTGGTCCTATTCAGTTCCAGCCATCAGAGCTTGCAAAAATTGCAGTTATTATGCTTGTTGCACAAATCATAGATAGGGCACCAAAGGTACAGCGAAGCCTTAAGGGAACAGCAATAACCCTTGCTTTTGTTTTACCTGCCTTTCTTGTGGTTGGTTATAACAACCTTTCTACAGCTATCATCATTCTTGGAATCGCATTTGTTATGGTTTTTGTGGCATCTCCAAAGTTCGTTCAGTTTATTGGCGGTGGTGCGGCGGCACTTTTGTTGGTAGGCTTTTATATCACCACAGCTTCTTATCGTGCAGGTCGAGTGGATGCCTGGCTTCATCCTGAAAACCACATTAAAGATGGTAAAGGATATCAGACACTTCAGGGCTTATATGCTATTGGACGAGGTGGTCTGTTTGGAAAAGGTCTTGGTGGCAGTATGCAAAAGTATATTGTGCCAGAAGCTCAGAATGATATGATCTTCTCCATTATTTGCGAAGAGCTTGGCGTGTTTGGCGCAGTATGTATTATTTTGTTATTTATTCTTTTGCTTTACAGATTGTTGTTTATTGCAAATCATGCCAAGGATATGTTTGGCTCTTATATATGCATTGGTATCATGGCTCATATTGCCCTTCAGGTGGTTTTAAATATTGCCGTTGTTACAAATTCAATGCCAAACACAGGTGTAACACTTCCACTCATAAGCTACGGTGGTACTTCTGTTGCAATTCTTCTCACAGAGCTTGGTTTGGCACTTAGTGTGTCAAAGAACATGGAATTTGAGGAGGATGATTATGAGTAGAAGAAAGAGAAGACAAAGAAGGAAAAATATTTTTCTTGCCTTTATAGAATTTTTGCTTGGTCTGGTAATCCTTCTTGCAATAGCTGCGGTCTTTGCTTATTTCCTGTGTCCTATTAAAGAGGTAAAGGTTGAAGGAACAGATCTTTACACAAAGGAAGAAATTCAGGGCTACATCTTAGATGATGATTACTCGGGAAATGCAGTATATGCTTTTCTTAAAAATAAATTTTTCCCAAAGGGAGATGCAGAATTTATTGATTCCTTCCAGGTAAAAATAACAGGAATGAATTCAGTCACTATTGTCTGCAATGAAAAGAAGATTCTTGGTTACGTTGTAGGTGATGATGACAAATACATATATTTCAACTATAACGGAAAAATAGTTGAAATTAGCGAAACCTTTGTAGATAGAGGTTATATGAAGGTGGAAGGTGTAACCTGTGAGAAGCCAGAGGTAGGCTCAAAGCTTTCCATTGGAAAGACACAGATGGGATATTTAACATCCCTGATTAAGATTCTTCATAAGAATGACTTAATGCCAAATGTTGTTTCCTATGATGAGGATGGCCGAATCATATTATCCTATGATAATTACAACATTTCCTTAGGAAGTAGTGTTTATCTTGAGGAGAAGATTGATAGAGCCCTTAAGATAATTCCTCAGCTGGAGGGCAGAAGCGGAACACTACATCTTGAAAACTATTCTAGTGCCAGCACAGATATTATTTTTGAGATGGATACCGATGCCCAGGAGCAACCAGCTGAAGAAGGCGAAACAGAAGAAGCAGAGGGCGAGTCAAGTGAAGAAACTCCGTCAACAGAAAATACAGAAACTCCTGCTGGTGAGTAGGCTGAAATCCTATAAGGTTTCACGGTTTCACAAGGGGGTATGGAATAAGCCACAGTCTATTACATTGTGGCTTATTTGTTATATTGGATTCATGAGGATAATACAATATCTTGTTAGTAATTAGAACAACAAATATATATATTGTACTTGTCGGTATACTATAATTTTTGTAATAAAATGCAATTTTTGATAAAAAACGGTTGATTAATGAACTAAAAAAATATAATATTATATATAGTATTTTGGTATTAGAGAATTTTTTCGACCTCCCTTAGAGGTTTAATAAAAGGAGGATAAAGTTTTGATTAACATTACGACTGATGAGACAGGGGCTCCTGTCAGAATCATTGTTGTTGGCGTCGGCGGAGCAGGCAACAATGCAGTAAAGCGTATGGTTGAAGAGGGTATTGGGGGAGTTGAGTTTATTGGTATCAACACTGACAAGCAGGCACTTGATTTATGCAAGGCGCCTACTCTTTTAGCTATAGGTGAAAAAACAACAGGTGGAAAGGGCGCAGGCGCTAATCCAGAGGTTGGAATGAAGTCAGCAGAGGAGAGTGCTGAGGACATTTCAGCTGCTATTAAGGGCGCTGATATGGTGTTCATCACATGTGGTATGGGCGGTGGCACAGGTACAGGTGCAGCTCCAGTAGTTGCTCGTATCGCTAAGGAACAGGGCATCCTTACTGTTGGTATCGTCACAAAGCCTTTCCAGTTTGAAGGAAAGCCACGTATGAACAACGCACTTAGTGGTATCGAAAGATTAAAGGAGAGCGTTGACACTCTTATCGTTATCCCTAACCAGAAGCTTGTTGAAATCTGCAACAAGTCAATGGGTATTGGCGAAAGCTTTAGAATGGCTGATGGTGTTTTACACCAGGCTGTTCAGGGTATCACTGATCTTATCACTAAGAATTCACTTATCAACCTTGACTTCGCTGATGTTACTACAGTTATGAAGGACAAGGGCTTAGCTCACGTAGGTATCGGTTCTGCTAAGGGTGATGAGAAGGCTCTTGAGGCTGTTAAGGCAGCTGTTGCTTCTCCACTTCTTGAGACAAGCATCCAGGGCGCAACAGATGTTATCGTTAATATCTGTGGTGATGTTGGACTTAACGATGCTAACGAGGCTACATCTTACGTACAGGATATGACAGGTGCAGATGCCAACATTATTCTTGGTATCACTGTTGATGAAAATATGGACGACGAAGTATCTGTTACTGTTATCGCAACAGGTCTTGGCGAGCCAGCAGCTACACCAGGTATACGTACATCAGCTTCAGGCATGATGTATACTCAGACTAGACCATCTAGTGCAGAGTTACTTTCAAGCATGCAGCGTACAGCAGCTCCAGCTAGCCAGTCAGGTGTTACAAACACACCACCAGTTGTTAACAGAACAGTTACACCAGCTCCTTCACCACTTCAGAAGGTGGCTGCTCCAGCTGCTCCTACAGAGAGCACTGTTCCAGAGCTCAACATTAAAATGCCAGATTTCATGAGCTCAATGAAAAAGTAATATTATAAAGAATTCTTAAGCACCGCGGTTATGCGGTGCTTTTTTATTGTAAAAGTGCTACAGTATAACATATTGTTGTTTGATTAGGTAAAGTCTGCAATATGTGTAATACAATTTTGGAGGAATGAAATGAAAAAATTATCAGTATTATTATTGGTTACTGTATTATCTTTTTCTATTATTGGATGCAGTGCCAAAGAGGAGTTAACAGGAGCTGCTGAAGAAATAAATGGAGCTGCAGAGGATTTAGGCGGTCCAGATGATTCTGAAGCAGATTTAACTTCTTCAGCAGATGTAGATGAGTATGCATCTGAAATTGACACAGAAGTAAATGATATTATCATGAACTCAGAAGATTTAACCTCTGAGCTAGAGTCACTTGTTGAGTTAGAAGATAAGTGGCGTGATAAGGTTGGTAATTGTCAGACACAGACCGAGATGAATTCTCTATGTGACTCAGTAAGATTAATTTGGCAGATTGAAAGTGACAGCCTTATGTCCAGAATAGAGGTGGCTGACAAGAGTCTTTATGATGCTGCAGTTGCCACTGAATGGGAAAAGTATGTTGATACAATGGCAGATAGAATGACATATTTATATGAAGGTGGTTCTATCTACAGCATGATGTGGACATATAATGCAGCTGATCGTTATAAGGAAAATGCTTTCGGGTTGGCTAGCACCTTAGCAGATCTTAATGGTGAGGTTGCTTTTATGTTACCAGAGAGAAAGAATGCTTGTGGATACTACGGTGATTATACAAGTGACAGCTACCTTATTATAAATGAGGGAATGGAAAGCGGCACATTTGACGTGTTAGTTCATGTTGATGATAAAACAGAATTCTCAGGAACAGCTGAAGTGACAAATGATGATGTTCAGGAGCTTACCTACACAGGCGAGGATGGAACAACAGGTTCCCTTAGCTGTTGGGCTCTTGGTGCCACACTCACTACAGATACACAGACCTACGATTTTACAGGTCGTTATTAATCTAGGAATATAAATACTAGTTATTTATGGAGTCAGTCCTAAGTTGGACTGGCTCCTTTTTATATTTCATAGCTTTATCACAGAAAAGGCACAGTTATTAGTTTTTTTTGAGTTATCATTTAGTTTAGATTTAGGAGTATTATGTGGATTTATAATTTTAATACAATAATCTAAAAGAGGTGTGCTATGTCTAAAGAAAAGAAAGAAAAGAAAATTAAGGCAAATGGAAGCGTTAGTGTTTCTAACAGCGTAAAGGCTAAGCTTATTGTTTCCATGCTTTCAGTTGCTGCAATTCCGCTTTTAATTGCTATTATTGTTAGTTATATTACATCTACCACCAAGGCGAAGGCTGATGCAATTGATAGCTTGGAATGGCAAACCTGGTATGTTGAGTCACAGATTCAGGTAGTGTTCGAAAACAATAAATCTGCCATTACATCCTTTGCTGAATCACCTACAACTATATCCTTTATGAAGGGTGAGGATGTAGATGTTAAAGATATAAAGGAGCAGATGCATTCTATCGATGAGAATTTAGGGGATGGAAATGTTTTGGTGCTTACAAATACCGATGGTCAGATGGTCCTTCGTGATGATGATGGTGATTTGACAGATATTTCTCATCGTGACTTTTGGAAGGAAGCAATGGCCGGAAACTTTAATGTTTCCAATGTAATTGTAAGTAATTCCACAGGCAAGCGAAGCATCAGTATGGCTGCGCCTATTATTGATCCTGAAACAAATAAGATTATTGGTACCTGCCATAGAAATTATAGTCTTACAAGCTTCCATGAGATTTTGGATACCGAATGTGACAATGGTTATATGGTAGATAGAGACGGTATTTTAGCTGCTCATTCAGATTGGGATATTACAGCTGATGATGAACCTATAGATTGTAGTAGTAGCCCTTATATGCATTTGGATGCAGATGAAATAGAAGGTACCTATTTATCAAATGAATTAGGTTATTCAGCGTATACCTCTTTTGCTGTAGATAAACTTTCTGGATATGTTTTCTGTTTGAATGTTGCTGAGGATACAATACTTTCATCAGCTAGAAAAGCAGTTATGGTAGTAATTGCCATAGGTGTTGTCCTTTTGATTATTGTTTTTATTTTCTCTCTTATTTTGGCAAACGGCTTTACAAAACCTATTCTTGCTGTTAACCAGTCTTTATCAGGGCTTGCAGATGGTTCCTTCAGTAAGATAGAGGAATTTACAAATCGTAAAGACGAATTTGGACAGATTGTTAATAATACAAACACGGTTATAGAAAAGCTAAATGAGATAGTAGGTCATATTAAGGAGTCAGCCCATACTGTTGGAGATTCTGCTGAGGAACTTTCAGATATGGCCAATCAGATAGCTGCCACAACAGATGGAGTTTCAAATTCTGTTCAGGAAATAGCCACAGGAGCCATTCAGCAGGCTGAGGAGATTCAACAGGCAGCAGAAAATGTTGGTAAGATTACTGATGCAGTAGGTGGTGTTCAGAATTCCACAAATGATATGGAAAGCTTAGCAGCCAGAATGAAGGAGGCTTCTGAAGCATCTAGCAAATCACTTCTTACTCTTCAGAAATCAAGTAGTGAGATGACCGATAAGATTGAGGATATCGCAAGAACAATCGGTGAAACCCAAAAGGCGGTTAATGACATTAATGTGAGCGTTGAGGGTATTTCTGGTATTGCATCCCAGACAAATCTTCTTTCTCTTAATGCATCTATTGAGGCGGCTCGAGCAGGCGAGGCAGGAAAGGGCTTTGCAGTTGTTGCTGAAGAGATTAGAAAGCTTGCTGATGATTCTGATCATATGGCCCAGGAAATCAGAGAGGTTATGGATGTTCTTTTAAGAGAGGCTGAACTTGCAGTTACTGCAGCAAGTCAGGTTAAACAAGGAAATATCGAGCAGCAGGAGGCTTTAGGAGAAACCTTAGAATCAGTAAATGGCATGCTTGCAGATATTGAAGAGACAGTAATTGGTGTCAAGAAGATTTCTGGTGGAGCTAATGTCTGCGTAGAATCCAATGATATTGTCTCTGAAGCTATGTCATCATTGTCAGCTATTTCAGAAGAGAATGCTGCATCCTCTGAGACCACAGGTGCTTCAGTTCAGGAGCTTTCAGCAACGGTTTCAAGCCTTGCAGATTCTGCCAATAGTTTGAAGAACATTTCAATGCAACTTAACGATGAAATGAAATTCTTCAAATAATTGTTTAGAAAGTTGTTGACACCATAATTGTGAAGTGATATATTTACTACAACTTAATTCAATACTTTAAACCGATGAAGGAGAGGAGTACCTCTTCATGATTCATAAGAGAGAGCTGCGATGGTGGGATGCAGTATGATAGTGATTTGGGAATGGACTCCTGAGGGCGTGAGGAAATGACGAAAGTCAAAGTATTGCACGACGGAAGACACTCGTTAGTTGTCAGGGATATGTTGGTATCCTGTTAAGCGCATAGCAAAGGCTATGAATTCAAGGTGGCACCGCGGAATAGAATTTTCGTCCTTGATAAGAGCGTAAGCTCTTATCAAGGACTTTTTTTATATCCGTTCAGACAATCTTGTCTTTGTTTTAACAGGGAAATTTAAGTGAGCCAGTAGGCAACAAGCTCTTAGGTTACTCAAGCGAACCTTTCTATGGTGAGCGGAGTAACACTAAGGCTTGTAGCCGTAACTGGCGGATTAAAGGATAAAGGAGGAGAAACATGATAAAAGAAGCAATTGTAAAAATCGTTAATAAGGAAGACCTCACATACGATGAGGCATACGCAGTGATGAACGAGATTATGAATGGTGATACATCTCAGACACAGAACGCAGCCTTCCTGGCAGCCCTTTCAACAAAGAGTGCAAAGGCTGAGACAACTGATGAGATTGCAGGCTGTGCCGCAGCAATGAGAGAGCATGCAACTAAGGTTGAGACAGGAATGGATGTATTCGAAATCGTAGGTACAGGTGGAGACAACGCACATAGCTTCAACATTTCAACAACCTCTGCTCTTATAGCAGCAGCTGGTGGAATGAAGGTGGCAAAGCACGGTAATCGTGCAGCATCTTCTCTTTGTGGAACAGCAGATTGCTTGGAGGCTCTTGGCGTTAATATTAAGCAGGATCCTGAAAAGTGTGTGGAGTTGTTAGATAAAGTTGGAATGTGTTTCTTCTTTGCTCAGAAGTATCACACTTCAATGAAGTATGTAGGAGCCATTAGAAAAGAGCTTGGATTTAGAACAGTGTTCAATATTTTAGGACCTCTTACAAATCCAGCAACACCAACAATGCAGCTTCTTGGTGTATATGATGAATATTTGGTGGAGCCACTTGCTCGAGTTCTTACAAGCCTTGGTGTTAAGCGTGGAATGGTTGTTTATGGTATGGACAAGCTAGATGAGATTTCCATGAGTGCTGAAACAAAGGTGTGTGAAATCAATAATGGCGAGTACAAAACTTATACTATTAAGCCAGAGGACTTTGGATTTAATAAGTGTACAAAGGATGATTTAAAAGGTGGCACACCTGAGGAAAATGCAAAGATAACCAGAGAAATATTAAAGGGTGCTAAGGGGCCAAAGAGAGATGCAGTTTTAATGAACGCAGGTGCTTCACTTTATATTGGAGGAAAGGCAGAAAGCTTTGAGGCTGGTATTAAGTTGGCAGCAGAAATCATAGATTCAGGAAAAGCATTTGAGACACTTGAGAAATTTATTCTTGTAAGCAACCAGATTAAGGAAGACGAAAATGATGAACATCTTGGAAGAAATAGCGGAGTATGCTAAAGAGCGTGTAGCTCAGGCAAAAGCGAATAAATCCTTAGAAGAAGTTAGAAAGGAAACCTTTGGCATTAGTAAAGGAAAATTTGAATTTGAAAATGCTTTGATAGCCGGAGATGTTTCCTTTATCTGTGAATGTAAAAAGGCGTCTCCTTCAAAGGGAATTATTGCTGAGCACTTTGATTATCTTCAGATTGCTAAGGATTATGAAAAGGCTGGAGCGGATTGCATATCTGTACTTACAGAACCAAAGTGGTTTTTAGGACAGGATGCTTACCTTAAGGAAATTGCAGCTACAGTAAATATTCCAGTTCTAAGAAAGGATTTTGTGGTGGATGAATATATGATTTATGAAGCCAAAATCTTAGGAGCAAAGGCAGTACTTCTTATTTGTTCCCTTCTTAGTGAAAGTCAAATCGAGGAATATATAGCTATCTGCGATGAACTTGGAATGTCAGCTTTGGTGGAAGCCCATGATGAGTTGGAGGTTCAGAAAGCAATTAGAGCAGGAGCTAGAATCGTCGGAGTTAACAATAGAAATCTTAAGGATTTCTCAGTTGATACCAGAAATAGTGTAAGACTTAGAAATATGATTCCTGGAGATATCTTATTTGTATCAGAAAGCGGTATTACAGGCCCTGAGGATATAAAGGGACTGAGAGAAGCAGGAGTGGATGCAGTTCTTATTGGTGAAACCTTAATGAGAGCAGCAGATAAAAGTCAAAAACTAGCAGAACTTAAAGGAAAGGAAAATTGATATGACAACTATAAAGCTTTGTGGTCTCACTAGAGAGGCAGATATAGAAAAGGCAAACGAGCTTAAGCCTGAGTATGTTGGGTTCGTATTTTATGAGAAAAGCAGAAGAAACGTGAGCCATAAGCAGGCTAAGAAGTTAAAGAGCATGCTTAATCCTGAAATCAAGGCTGTAGGCGTTTTTGTAGATGCTCCAGCCAAGCAGGTGGAAGAGCTTTTTGAAGAGCAGATAATTGATGTGGCTCAGCTTCATGGTAATGAAGATGAAGACTATATCAAGGAACTTATGGATAACAATATTCCGGTTATCAAGACCTTTAAGGCTAATTCACCAGAAGAGCTTATTAAGGCTGAAAAATCCAGTGCAGACATGATTATGTTTGATGCAGGAAATGGTGAAGGCAAAGAGATTGATGATCTAAAGCTTCTTACTTATATAGATAGACCTTTTATTCTTGCAGGTGGTTTGAATCAGGAAAACGTAGCCAAAGCTATTGAAATAACAAAGCCATTTGGTGTTGATGTCAGCTCAGGTATTGAGACTGACAAGCTAAAGGATGGAAATAAGATGAAAGAATTCGTAAATGCGGTAAGACAGGATAAACCAGGAAACAAAAGTAAGGGACGCTTTGGTATCCACGGAGGTCAGTACATTCCAGAGACTCTTATGAATGCAGTAAATGAGCTGGAAGAGGCCTATAATCACTACAAGGATGACCCTGAATTTAATAAAGAGTTAAAGGAGCTTCTTGATAATTATGCTGGACGTCCAAGTCTTCTTTATTACGCGGAAAAGATGACAAAGGATTTAGGTGGAGCAAAGATTTACCTAAAGAGAGAGGATCTAAATCACACTGGTTCTCACAAGATTAACAATGTATTAGGTCAGGCTCTTCTTGCAAAAAAGATGGGAAAGACCAGACTTATTGCTGAGACTGGTGCAGGTCAGCACGGTGTTGCCACAGCCACAGCTGCAGCTCTTCTTAATATGGAATGTGTAATCTTCATGGGAAAAGAAGATACAGAAAGACAGGCTCTTAATGTATATCGTATGAAGCTTTTAGGCGCAGATGTTATTCCTGTTACTAGCGGAACAGCAACTTTAAAGGATGCTGTTTCTGAGTGTATGAGAGAGTGGACTACCAGAATTGATGACACTCACTATTGTCTTGGTTCGGTAATGGGTCCACATCCATTCCCTACTATTGTAAGAGATTTCCAGGCTGTTATTTCAAGAGAGTCTCGTCAGCAGATTCTAGAAGTTGAAGGACGACTTCCAGATGCAGTTGTTGCATGTGTTGGTGGTGGAAGTAATGCCATGGGTTCTTTCTATCACTACATTGGAGATGAGGGCGTGAGACTAATTGGCTGTGAGGCAGCAGGTAGAGGCATTGATACCTTTGAGACAGCAGCAACAGTAAATACTGGTAAGGTTGGAATCTTCCATGGTATGAAATCTTATTTCTGCCAGGATGAATATGGTCAGATAGCACCAGTGTACTCAATTTCAGCTGGCCTTGATTATCCAGGTGTTGGCCCAGAGCATGCATATCTTCACGATATCGGAAGAGCAGAGTATGTTCCAGTGACAGATGAGGAAGCAGTAGAGGCCTTTGAGTATATTGCCAAAACAGAAGGCATTATTGCAGCTATTGAAAGTAGTCACGCTATCGCATATGCGAAGAAGCTTGCTCCTACAATGGATAAGGATCAGATTATTATGGTTACAGTTTCAGGTCGCGGTGACAAGGATTGTGCCGCAATTGCACGATACAGAGGGGAGAACATTTATGAATAAGATAGCAGAAGCCTTTAACAATAAGAAAGCATTTATCCCTTTTATTACCTGTGGTGATCCAGATTTAGAGACCACAAAGGAAATCATAAAGGAATTGGCAGCAAATGGTGCTGATTTAATTGAGCTTGGTATTCCATTTTCAGATCCAACAGCAGAGGGCCCAGTTATTATGGAGGCCAACATCAGAGCTCTTGAAAATAAAATTACAACAGATGATGTTTTTAAAATGGTTTCAGAGGTTAGCAGTCAGGTTCAGGTGCCACTTGTATTTATGACCTACGCAAACGTGGTTTACTCTTATGGCATTGATAGATTCTTTGAGCGTTGTAAGGATACTGGAATCTGCGGAATCATTTTGCCTGATGTTCCATTTGAAGAGAAGGCTGAATTTGAGGATGCAGCTGATGAGTTTGGAGTGGAATTTGTTTCAATGATTGCTCCAACTTCTGAGGATAGAATCGATATGATTGCAAAAAATGCCAAGGGCTTTATTTATATTGTTTCAAGTCTTGGTGTAACTGGTACAAGAAAGGAATTCACTAGCAACATAGCTGAGCTTGTTGATAGAGTTCGTAAAAACACAAGGGTTCCATGTGCTGTAGGATTTGGTATTTCAACACCTGAACAGGCTGCTGAGATGGCAAACATTTCTGATGGAGCCATTGTTGGTTCTGCCATTGTAAGAGTTATTGCAGAGCATGGAAAGAATGCTCCCGCTCAGGTAGGAAAGTTCGTGCGAGAAATGAAAGAGGCCTATTATGTTTCCTAGTTTAGAAGAAGTTTTAGAATTAGCAGAAGACAAATCCTACAAACGAATTCCTGTTGCCATTGAAATCCTTTCTGATAGCTTTACACCTATTGAGGTGGTAAGGATTCTTAGAAAGGCCAGCAACCAGTGTTATCTTCTAGAAAGTGCAGGTCAGTCTGAGGATTGGGGTCGTTATTCTTTCTTGGGCTTTAATCCTAAAATGGAAATCACCTGCCAGGATGGTGTTGTACAGATAAAGGATAATTCCGCAGAGGGGAAGACCCTTGTGGAAGAGTGTAAAGTTTCTCATCCAGGCGAGATACTTAGAGAGCTTCTGGCAAAATATAAAAGCCCAACACTAAAAGGCTTGCCTACTTTTACTGGTGGTCTTGTAGGCTATTTTTCCTATGATTATATAAAGTACAGCGAGCCAAAGCTTCAGCTGTCTAATCACGGGGAAGATGACTTTAAGGATATGGATTTGATGCTTTTTAATGATGTAATTGCTTTTGATAATTATAGGCAAAAAATCTATTTGATCACAGGGGTTGATTTAAGAGATGTAAACTCTTCTTATGTGGAAGACAGGGTTCAGGCAATAGCAAATAATTATTCTGTTGCAGAAGCAAAGCTTGAGGAGATTAAGAAGCTTTTAAAGTCAGGAGAGAAGAAGGAGTTTAAACCTTTATCAATTAAGTCTGAGATAAAGCCAAAGTTTACAAAAGAAGAGTATGGACATATGGTTGAAAAGGCAAAGCATTATATAAAGGAAGGTGATATCTTCCAAGTAGTGCTTTCAAATCCTATGAGCGCTGAAGCACAGGGAAGCCTTTTTGATACCTATAGACTTCTCAGGGCTAGCAATCCATCACCTTATATGTTTTATTTTTCAAGTGATGATATAGAAATAGCAGGTGCCTCACCTGAAACTCTTGTAAAGGTGGAACAAAAAAGAGTCAGCACTTTTCCTCTTGCAGGAACCAGACCACGTGGTAAGTCTCCAGCTGAAGACCTGGCTCTTGAAAGGGAGCTGTTGGCAGATGAAAAGGAGCTTGCTGAGCACAATATGCTTGTGGATTTAGGACGAAATGATATTGGAAAAATCAGCAGGCTTGGAACTGTAAATGTTGAGCAGTATATGGGAATCGAAAGATTCTCCCATGTAATGCATATTGGTTCCACAGTTGTTGGCCAGTTGGCAGAGGATAGAGATGTTATTGATGCAGTTGATGCAATACTCCCTGCAGGAACCCTTTCTGGTGCACCAAAATTCAGAGCCTGTGAGATTATTGAGGAGCTGGAGCAGAGTAAACGAGGAATATATGGTGGTGCCCTAGGCTATATTGATTTTACAGGAAACTTAGATGTTTGCATTGCTATCAGACTTGTTTATAAAAAGGATGATACAATCTGTATCCGTTCAGGGGCAGGAATTGTATATGATTCTATTCCTGAAAAGGAAGCAGACGAGTGCATTAACAAGGCTAAGGCTGTAATAAATGCAGTTAGAGGAGCAGAGGGAGGCTTAGAATGATTTTACTAATAGACAATTACGATAGCTTTTCCTACAACCTTTATCAGCTGATAGGAGAGATTAATCCAGATATAAAGGTAGTTCGTAATGACGAATTACGTATATGCGATATTGAAAAATTAGCACCTTGCCATATTATTATTTCTCCAGGGCCAGGACGTCCTATTGAAGCAGGTATCTGTGAGGATGTTATAGCTCACTTTGCAGGAAAGCTTCCTATTCTTGGAGTGTGTTTAGGGCATCAGGCAATATGTGAGACCTTTGGTGGTGTTATTACATATGCCAAGGAACTTATGCATGGGAAGCAGTCAGAGGTAACACTGGATTTGTCTTGCAAGATTTTTCAGGGGCTTCCTGAAAATACAACAGTTGCCAGATATCATTCCTTGGCTGCGGAGGAGTCCACGCTTCCAAGCAATCTGAAAGTGGTTGCAAGCACCACTGATGGAGAGATTATGGCTGTTAAGCACAAGGATTATGAGATTTACGGGCTTCAGTTTCATCCGGAATCTATTTTGACTCCTGAGGGAAAGAAGATGTTGGCTAATTTTCTGAAATAAGCAACACCTGTAAACCCAGTAATTACCAGATGCAACGCTGAATAAATACACAACTGAGTATAATTGTATATTAATTTGACATATAAGAGAATTTGATGTATTATCTCAAAGACTTTAGTTAAAACTTTTTAATTAATTAATCTTATATGGAGAATATGCAATGAATATTAATGGAAAAGAATTAGCTCATGGAATCATCCAGGGCGGTATGGGAATTGGTGTTTCTCTATCAGAGCTTGCAGGCAATGTGGCAAAGCAGGGCTGCATGGGCGTAATTAGCTCAGTAAATATTGGTTTCAAGGAGGCAGACTTCTTAACCAATCCTTTAGAGGCAAATCTTAGAGCCTTAAAGGCACATATTAAAAGAGCAAAGGAAATATCTGGGGGCAACGGTCTTGTAGGAGTAAATATTATGGTGGCAGTTAGCCATTACGAAGAAACTGTAAAGGCTGCAATCGCTGCAGGAGCAGATGCAATTATTTCTGGAGCAGGTCTTCCTCTTAATTTGGCGGAGCTTGTAAAGGGAAGCAGCACTCTATATGCACCGATTGTTTCTAGCAAGAAAGCAGCAATGCTTTTGTGCAAGACCTTTGCAAAGAAGGCAGGTTCAATTCCTGATTTTATTGTTATCGAAGGTCATAAGGCTGGTGGTCACCTTGGATTTTCCAAGGAAGATTTAAGTGAGAAAACCTGTCAGCCAAATCTTCAGATTTTAAAAGAAGTATTAGAGGTTATTAAGCCTTACGAGGCTGAGTTCAAGAAAAAGATTAGAGTGTTCCTGGGTGGCGGAGTTTTCACAGGCCAGGATATAGCTGAGGCAATTGATGCAGGTGCTGACGGCGTTCAAATGGGAACACGTTTTATCACCACTGATGAGTGTGATGCCAGTGATGTTTTTAAGCAGGTGATAGTTGATGCTAAGGAAGAGGACATTAAGATTATTAAAAGTCCAGTTGGTATGCCAGCCCGTGCGGTATACACACCACTTCTAGAAAAGCTTGATGACGGAAAGAATTTTTTTGCAAAAAGATGTAATAACTGCCTTAAGGCTTGTCCAAAGGGGGACAAAATTCCTTATTGTATAAGTAGAGCTTTAATTGCCGCTGTAACAGGAGATAGGGAAGAGGGATTATTTTTCTGCGGTGAAAATGCATCTAGAGTGAATGAGATTCTTCCAGTTAAAACTCTTGTACAGGAGCTTGTAAGTGATTGTAAGGCTTGCGGTGTAGCAATATAAAGTGCGGTTTAACACTTTAATGTAAAAAAGTGCTTGCATTTATTCTCAATTAATTGTATATTATTTCAAAGACAAAGGCGTCTAAACAAATTCCCGTAGTGGGAGTCTGTTTAGGCGCCCTTTTTTTGCATTATTTTAGTGCTAGATCGAAAAAGTGGAAGGAGTAGCAAACATGGTAGATCAAAATAAAGGTTTGTACAACCCGGAATTTGAACATGACAATTGTGGTATTGGAGCTGTTGTTTCTATTAAGGGAATCAAAACTCACAAAACTGTCTCTGATGCATTAAAGATTGTTGAAAATCTTGAGCATAGAGCAGGTAAGGATGCTGACGGTGAAACAGGAGATGGCGTTGGTATCCTTCTTCAGATTTCTCACAAATTCTTTTCAAAGGTTACAAAGGAGCTTGGAATTTCAATTGGGAATGAGAGAGACTACGGTGTAGGTATGTTCTTTTTCCCTTCTGAGGAACTGAAAAGAAAACAGGCCATGAAGATGTTCGAAATCATCGTGGAAAAAGAAAACCTTGAATTTTTAGGTTGGAGACAGGTCCCAACAAAGCCTACCATCCTTGGTAAGGCTGCAGTGGATTGTATGCCAACAATTTATCAGGCTTTCATTAAGAGACCAGAGGATTGCAACCGCGGGCTTGATTTTGATAGAAAGCTTTATGTGGCTAGACGTGTGTTTGAGCAGACTGCTGAGAATACCTATGTTGCTTCTCTTTCAAGCAGAACTATCGTATATAAGGGTATGTTTCTTGTAAATCAGCTTAGACTTTTCTTTGAGGATTTGGAGGATAAGGATTATGAATCTGCAATTGCTACAGTTCATTCTCGTTTCTCAACCAACACAAATCCTTCTTGGGAGCGTGCTCATCCAAATCGCTTTATTGTACACAATGGAGAGATTAATACCATCAAGGGAAATGCAGATAAGATGCTTTCTCGTGAGGAGACAATGGTATCCCAGGTATTAGAGCCAGAGATGACAAAGATTACACCAGTTTGTAATCAGGCAGGTTCAGACTCTGCAATGCTTGATAATGCTCTAGAGTTTCTTGTAATGAACGGTATGCCACTTCCACTTGCCGTTATGATTACAATTCCAGAACCATGGGTAAAGAACAAGGCAATGGATCAGGCTAGAAGAGATTTCTATCAGTATTACTCTACAATGATGGAGCCATGGGATGGTCCTGCATCTATTCTTTTCTCAGATGGTGATATTATGGGTGCGGTTCTTGATAGAAACGGACTTAGACCATCAAGATATTACATTACAGAGGACGACTATTTGATCCTTTCTTCTGAGGTAGGTGTGCTTCCTGTCGAGGAAAGTAAGATTAAAAAGAAGGACAGACTTCGTCCAGGAAAAATGCTTCTTGTAGATACCGTTGCCGGAAGACTTATAGATGATGAGGAGCTTAAGGCACAGTTTGCTTCAAGACAGCCATATGGTCAGTGGCTGGATGCAAACCTTGCAAAGCTTTCTGAAATAAAGATTCCAAATGAGCCAGTTCCAAAGTATTCAAAGGAGGAGAGAGACTGTCTTCAGAAGGCCTTTGGATATTCTTACGAGGAGATAAAGGATTCTATCCTTCCTATGGCTCTTAATGGTGGTGAAAACACAGGTGCAATGGGTATCGATGTACCACTTGCTGTACTTTCAGAACATCATCAGCCTCTTTTCAACTATTTCAAGCAGTTGTTTGCCCAGGTAACAAATCCACCTATCGATTCTATTCGTGAGGAGATTGTCACAGCAACAACTATCTATCTTGGAACAGCTGGAAATGTCCTTGAGGAAAAGGAAGAAAACTGTAACATGCTTGAGATTCACAATCCAATCTTAACAGTTACAGATTTAATGAAGATTAAATCAATGAAGGTACCTGGAATTCAGGCTGAAACAGTACCTATCACTTATTATAAGAACACTTCTTTGGAGAAGGCTATTGAGCATCTTTTTGTTGAGGTTGATAGAGTAAACCGAGAAGGTGCAAATATCATTATTCTCTCAGATAGAGGTGTGGATGAAAACCACGTGGCAATTCCATCCTTACTGGCTGTTGCCGCTGTTCAAAGACATCTGGTTCAGACAAAGAAGCGTACCAGCCTTTCAGTAATTCTAGAATCAGGTGAGCCAAGAGAGGTCCATCATTTTGCGACACTTTTAGGTTATGGTGCTTCTGCAATCAACCCTTATCTTGCACAGGAAACTATCAGTGAGCTTATTGAAAAGGGTCAGCTTAAGAAGGATGAGCATGCCGCAATTGACGACTATAACGAGGCTGTAATTAGCGGAATCATCAAAATTGCATCAAAGATGGGTATCTCTACAGTGCAGTCTTACCAGGGTGCCAAGATTTTCGAGGCCATTGGTATCAGCGCAGATGTAATAGATAAGTATTTCACAGGAACAATCAGCAGAATCGGCGGCATCACATTAGAGGATATTCAGGCAGATGTGGAAATGCAGCATAGCAAGGCCTTTGATCCACTTGGATTATCTGTAGATGAAACCTTGGATTCTAGAGGACAGCACAAGATGCGTTCAGGTGCAGAGGAGCATCTCTACAATCCTGCAACAATTCACCTGCTTCAGCTTTCTACAAGAACTGGTGACTACAATACCTTCAAGGAATATACAGCACTTCTTAACAAGGAGGATGAGGTTAGAAATCTACGTGGACTTATTGATTTCAAGTATCCAAAGAAGGCAATTAGTATTGATGAAGTTGAGTCTGTAGATTCTATTGTAAAGCGTTTTAAGACAGGTGCCATGAGCTACGGTTCTATTTCAAAGGAAGCTCACGAGACTATGGCTATCGCTATGAATATGCTTCATGGTAAGTCGAACTCTGGTGAAGGTGGAGAAGAGGAAGAGCGCTATAGCATTGGCCCAGATGGTCTGAATCGTTGTTCTGCAATTAAGCAGGTTGCTTCTGGTAGATTTGGTGTTACTAGCAAGTATCTTGTTAGCGCAAAGGAAATCCAGATTAAGATGGCACAGGGGGCAAAGCCTGGCGAAGGTGGACATCTTCCAGGAAAGAAGGTTTATCCTTGGATTGCAAAGACTCGTCTTTCTACTCCAGGTGTGGCTCTTATTTCCCCACCACCTCATCACGATATTTATTCCATCGAGGATTTGGCGGAGCTTATTTACGATTTAAAGAATGCCAATAAGGCTGCGCGTATTTCTGTAAAGCTTGTATCAGAGGCAGGCGTTGGAACAATCGCTTCTGGTGTTGCTAAGGCAGGAGCTCAGGTTATTCTTATTTCTGGTTATGATGGTGGTACAGGTGCGGCACCTAAGTCATCAATCCACAATGCAGGTCTTCCTTGGGAGCTTGGTCTTGCAGAGGCTCATCAGACTCTTGCTATGAATGGTCTTAGAAATAAGGTTGTTATTGAGACTGATGGTAAGCTTATGACAGGTCGTGATGTTGCTATTGCTTGTGCCCTTGGTGCAGAGGAATTTGGTTTTGCAACAGCTCCACTTGTAACAATGGGCTGTGTAATGATGAGAGTATGTAATCTTGATACATGTCCAGTTGGTGTTGCAACTCAGAACCCAGAGCTTAGAAAGAGATTTACAGGTAAGCCTGAGTATGTTGTAAACTTCATGCGCTTTATTGCTCAGGAGCTTCGTGAATATATGGCACAGCTTGGTTGCAAGACTGTGGATGAGCTTTGCGGACGTTATGATCTTTTACAGCTTAAGGATGTGGATGGCAGCAAGAGAATGTCAAAGGTAGATTTATCTTGTGTAGTTTCAAATCCTAATCCTTATGAGAAGGTTAACTACGAGAAGAAAAATGTCTACAACTTTGAGCTTGAAAAGACTGTAGATGAAAAGGTTCTTTTAAAGAAGCTTATACTTGCCATTGAGGCAAATGAAGAAGGCCAGGTTGAGGTCGAGGTTTCAAATATCAACCGTTCACTGGGAACCTTGCTTGGTGCAGAGCTTACCAGACGTTTTGGAGAAACTCTTCCAGAAGACAGATATGTAGTAAATTGTCAGGGAGCAGGAGGACAGTCCTTCGGTGCCTTTATTCCAAAGGGACTTACCTTAAAGCTTGTAGGTGACTCTAATGACTACTTTGGAAAAGGTCTTTCTGGTGGTAAGCTCGTGGTTAATCCTCCAAAGGAAGCAAGCTATAAGCAGGATGAAAATATCATTATTGGTAACGTTGCTTTATATGGTGCAACCTCAGGAAAGGCATTTATCAATGGTGTGGCTGGCGAGCGTTTTGCTGTAAGAAACTCTGGTGCTACAGCTGTTGTTGAGGGCTGTGGTGACCATGGTTGTGAATACATGACAGGCGGTAGAGTGGTTGTGCTAGGTACAACTGGAAAGAACTTTGCTGCTGGTATGTCAGGTGGCATTGCCTATGTCCTTGATGAGGATGCCACTCTTTACAAGCGCTTAAATAAAAGCATGGTTAGTCTTGAGACTGTAACAAACAAGTATGATGTTATGGAACTCAAGGAGATAATCGCTGCCCACGTGGCTGAGACAGGTTCAGAGAAGGGAAAACGTATTTACGATAATTTCAGTGAATACCTTCCTAAGTTTAAGAAGATTGTTCCATTTGATTACAAGAAGATGATGCAGACAATTGTTCAAATGGAAGAAAAGGGACTGTCTTCAGAGCAGGCACAGATTGAAGCTTTTAACGCTTTATGCAAATAGGAGGATTAAATAGATGGGAAAGCCAACAGGATTTTTAGAGTATGATCGAGTAGAGGCTAAAGCATTTAGTCCTCTTGAAAGAATAAAGAATTTTAATGAGTTCCACGAACCACTTTCAGTGGAGGAACAAAAGAGACAGGGAGCACGTTGCATGGATTGCGGCGTACCTTTCTGTCAGTCAGGTATGACTATTAAAGGGATGACTTCAGGTTGTCCTTTGAACAATCTTATTCCTGAGTGGAATGAGCTTGTTTATCAGGGAAATTATGAGATGGCATATAAGCGTCTTCACAAGACTAGCAACTTCCCTGAGTTTACCTGCAGAGTATGTCCAGGTCTTTGTGAGAAGGCGTGTACATGTGGGTTAAATGGCGATGCTGTTTCTACAAGAGAAAATGAAAAGGCTATTATTGAATACGCTTATGCCAATGGACTTGCTAAGGCAAATCCTCCAAAGCAGCGCACAGGTAAATCTGTAGCTGTTATTGGATCAGGCCCTGCAGGTCTTGCTGTAGCAGATCAGCTTAACCGCAGAGGCCACAGTGTTACCGTATACGAGAGAAATGACAATGTAGGTGGTTTGCT
Source organism: Pseudobutyrivibrio sp. YE44 (assembly GCF_900104335.1). Lineage (GTDB taxonomy): Bacteria > Bacillota > Clostridia > Lachnospirales > Lachnospiraceae > Pseudobutyrivibrio. The sequence goes on from NZ_FMXT01000001.1 coordinate 116,303, forward strand.
TCGTTACGGCATTCCAAATATGAAGCTTGAGAAGCAAATCATCGATCGCAAGGTAAAAATAATGGAGGAAGAGGGCGTTAGCTTTATCGTAAATGCCAACGTTGGTGTGGACGTGAAGGCTAAGGATTTAACAGACAAATATGATGCTGTTATTCTTTGCTGCGGCTCTTCCAATCCAAGAGACATAGATGCAGTTGGTCGTAAGGATGCCAAGGGTATTCACTTTGCTGTGGATTTCCTTACATCAACCACAAAATGCTTGTGGGCAAACGACATGAAGCTTGTGGATGGCCAGTATATTTCTGCAAAGGATAAGGACGTTATCATTATCGGCGGTGGAGATACAGGAAACGACTGTGTGGGAACTTCTATCCGTCACGGTTGCAAGTCCGTAACACAGCTTGAAATGATGCCAAAGGCTCCAGATGAGAGAGCGGAGACTAATCCATGGCCACAGTGGCCACTTGTGTGCAAAACTGATTATGGACAGGAGGAGGCTATTGCCAAGTTCGGTCATGACCCACGTGTGTACACAACAACTGTAAAGGAATTTAAGACCGATAAAAATGGCAACCTTAAGAGCGCCGTTCTTGTTTCCTTAGAGTCTAAACTTGATAAGAAAACAGGTCGCAAGATGATGGTACCAGTGGAGGGAACCGAAAAGGAAATCCCTTGTCAGCTTTGTCTTATTGCTGCAGGTTTCTTAGGCTCACAGAAATATGTTACAGATGCCTTCAAGGTGGAGGTAGACGGACGTACAAATGTGGCTTCTGTTGGTGCCGATAAATTTGCAACAAAGGTACCAAAGGTATTTACTGCTGGAGATATGCATACAGGTCAGTCTCTAGTTGTAAAGGCTATCCGCCAGGGTAGAGACTGCGCAAGAGAAGTAGATGAGTACCTTATGGGGTACACAAACATATAAACCATTCAGAGCAAAATAAAATTTATATAGAAAATGATTGCTGGCAAGCATTTTTCTATTAAATTTTATTTTGTGAGAAAAACATATGAGCAAAAGGAAAGCACATTAGTGCGATTTTGCGAATATGCTCTGAATGGTTTAGAATAGAATAAAAAATTTTGGAGGACATACCATGTCTCATTTATCAATTGATGATATTTTGGAGTTCGTTGAGGAGAACGATGTTAAGTTTATCCGACTTGCATTTTGTGACCTTTACGGCAACCAAAAGAATATTTCTATAATGCCATCAGAATTGAAGTCTGCCTTCGAAGACGGAATTAATTTCGACTCATTCTTAGTGCTTGGATTCTCTGGTGTGGCAGGAAAGGATTTATTCTTAAAGCCAGATCCAGACACCTTGCATGTGCTTCCTTGGAGACCACAATCTGGTCGTGTAATCAGATTCTATTGTGATGTGGTTTATGCAGATGGAACACCATTCGCCTATGACTATAGACAATTCCTTAAGGAAACACTCAAGGAGTGTGAGAGTATGGGCTTCACCACTCGAATGGGACTTAAGTCAGAATTCTATTTGTTCAAGACAGATGAGGATGGTAATCCTACAAAAGAACCATTTGATAATGGTGGATATCTTGATGTTGCTCCAAGCGACAAGGGTGAAAACATTCGAAGAGAGATTTGTCTATCCCTTGAAGAAATGGGCATTTCGCCTCAATCTTCACATCACGAAAGAGGACCAGGCCAGAATGAGATTGATTTCCAGTCTGCAGATGTGCTTACTACAGCCGACAACCTCGTAACCTACAAAAACGTTGTTGAAAATATTGCAGCTAGAAATGGTGCCTGTGCATGCTTTGAGCCAAAGCCTATGGAGGATGCTCCTGGAAATGGTTTGCACATTATTATGGCAAACTACAAGGGGGATTCTAACCTAATTGATACTGATAGAGAATTCTCTGAGAGCTTTATGGCAGGTATCATTAACAGAATGAGAGATATCACTTTGTTCTTGAATTGTCGTCGTGACTCTTACTATCGCTTTGGTTTGCTAGAAGCACCAAAGTATGTTACTTGGTCTGAACAGAACAATTCTAGACTTTTTAGAGTGCCTGAAGTCAATGGAAAGCGTAAGCATTTTATTTTGCGTTCACCAGACTCATGTATTAACCCATACCTTGCCAGCGCTATCGTTATCCAAGCCGGAATCGCAGGTGTAAAAGGCAAGGAAAAGCTTCCACCAGCCTTGGAGGTTAGCTCAAGAGATTTGACTGATGAAAAGGCATCAACTTTAACAAAGCTTCCTTCATCTATCGAGGAGGCAATTGAATGTGCGTCAAATAGTCAATTCATAAAGGAATCTAGCTTTGCGGATATTGCCGCAGATTATATTGAAATTATAAAGGCAAGTATTTAACCCTAAAAGGAGTAGACTATGGAACGAGCATTAATTGTCTGCGATAGCGAAAAGGGTACCGCCTTCTATAAATCCTTTCTCAAAGAGAATGGTTTCATCGATATGATGTGCGAGACAAGTCTTGTTACTGCCAAACGCACCATCCAGGATTATGATTTTGACATTTGTCTAATCAACCTTCCTATCGGTGGAACAAACTCTATCGAGCATGTGGTGGATATTGCAGAAAAGAATGTTTGTCAGATTCTGCTTTTTGTAAAAGCAGACATTTATGATGAAACCACCGACAAGGTGGCAGACTACGGTATTATCACTGTATCCAAGCCTATTAGCAAGCAGCTTTTCTGGCAGGCCCTGAAGGCTGCCATGGCAGCCCAGCGCAGAATATCCATGGCAAAGCGCGAAAACCTCAAGCTTGAAAAGAAGCTTGACGAGCTTAAAACCATTTCCCGGGCCAAGCTCCTTCTCATCGTCAACGAAGACGTAAGTGAAGAGGAAGCCCACAAGCTTATTGAGAAAGAAGCTATGGATTCACGTATCTCCAGGTATCAGGTAGCCCTTGGGATTATTGAAAAATATAATAATTAGATTTTTTATTGAGTCGCTTGGCATACGCCAGGCGGCTTTTTGTATTTGTGGGTATTTAGGCACTATGGCCAACTTTTTGTATTTGTGGGTATTTAGACACTATGACCAACTTTGGGGTTTTGTTAGTGCTGCAAGGGCTATTTGAACTTGCTTTTTGGGGGAAATATTGTTATTTGGGCTGTGATTACGGAAATATTGACTTTTATTAGCATTTGTTCCGTAGCGAATTTTGGTAAAATGACTGTCATTACGGAATAATGCTAATATGCAGTATATTTTTCCGTAGTTCAAGAAGATAAAAAGCTTCAAACTGAATTAAATATTAAATGCATATTCCGTAATTAGAATGTAAATTACTACATAGGGAATAATTTGTTCAGGTAGTGAGATTGACATGCAATTTATTCTGCATAATATGACTATGCATGATAAAATAATAAAAGGTATTTGAGGCTTCTAGTGAACCTAGTGGATTACAGTTATTTAGCACTATGCCTGAGGAGATGTGGGAACCTTGGTATGAAGAATTAAAAGCAAAGCTATCACGAGAACTGGGATATGAAATAGGTGAGCCAGAAGATGGATTTGAGTTTAAATATGATTGGTAAGCAGTAAAATCTTTATAGAGCTTAACAATGCATAATGAGAAAAGGTCAGACCTAAAAACGGTCTGACCTTAATTGATTAATATGAACCAGCCATGGATGCTGCGCCAACTCCAAGGCATGCTACTAAGATAATACTTAGTACAATAGCGATTGCGCACATAATGAATTGAGCTATAGCCCAGTTCTTACGAGCTCGTTTTTCTGGCGAACTGCTAACAGCCCAAACGATAAGGCAGATAAAGCCTACAATTGGGATGCAAGTAAGAATCATTGTGATTAGCCAATCACCTACAGACATATCTGTATATGGTGCTGGTGCATTGTTAGGTGCCTGTGTGTAAGTGTAGTCCTGATTATCCATAGTTAAACCATCCTTTCGAAAGATTATTTAGAATCATTACGGTTTATAATTTTATCAATAAAATGTGTTTTTTTATTGTATAATGAAAAAAAATAAAAAAACTTGTTGACAACCGCTTTACAAAGTTTTATTATTCATATCAATAAAAAACACGAACGACAAAGGCGTCGAGATAGAAACGAAAGTTTCGTCTCGGCGCCTTTTTGTTTTAGTAAAAAAATGGGAAGGAAAAAAGATTTATGTGTTCTATTATGGCTCTAAGCAAATGCCACATTGGAATGAAGGATTTCGAAGCGGCATTTTCTAAAACACTATCTAGAGGACCAGATATGCAACGAGTGATTACTGCAAATGATTCGGTCCTTGGATTCCAAAGATTGTCAATCATGGGTTTGACTGAAGCAGGTATGCAGCCCTTTGAGTTGGATGGCAATTATGCAATCTGTAATGGAGAATTGTATGGCTTCAAGCCAGTTAGGGAAGAACTTAAGGCTGATGGATATAAATTCTTAAGTGATAGCGATTGCGAAATCATCCTTCCTATGTATCGCAAATACGGATTAGGAATGTTTGCAAAGCTTGACGCAGAATATGCAATGGTTATCTACGACAAAGAGTTAGATGATCTTGTGGCTGCAAGAGATCCAATCGGAATTAGACCCTTGTTTTATGGCTATGACAGTGAAGGTGCAATAATGTTTGCATCAGAAGCAAAGAATCTGGTTGGTCTTACTGATGAGGTTAAGCCATTTCCACCAGGACATTATTATTTCAAAGGAAAGTTCATTTGTTATAGAGATTTAGCTAAGAGACAGGCTTATAGCAAGGATGGAGTTGAAGAGGCGGCAGCCAAAATTAAGAAGCTTTTAGTTTCAGGTGTTGAAAAGAGACTTGATGCAGATGCTCCTGTAGGATTCCTTCTTTCCGGCGGACTTGATTCTTCATTGGTTTGTGCAATTGCTCAAAAGATGATGGATAAGCCAATCAAAACATTTGCCATTGGAATGAATGAAGATGCAATCGACTTAAAATATGCAAAAGAGGTTGCTGATTATATCGGTTCTGAGCATCACGAAATTATCATCAACAAGGACATAGTGCTTGAAAGTCTTGAAGAAGTTGTAGCAGCTCTTGGAACCTTTGATATAACAACCATTCGAGCTTCCATGGGAATGTATTTAATCTGCAAAGGAATAAAAAAGCAGTTCCCAGATATTAGAGTTCTTCTTACTGGAGAGATTTCAGACGAGATATTCGGATACAAATATACAGACTTTGCTCCTAATGCAGAGGAGTTCCAGAGAGAGGCAGAGAAGAGACTTAGAGAGCTTTATATGTACGATGTACTTAGAGCTGACAGATGTATTTCAGTTCACTCTATGGAAGCAAGAGTTCCATTTGGAGATTTAGCCTTTGTGGATTATGTAATGAGCATTAATCCTGAAATAAAGATGAATAAGTATAACAAAGGAAAATACTTGTTAAGACATGCATTCGAGGGAGACGATTACTTGCCTTATGACATTCTCTTTAGAGAGAAAGCAGCATTTTCCGATGCAGTTGGACACTCAATGGTTTATTACTTAAAAGAATATGCAAACAGTGTCTATTCAGATCAGGATTTAGAAGATGCAAAACGTAAATACGAATATCGCACACCATTCACAAAGGAATCTCTATTATATAGAGATTTGTTTGAAAAATACTATCCAGGTCAGGCACACATGATTGTGGACTTCTGGATGCCTAATAAAAATTGGGAAGGTTGCGATGTGGACGACCCATCAGCCCGTGTGCTATCCAATTACGGAGCGTCGGGAATTTAATAATCGTGTATAAGCTAACTTGATTGATTCCTAGATTATTTCAAGGAATTCATTTACTAGAATGAATTTACCTGATGTATAACTAATTATTTCAATGAATATAGTGAAAACGATATTGAAATAATTAAGTTATACACAGGTAAATGGGATAGATTAATAGAAACATGGAGGATAATTATGGAAAAGAAAGTTACAGAAGTATTTGGTAGCATGGTTTTTAATGATGAAACCATGAAAGAGCGTCTTCCTAAGGATGCCTACAAGGCCCTTAGAAATACAGTAGAAGAGGGAAGACCTCTTGATAGAGATTTGGCAAATGTAATTGCTCATGCTATGAAGGAATGGGCTATAGAGCTTGGTGCTACACATTTTACACATTGGTTCCAACCAATGACAGGTGTAACTGCTGAAAAGCATGACTCATTCATCCAGCCAGATGCAGGCGGACGAGTGATTATGACATTCTCAGGCAAGGAGCTTATTAAGGGTGAGCCTGATGCATCTTCTTTCCCATCAGGTGGTCTTAGAGCTACTTTCGAGGCAAGAGGATATACAGCTTGGGATCCTACAAGCTACGTATTTATTAAAGATGATACACTTTGCATTCCAACAGCTTTCTGTTCATACTCAGGTGAGGCACTTGATAAGAAGACACCACTTCTTCGTTCTATGGAAGCTTTGGACAAGGCAGCAGTTAAGGTATTAAAGCTCTTCGGTCATGATGAAGTTAAGAGAGTTATCACAACAGTTGGACCAGAGCAGGAATACTTCCTTATTGATACAGAGATGTACAACAAGCGTCCTGATTTAATTTACTGTGGACGTACATTATTTGGAGCAAAGCCTCCAAAGGGACAGGAACTTGAGGATCATTATTTTGGAACTATTAAACCAAGAGTTTCTGCATTTATGAAAGAGTTAGACGAGGAGTTGTGGAAGCTTGGTGTACTTGCTAAGACAAAGCACAACGAGGTTGCTCCTGCGCAGCATGAGCTTGCACCAGTATTCTCAACCACTAATATAGCTACAGACCACAATCAGCTTACCATGGAGATGATGAAGGTGGTAGCTCAGCGACACGGTATGACATGTCTACTGCATGAGAAGCCTTTTGCAGGCGTCAATGGATCGGGCAAACACAACAACTGGTCTATATCAACTGACACCGGAGTAAACCTACTTGAACCAGGCGCTACTCCTTCCCAGAACGCTCAGTTCTTGCTTTTCCTCACCGCAGTTATCAAGGCTGTTGACGAGTATCAGGAATTACTCCGCGTGTCTGTTGCATCTGCTGGTAATGATCACAGACTTGGCGCTAACGAGGCACCACCAGCAATCATCTCAATGTTCCTTGGTGACGAGCTTGAGGCAATTGTAAAGTCAATCATCGACGGAACAGATTACACGGACATTAAGAAGCAGAAGATGACAGTTGGTTCTGATGTTATCCCAAGTATTTCAAAGGATACAACAGATAGAAACAGAACATCACCATTTGCTTTCACAGGAAATAAATTTGAGTTTAGATCTCTTGGTTCTACAGCTTCTATCTCTGGTCCAAACATTGTTCTTAACACAATTGTTGCAGAGGAATTAGAGAAGTTTACTGCAGAGCTTACAGGAAAGGCTGATTTCGAAAAGGCACTTGGAGAGCTTCTTAAGAGAGAGCTTACAGCACATCAGAGAATTATCTTCAATGGTAACGGATACTCAGAGGAGTGGGTAAAGGAAGCAGAGAGAAGAGGACTTGCAAACCTTAAGTCTACAGTGGATGCTCTTCCAGCTTTTATCGCTGACAAGTCTATCGATGTATTTACAAAGCATAACGTATTTACGAAGGAAGAGCTTTACAGCCGCTATGATATTCTTCTTGAGAACTATTATAAGGTACTTGATATCGAGGCACTTACGCTTGATTCAATGGTTAAGAAGGACATCATGGCAGCAGCAAGTGATTATCAGTACACACTTGCAGAGACACTTAATGCTAAGGCAGCAACTGGTCTTTCTGTAGATTCAACAGTAGAGAAGAAGCATCTTGAGAAGGCTTCAAAGCTTACTTTTGAAATGGATTCAAGACTTGAAAAGCTTGAGGCAGATATCGAGAAGGCTAAGGAGCTTTCAGATACTTATGAGCTTGCTAAGTTCCACCACGATGTTATCTTTGCAGATATGAATGAAGTAAGAGAGGTTGTAGATGAGCTTGAGACAGTAGTTCCAAGTGATATCTGGCCATATCCTACATATGGAGAGATCTTATATTCGGTGAAATAATACCCCTCATCAGTCAGCTAAAGCTGACAGCTTTTTCTCCGCTTCCGCTCCGGTCGGCTCGGATCAGAGGTCCACTGGACCTCTCTCGCCCCCAGGGGGAAGCCAGAGAATGAGCCTTCCCCTTAAGGGGAAGGGGGACCGCTTGCGGTGGATGAGGTGTTATATTAGCACAATGGAGTGCAGTTTAAAGTAGAGATGCTTTAGACTGCACTTTTTTTAATAAAAACTAGGAGGAAAATATTATGGAAGAGTACACAAGTTTATTATTTGGTGTGTGGTTCCTTATAGGAGCTGCACTGGTTTTCTGGATGCAGGCAGGCTTTGCAATGGTTGAGGCTGGCTTTACCAGAGCAAAAAATACAGGAAACATCATTATGAAAAACTTAATGGATTTCTGTATTGGAACAGTAATGTTCATTGTATTAGGTTTTGGTCTTATGCTTGGAGAGGATTGTCTCTTTGGTTTAGTAGGTAGACCAACACTTGGAATTTTTACAAACTATGCTTCTTTTGATTGGAGCAACTTTGTATTTAACCTTGTGTTCTGTGCTACAACAGCAACAATCGTTTCTGGTGCTATGGCAGAGCGTACAAAGTTTGTTAGCTACTGTGTTTATTCAGGAATTATTTCACTTGTAATTTATCCAATCGAGGCTCACTGGATTTGGGGTGGTGGCTGGCTTGCACAGCTTGGTTTCCACGATTTTGCAGGTAGCTGTGCTATTCATATGGTTGGTGGTATCTGTGCTCTTATCGGTGCAAAGATTCTTGGACCTCGTATTGGTAAGTTTTCACACGACAGCAAAGGTCGTATTTCAAAGGTAAATGCTTTCCCAGGTCACAACATTGCTCTTGGTGCACTTGGTGTATTTATTCTTTGGCTTGGCTGGTATGGCTTCAACGGTGCTGCAGCAACATCTTTAGAGCAGCTTGCTTCAATTTTTGTTACAACAACAATTGCTCCTGCAGTTGCTACTTGTACAACAATGGCTTTCACATGGATTAAGTTTGGTAAGCCAGATGTATCAATGTCATTAAATGCTTCACTTGCAGGTCTTGTAGCTATCACAGCCCCATGCGACGTTACAGATGCTTTCGGTGCTATTGTAATTGGTGTTGTTGCAGGTTTCCTTGTAGTATTTGGTGTATGGCTTCTTGACTATAAGCTTCATATTGATGATCCAGTTGGTGCTGTTGCAGTTCACATGATGAATGGTATCTGGGGAACAATTGCAGTTGGTTTATTTGCTACACCTTCAGCTCCAGCAAGTGAGCTTACAGGTCTTTTCTATGGCGGTGGCTTCAAGCTTTTAGGTTTACAGCTTCTTGGTGTTCTTTCAGTAGGAGCATGGGCTGCTGTTACAATTACAATTTCATTTTCTGTTATTAAGGCTACTATCGGTCTTCGTGCTTCAGCTGAGGAAGAAATCGTTGGTCTTGATAGAACGGAGCATGGTCTTCCATCAGCATATTCAGGCTTTAACATGCTTGAGGACGACTTCGATACAGATGAGTATGATGATGAGACAGCATCACTTATTACAGAGACTCTTGAGGCTGCTGGACTTGCAAGCCCTGATGAGGCAATTGAGGTTGAATATGCGCCTTCACAGATTACATCTGCAGGCAGACCTCGTATGACAAAGGTTGAAATCCTTTGTAAGGAGCGTAACCTTGAGAAACTTAAGAATGCACTTCTTAAGCTTGGAATTACAGGTATGACAGTTTCACACGTAATGGGCTGTGGCGTACAGAAGGGTGCACCAGAGTATTACAGAGGTGTTGCTTTGGAGCCATCATTACTTCCAAAGATTCGTGTAGACGTAGTAGTATGCAAGGTTCCAGTTAAAGAAGTAATCGAAACAGCTAAGAAGGTTCTTTATACAGGTCACATTGGTGATGGTAAGATTTTCGTATACGACGTAGAGCAGGTTGTAAAGATTCGTACAGGCGAAGAAGACTTTGCAGCTCTTCAGGATGTAGAATAATAACTAATTAATTTCAGTAAAAACAAATTTCTCGTTTCAAACAAAACAACGTTCAGATTGGCTTCCACTTTTTGGTGGAAGCCTTTTGTTTACATGGAAATTTAGGTAACGTATAATGATTATGGGGATTGTTAACGTAAGAATGGGGGTTCTTATGAGGATATCGGAAATCACTTCTGCAAATAAGCCTTATATTCGTATTACAAAAGGTAAGAAAAAGGTAGATGTTCCTATTGTTCCTAAGGTCGTGGCGGTACCACCTAGCAAATTAGGTCTGAGAAAATTTGCTTTTTTAGGTTGCGATAATATCAAGGTCACCTTTAAAGGTAAGACTGTGAGACTCAATTGGGCCTTTAATCACAATCGAATGACCCTATATTGTACAGGAGGGCATAAGGCCTACAGCTGGAACAATGTTAAGGTTGCCACAATCAATTCTAGTAAAGGCAAAAGAGAGCATCTTATTGTCTGCAGACGAGAATTTGGTGATGAGACAGAACGCAGAAGATATAAGAGATATCCTATAATTAGAAAAATCAAAGTCACCCAAGGGGACTACAGTTTTATGGCCTCTACAGCAGATATTTCCTATGGCGGAGTGGGAATTTCAGTTAAGAGAAATACAAGGGTTATCCCTAGTGAACCTCTCGTAATTGATTTTGGGGATTCCACTATAATCAGTGCCCGTCTGGTTAGAACTGTATTTAAAGAAGATGGTAGTGAATTGCTAGGTTGTCACATCTCAAAGGGCTATAAGTTCGAGATGATGAAAATAGTAAATCATGATGAAGCTGTGGCGGAATCCTTGAAAGTCAAAGAAAAAGAAAATAAAAAGGATACTGACAAAGGGTGGACTGAAGGCGAAATTAAGCGTTGGCACTGATTAGAATTGGAGACAGATTTATGATTAAGCTTATTACATCAGATGTAGATGGAACCCTAGTAAAGGATTCATCTCCGGAAATATATCCTGAGATGATTGATATGATAAAGAAGCTTCGTCAGCAGGATATTATTTTTTGTATAGCCACTGGCAGACAGGTTTCAAGTGTTAAAAGAATGTTTAGCGAAGTGGCAGATGACTTAATTATCATGGCTGACAACGGTGCGCATATTCAGTGCCGAGAAAAGGATATTCATGTTGCAAAGATGAATCCTGATTATATAGAAGAATTGGTTACTGATCTTAGAGCCTTTGATGATTGCGAGATTCTCTGCGAGGCTCCAGGTTTATCGTACTTGGAATCAAAGAATCAGGATTACATCGATTTTATTCAGAATCAGTATCGCTTTGATATTAAGCTTGTGGATGATGTACTTAAGGAAGCTAAGGATATTATCAAGATTTCTATTTTCAGAAGACCATCCATCAGAAGCATTGGAGAGGATATTCTTATTCCTAAGTGGAAGGATAGACTTAAGGTAACAATGGCAGGAGAGGATTGGGTAGATTTTATGGATACCTCTGTGGATAAGGGAAATTCTCTCAAGTTTGTTCAGGAATTCTATGGAATCACACCAGAGGAAACTATGGTATTTGGTGACAATAATAACGATATTGGAATGCTTAAGAGAGCAGCTGAAAGCTACGCAGTATCCACAGCTCCAGATATTGTAAAGGCAAGTGCAAATCACATTTGTCCTCCTTGGATGGAAAAGGGTGTATATCAGGTTTTAAAGGAAACTTTCGGCTAGATTTTAATACAGAGTGAGAATGGGAAATGGAGTTTGCAAACTTAGATTTTGATAGAAAGAGGCGCACAGGTTTTCCTGAGGTGGTTTTTTGTCAGGGGAAGGATGACAGCTTTTTAGTTGATATTTATAAAAAGCTTTATGATAGAGACGGCTGTGTCTTTGGTACTAGAGCCACTGAGCATCAGTTTGAGCTAATAAGGGCTAGTATGTCAAAGGCAGAATACGACAGAGTCAGCCGTATACTAAAGGTGCCCGCAGCAAATCACAGTGAAATAGAATTGGTTGGAAACATTGCTGTTGTCACTGCAGGAACAGCAGATATTCCAGTGGCAGAGGAAGCAGCCATGACAGCTGAGTATTTTGGCTCAAAGGTTAGCAGAGTTTACGACGTTGGAGTAAGCGGTGTTCACAGACTTCTAGACAAAAGAGAAATCATTGATGAAGCTAACTGTGTAGTGGCAGTGGCTGGTATGGAAGGTGCACTGGCTTCTGTTTTGGGAGGGCTTGTTAGTAAGCCTATTATTGCGGTGCCTACAAGTGTTGGATATGGTGCCAACTTTGGCGGTTTATCAGCGCTTCTTACAATGATAAATTCCTGTGCAAACGGAATATCTGTGGTGAATATTGATAATGGCTACGGTGCAGGTTATATTGCCACCCAGATAAATCGACTAGCAGTAGGTGAAAAAAACGATAAATAGGGAGATGGGATGAAGGCATTATATTTTGAGTGTAGTTCAGGTATTAGTGGGGATATGACAGTAGGAGCCCTACTTGATTTAGGCGCAGATGTTCAGGTGCTAAACAAGGCGCTTTCTTCTATCAAGGCAGAGGGCTTTCAAACAAGGATTTCAAAGGTTGAAAAATCTGGTCTTAGGTGTGTGGATTTTGATGTGATTTTGGATGAGGATCATGATGGCCATGATCATGATATGGAATATCTTTATGGCCATACACACAATCACGAGAGTCATGATAATCATAACCATAATCATGACGAGCATTCACATACCCATGAGGCTCAGCCTCATGACGAACATCATAAGCACCATCATGAAAAGCATCATCACCGTGGTCTAAAAGAAATAAATGATATTATTTCATCAGTAGACATGACAGATGGTGCTAGAAATATTTGTAATAATATTTTTCAAGTATTGGCTGAGGCAGAGTCCAAGGCACACGGAGTTCCTGTGGACCAAGTTCATTTTCACGAGGTTGGAGCAATAGACTCTATAGTGGATATTGTTTCTATTTCAGTTTGTCTGGATAACATAGGAATTGATAAGGTATTTGTTCCAAAGCTTACAGATGGGCAAGGAACTGTACGCTGTCAGCACGGGATTCTTCCAGTTCCAGTACCTGCTGTTTTAAACATAGTTAACGCTGCTGATATTCCAATAGAAATTACAGAGACAAAGGGAGAGCTTGTTACCCCAACAGGCGCAGCCACAGTAGCTGCTGTAAGAACCAGCGAACAATTGCCAGAGTCCTTTAACGTGGAAGGAGTAGGCATGGGGGCAGGAAAAAGAGACTATGGATTATCCGGAATCCTTAGAATTATGAAAATCAATTATTATTAGGTTAGTTACATTGGAAATGTGTACACAATTTTGACTCAAATTAGTTCATTTAGACGGATGTTAGTCTAATAAAACTTGAAAATGCACTAGTTTAGGTACAATAATAATTGTTCTTGATTTGGACACAATTATATTGTAATATCAACTTACTTAGTAATTGATAGTTTTTATCAAAAAGATTTTAAGGAGGATTTAATTATGGCATACGTTATTTCTGATTCATGCGTTTCATGTGGTACATGTGAGCCTGAGTGTCCAGTAGGCGCTATTTCACAGGGCGATTCACAGTTCAACATTGATGCTGACGCTTGTGTATCATGTGGTACATGCGCTGGTGTTTGCCCAACAGGTGCTATCTCAGAGGGCTAATTAGTTTAATAACTAAACTAGAAATCCGGTAAAATAAGAAGGAGCTCGTAATGAGCTCCTTTTTCGTGCGTAAAATTATTTATATAAAGCTGTATTAAATAAGCTTTTTTAGAATAGGGTAGAGTACAAAGGCGAAAATGACGCCGAATACTGCCTGAATCAGGTTTGGAATAATTCCTGCTAATGAAGCAATCACACCAGCTGAAAGGCTGGTATTATTTACCACTGAAAGCATAAAGATTTCAAAAAGGAAATATCCAAGAACCATAACTGCTTCACCGAAGATACCCCCAAGAATAGTACTAGGAATTTCTTTCTCTTTAAATATTTTTGTGAAGAACTTAAAAGCATAGAAGCCTACAAGAGCAGTAAGCCCTTTGATAATAAAGGTGGCTGGAACATATATAAAGTATCCTCCGATTAAATCTGAAAGAGCGCTTCCGATTCCTGCGGCTAAGCCGCCCCATAAAGGGCCAAGTAACAATCCTGATAAAAGAACAAAACCATCACCAGGGTGGATATAGCCATTTGTTGGGGTTGGTATTTTTATAATCATGGTACTGACACAAGTGAGTGCTGCCATTAATGCTGCAAAGATAAGTCGTTTGGTTTGGTCGTGATTAATAGCTTTAACTGAAGTTGTTGTGTTATTCATTTTGTGCCTCCTTATTTCCATAAATTCAAGCAAAAAGCCTTTTACTTTTCCTAAGTTGGAGATATAATAGCACCAAACTGATACTAAAAAAATGCTCAATATTATATATTTTTTAGGGGACAGATTATGAAAGTCTATGAAACAGTATATAACTATTATTTAGATTTGATGAAGTCCGGTGATTTGAAGGCAGGAGATAGAATGCCATCATTAAGAGAGTGCGAAAGAACACTAAGTGTCAGTCGAACCTCTGTTGAAAATGCTTATCTTCAGCTGGCTGCAGATGGATATATTTATTCTGTGGAAAAGGTAGGTTATTTTGTTACAGACCTGGCTACTAAAATTGATACTCAGGAAAAAGGCACCATCTTAAAAGAAAAGCCAAAGGACTATAAATATGATCTTGCAACCATAGGAGAGGATAAACAGGTTTCTTGTCTTAATATGTGGCGCCGGTACATGAAATCAGCCTTAAGACAGGAGGATAGATTGCTATCTTATGGTGACTATCAGGGGGAGCGCGATCTTAGAATAGAAATTGCAAATTATGTTAGAAAGCGAAGAAATATAATTTGTTCAGAAGATGATATTGTTATTGGGGCAGGCTTTCAGAATTTGCTTCAAATACTCATAGCTCTTATTCCAGGAGAAAAATCAATATCATTTCCCACCAGAGATTTCTTTGATGGTGCTACAACCTTTAAAAACGCAGGCTTTCAGGTCAGCTACCGAAACAAGGAGAGCCACGTAATCTATGTTACCCCTTCTTACATGACAAAATGGGGCGAGGTTATGACTATAAAAAGAAGACATGAGCTTTGTGAGCATGCTATCAAAAATAATCATTTGATTATTGAGGATGATTATCAGAATGAGTTTGTTTTTTCTTCGAAACCTACACCAAGTCTCTACGCCTTAAACGGAGGAGTAAATACAGCCTTTCTAGGCTCATTTTCAAGAGTTTTGCTGCCTAGCGTAAGAATAAGCTTTATAATATTACCAAAGGGTGTGAAACAGGAATATAACTCTATAAAAAAAGCTTATAATCAAACAGCATCAAAGGCGGAACAGATAGCCCTAGCCCAGTTCCTTAGAGATGGTCATCTGAACCGTCATATAAAGAAGATGAGACGTTTATACGAAGAAAAGCGTATGGTTATGGAGGCTTCCATCCTAAAGAATCTTTCAGATAAGGGAGAAATCCTAAAGGGTGAAAGTGGCATGGAATTGGGCATAAGAATAAATAAAAAGAGCGTTTTTGAAAAGATAATAAAGAAGCCAGTTTCTGTTGGAATACTGGATAATACAAAGGATAATTCCACCTTGTTATTATCCTGCAGTAAGATTGATGTTGATGATATAGATAAGGCAGTCTCTCTTTTATTAGAGTAGTAAAAAATGTTTAGGAGGAAGCCACTATGATGGGTGTGTTATATGGTATAGGAGTTGGGCCAGGAGATTCGAAGCAGCTTACCCTAAAAGCGGTAGAAGCAATAAAGGAAGCGGATGTTATTTGTTTGCCAAAGGCAGATAAGGATAAATGCAGAGCTTACCAAATAGCACTTGGTGCAGTGCCAGAGCTTAGATATAAAAAGATTTTAAGCTATGAATTCGAGATGACTAAGGATGAAGCTGCTCTAGAGGAAATGCACAAGGATTTTTATCAGAAATATAAGGCCCTTGTAAAAGAAGGATATAACATTGGCTTTTTGACCATTGGTGATCCAACAATTTATTCCACCTTCGGGTACATAATGAAGCTTGCAAAAGCAGATGGGATTGAAGTGGAAATCATTAATGGAATTACATCCTTCTGTGGTTCGGCTGCTGCCAGTGGTATTCTCCTGTGCGAAGGCGAGGAGGATGTTCATATTATTTCTGGGCAGAAGGATATTGATGAGGCCCTTAAGCTTTCTGGAACAAAGGTAATAATGAAAAGCGGAAAGCAGGTAGCAAAGATAAAGGAAAAGCTTCTTGCGCTTGAAAATCAAGGGGAGATTTCCGTGTGGGCAGTTGCAGATTGTGGCATGGAAACAGAACAAATCTTCAGAGGAGCAATGATGATACCTGATGACAGCAAATATATGCTGACAATTATTGTTAAAGAGTGCTAGAATTGCTACAATAAGGGCAATAAAGTAGATTAGAAGGGTTTTATAAACTTTTTTATAAGTATTCATGAATACATACAGGGGGAATATAAAAAAGTGTTTCGTGATTGTGCTGCTTTAAAAAAATCATTGTTAATTATTTTGGGCTTTGTATTACTTGTTTCACAAAGCCCTGTTTTTGCGTCTGCAAAAAATAACGATGAAGAAAAGGTTGTAAGGGTTGGCTACTACGAGAATGAAATATTTGAGGAGGGAGCTGAAGAGGGCGCAGTCAAGACCGGCTATGCTTACGAATACTATATGAAGATTTCTGAGTACACAGGTTGGAGATATGAGTATGTGTACGGAAGTTATAGCGAATTGTATCGTATGCTTCTTAAGGGAGATATCGATTTGTTGGCAGGCTTGGCCTATAAAGAAGACAGAGAAAAGGTAATAAGCTATCCGGAATTAGCAATGGGAAGCGAAGCCTATGTGTTGGTAAAAAATGTAAATAATACGGGCATAACAGGTGACCCAGCCACCTTGAATGGACATACAATTGGAGTGCTTAATAATGCTTTGCTAGACGCTATTAAACAATATTTGATTGAGCATAGTATAGATGCAAATCTAATTATTTATGGTGACAATGAAAAACTAATGGCTGACTTTGATGCGGGAGTTATTGATGTTTTCGCAGCTGAAGGAAGCGGTACAAATGCCAGAAATAATACGGAAGTACTTTTTGCTTTTGGACACACTGACTACTATATGTGTGTCAATAAAAAAGAGACAACTATACTTAGTGAATTAAACGATGCACAGTCTCACTTATATAGTGACGAGCCATATTATCTTAGCACTTTAAATGCAAAGTATTATGCCTCAAGTCTTTCCTCGCAAGCATTGTCTACAGTTGAAAGAGATTGGATTAGTTCTCATGATAAGATTCACGTGGGTTATCTAAATAATTATTTACCATACAGCGACACAGATTCCAAGGGACAGGCAAAGGGAATTGTTAAAGAGGTTATTCCTCATATATTGTCCTCCCTTAAATTGGATGACATAAATGTGGTATATAAGGGCTATGACAATTATGATGATATGATAGCAGCCATAGATTCAGAAGAAATTGATGTAGCCTTTCCTGTTGCAGGTGGTCTTTATTATTCCGAGGAAAATGGAATATATCAGTCAAATGCTTTGTTATCATCTAGTACTGATTTGATTTATAGGGATGTTGTTATTTATCCAGACAAAGCAAAGTTTGCCATCAATAAAAACAATAGGATGCAGTTTTACTATGTAAAGAATACTTATCCTGAAGCAGATATTTATTACTACGACAGTATTGAAGATTGTCTGGAGGCTGTTTTGTCTAAAGAGGTGGACTGTACCACACTTAATGGTGTGAGAGGTAATGCCATCCTCAAGAATTCTGCCTACAAAAAACTGTCCCTTAGACAGTTGTCCGCTACTGACGATAGATGCTTTGGTGTGAAGATTGGAAACGAGGGAGTTCTTCGTTTGCTTAATCGTGGTATACATATTCTTGGGAATGATTATGCTGAGAACCTGGCATACAGATATACGGATCAATTATATAATTATTCTGTATCAGATTTTATAAGAGATTACTTTTATATTTTTCTTTTGATTATTATATTTATAGTTGTGTTATCCTTGGTTCTTGTTTCACAAAAGCTTAAACTGGCCAATGAAATGAATGAAAGGCTTATTGGTGAAAACAATGCCAAGATTAATTTCATTAACAATATGGCCAACATAATTAGAGGTCCTGTTAAAGAGGTTGCAGAGGGTGCTGATGAGGAGGAGGCCCATCGATTGCTTTCTATTGTTGATGATGTAATTGATATGAGCAACTTTGATAATGGAGTGGTTACCCTTAGTGAGGATAAGGTAAATATACCAGGACTTATAAAGTGCATAGATGACAAACTTCGTGATGATGCTATCAACAAAAATGTCGAGCTGACAATTAAAATGAATGATATTAAAAATAAATACATCATTGCAGATAAAGCTCGACTGGCTCAGGCCCTTATGAATATTCTTTCGAATACAATTAATGTTTCACCAAAGGGTGGACACGTTCAAATGTTGGTAGAAGAGCAAAAATGCAGCAATCCAAGAATTACCAACATGATTTTTACAATAAAAGCAGATGCCAATGTTATTTGTGAGGAATTCCTAAAGAATGCTTTTGATATTTTCTCTAAGGAGAAAACTACTCTTGAGGATGAGGTTGGACCAGCTTTAAGCCTTGCAGTTTCAAAGAATATCATTGACTTAATGGGTGGAAATATTGATTTAAACACTCAAAAGGATACAGGTTGCCAGGTTATTGTTAAGGTGCCAGTAAAGATAAATTATGGAATATAGAATATAGAATGAAAGCTAGAAGCTGAGGCTTCTAGCTTTTATGGAAATTAACGTAAGTTAGGGGGAGGTCGTATGCCACATATTCTATTAGATAACATGAATTTTGAGTGCGCTCTAAGGCTGTTTGTAGCAGGAGTATGTGGTGCACTTGTTGGAATAGAAAGAACACACAGGAACAAAGGTGCCGGTATTAAGACTCACGTGTTTGTTGCTATTGGTGCTGCCTTGTTTGTTATTATTTCTAAATACGGATTTGCGGATTATGTTTTTATAGAAAACACAGGAGTGGATGTTTCCCGTGTTGCTGCAAACATTGTATCAGGAGTGTCCTTCTTGGGTGCAGGTATTATCTTCCTGAGGGGTGGCAGTGTACATGGTCTTACTACCGCCGCAGGAGTGTGGGTTACCGCAGCTATCGGAATGGCTGTGGGAGCAGGTATGTACATCCTTGGTGGAGTGGGTACGCTGATGGTACTATTAGTTCAATACTTTATGCACAAGGGGCTCCTTAGTGATATGGGAAACGTGGTGACCAGCAAAATTGTGGTTTCTATGAATGATGATCCAAAGGAGTTTGCTGATTTGCAGAGCATGCTTAAGAGTCGAAACATTGAGATTTATGGTAGTCACATAAAGCGACATAAGGATAATTCCTTGACCTATTCTTTGGATGTAAAGATTCCACCTAATCTTTCTACTAGAGAGCTATTAGCCCTTATAAAAGAAAGCTCCAATATAAAGTCGATTGGATTCTAAGGAGGGCTAAGTATGGTAAACGTATTATTTAAAAATAGCTTTGAACTAGAGGTTATTGTAAGACTGGCCTTTGCTTTGATTAGCGGTTTTCTTCTTGGAATAGAACGTAGCTATCATGGAAAGGCGGCAGGAATCAGAACCTATATGCTAGTTGGTATTGGAGCCTGCATGTTTGCTGCAGCTTCCAAATATGGATTTGTGGATATGCTTACCCTTGGAGAGCGTGCAGATGTTTCCAGAGTAGCATCAAATATTGTTACAGGTGTATCCTTCCTGGCAGCTGGTGCTATCTATTTTAAAAGAGAGAAGGTTACAGGACTTACCACCGCAGCAGGTATTTGGGTTATGGCAGCTATAGGCACGGCTTATGGTTGTGGAATGTACATTGTAGCCACAGTTGCAACCCTATATTTATTTGGAATCCAGACACTTCTGAAGGATAAGATGACAAAACGCCTTCATGTAAAGGTTCCTAATAAAGTGGATATCCTTATGGATTCAACCGAGAAATGTTTGAATCGCGTGCTTTCTGTTTTTGAAGAATATAATATAGACGTGGAAAACACCGGGATAAAACGTCAAAAGGGTGATTTGTTTTTCTATAGCTTTGAAATTAGTATACCGGAGACCACCACAACCCTTGATGTGGTAAATGCTCTGGCTTCTTTAAAAAATGTTCAATCTGTGGACATGGGATTGACCTAAAAGGCTGGATGAATCCTATTTATTATTATCACAAAGAAATAAAGATTTATTCACAGAATAACGAATAATAGCATCTTTTCTTATGTTAAAGTAAGAAGGGATGCTATTTTTATTGTTTGTATGAACAAGGGGAAATGTCATGGCTACAGGAAACCAGGTATACACAGTTAAGGTATTTACAAGTGGAAGCAAGCTAAACAAGCTTGTTGGTTCTATTGTACTTTTGGTTTTAGGATTAGGCTTTTGCTATATATCGTCTTCACATGGTGGCGATTACTTTACCAATTCTGGTACAGAGGTTGTAGCAGGCTTTTATCTGCTGCCTACATTGCTTCTTGCAGGTCTCTATGGTTATCTTGTTTCTTTCTTTATTTTTTTAGTTGGCTTTATTATTACCCTTTGCGTCAATATGAATAACGCCTATTCCATGGTTATATATATGGCGGCGATTCTTTGTTTTTCGCTGTGTAGCCAGGATTTATATTTTAAAAAGCTGTGGAAGACAATTGTTACGTGTACTATAACCTTTATATTTATAACCTTTAACAATTTTTTATGTTTCAGTGCAGTAGCAAACATGAATTATAAGTTGCATAATTACTTTTCTACCAATTTTTACACATATAAAGAAATCATTGCAATTTATGGCACAGGCTTGTTACTGTATTTGTTTTTTAATTATGCTCCTGACAAGTGGAAGTATTGTTTTCCTTTGGGAGTGGTCTACTTAAAAGATAATCCTGGTGTAAATGATATTTGGAGAAAGCTTAGAAAAACTAGGGTTAGTGTAAAAATTACGGCTACAATTATACTTGTGGAAATTGTGCTAGGGATTGGTGTTGCCGTATTTATGATGGTACTTTTCCCAGATATAAAAAAGGTATTTACCACCCGTCAAAGAGATTTAAATAATTCGGAGAGTGTACAAACAGAGCAAATGGTAACGGATTTGGAAAATATGGATTTTCGCATTGATAATGCCATGATTTCCTTTGATGTTAAAATGATTATGCTTATGCTTTGTGCAGGTGTCCCACTGGCAGGTTTTGCAAATTTTTATACTAAAAGCTTTATTGCTGGCCCTCTTGGAGAAATGTCCGATTTTATGGCAAGCTACGCTACGGCATCAGATGATGACAAGATTATTTACGGTCACAACATAGATGATATTGTAGTAAATTCACACGACGAGATAAGAGTTATGTATGAAGCTGTTCATGAGACGGTTTATGAGATGGAGGCTTTCATCCAAAGACAGGAGGAACGACAGCAAATTGAGTCGGATTTGGAGGTTGCAAGGCGTGCTAGCGAAGCAAAATCCAGCTTCCTATCAAATATGTCCCATGAAATTCGAACTCCTATAAATGCAGTTCTTGGTATGGATGAGATGATTCTTCGTGAATCCAAGGATGAAGAAATTCTGGGATATGCTTCTGATATTAAAAGGGCTGGAACAAATCTTCTTAGAATAGTAAATGATATCCTTGATTTTTCTAAGATTGAAGCAGGGAAAATGGAAATCATACCTGTTGAATATGAGCTCTCTTCGGTGCTAAATGATTTGGTAAACATGATAAAAAATCGTGCCGAAGAAAAAGGGTTAAAAATAATTGTAAATGTTGATCCTACCATTCCTCATTTACTTTTCGGAGATGAGATACGATTAAAGCAGATTATCACTAATATTCTCACCAATGCAGTAAAATACACAGAAAATGGTGGTATTGTTTTAGGCATCAAATGGAAGGCCTGTTCAATAGAAGAAATACAGGCACTTGATGAAAATATTATTGAACAATTAGATAAAAACTGTAGGGCAAAGGGGAATATTACCTTGGAGGTTTCTGTAGAGGATACGGGAATTGGTATAAAGCCTGAGGACATGGACAAGCTCTTTAATTCCTTTGAGCGTGCGGATGAAAAGAGAAATCGTACCATTGAAGGTACAGGGCTTGGTATGAGTATTACTACAAATCTTCTTAGTTTGATGGGAAGTAAGCTTGAAGTCCAGAGTGATTATGGTGTTGGTTCGAAATTTAGCTTTGATATTGTTCAAAGAATAGTGGATGAAAAGCCAATAGGAGAGTTCTCTCAGAATCTGATAAAATCAGAAGTTATCGCATCAAACTATAGAGAAAGCTTTATAGCTCCAGATGCAAGCTTGCTTGTGGTTGATGACACTGAAATTAATCTAACAGTATTTAAGAATCTTCTTAAACAGACACAGGTTAACATATATACCGCAAACTCAGGCTTCGAATGTCTTGAAATGATTAAGGAACGTAAATACGATATTATCTTCTTAGACCATCGTATGCCTGAGATGGATGGTATAGAGTGTCTTCAGTTGATTAAGGCAGATAAAGATGGAATCAATAATTCCACTCCAGTAATTGCTCTTACAGCGAATGCTGTTTCTGGTGCAAGGGAAATGTATTTGGATGCAGGTTTTGATAATTATCTTACAAAACCAATTTCTGCAGATTTATTAGAAGAAATGATAGTTGAGTTGCTCCCTGAAGATTTGGTACAAAAAAGAGATGAGAGTCTCGAAGAAATCAGTGAAGAAGAATTGCCAGATTGGATGGAGAAACTTCCATTTATAGAGCCTGAGCTTGGAGTAGTAAACTGTGGAGGAAACGAATCTTATCTATATGCCCTTCATGCTTATATGGATGCACTTGAGGATGTACAAAATGATATTAAATCAGCCTTGGAGGAGGACAGAATTAAAGATTATACTACAAAGGTTCATGCTTTAAAGAGCTCTTCTAAAATCATTGGGGCTATGGAGATTGGCTCGCTTGCTGAAGAACTGGAAAAGGCAGGCAATGACAATAATCTTGATGCCATAAATTCCTACACTGATCAGCTGTTAAGCTATCACAAGGCATTAGGTGTTGCACTGAAGCGATATATGAAATCGGAGGATTCGGCGGAAGATAAGCCTGAGATTACAAGGGATAAGCTTAAGGAGGCCTATGATGCCCTTAAAGAAATAGGAATGCTCTTTGATTATGACAGTGCGCAGTCGATAATTGAAGTGTTAGAGGATTATAGGATGCCAGAGGATGAAGCTGAAAAGTATGAGGCTATAAAGAAGGCTTTGAACAATGCAGATTGGGAAGAGCTAAATAAGCTTATGAGTGAATAAGAGATAGGCGTAAAAAAAGCAGCACAGTAGTGCTGCTTTTTAGTATGTTTATTAGCCTCTGCCACATACAACCTGGTAAGTGATTACTTCATCATTAGCGAAAGTAAAGTAGATGCTGAAACCATCATCATAGATGTAATTAAGGTGGTGTCCATCCTCATCATCGTACTCACAAATAACTTCACCATATGCGTTCTTTACTTCGTCTAAAGTAGAACCAATAGTGATTCCCTTGTTAGTCTTGTATCTATCAGATACACACTTGAACTCAACAATTTCTTTCTTTCCATCTGTTTCAGAATATGTAACTGAAATGTCATCAAAAGTGTCTGTATGGAAATCGCCATCAGCAGAAGTATCTGTAGGATCACCAAACTCTTCCTTAAGTCTGTTAAGAACTTCGTCACCGTCGTCCATAACTGAAATGCTAATGTCAAATACATCGCTTGAAATAGTAGTTTCAGCTTTTGGATCCTCAACTGTTAAGCCTGTGCTACCATCTTCCTCTACACAGCAAATGTCACAATCGCTACATCCTTCATTAGTATTGTAGAAATCATCATCCTGGCTCTTGCCACAAGCCACGATTGATAATCCCATAAGCATTGTTATCATTGTTACTAAAAACTTTTTCTTCATTTCAAAATCTCCTTAATTAGTCAACTGTATTATTTGTAGTAATACGGTTATAACACTCTACAAACCGCTTGTCAACATAATAATCAAAAAGAGGATAAGATTATAGTATAAAACGCCTAAAGAATTCTAAAGATGTCCTCAAAATAGCTCTAGCGGGAATTATTTCCTTTCTTTATAATTAAGTAAGGGAATGAAATTTATTTTAGGGGGACCGTTTTGGCAGAGTGTAAGGTTTGTTACAGACATTGTAAAATAGATGAGGGGAACTACGGTTTTTGTGGAGTTCGAACTTGTAAGGATGGTGTTGTGGTTCCTGAGAATTATGGGCGCCTTACAGCAATTGCTCTCGATCCAATTGAGAAGAAACCACTTAACAGATTTTATCCTGGTAGCAAGATTCTATCAGTGGGGAGTTATGGCTGTAATCTTAGATGTCCTTTCTGCCAAAATTCTGATATATCCTGGTCAGATGAAGTTGCGATTAGCAAACAAGAATCCAGATATGTTTTACCAGAGGAATTGTCAGAGCTTGCTGAAGAACTGAAGCCAAAAGGAAATATTGGAGTAGCCTTTACCTACAATGAACCACTTATATCATACGAGTACATATTGGATACAGCCAAGCTTTTAAAACAAAAGAATTTAAAAGTAGTAATGGTTTCAAATGGCATGGCAGATACATCTACAGTAGGAGAGTTATTCCAGTATGTGGATGCTATGAATATAGATTTAAAAGGCTTCACAGATTATTACTATCAGGATTTATTAAAGGGAAATCGTCAGATGGTAATGGATTTTATAGAAGAGGCTGTGAAGCATTGTTATGTGGAACTGACCACGCTAATAATTCCAGGGGAAAATGATTCGGAAGAGGAAATCTCTAATCTCAGTAAGTGGATTAGCGAGTTAGATAAAGATATTCCACTTCATTTATCTAGATTCTTCCCGAGATTTAAGATGACAGATAGAGATGCCACTTCCGTGGATTGGATTTATCATTTAAAAGATGTTGCTGAACAGAATTTAAAATACGTATATACGGGGAATTGTTAATGTTTTAGATGCGTTTTATGGAGGAGAAAAAATGGGGATTTTAGCTGCATTTATGGTGCCTCATCCACCGATGATTGTGCCAGAAATAGGTAAAGGTTCAGAAGAGTGTGTTAGGGAAACTATAAATTCTTATGAGAAGGTGGCAGATGAAATAGCAGAGCTTAAGCCTGAGACAATTATCATAACCAGCCCTCATAGTGTAATGTACTCAGACTATTTTCATATTTCACCTAGAAAGGGCGCAAAGGGCTCCTTTGCAAATTTTAGAGCGCCACAGGTTTCTTTTCAGGAAGATTATGATGAAGAGCTGAGAGATAAGATTTGCGATTTATGTGAGGAAATAGACTTCCCAGCAGGATTATTGGGAGAACATAATCCTGAGCTAGATCATGGAACCATGGTGCCCCTTTGGTTCATTAGAAATAAATATAAAGAGGGCAGAATAATTCGTATTGGATTGTCAGGTCTAGGCCTTGTAGAACATTATGCCTTGGGGGAGCTTATTCAAAAGGCTGTAGAAGAAACAGGAAGAAAAGTGGTTTTTATAGCAAGTGGAGATTTGTCACATAAGTTGCAGGAAAATGGTCCATATGGTTTTGCAAAGGAAGGTCCCATCTATGATTCAAAAATAATGGATGTGGCTGGTCGTGCAGCCTTTGGGGAAATGCTTGAATTTAGTGAGGATTTATGTGATAAAGCAGCTGAGTGCGGACATCGCTCCTTCGTAATAATGGCAGGAGCATTAAACGGTCTCAAGGTGGAGGTTAAGGTATATTCTCATCAGGATGTAACAGGCGTTGGTTATGGAATAGCATCTTTTTATCCTAAAGG
Organism: Pseudobutyrivibrio sp. YE44; assembly: GCF_900104335.1. GTDB lineage: Bacteria > Bacillota > Clostridia > Lachnospirales > Lachnospiraceae > Pseudobutyrivibrio. The sequence continues at coordinate 142,232 of NZ_FMXT01000001.1, forward strand.
GAAAGATGTTAGCCGCAATTTCCGTGAAAGCTATTTAAGTAAGTTAAGGGATGAATTGAGTGAGATTTCAAAGAATTCTGACGCTTATGTTCAGTTGGCTAGAAAGTCACTTGAATCATATATCTTAAATAGACAGGTAATAAGTGTTCCTGATGACCTTCCATCAGAGATGCTTTCAAAACAAGCGGGAGCCTTTGTGTCTATACATAAGGCTGGTCGACTTCGCGGGTGCATTGGCACAATACTTCCTACTACAGAAAATGTGGCAGTAGAAATAATAAACAACGCTATTAGTGCATCCACAAGGGATCCACGTTTTGATCCAATTAGACCGGAGGAATTGCCATTTCTTGAAATCAATGTAGATGTATTAGGTGACCCAGAGGATATTTCTGGTCCAGAGAAGTTGGATGTTAGAAGATATGGTGTAATTGTAAGCTCCGGAAATCGTAGAGGATTATTGCTTCCTGATCTGGATGGTGTAGACACCGTTGAACAGCAGATCTCCATAGCTCGTCAAAAAGGTGGAATATCACCGGATGAAAAAGTAAAACTACAGCGTTTTGAAGTGGTAAGACATGTATAATTAAAATGAACTGTGCTATAATTTTGGATAGTTTAAGACACAATTCAAAGGAGGATATCATGGTAAAGCATATTATTTTATGGACACTTAAGGATGAGCTTTCAGATTCGGAAAAGCAGCAGGTAAAGCAGGGGATAAAGGAAGGACTTGAGGGCCTTGCTGGAAAGATTCCTGGAATGGTTGACATCAAGGTAAATATTAATGGTCTTACAAGCTCAAATGCAGATTTAATGCTTGATTCCACTTTTGAAAGTGAAGAGGCATTAAAGGGCTATGCTGTTCATCCTGAGCACGTGGCAGTTGCTGATGGAAAGGTTAGACCTTATACAAAAATCAGAAGTTGCTTAGACTTTGAAGTGTAAAAAATATATAGTGGCAGAATAAAAAAGAATAGCAGTTCAGGTTGCTATTCTTTTATATTACCCTTTTTTACATTATCTTCAATTATAGAATTAACTAGTTCAAAAAGCTTTTCGGAACCAAGCTTGGTTTTATCCTGGCGACCGTGAACTTGAGTAGAAGTTATTCCACGCTTTTTCCAATCTTCACCTCCGTTGCTGTCGTTTAGCATAAGAGGTTGAAGGTTATCCATGGCACGGGCAAATTTAGCTTCTGCAGTTTCATAGGCTTCAAATTCATCAAAGAGAGCAATAAGTTCAGCTTTTTGATCTTCAGGTAAAAGAGAAAAGATTCGCTCTTTTGCAGCATCTTCTCTAGCTTTTTGTGTCTTGAGATTTTCTGTGTCATATGCATAGGTATCACCTGCATCAATTTCCACGATGTCGTGAATGAGGCACATAAGCATAACTTTACCAATATCAACTGGTTCATTGGAATATTCTCTAAGGAGATAAGCCATTATGGCCATATGCCAGGCATGCTCTGCATCATTTTCGTTTCTACCATGGCCAGAAAGATGGGTCTGTCTAAGTATATTTTTCTCTTTGTCAATTTCTAATGCAAAGTCCATTTGTTGCTGTAGTCGTTTGTCCATGTTTTTGCTCCTTATTAGAATGATGAAACTATTTTATCCTCTTTTAAAGAGGGATTCAACAAGAGGGTTACAGATATACAAAGAACTTATGATATCTATACATTTGTCTCTTTTATTTATGTTATTAATTGTTATAATTATTTGTAGCTATTAACAGATCATGGAGGAAAAAGATGATTAAAGTTGGTATATTAGGTTACGGAAACCTAGGACGTGGAGTAGAAGCAGCGGTTTCATTAAGCGAGGATATGGAACTTGTTGCCATTTATACAAGAAGAGACCCAAAGACAGTTACAGTAAAAACAAATACACCAGTTAAGAGTACAGCTGACTTGGATACAGGAAAAGAGGATATTGATGTTTTGGTTATCTGTGGTGGTAGTGCTACAGATCTTCCTGAAATGACACCTAAGTATGCGAAGCTTTACAATGTAATTGATTCCTTTGATACACACGCAAGAATTCCGGAGCATTTTGCAAATGTAGATTCAGCTTCAAAAGATGCTGGAAAGATTGGTCTAATCTCTTGCGGATGGGATCCAGGAATGTTTTCATTAAATCGTTTATATGCTACATCAATCCTTCCAAAGGGACAGGCTTATACATTCTGGGGCAAGGGTGTTAGCCAGGGACACTCAGATGCTATTCGTCGTATCGATGGAGTTGTTGATGCTAGACAATATACGGTTCCAGTTCCAGCAGCTCTTGAAAGAGTTAGAAGTGGAGAGAATCCAGAACTTACTACTAGAGAAAAACATACTAGAGAGTGTTTTGTAGTTGTTGAAGAGGGGGCTGATAAGGCTCGTATAGAAAAAGAGATTAAGGAGATGCCTAACTACTTCTCAGATTACGATACAACAGTAAACTTTATTTCTGCTGAGGAGCTTAAGGCAAACCATAGTGGTCTACCACATGGAGGAAGTGTGATTTACACTGGCGAGACAGGTTTTGATGGTAACAAGCATGTTATCGAATATCGTTTAGACTTAGATTCTAATCCAGAATTTACCGGAGCTACACTTACAGCATATGCAAGAGCTGTTGCTCGTCTTAACGCTGAAGGTGTCACAGGTGCAAAAACAGTATTTGACATTGCACCAGCATATCTATCACCAATAAATCCTGAAGAGCTTAGAGCTCACTTCTTATAATAATTAGAAAAGGCTACTGTTTCTCACCTTTTGTGAGAGACAGTAGCCTTTATTAAATATTATTCTTTTAGATTCTTCTTCCATCTAATAATAGCTACTCCAATAATTATCGTATATCCGATAATACTAAGGAAAGTTGGTGTTTCTCCAAGGAAGATGATACCAAGTAGAGCAGCAAAGATTACCTGGGTGTAATCGAAAACTGAAATTTCTTTTGCAGGTGCATATTTGTAAGCTGTTGTTATGGCAAACTGTCCAAGGGAAGCGCCAACTCCAGCTAGCAATAGACATGTCAACTGCCAAGGAGTCATATGAACATAATCTTTTATTAGAAATGGAAGAGTAACCAAACATGAAAAGCCTGAAAAGCTTATTACAATAACTGGAGTCTGAACTCCATTTCTGGTCATTTTTCTTACAAATACATAAGCTGTTCCGGCGCCAAAGCCACCAAATAATCCTACTAATGCAGGGAAGAAAGATGAGAAAGCCCCTGTAGGTCTAATAATAAATAATGCCCCTGTGAAGGCCACAATAGTTGTGAGAATATCAAAACGATTTGGCACTTCCTTTAAAATAAAAATAGAAAGAATAATAGCAAAGAAAGGTGACAGTTTATTTAACATATTAGCATCAGCGATTCCGAGACGGTCTATGGCGTAAAAATTTGCAATTAATCCGGAGGTTCCAAAGGCGCAACGCATAAATAGTGAAAGTCGATTTCCTTTTCCAACTTTGAAGCCGGTTTCAGATTTTGCAAGGGCTACTAAGGCCACAAAAAGAGCTACAAGATTTCTGAAGAAAGCTTTCTGCATAGTTGGCAAATCACCAGAGATTCTTACAAAGAAGGTCATAAGCGAGAAGCCGAATGCAGCCAGCAATATACAAATAATTCCCTTAAGCTTATTATTCTTAATCATTTTCGGTCTCCTTTTATTTTAGTAGCTTAAAATCTTTTATATTCATTTGCATATAAAAGGAATTGTTATTTCCATCACCAATGTATTTGAAGCCGAAATGTTCATAAAGCTTAATTGCGCGCTTATTGTCCTTCTCAACTTCCAACTGAACAATTTCCATATTGGTAGCTTTTGCTATTTTAAAGGCTTCCGTAATAATTCTAAATAAGGTTTTTCCTTTTAGGAAACCTAAGTCGTCACTTAGGGCTAAAGCTGTAATGTAGGCGATGTGTGTTTCTGAGTCATTGGAATAAAAGCTGATAAAGCCAACTGGAATATCATTATGGAATTCAACGATAAAGTGACCATCCTCAAGCTGTTTCTTTATATAAATGTCTTTATATCTGTCGTCGGTGATAGCTCGAAGAAAATAAGTGTCCTTAAAATGATTAATCACTAGATTAAGTGCTTCGTAGGTTTTGATTTCCTTAACAGTGATATTGGTTTGAGACATAGTATTTTCCTTTCTTCTATTGCTTTTTGTAGGAATAAATACGTATAATTACATAGGGGAAATGATATACGAAAAGGGGAGATTTATCAAGTATGCTCGATCAAAAAAAACGCCATTCGGTTGTGTTGATTTCACTTTTATATATGCTCTTTGTTTTAATACTGGCTCAGCTGGTTTTTCTAAGGGGAATTCACAATTTAAAAGACATATATCTTATTAATATCGGAATTGATTTTGTAGGTATGCTTACAGGTTTTACCCTTTATGTATGCTGTTATATTGATTTGCAAAAAACAGGTAATAATGTTAGGTATTTAATGGCTCTCATTAATACGACCTTCCTATCTTTATTTACAGATGGTGTTGCCTGGTTGGTAGATGAATTACCACAGTTTAGGTATGTTAATATTATGGATAATACCTTGTATTATCTGTGTACACCACTTTCGGCTTATTTCTTCTGGATGTACACCATGTCATATCTCAATATAAAAAAGAATTTGCTTAAGAAGCTTAGTAGAGCAGTTAGAGTAGGTCTTTATATTTCCATTTCAATCAGATTCATTAACATTTTTAATGGTATTTATTTTACCGTAAATGAGCTTGGAGTATATTCTCGAACCCAATATAATTGGTTTTCTTTGGTTTATTCCATTGTCACGGTTTTGTCTGCTCTTGTAATGGTAATTATTGAGCGTAATCAGTTGGAAATTTATCAAGTGATCACCTTCTTTATGTATACCTTTGCACCTGTAGCAGTAGGTATATTAACCATGTTTGTGTATGGACTTTCAATTGGTCCAGCTGTAATTATGCTGGATATTTTATTAATGTATTGCGTTCTCAATGTTTCGGAAGGGCAGGAAAAGGCGGCAGCTGCCAGAGATATGTCCCTGGCTGGAAAGATTCAGCAGGCTGTTTTACCTAGTGAGTTTCCATATTTGCCAGAGCGTAAAGAATTTGATTTGTATGCCACCATGACTCCTGCCAAAGAGGTTGGCGGTGACTTTTACGATTTCTTTATGGTGGATGAGGATGAATTGGCTCTTGTTATGGCAGATGTTTCTGGTAAGGGTATAGTTGCAGCTTTATTTATGATGGTTTCAAAAGCTCTTATAAAAAACGGCATTAGAAGAGGACAAAGTCCAGCTAATGTTTTAAAGGATGTTAACAACCAATTATGCGAGGGCAATAAAGCTAATATGTTTGTTACAGTATGGCTGGCTACAATAAACGTGAAAACAGGGGCAGGTATTTCTGCAAATGCAGGTCACGAACACCCTGTTATAAAACATGCTGACGGTCAATACGAATTATTGAAATACAAGCATTCTCCTGCAGTTGCCACTATGGAGGATATTCCTTTTAAAGAGCATGAATTTCTGATGGAGCCTGGGGACAGCATTTTTGTTTATACTGATGGTGTGCCAGAGGCTAGCAATTCTGAAAACGAACTTTTTGGCACAGATAGAATGCTTAACGCACTAAATAAAGAACCTGATGCTAAGCCTGAAAAGGTTTTAGAAAATGTAATGAAGGGCATAAATAGTTTTGTAGCAGGTACAAAACAATTCGATGATATTACAATGCTTTGTATGACATATCATGGAGCGTAGTAATTAGTGGTTATAAGGTGAATAACATATTAAGGAGAAGAAATATGGATGCGTTATCAATGATTAGAGGTAAAGAGTTTTACGATGCTATCGTTGATTTTGATGATAGTGATGAGGCTAGAGAATACTACTATAATGTCATGGACACTCCAACTGGACGAAAGAATAAAGACGGCTCTGAAGAAACCGTGAGAGAGCGAATCCTTAAGGCCTATGGCATGCTTTTCTGTGAGGAGTTTAATTTAGAGCCTGGTCAGCCAGCGGGGGTTGATGAAGTTACCGATACTGCAGATCGATTATACATTGGAAGTATGGGCTACGATCCTAATCATTGGTACAGAATGAAATACCATTTTCCTGTTATTGATTTTGACAACTATGATAGATTTGCAGCCTTGGTTTTGGCGGATATGAATTCTGGTCCACTTCACGAGGCAGCTATTAACGATGGTGAAACACTTGTGGTAGGTGAAGCTGATCCTTTGCACATGACACCAGAACAGAGAAAGAATCAAAAGATTAAGTCAGTGACACTTTAGTTTGCAAGGGGGAAGCATTAATGAAGATATTGGCAGTTGATGATGAAAAAAAATCTCTAGAGGCTATTTCTGACATAGTCAAGGAGGTTGCGCCAGATGCAACCTATATGGAATTCGATAATTCGCTTTCAGCCTTGGCAAAGGCCAGAGAAGAAGAGTTTGATGTTGCTTTTTTAGATGTAAATATGCCGGAACTTTCAGGTATAGATTTGGGAAAGTATTTAGTGGAGTTAAATCCTTTTATAAATGTTATTTATCTTACGGAGCACAAGGAATTTGGCTACGATGCCATGCAGCTTCACGCCAGTGGCTATATTCTAAAACCGGCGGTGGCTCGTAATGTAAAAAGAGAATTAGATGCTCTTAGATATCCAGAGCTTAGAAAGAAATACAAGAGAGTTTTTGCTCAAACCTTTGGAAACTTTGAGTTGTTTGTTGATGGAGAGCCTGTGACTTTTAAATATAATAGAACAAAAGAAATTGTTGCTGTGCTTATTAACAACAAAGGTGCCCAGACTTCAAATGGTGAGTTGATTGCCTGCCTTTGGGAGGATGATGGTGATCCAGACAAAAAGCTTTCTTATCTTTGTAACTTGAGACAAGATTTACAGAACACCTTCAAGAAACTTAAGCTTGATGGAATCATTTTAAAGCAGAGAGGAAGCATGGCCATAGCAGCTGATAAAATAGAATGTGATTTATTTGATTGGCTAGAAAAACGAAAGGCTTCTAAATATCAATATATGGGTGACTATATGAATCAGTATAGTTGGCCAGAATTTTTCCATGCGGAGCTTGATGAAATAAGCTATGCAATGGATGAAGAAGAATAAAAAAATGCAGTAAGTTGGTGCTAAAGTCCAGCTTACTGCATTTTTGATTTTTAGGCTAAATCATACTAGGTTATTAGTGGTGGCCTTGAGCCTTTGCCATAAATTTTTCGTTATTGATAATGAAACGTTCATGTGTGCCCATTCCAATCATTCCGTTTTCATCAGAGCAAACCACTTCAAAGGTAAGCTTTCTACCATCAATCTCAATCAATGTAGCTTCACACATGATTGTCATGCCAATTGCACTAGGAGCCATGTGGCTAACATTAACCTTAGTTCCTACAGAGCCTAAGCCTTCCTCGAGCTCTGGCTGAATCATTTTCCAACAGGTTTCTTCCATAAGGGAAATCATTGCTGGTGTAGCAAATACTTCCAAAGCACCGCTGGTGAAAGCCTTTGCAGTGTTATCGAGAGTTACAACAGTTTCGGCATTGCCCTTCATTCCGATTTCTAACATCTTTCAAGTCTCCTTGTATTATATTTTAATGCTGTGAGTACTAACATTTATACCACAAAATTATACTCTTTTTGTGAATTAAGTGGTACAATATTTAAAAGTTATTATTGGTCTAGAAGGGGGGACAGTATGATCAAGGAAGAAAACATTATCGATTTATCAGATTTTGCCGAGAGAGACATCAAAGAAGAAGTTGCGCATATTCGAGAGAGTATTACATCCTTAGAAAAGCTTATTGAGGCAAAGGAAAAAACTCTTCCTGATGATACTGGCAACAATATGACCAGAAGCATCAAGGCTTCTATCCGAGAATACATTGAGGAAATTAGCTTACCTATTGAGCAGAAGTGCGACGTGCTTGAGGCAAAGCTTAACGCACTTCAGGAATCGGTTAACCAGGTTAAGGAAAGCCAGAGTATCAGAGGCAAGCTTTTAGTGGCAAACCTTATTGGTATCCTGCTTGTTTTAATCGCAAACCTATATATAATTTTTTATGTAGGAGCATAAGCAAAGCGAGTTAAAATCCGGTGTTGCATACACCGGATTTTTATGTTTAAATTATTATTTGAGCCAACAAAATTAGTGTTTAAAGGTTCTATATATTTAGGAATTAAGATATACGGAGGACATGATGAAAGAAATTCTTCAGCAGATTAAAGAAGTTGTTATTCAGGGCTTCAAAGATTGCGGTTATGATGAGAAATATGGAATGGTTTCACTTTCAAACAGACCTGATCTTTGTCAGTTCCAGTGTAACGGTGCATTAGCCGCTGCAAAGGAATACAAGAAAGCCCCAATCGGTATTGCTACAGAGGTGGCAGAGAAGCTTGCAGAAAACAATATGTTTTCTAAGTGTGAGGCATGCCCTCCAGGCTTTATTAATATGAATCTTTCTGATGAGTTTATAGCAAACTTCGTTTCAGATATGGCAGCTGATAAAGAGCGTTTTGGTGTAGAAAAGGTAGCGTCGCCAAAGAAGGTTATGATTGATTACGGCGGACCAAACGTTGCAAAGCCACTTCACGTTGGACACCTTCGTTCTGCAATTATTGGTGAGTCTATTAAGCGCACAGCTCGTTTCATGGGTGATGAGGTAATCGGTGATGTTCACCTTGGTGACTGGGGCCTTCAGATGGGTCTTATCATTACAGAGCTTAAGCTTCGTAAGCCTGAGCTTGTATACTTTGATGAAAACTATGATGGTGAATACCCAGTAGAGCCACCTTTCACAATTTCAGAGCTTGAAGAGATTTATCCTTGCGCATCGGGAAAGTCAAAGGAGGATGAGGCATACAAGGAGGCTGCTCTTAAGGCAACTTTCGAGCTTCAACATGGAAGAAAGGGTTACCAGGCTCTTCTTTCACACATTCTTAATGTGTCAGTTACTGACCTTAAGAGAAACTACGAAAAGCTTGATGTAGACTTTGATCTTTGGAAGGGTGAGTCAGATGCACAGCCTTACATCCCTGATATGGTTCAGAAGATGAAGGACGATGGCTTCGCATACATTTCAGAGGGTGCTCTTGTTGTTGATGTTAAGGAAGACACAGATACAAAAGAAGTTCCACCATGTATGATTCTTAAGTCAGATGGTGCATCTTTATACAATACAACAGACCTTGCAACAATGGTTTGGCGTATGAAGGATTACAATCCTGATTCAATCATCTACGTTGTAGATAAGCGTCAGGAGCTTTACTTTACACAGGTATTCCGTTGTGCAAAGAAGACAGGCATCGTTCCTGATTCTACAAACCTTTTCTTCGTAGGCTTTGGTACTATGAACGGAAAGGACGGAAAGCCATTCAAGACTCGTCAGGGTGGCGTTATGCGTCTTGAGTATCTTCTTCAGGAAGTTGAAGACAAGATGCTTGAGAAGATTAGAGAGAATGGTACAATGGATGAAGAGGATGCACTTAAGACAGCTCGTATAGTTGGACTTTCTGCTGTTAAGTATGGTGATCTTTCAAACCAGGCTTCAAAGGATTATATCTTCGATATCGATAGATTCACATCTGCTGAAGGAAACACAGGTCCATACATCCTTTACACTATTGTTAGATGTAAATCAATTCTTGCAAAGGCAGGAGAGTTCGCTTGTGAAGGTGGAATCCTTCCAGCACACTCAGAGTCAGAGAGAGCACTTCAGCTTGAGCTTACAAAGTTCATGGCTGCACTTTCTTCTGCATACGAGGATATGGCGCCTCACAAGATTTGTGCTTACATCTACGATTTAGCAAATGCTTTCAACAGATTTTATCACGATACAAAAATATTGGCTGAGGAGGATGAGACAGTTAAGGCTAGCTACTTGAAGCTACTTAGTCTTACAAGAGATGTTCTTGAAAAGGCTATTGACCTTCTTGGCTTTAATGCACCGGAGCGTATGTAAATGTCCTCATCATCATTTTTACCAATTGATTTTATTAACCGCATGGAGCAGGACTTAGGTCCTGACTTCCATGCGTTTTTGCGTTCATATGAGGAAAACAAAATATCAGCCCTCAGATTTAATCCTATAAAGGCAGATGACAAGGCTAAAGAGAAAATCTCTCATATGTTAACTGAGCCAGTGGAATGGTCAAAGAACGGATATTACTACAACGATGAGGAAAGCCGTCCAGGTATTCATCCTTATCATCAGGCTGGTGTTTATTATATTCAGGATGCATCAGCTCAGCTTCCAGTGGAGATGCTTGATCCAAAGCCCTATGAAATCTGTCTTGATTTATGTTCTGCTCCAGGAGGTAAATCTACCCAGATAGCAGGATATCTTAATGGTACCGGCATACTGGTTTCCAATGAGCCTATGAAAAACAGGGCCAAGATTCTTTCGGAAAATGTGGAACGCCTTGGCATTAGAAATTGTATTGTCACCTCTGAATTCCCAGACAAACTTTCACAGAAATATCATGAATATTTTGATAAGATAATGGTGGATGCGCCATGCTCTGGAGAGGGCATGTTCAGAAAGAACCATGAGGCCTGTGATGAGTGGTCTTTAGAGTCGGTTCAGATGTGCGCCGAAAGACAGGCCGAAATTTTAGATAGAGCCTATGAGATGCTCATTCCAGGAGGAAGAATTTGTTATAGCACTTGTACCTTTGCAAGGGCAGAGGATGAGGAGACTGTGGCAGCCTTTGTAAAAAGGCATCCTGATATGTCCGTTGTGGAAGAAAAAAGATTATGGCCACATCAAGTTAAGGGAGAGGGCCATTATGCTTGTCTTCTTGAAAAGGCTGATGGCGATGGCAGAGCCGAGGAATGTGCAGCTGATAGAAATCTCTACAGCTATAAAAAGATAAATGATAAGCTTTTGGTGGATTACAAAAGCTTCATAAAAGAAACAATGGCAGATCCAAAGCAATGGTCTAAGAATTTAATTCTTGTAAAGGATTTGCTTTATATGCTTCCTGAGGGTTGCCCAGATTTTGAAGGTTTACATGTTCTTAGGGGAGGGCTTTTCCTTGGCACTTTAAAGAAGAATCGTTTTGAGCCAAGTCACGCTTTAGCTCTTGCAGTTAAGGCTGACGAGGTTAAGAGAGTCTTTGATGTGGATAGCAATTCTAGGGAAGCAGAAAACTATCTTAAAGGCCAATCCCTCTATGGGGAAGTGGAGGATGGATGGACCTTAATTACAGTAGATGGTTATTCTCTGGGATGGGGTAAGGCTGTTAAAGGCCAGATAAAAAATCATTATCCAAAGGGTCTCAGACTTTTGGGTTAGGAGAGTGTATGATACATAGAATTTATATGCACAAACAAGACATATATGAATATATTATGTTTACCATTGCTTCTGTGGTGATGGTTGTTGGAATATACTTTTTTAAATTCCCAAATCATTTTTCATTTGGAGGAGTAAGTGGTCTTTCAATTGTACTTGCTGCATTGTTGCCACACACACCTGGATACATTAACTTAATAATAAATATGTTTTTGTTACTTCTTGGATTTATTGTTTTTGGCAAGGAATTCGGAGTAAAGACCACCTACATAACTTTACTTGTTTCTTTTGGCCCTAGCATATGTGAAAGATTTTGGCCAATGGAAGGACCTTTGACTACAGAGCCTGTTCTTGAGCTTATGTTTGCCATTGCCCTTCCTGCTTTTGCGTCTGCAATCTTTTTCAACCTTGGTGCATCGTCAGGTGGAACAGATATTGTGGCTATGATTCTCAAGAAATATACCAAGGTAGATATTGGTACAGCTCTTTTTATGTCAGATATAATGATTGTTGCCAGTGCCTGCTTGGTATTTAATGTACAGACAGGTTTGTTCTCTTTGGTGGGACTTTTGGCAAAGTCATTGGTTGTGGATGAAACCATAGAGAATATTAATCTTGTAAAGTACTTTACTATCATATGTAATGACCCAGATCCAATAGTAGATTTCATTATGAATGATTTAGGAAAGGGTGCTACTGTGTACAAAGCAGAGGGCGCTTATGGTCATCAGGAAAAGACTGTCATACTTACAATTCTTAAAAGACAGCAGGCTGTAGAGCTTAAGACTTTCATTAGAAAGAATCAGCCTTCAGCATTTATTGCAATAACAAACTCTAGTGAAATTATCGGCAAGGGATTTAGAGGATACAACTAAAATTTTTGCCTTCTCCTTGAGGAGAAGGTGCCCGAAGGGCGGATGAGGTGTTTATGAAATCAGTTTGGGGAATAATGGCTCACGTGGATGCAGGCAAAACTACTTTGTCTGAAGCCATTTTATATAATGCAGGAAAAATAGCGTCTATTGGTCGAGTAGACCATGGGGACGCTTTTTTAGATACAGATAATCAAGAAAAAAATCGCGGGATTACTATTTTTACTAAGCCTGCAATTTTCGATTATGAGGGAGAAGAGTTTACTCTCTTAGACACTCCTGGTCATGTGGATTTTTCAACTGAGGCGGAGCGTGCCATATGGGCGTTGGATTATGCAATTCTTTTGATTTCTGGTACTGACGGTGTTCAGGCTCACACAAAGACTATATTTAAATTGCTTAGGGATAACAGCATTCCTACACTTATTTTTATAAACAAAACTGATATGCCTCAGGTGGAACTGTCGCAAATTATGAGCGACTTGAAAAGTCAGATTTCAGATAAATGCGTTTTCGCAGATGATTATGAAGCTATGGCTTTATCAGACGAAGCAACCATGGAGGAGTTTTTAGATACTGAAAAGTTAAGCTCAGCTACAGTTACTAATCTCATTAATTCCTTGAAGGTTTATCCTGTATATTCAGGTTCAGCTCTTAAAAACCAAGGAGTAGATTTATTGATGAAGGCTATGACAAATCTTTCAGGTTCGGTGAAACGTCCAGAGGATTTTGGTGGAAGAATCTACAAGATAGAAAGCTTAGGCCGAGATGTAAGGCTAAGCTTTATGAAGGTTACTGGTGGAAGTCTCCAGGTGAAGAGCATGTTGTCAAACCAGGAGAAGGTCAACGAGCTTCGACTATATTCAGGTGAGAAATACACTCAGGTGGATGAGGTTTTTGCTGGTGATGTAGTGGCCCTTGTTGGACCTAAAGAAACCTTCGCAGGCCAAGGCCTTGGTATAGAAGAAAACAGACCAGAGCTTTCCTTGACACCAGTTCTTTCTTATGAGCTTAAATTCTTAGATGATACAGTTCCAAGAGTTGCTTATCCAAAGCTTTGTGCTCTTAACGAGGAAGACCCATCCTTAAGCGTTTCCTGGGATGAAAAAGCCGAGCAGATAAGAATGAATCTTATGGGAGAGGTTCAAACAGAAATTCTTGTTAATAGAATTAAAGAAGGGCTTGGTTATCAGGTAGAGTTTATTGAGGCAGGTGTTTTATACAAAGAGGCCTTGAAAGATAAGGTGGAGGGTGTAGGACATTTTGAACCATTACGCCATTATGCCGAGGTCCATTTATTGATGGAGCCCCAGCCGGAGGGAAGTGGTATAAGCGTTGAAGCTGATGTGTCAGTAGATGCTTTGGCTCTTAACTGGCAGCGACTTATTGAGACACACATCCTTGAAAAGGAACATCTTGGAACATCTATTGGTGCACCTATAACGGATGTGAAGTATACAATTATTGGAGGCAAAGCCCACATTAAGCACACAGAAGGTGGCGATTTTAGAGAGGCAACCTACAGAGCAATTCGTCAAGGATTTATGGAAGCAGGCACGGAAATTTTAGAACCATATTTTCGTTTTGAAATGACAATTCCAACTTCAGCAGTTGGAAGAGCTATGACTGACATCGAAGCCATGAGTGGCACCTTTGAAGCACCTGAAGATTTTAATAATATGTCTATTCTTCGAGGCGTAGCACCTGCAGTTGAAATCAGAAATTATAGTGCTAAGCTGGTGGCTTTTACAAAGGGGGAAGGCAGATTGTCATTAGTGTTTGACGGTTACAAAAAATGTCACAACTCTGAACAGGTCATAGAAGCCTACGGTTATAATCCTGATGCTGATGTGGATAATCCTGCAGCTTCAGTTTTCTGTTCTCATGGAGCAGCCACCATTGTTCCTTGGCAGGAGGTTAAAGAACATTGCCATGTGTCATGTCTTTCTGATAAGTCAGAACTTTCTCAGGAAATGGATGTGGCAAAAAGAATGAATCACTCTGTTGATGAATGGCTGGATCCAGATGAAATCGACAAGATTCTTGCTATGGCAACCCATAGCAATCAGGGAAAGAATCCCAAAAAAGGATGGCACTATGGTGAGGGAAACCGGCCAAGGAGAGTGGATTCGGACTATGTGTACAAAGCGCCTAAGGAGATTAAGCCTAGAGAAAAATATCTTCTTGTAGATGGCTACAATTTGATATATGCATGGCCTGAGCTTAAGGAAGTTTTGGAGGTTAATCTTGATGGAGCAAGGGGAAAGCTTCTAGATATCCTTAGCAATTATAAAGCCATGACAGACTATAATGTGATTGCGGTTTTTGACGCCTATAGGGTTAAGGGCCATCCGGTAGAAGCCAGTGATTATCTTAACATCCATCAGGTATTCACTGCGGAGGCTCAAACTGCGGATGCATATATTGAGAGATTTACCCACGAGCACGGCAAAAAATATGACATAACCGTAGTTACCTCAGATGGCCTGGAACAGGTGATTATACGTGGTGCAGGGGCAAGACTTATTTCTTCCAGAGAGTTTATAGAAGAGGTGGAGCGACAGGCAATCCTACTCCGCGAACAATTTGATATAAAATAGTTTTATAAAATAATGAATTTATTGTTTTTTTTAACAGTAAATTCATTATTTTTATCTATACTGTATCTGTGTGAGTATTGCTTAATGTATTTTAAATAATTTTACTTGGGGGAATTTCTAAATGGGAAGGTATGAGTTTGACAAAGTAGAAAGATATACATTGGAGCGATTAAATCTCCCAATGGCCATATATCAGTATATTGACAAAAGAGTTGTTACACTCCTTGTTACTGATGGTATGTGCAAACTTATGGGGATGGAAAGAGCAGATGTAATCAAGCTTTTGGATGATGACATGTACAGAGACACTCATCCAGATGATAAGGCTCGTGTGGCAGATGCTGCCCTTAAGTTTGCTTCTGGTGGTGAGACCTTTGATTGTGTCTATAGAACAATGTCACATGTTCTTAATGACTATGTTATTTTGCATTCTCACGGAGCTCACTTCTTTACAGAAGATGGTACTATGCTTTCTTCAACTTTATATATGGTTGAGGGGCTGGGCCAGGACGAGGATAATCCGCTTACCGAAAAGCTGGCGTCTAACTTTAAAGATATTATGAAAAAAGAAAGCCTGATAAGGGATAACTTTTATGACACCCTTACAGGTTTACCGAACATGTCTTATTTTTTACAGTTAGCCGAGTCTGGCAAAATGACCATAATTGAGTCAGGACATATCCCAGGTATTTTGTTCTTTGATTTAACAGGAATGAAATTTTTCAATGATAAATATGGAATCAGAGAAGGAGATAACCTTTTGGTTTCTTTTTCAATGATTCTCAAAAAGTATTTTCCTAATGAAAATTGTGGACGAATGGGTTCTGACCATTTTGCAGTATACACCAAAATGGAAGGAATCGAAGAAATCCTGATAAATATCTTTACTGATATTAAATATGCTAATGAAGGTAGAACCTTACCTGTACATGTTGGTATTTACTCTATGGAGTTTGAAGATGTTCCAGCTAGTACAGCCTTTGATAGAGCAAAGGTTGCATCTGACAAGGAAAAAGGCGCTTATGTTTCAAAGTATTCGTATTATGATAATAACACCCATGCGGTAGCTTCAAATCATCAATACGTAATTAACAACTTTGAAAAGGCTATGGAAGAACGTTGGATTATGCCTTACTATCAGCAAATCATAAGAGCTGTCAATGGTTTGGTTTGCGATGAGGAAGCTCTTGCTCGTTGGAATGATCCTGTAAGAGGCTTAATTCCACCTGATCATTTTATTTACGTTTTAGAGGATGTTAAGCTTATTCATAAGCTAGATTTATATATTTTAGATAGAATTATTGAGCATGGAGAAGAAGTTTTAGAGAAGGGAATGCCATTAGTTCCTGTATCACTTAATCTATCCAAATATGATTTTGAGCTTTGCGACATTGTGGAAGAGATAGACAAACGAATCAAGGCTTCCAAGCTTGAACCGGATTTTCTTACCATTGAGGTTACAGAGAGTGTTTCTGGTTTGGATCCTGATTTTGTATCTACTCAGATTAATCGATTCCATAAGGCGGGCTTTAAGGTTTGGATGGATGATTTCGGAAGTGGTTATTCATCTCTTAATATGCTTCAGCAATTCGATTTTGATTTGATAAAGTTTGATATGAGATTTATGAGAGAGTTTAGTTCATCTCGTAAAAATCATATTATTCTAAGACAGCTTGTTCAGATGGCTAAAAAGCTTGGCATAGATACCTTGGTGGAAGGTGTTGAAACCATTGAGCAGGTTAAGTTCCTCAGAGAAATCGGAGTAGCAAAGCTTCAAGGTTATTATTTCGCAAAACCAATACCTATGGATGAGTGGTATGCAATTTACGGGGCAAATATTGGCAATAGCATTGAGAATGAAAATGAGACCGCTTATTATGATGCCATTTCTCGTATCAATGTAGTAGAGCCTGAAGTAAACGTTGACTACAACTGGAGATCAAATGATTTCTTTGGACAGTTGCCTACAGGTATATTGGAGTTTAGAGAAGATAGTATCTATATTATTAGATACAATAAGACTTTCGCAAAATTCCTTGTTAGAGCAGATTTTATTGATGAAACTGATCTAGGTGCTGTAATGATAAAACAAAAAAGACTACCTGAGGTTGATTTCATTAATGTAATTAACAAATGTGTGGACTCTGGCAAGTGGGAATTAGTGGAAGGCTTGCATGAACAGAGCATGAAGATAGACTTGTTTATAAAGTTTATTGGAAGAAATCCTATCACTTCTTTTGTAGCCTTTGAGGTGGTAATTATTGCCATATCTACAGAAGATTAGGTTTGACAGTGATATACAAATATGTTAACGTTTTCACTGAATTAAATATATTGTTGAGTATAGGTGCTCATGGGGTTCGTATATACGAATCGGGTATGAGTGAAAAGGGAATCTGGTGAGAATCCAGAGCGAAGCCGTCACTGTGTTAGGGAGTTTGCTTTTATATCACTGAGTTATTTGGGAAGAGGAAGCAAATGATGATCGAAGTCAGGAGACCTGCCTATTCTTGTATCTAAGATTTGCGGACTTTCGAATCTTGATTCTATTATTTGAGAATTAAGGGTCGCAGTATGCGGCCCTTTTGGTTTGTGTTCGCGAGTCTTAATATATTAAGGAGGACGAACATGAAGAAAAGATTAGTTAGTTTACTTGCAGTAACAATGTCAGCAGCTCTTTTGTTTGGAGCTTGCGGAAGTGCTTCAACAGAGTCTACAGATGAAACTGCAACAACTGAGACAGAAGCAACTGCAGATGAAAAGACTGATGCAGGTGAGGAGGATGCTGATAAATTGGCAGCGGAAGAATGTGCAGCATTAATTGATGCAATCTATGTTCAGGAGCGTACAGATAAAACAGATGAGCAGTGTGCTGCAGCAAAAGCAGCTTGGGATGCTCTTTCAGATACAGCAAAGGAGCTTGTTGAAGGCGAGAATGCTGATCCTGATTATTTCGGTAGAGATACAGGTGATGCCAGCAAGGATGATCCTTTAAATCAGGATGATATTGGCGAGAATGAAATCCTTGTTGTAAGCTTTGGTACATCCTTCAATGATAGCCGTGTTCAGGATATTGGTGGAATCGAGAAGGCTATAGCGGAGGCTAATCCTGATTGGTCTGTAAGACGTGCCTTTACAGCTCAGATTATTATTAATCACATTCAGGCTCGTGATAATGAGAAGATTGATAATGTTCAGCAGGCTCTTGATAGAGCAGTAGAAAATGGTGTTAAGAACCTTGTGGTTCAGCCAACACACCTTATGCACGGTGCTGAGTATGATGAGCTTGTTGCAGAGCTTGATAAATATACAGACAAGTTTGAATCAGTAAAGGTTGCTGAGCCACTTCTTGGAGAGGTTGGAAAAGACGCAACTGTTATCAATGCAGATAAGGAAAAGGTAGCAAAGGCTATTACAGCAGAGGCAGTTAAGGATGGTGGCTTTGATTCCTTAGAGGCAGCTGAAAAGGATGGCGTTGCATTTGTATTTATGGGACATGGTACAAGCCATACTGCAAAGGTTACTTATTCTCAGATGCAGACACAGATGGACAAGCTTGGCTACAAGAATGTATTCATCGGTACAGTTGAGGGTGAGCCAGAGGAGACAGCTTGCGAAAATATAATTGAAGCAGTTAAGGCTGCAGGTTACACAAAGGTTGTTCTTCGTCCACTTATGGTTGTTGCAGGTGATCATGCAAACAACGATATGGCTGATTTGCAGGATGACGAATCTTGGGCAGCACAGTTCAATGCATCAGGAGCATTCTCTGAAATTAGCTGTCAGATTAACGGCTTAGGTGGAATTGAAGATGTTCAGAAAATATATGTAGAACACACAAAGGAAGCGCTTAAATAATGAAGAAGAAATTATTCACACTTTTATTAACAACAATTATGACTATTTCTCTTGTAGCCTGTGGAACTTCACAGACTACAGAGAAGGAGTCCTCAGAAGCAACTGTAGAACAGACAACAGAAACAGAGCAGGAGCCTGATACAGAAGAAGAGGAAGCTACTGAGCCTACAGAAGTTTCAGATGCTGCTGCTCTTGAAGATGGAGTATACCAGGTGGATTTCACTACTGACAGTGGTATGTTCCACGTTAATGAGGCTATGAATGGTCACGGAGCCCTTACTGTAGAGGATGGAAAGATGACTGTTCATATTTCTCTTGTATCAAAGAAGATTTTAAATCTTTATGTTGGTCTAGCGGCTGATGCTGAAGGAGACGAAGCAAACTGGCTTCAGCCAACAGAAGATGAGATTACTTATGAAGATGGAACAACTGACACAGTATATGGTTTTGATGTTCCTGTAGAAAATCTTGATGAGGAATTTGACTTAGCACTTATCGGTGAGAAGGGCACTTGGTATGATCACAAGGTAAGCGTTTCAAATCCTGTTGCACAATAAGAACCGGAAGAGGTGTCTTTTGAAGAAAAAATTAGTATTTTTTGCTGCAGTGCTGGCTATTTGCTTAACAGCCTGCAGCTTTTTTAATAAAACTGAACAAGATAACAAGCTGCAGAGTGTAAGTGATAACTCTGTAGTTACATATAGCTGTCAGGTTTCACTTTCAGGTGGCAGTGGAAGAGCTTCCGTAAACTCTCCAGCTACCGTCGTGGAGACTGATGGCAAGAGGACTGTGGAATTGATTTGGTCAAGCTCCAACTATGACTATATGTTAGTGGAAGGGCAGCGTTTTGATAATGAAGCTTCTGAAGGTGATAATTCCAAGTTTACAATTCCTTTTGCAGAATATGACAAGGCCTTTAAGGTAATTGGTGATACCACAGCCATGAGCCAGCCTCATGAGATTGAGTATGAGCTGACGGTATCTTCGCCAAAAACTTCAGGGCTTCCCCTTGAGGGCGAAGGAGGTCCGGGGGACCTCCGATCTGAGCCGACCGTAGCGGAAGCGGAGAAGAAGCTGACTGATGAGGTGTCTTCTGCGGAAGCGGAGAAGAAGCTGTCAGAAGCCCTAAAAAAATCCGGTCTGTCCAAAACAGGTTCAATGACCCTTGAATATGCCACACAGTATACAGTCGACTATTTTGAGGATGGCTCAAAAAAACAGTATGCTCTTATTACCA
This sequence comes from Pseudobutyrivibrio sp. YE44, assembly GCF_900104335.1. GTDB lineage: Bacteria > Bacillota > Clostridia > Lachnospirales > Lachnospiraceae > Pseudobutyrivibrio. The sequence goes on from NZ_FMXT01000001.1 coordinate 162,115, forward strand.
TCGGCTCTGGAGATTACACACAGCACTTTTTAAAATCCTTAAAAAATGCACCTGAGCCTAAAGGATTATCAAGTGACATAACCTTTTTGGGATCAGTGGACAAAACCTACCTTGTTTCCACTTCTGTAATGGATTTAATCTCATCTGTTGATGCTTTAGACAATATCAGCTTTACAGGCACAAAAGCCAGTGAATGGTATGTCTCTTCTGCAAAGAAGAGTATGAAAAAGGGCGACATTATCTACGCTGGAAAGTATTCAGCTCCTGATTATGAATTGCTTCTAACAGATGAGTGTAATTTGGCCATTGAAAACACAATGATTTATCATACTCCGGCGGTAAAAGAAAAACTTGAAAGTCTGGGCATTCCAGTAATGGTCGAGTTGTCCAGCTACGAAAGTCATCCTCTTGGAAGATTGGAATGGATTAAGCTTTACGGTCTTTTGTATGATAAAATGGAAGAAGCAGATAACGTATTTACGAAGCAGGTAAAGGGCGCCACAGCCTTTAGCAACACAGGCACACCAGAAAAGAGTGTGGCAGTGTTTTCGGTTACCTCTAAGGGAATTTTTGTAATTAGAAAGCCAGGAGATTATATTGCCACAATGATTAATATGGCAGGTGGTAAATATGTTCCTGAAAAGATAAAGGGCACTGATGAAAATGCTCTTTCTACCATGAAGATAACATCAGAAGATTTCTTCATATACGCAGGTGACGCGGATATTTTGATATACAATAGCACTGTTGAGGGTGAAGTGGAATCCACTATGGATCTTATCAAAAAGAACCAGATTCTTGCTGATTTTAAGGCTGTTAAAGACGGCCAGGTGTATTGTTTATCAAAGGAATACTTCCAGGCAAGTTCAAATGTGGCGGAGTTCATTGAAGATATGAATAAAGTGCTTAATGGACAGACGGATTCTTTGACTTATATCTTTAAGCTTAAGGAGTAATTTGTGAAAAAACGAAATTATACTCTTATTTTTATATTGATGATTCTCGTGCTAATGGGGCTAGCATTAGCTAGCCTTGCTATGGGAAGCGCAGATATTTCTCCAGGTGAAATAATATCTTCACTCACTAGTTCAGAAGACGATTACTATTCAAAAATCCTTATAACCATAAGAATGCCTAGGATTTTAGCAGCAATTATTCTGGGTGGAGCATTGGCCGTCTCAGGATTTCTTCTTCAGATTTTCTTTGGGAATCCAATTGCAGGACCTTACGTTCTTGGTATATCTTCTGGTGCCAAGCTTTTTGTGGCACTTTTAATGGTATTTCTATTAGGAAAAGGAATCTATATCAATTCTCTAGGAATGGTTTTTGCAGCTTTCTTAGGCTCCCTTCTTGCTATGGGAGCAGTTCTACTTATGTCTCAAAAAGTTCGAAATATGTCTTTGCTTATAGTATGTGGTGTTATGATTGGCTACATATGCTCAGCAATTACAGAGTTTGTGGTGACTTTTGCGGAGGATTCAAATATTGTAAATCTTCATAATTGGTCCTTAGGAAGCTTTTCAGGAATTAGTTCTGGACAGGTTATGTTTTCCTTTGTGTTGGTTACAATTACGGTCATTGTTTCCTTCTTTATGTCTAAGCCAATTGGAGCTTATCAATTGGGAGAAGCCTACGCCAGAAATATGGGAGTAAATGTTAAGGTTTTAAGAGGGATTTTAATTCTATTATCAAGTCTTTTGTCTGCCACGGTTACAGCTTTTGCAGGTCCAATATCCTTTGTGGGTATAGCGGTGCCACACATAATGAGAAGTCTTTTTAAGACAGCTAAGCCTATAGTTATGATACCAGCGTGTTTTATTGGTGGTGGGATTATTACATTGGCCTGTGATGATGTGGCTCGCACAGCTTTTGCTCCTACAGAGATGAGCATTAGTGCGGTTACTGCTTTGTTTTTAGCACCAGTGGTTATTTATCTTCTAATTAAGCGTAAGGAGATGCAGCGTGGATAAGAAAATTAAGTTGGAGGAATTATCAGTAGGTTACGATACACCGGTAGTGTCTAACCTAAGCTTTTCTGTTGAGCCAGGGGAGATTTATGCTCTAATTGGTCCAAACGGAGCTGGTAAATCCACAGTACTTAAGACTATTACAAGACAACTAAACCGAATTAATGGTAAAATATACATAAGCAATGAAGATGAGTCTCAGATGTCTGAAGAAAGCATAGCTAAAGTTATATCAATGGTTATGACTGAGAGAATTCATCCAGAACTTATGACCTGCTTCGACATTGTGGCCACAGGTCGATATCCTTACACAGGAGCGTTGGGGTTACTAAAGGAAGAAGATAAAGCCAAGGTTTTAGAGTCTATTCATCTGGTTGGGGCCGAGGCTGTTTTGGATAAGGATTTTTCCAAAATAAGTGATGGTCAAAGACAGCGAGTGATGCTTGCTCGTGCAATTTGCCAGGAGCCAGAAATAATGATTCTAGATGAGCCTACCTCCTTTTTGGATGTTCAATATAAGCTTGATTTGCTGGCTCTTATTAAACGCCTTTCTAAGGAACGAAATATTGCGGTTATTATGTCTATTCATGAGCTTGAGTTTGTTCCAGCTATAGCAGACAAGGTAGTGGCCGTAGATGGAAACAGACAGGTTTTTGTTGGTACCCCAGATGAAATTATCACTGGTGAAAACATGGAAAAGCTTTACCACATGAAACCTGGTACAGGTGAAATATTAGTTGAGGGGTTAATGGCTTATTCAAAGAATATTGAAAGTTTAATTTAGCTCTTTTTATAGGGCAAGAGGTGATATTTTGTCAAAAGTTATTATGGTACAGGGCACAATGTCCAACGTTGGAAAGAGTCTAATTGTAGGAGGCTTGTGTCGTATATTTTCCCAGGATGGCTATAAGGTTGCACCTTTTAAATCTCAGAATATGGCTCTTAATTCTTTTGTAACAGCAGATGGTTTGGAGCTTGGAAGGGCTCAAGCTATGCAGGCTGAATGTGCCAAGGTGGCACCGAGCGTGTACATGAACCCTATTCTTTTAAAGCCTACAAATGATGTGGGCTCCCAGGTGATTGTAAATGGTGAAGTAGTGGGCAATATGAGTGCAGTGGACTATTTTGCCTACAAGAAGAAACTAATCCCTGATATAATGACAGCCTTTAGAAAGCTGGAGGAATGGGCAGACATTATAGTGATTGAAGGGGCTGGATCCCCTGCAGAAATAAACCTTAAAGCCGATGATATTGTAAATATGGGTATGGCAAAGCTGGTGGATGCTCCAGTGTTATTGGTGGGAGACATCGATAGGGGTGGTGTTTTTGCACAGCTACTTGGTACCCTTGAACTTTTAGAGACTGATGAAAGAGACCGAGTAAAGGGTCTTATTATAAACAAATTTAGAGGGGATAAATCTCTTTTAGATTCAGGAATTGACATGATTGAGGATATGGGTAAGGTGCCTGTTGTAGGTACAGTTCCATATACTCAGCTACAGATTGATGATGAGGATAGTCTTAGTGAAAGATTATCTAATAGTCATGGGAATATTAGTGAAGTTGGCCCTGATTTAATTCAGATTATGGTTATCAGACTTCCTCACATCTCAAATTTTACAGATGTGGCACCATTTGAAAGTATTCCTGGTGTGAAGGTTACCTTCACCACTAATCCTAGGGATTTAGAAAAGGCAGACCTTGTGATTATCCCTGGTAGTAAAAATACCCTTGGAGATATGAGATGGCTTAGAGAATCTGGAATGGAGGCAGCCCTTCGGAAGATATCAGTGGTAAAACCTGTTGTAGGTATTTGTGGCGGTTTCCAGATGATGGGAAGTTCTATATCAGATCCTTTTGGAGTGGAAGAAGGCGGAACCATCAGAGGTCTTGAATTATTGCCTCTTGAGACACAGCTGAATGGACAGAAATATCGTAGTCAGACAGAGGATTGCTTCGATGATTTGACTGGACCATATGAAAACCTATCAGGTCTTAACTTTGTAGGCTATGAGATTCATAACGGAAATACGATAATTTCTGGAGATAACTGTCCTTCTGTTGTGGAACAGGATGATGAAGGAAATATTATTTTGGTTCAGGAAGGTAATATCCTAGGCACCTATGTCCACGGTATATTTGATAATGAAGATATTGCCTACAGAATAGTGGAAGGTTTGGCTATGGCAAAGGGAGTTGCTTTCGCTGACAGTGAACCTTTTGATTATCAGGAATTCAAAGAAAAAGAATATGACAAGCTGGCAGCTGTGCTGCGAGAAAATCTTGATATGGAATATATTTATGGATTATTAAAGGCTTCTCCTTGAGGAGAAGCTGTAATGTAAGCATAGCTTACTAGGGCACAAAAGTTGATTACTAAAGTAATCATCCTTTTGACCCATGTGATGAGGTGTAATTATTATGGATGCTATTGAGTACGTCTTACCAACAGAAATTGAAAAAAGAAGCTTCGAAATCATTGGTCAGGAGCTGAGTGAAATGGGAATAGTCCTTGATCCTATTCAGGAACCTATTACCAAAAGAGTCATTCATACCAGCGCAGATTTTGATTATGCCTCTACCATGAGATATTCAAAGGACGCAATAGAAATTGCCCATAACCTTATTAGAAATGGAGCAGACATTGTTACAGACACCAACATGGCAAAGGCTGGCATCAACAAGAAAAAGCTAGAAAGCTTCGGCGGTCAGGTTCACTGCTTTATGGCCGATGAGGATGTGGCAGCAGAGGCCAAGGCTCGCCAGGTTACCAGAGCTACTGTATCCATGGAACGAGCTGCCAAGCTGAACAAGCCAGTGATTTTTGCAATTGGAAATGCCCCAACGGCTCTTATATCTCTTTACGAGCTGATGGAAGCAGGCACCTTTACGCCAGAGTTTGTAATTGGAGTTCCAGTTGGCTTTGTAAATGTAGTTCCTGCAAAGGAGCTGTTCTTAAATTCGAAGATACCTTACATAATAAATGAAGGACGCAAGGGCGGCAGCAATATTGCAGCCGCAATATGCAATGCACTTATATACAGCCTATGAAAAAAGGATTTACTACGGGGAGCTGCAGTGCTGCGGCTGCAAAGGCAGCCGCCTATATGCTGCTTTCTGGAAAAGAGAAAAATCAAATAGAGATAGAGACTCCGGCAGGCGTGATGTTTAAGGCTGAGCTGGTGGATATCGTAAGAGATGAAGGCAGCGTTAGCTGTGCAGTGATAAAGGATGGTGGAGATGATCCGGATGTTACCACAGGGGCACATGTTAAGGCTACAGTGACTGTAAGGGCTGAGGGAGAGGAAGATGCCTTCTTGGAGCCGGTGATTGAAATCGATGGTGGAAAGGGTGTTGGAAGAGTGACTCTGCCAGGTCTTGATCAGCCGGTGGGAAATGCAGCTATAAACAGTGTTCCACGGTCTATGATTGAAAAAGAGGTGCTGGAGGTTTGCCATCTGTTGGATTTTAAAGGAAAGCTTCTAGTGGAGATTTCTGTGCCTGAGGGTGAGAAGATTGCTGAGCATACATTCAACCCTAGACTTGGAATTACTGGTGGCATTTCAATCCTTGGTACAACTGGAATTGTTGAGCCTATGAGTAACAAGGCTCTTGTTGATACAATCCGAGTGGAGCTAAATCAAAAAAAGTCATTAGGAAATAATATTGCTTTTGTCTCTCCGGGAAACTATGGCCTAAAGTTTATGAAGGAACAGTTTGATTATGATTTGGATAAAAGTGTAAAGTGTTCAAACTTTATTGGTGAGACTGTGGATATGGCTTGTGAACTTGGATTTGAAACCATGGTTTTAACAGGGCACATAGGAAAGCTGGTTAAGGTAGCTGGAGGAATTATGAACACCCACTCCCACGAGGCAGATGCCAGAATGGAAATCCTTTCAAGCTGCGCTTTGAGAGCAGGAGCAGATGCTGATATAGCCAGAGCAGTTTTAGAGTGCCTTAACACAGAGGAAGCCTTAAGGATGATTAAAGAAAAAGGCTTGCTTGAGGAGACTATGAAGATAGTTTTGGAAAAGATTATCTTTTATTTGAACTTTAGAGCACAGGGAAGAATAAAGTTTGAGTGTGTTCTTTATAGCAATGAATTCGGAATATTGGCTGAGACTGAGGGGGCCGGAGAAGCCTTCAAAAGGAGTTAGAATGGTTTATTTTGTTGGGGCAGGCTGCGGTGCTGCCGATTTGATAACAGTTAGAGGAATGAAATTAATTGGGCTTGCGGATGTGATGATTTATGCAGGTTCCCTGGTAAATCCAGAGCTTCTAAATTACGCAAAGGAAGGTTGCCAGATTTACAACAGTGCCACCATGACCCTAGATGAAGTTTTGGAGGTTATGATCGCTGCAGATAAAGAAGGAAAGACGGTTGTTAGACTTCACACAGGAGAGCCTAGTATTTATGGAGCTGTTCAGGAGCAGATGCAGCGACTAGAGGAACAGGGAATTGCCTATGAAAGCTGCCCTGGGGTTAGCGCTTGCTTTGGAGCGGCGGCTAGTCTAAACCTAGAATACACCTTGCCAGATGTAAGTCAGTCTCTGATTATTACTCGAATGGAGGGAAGGACAGCAGTTCCACCAAAGGAGTCTATTGAAAGCTTTGCCAGTCACGGGGCATCAATGGCTATTTATTTAAGTGCTGGAATGTTGGAGGAGCTTCAGGAGAGACTATTAAAGGGTGGATATTCTAAAAATACACCAGCAGCCATTGTGTACAAGGCAACCTGGCCTGAGGAAGAAAAGTATATTTGTACGGTGGGTACCTTGGCAAATACAGCAAAGGCTAAAAATATTACAAATCTTGCTGTTATTCTTGTGGGAGATGTGATAGCAAAGTCTAATTATTCTTTAAGTAAGTTGTATGATCCAGAGTTTGAGACGGGATTTAGAAAGGCAACGCCTCAATAGATAATAACACCTCAAGGGGAAGCCTAGGATAAACATGATTTTAATTAGAGCGGTATATTTTACTGATAATGGAAACAGAATAGCGGATAGGCTGAAAGAATATTTCTATGTGGAGGGGAAGCCTGAGGATATTTCCTTGGCTGACTGGACTAAGGATACCTTCGAAATGCATTTACCTTTGATTTTTATTGGCTCCACAGGTATAGCAGTCCGGACAATTGCGCCTTTTGTTACAAGTAAGCTAAAGGATAGTCCAGTAATTGTTATTGATGAATTGGGAAAGAATGTTATTCCTATTTTATCGGGCCATTATGGTGGCGCAAACGAACTTGCTAGACTTATAGCTAAAAACCTTGGAGCAAATCCAGTTATTACCACGGCCACAGATCTTAATAACGTATTTGCGGTAGATGTTTTTGCAAAGAAAAATGGCCTGACAATTACTGACAAAAGCTTGATTAAGCAGGTATCTGCCAAAGCTCTTAAGGGAGAAAATCTTGATATCAAGCAAACCGATGATGATATTATTATCGAAGGCCTTAGACTTATTCCAAAAAGATTAATTCTAGGAATTGGTTGTAAAAAAGGAAAAGACTTTCAAGAACTAAAAGACTTGGTAAATACGGTTTACTCTGATGAGGAACTTAATGAAAACTTATACGCGATTGCATCTATCGATGTTAAGGCAGAGGAGCTTGGACTTATAAAACTGGCAGAGTTTTATGGAGTGCCCTTTGTTACTTTTTCAGCTGAAGAGTTACAACTGGTTGAAGGAGAATTTGAGGAATCCTCTTTTGTTAAGGACAAGGTTGGCGTTGGAAATGTATGTGAGAGGTCAGCTCTTCTTTTAGCAGGAGATGAGGGCCTGTTAGTTAAGAATAAAGTCGCTAAGGATGGCATTACCTTGGCGGCAGCAAAGCGAACCAAGATTTATTATGTTTGGTAGGAGATAATATGGCAGGACATATTTATATAGTTGGCATGGGACCTGGTGATAGAACCATGATGACCAATGAGGCCTATGAGGCCATGGATAAGGCTGACATTATTGTTGGGTATACAGTTTATATAGATTTAGTGAAGGTGCATTTCCCAGACAAGGAGTTTTTCACCACTCCTATGAGGCAGGAAATTGAAAGATGCAGAGCTTGTTACGATTTTGCAATTCAAGGTAAAGAAGTTGCCTTTATTTGCAGTGGTGATGCCGGAGTTTATGGAATGGCGGCTCCTATGTTTGAGTTGTTACCAGAATACGTAAATACGAATCCTGATATTTCTGAGGACAGCATTACTGTAATCCCAGGAGTAACTGCAGCAATTTCTGGAGCGGCAGTTTTGGGAGCACCTATTAATCATGATTTTTGTCTTATAAGTCTTAGTGATTTGCTCACCCCTTGGCCGGCTATTGAAAATCGTTTAGCCTGTGCTATTAAAGGTGATTTTGCCATTGCTTTATACAATCCTAGCAGCCATAAACGTCACGATTATTTACAGAAGGCCTGTGACATTATGATGGCGGCTGGGGCAAAGGAGGATAGAGCCTGCGGTTACGTGGAAAACATTGGTCGAGAGGGAGAAACCGCAACGGTATGCACCTTAAAGGAATTGCGTGATACAAAGGTGAATATGTTCACTACAGTATTCATTGGAAACTCAAATGCGAAAATTATAAACAACAGATTAGTTACACCTAGAGGATATGCACTATGAAAAAAGTAATTATTTTTGGTGGAACAACTGAAGGAAGACGTTTAGCAGAGCTTTTAGTTAAGGCTAAGATTTCCTGCATTTATTGCGTTGCCACCGAGTATGGTAAGCAACCGGTGATGGAGTCAGATTATCTGCGAATACATGAGGGAAGAATGGATGCTTCTGCTATGACAGAGCTCTATCAGCAGCAGGAGCCAGATGCAATTGTAGATGCAACCCACCCTTTTGCAGAAATAGTAAAAGAAGAAATTGCTAACAGCATCTTTGCTTATGATAAAGAGGTTTCCTTTTTCAGACTTGCACGTGACGAGGAGGAAGGCTTGGATCTTAGCAATTGCTATTTCTTTAATGATATAGAGGAATGCATTAGGGCATTGAAAAATACCAGCGGAAGGGTTTTTCTTACAACTGGTAGTAAAGAGCTAAAGGCCTTTTGTGAGGATGAAGCACTTAGGGAGCGTGTTGTAGCAAGGGTTATCCCAAGCGAAGAAAGCCTTAAGATTTGCTACGACAATGGTCTTAAGGGAAATCAGATTATTGCCATGCAAGGACCATTTACTGCTGGCATGAACTTGGCATTTCTTAAGGAATGTGAAGCTCAGGTTCTTGTTATGAAGGAAGGCGGCAAATCCAGCGGAGAGAGGGAGCGGATTGTGGCTGCCAATAAACTGGGGGTAAAAGTTTTTATCCTAAAACGTCCAGAGGAAAAAATGCAAGCTATGAATTTCTCTCAGGTTAAGGCTGCATTGTTTGATCTATTTGGTGTTAAAGAGGACACAAACGATATTACTCCAGATAAAAAGCTGGCAGTTACCTTAGCAGGATTTGGTATGGGCTTTGGAAGTATCACCAGCGAGGTTCAAACCGCCATAAATCAGGCTGATTATATTTTCGGCGCCTCAAGAATGCTTGTGGGTATAGATAGAAATTGTAAAAAATACCCTTATTATTTAGCAAAGGATATAGTTCCTGTTCTTGAACAGCTGGCTGACGAGATTAAGTTTGGCCAAAAGAAGGTAGTTGTTTTATTTTCAGGAGATACTGGCTTTTATAGCGGAACAAAACGTCTTTTGGCAGAAATTGAAAAGCTTAGTTTTTGCTCTGTAAAGGTTTTACCTGGCATATCATCAATCAGCGCACTTGCTGCAAAAGTAAATGAAAGCTGGCAGGATGGAAAAATAATAAGCACCCATGGTGTGGAGGAAAGCAAGTGGAAGCCAGAATTAATAGAGGCTGTTAGTTTTAATGAAAAGGTGTTTGTTCTTACTTCAGGTGTTGCAGATGTGAGAACAATTGGCGAAATGCTTATGGAGCTTTCTCAGAAGAATCAGTATAAGCTTCAAATATACGCAGCCGTAAACCTTTATTCAAATGAAAAGATAATTACTATGGGACCGGAAAAATGCTCATCCTTTAATGAGGAGGGCCTGTGCACCCTATTTATAAAAAACGTAAATGCGAATTCAAAACCATGTGCACCTGGCTTATCAGATGATATGTTTATACGTGAGCAGGTTCCTATGTCGAAGGAAGAAATCCGTGAGCTATCTATTTGTAAGCTCAGGCCAAAAAAGAATTCTGTGATTTACGATATAGGTAGTGGAACAGGTTCTGTAACAGTGGAGCTGGGACTTCTTGATGCAAGCATATCTGTATATGCTATAGAGCTGAAGTCAGAGGCTTGTTCATTGATTCGCAAAAACCTAGCAAAATTCAACCTAAACAATGTTAAGGTAATTGAAGGTACAGCACCTGATGCTTTAGAAGGCCTACCTGTTCCGACACATGTTTTTATTGGCGGAAGCGCAGGGCGTTTAGAAGAAATAATCGGTGCCTTAAAAGCATTAGATAATGATATAAGAGTTGTAATTAATTCTGTTACAATAGAAACAAGTACAGAAATATTTAATGTTCTAAAAAAGCATCAAATAAAGGATGCAGATATAGTTCAAGTGGGAGTGGCAAAGGCAAAGAAAGCTGGAGATTATAGCGTAATGCAGGGACAGAATCCAGTTTATATTGTCTCATTTAAGTTATGAAAAGAATAATGATAGCCGCGCCAAAAAGCGGCACTGGAAAAACTACAATTACATGTGGCTTGTTAGCAGCCTTAAAAGCTAGTGGGATGAATCCATGCAGCTTTAAGTGTGGACCAGATTATATTGATCCTATGTTTCATAGAACTGTCTTAGGGATTCCTTCTGGTAATCTTGATACTTTTTTTACAGATGATACAACTACAAGGTCTCTTTTTGCTAAGGAATATTCTGGAAATATTGCGGTGATTGAAGGAGTAATGGGCCTTTATGATGGAATAGGTGGCACAGAAGAAACAGGCTCTAGCTATGACTTAGCCAGGGCTTTGTCATGCCCAATTATTCTGGTTATAGACGGAAAAGGAGCTGGTCGTTCAATTCTTAGTGAGATTAGAGGCTTTCTTGATTATGACAAGTATCATCTAATCCAGGGGGTTATTCTGAATCGAACAAGTGCAGCCTTTGGAAAAAAACTAGGAGCTTTAATTGAAAAGGAGCTTAGGGTTAAATATCTTGGGGCAGTTCCTCAGTCTGTAGATGCTGATTTTAGTAGTCGACATCTTGGTTTAATTCTTCCTTATGAGATACATTCTATAAACGAAAGAATCGTTAGAATTGCTGAAAGCATTCTTCAAAATGTTGATATTTTCTCAATTAAAAAAATTGCCGAATCTGCCTTTAAATTAGATATAATAGAAGATAAGAATAAGGCGTATCCAGAGGTTAGTACAAGGCTTGCTGTGGCAAGGGATGAAGCTTTTTGTTTCTATTACAGAGAAAACTTAGAAATGCTTATGGAGGCCGGTGTAGAACTGGTAGAGTTTTCTCCAATAAAAGATGCTCATCTACCAACGGGCATACAAGGAATTTTGTTGGGAGGAGGCTATCCTGAAAACTTTTTAAAGGAGCTTTCTTTAAACAATTCTATTAAGTTAGAAATAAAGAAAGCCTTTCAATCAGGCATGCCAATCCTTGCGGAATGTGGTGGCTTCATGTACCTTATGGATTCCATCACTGATAACGAGAATCGTAAATACGATATGGTTGGAGCAATCTCGGGTGCAGCTCGTTTTGTAGGAAAGCTTGTAAGATTTGGATATGTAACCTTACATGATGGTGAAATGCAAATTAAAGGACATGAGTTCCATTATTATGACACAGACAATAATGGCTCAGATCTTATTGCTGTAAAACCTACTGGAAGTAAAAGCTGGGAATGCATTCATAAAATAGGACAATCCTATATGGGCTTTCCACATCTTTACTATCCATCCAATCCGGGCTTTGTTAATTCATTTGTGGAGGTTATGAAAGAATATGGGGGACAATAGATTTTTATTTGATGATGTACTTGAAAATAAGCTTACTATAGAGCCTGTATCAAAAGAGGCTATTGAGGCTGTGAAGGCGAAATGGGATAAGGTGGCCAAGCCTATAGGAAGCTTTGGCACTTTGGAGGATTTGCATTCAAAGATTGCTGCCATTCAGGGGTTTGAAGCACCGGACTTATCACACATGCGTCTTATTGTATGTTGTGGTGATCATGGTATTGTTGAAGAAGGTGTTAGTCAAACAGATCAGGATGTTACCCGTATTTGTGCAACCAACATCGGAAAAGGTGTTACCACAGCAGGTATCATGGCTAAAAGCGCAGGTATAGATATCCTTTCAGTTGATGTTGGAATTAATTATGCTAAGGAGGTTCCTTACACTTTAAATCGCAGAGTAAAGTATGGAACCTGTAATTTCCTGAAGCATCCTGCAATGTCAGTAGAAGAATTTTCAAGGGCTGTTCAAGTGGGAATGGATCTTGTAAAGGATAGTAAAGATGATGGCTTTAACTGTCTGCTGGTGGGAGAGATGGGTATAGGAAATACCACCAGTGCTGCTGTAATGGCAGGATACCTTCTGGATTTAAATGCCGAGACTGTCACAGGTCGAGGGGCAGGTCTTGATGATGAGGGCTTCAGCAGAAAGCGTGCAGTTGTATCTATGGCACTTTCAAAATACAGCGGGCTTTCTCCTGTAGAAATATGCAGCAATTTTGGAGGTTTAGAGCTGGCGGCAATGACAGGTATCGTTATAGGCGCAGGTCTTTACAAGCTGCCTGTTATTCTTGATGGAATGCTTAGTATGGTTTCGGCTTTGGTGGCAGATAGACTGATTGATAATGCTAAGGATTATCTTATTCCTTCTCACATCAGTAAGGAGCCAGTATCTGAAAAGCTGGCTAAGAAGCTTTCGATTCAGCCAGTTATTGATGGAAAGATGGCAGTAGGAGAGGGAGCTGGGGCTGCGATGATGGCACATTTGCTTCAGACGGCAGATGATGTTTTTCACAATGCTCTGAAGTTCCAAGACTCAGAAGTAGAACAGTACGAAAGATTTAATTAGATGATTACTATAATTTATGGTGGAACCAGTAGCGGCAAATCAGCCTATGCAGAAGGGCTGGTCTGCAACTCGAAATACAACTACCGATATTATTTAGCTACAATGTCCTCTCAGGATGAGGAATCCAAGGCAAGAATAAAGCGTCACAGAAAGCTTAGGTCTGGGAAGCGCTTTATTACCCTGGAGCATCCTGTTGATGTGAAAAATGCCATAGGTGATATTGAAAGGATAGAGTCCGGGGATTTTTCTACAGAGGATCCATATCATAAAAGCAATATTGTGCTTTTGGAATGTATGTCAAATCTTCTGGCAAACGAAATGTTTAAAGGAGGAGTTACTCAGGAATTAGATTTCTGCGTTAACAAAATCCTTTCTGATATACAGGAGTTGGAGGCTAAGGTTTCAGAGCTTGTAATTGTTACCAACAATATTTTTGATGATGGCATAGCCTATGAAGCTGAAACAAAAGACTATATTAGAGCCCTGGGGGCCATTAATTCTCAATTGGCGTTAAGGGCTAACAAGGTAGTTGAGGTGACTGTTGGTATACCAATAGTTATCAAAGGATAAGGAGAGATAATGACTGTACTTAAATCAATAGTGGTTGCTTTTTCAATGTATTCTAGAATTCCAATGCCACGGTTCAACTGGGACAGTAAGGATATGAAATATCATTTGATATTTTTCCCTTGGGTGGGAGCAGTAATAGGTGCACTGGAGTATGGCTGGTATTATTTGGTCGTTAATCTACCTTTTAATCTTCCTTATGATGTGTCCATTGATCGTATGCCTTTTGTTTTAGTAGCCATGGCTATTCCTATTATTGTGACTGGTGGCTTTCATATAGACGGATTTATGGACACCAGTGATGCCCTTGCATCCTTGGGAGATAAGGAAAAGCGATTAGAAATCCTTAAAGATTCTCATGTGGGAGCCTTTGCAATAATTCGATTAGTCACACATGGATTAATACTTGCCGCAGCTCTTTATATCATGGATCTTGCAGGAATTATAGCCTGGTGTTTTTCATTTTTTGCTACTAGAGCCATTAGCGGCATTTGTGTTGTGAATTATAAAAAAGCAAAGAACGATGGGATACTTTTTGTATCCTCTAAGACAGCAAGCGAAAAGCTTGTAATGTTCTTTCTGATGCTTCAGTTTATTGCTTGTGCAGTATATGCTGGAGGCGTCTACGATTGGTATTGGACCATATCTATGGTTGGTCTTGCTATAGCCGTGATTCAGTATATCTATACTGCATACTCCAAATTCGGAGGAATCACCGGAGATTTAGCTGGCTGGTTTGTATGCAAAGCAGAGGTCTACATGGCAGTTTGCATAGCAATTCTTTCAATATTTATTTGAGGTGTAACATGATTCTTATTGTTGGCGGAAGCTACCAAGGAAAAACAGAATATGCCAGACAAAATTTCCCTAATGCAAAATACTTCAATAATCTTCATACCTTTATTAAGAAGAGACTTGAGGATTTAAAAAGTCAGGATGAAATTTTGGCAGAGATTAAGGATGTGATTTCTGAAGGCCAGTGGATTATCATTTCTGATGAAATAGGAAATGGTGTGGTTCCTTATGATGCTTTTGACCGACAGTGGCGAGAGGTTACAGGTCGTATTTTAATTAGCTTAGCCAGAGAAGCTACAGAGGTTCACAAGGTGGTTTGCGGCATTGGGCAGAGGATAAAATAATGGAACGAAGGATTACTCTTATTCGTCATGGCTGTTGTCCGGGAAATGATAGAAAATGCTACATAGGAATTACAGATGAGCCCCTTAGCGAAAAAGGTGAAAAGTCCATACTTCTTAGAGCATACCCTGAGGCGGATATAGTTTTTTCCAGTCCCTTGCAAAGATGTGTTTTCACGGCGAAGCTGATTTATCCGAATCTTACCCCGGTAATCATAGATGATTTGAGAGAGACTGACTTTGGTCTATTCGAGGGGAAAAACTATCAGGATCTTGAAGGCAATCCAGACTATCAGCGATTTATTGATTGTGGTGGAACCATTCCTTTCCCACAGGGGGAAAGCAGAGATGAGGCTACAGTCAGAGCTATAAAGGGCTTTGAAGAGCTTCTTACCAAAATAGGAGAAGCGAAAAATATATCAGTAATTGTTCATGGCGGAACAATAATGGCTATTTTAAGCCATTACTTTGGGGGAGACTATTATTCTTATCATGTAGAAAACAGCGAGGGATATACTTTTGATTTATCACATGACGGCATTTTTGGCAGGTTACATTCTAGATCTTTTCTTAGGTGATCCAATTGGTTGGCCTCATCCCATCAGATTTATTGGGGTTTTAATAGGAAGATTCACAGAAGATTTTCTCAAGTTGGCCGAAAGAAATCTCAGTGTGGAGACCTTGTCTAAAAGAAAAAGAAGATACGGGTTAATTATGGTAATCCTTGTGATATTAATACCAACTTTGATTTGTTTTCTTATTCTTAAGTTAACCTACACATTAAATCCATTTTTAGGACTTATAATTGAATCAGTAATTACTTATCAGTGTCTTGCAGCCAAAAGCTTGTATGTTGAAAGTATGAAGGTGGCAAAGGCCCTTTCTTCGGAAGGCCTGTTAGCAGGACGCAAAGCTGTATCTATGATAGTAGGAAGAGATACTAATAGCCTGGATGAAAATGGAGTTATTAAGGCAGCTGTGGAGACTGTGGCCGAAAACACCTCAGACGGGGTAATTGCTCCTCTTATATATCTTGCAATAGGTGGGCCGGTTCTTGGTATTACTTACAAAGCAATTAATACTATGGACTCCATGGTAGGCTACAAAAATGATAAATATATGGATTTTGGAAGGGCAGCAGCCAAGCTTGATGATGTTGTCAATTTCATTCCAGCAAGACTTAGCGCTATTTTTATGATAGTCAGCTGTATTTTCCTTGGAAGGGATTATAGCTTTATAAATGCAGTAAGGATTTTTAAAAGAGATAGGTTTAATCATTCTAGTCCAAATTCAGCCCAAACAGAAAGCGTTTGTGCCGGAGCCTTAGGTCTTAGATTGGCTGGACCAGCCAGCTATTTCGGAAAGGTTGTAAATAAGAAATATATTGGAGATTCTATCAGGGGAATATCTATTGATGATATAAAAAAAGCAAACATAATGATGTTTGCAACAGAAGCTATATGTGTGGTTTTATCTGTCACTATTATGGCGATTATTTTATTTGTGAGGTAGTGTGACATGCATGGTGGAGACATCTATAGAAACAGTATAAGATTCGATTTTTCGGTAAACCTGAATCCTTTAGGGGTTCCTTCAGAGGTTCAATGGGTTCTTACTGAAGCGGCTCTTCACGCAAATAAATATCCAGATATTACTCATGAAAGCTTAATCAAAGAGACAGCTGAGCTTTTTGATGTTCATGAAGATAACATTGTTTATGGCAATGGTGCATCAGAGTTGATAATGGCTATTTGTCATAGTATTGCTCCTAAAAAAGCACTTATATTATCCCCTTGCTTTTCAGGTTATGAAACATGCTTGAGAGGGGCTATGCCAAAGTGTAAGATTTTTACACATTTATTATTGGAAGAAAATGATTTTGAGCTTCATCATGATTTTGTAGAAAAGATACAGGTGGAAAGACCAGACCTTGTATTTTTAACAAATCCTAACAATCCAAATGGAAAGTTAATTGATGGGGATTTGCTCCTTGATATTATTGAGGTTTGTGAAAAGGTGGATACCACTCTTGTTGTTGATGAATGTTTCTTGCCTCTTACTGGCAGGGATAATGAATATTCTCTGATCAGAAATATTCACAAGTACAAAAAACTGATTGTTCTTAGAGCTTTTACAAAGACCTATGCTATACCAGGTGTGAGATTAGGTTATGCTGTCTGTTCAAAGAAGTCTATTGCAGACGGGTTAAAGGGGCATCTTCCAGAATGGAATGTTTCAATATTTGCCCAGATGGCTGGCGCTGAGTGTCTGAAGCATAAAGACTATGTTGAGGAATCTAATAAGCTGATATATGAGGAACGTAAATTTTTGAAGGAAGGTTTGAAAAAGCTAGGAGCAAAGGTATACGGATCTGATGCAAACTTTATTCTGTTCAAATGTAATAATTATGCTTTAAAGGAGGCCCTTTTAGAATACAGTATTTTAATTAGGGATTGTTCTGATTATTACGGTTTGGAAAAAGGCTTCTACAGAATCGCTGTAAAGCAGCATAACGAAAACGAAGGGCTGTTGTCAGCCCTCGAGGATTTATTATAGGATATTATTGATAGTTAATTATATATTTTCGCATTGTATTCATAACAAGCTTCTTATTCCCGCTCCAAAGTGGTGCAATAAGAAGCTTTTTTGGTCCATCTCCCGTAAGACGGTGGATGACAGTTTCCTTTGGAAGAAGCTTTAGGCATTTACAGACAAGCTGACAGTATTCCTCCAGCTCATATATATGAAAGGGTTCATTCTTATATATTTCAGCAAGCTTGGTTCCTTCCAACACATGAAGAAGCTGGAGCTTAACTCCAAATAGGGTAGGAGTAAGCTTGGAAAGATAGGCTACTGTACCAAGCATATCTTCTTCTGATTCCCCAGGTAGACCAAGTATCACGTGAACTACCACCTTAAGACCAGCGTCAGTCAAACGCTTGTAAGTATCTTCAAAGACGCTTAGCTTATAGCCTCGATTAATATATGTGGCAGTATCTTCATTTATAGTTTGAAGGCCTAGCTCCACCCAAACCTCTTTATGTTTATTTACATTAGAAAGAAAGCTAATCATATCATCTGTGAGACAATCCGGCCTTGTCCCAATAGATAAACCTACAATCTCTGGATATTCCAAAACCTTGGAAAACATTGTCATAAGTCTATCTTGATCTCCATAGGTATTTGTAAAGGATTGAAAATAGGCAATGTATTTTCGTTCCGAGGCAGGTATCTTTGAGGAAATTTTATTATCGACTCTTTTTTTAGCGTCAGAGATTTGATTTTCTATACTTCCTGAGGTAGCGAAATCTCCTGAACCTCCTTCAGAGCAGAAGATACATCCTCCTGTGCTGATGGTGCCATCACGATTAGGACAGGTGCAACCGCTGGTGAGAGATAGTTTATATACTTTTGTGTTATATTTATCCTTAAGATAATCTGAAAGGGAAATGTAGGTCATAAGTTTTATTCCTTTATTTTTTTATTAGTATAACCTATTTTTATTGGTATATCTAAGTGATAGAATAATGTATAGATTCTTGTTTTTCCAGCAAGAAGTCATGAAAATATAAAACAAAAAACGGTTGACACCCTAAATGAAATGTTATATTATGTCTGAGGTTTTGCAAATGATAGTTTATTTATAACGTTTTACAGGAGCCGTATCATGATTACAATTCGTACACGTAGAAAGCTTGGAATGTTACAACACCAAATTGGTGGAAATAAAGAAGCCTCATTCGTAATAAGCCTTGGACAGAATTTTTTAGATTTTGTTGATAAGTATTCAGAGGATGAGTATTCAACAAATTCTGTTTTATATAAAAAGATAGAAGAGTTGGTGGAAGCTAAGGACTATAAAGCTTTGGAACATATATTTAAAACTATTCAGGTTTTTGGTACTTACGATCGAGTTTCTATGAAAACTATAAAATATAAAAACGTAAAATCAGCTGTAGGTCTCACCTATAATGGTACAGTTTTTGAGGGTTTTGATGAGGAAAAAGACGAACTTTCAAGGATTGTTGCACATACATGCAAGTTGTGTTCAGCGGTAGGAGATGAATACATGGAAAATATGCTCTCTTAAACGTTTTCGAAAATTTTAAAAAAAGTGTTGACATTGGTGGTTACTTTTGCTAAGTTATCATACGTAGTGTGTAACTTGTAACCAATCAAGGCACGAACTATGCATAAGTTATTTGTATTTATGTGTTGGTTCGTGTCTTTTTTTATGTTTTCCCATCAAAGGCATAAAAAAGACACAAATTTTACTTATTATGTAGAAATGCATCAGAGTAGAAGCCAATCGCATAGTACACAAACAATTTAATGTATAGGAGAAAAAACAAATGAAAGACAAAATTTTTGCAGTATTGCAGCGAGTTGGACGTTCATTCATGCTTCCAATCGCAATCCTTCCAGTAGCAGGTTTGCTTCTCGGAATCGGTGGTTCATTCACAAACACAACTATGCTTGAGACATACCACCTCACATCAGTTTTAGGCCCAGGTACAGTAGGAAACGCTATCCTTACTGTTATGAACGAGGCAGGTAACATTGTATTCGCTAACTTACCAATCATCTTTGCTATCGGTGTTGCAATTGGTATGGCAAAGAAGGAGAAGGAAGTAGCAGCTTTAGCAGCAGCTATCGCTTTCTTAATCATGCACGCTTCAATCGGCGCTATGATCACAATTCACGGCGGTCCAGAGGCAATGCTTGATGGTGCTACAACATCAGTTTGCGGTATCACTTCATTACAGATGGGTGTATTTGGTGGTATGATCGTAGGTCTTGGTGTAGCAGCTCTTCACAATAAGTATTATAAGATCCAGCTTCCACAGGTATTATCATTCTTCGGTGGTACAAGATTCGTTCCTATCATCTCTGGTTTGGTATACACAGCAGTTGGTATTTTAATGTTCTTCGTATGGCCATTCATTCAGCAGGGTATCGCAGCTGTTGGTGGTCTCGTAATGGAGTCCGGTTATGCAGGAACATGGATTTACGGTATCATGGAAAGACTTCTTATTCCATTTGGTCTTCACCATGTATTCTATCTTCCATTCTGGCAGACTTCACTCGGTGGTACACTCGAGGTTAACGGTCAGATGATCGAAGGTGCACAGAACATCTTCTTTGCACAGCTTGGTGCACAGAACACAATTGACCACTTTGCAGTATCAGCTACAAGATTCATGTCTGGTAAGTTCCCATTCATGATCCTTGGTCTTCCAGGTGCAGCTCTTGCTATGTACAGATGCGCACTTCCTGAGAAGAAGAAGGAAGTAGGAGGTCTTCTCCTTTCTGCAGCTCTTACATCAATGCTTACAGGTATCACAGAGCCAATCGAGTTCACATTCTTATTCGTAGCTCCAGCTCTTTACGGTATCCACTGCGTATTCGCAGGTGCATCATACATGCTTATGCACATTTTAGGTGTTGGTGTTGGTATGACATTCTCAGGTGGTCTTATCGACTTAATCCTCTTTGGTATTCTTCCTGGTAATGCTATGACATCATGGGTATGGATCCCAGTTGTTGGTGCAGGTTACTTCGTAGTTTACTATTTACTTTTCACATTCCTTATCAAGAAGTTCGATCTTAAGACTCCTGGTAGAGATGCAGATGAAGAGGTTAAGCTTTATAGACGTTCTGACTACAACGCAAAGAAGGAGTCTATGAACGACAACACTTCTGAGAAGATTTGTAACGGTCTTGGTGGTAAGGCAAACATCTCTGATGTTGACTGCTGTGCAACAAGACTTCGTGTAACTGTTCACAAGTCTGAGCTCGTTAACGATGCTATGCTTAAGGCAACTGGTGCTTCTGGTGTAGTTCACAAGGGTAACGGTGTTCAGGTTATTTATGGACCACACGTAACAATCATCAAGGCTAACCTTGAAGATTATCTTGAGACAGCTCCTAATGTTGAGTATAATGGAGCAAATGAGGCTGTAGCTGAGGAAGTTAAGGCTGAGGCAACAAACGAGCCAACAGGTAAGGTTGTTAAGACAGTTATCCTTGGTAGCCCAATCACAGGTGTTGCTGCTGACTTAGCAGAGACTCCAGACGATGTTTTCGCTCAGAAGATGATGGGCGACGGTGCAGTTGTAACTCCAAATGATGGAAAGGTTGTTGCACCTGCTGATGGTACAGTTGTATTTGTATTTGATACAAAGCACGCAATCGGTTTCAAGACAGATGATGATGTAGCTATGCTTCTTCACTTCGGTATTGATACAGTTAAGCTTAAGGGTGAAGGCTTTAATGTTCATGTAACAAATGGTCAGAAGGTAAAGAAGGGTGATGTTCTTATGGAGGCTGACTTAGATTTCATTTCTAAGAATGCACCATCAATCGCTACACCAGTTCTTTGCACTGAGCTTAAGAGCAATCAGAAGCTTCGTCGCGTAGGTGATGGAAATATTAATGCAGGAGAGGACTTACTCGCTGTAGACTTTTACGAGTAATCCTTAGGAGAGATTAGATGTATAGAGTCGAGAAGGTTCTAAATCATAATGCCTTAATCGGTATTCCAGAGAACACAACTCAAGAATACTTGATTTTAGGTAAGGGGATAGGGTTTGGAAAACATATTAGTGAGACAATTGAGGTCACTGATGAGCACAAAGTTTATTCACTTCAGGAATCCACAGAACGTGGTGACAAGAAGGAGTTAGCAACAAGTATTGACCCTGTATATCTTGAAATCGCTAATGAAATATTAGATGGAGCGGAGGCGGCATTCAAGGACATCGACAGAGATGTCCTGCTGCCTTTAGCAGACCATATTGAATTTGCAGTTAAACGAATTAAAAATAACGAGCAGCTTAAGAACCCCTTAACAGATGACATCAGAGTTTTATTCCATGCAGAGTTTAAGGTAGCTGAGGTAGCGAGAGATATTCTTGCTAAGAGACTTAATATAGCTATTTCTGATGATGAAATTGGGTACATTGCTCTTCATGTTCATTCTTCTATTATGGATCAGGCAGTTTCTCAGGCCATGCAGATGGCTGATGCTGTCAGACAGTGCGTAAAGATGGTAGAAGAGGAAACAGGTAAGCGCATTGATACACAATCTCTATCTTATAACAGGTTGCTCAACCATATTCGTTATATGATTGCAAGAACAGTTAAAGGCGAGGTTTTGAAGCTTGATATGAACGACTATATTAATGCCTCTGCCGCAAATTCATTTCAGGCAGCTACCAAGATTTGCAAAGAGCTTTCAAAGAGCTTGGGCAAAGATATTCATGATGCAGAGATTGGATATCTTGCTATGCACATCGAGAGGGTTGCATTAGATGAAATGGATTAAAAGTTTTTTTTAATCCCTAAAACAGTTCACTTATTTACGTATATTAACCCAATTGATATACATTTAAAGACAGTCTATTGCTAAATAGACTGTCTTTTTTGCTTTATCTGTGTTAAAATAATTAGTTGTGATTAGATAATATATTTGTCAAAAAGGAAGGTGTATTATGACAAAGATTGATATAATTTCAGGTTTCCTGGGCGCAGGTAAAACTACTTACATTAAAAAGATGCTCGAGGAAGCATACAAAGGTGAAAAGGTCGTTCTTATTGAGAACGAATTTGGCGAAGTTGGTATTGATGGTGGCTTTTTAAAGGATGCTGGCATCACAATTTCTGAAATGAATTCTGGATGTATTTGCTGTTCACTTGTTGGAGATTTTGATAAGAATCTTCACGAGGTACTTGAGAAGTTCTCTCCAGACAGAATTCTTATTGAGCCATCAGGTGTTGGTAAGCTTTCAGATGTTATGACATCTGTTATCAAGCTTGAAGAGACAGCTGATGTTAAGCTTTGTGGACTTGTTACAGTTGTAAACGCACTTAAGGCTTCAAAGCAGATGAAGGCTTTTGGCGAATTCTTCAACAACCAGATTGAGTTTGCAACAACAATCGTTCTTTCACGTTCACAGACAGCTACTGAGGATCAACTTGAGTTCTGCGT
Source organism: Pseudobutyrivibrio sp. YE44 (assembly GCF_900104335.1). GTDB lineage: Bacteria > Bacillota > Clostridia > Lachnospirales > Lachnospiraceae > Pseudobutyrivibrio. The sequence goes on from NZ_FMXT01000001.1 coordinate 184,838, forward strand.
AAAGCAGATTCAGAAGTTTAATCCTAAGGCTGCTATCATTACAACTCCATGGGATGAAATCACTGGTGAAAAGCTCCTTTCTGTTATGGAGGGACAGGACAATCTTGCATCTGAAATGAAGCATCTTGCAGAAGAGGCTCATGAAGAGCACGAGCATGAACATCACCATGACCACGACCATGAGCACGAGGAGCATGAGCATCATCATCACGACCATGACCATGATGAGCATGAACATCATCACGATCATGAGCATGATGATCATGAGCATCATCATCACGACCATGACCATGATGAACACGAGCATCACCATCATGACCATGAGCACCATCACGAACATGGTGAGAACTGTACTTGTGGATGTCACGACCACGATCATGAGCATCATCACCATCATGCAGATGATGTATTTACTACATGGGGCAAAGAAACACCTCACAAGTTTGAGCGTGCAACAATCGAAAAGGCAATGAAGGCATTTGCTAAGACAACAGACTACGGCACAGTTATCCGTTCAAAGGGTATGGTTGAGGATGTCAACGGCGGATGGATCTACTTTGACTTTGTAGATGGAGAGTATGAGCTTAGAAGTGGCGAACCTGATTACACAGGACGTCTTGTAGTAATTGGTGCTGACATCGACGAGCACAAGATTGAAGAATTATTCGGAGTATAAAATGGCAAAAGATATACCAGTATACGTCTTTACTGGATTTATGGATAGTGGAAAGACCACTTTAATCCAGGAGACATTATTTGAAAATGATTTCGCTGCTGGTGGAGAGGATAAGATCCTTATTCTTTCCTGCGAAGATGGCGATGTTGAATATGATATTGAAAAGCTTAAGACAGTAAATGCTAAGGTAGCAACAATTGATTCAGAAGATGAATTCAATCTTGAGAACCTTACACGTATTTCCAAGGAGTATGATCCAGATGTTATCTTCCTTGAATACAATGGTACTTGGGGCGTAGACAAGATTTATGATGAGCCTCTTCCAGAAGGATGGGTGCCTGCTCAGAGTCTTGCAACAGTAGATGCTACCACATTTGAAAACTATCTTAATAATATGCGTACAATGATGATGGAGCAGCTTTTTAAGGCTGAGGTGGTTATTTTCAATCGCTGTACAGATGCTACTCCAAAGTCAAAGTTCCGTGGACAGATTAAGTCAATGAATCGTCCAGCTCAGATTGTTTACGAGAGAGCAGATGGCTCAATTGATGATTCTCCAGAGGAACTTCCTTTTGATATTAATGCAGATGTAATTGAGATTTCAGATGCAGATTATGCTCTTTGGTTCATGGATTGTATGGAAACACCAAAGAAGTATGATGGTAAAACAGTTCATTTCCTTGGTTTGGTTTATAATCCTAACGATGGAAAGCTTCGCAAGGATGTGTTTGTTCCAGGTAGATTCGCAATGACTTGTTGCGTTGAGGATATTCAGTTCCTTGGTATGAAGTGTAAATGGGACAAGGCTTCAACACTTGGACATCGTAGTTGGGTAGATATCACAGCAAAGATTAAGCTTGAATTCGCTAAAGAATATAAGGGCCGAGGCCCAGTTCTTTATCCGGTTAGCGTAAACCCAGCAGAAAAACCAGAGGATGAACTCGTATATTTTAGTTAATAACGTAAATAAAAAAGCTCCTCGTTAGCTTGCGAGGAGCATATTTATAGCTATTTGCAGCTACACAATGTTGGTGAGCGCGAGCAGGGAAGAATCATGCCAAGCATGGGAGGGACCTACACCGGCGGGTGGGGCCCATGCTTGAGTATGAGGGGTGCCCTGCGGGAGCATGGAAGATATGGGGCTGTAAATAGGTTTTTTATGCACTTTAACACTTTACAAAACTAAAGAAATGTTATAAATTATTAGAAATTGGTTTAAAAGGGAAGGAGTCTATTTTATGTATCCAATCGTAAAGAAGGAAAAGCTTTCGGACAAGATTTTCCTTATGGTAGTAAAGGCACCACGCGTTGCAGCTGGTTGTCTGCCAGGACAGTTTATTATTGTAAAGATTGATGAGGAGGGTGAACGTATTCCTCTTACAATTTGTGATTACGATAGAGCAGAAGGAACAATCACAATCGTGTTCCAGACTGTTGGCGCATCAACAGAGCGTATGGCTAATCTTAACGAGGGCGATGCTTTTGCAGATTTCGTAGGTCCACTTGGTCAGCCTTCAGAGCTTTGCCTTGAGGAAGACCTTGAAGAGACAAAGAAGAAGAGTATCGTATTCATCGCTGGTGGTGTAGGTACAGCACCTGTATATCCACAGGTTAAGTGGCTTAAGGAACACGGTGTTAAGACTACTGTTATTATTGGCGCACGTTCAAAGGATATCCTTTTCTATGAGGATGAGATGCGTGAAGTTGCAGATGAGCTTTATCTTGCAACAGATGATGGAAGCTACGGTTTCCACGGAAATGGTTGCCAGCAGCTTCAGGCACTTGTAGATTCTGGCAAGAAGTATGATCATTGCGTAGCAATTGGTCCTATGATTATGATGAAGTTTGTATGTCTCCTTACAAAGGAGCTTGGTATTCCTACAGTTGTTTCTATGAACCCAATCATGGTTGATGGAACTGGTATGTGTGGAGCTTGCCGTCTTGTAGTTGGCGACGAAGTTAAGTTTGCTTGTGTTGATGGCCCTGAGTTCGACGGACACCTTGTTGATTTTGATCAGGCTATGGCTAGAGCAAAGCAGTACAAGACAGAAGAAGGCAGAGCACTTCTTAAGCAGCAGGAAGGCGATACTCACCACGGCGGATGTGGAAATTGTGGAGGTGACAAGTAATGGGAGACGTATTAGTTAGAGTACCTATTTCAGAGCAGGATCCTAAGGTTCGTGCAACAAACTTTGAAGAGGTTTGTCTTGGATATACAGAAGAAGAGGCAGTAGAAGAGGCAGGACGTTGCCTTAATTGTAAGAAGCCTATGTGTGTAGGCGGCTGTCCAGTTTCTATTAATATTCCTGCATTTATCGAGCAGGTTAAGAATCGTAACTTTGAGAGAGCTTATGAGATTATCTCTGAGTCTTCAGCTCTTCCAGCAGTTTGCGGTCGTGTTTGTCCACAGGAGTCACAGTGCGAAGGCAAGTGTATCCGTGGTATCAAGGGCGAGGCTGTTGCAATTGGAAAGCTTGAGCGTTTCGTTGCTGACTGGGCTCGCGAGAATGGAATTAAGCCAAAGAACACATCTACACCAAACGGACACAAGGTAGCTGTTATTGGTTCAGGCCCTTCAGGTCTTACAGCAGCTGGAGACCTTGCAAAGCTTGGTTATGATGTTACTGTATTTGAGGCCCTTCACGAGATGGGTGGTGTGCTTGTTTATGGTATCCCAGAATTCCGTCTTCCAAAGGACAAGGTAGTTAAGGCTGAGGTTGAGAACGTAAAGGCTCTCGGCGTTAAGTTCGAAAAGAACGTTATCATTGGTCGTTCAATTACAATTGATGAGCTTATGGAGCAGGAAGGCTTCGAGGCTGTATTCATCGGTTCAGGTGCTGGTCTTCCTATGTTTATGCACATTCCTGGAGAGCAGGCTAACGGTGTATTCTCAGCAAACGAATACCTTACACGTAACAACCTTATGAAGGCTTTCAAGGAAGGCTATGATACACCAATCGCACGCGGCAAGAAGGTCGTAGTTGTTGGTGGTGGTAACGTAGCTATGGATGCTGCTCGTACAGCACTTCGTCTTGGTGCAGAGGTACACGTTGTATACCGTCGTTCAGAGGCTGAGCTTCCTGCAAGAGCAGAAGAAGTTCATCACGCTAAGGAAGAGGGCGTTATCTTTGATCTCCTTCAGAATCCTGTTGAAATCCTTGTTAACGAGGAAGGTTCAGTTCGTGGATGTAAGGTTATCAAGATGGAGCTTGGTGAGCCTGATGCTTCAGGACGTCGTCGTCCAGTTGAAATACCAGGTTCAGAGTACGAAATCGAGTGTGACACAGTTATCATGTCTCTTGGTACATCTCCAAACCCACTTATTTCAAGCACAACAGTTGGACTTGATACAAACAAGAAGGGTTGCCTCATTGCTACAGAGCAGGGCGCAACAACAAAAGATGCCGTATTTGCCGGCGGTGATGCCGTAACAGGTGCCGCAACAGTTATCCTCGCCATGGGCGCAGGAAAGACTGCCGCAGCAGCCATCGACGAATACTTCAAGTCTAAAAACTAATTTCAAACATTCATGGCCCCGTTTACCGGGGCCTTTTTTGCGCCCTTAAATTTATTCTTACAGTGGCCACACCTCTATATTTTCTGCTTGTTAGCCCCTCCCTACAGTATCCACTAGCTACACCTCCCTCTATGACATTTGAGCGAAATTATAGATTTTCTTAATACTGCAGGTGGAGCTTTTATAAGTGTCTTTTCATTGGTTTTGCACTTCGAAGCTACTGTATGTATGGCTCAGACACCGGTAAGTTTTTATAATGCGCTCTATTAGAGGATATACCTATCAGTTGTTTCCATACTCCATTTACTAAGCGCATTCCAAATTCCAACAACTGATAGGTATATCCTCTGATAGAGCGCATTTCTAATAATAGAGTGTGTCTGAGCCATACAAACAGTAGCGATAGAAGTGCAAAGAATTGAAAAGACACTTATCAATAAGAAAGTGACACGCAGTATTTAGAAAATCATAATTTCGTGATTGCATAGAGGGAGGTGTAGCTAGTGGATACTGTAGGGAGGGGCTAATATAGATTACATAGAGGTGTGGCCACTGATGTAGTAACTGAAAGGGCGCAAAAAACGACCACCAAATGGGTGGCCGTGAATGTTTGGGTTAATTTTTAGTACTGTCCAAATGCGTATTTGAAGAAGGATACTGGCTCCTTACCTTCGTTTTTCATCTTTTGGCAATACTTCTCATAATCGGAATAAATTGTGTACATTGTGAATGATACTTCTTCGAACATTCTTTTTCCTCCTTTATCTTTCTTCTTCTTCTCTACCTGCATATCTTAACAGCGGATTTGTGATTTGTCAACAAAACGAATGTTGACAAATTGTGAAAAATCAACAAACCTATTTATATTGAGTTAGTTTCCATTGTTGTGTTAAAATGAGTAACAGGAAACTAGATGCATATCTTGGAGTTTTTTAGGAGAGATAAATATGAACGAAAGAATATTAGAGGGAGCCTTAAGCGTTTTCAAGAAAAAAGGCCCAAAATTTACGATGGATGACATTGCTGCTGAATTGAAGATGAGCAAGAAAACCATTTATACAGTCTTTAATGACAAGAACGAATTGATGTGTGAAATGGTTGATTATGCTTTTGATTTGATTAAGGCTGCTGAGGATAAAATATATCAGGATAATTCCTTGTCGACAGTAGATAAAATCAGAGGTATTCTTGCGGTGTTGCCTGAGAATTATTACGGCTTTGACTTTAGTGCGATGCAACAGCTTGGTGAGAAGTATCCTATGGCATACGAAAAGCTTACCAGTCGTATCGAAAGTGGATGGGAGAAGACTTACGAGCTTATCAAAATTGGCTCTGAGGATGGAAATGTTAAGGTTGTTAATTACGAAATCTTCAAGCTTATATATGAATCAAGCGTTGAGCGTTTATTAATGGGAGATTTCTTAAAGAAAAATAAGATTGATTATCCTACTGCATTGAAACTCGTTGTTGATGTTATGGTTGATGGCATTATTATAAAGGGAAAATAAATGGCTCAAAGAATATACTTAGACAGAAAATGGCGTTTTAATAAAGAATTTAGTGAGGATATGATAAATTCACCAATGGAAAAATCTACCTTGGTGAATCTTCCTCATTCAGTTGTAGAAACTCTACTTTCGTATTTTGATGAAAGCATTTATCAGATGGTAAGTGGATATCAAAAAAGTATCTTTGCTCCTACCCAGTGGGAGAATCAGCTGGTTTCATTGGTGTTTGAGGGTGTGGGGCATTCTTGTGATGTTTATGTAAATGGCAAACATCTTAAGCATCACGACTGTGGTTATACGGCCTTTTCTATGGATATTACTAAGGTTTTAAAGTACGGAGAGGAAAACCTTATCACTGTAAAGGTGGATTCTAGAGAGACCTTGAACCAGCCGCCTTTTGGTTATGTTATTGATTACATGACCTATGGTGGTATTTATAGAGATGTGTATTTTGAGGTGAAAGAGAAGATTCACTTCAAAGATGTTCATATCCAGCCTTCATTATTGGAGCGTGTTAGCACTAGCAAGCGCACTCCTAAGCAAATAAAGATGATGAACGTTCAGGGTATTATCAAGACCGAGTGCTCTATGCCAAAGCGAATCTATAAGCTGGTGGCAGCTGAGCGTGTGTTCATTAGACAATACCTTGATGATAGCTTGCTTATTTCGCAGCCGGTGGGTGGTCTTGAAGAGAGAGAGGACGGATATTATCTCAGCCTTACAAGTGCTCCATCCACGGTAAAGCTTTGGGATGTGGAAAGTCCATCCCTTTACACGGTTAAGACTCAGCTTTTGGTGGATGATAAGGTTATCGATGAGGATACTGTTACAGTTGGTTTCAGAAGCTCTGAGTTCAGGAAAAACGGCTATTTCCTTAATGGACGACGATTAAAGCTTCGTGGCTTGAACAGACATCAGTCTTATCCTTATGTGGGATATGCTATGCCAGAGTCTATGCAGAGATTGGATGCCAAGATTCTCAAGGAAGAATTGGCGTTGAATGCGGTCAGAACCTCCCATTATCCTCAGTCTCATTATTTCTTGGATGAGTGTGATAAGCTTGGCCTTTTAGTGTTTACCGAGATTCCTGGCTGGCAGCATATAGGTGATGAAAGCTGGCAGGATATTGCGGTTAAAAACACTGAAGAAATGGTGATTCAGTATCGCAATCATCCTTCAGTAATTCTTTGGGGAGTTCGTATAAACGAATCTCCTGATAATGATAAGTTCTATGCCAGAACTAACGAGGTGGCGCATAAGTTTGATCCTACCAGACCTACAGGTGGTGTACGGTGCATCGCTAAGAGTTCTTTGTTGGAGGATGTTTATACCTACAACGACTTTGTTCATTCGGGAAAGAATAAGGGCTGCGCAAAGAAGGCAGACATTACTTCTGATGAAGAAAAGCCATATTTGATTAGCGAATACAATGGACATATGTATCCAACAAAGCCTTTTGACGATGAGGAGCAGCGTCAGGAGCACGCAATAAGACATGCCAATGTACTTGATGCAATTGCTGCGGAGCCTGATATTTCCGGTGGCTTCGGTTGGTGCATGTTTGATTACAACACTCACAAGGATTTTGGTTCTGGAGATAGAATTTGCTATCACGGTGTGATGGATATGTTTAGAAATCCAAAGCTTGCAGCATCAGTGTACGCAGCATTTTCAGATACTGAAACGGTGCTAGATGTTACCACAAGCTTTGATATTGGCGAGCATCCTGCTTGCAACCGTGGAAAGTCATACATTATTAGCAATGCAGATTCTGTGAAGATGTACAAGAACGATGTTCTTATAAAGGAATATTTCCCTACAGACAGTAGCTTTGAGAATCTGAAGCATGGTCCTATTCTTATAAATGATTTTGTGGGGGATGCAGTTGAAACAGACGGTGAATTTACAAAGGGCCAGGCGAAGCTTATAAAAAGAGCCTTGAATGAGGTTACTCTCAAGGGCTTTAGACCAACACCTACCTTGGCATGGCTGGCCTTTAGACTTGTGGTACTTCATAGGGTAAATCCTAAAAAGGCTGTTTCCATCTACAACAAATTTATAGGTGATTGGGGTGGAGAGTCTAGAGAATACAAGTTTGAAGCTATCAAAAATGGTGAGGTAGTGAAGACTGTGACAAAGGCGGCGGTTACCAGTGCTCATATAGAGGTAAAGCCTAGTCACACATTGCTTACAGAACTTCATACCTACGATGTAGCAAATATTAGAATTAGAATAGTTGATCAAAATGATAATCAGCTTTTCTATTTCACAAGACCAGTATCCTTTGCGGTTGAGGGGCCGTTCGAGATTGTTGGTCCAAAGGTGGTAACTCCAGCTGGTGGAGCCACAGGTGTTTATATCAAATCAATAGGAGAGGACGGAGACGGAAAGCTTACTATCAGCTGCGAAGGTCTTGAAACAGTGACAATAAGCCTTTCTGTGGAATGTCTTACAAAATAATTATTAAAGGGTGAAATATCAATGGATAGAAGTAAAGTTATATTTGGAAACAAGATTTCAGACAGAGATTACAAAAAAGCTTGTAAGGCAAAGGACAAGTTTATTAAGAAATATGGGGATGATTCCAATGTGGATTACAATATGGTCATCGAAAAGAATAGCCATATTGGTGATTCTCTAGGCGTTTATGATGTGCTTTTGAAGGACGGAGAATCAAAGGAGCAGTTCGACCTTGAAAAGGGAATCATTGTTGGCAATATCCGTATGGGATTTGGCCACTACCGTATTTCTATGGCTATGGCATCTGCAGCAAAGGCGATGGGATATACTCCATACTGGATGGATTTAAATGGATATCCACAGACCACTTGCACAAAGATTATTAGCTATCAGAATTATTTGTATTCTCTTGGTTCTAGACTTTCTAAGAACAAGCTTTTTAATAAGCTTGTGTGGGAACCTACAAACTACGAAACCTTTAGACAGCTTACCTACAATGCCAACGACCAGAAGGCAGCTGAGCTTATGGCTAACGTATACAAAAAGGTACCAAAGGAGATTCCTGTTATTGGTACACACGTATGGCCTGCTCAGGCAGCAATTCATGCAGGAATGAAGCATGTTGTAAACGCAATTCCTGACAACTGGCCAATGGCTCTTCATTTCGCTGAAGGTTCTGTTCACACTATTCAGTGTAAAAATGCCTATATGGGCTATCGAATCTGTAACGGAATGAATAAAAAGGCTGTCTGCAATCCAATGCCAAATGATGATTTGGTATATACAGGTCACTATATTGATCACGAGTTGGTTAGCAACATAGAGGCAGATTGTGCTGCTCGTCTTGCCAGAAAAGAAAATGGTAAGCCAATGCGTTTTCTTCTTACTATCGGTGGAGCAGGTGCTCAGAAAGAGATTTTTGCAGCTATAATCAAGTATCTTCTTCCTGCAATTAAGGCTGAGAAGGCTGCTTTATATGTAAACGTAGGTGATTATAAAAATGTTTGGGATGAGCTTTGCAACGAGCTTCCAGAAATGAAGAGCGTTTCCGCAGAGCACTTCGACAATTTTGATGAAACTACAAAGTTTGCAGAGGATGCACTTACAGGTGATGTAGCAGGTATTCATGGATTTTATCATGCAAACATTTTCGAGGCTGTATACTGCACAAACCTTCTTATGAGAAGCTGTGATGTGCTTGTTACAAAGCCTTCAGAGTTGGCTTTTTATCCAGTTCCAAAGCTTTTTATTAAGCGTGTAGGCAAGCACGAGATGTGGGGTGCTATTCACGCGGCAGAAATGGGAGATGGCACCTTGGAGTGCAGAGATATTCCTCATACACTTCAAATGATAGACTTGTTTATGCAGGATGATAGACTTCTCATAGATATGTGCGAAAGCATCCTTCAAAACAAAAAGGTTGGCCTTTATGATGGAGCATATAAGGTTGTTGAGCTTGCAATGGGGCTCAAAACAATATAATAGAGTTTGAAAATATAATGTATTAGACTTTTTATACTACTAGCAATAACTACTTGGAGGTTTTTTCATGATTCGAACTTTTGAAAATAAAGTTTTTTTACTTAATACAAACAACACATCCTATGCCTTTAAGGTAATGGAGACAGGACAGCTTGAGCATCTTTATTATGGCTCTCTTATAAACGAGGAGGAGCCATGGAATCTTGCGGAGAAAAGAGCTTTTGCGCCAGGCAATACTGTTACCTACAATCCTGAGCATCCTGAGCTTACATTGGAGGATGTTAGGCTTGAAATGTCGGCCCTTGGAAAGGGAGATTACAGAGAGCCTATGGTAGAGGTGGTTTGCCAAGACGGCAGCTCTACTTTGGATTTTGTATATGATAGCTATGAGATAATTGCAGGAAAGCCAGAGCTTAAGACATTACCAAGTTCATATTATGAAATTGGTAATGTTGAGACTTTAAATATCACCTTAAAAGACAAGAACCACGGTTTTACACTTGTGCTTTCTTATTCAGTATTTGCAGACTGCGACGTTATTACAAGAACTGCCAAGTTTATTAATACTAGCGATGCCACTGTAAAGCTTACTCGTATGATGTCACTTCTTATGGATTTTGATCAGGCAGGTATGAAGATTACCTCCTTCCACGGTAGCTGGACACGAGAGATGAACAAATCAGATATGATTCTTCCTGCTGGAAAGTATGTAAATTCATCCTTTACAGGCACTAGCTCCAATAGAACAAATCCTTTGTTTATTATCTCAGAGGCAGATTCCAGCGAGACTGCAGGCGAGGTGTTTGGTTTCAATCTTTTATATTCTGGAAATCATTATTCAGCAACTGAGGTTAGCCCTTGGAACAAGACAAGAGTTGTTTACGGAATAAATCCTCAAAACTTCTCTTGGACCTTGGAACCATCTGATGAGTTTGAGGCTCCAGAGGCTGTAATGACTTTCTCAGGCCAGGGCTTTAGACAGATGAGTTTAAACATGCACGATTTCGTTCGTGAGCATATTACCCGTGGCAGCTGGAAGGATAAGGAACGTCCTATTCTTATTAACAGCTGGGAGGCTTCTTATTTTGATTTCACAGAAAGCTCTCTTGTGAAGCTTGCAAAGACAGCAAAGAACACTGGCGTTGAGCTTTTTGTTATGGATGATGGTTGGTTTGGCCAGCGTAATGATGACAAACATGCTCTTGGAGATTGGGATATTGTAAACACCAAGAAGCTTCCAGGAGGCTTGGCTGGCTTATCTAAAAAGATTAATGATCTTGGGCTTATGTTTGGCCTTTGGGTGGAGCCTGAGATGATTAATGTGGATAGTGAGCTTTATAAAAAGCATCCAGAGTGGGCAATTGATATTCCAGGTATGGACCATGCTGAAGGTCGTAATCAGCGCTTGCTTGACCTTTGTAATCCAGAGGTTGTTGACTACATGATTGAGCGTATGAGTGAGGTGTTCTCTACACCGGGCTTATCCTATATTAAATGGGATATGAATCGTACCTTCTCAGATTACTATTCAAAATATCTTCCTGCAGAAAAACAGCAGGAGGTAGGTCATAGATATGTTCTTGGTTTCTACAGGATGCTCAAGACTTTGGCAGAACGATTCCCAGAGATTCTCATGGAGGGATGTGCTGCTGGTGGAAACCGTTTTGATCTTGGCGCACTATGTTACTTCCCACAGATTTGGGGTAGTGACAATACAGATGCTGCTAGCAGACTTGTAATTCAAAATGGATACTCTTATGGATATCCACAGAGCACCTACACTGCTCATGTATCTGCATGTCCAAACCATCAGACTCTTAGAGTCACACCTCTTGAGAGCCGCTTTGCAGTAGCAAGCTTTGGTGTTCTTGGCTACGAGCTTAATCTTAATGATGCAAAGTCTGAGGATATAGCAGCTGTAAAGGCTCAGATTGAGCTTTATAAGGAATACAGAAGAGCGCTTCAGTTTGGAGATTTCTATCGTCATATGGATGGAAATATTTATGAATGGAGCATTGTTTCAAAGGATAAAGCTACAGCTGTAACAATGCTTATGCAAAAAGAGATTAAGGCTGGAGAACAGTACTTAAGAATAAAACAAGCTGGCCTTGATGAAGCCAGCAAGTATCATTTCTTTGGACGAAAGCTTGAGTACAATCTCAAAGGCTTTGGAGATTTGGTAAATACAGTGGCACCAGTGCATGTAAAGCAGGATGGCTTGCTTCACAACGTAATTGCCAAGTTTGTAAAGATGCCTGGAGAGTGCGAAGACTTCGTAGCTAGCGGGTCAACACTAAACAATGCAGGTGTGAAGCTTGCACAGTCCTTCGTAGGTACCGGCTACAACGAAAACGTGCGCTACTTCCCAGACTTCGGAGCTCGACTATATTTTACAGAAAAGCTATAGGCAACATTTATAGTAATACTAAGCTCCCGCAGGCCACCTTCCATATCCTCATGGGCCCTCCCGCCGGCGTGGGACCCACCCATGAGGTATGGAGCCTTCCTGCTCGCGCTTAAGTAGACTGTGAGTGTTGCCTATTGAACCTTCTTGTCAATGTAGTTACTTTTATATTTACTGTAAACTATTTTCTGGGCGCGGTAGAGTCCGGAGTATCCGGATACCCAGTATGCGAAGGCTACTGCCAAAAGGAAGTAAGGCATTGCGTCGTACCCGAAGAGCTCGAAGCAGATTAGTAGGCTGGAGATTGGGCAGTTGGTGACGCCACAGAAAAGAGCACCCATACCTACTGCAGCCATCAGTGGTGCTGGAAGTCCAAGGGTTGGACCCATGGCAGCGCCAAAGGTTGCACCTATAAATAAAGTTGGAACGATTTCGCCACCCTTATATCCGCAGGATAGTGTGAGGGTGGTGAATATTATTTTAAGCAAAAATACCTGTAAGCCGATGGTGGCGCCAGTAAAGCAGGATTCAATGATTGCTGTACCTGTGCTGTTGTAGTTTTGAGAGCCTACAATAAGAGTCAAAAGTAACACTGATGAACCACCTACTAAAGCTTTAATATAAGGGTTTGTTAATTTTCCGCTTAAGAATTCTTCGTATTTGTGTAGGCAAGTGCAGAAAACAATAGAAACAAATCCGCATAAAACTGCAAAGATACAAATTAAGACTGCATTCTTAATGTTGAAAGCTGGGATAACAGATATAAGGTAATCCTCAGCTTCAAGACCTAAGTAGCTAGCCACTGAACGAGCAACCAAAGAGGAGATAACACAAGGAACTAGTGCTGCGTAGTGCATGATACCTACAGAGATAACCTCCATGGAAAAAATGGCTGCAGCCATTGGAGTGCCAAAAAGAGCAGAAAAGGCTGCGCTCATGCCGCACATAATCATTGTTTTCTTATCGGTTTCGTTTAGACGAAGGCCTCGTCCAATACCATTTCCGATGGCACCACCCATCTGAAGAGCTGCTCCTTCTCGGCCAGCGGAACCACCCACAAGGTGTGTGATAAGAGTTGCAATAAAGATAAGTGGAGCAAGTCTAAAAGGAAGTTTTGTGCTAGATTGGATTGCAGCGATAACAGTGTTTGTTCCGCTGTCTTTTTCCTTTAGGACGTGCTTGTATATAAAGGTGATTAAAATAGCGCCTACTGGAAGAAAATATATAAGCCAAGGATTGGTGGTACGTGTTTTAATAACAAATCTCATGGCTAGTCCAAAAGCAGAGGCAAAAGCTCCAACTGCCAGGCCAACAATAATAGCAGCTAAAGTCCAAGAAACTACAGAAAGGGCTCGTTGGCTGTTGTGATCTAATTTGTGTACTGCTTTTTTCTTAAAATCTTCGTTAATATAATTTCTGTTATTCTCGTTAAACATATATTGGACCTTTCTTCAACAAAGTTACCTATTATGCTATCATTTAACTATATTATAGAAAAGGATTTTCGTTATGAAAAATGTTTTTATTGTAAACAAAGCATCTCGTACGGGAAAGGCTGCTGAGATTTGGCAGGAGCTTGAGGATTACCTGAAATCAAATCACATAGAATATCAAGCTTTTGTTACAAAAGGGGCAGGCCATGCCACAGAAATTGCAAGGGAGGCTACCTCGAAAGGGGAGAAGGTAGCTTTATTTGTAATGGGTGGCGATGGCACTCTTAATGAAGCTTTAAATGGAATAATGGATTTTGAAAACACCTTTTATACTCCGCTTCCATCAGGCTCAGCAAATGATTTTGTTTTAGGAATCGGTCTAGAGGGTTCACCTCTTGATATATTAAAGAGAGCTCTTGATAGCGAAGAATATAAGGCTTACGACGTTGGAAAAGCTATATTTGAAGGAGGAGAGAGGCTTTTTGGGGTTAGCTCTGGAATAGGTGTGGATGCCTATGTTTGTCTTCAGGCTTTGGATAGCAAACTTAAGAGATTCCTTAATAAGTTTGGACTAGGCTCAGCCACCTATAGCCTTCTTACTGTGGGAGATATTTTTACCATGCCTTTTTCCGATGCTCATATAACATCCTGGTTTCAGGGACAAAAGAGTGAGTTTGATGTGAAGGGAACCATCTTCGCGGCTGCTATGAATTGTAGAGCGGAGGGGGGCGGAGTGCCAATGGCACCAAAGGCCACTCCTGATTCTGGATATCTTACAGCTTTTTATGCCCACGATATCAGTCGACTGAAATGTTTTGCCTTACTGCCGTTTCTTGTTGCAGGTAAGCATGAGGGTAAGGGCGGTTTTGATTTATTGAATTTTGACAAAATTCACATCAAAATGAAAAAGAGTATGTGCGTCCATGCAGACGGCGAACATCTGGGATTCTTTGATGAAATAACCTTTGAATGTATGCCTAAGGTGTTGAAAATCAGGGGATGATATAAATACAACTCAATCAGATACTCAAAAAAGTTTCACAATTGGTTCATTGTTATTTATTAGGCAAATGTTTATAATAAAAACTGGAGTAAAGAGAAATAGTTTCTCTAAAATAAATAATTAATAAGGAGGAGATTATGATTTTCCAAATTTCTAATCTTTGGCAGATTTTAGGCTGGTGCCTTGTATTTGCTGGATTAATTATCATGAATGAAATTGGTCGTCGTACAAAGACTGGCGGAATGATTATCTTCGTTATCATACCAGCTATTCTCACCGTATATTTCATTCTTGCTCATGTTGGAATGTTTGGCGGTGCTGACAACCCAACAGTGGCTTACATGGATGGATGGTTCCATTACTTCAAGCTTTATGCAGCTGATATCGGATGCGTAGGTTTCATGATGATCAAGTACAAGGAAGGACTTGGCAAGCAGAAATGGTTTGCTTGGTGGCCTTGGTTCATCGTATCAGCAAACATCCTTATCGCAGTTGTTTCTGATTTAGAGTCTGCAGTTGCAGCATACGGCATCACAGGCGACCTTACAGGTGCTTGGTGGGCATCAAACGAAGGTGTATTCATTTATGGTGGATGGTGGAACGTGGTTAATGCCATCGCTGGTGTTATCAACATCTTCTGTATGACAGGTTGTGTACATCTTTACACATCAAACGACAAGAACAAGTCAGATATGCTTTGGCCAGATATGACAGTTTGGTTCATTATCGCATATGACCTTTGGAACTTTGAGTATACATATCTTAACCTTCCAACACATACATGGTACTGTGGTTTTGCACTTCTTCTTGCTCCTACATTTGCTAACGCACTTTGGAACAAGGGTGCATGGATTCAGAACCGTGCAAACACACTTGCAATTTGGTGTATGTGGGCTCAGGTAGTGCCTCTTTTCCAGCTTAAGGGTAGATTCGCAGCTGTTCTTCCAACAGTTTACGGCGGCGCAACATCAGCTGGTATCACTACAATGGATCTTTACTCACAGGCTATTTCAATTTATCATGCTGGTCAGGGTAAGACAGCAGCAGCTAACGAGGCAATTGCAGCTATGGGTATCACAGCTGATCCTAGAATGCAGGGCTTTGTAGCTATGGTAGCACTTCTTTTCAACATCCTTTGCATCTCTGTTATTATTAAGAGAGCAATCAAGATGGGCAAGAGCCCATACTCTAACGAAGTATTCGTTGGAACAAAGGATTATGAGGAAGCACTTGCTCGTGCAGCTAAGTAATTGCATCCAATTTAATCATATTTTGGACAATTAAATTTAAGACAATGTTCACTATTTATAGGCTCAAACAGATTTTCTGTTTGGGCCTATTGTGTTATAATGTACTCTAGTAAGTTGCGTAAATAAATGGTTCAATAATTTTACGTTACAGTTTGGGGAGACTGTGGGTGGAGGTATTCACATGAACATAGTCCGAGGTTATGGAACAAGGTCAAAATCTAAAAAGATGCTGGTATTCTTTATCCTTATTTTTGTGGGTACCGGTATTAATTTTACTGGAGCGGACCTTGTAAACCAGCTTTCATTACCTTTATACCTTGACAGTATCGGAACCATTATTGCAGCTATGTTTGGCGGTTATGTGCCAGGTATTCTTGTTGGTTTGGTTAGTTCGTTTATTAACGGATTTCTTACAGATCCAAAAGCAACCTCCTACGGTATGCTCAATACCTTTATTGCCCTTTTTGCAACCTGGGCAAATGAGAGGGGCTGGTTCAAAAAAATCCCAACAATCCTCTTATCAATACCATGCCTTGCATTTATTGGTGGTACCATAGGTGCTTTGGTTACTATTGGTCTTTATGGTGTTGGCGGTGGAGAACAGACAAAAGAAATTGTTAAGTATCTCATTGCAGAACAACATTTCAATGAATTCTCTGCTCAAATTGTTGGTGATACTCTTGTGGATTTGGCGGATAAGGCCATATCTGTTGGAATTGCTGTTGGTGTTTATAATCTTGTTCCTCAAAGTGTGAGAGGCCAGTTTAGAATTCATGCCTGGAAGCAGGCACCTCTTACAAGGGATGCTGTTAAAACCTTGATAAACAACAAAACCAGGACACATTCACTTCGTGTGAAAATTATGGTTTTATTGGGCTTGGGCGCAGCTCTTGTTTCTATTGCATCCGTTGCCATTAGCTACTTGCTTTTCAAGGAATCTATAGTTGAGTTTGCTGTTTATTCTGGTGACTATATTTCCCAGGAAGAGATTGAGTTCAGGTCTTTGAATTACCTTTTGAACCAAGTTACTCTTTTTGTGGGTGTATTTGTTTTTATTGTTGCAGTAGTTTTGTATTTAGCTAGATATCACGTGATTCTTCCGCTGAACACAATGGCTTATGCTGCATCAAAATTTACAGAGCGCGATTTGCACTCTTTAGAGGAGATGGCAAATCTCTTTGGTCAGATTCAGATTGATACAGGTGATGAGACGGAGAATTTGTACAAAATCATCACAGAGATGACCCAGGAGAATTCCGAATTCCTAAACGCTATTCAAAAAAAGAACGCCACAATTTCTGACATGCAAAATGCACTGATTGTTGTGCTTGCAGATTTGGTAGAAAGTCGTGACAACAACACTGGCGACCATATTAAATCTACCGCAGAATATGTAGAGCTTATTATGGATGAAATGCTCAGTGAAGGTATTTACAAAGAGCAGATGACTCCAAAGTTTATTTCAGATGTTTATCAGTCTGCACCACTTCACGACATTGGTAAAATCAGTGTTAGTGATGTGATTCTTAATAAGCCAGGCAAACTTACCGATGAAGAGTTTGCAATTATGAAGGGTCACTCAGTGGCTGGTGCAGAAATCATTGATAGAGTTATTGATACACTTCCTGAATCTGAGGGAGGATACTTGTACGAGGCAAGAAATCTTGCTCTTTACCATCATGAAAAATGGAATGGCACTGGCTATCCATATGGCTTGAAGGGAGAGGCGATTCCTTTGTCAGCTAGAATAATGGCGGTGGCAGATGTGTTTGACGCCCTTGTATCCAGACGAAGCTACAAGGAGCCATTCACCTTTGAAAAGGCAATTAGCATAATCGAAGAGAGTGCTGGTTCCCACTTTGATCCATTGGTAGCAAAGGCTTTCCTTAATGCAAAAGATAGAATAAGATTTGTGGCAGAAGAAAAGGACTAGAATAATGCTTAAAGTTTATTACATAATGCACAGTTGTTTTTTAGTTGAAATGGAGGATAGATATCTCTTGTTTGACTACTTTGACAAAGAGGTAGTCAGAGATATGGTAGAGTTTAAGGGGTGTTTGCCTGAGCTTAATCCAGACAAATACCTATATGTATTTGCCAGCCATAGTCATAAGGACCACTGGTGGTTGGAAAATCTCAGATGGGCAGATAGCCGCGAAAATATTCACTACATCCTTTCCAAGGATATTAGGCTTGGTCGAAATTATCTCATTAGAAATGGTTTTGATCTTTCCATAAAAAACAAAATCACCTTTGTTGGAGCTATGAAGAAATACAAGGTGGATGACATGGTGATTGAGACCTTGCGTTCCACTGATGCAGGTGTTGCTTTTGTAATAAGTGTCAAGGATATAAATATTTATCACGCCGGAGATTTGAACTGGTGGAACGCTGAAGGCAGAGGTGAGCTGTATGGCGAGGTTTATGGTCGTGAATACAAGCGTGCCCTCAGACCTATTGCTAATCGCCATTTTGATTTAGGCTTTGTGGTGCTTGATTCAAGAATGGGTGAGGATGGATATTTCCTTGGAATGGAGCATTTTGTTAAAAATATAGAGTGCGACTATATTTTCCCTATGCATATGTGGGGAGATTACAAATGGATTGAACGCTTCAAGAATCGCCCAGGCATGGCCAACCTCAAAGAACGAATCGTAGACATAGACCGAGAAAATATAATATATGAAATTTACTAAAAAATTAACCCCTGAAGATTTTAATCCAGAAGTTATTATGAACTCCGGCCAAGTCTTTCGAATGAGAAAAGAGACTGCTGGTGCCCATGGCACCCCGGATACCTATAGTGCTTGCTCAGGTGACAACGACGTATATTTTTATCTTAATAAAGAAACAGATATGTGGGATTTTGTCTGTCAGGAAAACCAGTGGGATTTCTGGCAGAATTATTTTGATTTTTCCACAGATTACACATCCTTTAATGAAGCTATCAGAAATAGCAATGACAAATTCTTGAAGGATGCCCTGAAGGATTCCTTTGGAATGAGAATCCTTAGACAGGATTTGTGGGAGGTTTTCATTTCCTATGTTATCTCACAAAACAACAACATTCCAAAGATAAAGAAATCTATTCAGGTTTTAAGCGATAGATATTCCGATGGAATTCATTTTCCAAAGCCAGAGGTTTTGGCTTACATTCCAGAGGAAGAGCTTTCCCAGGGCACAGCCCTAGGATATCGAGCAGACTATATTATCGGAATTTCAAAGTCCGTTTGTAATGGCCAGTTAGATATTGAGTCTATAAGTAAGCAGGAGTATCAGCAGGCTTATGATAGCCTTATTAGCATAAAGGGCATTGGCCCAAAGGTGGCTAATTGCATTATGCTCTATGGCTTCCATTTTATGGAAAGCTATCCTATAGATACTTGGATGAAAAAGATTATTTCTGAGGACTACAAGGATTACAACAAGGAAGCGTATCTTGAATATATCAATGAAACATACAGCGGTTTTCAGGGATATGTTCAGCAGCTTCAGTTCTATCACAAAAGAAAGAAATAAGAATTTGGGGATGAATAATGTTTAAGTATCATGTTTTTGCTCTATTATTGGGTACAATTTTAGAGTTCTTCTTTGGACGGATTTACAGTATCTGGAATCCTATGGAGACAATTGACCGGTTTGTAAAATATTTAGACAGGGCTTTACTGGGAGATGAGATTATCTTAGTGGAGCCGGAAAAGCAAAAAAGCCTTGGCTGGTGGCTTATAGCCCTTGTGGTTATACCGGTATTCTTGGGAATTTTGTTTTTTACCCTGCTTTGCTATGAAATTGCCCCTTGGCTGGGTGTGATTTTCGAGGCAGTTGCTTCATATTTCTGTCTTGATTATCGCCGCCTTTATTATGGAGGCATAGAAACTATGGAAGATTTCTATAGCGACGGCATATCTTCCATGAAGCATTCAGCAGGAATCCTTATGGGACAGGAGGATACATCTTCATCTGAAGAGGAACTTACAGGGGATGTTATTCGATACATAGCAAACGAGGCTTCCGATAGCGTGATGTCTCCTATATTTGTGATGTTTCTCTTTGGCCCTGTTGGCGGTTTCCTTTACAAGACTTTAGATATAATCGAAGGTAGGATTGGAAACTATAAGTGCGGCAACTGGCAAAAGGAGTATCAGCGATATCGATACTTTGGTGAGCCAATAGTTGCGATAAATAAGGTGGTAGATTGGCTTCCATCTCGTTTTAGTGGGGCACTGACTGTGTTTGCTGCCAAGTATACCTTCGGTGATTTCAATGGAAAGAATGCCAGATACATCCATCTGAGAGATAGATACAAGGCGGTTTCGGCTTTTGCCGGAGCTTTGGAAATTGGATTTAAGGGCCTGATTGGAGAGGCTGACAAGCAGCCAGAACCAAAGGATATTAGAAGGGCTGTAACGTTACTTAGAAACTGTTTTATGCTTAATCAATTTATTTTAGTGTTTTTATTGTTATTTTTCTGAAATACTGGTGGAATTTGAAAATACTTTGATTTATAATTTGATTAAGTATGTAATAAAGGTTTAATCTGTAAAAATATTGTAATTTAGGAGGAATTGCCATGTCTGCATTTTTATCTACTTTTGCAAGTTATCTGATTAAAATGATCATACTTGTTGCTTTAGGAATTTGTGGAGGCTTCATTGGAATTAAGCTTCGCAAGTCCAGCGATAGGAAGAAGGGTATCGATCCATTGGCTGATACTTCTTCAAATGAATAATATTTGGAGGACTTTGTTTTGAATAACGGTGTTAATGATTTACGACGCGCCTACTTGGAGTTCTTTGAGAGCAAAGATCATCTTTGCCTCAATAGCTTTTCTCTTGTACCACAGAATGACAACTCATTGTTGCTCATCAACGCTGGTATGGCACCACTTAAGCCATACTTCACAGGTCAGGAGATTCCACCAAGAAAGCGCGTTACTACATGTCAAAAATGTGTTAGAACAGGCGATATCGATAATGTAGGAAAGACAGCTCGTCACCTTACATTCTTCGAGATGCTTGGTAACTTCTCATTCGGAGACTATTTCAAGCACGAGGCTATTGCTTGGTCTTGGGAATTTTTAACAGAGGTTCTTAAGCTTGATCCAAATCGTCTCTATCCATCAATCTACGGTGAGGATGAGGAAGCTTTTGAAATCTGGACAAAGGAAGTTGGTGTTGCTCCGGAGCGCATTACACGTTTCTATCGCGATCCTGAAACAGGCGAGTGTGACAACTTCTGGGAGCACGGCGCTGGTCCTTGTGGTCCTTGCTCAGAGATTTACTACGACCGTGGTGAGAAATATGGTTGTGGCTCTCCAGATTGTAAGGTAGGTTGCGAGTGCGACCGCTTTATGGAGGTTTGGAACAACGTATTTACTCAGTTCAATGGCGATGGCCATGGCGGTTATGAAGAGCTTTCTCAGAAGAATATCGATACAGGTATGGGTCTTGAGCGTCTTGCTGTTGTTATGCAGGATGTAGATTCAGTATTCGACATCGACACAATGAAAGCTATTCGTGACAAGATTTGCGAGATGTCAGGCAAGCAGTATCAGGTGGATGCTCTTGATGATGTTTCAATCCGTCTTATCACTGACCATATTCGTTCATCTACATTCCTTATTTCTGATGGTGTTACACCTTCAAACGAGGGACGTGGATATGTTCTTCGTCGTTTGATTCGTCGTGCTGCAAAGCATGGTCGTGCACTTGGTATCAAGGGTACCTTTATGGCTAAGCTTTCAGAGACAGTTATTAACGAATGTAAGGACGGCTACCCAGAGCTTTGGGAGAAGAGAGAATTCATCTTCAAGACTCTCACAGCTGAGGAAGAGCAGTTCAACAAGACTATCGACAAGGGTCTTGAAATCCTTGCAGGTATGGAAGAGAAGCTTGTTGCTTCAGGCTCAAAGGAGCTTTCAGGCGAGGATACCTTCAAGCTTTACGATACTTACGGATTCCCTGTAGATCTTACAGCAGAAATCCTTGAGGAAAAGGGCTTTGGCTATGATGCTAAGGGCTTTGAGGCTTGCATGGAAGAGCAGAGACAGAAGGCTCGTGCTGCTCGTAAAGAGACAAACTACATGGGTGCTGATGCATCTGTTTACGATGATATTGATCTTTCTGTTACATCTGAGTTCGTTGGCTATGACAAGACTACATCAGAGTCTACAGTTACAGTCCTCACTACAGAAACAGAGATCGTTGATACTCTTGCAGAGGGCATGATTGGTACAATCATTGTTCCACAGACTCCATTCTACGCTACAATGGGTGGTCAGATTGGCGATACAGGTATCATCTCTACACCAAACGGTCAGTTCACAGTTAAAGACACAATCAAGCTTAAGGGCGGAAAGATTGGTCACGTTGGTGAAATGACTACAGGTATGATTAAGACAGGAGAGAAGGTTACTCTTACTGTTGATGCTGAGCGTAGAGCTCGTATTTGCAAGAATCACTCAGCTACTCACCTTATGCAGAAGGCACTTCGTGAGGTACTTGGTACACACGTAGAGCAGAAGGGTTCATATCAGGATGCTGACAGAACTCGTTTCGATTTCTCTCACTTCGAAGCTATGACTTCAGAGGAAATTGCAAAGGTTGAAAAGCTTGTTAATGACAAAATCGCTGAAGGCCTTGCTGTTGAGACAGCTATCATGTCAATCGACGAGGCAAAGAAGAGTGGCGCTATGGCTCTATTCGGTGAGAAGTACGGCGATACAGTTCGTGTTGTAAAGATGGGTGATTTCTCTGTTGAGCTTTGTGGTGGTACACACGTAGCAAACACATCAGAGATTTCAGCATTCAAGATTCTTTCAGAGTCTGGTGTTGCTGCTGGTACACGTCGTATCGAGGCAATCACAGGCTCAGCTGTTTTCGAATACTATGCTGACCTTGAGGCTAAGCTTAACGCTGCAGCTGCAGCTCTTAAGTGTAAGCCAGCTGAGGTTGAGGAAAAGATTGCTCACCTTCAGAAGCAGCTTAAGGAGACAAACTCAGAGCTTGAGTCTATGAAGGCTAAGGTTGCACAGGCTGCTGTAGGTGATGTTATGGATTCTGTTGTTGAGGTTAAGGGAGTTAAGCTTCTTGCTACATCTGTTTCAGGTGTAGATATGAACGGACTTCGTGATCTTGGCGACGACCTTAAGACAAAGCTTGGCGAGGGCGTTGTTGTTCTTGCATCAGACTGCGACGGCAAGGTAAACCTTGTGGTTATGGCTACAGATGCAGCTCAGGCAGCTGGCGCACACGCTGGAAACCTTATCAAGTCTATCGCACCAAAGGTAGGCGGTGGCGGCGGCGGTCGTCCAAACATGGCACAGGCCGGCGGCAAGAACCCAGCAGGCATCGCCGATGCGTTAACAGAAGCAAAATCAGTACTTGAGGGTATGTTGAACTAAGATATTGCAAAATACTAAGCAAGTAGGTGTCAAGCTCTTGTGTTACTCAAGCGAAGCTTTCTATAGCTGAGCGGAGTAATATCAGGCTTGATACCGTAACTTGCGTAGTTTATAGAAAAATTGGGTTGACAAAACTTGATTTTGTGTTAAAATGCTTGTTAGTGCTTTTAGATTAATGAGTACAAGTCCCCAAATGGAGGGAGGTTAGGATTAGACTATGTCATATGTTACAGTTAAAGAAAACGAGTCATTAGACAGCGCTCTTCGTAGATTTAAGAGAAACTGTGCTAAGGCTGGCATCCAGCAGGAGATTCGTAAGCGTGAGCACTATGAGAAGCCTTCAGTAAAGCGTAAGAAGAAGTCTGAGGCTGCTAGAAAGCGTAAATACTAATTTGCGTTTAACGTTTAGAAATTATGGCCTGTACCACAGTTGTGGTACGGGCTCATTTTCTGTTTGCGTAAATTTTTTATGCAACTATATATAAGGTAAATTTTTATAAAGCGGACACATAGTCTTGGCAAGCGCGAGCAGGAAGGCTCCATGCCGAGCATGGGAAGGACCTACACCGGCGGGAGGGTGCCCATGCGAAGGTATGGAAGATGGCCTGCGGGAGCATGATTATTTGTGGAGTCCGCAAGTATGGAGGTTCAGATGGCTTATACAGTTGAACAAGAAATTAAAAGACGTCGTACGTTTGCAATTATTTCCCATCCTGATGCTGGTAAGACAACTCTTACAGAGAAGTTCCTTCTTTATGGAGGTCAGATCAATTTGGCAGGTTCCGTAAAGGGAAAGGCTACAGCCAGACATGCAGTTTCTGACTGGATGGAAATTGAGAAGGAGAGAGGTATTTCTGTTACTTCTTCAGTTCTTCAGTTCGAGTATGATGGCTATTGCATCAATATCCTTGATACACCTGGTCACCAGGATTTCTCGGAGGATACATACCGTACACTTATGGCTGCAGATTCGGCCGTAATGGTTATCGATGCTTCAAAGGGTGTTGAGGCCCAGACACGTAAGCTTTTCAAGGTCTGCGTCATGAGACATATCCCTATCTTTACATTCATCAACAAGATGGATAGAGATGCAAACGACACCTTCGAGCTTTTAGATGATATTGAAAACGAGCTTGGAATCGCCACTGTTCCTGTAAATTGGCCTATCGGTTCAGGTAAGGAATTCAAGGGTGTTTACGATAGAAATGAGCGTACAGTCCGCATGTTCTCTGATACTCAGAAGGGTACAAAGCAGGGTGAGGAGCGTATCCTTTCAATTGACGACCCAGCTTTAAAGGAAGAAATCGGCGAGGATAAGTACGAGCAGCTTATGGAAGAGCTTGAGCTTTTAGATGGTGCTGGTGCTGAGTTTAATCAGGAGCAGGTTACAGCCGGTGAGCTTTCACCTGTATTCTTTGGTTCAGCCCTTACAAACTTTGGTGTTGAGACTTTCCTTGAGCATTTCCTTAAGATGACATACAGCCCACTCCCACGTAAGAGTGATGCTGGTGAAATCAGCCCATTTTCAGAGGATTTCTCGGCCTTTGTATTCAAGATTCAGGCAAACATGAACAAGGCTCATAGAGACCGTGTTGCCTTCCTTAGAATCTGTTCTGGTACTTTTGATGCCAGCAAGGATTATCTTCACGTTCAGGGAGGTCGTAAGGCAAAGCTTTCTGCACCACAGCAGATGATGGCAGATGAGCGTAAAATCGTAGATAAGGCTTATGCTGGCGATATTATTGGTGTGTTCGATCCAGGTCTTTACAGCATTGGAGACACCTTTACATCAGCTAAGAAGCCATTTAAGTTCGAAGGAATCCCAACCTTCGCACCTGAGCATTTTGCCCGTGTTCGTCAGATTGATACCATGAAGCGTAAGCAGTTTATGAAGGGTATCACTCAGATTGCACAGGAAGGTGCTATCCAGATCTTCCAGGAGTTCAACACTGGTATGGAAGAGATTATCGTAGGTGTAGTTGGTGTTCTTCAGTTCGACGTTTTGAAATACAGACTTAACAACGAATACAACGTAGAAATTGGTCTTGAGAATCTTCCATACGAACATATCAGATGGATTGAAGGAGATTACGATATCAACAAAATCTCTGGTACTTCTGACATGAAGAAGATTAAAGACCTTAAGGATAGACCACTTCTTCTGTTTGTAAACTCATGGTCAGTTGGCATGGTTCAGGACAGAAATGAAGGATTGGTGCTTTCTGAATTCGGAACAAATTAGTTCTTGACTAATCAAATTTTAGATTGTATATTATTGGGCAGTGGCAGTCGCCACTGTCTTTTTTGTTTTTTTAGTTTCTTATTTTTTTATCCCATTTTGTTGTTGACAATTGGTATTGGTTTCACTATTATTATATTTAGAAAGCGAACAGTTGTTCCGAACGGAGGTTTTATAATATGGCAAATGAAGATAAGTTAAGAGCGTTAGATGCTGCGATTTCGCAGATTGAAAAGCAATATGGTAAGGGTTCAGTTATGAAGCTGGGCGAGGGTGCGAACATTCAGGTTGAGACAGTTCCTACAGGTTCTATCAGTCTTGATATTGCCCTTGGTCAGGGTGGTTTCCCTAAGGGGCGTATCATCGAGATTTATGGTCCAGAATCATCTGGTAAGACAACACTTGCCCTTCACGCAGTTGCAGAGGTTCAGAAGGCAGGCGGTATCGCAGGTTTCATCGATGCTGAGCACGCACTTGATCCTAAATATGCTAAGGCAATCGGTGTTAATATCGACGATTTATACATTTCTCAGCCAGACAATGGTGAGCAGGCTCTCGAAATCACAGAGACAATGATTCGTTCAGGTGCTATGGACATCATCGTAGTGGATTCAGTTGCAGCTCTTGTTCCAAAGGCAGAAATCGATGGAGATATGGGTGATAGCCACGTTGGTCTTCACGCACGTCTTATGTCACAGGCTATGAGAAAGCTCACTAGCATCGTTGCTAAGACAAACTGTGTTGTTATCTTTATCAACCAGCTTCGTGAGAAGGTTGGCGTTATGTTTGGAAATCCAGAGACAACCACTGGTGGTCGTGCTCTTAAGTTCTACGCTTCAGTACGTATCGATGTTCGTCGTATCGAGGCTCTCAAACAAAACGGAGAGGTTATTGGTAACAGAACACGTGCCAAAATCGTTAAGAATAAGGTAGCACCTCCATTTAGAGAGGCAGAGTTTGATATCATGTTTGGTGAGGGAATCTCTCGCGAGGGTGATATTCTCGATGTTGCTACAAATCTTGATATTGTACAGAAGTCTGGCGCTTGGTATGCATACCTTGGCGAAAAGATTGGTCAGGGTCGTGAAAATGCTAAGACATACCTTAAGCAGAATCCAGAGGTTTGCGAGGAAATCGCAGAAGCTATTCGTGAGCACTATGCTGAGTCAGACGAAAGCGAAGTTGGCTTAGTTGGTGGTGAAAAGGAAGATATCCCAACAGAGGTTATTGAATAATTATGGAAATTACATCTCTTGTTAAATTATCCAAGGGAAGAGCAAAAATCTGTCTCGACAACGGGGCAGATTTTGTTCTATATAAAAAGGAATACGAAAGCTATGGCATAGAAGAGGGTGCGCAGCTTTCCGAGGCCCAGTATCAGGAAATCTGTACAGAAATATTGATTCCACGCTGCAAAAAGCGTGCACTTCATCTTCTTGAAAAGCAAGACCGCTCTGAGAAAAATCTTAGAGATAAGCTTAGAGAGGGAGGCTATAGCTCAGAAATCATCGATATTGCCATCGACTACATTAATGACTATGGTTATCTTGATGATGCCAGAATGGCGGCCAGTCATGTTCGTTTTTACCAAGATTCCCGCAGTCGTATGCGCCTAAAGCAAGACTTAATGGGAAAGGGTATTTCTGCTGATGTCATCGAGCGTGTTTTGGAAGAAGAATATACAGCTGACGAGGGAGCTCTCATTGAAAAGCTCCTTGATAAAAAGGGATATGACAAGGAAACTGCCACCTACGAAGACAGGGCTAAGATGTATCGCTTTTTGGCAGGCAGAGGCTTTAGTTCTGACTCAATTGGTCGTGCTTTGGGGTAATACTAAATGCCGTAAAATCAAGGTTTAAAAGCACATTATATTGTTGTCTAAGAATCTATATATAGTAGAGATTATCTTGACAGACGCCGTGTATAAAGTTAAACTAAATGTGTTGATATGTATAAATGAGAGCATTTTAAACGGCTTTTATTTTATATTCAATTTAGAAATTTAATAAGGAGGTGCTCCTGTGGGCGTAACGATTATTAGTTGTCTTATCGTTGCCGTTATCGCAGTTGTTGTTACTCTTGCCATCTCCAATAATTATCACAAGAATCAGGCCAAGAAAAAGGTTGGTTCTGCTGAGGAAAAGGCACGTGAGATTATTGATGAGGCTGTAAAGAGTGCGGAGGCCAAGAAGAGAGAAGCTATGCTTGAGGCAAAGGAAGATGCCATGAAGCAGAAGAATGATCTCGACAAGGAAATCCGTGAGCGCCGAGCAGAGATTCAGCGCAGCGAGCATAGAATTTCTCAGAAGGAAGATAACCTTGAGAAAAAGCTTGAAGCTGCAGAGAAGAGAGAAGCTGAATTTGCTCGTCAGGAACAGCAGCTTAATAAGCAGCGAGAAGAGGTTGCAAAGCTTAATCAGCAGCGTGTACAGGAACTAGAGAGAATCTCAGGACTTACCTCCGAACAAGCAAAAGAACAACTTTTAAAATCTGTAGAAGAAGACGTCAAATTAGACGCAGCAAAACTAATTAAGGAAAGCCTTACACAGGCTAAGGATGAGGCTGATAAAAAGGCCCGTGATATTGTTGTTAGCGCAATTCAGAAGTGCTCAGCAGATCACGTTGCAGAGACAACAATCTCTGTAGTCCAGCTTCCAAACGATGAAATGAAGGGACGTATCATTGGTCGTGAGGGTAGAAATATCCGTACACTTGAGACAATGACTGGCGTTGAGCTTATTATCGATGATACTCCAGAAGCAGTTATCTTATCTGCCTTCGATCCAGTGAGACGTGAGATTGCACGTATCGCACTTGAGAAGCTCATTGTTGATGGACGTATTCATCCAGCTAGAATTGAAGAGACAGTTGAAAAAGCTAAGAAGGAAGTTGAACAGCAGATTCGTGAAGAAGGCGATGCAGCCGCTCTCGAGGTTGGTGTTCAGGGTATCCACCCAGAGCTTCTTAGATTACTTGGAAAGATGAAATTCAGAACTAGCTACGGTCAGAATGTTCTTAAGCATTCTATCGAGGTTGCTCAGTTATCAGGGCTCCTTGCTGCAGAGCTTGGTCTTGATGTTAGAGTAGCTAAGCGTGCTGGTTTACTCCATGATATTGGAAAGGCAGTAGATAGAGAGCAAGAGGGTACACACGTACAGCTCGGTGCAGATCTTTGTCGCAAGTACAAAGAGTCTCAGACAGTTGTTAATGCTGTTGAGGCACATCATGGCGATGTAGAGCCAGAAACACTCATAGCTTGTATTGTTCAGGCAGCTGATACAATCAGTGCAGCAAGACCTGGTGCAAGACGTGAGGCTATGGAGACTTACACAAACAGATTAAAAGAATTAGAAGAAATTTCAAACAGTTTTAAGGGTGTAGAAAAATCTTTTGCTATTCAAGCAGGTAGAGAGATTCGAATCATGGTGGTTCCTGAACAGGTTACAGATGCCGATATGGTCATCATGGCTAGGGATATTTCAAAGCAGATTGAGAATCAGCTTGAGTATCCAGGACAGATTAAGGTAAATGTGATTCGTGAGTCACGAGTTACTGACTATGCTAAGTAATTTAATGGCGGCTGGTTATTCCAGCCGCTTTTTGTTGTAGGAGAATAATATGAACGAAATAAAAAGAATAGAGCGTAAGCTTGTCCATAAAGGTTCTATCTTGGACATGTATGAAGACACCATGCTTTTGCCTAACGGCAAAACAGAAAAGTGGGATTTTATCAGCCACAGAATGGGAGCGGCATGCGTTCTTGCTGTAAAGCCAGATGGTAAAATCCTTATGGTTAGACAGTATCGTAATGCCTTAGAGCGTGAGACTTTAGAGGTGCCTGCAGGAAAGCGAGATTCCTTAAATGAGGATACCAGCATCTGCGCTGCAAGAGAGCTTGAAGAAGAGACAGGATATCGTGCAGGAAAATTAGAAAAGCTACTGTCTTTGAAATCAACAGTAGCTTTCTGTGATGAGTTGATAGATGTATATCTTGCCACCGACTTAGAAAAAATTGGTGAGCAGAAGCTGGATGAATCCGAAGATATCAAAATCGAGTCTTGGGACTTAAAAGAACTTATGGATATGTGTTATGCTGGGAAGCTCCAAGATGCCAAAACAGTAGCAGCAATTATGGCTTACGCTGCCGCAAAGCATTCTTAGCTTTGCGGAGATATCTGAGGCTTGTAGGTGTAACTAGGGGCTTATATTAATTTCTCTCAGCGATTGTGTATAGTAGATGGCGTGTATCTTCCCATCCTAGGCATGCATCTGTGATTGACTGTCCGTAGGTTTGGTGGTCGGAGATTGGCTGGCAACCTTCCACAAGGTAGCTTTCAATCATGACACCTTTCACTAGCTTTTTAATATCATCTGAGTGTTTGCGGTTGTGCATCACTTCTTTGACGATTCTGATTTGTTCCTTAAATTGCTTGTTTGAGTTTGAGTGGTTTGCATCGATGATACAAGCAGGATTTACAAGGTCCATTTCCTCGTACATATTGTGAAGACGGATAAGATCTTCATAGTGGTAATTCTGTGTGCTGTTGCCATGCTTTGATACAGCGCCTCTAAGGATGGTGTGAGCAAGAGGATTTCCACTAGTCTTTACCTCGTAACCTGAGAAGGTGAAGTGGTGTGGATGCTGTGCTGCGTAAACGGAATTAAGCATAACTGAAAAATCACCTGAGGTTGGGTTCTTCATTCCTGATGCAACATCAAAGCCTGAAACTGTGAGACGATGATGCTGATCTTCTACAGAGCGGGCACCGATTGCTACATAAGAAAGAAGGTCGTCAACGTAGCCCCAGTTTTCAGGGTAGAGCATTTCGTCTGCGGCAGTAAGCTCTGATTCTTCCATGGCACGGATGTGCATCTTTCTCATGGCAATGAGACCAGCCAACATATCAGGAGCTTCATTTGGATCTGGCTGTGAAGCGATTCCCTTGTAGCCGCTGCCGGTGGTACGTGGCTTGTTGGTGTAGATACGAGGAACCACCAAAACCTTGTCCTTTATGTCATCTGCAACTCGAGAAAGCTTGTTGATGTATTCGCAAACTGCATCCTCGTTGTCAGCAGAGCAAGGTCCGATGATACATAAGAAGCGGTCATCCTTGCCAGTGATGATATCGGCAACTTCTTGGTCACGCTTCTTCTTTAATTCCTGGACTTTCTCAGGAACTGGAAGCATTTCTTTAATTTCTTCAGGTGTTGGCATTTTCTTTAAGTAAGTGAAGCTCATTTTAATTCCTCGTTTCTATTTTGTATTTATTATTTTTGACATGGATTATCTTGCTACAAAAATTGTTGGAAGAGAATACCATGACAAATTGTTAACTAAAGTATTTTTCTTTAACTATATCAACCGGCATATCCTGACCAGTCCAAAGCTTGAAGGCAGCAGCGCCCTGATAGAGAAGCATAAACTTTCCATTCATAGTCTTGCAGCCCTTTGAGGCAGCGTCCTTAAGAAGACGAGTCTGTTCAGGATGATAAATGGTGTCGCAAACAGTAAGAGAAGGATGCAAAAAATCCTTTGGGATGAGAGAAGTGTCGTCATCGCCCATACCTACATTTGTGCCATTAATAAGAATGTCACTTTCCTGAAGGCTGAACTCCAAGATGTCGTTGTCAGCCATGTCATAGACGAAGCAGTCACATTCAGTGGCTTTGGAAATTCTGTCTGCAAAATCAACGGTCTTTTCAAAGGTAGCATTCTTTCTTTTAAAGATATTGATTTTTGAAACGCCATCCTTGGCAGCCTGGGTAACAATAGAAGTGGCAACGCCGCCTGCCCCAAGAACTGTCATAGTGGTTCCTTTATAGGAGATTCCACATTCTTCCATAGATTTTAAAAATCCATAGCCGTCAGTGGTGTAACCCTTTAGCTTGCCATCCTCATTTACTACCGTATTTACGGAGTGAGCCAGTGAGGCAACGCTGTCGATTTCATCCAACAAAGGGATGATGGCGGTTTTGAAAGGCATGGTGAGATTGAAGCCAACGCAACCCATGGCCTTAAGTCCATCAACTGCAGCTTTAAAATTGTTTTCTTCAATATTGAATGCCATGTAAGAACAATCAAGATTAAGCTCATCGAAGCTTAAGTTGTGCATGGCAGGTGAAATGCTGTGGGAAACAGGATTGCCCAGCAGACACATAAGTTTTGTAGAACCAATAGGATTCATAAAAATTACGACCTCCCTTAATGATTTACTATAGTTTAGTGTATTATGACACTTTAATCAACTAAAGTTTCTTCAAATCCTTTATTTTTAAATATTTGATGTGAATACTAACTTGTGTTAAAATAAATCGGCAGGCATTTTAGTAGGCGTAGCGTAGCTGGATAACGCATCGGACTCCGACTCCGAAGATCGCCGGTTCGAATCCGGCCGTCTACAGCACATAGCCTACTTAACTAACTGGAGGGGCACATGGATTTTCAAAAGCTTATAGAAAAAATTAAGGAAGTCGCAGGTATCTGCGGAGATTTCGTTTTTAAAAATAAAAGGTACTTTTTGGCAGGTCTGGTTTTTGTATGTATGAACTTGGTTCTGTTCCTTGGAACTAAAGACAGCGGTACATCTACAAAGTCCACCACAGGTGTTTATAAGGATTTCAAAGAAAACAAAAACGCCGAACTTACAAAGCTTATTACAGACTACTACAAGGCATACGCCGATGGCGATACAGATGCTATTCAAAAGCTGGCTGATCCTGTTTGTGATCAGGAGATTAGCTACATTCAGTTTTACAGCGCTTATATCGATAGCTTCAGCGACATCGTGGTTTACACAAAGGAAGGTCTTGAGAAAAACTCATACCTTGCATCAGTTAAGGTAAATCTTAAATACAAGGATGTTGATTCAGCTGCACCTGGTCTTGATTTCTTCTACATCGAGACAACAAAGGATGGAAAGCTTCAGATTAACAACATCTACGGTTCTTTCAACCAGAACAACAACGTTTACGAGATGGACACCGAGATTTCAGATTTGATTTCAGTTTATATTCGTCAGCAGGATCTTCTTGATAAGGAAGCAGAGGTTACTGAGGAATACAACGCAGCAATCGAAAAGGATTCAGCTCTTAAGACATTAATGGAAGAAACACTTCCAGCTGCTATTGTTCAGTGGAATGCTGATTACAACGCTCAGCTTGTTGCAAAGCAAGAGGAGGAGGCTAAGGCCGCTGAAGAAGCAGCGAAGGCAGAGGAAGAGGCTAAGGCAAAGGAAGAAGAGGAAGCAAAGGCAGCTGCTGAGGCAGAGGAAAAGGCTAACTCTTACGAAGGAAAGGTTAACTCTAGAGCCAACGTTCGTGAGCAGGCTGACAAAGACAGCAACAAACTTGGTTCTCTTGATAAAGGCAAGAAGATCACCATCTATGGTGAGGAGGGTGACTTCTACAAGTTTGATTACGACGGCACAACAGCTTACATCACAAAGGATGCTGTAACAGTCAGCACAGGTGATGCTGATGATACAGAGCAGCAGGCAGAGGAAGAGAATACAGAGAATAAGACAGCAGGTTCTTTCGAAAAGGGAACAAAGATTACCATCAAGAAGACCACAAATATCCGTTCAAAGATGGATACTTCATCTTCAAAGGTAGCAGTTGCATACTCCGGAGATACAGTTGAAGTTATTATGAGCTACGCTGAAGGATGGACAAAGGTTAAGTTTAAGTCGAAAGAAGGATACATCCGTACAGATCTTCTTCAATAAACTTAGAATATGAGATTTAGTGGAGACCATGAATTTGGTCTCCATTTGTTAATAAAAGGGACTAGGAGGACACATTGAGTCAGGAGCTATTTCGATTAAATAAATATCTGTCTGATGCTGGGGTTTGCAGTCGACGTGCTGCAGATGCTGCTATTGAGGCTGGCCAGGTAATGGTAAATGGCAAGCCTGCAGAGATGGGAATGAAGGTTTCCTGCGAGGATGAGGTGCTCTTTAAGGGAAAGTCCGTTTCTAACGCCCACAAAAAGCAGATTCTCATTGCTTACAACAAGCCTGCAGGCATTGTTTGTACAGCGGAAAAGCGAGAGAAAAACAATATCATAGACCACTTGAATTACCCAGAGAGAATCTATCCTATAGGCAGGTTGGATAAAGACAGCACAGGCCTGATTCTTCTCACAAATCAAGGGGATTTGGTAAACAAGATTATGAGAGCAGTGAACGCCCACGAAAAGGAATACGTGGTCACTGTGGATAAAGAAATCACTGCTGATTTTATTAAAAAGATGGGGGCAGGTGTGTATCTTCAGGAGCTTGAAGTTACCACTCGAAAATGCCAAATCAAAAAGCTGGCGCCAAACAAGTTTAATATCATCCTTACCCAGGGGTTAAACCGTCAGATTCGACGAATGTGCCAGGAATTAGGCTATAGGGTTCGCACCCTAAAAAGAGTTCGTATTATGAACATAGAATTGGGTGACTTGAAGGAAGATACCTACAGAGATGTCACTCCTCACGAGCTAAAAATGCTCAATAAAATGTTAGAAGGGTCAAGGAACTAATGTTATTAGAAGAATATAAGAAGCTAGTCGATACCATAGACTACCACATGAATCTATACTACAACGATGATGAGCCGGAAATTTCCGATTTCGAATATGATCAGCTAATGCTTCAGTTGAAGGCAGCTGAAAAGGAGCACCCAGAGTGGGTGACACCAGATTCTCCAACACAGAAGATTGGTGGAATCGCAAAGCGTGAAGCTGGTGTAAAAGTTACACACGACGTGCCAATGCTTTCCATCGAGGATGTTTTCACAAAGGAAGAAGTTGCACAGTGGGTGAAGAAGGTTAAGGCTGATCATCCCGACGCAAAGTTTTCTGTGGAGGCCAAGATAGATGGTCTGAGCATGACTCTACGCTATGAGAAGGATAGCACTGGAAAGCTTAAGCTAAAGCTGGCTGAGACCAGAGGTGACGGTCTTGTTGGTGAGGATGTTACTGAGAATGCCCTGGTAATTCCAGATGTTAATCGCTATCTTGATTTGCCATATGACAGTCTTCAGCTTCGTGGTGAGGTGTACATGTCTCACGAGGATTTCGACAGATACAACGAAGACCAGGAGCTTAAGGGTGGAAAGCTGGCAGCAAACCCTCGTAATCTTGCTGCAGGAACACTTAGACAGCTTGATGCCAACATCACAAAGCAACGTGGCTTGAAGATGTTTGTTTTCAATGTTCAGCAGGGTCCAGAGGAGCTGACAGAAAGCCACTGCAAGGGGCTTGATATTTTAGCAGACCACAAGGTTCCAGTGGTTTTCCATCGTATATGCGATAATGCAGAAGATATCCTTTCGGTCATCGATGAGATTGGTGACAAGCGAGAGGAGTTTGAATTTGATATAGACGGTGCAGTTGTAAAGATTGATCAGGTGGGATATCGCGCAGATTTTTCTACCAGCGCAAAATATACAAACGGTCACATTGCCTACAAGTATCCACCAGAGGAAAAGGAGACAAAGCTTCTTGATGTGGAGCTTTCAGTGGGACGTACTGGCAGGGTGAATCCTACAGCCATATTCGAGCCAATTCGTTTATGCGGTACAACTGTCAGCCGAGCAACTCTTCACAATCAGGATTTTATCGATGAGTTGAACATCGGTATCGGTGATACTATCGTGGTTTATAAATCCGGGGAAATCATTCCGAAGATTAAAGAGGTTAAGCATGACAAGCGCCCTGAGGGTGTGAGCACCTACAAGATTCCAAGTGTGTGCCCAGCTTGTGGCGGGCCGGTTTCAAGAGATGCGGACACAGCTGATATGAAGTGCTCAAATCCTAGCTGTCCAGCTCAGCTTGAGCGTCACATCATCAACTTCGTCTCAAGGGATGCCATGGATATCAGAGGTTTTGGCGAGGTCTATATCATCGACCTTGTAAGACGCGGATATATCAAGGATATTGCTGATATCTATACCTTGAAGGACAAGCGTGAGCAGCTTATCGAAGAGGGCATTATCGGCAAGGAAAAGAACACTGACAAGCTTCTTGGGGTAATTGAAAGTTCCAAGGAAAACGATGCGGTGAAGCTCTTCACAGGCTTTGGAATTCCAAATGTTGGTAAGGCAGCCGCAAAGGCTCTCCTGAAAGAGTTTAAGAGCATTGAAAAGATCATGTCTCTTTCTGTAGAGGATTTGATGCAGGTAAATGACATTGGTGAAATCAGTGCCAACTCAATCTATGATTATCTTCATGACAGCGTGAATATAGATATTATAAACCGCCTGAAGGAAGCAGGTGTGAATATGGTGGAAGAGGAAAAGGAAGGCGCTACAGATAAGTTCGCAGGCCTTACCTTTGTCATCACTGGAACACTTCCTACCATGGGCAGAAAAGAATGCCAGGAGCTTATCGAATTAAACGGGGGAAAATGTGCCGGCAGCGTATCAAAGAAAACTAGCTATGTTGTGGCTGGTGAGGCTGCGGGATCTAAGCTTGATAAGGCCAACGCACTTGGCGTTACTGTCTTGGACGAGGCAGGGTTACTTGCGATGATTAATGAATAGATGGGGCTTGATTCCCTTAGTGATTTTAGAGGTTATTTTTGAGTTTTAAGCAAAAGTTTTTTACTAGATAGGAGAATAGGGTTATGCCAATTAGAACACAAAATGATTTGCCAGCTAAGGCCATACTTGAACACGAGAATATATTCGTAATGGATGAAAACAGGTCTACCCACCAGGATATTAGACCAATTTCCATTGGAATATTAAACCTGATGCCACTGAAGGAGGCAACAGAGCTTCAGCTTTTGCGCTCCCTTTCAAACACACCACTTCAGGTTGATGTGACCTTCCTTACCATAGGAGGCCATGAAAGCACACATACTAGCAAGACACATCTTAACAATTTCTATGAGCACATTGAGGATGTGTATGACAGATATTTTGATGGTTTGATTATCACAGGTGCGCCGGTGGAGCAGATGCCTTTCGAGGAGGTAGATTACTGGGAGGAGCTCACTCACGTTTTCGAGTGGACAAAGACCCATGTTACATCTACACTTCATCTTTGCTGGGGCTGCCAGGCCGGTCTTTACTATCGTTATGGCATAAATAAATATGATTTGGATGAGAAGAAGTTTGGCGTGTTCCCACACAAGGTTCAGAATAGAAAGATTCCTCTTGTTCGAGGTTTTGATGATGTTTTCTATGCGCCACACAGCCGTCACACCGGCGTTCGCACAGAAGATATCGAGGCTTGCAAGGACCTTGTAGTCTGTGCCAAGGGCGAGGAAGCAGGCGTATTCCTTTGCATGTCAAATGATGGCAGCAACATCTTCGTCATGGGCCACCCAGAGTACGACCGTTTCACTTTGGACAGCGAGTACAAGCGCGACAAAAGCAAAGGCCTTGATATCGCCCTCCCTGTGAACTACTACCCAGACGACGACCCAGACCAGAAGCCACTGTTACAGTGGCGAAGCCATGGCAATATTATGTATTCTAATTGGTTGAATTATTACGTATATCAGAACACCCCTTATGAGTGGAATAAGATTAGCGAAAAGTAGCGGTTTTACAGGCTTTTTAAGAGTTTTTATTACTTGTTAAATTCTGTCATATCTTATCGTAAGTTATCGTAACTTGTGGTGTCAAAATGGCGTAAAATAAGGATTCTTTAAATGGGTCCCGTGAGAAAATGGTGTCAAAATGGTGTCAATTTTTGCTGACACCATTTCGTTCTAAAAACCTTATAAAATCAGTACATAGAGCAGATTTCATTTTGAGATTCTGCTCTATTTTTGTGCCCATTTTTTCGGGAAAAATATTTTTTATAAGGAGGTTGTACACCATTATGATGAACTACGAACAATTTAAAGAGCAGTTCAAAGATGACCTTAAGAAGAGTCTTGAGGCCGAAGGGTATAAGATTGAGCGAATCGATGTTATACCAAATACAAAACTACAGCATGGCGAGTACGATGCCATTACTGTAAGACTTGAGGATTCAATGGTAGGGCCTAGTGGAAACCTTGAAAACTTCTTTGATATCTACGAGAAGAGCAATGGTAACTATGATACGGTTTTAGGCCATGTTACCGAGAAGTTTGCTGACGCCATTGAAAATGTCCCAGGTTACGATGTTAATCAGCTTAAGGATTATGAGTTTATCAAGGATAAGCTGGTGCTTGATGTGGTAAACGCAGAGAAGAATGAGGCTATTTTAAATGAGATTCCTCATAAAAAGCTTGCAGATCTTGCTGTAGTCTATAGAGCTCAGCTTGGTCGTGATGGTGATGGTATAGCCACAGTATTAATTAATAACATGATGCTTGAGGCTATGGGGGTTACACCAGAGCAGCTTCATAAGGATGCTGTAGCTATAGCTCCAGAAATCAGACCAGTTGAGGTTAACACTCTTATGGGTGAAATTATTGAGCTTACTGGTGCAGAGATTCCAGGTTTTGAAGTTGGAGGTCCAGAGGACCAGATCTTGGTTGGTACAGTTAAGGATAAGATGCATGGTGCATGTGTACTTGCTTATCCTGAGTTCCTTGATAATATGGCAGCTCAGAACGGTGGAAGCTTCTATATTATCCCATCATCTATCCATGAAGTTTTGATGGTTCCAGAGAGTCTTGGTACTGATCCAAAGGCATTGCAGGAGATGATTGAGACTGTTAATGCTACAGAGCTTCGTCCAGAGGATATCTTGTCGGATAAGCTTTATCACTATGATGCTAAGGAACGATTATTTGAGCTGGCTGAGGACTATCAGCAGAGAACAGCTGAAAAGGAGCTTAAGCCAGAAAGAGAATCGGCTGTAAAGAAACTTAAGGATAAGGAAATCCAGGTATCAAAGGAGCCTAAAAGAGAGATTAAGCCTAAGGTAAAAGATAGAGGCGAGCAGGCAATTTAGCCCACGTGACAAACTAAATATGAAAGGTGAGATTTTATGTCTAAAAAGTATTTTTATGGTCGGCGGCAAGCTGACCTTTTTTCATTTGTAAGATTACCCAAGCTTTTATTTTCAGAAGAAAGATACGACAAGCTTTCTGTTGAAGCCAAGGTTTTGTATGGTTTTCTTTTGGATAGGATGAGCTTATCTGCAGTAAATGGATGGTTGGATGATGAAGGTAGAGTGTTTGTTTATTACACCATTGAAGAGGTCCAGAAAGACTTCAAATGCGGTAATAAAAAAGCCTGCAGTTTTCTTCAGGAGCTTGAGGATTTCGAGCTTATTGAAAAAAGGAGACAGGGTTTAAATAAGCCAAATCTCATCTATGTATTGGACTTTTCAGAGGAAGTGTCGAGTGGACACTTCCGGAAATGTCCAAATGACACTTCTGGAAATGTCGTAAGGAAAATTCAAGAAATGTCAGGTGAACACACTAATAATACTAAGTTTAATAAAACTGATATTAGTAATACTGAGTCTAGTCTAGTCTTGTCTAGAAGTGAAGGTTTGAAAGATGAAGGAAGACAGGACGGGACAGGACTTGATAACACCTATTCTGCAATTAGAAGTTATGTTGCAAATCAGATTTCCCTTGATGCATTGAAAGTAGATTATCCAGATAACCCCCTTGTAGATGATCTATATGAGTTGATTGTTGATGTTGTCAGCTCTAACAGGAAAGACATAGTAATCATTGGAGAAACGAAGCCTATGAGTGTAGTGAAATCACAGTTTATGAAGCTAAACATGTTCAATATTGCTTTTGTTTTAGATAGGCTGGAGGATTCTAAGCCTGATATAAAAAACATTAAACAGTATTTGTTAGCAGCTTTGTATAATTCAATCTTTACGACTGATTCTTACAACACCACCAGGTGCAATCATAACATGTATAAAGCATATGAAGGAGGATTTAAAAATGAGTAAACCTGTTGTAATGGCATTAGTTAATCAGAAAGGAGGAACCGGCAAAACCCAAAGTACAGAAAACCTTGGGATTGGGTTGGCTAACGAGGGAAAGAAGGTTCTTCTTGTTGATTTGGACCCACAGGGTTCACTTACCATCAGCCTTGGGTATCCAAGAACTGATGAGATACCGGTGACAGTCAAGGATATAATGGCAAAGGTTCTTAACGAAGAGCGGATAGCAGAAGGTGAAGGTATTCTTCACCACAAGGAAGGTGTTGATTTGCTTCCGGCAAACATTGAACTTTCTGGAATGGAGCTATCGCTTGTTAACTATATGAGTCGTGAGCGAGTTTTGAAGGAATACAT
The DNA here is from genome assembly GCF_900104335.1 of Pseudobutyrivibrio sp. YE44. Taxonomy (GTDB): domain Bacteria; phylum Bacillota; class Clostridia; order Lachnospirales; family Lachnospiraceae; genus Pseudobutyrivibrio. The sequence goes on from NZ_FMXT01000001.1 coordinate 224,409, forward strand.
TGATTCCGTAAAAACGAATTATGATTACGTGTTAATTGACTGTATGCCTTCACTTGGAATGCTTACCGTAAATGCGTTAGCAGCCGCAGATCAGCTTGTTATTCCAGTTCAGGCTCAGTATTTATCAGCTAAGGGCTTAGAACAGCTTTTACAGACTGTAAACAAGGTAAGACGCCAGATTAATCCAAAGCTAAAGATTAATGGAATTCTCCTTACAATGGTGGATAACAGAACAAACTACGCTAAGGACATAAGCAGTCTTATTCGTGAGACTTATGGTAGCAAGTTAAAGGTATATAAGACAGAGATTCCACATTCTGTAAGAGCAGCTGAAATCTCAGCTGAAGGAAAGAGTATTTTTGCTCATGACCCAAAAGGAAAGGTAGCTGAGGCATATAAGAATTTGACTAAGGAGGTATTGAAGAATGAAGAGAGAAAACATTCAATTGAGCAGTTACGATGATATTTTTGGAGGGAATGATTCAGAAGTATCAGGTACTCCAAATGGTGACGTAGTTGTTCAGATACCCCTTGGAGAACTCCATGCATTTGAAGGACATCCTTTTAAGGTTAAGGATGATGAAGATATGGAAAAGACTGTAGAGTCAATCCAGGAGTTTGGAGTGCTACAGCCTGCAATTGTAAGACCTGATGGAGATGGTTACGAAATTCTTTCAGGTCATAGAAGACATCATGCTTGTGAAATCGCAGGGCTAGAAACTATTCCTTGTATAGTTAGAGATTTGGATGATGATGCCGCTACAATTTTAATGGTCGATTCGAATCTTCAAAGAGAAGAGATTCTACCTAGTGAAAGAGCCTGGGCGTTTAAGATGAAGTTGGATGCAATGAAACACCAAGGTGAAAGGGCAGATTTAACTTCGTCCCAAGTTGGGACAAAGTTAAGAAGTGATCAGCTTATGGCTGAGGAGACTGGTGTTAGTAGAAATCAGATAGCTAGATATATTCGTCTGACAAACCTTAAGCCAGAGCTTCTTGAAATGGTTGATGACAAACGTATTGCATTTAATCCAGCTGTAGAGCTTTCATTCTTAAATGAAACTCAGCAGCAGGATTTACTTGATGCAATGGACTATGCACAGGCTACTCCATCATTATCCCAGGCACAGCGAATTAAAAAGCTTGCTCAGGAGAATAAGATTACAGCTGAGGGAATGGGAATTATTTTATCTGAGGAAAAGAAACAGGATCTCGATAGAGTGACTTTAAAGCATGATACTTTAAAGAAATACTTTCCAAAGAGCTACACTCCAAAGATGATGGAAGACCAGATAATTAAGCTGCTACAACAGTGGCAGAAGAAACGTGACAGAGATATGAGTTTATAGGAGCATTCCTGTTAGGTAACAAATAACGGGTTTGTAAAAAATGAGTGTCTTCCATAGAATAATGATTGTTAACTTGCCGGTTAATAAAAATCATTATCCAAGGAGAGACACCCACAAATGAATTGTAAGCAGAATGAGAGAATCAATCAAGTAAAAGAATCAACTTTGGTAGTTGGAATTGACATTGGAAGTACTACACAGTATGCCAGAGCATTTGACTGGCGAGGCATCGAGCTTGGTAAAGTCTTTAAATTTAGCAACAGCAGAGAAGGTTTTGACTCCTTCAAACGTTGGATGCAGTGGTTACAGGACAAATATAAGAAGTCAGATGTAATTGTAGGAATTGAGCCAACTGGTCATTACTGGTTTGACCTTGGCGCTTATCTTGAGGATGGAGGCATCCTACTGGTTATGGTTAACCCTTATGCGGTAAAGCAGACCAAGGAACTAGATGATAACAGCCAAAGTAAGAATGATTGTAAGGACCCAAAGGTAATAGCGAAGCTAGTTATTGAGGGACGCTATTCTGCACCATATACGCCAGACGGTGTGTATGCAGATTTAAGAGTGTTGACAAACAATCGAAAGCGAATAATTAGGGAACTTACCCAGATCAAGAATCGCTTTGCAAGATGGTTTGCGATATATTTTCCTGAATTCAGAGATGTATTCAAGGATTATGAAAAAGAAGGTAGCATGATTGTTTTGAGAAACGCATGCACCCCTGAGGCAATAGTAAAGCTTGGTCCTGATGGAATTAACCAGCTTTGGAGAAATGCAAAGTTAAGAGCTGTAGGATTAAAACGAGCAACGACTCTGTGTGAGACAGCAAAACGAAGCATTGGACTAAAGAAGGGAATGACAGCAGCTGAGTTTGAAATGAAAATGTTGCTTCAGGATTATGATTACAAGATGGCGCAGCTTGAAATTATCATGGAAGAGATTGAAAGCTTGTGTAAAAAGATACCTGAAAGCGAGCAACTGCTTGCCATTAAAGGTATAGGTTTAATCACTGTTGCTGGATTTTTGGCAGAGGTTGGTGATGTAAGACGTTTTGAATCACCAAGACAGATACAGAAGTTAGCAGGATTATCATTAAGAGAAAACAGTTCTGGGAAGCATAAGGGTCAAACGACCATAAGTAAACGAGGTCGAAGTAAGCTACGAGCTGTGCTGTTTAATGCGGCAATCCCTCTAATAGCAACTAATCCAGAATTTAGAGCTTTGCATGATTATTATACTAACAGAGCTAATAATCCACTAAAAAAGAAGCAGTCAGTGATTGCTATCAGCTGTAAGCTGATAAGAGTTTTCTTCGCAATACTAACCAAAGGAGTATCTTATGATCCGAATAAAATGATGTCGGATATTCATAGACAACCATTAGTAGCGTAAGAAAAACTGTAAATTTCAGGTAGACGTCCACCGAAAGGTGCTGGAACGAGCAGATACTTTTACTTTAACAAAACATAGAGAGCCGAAGTCAGATTTTTACCCATTAGAGTAATGACTCAGTTTAGGAGCATAATGACGCCCCTTTATGGATAAGCAGAACGAAGGAATTAAGGACCCTGGAATCAGGTGATCCCGTATGATATGGGAGGTTAGGCTGCCGTAAGGACTTGGGGATAAGAAGGGCCAATCATAGCAAAATAAGACGACGTCTTATTAAGTGCACCCCAAATACCTGTATATCCGTTGTTTTGGCCATGGGGAATGGCATGGACTTAGATAGCTTCATCTATGTGATTATGAAAAAGTGAGAAAAAGTGAGTTAACAAGAGAAAAACAAAGATTAATATGGGAGGAAAACACTATGAGTTCTTATGAAGTAAGTCCTAGTTTTGATGATATTGAAGATCAGGATAAAAAGGAGAAAGCTAAAAGGCTGGTTGCGTACCAGTCTTTAATCTCCAAAGCAACAGAAGAAGATGATAAGAAGTCAGCTACGAGGAAAACACCTCTAATGTAGCTGATTTTTTTATTGGAAGGGAGGTGAGATTTTGCAGGAAGAAATTGAAGAAAGAACAGTCCGGCTTGCCATTACAGGAACCAAGCTTACAGCAAGAGGATTGCTTAATGCACTTAGGCTATATCTAAGGCATAGGGCAAATAAGAAGCTAAATAACATTGATGATCATATCCAGGGCAAGCAATCTATTGATGAACTTATTAAGCAAAACCAAGGCGTTAGCAGTATGGTTGTAGGCGATAAGGGGATCAGGCAGTTTGAAAAGATTGCTAAGAAATATGGAGTAGATTTTGCTGTAGTAAAAGACAAGTCAAAAGATACTCCAGTTTACACAGCTTTCTTTAAGGCCAGAGATACAGATGCTTTAGAAGCTGTCATGAATGACTATGGTAAGAAGATGATGAAAATCGAACAAAGACCAAGTGTCAGACAGAGGCTTAAGAAGTTAATTGAAAAAGCAAAAGCTCAGCCTAAGAAAACCAGAACAAAGAAGAAGGAGCAGGTAAGATGACAAAACAGCAGAAGCGTATGATTCTGCTAAATGTTCCTTACGTGTTGCTGGGACTCTTTGCTACAAATCTAGGTGAAGCCTGGAGAATTGCGGAAGGGGCAAATGTATCGGAAAAGATGGATGGATTATTCCAGTCGATTCCGATAGCTCTTTCCAATTTTATGCCAAGCTTAAATCCCTTTGATTTGATGTTCGGTATTGTTATTGGTGTTGTGATGAAGGTTGTAGTTTATGTTAAGGGTAAAAATGCTAAGAAGTATCGTCATGGTGCAGAGTATGGAACAGCACGATGGGGGACATCGCAGGACATAGAGCCTTTTATGGCACCAAAATTTGAGGATAATATTATTCTCACTGAAACTGAGCGATTGATGATGAGCAATCGCCCTAAACTTCCTAAATATGCAAGAAATAAGAATGTTCTTGTGACAGGTGGATCTGGTTCAGGTAAGACCAGATTCTTTTTGATTCCAAACCTTTTACAGATGCATTCAAGTTATGTAGTCACTGATCCAAAAGGAGATGTGGTAGTAAAAACTGGAAAGACTCTTTTTAAACATGGCTACAGGTTAAAGATTTTTAATACCATCAATTTTGCTAAAAGCATGCACTACAATCCCTTTGAGTATATTCACTCAGAAAAGGATATTTTAAAGCTGGTAAATGCTCTTATTACAAACACAAAAGGTGATGGAAAGGAAGGCGATGCCTTCTGGACAAAAGCTGAAACTCTTCTTTATACAGCACTCATTGGATACATTCATTATGAGGCTCCTGAGGAAGAGCAAAATTTCAGTACACTTTTAGATTTTCTTAATGCTTGTGAGGTCCGAGAAGATGATGAGGATTATGAAAATCCAGTTGATATCATGTTCAAAGAACTTGAAGAAAAGAATCCAGATCACTTTGCAGTAAGACAATATGCCAAATTTAAATTGGCAGCTGGTAAAACATTGAAAAGTATTTTGATTTCATGTGGTGCAAGACTAGCTCCTTTTGATATTAAGGAACTTAGAGACATTACAGAATATGATGAGCTGGAGCTTGATACTCTTGGAGATAAGAAGACAGCATTGTTCCTTATCATGAGTGATACAGATGCTACATTCAACTTCTTAATCTCTTTGATTTACACTCAGCTTTTTAATTTGCTATGTGAAAAAGCTGATGATGTTTATGGTGGAAGACTTCCAGTTCATGTACGCTGCCTTATTGATGAGACAGCAAACATTGGTCAGATTCCTAATTTGGAAAAGCTAGTAGCTACAATACGAAGCCGTGAGATTAGTGCATGTCTATTCCTACAGGCTAAATCACAGCTGAAAGCCATCTACAAAGATCATTGTGACACAATCATAGGTAATATGGATTCACAACTGTTTTTAGGTGGTTCTGAGCCTTCTACATTGAAAGACTTAAGCCAGGCATTAGGTAAAGAAACTATTGATATGTACAACACAGGAGAAAGCCGAGGAAACAATCCATCGTTTTCTACTAACTATCAAAAGACAGGTAAAGAACTTATGACTATTGATGAACTGGCTGTTATGGATGGTGATAAATGTATCTTGCAGCTTAGAGGCGTAAGACCATTTTTGTCGGACAAATATGATGTTACTAAGCATCCATTTTATCAAGAGACTGGAGAGTATGATGATAGAAATAAGTTGGATATTGAGATGTTTCTTAAGCAAGGAATGAAGTTTAAAAAGGGAGAGCTCTTTGATGTGTTGAAAATTTAAAAAATATCACCTTTTCTATTGAGGTAGTTATATAATAGAAAAGGTGATAAATGAATTGCGTAGGTTTGGAGGTTTTATGGGATTATCAAGAGACAAAATCATTAGCTACATCTCCGATGGAGCTATTGAATTAAGAAATGGAATTAGAGATAGATATGATGCAGATATGGAAGATGCTTATTATGAAGGACTTGAGGAGGGAATCAGTAAAACATTATCTGCATTATATGAAGCGGATGTAAAAGATGATGAAATAATTAGAGTGATGAATAAGATTTGGGCAATTCCCGAGCAAGATGTGGAGAAAATGTTATTAAAAGAAAAAATACATGCAACAACCTCAGCATTGAGGCGTTATTTAAGAAGAAATGGTAAGACTGAGGAAGATATTCGTTCTTTTATGTCAGAGTATAGCGTTATGAATAAAATAAGAACTGACAGTAATTTATGGAAATTAAGAAAACAACCTGAAAAACTGATAAAGGCATTAAAAGATAATTGATTAAATAATCATTTATAAGTGAGGAGTATTAATAATGAAATGGTTACGTGTTGCAAATATTGAGAAATATGATGTTGTTGGTGCTTTTAATGAGTTTGACTCATTGTATTGGAAAAAATCAAATTTTTCTATAAAAGTTGGAGATATAGTTTATCTATATGTTGGTAGACCAATATCAAAAGTAATGTATAAAACATTATGCACTAAAGACAACTGTAAGAGTTCTGAGCCTGAAGGTCAAAAAGATATAAAATATTGGTTAGAGAATAATTCGTCTGGTGAGTATGACTGCGTAGAATTAAAACTTTTACAAAAATATGATGGTGAAGGATTATCTTTAAATGATCTGCAGCAAAGAAGTTTAATAAATGGAAACATTCAGGGTGCTTTTAAAGAACAGAATTATGAAGAGTTATTTGAATACATAACAGATAAATTTGATTCTGCAGCTATAAATGTGGACCAATTAATTGAGGAGTATGAGATTGGTACCGATGAATTTAAAAGTGGTTATGAAAAAGAGTTATTAATCAAGGCGAGGGTCAATCAAGGCTATTTTCGCGATTTATTAAAATCAAAGTACAAACAATGTTGTTTGTGTGGGGTAGATGATAGCGGTTTATTAATTGCTAGTCATATAAAGCCTTGGAGTGTAAGTGATAAAAATGAGAAGGTGGATATAAACAACGGACTTTTGTTATGTCCAAATCATGATAAATTATTTGATGGCGGTTATATTTCATTTGATGAATTTGGCAATATTCTTGTATCAAAAAAATTAAGTGAACGTAATAAGATGTTTATGAATATAAATAGAGATATGAGAGTTGATATAAATAATCAAAATAGAGACTATTTTGAATATCATAGAAAGCATATTTTTAAATAACTAAAAGTGTACATAGGCCAGAACTCTGGGGACGCCCAGAAGCTTCTGGTCTATTATTATGCCCAAAATCAGGCGCAGGTTTAAGGCATGAGAAGAAACTATAAACTATATTTTTTAAGAAAGGAAAATTCGGAAGCTCGCTGCTTCCGAATGAAGGTACGAGGATGATGGTGAGATTCCGGATGAAGGAAAGAGAATGATGGTGAGGTTCCGAACCAGGTATCAAAATGGCATATTTTAATTCAGGTGTACAGGTAATGCAGACATTAGTAACAGCAATTGGAGCAGGCTTAGGAGTATGGGGAGCTATAAACCTTCTTGAAGGTTATGGTAATGATAACCCAGGTGCTAAGTCACAGGGCATGAAGCAGTTCATGGCTGGCGGTGGTGTTATTCTTATTGGTATTAAGATGATTCCACTTCTCTCAGGTTTGTTCTAAGAGGTGTTTCTAAAAACTGAATACTGAAACTGAAATTGGGCTGGGGCAATTGCTTCCAGCCTTTGTTTTTGTAAAGGAGACTACTTTATGGAAGATTTATTTAATGCGGTTTCTGATTATGCGAAAGATAAACTAATAGATGGAATCGTATATCTTTTGGAAGGTCTCTTTGGTGATGTAAATACGATGGTAGGAAGTGTTTCGGCTAAAGTATCAATTGGGCCAGCAGAGTTCTTGCCTAACGTATATCCGATGATAAAACAAACGTCAGAAGATGTACTTATGCCAATAGCAGGAATAATACTAACGTTTATAGCATGCTACGAGATGATTCAGTTAGTAATATCCCATAATAATCTGGCTAACTTTGAAACATGGATCTTTTTCAAATGGTTTATTAAGACTGTTATAGCTGTAGAGCTTATTACACATTGCTTTGATATCACGATGGCAGTCTTTGATCTGACCTGTGAGGTTGCGGCAAATGCTGGAAGCTTTATTCAGGGTTCTACTGAGATTACTGGTCTTGAGATGGCGCATTTAAAGTTTAATCTTGGACAGATGGGGTATGGTGAGCTGCTTGCTATCTATGGTGAAATAGCGATGCTATCAACAGGATTCAAGATAATATCCCTAGTGATATTTGTTATTATCTACGGACGTATGATTGAAATCTATTTATTGATTTCAATGGCTCCAATTCCATTCGCAACATTTGGAAATAGAGAGCAGAGTCATATTGGGCAAAACTATTTTAGAAGTCTGTTGGCTATAGGATTCCAGGGATTCTTAATAATAATCGTTGTAGGTATATATGCCATGTTAATTCAAAACATAACGTACTCAGATGATGTGGTTGCGACTATGTGGGGATTGTTTGGATATAACATACTTTTGGCATTCAGTTTGTTTAAGACTGGAACATTATCAAAGAGAATATTCTCAGCACAGTAAATGAAAGGGAATGTATGGCAGTAAATGTAAACGTCCCAAGTGATTTATCCAAGGTAAAGGAAAAGATTGCCTTTGGTCTGACTAAAAGGCAGGTAATCTGTTTTTCTCTAGCTGCACTTATTGGAATACCAATATTTTATTTGGTAAAGAAGCTTAATGTAGATATCAGTATTCCAACTCTTGCTATGATGGCGGTTATGATGCCGCTATTTTTTGTGGCTATGTATGAGAAGAATGGCGAAAATCTGGAGAAAATCATACAAAGGGCGATAGAGTTTAAGTTTAAAAAGAATCAGGAAACTGAGCTTTATGACAGGATGTATGCTGACGGTATTTGTCTAACGGATGGAGATTTCTATTCTAAGACAATTGAGTTTAAAGACATCAATTATAAGCTGGCTTCTGAGGAGAATCAGCAGATGATATTTGAAGCGTGGAAGACATTTCTAAACTTTTTTGATACATCTGTTGAGTTTGAAATAACCTTTGCAAACGTATATGCGAAGGAAAATGAGTTGAGAGACAGACTAACAATCAAAAGGCAGGGGGATGCATTTGATGAACTTAGGGATGAGTATTCTAAGATGCTGCTTCAAAATAAGGGCAGTCTTACAGATTCATTAACTAAGACAAAGTATCTCACTTTTGGTATTCATGCTTCATCACTTAGAGAAGCAAAAGGTCGTCTTAATAAGATTCAGGATAAAGTGATTGAAAACTTTGAGCAGATGGGTGTTGACTCCAGGACATTAGATGGCATGGAACGTCTTCAGATATTTAGAAGGCTGGGATTTAATACCAGAGAGTTTGCCAGTGAGACATCTTATCCAACAAAGAGCACTTTTAAGAAGAGTAATTACTTTGGTCAGGTATCTTGCTTTTCCTATGATTCACCAGAAATATCAGATCAGTTTATTGAGAACCTCTTAAGCTTTGATTCAGAGCAACTTGTAACTATTCACTTACAGTCTGTTAATCAGAATGAAGCTATCAGAGGTGTTAAGAGAAAGATAACTGATATCGATTCAAATAAGATTGATGAGCAGAAGAAAGCGGTTAAGGCTGGCTATGACATGGATTTGATTCCAAATGATTTGAACCTATATGGTAAAGATGCCAGCTCGATTCTTTCTAATCTGCAGAGTCAGAATGAGAGAATGTTTAAGATGACATTTCTTGTTATGTCTAAAGGTGAAACAAAGGAATCACTTAAGAATAATGTGAAGCAGACGAAGAGTATAGCTCAGCAGTTTAGCTGTGAAATATATCCGCTTGAATACAGGCAGGATAAGGCTATTAAGTCAGTACTTCCTTTAGGAGTGAATCTGATTAAGAAGGATAGAAATGTAACCACATCAGCGGTAGCTGTGTTTGTTCCGTTTCTTATTCCAGAACTTGATAAGACGGATGAGAATGATTTGTACTATGGAAAGAATGCTCTTACAGGAGAGTTAATCTTTGCCGACAGAAAAAAGAACAATAATCCAAATGGAATGTTCTTTGGAAAGCCAGGTTCAGGTAAATCTCTGGCAGCTAAGCGAGAAATCGCCAATGTAGTTTTATCAAGTGATGATGACATCATTATCAGCGATCCAGAGCGTGAGTACACACCATTGGTAGAACTATTTAATGGTCAGGTAATCCATATCAGCCAGAAGTCCACTCAGTATATTAATCCTATGGATATTAATGATAACTATTCTGATGGCGAGGATGCAGTTTCACTTAAGGCGGAGTTTCTTCTGTCATTATGTGAGTTGATTCTAAATCAAAGGGATGGTTTATCTGGTATTCAAAAGACCATTATTGATAGGTGTATTCGCAATGTATATGAGGAATATTATAAGAATCCTATTCCAGAGCGAATGCCACTTTTAGAAGACCTCTATAAGGAGCTTATGGCTCAAAATGAGCCAGAGGCAAAGGAGGTTGCAACTTCTCTTGAGCTATATGTAAAAGGCTCTCTAAATGTCTTTAATCATCGCACAAACGTAAACATTAACAACAGAATAGTTTGCTATGACATCAAAGACCTAGGCAAGCAGCTTAAGAAGGTTGGAATGCTTATTGTTCATGATCAGGTGTGGGGCAGAGTCACTCTTAATAGAGATTTAGGAAAGACTACTCGCTACTACATGGATGAGTTTCATCTACTTTTAAAGGATGAGCAGACAGCGGCTTATAGCGTTGAAATCTATAAGAGATTCAGAAAATGGGGCGGTATTCCAACAGCTCTTACACAGAATGTAAAGGACGTTTTATGTAGCCCAGAGATTAGCAATATCTTTGAGAACTGTGAGTTTGTTTACATGCTTAATCAAGGATCAGAAGATAAGCAGATTTTGGCAGAGAGTCTTGGCATTAGTGAAGCTCAGCTTAAGTATGTGACGAATGCTCCTTCTGGCAGAGGATTAATGTTCTGTGGAAGTGTGGTTATTCCATTCAAGGATAACTTCCCTAAGGACAATATCCTTTATCAGTATCTGACTACAAAGCCAGAGGAACTGGCTCAGATTAAACAGAGGAAGGGAGGCTTGTAGTGTATGACTATAACAAGGATGAGAACGTAGGTGGTGAAGCCTTAGATTTAGGTGTTGATACTGGTAGATTACTTCATGATGAGTCTAAGAGAATCATAAAGAAGAGAATTAAACGAGCTCAGATTAGAAAGGCACAAGAAGAGTCGGCTAAGGCTGCAGCAAAATCAGCTAGAGCCAGTGCAGAGGCGTCAAAGAAGCTTGCAGAAGAATCAGCTAAGCTTGTAAAGCTTTTGTTTGGGGCAACTAAAAAAGTCATAACGTCTATTATTGCCTTTATAGTAGATAATCCAGTTGTGTTGATTGTCATTGCAGTTATATTAGCGTTGTTTTTGCTTTATAAGGCTTTTTCTAGTGCAATCACGAGTTATATGTCAGGTATGGGTGAAGGTGTTCTTATGGGAACCTATACAGCTTATGACGATGATATCATCGGTGTTAATTCAGATTACTCAAAGCTTGAAAAGGAGCTTCAAAAGACGATTAACAACACCGAAAGGGATTTTCCTGGATATGATGAGTATGAATATAGGTTAGAGGAAATTGGACATAACCCATATGAACTTATTTCATATCTGACTGTTATGTATGAAAACTTTACCCGTGCTGAAATGAAGCAGGTAGTAAAGGATTTGTTTAATGAGCAATATGATTTGAGGTATTCTCAGCGAACAGAGACGAGAACCAGAACTGTTACCAAGTATAAGATGGAAAACGGTTCATTAGTACCATATGAAGATACTGAGACTTATACAGTAACAATCCTTAGAGTAACTTTAAGTAATAGAGGCTTGGGAAATGTAATAGCATCTAAACCTTTAACTAATGTTCAAAAGGCAAGATATGATTTGCTCATGGAGACACAGGGGAATAAGCCAGATCTTCTAGATGACCTATACACTGATGTAGAGATTCCAGATGAGTATGAAGTGCCACCAGAGTCTCTTACAGATCAGACTTTTGCATCTATGATTTCAGAGGCAGAGAAGTATCTGGGACGAGCTTATGTGTGGGGAGGCAGTAGCCCTAGTTCAGGCTTTGACTGTAGCGGATTTGTATGTTGGGTACTCAATCACAGTGGATGGAGTGTGGGAAGAACAGATTGTAATGGGCTTAAATCCAAGTGCACTATTGTTTCACCTGAGGAGGCAAAGCCCGGTGATTTGATTTTCTTTAAAGGTACTCAAAAGAGTAAAAGAGGTGCAACTCATGTTGGAATCTACTGCGGGAATGGAATCATGATACATTGCGGTAATCCAATTCAGTACACATCTATTAATACTAAATACTATCAGAATCACTTTTTATGCTATGGCAGATTGCCTGAGAATTAGGAGGGCATTATGTTTGAAAAATTAGATAAGGCGTATGCAGAGTTAAAGAGAATCAGAGCCAAAAGAATTGAATGGGAAAACAAGGAAAAGGCTCAGGAAAAGAGATGTGCAGAGTTAGAAAAGACCTGCATTCATGAAATCATGGTTTCAGAAGAACTGACTCCTAAACAGTTAGCAGAGCTTATAGTTTATGCAAAAAACAATCTGCCTGGGGATAAGCCAGTGAATGAAATCGTAAATACAGAAAAGGAGGATGAGAACAATGAAACTGAAGAGTAAGCTTTTAATGATGGCGCTTATTGGTGTGCTTAGTATAGGAGCATTTCCTATTACAGTAAAAGCACAGGTGCCTGATAATGTGGACACCTCAGTTATCGATGAGGATGAATCGGAGGAAGATATTGAAGAGGCAACTGGTCCACTTACACCTGATGGTAATCTTACTATCGTAGATGATTATGGTAAGAAGAATGAGGCAGGTAAACAGTTCATCACAGTTACTACAAAGGATGGAAACATCTTTTATATCATTATCGATAGAGATGATACTGGAGAGAACACAGTGCACTTTCTTAATCTTGTGGATGAGCAGGACCTGATGTCTCTTCTTGATGATGACGAAAAGGAAGAGCTTGAAAAGCAAAAGGAAGCTGTAGCAACGCCAGCACCTACAACTGAAAATACAGAATCTGAGGATACAGATACGCCAGATGATTCAAAGAAAAAGACCACTAAAGACAGCGGTAAAGGTAACATTGCAGTGATTTGTATATTACTTGGAATGGCTGCAGTAGGTGGTCTTTATTTTTACAGTAATAAGGGTAGCTTCATCAAGAAAAAGAAGGGGCCTATCATCGATGATGGTGAAGAGTATATAGAGATTCCAGTGGAGAGCGATAATAAAGATTCAGCTGATTCAACAGATGAGTAGGAGGTGAGCTTATGGATGGATTAGACATTGCAAATGATAGACTTTCTAAGGAAGAGGAGCTTTCTGATATTGAGGAAAACATCATGGAGCAGCATACGATTTTTTCTAAAAAGAATCATTTGAAGAATGCTGAGGATGCTATCGAAGGTAATGATAATAACTTCGATGGAATAATAAACAATCTTCCTGATGATAGTCCAGCAGAGCAGAGTTATAAGAAGTCCAAGGAGTTTCAAGAGAAAATGCAGAGAGCGTGGGAGGCTGATAGAATTGCAAAAACGCACAAACCGCATCACAGTGAGATTGTCCGATGATGAGCTTGCAAGAATGAAATTCAAGATGGATGAAGTTGGTGTCAGCTGCATGAGCGCTTACATGAGGAAGATGCTTTTAGACGGATATTGTGTAAAGGTGGATTACAGTGATATTAGAGAAGTTTGTAGGTTGGTTAGGATATGTTCTAACAATCTTAATCAATATGCAAAGAAAGCAAATGGACTTGGTGTAGTTAATCAGGCAGATATAAATGACCTGAAGATGAGGTTTACAGATCTAAGTAAAAACACCAATGAACTAAAAAACATTTTTGCATCCTTAAAATGTAATTGACATCCTTGCATTTATTTTTAATTTGAAATATTCTCAAGAAAAAGTATTGAAGCAGGAGGTTTTTGATATGACATTCTTAAGAGTATTGGCAAAAGTAGCAGTGTTTCCACTTATCCTTTTACTTGGATTAGCATCAGCTTTTACTAAGGTATCTGTTCGCCTTGGATGTTATGTAGGTGGATTTATCATTAATCTATTTATCATATGTGCAGTCATAAACCTACTGGCTCACAACATTCCAATTGCAGCAGTATGCGGCGTATTTATCCTTGGAATATTTGGAATTTTATTCTTTGCAACAAACATAGAATTGCTTTGTAATGATCTTCGGGATGTATTAAAGCAAATCTAAATTTATTGATTAGAGAAGCGGTCTTTCTAGAAATAGAGAGGCTGCTTTTTTGATGGAAAGGAGAATCTGATGGCAACAACAAGACTCATGCCTATACATGTATCAGCAGGAAAAAGTGTCTTGCATAGCTTAAAGGCCAGAATGGATTATTATCGAAATGGTGATAAGACAGAAGAGGGAAAATTGCTAAGTGGATACGAGTGCGACCCAGAAACAGCAGAGGAAGAGTTCATGCTTTCTAAACAAGAATACCACAATTCAAAATGGTCCATTCGTAAAAACGAAGTAATTGCTTACCAGATCAGACAGTCATTTAAGCCTGGAGAGATAACACCTGAAAAAGCAAATGAGATAGGTTATGAGCTTGCTATGAGATTCACGAAAGGCAAATATGCTTTTATAGTAGCGACACATGATGATACTAAGCACATTCACAATCACATAGCTTTTAACTCTGTCAGTGTTGATGGAAAGAGCAAATTTAAGAACTTCTTTAATTCATCTTTTACGCTACAGCATCTATCAGATTTAATCTGTTTAGAGAATGGTTTATCTGTCGTTGAGGAAAGAAAAAACAGGTATAAGGGTAAGGCTAAATCTAAAAAGAAGGCGCTAAACATAAAAGATGGAAAGCTAGAGTTTGTAAAAGATCTAGAGAATAAAATTCTTGAAGGTAAAGGAAAAGGCTATGTTAATTGGGCCAAACGTTTCAATGCAAAGCAGCTTTCTAAGACGATTCTATTCCTTCAGGACAAAGGGATTTCTTCATTTGAAGAGCTGAAAGCTCTCACTGATGAGAAGAATTTAAAAATGAATGAGCTCAAAGAAGTGATGAAATCTAAAGAAAAACAGCTTGGAGAAAATAAGAAATTGCAAAATGCCATAATTGATTTTGCTAAAACAAAGCCGGTTTATGATGAGTACAAGAAACGAAAATTTTCTAAAAGCTTTTATGAGGAACATGAAGGAGAATTGCTTGTGTATAAAAAGGCAGTGGCTGTTTTTGATGAAAGTGGATATAAGAAGATTCCAAAGTTGAATCAGCTAAGACAAGACTATGGTGTTATCCTGCAGGAGAAGAAGGATGCTTTTAGTGAGTATCAGCAGCTACAAAAGGATTTTAAAGATTATCTAATTGCCAGAAAGAATCTGGAGATAATCTACGAAAAGGAAGAGCAGCAAAAAGAGAAAAGTTCGAAGTCGAAGACTTCGTTGCTAGACCAGAATTTGTAATTCTAAAGATTACAAAACTGGTCTTTTTTCGTTTTTGTCGGACAAAAACATTGCTTGCAAGGAACCCTGACGGACCCAATCAGACCCTAGATACTTGCTTAAACTGTTTTTGTTCTTTAAAAGAATTTTGAAAAAGTAAAGGAGATGAAAGTCATGAAAATTGAAATTAAGACAACCAGATTAGAAAAACCAACAGGACATGTTAAAGGTCTTTCGACTGTGACTTTTGATGAAAAGTATGCAGTGAGAAATATCTCAATTGTAGAAAGCAAGAAGGGCGGCTTATTCGTATCTATGCCTAACTACAAGATGAAAGAGCCAGATGAAAATGGAAATGCCCAGTTCAAGGATATCGCATATCCGGTTACAAAGGAGTTCAGAGAAATGCTTTACGGCAAGATCCTTGATAGCTTTAAGAATGATGAGAAGGTGGAGTTTACGGTTTAAGGGGAGGATGACTTTGAAGGAGAAGATGTTTTCAAAAACGGAAATGAAGAGAATAATGGTTCAGCAGAAGCGTGTATTCATCAGAGATGTATTTAAAGAATTTATGATTGCTTACACTGAGGCACTAAGTTGTGCTAGAGATTCAATGACGATGACAGTGACAGTTAAGAATGATAATCATTACATTACCTTTGAAGAGTTTGGAAAGCATTTCAAGCTCTGTATTTTTACAAATGGAAATGTGGTTCTTCGCATGAAAGAGCACAATGAGGATGAATACGAATATTATTTCTTTGAATTTGTTTCTGATGTAAAAAAGCAGCATGAGTTTGTTGAACATTTAAGACATGGTTTAGCTCGTAAAGTAATGAATGTAGCATTGCAGACGGATTTTTCTTATAAGCTTTTTATGGAATGTACCTGGTGTGAGTATGAATTTGAAAAAGCATACGAGGATGCATTGCTAGATTTAAGCTGGAATGGGAAATTAGTACATGGCAGCTGAGGCTGCCATGGTACATAAGAAAGTGATAATTATTAAACGTACATTATGATATTTCTGGTAACGGTTTAATCACATTTTGGTGTTATCTTTCTAGATAGTTAAAGAAATCGTTTTCTAATAGAAAGGACATAATTCATGAATAAAATTAGAGTCTTTGATGTAATAATTCTTATATTAATTTGCATTAGTTTGGGTTTGAATCTAATGGTTTTAAAGAAATTGGATGTTGAATCTGACGCTTCTAATACTGAAATTAGTACAGACATTGATAAAAAATCTGCTGATTTTGATTATAACAATATAACGACTATATGCCTTTATAAAGACTTTGATGGTGAGAGACGTATTGGTGAACATAATTATACTTTTGAGTTAAGAGAAAATAGAAATAAAGCAGAATTTCATTATCAAGGCTCAGAAGATGATTATGATTATCATGCTGGCGATTTTTCTATGTCTGCATTTGAAGGTTTATTGGCAAAAGTAACAGAAGAAGAATTGTCTATTTATGAACCGCAATCAGATGCTAATGGTAAGCTTATATACACTACAGAAGATTATGTAATATCATTAAGACATCCAGGAGATAATGAGCCTACATATTTTAGTGCACCTTCAAATATAGATGAAATTGTAAGTATTTTTGACGGAATGAAGGATTCTTTATAATGGTTCCTATATAGTAAAGGTTAGGCTGAGGTGAAGCCTAACCTTTATTGTATGGATTTGGAATAGGTGGTTTATCTGTAAAATACCAAAGACCTGTATATTTTTTGCACCATCGAATATAAGTGGATAGCATTTGCGGGATTTGGCTAGGACTTTTTGCACCTATTTGTTTTGCAATTTCACAGTTTCTTTTTCCAGATAGTGCTGCATTAATTACAATAATGTATTTTGGATTTGAAGTAACTTTGTCAGCCATATCTATTAGATTGTTAAAGCTTATAATTTGTTTTAATCGTTCTGTTGTTTTTAAGTTTTTTCCATCATCATTAAGTAGTGCATCAATTTGTTTTCTAATACGTTTAGATTCAGTGCTTTCTGTATTAGAGAATATATATTGCTTTGAAAGCATTTTTGATTTAACTAAAAATTGTTGAAAATTTGCAATATGAGTTATTTGGATACTATTTAAATTTAAAATTTGTCGTTTCATGTCTGTGAGACCTAAAAGGTCGATATCTTTTGGTGTTATGCCATTTATTATTTTATGCATTATAAGATATAAATTAGTGTAGTAATGATATAGTGAGTCAATAATTTTTCCTAATTCCTCTGGAGAGTTTGAATCTTTAATTTCTTCAATATAATCGGTCACATAGATTGGTAAATTAAAAAGAGTTTCTTTTGATTTTTTAGTCAGTTCCTTTTCTATCGTTTTCATATTTTGAGCACCTCATAAAAAAATCTATTATTATTATGGTACAAGACAAATGTGTTGATTTTGTTTTTGAGAAAACATAGGCTGTTTTTTATAATATACAAGTAACGAAATTAATCGTACATATAAGCTTGTCTGATTGAAAACGATAATATGTTCGATTTTTTTGATTTACGGTAAGAGTATTTTTTGATAGAATGTAGGGGAATATGAAGGTAGTTTAGGAGTGAAAAAATGGCAAAAAATCTATTGTTAAGCCCGATGTTGAAATGGGTCGGAGGAAAAAGGCAGTTATTGTCAGATATAGTACCTATGATTGATGATAAATGCTCTACTTATGTAGAACCATTTGTTGGGGGTGGCGCAGTTTTGTTTAGCATGCAGCCTAGGAAAGCCATTATTAACGATTACAATGAAGAATTAATCAATGTTTATACAACTGTTAGAGATAACTTAGAAGAATTATTAGATAAATTAAAGGAGCATGAATCTAAAAATTCAGCTGAATATTTTTATGAAATAAGAGCTTTAGACCGTGAAGAAGCTTTTGCTAATATGTCTGCTGTTGATAGAGCGGCAAGAATTATTTATCTAAATAAGACTTGTTACAATGGATTATATAGAGTTAATTCTGCTGGACAGTTTAACTCTCCATATGGAAAGTATAAAAATCCGAATATTGTTAATGAACCTGTGATTAGAGCAATTTCTAAGTATTTTACTACAAATGATATTAAAATTCTTAATGGAGATTACAAGGATGCGTTAAAAAACATAAATAAGGATTCATTTGTTTACCTTGATCCTCCATATATGCCGATATCATCGTCATCATCTTTTACAGGATATACTGAAGGTGGTTTTGGATATAGCAAGCAAGTTGAATTAAAGGAAGAGTGTGATAAATTAGCAAAAAAAGGGATACATTTTGTTCAATCTAATTCTGATTGTGAAGAGATTAGAGAATTGTATAAAGATTATAAGATAAAGACTGTTAAAGCCAAAAGAAGTATTAATAGTGTAGGTAATAAACGAGGAGAGATTAACGAAGTAATTATCTATAATTTTTAGGGGGACTACAAATGAATGCTAATGAGGCTTGGCAAAAGCTTATAGATAAATATAATATTTTAAAACATGTTGATGATAATGGCATTTTTCATATAAAAGCGAATGAAATCAAAGAGTTTAAGGAACCTAGGCTGATGGCAAAGTGGGACTGTAAAGCTGCTTTGCCATCTGTTTTTAAAGCTAATAATTTGAATATATTACCCGATAGTAGAACTTCGTATGTATTGGGGAGATTTCTTCTTTATAAAGAAATTCCAGAGTTAACAGAATCGGTTAATAAAATGGATTACGTTGAACTCCCAGATTATGAAACAATAGATGTTAATAATATTTCTTCTGAAGCTAATGCAATCAATGTACTTATTCTATCTGGAATTTTAGACGATTTCCTTGAAGACGAGGGTACTGTTGAGACGTTCAATGGAAGAATGGGGACTGGGGAATTTGATTTTGTTGTTGATACTGTAGATGGTAATAAACAATTTATAAGTGTCAGAAATGCTCAATGTGAAATTGATGGTGGTTTTGAAAATGATAGTGATGTAATTATTATGGAAGCCAAGAATGTTTTGAATGAAGACTTTCATATCAGGCAGTTATATTATCCGTATAGGTTGTGGAAAAAGAAAGTAACTAAACCAATTAGGTTAGTTTTTTCAATATATTCAAATATGATATTTCGATTGTTTGAATATAGATTTGTTGATGAAAATGATTATTCATCAATTGAACTGGTTAAGACAAAGAATTATTCGCTACAAGATACTACAATCGAAATAGAAGATTTGATAGATGTGCGAAAGAAAACAGATGTAAAGTATCAGGATAATCAAAATGTTGATCTAAAGGTTCCATTCATTCAGGCAAATTCTTTTGAACGAGTTATTTCATTACTCGAAAACATGAAGGATAATCCTATGACTACAGAGCAAATTGCTCAACTTATGGAATTTGATGAGAGACAGTCGGATTATTATTATAATGCAGGTGCTTACTTAGGATTGTTTGTTAAAGTTAGGGAAGATAAACAAACAAAAATTATCTTAACTAAATTGGGTGAAGAAGTACTATCCTTAAATTATAAGCAACGTCAGTTAAAGTTCGTTGAGTTAATGCTGCAACATAAAATATTTGCCGTTTGTTTTGACATGATTCTTGAAAATGATGGTGAAATGCCAGATAAAGAAACTATCGCTGATTTAATGAGAAATTATAATGTATGTAACGAAGGACAGATTATTCGAAGAGCAAGTTCTGTTCAAGGATGGTTGAAATGGATTTTTAACCTTAGAAATTTATAGTGCAATTAAAATTTATAATAATTAAGAATGTTATGAAATCAGAAAGGGGAAAAATGGTTTAATGGAGGAGAAATATACATTTCTTAAGGAATTTTATGGAAGAAAAGAATTAGAGGAAGCATATGGTGATAATGCTTTATTATTATACGCGTTGCAATTGAAATTTGATATCGAAGATATTGATTCGATCGCCGCAGATGCGTTGACTGATGGAGCTGATGATAAGAAATGTGATTTAATCTTTGTAGATCGAGAATTAGGTGTTGCAATCGTTGCGCAAGCATATAATAGAACTAATCCTAAAGATACAGATTTAGCAAAAGAGAATAAAGCCAGTGATTTAAATACAGCTGCAGCTTGGGTTTTTTCTGATGATACTTCAGAGGTACCTAATACTATAAAAGATGCAGTACTTGATTTACAAGATGCGATAAAAGAGCAAGCTATATCATCTGTTTGTTTTTGGTATGTTCATAATTTGGATGAAAATAATAATCCTAAGATTGCTATCGAGATGGCTAAAATACAAGAACAAGTTCAAGCAGCTGTTGATAGCAAATATTCTGAGCAAGAACTTAAAATTAATACTCTTGAAGTAGGGTTAAATACAATCCAAAAATGGTTTGATAATTCTACAAGAAGAATATCTGTTGAAAAAGATTATATTGTTGAATGTTATAAAGGATTTGAGTTAAGTGCTGAATCTTGGAGAGCATATGTTACTGCTGTTTCAGGAAAATGGCTCCGTAATTTATATTTAGAAAATAAAGACGACTTATTTTCTGGAAATCCTAGAAATTATTTAGGAAATGCCAAGAGAAAGCATAATATTAATAGTGGCATTATGGATTCTGTTCAAGATGAGCCTGAGAATTTTTGGGCATATAATAATGGTGTTACAGCCTTGGTTAATGATTTCTATTATGATAATGATAAAGATGAGTTATCAATCAAGGGGATAACTATTATTAACGGAGCACAGACTACAGGAGCTATTAGTGCCCCAGAAAATCTAGAAAACGATTTTTATATTCCATGCAGATTTATTGTTTGTAGTAAGAAATCTATCATAGAGTCGATAATTAATAATAACAACAAACAAAATGAAATATTACCATCAGATTTAAGAAGTAATGATAAACAACAAGAACGATTACGCAATGAGTTTAAAAAATATCCAGCATTATTCTACAATGGTGGAAGAAGAGATGATACCATTGTAAAAAATAAAGTTGTTTTCGAACCATATTTAGTGGCTCAGACGATTCTTACTTTTCATGGAGACAGTGTAACTGGTTATAATGGTAGAAAACGTATTTGGGATGAAGATAAATTGTATTCACAGGTATTTGTAGACCAATTATCAGTTGAACATATTATTTTTGTATATTCTTTGTCAAAAGCAATCGATGAGTATAAAAATAATTTGCGAAAAAAGAAAGAATCTCGTAATGATACAGAACAGCAACAAATGGAGTTTTTATCAAAACGCGGTTCTAAGATGTTGCTAATTGCAACTATCTCAGAGTGTATAGAAGATATTATGGATGTTAAAATTAGCGATAAGTGGAAACTACAGTTTAAGGATAATAGTGATTTTGAAAAGCTTATTCAATTGTGGACTTCAGTTATAAGCTCAATAATTTCATTTAATAGTAATCTGGAACCTGCATTAGAAGGGGGATTGAAAAATAAGGAACTAGTTAATTCACAAATTAAAGTTGTTAAAAGTATTGTGGCTTCAGTTAAGGGATATCTGAATACACAGTTACAAAGTGTAATTGACGAAATTCAAAAGTGATTATATAAGGATAAGTAGGAAAGCACACGAGATGATAATTTCGTGTGCTTTATTTATTTTATAAAATTATCATAGATATTTGATATAAATATATTCATCATAGTTAGAATTATTGGAAAACAGATATACGATTGTTAATCGGTGAATGTTATAATTATACTATTAAAGGGGTTGTGAGGGGGTATACAATTGAGCATAACGCTTTGGCCACGTGAATATGAAAAGAAATCTCATATTATTCCAGAAGAAAAGGCATTATTAAGAATTGCTACTAAAAATTTTAAAGAAGGACATTTTGTTGTAGGAATAGATCCGCTTGGTATGTGTACCAATGAAAATCATATGGGATTATATATTTCGCCAGAAGAGGGGTTAATTACATTTTCTATTTATACAGGTGATTTTATTGAGAAGATGATCGACAGCTACATCATGATGGTAAAGATGTATGAAGATAAAATCTACAATAGATTACTTGATTCTAAAGTATTAATTTCTAGAGTAGGAGAATCAAAAATCCTAAAATTTCCATATAAGCATATTATGGTGTTTTCTAATGAAGATAGATTGAAAATGGAATGTTCCATAGAAAATAGGAAATTAATTTCGGAATATGCAACAGCAAGAAATTTTACTCCTATAGATAACACCGATTCAAAACTTAAACTAAAAGATTTACATCTATTTAGGGATATTAGAAAGCCATATGATGCAAATTTTATTGATTTGTCAGAAGTAGAAAATGCCGCAATATTTGAAAGACTTGCACCTGAGTATGCCGTAGTAATACCAGAAAAAGAACATATAACAATCTCAGATGGTAGAAAAACTGGTGTTTCTGATGAGGACTTACTAATTACTGGAAATGAAAGTGAGTTCAAAACATTTTTCTTGGATGATGACCAAGTTAACATAGTTAATGATATGGGAAAAGGACACAGAGTACTATTAGCTAATCCCGGTGCAGGTAAAAGTGTACTTTTATTATCTAAAGCTTTTAAATACGCAAGTATGTATAAGGATTCAAAAGTATTGTTGACATGTTTTAATAATAATTTGGCTGATTCTTATGTTTTCAAGTACAGTTGCGCTAACTTTGGGGACAATAGAAATTTATATATATTGACATTGCATAAATTAGTTAAAAAATTATTTAATGATTGCTTAGGTAGAGGTATTGAAGGTAATATTGCAACACCAGAGGAGATAGATGAATGTATAAGGCTGGTAAAAAATGGAAATATTAAACAACGTTTTAAAGCAATTTTTATAGATGAAGTTCAAATATTTGAACCTAAGTATTTGGAGTTATGCTATGCATTATTGGAATCACCAGTAGAAGATAGTCTTTTTTTGATGGCTGGAGATTTGAATCAAACAGTACGCTCTCAAAGTAGACGCGGAGATGCTCCTTGGAAAAAGATTGAGGGAGTTAATTTAGATTTTAAGGGGAGAGTACGTTACGTTAAAAAAAATTATCGCAATACAAAAGAGATAGGCGAATATTTAAATGCTATGCTCAAATACATGAATCAAAAAATGGAAAATTTAGGAATAATGATTCCATCGGAATATGATTATGATTCATTTGAAGTAAACGATAGGCCATCAATTGCGTTAAAAGTAAAAACTGGTGTGACTAGAAATAACATAGTAGATGAGGTGCTAAAATCACTTTTTGAAATTGTTAATAGCTATGACGTAGCGTATTCGGATATTGCGATCATATTTCCGTACAGACAGATGAAAAATCTTAAGTACTATTTTATGTATTGGCTCGAAAGAGAATTTAACCAAATGGGTATACCGTACTGTACTATCATTTCTTCTGAAGGAGATAAGTATAGAAGATATAGTCAAACTAGCGGTGTGGTATTAACTACAATAGATTCATCTCTTGGATTAGATTTTAAAGCAGTAATAGTAGCGGGATTATATCCGTATAATTTTGTTTATTCTGAGTCTGGAGCAAAATCTCAAGTAAAGTCGTGGGAGCAAGTTGAAAAGTTTGGACCAGAAATGAAAGAACGGTTTATGCTCGAAGTTAGAAAAACATATACAGCTGCATCTCGCGCTAGAGAAATTTTATATGTTATAAGTGACGTCGATGAAGGTACACCTTTAAATGATGTTATACAGGAATAGGGGGACAATAATGGCTAATAATTATAATCTTTTAGCGGAATATATAGTTGAAAAATATATAGCTGACATATCAGGTACAAATCTTGGTGAGCGATTTGTTGGAGCTGAGCCAGAAAAAACTGTTATGGTAGGTATGTTAGCTGAAGGAAGAATGGAAAAATCTTTTGATGGAACATATTCTGAAAATCCTGAACGTAGATTTGAAAGTGTTCCATCAATTTCTCTTCATTTTAAGATTAAAAATGATACAAATGGAAAAATAAGAATAGTGCCAAAGGGATTACTATTCTATACAGTTCTGCCTAAATATGAAGAGATAAGAGAATACATATTAAAGCGTTTTTCTGAAGAGGACAATTGTAAATACGAGAGTATTGAGGAATTAACGGATCTATATGCAGATAAAAAGATTGAATTGCCAAAAGTATATAAAAAAATTGATTTAGAGAAGATTTTTGGTAAAGGAATTGAAGTTGAACTGAACGCTCTTGCGTTAGGAAAAAGTGATTTTGATGAGGATATTGCAGCAATACTTTCTACAAGTCTAAGTGAACAAGTATATTCTGAGATTGCTATTGTAAATGAAATGCAAATATCTATTTTTGATTTACTAACTAAGGATGCATTTAACAAGAAATGTTCTAAAAAAAATGAACAGGTTATTCCAGATTGGAAGATAGGATTACAATCATATGTTAGTTTATCAAATGATGTATATGAAATATCGTTGCAACTGATTAATAATACTCGTTCAAATACCAGGGCTGATATAGGATATAGCCCAAGGATATTTAATGCCGGTATAGGGGTTTTTGCTGAAAATACAACATTTGAAGAAATAGAGATTGATTATTTCAAAAAAAGCTATAAAGATAGAGAACCTGTCTATGCCGTTGCAGAAAATTCTTCATCTAGATTTGACGCAACTGCGAATATGATAACTACAGAAAACGTTCCTATATACAGGCAAAAACGTTTGATTACAAATGAAACTTATAAAGACTATTGTTGCTTTGATAAGTTAATAGATGATCCTATTTCAAATTTATCATACTTACTTGAGAAAATGCGAAAGGATTATGATGGTAGAATTAACGAATATAATGCTAAAAAGCATTTATTAAGTGATATTGCTAATGATAAATATCTAAGAGATTTAGAAGACTACAAGATAGAAATCGATCGTTTTGAGGCTGGAATAAAACAGATCGAATTGAAGGATTATGTAAAAAAGGCCTTCAAATACATGAATATGACATTTAAACAGGAGATGCCTGTAGGAACTGAAAACAAAATCAAAGGGTGGAGATTATTCCAGTTAGTATTCATAGTTTCATTAATTCCTGAGATGATTAGAAGTGAATATCCTGATGATAGCTCGATTAAAGAAGCGGATAATGAGGTAAGTAACCTTCTTTATTTTCCAACAGGTGGTGGTAAAACAGAGGCATTTTTAGGTGCAACTGTTTTTGATATGTTTTTTGATAGGTTACGTGGTAAGGATGAGGGTATAACCGCTATTCTAAAATATCCATTAAGGTTGTTAGCTGTTCAACAGTTGGATCGTGTCCTCACTGTTGTAATGAAAGCCAATTATGTGAAAAATCAGTCTAAGGTGTTAAAGACAACTAATGATTTTAGTGTTGGATTTTTTGTTGGAAAAAACAATACTCCAAATAAGATCACTGCAACTGAGCAGCTAAGTGCTAGATCAGACAGTGCTTCAGTGCGCAAAAATTTAATTATTGATAGTGATGAAGAAACTTTAAATGAGTATTATCGTTTTATCGATACATGCCCTGTATGTGGGAAAAAACAAGTATCAGTAAAGTTTGATTTTGAAAAATGGACTTTAAATCATTTTTGCACAAATCCAGATTGTGAGATTGATACATTGCCTATTTTAATTGTTGATAATGATATTTATAGAATGTTACCTACGGTATTAGTTAGTACAGTCGATAAAATGGCAATGTCTGGTACAACAAATGAATTTAAGATGCTTTTTGGACAAATCAAGGGAAGATGTAGTAAGCATGGATTTACTTGTCAATCAAAATGCATATGCGGAGATAGTAGTTGTAGCGATAATGTAAATGCTATTATGCCATTAAAAGATCCGGTTCCAACCTTATTTATACAAGATGAGTTACATTTAGTTAAGGAAAGTCTTGGAACATTTGATGCTCACTATGAATCCTTTATCAAATATTATTGCAGTGACTTAATACCAGAAGCTCAAAGAAAACAAATTCGTTTTATTGGCGCTACTGCGACAATTTCTATGTATGAAGAGCATATAAAAAATTTATACCATAGTTCGGCTAGGAGATTTCCTTGTGAATATCCATCAGTTGAAAATGGAGTGAATTTTTACTCAAAGACAGATAAAGAAGATACAACAAGAATTATTCTAGGTTATGCTCCATATGGACGTTCTATGACAAATGGTGTATGGGAGTCTGTATATAAAATGCGTTGTATAACATACAATCTTAGAGCACAAATAGATGATACTTATGAAAAATTGTGTGATAGAGGTTTCATAGGTTCAAAGGAATTGCTTGATAATATGTTATATGAATATTGGATTGAACTTTTATATAACAATAGAAAACAAGATGCAATGGAGTTAGAGAACGCATTTAGAAACCAGGCTAATAACTTTTTGTTGGAGAAAAAAATACCACTATTTAATATTCAGCAAATGACAAGTGATGTTGATTTTCAGTCAGTTAGAAAGACATTATTTGATATTGAAGCAAATCATAAGAAATTGGATAGTACAAACTTGATTCTTGCAACAAGTACCATATCTCATGGTGTTGATGAAGACTCTTTTAATATTATGTATTTTTATGGAATGCCTAATGCCAATGCTGAATATATACAAGCGTATTCACGAACTGGTAGAAAATATACAGGTATAGTCATTGATATTATTAGATTGATGCGAGTGAGAGATCGTTCTTATTTAAAAAATTTTGTTGTATTTCATCAGAATAAGGATGATTTGGTTGAGTCTGTACCTATAAATAGATGGGCGAAGAATGCTATTTATAGTTCATTGCCAGGAATTCTGGCAGCATTGATATACCAATATTACACCATAAATACTGGAACAGATTCATTATATAAAACAATAAAGGTTCAAGAGTTGCTTGAGACAGGAAAGATTGATATAGATGATGCGATTAATAAGATAATTGGTATTTATGCTTGTAATGAACAGGAAAAATTGTCTATTTCATACGAGGAAACTATTAGGAAAGAGGTATCCCGTATTTTAAATGAGATAAAAAATGGTGTACATGCTCAAGATGAATTTTTATCTAGAGGAATAGGCAAGTATTCACATGGAAAATTAGAACCAATGTCTAGTCTAAGAGATACAGAAGAAACGATAGAGATTAGCATATAGAAGGGGGAATACCTTTATGAGAAGAAGTAAAAGCCAAGCGGTATACAAGTTTCTTCCGGGTGTATGGGTTTCGGAACGAGATGATAAAGGCAGAGCAGTGACTGCTCGTATAAATAATTGGAATTATTCAAAGATGGAAAACATTTATCATAGCTTTATAGAAAATGAAATAAAGCGTTTGATAAGGTTATTTGGAGAAAAAGGTGGCGATATATCATCATTTACTTTAGATGATAATGTTGAGGCATTTACGATTGTTGAACCAGCGTGTATCGAGAATGTTCCAGATATCTTAGGAGAATTATCGCCTCTTGTATTTTATTGTAGTAGTTGTGGAAGAACTTTTTCTAAAAGAAGTTCAAAAGAAGTTGATGATAGTACTTGGTTCTGCGCTAATTGTAAAAAACAAACAATTAAGCAATTGCAGATGATTTATGCTTGTGAATGTGGACATGCTGAGCCAATAAAAATACCTTACAGGAAAGACAAGCAAATGCTGTATCGTCCCAATAAGACTGCATTTAAAATGTTTTATGAAGATGGAAAAAATGAAGTTGCGACAGATTTTGGAATTCAATGTCCAAGATGTCAATCAAGACTTAATCCAGATAACGCTGAAGCTTCAAGAAATTATAAGCCTTTTACATTAAGCATTATTAATTTAATTGATAAAGATGCAGGAGATTTTTTTGAAAAAGGAATAGATGCACAAAAAACCGTTATCTCGAGATGGTTTGGACAGGTGTCTGATGCGGAGTATCAACAGCTTTTAGATAATATTGATTTAGCATTTAGTGATGGAATGAAGATGGACGCTCAAAGAAAAGAAGCTGAAGAGCAAGCTAAAGCACTAATTGCGATGAATATTATAAAGGAAGAGGATTTTGAAAAAACTGTTCAAACGGTATTAGGTAATAAGTCGACATCAATTAGTGTAGAAAAATATGCTGCAGCATGCGATGATATTTTTGCCAAAAGAAGGGCTGCTGATGCAGAGGAATACATTAGGTGGATTAATTATTATTCTTTTAAATTGATGCAGTATAATACCGTAAAGTATGCAAAGAAAATTGTCACGTTGCAAGATTCTATTGACCGTCAACTGGAAATGGATTTTATTGACGATCCAAATGATATTTTAGAAATGCAGAATAGATTAGGCATAAAAAATATGCAGGTTTCCTGCGATATGGAAATAATAACATGTACATATGGTTATACTCGTCGTGCTAGCGACCCTATAAATAGGACAAACAAAAATATTAGATTAAAATTAAATGCATATGATAAAGCTAAGGATGGAAATACAAATCTTGTATATGGTGCAAAATTAGAAACAGAAGGAGTTTTATTTGAAATTGACCAGGCAAAGATAGTCTTATGGTTGTTGGAAAATAATATCATTGATGAAGCCGTTATGCCTGATATTAATGATGATATAGCTGTAAAAAAATGGTTTGCAGATAATGTTAAGGCACATACAATCGGAATGTTTGGTGAGGTAGGGGCAGATTCGGTTACATCTGCTGTGTATGGCTTGTTGCATACAATGTCGCATGCTTTTATAAAAACTATTGGTGAGTTGAGTGGTTTATCTAGTAATTCATTAACAGAAATATTGTTTCTGGAGACATCTAGCATTTTTATTTATGCTCAAAGTAGTCAAGGTTTACCATTAGGTGCTATTTCGGGAATGGTTGAATCAAATTACGCTAATTTTTTAAAGCAAACATTTTCAGATAATAGAAATTGTATTTTTGATCCAATCTGTGCAGAAAGACAAGACACTGCATGTTCTGCTTGTGTTGTTATTCCAGAAGTATCTTGCGGATATTTTAATTCAAATTTAGGAAGAAAATATCTATATACAATAGATACAAATGAAAATAAATTAAAGGGTTTTTGGGAGAAGTAGTATGGCTATAATGCATCCAGATAATATAGCAATTTATGATGTGATAGATTCTGAAAAACAGGTTTATTATGCTTTAAAAACACAATTGCCTGATTCAGATTATGAAGTTTTTTATTCTGTTACTTGGCAGCGCAAGAAGAATGGTAAAATTGAAAAATCAGAAGCAGATTTTATCATTACATCTCCCAAATATGGCTTTTTGTGTTTAGAGGTAAAAGGTGGAACTGGAATAGAGATTGATGATAATTCAATTTGGCACATTAGTGACAATACAGGTGGAAGAGAATTAAGCGAATCACCTTATGAACAAGCAGAAAAGAGTATGTATTATTTTAAGGATATTTATGCAAATGCAAACCATTTAAAATATCCAGGTATTTTTGCTGCAGGTGCGATATTCCCATTTTACAATTTATCAGATGATATTATTTCTAAGATAAGTGACAGAAATAGAGAATGTACAATAATGTTTAGTGATATGAATAGTTTGGAAGAAAAGATAAAAAAAATGTTCAAACTATGGGGTGGTAATTCATATGGATACAAATTGTATACCAAGCAACATCATGAAGCATTATTAGACTTGATAAAAAAGAAAATTGCAATTTCTGCTGCTGCAGGAGCTTTGGTTGAAGTTAAAGAAAGAGAATTAAGTGCAATTAATAGAGTACAGGATAATTATATTTATTTATTGTCAAATATAAGGCAGTTTTATATCCGTGGTGGTGCTGGTACTGGTAAAACTTGGATTGCTATAAAATTGGCGAATTATGAAGCGAAGAAAGAGAGCAAGACTTTGTTCTTATGTGCTTCTAAACCTCTTTCTGATATGGTAAAAAAACATGTAACGTCGAGTGTAGACGTTTATGATATAGAGAGCCTCTTTTCCGAAATAAAAAATCCAAATTACAATTTGGTAAATCCGTTATTCGAAGGTATTTCAGATAATTTAAGAGAAGATTTACCGATTTATGATGCTGTATTTATAGATGAGGCGCAAGATTTTACTGAAGAATGGGCA
The DNA here is from genome assembly GCF_900104335.1 of Pseudobutyrivibrio sp. YE44. Classification (GTDB taxonomy): domain Bacteria; phylum Bacillota; class Clostridia; order Lachnospirales; family Lachnospiraceae; genus Pseudobutyrivibrio. The sequence goes on from NZ_FMXT01000001.1 coordinate 254,775, forward strand.
TATGTCATTAAAATGCTACTAAGTGACGAAAAGCAATCAAGGTTAGGAGTATTTTATGATGATGTCCAAATAATACGTGAAAACAGTTTTGGAGATGCATTTATGATAGATTTGCCTCCATTACTGTTAAATGAAAATATACGAAATACATCAAATATTTACAAATGGGCGTCGGAAACAACTAATCTAGGAAAGGATGTTATTACAAATCCGATCGAAGGTCCGATTCCAGTGAAAGAAAAAATAAGTGATAAACGGCATTTATCTCAACGATTAGAAAATTTATTTAAAGAGTATTTGTATGATGAAGCATTAAAAACATCTTCTTTAGTGATTTTGGTTGATTACATAGATGATTTCTTTGAGTATTTTGATGATGGAATTGCTAAATGGTTGTTTACACGAGATATTAACGATGATTCTGACAAAATTAGAGTCTCAACTCCTGAGGATTTCAAGGGCTTAGAATCAGATATGATTATATATATTCATTCTGAGGAGACCACAGATAATATTGATTATATTGCATATACAAGGGCTAAATATTATTTGCTTGAACTCATTATGAAATAGAAATGGGGCGCCTTATGCTTATTAATGAAGAACGATTTAAAACTGTCGATTTGGAACAAATCTATATATCTGCACGATTATATAATATTGCTAAAAGGCACGGAATAAGCAATTTATATGAGCTTTTAGAAAGTTATTATAGTGGAGAGTTTGCTACTTTTCGTAATGCTGGAATTAAGTGTTTGGAGGAACTAGAGGGATTATCTATTAATGATATACCGCTTGAGTTTAATATTGCTGCTAACGATGATAATGAAGATGTGATTGAGAGTAATTGTGAAGTAGTTATTGAGAGAAAACTAACAAAAGAAATAGATTATGTTGTTGTTAATAAGTTAATTGAAGATTATGGATTTAAAATATCTCAAATTTGTAAGTGGTATGGAATTACTCGACAAGCTGCAGATATGAGATTTAAACATTCTCAAAGAAAACAAGCTAAACTTAAATATACCTGGGAAGGATTTGAGTGTTCTCCTAGTGAAGAAGCTGTTTTTCAGGAAATGATTAACAGGGGAATAGCTGAATTAACTCAAGATGAAATTTTATATGAGTATTATTCTAATTTAAATGGAGATATGTGCTTTATAGTTGTGTCTCCAGAGTTTATAAAAAGTTTTTTTCTTCAGGACATGCCAGAAAGCATAAGAGAGTTAGTAGCTATCAAGCGAATAGCTTTTTTTTCATACGAAGAATTAAATATTGTCAATTCATCCACATATGTAATGAGGTTAAAGGAAAAGTATTTAATACCATGTGATAAAGGGAAGTTTGTATCTTTTGCTAGAAAAAGAAAACTATCTCCAGAAGAATATAGTCTTTTTATTGCTGGATGTAAATTAGGCACCGATAGAGGCGTGACAGATGATAAGATAATAGCTTTTTTTGAAGAGAATATGAATTCAGAAGGGAAAGTTCATATAAAAGCTGATCCTAAGAATCAATGGATTAAATCTTATGCTTCGCGAAATGGTTTTGGAATAAATGAATTTATATCATTTTATGGATACGAGAGTGCATTATCAAACGATTTGTTGACAGCTGAAGGAGCGCGTCAAAGACATATGCAAGCAATTCAAAAATATATTGTTCATGATGATACAGTATATATACCATGTACTAGCGATTTTTATCGAGTTTTGAATGCTTATTCTTCTAGAAAAAAAATGACGATCTCTGATTATGTTGAAGAGCTTGGGTTTAAGAGAATTTCATCAATGTATGCTATCAATGAAGATGACGAGTATTTTGATGAATCCATATATGATGACGATGAATCTGATATGCAAATCCATGATGCAAAAGATGATTTTATTGAGAGAATATTTGCAGAGAATCCGTTATTAGGTAATTATATTTTTTCAGAAAAGAATTTAGCTGTACTAAATAATAAGGCAAAAAATATAATAGATAAAATAATATGCTCAAGAAGAACGGAAATTACAGAGAGAGATAAACAAATACTTGCTCTTTCTGTAATAAACTATGCAAAAAAATGGGATACGGATAAGGGACCTTTTACAAGTTATATTATCAAACAGTATGGATATCGTTCTGAGGATAGGGTGTATTATCCTATTATTGGAGAAGTATTTTCAGCGATTAGCGATTCTAATCGCTGGTGTTTTTCTCAACATGGTAAAAATCAGTACAAGTCAACTATTATGATTCATGCAATGGGGTCCATGCGTTCGTGGATGACTTTGTGCGATTTTTTATCTGATTTTTATCAGAATAATTTGGGTTGTAACTATGATGAGGATGACCCATATATTTTACGAATGGTATTGTATTTAAGAAACTTATTTTACAAATTAGAATCTGAAGAAAATGATAATTATGTTGAATTCACTGTAGGTAAAAAACCTTACAGTTTTCAGGAAGGTATAAGAAAACTTGTAGTTTATAGACCCAATTATGCTTCAGAGGTTTTTAGTAGGATGATTTGTAGAATTGATGAATCTATGTCCGCTGAACCGGGTAAAGCCAAAACCTATGAGGATGTGCTTGTTGACATATGGTTAAAAAATAAGAAAGATTATTATTCAAATTTAAGGTCGACAAATACGCAGATATCCTCAAGGAAAAGGAGTATAGCATATACTTACAGTAACATAAGGCCGGAGTATGTTTTACTTAATTCTAGGCTATATATTGAGCTACCGGATATTCGTGTTGAGAATGAACTGGATGACAATTGTACTGTATGTTTGGAAAACTCAAAAGGTATAATAATTTTCGAGCGTAATGTTGATTTTTATGGTAATGAATTAGGTCGAACTATAAAAGGTTTTTCGTATGACCTTTCAGATTATTTGGCATCCGAGGGATCAAATTATTTAGACCCAAGAATTATTATTAGACAAGCTGAAAGTGTAATTTATGATTCTGGAAGCAAACTTAGAAGAAAAACGATATGCTTTTGTGAAAATAATGAGTGCGCATGGTCCTCTATTAACGCAGGTAAATATACTATTGTTGCAAATAAGGGGGCTGAAATTGCTGGAGACAATATTTATATCACATCAGAAAAGACAATAGGTAAGTATAGAATAACTGATGTTGAGCTTGACGATAATTATGTTTTGACAGCAGATAATGTGCTTGTATCTTACGATAAAAAAGTTCGCCAGAAAATTCAACTATTATTAAACGAGTATGAATGTTCAATGAAATATTATTCAGAAGGCCAGGAGTATATTGTATGTAATAGTAAAGAGAATATAGGCATTAGATTAGATAGTAACGATACAGAACAAAAATATTTAATTATTTTAAATGATGACCGAGTATTATTATCGGATTTATCATATGAAGATGATGGAAAAATAAGAACGTATAAATTACCTTCAAATTTGATAGTGTTTAAAAATCGCCTGCAAATTATTGATATGTCATCAAATAAAATTTTGTTTGATAAGTGGTTTGCTTATGTATCCAGCTTTATTTGTTCATTTAATAGAGATTATTATTTTTCTAGAAGTGAATTACGTGAAAGTACAATAGTATATACTTTGGATGGCATAGAAAATGAAATTGCTAATTATTCTGGGGATGAAAGTGTTGAATTACCATATGCTGACGGAAACCTAATCGTATATCTGCCAATAGTTAGAATTGAATCACTTGATGGAAGTCGCTGGAAAAATAGAAATTACTATGCTAACGAAATAGATAAAAATTATTGTTTAAGGGTTATAAAACCCTCGAATATATCTATAAACATTCTTTTAGGAAATGATTTCGTTAATGCTGATGAAGATGGACTTTTTTACTTGGGAGAGGCAATTAATACAATAACTGACAAGAAGGAAGTTTGTATATCTTTGGTAATTTCAAATAATGAGCAGGAAAAGCAGCGTTATGAGCTCGGAAAAGTGGAATATAAAGAAGCGTTTATTTCCGCACCAAAGCTTGAATATACCAATAAAAGTTTAATATGGGACTGCGGTTTTGGGTTCATTGGTGAACAGTACACAACAACGTTAATAGATGTGTATAATATTGAAAAAGAAAAAGTATTCACGTGTGAAATGGACATTCATAATAGAATCATTAAGAGGGATGTTGACTTTGAAGATGGTGAATATACCTATGAAATATATCGAATAGCTCCACAAATGTTACAGCATCAGATTTTGGCAGAAGGGAAATTTGTTGCAGGTGATGTAGATAAAATTCGTTTCAAAGGGTATCAAATAGAGATTGATCAAATAGTTTTTGATAATGCAATAGAATCTGGTGTTAAGAATATAATGAAGGCATATATAGATTGTATTGAATATGATAGTGAATTATCAAAAACAGAGTGTTCTGAAGGCATATGCCCAAGATATACTGGAATAATGTATTTTATTAATCCAGAAGGAAAACGTCATGATTATGCTTTTGAGAAAGAAATCCGAAGTGAAAAGGATATACGATTAAAGACTAATCCAGTTCATATTACGTATATTAATGATGGAGTAATGTTAATTACAGATTGTGATGATGATGCGTTAATGTATCGTTATTATGTTGACCGAATTACGCAAAGAAGAATATATCATATTACTGATCATGAGATGAACGATTGGGAAAAAGATAGATACGATTCAGTCGATCTCGTGAGGTACAAACGTTTTCGCTAGATTTGTTAAGCACCACTTTAAGAGTGGTGCTTTTTTTGCCGTAAATTAGTCACAAAGATTTGATATTATAAGTAACAATAAGGTGACGGCTTGAAATGGAGAAGAGTTTTGATAATGATTTAGCACAATTGTTTGATAATGGTTGAAATATTTGATATGGATGATATAGAAAAGATGAATACGCAAGTTGAGAATATAGATAATAAGATTCGAGAGCTAAATATGCAAAAAGAGCTTATTTTATCTTCTATTAGTATTAAGCAAGATGATAATGCGTCGTTTATTGAACATTTAGCAAAAGCAGTTGACTATGGATATTTAGGTGATTATGGATTTATAGGACCTGCATATGGCGGGGGATTATACGGATTAAGTGTTGATATTGACAAGGCAAAGCATTATCTTGAGAAGTTTTATTATGATTACAAATTAAGCAGATTGGAGAAAGTATCAGCTGATAGTATTATAGTTGCTTTATATAATCTTGCTGCAACAGAGGTTTATATATGTGATAGGGACGAACTTATGTATACCCCAGAAATTACAGGAAAAATGGTAGCTATTTATAAGGAAATAGTGAATATTGCTGAGATTGTTGAGAAACCTCTGGAAGAATCGGCGTTATTAGATTTATTTAATGTAGGGGTTATACTTTATTCTGGAAAATTTGGAAATACTAAGGAAGAGACTATTTTTTTTGCATCTGATATTGAAACCGGTTTGAAAGGGATAAAAAAAGCAGCCCAAATGGGATCCAAAGAGGCAATGGATTTTATAAAGGCTGAAGAACTTGAGTAGTATTTTATGGAGGGCGATTATGGGATTATTTGATAGACCAGTTAGAGGTGGGTCAGATAGAATGTTTGATTATAACCGTGATGGTGTTTTAGATCCTAATGAACTTGACGCTCAGGAGTGTTTTCTTCATGACGTAGATACTTTTGATGAAATAATAAAGCGAGATCGTGGTTATGATGATGAAGATTTCGATGAAGACTTCGATGAAGATTTTGACGAAGATTATGATGAAGATGAATGGGAAGAAGATGATGAAGATGATGAAGATGATGAAGATGAAGCTTATGACGATGATGAAATAGATGAAGAAGATGATGATGAATATTTAGAAGAGGATAGTTCTGCTTATAAAGATAAAATTGTAGGCAATGATATAGTAAAGTGCGGTAGATACTATGTTGACGAAAGTAAACTTGAAAAGGAGTACTATCCTGATGGATATTATGTAAACAAAGAAAAAAAGATAATTCCACGTCCAATGAACTGGCATTTTTTCTATGATCATTTTACCAATTTGGATGAAGATACATATATAAGATATGCGCATGAGATGGTTAGGTTTGAGCATCCAGATGAAATAGTAGAGTTTGCAGGTATTAGTTGGTATAAAGAAGCAGGAAAAATAATTTTAGAAAAAGCCTCAGCTGCTGGAATTGTTTTTTCATTGAAGCAAATTGCGGATATATCAGGCATCTACGGTGATGAATTAACGATGTCATTGATTTTTAAGACTATTGCTCATGGAGGAGAGCTTTCTTTTAAAGATATTGAATATGTATATGGTGAAATATCAGAAGAAGCTGTAAACAAGATAGTAAAAGAGTGGATGAAAAGTAAACTTCCTTTAACGAAAGATGATTTATATTCGTTGGAGGGAGAGGTTTCAGATTCAGTTTTTGAACAAGTATGTAGATATGCACTTAATAATAATTTGGATTTTGATTCAAAGGATTTGATGGAATATATGTCATATCTTTCTGAGCCAGTGATATCAGATTATGTAAAGGCTTTATTAGATAAAGGATATATCTTTACAAAAGATGAATTATTTGATTTAGATGGATACATAAATGATAAGATTCTGTCGAGAGTCTTAAAAGCATACTTGGATTCGGGAAAGACATTAACTATAAGCGAAATTAATGATTTGGATGGGTCTGTTTCCAAATCTATTTTGTCTGAGGCTGTAAGACGCTGTAATGATATTTTTTCCCTTTCGGATTTCAATGATTTGGATGGCTCTGTTTCTCGAGCAGCATTGCTTGATGTAGCAAAGCGTCAAGGTGGGCAAATTAAGTATGATGAATATGAAGGTTTTTATTCTATAGCTGAAAGTGAGAAAAAAAATAAAAAAATTGTTGCAGATAATTATAGTTCTAAAAGTATTGCTCCTAAGAATTTGAGTTCAAAAAAAGCAGGTGATGCATTCAGGATGGCTAATGACTATTTAAATGCATCTTCTTTTTCTCGTAAGACTTTGATAGAACAACTTCAATATGAAGGCTTTTCAAAAAAGATTGCAACAGAAGCGGTAGATTTATGTAATGTTGATTGGAGCGTTCAGGTATTAAGAAAGGCTAAAGAATATTTGAATTCATCTGCTTTTTCCCCAAAAAAGTTAGTTGAACAACTTGAATATGAAGGATTTAGTAAAAGTGAAGCAGAAAATGCTGTAGCGGCATGTCATATAAATATATCGGAGCAGGCATATAAAAAGGCAAAAGAGTATTTAGTTTCACAAGCATTTTCATTTGATGGGTTGGTGCATCAATTAGAATATGAGGGATTCACGCATGATAAGGCAGTTAAGGCTGTAAAAAAAGTTAATCCTAATTGGACAGAAATGGCTTTACAAAAGGCAAAAGGGTATGTTCATTCGCAAGCTTTTTCTTATAAAGGATTAATTAGGCAACTAGAATATGAAAAATTTTCTCCTGAAGATGTAAAATATGCAGTTAATAATTGTGGAGCGGATTGGAAAGAAGCTGCCTTAACTAAGGCTAAAAATTATATGAAGCTGTTTAGTTTTTCAAAAGATAAATTAACACAGCAACTTGAGCATGATGGATATAAGAAAACTGAAATAAAATATGCAGTTGATAAAATTAGTTTTTAAATATTTTTAGAGGTAGAAGCAATATGATAAGAATATTAAAAATAAAATTTTTTACGGTAAATATTAGATGTGGTTGGTGTGGTAAAGAAATACCTGTTGTGACAACAAGACCCAATAAATGTCCCTATTGTGGAATGACATTATAAAGAATATTTCTATGCAGATATTATTTTCACGTAAAAATGTTTTATATCAGAGTGGAGGTATGAATATGTTTAGAAAAATTATGTTTGCAAATGTGAATGGGGTTGTTACCAGTTTATGTGTTTGGTGTGGAAATCAAATTCCATGGGTCGGTGGAAAGCCCGCAAAATGTCCATTTTGTGGTAAACCAGTATAGGAAGGAAAAAAATATGGATGTAAATAAAGCATGGGATAATTTAATAAGACATGAAGGTGAAGTATTTCATACGACCCGAGGATTAGATTTTACGTATACTGTTTTTGATAAGCCTGAGGGTTTTAAAACAAGTAGAACAGATTATTTATTATCTCGGAAGAATTTTGAAAAAGCCTATAGCCTTTTGCCTGCAAAGGATACTAAGTATTTAGGAGATAATGGAATTAGAGGACAATCTTATGTCTATGCATTGCTAACTGATAAAAGAATTATCATGGAAAAATAGTTTTGGCGAGGATATTGCTATGTTTGGAATCGATTGGAATGTAGATGGCAATGTAGATATTATCGATGATATTATCACTTTAGGCTTGCTCACGGAGGATGAAGAAGAGGAATCTGAGGATGAAAAAAAATAGAGCACTGATAATTACGTTAACTAGTAGTCTGCTTATAGGTTGTGGGCAGACTACTGTTAATTCTATTAATGATGTAAAAGAAGATTCTCAAACCACAGAAGATATAGTTAACAAAGAAGAACAAACTGATATTTATGAAGATTCAACTGATGGGAAAAATCTAGATGATGTTTATCTTCAGTACAAAGATATTTTGTTTACTTTTATGGAATCTGGGATTTTACCTATGGATGACAGGGATATAGAAGCTCCAGCAGAGGAAATGAATACTGTGCTAAAATATTCTAGCTTTGCGGTTGCAGATATCGATAATGACGATATTGATGAACTAATTGTTTATTTTGATGATGCTTGTATGGCTGGAATGGTTGCGGTCATTTATGATTATTTAGACGGTCAGGCAAAATATAAGTTCATGGAATTTCCTAACCTTAGTATTTATGAGAATGGTACTATAGAAGCAGGTTGGTCACATAATCAAGGATATGCGGGGGCGTTTTGGCCATATAATTTATATTATTATAATTCAGATTCTGATGAATATATTGAAGTTGGCTCGGTCGATGCTTATGACAAAGATCTATATGAATGCAATAAGGAAGTACTTGATTCGAGTGGAAGTTCTTTCCCAGCAGAGGCAGATATAGATGGAAACGGTTTTGTTTATTATATTTATGAGAATGGGCTAGAAGATTATCAAAAGATAGCACCTGTAGATGATGATGTATATCAAGACTGGTTAAATCAATATACAGATGGTTTAGATAAGATATCGCTTGATTTTTATAGAATAACCAATGATACTGTTGAAAGACTTGGTGATAAGGCTTATTTTGAATCATTAAAGAAGTCAGGTTCAGATCTTTATGTGGCACCATATTATTAAAAGAGTAAGGGGAGAATTTGGAATGAATAAGAAAGACCAAATGACAGTAGAAAATTTTGTTAGCACAGGTATGGACTTAGAGACTTTATATGCCTGTTTTCAGGATTTTTCAAAGGAAGAGATTGCTGAGGTGTATCACAATTATAAGGCTGCTCAGATTGAGACAGAGAACGGTGACACATTAAGCGTTAATTGTTCTTGAAATCCACATAACTTGTGGGTTCAATCCACACTCTAGTTACTCATATTTCTAAGGTAGAATTGTTAAAATTTTATCTTAGGAGAGATTAAAAATGGATGTAAAAACTCGGAGTAAGCAGATTGGCTCACGTTTAAAGGAAGTACAACAGTCATTAGGTTATTCAACAGATGATATGGCTGAAGTACTTGGTGTATCTATTGAGCAATATCGTAAGTATTGTAAGGGTGAGACCATTTTACCGCTTGATAGAATTTTAGATTTATATGATAACAAGCACTTTGATATTGAGTATCTTTTGCTAGGTAAACAGATTGATAACACAGAGTTTTCAGTGGTTATCAGTTCTATGACAGAAAAGGAAAGGGCTAGATTTTTAAGTGATGCAATGGATTATGTAAAAGGAAAACTGATATAGATATTTTAAATAAATATATTTCGGTAGTACTAAGATCAAGGTGAATTGCAACCTTGGTCTTTTTATTATATATGGGAGAAACTGCGGGAACTGTTGTTATGAAAACGGAGGAAATGAGGAATGATTAGAAGGTCTAAAGATGAACAGGGGATTGATATTATTTGTGAGGGAAACGGAATTGATCCAGACGTTGATTATGAGCTCACAATGATGATGTTTGAACATCACAGTAGAAGTGTCGTTGCTGGTAAGATGCTTTCCAGCATTGTTAAATTGGCTAATCCAGATAAAGTTAAACGCCAAATGCGTAAAGACTTTCTTTGGGTAGTTAATCAGCCAATATCTGAATCAAAGGAAATACAAAGACGACTTTTATGGCAAGTATCTGAGTATGAATGGCTTATAGAGCCAAGAGATTATATTCTTGAAGGAATGAAGGATTATGGAAATTCTGGTCCTATTTATCACAAGATTATCACTGATTATTACCTCAGAAAGGACAGAAAGACAGTAGATCAGCTTGCCAAGGAACTAGGTTTTAGCAGAGCAAGCATAGAAAATAAAAAGAGAGAAGCTATTAAGCTATTTGGCATCATGATGTATCGATATGCTTATGAAAAGGAGCAGGAAGATGCCGAAAAAGAAAATAATACTCATAATTAGTTCAATTATGCCTACAGTTATTGTGACTGTGGGCATTTTTTTATGGATGTGTTAGACATTTGTTTGACATCTGTTAGGGATTTGCTAGGCGGATGTTAGACACATGCTATACAAGTGCTAGGGAAGTGTTGGACTAAGATTAGACCATTGTTAGGGCTTCAATTCAATAGTCTTGTGTTAATATTGATTTTGCGCAGGGGAATGAGTTTTTGAAGGAAAGGAGAAGGCTATGGAATTATTTGTAGAAGACAACCGTGTTTATTGTCCTTGCTGTGGTAAGCTGGTTATTAAAAAACTCGCTGGAATGGCAGAGAATAATTGTCCACGTTGTCACGTAAATATTACATGTATTGTAAAGGGGCCAAACTACACTATTATTACATCATTTGAGGAAACATGATTGTTATTTTACATATTTTAATATAATGAGCTACTTTTGATAGCAACGAAGTGGTCGTAGGAGCTGCAAGGTTGGCACATAAGTAGTAAGAGTTTGTGACACGGCTAAGGTGATCAGAGAATTACGAAAGGCGGGGCAAAACAGAAGGAAGTATCTAGAGATAGATATTCTGTTTTGCTTCGTCTTTTTTTTGATGCAATAAATGATGCTTCCTTCTGGAGCTCTGAGAGTGATAGGGGATGCATGATTGGGAATGCTATATAGCAGCTTACCCATGACTTCCGGTTTTTGGAACGTATCAATTTTCAAAAATCGGAGGTTAAACATTGAATACAAATAATGAAAACAAGGAATATGAACTAATAAATTTAAAATTTGAATATCCAGGAATGAATGGAGGAGTTACATGGGCAGTCATATCAGATTTGTCTATGGACGAGCTTATGCAGAAATATGGCAAGGAGTTATTAAAGTATTCACCAGTAATTCTGCTTTCTGTTGAGCAGGGAAGAGCGTTTAAGGAATTTCATAAAAATGAAAGTAAACATTTGATGAGAAATTATCGTACTTACGAATTCCTTGGATATGAAGATAGTGTAACTGAGGAAACATATTTTGATTTGATGACTAAGTATGAATTAAATGAACCAGCTATTTCAAAGGATTATAAGTTCCTGAGAGAAATGATAGAAGAACTTCCAGAGGTACAAAAAAGAAGATGTAAGCTATATTTCTATCATGGATTTACTGAGGAAGAAATCGCTCGTATAGAAGGGGTTGATCAGTCAAATGTTTCCCGTACATTAGCAAAAGCGATAGAAAATATAAAAAAATTTTTCTAGGGCGCATATTTTGTCCGACATTCGTTAGAACTAGTGAAAGGTATTTTATCTTTCACTAGTAGATTGAAAAATAAATATACATTCATCAGGTACGTTCCTGCATGCTGGAGCCCCAACAGGTACGCCTTGTGCGATATAGCCTCACTGGAAAATTGGTAACACCAAACTGGCGATGATACATGCAGGTATAATGATACTTCCGCTCAGCCACAATTATCGTAATGGGAGCGGCCCGGCGAGAACCGCGGGGAGGATAGAACCTATGGAGCTGTGTTGCAGCCGCCTGATTGAATCCCAGGACTGTATCGGGGTGCGTGGCAAATAGATACGAAATACATGATTTATTACAGGGCGTCTTCTTTCTATGTGAAGGCGCTCTTTATACATAAGGAAAGGGGGGACACATATGCTAGTAGTTCAACGTGGAGATATTTATTTAGCAGATTTAGGTGAAGGAGTTGGCTCAGAGCAGAGAGGTGAAAGACCAGTTCTTATTGTGCAAAACAATAAGGGAAATATATTTTCACCTACAGTTACGGTTCTTCCTATCACTACGAAAATTCATAAGAGTGAAGGAATGCCAACACATGTGATTATTGATGACCTAAAAGTGCTAACAGAGAAATCAGCAATCATGGCAGAACAGATTACAACTATAGATAAAACAAAATTAATTAGAAAGCTTGGTATCCTTGACAAACAATTCATGAGTAAGGTTGTAAACCCAAAGCTATTAATTCAGTTAGGTTTTTACGTGGAGGATAAAAAGGAATGGAGAAAGCATTATTAACAGTTGAAGAGTTTTGCAGCTATCTTGGTATTGGAGAAACAAAGGCTAGAGAACTTATCAGGCAGCCCAAAAACGGTTTTAGTTTAAAGATAGGCAACAAATGGTATGTGAATAAGAACCGACTAGATCAGTGGCTGGCAAGTGAATGTGATAAATATTAAATCCGTATCATGGACGAAATGATAACAATCTTATTTAATGAAATTATAAAGCGCGCGTAATAAAAATGAAGGCAGGTAAAAATATGGGAAAAAGTTTAAATGGTAGGGAACTTGGAAAAGGCATTACTCAACGTAAAGACGGACGGTATGTGGCCAGATTTGTTGATAGGTATGGTAATAGAAAAAATGTTTATGCTTCTAGTATTAATGAAATACGCCTGAAATTAAAAGCTGCACAATTTGATGAAGCTAATAATGAAATGGTTAATTGTTCAGTAACGTTGAAGAAATGGTTTGAGTCATGGCTTGATATATATAAGAAAAATGCTATAAGAGTAGGAACAAAAACTCATTATAATATGATTTTTTCTAAGCATATAGAACCTTATCTTGGGGATAAGTTTCTCAGTGAAATCAAGCCCTCTGATATAAGAAAATTGATTAATAATTTGGAAAACAATGGTCTTGGCTATTCTACTCAGAGTAGAGTGAAAATTATGTTAGTGGATATGTTTGATAAGGCAATAATGGATGATTTAATAAGAAAAAATCCTGCTAAGAATATTAAGCTCAACAAGGGGGATTTTAATCGACGTGTTTTATCAAAAGAAGAGCAGATTACTTTTTTTGAGTGTTCCAAAGGTACATATTTCGATAATCTTTATGTGGTTGCAGTTACTACAGGAATGAGGATTGGAGAGATATGTGCTCTTACCTGGGATGATATTGATTTGAAGGCTAAGAAAATTCATGTGAGCAAAACACTTACTTATCAAAAATTTGAAGGAGATGATTGCAAAACTTTTCATATTGGGCCTCCAAAGACAAAGACCAGTAATCGTGATATACCTATTAGTCCTAAGTGCGAAATGGCTTTAAAAAAGCAGTTCATATTGAGGAATAATATTATGTCACGTCATAGAATAAAACCCATTGAAGGATTTGAAAACTTATTATTTGTTTCCAGGTATGGAAGACCACTTTGTGATCAAACTATAATTGATTCTATTGATAGAATAGTTAATGAAATAAATAGTTATAGGGATGAAGCTGAGTTATTTGATAGAATTTCCCCACATTGCTTCAGACATACATTTGCAACTAGATGTTTTGAGGCTGGAATTCCACCTAAGACAGTTCAGATACTTTTAGGTCATGCTACTTTAGATATGACTATGAATCTTTATACTCATGTATTAGATGATAAAAAGGATGAGGCTGTTGTTGCACTAGATGATTATTATTTTGATATAGAGCAGCAAGGCGATGTCGTTATTGAGGATGATTTCAAAAAGGCTATACTAAACAGCCGAAAAGTGGTAAATTTCGAGATATAAAAATGGTGTCAAGTAATAAAAAGTTGTGATATGAAAATGGTGTCAAAATGGTGTCAAAATAATTCAGACAGGCTTGAAAGCTTGAAAATACAGGGCTCAAAAAATTTTCTGGATGAGTTATTACGTATATCAGAACACACCTTATGAGTGGAATAAAATCGCTGAAAACTAGCTGTTTTCAAGGGTTTGCGGGGTTATTACAAACTGTTGTAACTTATCGTAAAATATCGTAGGATATCATAGAGCAATTACTAATTTCGGTAATTGCTCTTTTTTTATGCCCATTTTTGTGAACTTTCTAGTTTTGAAATGGCGTAAAGACATGATTTCTACAGTAAATTCAACAGAGTTAAGATCGGAGGATGTTATTTCAGATAATCTTTATCATTATGATTCAAAGGATAAGGTCAAGGAGGTCCCTAAAAAGGAACTTAAGACAAAAACTAAGGCAAGAGGCGGAGAGGCCTTATAAGCCATTTTAAACAAATATAAGAGGTGTTGAACAAGTAATCTGTCCCGTATTTTTTTATATTTACACATTTTCAACATACAAATTTTATACACTATAGTATGTAACTGTAGAATAGGGGGCGTGAATGAAAACTTTTTTTAAGAAAATACATACAGAAAATTTTAGATGGTACGATGAAGCAATTTTAGTTATGCTTTTTGCTACCTTCATGATGATAATTTGTGGGCAGATAATGGGAGGCTTGGTGGAAGTGCCTTTTACCCACTTGATTCAAAATGATAGTACAGGTTATTGGAGTACTTTCTTCATGTATTTTGGATTCATAGGGACGTGGATAGTTTTTATGATTGAATTCCTAATCGTGAAAAAAGATCGACCTATACTTAAGACTTTATGGACTGCTCCTAAGGGAAATAATATCAAATATTTGGGGCTTGGATTTTTGATAGGATTTGTCCTCAATATAATATGCGCTATTGTAGCAGTGCTAAACAAAGATATTTCGTTACAATATGATTCTTTCAATTTTATAAAACTGTTGTTGCTGTTTATCGCTGTTTTTATACAGTCTTCAGCTGAAGAAATGGTTTGCAGAGGATTCATATTTCAGCGATTAAGAAGAGGATATCGACATCCGGCAGTTGCAATTATCTTAAATTCGCTACTTTTTACGTCTATGCATCTATTTAATCCGGGAGCTAGTGTTATTTCGATGACAGTGGTATTGGCGGCAGGTTTATTATTCTCGCTAATGGTTTATTACATGGATAGTATCTGGTGTGCGATGGCTACACATACAGCTTGGAACTTCACTCAAAATCTGATACTCGGACTGCCAAACAGTGGAATAGTTTCTCCGGTCTCAGTTTTTAAATTGGATGCTGCAACTGCTAAAAGCAGCTTTGCATATAGCGTTGAATTTGGCCTAGAGGGCTCAATCACGGCGATAGCAGTTATGATTATTACGGGTATAGTTATTATTGTCTTATATCACAAAAAGGAGATAATAAATGGATAAAAATATTAGAAGTCATTCAGTTTGTGAAAAAATGCCATTATTAGCAATTATTATGGCAATGATTGTCCCTTCAATTATTGTAGGAGCAGGTGCACTTATAGGTGGATTGATTTCAAGTGAAGCTGGAAATATAGGAACTTGCATCGCTGCAATAATAATGATGATTATTTTTAAAGCATGGTTTTCACCAAATTTTAAAGGCTTTGTGAAGCCGGAAAACTCTGCAAAGAATATATGCATATTAATGATTCCTTTTATTCTTTTGCTTCTATATACGTTAGCTGAACCATTGTATTTGAAGAGGCCTTTTTATTTCAATCCTACTTTTTCTGCGTTAACCATGGGCCTAGCAGCTGGATTTGGAGAGGAGTCAATGTTCAGATTATTCTCCATAGCAATTGTTATGAGATATGTTAAAAAGGAAAAAAGAATACTTTCAATTATTTTACTAGCTGTATTCTTTGGCTTTATGCATATGGGAAATATTCAACAAGGCGCAGATATGGTCATGACTGTTGTGCAGGCATTCTTTTCAATATTTTTAGGATTAATGTTTAGCGCATTGTACTTAAAAACAGGTAGTGTGATATTCCCAATATTTGCACATGCTTTTTATGATTATATTTGTTTTACAACAGATCCTTCGCTTTCTTCAGAAGGAATAATTGTACAGCAATACACCCCAGTAGCAATGGTGCTGGCTATTGTATCGTCTGTAATCGTTGGTACATTGGCATTTTACATGGCTACTAATAACGATTTATCTATTGCAAATAAGATATGGGAGAAAAAATGGAACACTAAGCAAGTGGAAGAGTAAGCGCTAAGGAATATTTATGGATTCTACATTATATAATCCTAAGAACCAAGGAATACAGATTCAGCTCAGGTATTATCGAGATAGCCTGGCCATAAGTGGCGGTATGGTTATTGTCATGTCGATATGGGATATCATCAAACTTTTTATCGGATTTTTCCTCGGGGAAGACACTATCAAAGAGCTTGTAGAAGCTACCATATATGAGAATGGTATCTCAGCTATTGACGCTAAATATGAGAGTACGATGCGAGCTCTGACGTGGGTATCAATATTGCTAATACTTTCGATTTTTGTTGCAATTATTTTTTTGTACCACCTTTACATAGGATTAAATGCTTATAGAGTGGGCAGGCAGACTGTAAAAAAAAGTAATCGTTTTTTTATTGTTCTTACACTGCTAAGTACGATATTTGCAGGAATGCTAATTTTGTCGAATGTTTTAGTTCTCTTTAATGCAACAGATGAAAGGGGTAATGTGGATTTTGCTTTTTTAATAATGGAGATTACCACCTTTTTTAATTACATTTTCATTTTGTATTCGGCTCGTAAAATCAGAATACTTGAAAAGATAGAGGGGGAATAGCATGACGATTTGGCAGAAAATAAAAAACGTATTGCTGTCAGTTTCTATGATTATCATAGGCGTGGCGATGCTATTCTATGGTGAAAAAGCATACATGGCTATTATTGGCCTGTTTTCCCTAGCATTAGAGATTATGGGGCTTCGGATGCTTATTTTCTATTTTGGTATGGCTCGTTACATGGTAGGCGGGCGAAATATCCTGTTTCGTGGAATCCTTTTCTTTGATTTTGGATTATTTACAGGCTCTCTAGTATGGGTTCCCAAAGGATATATTCTGATGTATTTAGCAGGAACGCTAGCATTCTCAGGTATAGTAAACATTATTGGAGCAAGTGAAGCAAAAAGAATCGAAAGCTCATGGAAGTTTAAGACCTTCCAGGGAATCGTTAAGATTCTGTTTGCCATAAGTTGTTTGATTTTTATGCGTAGCGAAGTACGAGTTGTGAACATCTGCGCAATAGGCTTCATTTTGTCGGCGGTTATGAGTATAGCCAATACATTCCGTCGCCAACAGGTTGTAACCATAGATTAAACAGGAGAAAAATATGCAGGAAGATTTCCATTATTATGCAACCTACTGCGCTGCATTGCTGGCAGGATACAATCATATTGATAGTCTTGATATATGTTACGGCGCCCAGCTGGTGGATCACTGTTCTAGGAATTGGCTGAAAAAATCAGGTGGACCTTCCATGGCAGCCACCACTCAGTTACAGGCAGAGCTTTTGCAAGCCAGGACGGATCCCATAGGTTTGTGCGATATAACCAGAATCTGGTCTGCCTTTCATTTTTTACCTAGAGATTTGTATGCAAATGTGGATAAGGGGGCTAAGAGCTACAAAGACAAATATCGCCTGATATGTGGTCCCAATGGAGACCTGCTTGAAGATACAGTGAACCTTGCAAAGAATAAAGGATTGGAAGCGGCAGGTATTGCTATGCATGTACTTGCAGACACTTGGGCTCATACAAATTTTGCAGGGACACCTTCCCTTGTAATTAACAATACTAATTGGTATTTTTATGAACTGTTTCCTGTTGAAGGAGCAGAACCTGAGCGTAGACAGATTGTTTTTTCTCATAATCCATCAGCATCAGAGGATGTAGATAAACCGGTATATGTTGGCAGTGTTTATCAGTTTCACGAGCATTCTATTATGAACCTAGGACACGGCCGAGCGGGGCATCTGCCGGATTATAGTTACATCAGATATGTTTATCTGCCTGCATGGGGGGATTATAAGGAGATTATCAAGGATAATCCCCATGATTATGAATATGCCTTTGCGCAGATGGTTTATGCTCTCAGTTATCTCAAGGGAGATATAGATGTGTTTGAAAAAGATACCTATGAATTTGATAAAATCCAACCACATCTTGAAAAAATCCGGCGGATAATTTCAAAAAGGCAGGTTGATGCATCTGATGACTGGAAGGCTTTTGGGGAAAGCCTATCAGGGGAAGAAATTCCGGATTTTGATATGGATAAGTATATTTCACAATATGTGCATAGCCAGGATAAAGCAAATACATATCTTGGAAGATTTTTTAATGGGGTGCTATCACAAAAAAAGATGGTTGTTGAAAAAATAAAGGGATCAGGAAATAAGTTGGCGGGAATGTGAGTAAATTTGAGGAGGTATAAGAATGATCACTATTATTCAACAAGTAATTGCAGGGTTAATCACTACGGGAATTTTGGGAGTTCTCTATATGAGAATGATAAAAAGGGAAAAAAGTGGGCAGATTGGTATTCCTCAAGCTTTGTTCCCAATTATTCTTGGCATTGTATCTGAAATAGTTTCGTCAAGATTAGTTATTTTTGTGATGATTAGTTTGGGGCAGGAAGGATCTGCTAAGTTTAATGAATTGCCAATAGTTGCAAGACAGTTTCTGTCACCATTTTTATTTGCAGCATTTCCAGAAGAGTTTTTCAAGTTAATAATGGTAATCATAACTCTGTGCGTATTTAGGAAGAAAGTAAAAAATGTATATGAATATATATTGATAGGCGCAGCGGTAGGAATAGGATTTTCTATAGCAGAAGATTACAGTTATGCATCTGAATTGGCAAGTGTTTTCATAAGACTCCCAATGCTTCCAGGTCACATGGCAATGGATATGCTTATGGGTGAATTCTTAGGTATAGCTATGTACAACAAGAAAAATAATGCTGGTCCTGTAGCAATATTTAATATATTTGCATTAGTTGTTCCAGTTATTATTCATACATTATATGACGCTGGCTCAACTGGTAATTTCATGGTATTTGAAGGAGCAGCAAACGGAAATAATGTGATGGTTACAATTGGTAGTGTGTATGCATTGGTTGTAATAGTCGGATTTATTGTTTTTTCATTCCGTATGATAATCAGATTTAAAAAGAATGGCGATAAATTTGACAATATGATGATTAACAAAGTGGAACAATATGATTGCTAATAGTAGGAGACTATTTATGGGCAGAGTCTTTCGTAAAAAAATTCCTGTTTTATTAGTGGTTATAACTCTAATAGCCGGTACGATTTTATGCGCTTGTGGAAATTCTTCTAAAGAAACTATAAGAAGTGCTGAGGTACCAATGTATTTTTACTCTATTGATCAGCAAGACAGTATTAACCTATATTTTACTGATGATAGTTTGGATATACCATACCTAGATATAGATACTGTAGAGGAGTTGATTGAAAGAGTTTATCATGAAAATAATGAAGACAATGGTTATTCACTGGATGTGGAAAAAAGTGGCTCTTTAGTTACATTCACTCGTGATAATCAGTATTATATGGAGATTGATTTCGATAAGGATACATTTAGCTTTAAGGACTTCGACGCTTTCTTTGTACCATCCTGGTCAAAAACTATAATGGACGTTTTGTCACCGGATGGTGTCTTTGATGGCTTTATTATTTCAGAGGATAGCTCTTATAGTCGCTATGGTTCAGAAGTGCTTATCGACTTGAAAAAATACGGAATCGACTTAGTCGCTGATGGAGGAAATTATTATATACCTTTGCAGACTGTAAGCGATATTATTTTAGCCTTACCTTGTTACGTTTTACTGTTATACAATGAAAAATCTGTCTTCGTATATGAGTATGGTTCGGAGACAGGGAAGGATTTGTTGAAAAAATGGTATGAGGCTGAACCTGTTCAAGAGAAAAGTGAAGCTCTTTCAGAATTCAGTTATAACGAATTATGCATGGTAATGGACTATTATTATGGTTTAAAGGAATATCACGGAATAGATTCATTTGATAAGTTTTTTTCAGATGTTGCTCTTAAAGATGCATTGAAGAGCCAGGATTCTGCTGCAGGTGCTAATGCGCTGAGTGTTTTTTTAGATCTTTATATTGATGATAGTCATAGTGGTTATACTTTAAATTCATGGCGACTTGGAATGGACGCAGAAGTCGAAAGTAAATATGGACATTCTGTTTTAAGCATGTATGAATCAAGTATGAAATATTATCAGGCTAGAATGGAATATTTTCCAGAGAAAGTGCCAGGTTATCAGGAGGTTGGAAATACTGCATATATAACATTTGATAGTTTTATGACTAAAGATAAAGATGTGGACTACTACAAAGAACCTCCAACAGCAGATACGGAGGATACTATCGGACTGTTTTTATATGCATATTCTCAGATAACCAGGGACAATAGCCCAATTGAAAATGTGGTCTTTGATGTTAGCTTAAATGGTGGTGGGGATACGGTTACAGCCAGCTATATTATCAGTCTTATATTGGGGGAAGGCACTTTGTGTATTCATGATACGTTAACAGGGGCCTATGCAAATGAGTCCTTTAGGGCAGATGCTAATTTAGATGGACAGTTTGACGAAAAGGATTCCTTACTGGATTACAATTTGTATTGTCTTACATCACCTTCAAGTTTTTCCTGTGGAAATTTAATGCCAAGTGTACTTAAATCCTCTGGCATGGTAAGGATTATTGGAGAACAGAGTGGCGGCGGTGCATGTGTAGTTATGCCACTTTCAACTGCTGACGGAACAATTCTTCAAATTTCTGGTCCAAATCGGTTAAGCTATATGAAAAATGGCTCTATATATGATATTGATAAGGGAATAGAACCTGATTATATAATTGATAAACCAGAGCATTTTTATGATAGGGCAAAGCTGACAGATTATATAAATAGTCTTTATTAATTCTTAGGAGAAAGTATATGTTAAAGCGATATATTGATTTTCTGAAGAGGTCACCAATTATTACTGCGGCTATCTGTATAATTTATGTGGTTATTTGTTTTAAATCAATTAAAACCGACACAAATTTCCAGTTTTTCATAGTAAGAACTATGCTTTGTGGTGCAGTGTGTTTTTTCTTGTATCAGATAACCGGAGATAGGGCTTTGACCAATTGTGACAATTCCACGGGCTATGTGCTCAAATATTCCCTAGGATTCCTTATTATGGCTGCATTATTTGGAGGCATTTTAATTATTGCCCATATAGAGGAAAAAACACCATTAGTAGCCAACCCTTTAAAGGAAATAATCATAGTATTTCTCATGTCCTAAATGTGAGCTGGCTTTAAAAAAGCAATTTATTCTAAGAAATAATATTATGTCACGACGTAGTATTAAACCAATTGAAGGTTTTGAGAATCTTCTATTTATATCAAGATATGGTAGACCGCTTTGTGACC
This sequence comes from Pseudobutyrivibrio sp. YE44, assembly GCF_900104335.1. Classification (GTDB taxonomy): domain Bacteria; phylum Bacillota; class Clostridia; order Lachnospirales; family Lachnospiraceae; genus Pseudobutyrivibrio. Next base: position 276,413 of record NZ_FMXT01000001.1, read on the forward strand.
AGACTATTATTGATGCTATTGATAGAATAGTAGCGGAAATTAATGGATGTAGGGATGAAGCAGTAATAGCACTAAATGATTATTATTTTGATATTGAGCAGCAGAATGAAGTATTTATTGAGGATAACTTTAAAAATGCAGTTATAGATAGTAGAAAGATAGTTTCATTTGTATAAAATACAAAAATGAAACTCATGTAAATTTAATAGTTAATTTGAACAAATACCCTGATATTATATCAGGGCTTTTGTTTACAGAAAAATATATTGAGAAAGGTTATAATAAATGGTGTCACGACATGAAAAGTTGTGCACTGAAAATGGTGTCAAAATGGTGTCAACACGTAAATAGAGTGCCCGGAAACGTTGATTTTGCGGGACTTTTGAAAAATATTGGGAGTTCTACTATGTCTATCAGGCAACTCCTTATGAGTGGAATAAGATTAGTGAGAAATAAAAGGGATTATGACTGTTGTGAAATTTGCAACAGTTCAAATAAAAACAGACCAGCGAATCTGGGTATATATCACATACCCAGATTACTGGTCTATTGTTTAGCCCTTAAATAGGTTTAGAAATCCACCTCAGTATCGAAGTAGCAGCACTTGAGAAGTTCTTCCATTTCTTCCTGGCTAGGCTGTCTTGGGTTTGAGCCGGTGCAAGCGTCAAGGATTGCGTTGGCTGCGATTTCAGGAAGTCTCTGAAGGAATACGTCCTCAGGTACGAAGCCCTGCTCAGCAGGAAGACCATCAGCACCGTAGTGGTTGATGCTGTGAGGAATGTTCAGGTCGTCGTTCATCTGACGTAAGTATGCGATGAGAAGCTCAACCTTCTCGTCGTCATTTGTGCCCCCAAGGTGCATGTAGTCAGCGATGACACCGTAACGCTGTTTTGCAACTGGGTCCTTTGCATTGAAAGCAATAACCTTTGGAAGATACATTGCGTTTGCGGCACCGTGGATGATGTGCGCGCCTAAGTCTGCAAAGGCTGCACCAGTCTTGTGAGCCATTGAGTGAACGATACCAAGAAGAGCATTAGAGAAGGCCATACCAGCTAAGCACTGTGCGTCGTGCATTGCATCTCTGGCGTCCATATCTTCGTTGTAAGACTTAACCAGCTTGTCCATGATCATTTCGATAGCATGGATAGCAAGAGGATCTGTATAAGCGCAATTTGCTGTAGATACATAAGCCTCGATGGCATGAGTCATTGCATCCATACCGGTGTGAGCAACAAGCTTCTTTGGCATTGTGTGAGCCAATTCTGGATCAACGATAGCCACGTCAGGTGTAATTTCAAAATCTGCGATTGGGTATTTGATACCTTTTTGATAATCAGTAATGATTGAGAAGGCAGTAACCTCTGTTGCAGTTCCTGAAGTAGAAGAGATAGCACAGAATTTTGCCTTTGTACGAAGTTTTGGAAGACCGAAAACCTTGCACATATCCTGGAAGGTTGTGTCAGGGTATTCGTATTTAATCCACATAGCCTTGGCTGCATCTATAGGTGAACCACCGCCGATTGCAACAATCCAATCAGGCTGGAACTTTTGCATTGCCTCAGCACCTTTCATAACAGTTTCAACAGATGGATCAGGCTCAATCCCCTCGAAGAGCTCAATCTCCATGCCAGCTTCCTTTAAGTAGTCCTCAACTTTCTGTAAAAATCCACCCCTTTTCATGGAACCACCGCCAGTACAGATGAGTGCGCGCTTTCCCTTGAAAGTCTTTAAAGCTTCGAGAGCCCCCTTTCCATGATAGATGTCTCTGGGCAACGTAAATCTTGCCATAGTAAAATACCTCCTTTTTAGTAATAAATATCACGTTAATCCATATTATACTAGAAATGAGGTATAATATCATTCGGTACATTTAACGATTTGGACACTGCTGTGTTGTACTATGTGTCCATGAGGTAGGAGATTATATGAAAAAGAAATTAACAGTTTTAACTTTGATATTGGCCCTTTTCCTTTGTAGCTGCGGCTATTCTGCTGGTGATTTCGTCACCATGAAAAAGTACAAGGTTCAAGGAAGTGACAATGCGAAAAACTACATAAAAGAAAAGTATGGCTTCGAGGCGGAAGTGGTGGATGTGGACAATGAATATCCTATGGGAGGCCCAATCCCAGATCTTACCCCTATGCCTACTGGCTTTGTCACCGTCAAGATGAAGTATCAGGGGAAAGAGTTTAATGTAGAAATAGCCGGAAACAGCAAAAACACAGACGGGAAGGATGATTATCAAAAAGAGGAAATTCTTAGCTTTCTAGAGGAATATATCATTGATGCATACCCTACAGTGGATGGTGTGTCCTTCCCTAGTTTGGAGGATGAGGATACTCTTTTTGGCCCATATTTAACAGGGGACAACTTCTTTGATTATATTGATGAAGAGGATTACAAGAGCCATATAGTTCTGAAGCTTTTCAACAAGGATGTAAAGGAGTTTCCTATAGATCAGTTCCGTTTAGACTTTCCTTGTGATTCATTGTCTGTCATTAATTACAAGGATAAGAGCAAGATGCCAAATCCTGATAGAATGGGATACTTTAGCGCTTATGAGGCGGCTGGGGTTTTGCCATATATCAGCCAGTACCTTTACTATGAGAAGAACAGTGTAGAGGATTATGAACCGGAGTATTTTGAGGTCTTTTCTGCTTCCTATGACGGTCTGATAGTCTGTGTTCTTCAAGATGAGCCAATTACCATAGAAAAGCTTGCTGATGCTGAAATGCCAAATTCAGAGGTAAGGCACGTTGCCTCCTATCATCTTAGGACTAATGCAGATAGGGCATTTGTATACATTCCAAAAGATGTAGCTAGTAAGGATGAAGACATCCTGGTGAGGAATGATGGTTATGATGTTAACACCGATGTGAATGATGAGTATGTATATTTTGATGATATAGGGATTGTTGATGATTCGGATGGATATACAACTTCCTTTGACTTTAATATATTTGCCAAGAAAAAGTAGAGAATGAAAAAAGTCGTCCAGATGGACGACTTTTTGCGTATTATCAAATCATGCTACTTGTTCTTATCTTCAAGAGCCTTTTGAAGCTCCTGGATTATTCTATCTTTCTCAGCCAACTCAGTATCCTTCTCAGCCAACTCATTATCCTTCTCAGCTAGCTTATTTTTATAATAATTATGGAAATCATTTTGAGATTTATAAAAATCCTCACGGGCCTCACACTGAAGGCGGATTTTCTCTTCTTCAGTCAGTGAATACACTGTGTTTGCAGCTTGCTCAACAATAGGTTTTTCTTTTGCTAACATATGGATTTCCTCCCATGAAGTTGCAGAGAAAAGCTTGGCCCAGTAAACAAGTCCATTGGCTGTATCCTCTGCTGTAGCATTATCTATCTGAGTTAAGTCTAGCACGCTTAGGTGGAGTTTGTCACTATAAATATAGTGATCTTTTACATCCATCATTTTGTATGTGGAAAAGAAAGATGGATGGTCTTTGAATAATGTGAAATTCAAAAGACCTATCTGGTAGGATCCTTTAGCTTGAGCAAAGTCTTCACTATGATTTAGCTTATCAAAGTTTCTACATAGGTAAGATAAAGAGCGTTCAACCCAATTATGTTGGTTGATTACCTGAAGTTCAATGTTAATAACAGATCCGTTGTCAATTTTCACATTGATATCGAGCAAGAATTCCTTGCTATCTATAGAGTCACCCAACATTATAGGATTTGTTATTATTGCAGATTTGATTGCGCCGTCTGGTAAATAGAGCAGGTTTTGAATCAGCTCTTTAAGAACTTCGTTATTCTCTTGAAGAAGAGCTCTGAAGAGGTAATCGTTGTGCATTGGGACTGCCAATGCTCCAGTTTGAGGAAGATATTATTGAACAATAATAAGAAAACAAAAAACGACAGCGTTATAATAACATGGATAAAATGAAAACGCAACACGAATATAATGATATAAAATTGCACTATTTATAGTAATAAGGGTGCAATATTTGCACCTGCTAATTTATAAAAAGTGCAAATATAGCCCATAATTTTTTTGTAATTATGTGAGATGAGAGGGGGAGGTGATTCCTAATCCCCAGAAAAAGTAGATTTTGTGAACCAGCATTTATTTAACGATTTAGTCACAGCCATGGGGTAATATGTGTACATGGGGGTGAGCTATGGATACAATGGTAAAGGTAAAGGATGATAACGCAGCTGCACAGGAGTACTATGATTTGTACGTAACAATACGGCAGGCTCTTCGTGAAGGGAAGATGGAGATTAGCGATGCCGATGCTTATCTGGCGTACAAGGAGTTGTTGCTTACCAAGACTGCGAAGAAACTGGCACAGGAAATGATTAAGCATATTAAATAATTTAATAGGGGAAGCATATGGCACCTAATCGGAAAGGTTAGGTGCTATTTTTATGTTTTTAAGGCCCTTCTAATGCTGTACGATTAATAGTCACCATCCTGAGTATACTCATAATTAGAAAGGGAGCCCCATAGGAGGTTAGGGAGAAACACTATGAGAAGATTCATATTTTGGCTACAGAAAAAGAAGAGGATTGAAAAGAGGTCTTGCGGCCAGTGTTGTTTGAGGTGTCCTTATTACAAGGAATGTGTTAAGGATGGGGAGTTTTAGAATGTAATTAAATAAGCGGTTCTCAGTTTTTTAGCTGAGAATCGCTTTTTTTTTTAATAAATTGATTTTTTACTCATATTAAAAGTAGAAAAAAAACAAGAGAAATACAAAATTTGTGCACGTATTTTTGATTTTTGGGACATATAAATATTAAGGGACTATTCAATAGATGTTTATGGAGGGTGGTGATATTTATTTTGTTACGTTTAAAAGGTGGATAATCGAAATGCGACATTATAGTAGATGTGTAGTAAAATAGAACAATATCTCAGCATATAAAATACACTGGAGGTTTCATAATAAATGAAAAAGATAATAAATAGTTTTTTAGCTTACGTTGCACTTATTTTGGCTATATTTACCATGGGCGTGGTTATGGTAACAACTAAGAGCATGTTCATTAAGGTGTTGTTTGCATATATGGCTATTGCTCTTATTTTCACAGTTATAGCTGTGGTAACTAGAAGCAAGGGTGTTGAACATATTCTGCGTTTTATAGTTACTCCATTGGCAATAATAATGGTTTTTTATAAGTTTATAGCGAGGAAAATTCATGCTGATTCTACATCAAGAGTGGATGACACAATAAATCTGATTGCGTTTGAGCTGATTACTTTTTTAGCAATAGCAGGATTAATACATAACAGAATAGATTTGTTTATTGATTTTGTTATGCCAAAAATAAGCTGGCTGATTGAGGATAAGGATGCATTATCAATAGGACTTTTAATGGTATTGGTGCACTCAATAAATATTACTGTTTATAGTGTTTATATGTTTTTTGTAAGAAGTAGCCTTAAGAAGCAAGGAGAGACTGAAAAATCAAAGTATCATTATATTGATGTTTTTTATAGTAGCCAGTCAAAAAAGATTGCCTTAATTGAACTTGTGATATTTTTCTTTGTAGTTGCATTTAAACCAAGTGGTTTAGGTGTTGAGATGAATTCTGATGCGCAAAGTTCTGCACTGAATTTGGTTACATTTATAACGTTGATAATTTTGATAAAAGATAGCTTCAGAAAATGGAATGACGAAGTCAAAAAGGCTTTGGAAGAAAAAATAAATAGATGACATAAATGGTATTTGGCATAAAGCGTAAGTTTTCTATTGTTCTATACGTTGGTACCATGAAAATGTTATAATTAGAAAACATAGATGTGTACTTATGGGGTGGTAAGTAATGATTGTATACGATGGCTTAAAAAGCGAATTCTTAAAAAGCTGTGAGAGCGATTCTATTGCTATAGAGATTGAGGAGAATATTCTTTCAAAATTGGGCAGACATACTCCTAAATCTGAGTTTCGTTCTTGGGAAAACTCGTTGAACTATATGTATAAGGTCTTGAATGACAATGAGATTCCAAATGACGTAGGAATAGCCATAGAATTCAACATACCTCAGACATCAAAGCGAGTGGATTTTATTATTTCAGGATTTGACAGTTCTAATGAACCTAATATGGTCATTGTTGAGCTTAAGCAGTGGGAGGGACTGAAAGCTCTTGACGGTGTAGATGCATTAGTTGAAACATATACAGGAGGTGCAGTTCGCAAGGTTGTACATCCATCTTATCAGGCTTGGAGTTATGCTCAGCTTATTTTAGATTATAATGCTTCGGTTCAGGATAGAAGAGTAAAGCTTCATCCATGCGCTTGTTTGCATAATTATATAAGACATGATAATGATCCTTTAGATTCAAAACAGTATAAAGATTACCTTGATGAGGCACCTGCATTTACAAAGGGACATGCATCAGATTTAAGAAAATTTATAAAGAAATCTATTATCTATGGTGATAAGAAGGAAGTTCTTTACCTTGTGGATCACGGCAAGATTCGTCCGTCCAAAAGTTTACAAAATGCAATCGCTTCAATGCTTAAGGGTAACCGAGAGTTCATAATGATAGATGAGCAGAAAGTTGCCTATGAAGAAATATTGAGACTGTCGTTGCAGTGCCAAAAGGATTATAAGAAACGCACGGTTATAGTTACAGGCGGACCAGGAACGGGAAAGTCAGTTATAGCTGTTAATCTGTTGGCAGAACTAACTGCTAGGGATCAAATGGTTCAGTATGTTTCAAAGAATAGTGCACCTCGACAGGTCTATCTAAAAAAGCTCAAAGGTATAATGCGAAAGAGTAGTGTAGATAATATGTTCAAAGGGTCAGGAACATATACTGAGACTGGGTTAAATGTTGCGCATACGCTACTTGTAGATGAGGCTCATCGTTTAAATGAAAAATCTGGTATGTTTCATAATCGTGGGGAAAACCAGATTAAAGAAATCATTCATTCATCTTTTTGCAGTGTATTTTTTATTGATGAAAGCCAAAGAGTAACAATGGATGACATAGGTTCTGTTGAAGAAATTGAAAAGTGGGCAAAGGAAGAAGAGTCTGAACTCTTTTATCTGGAATTACAGTCGCAGTTTAGATGCAATGGCTCTGATGGATATCTTGCTTGGCTTGATGATGTATTGGATATCAGAGAAACTGCTAATTATGATCTTGAGGGAATAGATTATGATATAAGAGTATTCGATTCTCCTGTGGAAATGTGGGATACGGTCAATGAAAAGAATAAACTAGCAAATCGTGCGCGCGTTCTTGCAGGATATTGTTGGGAGTGGCTGAAGTCTGAGCAAAATAACACTAATTATCATGATATCAAAATTGGCGATTTTGAAATGAGCTGGAACCTTGGCAGTGGAGAACCATTTGCTGTAAGCGAAACATCGATTAATGAGGTTGGTTGTATCCATACGTCCCAGGGACTTGAGTTTGATTACGTGGGAGTCATTATTGGTGATGATATGAGGTACGAAAATGGAAAAGTTGTAACTGATTTCACGCGAAGAGCGAAAACAGATCAGTCCCTAAAGGGAATAAAAAAGCTATATAAAGAGAACCCGGAGCTTGCTAAAAGAAGAGCAGATGAGATTATTAAGAATACTTATCGAACCCTTCTGACGAGAGGGATGAAAGGATGCTATATTTATTGCACCGACAAAAATATGGAAGAATATTTGAAGAAAAGATTGGAGACTTGCAATGACAGAAAAAACTATACAGCGAATTAGAAAATTTACTGAAGATAGAGACTGGGATCAATTTCATTCACCAGTAAATCTTGCAAAGTCTATTGTCATTGAAGCAGCGGAATTACTTGAGTGTTTCCAGTGGGATAATGATAATTTTGACGAGGAGCATGTAAAGGAAGAACTAGCAGATGTTATGGTCTATTGTCAGAACTTGGCTGATAAGCTTGGTGTTAATCCTGACGAGATTATCAATAAAAAAATGGACCAGAATGAAGCAAAGTATCCTGTTGAAAAAGCAAAAGGTAGCAGCGCTAAGTATAATGAACTATAAGCTCTATGGGGGGAATATGGCAAAACTAGTACGAGACAAGATACCAGAGATAATAAAAGCAGATGGTAAAACACCTGTTACCAGAATACTTGATGAGGCTGAATATCTGGAAGAGCTGGATAAAAAGCTAAACGAAGAAGTGGCTGAGTATCAGGCAGATAAATCAATTGAAGAGATGGCTGATGTTTTAGAAGTGCTATTTGCAATATGTGAAGCTAGGGGACATAGCATAGATGAGCTGATGGCAGTGAAACAGAAAAAGCAGGATGCTCGCGGGGCATTTAAAGAGCGCATTTATTGGGAAGGAAATAAGTAATGGGGATTGAGTATTTGGATGGACAGAACCATTTAAATATTGATGTGCAATACTATAACGGGTTGGATATTGCAGGATTTTCACAGATGCTGAAAGACCCATCCTATTGCTATAAATTCTATTGGCTTGAAGCAATCGTCAAGCTGATTTCCAGAAATGTTAAACAAACTTCATACAATGATATTATCGACGAGATGATATGTAATGCCTGGTATACGGTGCTGGAATTCCATGTTCATCTCAGTGGTATTATGCTGGGAGAAGCACGAGATGGTTTGGAAAGAGCTGTGCTCACACTACAGGCGAAAAGTGGACTGAGAGCAGATGCATCTCCAGAACAAATCAGAAATGAGATTCGTAATTACGAAGCTGATTTGAAACCATATAAGGATCAGCTGACAAAGAATGTTCCTTATAGAGCACTGGCTGGTTTCTTTGATAATGAAAAAGGAACTGTTAACTGGGGCAGAACAGGTGCAGTAATGGACTATGCGCAAGCACTAAATGTCAGCAGACCACTGCCTTATGTTTTTGGTAAATCTACAGGACTTAATAGAGAAATTTACTTTAACGATGCATGGATTCAAATGATTCAAGACAATACTGTTTCTATTCTTGGGTGGATTCAGTTTGAAAAAGTGAAATGGCTACAGAGCAATAATCCAGAAGTGCCAAGTTTGGTTTATAAGCTTGCACCTATGGATGATAGGATGCGCAAGCTGAATCATGTACGTGACTTGTGGGAATGCATTCTGGAATTGCAACAGATAATTGATGTATTTAAGGATACTCCAATAGAGAGAGGCAAGTATGATATAGACCATTTTATTCCATGGTCATTTGTGATGAATGATGAACTGTGGAATTTGATGCCTATGGATTCAAGCTTGAACAGTTCAAAGAGTAACAAGCTTCCAAAGTGGGATACATATTTTGGTAAGTATGCAAATAATCAATTCATTTTGTATGGCATGATAAATGATGATAGCAAACCTCAGATACACAAGAAGTTCGAGTCTTGCTTTAAGGATAATCTGCATTCTATCTGGGGCGGTGAACTTTACCAGAAGGGTAAGACTAAGGATGAGTTTTGTAACTTGTTAAAGAAGAATATGGCGCCTGTATATGATAGTGCGATGAGACAGGGATATCAGGTGTGGTGAATTAGTGGGATCTTATTTGTAATGTACTTTAGAGATAATATGAAAACACTTTTACGGTTATAGTCCTGGAGTTATACCGAAGATTATATGATATTATCATCCTAGATTTGTCTTTTTATTTTATCTGTGATATAAAGAGATAGTAACTTAATAATAGCAGGGCATAGTCTTATAAATTGAAAACATTGTTTTCGTATGTTTATTCTGGTTTATGAAAGTGAACCCTTGTAAACATGATAAAACAAAGAATTAAATTTATTTTACCTTGCCTAACACGGGCAATACGTTTACGGAAATGTATTGTTATTTGTGTTAGGTATTTTTATGTCCTTCTTTAACAACATTCATTCTAAGGAGGATAAAAAATGAATTTAGAACAGATGAAAGTAGTCGAAATGATTATTGGCTACAAATTTAAGGAGAGAAGTCTTTTACAGCAGGCATTTGTGCGCAAGTCTTACGGGGTTGAACATGATTGCGCTCATAATGAAATTCTAGAATTTATAGGTGATAAAGTTTTAGATCTTGCCGTAATCCAGTTACTAGTAGAAGAGCACTGTAGTATGACTATGGGCTGGCAGTATCAGCAGCAAAGAATGTGGCAATCAGTTGTAAAAACTAATGAGCCTAACGTATTACATTCCAATAAGACAGAAGGTGAATTGACTGAAATCAAAAAAGCTTTGGTACAGCGTAAAAACTTGGCACGACGAATTGATGAATTAGATTTGATAAAGTTCATTACAATAAGTCAAAGTGATTTTGATAATCGTGTTCATGAAAATGCTTCTACTAAAGAGGATTTGTTTGAGGCAATTCTTGGTGCGGTTGCAATTGATTGTAGTTGGGATATGAAAGTGTTAAAGCGAGTAGTAGATCAAATGCTTCAGCCAAATTTGCGCGAAGAAGACGATAACTATATCCAAGAGCTTCAGGAATGGTCACAAAAGAAATATGGTACTTTACCTGTTTATATCATTAAGACGTATAATACAGCGCACTGGTACCGTTCTGATTATATCTATGATATGAGCAGACACTATCGTATTAATGCCAATCCAGGATACATTGCATATTTGAATATAAGAGGAGTACAAGAAACTATACTAGGTTTTGGTAATACTCAAAGCGAAGCCAGACAAGATGCAGCAAGATATGCTCTAATAGTTTTAGAGCGTAGAAACTTGATGATAAGTGTGAAAGATGAAATAGATGAACCAAGTCTTGAACTAGCAATTAATCAGCTAGAAACATTATCACGTAGAGGATATTTTTCTCTTCCAGAATATGTTTTTGAGGAAACTCACGACGAAAATGGTAATCCAATATGGCATGTAGAGTGTCATATTGAAGAGATGGAATACTATTATTACGCAGATTCTTCTTCTAAGAAAAAAGCTAAGAAAGAAGCAGCATTTGATATGCTCACCTACGTTTTAACTAACTATGAGAAGGAGGATTAATCTGATGGTTGAGAAAATTAATGTATTTGAAATACCGGAGTTAGTTAATCTTCTTGATAATGAAGAAAATGAGTCCAATGGCATCGATGCTATGAATTTATTTGTAAATTCTGGCAAAATCGTAAATTGGAAATGTCCTAATGGACATACTTTCAAAGAAAAAGTAGGTGTAATATACAAAAGAAAACATAAATGTTTCTATTGCACTGGAAGACTTATATGGTCTGGTGAAAATGACTTACAAAAACTACATCCTGACCTTGCTAAGGAATTTGATGTCGAAAAGAATGGTATTACCCCTGATAAAGTATCACCTAGAGATACGAAACCATATTGGTGGACATGTGAAAAGAAACATCCAAGTTTTCAAAGAAGCATAACGCACCGTGTTAACAGAGAATCAGAATGTCCATATTGTGCTGGACGCCTGCCAATACCCAATGAAAATGACTTGGCAACTCTTTTTCCAGATATCGCAAAAGAATTTGACAAAGAAAAAAATGGGATTTCTCCCAGTGAGGTTCTTGCGTTTACGTACAGACCATACTGGTGGACGTGTCCCAAAGGTCATTCATATAGGAGAAAGGTAGCGCTAAGAACTAAATTTCATAAACCTAATGATTGTCCTAAGTGTGCGAAGGCAAGTTGCACATCCTTTCCAGAACAAGCTATTTTTTATTATGCTAAGAAATGCTTTCCAGATGCAATTAATAGGTATAAAGATCCTTTTGAAAATGGAATGGAGTTGGATATATACATTCCTTCTTATAGGATGGGAATAGAATATGATGGAATTGCATATCACAATGATGAAGAACAACATGATCGTGAGCGTAGAAAGTATGCTGCGTGTAGAGAGCTTGGAATAAGGCTAGTTAGAATAAAAGAATCTGAGGATAGCTGGATTGATACGGCAGATGAATTATTCTACACAAAAAAGAGGATGAAAGATGAAGAAATCACCGCTTTTTTGAGTTTTATGTTTAGTAAGCTTTTTGCATTAAGCATGCATACTTTTGACTGTAAGGATAAAAGAGAGTCCTATTTAAATCATTTCTTGGGATTTCCTACCGATTTTAACATCAAAAGAGATAGGCCAGAAATACTGGAGTATTTAGTAGATGTGGATAACTCGTTTGGCGCATTGTATCCAGAATTAGCTTCTATGTGGGATGAAGATGAAAATAAAGATGTGACTCCGTTTATGTTTACACCAGGCTCTAATTACCCAGCAATATGGAAATGTCCTAAGTGTGGAGATACTTGGAATGCCCCCATAGCAGGTATTGTATCTAGAAAACCTAATTGTTGTAGAACTTGTTCTATGAAGAATAATGGAGTCACTCTTCGTAAGCGCAATATAGCAAAATATGGAAGTCTTGCTGAGAGAAGCGAATTGTTACTGAAACAGTGGGATAATGAAGAAAATGGTGATTTATCTCCTTATAAAATACCATTAAATTATAAATATAAAGTTGCATGGAAGTGCGACGTTTGCGGATATAAATGGTCAAGTTCTCCAAATTCAAGAGTTAGAACCAAGGAAGAGGGCATATCTGGATGTCCTCATTGCGCCGGTAGAGTAGCAATGCCAGGAGTAGATGATTTTGAAACTCTTCACAAAGATTTGGCTAAAGAATGGGATAAGGAGAGAAATAAAGGAGTATTACCTTCTCAGATTAAACCATATTCCAATAAGAAATATTATTGGATTTGTCCTAAATGCAAAAAATCATATCCTGCATTTCCAGGGAATAGAATTGGTGGTTCGGGTTGTCCAGACTGCGCTCGCATTAAGGTTGGAATCGCCAATTCTAAATTGGTAGGTCAATTTGATGAAGCTGGAACTTTAATTAATACCTATCAAGGATTACATGAAGCTGCTAGAGCTATGCAATGTGTTCCTAATTCAATTTTTCAAGCGGTGAAATATAATAGGAAATCAAAAGGATACTACTGGAGATATATTTAAATATCGTTAGTATTTCAGAATAAACATGTAGAAAAGAAATATAACGTTTTAAGTGTAAGAAGACTGCAAAGTAGAGAACTACTTTTGCAGTCTTCTTTTTTCTAATAATATGACGTTTTTTATATTGATTGCATATACTTTAGTTCGGCCAAGAGAAAAAATATGTCTAAATTGCTTAAACTTTATTTTGTGGTTAGTCAATCTGTTGACTACTAGATGTTGTGGTGATAGTATCGAATTATCAACATAATAGTTACTTGGTAGAGAAAGAGGCTGCATTATAAATATTGTATATTTACCAAGTTAAATTTTTTTGAACGGTCATATTCCTAAAAGAAGAGAGGTGATGAATGATAGTGACATTGGAATGATTATGAGAAGTATATTTGATAAGTAACATATTTTATTTGATTTAAAAATTTAAATTAGAAAGGGAAAAAATGAATATATTAGATACTACTTCGGAAGAACTGATAAAGATATTGAGTAATGGCTATAAAGGAGATGATTACATTATTACATCTGAGGATGTAAAGTTACCAATCTATATAGAAAACAATCTTGTAAAAGAATTCAAAAAGTTAGATGATGCTGGTTTATTGAATTTTGATGGGAAAATAGATATTACAGGTGGCTGGGAAGTATCATTACGTCCAACTATTTTTACATATTTTACCGATAAGGAGAATTACAGTGTGAATAACACAACCAGTATTAATAATTTTTACGCGAGTTGCACGGGAGTCCAGATTCAACAAGGAGTTGTAAACTCCTCGCAAGAGCAAACAGTCACACAGGGATTTGATTATGATGCAATTACAGATATTGTTTTACAGATTAAAAAGTATGATTCTCTATTCGATGCAGAATTTGGCAATGAAGCCGAAAACTTGAGAAAGAGCATTGTTGAATTAGAAGAACTTATAAAAAATAAAGAGAATCCTAGTCTAATAAAAAAGGCTTTAGGTGGCATTAAAGATATAGCTGTTGGTGTAGGAAAAGGCGTAATAACAACGGGTATTACATCATTAATTATAGGAGTATTATAAATGGCAGAAGGTATTTTTTTAGAATTACAAAGAGATGCTTTAGACGATAATATTTCGTTAGAAATGTTATTACAAAAGGTTTATCTTGTTGCAAAGAAACTAAAATTAGATGAGCTCGAAAAGTGGGCGTGTCAAGAACTTGACGGTTATGACGACGTGAATAGTATTCCAGATTATAGACAAATTACAGGTGAAACAAAGGCTTGGAATCCACTTAGTGGCTGGATTCCAATATTAGCAAAAAATCCAAAATCTACAGATGCACTTTCACATATGCCCCTTACAATACCAATTTCATCAATCATTGAATGTTATAAATCAAATGACGTATCTATTGAATTTTCTTTAAGTAGTCAATTAACTGATTTACTAAATAAGGGGACGGGATATCCTACCCAATATTCATTTTTTGTATCAAAGAGTGAATTATACAGAATAATTAGTACTGTAAGGAAAAAGATATTAGAGTGGTCAATAACACTAGAAGGAAATGAACTACTGAAAGAAGGTAAGAATTTTTCTGAAATAGAAAAAACAATAGCTACACCGGTTCCAACAATAAATTATTATGAGAACAATTTTTACGACAGTGCAACTGACGTGAATTTTGTACAAGGTAAGTGTTAGTAATAGAAATTTGTTCAATTTAACATTTTAACAAAAAGATTTCACAATACTGTCAGTTTAACTTGTTATTCTGACAGTATTATTTTTATATAATTAAACTATAGTTAAAATGATACTTTTGTAAGAATAGGGCTGAAGAGAACATAATTATGAATAAAAACTTACAAAGAAAAATGCTTGAAGAAGTCTCAAAATACAATAGCTATCCAATAGATTACTTTATTGATGGGGAAACTAAAGGAACAGTTTTTTGTAATATTTCCAGGTAGACCAGTAAATACTACAGAAGAGATGGTCTTTGATTTTGATGGTGACGATTATCTTGATCCTGCAGAAGAGGAGGAGTTGATGCATTCGCTGGATGACGATCAGGATGAAGCCGACTTTGATGATGAGTTTGATGAGGATTTTTAGGTACAGTAAGTCTTATGGAATATGATTATGTGAGGTTACTTTTTTGTTTACAAACTATTTATCAGTAGATATAATGAAAGTGTAAAAAAGGTGCTAACCGATTAACGGTTGGTCCGTTCAGAAAAAGCAGTAGTAACCGCTCAGTCTTACCAGGACCTATGAGCGGTTACTTTTTTGTTGCATTGTCTCGGCCAACTTTGTAGCCGATTCCAAATGCTGTAAATAATAATCCAGTAATAGCTACAAATTGCTCTAATGTCATAAAAGTTTCCCTCCATAGATATTTCTGCTCAAAGACAGATTATTCTAAATAGAGGTCTCAGTCCTCTAGTAGAAGACCAACCGCTAACCTGTAAATGGTAGCACCATCAGTCAGTTTAGCAAATTTAATGTATATTAACAATCGAACAAATTATAAAATCAATATACATGTATTATACTGTACGATAAAAAGTCACAGTAGGGTGATATTATTTATTCACAAGCCACAAGGCAATAATAGTGAAGGTGATTATGGAAATATATTATGAAGGATGACACATCTACAAATCTCCAAAAATCAAATAGCAGAATGCTAAAATTCATGGTAATCGTAACTGTGGTGATCATAGCCATCTTATCCTTGGACAAGGCAATAAACCAATATTCTGGTCATAAGGCTAAGCAGGCGGAAGCTGCAAGGCAGGAGTTTGCCAAGTCTGTTGAGACCATGGATTTATCACCCTATTCTAAAAGCTGCTACAAAAGCTTATCTGTCACCAAAACTGATTTCACCGGTGGTGGCGGACTTAAAAGCAACAACAGCTTGTTTCAAACCAATTACATTACCCTTGAGGGAGAGGGCGTTGGCACTGAGCAGCTTTCCCATGAGCAGGTCTACAACTATATGCATAGCACTTTGGAGGCCATGTATGCGGATATTGATTCTATGTGTGAGAACAGTCCTTATGTGCAGCATATAAAGAATGGGGATGCCATTTATCGCGGCGAGAGGATATACAATTATAGAAACTACATAAGCTTTACCCTTAGGGATACTAAGAATGAGTACCAGATTTTGCTGTTTTATCCTCCGGAGGATTCAATGGATAAGAACTTCTATGTTAGGGCTAACTCTAATACAGAGCATGCAAGTGAGGAGTGGAACAATAGCAAATTCAACGGTTCATCCTCTGGCTCATCTTCTAAGGGACGCTCTGGTGGCACCTACAAGAAGAAGGATATTTATGACAGCAGTCGCTATAAGGATGCTGACAGCTTTGCAGAGGACTACTACGAGGAATTCTATGACTATGATGACTACGAGGATGACGACGATGCTTATGATGGGGCTGTGGATTATTGGGAGGAGTGGAATGAATAGATGGGTATTTTTCTTTGAAATTTCATGTTATACTAAGGGAGAAAAGCATAGTGAGTAAAAAGTATGGTGATTACGATATGTGCAAAGCGGTTATTGATATTGAGAATATGGGCATTGAGAAGGGGCTTGAGCAGGGGCTTGAGCAGGGGCTTGAACAGGGCGAAATCCTTGGTAGAGAGAAGACACTAATCGAAAGCATCAAAAATCTTATGAGCAATACTAAGCAGTCATACGATGAGGTATGTAAGCTCTTGGGGCTAAGTGTTACAGAGGCGGACAAGCTCAAATCGATGATTTAATGATATTATTTTATAGCAACAGCTGCGGGGCGACATGCCTTGCAGCACTTTTTATATTTTTGATATAGGAAGATGAGATTATGGACACAAAAAGAGAATGGGCCAGAAGCAGGGATGAGTTGGTGCAGGCTATTAGGAGCCTGGGATTTCCTGATGAGCTGGGAGAACAGATTGCAAAGATGCTTGGCAGTCCAAAGGCGATGCAGAGGATGATGGCATATCTTTATAATGTAAAGCCAAACACAGCTGAGCTAATAGTGGATGAGGCCCTTGCAATTTGCAGTGATATAGAAAGATGGCGAGAGAAGAAAGCCAGTGAGGCTGCCAATGCAAAGTATAATGAGATGCTTTACTATGGGCTGGATGGACCCTAAATAGGTACACCTCCATGAGTTATCCTATACATAGTTAATCAAGGAACTTAATGTGTAGGAACTTATGGAGGTGTTTTTTATGAAAGGATATGTTGTTTCTGAGGGTTACATGGGATTAGTTGATGGCAAGTATGAGTTATTTGCAACAGAGGATGAATACTACGAGTATGTTGAATAAAGCTAGGATTATTTATATAATTTACAAAAAGAAGGAAATAGGGAGCTAATAGTACCTAATGGAAAATAAGGGTGAAGTTATTATATATCAAACTGAAGATGGACTAAGTAAATTAGAGGTCAATCTTATAAATGAGACGGTGTGGTTGTCTATTGATCAGATGGCGGAATTGTTTCAGCGTGACCGAAGTGTAATAGGAAAGCATGTTAGAAACATATTTAAAGAAGGTGAGTTGGAGAAAGAAGCAGTATGGGCAAAATTTGCCTATACTGCCGCAGATGGTAAAGAATATAATGTGGATTTCTATAATCTCGATGTTATTATTTCAGTAGGCTATAGAGTAAAATCACAGCGTGGTACGCAATTCCGTATATGGGCTAATTCTGTTTTAAAAGAGTACATCATCAAAGGGTTTGCCATGGATGATGAGCGACTAAAAGGAAATGGTGGCGGAAATTACTGGAAAGAGCTGATGCCGAGAAACCATTTATGGGACTCACTTCATTTGCAGGTGAGTTGCCAGCCCTTAAGGACATAGGTATTGCAAAGAATTATCTAAAGGCTGATGAGCTAAAAACTCTTAATAATCTTGTTTCTGGTTACTTTGATTTGGCTGAAATCAATTCTATTGAACATAAACCTATGTATATCTCCAGTGGAAGAAGAGTATTTGAGAAGTATTAAAGATGTTGCTAAAATTGTTAAGAATAAGGCAAGAAAAAAATAAATAAAACTCAAAGGGAGGTACACTATGCCATTTATTGATTCAAAAATCACATTACCAGTATCAGCAGATACAAAGGAAGAGCTTAAGTCTGAGCTTGGAAAGCTCATCACAACTTTAAACAAAACAGAGACATATCTCATGGTGGGCATAGATGATGCGTACGATTTATGGCTGGGTGGAAAGAAGCTTGAGAAGGGGGCTTATGTTGCGGTCAGCCTTTATGGAAATGCATCTTCTGATGCCTATGACAAGCTCACAGGACAGATTTGCGACTTGTTTTCATCAAAGCTTGGTATTCCGGGCGATTCAGTATACGTCACCTACCATCCCGTAACAGATTGGGGCTGGAATGGGCGTAACTTCTAGGGTTATGTAAACATAAAAAGCACTTGCAATATATCTTAGTATTTTCAATGAATATAGGCTTGACCGATATTGAAAATACTATTAGATATATGCAAGTGCTTTTTGTTGTTTATATAACTATATTCCAGCTAATACAAAGACTAGTGGTGAGTTCCAATATATAGTGATTTCATTCAAAGAGTAAGCTTGCACATGATCCTCATAGCACTTCATTGGTGCAGTATCAGCGGGAATCTGCTGTGCAATCTCATCCTGCAATCCGCAGTTAGGCCCTCCAGATACAAGTCCTGGCCAAGGATCAAGGCCAGCCGCATCTGTAGGGCGAAGATGAGGATGCTTGTAGGCGTTGGTGCCTTCACCTGTGATGTAGCTAATGTTCATGGTGTTGCAACCAAGGAGATAATCAAGTCCTGAAGTTATAAGCGTCTTGTATTCATCCTTTGGCTGAAGCTTGTTGGCAACAGTGAGAATCATCATATATTTCAGGAGCTCCATGTTGCTGCCCCAGATGAAATCATCCTTTGTCATGCAAAGTCCAAAGCCGTTTTTCTTGCCGTTCTGGCTCAGACGTGTAGCTTCCTTTTCAAAGTCAGCCTTTACGAGGGCTGTAAGCTCGTTATCCTCTTTCTTAAGAAGGAGAGAGAGGGCACCGAGGCCAGCTACATCAGCCCAGCCGAAGCAGGTAAACATATTTCCGTGGAAGCCTTGCTCACTGGAAGCACCATCATAATGAAGAAGCTTTCCCTTCTGTGTAAGGGCATCCTCATAATACTTCTTATCCCCCAGGGCTTCGTAAAGAGCACAAGCAGCCCAAAATCTATTTGAATAATCCTCTGGCTCTGGGTATTCGCCAGTGTTGGAACCTTCTGCGTTTTTAAATAAGGTAGGCGCTGGATTTTTCTCAAGCCAATCATAAGCTTTTTTAGCTCGGTCTAAGAGCAATTCAGCGAAATTCTTATCATAATCCTTGTAAATGCTGTAAGCCAGTGCAAACACAGCGGCAATATCAGCTGTTGCAAGGCTGGAAACTGGAAACAGGAAAAGTTCTTCCTTATCAGCCTCAGGCATAATGAATGGAGCATGATTAAAGGTGGTCACCTTGTGCCAAACGCTGCCGTTTTCGCGCTGCATCTTCATAAGGAAGTTAAGCTCCACCTTCACCTCGGCAAGAATATCAGGCAAAAGTCCCTTGTCACCCTTTTCCTCAGGAATATCGAACTTTACCTGAAGAAGGTTTGGGAAGAAGCGCACTGCGTATAGAATATGGGCAACAGCCACAGAGCCAGCAGTGGAATATCTTCCATAATCCCCAGCATCGTGCCAGCCGCCGCTAACATCAACGGCAGGAACATCCTCACCGTAGACGGTGGCCTTTGTGGTATGGCATGGCTCATGGTAATAGATTCCAGCGTGGTCTTTATCCAAGCCCTGACCGCAACGAAGATAGTAGAAGCATTTGCAAGCATGCTTCATAAGCTGCTCAAAACAATCATTTTTAATAGTGAAGCTGTAGCTTTCTGCATCCTCCGCAAGGATTTTGTACTGGCCGCTGGTGTTTACTTCACTGAAATCACCGAAGCTAATATCTTCACCAGAAATTTCGTCTGTACCGAAGTGAGTAGCAGTGCCCTGGAAAACCACATTTCCTTTAGCATCAACTACAGTAAAGTTAGAAGGCTGGAAGTTGAAAACCGCCTTTTTTGTGCTGGAAGATAGGTATCCAACCTGATTTACATACACATTTTTCATAATAATTACCCGCCTTTTGTATTAAATCTATAAAACCTAAATCCATTATAGCGAAAACGTTTAAGTAATGGAATACATTAATTTTGATATGTGAGAAATTATCCAATTAATTAAATTTGAATAAAATTCTTTTTTAGTGTAGTCTGCTAAAGTAAAGTGTGTTATTATAGTAACCGTACAATTAGTGATTATGCATTTACTAGGGAGATATGTTATGGTGACTAGAACAAATGAACTTAAGAAACTTGAGGCAATCTACAACGAAAATGGCAATAATCTTGTGCTGTTGTATGGTCGTCTTGGTAGCGGAAAAGAGGATTTACTGGATTCTTTCACTACTGGTAAATCTTATTTCTATTATAGAAGCCGTCAGTGCTCTGACGACAAGCAGCTGGCATATTTTGATAAACAGATGCGAGAGACCTACAGATTCATGAAAATTTCTGAATCTTATGAGGAAAGCTTCAAGAATTTCCGCTCAAAGGATGGTTCAAAGCTGGTGGTCATCATTGATGAGGCACAGTTTGCGGTTAAAAAGACAAACGAGCTGTTTTCAGCTTTAGTTTCCCTTAAAGATAGAAAGCTATATCCTGGAAAGGTTATGATTATTCTAGTTAGCTCATCTATTGTTTGGGCTCAAAATACCTTTACAGATATTATTGGAAATCAGAAATCGGCAGTTGACGAGATGATCAAGCTTGAGAATCTTTCTTTCCTTGATGTGGTTCGTGCCTTCCCTGATTATTCAGTGGCTCAGTCTGTCAGCACTTACGGCATAATCGGTGGCGTTGCTGAATATGTGGATAGATGGAATGGCAGACGCACTATTAAGCAAAATGTTTGCGAGCATATCCTTAGTCCTACAGGTTTCCTTTATAAAGAGGCGGAGGGCTACATCTCTACAGAGCTCCGCGAGCTTTCTTGCTACAACACAATTTTAGGCTCTATCGCCGCTGGCAATGAAAAGCTTAACGACTTGTTCGAGGATACAGGCTATTCTCGTGCAAAGATTTCAGTATATATGAAGAATCTGGCAGCCTTCGACATCGTTGATAAGGTAGTTTCCTTCGAGACCGGTGGTTGGGACAACACAAAGAAAGGTGTTTACAGAATCGTAGACCCATACATCAATTTCTGGTTCACCTTCGTTTATCCTCATTTGTCAGAGCTTATCTCTAGACAGCCAGAGTCTTTCTACAACGAGTTTATCGCTCCATATTTGGATGATTATCTCCAGTCATACTTTGTGGATGTTTGTCGTGAGTACCTACATCTTCTTAATGTGGTTGGTCAGCTTCCAATCAAGCTTGTTAAAATCGGCACTTGGATTGGAAAAGAGGGTACTATCGATGTAATCGGTCAGAGCTCAAATCGTGAAAACGTGGTTGGTATTTGTAACTGGGCTGATAAGCAAATGAGCTTTGCTCGTTACGAGGAACTTCTGGAGTCTATGAAGAAGGCCCGCATTACAGCCAACACCATTTACCTGTTCTCAGCTACAAAGTTTGACGCCAAGCTTGTAGACCTTGCTAAAGAAAAAAATAGCGTTGTTCTTGTGGACATGACAGAGCTGTAATTGGTATAATTGAATAGAATTTTAAATGGGAGAAGCCTTTGCAATAGATTTTGCAGAGGCTTCCATTTTGTTAATTCTAAATTTTATTTTGGGAGCTATGTTTTGGGAAAAAAGCTAATTATTACTGAGAAACCATCTGTTGCCAGAGATTTCGCCCGTGTGCTGAAGGTTGCCGGCAATCAAAATGGTTTTATCGAAAATAATGAATATGTTATCAGCTGGTGCTATGGTCATCTGGTTCAGATGGTCTACCCAGAGGAATACGACATCAAATATAAAAAGTGGAACCTTGAAGATTTGCCATTCCTTCCAGAGGAATACAAATACGGTGTTGTTCAGTCGGCGGCAGAGCAGTACAAAGTTGTTAACGGTCTTCTTCATCGCCAGGACATCGACACTGTCTACTGGGCAGGCGACTCGGGAAAAGAAGGTCAGACTATCGAGGAAAACATAAGAAACTATGGCGGTGTTCGCGAGGGCATGACAGAGCTTCGTGTTTGGATTGACTCACAGACCGACGATGAAATCCTCCGAGGCATTCGCGAAGCCAAGCCAATGAGCGAATATGCCAAGCTTGGTGCTTCAGGTATCATGCGTACCATCGAAGATTACAGCTTGGGCATCAATTTCTCACGTGCTCTTTCAGTTAAATACGGAAACATGATTAACAATGCTGCAGCCACCACCGGCTATTCAGCCATTGCCATCGGTCGTGTTATGACTTGTGTCCTTGGTATGGTTGTTGAGCGTGAGCGTGAAATCCGCAACTTCAATGAAGATCCTTTCTTCAAGGTGGTTGGAAAGTTCTCCGAGGTAAACTTCCCTGCTGAGTGGAAGGCTGTAGATGGTTCAAAATACTTCGAGTCACCTCTTTTATATGGCGACAAGGGAAACGGCTTTAAAACTCGAGAAAGTGCAGGAAAGTTAGTTGAAGAATTAATAAATCTTGAGGCTAAAATTGCTGACAAAGATATAGGTATTTCTAAAAAGAAAGCACCTTTACTTTTCAACCTGGCAGAGCTTCAGTCTGAGTGTTCAAAGCGATTCAAGATTTCGCCAGCCCAGACCTTGGATATCATCCAGGAGCTCTACGAGAAAAAGTACACCACTTATCCTCGTACCGACGCCAGAGTTCTTACCACAGCCGTGGCAAAGGAGATTAAAAAGAATCTTTACGGTCTCCAGAATTATGGTCCAACTGCAAATTTTGTTAAGGACATTATTGGCACCCAGAAGTTTGTTGGTCTTGAAAAGACTTCATATACAGATGATAGTAAGGTTACAGATCACTACGCCATCATCCCTACAGGCCAGTGCAACGGAATCGACAAGCTTTCACCTCTCAGCCAGAGAGTGTACGAGCTTATTGTTCGCAGATTCCTATCCATTTTCTATCCACCGGCAGAGTATAAAAACGCAAAAATCACCGTTCAGGTAGATAATGAAAAGTTTTTTGCAGGCTGCAAGATTCTGATAAAGCCTGGATATTTGGAAATCGCCGGATTGCCAAAAGCTAAGAATGCCGATGCAGCTACCCAGGAGGGAGCTGAGTCGGTTGAGGGCGAAGATGCTGAGGAAGAGGACGATTATTCTAAGGAAAAGTTTGTTGAATTCCTTGAAGCAGCAAACGTTGGAGATGCCTTAGCTGTTAATGGCTATCAGCTTAAAGAGGGGAAGACTTCTCCTCCAAAGCGCTATACTTCAGGTTCACTGATTCTTGCCATGGAAAATGCTGGAAAGCTCATCGAGGATGAAGAGCTTCGTGAGCAGATTAAGACCACAGGTATTGGTACTTCAGCTACTCGTGGCGAAATCCTGGAAAAGCTTGTTAGAATCGGTTATCTGAATCAGAACAACAAGTCTCAGATTATCACCCCTGAAAATCTGGGTGAGATGATATACGAAGTAGTTCTTTTGACCACACCTTCTTTGCTGAAGCCAGAGCAGACTGCCAACTGGGAAAAGGGCTTAGAGGGAATCATCAACGGCACTGTTGAGTTTACTGAATATCGTAAGGAACTGGAGGATTATATTCGTCGCGAGACCAAGAATATGATCGAGCAGGACCTTAATCAGACTATAGCCCTAAAGATTAATCCTTTCACCACAAAGGAATCTAAGGGAATAGCCACCAGAAAGCCACTTGGCATCAAATGTCCAAAGTGTGGTGGCGAACTTACTACCACATCCTTCGGATATGGCTGTACTAACTATTTTAACGAAGAAATTAATTGTAAATTTAATCTAGGTACTGTGGCTGGTGTAGACATTCCTGAGGATCAGTTCATAAAGCTTGTTACAGAAGGAAAGACCGACTTAATAGAAGGCTTCAAAAGCAAGTCTGGTAAGCCTTTTAAGTCTGTTCTTAAGATGGAAAAGGACGAAGACGGAGAGTTCAAGGTTACCTTCGATTTTTCTGAGACTCCTACCGAGTTTATAGATGGTCTCAAGTGTCCAGCTTGCGGTGGAAGAATGTTTGCCACATCCTACGGCTTCGCCTGTGAGCATCGCTTCCAGGAGGAGAATCAGTGTTACTTCTCAATCGGAGAGGTGGCTGGAAAGAAGATTAGCTTAGAGGAGTTTAAGCAGCTTCTTGAGACTGGTAGCACGGAAGTTATATCAGGATTTAAATCTAAGAACAATCAAAAGTTTGATGCTAAGCTCAAACTTAAAACCAATGAAGAGGGCAAGACGGTTATAGCATTTGATTTCGAGGGAATCGAAGCTACAAAGCTGGAAGGTTGCAAGTGTCCTGACTGTGGCGGAGATATTGTGGTTAAGATGTCTGGCTACGGTTGCGCTAATTACAGTTCATCAGATGAAAACTCTTGTAAGTTTTATATAGGAAAGACTATTGCTGGAAAGAACATTTCTCCTCAGGTGGCCACACAGATTCTTCAGTCTGGTAAATCTGAGACCTTGAGAGGCTTCAAAGGAAAGACTGGGAAGAAGTTTGATGCTGTTCTTGTTCTTAAAAAGAATGAAGAGACTGGTCGCACCGAAGTGGTCTTTGACTTTGATAATGTGGAAGCAAACTATCTTCCCGATGTTGTTTGCCCAGATTGCGGCAGCAAAATCATCAAGACCAACTTTGGTTTTGCCTGTGAGAAATATTTTGATAAAGAAGCAGAAGATAAGTGCAGTTTTGTAATCGGTGAGATTGCATCCAAGAAGCTTACTGATGCTGACGCAAAGGAACTTCTTACAAATGGTGCCACAAAAACAATCCGTGGCTTCAAAGGAAAGTCCGGTAAGAAGTTTGATTCCTGCTTGGTTCTCAAGAAAAACGAAGAGACTGGTAAGCATGAAATCTCCTTTGACTTTGATAATGTAGAGGCAAAAGAGATAAAGGATGTTATGTGCCCTATATGCGGTGGTAAGATTGTAGTTACCCCATTTGGTTATGGCTGCAGCAATTATAATAAGGAAGACCCTGACAATTCCTGCAAGTTTAACATCGGTCAGGTAGCTGGTGTGAAGCTGAAGGAAGCACAGGTGAAGGAGCTTCTCACAAATGGAATTACCGAGACAATCAGTGGCTTCAAGTCAAAGAAGGGTACCAAATTCGACGCAAAGCTTACCTTATCTAAGGATGAGGCTGGCAAGGTAACGGGCATCGGTTTTGTTTTTGAGGATGAAACAAAAGAAATACCTGGCGTGAAATGTCCTAAGTGTGGAAGTCCTATTATTAAGAACCACTTTGGCTATAAGTGTAAGAATAATGTAAGGGACAATGTGGACAGCTGTCAGTTCTATGTTGGAAAGGTTGCTGGTGTTGATATTCCTGAGGATCAGTTCGTTAAACTTATTAATGAAAAGAAAACTGATGTTATCTCTGGATTTTTAAGCAAGAAAGGTTTATTCTTTGATGCGCGAATAAAACTTAATGATGAGTGTCGCACAGAGTTTGAATTTGATAATTTTAATGGTCAATAAAGCCAGAAAGGAATAAAAGATGGAACAAGCAAAAATAAAATCTATGTATAGCTTAGATCAGACAATTGCAAAGGATTTATTTGAAGGTAAGGAGTATCCTTGGGAAGTACTTCCTGAGATTTCTGATTTCATCAAGAAGTTAGGTCCAACTCTTGATCCTGAAAAGTTCGAGAAAAGAGGAGAGGACGTTTGGGTAGCAAAGTCAGCTAAGGTCTTCGATTCAGCTTATCTCAATGGACCTCTTATTATCGACGAGGATGCAGAGGTTAGACAGTGCGCTTTCGTTAGAGGCTCAGCAATCGTTGGTAAGAACTGCGTAGTTGGAAACTCTACAGAGCTTAAGAACGTTGTACTTTTCAACAACGTACAGGTTCCTCATTACAACTACGTTGGTGATTCAGTTCTTGGCTACAAGTCACACATGGGTGCTGGATCAATCACATCAAACGTAAAGTCTGACAAGACCCTTGTTGTGGTTAAAGCACGTGATGGTGAGAAAATTGAAACAGGATTAAAGAAATTTGGCGCTATGCTTGGTGACAATGTAGAGGTTGGCTGCAACTCAGTCCTCAACCCAGGTACAGTGGTTTGCCCACGCTCAAACGTATATCCACTTTCACCAGTACGTGGTGTCATCGAGGCTGACAGCATCTTCAAGAGTGCAGATAATATTGTGAAGAAGCAGTAATTGGTAAAATTTTAACAAACTTCAAAATAATACTTTACTAATGGGCTTGAAAGTGAGAAAATATTATCGATAACGCCCACATGTCTATCCTTGAGTAAAAGGTGAATGACAAGGTGTTACTATAATTATGTCATTAATGTAAGTAGCAATTACATTTTAATGGTCATTAATCGAACGAAGAAAGGAGTTCTACAATGATTTACACAAAAGAAGTAGAAAACATGTGTCCTGTAGCAAAGGGCGCAAAGCATGAACCAGCTCCTATCCCTGAGGAGGGAAAATGGGTACACGCTAAGCAGATTTCTGACATTAGCGGTTTCACACACGGTGTTGGCTGGTGTGCTCCACAGCAGGGTGCCTGCAAATTATCTTTAAATGTTAAGAATGGTGTTATTGAGGAAGCTCTTGTTGAGACAATTGGTTGCTCAGGTATGACACATTCAGCTGCTATGGCAGCAGAGATCCTTCAGGGTAAGACAATCCTTGAGGCTCTTAATACAGACCTTGTTTGTGATGCTATCAACACAGCTATGAGAGAGCTTTTCCTTCAGATCGTTTACGGTCGTACACAGTCTGCATTCTCTGATGACGGACTTGCTGTAGGTGCTGGTCTTGAGGATCTTGGAAAGGGTCTTCGTTCACAGGTTGGTACAATGTACGCAACAAAGGAAAAGGGTGTTCGTTACCTTGAGATGGCTGAAGGCTATGTAACAGGTATCGCACTTGATGCTGATAACGAAGTTATCGGTTACCAGTTTGTTTCTCTTGGAAAGATGACAGACTTCATTAAGAAGGGTGATGATCCTAACACAGCATGGGAGAAGGCAAAGGGCCAGTACGGTCGTGTTGACGATGCTGTTAAGATTATCGATCCACGTCAGGAATAATTATAGAAAGGAGAAACAATAATGTCTTTATTTGAATCATATGAGAGAAGAATTGATCAGATCAATGCTGTTCTTAATAAGTATGGTATCAGCTCAATCGAAGAAGCTGAGAAAATCACAAAGGACGCAGGTCTTGATGTATACGAGCAGGTAAAGAAGATTCAGCCTATCTGCTTCGAGAACGCTTGCTGGGCTTACACAGTAGGTGCTGCAATCGCTATTAAGAAGGACTGCCGCAAGGCTGCTGATGCAGCTGCTGCAATCGGAGAGGGCCTTCAGGCATTCTGTATCCCTGGTTCTGTTGCTGATCACCGTAAGGTAGGTCTTGGCCACGGTAACCTTGGTAAGATGCTTCTTGAGGAGGAGACAGAGTGCTTCTGCTTCCTCGCTGGTCACGAGTCATTCGCTGCTGCTGAGGGTGCTATCGGTATCGCTGAGAAGGCTAACAAGGTTCGCCAGAAGCCACTTCGCGTTATCCTTAACGGTCTTGGTAAGGACGCTGCACAGATTATCTCACGTATCAACGGGTTCACATTCGTTGAGACAAAGTACGATTATCATGAGGCAAAGCTTAACATCGTTTCTGAGAAGGCTTACTCAAACGGTCTTCGTGCAACAGTTAAGTGCTACGGTGCTGACGATGTTCAGGAAGGTGTTGCTATCATGCACCACGAGAACGTAGGTGTTTCTATCACAGGTAACTCTACAAACCCTACACGTTTCCAGCATCCAGTAGCTGGTACATACAAGAAGGAATGTATCGACCTTGGTAAGAAGTACTTCTCAGTTGCTTCAGGTGGTGGTACAGGACGTACACTTCACCCAGATAACATGGCAGCTGGTCCTGCTTCATACGGTATGACAGATACACTTGGACGTATGCACTCAGATGCTCAGTTCGCTGGTTCATCTTCAGTTCCTGCACACGTTGAGATGATGGGTCTTATCGGTATGGGTAACAACCCTATGGTTGGTGCTACAGTTGCAGTTGCAGTTTCAGTTGAGGAAGCTGCTACAGCTGGAAAGTTCTAATTCAACCAAATAATTTAGTTATTTGACTACTCAGTCACGCTCTCAAGCCTGAGATATTGCTTCCAATCACTAACACGTGAGTTGGAAGCAACACTCAGAGCTTTATAGCTACTGAGTAGTTTTTTATTTGCGCATTTGGTGAATTAGAACTTTGTACGATTGACATAATTGGGAATTGTGATATACTTACTATACACTTTAACACTTTTAACTATTAAAGTATGAGGGCATGCTAGTTAGACACCTCATCCGGCTCTAAAGAGCCACCTTCCCCTCAAGGGGAAGGCTTTATTACATTAGGAGGACACAAAGATGAAAGAGGTTTCAAAGCTTCTCGAAGTTCGAGAAAGCGTACGTGTAGTTGATGCAACTTTAAGAGATGGAGGTCTTGTTAACGACTTTTATTTTACTGACGAGTTTGCAAAGGCTCTTTATTTAACAAATGTTAAGGCAGGAGTGGACTACATGGAAATGGGTTATCGCGCTGACAAGGAGCAGTTCGATGAGTCTAAATTTGGACCATGGAAGTTTTCATCTGACGAATATATTAGAAAGATTGTTGGTGACAATGATACAGACTTGAAGCTTGCCATCATGGCAGATGTTGGTAGATGTAATTACAAGGAAGACATTCATCCAAAGGCCGAGTCGCCTGTAGATCTTATTCGTGTGGCTACATACCTTCACCAGCTCCCTGGTGCAATTGAGATGATTGAAGATGCTGACAAGAAGGGATATGAGACTACTTGCAACATCATGGCTATTTCTTCTGCATCTATGGATGATGTTAAGGCGGCTCTTGATATTGTTTGTCAGACTCCAATTTCTTGTGTATACATTGTAGATAGCTACGGTTCCCTTTATCCAGAACAGATTGAGCGTATCGCTGATGTATACTGCAATGCTGCTGCTAAATATGGCAAAAAGGTTGGTATGCATGCTCACGATAATCAGAAGCTTGCCTTTGCAAACACTATCGAAGCTGTTGGTGACAATGTTGATTATCTTGATGGAACATACTGTGCTATGGGGCGTGGCGCAGGAAACTGCGCAATGGAGCTTCTTCTTGGCTTCCTCAAGAATCCAAAGTACAAGGAGAGATATGCTATCAAGTTCGTGGAGGATTATATGCTTCCTCTTAAGGAACAGGGCGTTGTTTGGGGTTACGATATGCAGTACCTTACAACTGGTCTCTTGAACCAGCATCCTCGTACAGCCATCGAGTTCACAAAGCAGGGCAGAAAAGACTACTTCGCCTTCTATCAGGAAATGCTGAATATGGATTAAAAGGAAATAGCAGGTATCATTAGATACCTGCTATCTTTTATTATTGTCGGCTGTGCCGACAGTAGATTCTTAATTATTTTTCTTTGAGAAAAAATTTTAGATAAGCAAGAACTGCTTTTCTGGAATCTGGATTAACTTTAAGTTCTTTCACTAAATCATATAATTCTTCATCATCATTTTTTGAAATGATAATATTCTGTGATGTCATTTCATCAGTTTGACCATAAAGATAATCTGTGGTTGTGTTAAATTCTTGAGCAATATAGCTAACAGTCTGAAATGATGGCTCTCGTTCACCCTTTTCATATCGCCCATAAGCCATAGCTGAAATATTAAGTCTGCGAGCTGCATCAGCTTTATTAATGCCTAGATTTTCTCTAACTGTAATAAGTCTTTCTGGACAAAATTTCATATAAATTTCCTCTTGACGTAATAACCATTGGTTAGCATAGTAACTATCATTGGATATTTTATCTTATATGATTAAAATATTCAACTATCGATATATTATGTTTTAAAGGTGAGTTTAATGGGAAATAAGGATGTTATTACAAAATCATATATGAGAAATCCTGAAATTTTTGCGGATTTTTTTAATGGTTATATTTATAATGGAGAAACAAAAATTGACTGGAAAACACTTGAAGAAATAGATACTGCTTCACTTTCTGTAATCCCTTTCGCTAGTGGAAGGAAATCCAAAGGGATTGAGAAATATAGAGATATTATAAAAAGAACAATAATAATGAGAGATTCTTCATGTTATTATGCTATACTAGGAATAGAAAATCAGACAGATATTCATTATGCAATGCCAGTCAGAAATATGCTATATGATGCATTGTCTTATGCAGAACAAGTTGATGGTGTCAAAAAACAAAAGAGGATTAAAGGTGGGTTCTCAGATGATGACTTTCTTTCAGGGTTTTCTTTAGAGGATAAACTCACTCCTGTCATTACAGTTACAGTTTATTGGGGAACAAAGAATTGGAATGCACCAACATCAATTAAGCAAATGTTTAATGCTGTTGATCCTCAGATGGAACCTTTCATAAATGATTACTTTATCAATTTGTTTTCAATTATAGATTTGGTTAATGTGCCAGATTTTAAGACGGAACTCAGACAGTTATTTCTATTATTAAATACGAGAAATGATGATGTGAAGATGCAGGAACTTGTGAATACTGATAATTCATTTGAGCATATATCTAGAAAGACTGCGGAATTGATGAGAGATTTTGCGAGCATCAAATTACCTAGGAAAAGCAAGGAAGGTGATTATAATATGTGTAAAGCTATTATGGAAATAGAGCGTAAGAGTAAAGAGCAGGGACTAGAGCAGGGCAAAGAATTAGAAAGAGAAAAATCAATAAAGGAACTTATGAAAAATTTAAATTTTACAGAAGAGCAAGCTCGCGCCGCTCTTGGACTGAGTTCCTTAGCAGAACAAGAGTAGTATTAATATATATTCTGTATTGATTTAAGGATCACGTTTGCAATATTATCCCAGGTGTGGTGCTGTGACGCAAGGTCATAGCCTGCCTGGGCTATTTTTTTGAGTTCAGATGGATTTGATAGGGCAGAGTTCACCTGTTCGGTGACGGAATCTAGATTGTTAAGGTTGTAGAACAGGATATTTTCATTATTATTGTACTCTTGGTTTAATAGTGTAGTAGGGTCAGTAAGGCTGACGGCGCCGTTTAGCTGGCCTGAAAAGACTCTGTCATGACTTCCTGCTTTGAAATTTGGCATAATATTAACCGAGATTTTTGACTTCGCAAATACGGTAAAAGTCAGATTGAAGGGAATCTCTCGGTGGAGTGTTGCGTGTTTTAAATCAAGTTCTTCCCATAATCCACCAAATAGATGGAAATTGTAATCACACTTATCTAAAGCCTCTACAAGCTTCTTTCTGTTGAGACATCGTATATATGTATCAGCAAGGTAAAAGGTCTGGGTGTGAAGTGGTTTATCCAAGTTTATATAATCAAAAAATTCGTCATTGGCCAATTCATCAACAGCATCTTCTATTGAAAGAGTGCTATCTGCTTTCATCATATCAATAAGATTAAAAACACACTCTATAACTGGATCTGGCATTTTCCTGATGGCGGTTTCAATCCTAACAGGATCTGTATATGTTCCAGAGAAGAGAATATCGTAAGGTCGATTCTCCCAGTTGTTCCAATCGATAGCATCAGTGCCAAAAGCCAGCTCCCCTGTCATAGGTGTCACAGTAACTGATTTAATATGAGGATAGTATTTTTTTATATATTCTTTGTGTCTTTGATCCAAACAGACTACATGAAAGTTTTGAATTTTGTTTTTTAGTGTGTCGTGGTGATAAAGAGGATGGTCTAGTATAACGTCAAAAAATGGTCCATCAACATGGTCTAGAAAATAAGAGTCATCGTCCATTAGAGCGCGAGGCAAGTCTGAGTTGAAATCTATCATGGCGTCAAAATGCTGCCCAACATATTGTTCCAAATCATCTAGTTGGTTCTCATCGACTTTAAAGTATTCAACTTCATGCCCGAGTTTGGAAAGGGCATTTCCTAAGGAATCCCCAAAGTAAAGATAAGAATTGTAGCAAACTGTTCGCATTTCAAAAATCAGAAATTTCATACCCCATAACCCCATTATATTTTATAAATTTTGGTGCTGCGCTTTGTTCCGAATGCAAGAAATCTAAATATATTGTTCACAATTATTTTACCACACTTGATATTGCACTATGGTATAATTTTTTACATAAGAACAGGGGGAGCCTATGATAAAAGCGGCAGCATATAACTGTGAACCATTACAAAATCCATTCGTATTTGACGAAGTATACGATTTAATCAGTCCTCAGAGGAGGGCTCATGTTGACGAGGCCAAGACTTTAAAGGGTAAATGTGAGAGACTTGGCGCCGCCCATCTTTTAGAAAAGCTTTTGTGGGAAAACCACATCCAAAGGCCCTATGTTTATTCAAGCACATCCCAGGGCAAACCAATTTTTATACAACCGAAGAATGTGGATTTCAGCATTAGCCATTCCAATTTTTTTGCGGTGGCAGCTATTTCTGACAAGCCTGTTGGTATTGATGTGGAACGTATTCGTCCTTATGATGTGGATCTTGTAAAGCGATTTTTTACAAAATACGATTTGGAGTATCTGGAATCCTTCAAAAAAAGTGAAGTGGACAAGAAGTTCACTGAGGTCTGGACCTTTAAAGAGGCCACCTGCAAGATGATGGATAGACCGCTAATGCAGGTACTGCAGTGGATTGATTATAGTGAATATTGTGACTGTGAAAAGGGCAATACTGAATGGACTAAGCAGGGCTTTGAGTTCAGAGATTTTTATATCACCCTTTGCTATGAGGATAGAAGACAGCCAATTCAGATGGGGTTGTATAATCCGTATGATGGGAAATATTATTAATGGCAGTTTTTCCTTGTTTTTTTAATATAAATTAAATCAGAATTTT
Source organism: Pseudobutyrivibrio sp. YE44 (assembly GCF_900104335.1). Lineage (GTDB taxonomy): Bacteria > Bacillota > Clostridia > Lachnospirales > Lachnospiraceae > Pseudobutyrivibrio. The sequence goes on from NZ_FMXT01000001.1 coordinate 309,345, forward strand.
TCAAATTCTAGTTGACATATAGATGGTTTGTGATAGAATTTAGGATAGTTTTATACTTCACAGTGCTAAAGCGATAGTGAAGTAGGAAAGAGGAGAAATATTATGGAGTCTACAAAGGTTCTTTCTATTTTAGTAGAAAATACACCTGGTCTAGCTAGCCGCATCACTGGCTTATTCACCCGTAGAGGTTACAACATTGATAGTTTTTCATCTGGAGTTACAGCAGATCCTAGATACACTAGGGTTACTATCGTCACACATGGCGATGAGAATGTGCTCGAGCAGATTGAAAAGCAGGTTTCAAAGCTTACTGATGTTGTTGATTTGAAGGTGCTAGAGCACGGTACATCTATTAAGCGAGAACTTATGTTAGTTAAAATTTCTGCTAGAAACACAGATCGTCAGGATGTCCTTACAATCGTAGAGATTTTCCACGGCAAGGTTGTTGATGTTACACATGATTCAATGATTCTTGAGGTTACTGGAAATCAAGACAAGCTGGAAGCATTCCTTGATATGCTTGCAGATTACGATATCCTTGAGCTGGCAAGAACTGGTGTAACTGGTTTGACAAGAGGCTCAGACGATGTAGTTATTTTGTAATTATGACACCTCATCAGTCAGCTAAAGCTGACAGCTTCTTCTTCACTGCCGTTTCGGTCGGTGCTAAACAGATGCCACTGGCATCTAGCACCCTCAAGGGGAAGCCTTGGGGATGTTTGTAAGTTATATTAAAAAGTAGGAGGATAAAAGAATGTCACAGGAAGCAAAGATCTATTATCAGGAAGATTGCAATCTTTCATTATTGAAAGGTAAGACAATAGCTATTATCGGTTACGGTAGCCAGGGTCACGCACACGCACTCAACCTTAAGGAGAGCGGATGCGATGTCATTATTGGTCTTTACGAAGGTTCTAAGTCATGGGCTAAGGCTGAAAAGCAGGGCCTTACAGTTTACACAGCAGCAGAAGCAGCAAAGAAGGCTGACATCATCATGATTCTTATCAACGATGAGAAGCAGGCTGATATGTACAAGAAAGACATTGAGCCAAACCTCGAGGCTGGTAACATGCTTATGTTCGCTCATGGTTTCAACATCCACTTTGGTTGCATTAAGCCACCAGCAGATGTTGATGTTACTATGATTGCTCCTAAGGGTCCAGGACATACAGTTCGTTCTGAGTACCTTGCTGGTAAGGGTGTTCCTTGTCTTGTTGCTGTAGAGCAGGATGCTACAGGAAAGGCTCTTGACCTTGCACTTGCCTATGCACTTGGTATCGGTGGAGCAAGAGCTGGTGTTCTTGAGACAACATTTAGAACAGAGACAGAGACAGACCTCTTCGGTGAGCAGGCAGTTCTTTGTGGTGGTGTTTGTGCACTTATGCAGGCTGGTTTCGAAACACTTTGCGAAGCAGGTTATGATCCAAGAAATGCATACTTTGAGTGCATCCACGAGATGAAGCTTATTGTAGACCTTATCTACCAGTCAGGCTTTGCTGGAATGAGATATTCTATTTCAAATACAGCTGAGTACGGTGATTACATCACTGGACCAAAGATCATCACAGAGGATACAAAGAAGGCTATGAAGAAGATTCTTTCAGATATCCAGGATGGTACATTTGCTAAGGAGTTCTTACTTGATATGTCTCCAGCAGGACGTCAGGTTCACTTCCAGGCTATGCGTAAGCTTGCAGCTGAGCATCCATCAGAGAAGGTTGGCGAGGAAGTTCGTAAGCTTTATAGCTGGAACAACGAAGAAGATAAGTTCATCAACAACTAGTAACTAATAAACCACCTGTTACGCTAACAAGCCTTAGATATTACTCCGTTCAGCTGAAGAAAGCTTCACTCGAGTAACACTAAGAGCTTGATTAGCTACAGGTGGTTTTTTATGCTTTTTAGCAGATTAGGTAAGAGTTACTTCTGTTGAAATATTGTACGCTACGCTTCTCTGAAGTTCTTGTTCCTGAAGAACTTATATAGATGCGATGATATTTTTATTTCGGTATAAATGTCGGCGTATTCACGAGGGCTATATTCAGACACAAAGTTTGTTGGAAACTTCTTGGTCATGCCTCTGGATTTGCAAAGATCTACCGCCTTGTTGTAGGCGATGGCTGCCTTTGCCTCGCTGGAATATCTTCCAACAATAAAATCGCCGTTGAGATGAATCTTTGCCACATATTTTACCTTGCCACGCTTTTCTTCTTTAGAAACCCCGTGGTATTTGTTTACCAGGATAATATTTGAATATCGGAAATCCGTATTATCCCCGTTGGCGAATTTGTAATCTCTATCTTTGACGCTGTAAGGCTTGATACCATAGCGTGCAAGAATGTTATATTGCATGCCGTAGTCGCTTACAAACATATGCCCACCACGGTTTTGAATCTTGTGGCTTGAGTAATAGAACAAATCATCATTATCGAACTTCAAAACAATGGAAGGGTCTATGTAGTAAACAAAGTAGTTTTTTAAAAGATAAATCGGATTTTTGATGTAAATTCGATTATCTCTAAAGTTTATTAATGTAACCACCTTTTCAAATGGAAGGTGGGATATATTGTTTTGATAAGAGAGAAGAGTAATCTCCTTTGAACTAAGGATATCCCAGGCCTCTTTGTAGGCTAGGTTGCATTCTTCCTCAGAATCAAAGCTTCCAATGCTAATATGTTTACCGTTGTAAGTAATATTTCCACGATAATAGGTTGTACCATTTTTTCGTTTTGCCGGATATACACCAGGTTTCATATTACGCCTCCATAAATTATGTTTAATATTATTTTACACTTATGCGAAGATGAAAGTATTAAAAAACTATGAATAATTCATATAATAATTCTAAAAATAAAGATTTGATTGAGGGATTACGGGATGGCTTTCCTATAGGATTAGGGTATTTTGCTGTGGCGTTTTCCCTTGGAATTCTTGCCCGCACAGCATTTTTTACTCCTATCCAAGGCTTTGTTAATTCTTTTTTTAATCATGCCAGTGCAGGAGAGTACGCGGTATACACTGTTGTAGCCGCTGGAGCCAGCTATGTGGAAATGGCAATAATGACGTTGGTGGTAAATGCAAGATACTTGCTAATGTCCACAGCTCTTAGCCAGAAATTCAACGAGAAAACTCCAATGCTTCATCGAATCCTTGTGGGATTTACTGTAACTGACGAGCTTTTTGCTATCACTATTAAACGACCTGGATATATTGCACCTTTCTATAATTATGCAGCCTTTTTTGTTGCAGCTGGAAGCTGGTCTCTTGGAACTGCTTGCGGTATTATTGCCGGAGAGCTCATGCCTACCCGCGTGGTAAGTGCCTTATCCGTAGCCCTTTATGGAATGTTCTTGGCATGCATCATGCCTGAAGCTAGAAAGCATAGAATTGTGGCAGTGCTTATTGGGGTTTCTTTTGTATTAAGCTATGTTGCCAGTCGAGTGAAGCTTTTTGCCGGAATATCCGGAGGTACAAAAACTATAATCCTTACGGTTGCAATTGCATCTATTGCAGCAATCCTGTTCCCACATCCGGAGGTGGAAGATGATGACTAAAAATGCAGTTATAAATATATGATTATGGAGAATAGTTTAATTTCTGCATTTTGGAGGTAGAGACTTATGAGTAATACTTATATTTATATATTAGTGGCAGCTGTAGTCAGCACATTAATTCGTGTTTTGCCTGTCACTGTTTTTAGAAAACCAATAAAGAGCCGTTTTGTAAGGTCCTTCCTTTATTATGTGCCTTACGTCACCTTGGCAGTTATGACTTTTCCAGCCATTATTGACGCCACACAAAACAAAATCGCTGGAATCCTGGCTCTTATCTGCGGCACCATCGCCGCCTGGCTCAACCAAAGCCTTTTTAGGGTTGCTATTATCTGCTGCGTAGTCGTTTTCGTCGTAGAGTTTGTATTAATATAAAACTTCCCCTTATGGGGAAGTTTTTTTGTGTAGAAAATTTAAGATTGTGTGTAGATTTTTATATTTATGTCTAAACTGTGAACTGCTAATATTGACTTAGTCAAGCAGCCGGGGGGCTGCGAAATCAATTTACTAGGAGGAGAAGAAATAATGAAAAAAAGAGTATTGGGATTATTGCTTACTGCAGTGATGTCACTTGGGTTGATGGTTGGATGTGGCCCTGCTGATACAGGCGAAGCTCCAGATGCATCGGGGGATGCAACAACAGAGACAACAGATTCTAAGCCAGCTGATGGAAGCGGCAAGAGAGTAGCTGTTGCAATGCCTACACAGTCATCAGAGAGATGGATCAATGATGGTAACAACATGAAGGAAAAGCTTGAGGCTCTTGGCTATGAAGTTGATCTTCAGTACGCAGAGGATGATGTTCAGGCTCAGGTTTCTCAGATTGAGAACATGATCGCAGCTGGTGCTGACTGCTTAGTTATCGCAGCTGTAGATTCATCAGCTCTTGTAAATGTTGAGCAGCAGGCTAAGGATGCTAAGATTCCTATCATCGCTTACGATCGACTTCTTATGGATACAGATGCTGTTTCATACTATGCAACCTTCGATAACAAGGGTGTTGGTACAGCAATCGGTAAGTACATTGTAGAATCTAAAGATCTTCCAGCAGCTCAGAAGGAAGGTAAGTCATACACAATCGAGTTCTTCATGGGTTCTCCAGACGATAACAACGCTGTAATGCTTTACAACGGTCTTATGGAAGAGCTTCAGCAGTACCTTGATGACGGTACATTAGTATGTAAGTCAGGAAGAACATCTTTCGATGATACATGTATCTTAAGATGGTCTCAGGAAACAGCACAGCAGAACTGTGAGAACTACCTTACAGGTTTCTATGCTGACGAGAAGTTAGATATCTGTGCAACAGCTTTTGATGGTTTTGCATATGGTTGTAAGGCAGCTCTTGAAGGTGCAGGCTACAAAGTTGGGGAGGATTGGCCACTTATTACCGGACAGGACGCTGAGCTTATGGCAACAAAGAATATCATCGCAGGTTCTCAGACAATGTCAATCTACAAGGATACACGTCTCCTTGCTGACAAGTGTGTAACAATGGTTCAGGCAGTTCTTGAAGGTGCAGAGCCAGAAATCAATGATACAGAGCAGTATGACAATGGAAAGCTTGTTGTTCCTTCATACCTTTGCACACCAGTTGCAGTTGATAAGGATAACTACAAGGAAATCATTGTTGATGGTGGTTACTACACTGAGGAGCAACTTGCGGAATAATTTAGTATTGTAATGAATTACACCTCATCAGTCAGCTGCGCTGACAGCTTCCCCTCAAGGGGAAGCCAGGTGAGGTGTTTTATTAAAGGAGAAGATTATGTCAGATTACATCTTGGAAATGAAACACATTATTAAAGAATTTTCCGGAGTAAGAGCACTTGATGATGTTAATCTGCAGGTAAAAAAGGGAGAAATCCATGCCCTTTGTGGGGAAAATGGAGCAGGTAAGTCCACACTGATGAATGTTCTTTCTGGTGTATATCCATTTGGAACATACGAGGGCGATGTTGTATATCACGGAGAGGTTTGTAAATTCCACAATCTAAGGGATTCGGAAGCCAAGGGCATCGTTATTATTCATCAGGAGTTAGCTTTAAGTCCCCTTCTTTCCATTGCAGAGAATGTGTTCTTGGGAAATGAACAACTTTCCATGAAGGGGGTTATTGATTGGACAAAGACAAGACAGCGTGCCCAGGAAATGCTGGCAAAGGTTGGTCTTGAAAATGAAAATGTAAACGCACCAGTTAATTCATTGGGGGTTGGAAAGCAGCAGCTTATTGAAATTGCAAAGGCCATGGCAAAGAAGGTAGAGCTTCTTATCCTTGATGAGCCTACAGCTGCACTTAATGATGAAGAATCAAAAAAGCTTCTTGATATTATGCTTGAGCTTAAGAGACAGGGGATTACCTGTATCATTATTTCTCATAAGCTTAATGAAATCAGTTATGTTGCAGATGCAGTTACTGTCATTCGTGATGGTAAAACTATTGAAACTCTCATAAAGGGAGTTGATGATTTCTCAGAGGATAGAGTTATAAAAGCCATGGTTGGTCGTGAGCTTACAAACAGATATCCAGCTAGAGAAGGTGTCACAATAGGTGATACTATTTTTGAGGTTAAGAATTGGAATGTATTCCATCCAGACGATCCAGATCGTCAGATTCTTAAAAACATTAACATTGAAGTTAAATCAGGAGAGGTAGTTGGTCTGGCAGGACTTATGGGCGCTGGTCGTACAGAATTTGCCATGAGTGTTTTCGGACACAGCTACGGACAAAAAATCTCTGGTACAGTAAAGATTAACGGCAAGGAAGTTAATCTTCATACTGTTAAAGATGCAATTAATAACAAGCTTGCATATGTTACAGAGGATAGAAAGACAAATGGTCTAAATCTTATTGGTGATATCAAAGAGAATATGACCATTGCAGCTCGTCCAAAGTTCTTCTCTAAGCATGGTGTTATTAATGGAAATGAAGAGATTTTAGCTGCTGAAGATTATAGAAAGAGAATTAACGTAAAAGCGAATTCCATCAATCAGGTGGTTGGTTCACTTTCCGGTGGAAATCAACAGAAGGTCGTGCTTGCTAAATGGATGCTCACACAGCCAGATGTACTGATTTTGGATGAGCCAACTCGAGGCATCGATGTAGGTGCTAAATACGAAATTTATTGTGTCATTAATGAGCTTGCTAAGGCAGGTAAAGCTGTAATCGTTATTTCATCTGAAATGCCAGAAATCATTGGTACTTGTGACCGTATATACGTAATCAATGAAGGCGAAATAGCAGGTGAGCTTACAAGCCAAGAGGTTTCTCAGGAGAGAATTATGCAGTGTGTAATGGCACATAATAGAAAGGATGATGGAAATGAATAAAAGAGCTAGTCTTAACATGAAACAATACGGCATGTTCATTGCCTTGATTGTTATTTATTTAATATTTGCTTTACTTACAGGCGGTAAGAACCTTACCCCAATGAATATCAACAACCTGGTTATGCAGAATGGTTATGTTGTTATTCTTGCAATTGGTATGTTGCTTTGTGTACTTACTGGTAACGTCGACCTTGGCGTTGGTTCTGTAGTTGCTCTTTGCGGCGCTATGGCCGGTATCATTATGATGGACTACAAGATGAATATGTGGGTGGCAATTATTGCTGCTCTCGTTATTGGTCTTTTGGTTGGTATGTTTGCAGGTTTCTTCATTGCTTATTTAAGCATCCCTCCTTTCGTAGTAACCCTTGCAACCATGCTTATGGGACGTGGTCTGACATACACATTGTTACAGGCTCAGACAAAGGGACCACTCCCAACAAACTACAACTTTATTGGTGCTGGTTTCCTTCCAACTTATAAGATTTTCTTTGGTGATGGAATTCTTGATTTGGTATCAATCGCAGTTGCAATTATTGCTTCAGTTGGACTTATTTGGTCTGAGTTAAAGGGAATTAAAACAAAGAAGAAGTACAACTTCGTCCTGGCTCCTACATGGCAGACAGTATTAAAGCTTGGTATTGAGCTTTTTATTATTTGGTTCTTCTTCTACAAGCTTGCTCGTTACAATGGACTTCCATTTGTACTTCTTATCATGGTAGTTCTCATTGCAATCTATGCCTTCGTTACAACAAAGACAGTTGCTGGTCGTCAGATTTATGCCCTTGGTGGTAACAGAAAGGCAGCTAACCTTTCAGGTATCGATACCAACAAAGTATTCTTCTGGGTATACACAAATATGGGTGTACTTGCTGCTATTGCAGGTATCGTGCTTTCAGCTCGTAACGGATCATCTACACCAAAGGCTGGTGATGGTTTCGAGATGGATGCTATCGCATCTTGCTACATTGGTGGTGCTGCCGTAGCCGGTGGTTCTGGTACAATCCTTGGAGCAGTTGTAGGTGCCTTTGTAATGGGTGTATTAAATAACGGAATGTCACTTTTCGGATGGTCAACTGATATCCAGAAAATCGTGAAGGGCGCAGTTCTTCTTGGCGCCGTAACCGTAGACGTTCTCTCTAAGCGTAAAAAGAATTAACATTATACATATACCTATACATTCTAGAGACTTTTGGAAAAGCTGGTAGTCTTCAAGAATTGCCAGTCGGTAGACATCAAGCTCATAGGTATCTCAAGCGAAGCTTTCTTCAGCTGAGCGTAGATATCTATGGCTTGTAGGCGTAACCGACTGATTCAAGTCTTGTAGGCGTTACCAGCTTTTTGCTATAATATCCAGGAGGGGTATGGGAGAAGAATGTATGTATAATGTTATGCTTGTAGACGACGAGGAGGAAGTCCGCGTCGCAATCGAAAAGAAGATTAATTGGGAAGATATAGGCTTTAAGGTGGTTGGCTCCGCAGGCAACGGCTTCGATGCTTTAGATATGGCATTGGAGTGTCGCCCAGATGTGGTAATGACCGATATCAATATGCCTTTTATGAACGGACTTGAGTTTTCTAAACAGCTCAAGGCTGAGCTTCCTGCTACAAAATTTGTTATTCTATCAGGCTATGATGAGTTCGAATATGCGAAGGAGGCAATCGAGCTTTCAGTGGAGGAGTATATCCTTAAGCCTGTCAATTCTGATGAGCTGTATCAGCTATTTTCACGTTTGAAAGAGCGCCTTGATAATGAGGTAGATATTAGGCACAAGCTTGAGCAATTGGAAAAGTATTTCATGGAAAATACCTCAAATGCCGGAGATATTGTAGACAAAGCAAAAGCTTATATTCTAGAGCATTACAAGGAATCAGATTTATCCGTAGATAAAATCTGCTCTTATTTAAATGTAACTCCAAACTATTTTTCAACCTTGTTTAGAAAGAAGACAGGGCTCACTTTTGTGACCTATCTTACAAATCTTCGTATGGAAAAGGCAAAGTGGCTTCTTGATAATACAGACGAAAAGGCATATATCATAGCGGGAATGATTGGTATCGAAGAGCCAAATTATTTCAGCTATGTTTTCAAAAAGGCCTATGGTATTTCACCATCAAAGTACAGACAGCAGAGAGGTAATTAATGAAATCCATTGATTTTTATAATCAATATAAAAGGGTTCGTCGTGCTTCAAAAAGAAGAAGTATCCAACTTATTATTTCTCTGTCCTTTACCATTGTGTCTATTCTTTCTATGGCTTTTATTACCATGGCGTTTTATACCACTTATATAAATACCGCCAGGGAAACTGCCATCGAAAATAATAAACAGGTTATAGACCAAATGAGCTGGACACTCAATTCGTATTTACGAAATATGATGGGAGTGTCCAACAGTATGTATTATGGTGTTATTAAAAACATGGATCTTACCAGTGACACCATGAACAAAGAGATGGATATTCTCTATGAGGCAAATAAAGACGATTTGATTAGTATAGCCTGCATCTCTCAGGATGGAGCGCTTATTTCTGCTGCTCCAATTTCTACAAGAAAATCTGGGGTGGATTTCACTGAGCAGGAGTGGTTCACCAGTACAGAAGAAAAAATCGAAAACTTTCATTTCTCAAAACCCCATGTTCAAAATATGTTTGAAGGCAGCAATTACAGATATTATTGGGTGGTTTCCCTTAGTCGAAGCGTGGACCTGAATTATATGGGATACGCACGAAGGGGAATTCTTCTTGTTGATATGAATTATTCTGCCATTGAGCAGATGTTTTCTAGGGTAAATGAAAAGGGCTCAGGCTATGTTTATCTTATTGATGGCGACGGCGAGATTATTTATCACCCAAAGCAAAAGGCTATTTCTGGTGGTCTTATGCAGGAAAATAATATTGCTGCAGCTGAATATGATGACGGCGGCCATATGGAAAACTTTGAAGGCAGTGAAAGAGCGGTTGTGGTGAAAACCATTGGCTATACAGGCTGGAAGATTGTTTCTGTGGTTCCGGCTTCAGAACTTTCAGCACCATACAATCAGCTGAGAGCCTTTATGATGATTATTGTTACTGTCACAATCTTCCTTATTGTCTTTGGTAACATCATCATTTCTAAAATTGTTACTGACCCAATTCGTCAGCTGGAAGCATCTCTTAAGAGTATTGAGGAAGGAAGCCTTGAGGCTCAGAAGGTTTACATTGGTGGATCACATGAAATCAGGCATCTTGGCAGAACAATTAGATCACTTGTGGTACAGATGCGAGATCTTATGGATGAGCGAGTAAAGGAGCAAAAGGAAAAACGTAAATCCGAATTAAATGCTCTCCAGGCTCAGATTAATCCTCACTTCCTGTACAACACCTTGGATTCTGTTATTTGGATGATTGAATCTGAAAAGTATCCAGAGGCTATTTCTATGATTACGAGCCTTGCCACCCTTTTTAGAATTTCTCTTAGCAAGGGAAATAACATCATCACCATTAAGGATGAAATCACTCATGCAAGAAACTACCTAGCTATTCAAAAGGTGAGATATAAAAACAAGTTTGATGCAAACATAGATATTGACCCTGCTATTGAGGATTGCGTCACTATAAAGCTTATTATTCAGCCTCTTATAGAAAATGCTATTTATCATGCTGTAGGAGACTTGGATGACGAAGGCATAATTGATATTAAGGGCTATGAGAAAGATGGAGATATCTTTATAGAGGTTAGGGACAACGGTATGGGAATTCCGCCAGATGTCCTTGAAAATCTTCTGAAAGAAAAATCTCAGTCCAAGGGAAAGGGTTCTGGTATAGGACTTTGGAATATAAATCAGCGTATTAATTTGTATTTCAAAAATGATTACGGCCTTAAGCTTGAAAGTGAGCTGGATGAGGGTACTGTGGCTATTATTCATCTTCCAAAGATGACAATGGAGGAATATTTGGGAGGTGAAGGCAATGCAAAATAAAGAAAATAGAAAATGGATTATCCTGTTCTTTCTTGCGGTAGGTGTCTTGCTTTTGATTGAAGCCTCAATTTATATGCGCTATGGCAATAAGGGGAAGGAACCCTTTAGGATAGCCTTTGTGGTGGATTCTGAAGCTTCTGATGCCTATGAAAATATGAAATCAGGAGCTGCAAACGCTGCCATGGACAGTAACTGCATCATAGATTTCGTGGATTCATCAAAAGAAAAACAGGTTGAAGCAGATGAAAAGATTATTGTAGAAAATGATAAGGTAACCTATTCAAAGGGGGAACTGAAGGTTGATAATGAAAGCATGGTTTCGGAGTTAGGCGACAGAATTCTGAAGGAAACAGGTTGTCCAAAAATCCTTCTGGTGTCATCTGGTAACCAGGAAAAGTATGCAGAGATAATAGACATCTTTAGCTCTTTCTTTGAAGAGGCTGGCTGTGAATCTGAGTATAGACCACTTTCCACCGATGAAAAGAAGTTAAGACAAAGTATGTACAACCTGGAGCAGTCAGGCCTTTTCGATTGCTTCATAGCTCTTGATGGGCCATCTATCGAAGCTGCTTGTGAGGCCAAAGATAGAATTAACAGACGTATTTACGTATATGGAGTTGATAACAGTAGTGAGTCTGTATATCACCTTGATTCTGGCGGTTTAGAGGCCTTGGCCTACAGGGATGAATATTCCATGGGCTATATTGCTGTGCGTCAGTTGTTGAAGGATAAAGACATTAATAAAGAGGCTGAGGAAAGAAACTTTTATTACATTGCTGATAGAAAGACAATGTATTCTGCGGATTTAGAAAAAGTTTTATTTCCCTTTGTAAAATAGTGGAGAAAATGAGTAGGGTAAAAAGGCTTTCCATCCTTGGGGTGGCGGTTATACTCCTTTTGATAATTGCAAACATTATTGTAGGAAGCACCAAAAAGGAGAAAACTGATAACAAGACTATAAAAATCGGGGTTACCATGTACAGTGAGTTTGATCCCTTCACAGAAGAAATAAAGCAAAACATTCAAAATTATCTTCAGGTGTACAGCAGCAATCGCCAGATTGAAATGGATTGTACTGTTGTCTATGCTGAGGAGAATCAGTTGGTTCAGAATGATCAGGTGGAGGATTTTATCGACAAGGGTTACGATGTAGTCTGCGTAAATCTTGTAGATAGAACCGATGCATCAGTGATTATTGAAAAGGCAAAGCTGGCTGATGTACCTATCATCTTTTTTAATCGAGAGTTAGTTGAGGATGACTTGAATCGTTTTGATAAGCTTTATTATGTGGGGGCAAGACCGGAAGAAAGCGGGAAGCTTCAAGGTCTTTTGGTAAGGGAAGCGCTAAAAAGTCGTTTTGACGAAATAGATATTAGTGGAGATGGAGTTATACAATATGTTATGCTAGAGGGCGAGGCCGGTCACCAGGACTCAATTATCCGCAGTCATGTTTCTGTTGAAACCATTCTGGCTGGAGGCATTCGTCTAGAACGCCTGGGGGATGAGATTGCCAACTGGGACCGACAGCAGGCACAAACAAAAATTACATCTTTGCTGCAGGGATATCCTCGTCAAATCGAGCTTATTATTGCTAACGATGACAATATGGCTTTAGGTGCAGTAGATGCACTAAGGGCTTTTGGCGTACAATCTATGCCTTTGATTGTAGGTGTCAATGGTCAGGAGGAAGCAATCCAGCTAGTAGGTGATGGAACAATCCTTGGAACGGTACTTAATGATTCCTGCGAAAAAGGTCGCGCTATTGCAAGGATGGCTTTAGGTCTTGCCACTGAGGGCAGTGTGCCTGAGGATATCAAGCTTGTAAATGACAAGTATTATTATGTCCCTTACAAGATGATTGATAGAAATAATTACTCAGACTACATTGATACAACGGAAGGAAATACTTATCCATGAGATTTAAAAAGACACTGTTAACTATATTGGTTCTCTGCATGACTTTTGCACTGACAGGTTGTGCTTTCACACCTACCAGCAGGCGTGATATAAAAAAGCATGTTAGAGAAATGCTTGGTCATAGAGATTTTAAAGTGTCAAAAAACTCCGAAAGGATAAATAATAATGACTATTCATGGGAGGTATATGACAAAAAGAACGATATTCATTTTCATGTTTATGATGAATACTATTCAGAGGCAGATTTATTCATAACTTTTGGCCGCGAGGTCTGGGATGATTATGATCGATGCCTTATCGAAAAATATAAAGATGAAATTTCTGATACTGTTGAATATGTAATTTCAGGAGAAGATGAAGAAGAGTCTTCTTATAATGACTATGATGATTCTGAGGATTATTCTGATGAAGATGAGTATCAGGATGATAGTGATGATAAGCTTGATAAAAGAGAGCGATATTTCTTAGTAAGTTATGATGACATGGATTCTCTTGAAAAAGGCTGTGAGGATCTTTGGAATTTTTATGACAAGCTAAATGCACTCCATTATAATTTCCAAATTAAATATGTGTTGAAATTCGACTATTCAGACCTTGAAGAAAAATATGAGGACGTAGGTTTTGAATATGATTTATTGAGTCAGTCAGGTTATCTGGGAAAAGATAGAACCTACGACCGTTTTGGCGCTTTTAGTCCAGAAGAAATGAGTGCTGAAGCTAAAGCAGGTTATTATTGGTTTGGTATTACTTATCAGTTGCCAGAAATCATTGATGGGCTTTCTGAAGACGAAAAAGCTCAGGCCCTGGAGGAATCTATTTATTATCGTGTTGGAGTAATTAAAGACGGAGAATCAACAGATTACAGTAATGAGATATACTCTAACGACGATGATAAACTTTCCTTTGGAAATTTATACTGGCTTCTGAAGTATCAAGGTGGTAATATCAGTGGCTCACCTGTGGATTTTGAATATATAGATGATAATGGTGACAAGTACCAATTCGCATATACGAATTGTGTTGATTATGAAGGTGCCTATTATCTTAAAAATGATGAAAACGTATACATTAATACGGAATATGACACCTACAGATGGGCTCCTATTGTAGAAAAATCCGTTATTTCTGAAGTCTTTGGTATTGATACATATTTCAAAGTTAAGGATAAGTTCCATCATGTAGATTTAGATAAAGATTACTTTAGTGTGTCTGATTCTGGAAAGCTTGACACTTCTGAATATTATCCTTTTGAGAGGGAAGTAAAGAGCTATCTAAAGGATAATTGCGGTGAAAAGGTTAAATATTTGGGCTGTCAATTTTTGTGTCATAGTCCTGAGGAAGTGAGATATTCCTTTAAAACTAAGGAACGTGGTTTAGTCTTTAATGTATATCGTCGACAGATTACAGATGAGAATGATAAGAAAAAAATTGAATTTGAATCGGATTACGCCAACAAAGTTCGAGAACTTTATCGAGATGATATAGAAACGCTGTTTGATGAATTTGATTATCCTTTCAATGAAGGTGTTTTACTTACAAATACAGAGCAGGCCCAAAAGGTAATTGCTGCTGTTGATAAAGCCAATGAAATTTATCGTAAGGAATTAAAGTATAATTCAAAGGAATTTTTGATGAATCATCCTATTGGCCAGGTGGATGTATGGGGCTGCGAGACAGATGACATTCACAATGATAGCTGTTATAAATTAAGCGAGTATGTTATTTATGGCGCTAAAATTGATAAAGAAGCTAGACTAGAAGAGCTTGAAAATTCTATTGCTGCAGCTATTAAGGATGGAAATCTCTCAAAAGAGATTTACACTGGTCTCTCTGATAAAATAGATTCTTTCCATAAGAGTCAGCTGAATCATATTTATTTAAATGATGAGGAGATGCTCTATGACAATAATAAAAGCCAGTATTCATACTATGGCTTAGTTACCGATGATTATTGTTATTCTTATTATGATGAAGAGAATGAGCAATACATGATGAGCATTGATTTTGGACTTATTGCTGATTATTGTGGCAGTGTTCCTTTGGTTATTGCAGAGTACATGGATAGACTTGGCGGAACCTTCACCATTCTTACTCCAGACCAGAAAGAAAGAACTCTGGATTTAAAGACCCAGTGGGAATACGGCGGTCATACTTGGAACATGAGCTCTCACTATGAAGACCAAGGCGTATCCAAGGTGAAATTCACAAAAGATGGACAGAAGCTAGATATAGATGTCCAGGAAGGCAAGGCCTTTTATGTACTGGGAGTTTCTGTGGATGACTTCTGCAAATTATTCGATTTCACTTACAAAATAGACGAGGATGCAGACTCAATATATTTTTACACCAAGTAATATATTCCTCACCACAAAACAAAGTAGGAAGAAGTAGTTTTTTATGATAAGAATTGAACATGACTTTGGTCAGGAAGTAATAAATAACATCAAGGCAGATTATAAGGGAAGTAATCTGCCTGATGTTGATATGTATGGAAGAAATAACGCTAATAGTACAATCACTATTGAGGATGGTGTTATTCGCGAAGTGATTAGAAATGAAGAGGGGATTTTTAAGGATTTATCAACACCTCTTCAAGATGTTAACAGATTTGTAGTTAGAAACGCCTTCGCTTTTATTGAAACCACAGAGTATGTGTATTGCATTTCCTTAAATGGTTTTGTAGAGGGAAGCATAGAAGAAATTAAAGACCTTGTAAAAGATAAGGCTAAAAAGAACAACCTTGTATCTTTTAAGGATTTTAAAAAGGAAAAGGATAAGAAAAATAAACAAGATATCAAAGCCGCTTGGAGAAATAATAGTAGGTCGGAAAGAGTACCATTAGGCCAGAGATTTAGAATTCCTATTATTTTTGCTGCCGTATTTGTAATGTTTACGTTAGTAGATGCAGTTGATCCTCTTTATGGAATGATGTTTAATGGAATGCCTATAAATAGCATGTTGTTTTCAGTTCTTACTAGTGCGTTATCGGGATTTGCTTTTGGCTTTGTTTTTATTTTCTTTAGAATATGGTTTTCAAGTCTCTCTGAGAAAAAGAAAATTGTATCTATAGTTCTTTTCCCAATAACCTTGGCAGTGTTCTTTATTATTTCAGTGTTTGGAACCATTCCTTACATCATTCATTTATTGGTATTAGGCCATGAAAGCTACAGACTGCCAAGTATAATTAATGTGGCGACAAAGATAGCTTTTGTTATTGTTTGTATTCTTGTATTAGTGCTGTTTCTCTTATAAATAGTGGTTGCTATAATAGGCTTTAAAGGGTTATAATCTTTAAAGTCTATAATTATGTTTACTATGCATTTGGGAGGACGATTTTGTTAAATAAATTAGAGAAGAAATTTGGCAAATATGCAATTAGAAACCTTACTGTTTATTTGCTTATTGGATATGCTATTGGATATATGCTTCAGTTTGGTCAGAAATTTACAGGAGTTCCTTATATTTCTAACTTAACCTTGGAGCCATATCTTATCATTCATAATTTCCAAATTTGGAGATTATTCACATGGGTTCTTATCCCTCCAAAAGTGTCCCTTATTTGGGCATTGTTTATGTTTTTACTTTATTATTCGTTGGGTAGTACCTTAGAGAATACCTGGGGTGCATTCCGTTTTAATGTATACATCTTTGGTGGAATGCTGTTTACCATTATCGGTGCATTCTTAACATATTTCTTATGCATCGCTATATATGGAGCTGACCCTGCGTTTTTGAGTCTTGGAGATACAGTTAGTACCTATTACATTAACTTGTCTATATTCCTTGCTTTTTCTATGTATTTTCCGGATATGCAGCTTATGCTGTATTTCATTATTCCGGTGAAGATGAAATGGCTTTCAATCTTTTATGTTGTAGTACTTGGATATTCCATTGTTATCAACATCCTTGGAGGAAATTGGGTTTCCACAGTACCAATCATAGCTTCATTGTTGAACTTTGTTATTTTTTATTTTTCAACAAGAAACTATCATAGATTTGACCCTAAAGAAATTCACAGAAGAAATGAATTCAGACGTCAGGCTACACCACCTCGTACCCAGTACAGAGATGGCACACCAATTGCTCGTCACAAATGTGCAGTTTGCGGACGTACAGAGGTTACAAATCCTGAGCTTGATTTTAGATTTTGTAGCAAGTGCAGTGGCAATTATGAGTATTGCAGTGAGCATTTGTTTACACATACACATATTAAATAAAAAATTATGGTGACACCTCATCCGCCCTTCGGGCACCTTCTCCTCAAGGAGAAGGCAGAGGAGAAGCCTATTATATTTGAAGGGAATAAATAAAATGAGTGAAGAAGTAGTAAGCAAAAATTTTATCGAGCTTGAAATCGATAAGGACTTAAAGGAAGGGGTATACGATCACGTTTGTACACGTTTCCCTCCTGAGCCTAATGGATATTTACATATAGGTCATGCAAAGTCTATCATCTTAAACTATGGTCTTGCTAAGAAGTACAATGGCGAGTTCCACATGAGATTCGACGACACAAATCCTACAAAGGAAAAGGTAGAGTTCGTTGATTCTATTAAGGCTGATATTCAGTGGCTTGGTGCTGATTGGGGTGATCACCTTTATTTCGCATCAAACTATTTTGATAAAATGTACGAAGTAGCTGTAGACCTTATTAAGAAGGGTCTTGCTTACGTTTCAGACCTTACTGCAGAGGAAATGAGAGAGTACCGTGGTGACTTCGAGCATCCAGGTAAGGAAGATCCAAACAGAAATCGTTCTATCGAGGAAAACCTTCAGATGTTTGAGGATATGAAGAACGGTAAGTATGAGGATGGTGCACACACACTTCGTGCGAAGATTGATATGGCATCACCTAACATCAACATGCGTGATCCAATCCTTTACAGAGTTGCACACATGACACATCACAACACTGGTGACAAGTGGTGCATCTACCCAATGTACGATTTTGCTCATCCACTTGAGGATGCATTCGAGGGTATCACACATTCTATCTGTACACTTGAGTTTGAGGACCATAGACCTCTTTATGACTGGGTTGTTAAGTCAGCAGGCTTCCCAAATCCACCACGTCAGATTGAGTTCGCAAAGATGTACCTTACAAACGTTGTTACAGGTAAGCGATATATCAAGAAGCTAGTTGAGGACGGAATTGTTGACGGATGGGATGATCCACGTCTTGTTTCTATCGCAGCTCTTCGTCGCCGTGGCTTCACACCAGAGTCATTGAGAAAGTTCGTTGAGCTTTCAGGTGTTTCAAAGGCAAACTCTTCATCAGACTATGCAATGCTTGAGTATTGCATCCGTGAAGACTTAAAGACAAGCCGTCCACGTGCAATGGCTGTTCTTGATCCTGTAAAGCTTGTTATCGACAACTACGAAAGCGGTGATGTTGAATGGCTCGATGCTCCAAACAACCTTGAGAATCCAGAGCTTGGCAGCCGCCAGGTTCCATTTGGTAAGGAGCTTTACATCGATAGAGAGGATTTCATGATTGAGCCTCCTAAGAAATATTTCAGATTATATCCTGGCAACGAAGTTCGTCTTATGAACGCTTACTTCGTTACATGTACATCATATGAGACAGATGAAAATGGCAAGGTTACTTGCATTCACTGTACTTACGACCCAGCTACAAAGGGTGGAGATGCTCCAGATGGCCGCAAGGTTAAGGGAACAATCCATTGGGTTGCTGCAAAGACAGCTGTCAATGCAGAGGTTCGTCTCTACGAAAATATTGTGGATGAGGAAAAAGGAGTGTATAATGAAGATGGTAGTTTGAATCTCAATCCAAACTCACTAACAGTTCTTAAAAACTGTCTTGTGGAGCCATCTTTAAAGGACGCAAAGGCCTATGATAGCTTCCAGTTTGTTAGACAGGGATTTTTCTGTGTTGATGCTAAGGATTCTAGGGAGGATGCTTTAGTATTCAACAGAATTGTATCTTTGAAGAGTTCGTTTAAGTTACCTACTAACAATTAACAGCTAACACAAGAGGACGAGTTATGAATTTACTTTCAGGTATGGAAAAATTTGGTTTTTCCATGGATGAGCTAGATATTTTAGCTGATGAAAAACCAAAAGCAGGGGAGGCTGGTACTGCCAAGGCAGCGCCTGTTGTTAAACAGGAAAAGGATTTTGTTATAGATAAAAAGGTTCGTTGTCCCGTTTGTGACAAGGAATTTCCAATTAAAGCGGTTCTTGCCACAAAGCTTAAGAGACTTGAGCCTGATTTCGACTTAAAGCCTAACTATGAGCATGTGGACAAGATTAAATACGATTTTATGTCTTGCCCAAACTGTGGTTATTCAGCGCTTGATACCACTTTTGCTAAGATAGACACAGCTCGTGTAAAGCTCATTAGAGCAGAGTTCTGTCCAAGCTTTAAGCCACAACCAGACGAAAAGCTTCCAGACATATACGACTACGAGTATTCAGTTGAAAAGTTTAAGCTTGCATTGATATGCACCATGAAAAAGCGTGCAAAGATGTCTGAAAAGGCTTATGTTTGCTTAAAGATAGCATGGCTTCGCCGTGCGCAGCTTAAAGAGCTTGAGGGCAACAAAGAAGCTGATCCAAAGCTTGTGGAAATGATCACCAAGGAATACGAAGGCTTTTACAGTCAGGCATACGAAGGCTTTATGAAGGCAATCTCATCAGAGACCCCTCCATATTGTGGAATGGCATCTGAAGCAGTTGAGTTTATGCTTGCGAATATGTCAATGCATTACAAGAAATACGACGCAGCTATGAAGCTTATTGCTCGTCTTATTCAATCACCAAGCACATCTCGAAAGCTTAAGGATAAATGCGTAGACTTAAAGGATGAAATCACAGCAAAGGCTGCAGCTGAAAAAGCACAAGGCTAACTATTTTTGTATACTTCACATATCAAGGGAAACCTTGATATGTGATTTTTCATGTAAAGCAAATCCTTCCATATTAAGTGGATGGTGCCCTAAAGGGCAAAGAGGAGTTATATGAATTGGATTAAATATTCTATTAATACAACTACATTTGCAGAGGATTTTGTAAGTGCAGCTCTTATGGAGCTTGGCATAGTTTCTATTGAAATTGAAAACAATGTTCCTGTAGATGACGGAGACAGACAGGGCGGAGTATTTGAAGAGCTTCAGCCTGATCTCCCAGAGGATGAAGGCTTATCAAAGGTTTGCTTCTACCTTGGTGAAGATGATGACCACGAGTCAGTGCTTCAGCAGGTTAAGGCTGCTCTTGAAGAGCTTAAAGAAACAACTGATATAGGTGCAGGCACAATCGATACTTCCCTTACAAAGCAGGAAGATTGGATTAACAACTGGAAACAGTTTTTCAAATCCTTCTATATTGATGATATTCTTATCAAGCCTACTTGGGAGGAAATTGCACCAGCAGATCAGGGAAAGATTTTCGTGGAGATTGATCCAGGTGTTTCTTTCGGAACAGGAAAGCACGAGACTACTCAGCTTTGCATCAGACAGCTTAAGAAATATCTTAAGGCTGGTGATGAAATCCTTGACGTGGGATGCGGCAGCGGTATTCTTTCTATCATTGCCAACAAGCTTCTTGAGGGAAAGTGCCATCTTGTAGGCACCGATATAGATGAAGATTGTATCGCATCTACCTATGAAAATTTTGAAGTTAATCATATAGACAAGTCAGCAGGTGATTTCTATGTTGGAAATCTTATTGATGACAAACAGTTACAGGATAAGGTGGGCTACGATAAATACGATGTTGTAGTTGCAAATATCTTAGCAGATATTATCATTGCTATGGCACCAGCCATTCCACCTACTATGAAGCAGGGGGCTTACTTTATCACTTCTGGAATCATCGATTTCAAGGAGAACGAAGTAAAGGCTGCTCTTGAGCAGGTTGGACTTGATATTGTAGAAATTAATCATCAGGGTGAGTGGGTGAATATCACCGCTCAGAAAAATTAAGAGAGTTATGCAGCAAGTATTTGTTAATGAATTGCCATTAGAGGGTAAATTTAATATTACAGGTCAGGATGCTCATCATCTTACAAAGGTGGTTCGCCTTCGTCCAGGAGAGCGAATCCGAGTGTCGGTGGCAGATGGTTCCAATTACATCTGTGAAGTGTCTGATTTTGTGGATAAGGATTTGGTGGCAACTGTGGTGGAAGAGGTTCCATCCACCGAGCTTCCAAACAAAATCTATTTGTTTCAGGCTATTCCTAAGGGAGATAGAATGGAAACCATCATTGAGAAATGTGTGGAGCTTGGAGCTTTTGAAATCATCCCAGTTGAAATGAAAAACTGTATTGTAAAACTGGATGACAAAAAGAAAAAGTCTAAGGTTGAGCGTTATCAGGCTATTGCTAAATCTGCGGCAGAGCAGTCAAAGCGTTCAATTATCCCACAGATTCATCCTGTGATGACCTTTAAAGAAGCCTTTGAATATGCCAAATCTTTGGATGTGCTTTTGCTTCCATATGAAAGCAAAAATGGCATGCAGGATACCTTTGATGCATTAAAGGAACTTGAAAAAGGACAGAGCATAGGGGTGTTTATAGGTCCAGAGGGTGGCTTTGCTCCTTCTGAAATTGAGATGGTTGATGGTCACATGAAGCTTATTTCTCTTGGCCACAGAATTCTTAGAACAGATACAGCAGCAATCTGTTCACTTGCAATGTTGATGCTTAAATGTGAGGAAATGTAATGATATATTTTGATAATTCGGCAACTACCAAATGTGCCGAAGAAGCAGTTGAAATTATGAATAAGTGCCTTTTGGAGGATTTTGGAAATCCATCCTCTCTACATGGAATGGGAGCAAAGGGCAAGGATTATTTAAAGGAATCTAGAGAGATTATTGCTGGCATTTTAAAAGCTCAGCCTAAGGAAATTTATTTTACTTCAGGTGGAACAGAAAGCAATAATCTTGCAATAAAGGGTGGTGTTGCTGCAAAGAAACGTCGTGGCAATCACATCATCACTACAAAGATTGAACATGCTTCAGTGCTTAATCCTATCAAGTATCTTGAAAAGAAGGAAGGCTTTGAGGTTACATATCTTGGAACTGATGAATATGGAGTTATTGACCTTGAAGAATTAAAGGCAGCTCTTCGCGAAGACACTATTTTTGTTTCTATTATGATGGTAAATAACGAAATTGGTGCTCTTCAGCCAATTGAGGAGGCTTCAAAGATTATCAAAGGCTTCAACAAAGAAATCTTGTTTCATGTTGATGCTATCCAGGCCTTTGGTAAGCTGGCAATTCAGCCAAAGAAGATGGGAATCGATCTTCTTTCAGTTAGTGGACATAAGATTCATGGACCTAAGGGTTCTGGATTTATATATATTAATGAGGCTATCTTTAATATTATGGTACCTCAGATTCTCGGCGGTGGTCATGAGAGAGGAATGCGTTCAGGTACAGAGAATGTTCCTGCAATAGCTGCTCTTGGAGTGGCAGCAAAGATTGCGTATGAAAATCTTGACGAGAAGCAAAAACACTTGTATGCTATGAGACATCGTTTAATCGAAGGTGTTTCTGCAATTGAGGGTGTCAGCGTTAATGGTCATTTAGATGAAGCCAGCGCTCCTCAGATTGTAAGTGTTTCAATTAAAGGAAACCGTACAAGAGCTCAGGTTATTTTAAATGCGCTCCAGGATAATTATGGTATATACGTTTCAGCAGGCTCTGCTTGTTCGTCAAATAAGCCAGCAATCAGCGAGACTTTAAAATCAATCGGACTTGAAAAAGATTTATTAGAGCGCACAATTCGTTTCAGCTTTTGTCCAGAAAACACAATGGAAGAAGTGGAGACAGCAATCAAGGCTCTTACAGAGCTTGTGCCAATGATGCAACTATAGTTTAGAGTTTTATAGGAAAGGTTATTATGACATACCAGGCATTTTTAATTAAGTATTCAGAAATTGGTGTTAAGGGAAAGAACCGTTACCTCTTTGAAGACGCCCTTGTTCGCCAGATTAAAAGATCCCTCTATCCAGTAGAGGGCAACTTTGTTGTTAAGAAGCAGAGCGGTCGTATCTTTATTTCAGTAGAGGGCGACTATGATTATGATGAGGCAGTTAAGGCTCTTCAGCATGTTTTTGGTATCAGTGCAATTTGTCCAACAGTAGTTGTGCCTGATGAGGGCTTTGATGCTCTTGCAGATGCAGTTATTAAATATGTGGATGAGGAATTTGAAGATAAGAACTTTAGCTTTAAGGTTATGGGCCGTCGTGCAAACAAGCAGTATCCTATGACTTCTATGGAGGTTGCTGCAGAGGTAGGCTCACGTCTTCTTGATGCCTTCCCAGAGATGCACGTAGATGTTCATAATCCAGACAAGATTATTTATGTAGAGGTTCGTGAGAATATGGCTATCTACTCTACAGAAATTCCAGGTCCTTGCGGAATGCCAGTTGGTACAGCTGGAAAGGCAATGCTTCTTCTTTCAGGCGGTATTGATTCACCAGTTGCAGGTTATATGATTGCAAAGCGTGGTGTTACACTTTCAGCTACATATTTCCATGCACCACCTTACACTTCAGAGCAGGCAAAGCAGAAGGTTGTAGATCTTGCAAAGCTTGTTGCTAAGTATTCTGGTCCTATCGATTTACATATTGTAAACTTTACAGATATTCAGCTTTACATTTATCAGCAGTGTGCTCATGATGAGCTTACTATTATTATGCGTCGTTACATGATGAGAATAGCAGAGCACTTTGCAAAGGAGAACGATTGTCTCGGTCTTGTTACTGGCGAGTCTATCGGACAGGTAGCATCTCAGACAATGCAGTCTCTCAATTGTACAAACGCTGTATGTTCACTTCCTGTTTACAGACCACTTATTGCTTTTGATAAGCAGGATATTGTAGATATCTCTGAAAAGATTGATACTTACGAGACATCAATCTTACCTTACGAGGATTGCTGCACAATCTTTGTTGCTAAGCATCCTGTTACAAAGCCAAAGCTTGAAGCTATTGAAAAGCACGAGCATCTTCTTGATGAAAAGATAGATGAGCTTATGAAGCAGGCTATTGAAACAGTTGAAATCGTTCACGTTAAATAAGAACAAAAAAAGAGCTTTGCTAGAATCTAGCAAAGCTCATAAATTTCTTTACTTAGTAAAGGCTATGGATTAAACGATATAATCCTTTAATGTAGACATAACATCGTCTGCATCGCCTTCAGCGTGAACAGTAAGATCGATTGGCTTAGAAAGGTCAAGTGAGAAGATTCCCATGATTGACTTAGCATCGATAACATAACGTCCGCTAACAAGATCAAAATCATAATCAAACTGGCTGATTGTGTTTACAAAAGACTTAACCTTGTCAATTGAGTTAAGAGAAATTTGAACTGTTTTCATCGTTTGTGCCTCCCTCGAGATTTTTAGTATAAATTATATGGATATATACTAAAGCAACACCCCCTAAAAGTCAACAAAATAGAAAGGTTTATATAAATGAAAAAAGCAGCATTACATAATCTTGGATGCAAAGTAAATGCCTATGAAACTGAGGCTATGGAAGAGCTTCTGAAGAAGGATGGATTCACTATAGTTCCTTTTGATGAGCAGGCTGATGTTTATGTCATTAATACTTGCTCTGTTACAAATATAGCTGATAGAAAATCGAGACAGATGATTCACAAATGCAAGAAGCTTAACGCTGATGCGTGTGTTGTTGCTGCTGGTTGTTATGTTCAGAACTTTGGCAAGGATATTGCCGACGAGCTTGGTGCCGATATCATTCTTGGTAACAACAAAAAGAACGAGCTTGTAGAACGTATACACGAATATTTTCAGGGCCTGGACAAAAACGATGGTCCAATCCTTGATTGCATAGATATTAATGAAGGCAATGTTGCTTATGAAAATATGCACATTGAAAAAGACTCAGAACATACCAGAGCTTTTGTTAAGGTTCAGGATGGCTGTAATCAGTTTTGTTCTTACTGCATCATTCCATTTGCAAGAGGTCGTATCAGAAGCCGCTCAATTGAAGATGTGGTTGAAGAGGTTACTGGTCTTGCAAAGAACGGTTACAAAGAGGTGGTAATCACAGGTATTCATCTTAGCTCCTTCGGAAGTGGAACTGAGTTTACTCTTGCTGATTTGTTAGAGGCTGTACAAAGGATTGATGGAATTGAACGTATTCGTCTTGGTTCCCTTGAACCACAGATTGTTACTGAGGATTTTGCAAAGCGCGTGTCTTCACTTTCAAAGATGTGTCCGCATTTCCATTTATCTCTTCAGTCAGGTTGTGACACAGTTCTTAAGAGAATGAACAGAAAATACACAATTGAAGAGTATACTAAGGGAGTAGAGATTCTTAGAAAATATTTTTCTGATCCTGCAATTACCACAGATATCATTGTGGGCTTCCCTGGTGAAACCGCTTCAGAGTTTGATATCACTGCAGATTATGTTAGACAGATTCAGTTTTACGAGCTTCATGTTTTTGCTTATTCAAAGAGAGCAGGAACAAAGGCAGCAACAATGCCTGGCCAAATTACAAACGCAGTGAAGAAGGAGAGAAGTGCAACCCTTATTGCACTTGGAAATGAGTCTACTGAAAGTTTCAGAAATTCCTTTATTGGCAAAGAGCTTGATATCTTGTTTGAAGAGAAAACTGTTATCGATGGCAAGGAATACTTCATCGGTTTCTCAAAGGAGTATATTAAGTGCGCTATTGAATGTAAGGATGACAAGGACTACACCAATGAAATCGTAATGGCAAAAGGTGTTGTTTTATCTAGTGATAAACAGTACTTGCTTGTTGAAATATAAAATTTTTTATATTACAATGAGGTTGAAATTTTAATTATTATTGTGGGATTAGAACAGAGACGAGGTTATTATGGCAGATTTAAGTAACACACAATATTTCAAGGTTCAAAAGGAGAATCCTGTTGGAGTAAAAGAAGTACTCGAACAGGTTTACAGTGCTCTTTCTGAAAAAGGGTACAATCCAGTGAATCAGATTGTGGGATATATTATGTCTGGTGATCCCACATACATTACAAGTCACAATAATGCGCGTAGCCTTATTATGAAAGTTGAACGTGATGAGCTCGTAGAAGAGCTTCTTAAGGAATATATTTCTAACGAGAGTTGGAGTAAATAATGAGTAGGATTCTTGGTCTTGATTATGGGACGAAAACAGTAGGGGTCGCGATTAGTGACCCCTTACTTTTGACTGCACAGGAGCTTGAAACTATTACTCGTCAGCGCCCTAGCGCTTTACGTCACACTCTTGTGCGTATCAAAGAAATATGCGACGAATATCAGGTGGAAAAAATTATCCTTGGCTATCCTCGAAACATGGATGATAGCGAAGGCTTTCGTTGCGAGGAAACACTTGAGTTTAAAAAATTATTAGAGAAGCGAGTTGATATCCCAATCGAACTATTGGATGAGCGACTCACCACAATGTATGCAGATGAAATCTTGGAAGAATCTGGCGTAGCTCGCAAGGATCGAAAGAAGGTCATCGACCAAATCGCCGCCGCGATTATCCTCCAAGACTTCCTCGATAACTACAATAAATAAAGTTAACTAGGGTATTTGTTAACTATAGTATTTAAATGAGCTGGTAGTTAGCAATCTCTTAGGTTTCTCAAGCGAACCTTTCTATAGGTGAGCGGAGAAACACTAAGGATTGTTAACGTAACCAGCGGATTTGGAGATGAATTTAGTATGGATAAGATTATTTTGACAGGTGACAATGGCGAAGACTTAGAGTTTTTTGTCTTAGAGGAAACAGTAGTTTCTGGTAATAAATATCTTCTTGTTTGTGACAGTGAAGATGAAAATGAAGATGCTGAAGCAGCAATAATGAAGGAAGTCTCAGTAGACGGCGACGAAGTTATCTACGAGTTTGTTGAAGATGACGTTGAATTTGATGCTGTAGCAAAACTTTTTGAAGAATTAGTTGGCGACGATGCTGACATTGATTTTTAATATTTTTTATTTGATATAGGAGGTTTATTTTTGAAAAAGAAAACTGAACAGACAGCTGAAAGGCTGAAGATTATTCCATTGGGAGGTCTTGAGCAAATCGGCATGAATATTACTGCCTTTGAGTATAAGGACAGTATTATTGTGGTGGATTGCGGACTTTCCTTTCCTGAGGATGATATGTTGGGCGTGGATCTGGTAATACCAGATGTTTCTTATCTGAAGGATAATCAGGATAAGCTTAAAGGATTTTTTATCACCCATGGTCACGAGGATCATATAGGTGCTATTCCTTATGTATTTAAGGAGTTAAATGTTTGCCCAATTTATTCAACAAAGCTTACTAACGGTCTTATTGAGCACAAGCTTGAAGAGCACAAGATGCTTACAAAGGTTAAGCGTAAGGTGGTTAAGTACGGTACACATATTAATGCAGGTGACTTCAGAGTAGAGTTTATCCGCACAAATCACAGCATTCAGGATGCGGCAGCTCTTGCTATTTATTCACCAGCAGGTATTGTTGTGCATACAGGCGATTTTAAGGTTGATTACACACCAGTTTATGGTGATCCAATCGACTTACAGCGTCTTGGTGAAATCGGAAAGAAGGGTGTACTTGCCCTTATGTGTGACTCTACAAATGCAGAGCGCCCAGGTTTCACTGCTTCTGAAAAGACAGTAGGAAAGACAATCGATTCAATCTTTGCTGATAACACAACAAGCCGTATTATCATTGCTACCTTTGCATCTAACGTTGACCGTGTTCAGCAGATTATTAATTCAGCAGATAAATACGGACGTAAGGTTTGTGTGGAAGGACGTTCAATGGTCAACACCATTGATACAGCTCAGAAGCTTGGATACTTACATATTCCAGAAAATACACTTATCGAGATAGAGTCACTTAAGTCTTATCCAGATGAAAAGGTTGTACTTGTTACAACAGGTTCTCAGGGTGAGTCTATGGCAGCTCTTTCACGTATGGCCAATGGAACCCACAAAAAGGTTCAGATTAAGCCAGGTGATTTAATCGTATTTTCTTCTCATCCAATTCCAGGTAATGAGAAGGCCGTATCAAACGTTATTAACGATTTGACAATGCGTGGTGCCCAGATTGTTATGCAGGATGTTCATGTATCAGGACATGCTTGCGCAGAGGAGATTAAGCTTATTTATTCTCTTGTGCGTCCACAGTTCTCAATTCCTGTTCATGGTGAGTTCAAGCATCTTACAGCTCAGGCACGTATAGCAGAGTCTCTTGGATGGGATCACGACCATATCAAGATTATTCGTTCAGGTGATGTACTTGAGCTTGGTGACAACTACTCAAAGATTTCTGGTCACGTTCACACTGGGGCTATCATGGTTGACGGTATCGGTGTAGGTGATGTTGGAAATATCGTTCTTCGTGACAGACAGAAGTTGGCCGAAGACGGTATCATTATCGTTGTCCTTACTCTTGATAGTGCATCTGGCACAGTTCTTGCTGGTCCTGATATCGTATCTCGTGGTTTCGTATACGTTAGAGATTCTGAAGATCTTATGGATAGCGCTAGAGCAGTGCTTGCTGAAACTATGGAAGTTTTAGAGGAAAAGAATATTACTGATTGGAATAAGATTAAGTCAGATATCAGAGATAACCTTTCTGATTTCGTATGGCACGAGACACAGCGTCGTCCAATGATTATTCCAATTATTATGGAAGTATAAAATGATTGTTGATGAGAGATATACCACCTATTTGAATAGTCTTTACCCAGAGCTTTCGCCTGAGCTTAAGGCTATTCAGCAGGAGGCTTTAGACACCTTTGTTCCTATCATCAGGCTAGAAACTGTCAATTTGCTGAGGCTCCTCATTGCTATGAACCAGCCAAAGAAGATTCTTGAGGTTGGAGCGGCAGTAGGATTCTCAGCAAATCTTATGGCTGAGGCAGCTGGTCCTGATGCTAGGATTACTACAATTGAAAATTATGAGCCTCGTATTCCTATCGCAAATGCGAATTTCAAAAGATGTGGTCATGAAAATCAAATCACACTTTTGGAGGGGGATGCAATGAAGATATTGCCAACCTTGGAAGGTCCATATGATTTTGTATTTATGGATGCTGCAAAGGGCCAGTACATAAACTTCTGGCCAGAGGTCAAGAGGCTTACTCGTGCAGGTGGTGTTATAGTTACTGATAATGTATTACAGGACGGGGATATTATTGAGTCTAGATATGCTATTACAAGACGTAATCGTACCATTCACAAACGAATGAGAGATTATCTTTATGAACTGACTCATGATGAAGGTTTTTCTACTACGATTCTTCCACTTGGAGATGGCGTTAGTATTAGTGTGAAAGGAAAGAAATGAGAGAAACAGAGTTATTAGTTCCAGCAAGCAGTCTTGAAGTTCTTAAGGTTGCTGTTATTTATGGAGCAGATGCAGTTTTTATTGGCGGAGAAGTGTTCGGTCTTAGAGCTAAAGCTAAGAACTTCTCAAAGGAAGATATGATTGAGGGCGTAAAGTTTGCCCATGATCATGGCGTAAAGGTTCACGTTACTGTTAATATTTTGGCTCATAATAATGATCTTGAAGGCGTTAGAGAGTATTTAAAGGAACTTAAAGAAATTGGTCCTGATGCTCTTATTATTGCAGATCCTGCTATATTCATGATGGCTAAAGAGATTTGTCCTGAAATCGAAAGACATGTGAGCACACAGGCTAATAACACAAATTATGGTACATACAAGTTTTGGTATGACTTAGGTGCATCAAGAGTTGTTTCTGCCAGAGAGCTTTCATTGGCAGAAATCAAAGAGATTAGAGCAAACATTCCTGATGATTTAGAGATTGAATCATTCATTCATGGTGCAATGTGCATTTCTTATTCAGGCAGATGTCTTCTTTCAAATTACTTTACAGGTAGGGATGCAAATCAGGGCGCTTGCACACATCCTTGTAGATGGAAGTATGCTGTTGTTGAGGAACAGCGTCCAGGAGAGTATTTCCCTGTATACGAGAATGAGAGAGGAACATACATCTTCAATTCAAAGGATTTATGTATGATCGAGCATATTCCTGACTTGATTGATGCTGGTATTGACAGCTTTAAGATTGAAGGTCGTATGAAGACTGCTCTTTATGTTGCAACTGTAGCTCGTACATATCGCAAGGCTATTGATGACTACAAGGAATCACCTGCAAAATACGAGGCAAATCTTGATTGGTACAAGGAACAGATTGCTGCATGTACATATCGTCAGTTTACAACTGGCTTCTACTATGGAAAGCCATCTGAGGAATCTCAGATTTATGATAACAATACCTACAATATCGGATATACCTATTTAGGTATCTGTGGCACTGCTGATTCAGAAGGATATTTTGAAATTGAGCAGAGAAATAAATTTTCAGTAGGTGAAACTATTGAAATTATGAAGCCAAACGGTGATAATGTAGAGGTAGAAGTTTTAGGAATTAAAGATGAGGACGGAAACGCTATGGAAAGCTGTCCACATCCAAAGCAAAAGCTTTTCATAAAGCTTAGCGTTACTCCAGCGGAGTATGATTTATTACGTAGAAAAGAAGCATAAATGTAAACGAGGAGAATACAATGGCAGAAAAATATGTTGCTTACGTTGGTACTTATACTCACCAGACTAGTGTAGGTATCTATGTTTATGATGTTAATCCTGAAACAGGAGTACTTACAGAGCAGAGCGTTGCTCCAATTAACAATCCTTCTGATATTATTAATTCTAAGGACAACAAGTTCCTTTATTCTATTGCTGATGAAGGTGTTGCATCCTTCAAGATTTTAGAGAACGGTGATCTTGAAAAGATGAATCAGGAATGGGTTGGAGGCATGCGTGGCTGCAATCTTTGTGTTGATTCTCAGAATAGATATTTATTTGTTGCTGGTTATCATGATGGTCGTGTTACTATGATGAGCCTCAACAAGGACGGAAGCATTGGCGGTATCGCTGATGGTATCTTCCATCAGGGAATTGGTAAGTCAGTTGCTGACAGACCACTTTACCCACACTGTACATGTGTAGAGCTTACACCAGATGAGCGTTTCCTTTGCGTTGTAGAAAATGGTCTTCACCAGATCAAAATCTACGAAGTTGATTACGAAAACGGAAAGCTTCGTCTTGTAGATATCGTTAGATGTACAATGGGCTCAGCTCCACTAAAGATGAAATTCTCTAACGACGGAAAGTATGCTTACGTTATCACAGAGATGTCTAACGAGATTTTAGTTTATGATTATCATATCATTGATGATCATCCTGATTTTGAGAACATCCAGACTGTTTCTCTTCTTGTTGGTGTTGATGAGGAAATCAGTACTGGTACAAATATCAAGTTTGGTGAGGATAACAAGTACTTATACGCCAGCGTTGATGGTCTTAATGCTGTCTGCATGTATGAAAGAGATGTTAGATCTGGAAAGATTACATATTTCTCACACAACTTTATTAGTGGCGATTATCCTAAGAGTTTTGCAGTTTTACCTGGGGATAAATATTTTGTTTCACTTAATCACGATACAAACGAAATCCGCAGCTTCACAATCGACAAGAAGACTGGTCATTCTTTAATGCAGAATGCGCCTATCAAGATTGCTAAGCCAAACAGTATAGTGGTTGTAAAGATTAAATAGTTTTTATGGGGCTGTTTAAGACAGCCCCTTTTTCATAGGGTTGATTGCTTAAATTAGGAGGCTTCATATGTCTGGTTCATCGTTTGGTAATACTATTAAAATATCAACATGGGGAGAATCCCATGGTGCAGCATTAGGTGTAGTTATTGACGGATTTCCTGCTGGACTTCCTCTTTGCGAAGAGGATATTCAATCTTATCTTGATAGAAGAAAACCTGGTCAGTCTAAATTCACTACTGCACGTGCTGAAGGTGACAAGGTAGAGATTCTTTCAGGTGTGTTTGAAGGTCACACCACTGGTACACCTATTTCACTTATGGTTAGAAATATGGACCAGCATTCCAAGGATTATGGCGATATAGCCCACAGCTTTAGACCGGGTCATGCAGATTATGGTTTCTACGAAAAATTCGGCTTTAGAGATTATCGTGGAGGCGGTCGTTCTTCTGGTAGAGAGACCATCGGTCGAGTTGCTGCAGGTGCCATTTGTGCCAAGCTTTTAAAGACACTTGGTGTGGAATTATTCGCATATACGAAGTCAATTGGAGATATTGCAATTACAAAAATCGAACTTGGTGAGAGAGATGCGAACCCTGTTGGAATGCCAGATGCAGATGCAGCGGCAAAGGCTCAGGAATTCCTTGAAGCCTGCATTCACAACTGCGATAGCGCAGGTGGTGTAATCGAATGTGTTATCACCGGTGTTCCTGCTGGAATTGGTGATCCAGTTTTTGACAAGCTTGATGCGAAGCTTGCCCAGGCGCTTGTTTCTATCGGTGCTGTCAAGGGCGTAGAAATAGGCGATGGTTTTGAGGCTGCCAAAACAACAGGAAGCCTTAACAACGATTGCTTCACCTTAGATGATGAAGGTAAGGTTGTTAAGGAGACCAACCACAGTGGTGGAATTTTAGGTGGCATATCAGATGGAGACGACATTATTGTTCGTGCAGCTATTAAGCCTACTCCATCTATTTCTAAGAAACAGCATACTGTTAATGAACAGGGCCAGGAAACGGACATTGAGATTCATGGTCGTCATGATCCTGTTGTTGTTCCTAGAGCTGTTGTAGTGGTTGAGGCAATGTGTGCTATCACAATTTGTGACGCAATGCTTAGTCACATGACAGACAGAGTGGATTATATAAAGGAGTTTTATAAGAATTGAAGTACGAATTATTAAAAACAGAAGGGAAGGCCAAAAGAGGTCGATTTCATACTGTTCACGGTGTAATTGAAACACCTGTATTTATGAATGTTGGTACAGTTGCGGCTATCAAAGGTGCCGTATCTACTGACGATTTACGAGAGATTAAGTGCCAGGTGGAGCTTTCAAACACTTATCACTTACATGTGCGTACAGGTGATAAGCTTATAAAGGAGCTTGGTGGCCTTCATAAATTTATGAATTGGGACCGTCCAATCCTTACAGATTCCGGCGGATTCCAGGTTTTCTCTCTTGCAGGCATTCGTAAAATCAAAGAAGAAGGTGTTACCTTCAATTCACACATAGATGGACGCAAAATCTTCATGGGCCCAGAGGAATCTATGCAGATTCAGTCAAATCTTGGTTCTACCATCGCTATGGCCTTTGATGAGTGTCCACCAGCCCTTGCTGAACGTAAATACGTAGAGGATTCTGTTGCTCGTACTACAAGATGGCTTTATCGTTGTAAGGAGGAGATGGCTCGCCTAAATTCTCTTCCTGACACTATCAATAAAGAGCAGCTTTTGTTTGGAATCAATCAAGGTGCTATTTTTAATGACATTCGTATTGAGCATGCAAAACGTATTGCAGAGCTTGATTTGCCTGGTTATGCTGTAGGTGGTCTTGCTGTTGGTGAAAGCCACGAGCAGATGTACGATGTTCTTGACAATGTTGTACCGTATCTTCCACAGAATAAGCCAACTTATCTTATGGGTGTTGGTACTCCAGCTAATATCCTTGAGGCAGTGGAGCGTGGCGTAGATTTCTTTGATTGCGTTTATCCTAGCCGTAACGGTCGTCATGGTCACGTATATACAAATCACGGCAAGCTCAATCTTTTCAACCAGAAGTTTGAAAAGGATATGAGACCTATCGAGGAAGGCTGTGGCTGTCCAACCTGTCGAAGCTATTCACGTGCCTACGTTCGTCATCTTTTAAAGGCAAAGGAAATGCTTGGTATGCGTCTTTGCGTACTTCACAATCTCTATTTCTACAACACAATGATGGAAGAAATCAGAGATGCCTTAGATACTGGCGATTTTGCAGGATATAAGAAGAGAAAGCTTGAGAGTATGGAAGCAGGCGAGGATTAATCTTAATTATTTATTAAATGAATCTTTTTGTCTTGCGCTTAACTATATTCTTTTGGTAAAATTAATTTCAGTGATTTGGCGTAAGCCTAGTTTAGGAGGATAAGTTAATGGATAGTTCAATCAGCTTGATTATTTGGGTCGTAGTACTTTTTGTATTTATGTACTTCTTTATGATTCGTCCACAGCAGAAGGAGCAGAAGCAGAAGACAGCTATGATGTCATCTCTTGCAGTTGGCGATACAGTACTTACAACAAGTGGTTTTTATGGTGTAATCATTTCTATCCCAGACGATACAACTGTTATCGTTGAGTTCGGAAGCGATAAGCACTGCCGCATCCCAATGACTAAGAATGCCATTGCACAGGTTGAAAAGCCTGAGGATGCCGTTAAAGCAACAGACGCAAAATAACATTCAAACACATCGGCCCACGGAATATTCCGTGGGCCGCTTTTTTCTCTTTTTCTATATTGTCCTCACACCTGCCTGCCTCCCGGCCCGCCCCCTAACACCACAGCTATATATTCAGTCTCAAAATAATGTTTCTCTAAATGCTGCATGTCGCTTTCTTTATTGTAGTTTTCTTTTCAATTCGTTGCACTTTTATCGCTACTGTATGCATTGCGCAGACACACACTATTGTTAGTAATGCTCTCCATCAGAGGATATGCCTATCAGTTGTTGGAATTTGTAATGCGCTTAGTAAAATAAAAAGCAGGTTTTGTATGTATAGGCAGCAGTCGCTAGGACGGCGGCTGCAGTGGTCACTTGATACACGATGTTGAATGTGCCACGGTGCCTATACATTCAAAACCTGCTTTTTTAATTTTACTTAGCAAATGGAGTATGGAAACAACTGATAGGCATATCCTCTGATGGAGAGCATTATATAAGCTTTTATGTGTCTGTGCTATACATACAGTAGCTTCAAAGTGCAACACCAATGAAAAGACAACTACGTAAAGCTCCATTTGCAGCATTAAGAGAAACTATTATTTTGTTCCGATTCATATATAGCTGTGGTGTTAGGGGGCGGGCCGGGAGGCAGGCAGAGTAGCTTACTGTAGAAAAAGAGAAAAAAGCGGCCACAGATAAATGTGGCCGATGTGGAATGTTATTTTGTTTTCTTGCGGAGGAACTCAGAGCCTTTGTCGAGGAGGGCTTTGGTGGAGGCTACGGGGTGGGTGAACTTCGCGATGTGACGGAACTGGCCACGTTGGGTTTCGGTGGCATTTAACACCCACTGTTTAACGGCCTCGGTTGAGAGCTGCTCCTTGAGTTCGGCTATTCGTTCAGCGTTCATTTCCTTCTTGAGGATAGCGGCTTCTTTTCGTTCGTTGGCTTTTTCAAGACGGGCTATTTTAGCGTCGGCGCGGCTGATTTGCCAAGCCTCGATGCGCTCGGCCATCTGGGTGTTGATTTGTTCGTTGATGCGCTCAAATTCCTTGGCGAAGCTTGTGATGGCAGAGACGGTAAGAGCCATATCCATTCCAAATAGAAACATAAATATAAGTGCAAATAACTCAACGATTACTGATGGAATAAGGGATATGCTGTACACGATTGGTGGAATGATTAGTTGAGTAACAATGATTCCTGCAAATCCGAAGCATATAGTGAAGGGGATGCATACGCGTCCGTTGATGTTTAGTGGAAATTCTCCGTAATCCCACCATCTGGCGTTGAAGCGTTTTTCCAGTATGTAGGAAGTTCCATATTCTAGGAAGAAGGATCCGATGGAGCATCCTAAAAAGATTATTGCTAAATGTGGCTTTACGGATAAATGGTTTGGTATATCTACGAATATGATTTGTGCTAGAGTGGCGCCTGCACCGTATAGCGGGATGCATGGGCCGTAAAGAAAACCTCGATTTTCCCAGGCTTTTTCGTGGATTGTACAAAAGCAGGTCTCGTATATCCAGCCTAAGAAACTATATATAATAAAATAAACGAAATACTTCGAAACTATCATAACCTTGTCCTCCAACACATAAGTATAATAGATGTGGGGCATAAATAAAATGCATAGGGGAAAGTTCATAGAAATTTACGATTATTGTTGTATTATAAATATACCTATAGGTGTGTTTTTATATGGGTGGTGATATTTATGCTAGGGATAAATTCTATTGGGAATTCAAATCCTTTTAATTCTAGCGGTGTTTCAAATTCCTTAACAACTCAGGGCTCATCTCAGGTAGCAAAAGAACTAAAAGCAGAGGGGAAAAGCGAAGCTTTAGCGAAAAGCTATGGTTCTGAACGTGCGGCCAAAAGAGCTGGTGTTATTGAATGTGAAACCTGTGCGTCCCGTAAATATCAGGATGGAAGTGATGAGCAGGTTTCCTTTAAATCAGCAGCGCATATTGCTCCAGAAGCTGCTGCAGCAAGAGTTAGGGGCCATGAGCAGGAGCATGTGAACAATGCCTATGATAAGGCTAAGGAAAAGGGTGGTAAGGTTTTGAATGCCTCTGTGGCTATTCATACTGCTGTATGCCCAGAATGCGGCCGCACCTATGTTTCAGGAGGAACAACCACAACCCATATTAAGTATCCTAATGAGGATAATCCATATCAGAAATCACGAAAAGAAGCAGATGGAAAATTGCTTTCTGGAATGAATTTTGATGTTGGGGTATAAAGTACTCCTAAAGTCTTGAAAATAGGTTTTTGCTGTGATATACTTCGTTTGTTGCGAATCACCGCACCCATTATTAGGAGGAAATTATGCAAACATTAAAGTTAGTTCTTATTATATTATTAATCATCATTTGTGTGGCACTTACAGTCATTATTCTTTTCCAGGAGGGCAAGCAGAACGGACTTGGTTCTTTATCAGGCCAGCAGTTCGATTCTTACTGGAGCCGAAACAAAGGTCGCTCACGTGAGGGCTTATTAGTTAAGCTTACAAGCGTATGTGTAATCCTTTTCTTCGTACTTTCAGCTGTTCTCAATATTGGAAGTTTCTAAGAATTGATTTTATGCCACCCGAAAGGGTGGCTTTTAATGTTTAAAGAGAAATTTTAGGAGAAACATGAAGGATTTAGACAAACAAAAACATTTTTTAATGGATGTGTTTAAGAGTCAGGCCTATATTCCTATGAAAAAGAAGGATTTAGAGATTCTTCTTGATGTTGAAAAGGATAAGAGGGCTGAGTTTGCTGATGTTTTAGCTGAGCTTGTAGAAGAAGGCCAGGTAGAAATTACAAAACGAGGCAAATATCAGATTCCAGAAAACCGTCCAAAGTTCATAAAGACAAAAGATCACAAAACAAAAAAGCTTACAAAGGCAGAGACTGCCGGAAAAAAGCAGTCTTTAAATGCTGTTGCAAAGCGTGCTAATAAACCAAAGAACGAAGATATTGAGCCTGATATTATCGGTAGATTCATATCTCATAAGGATGGTTTTGGCTTCATAGAGGTGGAGGGCCAGGAGGAAGATTATTTCGTTGGTAGAGACAACACTGGCTTTGCAATGCAGGATGATATAGTTGCTGCAGTTCTTACCTTCGGTGCCCCAGGAAAGCGTCAGGAAGCAAAGGTGGTTCGAATTATCACCCATGGTTTTTCTGATGTGGTTGGTACCTTTGAGAGCAGCGGTACCTTTGGATTTGTTGTGGCTGACAGCCAAAAGATGGTTAGGGATGTTTTTATTCCTGCTGGAAAAGAAATGGGTGCTGTCACTGGTCATAAGGTAGTTTGTCATATTGATGACTATGGCGATGACAGTCATAAGCCTGAGGGGCACATTACTGAAATCCTCGGTCATAAGAATGACCCAGGTGTTGATATTCTTTCAATTGTTAGAGCCTTTGGAATTTCTCCGGAATTTCCAGATAAGGTCCTTAAGCAAGCTACTAATGTGGCAAAGCCTGTGTCTGAGGCAGACATGGCTGGACGACAGGATTTGAGAGAATTATGCGTGGTTACAATCGATGGTGAAGACACAAAGGATATAGATGATGGCGTTTCTCTTGAGATGGATGGAGATAACTATGTTCTTGGTGTACATATTGCTGATGTTACCAATTATGTTCAGGAATCTTCAGCCTTGGATGTTGAGGCGCTTAAGCGAGGCACTTCCGTATATCTTGCAGACAGAGTTATCCCAATGCTTCCACATACCTTATCAAATGGAATGTGTTCCTTGAACGAAGGTGAAGATAGACTTGCTCTTTCTTGCATTATGACCTTTAATAAAAAGGGTGAGCTTATAGATCATGATATTTGTGAGTCTGTTATTCATAGCAACCATCGTATGACTTATACTTCTGTCTACGCCATTATGACTGGGGACGAAGCTGAGCGAGAAACCTATTCAGATGTAGCGGAAATGATAGACAGAATGTCTGAGCTTTCTCAGATTCTTCGCGCAAAACGTAAGAAGAGAGGTTCTATTGATTTTGATTTCCCAGAAACACATATTATCATTGACGAAAATGGTAAAGTTGTGGGATTGGCTCCTTATGAGAGAAATGATGCTCATAAGCTTATAGAGGATTTTATGCTTGCTGCAAATGAGACTGTTGCTGAACATTTTTGTTTGATGGGGTCTCCATTTGTGTATCGTGTTCATGGTGCGCCTGATCCAGAAAAGATGCAGGGCCTTGCTCGTTTCCTTGGAGCATGTGGATATGCGTTTAAAGGCAAAACGGATTCCGTAAAGCCTAAGGAAATTCAAAAGATGCTTGAGACACTTAAGGGACATGAGGATGAGGCTGTTATCACAAAGATGACTCTTAGAAGCATGCAACAGGCCAAGTATGATACAGATTGTAAGGGACACTTTGGTCTTGCGGCTCAGTATTATTGTCATTTTACTTCGCCTATACGTAGATATCCTGATTTGCAGATTCACCGTATAATTAAGGATTATCTTAGAGGGCGAATGAATGAGAGAAAGATTTCTCACTATGAATCCATTCTTCCACAGGTGGCTCTTGATACTAGCAAGCTTGAACGCCGAGCAGAGGATTGTGAGCGTGAGGTAGATAAGCTGAAGATGGTTCAGTTTATGAAGGAGTTTATTGGTCAGCAGTTTGAGGGAAGTATTTCTTCAATCACTGGCTGGGGCATGTACGTAGAGCTAGAAAACACTGTAGAGGGCTTGGTACACGTATCCACTCTGTACGATGACCATTACGAATTCATAGAGGAGAATCTTACACTTGTAGGAGAGCGTACAGGCCGTATTTTTAAGCTCGGCCAGCCCGTCACTGTAATCCTCGATAGCGTCGACGAGCAAGCTCGTACAATCGATTTTATTCTTGAGGAATTTCAGCGATTCTAGTTTTTAGATTTAAATTAATTAAATTTTTAAATGAGCTGGTAAGTAACAATCTCTTAGGTTCCTTTTGAGAAGCTTTCTTCAGCTGAAAAAAGAAACACTAAGGATTGTTACTGTAACCAGCGTACTTGGAGATTATGTAATGAATAAAGAAGGTAGAAAGTTAATTGCGAATAATAAGAAGGCATACCATGAGTATTTCATGGAAGAAGAATACGAAGCAGGCATCGAACTTCACGGCACAGAAGTAAAGTCTATGCGTATGGGGCAGTGCTCCATTAAGGAAGCCTTTGTTCGTATAGATAATGGAGAGATGTTCATTTACCAAATGCACGTTAATCCTTATGAGAAGGGCAATATCTTTAATAGAGACCCACTTAGACCAAGAAAGCTTCTTTTGCACAAATCTGAAATCAACAGATTACTTAGCAAAATCAAGGAGAGTGGTTATACTATTGTTCCATTAGAGGTATATTTAAATAATGGTCTCGTGAAAGTTAAGATTGCTCTTGCAAAAGGTAAGAAGCTTTATGATAAGCGTGCTGATATTCAGAAGAAGGATATGAAGCGAGAAGCTGAGAGAGATTTCAAAATTAGAAATCTTGGATAAAGCTTCAGTTGAATTGATTTACTAGAAAAAAGACATAAGAAATAAGGACAGAATTATGAAGGTTATTTTAGCATCAGGCTCTCCTAGAAGACGAGAGCTACTTACACAGGCTGGCATTGAATATATTGTTGATCCAGCTGATATTGAAGAGGTTACTTCCGAAACACTTCCTGCAAAGGTAGTAGAAGATTTAAGCAGACAGAAAGCTCTTGCTGTTGCAAAGAATCATCCAGGTGAGATTGTGGTAGCTGCTGATACAGTAGTGGCATTCGATGACAAAATTCTTGGAAAGCCATCGGATGAAGAGGACGCCTTTAACATGCTTACAGCTCTTTCTGGAAGAACACATCAGGTGTACACTGGCGTTACTATTGTGACAGAAGATGGAAAGGTAAATACCTTCTCTGAATGCACAGATGTTGAGATGTATGAGAATTCTGCTGAGTCTATAAAGGCTTATATTGAGTCAAAGGAGCCAATGGATAAGGCTGGTGCTTATGGTATCCAGGGGCTTGGGGCAATTCTTGTAAAGGGGATTAGAGGAGATTATAACAATGTTGTTGGATTGCCTCTTGCCAGGGTTTATAGAGAATTGTATAATTAGGAAGCTGACTTTTAGTAAGTGGAATTCTTCCCTCTCACTAAGTAAACATAAATGTTTACTTAGTTCTATGGAAGAAAGATCTACATTTTCCCTTCGGACATATTATGTCCTCGATAAAATGCAGATATGGGCTAGTCATGGTTTCGACAGGGGTCATGCAGCGGAAGAAGCGAGTCCCACGGCGATGGGTTAAATGGCCAAACTTAAAATTAAACGCTAACGATAATTTAGCATACGCTGCCTAGTTGCGGCAGTCTGACCTAGGGCACCTACACCTTAGGACCCAGACTTCGACTTTGTAGGAAACGACGCTATCTAAGCTTTGCGATAGTGGGCGTATCATGAAGCTACTAAAGCATGCAGCCTGTTTGTGGGCGTCATGTGGAGGGAATGTAAAAATGCAAACTACACTCGTAGAAGGGCCGGGAATTGGCTTTTGGACACGGGTTCGACTCCCGTCTAGTCCACTTTATAAGACATTCGTTTGACGACGGATGTCTTTTTTTGTAGCTTAAAGCAACACAATGCCACTAAATTAAAGAAATGTTAATGATTGTGTCATTTTATACAATACTTACGAAATGTTTGTTCTGAATTGTACTGCCCACTATCAAATGTTAAACTTTTTATATGATTTTCCTT
Organism: Pseudobutyrivibrio sp. YE44; assembly: GCF_900104335.1. Taxonomy (GTDB): domain Bacteria; phylum Bacillota; class Clostridia; order Lachnospirales; family Lachnospiraceae; genus Pseudobutyrivibrio. The sequence continues at coordinate 350,130 of NZ_FMXT01000001.1, forward strand.
ATGCTTTTAGGGCATTTTGGAAAAGTTAGAAGTTTTTAAGGGGAGTGGGAGTATTTTTGTTATGGCAAGAGATATTAGAAACATGTCTTACGAAGAGCGTAAGGTTTACCGCAAGCGCAAAAAACTTATTCGTAAGATTAAAGTATATTCTGAACTGTCGCTAATGGCATTGGCGATTGTCCTCACTGGCGTCTTAATCGTATCCCATATTAAAGGCAAAGATGATAAGTCTACGAAGGTTGCTGCTTCTGAGGAGCAGGTGGTGGAAGCTGCCAGCGATTTGAAGGAAGAGAAGGGCCTTAAGGTTTCTGCAAAGGCTGATAAAGAGGAGCCTGCAGAAGAGGAAAAGATAGAAGAAGAAACACCTGCTCTTTCGGGTGGTTATAGTGCAAAAGAAAGTGATAGCTTAGTTGAAATAGGTGGAGATGTTGTTAGTCAGTCCGCAATCCTTATTAACAATGATACTAAGGAGATTGTGGCAACTAGAAATGCCCATGAAAAGATTGTTCCAGCATCTATGACAAAGGTTATGACAGTCCTTGTTGCTGCAAAAAACATTAAGCCTGAACAGCTGGATGAGAAGGTTGTTATGTGTCATGAGGCTATAGATTATTCTTATGCAGGCGGCGGCTCTACTTCTGGTTTTGTTGAGGATGAAGAGGTCACTGTTAAGGATTTGTTCTACGGAACCATTCTTCCATCTGGTGGTGATGCTGCTGCACAGCTTGCTATGTATGTAGCTGGTGATATTGATAGCTTTGTTAAGATGATGAATGAAGAGGCTAAGAATCTCGGGATTTCAGATACAACTCATTTCACCAATCCAGTTGGTTTTCATAGCAAGGAACATTACAGCACACCTTATGATATTGCAATTATCATGATGGCTGCCTTGGATAATGATATCTGCAAGGAAGTGGTTACCACTAAGGTATATAATTCAACTGCTACTAATGTTAATCCTGAGGGAATTACTATTTCCAACTGGTTCCTACGTAGAATCGAAGACAAGGACATTGGTGGTGAGATTGAAGGCGCAAAGACTGGATATGTAGATGAGTCAGGAAGCTGCGCTGTAAGCTCAATGGTTACTGAAGGTGGTATAGAATACATTTGCTGTACAGCACACTCAAGCTCGTCTTGGAGATGCATCTATGACCATGTGGATATATATAAGAACTATGCAGAATAATGTAGAGCGCTGTTTACGGTAACAAGCACTTAGAATAAATAAAGCTGGTTACCTACCAGTACTCTAAATAATGCTGAGTATTTCTGCAAATGAGTCCACGTACGCAACGGGGTGGAAGGTGGAGAGTTCTTTGGCTGTGCGGAATCCGAAGGTGCAAAGTACGTAGTCAAGGCCAGCGTTTTCGGCAGTGGCTGCATCGACTTCAGAATCTCCAATATAAAGAACCTTGGATTTATCTGTTACCCCAAGCTTTTGCAAAGCAATTTCAATTGGTTCTGGATCAGGCTTTCTTTTGTGATTACCATCATCGCCAATTACAATAGTAATACTTGGAGCAAAAAACTCATCAATTAACGAATCACTGGCTGTCTGACCCTTGTTGGTCACGATGGCCATTTTTATATTTAAAGCTGCAAGCTTTTCGGTGGTTTCTAACACTCCTTCATAAGGGCGAGTTTTAATTCTGTTGTGACAGTTATAGTACTCAATGAATTCCTTTAAAAATTCCTCAAAGTGTTCATAGTTTTCACCCTCTGGAAGAGCGCGTTCTACCAATTTTCTAAGACCATTTCCTACGAATCTTCTAACATCATCAATTGAGTGTGTAGGCAAATTATATTTTGCCAACATATAATTAATGCTGTCTGCAAGATCTTCTAGGGTGTACAACAAGGTTCCATCCAAATCGAAAAGAATTGTATTATACTTCATGTTTTTTTCTCCTAACTTTTAACTATTATGTTATAGATGAAACCTAAACATTTGTAAAGTATCTGGGTTTGAATTGAATTATTGATAGGACTTTGTTACTATCTTATATAGCTATGTTTTGGAGATGATGTTATGAGTTATTATATTAGAGAAGCACAAATCGCCGACGCTCAGGCGATTCATGATATTTATGGTTACTATGCCGAGGAGACATATGTTACTTTTACAGAGGATAATCCTTCGGTAAAAGAATATGAGGATGCTATAATTAATACAAAAAAGGCTTATCCTTATATAGTTCTTTGCAACGAGGCAGATCAGGTTATAGGAATGGCCTACGCAGGTAGAATTAGACATCATGATGCCTATAGATACTCAGTAGAAAGCACCATATATCTTTCGAAGGATGCACCTAAACATGAGGGATTAGGTTCGATGCTTTATCTGGAGCTTGAAAAGCGTCTTTCAGACATGGGCTACAAATTCATGTATGGTGTTCTCACAGATGACAATGAGCCTAGCATTGCTCTTCATAAGTCATTAGGCTTTGAAGAGGTAGGGCACTTTGAAAACATTGGCTATAAATTTGGAACTTGGAAGGGGATAGTGTGGTATCGTAAGCAGATAGGTTCGCTTACAGATATGACATTGAAAATATAAATGAAAAAAGCTTTTAGATACTTTTTAATATCGATATTGTCAATTATGTTTACTTTAGTGGCAGTTGGCATTATCTATGTAGTTGTTGATACAAAGAGTCGTATAAATATTGATGATGGCGAGACTTATTCTAGCGAAGAAGTTGAGGCTATGGTAGATGAAGCCAAGGAAGAGGGTAGAAATTCTGTTTTGCAGTCCATCAAGGAATCCTTGGAAAACGGAAATACGATAATTTCAGTTTTGAAATCTTTCTATCCTGAATACATAGTTGTTGCAGCAAATCAAAAATACAACTTTGTACCTATAAACGAAGACTTGGCTAAGAATTCTTTTGATATTGACAACCTTCAGGTGGATGAAAAGACTGGTAGATATAACTATGTAAAAGACGGTTCTGTTGTTTCGAAATTTGGAATCGATGTATCTTCGCATCAGGGAGATATAGATTGGCAGGCTGTTAAGGATGACGGCGTTGAATTTGCTTTTATTCGTGCTGTGTACAGAGGCTATGGCACCGGCAAGCTTGTTGTTGATGAGAAATGCCTTGAAAACATTGAGGGTGCCCAGGCAGTAGGCATCGATGTAGGTGTTTACGTATTCTCACAAGCTATCTCCAATGCAGAAGTCTTAGAGGAGGCAGGAACAGTTATCGATCTTCTTCAGGGATATGAACTACAGCTTCCAATCGTATACGACGTTGAAAAGGTAAGCGACAGCGACGCTCGTACCAACGGACTTTCCGTAGAGGATAGAACCGCCCTTACCAAAACCTTCTTAAATGCAGTGAAGGATGCTGGCTATCAGCCAATGTTTTACCACAACACAGAGATGGGCGCTATGCTCCTTGACCTCGCAAAACTTACCGATTATCCAAAGTGGTTCGCAGGCTACAACAAGGAATTCTACTGGCCATACGAATACCAAATCTGGCAATACTCCGAAAAAGGATCTGTAAACGGAATCCAAGGCAACGTAGACCTGGACCTCTGGCTTACCGAATAACTAAACTCAAAGAGCCCTTTAAATTCTTAGGGGCTCTTTTTTGATGCCTTATTCCTTATATTCCCCTGGCCCTCCCCACCGGGCCGCCCTTAGTACTTCTGTGTCATGATTGACAATGAATTTTGTATTTTCTTAATGCTACAAACTAGCTTTCAGTAGGTGTCTTTTAATTGGTGTTGCACTTTGAAGCTACTGTATGCATAGCTCAAACACCTTTTAGCTTAATTAATGCTCCCCTCAGTGTATATAACTATCAGTTGCTTCCATACTCCGTTTGCTAAGTAAAATTAAAAAAGCAGGTTTTGAATGTATAGTCACCGTGGTACATTCAACATCGTGTCTCAAGTAACCACTGCAGCCGCCATCCTAGCGGCTGCTGCCTATACATACAAAACCTGCTTTTTATTTTACTAAGCGCACTACAAATTCCAGCAACTGATAGTTATATACACTGAGGGGGAGCATTACAAAAAATAGCGTGTGTTTGAGCAATGCAAACTGTAGCGCTAAAAGTGCAATGAATTTAAAAGACAGCTACAATAAAGAAAGCGCAGTGTAGCATTTAGAAAATACAAATTCTTTGGCTTTGACACAGAAGTACTAAGGGCGGCCCGGTGGGGAGGGCCAGGGGATTGTTGAGTTTGAGGCATCAAAAAAGAGCCATCCAAGGCTTGGAGGGCTCTTTGAGATTGTGGTTATTGGAGTAAGAGGTCCGCGAGGCGTGTGTTGTCTTCGGGATTCATGAAGCAGAAACGGATGTAGTTTTCACCAAGGTATGGGAATGTGGAACAGTCGCGAATCATAAGGCCTTGCTTGATGCATCTGTCGAAGAGCATTTGACTGGTGAGGCCTTCCTCGAGGATCTTCAGTAGCATGAAGTTGCCTTGAGGTTTATATGGCTTGTAGCGGTCTGATTTGCTGAAAAGTTCATACATTCTGTCACGCTCGGTTTTTATAAGTTCTTTAGTTTGACGAATGTAGGCGTCGTCTTTGAACATAAGGTTTCCGGCTACAACGGCAATGGAGTTGATGGTCCATGGGTCTTTGCGCTGGTTAACCTGCTGCATAAGGTCTGTGTTTGAACAGATAGCATAGCCTAGACGAAGGCCTGGAGCTGCAAAAAACTTTGAAGTGCCTCGCAAGATTGCAATGTTGCCATAGGTTCTTGTGAGAGGAACAGATGATATTTCATCAATGTTTTCTGCGAATTCCACGTAGGTTTCGTCAACCATTACGAAGATACTGCATTCTTTGCAGGCATCAAGGATAAGACGCATGTCGTGGTTGTTTATAGCTGTGCCTGTAGGATTGTTTGGATTGCAGATTACAAGCATATCAATGTCTTCTGTGAGTTTGCTTATAAAGTGTGCGGGATCCAAGATGAATTCGTTGTCTTCACGGAGAGGATAGTAGATGGTTTTACCACCCTCAAGGGAAATTTCGCGCTCATATTCAGAGTAGGTTGGCCCTAAAATCATAGCTTTTTTAGGCTTAATCATCTGGATGAAAAGTGAGATGAGCTCTGTGGAGCCGTTGCCTACAACTATATTTTCAAGCTCAGTTTTGCAATATGTTGCAATGCTGTTTCTGAGCTCTACATAATCACGATCTGGATAGGTGGTTATGCAATCGATGTGTTTTGCGATTCCTTCTCTTAGAAGAGGAGAAATACCAAGTGGATTTACATTTGCAGAAAAGCTAATGATGTTTTCCTTTTTTATTCCATAAATTTTCTCTATTTTTTCTAAATCACTACCGTGGAAATGATCCTTGTGTTTTATCATGATTTTCCTCCTTAAAGGATGTTTATTCTGTTGCAAAATATCATAACACTGATGTTCTAAATTTTCCATATTTTCGTCGCTTAATTCGTTTGAAAACACTATATGTTGTGCTATACTTATAAATAATATGCTAACTATGCTGAGCTAATTGTTGCCTTCTTTAGGTTTTAAGTAGTTCAGGAGCTTTTGAGGAGAATTGTTTTGAGAAAAAGAATCTATCGTATTTCCGAAGATAAATTCGATGACTTAAAACCTAATATAGAGTTTGAAAGACAGCAGATTGAAGAGACCTGCTTCGTTAATGAGCCTTTTTCTGGAAGTATATATTTTAAGAGTCTCAACGATGTTCGAATTCGTGGTGTCATTTATTGTGATAATGCTTATGTAAAGATTAATGATCCATGGTTTGATGGTGTTAGTGTTCGCATTGATTATTCCATTGAGGATTGCAATTTTAAGTTTGGTGAATCAATAGAGGGTAATTTTATAGTTGTTGCCGTTGGTATTGAAAAAACTATTCCTTTTAAAATCTCTTATGTACATCCACCGCTTATTGCTTCAGTGGGAGAGATTCATTCCCTTGAGGAATACGCAGAGTTTGCACAAAATCGTTTTCCAGAGGCAGTTACACTGTTTTATTCTGACCGCTTTTCAGATTTTATAGCAGGCTTAGATAAGCGAACCAGACTTATGTATCGAGGCTTTAAGGCTGCACCTATTGCGCCTGTTAATGTGGATGAGTTTTTGGTTTCCTGTGGTCTTAAGGCAAAGATGACCTTCTCTGTTGATGAGCGTCAGGATAGATATTTTGAAGTTACAGAAAATGTCAAAGGTGAGATTGAAATCACTCGTTCAACTTGGGGCTTCATAGACATTACAGTTTCATCTGATGCTGATTTTGTTTCTGTAGAAAAGGAACATATTACAGGGGATTTCTTCCTTGGCTCAATATTTAACATGAGTTATTACATCCATAGGGATAAGATGCATGCTGGTCTTAACTATGCAAAGATTTCCTTCGACTATAGGGGAATCCACAAGGAGATTTCTATCCTTGCCACTGCAGATAAAGAGGGTGTTACTCTTGAATCAGAGGAACATATTCAGAATAAAAGGGTGCTTAAGGCATTTCGTTTATACGAAGATTTCCGTCTTAGAAGAGTTTCCACTGGTCAGTGGTGTGCTTCTTCTTTAGAGATTGTAGAGTCTTTTGAAACCGAGGGAGAGCCTGATAATTTCTTGCTTCTTCTAAAGGCATTTTTGTATGTTACAAACAATCAAAAGCAGGAAGCTCTTTGGATTATTCAAGATCTAAAGCGCACAATCGAAGACAAGCGCAGTCGTGATTGGGCATTTTTACTTTATATTTGTACTCTTATTGATCGAGAAGAGGAATATGTGGATCGACTTACTGAAAATATCGAGCTTATTTTCAGAGAGCACAGTGACGACCCTCATATTTTCTGGTTCCTTTTATTCCTTCGTAAGGAATATATTAAGAATCCTACAGCAAAGCTTAGGGATATCTCAAAATGGGTTGAAGAAGGTTGGGATTCTCCACTTCTTTACATAGAGGCCTACTATATCTTTGTACAAGATCCATACCTTATTACCACCTTTAATGAGCTTACAATAAAGGTACTTAATTGGGCGAAAAAGAAGGATGCTATCACTAAGGAATTTGCTATTCAGATGATGCATGTTCTTGAAACAGAGCGTACCTTCAATGCAAAGGCGTTGCCTATTTTGGATGCTTGCTATCAGGTTTATCCAAATGAGCAGCTTTTGCTTGGAATTGTTACCTATCTTTTGAAGGCTCCTTATGTGGATGAAAGCTTCCTGAAGTGGTACCAAATGGCGATAGAGTCTAATCTTCATGTGTCAGGTATTTTTGAGGCCTACATGGATGCGCTGCCTTCATATTCAGTAGAAAAGCTTCCGCAGCTGGTTACTATGTTCTTTAAATACAATAGTAATTTACCATACGATAAAAAGGCTCTTTTATATGCAAACATTATTCTTCATAAGGATGAGGATTACGAGACCTATGAGAAGTATGAGAGCATTATCGAGGCCTTCTCTATAGAGCAGCTTAGACTTGGTAGACTTGATGATAACTTGGCGGTTTGCTACCAGCGACTTATGGAGCTTGGTATCTTTGATAACGAGGTTGCCAGAATGATTTCCGAGCTTTCCTTTAAGAGAAAGCTTGCAGTTATCAATCCTGAAATCAGAAGAGTGTTCTTATATCAGGAGGAATTCAAGGCGCCTACTATAGCAAATATTTCTGACCATAAGGCATATATTAATTATATTGGCAGCGAAGGTGTTATCTTCCTTGAGGATAATAATGGCTTCCTTTTCGTGGATGACCAGGCATACTTCACAGAAGAAATCCTTAGCACAGAAGGATATACAGAAAAGCTTAAAGAGCTTACACCTTTAAACTTAACCTATGCTATGGAGCGTATTTCTTCGAGCAAGGCATCTTCAGAGTATGACGAGGAAGATGTTAAGGCGGCGGAGCTTATCCTTGATTCCAAGGTTATTTCACTAGACTATTTACATAGGCTATATCCAAAACTTATAGAGGTTTTGCGCTTTAAGGATAGAGAGGCTTTGCTTGAGCAGCACTTCATGAACAAGGCAGACCTAAAGGCTCTCAGTGCGGGGGTTATTGCTGCAGTGCTTGAGGTGTTTATTTCTAGAAGCAAATATGATGAAGCATACTACATGATGCAGCATACAAATGGGTCAATGCTAAAGCCTGCAGTTGCTACAAAGCTTTGTCAGTATTTGATTGATGAAAAGCCTGACACACCTGATGATTTCTTGATTATACTTACAGCTAGCCTTATTGAAAAAGGCTTCGTACATACGAATATGGTCCGCTATCTTATCAAGTTTTTTGTGGGCCCTACAGATACTATGCTTCGTATTTACGATAATGCCTTTGAAAAGGGAGAGGATGTAGTTGAGTTTGGTGAGAGAATTCTTACACAATCACTGTATAGAGATTTCCTTACACCAGATATCCTTAAGGTGTTCGACACCTATGTGTCACGCAAAAATAATAAGATGATTGTGGAAGCTTTCCTAACCTATGAAGCTCACGATTATCTTGCAAATGGAGCGGATATTCCAGAAACCATTTTTGCATATATTTACAATCGATTTAAGAGAGGTCAAAGCTTTAACGAAAGTATGAGAATAGCTCTGCTTAAATACTTATGTTGCTTGGATAAGCTTCAGGAGGATGATTACGACATGTTGGATATTCTTCTTGCAGATGCTATCCTTCGTAATCAATACTTTGGCTTCTTTGCAAAGTGTGATCGTCGACTAAAGGTTAAATATCATCTTTACGACAAGCATTTTGTGGAGTTTAACGCTGAAAAACGTAAGAATTTATCAATCACATACTCAGTTAATGGTGCAGCTTTTAAGACTGAAGATATGATAGAGATGTATGATGGTTTATACGTTAAGCAGTTTATTCTTTTCTATGGAGACGAGCTCAGATACCAGATTTCTTGCGAGGAGCTTTCAGAAGAGCCTCTTCAGTCAAAGACCTTTGTCTTAAGTGATGAGCTTGATGAAAAGAAGGGAAGATATGCTTTGATGAACAGCATTTCACGTCATAGCCTTTATGGAGAGGTGTTTGAGTTGGCAGAGGATGTAAAGTCTTATCAGGGCTTAGATGCAGTTACCAGAGAGTTGTTTACAACCCTTTAAATCATATAAAAGTTTTTAATTTAGGAGTTTTATGAACACAGAAGGTGCTTACGTAGGTATTGATATTAGCTCAAAGAGCACAGTACTTAGTATTTACAAATCGAATATGGACGAACCTGCTACAATAAGCACTATTGTGGGAGAAGAAAACTATTCCATTCCTACTGTGCTTGCCAAGAGAATGGGCATGGGACAGTGGTTTTTTGGAGAGGATGCTTTGAAGATGAGTCGCCTAAAGGAGGCAGTGCTTGTGGAAGAGCTATACAATCTTGCCCTTAGAGATGGACAGGTTGTAATCGAAGCAGAAAACTATAGTGCTAGAGATTTACTTGTGATTTTCTTTAAAAAGCTGTTTTCCATTCCTGGTCCCATGGCGGCCTTAGGTGAGATTGAAAAGCTAGTTATTTGTGTTACACAGGTGAATCTTGAGGTTATGGAGCTTATGAACTATGTTGCTTCTAAGCTTTCAATAGATTTAAGTCGTGTGATGCTTATAGACAGAAATGAATGCTTTTATTATTACGCTTTATCACAAAAGCCAGAGCTTTTTATTTATAATGTGGCCCTGTTTGATTACAGTGGTTCTAATATGATTTCCTGTACCTTAAACCGTAATCAAAATACCAGACCACAGCTGGTTACCTTAAACGTTGTTAGTCATGGTACGGTTATTGAAAATAAGGATGAGACGTTTGATGAAATTATCAGTGATACTTTTGGAAGCGCGTTATTTTCAGCAGTATACCTGGTCGGAGATGGCTTTGATGGCGAGTGGATGAAAACAAGTCTTTCTCATCTTTGTCGAGGCCGAAAGGTTTTCCTTGGAAAGAATCTTTATTCAAAAGGTGCTTGCTATGCAGGCTATACAAAAGATGGAAAAAGAGATTGGCCATTTATTTATATAGGTGATAACGATTTAAAGCTTAACCTTTCTATTAAGATATTAGAAAACAATGTAATGAAATTTTTTACCCTTATTGATGCAGGCCAGAGTTGGTATGACGTTAATGGGGAATGCGAGGTTATCTTGGATGGGGAACCGGAGATAGAGTTTTATATCCAACGACCAGAATCCAGAGAGGTTCAAACAGAGGTTTTAGAGCTTACCGATTTGCCAAAACGTGAAAATCGAACCACAAGACTTCGCATCGAAGCCAGACCGGTCTCAGATGTGGCAGTGGCTATCGTAATTACGGATTTAGGTTTTGGTGAAATATCTCCAGCTTCAGGAAAAAGCTGGGAGCATACAATTACTATTAAATAGTTAAAAGGACATTATGAGTACATTAATTTATTGTCAAAATTCATTATCAGCAACTCCATATTATCTTGAAGAGGCTTCTTTGAATGTATATTCTTTGGAGGAGCTTAGCTATTTTATGCTTAATAATGTCTATCTTTTATCTACAAAGCTTATGAATTCTGAGCTTTGTAATTGGATTGGAAGAGAACTAAAGCGACCAAAGCTTGCACAGGAATTGTTGGGCCTTGTACAGAACAATGCGCCTTTACATATTTTCGTTGGACATATTCTTAGTGCCAATGGATATGCATCGGCAAAAGAGATTAAAGATACTCTTGCTGTTATCGCTACCTTTGAAAACAAAACAGAGGCTGAACGAAAGAAGATGCGAGCTGACCGTCTAATGAATAAAGACAAGCTTGTAGACGCTATTTATGAATATGAAACCTTACTTGCCGATGAAGTTGCAAAGACTATGCCAAAGGTTACAGAGGGTGATGTTTATCACAATCTTGGTTGTGCGTTTTCAAGATTGTTCCTTTTTGACGAAGCTATGAAATGTTTCGATGAAGCTTATAAAAGAAATCAAAAGAAACAGAGTCTTCACTGTCTTTTATATGCTGCCAGATGCGCTAAAGATAAAGGGGCCTTTGACGAGTATGTAGCTAAATACTTAGTATCAAAGGATGAGATTGATGAGGTTTTAAAGGTGGTATCTTTAGTTACCGCCAGAGAAAATATAATAGAATTTGACACAGCTATTAATGAGCTTGTTAATGATGAAGGTAAGAGAGAAAATGCTATTTCCTCTTTATCAGGGGTAATAAGAGATTGGAAAGAGGAATACATTAATCTTTGTAAAATCTAAAAAATGGTTGGGGAGAGTTTGCTATGGGTATTTTTTCTAGTAGAAAAAAGAAAAGAGAACTTAAAGCCGCTAAGATTGATGATGCCTTTAATAGGGTTTATTCCCAAATTGAAGGTATTGGCAGCATGGAAGATCCTAAGAAATTAGAGCACTATATTCTTGATTCCTGTGAACAAATCATTGCTTCCACAAAGGCTATGGAACGCCAGAAGATGGAATATAGAATAGTCACCAGATATCTTAACGACATTAAGACTATTGAAAATCTTCCAAAGGAAACTGCTAAGGATCTTAAGAATACCGCTTCCAATATTTGTGAATTGGAAAAGAATATTCTTGAGGCTAGAGCTATTGAACGAAACATTACTGATGAACAGTTTCAGGTTATATCTGGGGATGAAAATGATATGCCTGAGATTATTAATCGATTTGCGGCAGATGAGATTTATCAGGGAAAGCTCAAACGCAATCTTTCCACTTTGGAAGGTGATAAAAGTCGCTGGGAAATCGAACGAGAAGATTTGAAAAGCCAGGGAAAGCTTTTTAGACATATGGCAATTGCGGTTATGACATCTTTCTTGACACTAATTATTTTGCTTTATGTTATGTATACCGCTTCAAAGGTTGATATTTCTATATGGATTTTTGCAGTTTTATTCATTTGCGCTGTTTGTGGTTTTATAATTTTCTTGAGACAGAATAAGCTAGCTAGAGAAAGTAGAATTGCTTTGGTGCATTTGAACCAGGCTATTAGTATGCTAAATGTTGAGCGAATGAAATATGTTAATGTTACCAATAGTATTGAATATTCAAAGGATAAGTACAAGGTTAAGACCGCCGCTGAGCTTCAATATGTTTGGGAACAGTATCAGGACAAGGTTCGAGATCAACAAAGATTTCTGCAGAACAATGATGATTTGGAATTCTACAACGAAAAGCTAGGCAAGATACTTGGAAGTATAGGTTTGGCTGACGACAAAATCTGGCTTAATCAGGTTAATGCTTTAATTAACAAGCAGGACATGATGGACTGTCGTCACAGACTGGTTCAGAGAAGAAAGAAGATACGTGATAGGTTAGAAGACCATAGAAAAATTGTTCAAGAGGAACGTGATGAGATAGATAGACTTATGACTAGACACGAGCACTATCTACCTGAAATCCAGGAAATCATCAAGTCTGTTGATAAACTATGTGGCACTAGTGCCAGCAACACCGTGAAAATAAAAGCATAGAAATAAAAAGGTCCTTGAAATGGTGTTAACCAAATCAAGAACCTATGAATTATTCTTTTAGCATAAAATCCATATAAATTGGATTGTGATCGGAATATTTAAATTCTGTATTTAAAACGTTTGAATATTCCACCTTCACGTTAGATGAAACGATAAATCCATCTACAGTTAAAACAAAGGTTGTAGCTTCATTGTAGGGTTCATTAGCATTTCTACAGCTTGGAACTGGGTTATCTTCATCTAAAGGTTGAATTAGCTGAAAACCTTCAGGTATGTATTCTGTTGGGAAAGCGGCCGCCCAGTTTTCATCGCTGGTTTTGTGGAAATATTTTGAGGAGTCAAGAAGTATATCTTTGTTTAAATCTCCACCAGCAATTACATAATTGCCTTTTTGTAATTCTTCATTCATATCGTCAAAGAGCATTATAAGCTGATTTGTCGCTGTGCTTGGGTCTGTGGTGTAAGCAGAAAGATGAGTGTTATACAGCACTAAATTATTTCCGTCAGATACAGATATTACATTTTTGACGTAGCATCTGTCTAAATCAATCAGCTTTGAAAATCCTTCTTCAATAGGAAGAGAGCGTCGTGTGGCTGATTTGATATTTACGGGAGAAACAGTAAGCAATCCAGCTTTTGATTTGCCGTGTGGTTGGTAGATAGGTGCCATTAAAAATGGACTATCATAATTAACAGCAAAATTATAAGAAATGTTATCATTTCCCTTATCCTGTATATCCTTTATGATTAAATCCTTTTGATTTACATGATAGCTTCGAGTAGAGTCTAAATCTACTTCCTGGAAAAGCATTATATCAGGATTAAGGCTGTTAATACCTTCTATAGAGCCATTGATGTTTGTATAGACTGCATCTTTGGAGCGAGCCCAAGACTCTTTGCCACCATCCATAAAGAAGGAATAATCGTCGGAATAAGCACCGAAACCAAGATTAGCTGAAGTGATTCGATATTTTTGATTGGTTTTTAGAGTAAAATCTTTCGAAGTTCCTTCAATTATAAGGTCAAGGTTATCATCAATTCGGTGGTATGCAATTAACACATATGAAAAGTAGGCTATTGTAATAACAACTAAAGCTATTATTACATATAATATAGCCTTCAAGAATTTTTTAGTCATAAATTATCCTTCCTAAAACAAGTAATACCTTTTATTATTCGGCAAAAAAATAATACCATATAATCAAATATATTACTAAGGATAACACAATAAAATACTATCAACAGCAACTAGTAAAGGAGATTTATTTATGGTAGATATTTTAGAACGCTTTAAAAGCTCTTTTGATTTTAAGATGAATGTTTTGTACACAATAACCCAAGGGCTTTATTGGATGCTAGTGTGCTGTACGGTTAGTATGGGTTCTGCGTATTTATCCAATAGAGGTTATTCTACCTTTGCTATTGGTTTGTTGTTTGCTATAGCATATCTATTTGCTGCAATTGTTCAGCAGGTGGTATCTGTGGCTACAGATAGTTCAACTAGTTTTGATGTGGTAGATGTTCTTGCGGTTCTTGGTGGAATTGTTTCCATAGATTTATTTATTGCATTGTTTACATCAGGAAAAGGCTTTGCTACAGGAATGACTTTTCTGTTGGCAGCTATGATTGCTACGGTAATTCAACCTTTCTTAAACGCTTTGAATTTCCATATTGAAAGCTATAAGGTGTCAATGAATTATGGTGTGGCAAGAGCTAGTGGTTCCTTTTTCTTTTTCCTCATGAGCCTTATAGTTGGCTTTTTTATGAAAGTTGTATCTGAAAAAGCTACGGTGGTTTTAGGTTTTATTGTGGCTGTTCTGTTTACTTATCTAATTTTCGTGATTTACAGAGAGCTGAAGGCTTCTGGAATTAAGGTTAGAAAGGAATTTGATCCACTTGAACATGATGTTTCTGAAGGTATTACCTTAGACTATGTTAAGTCCTTTATTGAACGATATAGAATGTTCTTTATGTTTTTAATTGGACTGGTATGCTTTTTCTTCGGACATATTATTGTAAACAACTTCTTATTCCAAATAGCTGTAAATGTTGGAGGAGATGAGGGAGCTAATGGCGGTTTGTTGGCACTTCAGGCTATTGTTGAATTGCCTGCCATGATATTCTTTAATTGGTTAAGGGAACGTTTTGGTAATAGATTACTTTTAGGTACTGCCTCTGTATTTTATTTAATTAAGATATTCTTCACGGCCATTGCTACAAGCGTAGGAATGCTTTACTTTAGTATGATTTTCCAAGCATTATCTTTTGCATTGTTTATACCAGCATCAGTTCATTTAGTTGATGAGATAATGCCTAAATCTGATGCAGTTAAAGGGCAAGCGTTTATTACTATAGCAATGACTTTTAGTAGTTTGCTTGGTAGTGTCCTTGGAGGATTAATCATTAATTTATGTGGAGTTTCTGCCACATTATGGTTCGGCACATTTGTTACTTTTATAGGGACAATTATCACAATTTGGTCACTTTTAAGAATAAATACACAAAAATAATGATAAAAGATAGATTTTTTAATTGTAAATTGCTAAAATAATCTTATAAAATTGTGAAGGTAAAGATATGGCTAAGTATAATATTGGTGGATATATCTTTAACGATGAGAATAGTGCAAAGAAAGCTGCTAAGGAACTTAAGGCTGTTGAGTATATTTTAGGACAGGTTAAAGGTGCAGATGAGAACGGGGTCCTTCAGGTATACAAAAAGATTCTTAAGCAGAGACTTTTTTCTACAGAGATAGGAATGAGTTTTCTTAATCAGCTTCGGCAGAACCTAGTTGCTTCTGGCGCGTTTGATGAGTCAGATATTCCTCCGGTTTATACTATTGAAGAAGAAAGACCAGCCGAGACGGCGAAGCCTTCAGCACCAATAGCTGAAAGTGTCCAGGCTGTAGAAGAGAAACCTGAAACAAAAAATATAGAGACCTCTGAAAAGAAAGCCTCTAAAACTAAAGAAAAGAAACAAAAAACCGATAAATCAAATGTTGCTTCTGATGATGCTAATGGGGAGTTAAAGAAGCTACGACTGATTAACAGGTTTTTGATAGTATGTGTGATTACTTTATTGTTGTGTATAGGGGGGATGTTTTATATCAGCACAACAATAAATAGTCCAACCATACTAAATTATAAAGAGAGTATTACTGACGAATACTCAACTTGGAAGGAAGAGCTTGATCAACGTGAGAAGGATCTCAACGAGAGAGAGGAAAAGCTTACCAAACAAGAACTGGGTGTCAGTGATATAGAGTAACCATTAATTTTTCAAGGATGGGGTTGGTGTTATGTCGAAAAACAAAATTCTTGTGGCTGATGATGAAAGCCGTATGCGAAAACTTATCAGGGACTATTTGGTAAGAGAGGATTACGAAGTTGTAGAAGCAGAAAATGGTGAACAGGCTCTTGATATGTTCTATATGGATAGCGAAATTTCGCTTATCATCCTGGATGTCATGATGCCAAAGGTTGATGGGTTTGCTGTGCTTAAGGAAATCAGAGAAACTTCATCTATCCCAGTTCTGATGCTTACCGCTAAGGGTGAGGAAAATGATGTACTTAATGGCTTTGAATTAGGTGCTGATGAGTATATCAACAAACCATTTTCTCCAAAAATTCTTATGGCAAGAGTAAATGCAGTTCTTCGTAGAAGCACTGATGATTCTCTTGGTAAGAAAGTTGTTGAAGCTGGTGGTATCCAATTAGACGTGGATGCGCATGTTGCCACAAACGATGGCAATCCAGTGGAACTGTCAGTTAAGGAATTCGAACTTTTATATTACTTCATTAACAATGAAGGCATTGCTTTATCTCGTGAGAAGATTCTTAATCATGTTTGGGATTACGATTACTTTGGAGATGCAAGAACAATCGATACTCATGTTAAGAAGCTTCGTAGTAAGTTAGACGACAAAGGAAATTACATCAAGACTATTTGGGGCATGGGGTATAAATTTGAAGTCGACGCAAAAGTCTAATAAAATTAATCGCCAAATTGTAGGACTGTTTGGAGCTGTAGTATTATTATCATTAATATTAGTAAGTATCCTAACAGCCTGCTTTTTAGGCGATTATTATATTTATGAGACAAAAAAACAATTAAAAAATTTATATCAGATTATGTCTGAGAAGTGTGAAGTGGATGAGCTATATGGAGATGAATATGATTTCCAAAATATAGCTCTTTTTGAGAAATATTCTGTTTCTGTAATTGTTACAGCGGCAGACGGGGAATCTCTTATAAAATCTAATGTTGATCCCAAAATTCTTTCTGAACAATTAAATTATACCTTGCTGGCAAATGACAATAATAGCGAGGCTATTGAAGCTACTGGAGATTATAAAATATTTGAGCAGAAGCTTCCTGGTGTGGAGGATGCTTACATTATTTTGTTGGGCGTTTTACCTGATGGAAATATTGTTTTTATAAGATCTAATAGTTCCGCTTTGATGCAAGTGGCAGCCTTTACAAATAGATTTTTGCTTTACATTGTAATTGTTGGTTCGCTAATTAGCATAATCATTGGTAAATTTGTTATCGCTTATTTTACTAGGCCACTTTTCGAGCTTATTAACATCACAAAGCGTATTTCAAATTTTGATTTTGATGCCACTTATCATCCTCAGAAATTCTACAATGAAATGGATGATTTAGGTGAACATGTTAATGAAATGTCCACCACTTTGAAACGTGCCATTGAACAGCTTCGTACAGCCAATGAAAGCTTAAAGCATGACCTTGAATTAAGAGAAGAAACTGAAAATATGCGTAAGGAATTTGTTTCTAACGTAAGTCACGAGCTGAAAACTCCTATTGCCTTAATCCAAGGATATGCCGAAGGTCTTCAAGAAGGCATTATGGATGATGAAATAAGTAGGCAGATCTATTTGGATATCATCATTGATGAAGCCAATAAAATGAACCGTCTTGTTCGAGAAATGCTTATTCTTAATCAGCTTGAAGCAGGTCAGATGAGCATGGATATGGTTGATTTTGATTTGACGGAAATGATTGACAGTGTTGTAGAAAGCAACAAGATTAATTTTGAGGCGCAGGGAATCAGTTATAGCTTCATTAATAAAACAGAATGTTATGTTCATGCAGATGAATTTTTAGTAGAGCAGGTTGTTACTAACTTTATTAGTAATGCCATTCATTACGTTTTAAACGAGAATATCCTTAATGTTCGCTATGATTTTTTGAAAAAAGGAAAAGTAAGGATAAGTGTATTCAATTCTGGAAACAATATTGCAAAGAAGGATTTGAAGCATATTTGGGAGAAGTTCTACAAGGCTGACAAAGCTCGAAGTCGTGAGTATGGCGGCAGTGGTATAGGTCTTTCTGTGGTTAAAGCCACAATGGAATTGTTACACGAAAAGTTTGGTGTGGAAAATCTTCCAAATGGAGTTGAGTTCTGGTTTGAATTATCTTTGGCAAAAGACACAAAAATCAAAGAAAATTCATAGAATTTTCTGATTTTTCACATTGAATGGGACACATTTTAATGCTAATATACCATTAATGATTAGTATATTTTTTAGGAGAAGGCATGAAAACTAACAGAATTATATTCTTAACTTCTGTGTTGTGTTTTTCTCTATTAGCAACTGGTTGTGGCGAACCTATGACTGAGCTCACCAGCGAAGAAGAAGCTATCATTTCTCTTTATTCAGCTAAGGCAGTGGCAAAATTCAATAAAAATCAGATTATTGGAATTGCTAACGCTAGGGTGAAAAAGGGCGAATTAGATATGGAATATGAGCCTGAAGAGGAAGAAGAGATAGAGGGGGAAGAAAACTCAGAAGGAACGGAACCGGAAATTGACCCGGAAACAGGCGAACCAATAGTTAAGTCTGAGGATGAAAATCAAGAAGAATCTGGAGCTGAAACAGGGGAAGGAACCCAGACTACAGGTGATTCTGGTTATTCATTTACAGAGGCTGTTGGAATAGATGGGGTATCCTTTGTATGCTCTGAATTTAATGTAACTTCCGAATACAAACCTACCTCAAGTTATATTCTTTCCAAGGTTAGTGGAAAGAAATATGTGGTTCTTAATATAACAGCTACCAATGAGTCAGAGACCACGGTAGATTTCTCAAGTTTACCAAAGAGAGAGTATTCACTTTCTTTAAACGGTGGAGAAAAATCAAAAAGCCAGTTTACGCCTCTTACTAATGATTTAGGAAGCTTTAAGGGAAGTTTGAAGGCGGGAGAATCAAAATCTTTTGTTTTAGTGTTTTTATTTAGTAATTCAGCGGTTGATAATATTTCTTCTTTGGAGTTGTTTGTTACAAGCGACGGCAGTTCTAGAGAAACAAGCATATAAATCTTTTTGGGATTTAAATGAGAGGAGATTTGCATGGATACTAATATTTTATTGGAATCGGGCACTAACGAACTTGAGGTACTTGAATTCAAGGTTGGCAAGAATTTCTATGGAATCAATGTTGCCAAGATAAGGGAAATTTTGTTGTATCAACCGGTTACACCACTTCCTAATGCACATCCTTGTATCGAAGGTATTTTCATGCCAAGAGATATTATGATTTCTGTCATTTCTCTTAGAAAATGCTTGAATATTACAGATGAAGCAAACAATGATGGATTGTTTATCATCACAAACTTCAACAGCTTGAATACAGCTTTCCATGTAGACGAGGTACTTGGTATTCACCGTGTTTCTTGGGAAGATATTATTAAACCAGATGCTACTATTAGTTCCGACGAATCTGGTGTATCTACAGGTGTTATCAAACTTGAAGACAGACTTGTAGTTATTCTCGACTTCGAGAAGATTGTTACAGATATTAATCCAGAAACTGGTCTTAAGGTTTCAGAAATGGATGATTATGAGACTCGTGATAGAAGTAAATCACCAATTCTTCTTTGCGAGGATTCACCACTTCTTTCAAAGCTTATTGTTGAGTGCTTGAAGAAGGCAGGTTATACAAATCTTCTTATCAATATGAATGGTCAAGAGGGTTGGGATAAGCTTGTTGAGCTTCATAAGAACGGAACAGTTCTTAACGATGTTCACTTGATTATTACTGATATTGAGATGCCTCTCATGGATGGTCACCGACTTTGCAAGCTTGTAAAAGAAAATGACACCATGAAGAATATCCCATTAATTATCTTCTCATCTCTGATTAATGATGAGATTAGAAGAAAAGGCGAGAGCTTAGGTGCAGATGCACAGCTTACAAAGCCTGAAATTGGTAAGCTTATCAGCGTAGTTGATGAGTTGGTTGCCAAGTACGAGGATGCTCGTAAGGGAAATTAAAAATTTAAAATCGTAGGGGTATGCCAAGCATGCCCCTTTTTTGAATAGGGAGGATTTAGGAATGTCTCAGTCGGAGGACTACTTGGATGGACTACTCAATTCAATAAGCAGGGCTAAGACTGATGCTGAAGCTGTTCTTGAGAATGCAGAAAAGAAACAGCAGGAATTCGTGGAAAATAGAAGGGCTGTAAGCCCGGATGAGGATTTCTTTACTGCAACAGGCATTACTGGAACGGATCTTCAACAAACAAAAGCAAAAAGCTCACATCCTTACCTCAGGAAAGTTCTTTCTGAGGAGGATTTTTTGCGCAAATTTGAGGAAGAACTTGATAACGATGATGTAGATACTTTCCTTTCTGCTTTTGAGCAGGAGATAGATGATGAGGAGCATCTTTTTGAAACCACAGGTGAAACCATGGGCAGTGAGGATGTGGTGGATAAATTAATAAACGACATTGATAATGTTGTTTCAGATGCCACCAAGGAACTTGAAGAAGAGGAGGTACCTGAGGAAGCTCCTGTTGTACCTGAGGAAGAGGAACCAATAGCGCTAGAATCGGAATCCCTAGATGACCTTGAACCTTTAGAGGGCATTGACATGGCAGTTGAAGAGCCTGTTGATGATTCTGCTGCCACATTAAATAACGATGAAGATGATTTGGGAGAAGATTTAAAGCTTCCAGATGATGACGATATAGATTTATCTCAATTTGTTCAGGAAGATGATTCTGAAGATAGTGAGGCTGCTGAAGAGGACGAGGCTGATTTTGGATTCTCTCTTGATGATGCTACCGATGACTCTGTAGAAGAAGAGCCTCTGGATGAATCAATGAAGGAGTTTATGCCTGATGACATGGATGCTTTAGACGAGGCAGAGTACGGTGATGGTGATGAGCCAGATTTATCAGGTGAAGGTGATTTAGACTTAGAAAACATTTTAGAAGGTGACGAGGATTTATTAGATATTCAATCTCTTCTTAATGGTGATGAAGAGGGGGCTCCAGAAGCTGGGGACATAGATGAGTCTGCAGAGGCTCCATCCGAGGAAGAGGAACCTTCAGATAAAAAGGGAAAGAAAGAGAAAAAGAAGAAAGAAAAGAAAAAGAAGGAAAAGGGAGAAAAGAAGCCTAATCCATTCTTACAAAAGCTTGCCTTACTTATCTTTGGCGCTCCTGACGAAGATGAAATTGCTGAAATGGAGGCGGCTGAGGCAGCTAAAAATGCACCAGCTGTTGAGATTACTTATGATGAGGAAGGTAATCCTATAATTCCTGAGGGCGGTATTCCTGAGGATCCAAAAGAAAAGAAAAAACGAGAAAAGGAAGAAAAGAAAGCTGCTAAGGAGGCTGCAAAAAAAGAGAAAGAAGCAGCTAAAAAGGAGAAGGAGAAGGCTAAGAAAGAAAAGCCAAAGAAGGAACCTAAGCCGAAAAAGGAAAAGAAACCTAAGGAACCTGACAATTCTCCTAAAATTCCTATTTCCATTATTGCAACATTTTTGGTATTATCTATATCAATAATTGGTGTGGTAATGGTTGGAATGCAGTTCACGGGCTTGCAACGCCATATGGAACAGGCAAGGACACTTTTCGATGAAGGCAACTATATAGCAGCTTACGAAAAGATTAATGGCTACGATTTTAGAAACGACGAGAAATTAGAGTTACTTAGAAATCAAGCTAGAACCCTTGCTGACTTGCAGCAATGTCAAGATGAGTATGTGGCCTTTATTAATGCAAAAATGTATAATTATGCATTAGATTCTCTGTTAAAGGGAATTGGCCGATACGAAAAATATAAAGACGATGCTGTAGAATATGGTATTTCTGATCAATATGATGCGTACGGCAATCAGATTATTAGTGAGCTACAGGAATCCTTTGGATTATCTGTTGACGAGGCTATGGCCATCTATAAGCAACCAAACAGACATTACTACACGATAGAACTTAGAAAGGTGCTGAGAGGCTTAGGGTTACCGGACACATGATAGCAATACTTGATTACGATGCAGGAAATATTAAAAGTGTAGAAAAAGCATTTGCAATCCTTGGTGAGGAAACTGTCCTCACCAGGGATTTTAGTGTGATTGAAAGAGCTGACCGAGTGGTATTACCAGGGGTCGGCTCTTTTGCTGATGCAATGAACCATCTTAAGAAATTTGAACTGGATAAGGCAATTAAGGATTATGTAAAGAGCGACAGACCATTTTTAGGTATTTGCCTAGGTCTCCAGCTTTTATTTGATTCTAGTGAGGAGTCGCCAGGCGTTGAGGGGTTACATCTTTTAGAGGGAGATGTAGTTCGTATTCCTGATGCTCCAGGAATCAAGGTGCCACATATTGGTTGGAATTCTTTGGATTATCCTAATAAGGGACGTCTTTTTAAAGGAATTGATGAAGGCTCTTTTGTATATTTCGTTCATTCCTATTATTTGAAGGCTAAGGAGCAGGAAATTGTAAAGGCTACCACAGAATATGGTTGTCATATTCATGCTTCAGTAGAGAAGAACAACATCTTTGCATGTCAGTTCCACCCAGAAAAAAGCTCTACTGTTGGACTTAAGATACTTGAAAACTTTGCAAAATTAAAATAAGCCTTCCCCTTGAGGGGAAGGTGCCCCGAAGGGGCGGATGAGGTGTTATATGTTTACTAAAAGAATTATCCCATGCCTAGATGTAAAAGACGGCCGTGTAGTTAAAGGTGTTAATTTCGTTGATTTAAAGGATGCTGGTGATCCAGTTGAAATAGCAGCTGCTTATGATAAAGCTGGCGCTGATGAGGTGGTATTTTTGGATATTACTGCATCTTCTGATCACAGAAACACTGTTGTAGATATGGTTAGAAGAGTTGCAGAGCAGGTTTTTATTCCCTTTACAGTTGGTGGAGGTATTCGTACTGTAGAGGATTTTAAGGCTTTGCTTAGAGAAGGAGCTGACAAGATTTCTGTTAATAGTGCTGCAATAGATAATCCTAATCTTGTGGCTGAAGCAGCTGATAAGTTTGGTAGTCAGTGTGTGGTTGTTGCCATTGATGCAAAGCGTCGCGAAGATGGCGGTTTTAATATTTACAAGCACGGCGGCAGGTTAGATTGTGGCATTGATGCTGTAGAATGGGCTATGAAGGTAGAAAAGCTTGGTGCTGGTGAAATCCTACTTACTTCTATGGATTGCGACGGCACAAAGGCTGGCTTCGATTTGGAGCTTACAAAGGCTGTTTCTTCAGCTGTTAATATTCCTGTCATTGCCTCTGGTGGTGCAGGAACTATGGAACACTTCAAGGAAGCTCTCACAGTAGGCGGCGCTGACGCAGCCCTTGCCGCGTCCTTATTCCACTACAAGGAACTGGAAATCCTCGACCTGAAGCGTTACCTCCGCGACGAAGGCGTACCCGTTAGAATATAATCAAATAAGTATATATAATTATTGAAATAAGAACAGCTTTGAAGACTTGGCAAGCGCGAGCAGGAAGGCTCCATGCCAAGCTAGGAGGGAGCCGCGAAGCGGAAAGTTGCCTAGCTTGAGTATGGAAGGTGGCCTGCGGGAGCATGTAAAACTTGGAAGCTGTTCTATTTTGTTATATTTAACAGATTTATCACAACTTTGGTGTATTATACTAATAGGTATAAGTATGAGACAGACTAGGAACACGGATGTTCAGGTACTATCTTCAAAGGAGTGATGTTTATGTCTTTGACGCTTAATTCTTTTAATAATAATTCTATCTATTCATTGTTTTCTAATAACACCAGCACAAATTCTGTGTTTGGTGGTTTGGAGAGCTCCCTTACAAGTCTTTCACAGATTAAAAGTGGAACCTACGCTAAGCTTGTAAAGTCTTATTATGCCAAGTACGATTCTGAGGGCAATTTAAAGACTGAGGGTACAAAGAGTAAGGTTAAAGATGACAAGGGTACTCTAGGTGAAATTAGAGGTGATTCATCTAGTCTTAGTCAGGCAGCAGATAAGCTTCTTAGCAAAGGCTCAAAGCTCTGGGACCAGGTAGAGACTGAAGATGAAGATGGAAAAGTTACAAAAGACTATGATAAGGATGCTATTTATAAGGCAGTAGATAATTTCGCTAAGGCATATAATAGTCTTGTTGATAGTGGTCAGAAAGCAGAGTCAACAGGCCTTCTTAGTCAGGTGGCTGCAATGGTTACCATTTCTTCCAAGACTGCTACAACTCTTGGAAAGGCTGGAATTACCATTGACTCTAAAAATCATTTAAATGTTGACGAGGACTTCCTTAAAAATAAAGCTAACATAACCTATGTAAAGGATTTGTTTAACGGCACAGGTAGCTTTGCTTATCAAATTGCTACAAAAGCCAGCATGGCAAATTCTTATGCAAGCACAGATTTATCTAAGCTTACAGGAAGCAAATCATATACAAGTTCTGGCGGATTTTCACTTTCATCAGATGATATTGTTAGAAAATTCGACGAGACAACATAAATTGAAAATCATTATACTTAGTTTAAATTAATTGTAGACTTGATGGGTTTCTTCGGTTATAATTTTGAGCGGAAATTGCATTACAAGGAGGAACCCATGGTAGTAAAATCTTTAGCAAGAGAATTATCAGAAACCAGTTATCCGGGCAGAGGCATTGTCATTGGTAAATCATCAGATGGTACCAAGGCTGTCGCTGCCTATTTTATTATGGGACGTTCTGAAAATTCACGTAACAGAGTATTCGTTGAGGATGGAGAGGGAATTCGCACTGAAGCCTTTGACCCATCAAAGCTTACTGACCCAAGTCTTATCATTTATGCACCGGTAAGAGTTCTTGGAAATGACACTATCGTTACAAATGGTGATCAGACTGACACTATTTACGATTACATGAAGGCAGGAGAGACCTTCGAGCAGACCCTTCGTCGCCGTGAGTTTGAGCCAGATGGCCCTAATTTCACACCTCGTATTTCAGGTCTCATGCACATTGAAAACGGTGAGTTTTCATATGTAATGTCTATTCTTAAATCTAACATGGGTGATTCAGATTCTTGTAACAGATACACCTTTGATTATTCTAATCCTAAGGCCGGTTCTGGTCGTTTTATTCACACTTATATGGGCGATGGAAATCCACTTCCTTCATACGAGGGAGAGCCTACACCAATTGAAATTTCAGGAAATATCGATGAGTTTACCGATATGATTTGGTCAAACCTTAATGCAGATAATAAGGTTTCTCTTTTCGTACGTTACATCGATATCGCAACTGGTGCTAAAGAAACCCGTATCGTAAACAAGAATATTAGAAAATAAATTAGCTTGTAGCTAACAATCTCTTATATTTCTTTAGCGAAGCGTGCTAGCTGAGCGGAGAAATCATAAGGATTGTTAGTGTAACAAGCGGAATGGAGAGGATAATGAAAGAGTTAGAGTTAAAATATGGATGTAATCCAAATCAGAAGCCTTCGAGAATTTACATGGAGGAAGGCGAACTTCCAATCGAGGTTTTATCTGGTAAGCCAGGTTACATAAATTTCTTAGATGCCTTTAATGGTTGGCAGCTTGTCTCAGAGCTTAAGAAGGCTACTGGTCTTGCAGCTGCAACATCTTTCAAGCATGTATCACCAGCCGGAGCAGCTGTTGGGCTTCCACTTTCTGAGGTAGAAAGAAAGATTTACTGGTGTGATGACCTTGACATGGAGTTCACTCCACTTGCAAATGCTTACGCTAGAGCTCGTGGCGCTGACAGAATGTCTTCCTTTGGCGATTTTATTTCGCTTTCAGATGTTTGCGATGTTGCTACAGCAAAGCTTATTAAGAGAGAAGTATCAGATGGTGTCATCGCTCCAGGATATGAGCCAGAGGCTCTTGAGATTCTTAAGGCTAAGAAAAACGGTAATTATGCAGTTATTAAGATTGACCCTAATTACGTTCCAAAGCAGCTTGAGCGTAAAGAAGTATTTGGAATTACTTTTGAACAGGGTCGTAACGAATTGGTGATTAACGATGATTTCTTCTCTAATATTGTTACTGATAATAAAGAGCTTACAGAACAGGCGAAGATAGATCTTGCAATTGCAATGATTACTCTTAAGTATACACAGTCAAATTCAGTTTGCTATGTTAAGGATGGTCAGGCAATTGGTATTGGTGCTGGACAGCAGTCACGTATTCACTGTACAAGACTTGCAGGTCAGAAGGCAGATAACTGGTGGCTTCGTCAGTCTCCAAAGGTGCTTAACCTTGATTTTGTTGATGGTATTAAGCGTGCTGACAGAGATAATGCTATCGATCTTTACATCGGTGATGAGTTTGAGGATGTTATTGGTGATGATGTTTGGGAGAAGACCTTTAAGACACGTCCTTCAGAGTTCACTCGTGCCGAGAAGAGAGCTTGGCTTGATAAGATGACAGATGTATCAGTTGGTTCAGATGCATTCTTCCCATTTGGAGACAACATTGAGCGTGCTCATAAGTCGGGTGTTAAGTATGTTGCTCAGCCAGGTGGCTCTGTAAGAGATGATAATGTTATTGAAACTTGTAACAAATACGGTATGGTTATGAGCTTCACAGGTCTTAGACTTTTCCATCATTAATAGCCAAAAAACTTGCAATTATCAGATTTTTTGCTATAATGTAGTTGTTATTGAAGAGAGCGACTGAAAGAGAGAGCACTTAGCTCTCTCTTTTGTATTGTTTGGGCTCTTCGTTGGAAAACTGAATAGAGGAGGACATTTATGTCAAAACACACCGATTACGAAAAACGTACGGAAACAATGATTACTCCTATTCTTGATGAAATGGGCTTTGAGCTCTACGACGTTGAATACGTTAAAGAGGGCGAGGATTACTATCTTAGAGCCTACATTGACAAAGAAGGAGGAATCACAATCGACGACTGTGTTGAGGTTAGCCGCAAGATGAATGAGCTTTTAGATGCGGATCCAAGCATAGGCGGAGATGATGGTTACATTTTTGAGGTTAGCTCACCAGGCCTTGGTAGAGTTCTCAAAAAGGACAAGCACTTTGAAAAAGCTCTTGGGTCAGATGTTGACATCAAGACTTATAAGCCAATTAATGGAGCAAAGGAATTTACAGGTTGCCTCAAGGCTTTCGATAAGGATACATTCACTATCGAGTTTGAGGATGGCGTTGAAATTTTTAATAGATCAGATGTTGCACAAATTAGATTATCTTTAGATTTCTAAATACAAGGAGGAAATATGGCAAATACAAATGATTTTTGGGATGCTCTTACAGATCTTGCAAAAGAGAAAAATATTAGCATGGAAGTATTAATCGAGACAATCGAGAATTCACTTCTTATTGCATGTAAGAACAATTATGGTAAGGCTGATAATGCTTCAGTTGAAATTGACAGGGAAACAGGTGAGTATCACGTATTCCTTGCAAAGACTGTTGTTGATGAGGTAATGGACCCAGTTGAGGAGATTTCTCTTGCTGAGGCACAGAACCTTAATGGAAAGCACCAGATTGGTGACATTGTTCGCCTTGAGGTTAAGTCTAAGGACTTCGGACGTATTGCAGCAACAGCAGCAAAGAACACAATCACTCAGAAGATCCGTGAGGAAGAGCGTAAGGTGCTTTACGAAGAGTACTACGAGCTTCAGCACAAGGTTGTTACTGGTGTTGTTACACGTTTCTCAGGCAACAACATTCATGTTAATCTTGGAAAGCTTGAAGGCTTCCTTTCTGAGACAGAGCAGGTTAAGGGCGAGTACTACAAGCCACAGGATCGTATCAAGGTTTACATCGTAGAGGTTAAGACTTCTAACAAGGGACCACGTATTCTTGTATCTCGTACTCATCCAGAGCTTGTTAAGAAGCTTTTCGAGGAAGAAGTTTCAGAAGTTAGAGATGGTATTGTAGAGATTAAGTCAATCTCTCGTGAGGCTGGTAGCCGTACAAAGATTGCTGTTTGGTCAAACGACGAGGATGTTGATCCAGTAGGTGCTTGCGTTGGACAGAACGGTGCTCGTGTAAACGCTATCGTTAATGAGCTTCGTGGTGAGAAGATTGATATTGTTGAGTGGGATGAGAACCCTGCTTACCTCATTGAGAATGCTCTTTCACCAGCAAAGGTTGTTGCAGTTATCGCTGATGCTGATGAGAAGACAGCTCGTGTAGTTGTTCCTGATTACCAGCTTTCACTTGCTATTGGTAAGGAAGGACAGAATGCTCGTCTTGCAGCTCGTCTTACAGGCTTCAAGATCGATATCAAGAGTGAGACTCAGGCTAAGGAAGCTGGTGATTTCCTTGACTATGATGAGGATTACGATGATGACGAGTACTACGATGATGAAGAGTACTATGATGAGGACGGCGAGTATACAGAAGATGAAGAGTACGCTGAGGAAGGTAACTACGATGAAGAAGTTGCTGAGTCAGAGGATGCTTCAGAGGAAGAGTAATGAAATCAAAGGAATTACCTCTTAGAAAATGTATTGCCTGTGGTCAGATGCTTCCTAAGGATCAACTTTTTAGGCTGGTAAAGCTTCAGGGACAGGTTGAATTGGATTTAACCTACAAGGCACAAAGCCGCGGTGCATATATATGCCGCAACAAGGATTGCATTGAGCTTGCTCAAAAGAAAAAATCCTTAAACAGGGCATTTAAGGGTGTAGTCAATAACGAAATTATAGATAAACTTTTTATGGAGTTGGAAGATGGTAGATAAAGCGCTTAATATGATTAGCATGTCCATGAAGGCAGGCAAGCTGGTAAGTGGTGAGTTTGCATGTGAGCAGGCTATTAAGGACGGCAGTGGTTTTCTTTGTATTGTTGCTACAGATGCTTCTGCTAACACTAAGAAATCATTTTCAAATTCCTGTGATTTTTACAAGGTTTCATATGTTGAGTATGGAACAAAAGAATCTTTAGGTCATGCAATTGGTAAAGAATATCGAGCATCAATCGTAGTGTGCGATGAAAATTTATCCTTAAGCATTCAAGATAAGATACGTGAAGTTAGGTGAGGAGGATATTAGATGGCAAAAATTAAAGTACATGAGTTAGCCAAAGAGCTTTCAAAGGAGAGCAAGGACATTATCGCTTTCCTTGAGGCAAGTGGTATAGAGGCAAAACCTCAGAGTGGTGTAGAGGATGATATGGCAGCTAAAATTAGATCAAAGTTTGGCGCTAAATCAGAGGCTAAGGCTGAGGTTAAGGCTGAAAAGAAAGATAAGGAAGGCAATCCTGTTAAGAAGCCACGTCCAGTGGACAAGGATGGCAATCCAATCAAGAAAAAGAAAAACGTTTTCGTTGTAACTAGAGATAGAGACGACAGAAGAAGACGTGGTTCTGATTCTTCAAGAAACGAAAATAGAGACAACAATGGTCAGAAGAAGGCTCAGGCTCCAGCACAGCCAAGAGGCCCAATCAGACCACGTTCTTTTGCAGATGGTGTTCGTCCATCTCAGAGAGCTAGTGCTCAGTCTCAGGATACAGAGTTTGTTTCTAAGAAGCAGGTAAAAGAGGAGGCTCAGGAGCGTCCAGCTAAGAAGCAGGATAGAAACGAGCGTCCAGAGCGTAATAACGATAGAAGAGACAACAGACAGGATAGAAATAACCGTTCTGACAGACCAGCACGTGGTGATAAGCAAGCTGGAAATCGTCCAGAGAGAGGCGACAGACCAAATCGTGGTGAGAGACCTGAAGGCGGTAGAGGTGACGGAAGAAACAATCGTCCTTCACAGGCTGCTTCAGCTCCAGATATGTCTCCATCTTCTAATGCTAAGGGCGGACGTCGTGACGACAAGAAAAAGAAGAATAACGATAGAGATAACAACTTAGGCGGCAAGAAGCAGGAGCGCTTTGTAAACCTTGAAAAGAACGGTGGAAAGAAGAAAAAGAACAACACACCTAAGACTCCAGAGCGTGATATGAACGAAGTTCTTACTATCACAATTCCAGATAGAATCACTATCAAGGATCTTGCTGATAAGATGAAGGTTCAGGCATCAGCAGTTGTTAAGACTCTTTTCATGAAGGGTACAATGGTTACAGTAAACCAGGAAGTTGACTTTGAGAAGGCAGAGGAAATTGCTCTTGAGTTCAACTGTATCTGTGAGGAAGAGGAAAAGGTTGATGTTATCGCAGAGCTTCTTAAGGAAGAGGAAGAGGATACAACAAACTTCCCATCACGCCCACCTGTTGTCTGCGTAATGGGTCACGTTGACCACGGTAAAACATCACTTCTTGATGCAATCCGTGATACAAAGGTTACAGACCGTGAGGCTGGTGGTATTACACAGCACATCGGTGCTTATACAGTTTCAATTAATGGTCAGGACATCACATTCCTTGATACTCCTGGTCATGAGGCCTTCACAGCTATGCGTATGCGTGGTGCCAACTCAACAGATATCGCAATCCTTGTAGTTGCTGCTGATGACGGTGTTATGCCTCAGACAGTTGAAGCTATTAACCATGCAAAGGCTGCAGGTATCGAAATCATTGTTGCAATCAACAAGATTGATAAGCCTAATGCAAATATTGATAGAGTTAAGCAGGAACTTTCTGAGTATCAGCTCATCCCAGAGGATTGGGGCGGAAGCACAGTATTCTGTCCAGTTTCAGCTCACACAAAGGAGGGTATCGACAACCTTCTTGAGATGATTCTTCTTACAGCAGAGGTTCTTGAGCTTAGAGCAAATCCAAACCGTAAGGCTCGTGGTCTTGTTATCGAGGCTCAGCTTGATAAGGGACGTGGTGCTGTTGCTACAGTTCTCGTTCAGAAGGGTACACTTCACGTTGGTGATCCTGTTGCCTGCGGTAGCTGCTACGGTAAGGTTCGTGCTATGCTTGACGACACAGGAGCTCGTGTAAAGAGCGCTGGTCCTTCAGTTCCTGTAGAGATTCTTGGTCTTTCTGAGGTTCCAAATGCAGGTGAGGTTCTTATGTCCTTTGATTCAGAGAAGGAAGCTCATGCATTTGCAGATACCTTTGTTGCAGAGCACAAGAACAAGCTTGTTGAGCAGACTAAGTCTAAGATGTCTCTTGATGCACTCTTTAGTGAGATTGAATCAGGAAACCTTAAGGAACTTGATATCATCGTTAAGGCTGACGTTCAGGGTTCTGTTGAGGCTGTTAAGCAGTCACTTGAAAAGCTTTCAAACGAGGAAGTTGTTGTTAAGACTATCCACGGTGGCGTTGGTACAATCAATGAGTCAGACGTTGTTCTTGCATCAGCTTCAAATGCAATCATCATCGGATTTAACGTACGTATCGATCCACAGGCTAAGGCTACAGCTGATAGAGAAGGCGTAGATCTTCGTCTCTACAAGGTTATTTACGATGCAATCAATGATGTTGAGTCTGCTATGAAGGGTATGCTTGATCCTATCTTCGAAGAGAAGGTTATCGGTCATGCAGAAGTTCGTCAGATTTTCAAGGCTTCTGGAATTGGAAACATCGCTGGTTCTTATGTAACAGATGGTTACTTCCAGAGAGATTGTATGGTACGTGTTACTCGTGAAGGTGAGCTTATCCACGAAGGCAAGCTTGGTTCTCTTAAGAGATTCAAGGATGATGTTAAGGAGGTTAAGTCAAACTTCGAGTGTGGTCTTGTTATTGAAGACTTCAATGATGTTCAGGAGATGGATATCATCGAGGCCTACATTATGGTTGAGGTACCTAGATAATGAGAAAAAATTCAGTTAAAAATACTCGCATCAATGAAGAAGTTATGCGAGAGCTTAGTAATATTATTCGTCTTGAAGTTAAGGATCCACGCATCTCACCAGTCACCTCTGTGGTGTCTGTTGAGGTTGCGCCAGACCTTAAAACTGCAAAGGCTTATATTTCAGTGTTAGGTGATGATGAGGCAGTAGCAAAGACTATCGAAGGTCTTAAGAGCTCTGCCGGCTTCATTCGCCGTGAGCTTGCCCACAGAATCAATCTCAGAAACACACCAGAGATTACCTTCGTAAGTGATCAGTCTATTGCTTACGCTGCAAAGATGAGCAAGTTAATTGATGAGGTGAATGCACCTTTACACGAGAAAGAAGACTAGGCTTCTCCTTGAGGAGAAGCTGTCACCGTAGGTGACTGATGAGGTGTAGATAGGAGAAAAGACATGATTGAAAATTTTGATACATTATTATCTAACTCAAAAACGGTAGCCATTTCTGGTCATATTCGTCCAGATGGTGACTGTGTTGGCTCATGTATGGCTATGTACAATTATGTAGCTACATACTATCCGCAGGTAGAGGTTCATGTCTATCTTGATCCTATTCCAAATATCTTCAAATTCCTCAAGAACACAGATAAAATTGAGGATATTCACACTGTACCTGAAGGCACTGTATTTGATTTATACATTGCCTTGGATTGCAGTGATGGAGGCAGATTGGGAGATGCTTTCAGCTTTTTTGAAGCTGCAAAGCATACCTGTTGCTTCGATCATCACATGACTAATGGTGGCTTCGCAGAGTATTCTTACATAATCCCTGATGATAGCTCTACTTGTGAGCTTGTATATAATCAGTTTGGTAAGGATAAAATTACAAAGGATATTGCAGAGTGCTTATACACTGGAATTATTCATGATACTGGTGTATTTCAGTATTCTTGTACCACAGAAGCTACAATGGATGCTGCAGGCTTTTTAATGAGCCTTGGCATTGATTATCCAAAGATTTGCACAGATACTTACTATGCAAAGACAATGATTCAAAATAGAATGCTTGGAAAGGCACTTTTGAATTGTAAGACCTTTGAAGATGGAAAGATTATTGCTGCTGTTATTACTGCCGAGGATATGGCTGAATACGGTGCATTAAGCAAGCATCTTGAAGGTATTGTTCAGCAGCTTAGAGACACTACAGGTGTTGAGGTTGCTATATTCTTGTATGAGCTTGATGATGGAGACTTTAAGGGTAGCACAAGAGCTACAGGAGATGTTGATCTTACTGTTATTTGCCAGAAGTACAACGGCGGCGGACATAAAAAGGCTGCTGGCTTCTCAGTTAGCACAAAGGATCCATGGTCAATCATTGATGAAATAATAGAGCTAGTAAAGGCTCAATTTGACTCGTTAGGAATCTAGTTAATGAAAAGTGGAATTATTAATGTCTATAAGGAGGCGGGCTTTACATCCTTTGATGTGGTGGCCAAGCTTAGAGGCATTTTAAAGATAAAAAAAATAGGGCACACTGGTACCTTAGACCCTGATGCCACTGGTGTCCTTCCTGTTTGTGTAGGCAAAGCAACCAAGCTTTGCGATATGCTTACAGATAAAGATAAGGTTTACGAATGTGTCATGCTCCTTGGCGTGGAAACTGACACTTACGATATGTCTGGTCGTATATTATCTCGTAATTCTGTAACTTGCACTGAAGCTGAGGTGGAAGAGGCAATTAATTCTTTTGTTGGGGATATTATGCAGGTTCCCCCTATGTATTCAGCATTAAAGGTTAATGGAAAGAAGCTTTATGAACTTGCCAGAGAGGGTAAGGAGGTAGAACGAAAAGCTCGACCAGTTACAATCTTTAGCATTGATATTCTTGATATGTCTCTGCCAGAGGTATCAATTAGAATTCATTGTAGCAAGGGTACATATATCAGATCATTATGTCACGACGTTGGTGAAAAACTTGGTTGTGGCTGCGCCATGAAGTCTTTGGTTAGAACAAGAGTTAGTCAGTTTGACATATCTGATGCCAAGACTTTAGATGAAATTCAAAGAATAGCAAATAATGGCAATATCGATGGCATTATGATTGGTATTGCTGATGTTTTTGAAGGACTGGATACAGTCTTTGTTATTCCTACTGAGGAAGCCATCAAAACAGCGGTGAATGGTGGCAAGATTTCTACAGAGGAAGTTTTTGCTGAGGGGATAAGCAGTTTTGAGGAGGAAAAAAGATATAGAATCTTTCTTCCTGATAATCGCTTCCTTGGTATATACACTTTCAAGGATTCGAAATTTGTTTTGGAGAAAATGTTTTTGGAATAATTATGGAGTATTTACATTCTTTATTTGATACTAAAATTTCAGAGCCTACAGCTGTGACTGTAGGCAAATTTGATGGTATTCACAGAGGTCATACACTTCTTACAACTGATATCATTTCTAAGAAAAGTCAAGGCTTAAAGTCTTGTCTTATTACCTTTACTAATTCACCTAGAATTGCCCTTGAACTTGATAAAACACCTTCTCTTATTACCAACAAAGAGAGAATGTATATGTTGGATAATGGTGGATTAGATTATCTTATCGAATGTCCTTTTGATGAGCGTCTTATGCAGACAGATGCAAAAAGCTTTATTCAATTTTTGGTTGATAATCTTAATATGAAATATATGATTTCAGGTTCTGATTTTACCTTTGGATATAAAGGTGCAGGTAATGTTCAGCTGCTGGCAGATTTATCCTCTGAGCTAGGGTTTGAATATAAGGTAATTGAAAAGATAAAGCTTAATGATAGAGATATTAGTAGTACATATATCCGTGAGGAGCTTAAAAACGGTCATATACATGACGTAAACAATATGTTAGGCTATGACTACTTTGTATGGGGAGAGGTTGTTCATGGGGCTCATTTAGGCCATACAATCGGTATTCCTACTATAAACATTATGCCAGAGAAGATGAAGCTGGTTCCAAAGTTTGGTGTTTATGTTACCACAATAGATTTTGACGGTCGTATTTACCATGGTGTTACAAACGTTGGGACGAAGCCGTCGGTTACAGATCAAAATATAGTTGGAATTGAGACGCATATTCTTGATTACAATGGAGATCTTTACGGTAGATATGTAAAGGTCACCTTCAAAAACTTCCTTAGACCTGAGATGAAGTTCAATTCCATTGAGGAGCTTACAGCCCAGATGAATAAGGATAAGGTGTTGGCTAAAGAGTACTTTAATAACTAGGATTCTTTGTAAATATTACAAAAATGTTACATCGAAATTGACATTAGAGTAATTTCTTGCTATAATCATCAAAGTTTCGGTTTATTTTGGCTATTTGTTATTGGAGGAATTATGAATAAACGTGTTGTTTCAGCCTTTTCAGTAGCTTGTGCAACATTATTGCTACTTGATTATTGTGCTGATAATAGATACACAAAAGTTGATACTTCTGTAAAGACAGAATCAGCTTCAGCTACCGCGGGAGCAGTATCAGTAGCCGCTGTTGATTTATCGTCACTTGAAGAACCTTCAGTTACCGACTCAAACGCTATTGCAACAGCAAAGTCTCTTGGAGATATTTATGGCTACAAGAACCTTGGTATTTGTAATGTTGATTCAGGTAATCTTAACATTCGTGAAGAAGCATCTAAGGATTCAAAGCTTGTAGGTAAGCTTCCTGCAAATGCTGGTTGCGAAATCATAGAAACTGAAGGCGAGTGGAGCAAGATTAAGTCCGGCGAAGTAGAAGGATACGTTCTTTCAGAATATCTTTTTACTGGCACTGAGGCTTGGGATAAAGCAGTAGAGCTTGCTGAGTTTGTTGCTACAGCAAAGACTGGTGGGCTTCGTGTTCGCGGTGAAGGAAATACAGACAGTGAAATTATCTATCAGCTTGCAGAAGGCGAAGAAATCGCTATCCTTGATAACACTCAGGATGAAGAGTGGATTAAGGTTGACGTTGATGGAGACGAGGGATATGTTTGCGCTGAATATGTTGATGTAGACCTTTCACTTAAGACTGCTATGACACTTACAGAGGCCAGATATGGTGCTGGTGTTTCTGATGTGCGTATGGCTGTTTGTGAAAACGCTCTTCAGTATGTTGGTAACCGTTATGTTTGGGGTGGAACAAGCCTTACAAACGGTGTTGACTGCTCAGGTTTCACAATGCAGATTATGAGACAGTACGGTGTTTACCTCAGCCATTCTTCAAAGGCACAGGCAAATGAGGGTACAACAATCTCTACATCAGAGCTTAAGCCTGGTGATTTGATATTCTACGGACGTGGAAAGAGTATCAATCACGTTGCCATCTACATTGGTGGTGGACAGATTTGTCATGCATCAAACAAACGTGATGGTATCAAGATTTCAAACTATATGTACCGTACACCTATTAAGTGTGTAAGAGTATTATATGATTAGCAAACGGGTATATTGTAGGCTACCTTTTGGGTAGCCTTTTATTTTGCAATATGATATAATTTTCTTCGTGGTTAGCCACATATTTTGATTATAATTGGAGAGGATTTTTTAAAATGAGTTTATTAGAACAGTGGCAAAAGATTGCCTACAATCAGAATCAGTCTCAGGCAGATTTACAGAGATTCTGGCAGAATTATTTCCTTTTAGAGAAAGGCATTTACGAGCAGTTACTTGACGACCCTGACACAGAGGTTAAGGGCACAGTTAAGGAGCTTGCTGAGAAATATAAAATCGAAGTTATGCCAATGGTTGGTTTCCTTGATGGAATCAACGATTCACTTGTTGAGGCAAACCCAATCGATACAATGGAAGAGGACACTGTTGTTTCTCTTAAGTTCGATAAGGAAAAGCTTTTCAAGAACATGATTGATGCAAAGGCTGATTGGCTCTATGGTCTTCCACAGTGGGAGAAGATTTTCGATGCTGACAAGCTCAAGGCTCTTACAAAGGAAGCTAAGAATATGCACACAATCGTTAGAGCTGAAAAGAAGGTTGGACGTAACGATCCATGTCCTTGTGGTTCTGGCAAGAAGTATAAGCACTGCTGCATGAACAAGAAGTAAAATCATTTATTTTGAAATGATTTTATGTGCTATTAAGAAATAATTTATATCAAATACGTCAAAAAACACACCTTATTGTGGGTGTGTTTTTTTTATACTATGATAGGCGGATTATAAAGTCTTCCTCTTTTTAAGGGGAAGGTGCCCCCGAAGGGGAGGTTTAATGTAAGCAAAGCTTACTAGGTCACAAAAGTTGATTACTAAAGTAATCATCCTTTTGGACCAGATGATGAGGTTAGTAATAAATTAGGAGAAGTATGCTATGAAAGTTTTAAACCCATTACTGAATCTAGACATGCCAGACATGGATGTTATCAAGGTCGGTGACATTTACTATATGGTAAGCACCACTATGTTTTTCACTCCAGGTGCTCCAATCCTTCGTTCTAAGGATTTAAAGAATTGGGAAATTGTATCTTATATTTTTGACAAGATTGCAGATAATGATATCTACGAATTGAGAAATGATAAGAATGCTTATGGAGCTTGTCAGTGGGCGACATCCTTAGTAGAAAGAAACGGACATTTCTATGCTTGTTTTGTTTGCAATGATTTAAAGAAAACTTTTATTTTTGACACTGATGATATTGAAAAATCTTTTTGGAATCGTCATGTTTTAGACGGAATATATCATGATATGAGCTTCTTATTCCTTGAAGGTCGATCTTATCTTGTATATGGAAATGGTGATATTTATATTACTGAGCTAGAGGATGATTTATCTGGAATAAAGGAAGACGGCTTACACAGGCTATTATTTTCTACACCAAGGAAGGATGAAGGCATCATGCTTCGCTGCGAGGGGTGTAGAGCCTACGTAAGAAACGGTTATATTTATCTATCCTTTATTGAGTGGCCTGCAGTGGGAGTGGATAATTTCCGCCGTCGCCAGGTTTGTTATCGTTCACGCTCACTTAATAAGCCTTTTGAAAGAAAAATCATTTTTGATGATGATATGGGCTATAAGAACCGTGGTATTGCTCAAGGCGTGTTTGTTGAAGGTCCAGATGGAAATTGGTACAGTATGTTGTTCCAGGATCATGGAGCGGTAGGTCGTATTCCTTACTTGCTTCCAATGAAGTGGGAAAATGATTGGCCGGTTGTTGGTGTTGATGGAATGACTCCTTCTGAATTGAATCTCGATATAAAAGAGGTTAAGACTTCGCCTTTGGTGGTTAGTGATAGCTTCAATCATGGTGAAAATGAGCTACCACTTCAATTCCAATGGAACCATAATCCTATAAAGGAGGGTTGGTCTTTTACAGCCAGACCTGGATACTTACGACTTAAGAATTATCAGCTTGCCACATCTATTATGGATGCTAGAAACACTCTTACTGAAAGAACAGTAACTCCAAAATCTGTATTTACCATTGAGGGAGATTTCTCGGGAATGAAGGGTGGAGACTATGCTGGTCTTGCAGCTTTTATGGGTAAATATGGCACTATTGGTTTGTGCAAATGTAATGGTGAGTTTTACATATCTCAGCAGCGCAGGGATAAAAAAACAATTAGAGAAAATGTAAGCTCAATAAAAGGCTTTAATTGTAATCATTTTTGGCTTAGAATAGTGTTTGATTTCGAAAATGATGATAAGGCTTATTTCTATTATTCTGTAGATGGAAAAGATTTTGTAGCCTTTGGTGAGCCTCTTGCTATGGAGTTTACCCTTGATGTTTTTGTAGGATATCGTATAGGCGTATTTTCTTATGGTACAAAGAATCTTGGAGGTGTTGTAGATTTTCGAAATCTAGTCTTTGAATAATGGAGCATAGATTATGAATATTTACGATAGGAATTCCTTTGATATAGACTCGATTGACCAGAATAGCAAAGGCCTACAGCTGGCAAAAATGCTTCCTCTATCACGTATAATCATTGGATTGTATGGCCTGGCTTTTGATTTCTTAGTGATATACTGCATCTACTATAAAAATCCAGATTGGTTTAGAAGTACTTTTCCAGTGCTGTTTACGCTTGCCACCATATTACTTTGTATGTGCTTGATTTTTACTTGCAACATAGTAGTAGGCACAAAAGCTAAATCTCTATCCTTACAGGAAAAGCACGATTATAATTTGTATCTTTATTACAAGATGTACAATCGTAGAAAAGGCTACAGAAATTTTGCCCTTTTATCCCTGGCTAGAATTGATTCCATGACAGGAGATAGAGAGCAGTGTGCTAACGCTGTAAGCTTGATTTCTCCGGATTTTAAAAATGATGATTTAACTGTTATTAAAGAATGGTTAGAGACTGAAGATGCGCCTCTTGAGCGAGAGAATTTTAAGGAACAAAAACAGCCTAAAAAATCTGTTTTATTAATAGGCTCACTAATTGTATTTTATGGTCTGGCTTATGCTGGATTAGATGTGGACATGTTCTACTTCAGTAATATTCCAGGATATTTTGCATTATTATCTGGAGCAATTTCAGCCTTTGCTTTTGCTTATATTTATACACTTGCCATTAGTGTTATTTTAACTCGTATTACTCGCAAGAAAATAGCAAAACCTATTATTGTGGTAATACTAGCTGTATTAACAATTGTTATGTACTTATTAATTGGTACGGAATCATATAATTATTGCCGTTATCGTCACACAGGGAATTATTATGGGGATAAATCTTATGATGCTGAAGATGACATGTATGATGATTTTGCCTATACCCAAACAGAGGATTATGAAGGTGAACATAATATAGATATGTCATCAGAACCTTTAAATGACCTTGATATTATGAACATGATGATTGTTCTTGGAGGTTATCTGAAGGATCAGGGCATCATCGAAGATTACTATACTAGTATTGCCATAAGTTTTTCTGCAAAGGGAAATGTGAGGGGAACGGTTTATAAAGATGATGAGTATGAGTACAATCTTTATGACAACGGAACCAAACAGGATGAGAATGGTAATGAATGCCTAGAGCTTGTTCTTGAAGCTGAGCCTTTGGATGAAGAGGGAAATTCTCTAGGACAGGCTGAAGCTATCCTTAAGGGCTTTTATCTCGTAAATATAGAAACAAATGAAATTATTGATGAGCACAAGACTCACTGGTAAATGTTGATTTGAATAATTAAAGGATTCTAGATTTTTGATTTCTAGAATCCTTTGTTTTATTTATTGATTATTTGATTTAGTGTCTCAAAGAAGGTTGGATATGAGATGCTACAACATTCTTCGTTGTCAAAGGTTGTTTCGCCCTCAGCAATAAGTGCTGCGATTGCAAAGGACATGGCGATACGGTGATCTAAATGTGTATTTACGGTGGTGCCGTGAAGTGGCTTACCACCGTTTATAATCATGCCATCCTCAGTAGGTGTGATATCACAGCCCATTGCTTTAAGGTTTTCAGTTACGGTGGCGATACGGTCACTTTCCTTTACTTTAAGCTCTGCGGCATCTTTAATGACAGTGGTACCAGATGCACAGGCTGCCATAACAGCTATAACAGGAATTTCATCAATAAGAGCTGGAATTATCTCACCTGATACTTCACAACCATGTAAATCGCTGGTGGTTACATGAATATCGGCAACCGGCTCTCCACTAACAATTCGTTCGTTTAGTAGTTCAATATTACCGCCCATATCCTGAGCTATTTTGATAATGCCTGCTCTGGTTGGATTCGTATTTACGTTTTTTATGAGTAAGTCTGAGTTTGGACAAATAAGTCCTGCAACAATAAAGTAGGCAGCAGAAGAAATATCTCCAGGTACAGCAATCTTTTGACCAACAAGCTTTGGACCACCGACGATAGAAGCAGTGAGTCCTTCTGACTTAATATCTGCACCAAAGCCAGAAAGCATAAGCTCAGTGTGATTTCTTGAAACAACCGGCTCAGTAACAGAAGTGACTCCATCTGCGTATAATCCAGCCAGAAGTACACATGATTTTACCTGAGCTGAAGCAACAGGAGAGTCATAGTGAATAGCTTTTAAAGGTGCGCCTCCAATTTCAAGGGGAGCACAGCCATTATCCTTTATAGAACGGATATGTGCGCCCATTTGAGTAAGAGGGGTGATGATTCTGCCCATCGGTCTTTTTTGAATGGATGCGTCTCCATTTAAAGAACTAATAAAAGACTGTCCTGCAAGGATTCCAGAAATAAGTCGAGTAGTGGTGCCGCTATTTCCCACATCAAGCATTTCCTTTGGAGCACTCAAGCCATGAAGGCCCTTTCCATGAATAATTACATGGTCTGCCTCTTGGCTGATATCGATTCCCATGGCCTTGAAGCAGTCTATAGTAGAACGACAATCAGCTCCATCTAAAAAGCCTGTTAGTTCAGTAGTGCCTTCTGAAATAGCTCCAAACATTACCCCGCGGTGGCTTATTGATTTATCTCCAGGGACTGTAATTTCCCCTTTTAAACTTTTAACTTTTGTAATTGCCATTAAATAATCCTCTAACTAGTTTGTTCTTTGTCTTACGTAGTAGTTGTTGTGAGTGAGCACGGTTTGTGCTTTCTTCATAGCGTCATCAGTGTAAAATTCGATTCTAAGAACACCTGGTTCGAATTCTCTGTTATGAATAATATCTATATTTTTTACACTTATATCTGCATTTGCAAGAAGCTGTAAAACTCCAACCAAGGTTCCAGGTTTATCATCTATATCGCAGTATAATTCGTAAAAACGAAGTAGAGCATTGTCTGGAATTGTGATTGAGTCTCTGTAATCCTTTGCCTTAGTCCAAAGACGAAGAAGCTCATCTCCATCTGACTTTAGAATTGCTTTTCTAAAGCTTTCCAGCTCATCCTTATAAATATCTAGTAATTTTATTAAAGCATCTCTGTTGCTTAAGAATATGTGTTGCCACATGGTTGGAGAACCGGATGCGATTCTTGTAATATCCTTAAAACCACCTGCTGCAATTGTTTTACAAATTGAACGCTCATCGTCTGTATCCTGAACAAGATTAACAAGGGATGCGGCGATTACATGTGGTAAATGAGATACTGCTGCAGTGGCATCATCATGTTCCTCAGGTGTAAGTTTAATAGGAATTGCTCCTAAGCTTTGAATGTATGCAGCAAATTCATCATAAGTGGATGGGTTCATATCAGAATCGGCAGTAAGAATATAGTATGCGTTTTCAAGTAGGAGTGCATCGGAATGTTCAAGTCCTGTAAGTTCTGAACCTGTCATTGGATGTCCACCGATAAATTGATTTGTCATACCAAGCTCTCTGGCAACAGCAGTGATATCGCCTTTTACAGAACCTACATCTGTGATGATACAATCTGGTTTTACAACCTCTTTAAGCTGTCTGAGATAATCGCAATTGATTTTTACAGGGCTGCAAAGGAAGATAATGTCACACTGACCAAACTGGTGAATTTTAAGTAATCCATTATTGTCTATGAGTCTTTCCTCAAAGGCAGCCTCGATAGTAGAT
Source organism: Pseudobutyrivibrio sp. YE44 (assembly GCF_900104335.1). GTDB lineage: Bacteria > Bacillota > Clostridia > Lachnospirales > Lachnospiraceae > Pseudobutyrivibrio. Next base: position 391,927 of record NZ_FMXT01000001.1, read on the forward strand.
TCTCTGGATGCTGTAGCAAGAATTCTTGTGTTTGGATATATTTTTAAGATGGCTTTTGCAATACTTCCCCCAATTAATCCAAGTCCAACAAAACCGATAGTTTTAGTCTTTAACGCCATAGTAAAACAGTCCTTTCACTTTAATACTTTAAAGTATAAATATATTTATATAATATCACATTTATCCGTTGTAAATAGTGTGAATATTAAATATAATATATATAAGTTTTAAGACAACACGGCGCGGCGGGGTTAAGGCGTCGAATAACTTATTGGGAGGTATAACACATGAAGGTTTTTACTACGGACAAAATTAGGAACGTTGTGTTGCTCGGCCATAGCGGGGCGGGCAAAACCAGTCTCATCGAATCAATGGCTTTTCTGGCTGGTCAAATCAGCAAGCCAGGCACTATCGAGGCTGGTAATACCATTAGTGACTACGACAAGCTTGAGACAAAAAACAAATTTTCTATCTACACTTCTTTAGTTCCAATCGTATGGGGCGATACTAAGATTAATTTCCTAGACACACCAGGATACTTCGACTTTATAGGTGAAGCTGAGGAGGCTGTTAGTGCAGCTGACGCGGCTATTATTGTAATTTCAGGTAAAAGCGGAATTGAAGTTGGTACAAAGAGAGCATGGGAGATGTGCGACAAGTTTAATCTTCCAAGAATGGTATTTGTAACTGACATGGATATAGATGATGCCAGCTATAGAGAAATTGTTGAAGAGCTTCAAAGTCTTTATGGCAAGAAGATTGCTCCATTCCATCTTCCAATTAGAGAGAATGGAGAGTTTGTAGGATATGTAAATGTTATCCAGCAAATGGGCAAGCGTTGGAAGGCTGACGGCACAGTTGAGCATTCTGATGTTCCTGATTATAACAAAGAATATTTGGATAAGTATCGTGAAGCTTTGATGGAATCTGTTGCAGAGACATCAGAGGAATTCATGGATAGATACTTTGGTGGCGAGGAGTTCTCAGAGGACGAAATCAGACAGGCTCTTCGTGTAAACGTAGCAAGTGGTGATATTGTTCCTGTTATGATGGGTTCAAACCTTACAAATAGAGGACAGTACACAATGCTTACTGACGTTGTTAAGTATTTACCTTCTCCAGCTGATTGCAAGATTACTGGTATTAACGCAAATACGAATGAGGTTTATGAAGCAAATTACGATTTCTCTAAACCAAAGTCAGCATATGTATTTAAGACAATTGTTGATCCATTTGTAGGAAAATATTCTCTTATTAAGGTTAACTCTGGTGTACTTAAGACAGATGATTTGCTTTATAACAAGCACAAAGAAACTGAAGAGAAGATTGGTAAGCTTTACATCTTAACAGGAAGCAAACCTGAGGAAGTACCTGAGGTTCATGCTGGTGATATCTGTGCACTTTCTAAGCTTCAGAAGGTTGCTACTACAGATTCCCTTTCAACAAAGGCTAATCCAATTCTTTACATTAGAACACCACTTTCAGTTCCTTATACATATAAGAGATATAAGGCTAAAAACAAGGGAGATGAAGATAAAATCGCACAGGCACTTGCTAAGCTTTGTGCAGAGGACCTTACAATCAAGTCTGTAAATGATGGTGAAAACAGCCAGTCACTTATTTATGGTATTGGTGACCGTCACATTGATATGCTTGTTCAAAAGCTTGTTGAAAAATACAAGGTTGATATCGAGCTTAGCCAGCCTAAGATTGCTTTCAAGGAAACAATTCGCGGTAAGTCTGATGTTGAATACAAGTATAAGAAGCAGACTGGTGGTCATGGACAGTATGGACATGTAAAGATGACCTTTGAGCCATCTGGAAACATGGAAGAGCATTACGACTTTACAGAGTCTGTAGTTGGTGGTGCTGTACCAAAGAATTACTTCCCAGCAGTTGAAAAGGGACTTCAGGAAGCTGTTCTTGCTGGACCACTTGCAGCTTATCCTGTAGTTGGTATCCATGCTAATCTTTACGATGGAAGCTATCATCCAGTTGATTCTTCTGAAATGGCTTTCAAGGTTGCAGCAAAGGGGGCTTTCAAGGATGGTATCATGAAGGCTAATCCAATCCTTCTTGAGCCAATTGAGACTCTAAAGGTTGTTGTACCTGATACCTACACTGGTGATGTTATGGGTGACCTTAACAAGCGACGTGGTCGAGTTCTTGGAATGAATCCTACTGAGACCGGCGGAAAGACAGAAGTTCTTGCTGAGGTTCCTATGGCAGAGCTTTATGGCTACGACACCCAGCTTCGTTCTATGACTGGTGGCTACGGAACATTCTCTTATGAGCTTGCAAGATACGAGCAGGTTCCATCAGATGTTCAGGCTAAGGAAGTAGAACGCAGAGCTAACAAGATTAAGGATGTAGACGAAGAATAATAGGCTTCTCCTTGAGGAGAAGCTGTTAGCGAAGCTGACTGATGAGGTGTAATAACCTTAAATAAATCTAATAAGCCGTGGAGTTGACGTTGCAAAACTTCACGGCTTTTATTATAATCTCGTATAGTTGTATATATACGAGGTGAGAAAATGAAACATAATTTCAAAGCAATTGAGAAAAAATGGCAGGCTGCTTGGGAAAAGGACGATATTTTCAAAGCAGTTGATGGTTCAGATAAGCCAAAGTTTTATGGTCTTGTAGAGTTCCCATATCCATCTGGAGCAGGAATGCACGTAGGTCATATTAAGGCTTATTCTTCAGTAGAGGTAGTTTCTAGAAAGCGTAGAATGCAGGGATATAATGTATTATTCCCTATTGGATTTGATGCATTTGGTCTTCCTACAGAGAATTACGCTATCAAGACAAACACACATCCACGTAAAATTACAGATGACAACATCAAAAAGTTCACAACACAGCTTAAGTCTGTAGGTTTTTCTTTTGATTACAGTCGTACAATCGACACTACTCAGGAGGATTACTACAAGTGGACACAGTGGATTTTCCTTAAGATGTTTGAGAAGGGCCTTGTTTTCAGAGATAAGACTCTTGTTAACTATTGCCCACATTGTAAGGTAGTTCTTTCAAATGAGGATTCACAGGGTGGTAAGTGTGATATCTGTGACAGCGATGTAATTCAGAAGGAGAAGGACGTTTGGTACCTTCGTATTACAGAGTATGCTGATAAGCTTCTTCAGGGGCTTGATGAGGTTGATTTTCCTGAGAACATCAAGCAGCAGCAGGTAAACTGGATTGGAAAGTCTAAGGGTGCATTCGTAAACTTCACTCTTGATGGTATTGATAAAAAGCTTGAAATTTACACCACACGTCCAGATACACTTTGTGGTGTTACATTCATGGTTATTGCTCCAGAGCATCCATATATCGATGAGTATGCTGACAAGATTTCTAACATGGACGATATCTTAGCATATCGTGCTGAGTGCCAGAAGAAGTCTGAGTTCGAGCGTACACAGCTTGTTTCTAAGGATAAGACAGGTGTGAGAGTTGAGGGCTTTGATGCAATCAACCCAATCACAGGAAAGAAGATTCCAGTATTCATTTCTGATTACGTAATGATGGGTTATGGTACAGGTGCTATTATGGCGGTTCCTGCTCATGATCAGAGAGACTGGGATTTCGCTACAAAGTTCGGTATTGATATCATCCCTGTTATCGAGGGTGGTGATGTTACAAAGGAAGCTTACACTGGCGAAGGTAACATGATTAACTCTGAGTTCCTTAATGGTCTTAACAACAAGAAGGACTCTATTGATAGAATGATTCAGGAATTAGAGAAGCTTGGTTGTGGTAAGGCTGGTGTTCAGTTCAAGATGAAGGACTGGGCTTTCAACAGACAGCGTTACTGGGGCGAGCCTATTCCAATCGTACATTGTCCATCATGTGGTGATGTTGCAGTTCCATTTGAGGAGCTTCCACTTAAGCTTCCAGTACTTGAAAACTTCGAGCCTGGTACAGACGGAGAGTCACCACTTGCAAAGATTGATAGCTTTGTAAACTGCAAGTGCCCTAAGTGCGGCGGCGCTGCAAAGCGTGAGACAGATACTATGCCACAGTGGGCTGGTTCATCTTGGTATTTCCTTCGTTATATTGATCCACACAATGACAACGAGTTTGCTGCAATGGACAAGCTTAACTACTGGATGCCAGTAGATTGGTACAACGGTGGTATGGAGCACGTTACACGTCACTTGATTTACTCACGTTTCTGGCATCATTTCCTTTATGACCTTGGTGTGGTTAACACTCCAGAGCCATACAAGAAGAGAAGTGCACAGGGTATGATCCTTGGTGAAGACGGACAGAAGATGTCTAAGTCTCGCGGTAACGTAATTGATCCACTTGATATTGTAGATGCATACGGTGCTGATACACTTCGTACATATGTATTATTCATGGGTGACTACGGCGCAGCTGCTCCTTGGTCAGATGCATCAGTTCGTGGATGTAAGAGATTCCTTGAGAGATTCGCTGGTCTTACAGATATCATCACAGATGAGCCAAACAGTGAGTCTATCGAAACAGGAATTCATAAGACAATTAAGAAGGTATCTGAGGATATCGAGGCTATGAAGTATAACACAGCTATTGCAGCTATGATGGGACTTCTTAACGATATCGTATCAGAGGGACATATTACAAAGGATAATCTTATCTTACTTGTTAAGATCTTAGCTCCATTTGCTCCACATCTTTGTGAGGAAATGTATGCTGAGCTTGGCGGTGAAGGATATGTTTCACTTTCACAGTGGCCAGAGTTCGATCCAGCTAAGATTGTAGAGTCTACAATCGAAATCGCAGTACAGATTAATGGTAAGCTTAAGGCTACAATCAAGATTCCTAACGGTTGCGAGAAGGACGAAGCTCTTTCAATCGCAAAGGCTGATGAGAATGTAATTAAAGCAATTGAAGGAAAGAACCTTGTTAAGGAAATCTACGTACCAAACAAAATCGTAAATATTGTTGTAAAATAAATTGTTATGATGAGGGGACTCTAATTAACAATCTAATATATCTCTGAATGAAACGTGTTAGTTGAAGGAAGAGATGTATTGATTGTTAATGTAAGGGTCCCCGGATTATAGGAGAATAATTATGAGCAAGATTCAGATGACAACCCCACTTGTAGAGATGGACGGAGATGAGATGACACGCATCCTCTGGCAGATGATTAAGGATGAATTACTTCTTCCTTTTATTGATTTGAAGACAGAGTATTACGACCTTGGTCTTGAGCACAGAAATGAGACAGATGACAAGGTAACTGTTGAGTCTGCAGAGGCTACAAAGAAATATGGTGTTGCCGTTAAGTGTGCAACAATCACTCCTAACGCAGCTCGTATGACAGAGTACAACCTTAAGGAAATGTGGAAGAGTCCTAACGGAACTATTCGTGCAATCCTTGATGGAACAGTATTTAGAGCACCAATTGTTGTAAAGGGAATTGATCCAAATGTTAGGTCTTGGAAGAAGCCTATTACAATTGCTCGTCATGCATATGGTGATGTTTACAAGAACACAGAGATGGTAATCCCAGGTGCTGGCAAGGTTGAGCTTGTTTACACAGCTGAGGATGGAACAGAAGAGCGTTCTATAGTTCATACCTTCAATGGACCTGGAGTGGTTCAGGGTCAGCACAACATTAACGCTTCAATCGAAAGCTTTGCTCATAGCTGTTTTAAATATGCTTTAGATACAAAGCAGGATTTATGGTTTGCTACAAAGGATACAATTTCTAAGAAGTATGACCATACTTTCAAGGATGTATTCCAGGAGATTTTTGATAAGGAATATAAGGATGCTTTTGATAAAGCTGGTATTGAATATTTCTACACACTTATTGATGATGCTGTAGCTCGTGTTATGAAGTCTGAGGGCGGATTTATCTGGGCATGTAAGAACTACGATGGCGATGTTATGTCAGATATGATTTCATCTGCTTTTGGTTCACTTGCTATGATGACTTCAGTTCTTGTTTCACCAGCTGGTTACTATGAGTACGAGGCTGCTCACGGAACAGTTCAGCGTCACTACTACAAGCACCTTAAGGGTGAGGAGACTTCTACAAACTCTGTAGCAACAATTTTCGCTTGGACAGGAGCTTTAAGAAAACGTGGCGAGCTTGATAACATCCCTGAGCTTTCAGCCTTTGCTGATAAGCTTGAAAAAGCTTGTATCAAGACAATCGAAGATGGAAAAATGACTAAAGATTTGGCGCTTATTACTTCTGTCGAGAATCCAACAGTATTGAATTCTCGCGATTTCATCATCGAAATTCGTAAAACATTAGAAAGTTTGTAAAATATAAGAGAGGTATTTGTAAGCCTGCCAATTTTGGCAGGCTTATTTTATGAGGTATTATGAAGTTATTGCTGAAAAATAAATTACCTGAATTAATTAAAACTGAGCATCTGATTATCGTTTTTACTCTGTGGAATTTTGTAAATATCTTTTTACACTTATACAGCGGTTTTCATCCTTTTATTTCTTCTGGGGTTGAGGTTTTTATATACGTAATAGAGCTTGTTTTGTTCATACGCATAAAACATCGATTTACAAAGCAAGGTGGTATATGGGCTGATTTATCAAGATATATAAATGCTTTTATCTATTGTGATTTCATCGAGTTGTATTTGGATATTTTTTCTGCAGATAGACACAATAAATATGTGAATATGACATTAGCTGTACTGTTAATTATTAAATATATTTCTAGTTGCTTTTTATACTTTAAGTTATTTAGTTACATAGAAAAAAATAAATCTGGCGAAGAAGAGAAATTTTATCGTTATAAAATTATAGAAATCTGTTGGATAGCAGTAAATGTTATTGCTACTGTAATGTTGCTAAAGTCGGATGAATTAATAGGATTTTGTATGGCTTTAACTTGTTTGAAATACGTTTTTGCGATATATCCTTTAAAGACTGTATGGACTTGTAAGCTTGAGAGTGATGATTTAAATAAGTCAGAGACTAGCGGTGATGAATTAAAAGGCTTTAAATTGTATTACGATAATTATTTAAAAAAATATTTTGGAATGATACCTTTTGGAATTATTATTGTTGTCTCATTGTTTATTATTTTTGTTTGTGAAAACATTTACATTACAGGTGATAAAAAACTTACAAATGAAAATGGTAAAGTTTTATCTGAACAAAAGTCTTACGATGAATTTGAAAAGGTAAGTTCAGATGTATACATTTATTCAAAAGAAAACATTATGCCTGAAAAGTCAATGTTTTATGATATTAAGTATGGAATTTTGAATGTAAAGACTGGTTATAACAGTGGTGCTATTTATGATGGCTTCCCAGAATTTGATGATGATGGAATAGCACCTGATTATAAAGGGCATTTCATAAATATGGATGGTGAAATAGTTTTTGATATTCCAGGTTCTATAACTAGACATAAATCATTGCGTCAGCAGTTTTTAGATTTAGCATTTCAAGAGCGTTCAAATGTAGAATATAATAATTTGAAAGAATCGGTTATTAAACAGAATCATTTCTATTATGTTGAAATTTTTCGTAGTGGTATTTGTGTATCGCGTGAGTATAACAAAGGAAATCCTATAAAACATTATTTTGGGCACGGGCTAGCTTTTTATTATTCTGAATTAAATGATTGCTTTGGTATTATTTCAGACGATGGAAAAATACTAACGAAGCCTATTTTTGATGATTTTTCTTCTGAAAATAGATATGAAGTAACTCCAGTACATATAAAAGGTGGAGGTAATAATGTCATTGATTATAAATTGCGATATTTAGTTGATGAGTCATATGATGGTGTAGTAGTAAGAGATGTTGACTGTGATTTAAAAAAGTTTTTTGTTGAATATGATGATGTCCATGAAGATGGCAGTTTCGATGAATATGTAGCTATTATTGATTTTGATGGTAATGTTTTTGAAGATGATAAGGCATTTTCTCCCGAAGATGGTAGACTAGGTTCAGGATATTTTTGTCTTAGAAGAAATGATGGTTCGAATAATATAGCGGTATTTCATGGTGACAAAATTCTATATGAGACAAACAAATATAATAAAATTTGTATTGAATATGATGAAGAAAACAATAGTTATCTGATGTGTAAAAGGGATGATGTTATAAACATACTTGATGTGAATGGTGAAATAATTATCACTGGAAATTACGGAGATTATTCTAAGTCAGAAGATGATATATTCTGTCTAGAGTGCTTAGACGATGAGCATCTTGGTGAAGCTGTAATAGCAGATCTTGATGGCAATATTAAGTATACAGGATACAAATATCATGGTCTTTATACTACCGAAGATGATGAAGAGACTCTTTTTACAGTCTATCAGCAGGTGGGGCCAGATAATAAATTTACTATATATAATCAGATTGATACCACGGGAGAACTTGTTTCTGACGATTGGTATTTATATAAAGGTCATGAAACCATTTATGATGTAGAAGATGGTAACAATGGTAAAACACTTGAATTTTTTGCTGAACTTAATGATGATATGGAGCCAGTTGTGCATTGGCATGATGAAAAAGGCAAAGAAATTTTTTCCGGAAAATTTAGTGACGATTTTGATGATGGATTTGAGTGTGATTATTGTCATGATGAGTATAATGCTGAATACTATGGCAAGCTTGTATTTTGGACCAGAAATAAAAATGGGAAGTGGGATTTCTTTGATGAAAATGGTAAATATATAAAGTCTGGAGAGACACTTTATGACTTTGTTTATAACCACGATGATATGTTTTAATCATCGAAATTCTTAAAAATGTAGATTATGTCTATCAATTATCTGACAACTATATATAGTGGTATCGTATATTGACATACACAATATAGTCAAATATAATAGTCTCATACGTAAGGCGTATGGGACTTTTTTATGCCTTAAATGAGCTCGTAGGCATCAAGCTCATAGAATTCTTAAGGTGGACGTGTTAGTCCACCGGAGAATTACTATGGCTTGTGGACGTAACGAGCGGATTATTGGGAGAGAATAAGTATGGAGATGAATGTTAAGCTTCAGGTTTTTGAAGGACCTTTGGATTTGCTTTTACATTTGATAGATAAAAACAAAGTTGATATTTACGATATCCCTATCGTGGAAATCACAGATCAATATATGGAATATGTTCGTGCTATGGATCAGAGCAACTTAGATGTTATGTCTGAGTTCATCCTTATGGCTACTACACTTCTTGATATCAAGAGCCGCATGCTTCTTCCTAGAGAAGAAAAGGAAGAGGAAGGCGAGGAGGCAGAAGATCCACGTGCAGAGCTTGTACAGCAGTTGTTGGAATACAAAATGTACAAGACTATTTCTTATCAGCTTAGAGATAGACAGATGGATGCCAGCCTTGTATTCTACAAGGAGCCAACAATTCCTGAAGAAGTGCTTAAGTATGAGCAGCCAGTGGATTTGGAAGAGCTTATGTCTGACCTTACTTTAAACAGACTTAACGATATCTTCCAGCAGGTGCTTAAGCGCCAGGATAATCGTCGAGATCCAATTCGTTCTACCTTCGGTAAGATTAAGAAGGAAGAGGTTTCTCTTGAGCAGAAAATGGAATGGACTATCGCATTTGCGAAGATGCACAACACCTTCAGCTTCAGAGCATTGCTTGAGGCAGCACATTCTAAGACAGAGGTTATTGTTACCTTCCTTTGCATCTTAGAGATGATGAAGGCTGGACAGATAAACATCACTCAGGAGGATACCTTTAAGGATATTCTTATTGAAAGCAAGATTGCTGCTTAGGCAATTACAAACATCACATTATCCTTGTTAAATTGGGAGGATTCATGAAACTTAAGGAAATTGAAAATATAGTTGAGGGTATTTTGTTTGCCATGGGTGGCACAGTAGAGCCATCTAAGATCGCAAAGGCCCTTGAAATAGAAGATAAAGAGGTTGTTGAGGCTATTGAGTCCTTAAAGGCCTCATATGAAAAGAACAATAGAGGTATTACAATCACAGAAATCGATGGAGCATATCAAATGTGCACCAGCCCTGATATCTATGAATACCTTATCAAGATTGCAAAGCAGCCAAAGAAGTATGTTCTCACAGACGTTCTTCTTGAGACATTGTCTATAATTGCTTACAAGCAACCAATCACTAAGTCTGAGATTGAAAAAATCCGTGGGGTTTCCTGCGACTTTGCTGTATCGAAGCTTGTGGAGTTTGGTCTATGTACAGAGCTTGGCCGTTTAGATGCACCAGGTCGTCCAATGCTTTTCGGAACAACAGAAGAGTTCCTTCGTTCCTTTGGCGTTAGCTCTATTGATGAATTGCCAGAACTTTCTCAAACACAGATAGAAGAGTTCAAAATTGAAGCAGAAAATGAAGCGAATAATGTTGAAGTTACAATATAAAGTTAATAGGTATTTTTTACCTTATTTTGTGTAACATCATTACTAAAAAAACACCCTGATTTTTGGGTGTTTTTTTGATAATTATTTAACACATTTAATTGAAATGAGTGGCAAAAAACGATAATATTATTATTGCGAGAAATTTGAAATAATTTATATAAATGGAGGTACAAGATGGGTAGTGATTCAAATCAAGCTCAGGCTAGAATTAATGCATTACTTGATGACAACAGCTTTGTTGAGCTTCAGTCTTTAGTAATGTCACGCAACACTGATTTTAACCTTGATGCAAAGAAAGAACCATCAGACGGAGTAATTATTGGACATGGTCTTATTGACGGCACTTTGGTGTTTGTCTTCAGCCAGAATGCCGATGTTTTGGGTGGTACAATTGGCGAGATGCATGCAAAAAAGATTCTGTCGGTTTACGACATGGCACTTAAGGTAGGTGCTCCAGTTATTGGCTTTATTGATTGCGGCGGTGTTCGTCTTCAGGAGTCATTTGACGCACTTGAGGCACTTGGTGCTGTAGTTGAAAAGGCAGCAGATGTTAAGGGTGTAATCCCACAGCTTATGTGTGTGGCAGGCCAGTGTGGTGGCGGACTTTCAGTTCTTCCAGCGCTTGCTGATTTTACATTTATGGTAGACGGTGCATCTCTTTTTGTTAATTCACCTGATACAATCACAGGAAATCGTTCAGATGAATGTGATACTTCTTCAGCTAAGTTCCAGTTTGAAGAAGCTGGTACAGTTGATATGCATGGCTCATTAAATGATGTTGTTACATCAATGAGACAGGTTATCTCAATGATTCCTAATGATATCGTTGAGGCAACAGATGATCTTAACAGAGCTTCTGAAGGTCTTGAAAGCAAGGTTTCTGACGCTGCAGCTGTAGCAACAGAAATTGCAGATAATAGAGAATTCATCGAGCTTAAGGCTGGTTTCGCTAAGGAAATGGTTACAGGTCTTATGAAGCTTGATGGTGTTACCATTGGTGTTGTTGGTAATAGAGAAGTTGATGGAGAGGCTTATCTTTCAGCTGCAGGTTGTGAGAAGGCTGCTGATTTTGTTGATCTTTGTGATATGTACGAGATTCCAGTTCTTTCAATCACAAATGTTGCTGCATTCAAGTCTTGCACATGTCAGGAGAAGAGATTGCCTAGAGCACTTTCTCAGATGACACAGAGATTTGTAGATGCTAGCATTCCAAAGCTCAACCTCATTACAAAGCAGGCATATGGTAGTGCTTATGTTCTTATGAACTCTAAGTCACTTGGTGCTGATTTGGTATATTCTTTCGAGAATGCATCAGTTGGTGCTATGGAAGCATCAAAGGCTGCTAGAATCCTTAGCGAGAATGGCACAGATGCTGCAACAATCGAAAAGGATTATGCTCAGCTTCAGGATAGTGCACTTACAGCAGCTGCACACGGTCACATTGATCGAATCGTTTCTTATGCAGATGCTAGAAAATATATTATTGCTGGATTTGAAATGTTCTTTTAGAGCAGGAAGGTGAATTTATGAAGAAAAGAATTTTAGTAGTATTCACTACCTTAATCCTTGCTCTTAGCCTTGTCGCTTGTGGTGGCAAGAAGGACGAAACCTACGGCGGTTATGATACAGACGCTTATGATACAATCGCAAAGCTCTATATGAACTATGCATTAAGCCTTGAGGAAGATCAGTATGAAGAGGCTACTGAATATTTCATGGCTAATGGTCTTGGTGAGTACAGCGCAGCTGTAGAGCAGGCAGGCTTACCAAAATTCCTTACAAAGAGCTTCGTTGGTTTTGATCAGCTTATTGATAGCTACAAGAGTATCAAAGATGTTAAGGTTGGTGAATTTGAAAAGTTTGAAGATGTTACTGTAGAAAAGTCTGGTAAGACAATTACAGCAACACTGATTACCGATTATTCAAAGAGAGATTTAAAGACTACATTTGTTTATAAAGCAAATGATGTAGATGCTGGTCCTACAGCAGTTAATGTTGAGCCAGTATACACCTTAGGCGAGATAATGAAGAAGGCAGGTCTTAATACAGTAATGGGTATCCTTATTGTATTCTGTATGCTCATTGTTATGTCTGGTGTAATCAAGTGCTTTGAAATCATTCCTAAGCTTGAAAAGAAGGCTAAGGAAAAGAAAGAGGCACCTGAGGTTGTTTCAACTGCAACACCTGTTGCTGAAACAACAGTTAAAAATGAAACTGATGACTTACAGCTTGTAGCTGTTATTGCTGCAGCAATTGCTGCTAGCACAGGAGCTTCTACAGATTCGTTTGTAGTTCGTTCCATCAAGAAAAGATTTTAGATTTTAGGAGGATTCATTCCATGAAAAATTATACTATCACTGTTAATGGAACAGTTTATGACGTTACTGTAGAAGATAAGGGAGGCTCTGGTGTTTCTCCAGTTACTCCAGCTGCTGCTCCTAAGGCGGCTGCTCCAACTCCTGTAGCAACAGGCGCTGCTGGTGGTGTTAAGATCGAAGCAGGTGCTGCTGGTAAGGTTGTTAAGATTGCAGCTGCAGCTGGCACTGCTGTAAAGAAGGGTGATGCTGTTGTTGTACTTGAGGTTATGAAGATGGAAACACCTGTTGTTGCACCTCAGGATGGTACAGTTGCATCAATCAACTGCAATGAAGGTCAGCAGGTTGAAGCTGGCGCATTACTTGCTACTATGAACTAATAGGAGGATTACACATGAGTTACGTTGGAGAGACATTGTTAAACCTCGCTCATCAGACTGCGTTTTTCAATCTGACTTGGGGTAACTATGTCATGATAGCGGTTGCCTGTGTTTTCCTTTTCCTTGCAATCAAGAAAGGATATGAGCCACTTCTTTTATTACCAATCGCTTTTGGTATGCTTTTGGTAAACATCTATCCTGATATTATTGCATCTCCAGAGGAAACCTCTAATGGAGTAGGCGGCTTGCTTTATTATTTCTATACTCTTGATGAGTATTCAATCCTTCCATCACTTATTTTCATGGGTGTTGGAGCTATGACAGATTTCGGTCCACTTATTGCAAATCCAATAAGCTTCTGGCTTGGTGCTGCTGCACAGATTGGTATCTTTACAGCATACATCCTTGCTATTTTCCTTGGATTCTCAGATCAGGCAGCTGCTGCCGTATCAATCATCGGTGGTGCTGATGGACCTACATCTATTTTCTTGGCTGGTAAACTTGGCCAGTCTGCGTTAATGGGACCAATTGCGGTTGCAGCATATTCTTATATGTCACTTGTTCCTATTATCCAGCCTCCAATTATGAAGGCGCTTACAACAAAGGAAGAGCGTTCAATTAAGATGGCTCAGCTTCGTCCAGTTTCAAAGCTTGAGAAGATTCTCTTCCCAATCGTTGTTACAATTATTGTTTGTCTTATCTTACCTACAACAGCTCCACTTGTTGGTATGCTTATGTTAGGTAACTTATTCAAGGAGTCAGGTGTTGTTAATCAGCTTACTGAGACAGCATCTAACGCTATGATGTACATCGTAGTTATTCTTCTTGGTACATCTGTTGGTGCTTCAACATCAGCAGAGGCATTCTTAAATGCAGCTACAATCAAGATCGTAGTTCTTGGTCTTGTTGCTTTCGTTTTCGGTACAGCAGCTGGTGTATTATTTGGAAAGATTCTTTGCCATGTTACTGGCGGTAAGATTAATCCACTTATCGGTTCTGCTGGTGTATCTGCTGTTCCTATGGCAGCACGTGTTTCTCAAAAGGTTGGTGCAGAAGAGGACCCAACAAACTTCCTTCTCATGCACGCTATGGGACCAAACGTTGCTGGTGTTATTGGTACAGCTGTTGCAGCCGGTGTATTTATGGCTATTTTCGGAGTCTAAAACTAGGCCTCGATTCATACTAAACTAGGAGGAGAAAAATAATGGCAGATATTAGTCCAAAGCCAGTTAAAATTACTGAGACAATACTTAGAGATGCTCATCAGTCACTTATTGCAACTCGTATGCCAACTTCTATGATGCTTCCTATCGTAGATAAGATGGATAAGGTTGGTTACAATGCAGTAGAGTGCTGGGGCGGTGCTACATTCGATGCTTCACTTCGTTTCCTTAAGGAAGATCCATGGGAGAGACTTAGAAAGCTTCGTGATGGTTTTAAAAATACAAAGCTTCAGATGCTTTTCAGAGGTCAGAATATCTTAGGATACAGCCAGTATCCAGATGATGTTGTTGAGTACTTCGTTCAGAAGTCAATTGCAAATGGTATCGATATCATTCGTATTTTCGACTGCCTCAACGATATCAGAAACCTTCAGACAGCTGTTACAGCTACAAACAAGGAGAAGGGACACGCACAGGTTGCTCTTTCTTATACACTTGGTGATGCTTATACACTTGATTACTGGAAGGATATTGCAAAGCGTATCGAGGATATGGGCGCAGATTCAATCTGTATCAAGGATATGGCTGGTCTTTTAGTACCAGCTAAGGCTTACGAGCTTGTTTCAGCATTAAAGGAATCTACATCACTTCCTATCGAAATGCATACTCACTACACATCAGGTGTAGCTTCAATGACATATATGAAGGCTGTTGAAGCTGGTGCTGACATCATCGACTGTGCTATGTCACCATTTGCTCTTGGTACATCACAGCCTGCTACAGAAGTTATGGCTGCTGCATTCGAAGGCACACCATACGATACAGGATTTGATCAGGAGCTTCTTTCAGAAATCGCTGATTACTTCAGACCATACAGAGAAGAGTGCATCGAGAGCGGTCTTCTTTCAACAAAGGTACTTGGTGTTAACATCAACACACTTCGTTACCAGGTTCCAGGTGGTATGCTTTCAAACCTTATCAGCCAGTTAAAGGAGCAGGGTAAGGAAGATAAGCTTCGTGAGGTTCTTGAGGAAGTACCTCGTGTACGTAAAGACCTTGGTGAGCCACCACTTGTTACACCTTCATCACAAATCGTTGGTACACAGGCTGTATTTAACGTACTTATGGGAGAGAGATACAAGGTTGCTACAGAGCAGACAAAGGATATCCTTCTTGGTAAGTACGGCCAGACTGTTAAGCCTTTCAACCCAGAGGTTGTTGAGAAGGTACTTGGTGCTGACAAGGATAAGGCAATTACATGTCGTCCAGCAGACTTAATCGAGCCAGGTCTTGCTAAGTTCGAGGAAGAGTGCAAGCAGTGGAAGCAGCAGGATGAGGATGTTCTCTCATATGCATTGTTCCCAAAGGTTGCTACAGAGTTCTTCGAGTATCGTGAAGCTCAGCAGACAAAGGTTGATCCTGCTAAGGCAGACAAGGAAAATGGGGCTTACCCAGTTTAATTTCACTGATTCAAGAGTAATGCAAGAATTCTTGCATTACTCTTTTTTTTACTCTATAATTATTTTCTACAAATGAGTAATAAATAAACCGTGATTTAGCGAATATATTTTGAATTGTATTATTAGTTTTAAGGAGTTACATGGCTACTACAACTGATTTAATTTCAAAAATTAATGAAAAGTATGGAAGAATGTCAAAAGGACAAAAGCTTCTTTCTAATTATATTCTTGATAATTATGATAAGGCTGTTTTTTTGACTGCTGCAAAGCTTGGCGAAATAATTGGAGTTTCAGAATCTACTGTTGTTCGTTTTGCATCATTTATTGGCTACAGCGGCTACCCTGAATTTCAGCAGTCTTTGGAGGAGATGGTTCGCACAAAGCTTAATAGCACTGAGAAGATCGAAATTACAAATGGTGGTTTGGAGCAAAATGGTGTGGTTAGAGAGGTACTTACATCTGATGCCCTTAAAATCAAAAACACCATGGAAAATATTGATGAAGCAGCCTTTTACAATGCTGTAGAGGCTTTGCTTAATGCAAGAAGAATATACGTGGTAGGTATTAGAACCTGTGCGCCACTTGCATCATTCCTTTCCTTCTATTTAAATATGATTTTCGATAATGTGGTAAATCTGCAAACCTCGTCTTCATCAGAGTTGTTTGAGCAGATGATTCATATAAACGAGCAAGATTGTATTATTGGAATTTCCTTCCCTAGGTATTCTATGAGAACACTTAAGGCTTTGGAATTTGCAAACAATAGACAGGCTAATGTTATTACAATTACTGATTCCATTCATTCGCCTATGAATCTTTATAGTTCTTGTAATTTGATAGCAGATAGTGATATGCATTCTGTAGTTGATTCCTTGGTGGCACCGCTTTCTGTTATCAATGCCCTTATTGTAGAGCTTTGTAATCGTAGACAAGCAGAAGTAGCCAAGACCCTTGATATGGTTGAGAATGTTTGGAATGATTATCAATTCTACGAGAATGATGAAATTGATTTGGTGGATGATTCTATAAAAATGGCATATCCAGGAGAGATTTAATGGGAAATGTTATAGTTGTTGGCGGTGGAGCCGCTGGAATGATGGCTGCTTATTCAGCAGGAATGTGTGGCCATAAAGTTACCTTGCTTGAAAAGAATGAAAAGCTTGGTAAGAAGATTTATATCACTGGTAAGGGCCGATGCAATTTCACAAACGCCTGTGATATTGAGGATTTCTTTAAAAATGTAGTTAGTAACCCTAAGTTTTTATATAGTGCTCTTTATACCTTTAGCCCTGATTCGATGATTGATTTTATTGAAAGTCATGGCGTGAAGACAAAGGTTGAAAGAGGAAATAGAGCTTTTCCAGAGTCTGATCATGCATCAGATATTACAAAGGCTTTAGATAATGGTCTCAAGGAATTTGGTGTTAAGGTTCAGTTGAATACAGAGGTTAAGGGCCTATCTATAGAAGGAAGCACTGTAAAAGGTGTAGTTCTTAAGTCGGGAAAAGAGCTTGCTGCTGATCACGTTGTGGTTTGTACAGGTGGTTTGTCTTATTACACCACAGGTTCCACAGGTGACGGTATTGAATGGGCAAAGGCAGCTGGGCTCAAGATTTCTGATTTGCGTCCAGCTCTTGTTCCTCTTAATACAAAGGAAGCATACATACCTGAAATGCAGGGGCTTTCTCTCAAAAATGTTAACCTTACAATTTTTGATGAAAAGAAGAAGCTTTATGACAGCTTTGGCGAGATGCTTTTTACTCATTTTGGAGTAAGCGGCCCTCTTGTACTTTCTGCTTCGTCAATTATTGGTAAGACTTTGCAGAACAAAGGAAAGTTATCAGCGTTTATAGATTTGAAGCCTGCTTTGTCAGCTCAGGATTTAGATGCTAGAATCCTGAGAGATTTCAATGATAATATGAACAAGCACTTAAGCACAGTTCTTAGAGGGCTTCTTCCAAGCTCTATGGTGCCTGTGTTTATAGATATACTTGGGTTTGATGATGGCAGACAAATCAATTCCATCACTAAGGAGGAGCGCCAAAGTATTGTTTCACTTTTAAAGGCCTTTCCATTTACAATAATTGGTCTTAGGGATTTTAAAGAAGCAATCGTAACTCAAGGTGGAGTTTCTGTGAAAGATATTGACCCAAGTACTATGAAATGTAAAAATATAGAAGGACTTTCCTTTGCCGGGGAAGTTTTGGACTTAGATGCATTTACCGGCGGCTTTAATTTACAGATAGCCTGGTCTACAGGATATTTAGCTGGTATTTCAATATAAAACTCGGAGGAATTTATTATGGCAATGAATGTAGCAATCGACGGACCTGCAGGAGCAGGAAAATCAACAATAGCAAAGGCTATTGCAGCAAAAATGGGATATGTGTATGTAGACACTGGAGCAATGTATAGAGCTATGGCTTTATATTTTCTTCGCGAAGGTATCGCTCCAACTGATGAAGCAAAGATTTCATCAGTAGTTGATAATATTCTTGTTTCTATTAAATATGAAGATGGTGCTCAGCACGTAATCCTTAACGGAGAAGACGTTACAGGTATGATTAGAACAGAAGAGGTTGGAAACATGGCTAGCTCAACTTCTGTATATGCACCAGTTAGAACTAAGCTTGTTTCTCTACAGCAGGAGCTTGCTAAGACAACAGACGTTATCATGGATGGCCGTGACATCGGAACTGTTGTACTTCCAAACGCAGATGTAAAGATTTTCCTTACAGCATCAGTTGAGTGTCGTGCAAAGCGTCGTTTTGATGAGCTTGTTGCAAAGGGTGAAACACCAGACTTTGACAAGATTGCAAAGGACATCGAAGAGAGAGATTACAGAGATTCTCACAGAGAAATCAGCCCACTTAAGCAGGCTGATGACGCAATCCTTGTTGATAGCTCAGAAATGAACATCGACCAGGTTGTAGAAACAATTATTTCTTATATTAATAAATAAAGGAACGATATATGAAAGTTACTTTAGCAAAGTCTGCAGGCTTTTGCTTTGGAGTGCAAAGAGCTGTAGATGTAGTAAACAAACAAATTGAAGAAGGAACAAAGCCTTTATATACCTATGGACCTATTATCCATAACGAAGAGGTTGTTCGTGCTTTTGAAGCAAACGGCGTTAAGGTTATGGAAGAGGATTCTGATGAAAATTATCCTTCAGGAACTGTAATCATTCGTTCCCACGGTGTTACAAGAGCTGTTGAAGAAGGATTAAAGGAAAAGGGTCACAATATTATTGATGCAACCTGTCCTTTTGTTAAGAAGATTCATAGGGCGGTGGATGAGCATTCAAAGAATGATGAGCACATTGTTATCATTGGAAATCCTGAACATCCAGAAGTTAGAGGCATTGTTGGTTGGATAAACGGTGATGAGTATACAGTAATACCAAATGAACAGGCTGCTGTTGATTTTTCAGTTAATACTCACACGAGTATTTGTATTGTGTCTCAAACCACCTTTAACCACAATAAATTTCAAGAATTAGTTGAAATTATAAAGCAAAAAGGTTATCATATTATTGTTTTGAATACAATATGCGATGCGACTAACAAAAGGCAGGTTGAAGCGGCTGAAATTGCGTCAGAAGTGGATGCCATGATAGTCATTGGAAGTAAAAATTCTTCCAACACGCAGAA
The DNA here is from genome assembly GCF_900104335.1 of Pseudobutyrivibrio sp. YE44. Taxonomy (GTDB): domain Bacteria; phylum Bacillota; class Clostridia; order Lachnospirales; family Lachnospiraceae; genus Pseudobutyrivibrio. The sequence goes on from NZ_FMXT01000001.1 coordinate 411,240, forward strand.
GTTGTATGAAATATGCAAAACAAAATGCAACAATACTTACTATATACAGACGGCTGATGATTTCATGCCATCTGACCTTAGTTCCATTGAAAGTGTAGGTATTACCGCAGGGGCTTCCACCCCAAACAATATTATCGAGGAGGTTCAAAAGAAATGTCAGAAATGAGTTTTGAACAAATGTTGGAGGAATCATTTAAAACTATACACAATGGAGAGGTAGTAGACGGTACTGTTATCAGTGTAAAGCCTGATGAAATCGTTTTAAACATTGGTTACAAGTCAGACGGTATCATTACACGTTCTGAGTACACAAATGAGTCTAATGTTGATCTTACTACTGTCGTTAAAGAAGGCGACCAGCTTTCTGCCATTGTTGTAAAGGTAAATGATGGCGAAGGTCAGGTTCTCTTATCTTATAAGAGACTTGCTCAGGAAAAGGGAAATGAGAGATTAGCTGAGGCATTTGAGAAGGGTGAAGTTCTTACAGCCACAGTTGATAAGGTTCTCAAGGGCGGTCTTACAGTTGTTGTTGATGAGGCTAGAGTATTCATCCCTGCTTCATTCGTATCAGATGTATACGAAAAGGATCTTGGTAAGTACCAGGGTCAGGAAATCCAGTTCGTAATTACTGAGTTCGATCCAAAGCGTCGTCGTATCATTGGTAACAGAAAGACACTTCTTGTTGCTGATAGAGCAAAGGCTCAGGAAGAGCTTATGGCTAAGATCGCTGTTGGTCAGGAATTCGAAGGAACAGTTAAGAACGTTAAGGACTTCGGTGCATTCATCGATTTAGGTGGTGCTGATGGTCTTCTTCACATCTCAGAGATGAGCTGGGGTCGTGTTGAGAATCCTACAAAGACTCTTAACGTTGGTGATACAATCAAGGTATTCGTTAAGGAAATCAAGGATGGCAAGATTGCACTTTCTTGCAAGTTCGACAATGAAAACCCATGGAACGGTGCTGCTGACAAGTACGCAGTAGGTTCTGTTGTTAAGGGTAAGGTTGTTCGTATGAAGGACTTCGGTGCTTTCGTAGAGCTTGCTCCTGGAATTGATGCACTCCTTCACGTATCTCAGATTTCTAAGGATCGTATTGAGAAGCCTTCTGATGTTCTTTCAATCGGTCAGGATATCGAGGCAAAGGTTGTTGAGTTCAACGATGAAGAGAAGAAGATCAGCCTTTCAATGAAGGCGCTTCTTGAGCCAGAGACAACTGATGATGCTGACGTTGCAGATGTTAACATCGAGGAAGTTGCTGCTTCAGAAGAGTAATTCAATAGATTATTCAGCCTAGGTGGATGTATTCCACCTAGGTTTTTTTGTTTTTATTCTTAAAAAAATAACAATTAATACACAACTGTTGGTTATAATGGAGTTCAATTAATGGGATATTCTATTATTTTTGAGGAATAGGAGAAGATTATGGATAATTACGAAGCTTTTAAGAAGGAAGTTCACGACCTTACCAAAATTGACCTTAGTTCCTATAAGGAAAAACAGATGCGTCGTCGTATCGATTCCCTTGTTACAAAGCATAAATGCAAGGAATATCATGAGTATGTTATGCTTTTGAAGAAGGACAAAGAGGTTTTTGATGAATTCGTAAACTTCCTAACAATAAATGTTTCCGAATTTTATCGTAATCCAGAACAATGGGAATTAATGAGCAAGGAGTTTATTCCAGAGCTTATGGCTAAGTCAGGCCAGCAGCTGAAAATCTGGAGTGCAGCTTGTTCAACTGGTGATGAGCCTTATTCTCTTGTTATGTGCTTATCTAACCATATTCCTTTGAACAAGATTAAGATTTACGCCACTGATTTGGACAAGCAGGTTATCGCTACAGCAAAGGTTGGACTTTACAGTGCAAAATCTATTGCCAATGTTCCTGCTGATCTTAAGAAAAAGTTCTTTACACAGGTGGGAAACTCTTACCAGATTAGTGATGAAGTTAAAAGATGTGTAGAGTTTAAGGAGCATAACCTTCTTAGAGATTCATATCCTACAAACTACGACATGATTGTTTGCCGAAATGTTTTAATTTACTTTACAGATGAGGCGAAGAATGAGGTTTACTCTAAGTTTAATAAAGCTTTGAGAATGGGTGGTATTCTCTTTATAGGTTCTACAGAGCAAGTAATAGACTACAAAGAATTGGGATATAAGAGAAGATATTCATTCTATTATGAGAAAGTATAGTGGTTAGCCACTAATATAAGAGTCTTGGTCACGGCTACAAGCCATGGGTAACTACGCTCAACGAGAAATGTTTCGCTTAAGTTACCCATGAGCTTGAGGCCTACCAAGACTCTTTTTTAGTGTTTCAACATATATCTAGTAATCTTAATTATAATGTCTTCTTTTATATCCGATACGCTGATATACGCTTCCTTGGATTCGTAGGAAGCTTTGAAGGTGCGAGTGCTTCCAACATCTATCCCCTTTGGGAGGGATACGTAGCTTCCTTCAGCTACAACCTTACATTCTTTGCGGGTGGCAGGACGACGGTTTGATTTATCCATGCTTTCCCCTAAGGAACGAGGAATGATTATATCTTCACTAATAAGGTAATAATAGTTTTTATAATCTGGAAGATAAGTTTCCAAGGTTCCCTTGAATATATTTAAAGTAACGTATATGCGATTATTCTTTATGATATACATTCCGTATTCGCGAATTTTGTTTATCGAAGATGGAAGAGCAATATCAGTTTCTATTTCAAATCTAAGTTTATCTTCATCCAACTCCATATTTACAAATCGTAAATCCGAAGTAAGAATATCGCTGTAGGAAAGAATATCAGCAATATAGATCATTCCTTTTACATCTTCGTAATTATGAAGAAGAATAAGCTTCTTTGATTCTTGATCATTAGTAAGAGAATAGTGCTGATAAACCGGTATTAATTGTCCTCCATCATATTCGTCTTTACGATTTAATCCTAAAAAGCCTTCGATAGTCTTTTGTTTATAGTTTGGTAAATCCAAAAGACATTTTGCTTTTGTGGTGGTAAGATACATATCCAGATGCTTCTTTTGCTTTATTACAGTGTTTAGCTTGTATTTCTTGCAACGCTCTACAATAAAGGATTCATCAAAGCGAGTAGAGTTAAAGCCTAATAATTTATCGTAATTACGTATTACATTCTCGAATTCATTAAGAATTTCTATTTCCTCTGATTCGTTGTTTGCTAAAAGCTGAGTTACAGTTACCATATTTCCCAATCGAATTGCATATCCTATTAGGTATATGAAGGATTTTCTTGGTGAAAGACCGGTACATTCAATATCGAAGAAAATAGTATTGTTGTCAAAGTATTTGTCTAATGCGTAGCTTATATTATCAATCTCGTAGGTATTATTTATTATTTCCATTATTTCTCCATATAAAATCTTTCTAAATCTATTAAAGCCTTTTCTATTATAGATTAATTGACAGATAATTGTGGCTTTGGTACTTAAAAATATACAAAATTAATGATAAATTTTCTCGCCCTATTGTAACAAAATGATATAATTTAAGTAAATAAGTAACAAATATTATAAAGAGGGGTAATGCTATGGGCCTTAAGACATTTAAAGGTGGCGTTCATCCTTATGATGGCAAGGAGCTATCAAAGGAGAAGCCTATCAAGGAATTAAAGCCACAGGGAATGATGGTTTATCCACTGTCGCAGCATATTGGTGCACCTGCACAAGCATGCGTAAATGTGGGCGACACTGTTCTTAGAGGTCAGAAGATTGCCGACGCGGGAGGCTTTGTTTCGGCACCAATTTTTTCTTCTGTATCTGGTACAGTGAAAGCAATTGAGCCAAGGCGTGTTGCCACTGGCGACATGGTGAACTCTATCGTTATCGAAAACGATTGTAAGTTCATCGAAAAAGGTTTTGAAAGTTGCTCTGATTATACAGCACTTTCAAAGGAAGACATTATCAAAAAAATTCAGGATGCTGGTATTGTTGGTATGGGTGGTGCTGGATTCCCTACCCATGTAAAGCTATCTCCAAAGAATCCTGAAAGCATCGAATTCATCATTGCAAACTGTGCTGAATGTGAGCCTTATCTTACATCAGACTACAGATCAATGGTGGAAGAACCTGAAAAGCTCATCACAGGTATGAAAATTATTCTTCAATTGTTCCCTAACGCAAAGGGACTTCTGGGTATTGAAGATAATAAGAGCGATGTTATCGAAAGCTTAACTTCTTTAGTAAATGATGAGCCTCGTATCGAAGTAGTTCCACTTTTGACAAAATATCCACAAGGCGGCGAGAGACAGCTTATTAAGGCTTGCACTGGTAGAGAGATTAATTCAAAGATGCTTCCTGCAGATGCTGGATGTATCGTTGATAATGTTGCTACCATCAATGCTATTTATACAGCTGTTGTTGAAGGTCGACCTGTCATGGATAGAATCTTCACAATCACTGGTGACGCTATTATGGAGCCTCGCAACTTTAGAATCTGCATTGGAACAAGTTGCAAGGAAATCCTTGATGCTGCAGGAGGATATATTCGTGAACCAGAGAAGCTTATTTCTGGTGGTCCGATGATGGGATTTGCACTTATGGACGTAGATATCCCTACCACCAAAACTTCTGGTGCACTTTTAGCCTTATCAGAGGATGAGGTTTCAAAATTTGAGACAACTGCATGTATCAACTGCGGACGTTGTGTGGAAGCATGTCCTGAAAATCTTATTCCATCTAGACTCTCAAAGTTTTCAGAGCACGGTGATAAAGAAAGCTTTGAAAAGTGGTATGGTCTTGAATGTATTGAGTGCGGTAGCTGTAGCTTTGGATGCCCAGCTAGACAGCCTTTGGCTCAGTCAATAAAGACTATGAAGAAGATGGTTCTTGCAGACAAGAGAAAAAAATAGAAAGGAAATGCGTGTCATGAGTAACTTATTAAAGGTTTCTTCATCTCCACATGTTAGAGCCAAAGATGATACAACTCGAATTATGCTTTATGTCATCCTTGCACTTATGCCAACAACGATTTTTGGTGTAATTAACTTTGGACTTAGAGCATTGTTACTTGTAGTTGTCTGTGTTCTAACCTGTGTAGTTTCAGAATATTTATTTGAATTAGCAGTAGGAAAAAAGAGCACAATAAAAGATTTGTCAGCAGCTGTTACAGGTCTTTTACTTGGACTTAACTTACCATATACACTTCCTGTATGGCAGGCAGTGCTTGGTAGTATTTTTGCAATCGTTGTTGTAAAGATGCTTTTCGGTGGAATAGGACAGAACTTTATGAATCCTGCTTTAGGCGGAAGAGCATTCCTTGTTATTTCCTTTGCAGCTACAATGACTCATTTTGAGTATGATGGTGTGTCTGGTGCAACACCTCTTCAGCTTCTTAAAAATGGAGAGTCTGTAAACACACTTGATATGCTTATTGGACGTACAGGTGGAACAATCGGTGAGACTAGTGCACTTTGCATTTTGATTGGTGCTATTATTCTTATTCTTCTTGGAGTAATTGATTTACTTATTCCTGGAATCTATATTCTTACCTTTGTTGCATTTATTACTTTGTTTGGTGGCCATGGCTTTGATACAGCATATATCGTTGCACATCTTTGTGGTGGTGGTTTAATGCTTGGTGCTTTCTTTATGGCTACCGACTATGTAACTTCACCAATTACTCCCGCAGGCAAGGTACTGTTTGGAATATGTCTTGGTGTTCTCACTGGTCTCTTTAGATTATTTGGAAATAGTGCAGAGGGTGTCAGCTTTGCAATTATCTTCAGTAATCTTTTAGTACCATTGATTGAGAAGGTTACAGTTCCTCGTGCCTTTGGTGTGGTTAAGGAGAAAAAGACCAAGGAGGTGAAGGCTAATGAATAAATTAGTTAAAGACGCTTTGGTTCTTACTTGCATCACTGTTATTGCAGGCTTTGCCCTTGGACTTGTATATGAAATCACAAAGGCTCCAATTGCAAAGGCTCAGGCTGAGGCTACTCAGCAGGCCTATAGATCAGTTTTTGCAAAGGCTGATTCTTTTGAAGACCTTGAGGGGTTCGATTCTGAGAAGGCAACAGAACTTGTTCGCGAAGCAGGTTATAAAGACAATACAATTGATAATTGTGTAAAGGCAGTGGACGAAGGTGGAAACACTCTTGGTTATGTTATCACGGTTACAACTTCTGCTGGATACGGCGGTAACATCACTTTCTCTGTTGGTATTACAAACAATAATAAGATTAATGGATATTCAATCACTAGCATCTCTGAGACAGCAGGTCTTGGTATGAAGGCTAGGGATACAGGCGATGGCACCTTCTCATCTCAGTTTGAGAATAGAGCAGCAGAAATCTTTACAGTTGTAAAGGGCGGTGCATCTGCATCCTCTGAAGTTGATGCTATTTCTGCAGCCACAATCACCTCAAAGGCTATGACAGGCGGTATCAATGCTTGTGTTACCTACTTCAATTCTTTAGAAGGAGGTGCAGCAAATGAATAGATATCTTGAACGTTTATATAACGGTTTATGGAAAGAAAATCCTACCTTTGTGTTGATGCTTGGCATGTGTCCAACACTTGCTGTTACCACATCAGCTATCAATGGTATAGGAATGGGACTTTCTACAACAGTGGTATTGGTGCTTTCTAATATGATGATTTCAGCACTTAGAAACATCATTCCTGACAGAGTTAGAATGCCAGCTTTTATCGTTGTTGTTGCATCCTTTGTTACAATTGTACAGTTTTTGATGGAGGGCTTTACTCCTTCACTTTATGCTTCACTTGGAATTTATATTCCACTTATTGTAGTTAACTGTATCATCTTAGGACGTGCAGAAAGCTATGCTTCTAAGAATCCAATCCTTCCATCTATGTTTGATGGTATCGGTATGGGCCTTGGTTTCACAGTTGGACTTACTCTTATTGGTATGGTTCGTGAAATTCTTGGTAATGGTTCAGTATTTAACGTAGCAATTACACCTCTTAATAATTATCATATTTCATTATTTGGACTTGCACCTGGTGCCTTCTTTGTACTTGGTGGACTTGTTGCAATAATGAATGTTATTCGTAAGAAGATGGAAGCTAAAGGAAAGCCACTTCCAGCTGCTCAAGGTTGCTTAGCTGGAGATTGCTCAGGCTGCTCTTTATCATCGGCTTGTACAGGAAAGGCAGCAGGCTCCCAGGCAAGTGCCACCACAGAATCATCAGGAAAGGAGGAGAATAACTAATGAGCTATTTTACAGGATTAATTCTTTTATTAGTTGCTTCAGCAATTGTAAATAACGTTGTTCTTTCTCAGTTCCTTGGTCTTTGTCCTTTCCTTGGAGTTTCTAAGAGAGTTGAGACAGCAGCTGGTATGGGTGGAGCAGTTATATTCGTAATTACCATAGCTTCTTTTGTAGCTTCGATAATTTACAAATTTATTCTTGTTCCTACCGGCTTTGAGTACATGCAGACAATCGTGTTTATTCTTGTTATTGCTGCATTAGTACAGTTCGTAGAAATGTTCTTAAAGAAGAGTGTACCTTCTCTTTACGAGTCGCTTGGTGTATACCTTCCACTTATTACTACAAACTGTGCAGTTCTTGGTACTGCAATTAATAACGTTACCAATAACTACGATATTCTCGAGTCAGTTATAAATGGTTTCGGTGTTGCTGTTGGTTTTACAATCGCCATCGTTATTATGGCTGGTATTCGTGAGAAGATTGAATACAACGATATCCCTGAGACCTTCAAGGGCTCTGCCATTGTTCTTGTTACAGCAGGACTTATGGCTATGGCATTCCTTGGTTTCTCAGGTGTAATTTAAGGGGGAGGGCTTGCTATGAGTATTACAGGAATTTTACTGGCAGCTGTCATAGTCGGCGCTACCGGTTGTGTTATTGGATTTTTCTTATGCTTTGCATCTGAGAAGTTTAAGGTTCCAGTTGATCCAAAGGAAGAGGCTGTGCTTGCTGTACTTCCTGGAAATAACTGTGGTGGTTGTGGTTATGCTGGCTGTGCTGGTCTTGCTGCTGCAATTGCAAAGGGCGAGGCTCCTGTTAATCAATGTCCAGTTGGTGGAGCACCTGTAGCAGTGTTTATTTCTGAAATCATGGGTGTTGAAGCAGAAGAGGAAGTTCGTAAGGTTGCCTTCGTAATGTGTAACGGTACCTGCGAAAATGCTAAGCAGATGTACGATTACACTGGCGTTGAGGATTGTAAGGCTATGGCCTTTGTTCCAGGTGGTGGACCAAAAGCCTGCTCTTATGGATGTATGGGCTTTGGCTCTTGCGTAAAGGCTTGCCCATTTGATGCAATCCACATTGTAGATGGTGTAGCTCTTGTAGATAAGGAAGCCTGCAAGGCCTGCGGCAAATGTATTGACACTTGTCCTAATCATCTTATCGAGCTTATTCCTTACGATTCAGGACATGCTGTTCGTTGTCACAATAATGACAAGGGCAAGGATGTTATGCAGGTTTGTTCAGTTGGATGTATCGGCTGTCATAAGTGTGAGAAGACCTGTGAGGCTGGTGCAATCACTGTAGACGGCTTCTATGCACACATCGACCAAAGCAAGTGTACAAGCTGCGGTAAGTGTGCAGAAGTTTGCCCACGAAAGATAATTTTATAAATTTTTTAAGAATCCCACGGTAGTGGGATTCTTTTTTCTTGATTATATATATATTTTAGTGGTATGATGTAGCGGATAATATAGAGGGAGAACGGGTATGTACGGACATGATTTTACACAGAAAAAACGAATAATCGTAAAGGTAGGTTCTTCTACAATTACCCATGATGCCACAGGCAATATTGATTACACTAAGCTTGAGCGTTTGGTGCGTCAACTTTGTGATTTGAGAGCCCAGGGAAAGGATGTATGTCTTGTATCCTCTGGAGCCATTGCAGTGGGCAGATATGCAATTGGTTTGAAGGAGCGTCCAAAGGATTTAGCTACAAAGCAGGCTTGCGCTTCAATTGGTCAGGCTTATTTGATGTCCGTTTATCAAAAGCTTTTCTCAGAATACAATCAACGTGCTGGTCAGATTCTTATGACAAAGAAGACTATGACTGATCCAGAATCTAGAGAGAATGCCAGAAACACCTTTGAGCAGTTGTTCGCCCTTGGTGTTATACCAGTTGTTAATGAAAATGATACAGTTGCCACCCACGAGATACAGTTTGGTGATAACGATTCACTTTCAGCAATTGTTGCAGCTCTTGTAAAGGCAGATGCATTGGTACTTCTTTCAGATATTGATGGCCTTTACACGGACAACCCAAACACAAATCCAGATGCTGAGTTTGTACCTGTGGTTGAAAGTATTGATGATGTGCTTGGTATGGCAAGCTCAGAGAGCTCATCAAACGTAGGCACTGGCGGTATGACAGCAAAGCTTCGTGCAGCACAGATTGCCACCTATTGTGGTGCAGATATGGTCATTACAAATGGTGCTCATATTGGAAATATTCACCGTATTTTTGAGAACAAAGACAAAGGAACACTTTTCATCGCCAATAAACGCGATGATGTACGTGTTTTAGATTTATTAGAGGAATAATTATGATTACAGAGAAAGATATTGCAAGAATCAACGAGCTTTACCACAAGCAGAAGGGTGAAGGTCTTACAGAAGCAGAAAAGGAAGAGCAGGCAAAGCTTAGACGCGCATATATTGATGCTATAAAGGGTAATGTACGTGCACAGCTTAACAATATTGATATTGTTGATGAAAATGGTAAGGTTGAAAACCTTGGCGAAAAATATGGAAAAGTTTCAAAGTAGTAAAGAACTTAGACTTGAATTTAAAGCTATTCGAGATGGCATGACTTTAGAAGATAGGAATGCCAAGTCTCAAAGGATAGTTGATGGACTTTTGGCTCTTTTAGAATCTGATTTTAAAGGGGCTAATATTTTTTTATGCTTTTATCCATTGGGTTCAGAGGTTGATTTACGACCGTTATATAAAGCACTTTTAGAAGCTGGGAAAGACTTATATTTCCCGGTTTCTGATATCAAAAACCATGAGCTCAGCTTTCATAATATAAGAGACTTAGATAAGGATTTTTCTATTGGCTGCTTTAATGTTAAGGAGCCAAATAAATCATTGCCTGAGCTTCCAGCTTTCGATAGCAACACAATAGTAATAACACCAGGGCTAATATTTGATGAAAAGTGTAATCGCATTGGCTATGGTGCAGGTTTTTATGATAGATTCTATACAAAGCATCCTGAGGTTGTAAAAATCGGTGTAGCCTTTGAAGAACAGATGGTGTTAAATTTGGATATAAAGGAACATGATGTGCCTTTGGATTATATAGTAACTAACGATAGGCTTATTAAAAGAGGTGTGTAATGACATTACTAGAATTAGCAACAAAAGCAAGAGATGTAAAATACACTGTGGCTTCACTTCCTTCAGACAAAAAGGACGATGCTATTCTTTCGGTTGCAGATGCACTTGAGGCTAATGCTTCTGATATTATTGCAGCAAATGCAATTGATATGAAAAACGGTGAGGCAAAAGGTTTATCAGCTGGTCTATTAGACAGACTAAAGCTTGACGAAGCACGTATCAAGGGAATGGCTGATGGTCTTAGAGAAGTTGTAAAGCTTGATGATCCTATTGGACAGGTTGTTGAAGAATTCAAGCGTCCTAATGGTCTTGATATCAAGAAACGCCTTGTTCCTATTGGTGTTGTAGGCGTAATTTATGAAGCTAGACCTAATGTTACAGCTGATGTATTTGGACTTTGCTTCAAGACTGGTAATTCTGTAATCCTCAAGGGCGGCAGTGATGCTATGGAGTCAAACAAGGCTATCGTCAAAGTCATCAAGAAGGCCCTTGAAAAGGGCGGTTTCCCAGTAGATGCAATTTCTCTTATTGAGGATACCTCAAGAGAGACAGCAAAGGAAATGATGCGCCTTAATGGTTATATCGATGTGCTTATTCCAAGAGGAAGCGCTGGTCTTATCAAATCAGTCGTAGAAAATGCTTCTGTCCCTGTTATTGAGACAGGTTCTGGTAACTGCCATATTTACGTGGATCACGTAGCTGATATTGACATGGCTGTAAATATTATCGTAAATGCGAAGACACAGCGTATCGGTGTATGCAATGCAGCTGAGTCACTTGTGATTCATGAAGATATTGCATCAGAGCTTCTTCCAGTTTTAAACAAAGAACTTAGAGCCCACAATGTTCAGATATTCGCTGATGAAAAAGCAAGAAAACTTATGGAAGGTTCTGAAGCAGCCACTGAAGAAGACTTTGCTACAGAATACTTGGATTATATTATTTCGGTAAAAACTGTTTCTTCTGTTGAAGAGGCAATTGAACATATTAATAAATACAACACAGGTCATTCGGAAGCTATCATCACAAAGGATGATGCAAATGCTGAGAAATTCTTAAATGGAATTGATGCTGCTTGCGTTTATGTAAATGCATCTACCAGATTTACCGATGGCTTTGAGTTTGGATTTGGAGCAGAGATTGGTATTAGTACCCAGAAGCTTCACGCAAGAGGACCAATGGGACTTCGAGCTTTGACAAGTTATAAATATACCATCTATGGTGATGGACAAATTAGAAAGTAAGATAGGAAGTATAAATGAGTATTACAGATTTATTAAACAATGCTCCAGACCAGGAGCCAGAGCGTCAATATTATTTTATTGAGGAAGCTAAGAAGATTGTAGCGAAAAAGGAGCAGGAGAAAGGTCGCAAGCTTACTTGCTGTGTAACAACCTTTGGTTGCCAGATGAACGCACGTGATTCTGAAAAGCTTCTTGGTATCTTAAAGCTGATTGGTTATGAAGAAACAGATAACGAAAATGCAGATTTTGTAATTTACAACACCTGTACAGTTCGTGAAAATGCCAACAACAAGGTGTATGGTCACCTTGGTATTCTTCATGGCTATAAGAAAAAGAATAAGGATATGATGATTGGTCTTTGCGGTTGCATGATGCAGGAGCCTACTGTAATTGAGCACCTTAAGGCTAATTACAAGTTCGTAGATCTTATTTTTGGTACTCACAACCTTTATAAGTTCGCAGAGCTTTTCACAACAGCTCTCCTTAATAAAAAGGGTATGATTATTGATATTTGGAAGGATACTGACAAAATCGTTGAGAATCTTCCAATTTCACGTAAGTACCCATTTAAGTCTGGTGTAAACATCAGCTTTGGCTGCAACAATTTCTGTTCTTATTGTATCGTTCCTTATGTTCGTGGACGTGAGCGTTCTAGAAAGCCAGAGGATATTGTAGAAGAGATTAAGGGACTTGTCGCTGACGGTGTTGTTGAGGTTATGCTTCTTGGTCAGAATGTAAACTCTTACGGAGTTGGCCTTGAGGAAAAGACCACTTTTGCAGAGCTTCTTAAGATGGTAAATGATATCGAAGGTTTAAAGCGTATTCGTTTCATGACTCCACATCCAAAGGATTTATCAGATGAGTTAATCGAGGCTATGGCTACCTGTGACAAGGTTTGTCACCACATGCACTTGCCATTACAGTCTGGTAGCACAGAAATCCTTAAGAAGATGAACAGACGCTACACAAAGGAGCACTATCTTGGATTAGTAGAAAAGCTTCGTGCTCGTATTCCAGATGTTGCAATTACAACTGATATTATTGTTGGTTTCCCAGGGGAAACAGAAGAGGATTTCCTTGATACTATGGATGTTGTAGATAAGGTTCATTACGACAGCGCCTTTACATTTATTTATTCGAAGCGTACAGGTACACCTGCTGCAGCAATGGACAATCAGGTTCCAGAAGATGTTGTGAAGGATCGTTTTGACAGACTTCTTGCTCTTGTACAGAAGCATGGCCACGACAAGGTTAAGTCTCTTGAAGGTACTACTCAGGAAGTACTTGTTGAAGAGGTTAATGAGCAGGATTCAACACTTGTTTCAGGAAAGCTTGCCAACAATGTTACAGTTCATTTCCCTGGAGATGAATCTATGATTGGAAAAATTGTCAAGGTTAAGTTAAACTGTTGTAAGGGATTTTATTTCATCGGAGAAATCGCTGAATAATCCAATTACTTACAAAAGGGGGATGTACAATGTTTGCTTACATTAGAGGCACACTTGCTGACATCGATGACAATATGATTATTTTAGAGAATAATGGAGTGGGCTATGGCATCAGCTCATCTCTGAATACAATAAGGCAGCTGCCTACAATTGGTTCAGAAATAAAGCTTAATACCAAGCTCATTCCAAAGGAAGATTCTCTTACTTTATATGGATTTTATGAGAAGGAGGAGCTTAAGATGTTTGAGCTTCTTCTTTCTGTTAGTGGAATTGGTCCTAAGGGAGCGCTTGCAATTCTAAGCAATATGACTGTTTCTGATATTCAGTTTGCTGTTGCGGGCGGAGATTCAAAGGCTTTTGCTGCTGCACCAGGCGTTGGTAAAAAGACAGCAGAGCGAGTTATCATAGACTTAAAGGATAAGGTGGATGTTATTGGAGCCTTTGAGGCAAAGATTACCTTAGAGTTATCTGGTAAATCAAAGGCCGCTCCAGTATCTACAGTTAAGGAAGAAGTTCTTGAAGCTCTTGTGGCTCTTGGTTATTCTGCAAGCAATGCAGCCAGAGCGCTTGATAAGATGACTATCACAGAATCTACAACCACAGAGCAATTGCTGTCCGACACCTTAAAGCAGATGTCTTTCTTATGACTTCTTGTGGGCTACTTAAGGAAAAAGCCCACAAGAACTTGGCTTTGCCAAGCAATATTTTCTTTAAGAAAATATTGGTCCATGTCCGGTTTTTGATTTTCTGAGGAAAATCAAAAACCTATAAAATTCAGGGAGTTTTTCAATGTTATCGAATAAACAAATTACATCAACAATTGCAAGTCATGAAGATCTTGTAAATGACAATGCTCTTAGACCAAAGTCATTCGATGGCTATATCGGACAGACAAAGGTCAAGGAAAATATGAAAATATATATTGAGGCTGCCAAGAATCGTGGTGATGCACTTGATCACGTGCTTTTATATGGCCCTCCTGGTCTGGGTAAAACCACTCTTGCCGGTATTGTGGCAGGAGAGATGGGCTCAAACATAAAGGTCACTTCTGGCCCTGCTATTACCATCCCTGGCGAGATTGTAGCTGTTCTTATGACATTAAAGGATGGAGATATCCTTTTTATTGACGAGATACATCGTCTTTCAAAGCCAGTAGAGGAGACTCTTTACTCGGCTATGGAAGATTTCGCTGTAGATATAGTTATGGGTAAAGACACTACAGCACGTTCCATCCATACCATGCTTCCAAGGTTCACTTTGATTGGAGCCACTACACGTCCAGGTTTGCTTTCAGCACCTCTTCGTGATCGTTTTGGCATCATTGGTCACATGGACTATTACACTCCAGAGGAGCTTTCTACAATTGTTACAGCTTCTGCTGGAAAGTTGAATGCGCCTATCGATTATGAAGGAGCATATCAGATAGCTCTTCGTTCCCGTGGAACCCCTCGTTTAGCTAATAGATATTTGAAGCGTGTTCGTGATTATGCAGAGGTTAAGTTCGACGGTGAAATCACAAAAGAGGTGGCAGCAGCTACACTTGATTCCCTTGAAGTTGATACTTTAGGCCTTGATAACAATGACAGAAATATCCTTCTTGCTATCATTGAGCGTTTTAATGGCGGCCCTGTTGGTCTTGATAACCTTGCGGCTACAGTAGGTGAAGATTCAGGAACTATTGAGGATGTGTACGAGCCATATCTTCTTCAGCATGGACTTATCATTCGCACACCAAAGGGAAGAGTTGCTACGAAAGAAGCTTATGACCATTTTGGAATTGCATATGCTGAGGAGAATTAAATAAAGATTATTGACTGCAAAGTGTTATGCTTTGCAGTTTTTTCATATATATTTTGTATATTACTAGAAGAATGGTGGATTATTAAATATTTTGATGATTATAACTATTAATCGGGAAAGAAAAAAATGAGTAAAGTTTTAAAGTCTTGGAGTGGAATGCGTAAATATCTTGAAAAAGATATGCTTGCAGATTCTTTAAAGGGAAAAGTTCGGTACAATTGCACAACATATGTAGGTATGGATGGTTGTTTTATATTTGAAGTTTTCTTAGATGATAAGCTATTTAAGCAGTTTTCTTGGGAAACAGTAAACTCATATTTTATTAAGATGGTATATGCAGATAAGCCTGCACAGATGACTATAACTGATTATTGGAAAGATTTTTGGCAATTAGTTGATGAATATCCAATCTCTGAAAGGACAGAGTATACAGATGAGGAGTTTTCTGAAGCTCTTAAAAAATATAGACAATCAGACATCAAAGATAGTCTCTATTCAGATAATCCAATTGTAAAAATGTTTGCATTATTAGATAGAAGAGTTGGTAAGCGTACACTTGATAAAATTTCAGATTCAATTTCATCTGAACCAGAGTGGCTTCAAAAGGTATATGATTTCAGAATTAAATAATTGATTTTATCCTATATAGTTATTAATTGAGATTTTTGAGAGATTTTTGTTTACTGCAGTATGGATATGGCGCTATAGATTTATAATGTGATGAATAAATAGGAGATATTATGAAGAAAATGTATTATTTAATGGGGTTTGCTTTTATTGTAATTATATTGATATGTTTCATAATTTATTACAAGGATAATCATTATGTAGAGGTTCATTATATAGATTCTTTTGAGGTAAAAGAATCTGATGAATTTTATGAAATACTATACGATAAAGATGAATTAAGTTACTTTGAAGAAATGTATAGTGTGAAAATACAACTGCCTAAAAATTTTGATTTTAAGAAAGATGCAGTTTTAATATGCTCAAAACATGCGTTATTAGAAGCATACTATAATATATCTGAAGAAGATGAAAAATTTAGTTCTACACATTTTTTATTTGTAGTAATGAATAAAAAATAGAAAATAAAATTTTTATCTATTCAATTCCAAATAATTATAATAGTTGGTTTTATTCTCAGCGTTACTATGACGGTTTTAATGGGATACAATACAGGGATGTCAAATGAGAATCAAGACAGGCCTTTTGATGGTATGGTTATTAATAATCAGCAAAACAAAGGGTTATAATATCCAGAGTTTTTTTAGGATAGAGATTTATACGATAACCCTTGTGCTAAAGGCGGAAAATATATATAATTAAACTTGAAATTCTGAAGGGAGAATGCGTTATGGTTTCCGAGAAAAGCGCAAAGGTGCTTATAGGCGGGAAAGTATATACGTTGTCTGGTTACGAGGAAGAGGAATATCTTCAGAAGGTAGCCAATTACATCAATTCAAAGCTTGATGAGTTTAATTCAATTGATGATTACAAGCGTATTTCTGCAGACTTAAAAGCCACCTTACTTGAGTTGAATATTGCGGATGATTATTTCAAGGCAAAGACCCAGGTTGAATCCCTTGAATCAGATTTAGAAATTCGAGACAAAGAGATTTATAATCTTAAGCATGATTTGATTTCAGCACAGCTAAAGACAGAAACATTAGAAGAGACAATTACAAAGCTTGAGAGGGAGAACAAAGAACTTCTTCTTCAAAAGACTAAACTTGAGGCTTCCCTAGAGGATGCTCTTCTAGGTTCTTTATCAGACGATTAATCAAGAGTCCCAGTTTGGGACTCTATTATTTTTTTATTTAAGGAATATATATGAATCAATTAGAATTACTTTCACCAGCAGGTGATCTTCAAATTTTCAAGGCAGTGGTAGATGCAGGGGCAGATGCTGTATACTTCGGTGGAGATTTATTTGGCGCCAGAGCCTATGCTAAAAACTTCACCATTGATGAGGCGGCAGAGGCTATAAAGTATGCCCATTTGCACGGCAGAAAGGCATATCTTACTGTTAATACACTTCTTAAAAATCTAGAGATTGAGGAGCGTCTTTACCCTTATTTAAAGGCATACGTAGAAAATGGCATTGATGCCTTTATTGTTCAGGATTTTGGTGTTTTCAATTTTATTAGAGAATACTTTCCAGATACCCATGTTCATGTAAGCACCCAGTGTAGTCTTTGTACTGGACATGGTGCAAAGTTCTTTGAGGATTTGGGTGCTAAGAGAATTGTTACTGCAAGAGAGCTTTCTATAGCAGAGATTGCTGCAATTCATAAGCAGTGCCCTGAGCTTGAGATTGAAAGCTTTATACACGGCGCACTTTGTGTTTGTTATTCGGGCCAGTGCCTTATGTCTTCAATTTTAGGTGGACGTTCTGGTAACAGAGGTCGTTGTGCTCAGCCTTGCCGTCTTCCTTATGAAGCATTTGATGAAGGCGGAAAGAAGCTTAAAAAAAAGGGCAACTATATCCTTTCGCCAAAGGATTTTTGTACTATAAATCACCTTCCAGAAATGATAGAGGCTGGTGTTATGTCCTTCAAAATTGAGGGGCGCATGAAGCAACTTAGCTACGCCACGGGCGTTGTTAGTGTTTATAGAAAATATATTGATGAATATCTTTACAAGGGTGCTAAAAATTACTCTGTTTCTGAGGAAGATATTCAAAAGCTTTTAGATTTTGGAAATCGAAGTGGCTTTACTGATTTGTATTTAAATAAGCATAATGGGCCTGAAATGATTACCTTTGAGGCTCCATCTCATACAAAGACAGAGGTTAGTGCAACTCCTGCTGTTAACGCATCAAAGATAAAAGTGGATTGTCGCGTTCGTGCAGTGTTAGGTGAAGAATTCCAAGTTACCTTTACGGATGGAAATGAACACAAAGGCTTTGCATCCGGAAACATTATTGAGGCTGCCAGCAAAAAGCCTACCACCAAAGAAGATATTGAAAAGGCGGTATCTGGCTTAGGTAATACCATTTTTGAAATGGGTAGGCTTATTATTGATTGTGATGAGGATATTTTCCTTCCTGTATCTGTTATTAAAAATGCCAGACGAGATGCTATTGAAGCTTTAACTAAAGAATTGTCTGGAAGCAACGAAGCACCTACAATTAACGACTTTAAGCCATATAAATTCGTTGGTAATAATCAGACTCAGGCTTCAAGCTTTGTGACTATCTCTACCAAGGAACAATTAGAGGCTGTTGTTGCTGTAGGCGGAATAGATAGACTTGCAGTACCTTTTAATCTTTTTGATGAAGCTATTAACGCCTTTGATGGAGAGGTTTATATTTATCTTCCTACAGTATTAAGAGAGGATTGTTTAGCTAAGCTTAAGATTGATGATAGAGCTGCCGGTGTGATTGCGGCATCTTTTGACGAGCTGGGATGGCTTCATGACCTAGGCTATGACTCTGAGAAAATAATTGTTGATCATAGACTTTATACCTTTAACAATCGAAGTGTTAATAGCTTTAGAAAGCTAGATTATGGAATGGACTGTATTCCTTATGAGCTTTCCCTTAAAGAGCTTAAGCATAGGGACAATGCTCGTTCTCAGATGATTGTATATAGCCGCATTCCTATGATGGTTACTGCCAACTGCACAGTGAAAAATACAGTTGGATGCAAAAAGAATAACGACAGAATTACTATCGTAGATAGAAAAAATGAAAATCTTGTTGTTCAGTGCAACTGCGATTACTGCTACAACACTATCTACAATAGCAAAAAATATATAGCCTTTGATATGAAAAACGAGCTCTTGGGACTTGGAATCAAAGAGTTCAGACTTGATTTTACTGTTGAAGATTTTAAAGAGACTAAAAATATCCTTAAGCTTTATAAAGATTCCTTTATTGAAGGTAATAACTTTAGATATAATGAGGACTATACCAAAGGACATTTAAGAAGAGGAGTAGAATAGCGTTGGTTAATGTTCTTACTACGTTTTCACGAATTACAATACTTGCGTACATCATAATTTTTACTGTAATAGATATGATACAGATTTTTGAATACAGACTTAATGAGACTGTTTCAAGCATCCTTTCAACTATCCAGACGGTAATGATAGTGTTGTTCCTTTGTAATTCATCCATAGTTTTATACTTTTCCAAAGACGATCCAAGAATAATTGGCTTATTAATCTTTCAGCTTATGTTTTTCGTGGGCTTTGGACTTTTGATTAATACAATAACAATTCCTGTTTCAAGAGCTCTTATGAACAACATTATGCTTTTGCTTTGCTTTAGCTTTGTCTTTCTTGAGCGATTAAATATGGATAGAGCGATTCGACAATTTGTATTTGCTGTAGTTTCCTTAGGGGTTTGCGCACTTGCAGTTTTTATCCTTAGAAAGATACCTGGAATAAATCGTTTTATGATGGTTTTTGCTGTTCTTGGTGTTTTATCGCTTATGCTGGTTAGCCTGCTTGGAAAGGTGGAATATGGCGCAAAGCTTTCCCTTACCTTTGGAAGTATTAGCATCCAGCCTAGTGAGTTTGTAAAGCTTTCTTATCTTTTCTTTATAGCAGGTTGTATTGTGACCTGGAAGGATTTTAGAGGTTTTTTAATTGCCGGCATTGGAGCGGCAGTGCATGTTTTAGTACTTGTTTTTTCAAGAGATTTAGGAACAGCGTTGATATTCCTTGCCACTTATGTATTCCTTATTTTTATTGCTTATAAGAACTACCTTGTGCTATTGATAGAGATTCTGGTAGCTAGTATTGGCGGAATATTTGCTTATAGCTATTTCCCACACATCAGAACCAGATTTATCGCCTGGACAGATCCTCTTTCAGTTGTAGATGACAAGGGCTATCAAATATCTCAGTCCTTGTTTGCTATTGGCACTGGCGGATGGCTTGGTTCTGGTCTAAATAAGGGCATGCCTAACAAAATCCCCGTAGTAGTTAAGGATTTTATTTTTGCGGCTATTTCAGAGGAAATGGGCACCATTGTGGCTATATGCTTAATACTAATTTACATGTGCACTTGCATTATGATTTTTAATGTGGCCTTCAATTGTACCTATAGCTTTTACATGCTGGTGGTCAGTGGCTTCGGTATCATTTTTACTGTACAGACCATTTTAAATATTGGCGGTGTAATTAAGTTCATACCATCTACAGGAGTAACCCTTCCATTGATTAGCTACGGCGGCAGCTCGTTGTTATCAATGATGCTTGGCATTTTTATCTGTCAATGTTCTGAGGACTTATGGACAATGCCAGAAAAACACAGTAGAAGGGCAAGATATTAATGAATCATTATCCTAATAAAAAATCTATTAGAAAAGAAATATATATTACAGCTGGATTTTTCTCACTTTTCTTTATTGGAATGATAATCTATCTCATCGGTTTCATGAAAAATGATTCCAAGGATTTTATTTATAATTCCTATAATTCTCGTTTCTCTGTGTTTGCTGATGATGTTTCAAGAGGAAGCATATACACAGCTGACGGAGTGGAGATTGCCAAAACCAGTAAAGATAGCGAAGGAAAAGAAGTGAGAGTTTATCCTGATGACAGGTTGTTTTGTCATGCAGTAGGATATGTAGGCAAGGGAATGTCAGGCTTAGAGGCTGAATATTCCTTTGATTTGCTGAAGAGTCACATTAGCTTGGATGAACAAATAAATAACAGTCTTACTGGTACAAAAAGTCCAGGAGATTCTCTTTATACCACCTTTGACTATGAGACTCAAAAGGCTGCCAGTGATGGGCTGAAAATGTTTGATGGTGCAGTTATAGCCATTGAGCCTTCCACAGGGAAAATCATTGCTATGGTTTCAAAGCCGGATTATAGCCCTAATACCATTGCTGAAAAGTGGGAGGAGATTAATGATTCCACTAATAAGAATACCGGCCTTATGAATCGAGCTACAAACGGCTCATACCCACCAGGATCCACTTTTAAAATTATCACCACCTTGGCATATCTTCGTGCTACAGGAAACGATGATTTCTCTTATAATTGTAGGGGGAACTTTAAGGTGGATGATTACACCATCCATTGTAGTGGCAATAAATCTCATGGGCAGGAAGACTTACTTAAGGCCTTTTCAAATTCATGTAATAGTGCTTATGCCTCTATGGGAGTTGAGCTTGATAGGGATGAGTTTACTAAGACTGCAGAAGACTTATTATTTAATACCACCTTGCCAACAATGTTGAACAACACAAGGAAATCATCTTTCAAAATTGATGACGATACAAAGGAGAGTATTGTTGCTCAGACAGCGATTGGTCAGGGTCAGACTGCTGTAACACCTCTTCATATGTGTATGATAGTTTCAGCTATTGCTAACGATGGTAATCTTATGAAGCCATATATGGCAGATAAAATCGTATCTGCAAATGGTGAAGTGATTTCTCAGACTGAGCCGGAAAGCTATGACACTATTCTTTCTCAGAATGAGGTAAATCTTCTTAATAGCTATATGGAAGCAGTTGTTATGGATGGTACAGCTGAAAAGGTGGACTTCGGAGATCTTGAGGTTTATGGCAAAACTGGAACAGCAGAGTACACCAGCAACAAGAAGCTTACTCACTCCTGGTTTGTAGGATATGCCAAGAATGAATATGGCAAAAAGCTTGCTATAGCTGTTATTATGGAAAGCGCAGGCTATGGAAGTAAGTATGCAGCACCTTTAGCTGCTGATGTTTTCAACGCTTATTTCGATAATTAAGATTTTTTCTAATTTTATTTGTGAAAAACATTGCAATTTCTAAATTGCTTTGCTATAATCCATTTGTTGCGATTTTGACGCAACTGATTGTTTTGAAATAATTTACAAGGAGGTGCAATCATGGCAAAATGTGCAGTTTGTGGAAAAGGCGCTCATTTCGGTAACAATGTGAGCCATTCTCATAGAAGATCCAATCATATGTGGAAGTCTAATGTGAAGTCCGTTAAGTGTAATGTGAATGGAACACCTAAGAAGTTATATGTATGTACTTCTTGTTTACGTTCTGGCAAGGTTGAGCGTGCTTAATCTTACATGACACGATATTGAAAGTCACTCGAAAGGGTGGCTTTTATTTTTGCTTTAGTATATAATGTACACATCATGACAAAATATGCTAATTTGGAGGTACGTTATGCAAGGTCAAATGGAAACAGAGCTTGGAAAGATTATTATAGATACAGATGTTATTGCGACCTATGCTGGTTCAGTTGCTGTTGAATGCTTCGGTATTGTAGGAATGGCAGCTGTTAATATGAAAGACGGCTTGGTTAAGCTTCTTAAGAAAGACTATTTAAATCATGGTATTAGCGTTAATATCACAGAGAACAATGCTATTACACTTGATTTTCATGTTATTGTATCGTATGGTGTCAGCATTGAAGCTGTCGCAGAGAACCTTATCGACACTGTAAAGTATAAGGTATCATCTTTTACAGGTTTAACAGTAGATACAATTAATATCTACGTTGAAGGCGTTAGGGTTATTGACTAAGGAGGAAATTTAGGTGGAAATCCAAACTATAGACGCGTCTTTGTTAGCAAAGATGTTCCTTTCAGGAGCAAAGAATCTTGAAGCTAAGAAAGAATGGATCAATGAGTTAAATGTATTCCCAGTACCAGATGGTGATACAGGTACAAATATGTGTATGACAATCATGTCAGCAGCTAATGCAGTAGCAGAGCTTGAAAATGCTGATATGAAGACTGTAGCAAAGGCTATTTCTTCTGGTTCCCTTAGAGGTGCTAGAGGTAACTCAGGTGTTATTTTATCTCAGCTTTTCCGTGGTCTTACAAAGGTCATGGGCTCATATGATGAGGTTACAGTTGAGATTTTAGCTGAAGCTTTTGAAAAGTCTGTTCAGACTGCTTACAAGGCAGTTATGCAGCCAAAGGAAGGTACAATCCTTACTGTAGCTAGAGGTGCTGCTGATAAGGCAGCTGAAATGGCTACAAAGACTGATGATATTGTTGAGTTTTCAGAGGCAGTTATTGCTGAGGCAGAGGCTGTTCTTGCAAAGACTCCTGATATGCTTCCTGTATTAAAGCAGGCAGGTGTTGTTGACTCAGGTGGACAGGGCTTAGTATGTGTCCTTCAGGGTGCTTATGATGCTCTCATTGGTAAGGAAGTTGATTACACAAACTTCACACCAGAGACAGCTGCTAAGGAAGAAACAAAGTGCAAGACTACAATCGAATTCGTTATCGAGTCAGATAAGCCACTTGCTACATACCAGATTAAAGAGATTAAGGCAAAGATCGAAGCTCTTACAGTTGGTACTGTTACTGATCTTAAGATTGGTGATGAAGTTTCAGCTGCTCCTGCAAAGGAAGAGCCAGCTTTCACTGAGCCAGCTAAGGAAATGGGCTTTGTTTCAATCGCTACAGGTGATGGCCTTACATCTATCTTTACTGAGCTTGGTTGTGACTACATGATTCCAGGTGGTCAGACAATGAACCCTAGCACAGACGATATTTTAAGTGCTATCGAACATGTCAACGCAAAGACAGTATTTGTTTTACCAAACAATAAAAATATTATTCTTGCTGCAAACCAGGCAGCTTCTATCTGTAAGGATAAGAAGATTGTTGTTATCCCTACAAAGACAATTCCTCAGGGAATTACAGCTCTTATCACTTTCGATGCTGATGCAAGTGTTGAAGATAACGAAGCAAACATGAATGAGGAAATCAAGAATGTTAAGACTGGCCAGGTAACATACGCAGTTCGTGATACAGTAATCGACGACAAGCAGATTACAAAGAACGACTGGATGGGTATGGCAGACACAGG
This sequence comes from Pseudobutyrivibrio sp. YE44, assembly GCF_900104335.1. Classification (GTDB taxonomy): domain Bacteria; phylum Bacillota; class Clostridia; order Lachnospirales; family Lachnospiraceae; genus Pseudobutyrivibrio. Next base: position 434,833 of record NZ_FMXT01000001.1, read on the forward strand.
TTTACTTTCTGTAAATGCTGATATTGATGTTGCTTTCAAGGAAATGATTGACCAGATGGTTACAGAAGATTCTGCTGTAGTTTCTATTTACTGGGGCGAAGGCAGTGACGAAGACAAGGCTGCAGCTCTTGGTAAAGCCATCGAAGAGAAGTACCCTGATCTTGAGGTAGAGATTTCTGCTGGTGGTCAGGCAGTTTATGCTTACATTGTTTCAGTGGAGTAATTGTTATGGATTTGTTGTCGCCTATAGACGTTATCAAAGGCGTTGGAGAAAAGACAACTAAATTATTTAATAAGTTAGGAGTATATACCATAGAGGATATACTCCTTTTTTTTCCGCGCACATATCTTGTTTATCCAAAGCCTTCTGTTCCAGATAAGGATCTGGTGAATTCTCTTGTTAGTATAGAAGGCAGAATCAAAACTAGCCCAAAAGCTTATCGTTCAAAAAACAGAATGGAAATTTTGTCAGCTATCGCTTATGTTGACGATATTCCGGTAGATTTGGTCTGGTTTAACTCTAACTATCTTAGAAGTAATTTTGAGCCTGGAAAGGTTTATATTTTCTACGGCCGTTTAGTTTTTGATAATGGCAGATACAAAATGTCTCAGCCTGCCATTTTTACACCTGAAAAGTATTTAGAGCTGCAAAAGCAGATTCAGCCTATTTATCATTTAACCAAGGGGTTAAGTAATAATCTGGTTTTAAAAAGTGTTAAGGAAGCCTTTGAACATTGTAGAGTTTCTAAGGATAGACTTCCAAAGGAAATAGAGGAAAAGAACGGGTTAATGCCATATGACAAAGCTTTATTAACCTATCATTTTCCTGAAACCTTTGAAAGCTTAGTTGCTGCCAGACGTCGTCTTGCCTATGAAGAAATGTTTTTCTTTATACTTAATTCCAGGTTACAGGAAGATACGGCTGTATCTTTTCCAAATGAATTTAATCTCGAGCATCACACTAAAACTGATGAGTTTAAAGAAAGTCTTAAATTTAAGCTTACTGGAGATCAGGAAAAGGTTTTGTCTGATATTATTTCAGATTTAACAGGAGAGTATGTGACTCAACGATTGATTCAGGGTGATGTTGGCAGTGGTAAAACCATTGTGGCCTTTCTAGCTATGATTGATGTAGCTTTATCTGGATATCAAGCGGCCATCATGGCTCCTACAGAGGTTTTAGCCAAGCAGCATTATGAAAGCTTTTTAGCTTGGGTGAAGGAAGCTGGGCTTGATATTCCGGTGGTACTTTTTACAGGCTCCATGAAGGTTTCTGAAAAGAAAGTAATGCAAAAGCTTGTGGATGAAAATGATGCTTGTCTTATTATTGGAACCCATGCTTTGATTTCAGAAGGTAGAACCTTTGGTGATTTAGCTTTAGTTATTACAGATGAGCAGCATCGCTTCGGAGTTCAGCAACGAGACAAGCTTTCTTCAAAGGGAAATCATCCACATATTATTGTTATGTCAGCTACACCTATACCTAGAACACTCGCTATGATTTTGTATGGCAACATGCATGTATCCACTATCAAGGAGTTACCTGCTAATAGACTTCCTATTAAGACTTGTGTTATTAAAGAGAGTAAGAGAGCTACAGCTTTTAAATTTGTAGCTGATGAAATTGAAAAGAAGCATCAGGTATATATTATTTGCCCTTTGGTGGAAGCCTCAGAAACCACCGAAGCTCAGAATGTTACTGATTACAGCAAAAAGCTTAAATCCTATTTTAGGGATAAATATGCTATTGGTGTTCTTCATGGAAAGATGAAGCCTGCTGAAAAGAATCAGGTCATGGAGGATTTTGCAAATCACAAGCTTCAAATCCTTGTTTCCACTACCGTTGTAGAGGTTGGTGTAAATGTTCCTAATGCTACAGTAATGATGATTGAAAATGCCAATCGCTTTGGTCTTGCTGCTTTGCATCAGCTTAGAGGTAGAGTTGGTCGTGGAGATGCCCAAAGCTATTGTATTCTTATGAATGCCAGTCAGGATAATAACGAGTCTGAGCGTCTTAATATTATGCTTAAATCAAACGATGGATTTTTTATTGCCAGAGAGGATTTAAAGCTACGTGGCCCTGGAGATATGTTTGGCGTGAGACAAAGCGGGGAGTTTAGCTTTAAGGTTGCTGATATTTATCAGGATGCTGATGAGTTAGAAATGGCTTCTGCTGATGTTGATGCTATATTAAAAGAGGACCCTAGTCTAGATAATCATCTAGAACTAAGATCCACTTTAAACTCATTCCTGGCTAACCAGTTTTACGTGCTCTAAGGTTGGTGAAACTACCATAGAATAATTTGTATAATATACTACAAAGCCTGCTACAGCGCTAGCGGGCTTTTTTACGTTTTTCTTTTGGAGATAGTCGATTTCAACTTTATCTGTATCTCGGCCAGAAGAATAGTATGCAGCTAGCTCTGCTGCATATTCGTATGAGCTATCAGGAAGCTCTTTGCCATTTGTTTTTACGATTACATGGCTACCATGAATCTTTTTGGTGTGGAACCACCAATCATTTCCTGTGGCAAACTTGAAGGTAAGCTCATCGTTTTGATAATTGTTCTTTCCAACATAAATATCGAAGCCATTGTCATCAATAAAGTGAAGTGGCTTGCTTTTCTTAGATTTTTCTTTTTTGTTTCCAGTATGTTTTTTGATGAAGCCATGGTCTGAAAGCTCTCGTCTGATATCATTTAAATCTGACTCAGATTCAGCTATGTTTAGAGCAGCCTCTATTGATTTTAAAAGCTCAAGCTCCTGGGCAGATTGTTCAATATAAGTATCAAGAGCTTCTGCTGTACGCTTTAGCTTTGCATATTTATCAAAATATCTTTTGGCATTTTCTGATGCAGAAAAATCTGGATCAAGAGGAATGGTTAACTCTTCATTAGTGTAATAATTTAAAACTGTAATAGATTTATCATTTGGCCTTGCCTCATAACCATAAGTGTGAAGAAGCTCGCCGTAAACCTTGTATTTTTCTTTCTTCTCGGTATCTTTTAGCTGTTTTGTTTGCAAGTCAAGCTTTTTAGAAGCGCGCTCAATATGGTTAGAAATAATCTTTCTCAAATCAGCTGACTTTTGTCTGATATTTGTATAGGCATTTCGCTTTGAATAGAACTCCACCAAAACCTCAGACATAGTCTCGAAGGTTTTGCATTCCATATCTTCGTAAATCTTAAGTGGAACAGCAGAGTATTCTACTGGTGCGCCCTTAGAAGCATCGATATAAATACAGTATTGATGATTGTCATTTTTTGAAGCCTCGAGCATAGAATTAAAAATTTGCCAAAGTGTGTCCTTTTGCTTCTCTGAAAGTGAAGCACAGCTGGCATCTGAGTCAAGGCTTGCGCTATAGCAAATATTATTAACAATGACTGGACTAAAGCCTACAAAGCTTGATATCATTGCTTTAAATATAGATTCGCTTCGTTTTAATACCTTGTTTAAGAAAAACTCCAGGTCGCAGGTGAAAGGGTCAATTTTACCTTCCTGCGCAGGTATGAAATATGTTCTTCCAGGTAGAACCTCTCGAACCGAACTAACTGATGAAGGGATATGTTTGATGGAATCTAAAATCATATCTTCCTCATTGCAGAAAATAATATTAGAATGCTTGCCCATTATTTCTACGTAAAGATATTTAAAGGTTATGTCACCCATCTCGTTAAGATGTTGGATTTTAAATCGGACAACACGCTCTAAGCCCATTTGAGAAATCTCAATGATTCTGCCGGCCCCAATGTGCTTTCTTAAGAGCATGCAAAAACCAGGAGCAACAGCTGGAGCGGTTTTGTTTTCGTTTGTTATATACATAAATGGAAGAGAGGCGTTTGCAGAAATAAGCAAACGTTTATTACCTTCACTTGTATTGATAGTGAAGAGCAGTTCTTCCTTTTCAGGCTGTGATATTTTATTTATTTTTCCGTTTAATAAGACACGATTAAATTCGTGTACTAAAAAGCTGATTGTATAGCCGTCAAGTGCCATAATTAAAGTCTAGTCCTTTCAATCTGTAATTGACTATTATTGTATCTTTAATTATAATTAAAAACAACTATGTAAATGTGGGTAACTTTGCGAAATACATAGTCGAAGGAGACTAACATGGTACGAAGCATGACAGGTTACGGCAAGGGAATTGCCGAAAATGAAGACGCTCGCGTCACTATCGAGATGAAGTCTGTAAATCACAGATATCTCGATTTAAATATTAAACTTCCTAAGAAGCTCAACTTCTTAGAGAGCACAGTTCGTAACAAAATCAGCGAAAGCATTTTCAGGGGAAAAGTTGATGTTTATATTACTCTAAACGAGCATTCAGATGCCTGCTATCAGGTATCTATTAATGATGCTATTGCCTTGAAATATTATGAGTCAATATCTGCAATGGCTGAAAAGCTTGGTGTAGACAATGACCTTAAGGCCAGCAGCATTTCACGTCTTCCAGATGTAATCGAATTAGAGGAAATGGAAGCAGACGAGGATTCACTTAAGTCCCTTGTTTTAGAAGCCCTTGATAGCTGCATTAAGCAGTTCATTGATTCTAGAATTGCAGAGGGAAATCGTCTTGAAAAGGATTTAATCTCTAAGATGGACGAGATGCTTCAGCTTGTTGATAAGCTTGAGGCTAGAAGCCCACAGATTATTGAGGAATATCGCTCAAGACTTTTAGATAAGGTTCATGAGCTTCTTGAGGATAATCGCATTGATGAAAATCGAATCGCGCAGGAAGTTGTTCTTTATGCGGACAAGATTTGCATTGATGAAGAGATGGTTCGATTAAAGAGTCACGTAGCTGAGACACGTTCAGTGTTTGACCTTGATAAAGAAGTTGGAAGAAAGCTAGATTTCCTTGCTCAAGAGCTTAACAGAGAGGCCAATACAATTCTTTCAAAATCAACAGATGTTGAGATAGCCGATATTGGTATCACTCTTAAGACATTAATCGAAAAGGTTAGAGAACAAATCCAGAATATAGAATAATTCCCTTAAGGAGGAATCGGAGTATGATGCATGATAAAGGGCTTGTAATAGTTCTTTCTGGTTTTTCAGGAGCTGGCAAGGGCACTATTATGAAGCATTTGCTTGAAGCACATCCAAATGATTATAATCTTTCAATATCTGCCACCACCAGAGATATGAGAGCTGGTGAAAAGGATGGTAGAGAATATTTCTTCAAGACTCATGAAGAGTTTGAACAAATGATAGCAAACAATGAGCTTTTAGAGTATGCCACTTTCAATGGTAATTCTTACGGAACACCAAAGGCATATGTAGAGCAGCTCATTGAACGCAAGAAGGATGTTATCCTTGAAATTGAAATTCAGGGAGCCCTTCAGGTTAAGGAAATGTATCCAGACGCATTGTTATTATTTACAATGCCACCATCTGCCAAGGAATTAGAAAATCGTCTTGTAGGCAGAGGTACAGAAACCCCAGAGGTTATTTCTCAGCGTCTTGCAATTTCTTGTAAGGAATCTGAGTATATGGACAAGTATGATTACCTGATAGTAAATGATTCTCTAGAGAGAGCTGTAGATCAGGTTCATAATATAATTCAGGCTGAGCATTTCAAGGTTACTAGAAATACAACAGCCATCAGTGAAATGAAAAGTCAATTAAAGATGTTTGAAAGGAGTAATTAATTATGATACATCCATCTTATGTAGAACTTATGGAAAAGGTAAACGAAAACGTAGAGGTTGGTGAGGAGCCAGTAGTTAACTCACGTTATACTATCGTAGCTGCAACAGCTAAGCGTGCACGTCAGATTATCGATGGTGCAGATCCACTTATCAGATACAACAAAAATGACAAGCCATTATCTATCGCAGTTAATGAGCTTAACGATGGTGCTATTAAAATCTTAAACGAGGAAGTAAACAACTAATTTATATGAAAGTTTTATTTGTTTCTTTAGGATGCGATAAAAACCTGGTAGATTCCGAGCATATGCTTGGTGATTTGATGGAGCAGGGCTTTACAATTTGCGATGATGAAGCTGAGGCAGATATTATCGTTGTAAACACATGCTCTTTCATAGCTGATGCCATGGAGGAAAGCATCCAAAGCATCATTGACCTTGGTCAGTACAAGGAAAAGGGCAATCTTAAAGGTCTTATTGTTACAGGTTGCCTTGCTCAAAGATTTACTGACGAAATACTTGCAGATCTTCCTGAGGTTGATGCCATCATCGGTACCAACTCTTATGATGAGCTGATAAATGCCATTAATAAGGTGCTTGAAAAGCATGATGGAAAACCAATCTATAAAAAGCCTCTTACAGGTCTTCCAAAGGATGGTAAAAGAGTGCTTACCACTGGTGGTCATTATGCATATCTTAAAATTGCAGAAGGCTGTAACAAGCGTTGCACCTATTGCATAATTCCGTACCTTAGAGGTGACTATCGCTCAGTTCCAATGGAGCAGCTTTTAGCAGAAGCTAAGCAGCTTGTTGCTGACGGCGTAAAGGAACTTATACTTGTAGCTCAGGAAACTACAGTTTATGGCACTGATATCTATGGTAAAAAAGCCTTGCCAGAGCTTTTAAATAAGCTTTGTGAAATTGATGATTTAAAATGGATTAGAATTTTATATGCTTATCCAGAAGAAATCACAGACGAGCTAATTGAGTGTATGGCATCTCAACCAAAGATATGTCATTATATTGATATGCCAATTCAGCATTGTAATGATGATATTCTCAAGAAAATGGGTCGAAAGACTAACAAGCAGGATATCATGAATATTGCTGATAGACTTAGAAAAGCAATGCCTGATATTTCTCTTCGTACCACACTTATTTGTGGTTTCCCTGGAGAGACAGAAGAAATTCATCAGGAGCTTCTTCAGTTTATTAAAGACATGAGGTTTGATAGACTTGGAGCCTTTACATATTCTCAGGAGGATGGCACAGTTGCAGCCACTTGGGATAATCAGGTTGAGGAAGAATTAAAGCAAAAGTGGCAGGAAGAAGTTATGCTCTGCCAGAAAGATATTTCTTTATCAAATAATGAAAACTATGTTGGAAGAACTATTCCTGTATTTATTGAAGGAAAGCTTCCAGAGGATGGTGTGTTTATTGGTCGTACATACAGAGATACACCTTCTGTAGATGGTTTTATTTTTGTTAATAGTGACACCGAACTTGTTAGCGGCCAGTTTGTTGAGGTGACTGTTACAAGTTTTGATGAATATGATTTGATAGGAGATGTAGCGTTATGAATATGAATTTACCAAACAAATTGACACTATTAAGAGTATTTATGATTCCATTCTTTGTGTTCTTCTTGCTTATCAAGCCAGAGGTTACAGCACTTAGAATCATCGCTGACCTTATCTTTATCGCAGCATCACTTACAGATTTGGCCGACGGAAAAATCGCTAGAAAGTACAATCTAGTTACAAACTTTGGAAAGTTTATGGATCCACTTGCAGATAAGCTTTTAGTTTGTTCTGCAATGATTTGTCTTATTTCTACAAAGCAGCTTTTTGCATGGTATGTAATTATCGTTATTGCAAGAGAGTTCATTATTTCAGGTTTCAGACTTATTGCTGCTGAAAACGGACTTGTTATCGCTGCCAATATTTTTGGAAAGATTAAGACAACAACACAGATGATTATGATTGTTATTCTTGTAGCAAACCTTCAGTTTGGATGGCTTCAGGTTCTTGGAGAAATCTTTAAGTGGGTTGCATTTGTAATGACAATTCTTTCACTTGTAATTTATATTTATCAGAATGTTGATGTTCTTAAGGAGCAGAAATAATGATAATAGCCAATATGTCTGAGGTAATTAACAGACTGATTGATGGCGACTATACAGTTGCTACGGCAGAGTCTTGTACTGGCGGCATGATTGCTAGCACAATTGTGGATGTTCCAGGGGCTTCAGACTGTTTTAATGAGGGATATATTACATATTCCAACGAAGCAAAAATGAAAAACTTAGGTGTTAAGGACTCTACGCTTATGGCTCATGGGGCTGTAAGTGTGGAGACTGCCACTGAAATGGCCAAAGGTGTTCGAGCAAAAGCAAAATCTGATTTTGGCCTTTCTTCTACAGGCATTGCTGGTCCTGGTGGTGGTTCACCTAAAAAGCCAGTAGGTCTTGTATATATTGCATGTGCCTACGGAGACAATAAATGCGTGGTAAAAGAGCTTCACCTTAAAGGAAATCGTACAACGGTGAGAGAAAATGCCACAAAAGAAGCACTTCTTTTGTTAGAAAAGTGTATTTATAAAGTAGAGGAATAGTATTGAGAATTATTTCTGGAAGTAGACGTGGTTTGGTTCTAGAGACACCAGAAGGTTTAGATACAAGACCAACGTCAGATAGAATTAAAGAAACCCTTTTTAATATGATTGCATTTGATATTCCAGACAGTTATTTCTTGGATTTATTTGCTGGAAGTGGTCAAATGGGTATCGAAGCACTGAGCAGAGGTGCAGCTGAAGCAGTGTTTGTTGAAAAGGATAAAAATGCACTGGGATGTATAAATAAAAATCTTGCAAAGGCAAAGTTTAATGATACTGCAAAAGTATTTTCTGAGGATTGCTTATCAGCCCTAAATAAGCTTAGTAGTCATGCGGAATTCGATTTTATATTTATGGATCCACCATACAATAAGCTTATTGAAAAAGATGTCTTAAGCTATATTAAAGACAAAAAATATGTAGGTGAAGATACAGTTATTATCGTTGAGGCTAGTTTGGAAACCTCCTTTGATTATGTTCCTGAAATGGGATACGAAATCATCAAAGAAAAGACTTACAAAACAAATAAACATATATTTATAAAGAAGGCGTAAATGTAATATGAAAAGAGCAATCTATCCAGGAAGTTTTGACCCAATCACTTTTGGGCATTTGGATATTATAACAAGAGCAAGCAAATTATGCGACGAATTGATTGTCGGTGTATTAAACAATCGTCAAAAAAATCCGTTGTTTTCCATAGACGAACGTGTTAGTATGATAAGTGAATTGACTGAAAATTTAGGCAATATTAAAGTTGAATCGTTTGAAGGCCTTTTAGTTGATTTTGCTAAAGAAAAAGATGCACAAGTAATAATTCGTGGTCTTAGAGCTGTTACTGATTTTGAAAATGAAATTCAATTAGCGCAGTCTAATAAGGTTCAGTATCCAGAATTAGAAACACTTTTTATGACTACATCTTTACAGTATTCTTATTTAAGTTCTACAGTTGCAAAGGAATTTGCATCATATGGAGGAGATATCAGCCTTTTTGTTCCAGAGCAGATTATACCTCTTATAGAAGCCAAATATAAAAACAAGGAGAAGTAAATGTTATGGCAAACCAAAGTAAAATCGAAGATATAATTGATGATATTGAAGCATATATTGATGATTGTAAGCCATCAGCTTTTTCAGCAAGCAAGATAATTGTTAATAAGGATGAATTAGAATCATTATTACAGGAGCTTCGCACAAAGACTCCAGACGAAATTAGAAAATATCAGCGTATGCTGGCAAATAGAGAGCAGATTTTAGCAGATGCACGTGCAAAGGCTGATGATATTATTAGCCAGGCTCAGGTGCAGACCAACGAGCTTGTATCAGAGCATCAGATCATGCAACAGGCATATGCTCAGGCAAACGAGGTTATCCTTATTGCTCAGAAGAATGCTCAGGAAAAAATCGATAGAGCTACTGAAGATGCCAACAATATTCGCATGGGTGCTATCGCATATACGGATGAGCTTCTTGCAAACATTCAGACTATACTTTCAAATTCAATTGAAACAACTCGAAGCAGAGATGATGCTTTCCTTGGTACTATGCAGGCATATTTAGATACTGTTAATGCCAATAGAGCATCCCTTGTTCCTGATTCACTTAACGATGGAAACGAGGATCCAGCTTCAAGCTTGGATGCAACTGGAAATGGTGCTATTAGCGAAAGTGAGCAGGCTCCAATCGAAGCCCCAGAAGCAACTCAGGGCGGTGACGACGAGGTTCCATCACTTGATATTCCAGATACATTTTTTAACAAAGAGTAATTAGATTTTTAAAGGCATCCATTAGATTGGATGCCTTATATATTTTAAGAGGCGTTTATGCAACAATTTTTACCAGTTTCAAAAAAGGATATGAAGGAGCGTGGAATAGGCCAATTGGATTTTGTTTATGTATGCGGTGATGCATATGTAGATCATCCATCTTTTGGTGCGGCAATAATTTGTCGTATCCTAGAATTACATGGCTATTCCGTGGGAATAATCCCACAGCCAGATTGGAAAGATGACAATTCTATAAATATCCTTGGCGAACCAAGACTTGGTTTTTTTGTATCTGCTGGAAATATGGATTCAATGGTTAACCACTATAGTGTTTCAAAGCACCATAGAGAATACGACAATTATTCACCAGGAGGTAAGCCAAATCTTCGTCCTGATTATGCAACAATTGTATATTGCAATCTTATAAGACATACCTACAAGACAAAACCAATTATTATTGGCGGAATTGAAGCATCACTTCGAAGACTTGCTCATTATGATTATTGGTCAAATAAGGTTAGACGTTCTATCCTTTTGGATTCAGGTGCAGATATTATTTCCTATGGAATGGGAGAGCGCTCTGTTGTAGAAATTGCTGATTGTCTTGCATCAGGAATGGATGTAAAGGATATTACTTATATTGATGGCACTGTTTTCAAGACTAGAGACAAGGCTTTTACTGAGGATGGCATAATACTTCCTTCCTTTGAGGAAATTAAAGCAGATAAAAAAATTTATGCTAAGAGCTTTTATACTCAATACGAAAATACGGATGCATTTACAGCAAAGAAACTAGTAGAGACTTACGATGGAGCAATGTTTGTTGTACAAAATCCTCCTCAAAAGCCTTTAACAAGACAGGAAATGGATGATGTATATGCCATTGAGTATATGCGTGCCTATCATCCTATGTACGAAAAGGATGGAGGTATTCCTGCTATCAAAGAAGTTAAGTTCTCTTTGATTAGCAATAGAGGTTGTTTTGGTGGCTGCAATTTCTGCGCCTTGACCTTCCATCAGGGACGTATTATTCAGTCGAGAAGCCAGGAATCAATTATTGACGAAGCTAAGCTTATAACTCAAGATCCAGAATTTAAAGGATATATACATGATGTTGGTGGACCTACTGCAAACTTCAGAAATCCATCCTGCAAAAAGCAGCTTGAGAAAGGTGTTTGTACCAATAGACAGTGTTTGTTCCCAACCAAGTGTCCTAATTTACAGGTAGATCATAAGGATTATGTACAGCTTTTAACAAAGCTTCGCAAGCTTCCAAAGGTAAAAAAAGTATTTGTTCGTTCTGGTGTACGTTTCGATTATGTTATGTATGACAAGGATGACACCTTCCTGAAGGATCTTTGCAAATATCATATTAGTGGGCAGCTTAAGGTTGCTCCTGAGCATATTTCAAATAATGTACTTTCATACCTTGGAAAGCCTGATATTTCCGTTTACAATGCTTTCTGTGATAAATATGCAAAGATTAATAAACAGCTTGGTTTAAAGCAGTATTTGGTGCCTTATTTAATGAGTTCTCATCCTGGTTCCACCTTGGATGATGCAATTGCATTGGCAGAATATTTACGTGATCATCATTTATCTCCAGAGCAGGTACAGGATTTTTATCCTACGCCAAGCACTATTTCTACAACAATGTACTATACAGAAATTGATCCTAGAGATATGAAGCCTGTGTATGTATGTAAGAATCCTCATGAAAAGGCTATGCAAAGAGCTTTGATTCAATACAAACGTCCAGAAAATTATGACCTTGTAAAGGAAGCTCTTGTGAAGGCTGGTAGAGAAGATTTAATAGGATTTGGAGAAAATTGTCTTATTCCTCCTAGAAAGATTAAGGGTAAGGATTTTTCTAAAAAACCTGGTGATAAAAAGCCAGTTAATAAAACTGGAAGTAATCAATCTAAAAAATCTAATGGTAAAAATGTAAGACCTACAGAAAATAAGAAAAATAAAAAGACCGCAAATGAAAGAACTAAGAATAGACGACGCAAATAGCAATCAGCGATTTGATAAATATTTAAAACGTGTACTTTCAGAAGCAAGCACATCCTTTATATATAAAATGCTTCGAAAGAAAAATATCACATTAAATGACAAAAAAGCTGATGGCTCAGAAAAACTAAATACAGGTGATATTGTTAAGATTTGGTTTTCTGATGAGACCTTTGAAAAGATGTCAGGACAGGGAAGTGTAGATCCTTTGTTTCAGACTATTTCAAGTTTTCAAGGTGACATTGATATTATTCATGAAGATGATGATATGATTATTATCAATAAGCCATCCGGTATAAAGTCTCAAAAGGATACAGCTTCAGATATTTCCATCAATGAAATGGCCATTGCATATATGATTAAATCTGGACAGCTTACTGAAGAAAGCTTTAAGCACTTTCATCCAAGTATCTGCAATAGACTTGATAGAAATACTTCTGGAATTGTTTTGTTCGCAAAGAATTTAAAAACAGCCCAGAGGTTAGGCCAGGCACTAAAAGAGCGTAGCTGTAAGAAGTTATATCATGCAATTGTATTAGGTGAAATTGATAAGCCTGAAATGATAGATGGTTTTCTTTATAAGGATGAGAAAACCAATAAAGTTACAATTCTTGATAAAGAAACTGATGATGCTAAACCAATCAAGACAGCTTATCGTCCAATTAAAAAGCTAGGCAATGACCTAACACTATTGGAGATTCATCTTATTACTGGTCGAACTCATCAGATTAGAGCTCACCTGGCATCTATAAATCACCCAATCCTTGGTGATATGAAATACGGAAATGCGAATATTAACAAAAGGCTTAATGCTAAATCTCAGTTGCTTCACGCTTATTCAATAGAGTTTGACGACGGCGGCTGCTACGAAGCAAAGGAGCCGAAGGAGTTTAATGTCTACCTTTAAATCCAGGGGCCTGCGTGGTTCTACCTTCGAAGAATTTATAAACAAAACTAATGATGTATATTCAGAAAATGGGCTAGCTCTCATCCAAAAGATTCCTACGCCCATTACTCCTATAGAGATGGATAGCAAGAAGGGTCATATTACTCTGGCTTATTTTGATCAAAAATCTACTGTAGACTACGTTGGTGCAGTACAGGGGATACCTGTGTGCTTCGATGCAAAGGAATGTAATAAAGACACATTTCCTTTGGCTAATATTCATCAGCATCAGATTGATTTTATGGGCAAGTGGGAAGCTCAGGATGGGCTTGCATTTATTCTGATTTTCTTTAGCGAGAGAGATGTATATTATTATCTTCCATATGTTCAGTTAAAAAGCTTTTGGGATCGTATGACTGAAGGTGGAAGAAAGTCATTTCGCATAGACGAATTAGAGGAAGACTATTTCTTTAAAACGAAACCAAATCTTTTGGTTCCATATTTGGATATGATTAATATAGATTTACAAAGCCGCCAAGTCTAAATTTGACTTTGTGGCTTTATTCAGTTATAATCACTTTATTACATTAGCAGACTAAAGTGAATAACATGAATGTAAACATTTATTAGAAGATTCAAATTACCAAGAAACAACCTCTTTGACATGGACAGGAGATTTCTTATGAAAAATTTAACTTTACACACACCAGAAGGTGTAAGAGACATTTATAACAGTGAATATGAGAAGCGATTAGATGCATTATATAATCTTAGAAAATGCTTTAAAGATTATGGGTATGCACCTATTTCAACTCCAACCTTTGAGTATTTTGATACTTTTTCAAGGGAAGTAGGTTCTTGCAAATCAAATGAGATGTTTAAGTTTTTTGACAGAGATGGTAATACTTTAGTTCTTAGGCCAGACATTACGCCATCAATTGCCAGAGCTGCGGCTATGTATTTTTCTGATGTAGATGGGGCTGTAAAGCTTTCCTATGAAGGAAATGTATTTATTAATTACCATAGTCTCCAAGGCCGACTTAAGGAAAGCACACAGGCTGGATGTGAGTTTATTGGGGATAGCTCTGTTGATGCAGATGCTGAAATTCTTACCATAGTTGTGAATGCTTTGAAGAAACTTGGCCTTAAGGAATTTGAAATTGGCGTAGGCCATGTGGACGTTGTAAGAGGCCTAATTGATGCTGCAGATCTTAGTGATGAAAAGGAAGAACAGCTTATATCATTAATATCAAATAAAAACTTCTTTGGAGCAAAGGAGCTTTTGGAAGCAGAAGGTGTTAGCAAAGGACTTGTAGAGTTATTTGAGCTTACTGGAAAGATTCTAAATTCTCCTTCAGAGTGGAAGCAGTATCTTGAAAAAGCAAAGAAATATAAAAAGGTATACGATGCCTTAGAATATCTTACTAAGCTATATGAACTTTTGAATAAGAATAAGGTTATGGATTATATTTCCTTCGAACTAGGCATGATTTCTGAATATAAGTATTATACGGGAATCATCTTTACAGGTTATTCCTATGGAGTAGGGGAACCTCTTGTAAAGGGTGGTAGATATGATTCTTTACTTAGTCTATTTGGAAAGGATTCACCAGCTATAGGCTTTGCAATTACCGTTGACCAGTTGATGTTAGCATTGGAGAGACAATAGTATGAGCGATAGATATTTAACTTTTGCCTTAGGAAAAGGGCGATTAGCAAAACAAACTCTTGCTTTATTTGAAAGCATTGGTATTACCTGTGAGGAAATGAAAGATCCTGACACTAGAAAGCTTATTTTTACTAACGAAGAATTAAAGCTTAGATTCTTCCTCGCCAAGGGGCCAGACGTGCCTACATATGTGGAATACGGCGCAGCTGATATTGGTGTTGTAGGTGAAGATACAATTCTAGAAGAGAATCGAAATATTTACGAGGTTCTTGATTTGGGCTTTGGAAAATGCAGAATGTGCGTATGTGGTCCTGCAGAGGCCGCTGAGCTTCTTAAGCATCATGAGCTTATTAGAGTTGCCAGCAAGTATCCTAGAATTGCAAAGGACTATTTCTATAATAAAAAGAACCAGACTGTGGAGATTATAAAGCTTAATGGTTCAATAGAGTTAGCACCGATTGTTGGCTTATCAGAAGTGATTGTGGACATTGTAGAGACTGGTTCCACACTTAGAGAAAACGGTCTTGTAGTTCTTGAGGAGGTTTGTCCATTATCCGCTAGAATGGTTGTAAACCAGGTTTCCATGAAAATGGAATATGATAGAATAACTGACCTTATTGAAAGGTTGAAGGGAGCATTAGAAAATGAAAAAGCTTAACCTTACAGAAGAGACAATAGATGGAATTTTAGAGACTCTTTTAAAGAGAAGTCCTAATCAATATTCTGAATACGAAGCTACCGTTACTAATATCGTAAATACGGTAAGAGAAAAAGGTGACGAAGCAGTATTCGCATATACGAAGCAGTTTGATGGAGCAGATATTAATGCAAGTAATATTGTAGTCACTGAAGAAGAAATCAAAGAGGCTTATAGCCTTGTTCCTGATGAATTAGTGGAAGTTATCAGAAAAGCACTTGTTAATATTGAAAGCTATCATGCTAAACAGAAGCAAAACAGCTGGTTTACCTCTGAAGAAGGTATAATCCTTGGGCAAAAGGTTTCTCCTCTTGCAAAGGTAGGTGTTTATGTGCCTGGCGGAAAAGCTGTTTATCCATCATCTGTGTTAATGAATGTTATGCCGGCAAAGGTGGCAGGAGTTGGATGTATTTACATGACCACTCCATGTGACAAAAATGGAAAGGTTAATCCTAGTACATTAGTTGCTGCAAATGAAGCAGGTGTGGATGTGATTTACAAGTGTGGTGGTGCTCAGGCTATAGCTGCACTTGCCTTTGGAACAAAGTCTATTGCAAAGGTTGATAAGATTGTAGGTCCTGGAAATATATTTGTTGCCTTGGCAAAAAAGGCAGTGTTTGGATATGTTTCTATTGATTCCATTGCAGGTCCATCAGAAATTTTAGTGCTTGCAGATGATACAGCAAATCCTACATATGTTGCGGCAGATTTATTATCTCAGGCAGAGCATGACGAGCTTGCTTCTGCAATCCTTGTTACCACATCTTCAAAGCTTGCTGATGAGGTTGAAAAGGAAATTGAGAGATTTGTTAAGATTCTATCTAGAAAGGATATTATCCAAAAGTCCTTAGATAATTTTGGATACTTGTTGGTTGCCTCAGATATGAAGCAGGCTATTGATTGTGTTAATGCTATTGCTTCAGAGCATCTTGAAATAGTAACAGCAAATCCTTTTGAGACAATGACTTATGTAAAAAATGCTGGAGCAATGTTCTTAGGACAGTATTCTTCAGAACCACTTGGGGATTATTTTGCAGGTCCTAATCACGTGCTTCCTACAAATGGTACTGCTAGATTTTTCTCACCTCTTTCGGTGGATGATTTTATTAAAAAATCCAGCATTATTTCTTACTCAAGAGAAGCCCTTCAGGCGGTATATCCAGATGTTGTGAAGTTTGCAAACAACGAAGGTCTTACGGCTCATGCAAACTCCATTAAAGTGCGTTTCGAGGATGTTAAATAGTGCAGAATTTTTAAGAGATTTATTGGTTAATTGCACCTTTAATATTTCTTTAAAAAAATTGAAATATTGAGTATAATAATCATTGTGGTAAATAAAACGGAAGGCTGACAATTATGACTGAAGAACGTAGAGCCAAGGTTGCTAGAAAAACTAAAGAAACAGATATTACCATAGATTTTTCCATTGATGGAAAAGGAGAGTGTGAGGTATCTTCTGGTATAGGATTTTTTGATCACATGCTTGATGCTTTTACTCGTCATGGTTTATTTAATCTTTCAGCATCAATAAAGGGTGACCTTCAGGTGGATTGTCATCACACTATAGAAGATACAGGTATCGTACTTGGAAATGCCATAAAAAAAGCCTGTGGTTCAAAGGCGGGCATCAAACGATATGGCAGCTGCATTCTTCCAATGGATGAGACATTAGTTATGGTAGCTGTTGATTTATGCAATCGTCCATATCTTTCCTTTGATGCTGATTTTCCAACAGAAAAAATCGGCTACATGGACACAGAAATGGTAAAGGAATTTTTCTATGCTATTTCATATTCAGCAGGCATGAATCTTCACATTAAAGTGATTACTCCTGGTAATTCTCACCACATGTGCGAGGCCATGTTCAAGGCTTTTGCAAAGGCTTTAGATGAAGCCACAATAATTGATCCTCGTTTACAAGATATGACTATGTCTACAAAGGGATCAATCTAATTAAAGGAGCACACGAGGTATGGAACACAAGAATATTGTTGCCACTATCTATCTTAAGGATGGTATGGCAGTTAAAAATCCTACAGAATTAGATGTAAAACAAGACGTATTAGAGCTAGCATCAGTTTATGATGATAGTGGAATTGATAAAATCATTTGTTATGATCTTTCAACAGATGATGAAGAGCATGAGAAGAATATTTTAGCTATCAGAGAGATTAACCGAAACGTTCAAGTTAAGACTGCTGGTGGTGGAAATATCAAAAGACTTGAGGATGTTAAAAAGCTTCTTTATGCTGGTTGCGTAGAGGTTATCCTCAATGGTTCAAAGCCAGAGACAATTGATTTGATTAAAGAGGCAAGTGCAAGATTTGGAGCTGAAAAAATGCTTGTCAGTCTTGCAACTGTAGACTTCCTTTTCAAGACAAAGGATTTCCTCCAGGATAATATTCACGAGCTTCTTATCATGAACAAAAACCTATTAGAGGGCTTGGAGAATATTTCACCTATTCCATATATTCTTCAGATAGATGAATACGATTTTGATTATGTTTTAGGTATTCTAAAATCAGATCAGATTCGTGGTATTTCTGGCCAGTTTATTAACGACACCAACTTCAATATCATGCAGATGAAAAGTGATCTTTCTGATGCCGGTGTTAAGATGGACAATTTTGAGCCAAAGCTTTCATGGTCTGATTTAAAGCCTGATAGTCAGGGACTTGTTCCTACTGTAGTTCAGGATTTCCAGACAGGGGAAGTTCTTATGGTTGCCTACATGAATGAAGAATCATTCAATACAACAATCCGTACAGGAAAGATGACTTATTATTCTCGTTCTAGACAATCACTTTGGGTAAAAGGCGAAACAAGTGGTCACTTCCAGTTTGTTAAGTCATTGACTGCGGACTGTGATTTTGATACTATTTTGGCGAAAGTTTCTCAGGTTGGAGTTGCTTGTCACACTGGTGCACCAAGCTGTTTCCACAACGAGATAGTAAAAAAGGAGTATATTGAGCGTAATCCACTTAAGGTTTTCGAGGATGTTTATGCAGTTATTTCTGACAGAAAACAGCATCCTAAGGAAGGTTCCTATACAAATTATTTATTTGATAAGGGCTTAGATAAGATTCTTAAAAAAGTGGGTGAAGAAGCAACGGAGATTGTTATTGCTGCAAAGAATCCTGATTCCGAAGAGACTAAATATGAGATTTCAGATTTCCTGTATCATATGATGGTTCTTATGGTAGAAAAGGGTGTAACTTGGGAAGATATCACCTCTGAGCTTGCTCAAAGATAAGTTTATTATATGAAAAAACTTGCATTACCTGACGATATTTTGATGCAGATTGATAAGCCTGCACGTTATATCGGCAACGAATTTAATAGTGTTAAAAAGAATCCTGCTGAAGTAGACATTAGATTTGCTATGTGCTTCCCTGATGTCTACGAGGTAGGTATGTCTCATCTTGGAATAGCAATCCTTTACGATATGCTAAACAAGCGTGAAGACACATATTGTGAAAGGGTATATTCGCCATGGCCAGATTTACATAATCTGATGAAAGAGCGGAATATACCTCTTTTTGCGTTGGAATCTCAGGATGCCATTAAAGATTTTGATTTTATTGGTATGACTCTTCAGTACGAGATGTGCTATACCAACATCCTTCAGATTCTTGATTTGGCTGGAGTTGCGTTAGAGTCTAAAGACCGTGAGAACAATGATCCTATTGTTATAGTTGGCGGACCTTGCGCTACAAATCCAGAGCCTATTGCTGATTTTGTTGATTTAGTATACGTGGGAGAAGGGGAGACAAGCTATCCTCGTCTTCTTGATTTATACAAAGAACATAAGGCTAAGGGCTTTGATAGACAGTCCTTCCTTCGCGCTGCAGCGAAGATTCCTGGTATTTATGTTCCAGCTTTCTATCAGGTTACATATAAGGAATCTGACGGTACTATCGAAAGCTTTAAGCCTATCTATGATGATGTGCCAGCTATTATTGACCGTCAGGTTGTAAAGGATATGGATTCATCTAGCTATCCTACAAAGATGCTTATTCCTTTTGTACGTGCTATTCAGGATAGAGTTGTCCTTGAAATTCAGCGTGGTTGTATCAGAGGCTGTCGTTTCTGCCAGGCTGGTATGATTTATAGACCAAATCGTGAGAAGTCTGTTGATGTTCTTAAGGAACAGGCTAGAGAGCTTCTTGCATCTACTGGTCACGAGGAGATTTCTCTTAGCTCGCTTTCGTCATCGGATTATCATGCTCTTGGTGAGCTTATGGATTTCCTTATTGACGATTGTTTATCTGAAGGCGTTAATGTGTCATTACCGTCTTTACGAATTGATGCATTTTCTCTTGATGTTATGTCGAAGGTACAGGATGTTAGAAAATCAAGCATCACTTTTGCACCTGAGGCTGGTTCCCAGAGAATGCGTAATGTAATTAACAAGGGTCTTACTGTAGAAGATATTATTGGTGGAGCCACACTTGCCTTTAAGGGTGGTTGGAATAAGGTTAAGTTTTACTTTATGCTTGGTCTTCCTACAGAGACAGACGAAGATATGAAGGCTATTCCACAGCTTGCCAATGAGGTTGCTGCTGCCTACTATGATACAGTTCCAAAGGAACAGAGACAGGGACGTTGCCAGATTACAATTTCTACATCCTTCTTTGTGCCAAAGCCATTTACACCATTCCAGTGGGCTCCTATGTACGAAGCAGGAGAGTATCTCCGTCGAGCAAAGGTTGTTAATGACGAGATGAAGGCTCAGCTTAATCAAAAGTCACTTAAATACAATTGGCATCATTCTGATGTTACTGTTCTTGAAGGTGTGTTTGCTCGAGGTGACCGTAGACTTTGTCCAGCAATTCTTGATGCTTACAAGAGCGGTTGCTTCTTTGATGCCTGGGGCGAATACTTTGACTTTGATAAGTGGCTTGCTGCTTTTGAAAAGAATAATATTTCTATCGATTATTATGCATACCGTCAACGTGACTTAGATGAGATTCTCCCATGGGATTTCATTAACTGTCACGTAACAAAGGATTTCCTTAAGAGAGAATGGAATAATGCCATGAACGCAAAGGTTACTCCTAACTGTAAAATGAACTGTAATGGATGCGGTGCTGGAATTATTGGATCGGGGGTATGTCATAATGCGCGTTAGAATTAGATTTGAGAAAACGGGAATCATGCGTTATGTAGGTCATTTAGATTTAATGCGTTTTTTCCAAAAGGCTGTTAAACGCTCTGAACTTCCTATTAGATATTCTGAAGGCTTTAATCCTCATCAGATTATGTCCTTTGCCGCACCACTTGGTGTTGGACTTACATCAGTTGGAGAGTATATGGACATCGATTTAAAGGAAGAGGTTGATGCTTCTAAGGCTCTTAAAGCTTTAAATGACAATATGGTTGAGGGGCTTGAGATTACAAGCTTTAAGTATCTCCCAGATGATGCGGAAAAATGTATGTCTGCTGTTACTACAGCAAGCTATATTGTTACCT
This sequence comes from Pseudobutyrivibrio sp. YE44, assembly GCF_900104335.1. GTDB lineage: Bacteria > Bacillota > Clostridia > Lachnospirales > Lachnospiraceae > Pseudobutyrivibrio. The sequence continues at coordinate 455,602 of NZ_FMXT01000001.1, forward strand.
ATAAGGATTCTAAGGATGATGCTTGCTATATTGACAACATCATCGAATTAAAAGAAAAGTTTTTCGATGAAGCAGCCTCTATTAACATTGTAAAGAAGACAAAAAAAGGCGAGCGTGAGCTTGATTTAAAGCCACTTATTTATAATTTTAATCTTATTATGAAGGAAGGAGTTCCTGAGTACCACCTGCTTCTTTCTAGTGGTAGTACTGACAACATAAAGCCAGAACTTGTAATTAAGGCTTTCCACGAGTTTTTAGGCCTTCCAGAGTTTGATGAGCTTTCACTTGATATTAAGCGACTTGATATGTTCACAGGAGAGCCAGATTCGTTGGTTTCACTTGGTGATATAAGTAAGTAATAAAAAAGAGAAGATTATTCAATGTAAATAATCTTCTCTTATTTTTTATTCTTTTAAGTGAACTTTTTCTATGCCATAATAATCGGCAATACTTTGGTTTACCCAATTATCTGGATCATCACTTAGTTCAAACTTCGGAAGAATATCCGATGAATGTTCAATATCTGAAACGTAGCATTCGCCCTCGCTGGACTTTACCTGTTCTATTATTTCTGTATATTCTTCATAATACGTCTTTGCGTTACCAGATGAGATTTCCTTATAGGTTTGGAAGGAATTCAAATTCTGATATCCATTAATAAAAATACCAGTAATAAGGACTATCGCACCTAATGATATTAGTATTAGCTTAGATTTTATTATTGCTTCATTTATTTGCGGGAATTTTGACTTAATCAATAATAATATACAGGCAAGCACACAAATGAAAATGAAGTAATAACTGTAGTAATAAAGGTTTATCTGTCTTTTGTCGCCAGGTGATGACATGGCGTAAAGTGGTGGTGTGATTTGTGCAGCATATAAACCGCATAAAACTACAATCCAAATAAGCATTCTAATCATTGATATATTCTTTAAGTTTTTTATTAGCATTGCAAGTATAGGAATCAGTATTATGTAGAGTCCTATTTGTGGCAGATTTGTCCATTCAAGAACAAATTTTATAGCTTGTTTAATAGAAGTAAAAATAGCTCTAAAAGCAGACATGGAAGTAGTAGAGGAAGCTCTTACTGCGTTGCCAGGTGCTATCATACTAATAACTAATCCTATAAAAGCGAAAATAGTCATTTTGATAATAACTTTATTTGTAGTTTTTTCTTTGGTAACATATAAATCAAAGATTATAAGTAGCAAAACTAATAGGTTCACAAAAGCAGTTGAGTAGTTTCCACCTGATATTATAAAGGTGAAAAGGTATAAAAGAATTCGTTGCTTTTTAGAATAATCTTTATCTGAATACAGGACTTTTATAATCAGAGAAAGCTCAAATATCATTAGTGCATAGAATAATCCATAATAAGTAGCACCATTGAACCAATAGAACGCCTGATGTATATATGGTGTGTATTGGAAGGTAATTATCAATGTTACTATTGCGATGGCAATGCCGTATAAAGAGCTACATTTAAATATATATTTTGATACAGTGCTTCCGAAAACTATATAAGCGATACTAATGGAACCAATAATAACAAATGGGGTAATCCAATATGCTGGTATAGGCCAGGCTCCAGGTTGTAGCGCAAATACGAATTCAGCGGAATAGGTTCCCTGCCATGCAAACCATTGATAAAGCGGTGTAATAAGCGGATTTATAATTAATGCAACTATTGAATTCACATTTGGAATCAATATTCTAACAGTTGCAGCACTAGAATAATCATCCCACAAAGGTTTGATATATATACATAGGCTTAAAATAGGAATAATAGAAAGAATAAATAGTCCTATCAAAATATTTCGAATAGTTTTTTCACTCATTTCAAAGTATCTCCTTTAATGGTATTTTGGCTATAATAAATATATCAGTTATCTAATTTTTATGTGTTAAGGGTTTGTTAAATATGATAAATAAAGTTGTAATAACAAAAGGAATATACGCCGAGACAGAACTTAATTTACTTGTGTCTTTTGATGAACAGGATAAAGTCACAGATGTAATTAATCTTGTTAATACTAAAATTGGAACGGTATGCGAAGCTTGTGTTGAAAAAGTATTAACAGACATAGATGCATGCATTCTTAAGCTATCTACAGGCGATAAAGGTTTTATCGAAAATAAGAAGCTTAAACCAGAAAAATTCTTAGAAAGACATTCTGAAAAAAAGCTAGTATGTCAGGGGGATAGATTTTGGGTTCAAATCAACCAGGATAAGAAAAGTAGCAAGCCATATTCATGTAAGTTCTTATCTGAAGTCCCGACAAATATCAATTATAATTTTATTGATTATTACATTGAGCATTTTGTAGAACAGGATTATGAGATTGTATCTGATTTGCCTGAAGTTATATCTAAGGATTTAAATGTTCGTGCATATACTGATGACACTTATTCTTTATGGCAACTTTATGATTTAACAAAGTTAATTGATAACCTTACTTCAAAAATCTCTTATATAAAAAATGGTGGTAATATCATAATTGAGCAAACAGAAGCTTTAACGGTTATAGATGTTAATTCCGGGAAAAATAGCGGCAAGAGTACTGCCATGGAAACCAATATCCAAGCTTTAGAAGAATTGGCAAGACAAATAAGATTGCGTTCTATTTCTGGAATTATAATTGTAGATTTATTAAAGGTTTCAAAAGATGAGGAAAAACATTTGATGGAATTGTTTGTGGCTCTTTCAAAACAGGATTACGCTACTGTTGATGTCCACGGCATTACAAATCTTGGATTACTCGAAATCACCCGTAGTAGAATGTTTGCACCTCTTAAAATAAACTAGTAGAAGGAAGAATACGAAATGAAGACTCAAAATAAGTGGCAGAGAATAGGAATAATTTTAATTGCAATATTAATTGGTGTTGGTGTTCCAGAATTTATTACCAATCAGAACACAGAAGATTTAGAGGTTGAAAATACAGAAGTAATTGAAGCTGATACAAGCATTGATAATGTGGGGAGTGAAAACAACTTGGATGCAGTTAAGTTTATTAGGTGCGTTGATGGAGATACCATAATTGTCGAAGATAAATCCGGGGAACAAAAACGTGTCCGCATGATTGGTATTGATACTCCTGAATCTGTTGCCAAGGAAGAAGAACGAAATAATGAATATGGCAGAATGGCTTCTGACTATACTAAGGAACTTCTTTCTAATGTAGATACCTTATACCTTGAATATGACGTAGATAATGACGATCAATATGACAGAATTCTAGCTTATGTATGGCTTAAGGATGTAAGCGATACCTTTAATGAGGAGAACATAAAAAATTCAATGGTTAATGCTATAATAGTAGCCGAGGGTTATGGAATTGCAAAGCGTTATGAGCCTACAGTTGCCCATGACGATGTTCTTCAAGGTCTTACACTAGAGGCTAAGAACAATTCAAAGGGCTTATGGCAATACGAAGGCTTTAGAGATTTGTGGAAATAATTGGGGAAGGTTATTTTCCGCTGGTTTTAATCTGGGGGTCACGTTATGGGGTCATTAGAAGATAAAAAAAGCTTTATGAAAGAGTTTATTGAAAGGAAGCCTAATCGTTGTAGTAAATGTAAAGGCCGCTTAAAATATATTGGTGGTGGCCATTATAAATGCTATGATTGCGACAACGAAGAATTAGACGATTTCGGTAAAATCAAAGATTATATTGATGAACATGGCGCAAGTCCTGCGGTAGTTATTAGTGATCAGACAGGTGTTCCAGTGGATTTGATCAATGGAATGTTGCACGAAGGTCGTTTGGAAATCCCAGAAGGTAGCTCTATTTATATTGAGTGTGAAAGCTGCGGCTGCAGTATTAGATATGGGCGATTTTGTCCTGATTGCATTAGAGCTAGGACCAATAATCTTAACGGAATATTCTTTAATCCTGATGTTGGAGAAAAGCCAAAAAACTTCGAGCGTAAGCAAGAGGGGAAAATGCACTTTATGAATCGATGGTAGTTCATTGGAGGGTGCTATTTATGGAAATGAATGAAATCATTAAGCTTGTTCAAGATAAAGCTATCGAGATTGCTGAGGAAGAAATTGTAAAATACAATAAAGATTTTCCTGACATTAATCTTACGGATGAAGCAAAGAATGCTGTAAAGGAGAGAGCAACCTCTCAGTTAACCTTACAGTTGAGCAAATTTCATTTTAATAGAGAAAGTGAAGATTTAGACCAGCAATTCAATGAATGGTTTGTAACCAACGAAGAAGAGGATCTTAGAGGTTCCTGCAGACATTGTCTTGCTGATGAAGCTAAAAAAATCCGTTCTTCTAACGAAAAGAATCTAAGTTCATTAGATGTCTATTTAAAGAAGCATTTAGGCAAATATCATGAAGTTGAATAGAAAATTTTTAAATTTTCAAAGTTTTCTGTTCAATTCTCGTTGACGTATACAAATTCCTGTGTTAATATACTTGAGTATGCCGCTCAGTGTGGTTTTATGAAGTGTGTTTCATTCCGAAACACCACCGAAACTGGCGAGTAATGATAAAAAGGAGGAACAAACCATGTACGCAATTATTGCAACAGGTGGTAAGCAGTACAAAGTCTCTGAAGGCGATATCATTACCATTGAAAAGCTCGGCGTTGAGGCTGGTGAGAAGGTTACTTTTGATCAGGTTCTTGCTGTTAGCGACAAGGAACTCAAGGTTGGTGCACCTACAGTAGCAGGCGCAACAGTTGAGGCTTCTGTTGTTAAAGAAGGCAGAGGTAAGAAGGTAATCGTTTACAAGTACAAGAGAAAAACAGGTTACCATAAGAAGAATGGCCACAGACAGTCATTCACACAGGTTAAGATCGAAAAGATTAACGGCTAATTATGATTAGCGTAGCAATTACCAAACGTAATAATCAGTATTACAGTATCTTGTTTGATGGACATGCAGGTTATGATGACGCAGGTTATGATATCGTATGTTCAGCAGTATCAGTTCTAGTTCTTAATACTATTAACAGTATTGAAAAATTTACTGATGATGCAATGACTACTGAGTTTGTTGAGGAAGATGGTCATATATTTACCACTTTTCCTGAATCACTTTCAGAAAAGTCACAAGTATTATTAGATGCTATGTTATTAGGTTTGGAGGAAATCCAAAAACAATACGGCGATGAATATATATCATTGCTTTACAAGGAGGTGTAAGACATGTTACAGATGAACCTTCAGTTCTTCGCTCATAAAAAGGGTGTAGGCTCTACAAAGAACGGTAGAGATTCAGAGTCTAAGAGATTAGGCGCTAAGAGAGCAGACGGTCAGTTCGTTAAGGCTGGCAACATTCTTTACAGACAGCGTGGTACAAAGATTCTTCCAGGCAACAATGTAGGTCTCGGTGGAGATGATACACTTTTTGCTTTAGTTGATGGTGTACTTCGTTTCGAAAGAAAAGGTAGAGACAAGAAGCAGGCTTCTGTCTATCCAGTAGAACAGTAATTATTTGACCCGACTCACATTACGTAAGTCGGGTCGTTTATTTATTCAAGGAGATTACTATGTCATTTGCTGATAGAGCAAAAATTATTATAAAATCAGGAAAAGGTGGCGATGGCCATGTTAGCTTCCGTCGTGAAAAATACGTGCCAAATGGTGGTCCAAATGGTGGAGACGGTGGTGATGGCGGAGATGTCATCTTTGAAGTAGATCCAGGTCTTAATACACTTACAGACTATAGACATCGTAGAAAGTTTGCAGCTGGGGCTGGTCAAGAAGGTGGAAAAGACAATTGCCATGGAAAGAATGGAGAGGACTTAATTCTTAAGGTTCCAGAAGGAACTGTAATTAAGGACGCCGAAAGTGGCAAGGTTATTGCTGATATGAGTGGTGATAACAAACGTCAGGTAGTTCTTCCAGGTGGCAAGGGAGGCTTAGGTAATCAGCATTTTGCTACATCTACCATGCAGGCACCAAAGTATGCTAAGCCAGGTGTAGATGCAATTGAGCTTGAAGTTATTCTTGAGCTTAAGGTTATTGCTGATGTAGGCCTTGTTGGTTATCCAAACGTTGGTAAATCAACATTCCTCTCTAGAGTTACAAACGCTCAACCTAAAATTGGAAATTATCATTTTACAACACTTTCGCCAAACCTTGGTGTTGTAGATGTTGATGATATAAATGGATTCGTTATAGCTGATATTCCAGGTCTTATTGAGGGTGCTTCAGAGGGAATCGGACTTGGTCATGAGTTCCTTCGCCATATTGAACGTACAAAGGTTATTATTCATATGGTTGATGGTGCTTCAGTTGAGGGACGTGACCCTGTGGAAGATATCAAAACTATTTCTGCAGAGCTTGAAGCCTATGACCCTGAACTTCTTAAAAAGCCTCAGGTTATCGCTGCAAACAAAATGGATGTTATCGGTGATGAGTCTAACGATGTTATCAAGGCTTTAAAGGCTGAATTTGAGCCAAAGGGCATTAATGTATACCCAATTTCTGCGGTTAGCGGAAAGGGCCTTAAGGAGCTTTTATACGAAGTTGTTAGACTTCTTGGCACTTGCGATGATGCTCCAATCGTTTATGAGCAGGAATTTGACCCTACTATCAGAGCATTTAGTGAGGAGCCATACACAGTTGAAATTAACGATGAGGGTGACTTTGTAGTAGAAGGTCCTCGTATCGAAAAAATGCTTGGATACACAAATCTTGAATCTGAGAAGGGCTTCTTATTCTTCCAGAATTTCCTTAGAGAACAGGGTATTCTCAAGGAACTTGAAGCAAAAGGCATTCAAGAGGGCGACACCGTTAGAATGTACGGTTTAGTATTCGATTATTATAAATAGGAGGCAAAAATGACTAACAAGCAAAGAGCTTATTTATCATCTCTTGCAGCTGATCTTAGCCCAATTTTGCAAATTGGAAAAGCCAGCCTTACACCTGAGTATACAAACGCAGTTGATGAGGCTTTAGAAGCAAGAGAGCTTATTAAAATAAATGTTTTAAAGAATTGTTTTGATGATCCTAAGGAAATCGCTCAGGTTCTTTCAGAGCGTACACATTCTGAGGTAGTCAGAGTTATCGGCAGAAAAATTATACTTTACAGACCAGCGAAGAAGCCTACAATTAAGCTTCCTCAGTAAGGAGATATCATGAGAATTGGTATATATGGAGGCACCTTTAATCCAATTCATAATACACACCTTGAGATTGCTAAGGCTGCAAAGAGTCAGTATGCCCTTGATAAGGTATTCTTTCTTATAGCAGGAACTCCTCCTCATAAGAACACCGCTGAAGCAGTTGCTGATTCTTGTAGACTTGAAATGCTTTCCTTGGCAATTTCAAGTGAAAAAGATTTCTATATTGATGATAGAGAGATATATAGAGCAGGAAAAAGCTATTCTTATATTACTATTAAAGAGTTAAAGGAAGAGCATCCTAATGATGAAATCTTTTTTATCATGGGCAGTGATAGCCTCTTAAACTTTAATACATGGGTTAATCCGGATATTATCTCAAAGTATTCTTCTATACTTGTAGCACCAAGGTTAGGAGATGAGATAGAAGAGATAACAAGTGTTATTGAGGAATGTAAAAGCTTATATGAAGGCGATTTTCTTCTTATAAACTATGTTGCAAATGGAATTGCTTCATCTACTGTTAGAGCAGGCTTTTATAAGGATTTATCAGTTAGAGAAGCTTTAGGTTCACAGGTAATTGATTATATAATTGAACATAATCTATATAACCAATATAACTACACCTATCAGGATGTAATAAATTTATCTGAAGAGATGAAAAAAGAGCTTAAACCTGGTCGATACAACCATACCTTGGGAGTGGCTAGTACAGCTTATGATTTAGCTATAAACTGGAATTATCCTGCTTATACAGCAATGGTTGCAGGCATGCTTCACGATTGTGCTAAATGTATTTCAGATGAAAAAAGACTAGAGGAATGCGCAAAAAACAATATTCCTGTTACTGAAATTGAAAAGGAATATCCACATTTGCTGCATGGTAAGGTTGGGGCCTTATATTGTAAAGAGAAATATCAGGTTTTTGATGAGCAAATTGCACATGCAATAGCTGTACATACCACAGGATGCCCTAATATGAATCTATTAGATAAAATCATTTATGTGGCAGATTATATCGAACCTGGTCGAAACAAGCAGCCTAGACTTGATATTATAAGGTATATGGCCTATACAGACTTAGACAAATGCGTCTATATGATTCTAGAGGATTCAGTAGCTTACTTAAGTGAAAATCCTGATATGGTTGATCCAACCACAATAGATACCTACAATTATTATGTTAACTATATGAAAGAAAAGAGGTAAAAGATGGAAGCAAGAGAAATGGCAAAGATTGTTTGCAAGGCACTTGAAGATAAAAAGGCCATTGATGTTAAAGCAATTGATATTTCAAATATTAGCGTTATGGCAGATTATTTCATCGTTGCTTCTGCATCAAATATAAATCAGCTTAATGCAATGCAGGATGAAGTTGATAGAGTTCTTTTTGAGCAGGGAATTCACGCAAAGTCAATCGAAGGAAATCGCCAAAGTACTTGGGTGCTTATGGATTATGAGGATGTTATTGTACATCTTTTTGATGAAGAAGATAGACTTTTCTATGATCTTGAAAGAATCTGGCAGGACGGAATTCTTATTGATGCAAAGGATCTTTAAAAATGAAAGGACGACCGAAAGGTCGTCCTTTTTTAGAAGAAACGGAAGACTCCGAATACTTTTCCTAAGATAATACAATTGTCTACGATGATTGGATCCATAGTGTCGTTTTCTGGTTGAAGACGAATATGTCCATCCTCTTTATAGAATGTCTTTACAGTAGCGCTATCATCTACAAGAGCTACAACCATATCACCATTTCTGGCAGTATCTTGCTGCATAACAATAATTGTATCTCCATCAAGAATACCAGCATTAATCATTGATTCCCCTTTAACCTTTAACATAAAGGACTGTTGATTAGGCATGTGCTCAGCTGGGATAGGGAAGTACTCTGAAATGTTTTGTATAGCAAGAAGTGGCTGACCAGCAGCAACATTTCCGACTACAGGAACATTAACAACCTCTCGACGAACAACATTGAAGCTGTCATCAACGATTTCGATTGCACGAGGCTTAGATGGGTCTCGCTTTATATAACCATTTTTTTCAAGTGTTTCAAGATGAGAGTGGATAGAAGATGTAGATTTAAGATTACATGCATCACAAAGCTCTCTAACAGTAGGTGGATATCCTTTATTTAGTATTTCAGCTTTAATTACTTCAAGAATTTCACGCTGTTTAGCAGATATTTTTCCGTATGCCATAAGGAATATTCTCCTTTCATTTTTTCTAAAATTACTGTAACACAAGGAACATACTTTTGCAAACAAATTTTCCGAATTTTTGTTCGAAAAAATGTTGACAAACGATTGTTCGTGTAATATATTCTATTCAGAACAGATGTTTTCGAACGAATATTTGGAGGCGGTTATTATGAGAATGAAATCAAAGGGTAAGTTACATAGTCAGGCACTTGTTATTATGTTTGTTTGCTTAACTGTTATATCAGCCTTTGTATTCTTTAGTAATAGAGCAGAAGCAGACAATAGTAAAGAGGTTAATACCTATTATACAAGCTATGAGGTACAGCCAGGAGACACTTTATGGACCATAGCTGACGCTTTCATGACACCAGAACGATCAGATAAATCAGCATTCATTGACAACATTAAAAAGCTTAATCATTTATCTTCAGATGATATTACAGCAGGCAATTATATAGTTATTGAGTATACAGTTGCTCAGCAGTAAAAGGCTTATTTCATATTTTCCTTCACTATGTTAATATACATATATATAGTTATATGATTCAGAAAGTATCAATATTTTGTATATCTTCATTTAATATAAAGGAAATATATGTTAAGATTTGTAATTGCAATTGTATCTAATTTAAAAAGAGCACCAAAGCTTGTTAGTACAATGCGTAAAATGAGCAAGCATAAGGATAGATATCCAGAGAAGGTTCGTTATGCTTATGCGCTAAAGCTAATTCGTCATATTAAAAAGAGTGCTCGAATAACCACCGAGGTTTATGGAGCAGAAAATCTTCCTAAAGAGGGCGGTTACATAATGTATCCTAATCATCAGGGGAAATACGATGCACTTGGTATTATGTACGCTCATAAAGAGCCCTGCACCTTTGTTATGGATAAGGCAAAGTCCTATGGTTTTCTTGTGAGAGAAATTGTTGATTTATTAGGAGCAAAAAGGCTTAAACTTGATGATGTTCGCCAGAATATGAAGTTAATGGATAATATTACTGAGGAAGTAAAACAGGGAAAGCGTTTTATTCTGTTTTCTGAGGGTGGATATAATCATAATGGCAATATTGTTAAGCGTTTTAAGCCTGGTAGCTTTAAATGCGCTATGAGAGCCCAGGTTCCAATTATTCCTGTTACTCTTATAGACTCATATTTAGCTTTTAATAGTTTAAAGAGAGGTCCAATTACTACAAAAGTAATATTTGGTAAACCAATTTATTACGATACTTACAAAGATATGAAAACTACAGATGTAGCAACAATAGTTAGAAACTCTATTATCACAACTATGGAAGAATATGGCATAAGTGATAATAAAATCGAAGATTCTGCTCAAATTATTTAGCTAAAAACTAATTGACCTAAAAGGTTCAAAATGTTAAATTATTACAGTATGTTTTACACACATCCATTGAGTTATGAAAAATATTAAATTATGTAACAAAAACGAGTTAGGAGAATTATACTTTCAATGAGATGTAAAAAAATAATTACTGTAATATCTTTAGTTTCTTTAATGTCAATGCTTTTTCTTGTAGGTTGCAAGAAAGAGGATACCCTTTTTAATGGAAATGATTTCCGTGTTGGAAATTGGGGTGATCCATTATATTTAATTGAAAAGAACGAAGGTGCAATGATTACACTTGAGGGTGATTCCCGTCTTGTTTATTGGGATTCATTCTTAGGATATGATGCGAATGTCTCTTATATTTTCTACGAGGAAAAGCTTTCTAATGGTTATTTTGAATTAGAATCATCACAGAGCACAGATATTGTCTATGCAAACGTTAATATTAAACTTGGCGAAATGTATGGTAAGCCAATAGCTGAAGATGAGAATTCTACAAAATACAAAAGAGGCAATGGTTATATCTATGTATCAAAAGCTGGCTTAAACTGTACAGTTTTGATGGGGCAATAGTTTTATTGCTTCCGCATATATCTATCGGATAAATATCTGTTTTTCCGATAGATAATAGTAAATAAATACTATATAATAGATATATCATTATTTGGGAGGTTTTTGTTATGGGTAAAGACTCAGACTTCTATAAGGACAAATCAAAGAATCAAAAGGTTAAATTACGCGAGCTTCAAGCTCAGCTTCCAAAGCCTGCATTAGATTACATCTATTCCAAGGAACAAACTACACAGACAAGCACTTTAATTTCCTATAGCTATGACTTGCTTACTTTTTTTCGATTTTTAGCAGCCTCTAACCCTACAATTGCAGGTTCAGAGCTTAAAAAAATTGATTACAAGGTTCTAGATCAAATTACAGCTGATGATATTGAGGAATACAAACGCTACTTAGAATTAAATACCGAAGGTGAGCAACATGAAAACAGCAAACGTGCCATTGCACGTAAATTATCGCCTCTTCGTAGCATGTACAAGTATTTACTTGCAAGAGAATTCGTTTCTAAGGATCCAACACAGCTTGTGGATTTGCCAAAGCTAAAAAAAGACAAAAATATTGTTCGGATGAATAACTATGAGGTTCAGTCTATTTTAGATGCCATTGAAAACGGTGAAGCCTTTGCCTCTGAACGTCAACGTAAATACAACCAAAAAACTCGAGGTCGTGATTTAGCAATACTCACCTTAATGCTTAACACTGGTATTCGTGTCAGTGAATGTAATGGTCTTGATTTAAACGATATCGATTTTAATGTTAATTCTTTAACAATCGTACGCAAGGGTGGAGGTCAAGATATCATCTACTTCAACGATGATGTTTCTACTACTTTAAAAGACTATATTAATGGTGAACGAACCTACATCCTACCTGTAGATGGTCACGAAGCAGCACTCTTCTATTCCCTCCAGGGTAAACGTCTTAGCGTTGATGCTATTGAAAATTTAGTTAAAAAATATGCTAAAATTGTAGTGCCAAATAAGAAAATTACGCCACATAAGCTTCGTAGTACTTATGGTACTGCTCTCTATCGTGAAACAGGGGATATAAGGCTGGTAGCGGACGTTTTAGGCCATGAAAATATCAATACAACCATTGATTACTATGCTGCAATTGAGGATGAGCATAAGAAAATGGCCAGAAATGCTGTAGATTTCCGCAGAAACGATAATTAGTTATTATAATTACATATTATAAAATAAGCACAACAAATCTAACTTAATACACAAAAGATTATTATATATTTTACGAATATACATGGCATAATAGATTGGAAATTTTTTTAGGAGATAATATATATGATAAAGAAAAATTGGCAATTCTATTTATATGGGTTATTTGTTTTTGTAGGGATGTTACTGTTTTTTACAGTTATTAATCCTTTAGTTGTTTATGATGCTGACGACTGGCTATATATTTATGCTATACGTTTACCAATTCCATTGTTACATTCTTGGAATCCTACAAGAATATTTCCAGAAGTTGCCATGCCTTCTGTATCAGCATTTGCAGCTTTTGTTATAAATCCAATACTAAACAACTATTGTCGTTCCTTAACACTGGCACATGGTTTATTTGGAAGTATATTATTTACCATATATTTTGTTCAGTTTTCTTATCTATTTTATAAGCGTAAAATTGCTTCTTTAAATAAAAGTATTGCATATGGATGTCTATTTATTTTGCTTCACTTTATTTCTCATATTTTTATGGGAAGCAATAACTTCTTTATGATTGGCGCCATAGATTTAACCTGCTTTTATTATTACACTTTGTCAGCCATACTTAATGCAACTTTAGTTATGCATTTTATGTCTTATGGAAGCATTGATGATTGGTTTAAAAATAGTAATTTATTACACAAGATTATTATCTTTATTTGTTTGTATTTTGCTATTTTTTCAAATTTGTTTTCATCTGTAGTTCTTGCTACATACGTTGGAACAAACCTATTATTAAACCTCTTAAAAGATATTAAAAACAAATCTTTTGTTTTTAAGGATTTTTGCATAAATAATTGGTTAAAACTAGTAATTATCGCCTGGTGGTTCCTTACAAATATTCTTGAAACAACTGGTGGACGTGCTGATGGTATGCATAAAAGCATTCTATTCAATTTGCCTATATCTTTAATTGTTACTTTACTCAGCTTAATCGCTAAGAACGTATTTATAACTATATTAGATTTAGTTGTCTTTATAACCTGTTATAAGCTCTATAATAAAAAGCTGAATGAAACAGGTAAAAGCTTTGTGTTTTATATTGGCTTTACTGTTATTTACATTGTATTGTTAAGCGCTTCAGTTAATCCTAATTATGCAATGCGAACAGAAGTCTCTATATGCTCATTATTCTATTTGTTTATGGGAATGATCTTGTGTTTAAATGAGCTTATAAAAGCCAATAAGAAATATAATAAATTGCCATTAATCTTAGCGGGCACAATATTATTATTATTTATTAATCCAGGAACACTTCTTCAGCATTACAACTATTCAAATATTTCATATGATAAGTGTGAAGCTGTAATGAATGATTTTATTGATCAGGTTAAAACTGCAGAACAAAATGGTCAAACAGAGATTGTTCTTGAAATTCCTAGATTTGAAGAAGATACAAATTGGCCTATCAGCGATTTTGTATGCAATAGAGTTGTTGAATCTCTCTATATACACCAAATTGTCGACACCAATATAACCTGCAATGAAGTTAATATTACAGATGAGAAAAACGAACAATTTGGAATCAGTCCTGAAAGCTGGTACAGCCAAATGTCAAAATCAATTAAAGAATTACTCCATATGTAGCTCTTAACCATAGATTTTAAGTTGAAATAGAAAATTCATTCAGATTACTAATCTTACATAATAGATATTCAATAAATATAAAAGGTCTTCTAGAATATAAATCTAGAAGACCTTTTTCATTCTAAAGTCATTTTTCTATATTTTTTAAGTAATTCTTCGAAATATACTGGCAAAGGTGCAACTGCCTCTATGTACTGACCTGTTGTTGGTTGAATAAAACCAAGAGTCTGAGCATGTAGTGTCTGGCCATCTAAGTTCTTTACTGGCTTTCCATAAACATCATCTCCTAAAAGTGGATGTCCAATGGAAGCCATATGAACACGAATTTGATGAGTACGTCCAGTTTCAAGTTTAAACTGAACATAGGAATAGCCTTTAAATTGCTCTACAACCTGATAATGGGTAATAGCCTCTCTTCCATTGCTTACCACTGCCATCTTCTTTCTATCTTTAGGATTTCGGCCTATAGGAGCATTCACTGTTCCTTCCTCTTCCTTGAAATTACCAATTACAATCCCTTTATATATACGATTTACAGAATGTTCTTTTATTTGAGCAGCTATATGATTATGTGCCTTATCATTTTTACAGACCAATAAGGATCCTGTAGTATTCATATCTATCCTATGTACGATACCAGGCCTAATTTCCCCATTAATGCCTGATAAAGAGTCTTTACAGTGAAACATCAACGCATTAACTAAGGTACCTGAATAATGGCCAGGAGCAGGATGAACCACCATACCTTTTGGCTTATTAACTACAATTACGTCATCATCCTCATATAGTATTTCTATCGGAATATCTTCAGGTACAATGTCAATTTCTTTAACAGGCTCCACGCTAACAACAATTTCATCTCCAAGCCTGGTTTGATATTTAGATTTAACAGTTTTTCCATTCACCAAAATAAAGCCACTATCAATAGCTTTTTGATAGTAGCTTCTGGATTTTTCAGGATTATTTAAGGCTAAGAATTTGTCAATTCTAACGCCTTCATCAGATGGTTCTTCAATTATTATTGTAAATTCATCCATATTATTTAAATAATAAGCGACGCTTAATCTCCTCTAAATCTTCATCCTTATAATAGAATAAAATCAATATAAGTAAAACAAAAATTGCCACAGTTACGTAACAGTCAGCAACATTGAAAACAGGAAAATTGATTAAAGAAAAATAAATAAAATCAACAACATAATTGTTTGCCACTCTATCAATATAGTTTCCAATAGCGCCTGCTATAAGAAAAAGAATTACATAGTCTAAGAAAACATATTTCTTTGCTTGTGGCATCCTTATAATAATATATACCATAATTATTAATAGGATTGGTGTAGCAAAAGCAAATAAAGTTTGTTTTCCTTCAAGAATTGAGAAAGCTGCACCAGTATTTTCAAGATAATGTAGCTGTAACACCTTAGGAATTAAAATCATATCTTCTTTATTCATAAGATGCTTTACCGCTAATACTTTTGTCCATTGATCCAGTAAAATCAATAGCACAACCAGAATAAAACTATATATTAATGAAATACCCTTATTAAACTTATAAAACATTAAACTAATACCTGTTCTATGGCTTCTAATAATTCTTCATCGGAAAAATCCAAATAAGAATCAGCTTCGCCTATAGCCTTTAAAATAGTAAATTTAATTTTATTGTTAACCATTTTCTTATCTGATTTAGATGCTTCTAATATGTCCGAGGCCTTAAGGTTAGAAATGGTTGTAGGAAGATTATATTGCTTTATGCATGAATTAATTTCATCCTGTTCTTCCCAAGTTATATTTCCAAGTTTTGCGGATAAATATCCTGCACAAACCATTCCAAGCGCAACACATTGTCCATGGCCTAAGGTGAAATTTGCAAGTTTTTCAATTGCATGACCTAATGTGTGACCATAATTTAAATATGCTCTAATACCTTTTTCCTTAGGATCAACTTCAACAACATGCCCTTTTATTTTGCAACAGCTGTATACAGTGTGTTCTAGGGCTTCAGGATTTCTTTCATTAAGCTTATTTACATTTTCCTTAAGCCATACATATAAATCCTTGTCAGCTATCAAGGCGCTTTTTATAACTTCACCCATACCACAAGCAAAATTATCGTCATCCAAGTGGTTTAGTGCACCAAGATTCATATATACCATTTTAGGCATATAAAAAGCACCAACCATATTTTTATACTTGTTAAAATCAACACCTGTTTTACCGCCAACAGAACTATCTACTTGAGATAATAAAGTTGTAGGTATTTGAATAAAATCAATTCCTCTTAAAAATGTGGCAGCTGCGAATCCAGTTAAATCTCCTACAACGCCTCCGCCGAGAGCTACTAATAGAGAATTTCTAGTAAATTTCTTAAGAATTAAATGTTCATATAACATATTTACTGTGTCGAGATTCTTGTTTTCCTCTCCCGCAGTAAAACTAAAAGAAGTAACATTACTTTCTGTAGTTTTGAAAATATCAATTACCTCTTTCAAAAATAAGGATGCAACATTTGAATCAGTAACAATACAGATATTATCATATTTAGAATTAATATCAGATTTAAAGCAATTCAAAAGATCTGAAAAATCTGTTCTAAAATGAATCTGGTAACATGGAGCATTTTCATAATTAATCATCAAGTCTTTAGCCATTAGTATTCTCCCTTAGTCCTTATAAAAAAACACCAGATATTTTCATATCTGGTGCAAGTATCAAAACAAATTAAAAGCCTGTTTGAATTCCAGTGAAGTCAAAGGCATCTACGATTCCTGCTAAATCACCAGAAAGCTCAACTCCTGCTGGAGTAATAATGAAGATATAATCTTCAATTCTTTGTAAATTACCATCTATAGCGTAGCAGGTTCCACAAGTGAAATCTATGATACGTTGTGCAACTCCAAGGTCTAAACCTTTCATATTCAGAAGAACTGTACGTTCAGCTAAAAGTGTCTCGGAAATTTCACGAGCATCTTCGAATGAAGATGGTTTAATAACACAAACCTCCATAACAGCTCCTTTCGATTTATTTCTCATTGGTGTAACTTTTTGCGCAGGTTTAAACGATCTAGTCTCCTTTTCAGAAGGCTTATTTAGAACTGGACGCTTTTCCTCCTCTTCTCTATCTTTTTTTCCGAACTTGTTAAAGAAAGATTTTTCCTCTTCCTCATCATAAAGCTCTTCGTCTTCATATTCATCGTAATCATCACCAAGATGCATTGCATCAAGCATTCTCTCAAACATAACAAAAACTCCTTTTTATAGGTTGTAATTTCTCTCACCGAAGATGGCTGTACCCACTCTAACATGAGTTGCACCTTCTTCTATGGCAACTTCAAAATCATTTGTCATTCCCATAGATAAAATTCTCATATCTACATTATCGATGTTTTCGTTAGCGATGTCAACCGATAAATCCTTTATTTTGTGAAAAATCCCGCGATTTTCTTCAGGAACCACAACATTTGGTGCAATAGTCATTAATCCCATTATGTGAACTGCATCTAAATGTGAAATCTCCTGACATAATTGTTTTGCTTCCTCTAATTTAACACCAAACTTTGTTGTTTCATTAGCTGCATTTACCTCTATAAGGATTGGCACTATAACACCATGCTTCTTTGCTTGTATATTTATTTCCTCTGCTAAACGGTAGCTATCAACTGAATGTATAAGCTTAACCTTATCAACAATATATTTAACCTTATTTCTCTGTAAATGACCGATTAAATGCCAATCAATATCATTAGGCATTTCAGGAATCTTTTCTGTAAGCTCTTGCACCTTGTTTTCGCCAAAGCTTCGCATTCCCTGATCATAAATTACTTGTAAATCAGAAACTGGCTTTGTTTTACTGACTGCAATAAGAGTAACCTCATCACGATTTCTACCAGCTCTTTTACAAGCAGCTGCAACTCGCTCTTCTACGCTAATTAAATTATCCTTTAATTCCTGCTCTCTCATATCATTCACCTCGTTTTGTTAATTTATGATTGTATTTTCCTCTACTTCATCACCTTGTAAAACAATATGGTCATACATAGATATACCATAATTAGTTCCTGTTTTAATTATTGAATAATCATTATTCTGGTAGAGTATTTCTATTTGTTTAAAGACAGCATAGCCTTTGTTTACATTGTAAACACCTTCTAGTGTAGCCAAATCACTACCTACCACGTATTGGTCTTTTGAGTTTGGCTTAATGAGTACATCTCCTCTTTTAACATCATTATTATCGATATAATAAAAATCATCTGTCTCATAATAGATAACAGGATTTATGTACTCTCCCTTATCTCCATTTTGAAGAAGGAAGCCAGCAGAATCATCATTGTTTCCTTGCATCATATATGCTTTAGGAATAGTAAAGAACTGCTTCTTAACAATAGATGAATTTGGAATTTTTAAACCTGAAATATTATTCTTAATAATCTTTATATGAACATATCTGCTATCAGCATATCTGTCCATAGAATCATCCAAGGATAAAATTAAATAATATTTTCCTGCCTTTTCTGTAAAGGATAGATTTGTCCAAGTTTCTACTTCATCCTCAAGGAAACGAATTTTAAGATAGCTTTCTTCCTGTAAGGAATCATATAAATCTTTATCTACCTCACAAACAAGATTCCAATGATCTGAGGTGATAATTTTATAAACCGGTTGACCTGCTACTACAGATTCCTGTGATTTAAGGTTTTCAGTAGAATATGCTGACATATCAAATGAATCAGATATAAAGGAATCTACTGTAAGGTTTTCTAATCCATCTACAGAATAAACTATTAAACCTGGTGTAGGGCTATTGTATATGGTAAAGGTTCCGGAATTGATAGCGTTTTGAAGAGTATCGCCCATGGACTCCATTGCAGAAACTGTGTATAGCTGCTGAATTTGGGATTCGAGCTCTGTTTTAAAGGAGTATAGCTTGTTGTAACTTGTATTGTTAAAATCGTAGGTATAGCTAGATATTGCAGACTGAAGCTTTTCATAATCATCAGCACTAAGGTTCACTTCAGCATTACCAGTTGACTCTTTTAAGGATGATAGGATTTCTCCTGAGGTATCTAAGGCATATACCCTTGATTTTGCACCTACTTTGGTGAAGTTTTCAGCTAAATATAATAAGTCACCATTTGTATCAGCGTTAACAATCTGTTCTTCTCTGATAGCAAGGGCGTTATACTCAAGATTTGAAGATATTGAGCCCTGAGAAACCTCGTATACAGTGATATTAGCAGCTGTAATATAGGTCAATAAATGATAGAGCATATATATAAACATTACACCAATAATGATAAAACCTATGGAGAAATGGTATTGTCTCGGATATTTAATTATTTTGCTTTGCTTTTCTTTTCTCTTTCTCATAAGTTGAAATTTACTCTTTTACCAAATTAAAAGGGCACGAATCCGTGCCCCCATATAATTCATATTAATTAATACAATCTATAAGGAAATAATGATTTTACCCTTTGCATCTTCAGGCAAATCCTTTTCATTCTTGCTAACAGATAAAACGAATTTAACATCAAACATGTTACAAACTTTATCAAGCTTATTAAGAGCTGCAGCGAACTCATCATTATCATCAATATATGATACTGTAAGGAAACTGTCTAAGAAAACCTCTTGAATGTCGGCGTTCTGTGATAAAACACCACTTAAGAAACCTAAGAACTCATCAGTAGTCTCAATAGGATAATCACCCATATTGATTAAACGAATTTTTGAATCTAATTCATACATGTGCTTTGTATTCTTATCAATGTATACAACAGATCCATCAACCTTTTTAATATCGGTATTTACCTTGTCTAATAAGTACTTTGTCTTGCCTTTGCCCTTCTCGCCTGATATTATCTCCACCATGTTTGTATACCTCCCTTTTATGTATTTAGCATTGGCTATTGTCCCCCTCCAATGCTTATCTTTTTGTTAAGTATATTCTAACATAATAAGACTAAAAGCTAAATAACCAAAACGACATTTATTTAAAAATTGTCATTATTTTTTACAATTAACTGAAAATCTCGGAGGTATTATAATATTATCTAAAAAATATTTAAATACAATAATTGCTGAGCATTTCATTCATTAACAAGTATAGATTAGATCTACAATCTGCATTAAAAACAATTGAGATAATTTTATCATGGTCTTCATTTTCTGATAGTAGAACTAAACAGTATCCCGCAGCGCCTGTAGTACCAGTCTTACCGCCTAAAATAGAAAAACCGTTAGGCTTGTGTACATTACCTGAAAGATATTGATTGGTAGTTCTCCAATCTACGGTTTTTGAAGTACCACCGCTAGTATAATTTGCAGTATATGAGGTAGCTGTAAATATTGTATAGAAATCAGGATTCTGTATAGCTGCATTTAAAATCAAATACATATCATATACAGTGGTGTAATGGTTTTCATCATGAAGTCCATTAGGTGTAACAAAATGAGAATTGGTGGCTCCTAAATTTATAGCAGTCTCATTCATAAGGTTAGCAAAAGTCTCTACGTCTCCACAGATACCCTCTGCAATTGCTACAGCTGCATCATTTCCAGATCTAAGCATTAAACCATACAATAAATCTCTTAAGGAAATAACGTCTCCAGCCTTTAAATTAATAACAGAAGAATCGCTAGCTTGATCTACAGCATTCTCACTAACAGTATAGTAATCATCAAGATTACCTTTCAAACATGCGATATATGCAGTAAGAATTTTTGTGGTGGATGCTGGATAAAGCTTTTCGTGTACAGACTGCGCATATACACAGGTCTGTTCTGTAATGTTAAAAGCTGCAGCTCCAGATGCAACCTGAGAATCAACCGATGAAGTACCTAAGTCTTCATTGCCAGTTACACATAAATCCTTTGCAAATAGCTCTACATCTGAACTTGCGCCATTATGGGTGATACCATATGCGTCAGAAGTATCATATAACTTATAGCTTGTTATATCCTCGTCTGCTTTTCCGCAGGAAATCAAGGATAAAGCTATAGTAATCACTAAAAACAGGGAGATATATTTATTTATACATTTCACGCCACTCAAGATCTCCTCTATCTAAAGACTTTATAAGTAATTCAGCGGTCGCTAAATTTGTAGCTAAAGGAATATTGTGGGCGTCACAAATCCTTACAATACTATTTACATCTGGTTCGTGAGATTTAACAGTAAGTGGATCTCTCAAGAAGATAACTAAATCGATTTCATTCTGCTCAATCTGTGCTCCTAACTGCTGAGTTCCACCAAGGTGACCAGCTAAGTATTTGTGCACAGAGAGATTTGTAACCTCCTCTACTAGTCTGCCAGTAGTTCCTGTGGCAAAAATCTCGTTTTTGCTAAGGATTCCACGATAAGCTATACAGAAATTCTGCATAAGCTTCTTTTTGGAATCATGAGCTACCAATCCAATGTTCATTTAAAAAAGCCTCCCGTTATTATTTTTTGATTGAAGACCAACATTCAAAACTATACCAATACCAAAATAAACTGTAACTAAAGATGTTAAGCCATAGCTTACGAAAGGAAGTGGCAAACCGGTATTTGGCATCAATCCTGTAACTACGCAAATATTAACGAAACTTTGGAAACCAATAAGTGTGGCCATACCTACACAAATAAGCTTTCCAGAAACATCCTTCGCTTTCTTTGCAATCATTAAAATTTCAATTGTGATAAAAAATATAAGTAATATAACTAAAGCGGAACCTACAAATCCAAGCTCCTCTCCTGCTACTGCAAAGATAAAGTCAGTATGAGGTTCAGAAATGTAATTACCATTCTTAACTGAATCAAAAGCATCATTTCCTAGTCCTTTTCCTAGCAACTGGCCAGAACCTATTGCCATAATAGAATTCTGTTGTTGATAGGAATTCTGAGGATACTTGTCTGGCTTAAGCCATGCAAGAATACGTATACCCTGATATTCCTTTAAAATAGTCTGTCCCTCTCTTGAAATAAGAGCCAATAGGATTAGAATAGATGGAATTGTTACACCAAGAACTATTCCAACAAACTTATAACTAAGTCCCACTACAAACATCATAACACAAATAATCATCATTGTGACTATAGTAGTCGATAAATCTGGCTCTTTTTCTATTAAAATTAACGGAATTGCAGATAAAACCATTGTTAAAGCTAGTACTTTTGGCTTATTTATATCTTCTTCATGCAACATAAGAAACCATGCGAAGAATAAAATAAGCAATATTTTACCTAATTCCGAAGGCTGGAAACGAACGCCCACCTCAATCCAACGGGTAGCACCACCAGCATCATCACCAAAAATCAAAACAGCTAAAAGCAAAGCTATTACTAGTCCGTAATAAACCCAATGAAAATGAAGAATAAAATCATAATCTATAAGAGTCATACCAGACATTACAATAACCCCAAGAATCATTCCAATAATCTGCTTTTGTTGATTGGATTCGTTTGCTGAACCAATAACAAATATGCCCACTATTGTAAGTGCAATAACTGCAAGTATTAACTTAATATCTAGATTCTTAAATTTATAATTGTGAAACATTAATTCTTAATCCTCTTTAATAAGCCACTGCTTAAAGGCTCTGCTAAAAGCTCATGGTTCCATACAGAAATACCAACTGGCTCACTTTTTGAACGACGAACTCTAAGAGACCATTTCTCTTGGAACTTTACCTGACCTGACTTTGTTCCAATTTGAATATTTTCAGAATCTAACTCGCCAGCAACAATATAGCAGCCTGAATTGTCAGGGTAACCTGCATGACAGGTGCCATTTAAACTACCCATAACAATTATATTACCTTTAGCTCTAACGGTAGCTTTAGATTTAACATCTCCAAGAATAATAAGACTGGAATCAGAAGTAATCACATCATGTTTAGTGACACTTCCTCTGATTATTTTCGCATTTTCAAAGATTTCATCGGTATAAAACCTATCTATCTCTCCAAGCATACGAATATCTTTATACTCATTGTTCTCATTGAGAAGAATAATTTTAATTTTAGAATTCAATTCTATTGCCTGAATAATAACAAGGCCCTCTTCTGTTGAAAGTTCACGTCCAAAGGTTTCAAGAACCATGGAAGTCTCTCCAAAAAAATCAGCGGACTTGGCGAACTTTTCACAAATAGCTCTAACTAATTCCTCAAATGGAATTGTAGGATCTAACTGTAATGAAAGACCATATTTATTACTCTTTAAAACTACAGGATCATTTCCCAAAATAAAGCCTCCCTTTTGTTAATTAATCTGTAATTTCATTTCCAGCATCTGATACAGTACTAGCTTCACCACTAAGCAATTCTTCGGTGGAAGAAACACCAAAGTAGTATGAAAGAATATCCTTTGAAACTGCAGCTGCATTATGCGAGGTGTAACCGTAAGCGATACGTGTTGCAATTGCAATTTCTGGTTTATTATAAGGTGCAAAACCAATAAATAACGCGTGGTTAGGTCTGCTCTTTACCTGCTGAGCTGTACCTGTTTTACCAGCAACTGGAACAGAGAAGTTGTCGTAAGAAGAAAGGGACTCAACTACCATTCTCATACCATAATGGATGGCATCCCATTGGCTACTGTTAAGTACGTCAATTTGATTTCTAACAGAAGGGCCATAGCTTTCTAAAACATTTCCTTCTGAATCTTTAACACTGTCTAATAAGGTAAGATTATAAACGGTTCCTCTGTTTGCTACGGCTGTTGCATAGCGCGCTAAACCGATAGTTGTAAAGTTGTTATCAGACTGACCAATTGCTGCCATGACAGGATATTCTGTGGCAATATGAGGAGTATTCTCTTCTACTTCAATACCTGTTGTCTCATCAAGACCATAAAGGCTTGCGTATTTTTGGATTTTTTCAATACCCTTAACCTCATCATAGTTTCCATCACCACCAGAAAGTCTCCACCCAACTTCATAGAAGAAATAGTTACAAGAATCTCTTATAGCCTCAGAAACATTGATACTACCATGGTTGCTAGGATATATCCAACATTTTGGTTTATTTGAAACCTTGTTGTACTGACCCAAATCCACAATCTCTGTGCCGGTATCAATAACATTTTCTGCCAAACCTGCAGTTGAACTAATAATCTTGAAGGTAGAACCTGGAGCAGTTCTCTGCTGTGTAGCATAGTTATATAAAGGATTTGCTGCATTATTAGTCAAATATGAATAGTAATCAGCATCTACCGAATTTGCCAGTTTATTATTATCATAACCAGGATATGTAACCATAGCTAAAACTTCACCAGTTCTAGTGTCGATGATTGCAGAAGATCCCGAGCAAGGATCCAAGGCAAGCTGGCCAGGTGTAAGTTCAAGATTTTTAATTTTTGAAAGCATAAACTCGTATGAAGACATACGACCACTTGTAAGCATTTGATAAGTCTCCTCATCTGCCTCAAGCACTCCCTGATCGTAAAGAATAATACAAAGCTGTGATCCAGAAATACCATCATCAAGTAACAGATACTTATAGATTAAATTCTGGAAACCTTTGTCGGTAGACAAATAATCAATTAAATAATCTATAAGATCGTTGTAAAGCTCTTCTGTATCAGCATACTTAGCTTCATTTTCATATTTGGTAATATCAATCCAGTTTTGTTCGATGGCATATATCAAATATTTGTTAACAGCCATTTGTTCTGAAGTCCAAGCTGTCTGAACCTCTGAACTATTATCAATAGCACTTGCATCAAAAATACCTATGCTTTTTAGCTTGGTAACAAGATATGTAGAATATGCTTGATACTCATTTGGTAAATCGCTATATACCACCTCGTTATTAGCCTTAAGCTGGCTCTTAAGAGTAGCTAATACTGTTTTTTGCTTGCCCTTGAAGGCAGATAAAACAGCCTTTTCAGTAGCAGTAGCATTTTCATCTGCGAAGGCATTAGTATCAATAATGCCATTTTTAATTAAAGAATAGTAAACATCATATATAGGCACAACTACATCTGACGCTGAAGCATGTTCGGAAGCGTGATATTCTTTGATGTTTGCAATCTTTGAATAAAGAATACCTGCTATCTCCTGTTCCAGAAGTGTATAGGTAGCCTTTTGAAGATCGTAGTCAATAGAAAGATAAACATCATTTCCAGATACGGCAGCAAGATAATCTCCTTCTGCAATAGTGTTACCCACACTATCTACATAAAGGGTCTCATGACCTTTCGTTCCAGAAAGATAATCGTTCATATATTTTTCAATACCAGATTTACCAATAACGTCTGTAGCCTCAACAGTATCGTCTTTCTTAGAAAGCTCTTTGTACTCTGAGGTAGAAATCTGGCCAGTATAACCAATTATATGAGCAAAATATTCGCTGTCTGTATATCTACGTAAAGATTTTTGTTCTATGGCAACACCAGTAAGCTCGTTAACATTCTCTTCGATAAAGGCAACAGATTTCTCAGAAATATCAGATGCAATTACTGTAGAAATGTATTTTTGATAGGAGTTTTGGCCCATATTATAACGAACTACCAAAATCTTATAGCGAAGCTTTTTATCGTATTCATCTGAAATGTTATAAACTTTATCGCTAGATAAATAATCAATGATTTGGTCTGCTGTGGCAGTAGCCTGATCAAAACCAAGCTTTTCACTGTATTCCAAATCATCTATGCTTGATTTTCCGAAAACATCAGCTCGAAATCTTTGCAATGAATTTCCAGAATACATAAACTGATATTCGCCAGACGAATCAATAATAATAGGGAAATTATTATCGATAGAATCACCATTTTCCTCTAGCTTTTGAATGATTCGTGCGATTTCTGAATTAAGAGAGCTACTTCTCTCCTTCTTAGAAGAATAGGTTCCAGTATCTTGAATAGTAACAGCGTAAACAAGTTCGTTATAAGCTAAAAGATTACCTTTTCGATCATAGATATTTCCTCTAGTAGCAGGAATTGTCTCGGTTTTCTCCAGCTTTAAGTTGTAGTTGTCCTGATACTCAGAACCATTAATAATTTGTAGATAAAATAGGCGTGAAATAAGGACAGCAGCGAAAATGCCCATCACTACTGAAACAACACGAATACGTGAAGATAATGCATTTCTAAGTATGTCCTTAATAGTTTCCAATTCGATCAGAACCTTTCTTTTCCAATTTTTCTAGCCAATTATTTATGTATAAAATGAAATAATAGACGAAAATAGAAACAAGTAATGTATAAACAACCTCAGGTAAAATTATATTCAATAAATAAAAGGAAAAATTGTACTGAGATTTATAGCCCATACGAGCTACAAAGGAAGCGACACCATAAATAAGGTCGCTAGTGCCAATAAGAATCATAGGAAGTCTTAAATCGTCACCAAAAAACTGCTTCTTAAAAAGACCATTAAGAAGACCTATATACATGTAAATAAGAGCATAGCATCCAAAAAGAGAACCTGAAAAAATATCAAGTAACAAGCCGGTGAAAAATCCAACTAAAATACCATGTCTTCTCCCCTTCATAAAGCCATAGGTAGCAACAACGCAAAGGAGCACATTAGGCGTAACACCCGCAAGTCTATATCTTGAAAAAACACTTGTCTGCAGTAAGAAACATACATAAATTACAAGTGCGATTATCAATATTCGTTTTAAATACTGTTTAAAATCACTCACTCTTGTAAGACTCCTTTAACTGCTTTATAACAAGAACATCAGATAAATGTTTAAAATCTACAACAGGTGTAATTGTACCTGACTTTGATAAGTCGTTTTCATCAAGATTAACAGATGAAATATATCCAATCATAAGACCAGGTAAATATTTATCAGAAATATTTGATGTAACAACAATATCACCGATAGCAACCTTATCATCACTATCACTAAGGTTAGAATAATTAATTAAATTGCTAGCAGTCATGTTTTCAAGACTACCAGAAACAATACAATTATCTTCAGTAGATGAAATTGTGGCACTAACATTTGATGTATCATCAATAATAGCTCTAACAACCGCATAGCTATCACCTACAGAAGAGACTATTCCTACCAAACCACCATCGGCGATAACATTCATATTAACCTTTATGCCATCCTTTGAGCCTTTATCGATGGTAAAGGTGTTGAACCAGTTTGAAGTACCTTTTCCGATAATACGTGCACCCGTAGTGTCATAGTCGTAATAGTTTTGGTCTAACTCGTAGAGTTTTTGAAGCTCATCTAGCTCTCCTAGCTTAAGCTCCATACTTTTGATTTTATCATTCAATTCTTCAACTTCTGTCTGAAGAGCTTCGTTTTCAGCCACAAGCTGTTTTTTAGTTTTTGTGTCAGATGAAGAAATCGCTATAGTGCTGCCAATATAATCGATTCCTTTTTGCATTGGAATAAAAATATGATTAGCTATTGTTTCTAATGGGCCACCAGTAAAACCAGTAGAATAGCTAAAAAACAATAGCATAATGCATATGATTGATAAAATCGTGAGCAGATATTTACTTGGTATACCACCATTTGATTTTCTCTGTCTCATAATACCTCGATTAATTATTTAAAAATTCTAGTTTTCATACTGTAGCCATACTGTTTGAACTTAGTGTCAGAAAGTACTGAACCAAGACCTCTTACACATGACTCCTGTGGTTCATCAAAGCAATTAACCTTGATGTTTGTAACCTCTGAGAATAAATCTGTAAGTCTAAATAACTGAGATGTTCCACCTGTAAGATAAATTCCAGAATGAACAATATCCTTTGCAAGCTCTGGTGGAACTTTTTCAAGAATAAGCTTAACGTTTGTACAGAAGCTTTCAAGATCAGCCTTGATAGCGTTGTAAATTACATCACTTTCAATTTCCATCTCGATAGGAAGACCACTAACAACATCTCTACCTACAACAGTAAGCTTCTCTCCTCTGCCCTCGATTGCAGAACCAATTTCCTCTTTAAGCTGCTTTGCAGTCTTTTGGCCAATAACCAAATTAAAGTTTCTCTTAAGGTAAGTAACAATAGATTCATCTATCTGATTTCCACCAAAAGGAAGTAATTCAGATAATACTAAACCACCTAAAGAAATAACAGAAATCTCAGTTGTATCTGCACCTAAATCAACAACCATAACACCAGTAGGTTCAGATACATCAAGTCCCATGCCAATAGCACTTGCGATAGGCTTTTCACATACCCTGATTGAATGTGGCTTGTTCTTTGACTTACTAAATAAATCAGAGAACGCCTTCTTTTCTACTTCTGTGATATCTGTTGGAACTGCAACAACAATATCAGAACCTTTAATCTTGCCTTTTAATTCCTTTTCAAGAACTTCAAAAAGCATTGTCTGCATATTGTCAAAATCAGCAATTACACCTGAGACAATAGGAAATGAAACCTGAATTGTGTCAGGAGCCTTTTCATACATTGAATATGCAGCATCACCGTAAGAATACATTTGATTCTTGTTTACAATTGCAATTGTGTTTTTAATGTTTGTGATTGAACTAGTTGCTCCGCTGAATATTTTTAAATTCTGAGTTCCTATATCAATTCCAAAAGAATTTGGCATAACTATCCTCCAACCTGAAAATTATTTTAAAACCAGCTAAAATATAGCAAAATTACACATTTTAAATAGTGCCTTTTAGGTGATATTTTAGCACAGTTGAGATATGTTCACAAGGCGAGCATCCACAAGTTTCTGTAAGCCTTTAAGGATACCAAGCTTGGCATGATTCCAAGTTAACCCACCCTGGAAAAATGCTGTATAAGGCTCTCTAAGTGGACCATCAGCAGAAAGCTCAATTGAGGATCCCTGTACAAAAGCACCAGCCGCCATAATTACCTGACTATCATAACCTGGCATATCCCAAGGTTCTGGAGAAACATATGAATCTACAGGAGCCGCTGCTTGAATACCTTCACAGAAAGCAATTAATCCTTCTGGTTTTAAGAAAGAAACCGCTTGGATAATATCGTATCTAGGCTCTGTTGAATTTGGGATACAAAGAAATCCTAAGTTCTCAAAAACATTAGCAGCAAAGATTGCGCCTTTTAAAGCACCTGCAACGACAGTTGGTGCAAGGAAAAATCCCTGATAGAAGGATTGCATTATACCAAGTGAAGCACCTACTTCTTTTCCAAGACCAGGAGATGTTAATCTATGTGCTGCATTTTCCACACAGGCTTTTGTTCCAACAATATAGCCTCCTATTGGAGCCAAACCACCACCTGGATTCTTAATTAAAGATCCAACACACATATCAGCACCAACCTGAGTAGGCTCAATTTTTTCTACGAATTCTCCGTAGCAATTATCAACCATGCATATAATGTCTGGCTTTATATTTTTAATAAAGGAAATAAGCTCTCCTATTTGCTCTACAGAAAGTGTAGGACGATTTGCATATCCCTTTGATCGCTGAATAGTAACAAGCTTTGTTCTTTCGTTAATTGCTTTTGCTATTCCATCAAAATCAAAGCTTCCATCCTCTAACAAATCAACCTGTGAATAGGTAATTCCGTATTCAGCCAAAGAACCATTTGAAGGTCTAATTCCAATAACCTCTTCAAGAGTGTCATAAGGCTTTCCAACTGGTGATAATAATTCATCCCCAGGACGTAAGTTACTCATTAACGCAAGCGCTAAAGCGTGTGTACCACAAGTAATCTGTGGTCTAACAAGTGCATCCTCTGTTTCAAAAACTGATGCGTATACCTTTTCTAAGGTGTCACGACCTACATCATCATAACCATAACCTGTGGAGGTATTAAAGCACTCTGCAGCAACCTTATGCTTTTGCATAGCCTTTAAAACCTTGAGCTGATTGTATTCAGCCACTTCGTCTATTTCTTTAAAGCGCTCTTCAAGATTTTTAATCATCTTTGAGCCGAAGTCACAAACTTCCTGTGAAATTCCAAAATCTTTATAAATATCTAACACCTTATATAATTCCTTTCTGTTTTAAGGTCTCAAGTATTGTAGAAAGAAGACTTTCTTCTGTAGTGAGTACTGTTTTGTCCAGCCAAACAACTTCCCTCTCTCTTCTAAACCAGGTAAGCTGTCTTTTAGCATAGTTTCTAGAATTCTTTTTTATTAATTCTAAAGCTGCATCAAGATCCATTCGACCCTCTAAATAAGCAATAATCTCTTTATAACCAATGCCATCCATAGAGGTCATTCCTGGCTTACAGCCATCTTGTAAAAGCGTTTTAACTTCATCAACAAGACCAGCTTCTTTCATAATGTCTACACGCTTGTCTATGCGATTATATAATATTTTTCTATCATCATTTAGCACAAAATAAGCAAAATTATATGGGCTAGTTCGTTCTCTTTCTCTTTTATTGTGAACAGAAAACTTTTCCCCTGTTTGTTTATAGTATTCTAAAGCTCTTATTACGCGCTTTCTATTAGCAGCCGGAATTGAATTTGCAGATTCCTCATCTACTTCAAATAGCATTTTATGAAGAGCTTCATTGCCATTTTTATTTGCATATTCCTCTAACGAATCACGGTACTTCTGATCTACCTCAGACTCCGTAAATTGAATATCATAGAGAATCGCCTGTATATAAAAACCGGTGCCACCACAAATAATAGGTATTTTGCCTCTAGAGTAAATATCCTCCATGGCCTCTAAAACCATTTCCTTAAAACGAACTACATGAAAATCCTCGGTAGGTTCAATAACATCAATCAAGTGATGTTTTACACCTTCCATTTCCTCAGGCATTATCTTTGCAGTTCCAATATCCATGCGTTTATAAACTTGCATGCAATCAGCAGAGATTATCTCACCATTAATTGCTTTTGCAAGATTTATGGATAATGAAGTTTTACCAACAGCAGTTGGACCGGTAAGAATAACTAAGTTTTTCATTAAATAATCCTTTTAAATTTCTTTCCTAATTCATACTCGGAAAAAGATATCATAGTTGGTCTTCCATGAGGGCAATGATAAGGATTTTCAAGCTTTAATAAATCATCAATGAGAGTTTTGATTTCTGGTAAGGATAGCTTGTTATTACCCTTAACTGCAGCCTTACATGACATGGATGCAACCTTTTCTACAATCATATCAAAGGAATCACTTGCTTTATAAGATTGACAATCAGCAAGAACCTCTAAGAAAAAGTCCTTTGGATTAAGATTTAATAGATTACCAGGAACGCCATTAATAGCAAGCTCGTTTCCACCAAATTCTTCTATGCGATATCCTAGACTTTCAAAAGCATCTTTGTATTGCTGGTAAAGCAGAATGTCCTGTGGAGTTAAAGACACAATAACAGGGGGACTAATCATCTGAGAAGTCATTTCCTGGGTCTTAAGTCTAGCCATAGTTTTTTCAAACAGCACTTTTTCGTGAGCTGCATGCTGGTCGATGATATACATATTTTTGTCGTATTCAACAATCCAATAGGTATCAAAAACCTGGCCTATAATTTTATGCTCTTTAATAGCCTCTTTATCTAAGAAACTAATTTGTTCATACTTCTCTCCACCTCTATTTTTTTCAGCAAACTTCTTTTCGTATGGAGTATCACTATGAATTTGAGCAGTAATAGATTGTTTAATTTTTTCTAATCTATCCTTTTCAAAAGGTTCTGGCATCTTTACAGGCTTACTATCAGTGGTAGGCTCACTAACTGGAATAGAGTCGCTATGCTGTTGGCCAATAAAATCTTGAGCACTCTGAAAACTGTTACTTGAAGGAGGAACAACCTCTGTAGTTTTTGTTAGAGCCTGAGAAAACTGCTGAAATACCTTAGAGCTAGGTTGTATTTTTTCTTCCTCAACCTTAGCCTCTAAAATATCCTCTCGTTTTCTAAGACGTTGATTAAGTACTTTAGTGAGAAGTTCACAAATGTTACTCTCATCCTCAAATCGAACCTCCTGCTTTGTAGGATGAACATTAACATCAACAGCCCCTTCATCAAATTTAATATTTATAACGAAGAATGGATACTGATGACCCATCAAGAAGCCATAATAGCCTTCCTCGCAAGCCTTTGAGAGTGTATTACTTTTAATATATCTTTCATTGACGAAAAAGTGCTCAAAGGCTCTATTTCCTCTTGCAATTACAGACTGTCCTATAAAGCCATTAATAGACACCCTTTCGTCCTTATAATCAATATCTAAAACGTTACTTGCAATAGTACGACCGTAAATTTGGTAAATAGTATCGGAAAGAGAGCCATTTCCAGAGGTCATAAGCTTTTCCTTACCGTTAAGAAGGAACTTAAATGAAATCTCTGGATGAGATAAAGCCAAATGTTCAACCACATCAAATACATAGCTGCCCTCAGTACTTTCAGATTTTAAGAATTTCTTTCTAGCAGGTGTATTATAAAACAATTGTCGTACAATGAAGGTTGTGCCATTTGGTGCACCAATATCAGTCAAAGAAATCTCTTTTGCTCCTTCAATAATGTAGCTAGCACCTAGCAAAGAATCCTCAGTTTTAGTGATAAGCTCTACCTTTGAAACAGCAGAAATACTAGATAGTGCTTCACCTCTAAAGCCAAGGGATCTGATACAATTTAAATCTTCTGCCTTTTCAATCTTAGAGGTTGAGTGTCTTAAAAAAGCAATTTGAATTTGGTCTTTATCAATGCCAGAGCCATTATCAGTGATTCGAAGATATTCGATACCGCCACCCTTAATTTCTACGGAAATAGCGGTAGCACCTGCATCAATACTATTTTCTATAAGCTCTTTTGCAACTGAAGCAGGACGCTCAACTACCTCGCCTGCCGCAATCTTATCGATTGTTTCCTGACTAAGTACATTTATTTTATTCATTATTCTGCCACCTTGTTGTGAAACTCAAACAAAATATTCATTGCCTCTAAAGGAGTGATTTTTGTAACATCTAAATTCTTAAGACCAGCAATAA
The DNA here is from genome assembly GCF_900104335.1 of Pseudobutyrivibrio sp. YE44. Taxonomy (GTDB): domain Bacteria; phylum Bacillota; class Clostridia; order Lachnospirales; family Lachnospiraceae; genus Pseudobutyrivibrio. The sequence continues at coordinate 488,469 of NZ_FMXT01000001.1, forward strand.
TCTCTGCTTCATTTTCAGAAATAGTAACGCCTTCTATTTCTTTAAGCTTTTCTTCTATCTGTTCTCTAATAGCAATTCTATCTGAAACAGCTGCTATATCATTTTCATTTAAGGAATTAACAATTGTACGTGCTCTTGTTAATACCTCTTCTGGAAGACCTGCAAGTCTTGCAACCTGAATACCATAACTTTGATCAGCCCCTCCAGGAATAATTTTTCTAAGAAAGATAATGTCCTCTCCTAATTCCTGAACTGCTATGCAATAGTTGTGAACGCCCTTTATCTGACCTTCAAGCTCTGTAAGCTCATGATAATGAGTGGCAAACAAGGATTTTGCACCAATATTATAGGCAATATGTTCAACCACAGCCCACGCGATAGATAAGCCATCGTAGGTAGAAGTTCCTCTTCCTATCTCGTCTAAGATTAAGAGTGATTTGTTGGTAGCATTATGAAGGATATTGGCAACCTCATTCATTTCCACCATAAAAGTAGACTGACCAGTTGATAAATCATCGGAAGCACCTACTCTTGTGAAGATTCGATCAACCACACCGATACATGCTTCTGTAGCAGGAACAAAACTTCCAATTTGAGCCATCAGAACAATCAATGCCACCTGTCTCATGTAAGTAGACTTACCTGCCATGTTAGGACCTGTAATAATGGCGATTGTATTTTGATTAACATCAAGCTGACAGTCGTTTGAAATAAACTGATTAGCTTCAATCATTTGCTCAACAACTGGATGTCTGCCCTCTTTAATCTCAATCACACCACGATTGTTTATGATTGGTCGAACATAATGATTCTTTTCTGCAACAACACCTAGAGAAATTATAGCATCCAGCATGGCAATGGATTTTGCAGTGATTTGAATTCTATCTACACTAGCTGCTATTGTATCTCTAACAGTTTTGAAGAACTCATATTCAATGGTGTTAAGTCTATCTTCCGCTCCTAAAATACTATCCTCAAGCTCCTTTAACTCAGGAGTGTAATATCTTTCAGCATTTGTAAGAGTCTGTTTTCTAACGTAATAGTCAGGCACTAAATCTTTGTAGGAATTAGTAACCTCAAGATAGAAACCAAATACTTTATTAAACTTAATTTTTAAGTTCTTAATACCTGTTTTTTCACGTTCCTTGGCTTCTAAGTCGGCCAACCATTGTTTACCATCTATTTTAGCAAGTCGAAGTCTATCAACTTCTTCGTTATAACCCTTTTTAATAATATCTCCATCTCTGGATGAAATTGGTGGCTCATCATCAATAGCCGAATCAATTAATAGATACAAATCCTTCATATCATCAATATTTGCATCTAAAGATTCAATAAGATGTGAGTGAAATCCCTTAAGCAAGGTTTTAATTGGTGCAAGCATTCCAATAGATTGTTTGAAAGCAATCAAATCTCTTGGATTTGCTGATTGATATGTAATCTTTGTAATAAGTCTTTCTAAATCATATACAGAAGAAAGATATTCTCGAAGCTCTTCTCTATCGATTAAGGAACTGTTAATTTCTTCAATAGCATCCTGTCTTCTAATAATCTCATCAACAGAAATAAGAGGCTGTTCTATAAAGGCCTTAAGCTGTCTTGCGCCCATAGCTGTCTTTGTTTTATCCAAAACCCAAAGAAGAGAACCACGCTTTTGCTTGTCACGCATTGTCTCAGTAAGCTCAAGATTACGACGAGTAGAACTGTCTAAAAGCATGAACTTTCCATCTGTATAAGGTGTAAGATGTGTTAAGTGGGCCAGCTCAGTTTTTTGTGTTTCTTTAAGATAAGTTAATAAAGATCCTGCAGCAACCTTTCCTATGGCAAAATCCATAAGGCCCAAGCCCTCTAAGGAGTGAGCGTGGAAATGAGTAAGGATTTCTCTTGTACAAAGCACATCATCAAAGTATGAATCATCAAGCTTTGATGCTACACATTCCAGTTTGTTTGATAACTCGTTTAAATCAATTCCAGATTCAAATATAGACTTAGAATAAATAATTTCTGCAGGATTAAAGCGAAATACTTCGTCAATAAGCTTACGAACTCCATCAACTTCTGTTAAATAAAAATCTGCAGTAGAAATATCACAAGCACTAACACCAAAAACACCCCTGTTGTAAAAGAGGGACATAATATAATTGTTACTGCCTTCATCTAAGGCCATTTGGTCTATATTTGTACCAGGGGTAACTACTCTTATAACCTCTCGTTTAACGAGACCTTTTGCTTCCTTTGGATCTTCAACCTGTTCACATATAGCTACTTTATAACCTCTGGAAACAAGTCGATTTATATAACTATCTGCAGCATGAAAAGGAACACCACACATAGGCGCTCTCTCTTCTGCTCCACAGGATTTTCCAGTTAAGGTAAGCTCAAGTTCTTTAGAAGCTGTCTTTGCATCCTCAAAGAACATCTCATAAAAATCACCTAATCTGTAAAATAAAATACAATCCTTATATTCTTCTTTTGTTTTTAGATACTCCTGCATCATTGGAGTGTATTCTGCCACAACATTATCCTACCTTTTTAAATTAAATTAATTGTTTAAGTTATTAATAACTGCTTCAGCAACCTTTAATCCATCCATTGCTGCAGAAGTGATGCCTCCCGCATATCCGGCACCTTCTCCACATGGATATAAACCTAAAATATTAGATTGAAACAGCTCATTTCTATTAATTCTAACTGGTGATGAGGTACGACTCTCTATTCCAGAAAGAATTGCATCAGCTCTGTCAAAACCTTTTATTTTATGTCCAAAGCTTTCCATAGCCTCAATAATTGAAGCATTAATATCTTTTGAATAAATATCTGAAAGCATACCAAAAGCTGTATTGCCCTTTGTCTGTGTATCAAAATCACCATAAGAATTTGATAATCGGTGATTCTTAAAATCCTCATATAATTGCTGAGGTATTTTACCGTTGCAAAGAGAAAATGCTTTCTGTTCTATACCTCTTTGATACTCAATACCAGCAAGTGGATTTGCCTTATCAAATTCAGTAGCGCCAACCGAAACAACAATAGCTGAATTAGCATTTTTACTGTCTCGTTTTGAATAGCTCATGCCATTTACAACAAGACGATTCTCTTCAGAGGATGCGTTAACAACATAACCACCAGGACACATACAGAAAGAATATACACCTCTGCCATTATTAAGATTAGTTGCAAGCTTGTATGGAGCTGGTTCTAATGCCTTATAGGCAGGACCATACATAGTCTCAGAAATCATTTCCTGAGGATGTTCAATTCTAAAGCCTACAGCAAAATCTTTAGCCTCCATTGTAAAGCCCTTTTCATAAAGGGTTTTGAAAGTATCTCTAGCACTGTGTCCTATTGATAATACAACTGTATTGCAAGAATATTCTTTACCACCTGCAACAACACCAGTTATCTTGTTATCTTCAATTATAAAATCAGTAACCTGACAATTAAAATGGAATTCACCACCAAGCCTGATAATCTCATCTCGCATGGCTGCCACTACATTTTTAAGAATGTCTGTACCAATGTGAGGCTTATTATCGTAAAGAATAGATGATGGAGCACCAAACTTAACAAAGGTTTCAAGCACAAAGGTATTTCTTCCCTGCTTATCATTTACAAGCGTGTTAAGTTTTCCGTCAGAAAAAGTTCCTGCACCACCCTCACCAAATTGAACATTAGAGGCGGTATCTAAAACCCCTGTCTCCCAAAACTTAAGAATATCCGCAGTACGTTCCTCTACCTTTTTCCCACGCTCAAAAACAATAGGATTCATATTGTTGATAGCTAAAATATAAGCAGCAAATAAACCTGCAGGACCACAACCTATAACCACAGGTCGTGATGTAGATTTATTAAGCGTTGGAAGTTTATATTCCTTTTGGGTGTAGCTATTAATATTATTATCCTTAGATAGCTTTTTAAGAACCTTTGCTTCTAAGGCTGGATCCAATTTAACAACTACAGAGTATACAAAGAATAAATTAGGCTTTTTTCGAGCATCAACAGAACGCTTAAGAATGGAATACTCCCTAATATCAGAAGTATTAATCTTTAGCTTCTTTGCAATAGCTTTCTGTAATAAGCTTTCCTCTGATTCAATTTCTAATTTAATTTGGTCAACTTTTATCATTTAAACCTCTTTAATTATTGCATTAGCGGCAATATCAGCTGATGTGTAAGCCCAAGTTAAATTGTATCCGCCGCAAATACCATCCACATCTAAAACTTCACCTATAAAATATAATCCTTTTGTAGACTTTGCTTCCATGTTTTGAAGATCAATCCCTTCTAAATCAACTCCTCCGGCAGTTACCTGAGAATTATCAAAGCCTTTAGTTCCAGTAATATTTATAGAAAAATGCTTAAAGTTGTATACAAGGTTTTCAATATCCTCATCATCCAATTTGCTAACTAAAGTGTCTGGATAAATACGAGAATAAGAAATTACTAATTGAACAACCTTTTCATTGGCTATACCATTGAGAGAGGTTGTAATATCTGCTTTATCATTTCGTTCAAATCGTGCCTTAAGTTCATCCTTTAGCTGTGTCTCAGACATAAAGGAAACAAAATCCATAGACAAAGCTCCTAGATTTTTATCAAGCTCATCTAAACCGATAAAACGACTGATGCACATAACTGGATAACCAGATACACCATCTTTATTAAACTGTATTTCACCCTCACAAGTATGATTTTTATAGGTTACAGTTCCAAGGGCTCTAACTCCTGCTAGCTCTTTAAGACAAATGTCTTTACTGGTGGTTCCAACAAGAGCAGGTGCTAGCTTTGTCACCTTTAATTTAAACTTAGAGGCCATTTTATAGCCGATTTTTGAAGAACCAAGAGTTGCTGCTGATAAACCACCTGATGCTATACACACCTTCTTAGCCTGAATAGTACCTCTATGAGTGGTAACCGTAAAGATGTCGTTTTGTGTAATGTCAGTAACTCGACAGTCTAAAAATACATCTATATTCAGAGCAGTAATTTCATTTTCTAAAGCATCCCTAACAGTTTTTGCCTGATTAGTAATTGGATAATAATAACCATCAAGCTCTCTTTCCAAAACTCCAAGCTCTCTTAGAAAAACTCGTAAATCATCATGTTTATCTGGAATGAAATCTAATGCATTGTTGCTATAGTAGTATTCTGCACCCATACGTCTGTTGGTATAATTGCATCTTCCATTTCCTGTTGAAAGTATGCGTCTTCCTACCACACGATTAAGGTCTGTTAAACAGACCAAAAGACCTGCCCTTGCAAGTTTAATTGCAAGAACAAGTCCAGAAAAGCCAGCGCCTACTATGCAAACATCATATATCTTACTATCCTGTTCCATAAGAATTACCTCAATAAATGTAACGAATATGCGATATCACAAAGTTTTGTTCCTCCAGGGAACTTCATTAATGTTTCTTCATCTATTCCTTTGAATAAGAACATTGCAACAAAGTAAACAATAACTCCACAAATAATAGCTACGATACAACCAATGAAATTGGCAAATCCTTTTGAACAATTAATCGCAAACAAGCCGTATAGCATATGGTAAACCAAATAAACCATAACACCCATTAATGCACTTGCTTCTAAAGGAGCTAAGAATACTTTTTTAATGTCAATCCGTGCGCCAGAAAACTTTAAAACTGCAGATTGATTTAAGAAGCACATAAGCAAAGCGTAAAATGCATTAGCAATAATAACCGCATAAATGTGTAAATCGAAAAGCTCCATTAACACAAACAATAATGCCACATGAGCAACCAAGGCTACACAAGCATTTTTTACTGGAATAGTCATTTTATCTATTCCCTGTAAAATACCATTTGATAAAGTTGAAAGAGAATAGAAAATAATAGAGCAGCCACCAATCATAAGCATTAATGCTGACGACTTTTCATCGTCATTAAACAAAAGCTGCATAACAGGTGACGCTAGTACCATTAGGCCTACACAACAAGGGAAAGCTATAACCATAACAAATCTGTTAGCCATATTTATTTGTTTTTTTACAAGCTCTTTATCCCCTGAATTAAAAGCAGCTGTTAGGCTAGGAACAGTTGATGCCGCCATAGCAGATGCAATAGCCAAAGGTACGTTAATCAAAACCTTATACTGACCAGTAAATACTCCCCAAAATTCACTTATTTCAGAAGCCTTATGGCCCTGTAACAAAGCTATATTTTTGAAAATTCCCTGATCAATAATAGAACTAATATTATAAACCGTTGTGCTGAGAAGCACCGGTACAATTGTCAAAACTAAAGCAGATAAAATCTGATTATATCCTTCAAAATGTTTATGCTTATCCTTCTTCATCATCTTAACGAAGACTTTTCTGAATGCAAAATAGATAAACAAAACAAAAATTAATGCAAAAGCGGCACCTGTGGATGTACCAAGAGTTCCACCAGCAGCACCATATGCTGCACTATAGCCCTTTACATTTCCTAATACTCCGCCAACCTTTTTTCCATAGCTAAAAAGAATATGCGCTGCCACAACAGAAACAATTGCATTAACAATCTGTTCTCCAATTTGAGAGATTGCACTAGGAATCATTGTACCAAGACCCTGGAAAAAGCCTCTAAATACTCCAAGTATAGCTACCACTAAAAGAGTTGGAGCTAAGACCTTAAGCGCAATTGCTGAAAGTGGTGTCTTAAGAAGGGTGCCTGTAAAAAACTCAGCACCAAAGAAAACAACTAAAGAAGCAGCACCTCCTGTTATAAACGCAAAAAGAAGGGCGCCGTGCAAAACCTTGTTTGCGTCCTTGACGTGCCCTTTAGCCATTCTTGCAGATACAAGCTTTGAAACTGCAAGAGGAATACTGTATGAAGAAATAAGCAATATTATGTTGTAAATCTCATAAGCGGTACCATAGTAATCATTTCCTGTTTTTCCTATAGTAGCCGTCAGTGGGACTCTATAAATGAGTCCCACAATACGACTTATGATTGAGGCCAATGCAAGAATCGAACCCTGCATTAGAAATTTAGTATCGCTATGTTTGTTCCTTCTAGTCATAGATGATTATTTTGCCTTACTAAAGTCTGATTTATTAGCGTAATATACGTTCTCACCAGTGTATTCACGCTGACAAGCCTGAATCCATGTTGTACCAACATTGAGCTGAATTTCTTCGCCTGTTGCTGCATCATAGTAATGTGTAATAGATGAATCTGAGTCCTTAGACCACTTAATATCAATCATCTTACCATTTGAAATGTACTTACCAGTACCAGTGTTGTATGAAAGAAGGTATCCAAGATACTGAGAACCTTCATATGTCCACCACTCTACATCCTCGATAATGATGTTCTTAGCTGTAAGCTGCTGTCCTGAAAGAGCATCAACCTGCTTCTGATTAAACTCATATCTGTAGTATAATCCATCATCCTCATTGTATACCCAATAAGGCTTGTTAGTGTAATAGTACATCTGAATTGCCTGGCAATCTGTACCATTCTCAAGGTTATTACCGTTTGCTGCAAACTTAAAGTGTGGCTCATAGTTTTCAGGTAGTGTCATATCATACTTTGTCTTCTCAAGGGCAATATCAATACCTGTTGAGTTTGTATAAAGAGTATGCTCAGATTTTCCTGTTCTGTAAGTACCTGCACTGCCCTTCTTTCCTTCAAGCTGAAGTGCATTAAGGTTCTGTACAAGACCACCATCAATAAGCTCGAAAGCTGCTGGGTTACCACCTGCATGCATATAAACTGCATCGTACTCACTAGCAAAGTATACATAGTAAGGACGAGCACTACGTACATTACCAATCTGATCAAGACCTGTATAGTCATCAAAGATAGCCATCATACGTGTGATACCACCTTCAACAACACACTCATAAATTACACCTGCATTACCAATACCATACTGTGGTAAACATGCCTTTGTATTTTCGATCATTACAGCAACTGGACGCTGTCTTCCATAGGTAGGATCAACCCATTCACCTGATAAATAACTTCTAACTTTTCCATCCTCTGATACCTGATCAAAGAATGCTTTTGTGTTGTCTACTGCCTCAGCTGAAATATCTTCCTGATTATCAGCAATCTCAGAAGCAGCGTCTCCAATATCCGCCTGGTCCTTCTTACCACAAGCACCAAGCGAAAGGGCCATTGAAAGAATAAGCATAAGTGATACTACTCTTTTTTTCATAAACCAGTGTCTCCTTTTCCTTAATCTCGAGAAATATTTAGAAGACCTAATATTTCCCTTTGTTTTTCTTCCATGATAGATGCCTCAGCTTCTGTCATGTGATCAAACCCAAATAAATGTAACATACTATGGGCTATAAGAAAAGCATACTCTCGAAGTACAGAATGTCCATATTCCTCAGCCTGTGAGATAATGCGAGGAACAGATAAAACAATGTCTCCAAGAATTACTTCTCCTGTCTCAGGATTAAATAAATCATCATTTGATTCAATAGCATCAAAAACACCAGGAGCCTCGTATTCAATCATTGGAAATGATAATACATCCGTAGGTGCATCAATATTTCTAAACTCTTTATTGATGCTTTGAATCCCATCATTATCAGTAATAGTGATGCTAACCTCTGCTTCAAAAGGAAATTTTAATAAATCCATAGCAGTGTTAATAACATCATTAGCTACTTTCTCATAATCAAAATCAAAACTAAATTCGCATTCGCTTTCTATAAAAACTGTCATGCTAATATATCCTCGTTGGCTAATATTTCTCTAATGGCTAAAAACTGGTTCATAGTAAGACCAGAATTATCATAAAAGCCTTTCTGAGATAGCTCATTAATAGTTTGATAAATAACCATATTTTGATTCCAAGAACTACTCATTTGGTCTTTATCAAATAGTTCAACCTTGGTTACTACTGAATCTACCATGTGGACGATAGCTGATTCTTTAGTACTAGGTAGATAGATTATTCCACCGTACTCTGCAAGGATTTGGGTAACATCAGATGGAAAACAATTATCATTGGCAATTTTAAGAGCATTGTCAATCATTGGTTCCCCTTCGATTTTACCAAGTCTGTAATAAAAGCCACCGCAAGCTGCCAAGGGAGCATTGGCATTTATAGCCTCTGCACACTTTCTAGAAAAAACAGATACCCTGCTGGCGTGCTGATATTCAATATAGGAAAACTTTCTGATTTCCTGTACCAAGCTGTAATCAGGAACTAAAAATTCATCGTAAATATTTAGCTGCGCTTCCTCCACATATTTTGTAAATAAAGGTATAACAATCACAGATAATAAGCTTGCTATAAAACCTTCTGCTAAAGCGAAAACAAAAATAGATAAGGACAGCTCTAAATAGTTGAAATAATAAAAAATAATGGATAACAGGGTTGTTACTGAAAATATCAATACTAAGGTATATAACCTTTCAACCCCTTCTTTCTTTTCAATAAAATGTGATAACACATTTCCAAAGGCAACCATCAACGCATAACAAATAACAATATATGTGTTGTAGTCCATACATATGGCTGTGATTATAACCATGTATAAGCTGATAACATTAGAAATAGTATCATCAAACACTGTGCTAGCCAAAATCGGCAACACTATAAATGGTGCGAAAAAATCTGGCGCCACCATTGCGCAGATAATTGTAAATGCCCATGCTATCAAAATTATAAATGTTATTTTGCCATAGGTAATAAAATTGTATTCGGGAAGTGCCCCCTCCAACCGTTTACGAATCAATAGCAATATAAACAGGCAAAAGAAACAGGCATTAATTGCCGCCACACATATAAACTTATCTACTAAAACCGAATTCAACAAGCACAATAAAGTGTTAGCAATTATAAAAATAAATGCCATCCCGATAGTATAACCTATTCTTATGGATGAAAATCTATTAGTATGCTTCATGAGTTATTTTGACCTTTTTTTATTTTCTAGCTTTTTCTCATGTGTTTCGTATGCATTAACAATCTTTTGAACTAATGGGTGTCTAACAACATCCTTAGAATCAAGGGTACAGATTTTAATATCATCAATGTTTTTAAGGACCTTCATGGCATCGTCTAAACCTGATTTAACGCCATTTGGTAAATCCTTTTGAGTTTGATCTCCAGTGATAACAGCCTTAGAACCAAAACCTATTCTTGTAAGAAACATCTTCATTTGAGCTGGAGTTGTGTTTTGGGCTTCATCAAGAATAATAAAGGAATTATCTAAAGTACGACCTCTCATGTAAGCAAGAGGAGCTACTTCTATAAGCCCCTTTTCCATATTCCTTTGAAAAGCTTCAGCACCCATTATTTGATAAAGTGCATCGTATAAAGGTCTAAGATAAGGATCCACCTTACTCTGTAAATCACCTGGCAAAAATCCAAGCTTCTCTCCTGCTTCAATAGCTGGACGAGTAAGAATGATTCTTGAAACCTCTTCGTTTTTAAAAGCTGTTATAGCCTTTGCCATGGCAAGATATGTTTTTCCAGTACCAGCTGGACCTACACCAAACACTATCATGTTGTTAGTGATGGCATCTACATATTTCTTTTGACCTAAAGTCTTAGGTGCAACAGGCTTACCAGTAGTTGTATGACAGATTATCTCGCCTCTGGCTTCTGATACATCATGACTTTCAATTTTTTCTTTTTCTATTGACATAACATAATTTACATCCTGTGTTGTAATTGTATTCCCTTTTTTTGATAAAGCTAAAAGCTCATCCACAACCACCTTTGCATGCTCAGCATGACTTTTTTCACCTACAAGTTTTATCTCATCATTTCTTAAAATAAATGATACAGACATCCCCTGTTCGATGGTCTTAATATTCTTATCAAACTGTCCAAATATATTATCTATGTGGTCTGATGGAATACTGATATTTAAAGAAAAATCACTCATACTACTCAACAATATCGATAATCAATTCTGGATGCTCACACTTATCTGGACTAATGATAGTAGCATTCTTAATCATATCCATAGCATGAGGAATCTTAGACTCATCATTTGCGTGAATATAGCAAATAGGTTCACCCTTTTTGATTTCATCTCCCACTTTCTTATTTAAAATAATGCCAACAGCCATATCTATAACATCTTCGAAGGTTTCTCTACCTCCGCCTAAAGACATAGATGCAAGACCAATAGCTTCTGCCTTGATAGCATGAACATAGCCATCTGCTTCGGCAACAACAGGTACAACATGCTTTGCTGGAACAAACTTTGATAAATCCTTTGCATAAGAAGCGTCTCCACCTTGAGCTTCGATAAATTCTACAAACTTATCAAAGGCTTTACCACTTGCAACAGCTTCTTTCATTAATGCCTTTGCCTTAGCCTTATCAGTCTCAATGCCAGAGAAAACAATCATCTGTGAGCCAAGCTCATAGACAACAGTCATTAAATCCTCTGGACCCTGACCGTTCAATGCATTAATCGCCTCAATGACCTCTAAATCATTACCAATTGCATATCCTAAAGGTTCATCCATATCTGTAAGGACTGCAGCGATTTTTTTATCAGCGCGCTTACCGATATCAACCATAGATTTAGCAAGCTCTAAAGCTGATTCTTTATTCTTCATAAAAGCACCATCGCCAACAGTAACATCAAGTACAATGGCGTCAGTGCCGGCAGCAAGCTTTTTAGACATAATAGAGCCAGTAATAAGAGAGATTTCATCTACAGTAGCAGTTACATCACGAAGCGCATATAACTTCTTATCTGCAGGTGCTAAATTCTTAGACTGACCTGTAACGGCGATTTTGATAGAGTTAACCTGGTTAATAAACTGCTCTTCTGAAAGAGAAACATTAAAACCAGGAAAAGCCTCAAGCTTATCAATTGTTCCACCAGTGTGACCAAGGCCTCTACCACTCATTTTAGCAACAGGTACACCGATAGATGCAATAATAGGTCCCAAAACAAGTGTTACTTTATCTCCAACACCGCCAGTAGAATGCTTATCAATTTTAACGCCATCTATAGATGATAAATCAAGGATATCACCTGAATCTCTCATAGCCATAGTAAGATCATAGCGTTCTCTAACGTTCATGCCGTTAAAGTAAATTGCCATTAAAAGAGCTGAAATCTGATAATCAGGAATATCGCCATTAGTATAACCATTGATTATATGATAAATTTCTTCTGTAGAAAGCTCTTCTCCAAGTTTTTTCTTTTCAATTAAATCGTACATTCTCATGGTAAAAAACCCCTTTTCATATAATTGCCTTACTTGTGATAAGGTTCGTTTTTCATTATTCGCATAGCCCTATAGATTTGCTCTAAAAGAACAACTCTCATAAGCTGGTGAGGAAAGGTCATCTTAGAAAAAGAAATCTGATAATCGGCTCTTTTCAGAACCATATCAGAAAGCCCTAAGGAACCTCCAATTACAAAACTAATTGTACTTTTGCCTCTAATTCCTAAATCTTCTATGTAGTTTGAAAAAGCAACGGAATCCATTTGTTTGCCAAGAATAGCAAGAGCAATAACAAAATCTCTTTCGCCAATAGCTTTTAGAATACGCTCTCCCTCTTTATCTTTAACTATCTGGATTTCAGTGTCTGAAGCATTCTCAGAAGTCTTTTCATCAGCCACCTCAATTATCTTTACACTGCAATATTTTGATAGTCTTTTTGTATACTCATCTATTGCTTCTCTATAGAATTTTTCTTTTATTTTTCCTACGCAAAGTAGATTAATATTCATGGTATTTATTTTAGACTATTTCATATGATTACACAACATATATAGTCTAAAGAATCATAAAGCACAAGATATTATTTATCATTAACAAGAGCCTAAAATAAAGGATTTTTTCAAAAAATAAAAAGACACGCCTGCGGTGACGTGTCTTTCAAAGGGAGAATAATGTTATGAAAAATGTATCTCTTAATGAGATGCATTTATCTTACTAATAAATTATGTTCAAAAAGAGTGATATCTGTGAAATTTCTGTGAACAATATTATGGATTATAAATATAATCACCATGGAATATTGAACTTGAATTTCCCTTGTCGTCTACAATCACAATAGATAAAACGCTTGATCCCTTGATTATTGAAAATGGACCAGTATATTCTGTACCAAAATTCTTAGGATTTGTTCCATCCCATGTATAATATGCTTTACATCCCTCTGGCACTTCTATAGAAATCTGAACCTGCTCTGTATATGTTCCAGGAGCTGGACTCACAACAGGCTCAGCCACCTTAGCCGCCTTTATATTATAGGTTTCTGAAACTACTTCTGAGTACTCGCCCTTATCATTTAAGGTTACAGCCTTTACCACAGTCTCACCTTCAGCAAGCTTAATAGATTTAGAATAAAGCTTACCAGAGGTGGTAGGATTTTTACCATCTAAAGTATAGAAAATCTGATATTTCTTATTATCTGAGACAGTTAATTCTAATTCTACTTCACCTTCGTACTCTCCACCCTTAAGACTAAACTCAGGAGGGCTAGTAATATACTCAGAGAAAATCGAAGAAATATCATCATTAGGAGCCATTTGCATTAGCTCATAAATACCTTCCATATCTCCTAACTCAGAATAGGCATCAACCAGATATGTATAAATAGCTTTATTATCTGACTCGTAGTCTAAAGCTAATGACAAGTATTCAATAGCCTTGTCATATTCCTTTACTTTGTAATACATGCGGCCTACGCCGTAAATCGCTTCAAAGGAATCTTTATCAGAATTGTAAGCCTCCTCAAAATAACCAAGAGCTTTTGCGTACTGTTTATTTGATTCCGCCTCGATGGCTTTGTTCATTAAGCTATCGTAGGAATGACTTCCAAGGAACGGAATAATAACGATAACTCCAAAGAAAACAATAACTAAAAAAGCTATAATCTTCTTAAGGAAATCCTTATTTCGAATAATTGCATTAGTGGAACCACTTGTGGTTTTGTTATCAGTTTTAGGTTTAACAACAGGAGGTTTTGCTACCGGTTTATAAACTCCAGTAGCAAAACGATCATCCTTTGATTTATCTTTATCTTCTACAACTCGAGATAACAGCTCTTCTTCTAAAACATCATAATTTGGCACAAGCTGAATAGACTCCCCACAGGATGGGCAGTAAATAAGTCCAGATTCAATTTCAGCTCCACATTTTTTACAAATCATCCTAGAATAATCCTGTTATTACTCCATCATCAGTAACATCAATATTGTTAGCTGCTGGCTGTTTTGGAAGACCAGGCATAGTCATGATACTTCCTGTAACAGCAACAACAAATCCCGCACCAGCAGATGCGTATACTTCACGAACATTTAAGGTAAATCCTTCTGGTCTACCAAGCTTTGCAGCATCATCAGAAAGAGAATACTGGGTTTTAGCCATACAAACAGGGAAGTTGCCCATTCCAAGCTCTTCTATTCTCTTTAATTCCTTTTCTGCAGCTGCAGAATAAGAAACATCAGCTGCACCATATATTTCAGTGGCAACAGTTTTAATCTTATCTTTAAGAGAAAGGCTATCCTCATAAAGTGGTTTAAAGTTACTCTCCTTATTTTCGAGAACAGAAAGTACCTTCTCAGCAAGGGCTACGCCACCTTCTCCACCTTTTTCCCATACTTCAGAAAGAGCGAACTCACAACCTCTTTCCTCACAGAAATTTCTAACAAACTCAGTTTCAGCTTCTGTATCAGTAACAAAAGAATTAAGAGTTACAACAACAGGTACGCCGTACTTCTGAAGATTTTCAATATGCTTTTCAAGGTTAACAATACCCTTCTTTAAAGCATCTAAATTCTCATTTGTAAGTTCTGCTTTAGGAACACCACCATTATATTTAAGAGCACGAACAGTAGCAACAAGCACTACTGCATCTGGTGATAATCCAGCCATTCTACACTTAATATCAAAGAACTTCTCGGCTCCAAGATCTGCGCCGAAACCAGCCTCTGTAATAGTGATATCTGCCAGCTTCATAGAAGCCTTTGTTGCACGAACTGAGTTACATCCGTGTGCAATATTAGCAAATGGACCACCATGTACAATAGCAGGTGTGTGTTCTAAAGTCTGAATAAGATTTGGCTTTAAAGCATCCTTCAGAAGTGCTGCCATAGCACCAGTTGCCTGTAAATCATCTGCTGTAACAGGCTTTCCATCGAAAGAATATGCAACAATAATTCTTCCTAAACGCTTCTTTAAATCATGCATATCGTCTGCAAGACAAAGAATAGCCATAATTTCTGAGGCCACGGTAATAACGAAATGATCTTCTCTAACCATTCCATCCATCTTTGAACCAAGACCTACTACAATATTTCTAAGAGCTCTGTCATTCATATCAAGACATCTCTTCCACACAACCTGACGTGGGTCAATTCCAAGTGAATTACCCTGTTGAATATGATTATCAAGCATTGCAGCTAAAAGATTATTAGCTGAAGTAATGGCATGAAAATCACCAGTGAAATGAAGATTTAAATCTTCCATTGGAACAACCTGTGCGTATCCGCCACCTGCGGCACCACCTTTGATACCAAAACAAGGACCTAAAGATGGCTCTCTAAGAGCAAGACAAGCCTTCTTTCCTAAAACACCCATAGCCTGTCCTAATCCAACAGAGGTGGTAGTCTTTCCTTCTCCCGCTGGAGTTGGATTAATAGCAGTAACAAGAACAAGCTTGCCATTCTTATTGCTTTCGATTTTACTTAAAAGCTCATCAGAAAGCTTTGCCTTGTACTTACCATAAAGCTCTAAATCATCTTCGGTAATGTTTAAGGAACTAGCTACCTCCTTAATATGTACCATCTTTGCTTCTTGTGCGATTTGAATGTCTGACTTCATTTGACTAACTCCCTTACTTATGCATTAATTAGTTCTTCAAACTCTGAAATTGCCATGCGAATTTCTCTTGGCTTTGTTCCCATTTCTGGACCTACAACACCAGCTTCTGCCAGCTGATCCATAATACGGGCGGCTCTATTAAAGCCGATTCTGAAATTTCTTTGCAGATAACCAATAGACCCCTTTTGATTTTCTATGACAAGACGTCCTGCATCCTCAAACAGCGGATCCCTTGAATTATCAGGCTCCCCTGAGCTTATAGACCCAGAGACGTTCTCAGAGTTTTCAATATGTGTTTCAATTTCCGAATTATAATCAACCGCGTCATTGTTGTTCTTAAGGAACTCAACAACAGCGCTTACTTCGTCATCGCTAACAAATGCGCCCTGGACTCGAACAGGGTTAGACAAATATTGTGGAGCATAAAGCATGTCTCCATTTCCAAGTAGGTTTTCAGCACCGTTCTCATCAATAATTACACGAGAATCTGTACCATTTGAAACCTTAAAGGCAATACGTGAAGGAACATTTGCCTTAATAAGACTTGTAATAACATCAACAGTTGGTTTCTGTGTTGCAATTACAAGATGAATTCCCGCTGCTCTAGCTTTCTGTGCAAGACGAACAATGGAATCCTCCACATCCTGCTTTGCAACCATCATAAGGTCAGCAACCTCATCAAGGATAATTACAATCTGAGGCATCTTTTCACGCTTACCTTCAGGGAAATCCTCAGGCAATAAGTTATTTTCAACTTTTTCATTGAAGCCTTCTAGGTTTCGAACATTAGCTTGCTGCATAAGAGCATATCTATCATCCATTTCCTTAACAGCCCAATGTAAGGCTCCTGCTGCCTTCTTTGGATCTGTTACAACAGGAAGAAGAAGATGCGGAATACCATTGTAAACGGAAAGCTCTACAATCTTAGGATCAACCATTATCATTTTCACATCGTCTGGTGAAGCGTGATAAAGGATACTCATGATCATTGTATTAACGCATACGGACTTTCCTGAACCAGTAGCACCTGCAATAAGCAAGTGAGGCATCTTTTCTATATTTCCAACCATTACGGTTCCAGAGATATCCTTACCTACGCAGAAGGAAATTTTTGACTTTGCGCCCTTAAACTCCTTAGAGGAAACAAGTTCCTTGAAGCTTACCATAGATTTAACCTTATTAGGAATTTCAATTCCTATGGCAGATTTACCAGGGATTGGAGCCTCTATACGAAGATCAGTAACAGCCATATTAAGCTGTAAATCATTTTGAAGATTTACAACCTTATTTACTCTTGTGCCTTCAGCAATTGCTATCTCAAAACGAGTAACAGAAGGACCAAGTGTAACCTCTGTAACATTTGCCTTTACACCAAAATTTCCAAGCGTACGCTGGAGAGTATTTGCCTTTTCCGTTAGATATTCTTTAGAATCAGCACCAGTATTTTTAGCATCCTTTAATAAATTAAGTGGTGGATACTTATATGGTTTCTTTGGCTTTTTACTATCTGCATCAATAGAAGCCTGCATAGATGCTGAAGACGCCTCTATTTCATCAGCAGTAGAAACAGATGCTCTAGCCTTCTTAGGCGAAGCCGATGGGCTAGGTTCTTCAGGAATAGGTGCGCTTGTAACAGGAGCTGCCACCTCTGGTTCCATAGCTGCTGGTGCAGATGGAGTGTTAATAACAGGTGTCTTAAATACCATCTGATGATCAGCCTGCTCTTCTATAACTTCCGAAATGTCAATCTTTGGAAGTTCCTCAGAAGGAGTTTCAAAGCTATGTGAACTACGAGACTTTTTATCTGATGATCTAAGTCTATGGCGACTAGTTTTTGTAACTTCCATAGATTTCTCTTCACCAGATAAATTAAATCTAATCTCATTAATATCATCACTTGGTTCCATAGATTCTGCATAATCTGGAACCAGTGTTGTGTTTGAAGTAACACCAGAATGCTTTCTGTCTCGGCGATTACCATCAGTTTGCTGAAGCTGATGATACTCTAATTCTTTATCCTGTTGAATTTTATCAATAATAGCCTGTCTCTCAGGATTATATCTAACCTTATTGGCTTCACGTTCCATTAACTGACGTTCTCTACGCATTCTTCTTCTAGCGTTTGCTCTGTCAGCATGACGTCTTGAGGATTGTTGTACTCTATCAAAAGCAAATCTTTCGATAATAATAATGGTACAAACAATCATAACTATAACATCGATTAGATACGCACCAAATAAACCAAAGCTATCATATATACCAAATACTATTGCGCCTCCAACTAAGCCACCACCAATGTGATGTTCCTTTGCATATGAAAATGCATCTATTGGAAGCAATATATTTTGACCATTAATAAACAACTCTACAAAAGTTGTAAGGAAAATAAGCAAAACAAAACCGGCCACAATTTTTGCAACTGCAACCTTATTTCCATAATTTGAAATTATAAAAAACGCTGAAAAAGCAACCATAAATGGCAGAATATATTGGATTATACCAAATACGCCAAAAAGAAAATCTGCCACAGCATTACCAGCCATTCCACCAATACCAAAATTGCTTATGCATAAAAGAATACATGCAGCAATTGATGCCCAAAGCACAATTTCCTTAGAAGAATCCTCAAAAAATGGATCTTCAAATTCTACCTCTTGTTTTTTACTTCTAGTTGATTTAGCTTTAGTGGAAGTTTTGGTACTTTTACTGCGGGTATTTGACCTGCTATTTGAGTTTTTTCTAGAATTATTCTTCCCTTTTGTTGCCAAATTTAAAACCTCATTACACAATAATTATCATCAAAAAGAGAATAGAATTAACTATTCTCTTTTCTAGCATTATATTTATTAACCTATCAAATAGTTATAAATATTTTCGTATTTTTCTTTTTGTACAGCCCAAGAATAGTTCTTGTTCATGCCACGCTCAATCATCTTATTCCACTGAGCTTTTTTCTCAAAATAGATATACTTACTGTAATTGACTGTATTGAGAAGCTCATCTCCATTGTAGTTTGCAAAAGAGAAACCATCTCCAGTCTTAATATACTCATTATAAGCCTCTACAGTGTCCTTAAGACCACCTGTTTCACGAACGATAGGCACAGTACCATATCTAAATGAAATAAGCTGTGTTAAACCACATGGTTCGAATCTTGAAGGCATTAAGAAGGCATCTGCTGCCGCATAAAGTCTGTGAGCCATGGCATCATCATAACTAATGTTTGCAGAAATCTTCTCAGGATACTTCCATGCATAATGTCTAAACATGTTTTCGTATTTAGATTCACCAGTACCAATAACTACAAGCTGTGTAAAATCGTCTACGATACCTTCAATACAATAATTAATCAAATCAAGACCTTTTTGATCAGTAAGTCTTGATATAAGACCAATCATATACTTCTTAGGATCAACTTCTAAACCAAGCTCCTGCTGTAATTTAGTCTTGTTAATCTTTTTGTTCTTTCTAAAGTTAGAAATGTCGAAATTCTTATAGATTTTCGAATCGGTAGCTGGATTGTATACAGCATTATCTATACCGTTAACAATACCCTGCATATCATAATGACGAGCTCGAAGTAAACCGTCTAAGCCCTCACCGTAATATGGAGTCTGAATCTCATCACAGTAGTTAGATGAAACTGTTGTAATGTAGTCAGCATAAACTAAGCCGCCCTTAAGCATATTTCCACATTTCTTGTATTCAAGCTTGTCAGGAGTGAATAAATCTACTGGCAAACCAGAAATACCTGAAACTGTCTTTGTGTCCCACATACCCTGGAACTTAAGGTTATGGATAGTCATAACAGACTTCATGCCCCAGAAGAACTGGTCTCCCTGAAAATCAGTCTTAAGATATACAGGAATGAAACCTGTCTGCCAATCATGGCAGTGAATAAGATTTGGCTGAAAACCAATAAGTGGTAACATTGAAAGAACAGCCTTGTCAAAGAAAATAAACTTTTCTAAGTCCCATCTATCCTCTGAATAAGGATAAAAACAATCAAAATAGTCATGATTGTCTATAAAGTAAAAAGTAACACCATCTAATTCATACTCAAAAACACCAACATATTTTGTGCCCACAAGTGGCCCCATATTCATCTGAAAGCTAGTAAGGTATTTGAAATCCTTTTTATACTTTTCAGGAATGAATGTGTAATATGGCAAAACCACTCTAACATCAAAATAGTCCTTACAAAATTCCTTTGGTAATGCACCAACTACGTCAGCCAAACCTCCAGTTTTTACAAATGGTACACACTCGCTTGAAGCGAATAAAATTTTGTTCATTGTATTATCTTCCCCTTAAAATTTTTTATAACCCTTCCGCTGAACGGGACAAATCAATTACTCGTCCCAGTTATGGTAAACGTTTTGAACGTCATCATCTTCATCAAGAAGATCAAGAATCTTGTTGATCTTGTAGAGATCCTGCTCATCTGAAAGCTCTACATAAGTCTGAGGAATCATTGTAACCTCAGCATCTGCCATAGGAATGTTCTCAGCCTCAAGAGCTTCTCTTACTGCAGAGAAATCCTCTGGTGTTGTGTAGATTTCGAAGCAATCCTCTTCCTCAGAGAAATCTTCAGCACCTGCATCAAGAGCAACCATCATCAAATCATCTGCATCCATAGAGCACTCTTCTTTAGATACAATAATCTGTCCACGGTTATCAAACATAAATGATACACAACCAGGTGTACCGATGCTTCCGCCACCCTTTGTAAATGCGTTACGAACATTGGCAGCTGTACGGTTACGATTATCTGTAAGACAATCTACGATAATTGCAGTACCGTTAGGACCATATCCTTCGTATGTAACTGACTCGTAGTTAACAGCGTCAGCATTACCAGCAGCCTTCTTAATACCACTTTCGATTGTAGCGTTAGGCACGTTGTTTGCCTTTGCCTTTGCAATTACATCACGAAGCTTTGAATTATTATTAGGGTCTGGACCGCCTTCCTTAACTGCTACAGCAATCTCTCGACCAATTATTGTAAAAATCTTTCCCTTTGCAGCATCATTCTTCTCTTTTTTGTGCTTAATATTAGCAAATTTTGAATGTCCTGACATATAATTATTTACCTCTTTTCTTCAATCTAAATCTCAAAAAATTATATCAAAAACGAAGTTCTTATTCAACGTGGCTTTTCCTACGAACAAATACTTCACCAATAACCTTTTCTGAGACATTTTTTACATAAAATATAAAATTGTCGTCTTCCAGTTTGAAAGCAGACCCATCCTCAGGAATTTTTCCAAGTAAGGATATTAAATAGCCGTTTAAGGTTTCATAATCCTCAGACAGCTTCATATTAAGGATTTCCTCCACCTCTTCCAAAGTGGTGCTTCCATCCATAATGAAGGTATCTTCCGTTCTAACCTCTATTGAGGCTTCCTCTTCATCATGTTCATCCTCTATATTTCCTACAATCTCCTCTAAAATATCCTCTAGAGATAATATACCAGAAACCTGTCCATACTCATCCATTACGATTACCATATGGCGCTTCTTTGATTGCATTTTGGCAAAAAGAGTATTTATCCCATGGGTTTCGGGAACAAACTCAGCCACAGACATAAGATCCTGTAAGTCTAAAATCCTTAAATTATCAATATCCTTATCATAGTAAGTAAGAATATCCTTAATGTGTATGATACCGATAATATTATCCAAATCCTCTAGATAAACAGGATAACGACTCATATTGTTCTCATTAATAAAGGATATAGCCTCTCTAAGAGTCATATTGCCATCAATTGCAACGATATTCTTCCTGTGAGTCATAATATCTTTAACATCTGTATCTGAAAATTCAAAAATATTTTGAATCATTGCAGCCTCAGACGCCAATATATTACCATCTTCATGACCTTCATTTACAAGAGAAATTACGTCTTCCTCGGTAACATTCTCCTGTTTAGACTTTCTGTAAAGAATAATGATTGCAATAAGCTCAACGATAGCAATACAGCAAAGAAGAATAATTAAAATATAGGGATTCGACCCGTCGTCCATTAATAGCTCCTTTCCAAATGAAAATTATTATTAACAACATTATTTTACCATATGTAACAAAAAAAGACTAAGTATTATAAAATACTTAGTCCTCATTAGAGTCATTATTGTCGTCGGATCCTTTAGATTCCTTGGAAACTGCATCCAAATCAACATCTTCTAATTCTATGTTAGACAAATCAGCACCATTTTCACCATTGGAACCTTCTGGAGCTTCAGCTCTATCATCAGCAATTCCAATATAAAAATCACCATTTTGCATATCAAAAAGATTTAATACTTCCATGCCAAAAACATCGTGCATATAAGAATAAATCTCTTTATTGTTAATTTCTCTATTATGCTTTCTAATAACATTCTTTTTTAACTGGATTCTAACATCTTTAATCCAATTAGTAATTTCCTCAGCTTCATTGGAGTTTGTACGAAGCTTATCATAACAATAGTCCATGGTGGCCATCATAAGCTCTTTATTAACTTCGCTTGTTTGAGCAGGTAAATCCTTTTGCTCGTCCTCTGCTGCCGCAATACGCTCCTTACATTCTTCCAACAAACGTTTGTCATCATCAAGCTTTTTTGACACAAGATCAGATGTGCCCTCCATATTGGACATAACAGAGGCCATAAGATTTTCTTTAACTTTTTTAAGATCTTTGAGCTCTTTTTTTAGCTCAGCTTCTCTTTTGAGGAGCTCATTTTCCTTTGCTTCAAGCTCTTTAACATCATCAGGCTTTCCACCTAAAGCAAAAAGTCGGTGCCATTTTTGATCTAAAATAAGCATAGGTATTTTTATTTTAGAAATAGCACTTTGAAAATCATGATCTGACATAAAATACCACCTACTTTTTATGCTGAGTAATATTATATGACAACTGCATCAAACTATCTGAAAGATGTACATTTTCGATAACTACATCTGGAATATCATCCAAATCAACATGAGCAAAATTCCAAATAGCATGAACCCCTAAAGAAACAAGCTTTAAGGCTGTAGATTTTGCGTTAGCCTTTGGCAAGGTAAGTGCTGCAATCTCTACATCATTATTTTTAACGAAATCTGGCAGTTCGTCAAGCATTTGAATCGGAAGATCTCTAACCATCTTGCCTTTAAGCTCAGGATTGGTATCAAACAAACCAATGATCTTGAAACCAACTCGTTCAAATTTAACGTATCCAGCAATAGCTTGACCTAAGTTACCAGCGCCAATAACAATAACATTGTGAGTTTCATTTACTCCAAGGATATTGCCAATTTCATCGTGAAGATATGCCACATTATATCCATAACCCTGCTGACCAAAGCCACCAAAATTATTTAAATCCTGTCTAATTTGGGATGCAGTAACATGCATTCTTTTGCTTAAATCATTAGAAGAAATGCGTTCAACTCCATCATCAAGAAGCTCTCCTAAGTATCTATAATATCTAGGAAGTCTTCTAATTACTGCCTGCGAAATTTGTTTGTCCAAAATGTACGCCTCCTAAATTTACGGTTCTTATAAGCTGTTAAAAAGCCCACAAAAAATCCAACTAAAATAATTATAGATTTAGGCTATAACTTTGTCAACAAATTAACAATTTCGTTATAGCCTAATTAGAAGTCTTAAACTAAAGAGAGCTACTAACCTCTTCCCATTCCTGATATAGCTCTTCTAGTCTATCATTTATTTTGTTTTGTTCAGCCGTAAGCTCGTTTAACTTAGCTGAGTTTGTCATGTTTTCTGGCTTTACAAACTCCTCATCAATAGCAGCCTTTTTTGCTTCAAGTTTTTCAATTTCAGCTTCGATTTTATCTATGCGATTTTGAAGCTTTCTTTTTTCTGCTTCGATTCGCTTCTGTTCTTTAAAATCAAGCTTTGCAGCTGTTTCGGCTGATGTATTTGTAGATGAATTTGAAATATCACCTAGCCCATAAAGCTGCTCTTTTTTAGCAATGTAATCATCGTAATTTCCAAGATACTTCGTAAGCCCACCATCTGATAATTCAAGGATAGTGTTAGCAGTTTTATTAACAAAATATCTGTCATGACTTACATAAAGTAAGGTTCCATCATACTCATTCAAAGCCTCTTCAAGCATCTGCTTTGAATCCATATCTAAGTGGTTTGTAGGCTCATCCAAAATAAGCAAATTAGATTTTGAAAGCATAAGCTTAGCCAAAGAAACTCTTCCTCTTTCGCCACCGGATAAATCGCTAATACGTTTAAAAACATCATCCTCAGTAAACATAAAAGCTGCTAATGTATTTCTTACCTTTGTTTCTGTAAGAAATGGATAGGCATCATGCAGCTCACTAAAAACAGTGTTGGTTTCGGTGAGTCCCTGCTGTTCCTGATCATAATAACCAACAGTTACATTTGCACCGAATTTAATTTCACCAGTTTCGAAGTCAGTAAGACCATTGATGCATTTAAGGATGGTTGTTTTACCTGTACCATTATCACCTAGAATGGCTATTCTATCCCCCTTATGAACCTTAAAGGATAAATCCGTGAAAATATTTTTATCTTCATACGATTTGGTTACATGGGAGAAATCCAGTACATCCTTACCGCTTTCCTTTTCTATTTCAAGAGTAAGACGCATTTTTGGAGCCTCCTTGTCAGGAGCATCCATAACTTCCATCTTATCAAGAAGCTTTTTTCGGCTTTCGGCTCTCTTTATAGATTTTTCTCTATTATATGATTGTAGTTTTTCAATTACTGCTTTCTGATGCTCGATTTCCTTCTGCTGCTTTTCATAAGCATTGGTATAGGAAATCTGTGCAATTTCCTTCTGCGTTACAAATGCAGAATAATTACCAGTATACACGCTAGTTCTTCCATAGGATAAATCCACAACATGATCTGCTATTTTATCAAGGAAATATCTATCATGAGCAACAATTACAACCGCCCCCTTATAAGAAGAAAGATATCCTTCAAGCCACATGATTGACTTTAAATCCAAGTGGTTAATAGGCTCATCCAAAAGAAGTAAATCAGGAGTTGAAGCCAAAAGTCTACCAAGACTAACTCTTGTTTTTTGACCTCCAGAAAGCTCCTTCATGCTTTTTTCGAAATCTTCCTGCTCAAAACCCAATCCTTTAAGAATACCTACAGCTTCTGAACGAAATGTATAGCCGCCCTGCAAATCAAATTGATGCTGAAGCTTATGGTAATTATCCATAAAACTTGTCATTTCAGAAGGATCAAGGGAGCTCATTTGCATTTCCATTTCAGAAAGCTTCTTTTCCATGGAAAGCAAATCTTCTCTGGCACCAAGAACTGTATCAAGGATATTACTACCAAATGCATCTTCTTGATACTGAGCCAAATATCCCATTGTAGCATCCTTCTTTAAGGTGACTTCTCCATCATCAGCAGGTAATTCACCAATTATTATCTTAAGAAGTGTAGACTTGCCAGTTCCGTTATTGCCAACAATAGCAACCTTAGAGCCTTCATCTACTGTAAATGTAGCATCTTTAATTATACTATCCTCGCCAAAGGATTTATAAATATGAGAAACGTTTAATAACATAGTCTTTCCTTAAAAAATGCGCCTGACAAAACGCCAGGCGCATTAAAAATCTAGTTAATATTTCAGTTTGTTCTACTGAACATCCTTGATTGAGAAGCTAATGCGTCCCATCTTGTCCTTGCCAAGGCAAACAACCTTAACAGTATCTCCAAGTGTAAGAACATCCTCGACTCTGTCGATTCTTTCCTTAGCAATCTTAGAAATGTGAACCATTCCTTCCTTACCAGGAGCGAACTCGATAAATGCACCGAATTCCTTGATGCTTACGACCTTACCTGTGAGGATCTGATCCTTCTCAAAATCAGTAGTAATGATTTCAATCATTCTCTTTGCCTCATCCATCTTAGCAGCGTCTGTGCCACAGATAGAAACATTACCCTCATCAGTAATATCAATCTTAACATCGCATCTAGCAATGATTTCGTTGATTGTCTTACCACGCTGTCCTACAACATCACCAATCTTTTCTGGATCAATAGAAAGCTGGATAATCTTTGGAGCAAACTCACCAACCTGTGGACGTGGCTCAGCAATTGCCTTGCTCATGCAGTTGTCCATGATGAAGAATCTAGCTTCACGACAACGAGCGATAGCACCCTCAACGATTGGACGTGTAAGACCGTGAATCTTAATATCCATCTGGATAGCTGTGATTCCTTCCTTAGTACCAGTAACCTTGAAGTCCATGTCACCAAAGAAATCTTCAAGACCCTGAATATCTGTAAGAAGTACGAAATCGTCATCTGTATCGCCTGTAACAAGACCACAAGAAATACCAGCAACCATAGCCTTAAGCGGAACACCAGCAGCCATAAGTGACATACAAGATGCACATGTTGAAGCCATTGATGTAGATCCGTTTGACTCAAATGTCTCAGAAACGGCACGGATTGCATATGGGAACTCTTCAGGTGTTGGAAGTACAGGAAGAAGTGCTCTCTCTGCAAGTGCACCATGACCAATCTCACGACGTCCTGGCCCACGAGATGGCTTTGTCTCACCTACTGAATATGCAGGGAAGTTGTAGTGGTGCATATATCTCTTCTCTGTAACAAATGCATCAAGACCATCAATCTTCTGAGCCTCTGAAAGAGGTGCAAGTGTTACAACATCACAAATCTGTGTTTGACCACGTGTAAACATTGAAGAACCGTGTACACGAGGAATAATATCAACCTCAGCTGCAAGTGGTCTGATCTGGTCGAGCTGACGACCATCTGGACGCTTGTGATCCTTAAGAATCATCTTACGAACTGTCTTCTTCTCATACTGATAAATAGCTTCGCCAAGAACTGCAAGCCATTCTTCATTCTCTGCAAATGCTTCCTCAAGACGTGCAGTGA
Source organism: Pseudobutyrivibrio sp. YE44 (assembly GCF_900104335.1). Classification (GTDB taxonomy): domain Bacteria; phylum Bacillota; class Clostridia; order Lachnospirales; family Lachnospiraceae; genus Pseudobutyrivibrio. Next base: position 515,140 of record NZ_FMXT01000001.1, read on the forward strand.
TGTTGCGGATGTTCTCCTCGCGAACCTGCTTCTCATCTGTAAATACAGCTTCTTCCATCTCTGCTGGAGGAACGATTTCCTTCATCTTTGCAAAAAGCTCTTCTGGAATAGCACAAGATGTGTACTCATGCTTTGGTTTACCGCATTCCTTAACCATCTCGTCAATGAAAGCGATAATTGTCTGGTTAACATCGTGGCACTTGTAAATAGCCTCAATCATCTTATCCTCAGGGATGATGTTTGCGCCGGCCTCAATCATGATAACCTTTTCACGAGTTGATGCAACAGTAAGCTTAAGGTCTCCCTTATCCCACTGCTCCTGTGAAGGGTTAACGATTAACTCACCATTAACCATACCCATCTGTGTCATAGCACATGGGCCATCAAATGGAATATCAGAAATACATGTTGAAATTGCAGCACCAAGCATAGCAACAAGCTCTGGACGGCACTGTGGATCAACAGCCATAACCATATTGTTGAGTGTAACGTCGTTACGATAATCCTTTGGGAAAAGTGGACGCATTGGTCTATCAATTACACGCGATGTAAGAACTGCGTTCTCAGATGCCTTTCCCTCTCTCTTATTGAAACCACCAGGAATCTTACCTACTGCATATGTCTTCTCTTCGAACTCTACTGAAAGTGGGAAGAAATCGATTCCATCACGTGGCTTATCAGATGCTGTAGCAGTTGAAAGAACTGTTGTATCACCATACTGAATAAATGCTGCACCATTAGCCTGTGCTGCAACTCTGCCGATATCTACACGAAGTGTTCTACCAGCTAAATCCATTGTAAATGTCTTCATGGTTTTCTCCTTATAAACTTAAATTATATTAAGCTCTAACCCGAAACTACTGAAAATGAAGCGAACTTCTAAAACCTCGACTCATTATGAGTCCTTCGCTAACAAATTCAGTGGCTTCGGATTGGGCTCGAAAACTAAATCATAGAAAAATGAGCGGAGAATACACTCCGCTCTTATAGATTACTTTCTTAAGCCAAGACGCTCAATAATTGAACGATATCTCTCAATATCAGTGTTCTTAAGGTATGCAAGAAGGTTTCTTCTCTTACCAACCATCTTCATCATACCACGACGTGAATGATGATCACCTGGGTTAGCCTTAAGATGCTCTGTAAGCTCTGAAATACGAGCTGTAAGAACTGCAATCTGAACCTCTGGAGAACCTGTGTCACCAGCTGTTCTAGCGTACTCATTGATAATCTGCTGCTTCTTCTCTTTTGTAATCATTTTAATTACCTCCTATAAAAACTATTAATATGCCATAACTAAGGAAAAGGTCGGAGTGTCCTAAACCTGAGTTACAGTAAAATCATACCTTAGTATAATATCACAGGGATTTAAATCTGTAAATAATTAAATAAAATGTCTATCGTTTAATTAAATCCTCAAGTTTATAATGTAAAACATTACCAAGTTTGCCACCATTGACATAGATTGTGGAATAATCATAATTTACCGCGTAATACAACTCTCCTGTCTTCTCATCCACATTCCCAAAAGAAATAAAAATCGAGGAATCCGAAGAGTCTGTAATTATTGCAACTGGCGACTCTTTGACAAGACCATATTTCTCAGGGTCTTCCCCTTCTATTACGTCAATATATTTAACATCTGAAAGATAATTAAGTACATAATCGATTCTTTTTTCATCTATCTTAATATTAGGATTATCTGTATATTCCCAACCCTCGCCCTTTTTTGAGAAATTTAAAACTACATCATCTTCATCCGTCATAGAAAAAGTGTAAATTTCCTCTTTAGGCATAAGAATTATGTTATTTCCCGAGTCGTCTTCTAAGCTTTTTTCATCTAATACTTTTGCCGGATCTTCTGAGTCTCCAAAAAGATTGCTTCCAATGTCACCGAACAAGGTTCCAAGAATAATAAAACCAAAGGCAACAACCAGAATTATAATAAATACAGCAATCTTAAACCCCTTTGATTTAAATGTCTCCCCCATAACTCAACTCCTTTATTTTAAATAAAAAAATTGCTTTACAAATATATTGTAAAGCAATTTTAAAATATTATCTATAGATTATATCATCTCTACCTGGTCCGTTTGAAACCATAGTAATTGGAAATCCAATTTCCTTTTCAATAAACTCGATATACTTGCGACAATTCTCAGGTAAGTCTTCATACTTCTTAATGCCACGAATATCGCATTTCCAACCTGGAAGTGTCTTAAGAACAGGCTTTGCCTTCTCAAGCTTTGATGTAACTGGGAAGTCTGTTGTAACCTCTCCATCAATTTCATAACCTACACAAACAGGGATTTCATCAAGATATCCAAGGACATCCACTACTGTGAAAGCTACATCTGTTGTACCCTGCATTCTGCAGCCATACTTTGATGCAACGCAGTCAAACCATCCCATTCGACGTGGACGACCTGTTGTAGCACCAAATTCGCCACCGTCTCCACCACGACGTCTAAGCTCATCTGCTTCATCACCAAAGATTTCTGAAACAAATGCGCCGGCACCTACTGCAGAAGAATATGCCTTACATACAGTAACAACCTGCTTAAGCTCCTGAGCTGGAATACCAGCACCAATACAACCGTAAGGAGCAAGTGTTGAAGATGATGTAACCATAGGGTAGATACCGTGATCCGGATCTTTAAGTGTTCCAAGCTGTCCTTCAAGAAGGATTGTTTTATTTTCCTTAATTGCATTCCAAAGATATGCTGAAGTATCGCATACATATGGAGCAATCATATCTCTGTATTCGTGTAATGTATCAAGAAGCTCTTCTGGTGTAAGAAGTGGCTTATGATACAAATGCTCTAAAAGAACATTTTTCTGGTCACAGGTACGAACTACCTTTTCCTTAAGAAGCTCTTCATCGAAAAGTTCCTGAACCTGATAACCAATCTTTGCATATTTATCTGAGTAGAAAGGAGCGATACCACTCTTTGTGGAACCAAAGGATGCTTTTCCTAAACGCTCTTCTTCGTACTGATCAAAAAGGATATGGTATGGCATAACAATTTGTGCACGATCAGACACTAAAATGTTTGGCTTTGGAACTCCCTTCTCAACGATGGAGTTAATCTCTTTAATAAGAATAGGAATATTAAGAGCAACACCATTGCCAATAATACTTGTAGTGTGATTATAGAATACACCTGAAGGTAAAGTGTGAAGTGCGAACTTACCATAGTTGTTAACTATTGTATGACCTGCGTTTGCTCCACCTTGGAAACGAACTATAATGTCTGCGTCTGCAGCCATCATGTCAGTAATTTTTCCTTTGCCTTCGTCGCCCCAATTGGCGCCTACAACTGCTTTTACCATAACAATCCTCCTAAATGTTTAAGATTAATCTATATCAATCAGCTTCTTTGTGACGGTGCAAGCTAAAGCACCAGGGCCAATATGGCATGAAACTGATAATGATAACGGATCTATCCAAATCTCTTTACCAGGGAATTCTTGAAGCAGCTCTTCTTTAAACTTCTCAGCTGCCTCCTGGTTCTGAGTGTGAGCAATAGAAATTACAACTTCGTCTAAATTTTCAGTTTTGAGAACTTCTTTCATATCCTTCTTTAAGGCTTCAATCATTGTAACCTTTGCTGCCTTCATGGTACGAGCCATGCTATATTTATCAAGCTTCTGGCCATAGATAGAAAGAACTGGTTTAATCTTTAAAAGGGAGCCTATAGCTGCAACAGCAGGTGTAAGTCTACCACCCTTCTTAAGATATTCAAGTGTATCTACAGTGATGTAGATTGTAGATGCAGACTTAATTGACATAAGAGCATCGCAAATTTCTTGACCGCTCTTACCTTCATCAGCAAGCTTTTTAGCTTCTAAAGCAGAAAGCTTCTGAGTAACTGAAATGCGCTGATTATCTACTACTATGACTCTTCCATCATAGTCTTCAGAAAGCATCTTTGCAGTTGCACATGATGATGAAAGTCCTGAAGACATTGGAATGTATACTAATTCATCATAATCCTTGAGGATTCTATCCCAAGTATCCATAAGATTGCCTGTAATAGGCATTGATGTAGTGATTTCCCCACCCTGTGTAAGCTTCTCATAGAACTGATCCTGGGTTAAATCAATATCCTCATAATATAATTGTCCATCAATATAAAAAGGCATTGGCTCAACAAAGATTCCAAGCTCCTTGGACTCTGCTTGAGTAATGCCACTATTGCTATCTGTAAGTATTGCTACTTTGCTCATTTTATCACCTCATTTATTATTTGGTAAAACAAAAGCACCGAGGTTTATATTAACATAGTTGAGGTTTAATTGAAACCTTTAAAGCCAATAAAATCAAGATTTTTGGCGGTATTGAAAACTACGTGAGGTAGAGGATTAGGCCATCTAAGTATTGGGGGGTAAAATGAAATAGAAATTCCTGCTGTTAAACATGTATTCATATTTTCCGAGCTTTTCATGGTTTCTACTGACTAAATAAAATAGACATTCTTGTCTGCCTACACATATATTCGCATTTGGCTCCCTTCGGGACCCTATCAGTTGCTTTGCAACTGTAAATGCTCATACTTGTTTGACAGCCAAATCTTAATTTATAAAAAAATGAGGCCTCTTTTCCAAATAAATTTGGACAGAGACCTCATTTTTTTATAAATACGAATGTCTATTTTATTTTAATACATCCCACCCATGCCTGCACCAGCAGCTGCGGCAGCAGCTGCATCAGCAGCAGGATCTTTGATGTCAGCAACAACTGACTCTGTTGTAAGAAGTGTAGATGCAACAGATGCAGCATTCTGAAGAGCTGTTCTTGTAACCTTAACTGGATCAAGGATACCAGCCTTAACCATGTTTACATACTCTTCCTTGTATGCATCAAAGCCTACGCCATCTTCAGATTCACGTACCTTATTGATGATAACTGAGCCTTCAAGACCAGCGTTTGCAGCGATGTAGAAAAGAGGAGCCTCAAGAGCCTTAACAATAACGTTTGCACCTGTCTTCTCATCACCAGAAAGTGTATCGGCAAGCTCAGCAACCTTCTTCTGAACGTGGATGTAAGCAGATCCACCACCTGCGATGATACCTTCCTCTACAGCAGCACGTGTAGCATTAAGAGCATCTTCCATACGAAGCTTAGCTTCCTTCATTTCTGTTTCTGTAGCAGCACCTACGCGGATAACTGCAACACCACCTGCAAGCTTAGCAAGTCTTTCCTGAAGCTTTTCCTTATCAAACTCAGATGTTGTCTCGTCGATCTGTCCACGAATCTGAGCAACTCTTGACTCGATAGCAGCCTTATCTCCCATACCGTCAACAATAACAGTATTCTCTTTGTTTACCTTTACTGACTTAGCACGTCCAAGCTGATCAAGAGTAGCATCCTTAAGCTCAAGACCAACCTCTTCAGAGATTACCTGACCACCTGTAAGGATTGCGATATCCTGAAGCATCTCTTTACGTCTATCACCATAACCTGGAGCCTTAACAGCAACAACATTGAATGTTCCACGAAGCTTGTTAAGGATAAGTGTTGTAAGAGCCTCGCCCTCGATATCCTCTGCGATAATAAGAAGTCTAGCACCAGACTGTACAATCTGCTCAAGAACTGGAAGGAGCTCCTGAATGTTAGAAATCTTCTTGTCTGTAATAAGAATGTATGGATCATCAAGATTTGCTTCCATCTTGTCCATATCTGTGCACATGTAAGCTGAGATGTATCCTCTATCGAACTGCATACCTTCTACAAGGTCAAGCTCAGTCTGCATTGTCTTAGATTCCTCGATTGTGATAACACCATCGTTAGAAACCTTTTCCATAGCGTCAGCTACCATCTGCCCTACTTCGTCATCACCAGCAGAAATAGCAGCAACTCTTGCGATCTGCTCCTTGCCATCAACAGCCTTTGACATAGCTGAAATAGCCTCTGTTGCACAATCAACAGCCTTCTTCATACCCTTTCTAAGAACGATTGGGTTTGCACCTGCAGCAAGGTTCTTCATACCTTCCTTAACCATAGCCTGTGCTAAAACTGTAGCTGTAGTTGTACCATCACCTGCAACGTCATTTGTCTTTGTAGCAACTTCCTTAACAAGCTGTGCGCCCATGTTTTCAAAAGCATCATCAAGCTCAATATCCTTTGCGATAGTAACACCATCATTTGTGATAAGTGGAGCACCGTAAGACTTTGCAAGAACAACGTTACGTCCCTTAGGTCCGATTGTAACTCTAACTGTGTTTGCTAATTTATCAACACCTGCTTCTAAAGCCTGTCTAGCTTCAGCACCGTACTTAATCTCTTTTGCCATTTTTTTCTACCTCTTTTCCCAATTTATTATTCTACAACTGCAAGAATGTCATTCTGACGAACGATGATGTACTCTTCGCCCTCAAGCTTTACCTCTGTACCTGCGTACTTAGAATAGATAACCTTCTGACCTTCCTTAACCTGCATTGTGATTTCCTTACCATCTACAACCCCGCCAGGTCCAACAGCGATAACCATAGCCTCCTGTGGCTTTTCCTGAGCAGCTGATGCAAGGATGATTCCTGACTTTGTAGTCTCCTCTGCCTCACATTGTTTTAAAACAACTCTGTCTGTTAATGGAACTAACTTCATTTTATATTACCTCCTAAATTACTAATCATCTCATCTGTTAGCACTCTTTTATCTCGAGTGCTAACCACAAAAAGTATAATAGCATTCTAATGAAAAAGATTCAAGCCAAAACCGCAAGTAAATATCAAAAGAATGCTATAAGACTCTCTTTATTTTATTATTTTCTCACTATTGCATTTATTGGAAGCTTTGAAAGTATAGAATTCTTAAGACTATCGCCGCCAATCGTTGCAAGCTTTTTAAATACATCGATAATTAAAGCTTGGTTTTCAGGCTCAAGGGCCTGAATCTCTTTTGTTAAGCTTGCCAAGGTAAAGACCTTGTTAGATGTAATATGTGACATCTTATAAGCGCCTGAAGAAGCCAGTGATGCAAAAAATACATCTCCAAAGGCTGCCCTGGTTTCATAATCAAAATGAGTAATCCAGGTTTTAATTATTTCATCTATCATCTTTGATGATGCAACAACATCCTCTGCATAATCAAAATGGTTTCTAGATACATTCCAGCTTAACAAATCATGCTGAGCAATCCCCTTAGTATTGGTTTTAACAACACTTGTTTTTGCCTTACTGTACATCATCATTCCTACAATAGATTCATCTGGAATAAATCTATGTATCCGTTTAACAATAGTTTTGTACTCAGGCATTTTGAGAATCTCCGGAATAAATCCCGGCCCATCATGATTATAAATATCGATAATGATATCTTTTATGTGTGATTTAGAGAAAACACAACCATATATAGCAAAATTACCACCTTTAGAATGCCCGCCTACTCTTAGAGGCTTCATGGTACGTGAAAAATTACGATTGAGATATTCCACTGCCTTCAGCTGGCCTCCAGTACCTTCTGAAAAAGACATGTTGAAATCTTCCTTCCAACCGATAAGAGTATCATCTGTACCTCTAAAGGCAACATAAATTGTTCCATCTGGAAGATAAAAGGTACAAACTGCAAACTGGCTTTGAGTTTCAGCTTCGATTTCATTTACAAAACCGGCAAGCTTCATGCCGCCATAACGCTTAGAGCCAGCCATCTCACGCATCAAAAAAGGAGCATACTTAGTATGGGTAGCCATAGAAATAAGCTCCTCATCAGAATAGCGTTCAAAAAACAAATTGCAAGCATCTTCAATTGATATCTTTTCCTTTAGCCCTGGTCCGGGAACAATGCCATCAAAATTAGAGTACACAAGTTCACAAAGAACTGCACTGTCAACCTCATTGAAAGGATCTATATCAAAGGGCACGTCACCACGCCAGACTAAGTAATCTTGTAAATTTGCCATTTAGCTAATTAATCCTCAAAATACGAATCTGAATCAGATGTAGCATTACTTGAATAGTTTTCATAAACAGGTTCATCTTCAAAAATAGACTCACCAGCAACGGTCTGTCCCATTGGAGAATCCTCAACATTGCGATTGTAATTACGGTTAGCGTCTTTCTTATGACTACCTAATCCTATAACCATAAGAAGTAAGGATAAAATAGCCAAAGCCCCTGCACCGATAAGGTAAATGCATCCAACAAGGCTTCCCTCAAAGAACTTAATTGGGAATAAGAAGAAGTATACGCTTGCGGCAATAGTTGCGCCACCAAATACTAAGCAAAAAAGCCAAGACACTTTCTGAATGTGGAATAAAGCAAAAGATTGCTGAAGCATAATAGCTCCAAGCACAATACCAATTAGACATACAAGTCCATCAATAAAGCCTGAAACCATATTCGCATTAAAGATAGATAAAGCGCCAATTATAACTAAAATTACGCCCATGGTGAATCCATAGTTAGTAATTCTAATGTATTCATGATGAAAGAAGTATTTAATCATGTACCAAGCGCCAAAACATATAAAAAGAATGCCAACACTAAGTACAGAGTATGAATAAACAAGGCTAGCAATAAATTTTGTATCTAAAACTAACATACAAATTCCTAATGCTAACATTGCAATTGAGGTAACAACATGTGCTACAAGTGCCACCTTTGAATCTTTAATTTCTTCGTTATTAGTTTTTGTCATGATTCCCTCCAATTATTTAGTAACTAAGCATAATTACTAATAGATTTAATAATCCATGGGTCAGTATGCAAAGAACAATTCTCTTGTTTTTCACATACATAAGCCCAAGCAAAATACCAATAATTAATGCATAAATAAATTGTACTATATTATTATGCATAATACCAAAACAAATTGAAGATAATACCACAGCAGGCCACATTCCGTACCATAAATACAGCTGACCTGCAACGATCCCTCGAATTAACAGTTCTTCTAAAATAGGAATTACAATAGCATTGCAAAGTATTTTAACTACTAGACTTCCATCCGACAAAGTCTCACTTGCCCGCTCAAATCCATCTGAATAATCTAATAAACCACTTTGAGTTATAACAAAATTTAACATCAAGCCTATTGTAACGACTGTCACCACCCAAAGACCACAGAAGAACCATTCTTTGCGAGTTTCTATTGGCTTTGGTATAGGCTTTGGAACCGTTTTGTAAATAATATACATTGGAATTATGCAAATAGTGCCTGCTATAAGCAGACACATAAGCTTTCCTAACTTGTCTCCGTATGAATCAATTAAGAGTCCAACTCCCAATTGATATAATACGAAATAAACAAGTAATGGATATATAATTTGTACTACGCGATTAAACTTAATTTGACGCAATGTAATCTAACACCTCATCTGGATAATCAACTACAGCAATTGCAGAATGCTCTTCCATTTCCTGTCTAGTACCAGAGCCCCAGGTAATACCTAAGCAATCGATACCAGCATTATTGGCACCAATACAATCAAACTTTGTATCACCAATAAGAACTGTCTCATCCTTTTGATGCCATGGAGCACGCTTAAAGCAAAGCTCAATAACCTCTGCCTTTGTATCGATTTTTGCATCTAAAGTAGCTCCACAAATATCAGTAAAATATTTGTCGATTCCAACAGACTCAAGAATCTTTCTGGCGGTAGGTTCTGGCTTTGAAGTGCATACGAATAAGCAATAGCCCCTCTTAACCAAGGCTTCTAAAAGTCCTTCTACTCCCTCAAAAACCTCTACATCCAAGCAGCCATTTTCTTTATCATACAAATGACGGTAATAGGCTACCGCATCCTTAAAATCCTCATCCTTTACATGAAGATAATTGGGAAAAGAATATGTAAAAGGAGGCCCTACACATTTGCGGAAGGTTTCATAATCAGGACATTCGTACCCAAATTTATCAAGAGTCTTTTTTAGACATCCAATAATACTAGGAGCAGAATCAATCAAAGTTCCGTCTAAATCAAAATATACATTTTTAATCATTTACTTCTTAACTCCCTTTGTATCTCTAGAACCAACATGAAGTCGATTCAAAGCTACTGTCTTATCTTTAACCTTAATTTCAAGGTTTTCACCTTCACCAATTACATGAATATCGACAAGTTCATCGCCCTTAGCAAGCTTAATTCCTCTAACACCAACGGCAGTCTTCTTCTTTTCTGGAATTGTAGCTCCATCAATTCTAAGGAACATATCCTTTGCCGACTGCATTACTACTGTAGAGCCTTCCTCAAGAAGCTTAACACAGATTACTTCATCACCATCGTTAAGTTTTGTTGCTGCAATAAGCTTTCTAGAAACATCAAACTCACTACCAGCTACAACCTTAATCATAGCCTGCTTAGTACCAAATACTAACTTCTTAGAAACAATGTGTTCCATTGAATCTGCAAGCAAGAGATTTTCCTTTGTAAGGTCAATCTTCGAGCCTTTTTCAGCAGTATCTATAGGCTGACCCTTATCTCTAAACTTACCAAATGGTAAACTCAATACCTTAATGGTGTGCATGTCACCCTTATTGGTAAACAAACAAATCTTGTCAGTATTTTTACAGAATACAATCTTTTTGCACTCAGCATCAGCAGCCTCTTTATTACGCTCATAGGTTGGCATATCAACAACTCTTGCATAAGCAAATCTATCAATAAGAACCGCAACATCAATAACCTCGATAGGCTTCTCTTCTACAACAGCCTCCTCCACGTTATCGATAACTGTACGACGATCTCTAGCATATTCCTTTTTAATAGCCTGAAGGTCTTTGATAATAACCTTTGCCATTTCAGCCTTAGAACCAAGAATCTTTGTATAGCGAGCAATCTTTTCTAAAGTCTCATCATACTCAGCCTTAAGTGCCTCAATTTCGAGACCAATCAAACGATGAAGTCTCATATCAAGGATAGCTTGAGCCTGACGGTCAGTAAACCTAAGCTCCTCAGCTGCTGCCTTTGAAGCCTGTGATTTAAACTTAATTCCAGCGGTAACACCATCTACAAGACATGCCTTAGCCTGCTTAACATCCTTTGAACCTCTAAGGATTTCGATAATAAGGTCAATAACATCACAAGCCTTGATTAAGCCTTCCTGAATTTCCTTTTTATCCTGCTCCTTGCCAAGCAAGTGAGTGTACTTTCTTGTGCAAAGCTCATACTGGAAGTTTACGTGATGTCTGATAATTGGCACGATACCAAGAGTTTCTGGCTTTCCATCAGCTACAGCAAGCATATTTACACCGAACGTATCCTCAAGACGAGTCTTTTTATATAAAAGATTAAGTACATTCTGAGCATCAGCGCCCTTACGAAGCTCAACGATGATTCTCATTCCATCCTTTGAAGACTGGTTGGAAATATCAGTAATATCATTTGTCTTTTTGGTCTCAACAAGCTGATAAATATCGTTAAGGAACTTTCCAATATTGGCACCAATCATAGGATATGGAATTTCGCTAATTACGATCTGTTCCTTACCACCCTTAATCTTTTCGATTTCAGCCTTACCACGAATCTTGATTTTACCAACACCAGTTGAGTAAATCTCAAGCAAATCATCCTTATTAGTGACAATACCACCAGTAGGGAAATCTGGCCCTGGGATGATTTCCATCATCTCAGCTGTGTTGATATCAGGATTTTTCATGTAGGCAATAACACCGTCAACAACCTCACCAAGATTGTGTTGAGGAATAGATGTAACCATACCAACTGCGATACCGTCTGAACCATTGATAAGCAAGTTTGGAACACGTACCGGAAGAACCTCAGGCTCCTTTTCAGTCTCATCATAGTTAGGAACAAAATCCACAACATTTTTGTCCAAGTCTCCAAGGTAAACCTCCTGGGCTACCTTTGCAAGACGAGCCTCAGTGTAACGCATAGCAGCAGCCCCATCACCTTCGATGGAACCAAAGTTACCGTGGCCATCCACAAGCGGAAGGCTCTTCTTGAAATCCTGACTCATTACAACGAGGGCTTCATAAATTGAGCTATCACCGTGTGGATGATATTTACCCATTGTATCACCTACGATACGAGCTGATTTCTTATATGGTTTATTGTAATCTACCTTCAACTCGTACATGTCGTAAAGAGTACGACGCTGTACAGGCTTAAGACCATCTCTAACATCTGGAACTGCACGGGCAAGAATAACAGACATTGAGTAGTCAATGAAGGATTTTTGCATTATCTCAGAATACTCTGTACGAATAATTTCACTAGGCATCTATTTCAGCCTCCTTAGCGTGTTTGTATATAAATTCCTTACGAGGTGCAACGTCGCTTCCCATTAAAAGTTCAGTAACCTCAGAAGCCATAAGCGCATCTTCAATTTCCACCAGCTTAAGCTTACGACGCTCAGGATCAAGTGTTGTTTCCCAAAGCTGATCCTTATCCATCTCACCTAAACCTTTGTATCGCTGAAGAGTAAATGATTTTCCTTCCATCTTCTTACGATACTTTTCAAGGGCAACATCATCATAAAGGTATTCTTCCTCCCCCTTTGATGGAATTGCTTTGTAAAGAGGTGGCATAGCAATATAAACATGACCTTCCTTAATAAGCTCTGGCATGAATCTATAGAAGAAGGTTAAAAGAAGTGTGCTGATATGAGCACCGTCCACATCGGCATCGGCCATAATAACAATCTTGTCATAGCGAAGCTTTGAAATATCAAAATCGTTACCATAACCCTCTGAGAAACCACAACCAAAGGCATTGATAAGTGTTTTGATTTCAGCGTTTGCTAAAACCTTATCCATTGAAGCCTTTTCAACGTTAAGAATCTTACCACGGATTGGCATAATAGCCTGATACATACGATTTCTAGCCATCTTAGCAGAACCACCTGCTGAATCTCCCTCTACGATGAAGATTTCACATTTGCTGGCATCTCTAGACTCACAGTTAGCAAGCTTACCATTCTGGTCAAAAGAAAACTTCTGCTTTGTAAGAAGGTTTGTCTTTGCTTTCTCTTCGGATTTACGAATCTTAGCACTCTTTTCAGCGCATGAAATAATTGCTTTTAAGGTTTCAAGGTTTCTATCGAAGAAAAGGACAAACTCGTCCTGGCACACCTTTTGAGTTGCCTTTGAGGCATCTGGATTATCAAGCTTTGTCTTTGTCTGACCTTCAAATCGTGGATCTGGATGCTTGATTGATACAATTGCTGTAATACCATTTCTAACATCTGCACCTGTAAAGTTTGCATCCTTTTCCTTAAGGATTCCAAGCTCTCTGGCATAGTTATTAATGACTGTAGTAAGTACAGTCTTAAAACCTGTAATATGTGTACCACCCTCAGAGTTGTAAATATTATTACAGAAACCAAGAATGTTTTCTTTGAATTCGTTGCAGTACTGGAAAGCAACCTCAAGCTCTACATCATCTGATTTACCAGTAAAATAAACCACGTCGTGAAGAGTCTCTGCGGACTTATTAATTTCCTTAACAAAGCCTCTGATTCCCTCTGGCTCATGATAGGTAACATAATCTGGCTCTTCTCCACGAAGATCTGCATAGTTAATAGTCAAACCTGGATTAAGATATGCTGTTTCATGAAGACGAGACTTAAGATCATCTTCCTTGAAATAAGTCTTTTCAAAGATTTCTGGGTCTGGTAAGAAATTAATCTTTGTACCGTGTTTATTTGTCTTTGCTACCTTTGGAAGCAAACCATCAACAAGCTTTTCTGTAGGTACACCTCTCTCATATCTATCATGATGAACGAATCCCTCTCTAGAAATGTCTACCACCATGTATTCAGACAAGGCATTAACAACTGAAGAACCTACACCATGTAAACCACCGGAAGTCTTGTAAACGCTATCGTCAAACTTACCACCAGCATGAAGGGTAGAAAAAACAAGACGTGCAGCAGGAAGTCCCTTCGCGTGCATACCAACTGGAATTCCTCGACCATTATCTTCTACAGTACAGCTGCCATCCTTCTCAAGTGTGACATAAATAGTGTCACACTCTCCTGCAAGATGTTCGTCTACAGAGTTATCTACAATTTCGTATATAAGATGGTTAAGACCTTTTCTAGAGGTAGAACCTATATACATACCAGGGCGCTTTCTAACCGCCTCAAGTCCCTCTAAAACAGCAATACTGCTTTCATCATAGGTAACCTTTTTTGCCATAATAATTACTCTCTTTCAAATATACTTTATAAAACCACGAAAAGGCGTCTGGTTTACTCCAGGCGCCAATTTGTTATGATTTAATGTTTTCCTGTGGAGCCAAAACCACCTGCGCCCCTAACAGTATCTGTAAGCTCGGAAACTTCTGAAAACTCTACAGAAAGGAATGGTACAACCACAAGTTGTGCAATCTTTTCTGCTGGAGTTACAACTCTCTCAATCTGGCTATCATTATGGAGAGCTACCTTAACCTCTCCTCTGTAATCTGAATCTACAACGCCAACACAGTTAGCAGGTCTAAGACCTTCCTTTGCTGATAATCCGGATCTGGCGAAAACCCCACCAAAATATCCTTCAGGGATTTCCATTGCAAGGCCTGTTCCAATCATAAGAGTCTCATGTGGAGCGATTCTAACCTCCTCAGAGATGTCTGCAAATAAATCGTAACCTGCAGCGTACTCAGAGCCTCTTTCTGGAAGCTTAGCAGAAGGAGTAAGCTTAGTAATATTAATATTCATGTATAAAATCTCCCTTTTTAGTCGCAAAATAGAACGATTTGATCAAGCTTTCTTGTCTGAGGTACATCAATAACGCGCTGATTAATGCTCCCTCTCCATTTAGCCTGTAAATCTATCTTATCAATTTCAAATTCTCCGTCAACCAGAACATCGATATATTCCATAATTTCTAGAGACTTGATTTCCTCATAGGTGAACCCAGTGTAAAGCCAGACGGTCTTGCCGGGAAACCTCTCCCTAATTTCCCGGGCAAGCTCCGTCACTTCCTTACGATTTCCAGGAAACAATGGGTCACCTCCACTAAATGTTATTCCTGAAATATAATCTCTAGACAATACTTCAAATAATTCATCCTTAGCAGCCTGGTCAAATTTCAGACCGCCCTCTGGATCCCAAGTGATAGGATTTTGACATTGCTCACAACGATGGTCACAACCTGATACCCAAAGCACAGCTCTAAGTCCATCACCATTAAGCATGTCGTCTTTTGTTATATTATGGTAATTCATTTACATTATTCTCCAAATTTACTTCACATTTTCTCACACTAACAATCATCAGATACTCTTCCAGTGACTAGATGTCACTTTCAGAGATCTAATAGATTGTTATTTAGAAAATGTTCTTATATCTGTGCTATGAATTTACATAGACTTACGATCGGCAATTTCCGCCATCTTTGCTTCGTTAAGACGTGTATCACCCTTTACACGGGAGTATGAAAGATAGCCATTCATTCGATCGATTTTTGTGAGATTCTTGCTGCCGCAAACTGGACAAACATCCATCTCAAGTTCTTCATGTCCGCAGTCATCGCAGTATGAAAGGGAAAGGTTTACACCTTCATAGAAGCCCTTTGCCATTGCTCTGCGAACAAGAGTCTTAACAGCCTCGCGGTTGTAGTTGATTGGGTAACGAACATATTGAATCTTTCCACCGTTTGAAAGCTCCCAGAAACGACCTTCCTTATCCTGCTTTTCAATTGGTGTAATATCTTCTGTAACATGGCAGTGGAAAGAATTAGAAACATATTCTCTGTCTGAAACATTCTCAACAATACCATACTTATTTCTAAACTGTTTTACCTGAAGGCCGCAAAGGTTTTCAGCTGGAGTGCCATAGATAGCGTAAAGATTGCCATCCTCTTCCTTAAACTGATTAACCTTTTCATTTATGTGCTTAAGCACTTCAAGTGCAAACTCTCCATCCTCAACAAGGGATTTGCCATTGTAAAGCTCCTGAAGCTCATTGAAAGCTGTAATACCAAAGCTTGCTGTTGCAGCCTTAAGAAGTGGCTTAATCTTGTCGTGGAAGCCAAGGTGTCCACCATAAAAACCACCCTCACAATAAGCAAGAGGATTTGTAGAAGCACGCATCTCTCCAAGGTAAGCATAGGTACGGATATGAAGCTTTCTAATCATCTCAAGGTAGTAATCAAGCACCTCGTAGAAATCCTTTGATTCCTGACGAGACTTAGCAAGAATCATAGGAAGGTGAAGGGAAACAGCGCCGATATTAAAACGGCCAATAAATACTGGCTGATCGTTTTCATCAGCAGGTGTTCTTCCGCCACGCTCATACCAAGGTGAAAGGAATGCACGACATCCCATAGGTGAGATTACCTTGCCATATTTCTTGTACATGCTGGCAATATATCCCTCACCAGTAAGTGAAAGCCAATCAGGATACATTGTCTTTCTAGAGCAATCAATACCTGCTTCAAAAACATCCTCAAGCTCGCCACCTGGTCCATGAAGGTTTTCATCATACAAGAATACAATCTTAGGGAAAAGAACTGGCTTTTTAAAGCCCGGCTTACCCTGACCGATTGAACGAACCTTAAGACATGCCTTACATGCCATCTTTGCAAAAACAGATGTACCAAGACCGATTGTAACTGTGATAAATGGATAATCGCCACGGGAAGATGCAACGGTATTGAACTTGTACTCCCATCCTTGGAAGCCCTGCTCCATATCACGATGAACCTCGCTCATTGCAACCTCTTCAGCCTTAGCCTTATCTATTCCAAGCTCAAGATACTTGTTTAAATATTTGTCATAAGAAATCTGAGCATACTTCTCTAAAATCTGGTCAGCCTGTGGGATAGTAAAACCACCGTACTGCTGGCTGGCTGCAGAAAGAACAATATCTCCAATAACATCAAAGGCAACATCAAGACTCTTTGGCTCGTTATAGAAGATGTTACCCATTTCAAAGCCACCTTCAAGAACTGTCTTAACATCAAATAAGCAGCAGTTCATGGTGTCACGTCTAGCGTTCATATCATGAATATATATGTAGCCATCTCTGATAGCCTGAACTTCCTCTGTTGTAAGGAAGAATTTCTTGTAAAGCTCGCGGTTAAGCTCGTTAAAAATCAGTGAGCGCTTGGTAGAAACAAGGGCAGAGTCAGTGTTTGAATTTTCCTTGTCACCAATGTACATGATGTTCTGAGACTTTTTATAAACATCATCAAGCATCTGTACAAAGTCCTGCTTATAGTTACGGTAATCTCTATAAGACTTCGCAACCATAGGATTAACACGCTCCAAAGCACCCTCAACAATGTTATGCATTTGTGCAATCTCAATCTTCTCAAGGCCAAGTTCCTCCACTCTTTCCTCAACAAATTGACAAATGAAGCGTTCCTGCTCTGGAGTAAATTTAACTAGTACACGGGTGGCTGATTTGCCAACTGCCTCAACTACCTTCTGTACATCAAATGGCTCAAGTGCGCCATCTTTTTTAACAACAAATCTGTTCATGATACCCTCCGAATATATAAAAACAAAACAATTATTATTTGAATATTCTGTCAATATCTAGTTGATTTTAATAAAAAACTACTAGATATTGTGTTGATAGATTTATACTACCACCACATTATCTAGTAGTCAATAGAATTAGATACCACTATATAAAGTTTAACAATTCAGACACAAATGGTCAT
The DNA here is from genome assembly GCF_900104335.1 of Pseudobutyrivibrio sp. YE44. GTDB lineage: Bacteria > Bacillota > Clostridia > Lachnospirales > Lachnospiraceae > Pseudobutyrivibrio. Next base: position 532,709 of record NZ_FMXT01000001.1, read on the forward strand.
AAATAACTATTTTGAGTCTTTATATATTAGTATACCTTGTATTTGTCCTCGATTTCTTGCATGGTATCTGATAAATAGCTATCATAGGAATTTCTATTTTCAGAAACAACACCTCTATACATTTCTTCGTCATCTCCATAACCGAAGCAAACGCCGTAACCAAAATAGTAATCTCCAGCAAAGTTTCCAAAATAATTAAAATCACTACAGTCACAAGATCCATCTGTAAGCTTATATAGATTTCCAAACATTACCGGAATGTATACCTTCTGATGATCAAGACCGCCACCAGTAGTAGAAACAGAAGCTGTATAAACTAAATAATATTCATCTGGTAAAGTAAAATTATCATCATGATATACATTAAAAATATCACCTTCATAATTAATATCTTCTATAATAAGACTAGTATCATTACCAGGTAAATAATACTGAATACCCCATTCAGCAACTTCCTTAAACACATCTCTGTTCTCATCTGTGATTTCAGAATAATCTCTAAGGCGCTGACAGCCTATATATTTTTCAAATATACCACCACACTCATACTGGCTATCATTTGATCCATCTCTATTTTCATCACGTCTTACACATGTAAGGAACATATTTATAGCCGAGTCACCGTCTCTGGCTCCAGAAAAATCAGAACCATAACCCATGTCACCCCATTGCAACTCACCATTTACTCTTTCAAGATTAGAAAATGCTCCAACCTTTAAACGCTCTCTTTCTGATCCATAAATTGAAACAGTTTCTGAGTACACAAGCAAAAGATCATTACCTTTCACTCCTTGTTCTGTATCATTAGCGTGAAAGATATATCCTGCAAATTCAGCCTTAGAAATAAGCTCTCCATCTGCATATTCCTCATCATCAGCAAGCTGTGAAGCAAAACTATCGAAACAAATTTCTTCAAACGCCTTATATTCATCTTCTGTAACTTGACTATAGCTTGTAAGGAAGCCTTCCTTAAGAGAATCATCTTCCTCAGTTTCTTCTTCAGAATCCTTTGAATCTGCTACTTCTTCAGTAGTCTCAGTTGTTTCGTTAGCCTTGCCAAGCTTAGAATCCTTAATCTTCTTAAAAGCAAAACCACCAACAGCTAAAATTAAAACAAGCGCAATGATAGCTGCAACAATAATAATCACAAGAGTTTTATTTGAACCCTTATTTGATGCAGCAGTGTTTCCAGCAACTGGAGCCTGCTGTGGCGCTGGCATTGGAGCTGGTGCTGGTGTTGGTGCTGGTGTTGGTGCAACTGGAGCACTATTATTAGCCTCTACTGGCTTTGGAGCTTCCTGTTCAACAGGCTGTCCACAATTCTCACAAAACTTATTCCCTGGAGCAATCTCTGCTCCACAATTAGTACAAAACATTTATATACCTCCAAATGCTTAATTTACAGCTCTATAAAAATTCTTGAAATAAACTACATCTGCATCTTCTCCACCAAATGAATCATTGTAAAGAGATACGCTATTGCCCCAGTTGGCATTTTCTCCCTGTAGAATATTTCCATCCTTGTCTAATACTGCAGCAAAACCATCATGATAGTCACAATCAAGTCTGGCATCAGCTTTCTGAGAAGCCTCAATGTAGTAATCTCCTGAGCTATCAAGATCTAAAGTAACTGTTTGCTCATATGGTATATACAGCTTATCAGATTCAGAAACCTCAAAGGTGTTCCATTCTATATCACCAGATGGCTCCTTTAACTTAAAATACAAATCACTACAGATAGTTGCCTTAGGTCCCAATTCAACATCAGATTCACCAAGATCCTTTTCGATTTCATCTGTTGAATTTTTAGCACCGCCCTTATAGGTGATTTTTACAGCTTCATCCGAAAGATTTGTAAAAGCAACTACAAGATGGTTAAAACCTTTGTACTCATACTTTGTTTCAGATACAACAATATCAGGATACTCCTTAGATGGCGAATAAGTTACCATCCAATTAACCTTGTTATAGTCTGAGTCCAAATCCTTTAACTTTTTTATAGTCTCCCTTGAAAGAGGATACTCATCAGCAACCTGTTCACCAAACTCTGATGATTCTTCACTTTTAGGAACTGGCATACCAGCACGTGTAGGTGACACTCCTTCAACTCCGCAGCCAGTAAAAGAAACCACTGTGCTAATAAGCGCCATGGTCAGCATAAATAGCTTTGTTTTTTTCATTACATTATTCTCCATATCTATATTTAATATTAGCAGGCAAACCATATTTGCTAGTTTAAAATGATACACATAGTTATCACTAGTAACAAAAGTAACAACCATTTGCCGCATCTTATATAAACCTCAAATAAAAGAATTTGCCACATAGACATTTCTAGGATAACATATGATTCACAAATTAGCCACAAATATTTCACAAAATATTAACAAAAATCCCTGGCTTGCAAGTTACGTATTTCTTCTGGTTTTCCAGTAAAAAACGTCACTCACAAGTCAGGGACTTAAAACTGCTCTATTTATTTAATTACCATTCCAAATCAGAAGTTTCATCCTTCTTAGATCTGGTCATAAGCTCGTACACAGCATCCTTTGTATCCATTCCATCAAATAGAACTGCATTTACCACATCAACGATTGGCATTTCAATGCCGTACTTTTCAGCAAGCTTTTTGGCAGCCTTTGCAGAGTATACCCCCTCTACTACCATGGCTACCTTTTCCATGGCCTCATCCTTAGACATGCCCTGGCCCATATAAAAACCAGCCATTCGGTTTCTAGAATGCATTGATGAACAGGTAACAATAAGGTCGCCAACACCTGTAAGACCTGAAAGTGTCTCTGGTAATCCTCCCATTGCAACTGCAAGGGCTGAAATCTCTTTAATTCCGCGAGTAATAAGTGCGGCCTTTGCATTATCACCAAAGCCAAGTCCATCAGACATACCGGCAGCAAGTGCAATAACATTTTTTAGTGCTGCACCTACTTCTATTCCTTTTACATCTGGAGAGGAATATACTCTGAAGTATTTGTTCATAAAAAGATTCTGAACAAATAGTGAGGTCTGACGATCAGTAGAGCCAGCCACCACAAGAGTTGGCTTAAATACAACAACCTCTTCTGCGTGACTTGGACCAGATAATACGCAGATACGTTTATCCTCGCCTAAAACATCTTCAAGTATTTCTGTCTGAGTGAAAAGAGTTCCCTCTTCTATACCCTTTGTAACTGTAATGAAAATCTGATTTTCATTAACAAAATCTTTAATCTTTTCTGCAGTCTCTCTTGTGGCCTTTGAAGGAACTGCCATAAGAATAACATCTGCTGTTTTTGTAGCAGCTTCAATATCTGCTGTAAATATCATTGATTCAGGAAGCTTTACGCCTTTTATTTTGTCGCTGGTATGAGTGTCGTTCATCTGATCCACCTGCGACTGACGGTGGGACCAAACGGTTACCTCATGTCCATTCTTGTTAAGCATGACAGCAAGGGCTATACCCCAGCTACCTGCTCCTAGTACACTAATTCTTGCCATTCATATACCTCTAGTCTTTCGAATAGTTACGCTGGTCACGCATACAATATTATAGCGCCCTTTTTCTCATCGTTTTCACTATACTCTCGAAAAAGGGCACTACAAATTGTATCCTACCAGCTTTTCTTTCAAAAAATAAGCCGATAGTTGAAAACCTCTAGGTATAACTTTCGCGAAGCATTCTTTAGCTACGTAGTTATACCTAAAATTATCAACCTAATCGGCTATATTACTTACAATAGTCGCTGTCCACCATAAACGCTACGCGCGTGTTTCTGGGTGGAACGAGAATTTGTTCTCGTTTCCGTTGAGAAGACGCTTGATGTTTGCGTGATGTAACGTAATTCCAAGCGCTGCTACGAAGATGCAGATAACCACAACTTCGGTAAGTTCGGTGCCTTCAAATGGGAGAATCCCAAAATGTGCAGCCAATACGATTTCGATTGCAAAAGAAAGAACACCAATGATAGAACCAAGAGATACGTATCTGGTAATTGCTACAATTGCAATGAAAATACATGCTGGAATAAACACTGCCTTTGGAAAGAAAGCAATGATAAAGCCAAGTGTAGATGCAATTCCTTTTCCACCCTTAAACTTCATATAGCAAGGGAAATCGTGTCCGAGAACACAACCAAGCCCTGCATAAATCATATAAATATTTGGCCATGCATCACCATTCTCTACGAAACGGCTAAAGGTAAGCCATACAAAAAGCCCTGCAACAATACACTTTGTACAATCCCATGCTAAGGTGATAAGTCCCGCTGGAACACCAAGATTACGCATGGTATTTGTAGAACCAACATTTCCGCTGCCAACTTTAGTTAAATCGATATGCTTTGACTTGCCAATCAAATAGCCCATCAAAATCATACCAAAGCAATAACCAATTAATACTGCAATAATTCTCCCAATTATCATTATTCGTTTTCCTTCCTCTCTCTAATTATAAATTTCAGAGATGTACCTTCGAAACCAAATGCATCTCTGATTCGGTTCTCAAGATATCTAACGTATGAGAAATGCATCAAATACTTCTCATTTACAAATATAACGAAAGTAGGTGGTTTAACAGCAACCTGTGTGGTATAGAAAATCTTAAGTCTCTTCCCCTTGTCTGTAGGTGGCTGCTGAAGAGCAACTGCCTCAGTAACAATTTCATTAAGAACACCAGTTGCAATACGCATTGAGTTGTTTTCAATAACAGCATCAATTGTCTCGTAAATCTTTCCTAAACGCTGTCCACTCTTTACAGAAATGAAAAGGATTGATGCGTAAGGCATGAAGGAAAGAATCTGACGAATCTTTGTCTCATGCTCCTTCATGGTCTTGTCATTTTTCTCAATGGCATCCCACTTGTTTACACATATAATTATACCCTTTCCACGCTCATGAGCAATACCAGCAATCTTTGCATCCTGCTCTGTTACACCCTCAGTGGCATCAATCATAATGATTACAACATCAGCCTTTTCAACGGATGCAACAGCACGAACAATTGAATAGCGCTCAAGGTCTTCTTTAATTTTGCTCTTACGACGAAGTCCAGCTGTATCAATAAAAATATAATCCTTGTGATTATAACGAACTCTAGTATCTACAGCATCTCTGGTGGTACCAGCAATATCTGAAACAATAACACGGTCTTCACCACAAAGCTTATTAATCAATGAAGATTTACCTACGTTTGGCTTTCCAATTACAGCGATACGAGGAGTGTCATCCTCTTCCTCATCTCCTGATGGCTCTGGGAAGTAGCTAACAACCACGTCAAGCATATCACCGAAACCAAGACGAGAACTTGCAGAAATTGGAATAGGATCACCAATTCCAAGATTATAGAACTCGTAAACATCAGCCATATCACGCTCGAAGCTGTCTACCTTATTTACCACAAGAATAACAGGCTTGTGACTGCGACGAAGCATATCAGCTACCTTTGAATCGCTATCCTGTAAGCCTTGCTTTACATCTACAAGGAACACAATTACATCAGCTGTATCAATAGCTATCTGTGCTTGCTCTCTCATCTGAGACAAAATAATATCCTTAGAATCTGGCTCGATACCGCCTGTATCAATCATGGTGAAATCATAATTAAGCCAACTTACATCAGCATAAATTCTATCTCTAGTTACACCTGGTGTATCTTTAACAATTGAAATACGCTCTCCTGCAAGTGCATTAAAAAGCGTAGATTTTCCAACATTTGGGCGGCCAACAATAGCCACTACTGGTCTTGCCATACGTTACCTCTCTTTTCCTATTATCGCGAGTACTAAATCTCGACCGTCTGATTGTACAATACGAGTCTTTACTTGTAAAGCCGACTCAAGCTCAGACAAGGTTATATCATCAAGGAATACTTCCTCTTGTGCACGAAGCATTGTGCAGGATAAAAGAAGATTATCTCCTAAATCCCTATCTTTCAGTTGGGCTATTAAATCCTGCCCTGTAATAAGTCCTGAAACTGTGATTTCCTCACCAAAGAAATCATTAGTTATAGGAACAACTTCAACAGTTACCTTGTTAAACTTTTCAGTTATTAAATCACCAAGCTCCTTCATAAATGGAGCCGCAAGCTTTCCTGTTGCAATGGTAACTTTTCTGCGTTTCATAAAGAAAGGCTTCTTTATATCTTCCAAAGCATCTAAAACCTCTTCCTTCAGAAGTCGAAGCATTCCAACACCATTTTCCAACTGGATAAATCCATCATATCTATCTGCCTCTGGAAGTGGACGTCCTGCAAGAATATACCATTCATCAGAAGCCTGAACGAAGTGGTTTCCAAACTTTTCCATAGCAATCTGCTGCCATTTTTCAATTTGATCAATTACAGCGCCAGCTTCTTCTGCTGTGTAGGTCCTAAGAGGAAATAATCCATCTCTATACTTTGTGATTCCCACGGGAACCACAGACATCGAACTCATAACCGGAGCGAACTGCATTAAATCCCCTATGGTTCTATCAAGCTCAGGCCCATCGTTTAAGCCCGGACAGGAAACCACCTGGGCATTCATAGGAATCTCAGCCTCGTAAAGCTTTCGAATCTTTTCTAAAATATCTCCAGCAAAACGATTATGTAATAGCTTCATACGAAGCTCTGGATTAGTTGCATGTACCGAAATATTAATAGGTCCAAGCTTATATGCAATAATTCTATCTAAATCCGCCATCTTCATATTTGTGAGGGTAACATAATTGCCCTGTAAAAACGAAAGACGGGTATCATCATCCTTAAAATAAAGAGTTTCTCTCATGCCAGGTGGCATCTGATCTATAAAGCAAAAGGCACATTTGTTTGAACAGGATTTGTAATCATCCATAAGACCATTACAGAAAATTACGCCTAAATCCTCGCCATCCTCCTTTTTTACAAAAGTGGTGGAGGTGCTGCCATCCTCATGAAGAAGCTCTACAGTAATATCAGCGTCATCACTGTAATAGTGATAATCAAAAATATCTACAAGCTCAACATTATTTATCTTTGTAATTATATCTCCAGGAACAAGGCCCGCCAAATCAGCTGGGCTTCCCTCCATTATTTCCTTAATTTTATGACTTGAATTTAACATATTGGTATATACTCAAATGCATTTTTAAAATGCGATAAATGTCCTTCCTCTATTGCTACAACATCAAACCTGACACTGGTGTCTGAGCTTACGTGATTCATCATCATATAAACATCAGCACAGCGAGAAATCTTTCTCTTTTTATTATAATTAACAGCCTCTACAGCAGAACCAGTCCTTTTGTTTTTGCGATATTTTACCTCAACAAAGACTAAGTAATCACCATCTTTTCCAACAATATCAACCTCTCCCATTTTGCAGTAAAAGTTCTGCTTAAGGATTTTCATTCCATTGTTTTTGAGATAATCAGCTGCAAGCTGTTCAAAATCATTTCCTTGTTTTCTATAATTCATAAAATGTAAATCTTATCTTCCAAGCTTCGCCTTCAGCTTTTCCATATCATTAACGAAAACTAAAATCTCCGCTACAACCTCATAAAGCTCAGGTGGTATGGCATCTCCAATATTTAGCTTGCTCAAAGTCTCCGCCAGCTCATTGTCCTGATAAAAAGGGACATCAGCTTTCTTTGCTTCTTCTATAATTTGTTCTGCAACATATCCTTTTCCAGAAGCAAGAATTTTAGGCGCAGCATCCCCAGCCTCATAAGAAAGAGCAACCGCTGTTTTATTCTTATCAAAGCTTTTCTCTTCAGCCATTACCTAGCCCTCATTATGCTCTCATATCAAAGCTATATCTATGCACTAAGCCCTCATTAAGACCTTTACCTTCTATTGGAGGCGAACCTAAAAAATCCTCAACAAAATCTGCCTTATCCTCTCCACAGGTCAACTCAGAAGACACTGTAAAGCCCTTGGCTTCTAGGCGTTCAGTAAGTAAATCCAAGTTGTCCTCAATAAGCTTTAAGGAAGATTCATTTGCCAAATTCCATTTGCATCCAACCTTTGTTTCCTTGAGAGAAATAAACACGTCAGTTGGACCTAAATATTCCATATCAAAATGCAGGAATGCGGTAATTTCCTCACCAGCCTCATAGCTACTCTTTTTGTTTTGACGAACATAAAGCATACTGTCGGTGTTCTGGTTGTACATCTTCAGCGGAATCTGAACGAAATTGTACATCTCATTTGCAGAATTCATAAAGTTGATATTCTGCTTGATCTCATTAGTTTGATTTTTAATCGCATCACTGGCTTTATTGTTAAAGCTAGATATCAATCGCTCTAAAGCCTCAGTCTGCTTAAGAACACGCTCATAAAGCTTTGAAATCTCACCTGGCTTCGTAACATCCTTCGGCTCCATAGTAAAGCTATCTGTAATAAGATTTTTAAGCAAACCTCTATAAAGCGGAGCCTTTATTATATCATTTAATGTGGATTTTGGAATATCTGGATGATTTTCTAAGTAATCAGATATCTCTCTGAATACCTCTTTAATATTTGCATCAGTTTTTAGAGTTCCATCTTCCCCAAAAATCTCAAGATTATCTTTTGGGAAATCTGGAAGATTATTCAAAATCGCATTAAAGGAATTAATCTGCTTTTCACCAGCAAAGTTGTTTAGCATCTGTATTCCAGATTCCTCAGTGGTGACAATTTGCTGGGCTGTTGTTTGGGCTGCCTGTCCTTCTGCTGCCTTGGAAGCCTCTGGATTAACTTGCAGTGCCTCAGCATTAGCCCCAATTTTATTTTGAGGATTAATATTATTAGATATCCCCTCAAAACCTTTGTTATTTAACTCTATACCATCAGCTTTGGTTGAAAAATTTTCTGTAGGAACAACTTCCACCTTAGGCTGCTGATTAGTAGTTGCTTCAGCCTCTACATTTTCCTCTGTTAAAGTAACGTTACCCTCTGACGTCTGTTCAGTGACTTGCGATTCAAGATTTACAACACTTCCCTCTACAAAGATAGCCTTTAACTGACTATTGATATTTATAACATCGGAAGCCGTCAATTCCTCAGAAGTCATCAATTCTGGAAGCATATCGGCTATAACCTGAAAATTATCAGAAAGCACCGCTTTGTCATTAGCATAATTAGTAAACATACTAATGTTGTCAGGTGTAATGTCCAAACCATGCTTCGCCATTGTAACAAGTGTCTGAGGATCCACCTCAGGATTATTAAGGACAATTCTATGCATAGCTGCAAGATTCTCTGGATTAATAGGCATTGAATTTTGCATCATGGAATTCACCATACTGATATTCTTTTCAGAAACAGAAATATTGGCTAAATCCAAAGCCTTTAGAAGTGTAGGATTGGCTTCAAGTCCACCAAGATTAACTGGACGAATTTGAATTAAATTACCATCATTGCTTTTTACTTCAAAAAAAACAGACTGTCCAGGCACAAGATTAACACCAGAATCAAGGCGAGCAGTCATAGTCTGACCATTAGCCAGACCGATTGTCACCTTACCATTTTCAATGGAATTAACAGAACCCTCAAAGACTTCACCTTCCTTTAAGGTGTCAGCGGCGGTTCCAGTGAGGGACTGTGATGCTGCCATTTTTGTACGTGCTGCAGCATCATTAATCATTCCTCCATTGTATGGATTGAAACCTGTGTTAATATTCATACGCTCTCCATGAACCAGTTTGCAATCAAATGGTTCTTTTATAAGCAATAACTTGACCGTTAAACAAAGTTACCGATAAAAGATTTTCTATGAATAGGACAAGGTCCATATTTTTTAAGAGCCTCAATATGTTCAGAAGAACCATAGCCCTTATTACTTGCAAAATGATACTCAGGATAAATATCGTCATATTCAACCATCATTTTATCTCTTGTAACCTTTGCAATAATACTTGCAGCACCTATAGATATAGACTTTGCGTCACCTTTAATAATTGGAACCTGAGGAATTGTTACTCCAGGAATTGTAACAGCATCGTTCAAAAGAAGCTGTGGCTCTACACTACCCAAGGAGATGGCCTGACGCATAGCTTCGTAAGTGGCCTGAAGTATATTAATCTCATCAATACGCTCCTCAGAAACCACTCCAATGCCTACCGAAATAGCCTTAGCCATTATTTCCTCGTAAAGCTCCTCACGTTTAGCTGCTGAAAGCTTCTTAGAATCATTGATGTATAAAATATCACAGTCCTTTGGGAGGATAACACAAGCTGTTACAACCGGGCCAGCCAAAGGGCCACGGCCAACCTCATCAATACCACCTACATACTCATATTTTTCCCAATACTGGTATTCATATTCTTTGAGCCGTTCGATACGCTCTTTTTCAATTCTCAGCTTCTCCATTTTCTTTTGAGCCTGACCAATGATTTTAGACACCCCTGGTCTTCCGTCATTGATATATTCCTCTATAAAAGATGGAAGAAGTTCGATTGATGATTCCTTGAATTCCTTTTGAATATCGGTAATTTTCTTTTCGCCCATAACACTAGTCAATATTGTCTACAAGGCCAAATTTAGAGAAAGGATATACTCTTACCCAAGCCTTACCAACAATGTCATCTCCCTTTATATTTCCAACAGCTTCAAATCTTGAATCTGTACTGTTGTTTCTGTTATCACCAAGAACAAAGAATTCATCTTCGCCAAGATAAATCTCTGTGCTAGCTATACCTGCATTACGAATAACCTCAGTACCATATTCCTCTGGTAAAAGTTCATCATTTACATAAATATTTCCAGAAGCATCAATTCTAACAGTTTCTCCAGGAAGACCTATCACTCTTTTTATATAATAGGTGTTTTCCTCGTATTTATATGGAAATACAACAACATCAAAACGTTCAGGGTCATGTATACGATAGCTAATTTTATCTACAATTAGATTATCACCATCTGAAAGAGTATCCTCCATGGAGCTTCCACTAACCACAGTACGCTGACCAATAAACTGTGTGATAACAAATACTATTAAAAAGCACACAGCAACATTAATAACAACGCTGAGAATCTCTCTTAATATCCCCTTAGTAGTAAGAGGCTCATCTTCTTCAAAAACCTCACCATTTTCCTTGGCACGAGTCTTTTCATTATCTTTTGATTTAGAAGGACTATCATTTACTCTCTGTCTAGCTTTTTCAATATCCTTTTTAATCTGTTCTTCATCATTAAAGTCGATTACGTTCATCATTATGGCCTTTCAAGTGAAATATTTCCTAAGCTACCATTTCGAAATTCATCAATCAGTACCGCTGCTGCTTTATCAAAATCCAGCTCAGAACCTTTTTTTACAAAATTTCTCTTTTGTGCAATCTCAGTAATTATCTCATGATTAACTGCACTTTCGTCTACTTCATATCTCTGTTTTAAAACACCACTATATTCTTTTGTCAAGAAATCACAAAGCTCCAAAGCAAGCTCTCTAGTCTCAATAATCGCATCATTGATTGAACCAATAAATGCAAGGTGAAGACCAACTGTATTGTCCTCAAACTTAGGCCAGAGAATACCAGGAGTATCTAATAATTCAACAGACTTATTTAGCTTAATCCATTGCTTTCCTTTAGTAACGCCTGGCTTATTACCAGTTTTGGCAACTGCACGTCCAGCAAAAGAATTAATAAAAGTTGATTTTCCTACATTAGGTATACCAACAACCATTGCTCGAACCGGACGGTTCTTAATTCCACGCTTTCTATCACGTTCGAACTTTGCAGCACAAACTTCATCTAAAGTGGCCTGAACACCTTTCATGTTCTTTCTATCTCTAGAATCAAGCTCTACACAATAAAATCCTTGCGATTTAAAGTATTCCTTCCATTTCTGATTTACACCCTTATCAGCCAAATCAGATTTATTTAATAAGATTAATCTAAGCTTTCCATTAGCAAGTCCGTTTATATCAGGATTCCTGCTTGAAACAGGACATCTGGCATCTATTACCTCTATAACTAAATCGATAAGCTTTATATCTTCCTGCATTTGACGCTTTGCTTTCGTCATATGCCCAGGATACCATTGAAACTCCATATATCACCTCTAAAATGGATATCTCATCCATACTTTTCCTAAAATATCTTCACTGGCAACAAAACCAACACTTTCATATCTTGAATCCTCAGAAGAATTTCGGTTATCTCCAAGTACAAAGTACTGATCCTCCATTAATTCAACTGGAGAAGCAGCGATACCAGGATTTTCTATACGTTCTACCTCAAGATTCTCTTTGTACAGTTCATCATTAATATAAATGCGACCGTTATTAATATAAATAGTGTCACCTGGCAAACCAATAATTCTTTTAACACTATAGCTGGCATTAACATTAGATTTTGGTTTGAAGGCTATAACATCCCCTGTGCTTGGTTTAGAAAGCTTATAAGCCACTGTATTAATAAGCAGTTTGTCAGAAGTCTGATAGGTTGGCTCCATAGAAGCATTGGAACACTCCACCTGCTTTCCAAAAGCTAAAACAATACCATAAGCTAACAGGATAACTGCTGCCAACTGAAGTGCAAATATACCAACATATTTAGCTTTATCAAAATCAAATTTTCTACGTCTACGACGGAAATTTAAACCATCTTTTCTCTTACCAAATTTTTTGTTAAATATCTCTTTTATTGAAAAAAACATACAACTTTCCCTTTTAATCCTTAGTATAAATATACCTCATTTTCAGTATAATTTCCATTAAAAGTCACAATGTTAACAATTTGATAATAAAGTAAAAGAACAGCCACAATAAGTGACTGTTCTTGGAATACCGAGATTAGATTCTCTCCTTAACCTTAGCCTTCTTACCTGTGAGATCTCTGAGGTAGTAAAGCTTAGCTCTACGAACTTTACCCTTACGAACTACTTCGATCTTCTCAACGTTAGGGCTGTGGAGTGGCCATGTCTTCTCAACACCAACACCGTTTGATGACTTACGTACTGTAAATGTCTCACGGTTGCTGCCGCCCTGTCTCTTAATAACTGTACCCTCAAATACCTGAGTACGTGTACGGTTACCCTCGACGATACGACCATAAACCTTAACTGTGTCTCCAACCTGGAACTCAGGAAGCTCTGACTTAAGCTCAGCAGCTTCGATGTTTCTAATAATCTCGTTTGCGTTCATTTTAATTCCTCCTAAACTTCGCGACGTTCTTGAAATGCCCTATTACAATTCAGCGGACCATCTCTTCTTTTAGCAACTCACTTATATTAACACGTGAGCGTACATATTTCAATAAATTTTATAAATAATTCGTAAAATTCATTATTTATTCTCTTCCAAATACTTTGCATATAAATCTGGACGACGCTCTTTAGTTCTAAGAATTGACTGTTCTTTTCTCCAAGCATCTACCTTGGCGTGGTCGCCAGAAAGGAGAATTGGTGGAACCTTTTTATCATTCCAAGTTTCAGGACGTGAATACTGAGGGTATTCCAATAAATTGTTTTCTAAGGATTCATCCTCTCCTGACTCAGAGTTTGTAAGTACACCTGGCACCATTCTTGAAATTGCGTCTATCATTACAAGTGCAGGAAGCTCGCCACCTGTAAGTACGTAATCGCCAATCGAATAGTATTCATCAACTATTTCTTCTAGCACTCTCTCATCAATGCCTTCATAGTGGCCGCAAAGCAAACATATATCTTCCTTAAGTGCCAACTCCTTTGCTGCAGGCTGAGTGAATAACTGGCCCTGTGGAGTAAGATAAATGCAGTGCACCTTATGCCCAGCTTTTTCACAGACAGCTTTATAGGCATCATATATAGGCTGAGCCTGCATAACCATACCTGCACCGCCTCCATAAGGGTAATCATCAACCTTTTTATGTTTATCGAGAGTATAATCCCTTATATTGATAGCCTCAAAAGAAATTGCCCCGGCATTCTTAGCACGTCCAAGAATACTTGTATTAAGAGCGTCCTCTATCATTTCCGGAAATAGGGTTAAAATATAATATTTCATACTAATCCATCAACCCCTTTAATAAATGAATATCAACTCTTCTGCTTTCTACATCAACCTTTAAAATGCAGTCTTTGATAGCAGGCAAAAGCACATTACCACCATTAACAAGCTCAATATCATATACATCGTTAGCACCAGTTTCCATAATATCGGAAATAACACCAAATTTAGTGTCAGGAGCTTCATCAGTATATACCTCACAGCCTATTAAATCGGCAATGAAATATTCGTCAGCTTTAAGCTCTACACGATTTTCCTTAGTAACATAAAGGCCTTTTCCTTTATATTTTTCTATATCATTAATATTATCTATTCCTTTAAACTTGAGGATAACAAGATTCTTCTGAGGACGAGCATTTTCAACTTCAAGCTCAATATACCCTTCCTTTCCTCCATCTAATAAAAGATGCTTCATGCCCTTAAAGCGTGAAATATCATCTGTAAGAGGGAAAACCTTTACCTCGCCTTTTATTCCGTGTGTTTGTGTAATTGAACCTACCTGAAATAAATCTTCCAAAATAGCCTCCTAAAAATAATAAATAGCTTTTTGTAAAAATATTAAAACAAATAATTTGATAATAAAAAATTAATGGGCCCAAAATGAATTTAGGCCCATCAAATAATAGCTAGTTAACATCTACAATATCAACTATAACTTTTTTGTCAATCTTTGAGGCTGCAGCCTTAACAACCGCACGTATAGCCTTTGCGATTCTACCCTGTTTTCCAATAACCTTTCCCATATCAGAAGGTGCAACGCGAAGCTCAACAACAATTGACTTAGCGTCCTCTTTCTCGGAAACAACAACCTCTTCTGGATTGTCTACAAGTGACTTAGCAATTACTTCAACTAATTCTTTCATCACTATATTCCTCTACCTTTCGATTGAATGATTACTGTACTCCTGCCTGCTTGAAAAGTCTAGCAACAGTCTCAGTTGGCTTTGCACCGTTTGCAATCCACTTCTTAGCTGCCTCAGCGTCAACTGTAACCTCAGCTGGCTCCTGATTTGGATCGTATGTACCGATCTCATCGATGTTTCTACCATCACGTGGTGCTCTAGCGTCTGCTACTACGATTCTGTAGATTGGTCTCTTCTTCTGACCCATTCTCTTTAATCTAATCTTTACTGCCATTTTTAATTCCTCCTAAATGAATAAAACAATAAAATATTTGCACTTATGTGCTATGGGTTAAAATGGAAAGCGCATTCCGCGTCGTCCCTTACCCATCATATTTGGCATCTGCTTCATCATCTTCTTTGATTGCTCAAATTGTTTAATGAAGCGATTAACCTCTGCAATATCTAAACCAGCTCCAGCAGCAATTCTGTGCTTTCTGCTAGGATTTAGTAATTTTGGATTTTCTCTTTCTGCAGGTGTCATCGAAAGAATGATTGCCTCAATATGAGCAAGTTTCTTATCATCTACTGCATTTTCAAGCTGAGCCATCTGTGATGAATTGATTCCTGGCATCATTCCAAGAATGGATGTTAATCCGCCAAGCTTCTTCATCTGCTCCATTGAAGTGAGATAATCGTTAAAATCAAAGGATGCTTTCTTAACCTTTTTAGAAAGAGCTAAAGCTGCATCTTTATCGATTTCTTGTTCTGCCTTCTCAATTAAAGAAAGCACATCACCCATTCCAAGGATTCGGCTTGCCATTCTGTCAGGATGGAACTGCTCCAAATCTGAAAGCTTTTCACCCATACCTGCGTAAAGAATAGGCTTTCCCGTAACTGCCTTGATTGAAAGGGCTGCACCACCTCGTGTATCACCATCAAGCTTTGTGATAATAACTCCGTCAATACCAATCTTTTCATCAAAGGTCTGTGAAACATTAACTGCATCCTGACCTGTCATGGCATCAACTACCAAGATGGTATTAAGGATTTCGATGTTTGACTTGATAGACTCAAGCTCGTTCATCATATCCTCATCTATATGAAGACGACCAGCTGTATCGAAAATAACTACATCAAAGCCGTTCTTCTTAGCATACTCAATAGCCTCTTTAGCTATTTTAACTGGCTTCTCCTTGTCTCCAAGAGAGAAAACCTCAACTCCTTGTTTCTTTCCATTGACCTGTAACTGATCAATAGCAGCTGGACGATAAATATCGCAAGCTACAAGAAGTGGTTTCTTACCACGCTGCTTAACCTTACCAGCAAGCTTTGCTGTGGTAGTTGTTTTACCAGCACCCTGAAGACCAACCATCATGATAGTGGTTATTGCGCCCCCTGTGCCGTAAGTAATATCAGTAACATCAGAACCCATCAGATTAACAAGTTCTTCGTTAACTATCTTTATAACCATCTGCCCAGGATTTAAGCCATTCATTACATCTGAACCAATGGCACGTTCTGTGACAGTGTTAACAAACTGCTTTACTACTTTAAAATTTACGTCCGCTTCAAGAAGGGCCATCTTAACTTCCTTTAAAGCTGCTTTTACATCAGCTTCGGTAAGTCGTCCCTTGCTTCTAAGATTTTTAAAAACACCTTGAAGCTTCTCTGATAGTGAATCAAAAGCCATATATTATAATTCCTCTAAAATCGAGCTAGATAAACGTGATATTTCTGACAAGGTTTCTTTATCGGGATTTCCTGAGGTAAGTTCATTTATTCTCACAACATCTGCTCGAATGTTCATGAATTTCTCAACCAAATGAAGTCTTTCTTCATAATCCTCTAACTGGTGGTCACAACGCTTAAGTAAATCGTGAACCCCTTGTCTGGAAATGGATAAGGTGTCTGCAATTTCAGATAAAGACAAATCTTCTAATACACTCATTTCATAAACATTTCTCTGGTGCTCTGTTAAAAGCTCTCCATAGAAATCATATAAATAACCAGATTTAATCTTATCTTCCATGACTCTCCTTTATCACCGCAGACTAATATACTATATAAACAAACAGGTGTCAAGTACAAATACTTGACACCTATAATTACACATCATCAGCCACCTTCGGTGACAGCTTCCCCTTAAAAGAAAGCCTAAAGTGAAGTTCTAACAATCTTTGGCTTGTAGCCACCTTCGTCAAGAGCCTTAATAATCTGGCCCTTATGATCTGTACCAAAAGCTTCTAGTGTAATTCGAAGCTCAACAGCAGCCGAACGATTTGTAGTAACAAACTGATTATGCTCTAGCTTGATTACATTTCCCTGATTATCTGCTATTACCTGTGAAACCTTAGCAAGCATACCAGGCTTATCAGGAAGAAGTACGGAAACTGTAAAGATTCTGTCTCTAAAAATCAAGCCTTGCTGAACAACAGAAGACATTGTAATGACATCCATGTTACCACCTGAAAGTACTGATACTACTCTCTTGCCTCTGCAATCGAGATGGTTCAATGCTGCCACAGTAAGAAGTCCTGAATTTTCTACAATCATCTTGTGATTTTCAACCATATCTAGGAAGGCTACAATAAGCTCATCATCATCAACCGTGATAATCTCATCAATATTATCCTGAAGATATGGGAAAATATTGGTACCTGGTGTCTTAACTGCGGTACCATCTGCAATTGTATTAACAGAACCTAAGGTTGTAACCTCACCTTTTTCAAAGGATGCTTTAAGTGAAGCTGCACCACTTGGTTCAACACCTATAACTTTAATCTTTGGATTTAAAAGCTTTGCAAGTGTAGATACACCGGTAGCAAGTCCGCCACCACCTATTGGAACAAGAATGTATTCTACAAGAGGAAGCTCCTTGAAGATTTCCATAGCAATTGTACCTTGACCTGTTGCAACAGCTAAATCATCAAAAGGATGAATAAAAGTATAGCCGTGCTCATCAGCAAGTTTATACGCATGTTCACATGCCTCATCGTATACATCGCCATAAAGAACGACATCAGCTCCATAACTCTTTGTACGATTAACTTTAATAAGCGGAGTTGTTGTTGGCATAACGATTGTAGCCTTTACTCCATATTTTGCAGCTGCATAAGCAACACCCTGGGCGTGATTTCCAGCTGAAGCTGTAATCAATCCTTTTGCTCTTTCGTCATCAGTGAGTGTGCTAATTTTATAATAGGCACCTCTGAGCTTATAAGCACCAGTAAGCTGCATGTTTTCAGGCTTAAGATAAACATCATTACCTGATTTCTCGCTGAAATAATCGCTGTAAACTAGTTTCGTCTCGTGTGTGACCTCTGTAACAATTCTAGAGGCTTCTTCAAATTTGTCCAAAGTTAACATGTCTTTTCTCCCTCTACGACTATTAATTTTCAGCGTAGAACAAAGCATTCACAAAATCGTCTGCGTTGAACTTTTCTAAGTCGTCTATTGTTTCTCCAACACCAATGTATTTTACTGGCAATTTTAACTCAGATTGTATTGCAATTGCAATACCTCCTTTTGCTGTTCCATCAAGTTTTGTGAGAACAATACCAGAAATATCTGTAACCTCAGAAAATTCCTTAGCCTGAACAAGAGCATTTTGTCCTGTTGTTCCATCAAGAACAATAAGTGTCTCCCTGTAGGCCTCTGGGAATTCCTTTGAGATAGTGTTGTTAATCTTAGAAAGCTCATTCATAAGATTTTTCTTATTGTGAAGACGCCCTGCTGTATCAACCAGGAGAACATCTATGCCACGTGCTTTTGCTGCATGTACCGCATCAAAAACCACGGCTGCTGGATCAGACCCTTCTGGCCCTCCAACGAAATCCACTGATGCTCTTTCAGCCCATTCCTTAAGCTGTTCAGAGGCAGCAGCTCTGAAGGTATCAGCACCGGCAACCATTACCTTCTTACCATTAGCTTTAAGCTTTCCAGCCAATTTGCCAATGGTGGTGGTCTTGCCAACACCATTTACACCAATAACAAGTACAACAGAGGTCTTTTTCTCAAAATCAAAGCTGGTTTCATCCAGTGCCATCTGTTGTTTAATTTCGTTAATCAAAAACTCTTTACATTCTGTAGGTTCTTTAATGTGTTCTTTTTTAACTGCATCCCTTAAATCATCAAGGATTGTCTCGGTTGTTCGAACACCAATATCACCCATGATAAGGACTTCTTCAAGTTCTTCATAGAAGTCCTCATCTATATTTGTAAATCCATTGAAAACATAATCCATGGATTTAATAAAATTGTCTCTAGTCTTTGTAAGTCCATTTACAAGACGTTTCCAAAAGCTTATCTTTTCTGCCATTTCTAATCATCCAATTGCGATTCAATAAGGTTAACTGATACAAGGGCTGAAACACCCTTTTCCTGCATGGTAATACCAAAAAGTCTATCTGCAGCATTCATAGTACCACGACGGTGGGTAATGACAATAAACTGAGTATTCTTGGTAAGCTTATGCAAGTAATTAGCAAATCTATCAACGTTTGCATCATCAAGAGCCGCTTCAATCTCATCTAAAAGACAGAATGGAGAAGGCTTAAGATTTTGAATTGCAAATAAAAGTGCTATAGCTGTAAGTGATTTCTCACCACCGGACATCTGCATCATATTGATGAGCTTCTTTCCAGGTGGCTGGGCATTAATAATAATACCTGTCTCTAATAAATCCTCTTCATCTACAAGGGCAAGGGAACCATGACCACCGCCAAACAATTCTTTGAAGGCTTTATCAAACTCACGCTGAATATCCTTGAAACCTGCCTCAAATTGCTTACGCATTCCCTCATCAAGTTCCTCAATAATACGAACAAGCGATGCTTCTGCTTCCACCAAATCATCATGCTGTCCCTTAAGGAAATTGTAACGCTCAGATAGTTCCTTGAACTCTTCAATAGCATTAACATTAACATTTCCCATTGACTTAATAGCATTTTTGATTTTGTTTGCATCCTTTTTCATCTGATCCAAATCATTAAATTCTGGATCTTTAAGGTCTTCAGCATTATGGTATGTGAGTTCGTACTCATTCCACATGTAATTATTCTGATATGCGATTGCATCGTTTATCTTTTCTTTTTGCGAATCTAAACGATAGCATTCCTTATCCAACTCAGTAATTCTATCTGAAATTTCCTGACGCTGTTCGAAGAAATTCTTGTGAGAACTATTTAACTCGTCACGTTTAGCAATAGTCTCTTTTATATCTGCCTCAAGCTTTCCAAAGGAAGTATCAGATGCAGAAATTGTATTTTTTATTTCCTCGATACGATTCTTCTTTGCTTCAGTTTCTTCTTTTGTAGATAATGCATTCTCTTTAATTGTTGCAATATCATTATTGCATTTATCAATTTCTGAAGTAACACGTTCGATGTTCTGACGAACGAAATCAACATTACTTCTAGCATAAGCTTCCTCGTTTAAGACTTCTGACATAGTTCTATTAACTGATGTCTCCATATAAGTCTTCTCATCCACCTCATCAGAAAGCTTCTGGATTTCAGCTTTGAGCTCTGCCTCTTTGGTCTCAGATTCCTGCTTTTCGAAATCAATTTCTTTCTTTCCAGCAGCAATTTCTGTTAACTGTGCTTCAAGCTCTTCACTTTCCTTCGAAAGACCTTCATAGGCAGTTAAGCTTTCTTTCTTCTGCTCGTTTGCTCTATCAAGACCAAGCTTTGCTGTATTTAAAGCAATAGCTGCTTCATTGAGCTTAGCTGTGTTTTCTTCTCTATCTGATTCTAACAATGCAGCAGCAGTATCAATCTCATCAAAGTGAGCTTTAAGCTTGTCCATTTCTTCAGAAAGAACATCAAGCTTAGCTTCAAGTTCTTCAATCTCACGATTTCGACCAAGAAGATTAGACTTGTTCTTGAAATGACCACCAGTCATAGAACCACCTGGAGCCAAGTATTCTCCATCAACTGTAACAATATGGATACTGTAATTGTTCTTCTTTGCTAAGGAAATAGCCGAATCGATTGTATCGGTAACAACAACTCGACCAAGCAAATAAGCTACAACACCGTCAAATTTGCTATCACAAGAAACAAGTTCAGAAGCAAGTCCTAAAACGCCCTTTTCTTTAAGAACCTCCTGCTTTTTAAAGTTTCCTCTACCATCAACAGATGTAAGTGGAAGGAAGGTTGCTCTACCAAGCTTGTTTTCCTTTAAGAAACCAATAAGTTTTTTAGCGCAGGCTTCATCTGCAGTAACAATATTTTGAATGTTACCGCCAAGGGCTGTCTCAATTGCCATTTCATATTTTTTCTCAACATGAATGAGGTCTGATACTACACCTTCGATTCCGGCAATCTTTCCCTTTTGCTCCATTACTTTACGAGTTGAATTACCATATCCCTCGTAACGTTCTGCAATATTCTTTATAGACTCAAGTCTTGTCTGAACACGAGCGAATTCATCCTTTTTACTTTGTAAAGCATCAGATGTTTCTTTGCTTTTCTTCTTCCAATCAAGAGCTTTCTCAGCAAATTCTTTATCTTTATCCTGAAGCTGTAAAAGATTTTCCTGAGCCTGCTTAAATTCATCCTCAGCAAGAGAAACTGCTACATCCAAATCTTCCTCTCTAGTTTTTCTTTCTAGGAGGCGTTGTGTAAGCTTTGCCTTACGGATATTGGTTTGCTCTAACATCGTTTCAAGACGCTGCTCTTTTGACTTAATAGAAGCTCTATTACTAAGAAGCTCCATAATAGCCTTATTATTTGCATCAATCTTTTCGTTGTTTGAATTGATTGCAGACTGTAACTCATTATAATTTGTCTTTACAGAATTAAGTCTTGCAATAGCATCCTCTAAAGTCTTGTCCAAGGTAGCCTTTTCTGCTGAAAAATCTGCAAGCTGCTTTTCTTTTTCAGCCTTATCTGCCTCGATTTCAGCAACACGACTTGCCTGAACCTCTTCTGACGCGTTTGCTGAACGAATCTGCTCTTCAAGAAGAGCGATTTCATTTTCAAGCTTACCTTTAAGCAAAGTAGAGTCTGACTGTTCCTGCTTTAAGCTTTCAATTTTTTCATCTAACTCTGTGATTTCCTGCTCAAGAGAATCGTACTTAACTCTAATTTCTTCCTGAGCATTCTTACTTGCTTCTAACTGCTCAGCAGCGATTTTAGAATTCTTTTCTACTTCCTCTAAGTTGCCAGAAAGTCTATCCACCTCAAGTAAGAAGGCGTTAACATCGATTTTCTTCAAATCTTCTTTGAGCTTTAAATATCTCTTAGCATCTTCCGATTGCTTTTCAAGTGGCCCAATACGACGTTCTTGTTCAGAAAGAATATCATTAACACGAACTAAATTCTCTCGCTCGCTTTCAAGCTTCTTAACAGAAGCTGCTTTACGCTTTTTGTATTTAACAATACCTACAGCTTCATCGAAAAGCTCTCTTCTATCTTCCGGCTTTCCTGAAAGAATTTTTTCAATCTGACCCTGTCCAATGATTGAATAGCCTTCTTTACCGACACCAGTATCATAAAAGAGCTCAGAAACATCCTTTAATCGACATGGTGCACCATTCAAAAGATACTCGCTCTCACCTGAACGATATACGCGACGAGCAATTGTAACCTCTTCATAATCAATTGGTAACACATGGTCGCTGTTATCCATTGTAAGGGCAACATAAGCATAAGAAAGAGGGCTTCTGGTCTCTGTTCCAGCGAAAATAATATCCTGCATGGAAGCGCCTCGAAGCTGCTTAGCTGACTGCTCACCAAGTACCCATCTAACGGCATCAGCAACGTTACTCTTACCAGAACCGTTTGGACCAACAATGCCTGTGATTCCATTATGAAATTCGAATTTCATCTTCTTTGCAAAAGACTTGAATCCGTAGACCTCTATACTTTTTAAATACATATATTTCTCCCTAAACTTTTCTCTACTCCCCAGTCCATCTATAATCCACGCCTGTTACGCTGACAATCATTATGATTTCTACGCTCAGCGTAGAATGCTTCGCTTTAGAAATATAATAGATTGTCAACTACAGGCTGATTTTAAATACGACGATTTAAATAATTTTAATAGAGTCCTCCTTGTGGAGACGCATGAGGGCTTCGTAGGCTGCTTCTTGTTCTGCCGCCTTCTTTGTGCTTCCAACACCTGTACCAAGCACTCGATTTCCAACCATAGCACGAACCTCAAATTGCTTTGCATGATCAGGACCGGACTCACCCATCAACTCATAAGAAAGTGCTTCTTTGAAATTTCCCTGAACAACTTCCTGTAGTCTAGTCTTACTATCATAAAAGAGCTGTTTATGCTCAATATCATTTAAAACAAAGCGGTGAATATAGGCAGAAGCAGGCTCCATACCGCCATCTAAGAATATGGCACCTATAGTAGCTTCAAATGCATCAGACAAAATAGACTTTCTAGTACGTCCACCTGTCATATCTTCTCCTTTAGAAAGAAGAACATAATCTCC
Source organism: Pseudobutyrivibrio sp. YE44 (assembly GCF_900104335.1). Taxonomy (GTDB): domain Bacteria; phylum Bacillota; class Clostridia; order Lachnospirales; family Lachnospiraceae; genus Pseudobutyrivibrio. The sequence goes on from NZ_FMXT01000001.1 coordinate 555,922, forward strand.
GAGATTAATCTCCTTACAGATATAGGCAAGTGTTGGTTCACAAACAATACTTGCTCTAAGTCTTGATAATTTACCTTCGTTTAAGTCGGTATAATTTAGATACAAAAACTCACTCGAAACTATTTCAAGCACAGCATCACCAAGAAACTCTAATCTCTCATTATCTGAGAGCTTTTTCATGTGATGTTCATTTGCATATGAACTGTGTGTAAGCGCCTGACGTAATAAGCTTTCGTCTCTAAACTCGTATCCGATGGTCTTTTGAAATTCTTTTAAATCCTTCAAAATTTATCTCCATTTCATTTCGGTGATTAAGAACTAATTATAGCCTTAATGAGTTTAAAATGGTGTCCAGCATAGCTGGACACCAGCAGTATCATGATTATTTTTCAGCAACTGTTTTCTTGATGAGCTCTACAGCGTCGCCAACTGTTGAAAGCTTCTCAGCAGCATCTGTATCAACTTCGATGTTAAGCTTCTCCTCAACACCCATGATAATCTGAAATACATCAAGAGAATCAGCTCCAAGATCATCTACAAATGTTGTAGTTTCCTTGATTTCAGCTGTATCTACATTAAGTACATCAGCAATAATCTCCTTTAATAACTCGAATTCCATGTTTTAATCCTCCTTATTTTTTTCTATAACAATATTGTCTCTTATAAGCTCGTTAATTCTTTGCTGTTTAAAGGTTATACACTGGAAAATAGTGTTCTTAACCTCTCCAGCCTTGGCACTACCATGAGTCTTTACAACAAGACCATTTAAACCAAGTAATGGTGCTCCACCATATTGTGTTGCATCAAAAGATTTAAGTGTAGTTTTTAATGCAGGAAGTGCAAGTGCTGCACCAATCTTCGAGCGAAGTGTGCTCATAAGACCACCCTTAATAACACTGATTAAGGTAGTAGCAACACCTTCATATAATTTAAGCAATGCATTTCCAACAAAGCCATCACAAACAATAACATCAGCAGCACCAGCAGGAATCTCTCTTGCTTCAATACCACCAATAAAGTTAATATCCTTACACTCTTTAAGTAAAGGCATAGTCTCTTTTACAAGGGCATTACCTTTCTCTTCTTCAGCACCATTATTAACAATTGCAACCCTAGGATTTTTAATTCCAAGAGCCTGTTCCATATAAATGCTTCCCATCTTGGCAAACTGAACAAGATGACTGCTTCTGCAATCAACATTAGCACCTGAGTCAGCCAAAAGACAAACGCCAGTCTTTGTAGGGATTATAGCGCCAAATGGTGCTCTCTCTATACCTCTAATACGACCAACAATTCCTAAACCACCCACAAGAAGTGCTCCAGAATTTCCTGCTGAAACAAATGCATCAGCCTGGCCTTCTTTAACTAAATGAAGACCTACGACCATAGAAGAATCCTTTTTCTTTTTTATAGCCATAACAGGATGCTCAGCTGTTTCAATAACTTCAGAAGCATTTTTTATTTCAATTCTGTCTTCAGGATAAGAGTAGGCTTTAAGTTCATTTTTAACAACCTCCTCTTTTCCTACAAGAATAACTTTAACTTGCTTGTTAAGATTAACTGCATCAACTGCGCCTTGAATCATTTCTGAAGGAGCATTATCCCCTCCCATAGCATCAAGAGCTACTACTGTTAATTCACTCATATTATTCCCTTTCTGCAGAATAAGATTATGATAGTCTCATTCTTTCATACTTTTAAAAGTATACTTTATATGGGGTAATATTTCAATAAATACAATCTTCTATAAGGATGGTAATTATTATAAAAAATCATTTATTCTTTTCAAGAAAAAAACCTCTCGGAAAACCCGAGAGGCTTATTAATTACTCAACTGTAATGATCTCTTTCTTGTTGTAAGATCCGCAGTTCTTGCAAACTCTGTGAGGAACCATAAGCTCGCCGCACTTGCTGCACTTAACGAGTGTTGGATTGCTCATCTTCCAATTTGCTCTTCTTTTATCTCTTCTTCCCTTAGAAGATTTGTTCTTTGGACAAATAGACATGCTATTTCACCTCCTTAAAGCTATTAAAGACATCTAAAAATTGTGCCATTCTAGGATCTAAGACTGTATCGTCACAATCACAAGACTCAGTGTTTCGATTCTTGCCACAGACTGGGCAAATACCCTTACAGTCATCCTGGCACAATATCTTTGCCGGGAAATTCACTAAGATCTCGTTTAAAATAAGTTCATCTACGTCGATATCCTCACCATCAACAAAGGAGTAAGGACCTTCCTCTTCGTCTGAAACCACCTGCCCCTCAGAAACCTCAACAGTTTCGTCAACAGAAACAGGAACAACGAAGGATACAGGAGCTAAACATCTATCACATGCACCTGAAACCTCAGCCTCAGTAGAAAATGTGATATGTAGCTTGCCTGAACCAATCATAGATAAAACTACATCAAATGGCTCTACGTGATTGATAGAAAACTCACTGCCAAGATAAGAAAACTCTTGTATATCACATACTCCAGTAAACTTCTTACTTTGATCAGCTAATGAAGTAATATCTTTAATAGAAATCTTCATAAATATCTCCTATCCACACTTTGTCAATTATACATAGCAAAAATATAGTTGTCAAACATTTTCTTAAAATTTTAATAGATTATTTACCAGAAACAATTTCTGCTGTATCTCTAGCAATCATAACCTCTTCGTTTGTAGGAATAACGAATACCTTAACCTTAGAGGCATCAGATGAAATAAGCTTGTCTTCGCTTGGTCCATCATTTCTAGAAGCATCGATTTCAACGCCCATAAATCCAAGATGATCACATACAGCCTGACGAAGGCCTGCGTTGTTCTCTCCAAGACCAGCTGTGAAGCAAATCATATCAACACCGTTCATAGCAGCTGCATAAGCACCAATATATTTAGCTACGCGGTATGCAAGCATATCCATAGCAAGCTGAGCTCTGTCATTGCCCTCTGCTGAAGCAGCAAGAAGGTCGCGGAAATCAGAAGAAACACCTGAAACACCAAGTACACCTGACTCCTTATTAAGAACATTCATAACACCTGCGAAATCAAGGCCATCTTTCTTTGCCATGTACTCAACAGCTGAAGGATCAATATCACCTGAACGTGTACCCATAACAAGACCCTCAAGTGGAGAAAGACCCATTGAAGTATCTACAGACTTACCATTCATAACTGCACAACAAGATGCACCGTTACCAATATGGCAAACAATAATCTTTGAGTTGTTAATATCAGCTCCTGCGAACTCGCATACACGCTTTGATACATAGCTGTGTGATGTGCCATGGAAACCATAACGACGAACACCATACTGCTCATAATATTTATAAGGAACTGCGTACATATAAGCTTCCTTAGGCATTGTCTGATGGAAAGCTGTATCGAACACACCTACCTGTGGCTTACCTGGCATAAGTTCTCGACATGCATTAATACCAATAATGTTTGCTGGGTTATGAAGTGGAGCAAGATCGTTACACTCCTCTACAACCTTAATCATCTCATCTGTAATGAGTGCTGAAGCAGCAAACTTCTCGCCACCATGAACGACTCTGTGACCTACAGCATCGATTTCATCAAGTGATGCAATAGCGCCTGTCTTATCATTTGTAATAGCATTGATTACAGCAGCAACAGCCTCCTTGTGTGTAGGCATTGCAATGTCAGTAATTTCCTTATCAAGGCCTTCCTTCTGATATACGATACGTCCATCGATACCAATTCTCTCGCAAAGGCCCTTGCAAAGAACCTGCTCGCTCTCTGAATCAATAACCTGATACTTAAGAGATGAACTACCACAATTAATAACTAGAATCTTCATACTAAAATATTCCTTTCTTGATATTATATAAAATCTTTCTTTAATAATTGTTTCAAACAACCATTTAATTATAACACTTAAATTTGTCATCTCAACCACATTTTAATGTATAATAAGTGAATAAAAGTATTTTCGGAGGAACATAAATGGTTGTAGGAATAGTTGCAGAATATAATCCATTTCATAACGGCCACAAGCTACAATTAGATTACGCAAAAAATGTTTTGGGAGCTTCACAAATTGTAGTGGCAATGTCCGGCAGCTTTACCCAGCGCGGAGAGCTTGCTTGTTTTGACAAATATACCAGAGCCCATGCAGCCCTCAGTTGTGGTGCCGATATCATTCTTGAAATTCCTACGATTTTCGCCACATCATCAGCTAGAGAATTCGCATCGGCAGGCGTTCAGCTTTTAGCTAACACTGGTATTGTGGATACTCTCCTATTTTCAGCCGAGTGCAATGATAAAAACCTCTTCATAGAGGAAAGTAAAAAGCTTCTAGAATTGGAAAATTCCGGAAAAATAAATAATGAGATAAACACTCTAGTCACCAACGGAATTAGCTATGCTACTGCAAGGGCTAAAGCTTTAAAAACTTTCTTATCTGAAGAAATCATTTCATCGCCAAACAATATTCTAGGCGTAGAATATTGCAGATATATATATGCAAATAATATTAATATGGAAATAGCTGTAATGAAGCGCCAAGGTAATGAGTACAATGACCTAAGCTTGTCAGGTGAACTTAGTTCTGCCTCAGCTATCCGAGAGCATTATAAACTATCAGGCACTATAGAAGCAGTTCCAGAAGAAACTATTAATATATACAATTCAGGAATCTTCTTAGACTGTAACGACGTTTCCGAAATTCTCCACTACAAATTACTGACAGTTGATAGCTTCCAGCAATACTTAGATTGTACTGAAGATCTTTCCGAGCGAATTAAAAACAAGCTAAATGAATATGAAAGCTTTACACAATTTTGCCAAGTGCTAAAGGCAAAAAACTTCGAATACTCTAGGATAAGTCGCGTACTATGTCACATCCTACTTGGTATCAAAAACCAAGAATTTAAAGCATCAAAAGAAAAAGGTTACATAAACTATATCCGTATGCTAGGTTTTAGTAAGAATGGTAAATCAATATTAGGGGACATGAAAAAAAGAGGCAAGGCTCCTATTATTACAGAACCTACTGAGATAATTGACAAATACGATATTAGGTCCTCTGATATTTTAAGAGCTATAACAACTTCAAAAATTAAAAAATCTCTTCCTAATGAATACACGAGAAAATTTGAACTGAATAACATATAAAAAATAAAAGCCTTCTGAATAAATCAGAAGGCTTTTTAGCAGTTCCTAGCGGAATCGAACCGCTGTTTTCGCCGTGAGAGGGCGACGTCTTAACCGCTTGACCAAGGAACCATATTCGTATCGCACTTGCGACGATGTTTATAATACTATGTATAACTTTATAAGTCAAGTAAATTTATAAAATTATTTATTAAAATTATAATAGCCTCTAGTAGCTATCAAACTCTTAGTATTACTCAAGCGAAATATTCTACATTGAGCGGAGTAATACTAAGGTTTGAGAGCGTAACTAGAGGCATCATATATTAAAATTAGTCTTCGTATCCATTAGGATTGTTCTTCTGCCATCTCCAAGAATCAGCACACATCTCTTTGATGCCATACTCTGCTGTCCAGCCAAGTTCTTCCTTAGCCTTTGTAGCATCTGAGTAACATGTAGCAATATCACCTGCACGACGAGGCTTAATAGAATAAGGAATCTTAATATCGTTAGCTTCCTCAAAGTTCTTCACAATATCAAGAACTGAGTAACCAACGCCTGTACCAAGGTTATAAATCTTAAGACCAGCATTCTCCTCAATCTTCTTAAGAGCCTTTACATGACCCTTTGCAAGATCGACAACATGGATGTAATCACGTACACCAGTACCATCTGGAGTATCATAATCATTACCAAATACACCAAGCTCTGGAAGCTTACCTACAGCAACCTGTGTAATGTAAGGCATAAGGTTGTTTGGAATACCGTTAGGATTCTCTCCCATTGTTCCTGATGGATGAGCTCCAATAGGATTGAAATAACGAAGAAGCACTACATTCCACTCTGGATCAGCCTTCTGCATATCTGAAAGAATCTGCTCAAGCATAGACTTTGTCCAACCATATGGGTTTGTACATGTTCCCTTAGGACAGTTTTCTGTAATAGGAATCTCAGCTGGGTCGCCGTAAACTGTTGCTGATGATGAGAAGATAATGTTCTTACATCCGTTCTGTCTCATAACATCAACAAGTGTAAGGGTACCTGCAATATTGTTCTCATAGTATTCCCATGGCTTCTGAACTGACTCACCAACTGCCTTAAGACCAGCAAAGTGAATACAAGAATCAAGCTTTTCATTTGCAAATACTTCATTGAGTCTTGCTCTGTCTAAGATATCTCCCTTATAAAACTTAACCTTCTTTCCTGTAAGAGCTTCTACTCTCTCAAGAGACTTTTCAGAAGCATTAGAAAGGTTATCGTAAACTACTACGTCATATCCTGCATCAAGTAATTCTACACATGTGTGGCTACCAATAAAACCAGCACCACCTGTAACCAAAATTGCCATAACAAATCCTCCTTATGAATATCTAACAATTATTTTATTATGGAAACTAGATTAAAGGATAACAGAAATCACAAATATAATAAAGAGTTATTTTGTACATAATAGTGAGTAATTGTGTATAAACTTGTAGAAGATAAACAAAAAAAGATCTAGTGCAATAACACTAGACCTTTATATTTTCCGAACTAGGCTGCTACCTTTTCCTTAGCAACGTCAACGAGCTTTGCAAATCCTTCTGCATCGTTAACTGCCATCTCAGCAAGCATCTTTCTGTTCATCTCAACACCTGCAAGCTTAAGACCGTACATGAACTTAGAATATGAAAGTCCATTGATACGAGCTGCAGCATTGATACGAGCGATCCAAAGCTGTCTGAACTGTCTCTTCTTCTGCTTTCTACCAGCATATGAAGATGTAAGGGCACGCATAACTGACTGCTTTGCAACACGATACTGCTTGCTTCTAGCGCCTCTGTAACCCTTTGCTAACTTTAATGTTCTATTATGTCTTTTCTTAGCGTTTAATCCGCCTTTAACTCTTGCCATTTTAAATTCCTCCTAACCAAATAAATAACTAATAACAACCAAATCTTAGAGATATGGAAGTACTTTCTTCATGTTCTTTACGTTTGTTGCATCAACGATTGCAGACTGACGAAGATTTCTCTTTCTCTTTGTAGTCTTCTTGGTTAAGATGTGGCTCTTGTATGCCTTATTTCTCTTAAGCTTTCCTGTTCCTGTTACCTTAAAGCGCTTTGCAGCTGCTCTTCTTGTCTTCATCTTTGGCATGATAAATTTCCTCCTGTATTACGATTTCTTTTCTGTAAGCACCAGACTCATACTACGGCCTTCAATCTTTGGTGCCTTTTCCACTACTGCAACCTCAGCAAGCGCCTCAGCAAAATCATCAAGAATATGCTTTGAGGACTGCATATGTGCCATCTCACGGCCTCTAAAGCGAAGTGTAACCTTTACCTTATCACCCTTTGAGATAAACTTCTTAGCTGCATTTATCTTAGTATTCATATCATTAGCATCGATGTTTGGAGACATACGAATCTCTTTAACCTCAACAACGTGCTGCTTTTTCTTGGCCTCTTTTTCCCTGCGTGCCTGCTCATAGCGGAATTTACCGTAGTCTACTATTTTGCACACTGGTGGATTAGCCTTTGGTGAAATCTTAACGAGATCTAAGCCCTCGTCGTCTGCAAGTTTCTGTGCTTCTCTCGCTGACATAATGCCAAGCTGTTCCCCATCTGAGCCAATTACACGAACTTCTTTGTCACGAATCTGCTCATTAATCATTAAATCGCTAATGGTACTACCTCCAATAAATAAAAAAAATAGTGGATACAGAATATCCACCATAAATCATCACAAACAAGGTTTGTGTGAAATATAAGACCCGAGTCACTATTAATAAAGTGCTAAGGTGAGAGTGGATACTCTACTTTGTTTTCACAACATAGGTAATTTAACATACAAACCGTATATAGTCAACACTTTATTTAATATTAAAGAAAAAATTTGTAAATTACCTCTGCTATACCAGAATTATTGTTGTCCTTTTCAGTGACATAATCTGCAACTTCTTTAAGCTCTTCTCTTCCATTTGACATCGCAACACCAACACCTGCAATATCAACCATACTAATATCGTTTCTCTCATCACCACAGGCAACTACATTAGTAAGAGGAATGTTAAGATACTCAGCAAGTTTCTTGATTCCATCACCCTTCCCTGTTCCTCTTTTAACAAACTCCAGGAACGCATAATGTGAAAAGAAACTTTCGAATCTGTCATCAAAGATATCAGCTGTATCGTCCTTAAATGCCTGAAGATTTTCTGGATGATCATAATCTACAGCCATAATCTTTGTAATATGTTTATCTTTAAGCTCATCAATATCTGTTATATATATAAGCTTTTCTCTAGAAACCTGTTTATAGCTTTCAACAAAATGATTGTCATTAAAGGTATAAATACAACCATTATCAAAAACAATACAAGTAAATCCTTTATTTAAAATAGCCTGAACAAGCTCAAGGGCATTATCAATATCGATGTAATCTCCAAACAAGACGTCATCACTAAGCATACTTGTACCAACTACACCTTGATAACCTAACATATATACATTATCACGTTTAAACTCATCATATATTGATAAAATCTTTTTAAGAGCGTTATTAGGTCTTCCCGTATCAAATGCAAATACATGGCCTGCATCAAGCAGTTTTGTAATAGCTTCTAAATTCTCCTTTGAAATATTCTTGTCATCATCAAAAAGTGTACCGTCCATATCAACGGCTAAAATCTTACTGCTCATCAATTACCTCGTTAGCCAGAATAGGGATAAAGGTTCTTTTCTTTAAAAAATCTATTTCCGGCTCATTATTTTTCTTAGCTTCCTTACAGAAGGTATCCTGTGCTCCCACAGGCTTTTTCCCTCTCGAAGCCTTTATTCTAACATAGCTTCCATCATCTGTCATCTCATAAGACTTTAAAGTATCTCCCAATTGAACATCTAAAATATGTTTAACCTGGGACTTTATAAGCTCATCCTCAACAGGGAAAATAATTTCGACTCTTCTGTCAAGATTTCGAGGCATCCAATCAGCGCTGCCCATATAAATATCTTCTCTACCATTATTGTAAAAGTAGAAAATACGGGCATGTTCAAGATAGGTACCAACAATGGAGGAAACATGTATATTTTCGCTTACTCCTGGAATTCCAACACGAAGGCAACATATTCCTCTGATTATTAGGTATATCTTTACTCCGGCATTGCTGGCTTCATAAAGCTTTTCAATAATACCTTTGTCACATAAGGAATTCATCTTTGCAATGATAACTGCATCCTTCCCCTCTGACGCATGCCTTATTTCCCTATCAATAAGGCTGGTAAAAGTATCTCTCAACCAAAGAGGTGCGCACACCAGCTTGTTCCAGCTTGGAGGCTCTGAGTAACCTGAAAGCATGTTAAAAACAGCTGTTGCATCTTCGCCGTAAGATTCACGACATGTAAGCATTCCACAATCAGTATATAGCTTTGCTGTGGAGTCATTGTAGTTACCAGTTCCAAGATGAACATATCGTCTAATACCATCATCTTCTCTTCTAACAACAAGAGAAATCTTACAGTGAGTTTTTAAACCTACAAGGCCATATATAACGTGACAGCCTGCCTTTTCAAGCTTTTTCGCCCAAATAATGTTATTTTCCTCATCAAATCTGGCTTTCAGCTCTACAAGAACGGTTACCTGCTTACCATTTTCTGCAGCATGGGCAAGACTTGCAATAATTGGAGAATTGCCGCTTACTCGATAAAGCGTTTGTTTTATAGCAAGAACCTGTGGATCAAAAGCAGCCTGGGCTATAAAATCAACAACGGGATCAAAAGTCTGATATGGATGATGTAAAAGAATGTCACCTTTCTTTATCTCATCAAAAATCTTTTCGCCTGGGCGAAGTCTTGGATTGTCCTGTGGGATAAACTTAGGACTACGAAGCTGTTCGTGTCCCTCTATACCATAAAGCTTCATCAAATACGTTAAATCAATTGGTCCTTTTATTTTATATATATCAATCTCATTAACCCCAAGATTCTTTTTCAGAATAGCAAGTAGTTTTTTATTAATGGTCGACTCTACTTCAAGGCGAATAACCTCGCCCCACTGTCGAGATTTAATTTGTTTTTCTATTTCTAGAAGCAAATCCTCTGCACCTTCTTCATCAATAGAAAAATCTGCATTTCTCATAATACGATAAGGAGATGCTGCAACAACATTATAATTTAAAAACAGCTTATTCATATTGCGCTCTATAATCTGCTCAAGAAGAATAAAGCAATCATGATCTTTTGAATCAGAAGGCAACGACACAAATCTAGGTAACACTGAAGGAACCTGAACAGTGGCAAATTCCACATCTTCACTTTCATTCTTCGTACCAACACCAACTGTGTCTGTCTTTTTTTCAATAAGAGCAGCAATATTTAAAGACTTATTTCTTATAAGCGGAAACGGTCTAGATGCATCAAAAGCCATAGGTGTTAAAACTGGATAAACCTGGCTCATAAAGAAAGAATCTATAAACTTAAGCTGTTCTTCATTCAAATCCTCATATTTTTCATAAACAATAATTCCAGACTCTCGTAAAATAGGGGTCAGGGATTTATTAAAGGTATTATATTGAAAATCCACCAATTCTCTTGTCTTTTCATTGATAGCGATGAGCTGTTCCGTAGGAGTCATACCAGCAATATCAGGTTTGGTGTAGCCTGCGTGCTCCATATCCTTCAACGATGCCACTCTAACCATAAAAAACTCATCTAAGTTTGATGAGGTAATGGCCACAAACTTAATACGTTCCAAAATTGGCAAATCCTTAACAAGAGCTTCATTTAGTACTCGTCGTTCGAATTTAAGCCAACTAAGCTCACGATTATCATAATATTTTGAATCTGAAATATTAATCTGTGCCATAGTGCCTCCTAAAACTTGGAATTTTCTTTAAGAACAGGCTTAATAGAAAAAATCTGTTCGAAGAAATCCGCATTTTTCTTAAACAAACCCTTTTCTAGAGCCAATGAACTATTGGCTTCAATGGTTATCAAAAGCTCTCTATCCTTTACTCTCATAGAAACATTCTTTATCTTTTGTTTGTGAGAACGATCCAGAGCATTGGCAACCTTAAGAATTGCCAAGAGCTTTAATATCAAAAGATACTCTTCAACGCTAAATCTATCTGAAAGATTTTCATAAGGCTCAACAGGATTCCTATTAAATTCAACTGTTGTAGCAATTATTTCTCTTTCCTTATGACTAAGACCAAGTATTTCTGAAGTCATAATAATTGTATAAGAACAACGTGACGCGTCTGCTAATGAAATATATTTTCCGCAGTCGTGAAGTATTGCTATACATTGCATTAGAACCCTGTGACGTTTAGTCATACCATGATATTTCTTCATGGCGTCAAAAACCTCAGAAGACAGTCTAAACAGTGCCTTTAAATGTGGTTGATAGCTATCATAACGTTTGGCAATAGACCAAGCAGCTGTAATAATATCATTATCAAAATCGTGCCTTGCCTGTAGCCATTTTTTATTGTAGCAATGATTAAATGCCATACCTTCACATATAGAAACACCTGGAGCTACAACAGTTTTAGGACTAAGGGTTTCAGCCATAGTTTTATATAGCATAACCACAGGCTCTAATAGATAATCATTATCCAAATAAAGGTCATTTTCCTTTTGAAAATTCTTTATAAACTGTCTATCAATCTTATTCAAAAATTCAAGATAGTCCTCTACCTTAACCCTTCTACTTGAAAAGGATGCAATTTTCTCAGCAATAGAACTAACATGAACCCCTAGCAAAATCATGTACTTAGGCTCAATATCTCTAAGGAACATAGTTTTGAAAACCTCAAGTTCCTTGTACATCATCTCATAAATCTGTTCCATAGATGTTGCGCCAGTTCCAAGCTTACGAATACTTTCACTGACAGAAACAGTTCCCAAAGACAGATGTTGAGTTGTTATAATTTTTCCTTTAGAAAATAGGGTAAGTTGTAGCGAAACGCCACCAATATCAACAAGAACTGCTGACTCACCTATAAGCTCTTCAAAATCATCTATAGAAGCCACAGCTTCATAGCCTAAAAAGCGTTGTTCAGAATTTGAAAGTACTTCAATAGAAAAATCTGTACGCTGTTTAATCTGCTCTAAGACAATAAGTGCATTGTCTGCCTGGCGAATATTAGGACCAGCGGCAATGGAAAAACTATCAACCTTATAGCCTTCCATTGTTCTCTTCATATCATTTAAAACTCTACAAAGCTTATCCGTGGTTTCAGGCATAATACTGCCTGTATTTAATATATCCTTTATAATATCTGAAGGAGCTTTTATTGTTTCGATATTTTTAATTTTCTTTTGTTTGCCTACCTCAAAGACCTTCATGGTAGTTTCGTAAGAACCCACATATATACTGGCAATAATTTTCATACTAACCCCTTTTTAACTAGTAATTGCCTAAAACTCTAAGGCTAACACATTCTTCCTTTAAACCAGTCAACGCGTTTTGAACTGCTTCATCCTTTAAATTTCCATCAATATCAATAAAGAATCTATATTGCCAATTAACCCCCTTAATTGGTCTTGATTCAATTCTATTCATATTGATTCCATTAAACATCAGATTAGATAGTATCCTATAAAGACTACCTGGCTGATGAGCTATTTCAAGACATAGGCTAATCTTATCTGCATCTTTTCTATATTTTTTCTCCTTAGAAACAATCACAAAACGAGTTTCGTTGTTTTTATCATCCTGAATTGATTCCTCAAGAATATCTAAATCATAAAGAGTTGCATTGTACTTGCTTCCAATAGCAGCCTGAGTGATATCAGCATCATCTCTTATCTTCTGGGCACTCATGGCAGTGTTTCTTAGATTTTTCACGTCCCAATCAATATGCTTTGTGCGGATATATTCTTCACACTGAGCGATTGCCTTAGGATGAGAATAAACTGTTTTTATATCTGAGATCTTAGCTCCCTTAACTCCTAAAAGAGCATGATCAATCTTTAAAATTTGTTCTCCAATTATGGCAACATTATATTCAGACAGTAAATCAAAGTTTTCTTCAATGGAACCAGCCAAGCTATTTTCAATTGGAAGTACTGCATAATCCGCTTTTCCAGAATTTATAGCCTCCATAGCATCACGCCAAAGCTCCACATAAAAGCTATCCTTCATTTCGTCCCCAAAGAAGGCATCCATAGCAAGCTGTGAATACGCTCCCTGAACACCCTGGAAACATACTGTTGCTTCACTAAAGTCAAATTGATCAACTTCTCTAAAGTCTGAATTAAAAGAAATACCATTTTCTCTTAGAATAGAAAACTGTTTTTTTCGACTTATAGACATTATCTGTGTGTAAAGTTCTTTTACAGCTTGACTGGAAAAACCATCATCAACATATGAGGCAAGCTTTTCTAACTTTTCATCCTCTCTAGCCTTATCATACACACACTTGCCAGTTGCTATTTTGTATTCTGCCACCTGACAAGCAAGCTCCATTCTTTTTGTAAATAATCCAAGAATCTCCTTATCTACCTTGTCAATTTCAACTCGAATGTCTTTTAAGTCTCTCATGCTACTCCTATCTAGTAATTATTCGTCTAATGATTGTATTGGAGGATTGAAAATTCCTACCTGGTCACTTCCTTTTAGTACATGGAAGGTAGAGCCTGAAAAATAATCTGCAAAATATACGTATCTACTGGTTACATTAATACTGTTAAATTCACCTTCAGCTAAAAGAACTTCACTTCCAGTGGTTAAATCAACGCGATATAAACCATCAGGATTGCCCTTTATACTCTGATAATAAAGGTAATTGCCATCTATATTATAGCCTGAGGTGCCATAGGTAGTAATTCCTACCTTTTCACCACCGCCTAGAGGCATTTTATATACTCTCTCTTTATGGTCTAAATCCATAAAATAAACATCTGAACCAACTATAGTAGGCATCCAAAGATTTTCGTTAGAGGCAAAGCCAATATCCTTACTAACTATATTTAGAGTGTGAAGATTATGATCTCCAACAACACCAGCAAAATACAGCTTATCTCCAACGAGGCAACGAGGGTCAATAGCGCTTTTATTTACCTCCTGGCCCTCTGTACCATCTATCTTCACGGAATAAAGAGATATACCAGCAGTCTCATCATGTCGTTGATAAAGTATGGTATTACCAGCTAATGCACAGGTAGTACTATCAGCATCATCTAATATCATTACCTTTTTATTTTTTCTGGTCATACGACAAAGACTGTTAAGGTTTACATTTAAGAAACCAAACTGTGAGTTATCTCTATTGGCTTGTCTACAGTAATAAAGATAGTAAGGATCAGCATTTATAAAATAAACACTGTCATTGGCAACAATTTGCACGTTTGTTTCATCAGGATTCATGCTGTAAATTCGATGATAATCATTGGGATTAGCAAAATAAACCACACCATCAATCTCGCAAAACAGACCATTGCCATAAAGATTTCCAATTGTATTACCGTTTACATTGGTTTCGTTGAAGTGAGTGACAGTATTAATGTATTTATAATATCCCGCACCACCAACAAAAGCTACAAAAGCTACAACAATTAAAACTCTTCTAACTATCTTCATTCTTCTGCCCTCCTATTAGGTATTAGAAACTGAAAAAATCGGATAACGAAAGCTGGTTAGACTGTGGTAAATCTTTAATTATGTCTAGCTCTACCATTTTGTCTATTATTGTCTGTGAAACCTTACCTCTATCTTTTATATCGTCAAGTGAAAGGAATTTACCCTGTGCAGCAGCAATCTGTAATTGTTCTGCCGCCTTATCTCCCATTCCTGATATAACATTAAATGGAGGTAAAAGCTTCCCATCTACTATTTTAAAGTATCTTGAGTCAGATTGGTATAGGTCCATAGGTAAAAATTCAAAACCACGTGCATACATTTCCTGAACAAGTCTAAGAGCGATTAATGCATCCTTGTCTGTAGCCGATGGATTTGGCAAAGCCTTAAGGTTTTTAATCTCCTGTTCAGCTCTAGCTTTACCCTGACAACACTTTTCATAATCAAAGCCACCTGCTCTAATAGAGAAGAAAGCCGCATAATAGGCAAGAGGATAATTAATCTTACAATAGGCAACTCGCCAAGCCATCATTACATAAGCTGCAGCATGGGCCTTAGGGAACATATATTTAATTTTCTCACAAGAACCAATGTACCAATCAGGGACACCATGCTCCTGCATATGTTGTTTGTAGGTTGGCCATTCATCACACTTGCCCTTAGCAACTATACCCTTACGAACACGCTCCATAATTGTAAAGGATTCAGCAGGATCAAGTCCCATATGAATAAGGTAAACCATAATATCATCACGGGTACAAATAGCCTCTGTGATTGTTGCAACGCCATTTAAGATAAGATCTTGAGCATTTCCAAGCCATACGTCGGTACCATGAGCAAGTCCAGCAATACGAACCAAATCTGTAAAGTACTGAGGCTTAGCCTCAACAAGCATCTGCATAGCAAAATCGGTACCGAACTCAGGAATACCAAGGGTACCAAGTGGTGTACCCATAATATCATCTGGTGTAATTCCAAGCGCCTTTGTGCTTTGGAACAAGGACATAACATCCTTATCATCAAGTGGAATCTGAGTTGCATCAATTCCAGTTAAATCCTCCAAACGACGAATCATTGTAGGATCCAAGTGACCAAGGATATCAAGCTTAAGCAAGTTAGCATCAATTTTATGGTAATCGAAATGTGTGGTAACAATATCTGTATCTTTATTAGCAGGATGCTGAACCGGCGTAAAGGAATAAATATCCTCTCCATTAGGAAGAACGACTACACCACCAGGATGCTGTCCTGTTGTAGATTTAACACCTTCAACGCCCTTTGCAATACGCTCATTTTCCGCACGACGCTTTCTAACATCTCGCTTTTCAAAATATTTAAGAACATAACCTACAGCGTTCTTATCCGCCAAGGTGGAAACGGTTCCCGCCTTGAAGGTTTGACCTTCACCGAAAATAACCTCTGTGTATTTATGAGCCTTTGACTGATACTCATTGGAGAAGTTAAGATCGATATCAGGCTCCTTATCTCCCTTAAATCCAAGGAAGGTCTCAAAGGGAATATCAAAGCCATCTTTTACAAGAGGTTGACCACATTTAGGACAAACCTTATCCGGCATATCTACTCCGGAAAGACCCATATTAACAATTTCCTGAACCTCAGGGCCGTCAAAATCCACATAGAAACAATTCGGACATCTATAGTGTGGAGGCAGTGGATTAACCTCTGTGATACCAGCCATTGTGGCTGCAAAGGAAGAACCTACAGAACCACGTGAACCAACCAGGTAACCATCCTCGTTAGATTTCCAAACCAGCTTCTGAGCGATAATGTACATTACGGAGTAACCATTACCAATGATAGAATTAAGCTCTCGCTCCAAGCGTGCCGCAACTATCTCAGGAAGCTCTGGTCCATATACCTCATGAGCCTTTGTCTCACAAATTCGTCGTAAATCTTCCTCTGAATTTTCAATAACAGGAGGACATTTATCTGGACGTACCGGATGAATGTACTCACACATATCTGCTATTTTATTTGTATTTTCAATAACTACTTCGTGAGCCTTTGCTAATCCAAGATAAGCAAACTCATCTAACATTTCATCAGTAGAATGTAGATACAGTGGTGCCTGTTGGTCAGCATCGTCAAAGCCTTTGTTTGCCATGATGATACGACGATAAACCTCATCCTCAGGATCAAGAAAATGAACATCGCAGGTTGCAACAACAGGCTTATGGAATTCCTCTCCAAGGGCAACAATTTGCTTGTTTACTTCCTGTAAATCTTTAATAGAATTAAATCTGTCATATCTAGGCTTATCAGAACGAATCATGAATTCGTTGTTACCAACAGGCTGAATTTCAAGGTAATCATAGAAATTAGCAATACGAGCAATTTCAGAATCATCTCTATCATCCACGATTGCATCATACAACTCACCTGCTTCACAAGCCGAACCAATAATCAGACCTTCACGGCACTCCATAAGAAGAGACTTTGGTACCTTAGGATTACGAGAAAAATAATAAAGGTGGGATTCAGAAACAAGTCTATATAAATTGATTCGTCCCAAATCATTTTTAGCAAGAACAATACAATGATGAGATTTCATCTTTTTTATTTGTTCAGGTGTTGGCTTAGCCTTTATATTAAGCTCTGTTAAATCATGTATATTTTCAGCTTCTAGTTTAGTGATAAACTTTTCAAAAATCTTAGCTGTTACCTCTGCATCTGCAACTGCTCTATGATGATGTTCATTAACCACATTTTCCAATTTACAAACGGCATCTAGATTAAATCGAGCATTATTTGGATGAAGATAACGAGCCACCTCAACAGTATCAACATGAGTGTAATCATAATCTAAGCCAAGCTTTTTACAATTGTATCTGATAAAGCTTGTATCGAAACCAGCATTATGGGCAACAAGCACTGTCCCCTGACAAAAATCCATAAACTTAGGCAAGATAACATCAATTGTAGGCGCATCAATAACCATTTCGTCAGTTATAGAGGTAAGCTCTGTAATCTTGTATGGAATAGGAATTTCAGGATTAACAAACTCAGAAAATCTGTCAATAATCTGACCATCCTTAAATTTAACGGCACCGATTTCGATAATCTTACAACTTTTAGGGTTAAAACCAGTTGTTTCAATATCAAATACTACATATTCATCGTGCAATGACTGCCCTTTGCCATTAGTTACAGGACGCTTTGTATCATCAACAAGATAAATCTCACAACCATATATTACCTTGAAATCGCCAAGACCTTTCATATGATCAGCATCACAGAAAGCCTGAACTACACCATGGTCTGTAATAGCAAGAGCCTTGTGGCCCCATTCCTTGGCACGGCTAATTATTGTGGTGATTTCTGATACACCATCAAAGTCGGACATCTTTGTATGGCAATGAAGCTCTACACGCTTTTCAACAGCGGTGTCAGTTCTAACAACTCTGAAGTCCTTAATCTTCTGAACACTATTTATTCTTCCAACGGTTAGTTCTTTAGAGTAAATATCTTCATCCAACTTACCTGATATCTTGTAAAAGCCGCCATTCTTAAGAGCACTTTCAAATTCACGCCCCTGATCTGCATCAGAGAAGAAGAATTTAACAGAAATAGAATCTGTAAAATCTGTCATTGAACCTGTACCAAAATAGCCGCCCTTCTTTGTCTCTCTAAACTCAAGAGCTGAAAGCTGACCTCTAATAACAATTGGCCCAAGTAACTCGCCGTTTATATCCTCCATAGGTGTAGCATTTTCAAGTATCTCGTTACCCATGATAATATCCGGGTCGTCAGATTTGGTAAGAGGTTTGATAAACTTCTTTTCAGGCTCCTCTTCCTTAGCTGTAGTCTTGTCAGACTTCTTTTCGCTTGTAGCATCTGAATTATCTGTTGTAGCTTCCTCAGAAGAAACATTTCTTGAATTAATAGCCTTTATTCTGTTTTCAATCTCAAGCTTAGCATTCTCTAAATATTTACTCTTTACTGGTTCTTTATAATCAAAAACAATAGAAACATTTAAATGACATCTTCTGCAAATGATACTGTGCAAAAGATCATAAAGCTCATTTTCCTTCTCTCTTCCAATTACAGTGTCTTCAATAGTAACCTTTAGCTTACCATCATCTGTAATCTCTACATCAGCTTTTTTATATATGTTAAAAAGAAGAGCACTTCTATCTTCAAGCTCTTCTAAAATACTGTCGTTGTAAGAATTAATTAAATTTTCAGGAGTGTACTGACTTGATAAATCAAAGTCCTCCAAAATGCGAATAGAAACTCCATTACCTGGAAAGAATTGTTTTTTAATAGACTTTTCCAAATGCCAGATGCGACGTTTTGGAATCAATGTATTGAAAGTAACGTATATACGAATATCATCTTTTGAACGACCTGTGCTGACCTTAGTGACTGTAGCATCACTAAGGGCAGTTTCCAAGTCATTTTCTGCATTCATATTGGGAAAAACTTCAAAAAATCCCATTTGATCCATAACTATAATTCTCCGAACAAAAAATCCGCTAGTTACATAAACAATCCTTAATATTTCTACGCTCAGCTGAAGAAAGCTTCGCTAAAGAAATCTAAGAGATTGTTTACTACTAGCTCATCTAATATCTAAAAATATGAATAATTATATTATTACTCAGATTGGTACCATGTTATCGAGGCCAGTTAATGAGTTCCTCGCGAAGTGCATCGAGAAGTTCTGTCTCTGGCATTTTGCGTACGATTTCGCCATGCTTGATAAGAAGACCTTCACCAATTCCGCCAGCTACACCAAGGTCAGCTTCTTTTGCTTCCCCAGGACCGTTAACAACACAACCCATAACAGCAACCTTTATATTAAGGTCAGAGAACTCTTCTACCATAGTCTCTACCTTGTTAGCAAGACCAATCAAATCAATCTGAGTACGTCCACAGGTAGGACAAGATACTACCTCGATACCGCCTGTTCTAAGGCCTAAGGTCTTAAGAATAAGCTTTGCAGTCTTAATCTCTTCGACAGGTGCTCCTGTAAGTGATACGCGAATTGTATCACCTATTCCCTGAGAAAGAATCATAGCAAGACCACATGCGCTTTTAATATTTCCTGCTCTGAGAGTACCAGCCTCTGTAATACCCACATGAAGAGGATGATTAGTCTTATCAGCAATAAGCTCATGTGCCTTAACACACATCATAACATTAGAAGACTTTATACTGATAACAAGGTTATCATAGCCTAAATCTTCGATTATTTTCACCTTATCAAGAGCAGACTCAACCAAGCCTTCTGCTGTAACTCCACCATATTTCTCCACCAATTCCTTTTCAAGAGAACCAGAGTTAACGCCTACACGAATAGGAATATTTTTAGCCTTTGCTGCATCAACAACAGCCTTGATTCTATCGGTGCTTCCGATGTTACCAGGATTGATACGAATCTTGTCTGCTCCATTTTCGATTGCAGCAATTGCTAGTCTATAATCAAAATGAATATCTGCAACAAGAGGAATATTAATCTGCTTCTTAATCTCTGCAATAGCTTTTGCAGCTTCCATGTCAGGGCATGCAACACGGATAATATCACAGCCAGCCTTTTCGAGTTCTTTAATCTGAGCTACTGTTGCTGCAACATCCTGTGTCTTTGTATTACACATTGACTGGATAAGAATTGGATTACCTCCACCTATTACTTTATTTCCAATTTTAACTTCTTTTGTATTCATACACACCTCATCAGTCAGCTAAAGCTGACAGCTTCTCCTCAAGGAGAAGCCAATACTTTATATTAATTTCAAAATATCGTTGTACATTACTACAATCATTAAAAGCATAAGTAATGCAAAGCCAACAAGATTAATTCCATTTTCAATCTCAGGCTTCATCTTCTTACCTCGAATTGCCTCAATGATGATAAGGAAAATACGGCCTCCATCCAAAGCTGGGAATGGAATCAAATTCATAACTCCAAGGTTTGCTGAAAGCAAAATAGCAATTGAAGTAAGATTAATAAATACGTAGAAAATGCCACTGGTAACGGATTCGTCATACACTGTGGATATAGCTGATACCACTCCAACTGGTCCTGAAACATCATTAACAGAAATCTGACCTACAAAAAGTAATTTGATACTTGATATAGTCATATAAATCTGGGATTTAATCTCGTATGCAGCATATTCTAATACTCTCAAAGGCGACACTTTAACAAACTCGTTTGTCTTTGTAATACCAATAAGCTTACGACCAGATTCTTCTGAATATTTAGGTATAATGGTAGCTTTGTGTCGCTGCCCATCTCTCTCGTAAACCACATCAATGGATTCATCTTCAGAATGTAGGAATGTATAAAGGCTAATTTCACTATAAAAATGTACTCGATAACCGCCCAAGCTGATAATCTCATCTCCAGCCTGCATACCGGCTTCATCTGCAGCATAGCCTACAATCACATCTGTGATTGTAGTGTCATTAACACCTATTGAAGCAATATAAACCACAGATAAAATGTAAGCCAAAATGAAATTAAATAATGGACCACCGAAAACAATTTGAAAACGCTGCCAAAGTGATTTGCTACTAAAAGCTCTATCACTATCAGACTCTTCATCCTCGCCTTCCATAACACAGCTTCCACCAAATGGAAGTAGCTTGATACAATACTTTGTTTCTCCTTTTCCCCAAGAAACAAGAGTCGGTCCTAAGCCAAGAGTAAATTCGTTAACCTTAACATCACATTTTTTTGCAAAAAGAAAATGTCCTAGCTCATGAAAAATAATAATAAAACTAAATATAAGTATAGCAAGTATTATCTTTATAATAACTACCACCTGCTCTCTATGAAATCATAAGTCATTTGCTCAGTCTCAAGCACCTGCTCAATAGTAGGATTGTTAATGAAATCTACGTTAATCATAGCTTCAGAAACAATTTCTGGAATCTCTAAGAACTTAATTTTGTTCTTAAGGAATTTAGCAACAGCTCTCTCATTTGCTGCATTGAAAACAGTTGGCATATTGCCGCCTGCATCCATAGCATCATATGCAAGAGATAAGCCGTAAAAGGTCTCCATATCTGGCTTTTCAAAGGTAAGAGTACCTACTTTAAACAAATCAAGAGGCTCAGCATATAAAGTCTTTCTGTTAGGATAGAACAATGCATAAAGAATTGGTAGACGCATATCAGGTGTACCCATCTGTCCAATAACAGCTCCATCCATAAACTCAACAGCTGAATGTAAAATACTCTGAGGATGAACAACAACTTCAACCTGTGCTAAATTAACGTCAAATAACCATTTAGCCTCCATAACCTCAAGACCTTTATTAATCATGGTAGCAGAATCAATTGTAATCTTTGCTCCCATAGACCAGTTAGGATGCTTAAGGGCATCTTCAAGGGTAACCTTTTCAAGGTCTTCTAAAGTACGTCCTCTAAAAGGACCGCCTGAAGCTGTAAGTAAAATCTTAGAGATTTTGTTATGTCTTTCGCCATTTAGCGACTGAAAAATAGCACTGTGTTCGCTATCAACCGGAAGGATTGAAACACCCTTTTCTTTAGCTAACGGCATAATAATATGTCCAGCAGTAACTAGAGTTTCTTTATTTGCTAAAGCAATTGTCTTACCTGCATTTATAGCTGCAATTGTAGGCTGAACACCAATCATACCTACCACAGCAGTAACTACTGTATCAGCATCAGGGTAAGTTGCAACAGCAATAAGTCCCTCCATGCCAAACTTGATTTCTATTTTTAAATCTGAAAGTCTAAGCTTTAAATCCTTTGCAAGTTCTTCTGTTCCAACAGAAACAAGAGAAGGATTGTATTTTCTAATCTGTTTTTCAAAAAGCTCAATATTGCTTCCACATGACATTGCAACAACTGATAAATCCTCAGGATTCTGTGAAACAATATCAAGTGTCTGTGTGCCGATTGAACCAGTTGAACCTAAAATAGATAATTTTTGTGCCATGTCCCTACCTCTATAGATAAATATAATAAGCTAAAAAATATACAAGGGGTGCAGTGATTATAATACTGTCGAATCTATCAAGTACACCACCATGACCAGGAATCAACTTTCCATAATCCTTAATATCAAAATTTCTCTTAATTGCAGATGCAGCCAAATCACCAACCATCGAGATAAGCGCACCTACACCTGAAATACATACTAGTGGTAAAATTGCAAACTCTTCAATAGCAAACACCTTTGAAATAATCACACAGTAAAGTGCTGTAAGAAGCATTGCTCCAACCACACCACCTACTGCACCTTCAATAGATTTCTTAGGTGATAATAAAGGCGACATCTTGTGTTTACCAAACAAAACACCTACACAGTATGCACAGGTATCACAGCCCCAAGAACAAAGAAAAATGAGCCATACAATAAATTGTCCCATCTCAAGCATTCTTGTTTGATAAAGGAAAGAAAGCATTACTCCAACATAAAATAAGCCAAAGAATGCAGCCATTATCTGATGCGCATTGTACTTAGGATATGCAAATACATAAACAGCTAAAAGAGCAATTAAAAATGCAAGCATAATAACCATTACATCATCAATATAATGGAACTTCAAATTGATGTAATAAGCACAACATGCAGCAGCTCCCAAGGCCATAAGAATTGTATTTTCCACCTTAAATATACGATACAGTTCAAACATTCCAATCAAAGAAAGAACCAGCATCACATTTAACAATACCGTGCCACCTGTACAAATAAAAAACAACGCTAGTGCCACCAATACAATTCCACTAATTAATCTTGTCTTAAACATTTAAAATCCTCTCTTATATTCCACCAAAACGACGGTTTCTCTTGTCGTATTCTTCTATTGCTTTCTTTAATTCATCCGGTGTAAATTCTGGCCAAGCCACTGGAGTAAAGTAAAACTCAGCGTAGGCTAACTGCCATAATAAATAATTAGACAGCCTCTGTTCTCCAGAAGTTCTAATCATAAAGTCAGGATCAGGTATATCCTTTGTATCTAGATAAGATGAAAACAACTCTTCATTAATATCTTCTATCTCAAGCTTACCATCCTTTGCATCAGTGGCAACCTGTCTGATAGCTCGAGTCATTTCATCTCTACTTCCATAGTTAATAGCAATTGTAAGTGTAAGGCCTGTAAACTGTGATGAATACTCAGTTAACTCGTTTATAGCTGATATTAACTTTGGATCAAGCTTAGTTAAATCACCAATAAATCTAACTCGAAGATTGTCTTTTTTAGCAGTTCTCATACAGGTCTTAACATATTCGCCAAGAAGCTTCATCAAAGCCTTAACCTCATCTGCCGGTCTAGACCAATTTTCAGTAGAGAATGCATACATGGTTACATACTTAACACCCATTTCATTGGCAGCTCTACAAATTGTTTCAACATTCTTAGCTCCAACTGTATGTCCATAAGTACGTGGCATTCCTTTAGACTTAGCCCAACGGCCATTTCCGTCAAGAATTATCGCAATATGCTCTGGTACGTTCATAATGCCTCCTAATAGTACAAAATAATGAAACAGGGCACATAAAGTGCCCTGTTGAACGGTTATACTGTTAAACAGTCATAATCTCTTTTGTCTTAGCCTCAACAGCCTTGTCTACCTCACCGATAAACTTGTCTGTCATCTTCTGGCACTTATCTTCAAGATCCTTGATTTCATCCTCAGAAACACCCTCATCCTTTGAATGCTTCTTTAAAGCATCAATAGCATCTCTTCTGATATTTCTGATTGCAACCTTAGCATCCTCGCCGTGCTTCTTAACATCTTTTGCGATTTCCTTACGGCGTTCCTCTGTAAGCTCTGGGAAAACAAGACGAATAAGCTTTCCATCATTTGTAGGATTGATTCCAATATCTGACATATTAATTGCCTTCTCAATTTCCTTAACTAATGATGCCTCCCATGGCTGAATCTGAATAAGTCTTGGCTCTGGAACTGAAATATTTGCCACCTGCTGAAGTGGAGTTGGTGCTCCGTAATAATCAACAGTAATCTTATCTAAGATATGTGGGTTAGCACGTCCAGCTCTAATTGTTGTAAACTCACTTTCAAGATTGTTGTAGCTCTTTGTCATTTTCTCTTCGTAAAGCGAAAGTATATTATCCATTGCTCCTCCTTATACTGTAACAACAGTACCATTAAATTTTCCTGAAATAGCCTTAATAATCGAATCCTCTTCGTTAAGAGAGAATACATACATTGGCATTTTCTGCTCCATAGCAATGATTGATGCTGTCATATCAACAACCTGAAGCTTCTTATCAATAACCTCCTGAATGCTAATCTCATCATAGCGCTTAGCATCAGGGTTCTTAGCAGGATCGCTATCATATACACCGTCAATTGACTTTGCAAGAAGAATGCAATCAGCCTCAATTTCAACAGCTCTAAGAACTGTAGGTGTATCTGTAGAGAAATAAGGATGTCCTAAACCACCTGCGAAGAATACAACCATACCCTTTTCAAAGTACTTATTAGCTCTATCCTTAGAGTAAAGCTTAGAAACATTGCCACACTCAAATGGAGTAAGGACAGCTGTCTTCATGCCTTCTGTTCTGAAGATTTCAGAAACATAAATACAGTTCATAACTGTAGCAAGCATTCCAATCTGGTCAGCCTTAGTTCTATCAATCTTTTCAGATGAACGACCTCTCCAGAAATTTCCGCCACCGATAACGACACCAACCTGGATACCATCATCAACAAGCTTCTTAACCTGCTTTGCTACCATTACGCATGTAGCTTCATCAAAACCAAAACCCTTATCCCCAGAAAGTGCTTCTCCGCTAAGTTTTAATACAACTCTTTTCATTTAATTAAAATCCTTTACTTGTTTATTAGATAGCAAATACGCTGTTAACATCAACGTCAGAGTAGCTCTGTGAGCAGAAGCCCTCGATAACAGCACCATTGTTAATCTGAACTGAACGAGACTTAATATTTCCCATTACGACAGCAGATGTATCAACAACAACAGGACCATTTACATCAATGTCACCCTTAACAGCGCCTGCAATAACTGCAGATGTAGCAGTGATGTTTCCGATGATTACAGAACCAACACCAACCTTTGCTGTACCAGTTGTAACAACCTCACCTTCAATCTTAGCTGCATCAGCAAAGAACTCGGCTGAAGATGAATTACCATTAACCTTTCCAGCTACAACAAGCTTTCCATTACATGTAACATCACCAACAATCTCTCCCTGCACTTCGATTGAGCCAACTGACTCAACGTTACCAGAAATCTTCATTCCGGCTGTGATAACTGCATTCTCATCTGAAGCAACTGACTTTGCCTCAGTAGCATTTCCCATAACATCCATTGTCTTTGGTGCCTCCATTTTGTTTTCTTTCTTTACATCTGAGAAGAAAGATTTCTTCTCTGGCTCAACTGCTTCCTTTGCAGCTGGCTGTACAGCCGGATTCGCAGCTGGTGTATCTACCTTAGCAGATACCTGTTCAAGAAGACCATCAAGCTTTGTAAGCTCAGACTCTACGTCAATATCTCCATCAAGAGTATTAACCATAACCTCCTCAGCAGGTGCTTCTTCTCCACCTGGTACGAGCTCATTTACAGCATCGTTAAAATCCTCTTTAAAATCCTTGAAAAAGCCCATTACAATTCCTCCATAACATTATTTTATTGAACAACATTTACTGACTGTATCACTGTTGTATCATCCGTAATTGGTAAAATCATAGCTCCTGCTTCGTTTAATTTTTCAATTAATTTAGGCAGTGCTTCCACAGTTGCATCCTTATTTGATGCATCATGGAACAATACTACAGACGTCTTGTATTTTACCACATCGGACATTACATTATCAACAAGTTCATCCGCTGTAAACGCCCTAGAAGTAGCATCTCCAGACACTACATTCCAGTCATAATATACTGTCCCTTTTTCGTTTAATGAATTGATAAATACAGACATGCTACATTTTCCCACGATGTTGCTACTTCCACCAGGAAATCTGTAGTATTTAGTGTCCACTCCTGTGGTCTCAAGAATCAAATCATGAATCTTGTTATAGTCAGCTTCAAAGGATTCCTTTGAGCTATATATTTCCGAATACTTATGGCTGTAAGAATGCATACCAATAGTATGCCCTTCATCCACTATTCTACGATAGGCATCACCATATTTTGAAGTATCCTGACCAACGACAAAAAAAGTTGCTTTTACGTTGTAATCATCAAGGATATCAAGAATTTTGTTTGTGTTGTCGCTAGGGCCATCATCGAAGGTGAGATACACCATTGGAATATCCCCCTCTTTTGCCTCATTCTCAGCATTGTCAACCTTGTAAAGGTCGTCTAAATAGCTATCCTCAACCATTTGTTCAGGATTATCTACCTCCTGTGAGGTTGCAACGTGAGAAGACAACTCATCAATTTGTCTTTGCAGCGATAATACCTCTACACATAAAAAGGTCATAACACAAAGCGTTAGTATCATGAATCCAACTAAAGTGTAGATAATCATTTTTTTCATTCGGGCTACGCGTTTCCGCTTAGCGCGTTGCCTTTCTAGCCCTTCTCTTGCTATATCCAAGGCACTCATCCTCCCCCTTAAAGTTTCTCTAATATTTTAGCACAATGAACTTACAAGATAAAGGGTAAAAAAATAAAGGATGCACAACATATATGTTGTACACCCTTTATATGAATCTAATTAAGCATTCATCTGAGCTGCAACTTCAGCTGCAAAGTCTTCGTTCTTCTTTTCAAGACCTTCACCAGTCTCAAAACGAACAAAACGCTTTACTGTAAGGTTAGAACCTGTCTCCTTAGAAACCTGCTCTAAGTACTTAGCAACTGTCTGCTTTCCATCCTCAGCCTTAACGTATACCTGATCAAGTAAGCAGATTTCCTTAAGCTCCTTAGATACACGACCTTCGATCATGCCATTGATAACCTTCTCAGGCTTCTGTGACTCCTTAGGATCGTTCATAATCTGAGCAAGAAGGATTTCCTTCTCGTGAGCAATGTAATCAGCTGATACTTCATCACGGCTAACATACTTAGGATTAAGTGCTGCAATCTGCATAGCAAGATTTGTAGCAGCTTCCTTAGCAGCATCGCTTTCAGCACCGTCCATATCAACGATAACGCCGATACGTCCGCCACCGTGAGTATAAGATACTACGAAACCATCAGATGTAACCTTCTCAAATCTTCTAAGAGAAAGCTTCTCACCGATTGTAGCAACCATCTCTACGTGAACATCGTTAACTGTCTTTGATGAATCCTCTGCCCATGGCTGAGTTAATAACTCATCGATTGAGTTAACATCAGACTTAAGAATCTGGTTTGCAACCTGCTCTACATATGTCTGGAACTTATCGTTCTTAGCAACGAAGTCAGTCTCTGAGTTAACCTCAAGAACAACTGCTGTATTGCCTTCTACAACTACCTTGCAGATACCCTCTGCTGCGATACGAGATGCCTTCTTTTCAGCCTTAGCTGCACCATTCTTACGAAGGAGCTCGAAAGCTGCATCCATATCACCATCGCACTCAGCGAGTGCCTTCTTACAATCCATCATACCTGCGCCAGACTGCTCGCGAAGGTCCTTTACCATTGCTGCTGTAATAGCTGCCATAATCTTATGCCTCCTCTACTGCTTCTGCTGAATCCTCAGCAACTTCGTTCATTTCACCCTGCTTTGCCTCGATAACAGCATCTGCCATCTTTGCAACGATAAGCTTTACTGCACGGATAGCGTCATCGTTACCAGGGATTACATAATCAAGCTCATCTGGATCACAGTTAGTATCACAAACACCTACAAGTGGAATACCGAGTGCGTGTGCTTCTTGAACACAGATGTGCTCCTTCTTAGGATCAATAATGAAGATAGCGTCTGGAATTCTGTTCATCTCCTTGATTCCGCCGAGAACCTTTGTAAGCTTCTCCTGCTCCTTCTTAAGAAGAATAACTTCCTTCTTTGGAAGCTGCTCAAATACTCCGTCTGCTTCCATCTTCTCGATTTCCTTAAGACGTGCAATTCTTGTCTGAACTGTCTTAAAGTTTGTAAGCATACCACCGAGCCATCTCTCGTTTACATAGTACATACCGCAACGCTCTGCCTCTGATGCGATAGCATCCTGAGCCTGCTTCTTTGTACCAACGAAAAGAATTGTACCGCCCTGCTGTGCGATATCAAAGATAACGTCATAAGCATCGTCTACCATACCTACAGACTTCTGAAGGTCGATAATGTGGATACCATTACGCTCTGTGTAGATGTAAGGAGCCATCTTAGGGTTCCATCTACGTGTCTGATGTCCGAAGTGAACACCTGCCTCAAGTAACTGCTTCATTGAAATAACACTCATTTTAATACCTCCTGGTTTGTTCTTCCGCATAATTCTTCCCAACAAAAACCCGACCTACGATAGGCTAGGAACCATTGTCAGTCCTTATGCGTGTATAATTATAAACAGCTCTTAGAATTTATCATAAAAATTCTAAAAAATCAACTATTATTTATTCACCAGCCTTTGGAGTTTTAGGCTTTTCAGGGGCCTGCTCAGCTTCCTGTGCCTTAGGTGGTGTAGTTGTTCTAACTTTCTTGTTTACAAGTAAAGCAACTATATCGTCATAGCTGGCACCAGATTGAATGTAGAAGGTGCCTGTCTTTACAAGATTGTCTACCTTTAGAGAGTTTAGATATTTATTGAATTTATCAGCAGAGTCTACCAACCCCGCCTTTTCAAGATTCTTGCAAATTACTTCAGAAGACTGTCCTGGTTTTACAGAAAAAGGAATGTAAGTAACAGATGTGTCTTCAGAAGATTCTGTAGCTGTTTCTGTAGCATTTTCCCCTGATGTAGGAACAGCTTCCTCTGCAATTTCAGTAGATGCCTCTTCAGAAGACTCCTCAAGGGAAACATCAGGCTCTTCTGTAGTCTCAATATCATTTTTATCTGAGCCCTTATCCTGAGAACTAATCTCTTCCTCAGGCATTGTCATACCAAGCTCTGTAGCTCTTTCAATAATTTCTTCATCTGAAATGGTATCCTTAAGTAAGGAATCTCTTCCAAAGTAAAAGCTTACTGTAAGAAGCAAGGTAGCAAAAGTAATACCAATTCCAATTCCTCTTAAATAGTACTTTAATCTCATAACATTATCCCTCCTTATATAAACCTAGGACAAACTTAACCTCCCCTAAACCTCTACCAAGCTTTTTGGCAATTTCAACTTCTGAAAGCCCTGTATCCGCAAGTGCAAGGATTTCCATATTGTCATTAGCCTTGATAGGATGATTTTCTTCTGAAAACTTTTGAGCTAAGGCTTCTGTAAAAGGAACCTCTGGTTCCACAACCTTTTCATTTTCAGCTGAAACCTGTGCTCTTTTCTCATCTAATTGTTTAAGCTCTTCTTCTATTTCAAGCTCTTTATCTTTTAATAAATCAAGCTTTCTTGTAACAGAAGCATCAAGAGCCACTAAGGTATCTTGAAGCTCCGCAAGCTTTTTAGTCATATCAACTGTAGCCTGATGCTTATCATTAAGCATGGAATACATAAAAGTAACCTCTTTATGTGATTTGTCCACGGCTTCAAGGACTGTATCGGAATACTGGGAAATCTCCATTATCTTTTCATTTGTTTCCTTATCAGTACGCCTATCAAGCTCCTCCATAGCCTCATCAATGGTAGCTGTAAGCTTATCTTCAGTTTCCACCTTGGCATCAGCCATTTTATCTTTTATTATTTCTTCAATTTGCTCTTTTGTAAGTTTGCTGAGATTTTCTCTATCTTTTTCAGATAATCTTTCAGACACAAAAAAACTCCCAATGCACAGGCAAAGCCCAATGATTAGGAGCACAATTTCAAGTATACTCATTATAGTCTCCCTCTTAGATTCTCATATCAAAGGATTGGGTATTTTTCTTTAAAACCGCACCGTCAGGATTCTTTTGATTTTCCTCCTTCTTTTGCTGTTTTTTTCGATTGCGATTACCTTCGTAACCCCTACCGTTTCCTTCTCTATCGTAGCGCTCGTCCTCTCTGTCAGCTTTGTATAAATCATTCACCTGCTTAGCTTGCTGTTCCTGTTGTTTTTCAACAGTATGAGTGAGATGATCTTGCTGAAGCATAGGTTTTTGATCCTCGGTAGCCTTTGTATGGCTTACCTCATTAGTGTTTTGGATCATTCCATTAAAATTGATTGGACTGATTGACATACCATTTCCCCCTTTTCAATCACCCTTTCGGATAACATTATATCATCAATGAACAACCAATGTAACCTTAATTATCAGTAAGTATTCCCATGTATTCACCAAGAACATTACGCATTTTCTGTAATGCCTTTGTGTGAAGCTGAGAAACTCTTGATTCAGAAACCTCCAATGCAGCACTAATCTCTTTAAGAGTCATATCTTCATAATAATATAAAAGAATTACCTGCTTTTCTTTTTCAGTAAGTAAATCCAACGCTTCCTTTAGCTTTTGAGAAAGCTCTTGTTTGGATATATTATCCTCCGGCTGAATAAAATGAGAGTTATGTTCCGCCTCCATAACTGGCTCATTTCCCGCTTCTACAAATTCATTAAGAGAAACTACATTTGTAACATTCAGCTGAGATTGCCACTTTAAAAACTCATCTGAAGATATATTTAATTCCGCAGCTATATCTTCGTCACTTGCACTATGTCCAGTGCGAGCTTCTACAGCTTTAATTGCATCATCAATCATTCGCTGACGCTGGCGAATTGTACGTGGAATCCAATCCATCTTTCGAATCTGATCCAAAATTGAACCACGAATTCTAAGACTTGCATAGGTTTCGAATTTAACGTCCTTAGCTAAATCAAATTTATCGATAGCATCAATAAGACCAAAAATTCCATAGCTACACAAATCTTCATACTCTACAGTATTTCCTAAATACATGCAGAGTCTGCCAGCAACAATCTTAACAAGCGGCGCGTATTCAAGAATAAGTTGTTCTCTAAGCTCTTGCGTAGGATTAACTTTATACTTATCCCAAAGCTTTTCCCTGTCACTTGCCTTCATTTATGCCCCCTTAAGACAATAAAGAATCAGCGCATATTTAACCTTCCCCTGATTCACTTTCCCCAACTTGAGAAGCTTCTACGTCTTCCAAATTACCTTCTTCATCCTCCATAGCATCTTCCTCTGATGGTTCACCATCAATAGAAACAGGCTCTAAAGTTCTGAAAGCATAATCTAAAATAAGTTTTATTACAGTCCCTAAAAACATAAATATTAGGACTACAACAACTAATCTTCCAACAAAAACAGAAAAATCAACATCCTGTACAATGGACATAACACAAGAAATAAAAGCTGCAGCCAAGGTTATAATAATTGGTATAGGCTTTGTGTTCATGTGTGCCTCCATCTTTCATAGATATTATTCTAAATAATTTTAACTGGTTTGCCAACCGCCTTGATGTAATACTCCCCTGTCTCACTATACAGCTCAACAGTACGACCAAAGTTAAGGCCACAGTCTTCAGCCACTAGCTTAACTCCCAGCTTTTTTAACATAGCACGGCTTGCCTCAGCGTTTCGGTCACCAACATTGATACCTGATGCAGCTCCACCAGGCATTTCAAACATTTTGGCGCCTCCCGCAATTTTAGCAACCATTCTAGCCTTATTAGCACCTGCCTTAATCATATCGTCATATAGCTTTTGAATGCCAGTATCTGCAAACTTAGCAATATTAGAATTATTTCTAATAGCAGTGCTATCTGGAAGCATAATATGAGCTAATCCACTGATTTTTGTGGATGGGTCATAGATGGCAATTCCAATGCATGATCCCAAACCAATAGTCGTCAGTGCATCAGGAGCTTTACATATTTTAAGATCAGCCATGCCGACTTTAATCATCTGCCCCATTTTTCACTCTCCTTATACTGGTATACCAAGTGCTGTTAGAATCTTTGCATAGGAATCTTCCTCTGGCATAAGAATAAAGTGACCCTTAATTCCTAAATCATCAGAAAACTCTGTATTAATCATAAGAGCATTATCACCAAAGATACCAAATTGAACAGCTGGTACTGATAAAATAGCAGCTGCCATATCAACAGCAACAAAAGGAACAGATGGAGCTATTGTAAGGTTTGTCAATCCAGACAATGCTGAAAGGTAAGAACCTGCAATAATATTTCCAACTTCCTTGATTGCCGATAAATCCATTTCATCAAAAGGTTCCGAATAATCATCTGGTCTCATCATAAGCTTATTTACAATGTGATGAGCAGATTGCATATCCATTAAGAACATCATGGAACCATCAATATCCTCTTCAACTCCAAGCATAATTCCAACGATTATTTCATCTTCTGCGCCAATAGCACCACCCAGTTCTTCTACTGGCAAAAAAGCAACCTCTGGAACGCTCATATCTATTCGAAGGCCAAGCATATTGGCGATGGCTGTTGTAGCATTACCAGCGCCAATATTGCCTATTTCTTTGAGGACATCAAAATACTTTTCATTAACTTCGTTAAGTGTGAGCATTAAGTACCTCCCATTATGAAGCTTCGCTCTCTCCTATAATTGAACTAATTTCAAAAATAGAAATAAGCTCATCTCCATTCTTTCCGACGCCATTAATAAATGAATTCTTACTCTTGAGTGTAGATGAAGGTGCCTCAATATCATCCTCTGAAAGAGAGAGAACTTCCTTTACTTCATCAACAATAACACCCATAAGTCCGCCCTGTTCAAGCTTAAGAATAATAATTCTTGAAGCTCCTGTGAATTCATCATCCTCAAGATTCATTCTACGGCGAAGACTCATAACTGGCACAACCTCACCACGAAGGTTGATAACACCACGATAATATGATGGAGCCTTTGGTACACGTGTAATCTTGCTCATACGAACAATATTATCAATATAGGAAATGTCGATACCATAATGCTCGCCACCAATTTTAACTGCAATGTATTGCTTTTTTTCTTTTTCAACAACATCATAGATAGCTAAATCAGACATGGTCTCACCTCCTACTAAATGACAGCGTTCACATCAAGAATCATAGCGATTTCACCATCACCAAGGATTGTAGCACCGCTGATGAGCTTGTTGTTGTCTAGCTTACCAAGTGACTTAATAACAATTTCCAGCTGACCAATAAGATTATCAACTATGATACCGCCAAGAGTATCACCCTTCTTACAAATAACAACTGTCATTGTATCTTCTGTATTTTCCTGTGGTTCAAAATCAAGAATCTTATCAAGATGAATCAGAGGAATAACCTGACCTCTAAGGTGGATAACCTCCTTAGACTCTACATACTTGATATCCGAAACAGGAATATTTTCAATATTCATAATTGAAGCAAGGGCAATTGCATACTTCTCATCTCTGATTTCTACCATCAGAGCCTGAATAATAGCAAGTGTAAGTGGAAGTCTTACTGTGAAAGTAGAACCTTCACCCATTACAGACTTAACTGTAACATCACCACCAAGGGCTTCAATATTACTCTTAACAACATCAAGACCAACGCCTCGACCTGAAATATCTGTAATCTGCTTTGCCATTGAGAAGGATGGCATAAACAAGAAGTCGATGATTTCCTTCTGGCTGAGATTTTCAGCTTCTTCAGGAGTTACAATACCTCTTTCGATGGCCTTTTCTCTAACCTTGTCAGTGTTAATACCGCCACCATCATCACCTACTTCGATGATGACATTGTTACCCTCTTGGAAAGCGTTAAGGAAAATAGTTCCCTTTTCTGGCTTGCCAGCAGCTTTTCTGTCTTCTGGAGACTCGATACCATGGTCAGCAGAATTTCTAAGCAAGTGCTGTAATGGATCACCTAACTGATCAACAACAGTTCTATCAAGCTCGGTGTCCTCACCAGTCATTACAAGCTCCATTGGCTTATTGAGCTTTCTGTCAAGGTCACGAATCATACGAGGGAATTTAGCTACAACTGATTCGATAGGAACCATTCGTACCTTCATAACTGATTCATGAAGGTTTGTTGTAATTCTCTCTAGGTATTCAATATTCTCATGTAAAGTCTGTCCATCTATTTCGCCAGAGCTATTTGACTGTGAAGCCAAAGAGTTCTTAGCAATAATAAGCTCTGATACCTGATTCATTAAAGCGTCAAGCTTTTCGATATCTACACGGATTGTACGTGAAGTAACAGGCTTATTAGCAGGCTGATTTGTCTTACCACCTGATGATTTTGCAGCTGGAGCAGGTGCTGCAGGCGCCTGGGCAGGTGCTGGAGCAGGTGCTGCTGCCGCTGGAGCAGGTGCTGGTGTAGGCGCTGCTGCCTCTGGTGCTGGCTCAGGAGCAGGTGCCTCTTCCTTCTTTTCATACATTTCAGGAGTTACCTTATCAGCTTCAACTGATTCTATTTCAGAAACAGCCTTAACTGCCTCTAAAATAGGAGCAAGCTCTGCCTCTGTTGAAAGGATAAATGAAAAGTCAAACTCGAAATTCTCATCTTCAATATCACCTGAACTTGGATTGAAAGCCATAATCTGACCAAAGTCTTCTACAGCTTTAAATACAAGGAAAGCTCTAGCTGCCTTTAACAAGCACTCCTTATTGATATGAACAGTGAAGCCATAAAGCTGTTTTTCGCCTTTAAGCTTCTCGCAAAGTTCTGGATCCACAGGAATCTTTTTGTATAAAGGACCGTCTGAATCATCAGCAGCTGCCTCGCCACCGCCTTCTTCAGATGCAGGTGCTGCATCAGCTGCAGGAGCCTCTCCTCCTTCTGCAGGTGCGTCACCACCGCCACCTTCTGCGCCCTGAAGATAATCGTTTAAAAGCTTAATTAATGCTTCGTTTTCTTCTTCACCTTCATTTGATGTAGCTTTTACAGTGTCAAGATACCCCTCAATAGCATCCAAACACTTGAAAAGAATATCAATAAGGGCAGAATTAACATGAACATTATCATTACGAACTTCCTGGAATACGTTTTCCATATCATGAGTAAGACGTTGCATTCTCTTGAAGCCCATAGTACCAGCCATACCCTTTAGAGAGTGTGCTGCACGGAAGATTTCATTAACAACATCCTTATTCTCAGGCTCTTTCTCCAACTCCATAATGTTGTCTGAAAGACTCTGAATATGACCACTTGTCTCATCGATAAAGATATCCAAATATTGACTTACATCCATACCTACTAACCTCCAAGTCTTTTAACAATTGAATTAGCAACTGATTTAAGTGGTGCCACCTCGTTGGCTAGACCACCTTGTTCCACCGCTTTAGGCATACCATAAACAACGCAGGTAGATGCCTCTTGCGAAATAACGTAAGTCTTTTTGTATTGCTTCAAGTATTTTATTCCTTCTGAACCATCAGCTCCCATTCCTGTAAGTACCACACAAATAATCTCATCAAAGCTGGAATTCTTGAGGGATCTATACATTACATCCGCACAAGGTTTCAAGCTATTTACAGGAGGACTGTCATTCAGATGACAGTAAGCTGCATGACTTCCGTCTTCGCAGATTTCCATGTGCTTACCACCTGGAGTTACATAAACCCATCCAGGTTTAAAGAACTCTCCATCTTCTGCTTCCTTTACGTGAATAGCAGAAATTTGATCTAATCTCTGGGCCAATGAGGCTGTAAAACCTTCCGGCATATGCTGAACAAGCACCAATGGTACCGACAAATTTGCAGGTAACATTGGAACAAAGGTGTGTAAAGCCTGAGGCCCGCCTGTTGAACAGGCAAGTGCAATAAACTTCTTGGTTCTAACTCCGCTTCCTGATGGTTTAGAGGAAGATGGAGTTTTTCGTTCGCCGCTAGAAACATTACATGAAACTGATGCACCAGGAGACGATGTGCTTTGAGCACTTGGTCGAGGTGCTGAAGTCGTTTGACTTCTTGTAGCTGAAGAACCTGTAGAAGTCGTGGAAGAAGCTGGCCTTTGCACGCTGCTCGCAGGTCTTGAAGCAGGTGTCTCGGTATGCGCACTACCTGAGTTTGACCTGGCTTCCGCCAACTTGTTTCTAACGTTCTCCATTCTAGCCTGAGTAGATCTTCTAGATTCCTCAATAGCTCTGGTATTGTCACTTGAGCCACCTGGCCTACTAATGTTCTTAAAGCTTGAAAGCTTTGTAACATTATGTAGGGTGGTTTTCAACTGATTTCCAAACACATCTCTCGTGTCAGAACCAGATCTAATTGGCTTGACTACAAATTCAAGAGCCCCTAGCTCCATAGCCCTCACAGTTTCATCTGCGTCTTCTTTCAAAACAGAACTAATAAGGACTATATTGAATGGTATCCTTTCACTGG
The DNA here is from genome assembly GCF_900104335.1 of Pseudobutyrivibrio sp. YE44. Classification (GTDB taxonomy): domain Bacteria; phylum Bacillota; class Clostridia; order Lachnospirales; family Lachnospiraceae; genus Pseudobutyrivibrio. Next base: position 592,848 of record NZ_FMXT01000001.1, read on the forward strand.
TTAAACGCTCAAGGAGCTGAAGTCCTGTAAGCTTAGGAAGGACCATATCAAGAACCACGATGTCATATGGATTGTTCTTTATTTTGTTGTATGCATCTTCGCCGTCCGCACTAACGTCAACTACACGAAAATCATTATCTGCGTTGATAATATCACAGATAATCCTTCGCATAAGTGCAGAGTCATCAACAACCAAAATCTTATACATTCTTTACCCTTGATCCTTCTTTCTTAAGCGTCTCTCTTCGTCAAAAATGTACTTTATTATAGTTTCTCTGTCCTCTGGCTCTTTAAATAAAAACTCTATTCTGTGTTCAAAAACTGTTAGTTCTTCTCTATACTCACTTCTAACTCTACGAGCTACAACATTAATCACCTGGTTAATGTTATGACTGACGAGTTTAAAGCTTACATACATATATCGGTCAGTTTCAACATCCTTGTTAGCGTAAATCTTGGCTCCGCCGCCACTTATATCAACAATATTACCAGACACTGGTGAACCATATGTGTTTCCATATTTTTCCAAATCATCCTCTACCAAAGACATATTAGGTAAAATTGCAACATCCTCTGGTATTGGAAGAATTTTAACAGGTACCAAACATTGGAACCTATAGTAATCTCTTCTTTGAACCTTCATTAGTGAGGTTGAAGGTTCAAAAACGTATACAGGAAAGTTTTCAAGCTTTCCTCTTTTAGTAATTTCACCAGTAAGTTGGAACATTCCTCCTTTTGTATTAAAGATTGCATTAAAAGGAACATTCATAGGAATCGTAACTATATGTCCCTTTCTGGTTGGAATATGTAATATTATTTCTTCTTTTTTAGTAACGCCAAAAACACTAGAGATATACACACTTCGATCTTCCTCTATGTTGTTTTCAACATCAGAATTCATGCTGGCAATTGTAAACTCTATAGGTGTGCCAGGTCTAAGATCAAATATTTCCATATGCTATGCCCTGTCCCTTAACAATGCACTAAATATATGAGAAACACCCCATTTGAAATGAGTAGACTCGTCCTTCTGAAGCAATTTTGCAGCTATAGACTCGAAACTCTTAGACGATTTACTCATAGGGTATTCCAAGGATACAACCTTTTGATTTCTAACAGCCTTCTCTAAGGAGGCATCATAAGGCACATAGCCTAAATAATCTAAATCTCCACCTAGAAATTTCTTCACCACTGATTGCATCTTCTGATAAACAGCCAAGCCTTCCGATTCGCTTGTTACCTTATTTGCTATCAAGTGTACATTTGTCCCATCCTTAAGATATTTCGAGCTTTTACACATAGCCTTCATAAGAGAATAGGAATCTGTGAGCGAGCTTGGTTCAGGAGTTGAAACCAGCAGCACCTCAGGTGAGGCCAGTACAAACTCCAAAACCTGGTCCGAAACGCCCGCACCAGTATCTATTATAAGAATATCACATAAGTCATTTAAAAGTGATAGATTATGCACTAAAAACGTAATTTGTTCACGATTTAGATTATTTAAGCCCACAACTCCAGAACCACCAGATATAAATCCTATTCCCATAGGTCCGGTAGTAATAATATCTCTAAGGCTTCTACCATTAAAAATTACATCAGACAAATTGTAGTTTGGCAGTGTTCCAAACATAACCTCTACATTCGCAAGGCCAAAATCAGCATCTAAAATAATAACTTTCTTACCCATATTGGTGAATTGAACCGCTAGGTTAACCGCCATATTAGATTTTCCAACTCCACCTTTTCCCGAGGTAATTGTTATAACCTTAGTGTTTTCTATATTCTTGATGTTTTGAGCTTTTATAACATTACGTAAATTCTGGGCTTGGTCCATTTAGTTTCCTCCCAACAATTGCTTTACCAGCTTCTGGGCATTAACAATCTCAATATCATCAGGAACGTTCTGTCCAGTGGTGATATAAGAAAGAGGTGCCCCGGTATAAAGCTTCATGTTGAAAATATTTCCAAGACTTTTTGTTTCATCAAGCTTAGTAAAAATCATATTAAACTCTGTAAATTCCATGTAGGAATTTGCTATATCAAATAAATCCTTTTGCTTTGTAGTTGCAGAAAGCACTAAATATACTTCGCTTTCATAATATCCGGTAAGGGCTGTCACAAGCTTTTTAGTGTCGGCCTTTTGCTCTTCATTTCTATGTGAAAAGCCAATAGTATCCACTAAAATAACATCTAAATCCTGGTACTCTCTCATCTGTTTTTTTACTGTGTCCAAAAGCTCCTCCGCAGAATAAATAACATTCAAAGGAACACCTAGGATATTGGCATAGGTTTGAAGCTGATTTGCAGCAGCCATTCTGTAAGTGTCAGCTGTAATAAGCCCAACCTTCTTCCCTTCCTCAACCTTAAATTTAGAAGCAATTTTAGCTATTGTAGTTGTTTTTCCAACTCCAGTAGGTCCAATAAAGAAAACCACCTTAGGTTTCTTTTCACCAGTTTGAATTCTAGTAGGAGTTCCTAGCTTCAATACCATTTTTTGATAAACCGAAGACAATAAATTATCCAGAGAATGGCTGGTACGAAGAACCTTATCCATATCACCCAAAACCTGATTTATATATTTTTCCTGAACTTCATTGTCGAGCAGCACGTTGTAAAGCATCTTTACAAACATGTGATTATCATTATCTATAGAAAGTTTTTCTGTAGACGCTGCCTCTACTGGTAATACTACAGGCTCTTTCGTATCAGGAATCACATTTTCCTTGTTTTCCTTAGGAACAGGCTTTACAGAGGTAGGCTTTGAATATATAGGCTCTAAAATCTTTGCTCTAGGGACTGAGCCTGAAAGTGGTTCAAAATCAACATTTGACTTGGTCATATCGTTTTGCACCTCCTCTGTATTATTCTCCTTTGGCTGTTCTAAAACCTGGTTTGCCTCCTTATCAGAGGATGTAGGTACTTGCTTTTCAAGCACCTCATTAACCGCAGAAAAAGCATCCTTTAAAATAATTGCATCATCTGCAACGGCATCAAAGGTACTTGTTTTTTCTTCACGGGCAGGAACAGCGAAATCCAACGCATCCTTAGAGAAACCTTCATCCTCCACAGCAGCAGTTACCTCGTAAGTATTTCCCCTAAAAATACCCCTTATACCCTTAGGTTTAATTACCTTAACATTCATAATAACCGCGGCACCGCCTAATTCCTCACGAACCTTAGACATAGCCTCTTCTTCAGTTTTTCCAGTATACTTGTTAATAGTCATTTAATTCACCCTGTAACCATTCCTACTGATGAAAGTTCAACATTTGAATCAATTTCGTTGTAAGAAACAACAATTAAGTCCTTAAAGTAATCTTGTATCATGCTCTTAAAGTACATTCGTACTATAGGAGACGTTACTACAATTGGAGTTCGACCAAGTTCCTCAAGCTTCTTAATTTCATCCTCTAAAGAAGCAACAATGGCTTTGATTCTTTCAGGATCAAGTGTTAAGTATGCCCCCTGTTCAGTCTGCTTAATAGAAGCCATAATATCTTGCTCAACCTTAGGGTCTACAGTTATAACCTGAGTTACCTCATTGGCTGGGAAGTAGCGTCCTGAGATTGCTCGTTTCAAGCCTTGTCTTACATACTCTGTAAGTACATCTGTATCATGGGTTGTTGTGGCATGATCTGCCAACACTTCAAATATCGAAAGCAAGTCTCTGATAGAAACTCCCTCTGATAGTAAATTCTGTAATACCTTTTGAACATCGCCAAGTCCCATAAGTTTTGGAACAAGCTCTTCAACAATAACAGGATTAGATTCCTTAAGATTATCAATAAGATTTTGAACATCCTGCCTTGTAAGAAGCTCAGCAATATGAGATCTAATAATCTCTGTAAGATGGGTTGCTATAATTGATGGAGGATCCACAACCGTATAGCCAAGAGATTCTGCTCTCTCTCGCTGACTTTCTGTAATCCAAAGAGCTGGAAGATGGAAGGATGGTTCAAAGGTAGGAATACCTGTTATTTCTTCTTCAACATAGCCTGGATTCATAGCCATATAATGGTCAAAAAGAATTTCTCCTTCAGTAACCTGTATGCCCTTAATTTTAATAATATATTGATTAGGATTAAGCTGAATATTATCTCTAAGTCTAATGATTGGAACTACAGTACCAAGCTCAAGAGCAATCTGCCTTCGAATCATTACAACTCTATCTAACAAATCACCGCCTTGATTAACATCTGCAAGAGGAATAATTCCATAACCAAACTCAAGCTCAATTGGATCAACCTGAAGTAGGGATACAACATTTTCTGGCTTTCTGATTTCCTCAGCTTCGGTTTCTTCTGCAGCAACCTCCTGCTCAATTTCCTCTTCGCCTATAGTCTTAGACATTGAATAACCAGTAGCGATAAAAGCTGCCGCAAAGCCAAGGAATAATACTGTGTTAAGAGGTGTAAAGGCAAGTACAGCCATTGAAGCACCAACGATATATAAAACCTTTGGTATTCCAAAAAGCTGACGAATAAGTACGCCTGAAAAATCAGCGGCTTTAGATCCCTTAGTAACAAGAATACCTGTTGATAACGAAATCAAAAGGGATGGAATCTGGGATACAAGGCCATCACCTATTGTAAGAATACCAAACTGTTGAATAGCCTCTGCAAAAGGCAAGCCTTGATTAATCATTCCCATGGCAGAGCCGCCAGCTAAGTTAATAACAGTAATAATAAGACCTGCTGTTGCATCTCCTTTTACATACTTAGTAGCACCATCCATAGCTCCGAAGAAAGCTGATTCTTCTTGAATCTTATCTCTTCGTCTTTTAGCCTCAGCATCATCTATGGCACCAGTATTTAAATCTGCATCAATTGCCATCTGCTTACCAGGCATAGCGTCCAAGGTGAAACGAGCTGAAACTTCAGCTACACGCTCAGAACCTTTATTGATAACCATAAACTGAATAATAATCAGAACCAGGAAAATGATTGCGCCGATAATAAGGTCATTTCCACCGACGAAGGTACCGAAGGTAGAAACAACATTACCAGGATTTCCTGTTGAAAGAATAAGTCTTGTGGAACTTACATTAAGTGAAATTCTAAAAATAGTCGTAAAAAGTAAAAGTGTAGGGAAGAAGGACATGTCCAATACTTCCTGCACAAAAAGAACGTTCATTAAAACAATAAGTGCTATGGATATATTGAAGGCAATCATTATATCCAAAACAAAATTTGGGATAGGAATAACGAAGAATGCCACTGCAGCCAATAAGTATAAAGCTACACCCACATCCGATTTCTTGACAGATGCTGCTAAATCCATTCTCTCCTCCCCCTTTCAATTATTTAATCGAAAAATTAAACTGCCTTATTCCTTTCTGTATATACTACTGCAAGGATTTCTGCCACAGCTTGATATAATTCAGGCGGAATAGTTTCATCCACATCAACAGTTGCATATAAGGCTCTCGCTAAAGGTTTGTCCTCAACAATAGGAACATTAGCCTCTTTAGCAGTCTCTTTAATTCGATTAGCCAGATAATCCTCGCCCTTCGCCACAACTCTTGGGGCCTCATCCTTTGTGTTGTCATATAGAATTGCAACAGCAATATGCGTAGGGTTTGTAATAACCACATCAGCCTGAGGAACATTTTTCATCATACGACGCTGAGAGCTTTCCATCATTCGCTGACGCTGTTTTCCCTTAATTTGAGGATCTCCTTCTGTATTTTTATATTCGTCCTTAACCTCTTGCTTTGTCATTTTCATATCATCTGTGAATTTCCATTTTTGATATACATAATCAGCAAGACCAAGGATTATATAAACAATACTAATCTTCATTCCGATGTTTACAATAATTTGAAAAATCAAGCTTAAAGCAGCTTTAAAGCCTATGTCATATAGAAGGAACAAGTGATTTGCCTGATCCTTAATACTATTGTAAGCAATAATACAAACCAAGGATATTTTAGCAATGGCTAATATCAGGTTAACAATTGAATCCTTGGAAAAAATACGCTTAAATCCACTTATAGGATTAAACTTACTTAGCTTAGGCTGAAGAGGCTTCATGGTTGGTTTCCATCCCACCTGAATAAGATTCCCTACAAAGCCCGTAACAAAGCCTATAAGCAAAAATGGTAAAAGAATTATCAGCATCTTCACCACTAAAATTCGAAATATACCAGTGGCGGTCTGTATAGTAAAACCATCACCATTCATTTTAATGATGTCAGGTATAATGGCGTATATCCATGCAAATATCTCTTCAAAACGAACACCTGCAAAGCCCAAAAAGATTCTAAGTGATAAGAAAAAGCCAAGAAGGGCAACTCCGTTTACCACCTCTTTACTCTTAGCAACCTTACCTTCCTTTCTGGCATCAGAAAGCTTTTTACTGGTAGGCTGTTCAGTTTTCTCACCACCCTCACCGTCTTTAGCAAAGAACTGAAGATTGAGGGGAATCAAAACTTGGTACTTTTCTTCCATCAATACAACCCCTGAATATACGAAGCCATCATCTCCTTCATTTCCTTGAAAATAAAGGCTGCTATATCTGGTAAAAGAAATACAGTTAAGAATAATACTGTAAATCCAACTATAATCTTGAGCTGAGCACCAACAGAAAACATGTGAATCTGTGGTGCGACCTTAACCATAACTCCAAGTATCGCATTGAGAATCATTATTACAGCAAATACAGGAAGAGTTATTCTAAAGGCAATAACAAAAACATCTCCAATAAATTTTATCGTGGTGTTTAAAAGAGAATCCCACTGAAAGATGGTTCCTCCAATTGGAATCAGAGAAAATGCATCACAGAAGCTTCTAAAAATATATCTGTGCATCCCTGATAAAACCAATAATATCATAATAAAGTTGTTATATAAGGTACCTGTTACACTCGCCTCCGTTCTAAGGGTCGGATCATATTCTTGAGCCATGGAAAGACCAGTATTCATATCAATCATATTTCCAGCCAAAAGAATAATAAAATTACAGCAATAGGTTGAGAACCCAATAATAAGTCCTGTAATCGCTTCCCTTACAACTAAAAAAGCATATCCAATAACCGTAGAATAATTTAGCGCACTAAAATCAACAACAAAATATAAAAGCAGTGAAACTAAGGCAGAAAATCCCACCTTAACCCTAGCAGGCGTGTTGCTGGTGTTAAAAAATGGTGCTACTACTACAAACATGGATATGCGGGTAAGTATCAACAAGAAATATTCAAAATTTTGTAAGGTAAAATGTATACTAAACATCCTATTCTAGCCCAGGTAAATACTGAAATTTTGCCATAAGTCAGTAATGTATTCTTGTAACACTGTAAGCATCCATGGACCAAAAAACATAAGAGCGGCAAACACCCCTACAATCTTTGGAATAAAGGTAAGTGTCTGCTCTTGAATAGATGTGACGGTTTGAAAAATACTGATAATCAAACCGATGATAAGAGATACTAGCAAAAGTGGCAAAGATGTCATTAGAAGTGTATATATCGCATCTCTGATAATGTCTAATACCTGCCCCTCAGTCATAACCTATCCTCTCCTCGTCTCGTGTAAGCGTCAGTAAAAAGTTTTCACCAATCCACCAATACACAGGTCCCAACCATCTACTATGATAAAAAGCAATATCTTAAATGGTAAAGATATTGTAGTAGGTGGAAGCATCATCATACCCATTGACATAAGTACCGATGCAACAACCATGTCTATAACAATAAATGGTACATAAATCAAAAAGCCTATAATAAAGGCTGTTCTAAGTTCCGACAAGATAAATGCTGGAACTACAACTGTAAATGGAACATCATCAAACTCTTCATAGGTGATACCTGCAATCTCACAAAAGAGATTTAAATCCTTTGTCTGAGTCTGTCCATACATAAACTCCCTTATAGGAGTAATAGCAGCATCAATTGCCTGCTCTTGAGTAATCTCTCCTGCATCAAAGGGGTCAATAGCTTCAGTCTTAACCTGTGTAATTACAGGTGACATAATGAATAATGTTAAAAACAACGCCAAACCAATCAATACCTGATTTGGAGGCGCCGTGTTTGTTCCAATAGCAGCGCGAATAAAGTGTAACACTATAACGCATCTGGTAAAGGATGTTAACATTATAAGAATTGAAGGCGACAGTGTAAGAATGGTAAGAATTACAAGCATTCTAAGGGTGGAAGTAAAATTTCCATCCTCACCATTGAAAGTCAATGTGAACCCACCATCACCTACCACTTCATCAGAAGCATTTGGTGCGTTTTCAGTTGCACCATAGGTTCCATTGTTTGCCCCATATGTAGTGTTGTCATACTCACTGGCCTTAACTGTAATACCTGTATGGTAAAGAGTAAAGCCAGCTACCATCATCGCGAAAAAGAAACTTACGATTAAATAAGCTTTTTTAAATTTATTCATAACATATTTTGCCCTAACGATTGAAGTTATTTCTTCTTGGAAATTTTGTCCAGAATACTCTTGAAATCTACAGTCTTTATTTGACTGCTATCATACTCCCCGATTTCAATAAGCTGATCGGCAGATATTTCACCCAGAGGCACAACCTCATCCTTGCCAATGGCAACCACGAAATATCTGTCCGAACCAGCTCTAATTATCTGAACATATTTATTGCTGGAGATTCTAATTGCCTCAATAATTTCAAGGTTTTTATTAAGGCCTTGAGTCTTTTGATAACCTGCTATCCACTTAGTAACGTAATAAGTCAATGCAAGAACACCAACAAATACAACTAATATAAATATCAGCTGAAAAAAACTCTCGCCAGCAGAAGAAAGCAAAGCCACTATCCGATAACCTTCTTTACAGCTTCTAGTACTCTTTCAGCCTGGAATGGTTTTACAATGAAATCCTTAGCTCCTGACTGAATAGCCTCAATAACCATAGCCTGCTGTCCCATAGCAGAGCACATGATTACGCATGCGTTAGGGTCTTTTTCTTTAATAGCTTTTAAGGCTCCAATACCATCCATCTCAGGCATTGTGATGTCGAGAAGAACAAGATCTGGGCTAAGCTCAGCATACTTATCAACGGCAATCTTGCCATTTTCAGCTTCGCCTACAACATTGTAGCCATTCTTGGTGAGAATGTCCTTGATCATCATTCTCATAAATGCAGCATCGTCACAGATTAAAATGTTTTTTGCCATGTCTTCATCTCCTTAAATATGTATTTATTCTTTGATGATTTCTGTTATACGTACTCCAAAGGATTCTTCGATAACTACTACCTCTCCTTTGGCCACGTACTTGCCGTTAACAAGCACATCTATTGGTTCACCGGCTATTTTATTTAGCTCGATGATAGTACCGGGAGCAAAATCCAAAATATCTTGGATTGTTTTGTTGGTACGTCCTAATTCTACTGTAACCTCCAAAGGTACGTCAAGAATCAGGTCGATATTTTCTTGTGCAAACTGAGCAGCAAATCCAGGACCAAACGGTGTGAATTGTGCAGGTTGCACATTTATTTGAGGTCCAGGAGCATACATGTAAGGTGGTGCCATCATTGGCTGTCCTTGCATCATGTTTGGATCCATCTGCGGTGCAGCAGGTGGTGGTGCTGCAGCTGCCTGAGGAGCTGCCTCAGGAGGTGGAGCCGGTGCAGGAGCAGGTGCTGGTTCAGGAGCGCCACCGCCACCATCATCAACGGTGGATTGTGCATCTCCTTCCATGTTGCTAAGCACTGCTGCGCACATTTCCTTGGCAAGAGAGATTGGATACAACTGCATCATCTCTGAATTAACCAAGTCTCCTATTTCCATCTTGAAAGCAATTCTAACGAAGTTACCTTCAAGGAAGGCATCGATTTCACCTGGACTGATTGATGTCATATCCGTAAGTGTTGCATTAGGTGGTGAAATATCAACCATCTTATTAAGCATGGATGATATTGATGTTGCCGAGGCACCCATCATCTGATTCATTGCCTCTGATATAGCGGAAAGATGTAATTCTGAAATCTCTGCATCAGTATTGGTTCCATCACCACCCATCATCAAGTCAGTGATAACCTTTACATCGTTTTCCTTTAAAACAAGAACGTTACTACCATCAATACCCTTGGTATAACCAATTCTAACTACAACACAATTATCCGTGTATTGGGAAGATAAATCATCCCAGTTAGTTTCTGTAACTACAGGAGTAGAAATCTCAACTTTAATATTTACCAGTGCAAACAATGATGTTGCTGCACTACCCATACTAATATTGGCAACCTCGCCAATAGTGTCGATTTCCTGGCTAGTAAGCTCTCCGCCTCCACCACCAGAAGAATCATCTGCTGGTGCAGCATCTGGAATTCCACCACTAAGTAGTGCATTTATCTCATCCTGTGATAATACACCGTCGCCCATTCTACTGCTCCTCCCTTATGATTTCTGTCACTCTGACTGCATAGTCTTTTCCTGACGCACCTGGTAGGGCAGCGAATTTCCTAATGTCGCCCACAAAAACATCCAGTTCTTCGTCAACCTTTCTGTTAAGTCTGACAATATCGCCCACCTGGAGTTGAGAGAAATCTGCTACTGTAATAGTACTATTGCCCAATACAGCTGTAACTGGGATTTTAGCCCTACTAATAAGAGCTTCAACAGTATCTGAATAGCTTTCCCCTGCCTTCTCCTTTTGACTACTATACCAGAACTTTGTGTTCAATTTGTCCATAACTGGTTCTAAAGTTATGAACGGAAGACAAATATTCATAAGTCCTTCCACATCACCTATCTTAATATTCAAGGTGACAATCGCTATCATTTCTGATGGCGATATAATCTGTGCGAACTGAGAGTTTGTCTCGATTCGCTCTAATCTAGGATGTAAATCCAAAACGTTTTCCCATGGTTCTCTCAACAAATCAATACAAGAACTCATGACACGTTCGATTAGCAAAAGCTCAATTTCGGAGAAATCTCTAACCTTATCAAGAGGTTCACCAATTCCTCCAAGCATTCTATCAACCATGGCGAATCCAAGGTTTGATGCCATTTCTACGATAATGTTCCCCTCTAAGGGAGCAAAATCAACAACTCCAAGAAGTACAGGATTTGAAAGAGAATTTGAAAACTCCATGTAGGTAACAGCCTCAGAGTTCATTACCTCTACCTGTATATTCTTTCTAAGAAAAATCGGCAGGTTCGTAGATAACAATCTACCATAGTGCTCGAAGATGATTTCCATTGTTCGAAGGTGTTCTTTTGAAAACTTCGATGGACGGGCAAAGTCGTAATTCTTTACAGGCTTTTCCTTATTGTTTTTCATCTCCTCTGCATCAACTTCACCTGAAGTAAGAGCGTGCAGCAGGTTATCTATTTCGTTTTGTGAAAGAACATCACCCAAGCTTTCTCACCACCATTCGTCCCAAAAATTTCACGTCAGCGCTATTGGTAGGTAGCGCTTGAAAAATTAACTCGAACTATGAAGGATGATTTAAACAGCCCCTGAAGAGCTTCAAGGATTTCTTCCTTAACATCATCTTCCTTTGTTCTCATATCTTCGATTGTATGATTAGCTACAACTGTCTTGATGGTATCAGTAATAATGCTGTCGTAGGTTGATAAATCTCCTGAAGAGTACTTTTCAGTGTAATCTGCATTTGTACTATCCTGAGAAAGAGAAATACCAAGAACTGCGTAATGCATTTCACCATCTCCACTATCCTTTAGGTTGATAGTCATTGTAGCTCCGCCATTAACAGCGTAATTAACCATATCTGACACATCAACAGATAGTGAACCAGCTGTATCGCCAGCCACCAAATCCAAATCAATAGCTGAACAAACCTTTGTAATAAGCTCGTTAGCCTTTTTTGTCTCTGGCACTATTGAAATTGTAAGAACCGCTGTAAGAACAAGATTAACTACGACAAGCGCAAGTATTACAACTGTAATCAAATTCTTCTTCATAGCTTATCCTTTCTTTCCTACTATTCCGCAACATCAGAAGAATAAGAATTGAAAATCTTAATTTCTACTCTTCGGTTTCTAGCTCGACCTTCTGCAGTACTGTTATCTGCTATAGGAACATATTCGCCTCTACCGGCAGATTTTATATATGCAGGATTCAGATTAGTTACACTTCTAATTCTTTCAGCAACATACAAAGCTCTATACATAGAAAGTACATCGTTATTAGCATATGTTCCTGAAGACATTGGTACGTTATCTGTATGCCCCTCAACCTCTATGATGTTGTGATCATACTCTGCAAGAATCTGCGCCAGGTTATCTACAATACCTAGTGCATCCTCCGTAAGAGTTGCCTTACCTGAATTAAATAACAACGCACCATTGATGGTTATCATTACATAATTTGCATTGAAATCCACCTCTACCTGGTCTTGAAGACCAAAGGCCTTAAGTTTCTCTTCAATGGATTCAGCAATGGATTCGCTTTCTGAAGCACCAGCCTCTTTCAAGGCTTCCTTAGCTTCTTCTACAGATACATCTGACTTGGAAGCCTCATCAGGATTTTCGCCTTCGTTGCCTCCTTCATTTACCCCTTCTGCTTGTCCATTCTCTTGAATTTCAGATTCACTCTGACTGTCTGTTGCACCTTCTTTTTCAAACTGTTCATCATCGCCATCGTGAACACTGTTAAAATAATCGTCAAACATCTCTAATTGGCTAATACCAGATGAAATCATGTGGCCTTCACCAATGGAGGTTCCTCCTGATGAAAAAATACTAAAGCTTGATTGAATACTTGCGATAACCTCCTCGAATTTAGCGGTATCGGTACTACTCATTGAAAACAGCAATACGAAGAAGCAAAGTAGCAAGTTCATCAAGTCGGAGAAAGTGGCCATCCACGCAGGCGACCCAGCAGGAGCCTCTTCCGGCTTCTTCTTTGCCATTAGCCCTCACCTCCTCCGCCGTCACCGCCGATGCCTTCTCTAGCTGAAGGTGGAAGGAATGATTTAAGTTTTTCTTCAATAACTCTAGGGTTTTCACCTGCCTGAATAGAAAGAAGGCCTTCTACAGTGATGCTCCTAGACATTACTTCCAAATTATCATTAACCGCAAGCTTTGCACTGATAGGACCAGTCATCCAGTTAGCAATCAAAGAACCATAAAGTGTTGTAAGTAACGCAACCGCCATTGATGGTCCGATGGTGGATGCATCAGAAAGGTTCTTTAACATATTAACAAGTCCAACAAGGGTACCAATCATTCCCCAAGCAGGTCCCATCTCACCCCATTTATCCCAGAATTTTTTACGAACACCATGTCTGTCTGACATGTTTGCCAGGTCTGTTTCCAAAATCGCTCTAACCAATTCAGGATCAGTACCATCTACTACCAGGTTAATTCCCTTTTTTAAGAAATCATCCTCGATGCTGTGAGCAGCTTCTTCAAGAGCAAGGATACCTTCCTTTCGGGAAATATTAGCTAAGTTTATAATCTGTCCAATACTATCAGCAGCATTTGGAATAGCTGGTTCCTTCATGGCAACGCCAAAGGCCTTTAGTCCACCAACGAAATCAGGCATCTTATTACTAACCATAACCGATGAAATGGAACCACCAATTGTGATGATAACAGATGGAACATCTATGAAGTTGGCCATAGCCGCAACGCCACCGGATGATACGATACCGAAAACGACCATTACGACACCCAATACCATTCCTACTAAAGACGCTAAATCCAAACCTTCTCACCACCCCGTTAATTATTCTTGATTAATAGTCCCCAATCTATAAATCCAGAAAAATAATGTATAGTATTACACGTCTCCACTTTTGTGTTTATTTTACTAGATTTATATACTATTGTCTACTTTTCTCAGTAAAATGGTCGCATATTATTGTGTAATTTTTATGTCCAAACCACTATATATTGAGTATTCACAAAATTTTTAGGAATTATTCGAAAATTATACACACCCGCGTCCTTTACGACAGAGCATGACAAAGCCCCTGGTTACGTCTACAAGCCTTAGTATCTCTCGACTCAGCTGAAAAAAGCTTCGCTTGAGAGATCTAAGAGCTTGATGCCTACCAGGGGCTATCTCTACACCTAATATAGAACGCGGTTGCAAATATTACGCAAGCGCGAGCAGGGAAGTATCATGCCGAGCTAGGAGGGAGCCGCGCAGCGGAAAGTTGCCTAGCGAAGGTATGAGGGTTGCCCTGCGGGAGCATGAAAACCTAGGATACCGCGTTACTTAATTAACGCTTAAGGTTGATGAGTTCCTCGAGCATGGTGTCTGATACTGTGATGATACGTGAGTTAGCCTGGAATCCACGCTGTGTGGTAATCATATCTGTGAACTCGCTAGAAAGGTCTACATTAGCCATTTCCAGCTGTCCTGTGTTCATAGAAGAACCATCAGCAGAAATATCCATACCGATTCCATCAAACTCACCAGAGTTAAGGGTTGTATCGTAACAGTTATCGCCCTTCTCCTCAAGACCTGATGCATTTGCAAACTGAGCAACAGCAATCTGTCCTAAGAGAACGGTATTACCATTTGAGTATGAACCATAAATCTTACCATCTGTCTGGATAGAAAGACCTGTCATTGTACCAAGCTTCTTACCTTCACCTATTAGTGAATTACCATCTGGCCAACCTCTATCTGCCACTGCAGTAGATGTTCCACCATTATCGTAGTTCAATAATCTTGAAAAATCGATTTCGATATCAGAAAGAGCTGGGTCATCCTCGTTAGGTCCAAGCTTGAAGGACTTCATAAGGAGAGTCTTGCTACCAGGAGCACCAGCATAGTTCAAGAAACCTTCGCTGGTATCAAAATTAATATATTCACCAATAGTGGTAATATTAACTGTTAAAGTATTATCATCCTTTACTGTTACACCAGTAACACTGTCAATCTTATCCGCAGCTACTCCACAAACCTCTGAAAGAGACTTTGTATCACTGCTATCTGCATTATTAACAAATGTAGTACCGTTCAAAGTATATGTTTTTGCATCTGCACCCTCTCCAACAGTAAGTGAAACAACAGGTGGCGTCTCATCGTTTTGAGAGAACTTGTAGTTCTGTGCTGTTGCATCATAATCTGTTGGTACAGTGATAGACTGTCCAAATACATCAGCCTTAGAACGAGTTTCACCTTCTGGAGCATTTGCAATATACTCAGCTAATTTATCATTGTTATCTGCATCATAAATGTTTGTCAATTCAATTGAATAGTCGCCCTTTGTTCCATCAACCTTCTTGATAGAAAACTTCGCTGTGTATGAATAACCTAAGTTATCGTACAAAGTGAAGGAACGAACATAACCATTTGTAGAGTTGAACTGACTATCATTCTTATCGATAACGCCATGGAAGTAAGCTTTTGTTGTAGCCTCTGGTGCTGAAGTAAGGTTTTCAGTCTTCATAATACGAAGTGCAGAAACTGTATCCTTGATAATGTTTGCATTATTCTCAGGATCAACCTGCCAGCCCATTACTAAATAACCTGTTGTTGTCATAGCAAGGTTACCCATTCCATCAATGTAGAAGGAGCCTGCTCTTGTAAACAGGTTCTTAGAACCATTATTAACGATAAAGAAATTAGTTGAGTTTGCATCTGTAAGTCGAATATCAAGTGCATCGCCTGTTGATTGTGCAGCACCAGCTGAAGTAATAGAAACCTTGGTTGCACCATTAGTAACACCAAGACCTATCTGCTTAGCATTTGTACCACCTCGAGTTGCAGTTGCACCTGAAGCCTGTTGAGTTGTCTGATACATAATATCAGAGAAAGTTGTTGCGGAAGATTTGAACGCAACTGTGTTAACGTTCGCGATGTTATTACCGATAACATCCATCTTTGTCTGGTGAGTTTTAAGACCTGCCACACCAGAGAAAAGTGATCTCATCATAATGAATGACCTCCTCAATACCTATAATTGAGGGTGAACTGTTTGCCGCTTCTGTCAGTCCACGGCTTAGCTTCCATTAAGGTCCAGCTATACTATTACAGCACCATCAATATTTGTAAAAATGTTCTCTTCTGATTCTGTTTGGTCCATAGCTGTAACTACGGTCTGATTAGGTACGTTTACTATAAAAGCAAGTGTATCTACCAATACCAAAGAATCAGTAATCCCCTTTGCAGACGCCTTCATAACGCCTTCCTCTAGCCTTTGGGACTGTTCATCGGTCAATTCGATATTTCTATCATCAAGCCTTTGTGTAGCATGCTTAGAGAACTTAAGTGCAGAGGTAGAATCTAACTTCTGCTTAAAAATCTCTTCAAAGCTTGCTCCCTTGTAATTACCGAGTGGCTTGGACTCAGCTGCTGGATTTAAATAAGTACCAGCGACTTTTTCAATGGAGGTAAAATTTGGATTAATGTTTAAATTACTCATATCTTCCTCCTACACTTCCTGTGCTGGGATCTCCGAAAGTCCATTATCCTCTGAATCAGATTCCTCTGAGTTATCAACCTCAGCTGGCTTTTCCTCATCTAAAATGACATTTTCGGAAGCTTCCTTGCTACCTTCTGGCACTGGATTTTCATCAACTGGAGTCGTTGACTCAGCGCCTTGTTCTTCAGTCCCTGCCGTTACCTCCTCTGATGGAGCAACAGTAGGTTCCTTCTCTTTTTCTTTATCGGCTGTTTCCATTGCTTCCATTAACTTCGTAAGCTGCGTCAATACCTCTTGATACTTCTTAAGAAGATCTTCACTAACGAAGCTTCTATCGTAATCATTCATTGCATTGTATACACCAGCTGCCTGTCTAATAAGCTCTTGATCTCTGATAGTAACCTGTTCAGCATCTGGAAGCTTTTTGATTGCATCTGTAAGAAGACTAGCCATGTATTTTGCGTTGTAGTATTCTTCATCGATTACAGATATCATTTTTGACATTTCGTAAAGCTCACCGTCGATAGAAAGCATTGTGCCTTTCTTATCGTCCTTGGTTACGAAATCTACCTTGCCAGTTAATTCCTGGCCATTAATGTTAAGTGCCACAACCTTGCCAACAATGCTGTTACTCTGTATAGTTTCCATGTTGTCTTGAACTGACTGCATAGCCTCTATCTGAGTAAAGGATGCTAGCTGTGCTACGTACTGGCTATTATCGCTTGGTTCCAATGGATCCTGATATTGCATTTCAGCTACAAGGAGCTGTAAAAACATATCTTTGTTGTATCCAGTATCACGTTTAGCTTCTGATTTAGAGGTTGTGGTAGTTTCATTAGCTTTAGTTGTTTCCTGTGACGCCTTAGTCTTTGTATATTCACCATTTGTTACAGCTCCAACTAAGAGAGGTTCTGCCATACAACTTCTCCTTTCCTGTTATTACGCCATAAAATCTAGGGTTCCACCATTGTCCTGCATCATCTGAGCAATAAGAATGTCTTCTTCGGACATCATACCTGTCAATCCATCTAAGCTATTTAAATCGATTCGATTACTTCTCTTAGAGGACTGTTCCCTTGATTGCTCCTCACGTCTTGAATCATTTCTTTGGTTATCTTCGAGATTTCTTTCAAACTCATGTGTTCCAACAGAAACTTCAATGGAAGTGACCTTTGTAGAGCTTTGATTCATCTCTGTTCTAAGGTTTGCCATCTGTGATTCAAGTGCAGTTTTTACTGCATCATTCTCTGTAAAGATTTTTGCAGTAATTTCGTTACCCTTCTGAGTAACTTCAAGGAAAATCTTTCCTAATCCTTCTGGATTTAAAGTTAATTCCATTGTTGTACTTTCTGTACTTGTAAGAACTCTTGCCTGTTCAATAAACTGATTTGCAATATCCTCTGCAGTAACTGTTTCTCCTGTTGGAAGATAAACAATCTTCTGTTCAGGTACAAATTGAGGAGCTTCACTTTGAGTCATTGGAACCGTAGCGTCTGCTCTTACCTCTGTTTCTTTAACAGTCTTGTGTTCCCGGTTAAAATCAAAGGAATTCTCTTTTTTATCCTGTGGCTGTTCAAAAGACTCTTTATTTTCCTGTTTTATAACTACTTGAGGTTCATTCTTAGCTTCAACAACTGTCTTTTCAACAGGAGTCTCAACCTTTTCGATAGGTTCATTCTTTTTAATAACCTCAACTGTTACAGGCGAAGCAGCTTCTTCCTTTGGAACTGTAATCTCTGGAGTTTCCTCTTCAACTACCTTCTCTTTTGGAACTTCAATATCCTCAAAAGGAATATTTTCAGTTTCTAGCTGTGTAACTGCAGTCTCATAAAGATCTTTGATTTCCACGAAGGATTGTAAATTTTCGTCAAACAACTGATTTGTAAGATCCGTTACCTTCTCCAATATCCCTGCAAACTGATCATCCATAATAAGGGAAATAGAATCAGTTTCGCCTGTAATCTCAGCTACGACCTGAGCCAGACTCTGAGGATTAAGTAAATCAATAAAGGTAAGCCCTAGATTTTCCATTGCAAGCTTAATATCTTCCTCGGTCACATCAAGCTCTTCTTTAATCACTTCTACGACTTCCTCTATCACCTCATCTACTTTCTCAATAATTTCCTCAGGATTATTCTTATCCTCCACTGAATTATCTGTGGTTATCTCTCTTTTTTGAGAGGATACCTTCAGGGAAGAATCCTTAGAATCCTGCTTCTCGCTGGAAACCTGCTTAACAGTAGAATCAGTATTACTGTCTGCCTTAGGGACATTGTCAGCAACGTTCTTCAAAGCCTTTTCAAATAATCCAGTGGAGTTGGCTGCGGCTGCTTTATCAGCGGCAACAGTAACATCAATCTGTTTTACCTGAACCAGCAAGTTTGACACATTGCTACTTGTCATGTAATCCCTCCTTTCACATATTCTGTTTTCAAGCTACTATAAGACTTATGCTTCCATTGGAACTTATGGTTCCATCATCTTTGTAAGTGTTGCAGCATTTTCCGTACTCATTGCTGCTAGAATATTTGATCGTGTACTTGCATCCATTGCCTGAAGGATTTGAGCTACCAAATCAAAATCATCAGTCATCTCATCAAAAATTGCGGCTGCATTTTTTGCCTTCATGCTAGTGTAGGTTTTTACGTAATCCTCAATCTCTTTGTCAGTTTGAAGCTGTGTAACAACCTGCTTATAGATTGCTGCTGCGTTTTCCGCATCAATGGACTCATAATATGTCTTATATTCATTTATATCGGGTGCATTTTCAGAAAAAACAACCTCTTCATAAAATTTTTCTTTGGTCTGTTCAAAGGCAGCTTCGTTGGCCTTATATTCCGCCAGTTCAGCTGCAGCTGTTTCTAATTCCTTAACATAATCAGCATTTTCTGTATTTGCATTCTTCAGCTCTTCCAATTCTTTTTCAAGCTCTTTAATCCTATCCACTGCATCTTCAACGGTGCTATATTGTGCATAAGGATCATCTACAACTTCCTCAGGTAAATATTCCTCAATACCTGGAAGAATTCTATTAACATATGGTACATCCTTTAAAACAGGAAAAAGAACAGTAGACCCAAATCCGCCTACATCCATCTTTACCAGGAACGCAAATATAACGAGCCAAATAAGAATTATAAGCAACACAACAAAGGCCATAATAATGCCACCACCAATACCTAGGCGTTCCTCATCCTCTGGTAGCGTTTCACCGTTGGCCTTTGCTTCTTTACGTCTTTCCTTTAAAGCCGCCTTTTCCGCCTTTTTTGCTTCTTTTTCAGCCTTTTTAGCCGCCTTTTTTGCTTCCTTATCGTCTGCTGCTGGTGCTGTGCTCTGAGTTTCTGCTACATCTGCCATATCTACTCTCCCTCTTCCTCTGGATTAAAAAACCTTGAACTAACTAATTCATCTGTTATCTTATTTTCTTCATAATCAAGCTCTGCCACGAATTCCTCGAAGGCATGCTCTCTTAGTTTTTCATGCATCTTTCTTTCCATCATTACCGTATTAAGTCGTTTTCTCGCATTTTCCAAGGCCTTCTGAGCCTTGGAAACCTCAATCATCTGATCGCGTAGGGCAACCTTTATGGAGGTAATAGCACTTTTACAGGTTTTAATTTGTTTTATATCGATATTACCAACAGAAAGTTCCTTAAGTTGACGCTCATAGCCTGCCTGTCTAATCATTAAGTCTCGAAGCTTTTGCTGTTCTTCATTAAACCTGGCAGTAGCCATACCAAAATTGGCTTTTTCCTGTTCTTCTAATTTCTGTTTCAATTCAAGAATATTTTGCATTCGATAAACAAACTTAGCCAAAATGCATCACCCCTTATTCCTGAAAGATATCAGTCATCATCTGAATAATTTCATCAAACTCAAACTTGTCATGAGTCTGCTGTAAAAGGAAATCATTAACAGCATCTATCTTTTGAATAGCATAATCTATAGATTTATTAGAACCATTTTTATAGGCACCAATATTAATCAAATCCTCTGCCTCCTGATAGGTAGCAAGGACGTTTTTCAGCTTACCAGCAACAGCCTTATGCTCCGGAGTTGCCACAGCAGACATAACTCTGGAAATAGACTGCAGCACATCAATTGCAGGATAATGATTCTTCTGGGCCAGCTTTCTGTTTAACATAATATGTCCATCAAGAATAGATCGAGCTGTATCAGTAATTGGTTCATTAAAATCATCACCATCTACAAGAACCGTATAAAGCCCCGTTATTGAACCCACATTTGAATTTCCTGCACGTTCGAGAAGACGAGGCATCTCTGAATAAACCGAAGGTGGGTAACCCCTTGTTACAGGCGGCTCACCTGACGCCAGACCTATCTCTCTTTGTGCCATAGAAAAACGTGTAAGTGAGTCCATCATAAGAAGAACATCCTTACCTTGATCTCTGAAATATTCTGCTATCGCTGTAGCTGTAAGGGCAGCCTTTTTTCTTATAAGAGCTGGTTTATCAGAGGTTGCGCAAACCACAACAGAACGAGCCATACCCTCAGGGCCTAAGTCATTTTCTACAAACTCTCTAACCTCACGACCACGCTCTCCAATTAAAGCAATAACATTTATCTGAGCCTTGGTGTTTCTTGCAAACATGCCCATCAAAGTAGATTTACCAACGCCTGAGCCTGCAAATATACCAATTCTTTGGCCCTTTCCAACAGTTATAAGACCATCTACAGCCTTAACTCCCAGAGACAAATGCTCCTTAATAATTACTCTAGACATAGGATCAGGTGGGTCTGCTTCTGCAGGATATTCCTTTAGATTATCAAACTCCGTCAAATCATCTACGTCCGATGGAACGCCAAGACCGTCGACGAGATGCCCCAACAACTGGTCGCCTACAGCAACCCCGAGAGGATGTCCTGTATTTTCCACCATGCATCCAACACCAATACCTTCAACATTCTCATAAGGCATCAAAAGCAGACGTTTGTCTTTAAATCCGACAACCTCTGCTTTTATTCTCTGATCAGAGCCCTCTACGATAATTTCACATAAATCACGAAGCTTAGCCTCTGGTCCTACTGATTCAATTGTAAGTCCTACTACCTTTACAACCTTGCCAAGAGATTTAAAGTAATCTTTCTCTGTCAGCTGCATCAATAATCCCTGATCCACTTTGCCTCCTAGCTTAGAGCTTTAATTTCTCTTATAAGATTATCTAATTCCGTGTCTATACTACAATCAAATATTCCACCATCAGTCTCTATAATACATTGGCTGTCGTTCAAAAGAGGATCAGCAATTACATCCAATCCAACCTCTGCTCCAACTTTTCCTTGAATCTCATCCTTTTTGCTTTTAATAAATTCTGCATTTGCGTCACTAACCTTGATTTGCATCTGGCCGGTGCGTTCAATTTTCATAATACAGTGGTCTAAAAGATGATAAATAACATCTTTCTTTCCAGAAAGCTCCGCAGAAAATACCCTTTCAAAAACAGGAAGACACATTTCAACGATTTCTCGTTCCATCTCAATCTGCTTTTGCATATATTCATTTTCAATACGATCCACTTCCGCCTGCATATTATCTCTGGCATTTGCCAGTTCTAAAGCAGCTCTCTGGGTACCTTCGTTATAGCCTTCCTTTTCGCCATCCTGTCTGGCTAAATTTTTCATAGCATCAGCATTTAGCTGAGCTGCATTTAAAATCTCCTCAGCCTGAGCATTTGCGTCAGCGATAATTCGCGCTGCCTCTTCATTAGCCTCATCAATAATTGCTTGAGTATCCACAGAAGGTATAACCTCAGGCTCCTCCTGTTGCATAATTGTATCCGCCAAGCCTAAAAACTCATCTGGGTCCATTCCTTCAGGAATCTCCTCACCAGACTCTCTCATAGCCTCAAGCCTTCGCTCGCGCTCAAGTTCTAAAAGACGGGCCTTATAAGCCTTTTCTTGTTTTAAAATCAGTTCTCTAGCTTTATCGTTCGAGTCAATAACAAGTTCATTAGTCTCCCCATCCTCAGTTGCTTCGTTAGGAGCAACCAAGAAACCATAAACCACATTGTGACTAGACAACGAGCTCATCCGAACCTCCTCTTGAAATTACGATTTCTGCAGAATCCTCAAGCTTTCTGATAATACCAACAATCTTCTGCTGAGCCTCTTCAACATCCTTCATACGTACAGGACCCATGAATTCCATATCTTCCTTAATCATAGCTGCAAGACGAGAAGAAAGGTTCTTAAAGATTGCAGCCTGAACCTCATCATTAGCTCCCTTAAGTGCCACGCCAAGATCTGAATTATCAACATCTCTAAGCACACGCTGAATAGCTCTGTCGTCCAGAAGAAGAATATCCTCGAATACGAACATCTTCTTTCTGATTTCTTCAGCAAGCTCTGGCTCTTCAATTTCAAGAGACTCCATGATACGTTTTTCTGTACCACGGTCTACTGTGTTCAAGATATTTACTACCGCATCTACGCCGCCGGCGATAGTGTAATCCTGATTAATAAGAGATGAAAGCTTACGTTCAAGTACACGTTCAACCTCTTTAATAACTTCTGGGCTGGTTCTATCCATAAGTGCTATACGTCTAGCAACATCAGCCTGTTTTTCCGGAGGAAGAGCACCGATAATCAACGACGCCTGTCCAGCAGACAAATATGACAAAATCATAGCAATTGTCTGAGGATGCTCCTCCTGTATAAAGTTCAGCACCTGAGAAGGTTCTGTCTTTCTGATAAACTCGAAAGGACGAACCTGTAGTGATGCAGTAAGCTTGGTAATAACATCCTGGGCACGGTCGTCTCCAAGAGCCTTCTCCAAAAGCTCTTTGGCATAACCAATACCACCTTCTGCGATGTATTGCTGAGCCAAGCATACCTGATAAAATTCTTCGATAACCTCTTCCTTGAGCGCAGGAGAAATACTTCTCGTATTAGCAATCTCCAGAGTCAATTCTTCAATTTCCTCTTCCTTGAGATGTTTAAAAATCTGAGCTGATTTCTCTGGTCCTAGGGCGATTAAAAGTATTGCGGCTTTTTGTACGCCATTCATGTCTTCTGCAGCCATAACCTTATCCCCAATCCTCGTTTAGCCAATTTCTCAAAAGCTGAGCAACAGCTTCTGGTTTCTCATCCACAAACTTTTCAATAAGTAAGCGGGCTTCAGATTTCTCTGTATAACCAATATCTTCAAGCTCCTCCTCCTCTTCCTGAGCAGTAGAAGCAATAAGATCATCAATAGTAAGTTCTTCTTCAACAGGCTCCTCTTCCTCAACCTTAAGACTTCTAAATACAACGAAGCCAAGCATTGCAAAGATAAGTAAAGCAAGTATAATCTGAAGAATATCTGTAAGCTCGATTCCAGAGCCTTCAGAATACTGGAACATAGGAATTTCGTATGCTACTACCTTTACGTTGGCAGTTGGGAAGCCTGTAGTCCTTGCAACCACTTCAACGATGTCGTCGGATACTTCCTGCTGAACAGGATTTGAGTTGGCCTTAACGAATTCATCAAAGGTCTGTCCAGCCTCCTCAAGAGTACCATCCTTTTCCATCTTGTCTTGATTATAAATCGCGAACTTCTTGCAGGTTACAGATATTGACGAATCCTCTAATACCTGTTTACCCATTTCATCCTTGTGAGTGGTTATTGTCTCACTTGGTAAATAATCCTTTTCAAACTCCTCTGTAGAGGTTGAAGTCTTATTCTCATCTTCTATTACATAAGTGGTATCATCATCGTTTGAATCTGTACCCGGAACACCACCGGCACCACTTGTAGATGTAGAGCTAGAACCCGATTCACTATCAAGATAACCTTCTGTACGTCCTTCATCTACGTAGTACTTATAGTCAGTGTAAGCATGCTCATCAAAATTCATTGAAAGATTTACACCAACAGAAACAGTATCATAAAGATTCGTGCCCTCAAGTACTGTTTGAACTCTTGATGAAATCTCGTTTCTAGCTTTATCCCTTACATCCTGATTTGCCGACGCAGCTCCAGCTGCTGTACCAGTATTAGCGTTAGGATATAAGAGGTTTCCATCTGTATCCATGATAGTAATATTGTCATCTGTCAAATTACCAAGGTTCGTAGATAGTAACTTGGCAATGCCTGCAACTGTAGCATCTGGTATAGGCTCAGAAAGTGTAAGCATGACAGTTGCGTAGCCATCTTCATTTTTAGCAATAATAGTTCCGTCATCCTCAGGAATATTTAAGGTAACATCTGCCTTTTCAACCATGTTAAGACTAGATATTGTTTTTCCAAATTTTTGTTCCAAAAGAACCTTGTATCTCTTTTGTTTATCTGCCTCTGTAGTTGAGAAGCTGCCATCTATAACATTGTCAATTGTGTAGTCTGATGTAGGGATTTCATTAGAGCCAAGAAGAATATTTGCAGCAGACAAATCCTTCTCGTTAATGTAGAAGGTAAAACCATCCTCACTAAGCTCATACTTAATATTATTATCCTCTAAGAGAGTCTTAACAGTAGATGCTTGTTTTCCATCCTCACAAGCAATAAGTTGAACCATAGTAGGGCGTGTTATAACCACTGCCAAAATGATAAAAGACACAATAACAACAGCAGTAATTGACACAATCAATACCTGCTGCCGTCTTGTAAACTTTCTCCACCATTCTAGAAACCTATTCAGTAAAGCCTGAATTTGTTCTGGCATTTAGATTCCCCCTTTATTGTAGACTTTTTCTCGGTGCTAAAGCACCTACTTGGCTAAGGAACATTATCCTTGTTACTATTCAAACTGACTTCACAAGCATTCATAATGGAAAGCTTTCAGCTTTCTTTCCCGGTGCTTTGCACCTAACATTATTCATGCTTGAGAAGTCACTGATTCCAGTTATGAAATATTTAATTAGCATTCTTTTATAAGCAAGCTTAACAAGAATTGCTCCTTAAATATTTCAAACTTTGAATAGTAACATTAGACCTGCATCTGCATGATCTGCTGATATGCATCGAGAATTCTATCTCTTACTGCAACTGTATACTGCAGTGCAATATTTGCCTTCTTTTCAGCAATCATCAAATCATGAGTGTTATCTGTCTCACCCAATGCAAAGGCAACCTGTTCCTGATTCGCCTTTTTAATCTGAGCATTGGTATCATCCATAAGGTTCATAACAGAATCAAGCATGCTCTGAAAACCTTTTTTAGGATCAACCTTTGTATCCTCATTAGTGATAGGTGTTGTACCATACAATCCATGAATAGCAGAAATACTCATTTAGTTTCCCCCATAAATACCTTCAAAACTCAAAACTAATAACTGTATTAACTCTGTCCCAACTGAATTCCAGATTGGGCCATGGATTTTATAGCATCAAAAGCAGTTACATTAGCCTCGTAAGAACGACTGGCACTTATCAAATTAGTCATTTCTGTAACTGTATTGACATTAGGGTATCTAACGTAACCATTCTCATCTGCATCTGGATGAGATGGATCATATTCCATAATGAAATCTGTTTCGGTATCCTCAGAGACCTTAGAAACCTTCACACCATTTCCGTAGTAAGCTTTGCTTGCATCCTTTAAAATATTCTTAAAATTTGGAATACCTGCATTAAGCTTCTTTTCCTGGAAGGTTACAATCTTTCTTCTGTAAGGTCCACCGTTTTCAGTACGTGTAGTGCTGACATTAGCAATATTTTCAGCAATAATGTCCATTCTAAAGCGTTGAGCTGTCATTCCTGTAGCTGCAATATCAAAAGGTTGAAATAGTCCCATAGCAAACCTCCTATTCTACCCTAATACACCAATTACTTAGAACATACCATAGCGAACCTACTAAACTCATTTTGTAGGCTGGTCATAACTTCCTGATACCTAAGGGTTTCAGAAGCCAACTCTACCTGTTCTGTGTCAGGGTCTGAATTGTTACCATCAAGTCTGTATGAATAATGCTCGTAATCTGTAAATTCTATACCATCTACATGATTACCATCATCATCTAAAACATCTACAGCCTTATCTAAGGTCTTCTCATGAGTGCTAAGGAGCTCTCGTCTAAGGACACTCTGAAATTCCAGTTCTTGTCGCTTATATCCAGGAGTATCGCCATTAGCAATATTGTTCATAATAAGGGTCTGCCTTTGCCAGCTGGCATCAGCAGTGCAATCCAACAAATTAACATAAGAGAAAGCATCTGAACTAAGCATACCTACAATCCTCCTAGATTACTTAAATAAATTATATTAAAAGTTGTCTAAAAAACAAAGTACTTTTTACACTATATAGTGTAAATTGTAAACAATAGATACAATAAGTAGTATCATATTGTTAGTATTAACAAGGGTTATTAGAATATTATCTATAATAATCCAATAATGTGTAAAAGTTATGAAAAATAACCTAAAAATACAAAAAAGGACTTAAGATACCCTAAGTCCTTTTACTGCATAAATCCATTAATATCAAATTATTTGTTCTTCTTAATCTCTTCAAGCTCATCGAATACCACATCATTTAATACCTTAATGTAAGTACCCTTCATACCTGAAGAACGAGACTCAATAACACCTGCTGATTCAAACTTACGAAGAGCATTTACGATAACTGATCTTGTTATACCTACTCTATCGGCAATTTTTGATGCAACCAACACCCCTTCGTTACCATCTAATTCATCAAAGATGTGAATGATTGCTTCAAGCTCTGAGTAAGAAAGTGTAGAAATAGCACTTTTTACTACCTGAAGCTTACGATTTTCTTCAGCAGACTCCTCATTTACTGAACGCATCATTTCAAGACCAACTACTGTTGTACCATACTCAGTAAGAATAATATCATCAATATCGTACTGCTTATCGAATCTATATACGAAAAGTGTTCCAAGACGCTCACCAGCAATATCGATTGGAGCAATAATAGCTGAATACATATCGATATCAGACTTTTCAAAACCGAGAGTCTTAAGATTTACATTTTCCTTTGTAGAAAGAATTGAAAGTAATCTCTCGTTAAGAAGTGGATCGATAAAGCCACCAACCTCATCAACAATAAGCTCACCAATTTCTGTTGTATTTGGAAGATGTGAAAGTCCAAGAACCTTACCCTTCTTAGAAATAACAAGTACTGATGAATCAAGAATTTCTGTTAAAACAGAACAAATATCATTAAATACTACCTTTGAAGAGTTATTATTGTGAAGAAGCTTTCCTATCTTTCTTGTCTTATCTAATAACTGTACACTCATTTAAACTATATTCCTCCTAAATCTAAACAAAAAATAACATATTTCATAGCATCAGCTTCCCCTAGGTTTAACAACCCTTTTGTCTTCAAAAACCTCAAGTGTTTTTGAATAGTTCAAATTATAGCACCGATTCAAACAAATAGCAATAAAATTCAGAATATTATAACCATTTCAAACAGTTGTTGCTAATTTTGACTCTGAACAAATCTGCACTCATCATTAGCGCATACAAGCTTATTTCCCTTTTCCACCATGTAGCTTCCACACTTTGGACATTTTTCAGTGGTTGGCTTTGACCAGCTGATAAAATCACAATCAGGGTGATTAGCACAGCCAAAGAATTTTCTACCCTTCTGAGACTTTCTAATAACCACGTCTCCGCCACATTTTGGACAAGGCACACCAATCTTTTCTAAGAAAGGCTTTGTGTTACGGCACTCTGGGAAGCCAGGACATGCCAAGAACTTTCCATGAGGACCAAACTTAATGACCATGTTACGTCCGCATTCTTCACAGATAACATCAGTAACCTCATCATGTATTTCTATCTTTGCTAACTCTTCCTGAGCCACCTTAACAGCTTTATCAAGGTCTGGATAGAAGTTTCTAACAACTGACTTCCATTCAACAGTTCCCTCTTCAACTCCATCAAGTAGCAGCTCTAGATTAGCAGTAAATTTATCATCAACAATGATTGGGAATGAATCAACCATAATTGAATTAACAACTTCACCAAGCTCAGTTACAAAGATATTCTTAGCTTCTTTGGTGATGTAATGTCTCTTAAGAAGAGTTGTGATTGTTGGCGAATAAGTACTTGGACGACCAATACCAAGCTCTTCAAGAGTCTTAACCAATGAAGCTTCAGTAAAGTGAGGTGATGGCTGCGTAAAATGCTGCTTTTCCTCAAAACTATTAAACTTGAGCTTTGTATCCTCTGTAAGCTTTGAAAGTGGATGAGTTTTTGAATCCTCCTCATCATCAGCGGCTGTATAAATCATCATAAAGCCGTCGAAGTTAACAGCTGACTCTGATGCAGTAAAGCGCTGATCTTTGGCTTTTACAGTAAGCGATATTGTATCATAGATTGCATTTGCCATCTGGCTAGCTACAAAACGCTTCCAAACAAGCTGATACAATCTGAATTGATCACGAGTAAGACTTTCTTTTATTTCTGATGGAACAAGCTCTATATTTGCAGGACGAATAGCTTCATGTGCATCCTGAACCTTACCAGAATTCTTCTTTCCTGAATTTACTGGTGCAGAAAGATATTTCTCTCCATAATTTTCAGTAATAAAGCTCTCTGCATTAGCTCTAGCTTCATCTGATACACGAGTAGAATCAGTACGAAGGTAAGTAATAAGACCGATTGTTCCATGGCCCTTCACACTAACGCCTTCATAAAGCTGCTGTGCAACGCTCATTGTCTTTTGAATTGAGAAATTCAAAGCCTTTGAAGCTTCCTGTTGCATAGTAGATGTAGTAAAAGGTAGTGGAGCCTTCTTTTCACGAGTGCCCTTTTTGATAGTATCAATTGAAAAATCAGCACCCTTAAGTTCAGCCATAATTCTATCAAGACTAACTTTATCTGAGATATCCTTCTTGCCAGAAGCATCACCATAATACTTTGCAATAATAGGCTTCTTAGCTCCTGCAGCATCTAAAAGAACATCCAATGTGTAATATTCCTGCGGAATAAACTGTTCAATTTCCTTTTCTCTGTCACAAATAATACGAAGTGCAACAGACTGAACACGACCAGCAGAAAGGCCACGCTTAACCTTAGCCCAAAGAAGTGGTGAAATTTCGTAACCTACCATTCTATCAAGCATACGACGTGCTTGCTGAGCGTCAACTAAATCCATGTCAATCTCACGCGGATTTTTTAGCGAATTCTTAACAGCAGTCTTTGTAATTTCGTTAAAGGTAATTCTATATACCTTTTTATCTTGTAAATTGAGAGCGTGAGTAAGATGCCAAGAAATAGCTTCTCCCTCACGGTCGGGATCAGTTGCCAGATAAATTTTATCTGCTTTTTTTACTTCCTTACGAAGTGCGGCAAGCAATTCTCCCTTTCCTCTTATTGTTATATATTTAGGTTCAAAATCATTTTCAGGGTCAAAACCAAGCTGAGATTTAGGCATATCTCTCACGTGTCCCTGAGAGGCCATAACCTCATAATTACTTCCTAAAAATTTCTTTATGGTATGCACCTTTGCTGGCGACTCTACAATAACCAGATTTTTTGCCATGAAATTTTCATCTCCAATATTTTTAATCGTTGAAACGTTACTCACTATACAACAATAATTTTTTATTTTCAAGGAAAATTTTATTTATTGACTGAACATTTTATTAAAATATGTGGGTTACACAAACAAATTATTGTTGCTTTATGTAGTTATTTTTAAAAATCTCACATAGTAATCCAAGACGCTCCAGCTCTAGTATTTGGCCTAAAAGCTTAAGTTGATCAATGTCATTTTCCTCCGCCACTTGAGCTAAACTTTTTGGATATAAATCAAATAAATTGTATATTTTCTTTTGTTCTGTAGTAAGCTGAATTTCGGGCTTTTCCTTAACTGTAAAACCAGTAGAATTTCCAGTCCCATACAATTCTGACAATTCCTTCAAAAATTGTTCCATAGACCAGATAACCCCAGCTCCTTGCGAAATAAGTTTATTACATCCTAAGGATAGACCATCTCCTACTCTTCCTGGCACAACGTATATTTCTTTCCCATGCTCCAATGCAAAATCAGCAGTTATTAGAGAACCTGATTTTTCTCTTGCCTCAACAACTATCACAACATCAGATAAAGCAGAAACAATACGATTTCTACGAGGGAAATTCATTGCGGTAGGACCAGTCCCCATTTGATATTCAGAAATCACAGCTCCGTTTCTTGCAATGTTTTCATATAGACCTCTATTATCGTATGGATAAATCACATCGCACCCAGAACCAAGGACCGCTATAGTTTCCCCTCCAGCATCCAATGCTCCTTGGTGGCCATAGGCATCAATTCCTCTAGCCATACCACTAATAACAACAATACCAAGCTTACCAAGTTCCTTGCCAAGCTCATAAGCCATTTTCTTGCCATATGCGCTGCATCTTCTAGCACCTACGATAGAAACACACTTTGAAAAATCCGGAAGTTTTCCTATATAGAATAGTCCATAAGGAGGATCATAAATATTTCTAAGCTTTTCGGGATAATTTGAATCTTCCATAGTAATAAAAGAAAAAGGTGACTGAAGAAATTCTTCATATTCTTTATTTATATCGAACTTTTTTCGATTCTCAAGGAAAGTGTCAATTTTCCTTTCGTCTAATAACCCCGAAGCCAGTAACTCCTTTCTACTAGCATTATAAATATGATAGGAATCAAAAAAATATTCTAATAGTTTACTCTTTTTCCCATAGCTTACATCCTCATTTTTCATAAACCAATACTGGTAGATTAAATTGTTCATTACATCTCCTCCCAGTATTTTTTATCCAAACCTCTATATAAAAGAGCTTCCTGCAAGTGAATTCTTTGAATATCCAGGGAACCATCCATATCTGCAATAGTTCTGGCAACCTTCAACACCTTATGATAGGTTCGAGCTGTAAGAGAATAACGGTCATACATTTCTTCCATATATTCAGCATCCTCTGGAGATAATTTGCAAAATCTATCTATAAGGTTACTTGGAATTTGACTGTTATAGAAAAAGCCAAAATCCTTATATCGCTGTCTTTGAATCTCATGGGCTGAACATACTCGATTTCTAATAACTTCGGAGGATTCATTTTTATCTTTTATTGCAATATGTTTAAACTGAAGAGTTGGAGCTTCCACGCAAATATCTATCCTATCTAACAAAGGTTGCGATATTTTTGACATATATCTCTGTATAGAAGCTCGTGTACAATGACAACGATTTAAATCTGGATAATAGCCACAAGAACAAGGATTCATAGCTGCCACTAAAACAAAATCTGCTGGAAATGTAAAGCTTCCTGCTGATCTGGAAATATTTACCTTTTTATCCTCTAAAGGCTGTCTCAAAATCTCTAAGGTAGCTTTATTAAACTCTGTTAATTCATCTAAGAATAGAACCCCTCCATGGGCAAGAGATATTTCTCCTGGATGAGGTACTAACCCACCTCCAACCAGTCCCTGTGCAGAAATAGTATGATGCGGATTCCTAAAGGGTCTATTTTTAATAAGCCCCAGTCTCTCATCAAACAAACCAGAAACTGAATATATCTTAGAAAGCTCCATCTGTTCTTCTGGATCCATAGGTGGAAGTATCGAAGGAATGCACTTGGCTATCATCGACTTTCCAGCACCAGGTGGCCCAACCATAAGAAGATTGTGCATACCTGAAATAGACACTTCACAGGCTCTTCTTAAAGCTTTTTGGCCATTTATCATGGAAAAATCATAGTTATTTTGGCCATTTCCCTTAATCTCTGCCATTTCTATAGGTGTACTTTCAAATCTGCCTTCGTTAATTATATCTATAACATCTTTTAATCTTTTTGCACCTATAGAGATTACTCCTGGAACCAATCTGGCCTCCATTAAATTCTCATCAGGAACAATAACAATACCTATATTGTTCTTTTTTGCCTCCATCACCATAGATAACACACCGTTAACAGGCTGTATTTTGCCATCTAAGCCAATTTCTCCAATAAGACATATATTATTTAGGTTATCTACGTCAACAATGCCTACAGCGGATAAAATCGCCACTGCAATGGGTAAATCAAATCCGGCACCTGTTTTTCTAATACTAGCTGGGGATAAATTTACTGTTATTCGTTTTATAGGTAAAGCATAGCCTTCGTTCTTAAGAGCTGCTCGTACCCGCTCTTTAGCCTCCTTCACCTCTGAAGACAGGTAGCCCACCATCTCAAAAACGGGCATACCCTCAGATATATCTGCTTCTACAGATATAAGCTTTGAATCAATACCAAAAATGGTAGCGGTATTTACAATACTATACAATTAATCTCCTGGGGATTTATTTTTGAATAAAAAAGACAGGTGTTATATTAACATACACCTGTCTGAAAAACAATATTATTTTTAACGAATTCTTTCTGTGAGTCCTAACTTCTTGTGAACCTTGCGTAATGTTTTGTTGGCAAAATAAGAAGCCTTTTCAGCGTTTTCTTTGATGCATTCATTGATATAGGTTTTATCCTGCTCAAGTTCTGCACAACGCTTATGGAATGGATCAAGCATATCTGCTACTGACTCGCCAACAGCAAGCTTAAAGTCACCATAACCCTTACCTTCAAACTCTTTTTCAACTTCATCCATTGTTTTGCCTGTAACAACACCATAGATATCCATAAGATTAGATACGCCAGGCTTGTTTTCTACATCGTAGCGAACCTCTGCATCAGAATCTGTAACAGCTTTCTTAAACTTACGAATGATTGTATCTCTATCATCAACAAGATAAATTGTTGCATTTGCATTTTCGTCTGATTTAGACATTTTCTTTGTAGGCTCTGCAAGAGACATAATTCTTGCACCACTTTTTGCAATAAAGCCCTCTGGAATTGTGAAAACATCACCGTAAATATTATTGAAACGCTCAGCAACGTCACGACAAATTTCAAGATGCTGTTTCTGATCTGCACCGATAGGTACCAAATCTGTCTGATATAAAAGAATATCAGCAGCCATAAGTGCAGGGTAAGTGAAAAGACCTGCATTAATATTATCAGCGTGCTTTGCTGACTTGTCCTTAAACTGTGTCATACGATTAAGCTCGCCCATATATGTGAAGCAATCTAACACCCAACCAAGCTCTGCATGTGCTGGTACATGTGATTGAAAATAAATACAATTCTTCTTTGGATCAAGACCAGCTGCAACGTACTGTGTATAGATTCTTCTAGCATTCTGCTTAAACTCTGTAGGATTCTGTCGAACAGTAAGAGAATGTAAATCCATTACACCAAAGAAACAATCATAATCCTCATGTAAATTTACCCAGTTTTTAAGAGCTCCTATATAATTACCAATGGTAAGCTTGCCTGTAGCCTGCATACCTGAATATAAAACTTTTCTTTCCTTTTCCATAATTATGTCTCCATTTTATTTGTTTTTCAGTATTTCTCGTCTAATAAAGTCGTTTGTAGCCTCTTCACCGTGCTCTGCAAGATGCTTAAGCATTGATTCTAAAAGAGCTGCTGTTTTTTCATGTAGCATATAGTGGCTCTTGCCCTTTTCATAATATTCAAGGGCACTTCTATCAGTATATTGATCCTTTTGATAGGTCTTACACGCTGCCACACGATCACAATACATCTCTACAACATATCTAACAGGCATCTCCATACCAGTCATAGTATGATTCTCGTCTAAGCCATAATCAATCCAATACTCAAGGTGATGCTTATTTCTTCCCTTGTGGTGTAACCACGCTTTGGAAACCCCTGTAGCTTCTCTTTCTGCATTATTAGGAATTTTGTCACCCTGAAAATATTTTGCACCAACAGAAAACTCAACCCATGAATATTTTGATAAATCATGAGTAAGTCCCTGCCAGTATAAACCAACGGCAAAACATCCTTTCATTACAAGATGTCTATGATGATTAATAGTTTTTAAATGTTGCCAAGCTTTCATTAATGCATAACTCTCCTAAGCTTTATTTCGTTCAACCTTGATGCCCACCAAGACGCTTATCGAGCTGCCTGGTACTTTTATAGACTGCTGATCATGAATTGGCTTTGGCACAAAATCGCTTTCCTCAGTGAATTCAGCTGTGTTAAAGCACAGACGCCATCGTTTTCCAGGGGAAAGTAAAGGCAATGCCATATTCACACTATCATAATGGAAGTTATAGCATACAAAAACTTCCTCATTTTCCTTTACATATGCACCATTATAAAGAACGCCCAAGGATTTCTGTTCCTCTCCAATGCTCATCATCCAAGGCTCCGAGCCATGGAAGGACATATCAGGAAGCCCTAAATGCTTATAATCATTCATGTAAAATGGTGTCTCAACTCTAAGACATTTATGGTTTTTTCTAAATTCAATTAATTCTGTAACAAATCTTTGTAAAGTAGCCTTGCTTTTATTTTTAGCAAAACTTGTGTAGCCGATTTTATTATCCTGACAATATGGGTTGTTATTGCCCATATGACTGGCAGCCATTTCATCAGCTGCCACAAAAAGAGGAACACTTTGAGACATCATAAGTGCTGTAAAAGCGTTTCTCATTTCCCTAAATCTATTAGCATTAATAGTTTTGTTTGTAGTTTTACCTTCAATACCATAGTTAAAGGAGAAGTTATTATTTGTTCCATCTCTGTTTTCTTCTCCGTTATCATAATTGTGCTTTTCTCCATAAGAATAAGAATCCCAAAGGGAAAAACCATTAACATTAGCCATGTAATTAACAAAACCGTAAGAACTGTTTTGTCTTCGCATATGATTGGCAAACTGAAGCATGCTTCCATTCATATGATTTTGAATCTGACGAGTCACATTCATAAAGGAATCATTGTAAATAAACAGATGCTTTCTTCCTGCCTCAGCACAAAGAAGCTCCTCAGGAATAAACTCGTAGAAAATCTTTGTGTTTGCCAGATATGGATCAGCTGCTATACGCTCAATTGGAGCATTGCAGCCTACGATATGAAATCCATCTATATGGAAATACTTAACATAATACTTAAGACAAGCAAGCTGCATGTCCGCTGTAGTTTCAGTGGAGAAGGCCATTTCCATAATGACCTCAAAGCCCTTTGAATGCAATGTACCTACAAAAGAACGCATTCCTTCAACTGCACTTGCAGAACCACCAAAATACGAAGCCTTTGGGGCGAAATAATTAGCTAAACCAAAGCCCCAATAGTTTATTTTATCTGTATATTCTAATTCGTGGATAATTTTACCCTTAGGGGAAATACTAGCCTTACTTTCAAGAAAAAGCTCTTCAAAATCATAAATTGGCATAATTTCAAGGGATGTAATACCAAGCTTTTTTAAGTAAGAAAGCTTAGACACCAGGCCCTTATAGGTACCAATCTTTGCTTCTGACATATTGAATCCAGCTGTAAAGCCTCGCATATGAAGCTTGTACATAACCATATCGCTAGGGGCAATACTTACCTTAGTATCCTTCCAGTCCTTCTCAATATGAGAAATACCAGAATAAACAGCAAACTGATGCTTTCTTCTAGCTTCAACATCTGCCCAATTGTCTCTTCCAACGACTGTTGTAGCATAAGGATCTATATAGCTCTTTGCATCCTCCTTTAGAAGATAACAAACCTTATCAGGATTAATGCCTGATACTTCTACTGAATACACTCTTCCAACTGCATATTCCTCAGTCAATTCAATTGTTGAAATCTGCTTATATGTGGATTTATCAAATAAAATGATAGAGATTTTCTGTGAAGTTGGTTCTACTGAAAATGTAAAGATAACGGATTCCCTTCCACAGATACGTGGACCATATTCTCTAAAATCTCCTCTTGAAATGTTCATAAAAAGCCCCATCTTTTGATTGTAGTGTATAAATTTGTCTAAAATACAATAAATGACTAGACATAACCACTGATGAATTATATCATAAGGCTATGTCTTAAACAAATAAATCTTTATAAGGAGTATCAAATGGACGAAAATCAGTTCTTTCCAGTAGACAACGAGGATGATGATGTAGTTGTTACACTAAATTTAGACGATGGCTCAGAGGTAACCTGTGAAATCCTTACTATTTTTGATGTAAATGATCAGGATTACATTGTTCTTTTACCATTAGACGAAAATGGCGAGCCAAATGAGGATGGCGAAGTATATATCTACCGCTATTTCGAGGATGAAACAGGCGCACCATCACTTGATAATATTGACAATGATGATGAATACGCTGCTGTTTCAAAGCGCTTCGATGAAATCTGCGATGAAGATTTCGGTGAGTAATTATAGACTACAAACACATTTCATCTAAAAATCGGGACTTGTCCCGATTTTTTTTGTTGTTGTAGGTAAGATATAAATGCTTCTTACATCTGGTAATTCCTACATAAAAAAGACGTCTTTCCGCCTCAATATCCTCTTTGGATTCCACCCTATTAGTGGGAATAACCCCATCATTACAAGAAAGAATAAACACAGTATCAAACTCTAAGCCTTTACTAGAATGTAAGGTATATAGGCCAATTTTTCCATTCTTATTCACATTGCGATTCTTGTTTTCATAATCTATTTTCAGCTTGAGCATATTTAATCTGTCAATAGCCTGAGATAATGTTCTTAAATCCTTAAATATATCAGCTATAAAGTCTAATACTTCTAAATACTCTTCGTACTCTCCCTCCTTTTTCAAAGCTTCCTCGTATAAAAACTTATCATATCCAATCACTTTTCTAATGTAATTTATTGCAGCAACCGGGGACATTTTACCTAACAAATCAATATCAGACCAAAGTGCCTCAACTCGCCTATAGGAAGATGGATTTATTTGATAAAAATCCAGCATGCTCCTTCTATCTGCGCTGTATGCAACACATTGTCTATGTAGAAATCTATTGGGTCTGTTTAAAATTGAAAGCATTCTAGCTTTTGTACAATTACCCACAGCAATCTGAAAGTAGCTTTCAATATCTGCAATAATAAAATGTGAGTATACATTAGGTATTTGCTCTTTCAAATAAAAAGGTAGCTTTTGCTCTACTAAGGCATCCACTAAATATCTAGCATCTGAATGATTTCTATAAAGCACCGCGATTTCTTGATACGGTATGCCTTCAATAACCATTCTTTTGATCTCATTTATTATGTATTCCGCCTCTTCTGCTGGCGTTTCTTTTTCGACAATAGCTATTTGTCCTAAGTCACCCGTACTTTTAATATCTTTTACAAACCTATTGCTATTTCGAGCTATTACTTTGCTGGCGGCTTCAACAACATTCTTTGGATTCCTGTAATTATGGTCAAGAATAATTTTAGTTGCCTCAGGGAAAACAATCATAAAATCCTGCATAATTTTAGGGTTCGCGCCTCTAAAGCCATAAATAGACTGATCATCATCCCCTACACAGAAAAGATTATCTGTAAGGCTACTAAGCATTCTAATAAGCTTAAATTGTAAATCATTCATATCCTGCATTTCGTCAACTAAAAAATAAGAAAAGCGATGTTGCCATTTACTTAATATCTGTGGATTAGTCAAAAATAGGTTATATGTCTTTATTAACATATCATCAAAGTCTAGCACCTTATACTTATCCTTCAAAAATTCATAGGCTCTTATGAATCGTTTCAGCCCATCCAAATCCACATACTTAGGAGAATATGAATCCAAATCAATCATTGAATTATTAACATTGGAAAGCTCACTAAAATAGGCATTAACTAGGACCGAATCCTCTGTGTTAATCTTCGCAAGACTTAAAGCTTCTCTTAGGATTCTGGTTCTCTGGTTTCCCATTATAATGTCACTTGCTTTATACCCTAGCTCCTTTTGAAGAATTCCCCAAAATAAAGAATGGAACGTTCCAAAGGTTACTGGCCTAATAGACTCTGATAACCTATTGAAACGTTCCTTCATTTCAATTGCCGCTGCTTTAGTAAAGGTAATTACTAATATATCATTGGCTGACACACCAGAATCCACAAGCTGATTTACACGTCTCGTTAAAACTGCAGTCTTCCCACTACCAGGGCCTGCAATAACAAGACAAGGCCCTTCTTTATGAAGGACCGCCTGTCTTTGTGATGAATTAAGCTCCATAACGCATAAGCTTAATCATAGTCAACCAATTATTTTTCTAATTAAATTATGACAACTTTTCGATAGCTGCCTTGATACGTTTGATAGACTCTTCCTTGCCAAGGATTTCCATCAATTCTGTTGCGCCGCCAGGTGTCATCTGCTTTCCTGAAACAGCTGTACGAACTGGCCAGAGAACGTATCCATTTTTATATTCATGCTCAGTAGCAAATCCTGAAAGAAGTGCATAAAGAGCATCATTTGAGTAATCATCCTGAGCCTCAAGAACTGGTAAAAGCTCTTTGAGTACAGAAAGTGATGACTCCTCGTTTGTCTTCATCTTCTTGTGAGTATACATAGCACTGTCATACTCAGGAACTGCATCAAAGAAATCAACGTGATCCTTGATGTCAGGGAATACCTCTATACGAGTCTGAACCATTTTTGCAATCTTCTTAAGATCTACATCGCTCTTGATGTATTCCTTAAGATATGGCTCTGCCATCTCATAGAACTTATCAAAGTCCATAGCCTTCATGTATTCACCATTCATCCACTTAAGCTTTGTAATGTCAAATACTGCAGGTGACTTTGAAATACGATGATAATCAAACTCCTTAACAAGCTCCTCTAAAGAGAAAATCTCGTTATCGTTTTCTGGAGACCATCCAAGAAGTGCTACAAAGTTTACAACAGCCTCTGTAAGGAAGCCCTGTTCAATTAAATCTTCGTAAGAAGAATGTCCTGAGCGCTTTGAAAGCTTCTGGTGTTCCTCATTTGTAATAAGTGGGCAATGAATGTACTTTGGTACCTCCCAACCAAATGCCTCATAGAGACGATTGTACTTTGGTGATGAAGAAATGTACTCATTTCCACGAACAACGTGTGTGATTCCCATAAGGTGATCATCTACTACGTTTGCAAAATTATATGTAGGATATCCATCAGACTTGATAAGAATCATATCATCAAGCTCTGCATTATCTACAGTAATCTCTCCGTAAAGCTCATCTACAAATGTAGTGGTGCCTGTACGAGGATTGTTCTGACGGATAACATAAGGCTTTCCAGCTGCAAGATTTGCCTCTACCTCTTCCTTTGAAAGATTGAGACAGTGCTTGTCATAGATGTGGATTTCCTTATCTCCAATAACCTGCTTACACTCTGCAAGACGCTCATCATCACAGAAGCAATAATATGCTTCACCTTTTTCAACGAGCTTCTTAGCATACTCAAGATAAATACCTGCAGCCTGTCGTTCTGACTGAACATAAGGGCCAACACCCTTGTCCTTATCTGGGCCTTCATCATGAATAAGACCTGTTGCTGCAAGTGTTCTATAAATAATATCAACAGCACCCTCAACTAGACGTTCCTGGTCTGTATCTTCAATTCTAAGAAGGAAATCTCCTCCCTCGTGCTTTGCTACTAAATATGCATAAAGAGCTGTACGAAGATTACCAACGTGCATACGACCTGTTGGTGAAGGTGCGAAACGTGTTCTTACTTTACTCATTTTTATTTCCTCTCAATATGAAAAATGAACTAAGGACTGCACCGACGCAGTCCTTAATCATTTTATACCAAAATTCTAATTTTTCAAGTACTTTCAATTCTTATCTGATTTATCAGGTCTTTCACCACTTGGAGGTACTTGCCCATCAAATCCTTCTGGTGGTTCAGGCATATTATCCGGATCAAAATCCTCTGGAAGATTGTCTGGATCAAAATCGCCTTTTCCTCCTGGTCCTCCAGCACCACCTAGACCTCCCCCTGAAAAGGTTTCCCCTGTAATATTATTTTCGCCACCATTTTCAATTACAGGACTATTGCATCCTCCTGTTGCTGTAACTTTGCCACCATTAATTATCACAGATGCCTCATCTGTATCAAGAGCACCTTCCGGAATCTGTGCGCCAGTGGCATTTATTTCGCCTCCATTAATAGTGATGCAACCATCAAAACCTCCATTACTATCAATAGCATCATTTTCTGAGCTTGTTACCGTAATTTTTCCATCATTAATTTCAATATAAGAGCTGCAATTAATCCCATCATCTACTGCATTTACTGTTATTTCCCCTCCATTAATAAATAATAAACTTTTAGACTCAATTCCTTCATTTTCGCTAGTAACGGTAATTGTACCTCCATCTATACTTAACAAGTCATTTGCCCTTATTCCATCTTTAACATTAGATACAACATTAATTGTACCTGACTCTATGTAAAGCTTGTCGTCTCCAGCAATAACATGTTTGTAGTTGCCAGTAATATTAAGAGTTCCTTCTCCTAAAATAATCAAATCATCGTTGCATGAAATGGTTGCCTTTCCTATATCCTCACCTTCTGAATCAGTTTCATATTCTGAACTGTCTTCTAAAGTGTTTGTTGTCCCGTCAGCAAGCTCAATATATAGATTCTTAACCTGCTGGCCATAAATAACAGGCCCCACTTCACTCTTTAGCTCTACACCATTTAGAATTAATTTTACGTTTTCATCAGTGTTAACCAATATAGATGCAGAAGACGAGCTTCCTGTAAGCGTATACGAACCGCCCTCAGTTATGTAAAGCACACCATTTTCATCAACACATCCACTACCTTCAATAGTCATTCCATCCTCTGAAAATGTGATAGTTGCTTTCTCTTCCCAATCTGTTTTTATTGTTAGCTCTTTATATGCAGCAGATGCAGTCTCTGCATCACTATAGGTTGTTTCTGCGGAAACATCTTCTGTGCTTTTTGTAACTTCTGTTGTTTTTACTGTGTTATTTTTAGAAGCTGCTGATGAATTAATACTACACCCAGCCAGTGTACCAACTATCAGTACCCCTAAAAGACTCATCAATAATCTTTTTTTCATACTATAATTCCTCTGCTTCATTAACATCGCAACGTCCACAAACTACTGTTAAATTACCATTTCTCATGCGGATTTCATCCAAAAAGCTTTTCTCTTCCTTTTGATTGTTAAGCTTGATTCGATAGTTAATCTCATACATTGAACCCATATTAGTTGTTTTTACTGCAATCTGTCTAGCTGATTTAGTATACTTTGCAAACAAATCATCGAATATATCGTTATAATCGAGATTTTCAGGAATAGTTACTCTAAGATCCTTTTCCTCCATATCCTTTTCACCATACTTGAAGATATACAAGGCAAAATGAATAAGGCAAACAAAAGCTGTTACTATAAAAGCCAGTGGCAACTCTCCAATGGCACATACAATTCCAATTGCCATTGCAAAGAAAATAAAACCAATGTCTCGTGAGCTTCCCTGTAATGATCTAAATCTTACTAGTGAAAAGGCACCTACAACAGCCAAGCTTGTACCAAAATTACCATTTACCGCCAACATAACTATACAAACTAATACTGGCAGAATGATTAGGGTTCTGGAAAAATTTTTAGAATTCTTTCCTGTATTAATATATGTCAACGAAATGATTAATCCTAAAATTGCGGCGATTGCCGCATCTACCATTGCATCATAAATTGTAAACGTGCTTTCCACACTAGCTCCCTGAATTGCTGATAAAATTGCTTCCATATTTTACTCCTTCTATGCTTCCTTTAATTGTTTCTTATAAAAATTTCCATACTTAGAAAATGACGTTGGGTATATCTGGTATTTAGATAATAATCTTGCAAACCAGAGAGGCATTGAATCTGAAATTTTTACTTCCATTAATCTCTGACCAGGTTCTAATAAATATTCATTGTCCTCATCACTATAGAGCGTTAAATTGTAATCTCTACTTCGAATATTTATATCAAAGGTTACTCTAAACTCAGGATCCTCCTTGCCATA
Organism: Pseudobutyrivibrio sp. YE44; assembly: GCF_900104335.1. Classification (GTDB taxonomy): domain Bacteria; phylum Bacillota; class Clostridia; order Lachnospirales; family Lachnospiraceae; genus Pseudobutyrivibrio. The sequence continues at coordinate 634,933 of NZ_FMXT01000001.1, forward strand.
CATAGCCAACCTATCATAGGCTATATATCTTTTGGGTTCCAACGGATAGCGACTAAAAAAATAATCTATTTCCTTAAAAATCTGATTAGGATTAGAGGGCATCTGTCCATCTATCAAATAGCTTTCCGCTTCTTCCATAGGAATTGCCACTCTCCGTTTATTTACCAATCCTTTATATTTCTTTTTAATCTCTAAAAAGCACATGCTGTCGTAGGTAGGCTTTCCATAACAACGAACTCTAAATTTTTCTTTGTATTTTGGACCCTCAATTGAAGTTCTAATCAATTCGTCCGTTGGAGTATCGTAATATATGTTTCTAATAGTATGTAGGCCATACTCATCTTCATTCATATATTCATCTAATTCTTTCTTAAAAACCAAATAAGTCTTTTCATCCAAAAGAAACTTTTTTTCGTACCTGTTGAATACCTTTTGAATTTGTCCCATGTGGATTCCTCCTTGATTTGTATGAGTAAACTTTAAAGGTTGAAAGTGATGACTAGGTGAATGAAAAAGAAACATCTACGGAAGTTTTTAAGAATAGAATAGAAAAAATTGTGAATCAGTGTTCACAAAATAAGCGTACATTTTTAAGGAAATATACGCCTTTTATATTTTTTCAAGGTATATAATACTAGTATGCTGTACAGAAAAATCAAGAAAGAAGAATTAGATAATTTCTATCAAGCGAAGTTTAGCTATTATAGAAAAGTTGGTGGATATTGTGCTATCACTATATGCGTACTAGAGATTCTATACTTTATTACTGATTGTCAGTTGTATGGACGATTTGCCAGTGAAACACTTATTCCAAGACTATCTGTTCTATTACCGCTAGCTATTTTTTGTGTGCTTGCTCCTAGAATTAAATCCTACAAACAAGGTGTTTTTCTATATTATCTAATCCCTCATGCTGCTATGTGGAGCACTATATGGGCCATTTATCACCTTGAAAATCGTGATTTTGCCCGTGAAGGCTTTATTGTTATGCATTTTGCCTTTCTTGCTATTGGAATGGCTATGCCTCTTATATACCACATTCCTTTCCACTTATTACTGCTATTCAACATCTATATATCAAATTGCTTTAACCACTATGAGCATTACGACATGATGATTACCCTAGCTTTTCCACTTGTTCTAGGTGTATTTGTTATGCTAACAATCATAGAAAACACCTATGCAGATGCTTATCTTACAAAACAACAACTAGAAACCAACTCTGTTTCAGACCGTCTTACAGGCATCTATAATCGCTTTATTATGAATGAAATAACTGGCAGCCGCTCTGAGAAATTTAAACTTCGCGCCAATGACTTATTTATTCTTATGCTTGATATAGACCATTTCAAGGATGTTAATGATAACTATGGTCACGAAGCAGGTGATGAAATATTAAAATTTGTTGCCCTACAAATTAAAAGCCAGATATATAAAACAGACTATGTTATTCGTTGGGGCGGCGAAGAATTTATAGTTTTATTGGTGGATTATGATGATGAGACAGCCTTTAATCTAGCCGAAAAACTAAGAAATGATATTAAGACTATTGATAATGAAATATGTCCGATCACTATATCGATAGGGTTTAGTAAATATAATAATGTGGATACCTACAAAGAAGCCATCGATAAATCCGATCAAGCCCTTTATTATGCAAAGGAACATGGTCGTGATCAAGTAATAAAATACGAAGACTTATAAAAAACCTCTGGTAAGCAAAGCTTAAACCAGAGGTTTTAATTTTATAAATCATCAATTGCATCCTTAATTTTATCAGCGAAGCCTTTGCGCTTCTTTTCAGCCTTTACAGACTTAGGACCACCAACTGTTGTATTGCCAGTAAGCTCATCATACTTACGAAGAGCTTCCTTAGCATCCTTTGAAAGACTAGTTGGAACCTGAACTATAAGAGTAACGTAATGATCTCCTCTCACAGCCTTATTTCTAAGGGATGGAATTCCCTTACCCTTTAAACGAATCTGAGTATTAGTCTGTGTACCAGGCTTAACCTCATATGATACTTTTCCATCAAGAGTCTCAATAATAACCTCTCCACCAAGAGCAGCTTGTGCAAAGGAAATAGGAGCCTCTGAATAAATATCATAATCTCTACGATGGAAGGTAGGATGATTTGAAACGATAACTTCAACTAACAAATCACCTCTTGGGCCTCCATTTCTGCCTGGTTCACCCTTTTCACGAATACGTACACTTTGACCATTATCAATACCAGCTGGAATTGATACAGCAATCTTTTTCTTACGAGGAACGTAGCCTGTTCCATTACAATCTGGACATGGAGTATCAATTACTTCACCAGTACCGTGACAATCAGGACAGGTAGTAACATTTTGAACCATTCCAAAAAGTGACTGCTGAGTAACCATTACTCGGCCCTTACCACCACACTTTGAACATGTGCGCTTTGAAGTACCAGGCTTAGCACCAGTTCCGTGACAATTTGCACACTCTTCCTTAAGAACAATTTCAATCTGCTTTTCACAACCAAAAGCAGCTTCTTCAAAGCTGATATGAACAGCAGCACGAAGGTTTGCACCACGCATTGGACCATTAGAAGCACGGCTTGCGCCACCACCTCCGAAGAAACTTCCAAAGATATCTCCGAAAATATCTCCAAAGTCCATACCTGAGAAGTCAAAGCCTCCTGCTCCGCCACCGCCATTTTCAAAGGCCGCATGTCCAAACTGGTCATACTGACGTCTCTTGTCTGGATCAGAAAGAATCGCATAAGCTTCTGAGGCTTCCTTGAATTTCTTCTCAGCCTCAGCATCACCCGGATTCATATCCGGGTGATACTTCTTTGCAAGCTTTCTGTATGCACTTTTAAGCTCACTATCTGAGGCTGTCTTGGAAACTCCAAGTACCTCATAATAATCACGTTTATCTGCCATAATTTTTTTCCTTTTCTACATAAGGTTACAGGGCGCAATCGGTAAAGCGCCCTGTAATCTGGCTACAGCCAGACATGATTTTTTTCATTTCATTCAAAAAATCCTGCCACATCGGCATAAGAATTTCTGATGAAATTCTTATACCTCCTTGAAGTCTGCGTCTACTACGTCGTCATTTGCTGGGCCCTGAGCGCCTGCTCCTGCTCCAGCACCTGCACCTGTGAACTGGCTCATATCTGGGCCTGCACCAGCTGCTCCCTGAGCTGCCTGTGACTGCTCATACATCTTAGCAAATACCTTCTGAGCTGACTCTGTAAGCTTCTCCTGAGCTGCCTTAAGCTCACCAATCTGTGAATCAGACATTTCCTCTGGAGTGCTGTACTGATCAAGAAGCTTCTGAGCTGCCTCAATATCAGCTTCAACTGCTGCCTTATCAGCTGCATCAATCTTGTCGCCTACTTCATCAAGAGCCTTCTTTGTCTGGAATACAAAGCTCTCAACATCGTTTCTTGTATCAACAGCTTCCTTACGCTTCTTATCCTGAGCCTCGAACTCAGCTGCTTCCTTAACTGCCTTCTCGATATCGTCATCAGACATGTTAGAACCAGCTGTGATTGTGATATGCTGCTCCTTACCTGTACCAAGATCCTTAGCAGATACGTTTACAATACCGTTTGCATCAATATCGAATGTAACCTCGATCTGTGGAACACCTCTCATTGCTGGTGGGATACCATCAAGTCTGAACTGTCCAAGTGACTTGTTATCCTTTGCGAACTGACGCTCACCCTGTACAACGTTGATATCAACTGCTGTCTGGTTGTCAGCTGCTGTAGAGAAGATCTGGCTCTTCTTTGTAGGAATTGTTGTGTTTCTCTCAATAAGTCTTGTAGCAATACCACCCATTGTCTCGATTGAAAGTGAAAGTGGTGTTACATCAAGAAGAAGGATATCGCCTGCACCAGCATCACCAGCGAGCTTACCACCCTGGATAGATGCACCGATAGCTACGCACTCATCTGGGTTAAGAGTCTTGCTTGGCTCATGACCTGTAAGAGCCTTTACCTTATCCTGAACTGCTGGGATTCTTGTAGAACCACCAACAAGAAGTACCTTTGAAAGCTCTGATGCATTAAGACCAGCATCCTTAAGAGCCTGGTTAACTGGGCCTGCTGTAGCCTCTACTAAATCATGTGTTAACTCATCAAACTTAGCACGTGTAAGGTTCATATCAAAGTGCTTTGGACCTTCTGCTGTAGCTGTGATGAATGGAAGGTTGATGTTTGTTGTAGTAGCTGAAGAAAGCTCCTTCTTAGCCTTCTCTGCTGCTTCCTTGAGTCTCTGAAGAGCCATCTTATCTGTTGAAAGATCTACGCCTTCAGCTGCCTTAAACTCAGCAAGCATCCAATCTGTAATCTTCTGATCGAAGTCATCACCACCAAGTCTGTTGTTACCAGCTGTAGCAAGAACCTCGATAACACCATCACCAATCTCGATGATAGATACATCAAATGTACCACCACCAAGGTCATATACCATAATCTTCTGCTCCTGCTCGTTATCAAGACCATAAGCAAGTGCAGCTGCTGTAGGCTCGTTGATGATACGCTTTACATCAAGACCTGCAATCTTACCTGCATCCTTTGTAGCCTGACGCTGAGCATCGTTGAAGTATGCAGGAACAGTGATAACTGCCTCTGTAACCTTCTCATTTAAGTAGCTCTCTGCATCGCTCTTAAGCTTCTGAAGAATCATAGCTGAAATCTGCTGTGGGCTGTACTTCTTGTCATCGATGATACGGCCATTGTCTGTACCCATATCTCTCTTTATAGAAGCGATTGTCTTCTCAGCATTTGTAACAGCCTGACGCTTTGCTGGCTCACCAACAAGTCTCTCACCTGTCTTTGTAAATGCTACGATAGATGGTGTTGTTCTAGCACCCTCTGTATTTGCGATAACAGTAGGCTTTCCACCTTCCATAACAGCAACACAGCTGTTAGTTGTTCCTAAATCGATACCAATAATCTTTCCCATTATTATTTCCTCCTTTTGGGTTTATCAAAAATAAATTAGTTAGCAACCTTTACCATTGAATGACGAACTACACTGTCATTATACATATAGCCCTTTTGGAATTCTTCTACGATGATGTTCTCACCAACTTCTTCGTCTTCAACATGCATTACTGCGTTGTGGAAGTCTGGGTTGAATTCCTGTCCTACAGCCTCGATAGGCTTAACTCCTGCCTCATCAAGTGTTGTAAGCAATTGCTTATATATCATGAGCATTCCATCTGAAAATGGATCAGCTCCCTCCTCAACTGTAGCAAGACCTCTCTCGAAGTTATCAACTACAGGAAGAATCTTTTCTACGATGCTCTTAGCACCATTTCCAAACATCTGAGACTTTTCAACCTCAGTTCTACGTCTGAAGTTTTCAAATTCAGCCATCTGACGCATTACTCTGTCATTAAGCTGTTCAATTTGCTCGTCTCTTTTGTCTTTCTTTTTTTCCTTTTTCTTGAAGATTTTCTTTGAGTCCTTAGCTTCGTCAGCTTCCTCAGAAGCTTCAGTAGTTTCTGTTGCCTCAGCCTCTTCAGTAGCTGTCTCTTCAGTCATTGCCTCAGCGTTTTCAACTGCCTCTTTAACGGCCTCTTCTGTAGAAAACTCTTCCATCTTTTCTTTTTCTGACACTATTATCTATCTCCTTAATCTGATTCATTAAGTCTCTTTTTTGTTTTCGTTTTTAAGTAGCTTATCAAGTTGTCCCTTGAGACTTTTTATATTATCAACAACATTTTCATAGTCCATTCTCTTTGGACCAACAATACCGATGGTACCTTTAACTCCATCGCCAAGCTCATATGTTGCTGTAACAATCGAGCAATCCTTCATAGTAGATATTGGTGATTCATCACCTATGTAAACCTGTATTCCAGTCTCCTCAGATGTATTATTATCTGAGAGAAGCTCTATCAGTGATTGCTTTTCTTCAAATGTATCTAAAAGCTCTGATGCTTTCTTTGAATCTGAAAGCTCAGGGTATTTGAAAATATTGGTAGCACCTGAGGTGTATACCTGTAAATCTTCATCTTCTGTAATTGTATCTGCTACAGTGTCTAAAACCTGTGATACTATCTCGTCGTGAATTCCTGCCTGTTCTTTAAGTCTGGTGATAAGACCAAGATTAATCTGCTCTACTGATAAACCATTAAGATTTGTATTGAGAAGCATATTAAGTTTTAGCAGTGTCTCGTTATCAAGTGGCTTATCCACATGGATGATTTTGTTTTTAACAATATTGCCATCCATAACCACTACTGAAAGGACCTGATGTTCGTCAACAGCTGAAAGCTGAACAAACTTTAATCTGTTAGAAACAACAGCTGGTGCGGAAATCATTGTGGCGTACTGAGTATTTGTTGCAAGAACCTTAGCCACATTCTTGAGAAGACTTTCCATTTTCTCAGTCTTTTCAATCATCCACTCCTGCATCTCTGAAACTTCTTTGTCCTTGGCAGCGATTAGATTGTTAACATAGAATCTATATCCTTTATCTGAAGGAATACGGCCAGCAGAAGTATGGGGCTGAACGATATAACCTAAATCCTCCAAATCAGACATTTCATTTCGAATGGTGGCTGAGCTTAAGTTCAAATCAGTATATTTAGAAATGGTACGGGAACCAACAGGTTCGCCAGTTTCTAGATAATTCTTGATAATTGCATTTAAGATTTTAACTTTTCTCTCATCAAGCTCTGTATCTGCCATACATTCACCTCTTCTCCATTCGATTTTCGTTGTTAGCACTCATCTAATTGGAGTGCTAATCATTTTCTGATGTTAATTTACACCTTGATAGTATCTTTGTCAACAGACTTTATCCTTTTTTTATATTTATAAATAGATAAAAAACGTCAAACATGTTAAACTATTCAAGATTAAGAATTATTTAAATAAGAAGAGGAACATATGGATCAAAGTAAAATCAGAAATTTTTGTATAGTTGCACATATTGATCACGGCAAGTCTACACTTGCTGATCGTATCATACAGATGACTGGCACTCTCACAGACCGTGAGATGCAAGCACAGGTTCTTGATAATATGGATCTTGAGCGTGAACGAGGAATTACTATCAAGTCCCAGGCTGTTCGTATTATATATAAAGCAGATGACGGTCAGGAGTACATCTTCAATCTTATAGACACTCCAGGTCATGTGGATTTCAATTACGAGGTTTCCCGCTCTCTCGCTGCTTGTGATGGCGCGATCCTTGTTGTCGATGCAGCACAGGGTATCGAAGCACAGACTCTTGCAAATGTTTATCTGGCTTTAGATCACGATTTGGATGTTATCCCAGTTATCAATAAAATAGATTTACCATCAGCAGACCCAGAGCGAGTTATTGAAGAAATTGAAGATATCATTGGTCTTGAAGCCCAGGATGCTCCTCAAATTTCAGCAAAAACTGGTCTGAATATTCACGATGTTTTAGAAGCAATCGTGCATCAGCTTCCAGCTCCAAAGGGTGATACAAAAGCGCCTTTACAGGCACTTATCTTTGACTCACTTTACGATCCTTACAAGGGCGTAATTGTTTTCTGTCGAGTTAAAGAAGGAACTCTTAAAGTTGGAGACTCTGTTCGCATGATGGCCACCGGTGCTGAGTTCGACGTTGTCGAAGTTGGATATTTTGGTGCTGGACAGTTTATTCCATGTGAAGAGCTTCCTGCTGGTATGGTTGGATACATGACAGCTTCCATCAAAAATGTACGTGACACTCGTGTAGGTGATACTATCACTCACGTTAATAAGCCTGCAGCAGAACCACTTCCTGGCTATAAAAAGGTTAATCCAATGGTTTACTGTGGATTGTATCCTGCAGATGGTGCCAAGTATCCTGACTTAAGAGATGCACTTGAAAAGCTTCAACTTAACGATGCTGCGCTCCAGTTCGAGCCAGAAACTTCTATAGCACTTGGTTTTGGTTTCCGATGCGGTTTCCTTGGTCTTCTCCATCTCGAGATTATCCAGGAGCGTCTTGAGCGTGAATACAATCTTGACCTTGTTACCACTGCTCCATCTGTTGTATATAGAGTTTATAAAACAGACGGCACTATGATTGAGCTGACAAACCCTAGCAATCTTCCGGATCCTTCAGAAATCGATTACATGGAAGAACCAATCGTTGAAGCGGAAATCATGGTTTCTTCTGATTACATTGGTGCTATTATGGACCTTTGCCAAGAACGTCGAGGCCAGTATATAAGCATGGAATATATTGAAGAAACACGTGCTTTAATAAAGTATATTCTTCCACTTAACGAAATCATTTATGATTTCTTCGACGCTCTTAAGAGCCGTTCACGTGGATACGCATCCTTTGATTATGAAATGAAGGGTTATATGAAGTCTGAGCTTGTAAAGCTTGATATCCTTATTAATAAAGAAGAAGTTGATGCCCTTTCCTTCATTGTCTTCTCTGGCACTGCTTACGAGCGTGGCAGAAGAATGTGCGAAAAACTCAAAGAAGAGATTCCACGTCATCTTTTCGAAATACCTATTCAGGCCGCTGTCGGTTCAAAGGTTATTGCCCGCGAAACCGTTAAGGCCATGAGAAAAGATGTACTTGCTAAGTGTTACGGTGGAGATATCTCGCGTAAGAAGAAACTTCTCGAGAAACAAAAAGAAGGTAAGAAACGAATGCGTCAGGTAGGTAATGTGGAAATCCCACAGGCAGCCTTCATGAGCGTTCTTAAACTTGACGAGGACTAAAATGACCGGAATAGAAATTTATATTCATATACCATTCTGTGTAAAAAAATGTTTATATTGCGATTTCCTTTCTGGAGTATTTGATGAGAAAATGCAGCGACGTTATGTCGCTGCTTTGTGCACTGAGATACAATATGTAGCAAAAACTCATCCTGGATGCATTGTTTCCACCATTTATGTAGGTGGAGGTACTCCTTCATGGCTTTCCGAAGACTTAATGGACGCCATTATTACAACTGTAAAAAAATGCTTTAAGCTAGACCCTCTGGCTGAAGTATCGGTGGAATGCAATCCTGGTACCCTTTCAGCAGAAAAACTTAATGTATATCGTTCTATCGGAATTAACCGACTTAGCATTGGTTTGCAATCCGCAAATGATGACGAGCTAAAAGAGCTTGGCCGTATTCATGATTACAATCGTTTTCTTCACACCTACGACTTGGTTCGTAAAGCAGGCTTCGAAAATGTAAATGTGGATATAATGACTGGTTTACCACATCAAAACCTGCAAAAACTTGAGAAAACTCTTAGTTCGGTCACGATGCTTAGACCAGAGCATATCTCGGCTTACTCTCTCATTATTGAAAAAGGTACGCCTTTCTATGAGAAATATAAATTCGATGCTGTCAAACAACAAGCTGGCATGGAAACAGAGGATTTACCTACAGACGAAGAATCTTACAAGCTTTATAAATACACAATGCAGTATTTGGAAAGCAAGGGATATAAGAGATACGAAATATCAAACTATGCAAGAAACGGCAAAATATGCCGTCATAATGTAGGCTACTGGGATAGAGTTCCATATCTTGGCTTAGGCCTAGGTTCCGCATCATTGTTTGATAATGTTAGAACCAACAATATCAGAGACATTTACAAATACTGTGAGATTTCAGAAAGCATTGCCCAGGGGAAGAATTTAGATTATGAACTATCCTCTCCTTACTTAGAAACCGAAGAGATTATTTCTAAAAAAGAAGCCATGGAAGAATTTATGTTCCTAGGCCTTAGAAAGATAAACGGAATTGCCCGCTCAGATTTTTATCAAATATTTGACATAGATATCGAAGCCATATATGGTCCTATTATTACAGCTCTTAGAAATCAAGGTTTCATGGATGCAAAAGAGGGGCGCTTATTCCTTACAGATATTGGAATAGATGTAAGCAATCAAGTTTTATCAAAATTTTTATTGGATAAATAGCTTTTACATCTTGACAAATTACTGTTTATTATCTATTATATTCGAGTATGCGTTGAACTGTCCGTGTCCGGCTACAACGTATTTAATTTGAACAATATTATTATTTCACAAATTGGAGGTGTAGCAACACATGGCAAATATTAAGTCTGCTAAGAAGCGTGTTCAGGTAACAGCTGTTAAGACTGAGCGCAATAAGGCAATCAGATCAGAGGTTAAGACATACGTTAAGCGTGTTGAGGCTGCTGTTGAGAAGAAGGATAAGGCACTTGCTGAGTCTGAGCTTAAGGCTGCTATCAAGGTTATCGAGATGGCTGGTTCAAAGGGTGTTTATCATGACAACACTGTTAGCCGTAAGGTATCTCGTCTTACAAAGCTTGTAAACACACTTGCTTAATTAATTTAAATATTATAATAGCCTAGGGTCCCGTCAGCCCCAGGCTATTTTTTTACCTATTTTTATGTTATAGATTCATTCAAAACCTCTGCCAAATCATTCTGCCAGTACTCTCCTGTTTTAACCTTGGTAAGTGTTTTCTCCGAACGTTTACCACTAGCTCTTTCCATCTGCTTAATAGCGATGTATCTCTGAAGAAATGCAGCGTGTTCAGCAGAGATGACACATCCGCAAACCTCAGCTCCAGAGGATATGATTCGTTTGTTCAGAACCTTACCCTCAAAAGCGCCAACAACCCTATCATCCTCATCATCGGCAAGTTCTGACAGATGCAGCACGATAGGCATTCCTGGCTCAATTTCCAAACCTTCTGGTTTAACAAAACTCATTCCACAGTAAGATATATCACGTACAACAGCCTTAAACCTCTCACCGTTAAGTTCAATATCCATTTGCTTATCTAGGTTAAGTCTAACGCCACGTCGTCTGTTAAACTTCTCTCCATCTTCTCGGGCTGAGAAAATAATATGAATAACCTTTCCTGTGGTAAGAGTCACCTTGAAAATCTTAACATTTTTCCATCTAAAAACACCAACGGATGTAACCGCAAGCAGCTCCGTATCTGATAAATGATTACCTTTAAAAGACACCTCGACAATCTTTTCTTGAAGATGAGTTAGGATATTTTCAATAGGAACAACTCTAGTCCCATATTTATCAAACAACTCCTTATGCTCCGCCTCTGATAAAGAGGCGTACTCAGCCGGCAACTCTATCTTTTTTTTGCCTAACATGGCTGTAATAGTTAGAGATGCCAAAGAATTTATATCTGAAATTAAAAACTTAGTAGTGTCTTTCGTACTCATATTTGTATTATAACAGAAAAACTTCACGTAATATGCATATTTTCTTCTTAATTGAATAGTATAGTTATAAAAGGGTAATGTTGTAAAATGAGGATTTGTCTATGAAACAGTATAATTATGAGCTTACAAGTATTGATCAGGCTCATAACGCAATTAATAATATATTTGAACAAATAGCTGATATTCCTTACTCTTCAATTTTATTCCATCTATACACTATTCAATTTAACCAAGAGGAAATTAAGGAGTTACAGCAGCTTATTATAGACTCTTTTCCTTCTGCACAGATATGTGGAACAACCACTAATGGAGATATTTGTGACGGTCACTTGGCAGAATACGGTCTTGTTATGGCGGTGTCACTTTTTGAAAGCACAAAAACAGAAGTACAACTTATTGAGTGCCAGCCAGGTGATGAATCTCAGGTAGGATTAAAGGTACAGCAAATAATAGATGCCACTGACAATATTAAGGCTGCTGAAATTCTAATTACCTTAAAATCAATTAACAGCCACACTATCCTTGACCTAACAGAAAAGTGTCACAAGGATATTGCGGTATTTGGAGGAGGAAGTTCTTCAATAGATGTTGCTAGTACAGATACTATGGTTATTAGCAATGAGGATATCTGTCATAATGGCGTTTTATTAATAACATATTCTGGAGATGATTTTAATATTGATATACACCATGCTATAGGTTGGAAACCACTTGGAAAAACTCTTACTGCTACTAAAATCGTTGGTAAACGTTTATACGAGCTGGATAATGTTCCTGCCGGAAAAATATATAGTAAATACTTAGACATTCAGCCAGATGAGGATTTCTTTAATAATATACTTGAATTTCCTATTATGTCCTACCAACACGGAAATGAAGTGCTTCGTCTACCATTCTCCTGCAATCGAGACGATGGTTCAATTATACTGGCAGCAGATATTGATGAAGGAACACCTATTAACCTTTCCTATGGTGACCCTGAGGTAATTAGAGCTGATGTAAACGAACTTAAAAATATCGTGGAGGATTTTGCTCCTCAAGCTGTATTTTTATATAGCTGTGGAGTTAGACGTTTATACTGGAAATATTTAATAAACAAAGAAACAGGTATTTTCTCTTCTATCGCACCAGTATGTGGTTTCTATTCAAGTGGCGAAATAATGCGTATAGGTGACTATATTGTGGAACACCATGTTACCTTGATTGCAATAAGTATGCGTGAAGGCGGAAAAGCTATAGCTCAACCAACAGGAAACGGTGATAAAAAGCTCCCAATGACCGCTGAACAAAAAATGCATTCTCAGATTTCAATGGTACGACGCCTGGCAAACTTTATTAATGTAACTGCTGCCGAGTTACAGGAAGCAAATGATAAGCTCCAGGAAATGGCTGATACTGATGAATTAACAGGCTTCTATAATAGACGTATGTTAGATAAACTCCTTTCAGATGCAATTTATAGAGCCAATAAGTACAATATAAAAATGTCGCTAGGAATAATTGATATTGATGATTTCAAAGAGGTTAATGACACCTATGGACATGATGCAGGTGATATAGTATTAAAAGAGCTATCTAAAGCAATGTTTCATGAGGTTGATAAACTACCAAGTGGAATATTCGGCCGCTGGGGAGGCGAAGAATTTCTATTCTTAGCTCCAACTCTAGAACTGGATAAAATAGCTGCGAATATTGAAGCTGCAAGAAAAAGAGTTTCATCAATTGAAATCGATGGCATAGGTATTAGAACTATAAGCATAGGTGTCACAGAATTCGCACCTGGAGATACCTGGGAAACAGTATTTAAGCGAGCTGATGAAGCCCTATACGAAGCCAAAAATTCCGGAAAGAATAAGATGTGTATAAAATAAAAAAACGCTGGGAAGGTCAACCCTTTCCAGCGTATTTCATTATAATCAATTCAACAGCAAGCTTTTCGTCTAGAAGACCAGTCTTAACCTGTTGCTCGTATGTAGCCGCATCCTTAAGAAGATCTTTTATTTCTTTTGCTGAAAAATTATTTACTAGCTGCAGAGTTCTCTTTACCGCAAAATCTGGAGAACCAACCTTTCTTGCAATAGAGCTTACGCTATCTCCAAAACCTGAAAGCTCTTTAATCACCTTCATCTGTCTAAACTGACGAACAATCATATAAAGCACCCTCATAGGAGGTTCTTTTGCCGCAAGCATATCCTGATATAAATCAAGAGTTTTATGAAGATCCTTTGCAGCAATTGCATTTATCATGTCAAAGATTTTGGTTTCAACTCTAGCAATGCAGATTGCGTTAACATCCTCTAAAGTGATTTGTGGTCTATCTCCAACATAGGTAATAAGCTTTTCAAGCTCACGAGCCATATTATCCATACTGTCGTGAGTCATAATAAGAAACTGACTCCAAGCTTCCTTTTTCATTTGCTTTCCAGAATCTTTAAGCATTCCGCCAACCCACTTAGCCAAATCAGACTCATTAGGCATATTTATCTCTATATCACGGCCAGCAGCCTTTGCAGCCTTATAAAGCTTTCCTCGCTTGTCTGCTGTAGGCTCTACAAAGATAAAGGTAGTAAAATCCGGAATGGTAGAAAGATATTCCCCCAGCTTTTCAGGCATCTTCTTTCCAAAGCCGCTATTCTCAATAAGAATCACTCTTCTATCAGCAAAAAAGGGCATTGTCTCTGCCTGATCTATCACCTGCAATTCATTAATACCGCTATCCTGATACTTGGAGAAATTCATTGTATCTCCTTCATTAACAAGAGCAGCTAACAATTTATTGCGGTATTGAAGCTTCAGATAATCTTCTTCACCATAAAGCAAATATAAGTTTTGAAATTGTCCACTATTTATGTCTTCATCAATTCGTCTCATAGATAAGAGTATACCTTAATTTCATGGTCCTTAAAAGTGTTCATTATGCTTTTGCAGCATCACAAATAAGCTTAACACAATTATCAATTCCTAGGGTAGAACTCTTCACTGACAAATCATAATATGCAGCATTACCAAACTCTGTGTCAGTATAATATTTGCAGTATTTCTTTCTCATTTTGTCTACAGAATGAATTCTCTCAATAACCTTTTCTTCAGAAACACCAGGCATTTTTCCCATCATTCTATTAATTCTAAAATGTTCGGAGGCAGAAATAAACACATGTAAAGTATGATCATACTCTTTTAAGATAATGTTTGCGTTACGACCAACAATAACGCAGTTCCCCTTTTCGGCAACTTTTTTGATGGCTTCTGATTGAGCTCTAAAAAGCTTTTCATCAAGAGGCTTGTTATAAAAATCAAAAAGACTCTGACCAAAACCAAACTGCTTTGGTACCTTTTCATCGTAGAATCGCACTTCATCAGGCGTAAGGTTACCACTTTCAATGGCAGCTCTTACTATCATATCCTTATCGCAATAATAATAGCCTAATTCTTCTGCCACTTTCATTCCAATGGTGCTTCCACCAGCCCCGAACTGACGACTGATTGTAATTATGTTTTTCATACCCTCTCAAAGTCCCCTTTTATAATACTTTATTCAAGAAATCGATGGTTCTAGCTTCTTTAGGTGCTCCTAACACTTCCTGTGGAGTACCTTCTTCAATAATATAACCGCCATCCATAAAGATAACTCTATCTGCAACTTCTCTGGCAAAGCCCATTTCATGAGTAACAATAACCATGGTCATACCCTCGGCAGCCAAATCCTTCATTACTTGCAAAACTTCACCTACCATTTCTGGATCAAGAGCTGAAGTAGGCTCATCAAAAAGCATTATATCTGGCTGCATACATAGTGCACGTGCAATAGCCACACGCTGCTTCTGTCCACCTGAAAGCTGATTTGGATAGCTTTCTGCTTTCTCTGCCAAGCCAACTCTAGCAAGCATTTTCTTAGCACGTTCAACAGCTTCTTCCTTGGAGCATTTCTTTAACTGAACAGGTGCTAATGTAAGGTTATCAATAATGTTGAGATTATTAAATAGATTGAAATGCTGGAATACCATTCCAATGTTTTCCCTAACCTTATTGATATTTACATTTTTATAAACAATATCTTCATCATTAATAATGATGCTACCGCCCGTAGGCTTTTCAAGCTTGTTAAGGCATCTTAAAAAGGTGGATTTACCTGAACCAGAAGGTCCGATAATACAAAGCACCTCGCCCTTGTGTACATCAGTACTAATATCCTTTAAAACCTCTAGTTCTCCAAAGGTTTTCTTAAGATTTTTTACACTAATCTTTACTTCATTCTTATCTACCAACGTTTAGCCTCCTCTCAACAACCTTTGCACTGCGTGAAAGGATTGTGATGACAATCAAGTACATAATTCCAACGATTGCCCATGTCTGGAAAGACATAAATGTATTAGCCTGAACATTTTTTGCAGTGTTAACAAGTTCAGGGAAACCGATAACTGAAAGGATGGATGTATCCTTCAATGTAATAATAAACTGATTAATAAAGGTAGGAATCATTGTTCTGATAGCCTGTGGCAAAACTACCTTTCTCATAGCCTGACCATATGTGAGACCTAATGAACGTGCAGCTTCCATCTGACCAATATCAACAGACTGAATACCTGCACGAATAATCTCTGCCATATAAGCGCCACAGTTTAACGCAAGACATGCTGTACCAGCCTGAAGCGCAGTTAGATTCATAGAGAACCCACCAATAATATTATTAAATAAATATGGAATACCAAAGTAAATAAAGAATGCCAAAACAATCATAGGCACTCCTCGAATAACATCAACGAAAATCTGAGAGATTACATTGCATACTCGGTTCTTAAGCACTCCCATAATTCCGAAAATCATACCAATGATGCAGGCAAAGAATAATCCTAATAAAGCCAACAGCAAGGTTCGTCCCAATGCAATCGTAAGCATAGGACCATATCCTGTAATAATCTTAATCATAAAATTAAACCTTTCTAAAAATAATATGGGCAAGGCAATTATATACCCTACCCATACAAAACTCAAAGACTATTATTCGCCTAAGTACTTGGCAATAATCTCATCATATTTGCCGTTTGCCTTAATATTCTTAAGACCGGCATTGAACATATCAACAAGTTCCTGATTGTCTGCATTAAAGATTGCAAAACCATAAGATGCAGGGTCGTTACCAGTGCCATCAACTATTTTCATAGCGATGCCTGTGTCTTTGATGTTTGAAGCCATGATAGGGGTATCATCGAAGCAAGCGGCAACCTGCCCACCTACAACTGCCTGATACATTGTTGGTGAATCCTCAAAATATGTAACTGTGAAGCCATACTCACTAGAAAGACTCTCTGCGTAAGTAGCACTCATTGTACCTGTCTTTACAGCAACTGATTTTCCAGATAAATCCTCAAAGCCTTTAATATCTGAAGAAGACTCTACTGCCATACTCTGATTTGCATCGTAATATCCATCAGAGAAAATCCAGCCTGAATCTTTTCTCTCATCTGTGATAGATGCTCCGGCAATCATACCATCTGCCTGACCAGCCTGGCATGCTGCAATAGATGCATCCCAGCCAAGAACCTGAACTTCGTACTTGAAGCCCTGATCCTCCGCAATAGCTGCAAGAATATCCATATCAATTCCCACAAAATCACCATTATCTGCTGTGTACTCAAATGGTTTGAAAGATGTATCTGTAGCGATTTTCCATACCTTATCTGATGAAGCTGACTGATTATCAGAAGCTCCTTTGTCTGATGCGCCGCCACAAGCAACTAAAGACAACGCCATAATACCTGTTAATAATCCACTAATAAGTCTTTTTCTCATAAGGTTTCTCCTTTTCAATATATTTACAAGCATCCGTAGATACTTATAGCATCTTTACCAATTAGCATTTATTGCTTTTGGTTATTTTATCATAAAAGTAAGCCTAACTACAATTACAATACTTCTAAGATTCTATCAGCAATATATTTCATACCTGCATCATTAGGGTGCTTCAAGACTGCCTGATTTTTAACTGTATGATACTTTCCGTCATCACCAAGTACCTTTGAGCCACTAGCTGCGCGATAAGCAGCTTTTCCTCTGATTGCAGAAATATCAGCATAACCACAACCCTGCTTAGCTGCAACATCCTTTTTTGCAGCATCACGGCCACTTCTATACCAATAGTCACCAACCACAACAACCCTTGCATTAGGCTGAGCTGTCTTTACATAAGAAACCAATTTATTAAAATCCTTTTTAAAGGTGGTCATGTTATTAACATTCTCACCAAGCTGGATGATTACCAAATCATACTGATTTGCAAGCTTAGAATCAAACTTTGACAACTGTCTGTTTCTTGCTGAGCTTGTTTCCCAACTTTGAACAGAAATGATATCTAAACTTGTGTTCTGATATTTTTGAGCAAGTCCTACCTGAACCTGATGTACATAATCCTTATCCATGCTAGAAGCTGCCATACCCCAAGAACCCCACCAATAACCACACACTGGATGTAAAGTAATTGAGTTTCCAATGGCAAGAATATTGTATACGCCATCATCTATTACTTGTGGTGCTTTAGCTGTTGCATCTGGAGTTGCTCCAGGCTGCTCAGTTTGTTCTGTTGCAGGATTTGTAGACTGATTAGCCTGGGCCAATGCATTGGCTGCGTCCTGGGCATTAGCATATCTGCCTTCAGCCTTACCATAATTAACATAATGCCAATAAAGTGTCTGAGGGTCGTTTCCAAAGATGGCTACTACATCAGGATACTGACTAGCATAATATGTTGCATCAAAAGCTGTTTCAGTTGAAGCTGCCTCTTCAGTGCTTTGCTTAGTCTCCTCTGCCCTAACAGCCTGAGATGGAACGAGTGCCATTCCCATTACCATGGTAGATACTGTAAGTGCTAAAAGTGTTTTCTTAATTCTAGTTGTAAAATTCTTATTTGTAATCATCACCTATCACCTTTACTTTTAAATCTCGTTTCCAAAGGATGGAATAAAACTTTCCTTTGCAACTTTTCTATCTTGTATAAATGCCTGATCAACGCCTAAGGCTATAGCATAATCAATTACCGATTCGTATTCACGTTTTGTAACACGACGATTTAATTCAGGATATGTATCCTTAATTTGTGGCATAGGAGTATATTGACTCATAATGCTCATATAAATGCTATTTCCATAGGTTTCAAACAGATACTTTATTATAGCCTTTGAATCCCTAGTATGTCTAGGTAATAATAGCTGTCGTACTATAACTCCTGATTGAATAAAGCCACGATCATCAAAAATCACCTGTGGACATTGACGCACCATTTCATCTATGGCGACCTTTGCTACTTCAGGATAATCAGCTGCTTTAGAGTAAGTTTTAGCCAATGAGCTATCCCAATACTTAAAATCCGGCAAATACGCATTTACGATACCATCAAGCATTTTCAAGCTTTCTACCTTTTCATAACCACTAGTATTATAAATAATTGGAATATTTAACCCATGAGCTCTAGCCCTAGTAACAGATTCTACTATCGCAGGTATATAATGTGTACCTGTAACAAGATTAATGTTATTAGCTCCCTTAGCTTGTAAATCAAGATATACCTGAGACAGCTGTTCTATTGTAATTTCTTTGCCTACCAAACCGTGACTAATTTCTTCATTCTGACAAAATACACAGTGGAGCGGACATCCACTGAAGAATACCGCTCCACTACCATTTTCACCAGAAATGCATGGCTCCTCCCAATAGTGAAGAGCAGCCCTAGCCACCTTAACAGTGGATGAAACCTGACATACACCACGTGAATTATCTCGGTTGACTCCGCAGTTTCTAGGGCAAAGATTGCATTTACTGTAGAAGTTCATTATTGAAATACCTCAAGGGAAAGCCTATTTACGTCCCTTTGTCTTAATCTCGTTTACAATAAGCTCTACAAACTCATCAAACTTAACTGTTGTAGTGCCCTGCTCACCGTGAAGTCTGTAAGATACAGTTCCCTCAGCCTCTTCATTCTTACCAAGAACTGCAAGGTAAGGAACCTTCTGAATCTGAGCCTCACGCATCTTGTAACCAAGCTTCTCTGAACGTGTATCAAACTCTACACGAACATCTGCGTCTGCAAGTGCATCAACAAGCTTCTGTGAGTATGCATTAAGATCAGCATCATCATTCTTAACTGGAAGAACCTTAACCTGTGTAGGAGCAAGCCATGTTGGAAGGTTACCCTTTGTCTCCTCAAGAATGTATGCCATAAATCTATCAAGTGATCCAAGAATAGCTCTGTGGATTACTACTGGTGTCTGTTTGTTAGAATCAGCATCTGTGTATGTAAGATCAAACTTAGCTGGAAGGCAGAAATCAAGCTGACATGTAGAAAGTGTGATTTCATTACCAATAGCTGGCTTAACATTTACATCAAGCTTTGGACCGTAGAAGGCAGCCTCACCGATTTCTTCTGTGAACTCAATACCGATTTCTGTAAGAGTCTCACGAAGAGCCTGCTCTGCTGTGTTCCACATCTCATCATCCTGATGATATTTCTTTGTATCTGCAGGATCACGAAGTGAAAGAACACATCTGTAATCTGTGATACCAAAATCCTCGTATGTGCTGAAGATAAGGTCGCATACGCTCTTAACCTCATCCTTAATCTGCTCCATTGTACAGAAGATATGTGAATCGTTCTGGCAGAAGTGACGTCCTCTCTCAATACCCTTAAGAGTTCCTGAAGACTCGAAACGGAAATCATGAGCGATCTCAGCGATACGGATAGGAAGCTCCTTATATGAGTGTGGACGGTTTGCAAAAATTCTCATGTGGTGTGGGCAGTTCATAGGACGAAGAACGAAGTTCTCTCCCTCAACTTCCATAGCTGGGAACATGTTCTCCTTGTAGTGATCCCAGTGACCCGATGTCTGGTAAAGCTGAACTGTACCAACGCAAGGTGTCATAACGTGGAGGTAACCAAGCTTACGCTCCTTGTTACGGATGTAGTTCTCAAGCTCTGTCCAGATTGTATAACCATTTGGAAGATACATTGGAAGACCACGACCGATAAGATCATCAGCCATGAAAAGCTGCATATCCTTACCAATCTTTCTGTGATCGCGCTCCTTAGCTTCCTCAAGAAGTGCAAGGTGCTCATCAAGTGCCTCCTGTGTTGGGAAGCAAACACCGTATACACGGTTAAGAACCTGGTTCTCAGCATCGCCCTTCCAGTAAGCACCAGAGTGCTTAATAAGCTTGAAGTAACGGCAAAGCTTAACATTATCTACGTGAGGTCCACGGCAAAGATCAGTGAAATCACCCTGATCGTAGCATGAAATTGTCTGTGTATCCTCATCCATATTATTAATAAGATCAATCTTGTATGGGTCGTCCTTGAACATCTCAAGAGCTTCAGCTTTAGAGATTTCTCTTCTGTAAATCTTGCAGCCAGACTTAGCTACCTTCTTCATTTCCTTTTCGATTTTAGCAATGTCCTCATCTGTGAGCATAACATCGCCAAGATCCATATCATAGTAGAAACCTTCCTCTACTACTGGGCCTACCCAAAACTTAGCGTTTGGATAAAGGTGCTTTACAGCCTGTGCCATCATGTGGGCACAAGAGTGATTGAGCATGTTTAAAGACTCATCTTCTTTGAAATTAACCATTGTTTTTCTCCTTTAAAATGAATGTGATTTTACCTACTGGTACTAAGGGTGTAAAACAAAAAAGCACCCATAGAACTGGCAATTCGCCAATCCTAAGGGTGCGAATAAACATTTCACACGGTTCCACCTTAGTGTTTCACTCATTTTGTCTTTAACGGAACTACCCGGAGACGCTTCCCTTTTATTAATAAAATAATAAGGTTCTACGTTCAGCTCGAGAATGGTGTTCATATAAGCTTCCACTAGACGCTTCCAGCCTAGGCGTCCTCTCTCTTAGCTTCCGCAAATACTACTGTTTCTGTCATCGCTTTTTCGTGTCTTATCCTAACATAAATTAAAGGATTTCTCAAGACACCAGTTTTTGTAATTTTAGTGTTTTATCCCTTATTTATGGTTCTAAAACAAAGTCACACCTTTTGAAGTATAGTTGCTAGAACCTAAAGATAAGGCTTTACCAATAATGGTATTGATTGAATCTGCACTGGAAGAAATGTTCTTCATATAATTTGAATCAGTGCCAAGTAGCTTCTGTATATCCATTACAGCTGCTGTCTCTAGCTTTTCTTGATTAAGCTCTAGTTTTTTGTCTATAGTCATGCTAATTCCAAGCTTTTCAAACTCGGCCCGCTTTTCCTTGAAAGCCTCTTCAAACTCTGTTTTGAAGCTATTATTAAGAGCGCCACCGCAGCTAGATAAATTTGAAATTGTGCTATTATAGGCTGTCACAAAATTGTTCACGCTCTTCAGTAGGTTTGTCTTATCATATTCTTTACCTTCTTCAGCAGTATACAATTCTTTCTTACCAAGCTTTTCTATAGCATCAACAAGATTAGTGGCTGCAGTATCAACGTTCTTATACTTGGCATTTGACTTGCCACCTGTAAGTCCCAAGGACTCCATCTTCTTTTGATATGCAGCTTCATTTTTAGATATCAACTGATTAATAAGAGGATTTCCGGTCTTGCCTTTATTTAGCATAGAAAGAAGACTCTGATTACTCTGATAATATTCCAGTGAATTATTGATTTTACTCATAAGTTTCACCTCATCCTTTTGACTTGGCACCATTTTTCTTTATGAATTATAAAAAAGCACTTTCCAAAGATTTTCCATCCTTGGAAAGTGCAATTTCTCCTACTCTTTATGTTTCGGTATCTTGACCTCTAAAGTTTATAGATGAGGTGAAACTTATTTTAACTGTTTATTCTTATTTGTTAGATATATGCTCCAAAACAGTTTTTACCCAACCCAACTCCCAATTAATTCGCACGTTAAGAATCTCAGCCTGCTGATTTAAAAGATTATCAATGGTTTCCTGCTTTGATGTCATAAGCTTCATAGTCTCGCAGTTTTCGTACATCTCATTATATTGAGAAACCTTGTTTTTGAATTCGTTTTTCATCATAGATGGTACACCGTCCTGGGAAAAAACGATTTCTGCTCGTTCATGAAGCTGCATCATCTTGCTATATAATTCTTCTAGTTTTAACTTGTCCATTGTCTTTATCCTTCAATAATTGTATCAATAAGATTATCCTGCTTGTCATATACAAGCTTTACAGAAAAGAAATCTTCGCGCTCCTTTAGAAGGTTAAGGAAAACCAAATCCCCTTCCCAAAGGTTAAGACTAGGTACCTTATCAATATTAACCCAAGTAAGTTCACCTTCGTTACAATCAGAATTCAATTCTCCACTAAAATCTTCACTAGTAAATAGAATAGTATGCTCAGTCTCATCGCCTAAAACAAAGGTCAAATAGCCCCTGGTTTTCACACTATTAAGTGTGAGTCCAGTTTCTTCTAGAACCTCACGCTTTATACAATCTATTGGAGATTCACCTTCCTCAACATGACCTCCAACACCTATATATTTGCCAGCGTTAATATCCTGCTCCTTCTTGGTACGATGAAGCATAAGATATTGATTGTCTTTGATTAAGTAGCAAAGAGTTGTGATTCGCATATTGTGACCTTTCAACTATTCAAAGTATTTGAGCAATTCCTTGCAGCGTTCCAATGTCATGGACGCAACTGTGTCATTATACATAACAGGCTCAAATGTACCACCTTCAAATTCAGCTGCGTCTTTTTCAGCCTGTGCATCTCTATCCTTCAGCCACTGACGCTGTTCCGCAAGTGCTTTGTTATAGGTGTCCTCATCAACATTGTACTTTACCAATCTCCAAATATCATTAAGAGCATAATCAGCTTCTTTTACCTGAGCACCAGTTATCTCTACCATCTCTGGAGTTGCAGTTGCCTCCTGAAGCTGCTGCCCATAATAATCATAACTATTCTTTGCAGAATCATAACTACTCTGAGCTTCTTCCTTTGCACTCATTCTTTCACAAGTTGTAATACCCTGATTTTCATTAACATTAACAAGGGAAAATTTTTCTACAGTGTCCTTCTGATCCTGATAGTTTATAGACAACCACATCTGAAGCTCTTCATCCATTCCATCAACAGGCTTTCCAGGCAAGTATATCTGCACCTCTTTGGCATTGTTTAAAGCATAAGGCTCTGAAGGGATAAACAGCATTCCATCTTCAACATACTCATTCTGATCATTAGTCACTTTGATATCCTTCATAGTCATTGAGAAGGTATACTCATCAATCTTTTGAATATTTTCAAAATGTCCTTCATACTGACAGAAGTATACACTACCATTAGGATGTTCATCTGAAGTATCCCCCATCTCAGAATCATGATAGCTTCCATGGAAATACCCATCTTTTTCTATTGAGAAATCATCAGACCATCCACCAGCTCCACTTGAGAATGTATAATAATACTTTGATAAATCCTCAAAAGTGATGTCAGAACTATTGTCATCCTTATTGTCATCCGCTTTTTTAGCTTCAGCGCTATTATCACCGCTACTTCCTATACTTGCAGTACTACTATTATTGTTACCATTATTTTCATCAACACTGTTCTTATTCATTAAGAAATAAATGCCACAGCCTGCAAGTAACACTAAAGCTATTATTATTAATATTATGCTAATATTTCTCTGTTTTCTTTTGCTATGTCTCTTACTCATTTATTATCCCTTTCTAGTACACAAAAGCACCACTTAGTGTATTCTAATACAACAGTGGTGCTTTTACCATCTTAATTATAATTAAATAAAAGATTTATAAATCATTTTTAAACTGATCCCAGGCTTCAGGATTTCTTACATAGTAAATAGGACACTCTTTACCTGTGACATCATAGTGTCTAATAACATCGTCAGGTTCCATATAAAACTCATCCAATAGCCAATCAACAAGCTTGATTAAAGAAGCATAGGAAGCATCTGTAAACTTCCCCGATTCATCAGGATGGCAAACCTCAATAGATATTGTATCATGGTTTCTATCATTACTTGCAGATGAGCGCTCAATAAGTGGAACACATTGAATAATTTCTCCATCCATTCCAATTACAAAATGTGAGCATACATCGGAATCTTCATGATTGTAGTAATCTCTATTCTGCTGAGCAGTAGTGTCTGGATTTCCTACATAATGAACAACTATATTATTTAAGCCATCAAGCCTAAGACCTGTTCTAGATGGATTACCCTCATCGATATATTGCACATCAATCCACTCAGGAGTTTCAATATTCTCTGCTATCTCTAATCTATCTCTATGATAAAAATGTATATATCCAAGAAAAGCTAAACCAATAATAAGAAGAATTTCTAAAAATAATAAAAATAGTTTTCTTTGTCTTTTTCGACGTCTTTCTCGTTGACGATTAATTCGTTTTTTTGAATATCTAGAAGTCATTATCCAAGCCTCTTTTTATTTATTACTAGTCTAAATTAATGATAGAAAATAACGTAATTATGTTATAGTATGTTATACACTAAATCAAACGTGTTTTCATTATTATTACTAATTTTAAATATCTATAATCAATAGTAAAAACCAATAGCCTATTCCTATATTTTTTTATTATGCATTACAAGAGATATTTCCTAATCTTCTCATCAGCTAGTTTTACATCAAGATCAACTCCATTAGTTTCAAATGAAATGATTAAATTATCCCCTAATACAAGTCCCGATTTTTCATATTTAGCCAATCTATCAAGATTTTTATCCGCATAATCTTTAGACGATGTCATTCCAAAATGCTCCCAATAATAAGTTTTTCTTTCTCTAACATTAAGAAGAACAAAATCAGGATAGCAATTCCAACCATTGTGCATTTTAAACTCTGGTTCATATTGGTATGGAATACCATACTTGTAAAATAAATCTGCAAGAATTTTTTCAGATTTAGACCTTACATCTCCCCCTCTCTCAGTAGGATATCTACTACTGAACTCCATATTATTTTGATATCCAGGATGGTTCTCATTCCATTCTTCAACATACTCTGTTTGATTAGTATATATAGGATGAATCAAAACTTTCTTTCCCTCACAACATGTTTCAGACAAATAATAAATAGAAGAATTATCATATTTATCTATGAAACCTGTAATTACTCTTTTTTGCTTCAATAATTCATTCCTAAGCTTTATAAAATAATCCTTCTGAGCAATGTTTTTCGCAAAATCAATATTCCTTTTAGGTATATATACTAGCTCACCTTCATTATTTCTATACCAGTATTGATTATAGCCATTGCCTTTTTTACATATTAATTTATAGGATTCCAGGTCTTTTAATTTTACTAGGTTATCTTCAACTTTAGCTAATTCTAGCTCAAGATCTTTTACCTCATTTTTTAGTATTTCTTTATTCATATTTCTTTTCCTTCTTCTTTGTACTGCAATTTACTACCTAAATATGCTTTCCGCCTACAGGTAGTACTCTCATTGTCCTTTTTACTACCTGTACAGAGTTTCTCTCCACAGGTAGTAATTTCAAGACCTCTTTTACTTTCTGTAGCAAAATTTTCTCTGCAGGTAGTAATCTCATAGACTCTTTTACTTCCTGTAACATGATTTTCTCTGCAGGTAGTAATCTCATAAACTCTTTTACTTCCTGTAACATGATTTTCTCTGCAGGTAGTAATCTCATAGACTCTTTTACTTCCTGTAGCAAAGTTTTCTTTGTAGGTAGTAATCTCATGGACTTTTCTACTACCTATACAGAATTTATCTCTACAAGCAGTAATCCCGTGGACTCTTTTACTTCCTGTAACATAATTTTCTCTGCAGATAGTAAATCCACATATGAAAAACTATTTTACAAATCTATTTACCCCATTTTTATCCACCCTAATCCTGCCAGATTTCATGGTGTAATAAACCTGAGCACCAGAAACTTCTATACGTTCAACAGCTTCATCTGCAGGATGACCATAGCGATTACGTTCAGCACAGCTGATAACTGCCACATCAGGAGATAAAACCTCCAGAAAATCTGAATCCGAGCTATATCTACTACCATGATGACTAACCTTTAATAAATTCACGTGATATTGACTGTTACAACCATCATTAGCGTATCCAGTCAAATCATAGGAAAGATTAGTTGACCTGGTACTTTCAAATTCCTTCAATAATCGATCAGCTACAATCCTCTCCTGCTCTGCAGCAAGGTCACCTCCCAAAAAGGCAGTGTAATCAACTTCACCATCAATGTTCTCATCATAAGACATTAGCAACGCTAATGATAAAGCGTTAACATCATCTCCAAAAACACCTACAGCATCTCTACCAGGATATAAACAAGTAAAGCTCAGATGCTTAGAGCCAATAATATCTCCCGGATTCATGTATAATATTTTTGTTTTATTATTATTTGCTAAGCTAACAATCTTCCAAAACACACTATTACCGCTAGAAATATCTCCTGCAAACAACTCTTTCTCACCCTTTGGTATATACTCCGTAAATACGATATTTTTAATCTCATATCCAGCTTCGAGCAACTCTATCAATCCAGAAATATGATCCTCATCTGTATGGGAAACAAACCAATAGTCTATACAGCCTACCCCTTTGTATTTCAAAAAAGGAAGAATGCTATACTGCCCAACTGATTCTGAGGATGTGCTTCCCCCATCAATAAAGAAATGCACACCATCACCTGAGTTTATATAAATTCCATCACCTTGTCCTACATCTAAAATATCAATTTCAAAGTTTCCTTTTCGTGGAAAGAGCCACATAGCAATAACAGCAACCATAAGCAATATGGATATTGTTAGTCTCCTTCTACATATCGAAAGAGACTTACTCCCTCTAACCAAGTACCGGCCCCCATAAATAACCACAACCAATCCAAAATAATACAATATAACCGCCACAAAAGAATGATGACCAACAATTATTGTAGAACCAGGAAGCCTTTGAACGTAGTCCGAAAGCAATTCATAACAGTAAATAATAAAATGTCCAATCATCAGAATTGGCTTTGCCAAAGGAAGATATATAATTCCTAAAAAGCCACCTAGTAAACCAATACCTAATAACACAGGCATAAAAGGTAGAACAACAACATTCACCACAACAGAGTATAACGGTGTTTGATAATATAGCTGAGTAACAATAGGTAACATAGCCGCAGTCATTCCAAAGGAAAAAATCAAGCCAGAGCAACTATACTGCAGCACTTTTCCAGGTAGCCTCTTTATAACTTTGATAAACCATAGGGCTTTTCTTCCTTCACTAGGAAGCTCCTTCAATTTATCCTTCCTGAAAAACAACTTACTATAGTTTTTATATTGTTCATTTAATGGAAGAACAATATAGACGATTCCAATAATCGCGCCAAAGGACATAATAAAACTGCCATTCTTCACATATAAAGGATTTTCCATCAACAATATCGTCGCCATAACTGATAATGCTGTTAATAAATCATAGCTTTCTCCAACAATTTGGGCTCCAAGATATATTAAAAACATTCCAATGGCTCGAATTGCCGAAACACTGCCGCCTGTAATGATTCCATAACCAACAGCAATTATTCCAGCAAACATACTGCTTACAAAGAAACCTAGCCCCCGTCGTCTTAAGAAATTATATAGTGCCATACATACCACCGATACATGCAAGCCCGAAACAGCAAGTATGTGTGCAATACCAACATTTTGAAATAAAGTCTTTAGATTATTATCAAGATCTCCTTTTTCTCCAATAACAACACTAGATAAAAAGCCTGCCTCCTCACCAGGTAAATACTCTTCAAATACCACTGAAAAAGCATGTCTAATTCTGTAGGAATAATCCATTCTTGCAACAGGAGTTACATTCACAACCTGCGACTTAGAATTAACTACTTCAAAATATAAACCTAGCGAATTATAATAATTCTTCATGTCAAATGAGCCGTCATTTCTTCCATTGGAAAACAGCTTTACATCACCCTCAATATTTACTTTACAATTATTTGGAATTAGTTTGGATTTACTTTTGAATATAAAAGAAGTGTTTTTAAGAATTCCTCTTCTGTTTTTCACAGAAGCATCTTTAACATAATAAACGATTTTATCGTTTTTTAATTCCTTGTGATATACGTACCCTTCGGCCTTTATATGCTCTCCAGTGGACAAAGAGCTTTCAGCTGCAAGAGCTTTATCATATACCCCCAGGAAATCCCAGGGGGCATATGTGCTTATTAGAATTAGCAGCAATATCAGCAAGGAAATCCTATAAAGGAAACGTCCTTTTAGCATTATTCCTCCTACTACTAATCTTGTGTTATTTCTTCCGAGGTCACATCCTCTTCCTCTTGAACGTATTCTTCATCTTCAGCATACGTTTCATCTTCCTCAACATAATTATTATTAATTATGTTGTCATTTCTTGAAACAGCAGTTGATAAATCAACATCAATATTTGACATATGAGGTGTCTCACCGTTAACTAGAATCTGAACCTGTTTAACAGTATCAAGCTCTGTCAGAGAATTAACTATGGTGTATAGAGTTACCTGCTCGGTAACGCCAGAAACGGCTGTTTCTAAAGTGGCATCAAAGTTTACTATACATACTCCATTATCAGAAACCGAAATAGAATTAAGTTTCGTTCCTGTTGGCAAAGAGGCTATTGTCTTTTGATTATCAGGCCCCTTCATAAGCTGTTCTATAACAACCTTTTCTCTAGACACGTTACGACTATAGTATACGTGACGATTTTCAGGAACTAGTGACATACCATCTGCACTTGCAAAATAAAGAGTCAAATCTGTTTGTAATAGCGAATCTGTTTCCTGCCCAAAGTCTTCTATGAAAGTATCTGCAGTCATTGCTCCAACAGTCTCTCCAGTAGAGTCAGTTAAAGGAACGTTGTTAATATAAAAGGTTATATTTTTCACACCTTCAATTTGTGATAGTGTCTTCACGATTGCTGCTCTAACCAATATTTCGGTATAGATATCAAGAGAATCATAATCTCCTACAAAAAACAATTCTAAAGCTCCATCATTTAACTTCCAGCTCTTAAACTCTACACCACTTGGAATGGTTGTAACGTAGTCGATATCTTCTGTTGTTTCTTGAAGCTTACTTATGGCTTCCTCAATTTGATCATGTGTATTTTGCCCTTGTAGCTCATAGCCCACAGGTGTAATACTTGTCTTATCCGTATTTACGTAGTAAATCTTGAACTCGCTACTATCTTCATTGTTAGAACAGCCCACAAGAGAAAGCATTAATGTGCATATAACTAAAAAAGTCAAAAACCTTTTCATTAATGGGCCTCCTTTTCAATATAGTTAAGAGGAATTCTAACATCAAAGGTTGAACCCTCTCCAAGCTTGGAGCGAACTTTGATTTCACCGTTATGCATTGCAATAGCATTTTTAGTAATGGCAAGACCAAGTCCTGTTCCACCAATCTCTCTAGAATGAGATTTATCTGCTCTGTAGAATCTGTCAAAGATATAATCAACTGATTCTTCAGGAATACCCAAGCCATTATCCTCTACTTTGATATAGAAGAATTGATGATCTGAATTAAGAGAAATATGAACCCATCCACCCTCTTCGTTATATTTGATAGCATTCTCTACCAAATTAGTAATAACAAGGGTAAACTTAACCTCATCTACCTCAGCAACTATAGGTCTGAAAGATTCAAAAACTACCTCAATATCAGCCTTTTCTGCTATAGGCTTGAGACGCTTAAGTATGTGTTCAATTAACTCGTTAATATTGACTGCGGAAACATTAAGCTTAGCTCCGCTTTTATCCATTCTTACCAAGCTTAAAAGATCATTTATAATCTTTGTTTCTCTGTCGATTTCATCTCCGATATCCACCATGAATTCCCTATACATCTCAATAGGAACATCCTCTGAACCATTTAAGGAATCAGCAAGAACCTTCATAGATGTAAGTGGTGTCTTCAATTCATGGGACACATTAGATACAAACTCCTGGCGGGACTGGTCAATTGCCTGTAGCTTTTTAATTACCTCATTAAACTTCTCAGAAACCTCTTCTAACTCTCTATAAGACTTAACGTCAGGCAATTCGTTTGAATACTCTCGAATGATAGCATCCAAACCATCTGACATTTTCTTCATAGGTTTAGAAAAATGCAAGGAAGCCAAAATAGCAACAATTACACTTAAAGAAATTATAATTACAGCCCCAATAAGTCCGTAAGAAGCAAAAATATCAAGGTTCTGATTAATATATTCCATAGATTTATTGATAATTAATGTCCCTACAATCTTACCGTCTGAATTGCTAAGTGGCACCGAAACAATGAGATACTTGGTATTATCATCGTAATAATAGAGAGACTCTCCCTGCATAGAACGAATAATATTATCCCAAATTACAGTTTTTCCAACGTCAACCGAGAAGGAATCCTTAACAATAGTAAGGCCAGAATTAACTATCAACAATCGACCATTGTAACTGTCGGCAATTGCTTTAAGTTCTGTGTCTAATAAGGAATTATGTTCCCCAAGAATGTATCCGCTAGTAACAATTTGATTATTGTACTGAGCAGCCTGGGCCATAAGATTCGCAGCATCTGTGCGAATAGAAACAGCTTTATACGCTCTTAAATAAATAGGCACACATACCAAAAATGGTATGATGCCTATTAATATTATTATGATTGCATTTTTAAATCCTAAGCTATGTAGTACTGAAAAACGATTTTTATTTTCCATTAACAACTCTCTTTAGTAATTAGTTTATCCCTAAATGTCTCTTACTGAAAATAGTAGCCTACGCCCCATTTTGTAAGAACATATTTAGGTTCCTTAGGATTTGGCTCGATTTTTTCACGAAGACGTCTAATGTGAACATCAACTGTTCTCTCATCTCCAGGATAATCTGTACCCCAAATTGTTCTAAGCAAGTCTTCTCGAGAAAATACCTTTCTTGGGCTATTTACAAGAAGCGCAAGAAGCTCAAATTCCTTTGAAGTAAGATTGTACTCGATACCAAGGATTGTAAGTCTACGATTGTTTTTATCTAATACTAAATCGCCATATTTAACTATGCCATCACTAGAGCCCTGATCCGAAGATGAACCATTTCCAAGTGAAGCTCGTCTCATAATTGCTTTGATTCTAGCCTTAACCTCAAGAATGTTAAATGGCTTTGTAATGTAGTCATCTGCTCCATACTCTAGGCCAAGGATTTTATCCATATCGTCGCCCTTCGCTGTAAGCATAACGATTGGCACACTAGAGAACTCACGAATACTCTGGCAGACTTCAAATCCACCAAGCTTTGGAAGCATAACATCCAATAGAATCATGTCATATTGATTATTGGTGGCCAAGTCCAGAGCTTCCTGTCCATCATAGGCACAATCCACTTCCATTCCATCTTGCTCTAACGAAAATCTGATTCCCTTGACGATGAGTTTTTCATCATCAACAACTAATACTTTTTTTGCCATAATCATCCTCTGTTGTTATTTAAATTTTTATTAATTTATAAATCTGATTATAAATTCCATCCCCGATTCCAGAAACATTTTTGATTTCTTCAATAGATGAAAAATCTCCATTCGCATCTCTATAAGACACAATCTGATTAGCCTTTGTCTGACCAATTCCTGGAAGATTTGTAAGCTCAGAAGCTGACGCTGAATTGATATTTATCAAGCCATCATCTGCTTGACTATCTGCATGCTCTTCCGCTTCTATTGCTTCACGTTCATCCTTGCTATAAATATAAATCTTCTGTCCATCCTCAAGAACGGTAGCTTGATTAATGTCAGAATCGTCAGCTTCTTCTAATAAGCCTCCGGCTGCCTCAATTGCCTGAAATACTCTGGAGCCTACAGATAAAGAATAAACCCCTGGGTTTATAACAGAACCTGAAACCTGCACAAATATTTTAGTATTTACAACCTCTGACAAATCTGTCTTCTCATCCTCAGATGAGCCTTCCTCGTGGGAAGAATTATCTGTTTCATCAATCAGCTCTGTAGATTGAAAATAAGATGTATTTCCACAACCAGTAAACAAAAACAGGCTGCAAAATACGAGAAATAAATATCTTTTCATTGTATCTCCTATTCTAAACAAAATGTCTAGCTTAGAAGATTGCAGTATCATCTCGTATATTGTAGCCAATAATTTTAGATATTACAAGAGTTTTACGGTATTATTTCAGAAACACTTGTAAAAAAAATCCATAATCCTACTTACCAGCGAAACCATCAAATACATTTTCTAACTTATTTTTAAATTCGTCAATGTCTTGTTCAGTTATTATTAGTGGTGGGAGAAGACGCAGTACATCTTTTCCTGCAGAAAGCACCACCAAATGTTGTTCCATTAGAGCTTTATTTACCACATCCTTCACGGGAATTGTAAGCACCAAGCCCTGCATCAAACCGCGACCTCTTCTTTCAGTTACGAAGTCGTATTTCTCCACAAATCTATCAAGAGTCTGCTCTAAATAAGGAGTAATTGCCTTTACATGCTCTAAAAGTTTATACTCCTCAAACATATCAAAGACCTGCGATACAGCTGTTGTACAAAGAGGATTACCGCCGTAGGTTGTACCATGATCTCCATGGACAAGGGATGCCTCTGCCACCTTATCAGTAACGCAGAAGGCGCCAATTGGAACACCATTTCCCAAAGCTTTTGCTGTAGTAAGTATATCAGGCTTTATATCATATTGTTGGAAAGCGTACATGCTTCCAGTACGTCCCATACCACACTGAACCTCGTCCAAGATGAGCAGTATTCCTTCGTCGTCGCATAGCTGTCTAACCTTCTTTAAAAAATCCTCATCGGCAGGATAAAGACCGCCCTCTCCCTGAACAGTCTCTAAAATAATAGCGCAAGTTTTATCAGTGAGGTTTGCAAGAACACTGCCAAAATCATTAAAGGTTGCAAACTTTACTCCAGACATTAATGGATAGAAAGGCTCACGATAATGATCCGTGCCAGTTACAGAAAGTGATCCAACTGTACGTCCGTGAAAACTGTTTTCCATAGCAATGATTTCATAATCACCTGGCCCCTTCTTCGTATATGCGAATTTCTTTGCAGTTTTAAGGGCTCCTTCAATTGCTTCTGCGCCAGAGTTAGTAAAGAAAACTTTATCCATGCCGGATGCCTTTACCAGCTTTTCAGAAGCTTCTATCATAGGAATATGATAATACAGATTTGAGGTATGAGTAATTCTTTTAAGCTGTGTAATCAAGGCATCTTCATAATCCTCATTACCATAACCAAAAGCCATTACTCCAATCCCAGATGCAAAATCCAAATACTCTTCATCAAGTTCATCATATAAATGAACGCCCTTGCCATAATCAAAAATTACATTGAAGCGATTATAAACATGTAGAAGGTTTTCCTCTGCCTTTTCAATATATTCTTTCTTATTCATTGTAATACCTCGTATCCTTATCTCCTATAATAGCTGTGCCAATACCTTTGTTAGTAAAGAATTCAAGGAGAAGACAGTGAGCAATTCGACCATCCAAAATATGTACTCTATTTACACCCTGCTCAATAGCTTCGATGCAATTGTTAAGTTTTGGAAGCATTCCTCCGCCAATATAACCTTCTCCAATCAATGCCTTTGCCTCCTCAACAGTTAATTCAGAAATAAGTGTATTTGGATCGTCCTTATCCTTATATACACCCTCAATATCTGTAAGGAATGCAAGCTTTTCAGCATCCACTGCCTTTGCTATCGCACAGGCGGCATCATCGGCATTAATATTATAGGTTTCGAAATTATCATCCATACCGATAGGACATACAATTGGAAGAAAATCGTTATCCAGAAGATCCATGATAATCTTTGGATTTACCTCTGTAATTTCGCCAACATAACCAATGTCCTGACCATTGGAAAGTTTTTTCTCAACCTTTAAAAGACCACCATCTTTACCTGAAACGCCAACAGCATTTACACCCAAAGCCTGAACGTTCTGCACCAAGGATTTATTAACCTTATTAAGAACCATCTCAGCAATTTCCATTGTAGGAAGATCTGTCTTTCTAAGACCGTTGATAAACTCTGGTTCCATACCAGTTTTTTCAACCCAACGGCTAATTTCTTTTCCTCCACCATGAACAATGATAGGCTTAAAGCCTACAAGCTTCAACAAAGTACAATCCTGAATAACCTGCTTTTTCAATTCTTCATCAACCATGGCGCTTCCACCATACTTTACAACGATGATTTTACGATTAAATCTTTGAATATATGGCAAAGCCTCAATTAAAACTGCCGCCTTATCCAAAATTGGTTGCATACTACTATCCATAATATCCTCCTTACTAAATGCCTGCTCTATACTATTTCATGCTCCCGCAAGCCATCTCCCATACTTCGCCAGGCAACTTTCCCCTTCGGGGCTCCCTCCTGGCTTGCATGGGACCCTCTTGCTCGCGCTTACCTGGTTTTTCTCCAGGCATTTGTCATGATCGATAATCTGCATTAATTTTGACGTAGTCATACGTAAGGTCGCAGCCCCAGGCTGTGGCACTAGCGTTGCCTTCGTTCATATTTACAAATACTGTAACAGTATCTTCTTTCATGATTTCTAAGGCCTTATCTTCATCAAAATCAAGAGGTGTGCCCTTGTCAAAAACCTTAAGCTCTCCATTTCTGCCTTTAAAGAAAAGTTCCACATCATTTTGATCAAACTGGGCTCCAGAATATCCCATTGCGCAAAGGAAGCGACCAAAGTTTGCATCACATCCAAAGATTGCAGCCTTTGAAAGATTTGATCCAACAATTGCCTTTGCCAATGTTTTAGCATCTTCCTTGGACTTCGCATTTACGATAGTAGCTTCAAAAAGTTTACTTGCGCCCTCTCCATCTGCGGCCATTTTCTTTGCAAGATATTCACAAACAAAACCAAGAGCTTCTTTAAAGGCTTCGTAGTCATCTCCTTCGGAAGAAATCAATTTATTCTCTGCCAAACCATTTGCCATACAAAGTAAAGTATCATTTGTAGAAGTATCACCATCTACTGTAATCATATTGAAGGTATCAGAAACTATTTCGCTTACTGCCTTCTGAAGCATTTCTTTGGTAATAGCAACATCTGTACCAAGGAAGGCAAGCATTGTGCACATATTAGGATGAATCATTCCTGAGCCTTTGCTCATGCCACCGAGAACTGCCTTTATTCCTCCAACCTCAAATTCAACAGCAATCTCTTTATTGACTGTATCTGTGGTCATAATAGCCTTTGACGCATCAGTTCCTGCTACAAGGCCTTCATCCAAATTATCAGCCATGACATTTACACCAGCCACTAGCTTTTCTACTGGCAACTGCATTCCTATAACACCTGTTGATGCAACTGCCACTGTGTCATAAGGAATTGAAAGCTTTTCCTCAACAGCCTTGGCAGTAGCTTCGCAAGCATCAAAACCTTCCTTACCTGTACAAGCATTTGCTATACCAGAGTTAACAACAACAGCCTGCATCTTCTCTGACTTCTTAACAATATTCATATCCCACTGAACACAAGCTGCCTTCACTACATTAGTCGTAAAAGTTCCTGCACTTACTGCTGGCACTTCTGAATAAACCATAGCCATATCAGTGCGCCCCTGATATTTTATTCCTGCAGCTGTGCTAGCTGCCTTAAAACCTTTAGGGGCTGTAATGCCTCCATCTATAACCTTCATACTCTTATACCTCCATGTCCGGTGGTAGATATAAATAATAATTGATTTTTCATCGTTTTCACTATACTCTCAAAATCAACCATTATTTATACCTACCACCTCACATAAAACACAAATTAACTATTGAACCTTATAATGTTTTCGTCGTTTAATACGAAGTCGTACGTGTTGTAGTCGACACGTTCACGCCAGCCTTCCGCGTGCCAGAACTGATTTCCAACCTCATTACCTGCGAAAGCAACTAATTGAATTTTATTTATTCCTTGATCCTTCAGTCTAAACATTGCTTCAGTGACCATAGCTTTTCCTATTCCGTGTTTACGATATTCCTCCTGGACGCAAACATGATAAAAGCTTCCATGTCTACCATCTGTTCCGACTAAAATCGTACCGACGATTTTTCCATCTACCACAGCAACCACAGACAAATCAGGATTTCGATTTAGAAAAGCAGAAACCCCTGCCTTTGAATCATCAATGGAACGCATTGCAAAGCCATGAATTGTAGTCCAAAGCTTATACACTTCATCATAATCATCCTGGTGCATGGTTCTGATTTGATAATCCAAACGAACACCTAAATCAACTGTAAAATTAATGCTTTCTTTTGTAATCATAACTACTCCGTTCTGTTGCCTTATGGGAACATTGGTGCAAAATCAAGTCCCATTTTTTCATCAAGACCAAAGATAATATTCATATTCTGTACGGCCTGTCCTGCCGCTCCCTTAACAAGATTATCTAAGGCTCCCATCATTACAATTCGTCCAGTTCTTTCATCAATCATGCAGCTTACATCCACAAAATTGCTGCCCTCAACCCATTTTGTTTCTGGACATTCACCATAATTCAAAACTCTTACAAAGAATTCCGAATCATACATATCGTGATACGCTTTCATTACCTCTTCTTTTGTAGGAAGCTTTCCATCCGTCTTTACCAGATTTGCGTATTCTGTAACAAGAATGCCTCTATTCATTGGAACTAGATGTGGAGTGAAATTTAACATTATTTCCTTTCCACAAGCGTAGCCAAGCTGTTCTTCAATTTCCGGTGTATGTCTATGGCTTGTAACACCATAAGCCTTAATGCTTTCATTTACCTCACAATACAGATTAGGAAGCTTTGCCCCTCTACCAGCCCCTGATGTACCAGACTTAGCATCAATAATTAATGTATCTGTATCAATTAAGCCTGCCTTAACAAGAGGATATGCTGTAAGAATAGAACATGTTGTATAGCATCCAGGATTAGCAATAAGTCTTGCCTTCTTTTCTTTATCTCTATTAATTTCACAGAGGCCATATACAGCTTCTTCTATAAACTGTGGGGACTTATGCTCAATTCCATACCACTTTTCATAGGTTGCAACATCTTTAATTCTAAAATCTGCTGATAAATCTATAACCTTGCAGTTATTAAGAATCTCTTCTGTCAAAACTCCAGCCAAATATCCCTGAGGAGTTGCTGTAAAAATCACATCGACTTGCTTTGATAATTCAACAATATTGTCATCTAAGCATTTATCTTCGACTAGTTTAAACATGTTTTTATATATAGAAGCAAAACGCTCATCCACATAAGATCTTGATCCATACCATATAATTTCTGCTTCTGGATGGCTATAAAGCAATCTAACAATCTCTGCTCCTGCATAACCAGTTGCACCTATAATTCCAACTTTTATCATAGCAAGCTCCTTTTCATTGATTTTTAATTCATTTTAGTACTTCACTTTCACAAAGTAAAGTGTTACAGCGAAATTTTATGAATTATTTTTGCATAAATATACACCCGATTAATATATATTTCAATAGAAATTTGCACAAAGTTGATATTTATACCTAGATTATGCATAAATTACCACTTGAATTAATCACTTTATTGTAGTACAGTATTTTCAGACTTCAATTCGGAAGGATTAAAATTACAAATACATTTATAAAGGAGAACTCACTATGGCAAAGGAAAAAGTTGTACTTGCTTATTCAGGTGGATTAGACACCACAGCAATCATCCCTTGGTTAAAGGAAAACTATGGATACGAAGTTGTTTGCTGTTGCATCGACTGTGGACAGGGAGAAGAATTAGACGGACTTTCAGAAAGAGCTAAAGCATCCGGAGCCTCTAAATTATACATTGAAGATATTGTAGATGACTTCTGTGATAATTATATTGTTCCATGTGTTCAGGCTGGTGCAATATATGAAAACAAATATCTACTTGGTACAGCAATGGCTCGTCCAGGAATCGCAAAGAAGCTTGTTGAAATTGCTAGAAAAGAAGGTGCTGTTGCTATCTGCCATGGCGCCACAGGAAAAGGAAACGATCAGATTCGTTTTGAGCTTGGTATCAAAGCTCTTGCTCCAGACATCAAGGTAATTGCTCCATGGCGTAATGACAAATGGAAGCTTCAGTCTCGTCAGGATGAAATTGACTACTGCAAGGCTCACGGTATTAATCTTCCATTCTCAACAGACCAGTCATACAGCCGTGACAGAAACCTTTGGCATATCAGCCACGAAGGTCTTGAGCTTGAAGATCCATCTCAGGAACCAAATTACGAACACCTTCTCATGCTTACTACTCCACCAGAGAAGGCACCTGAAAAGCCTGAGTATGTAACAATGACATTCGAAAAAGGTGTACCTACTTCTGTAAACGGAAAGAAAATGAAGGTATCAGACATCATCAAGGAGCTTAACGAGATTGGTGGAAGAAATGGAATCGGAATTGTAGATATCGTTGAGAACCGTGTTGTTGGTATGAAATCTCGTGGCGTATACGAAACACCAGGTGGAACAATCCTTATGGAGGCACATGCTCAGCTTGAAGAGCTTTGTCTCGACCGCGCGACAATGGAAATGAAAAAGGAAATGGGTAACAAGCTTGCACAGGTTTGCTACGAAGGCAAATGGTTCACACCACTTTGCGATGCAATCCAAGCTTTTGTTAAATCCACTCAGGAATACGTTACTGGCGAAGTTAAGTTCAAACTCTACAAAGGCAACATCATCAAGGCCGGCACAACTTCTCCATACTCACTTTACTCAGAGTCACTTGCAAGCTTCACAACTGGCGACCTCTACGATCACCACGACGCAGAAGGCTTCATCACCCTTTGGGGCCTCCCACTTAAGGTTCGTGCTATGAAGCTTCAGGAAAACAAAAATCAGAACAACAACTAATCAAACCATCGACCCTCGTACATTCTCGAGGGTCTTTTCAATTCGTTGCACTTTTATCGCTACTGTATGTATCACACAGACACACTATATATATAAATTATTCTCTTTCAAACTATATACAGGATTAAGTGTCTGATTTTGAAATGAACCTAGTGGAATAGAAAATGCAAAATTCATTGTCAATCATGCTAGAGACAGGGGCGGGGTCGGGCCAGGGAGGGCGGGCGGAGCCGGGCATGGATTAGGCTAGGGAGGCCCTGTATGGCATGTTATAGGGTATAAAAAAGACCCCTGGAAGTAAATCCAGGGGCCGATGGTTTGATATTTATTTTGCTGTGATGTAGCCCTGAGCCTTGAGAAGCTCTGCGCAAAGTACGGCACCACCTGCGGCACCACGTACTGTGTTGTGTGAAAGTCCTACGAACTTCCAGTCGTAGATGCTGTCCTCACGAAGACGACCTACGTTAATTCCCATTCCGTTCTCGTAGTCAACATCGAGAGCTACCTGTGGACGGTTGTCCTCTTCCATGTAGCGGATAAACTGCTTTGGTGCGCTAGGAAGCTTAAGCTCCTGTGGTACGCCTGAGAAGTTGTTGATTGCATCGATGAGCTGCTGCTTTGTAGGCTGCTTCTTGAACTTTACAAATACAGCTGCTGTGTGTCCGTTGAGTACAGGTACACGGATGCACTGGCTTGTAATCTTTACATCGTCAGCTGGAACGATAACGCCGTCTTTGATTTCGCCCCAGATTCTAAGTGGCTCTTTCTCTGACTTTTCTTCCTCGCCTGAGATAAATGGAATGATGTTGTGCTCCATCTCTGGCCAATCCTTAAATGTCTTTCCTGCGCCAGAAATAGCCTGATATGTTGTAACAACTACCTCATATGGCTCAAATTCCTTCCAAGCAGTAAGAACTGGAGCATATGACTGAATTGAACAGTTAGGCTTAACAGCAACGAATCCTCTTGTTGTACCAAGTCTCTTCTTCTGGAATTCGATAACATCCATGTGCTGTGGATTGATTTCAGGTACTACCATTGGAACATCTGGAGTCCATCTATGTGCAGAGTTGTTTGAAACTACTGGAGTTTCTGTCTTTGCATAAGCTTCCTCAATGGCCTTAATCTCATCCTTAGACATATCAACAGCTGAGAAAACGAAATCTACTTCCTTAGCAACTTCCTCAACCTCATTAACATTCTTTACGATGATATCCTTAACAGCAGCAGGCATTGGAGTGTCCATCTTCCATCTTCCGCCTACAGCATCCTCATATCTCTGACCAGCACTTCTTGGGCTAGCAGCGATTGTAGTAACTTCGAACCAAGGATGATTCTCAAGAAGAGATATAAATCTCTGACCAACCATACCTGTTCCACCAAGAATACCAACTTTTAACTTCTCGCTCATTTCAAACAATCTCCTTATTTTGTTTTTCTGTCACGGACATTTGTCCGCCGTAACAGTAATTTAGACAGTATTATAATTAAATTGTCTAACTTTTGCAAGGACTTTTTGAGAATTTCTCACAAAAAAAGTATTATCCTACATTTTCAACATTTTTAGCTCTTTATTTCTTGAAAATGTAGTCTAATACTTGTCTATTTTATTTTAAAAAATCCTTGCATGCTGCAATTTCATTTAACATTGCATCGTGTCCTGGAGCACCAACTGTAAGTCTCTTATTTACACAAGTCTCCATGGAAATAGCATCATAAATATCCTCTTCAAAGGCTGGGGAAATCGCCTTAAGCTCATCAAGAGACATATCATCAATGGCAATGCCTTTATCTATGCAATAAAGTACAACCTGACCGATAATACTGTGGGCATCTCTAAATGGTACACCGTGATTTACAAGATAATCTGCAGCATCAGTGGCATTTGTAAAACCATTTTTAGAACTGTCAGCCATAACCTCTTTATTAAAGCTCATTGTAGCAAGCATACCGTCAAATAATACGATACAGTTTTGAACTGTCTCCATGGCATCAAAGGCCATTTCCTTGTCTTCCTGCATATCCTTATTATACGCAAGTGGTATACCTTTCATTGTAGTAAGAAGTGATGTAAGGGCACCATAAACACGGCCTGTTTTACCACGTACAAGCTCAGCAATATCAGGGTTTTTCTTCTGAGGCATTATTGATGAGCCTGTTGAGTAAGCATCGTCGATTTCTACGAAACGGTACTCATTGCTGTTCCAGATAATAACCTCTTCTGAAAAACGAGAAAGGTGCATCTGAATTGTACAAAGGGCAGACAAAAACTCTATAAGATAATCTCTATCAGAAACACCATCCATAGAGTTGAGAGTAGGACCATCAAAACCTAAAAGCTCAGCTGTCATATTTCTATCGAGAGGATATGTTGTACCAGCTAAGGCACCTGAACCAAGTGGGCAATAATTCATTCGAACTCTTATGTCCTGAAGACGAAGAACGTCTCTTTTAAACATTTCAAAATAAGCACCCATGTGATGTGCAAGGGTGATTGGCTGAGCTTTCTGAAGATGTGTAAAGCCAGGCATAATTGTATCGATATGCTCTTCCATTATGCCAAGGATAGTATTAAGAAGATGCTTCAAAGCTTCCTCTGTGGTCTCCACCTGGTCTCTTGTATAAAGGCGCATATCTAAAGCCACCTGGTCATTTCTGCTTCGTCCTGTATGAAGCTTCTTACCAGCATCACGAATTCTATCAATAAGATTAGCTTCCACAAAGCTGTGGACATCCTCGTATTCTGATGTAATTTCAAGCTTTCCTGAATTAACATCAGCTTCAATACCATCTAAGCCTTTAAGAATTTCATCTCTTTCTGCATCAGTGATAACGCCAACTGCAGCAAGCATTTTTACATGTGCTCTGCTACCTCTAACATCCTGTGCAAAAAGCTTCTTGTCAAAGCTAATTGACGCATTGAAATCATAAACCATCTGATCAGTAGATTTTGTGAATCTACCTCCCCACAACTGTGCCATAACTAATCCTCCTTGTGTCTATCATTATATGAATATACGCAGCCGCAGTAGTCCTGTCGGTACATATCATATTCCTTTGAAAGTTCAGTGGAACGCTTATAGCCCTCCTTCTTTTTAAAATCATTAGGAAGCCACTCAATCCCCTCTTCTTCGCCTATGCGAATTCCGATTTCATTAAGGACCTGAGAATCCTTCATTGGTGATATTGTAAGCGTTGTTGTAAAAAAGTCAAACCCTTTTTCTTTTGCAACAATAGCTGTTCTTCTTAATCGAAGGTCATAACACTTATGACAACGTAAACCTTTTTCAGGCTCTTTCTCTAGCCCCTTAGCCATTTTATAAAAGCTATCAGTATCATAATCGCCTTCAATAAAAGAAACAGGATACTTTGTTGGAAACTCATTAATAAACCGCTGCTGTTCCTTTACACGATGATAATATTCTTCCTCTGGATAAATATTGGGATTGTAATAGAAAACGGTAACATTGAAATACTGAGATAAGTACTCAATACAATAGCTGCTACATGGACCGCAACAGCTGTGTAACAATAAAGAAGGCACTAGGCCTTCTTTATCTATTTTTGATATTATTTTATCTAATTCCTTTTGATAATTGATTTTATTCATTATTTATTTGACCAAATATATAAGAATGTAATTGCAAAAACATAAATAAAGGCCATAAGAACCATGAATGGAACCTGTGATGCCATTATTCCACAAACAACCTGCGCAATAAACACAAGACCATGAACCCAAATTGGAATTCTATTGAGACAAGCTGAAAGGCATGCCTCAAGTACCACCATAATACAAGCAATAACAACGCTTACATGGAAGGCAACCGTTGAAGCAATGATTGCAGCAACTGCAAAAATAGCTAAGCCAATAAGGCAAAGCATTGGTAAATTATCCTTTGAAAAGAAAGCTTTTATAGCCTTTGTGTCAACAGTAATCTTTTTATTATTCTCCATAAGAAACTAGTCTCCTATTTTTTATAATTTATGTAATGAATCTATACGAAAGTCCATAAAACATCTTTTTTGATTATAATAAAAAGCTGCTTAATAAACAACTCCATATTTATTTTTATGTTAGGAATCTAGTTATAATAAAAATACTCCCACTGCATTCCTTTAGCATACATTTCATCTAAAAGATCATTTAATGGCATTGGCTTTCCAATAAAGTATCCCTGGGCACGGTCACAACCAATCTCTTTAAGGAAATTATAGTTTTCCTGTGTCTCAACACCTTCACATAATGGCGATACTCCAAGCTCCTTTGTGGTCTGGATAATGCTTCTCATAAGTGGTTTTGTTTTAGGATTCACCTCTGAACTCTTCAAGAAAACCATATCAAGTTTTAAAACATCAAACTCGTAATCCGCCAAGGTATTTAATGAAGAATATCCACTACCAAAATCGTCAATCCACACCTCAAATCCAGCTTCTCTGATTCGCTTAGTCTCTTCTTTAATTAATCCAGTATTGTCGTTAAAAGCACTTTCCGTGATTTCAACATCAATCATGTATCTAGGTACGTCGTAAATCCTACAATAATCATCCAGCATCTTGAAAACATCACATACTTCAAAATCCTGTCTGGATATATTGATAGATATAGGAACAAGTGCCTCTCCATCATTAATCATTTTCACATAGTCCTGACATACCTTTTTTATTACAAATTCATCTACAAAATGAATCAAATGAAAATCTTCCAAAGTCTCGATAAAATATCCTGGCGAAAGCATTCCATTCTTTGGATCCACCCATCTTACCAAGGCTTCGTATCCACAGATTTCATCAGTTGCAAGTCTTACAATTGGCTGATAAAAAACTCTAAGATAATCGTTGGCTATAGCATCATCTATATGGTCAACAACAAACTGCTGCCTTCTAAGACTATCTCTAATAATATCCTCATAAATGCAATAAAAAATATCATGTCTTTTCTTAATACTATTACAAGCAAGGCGTGCATGATCGCAGGCAAGACCAACTTCCACCTTTTGATCCTCCATGAAAAAAATACCTGCCTTAATCTTTATCTTCTTTTCAATGTCCTTATTAATAAGCATCTTCTGATAAACCTTGGTAACTCTGTCAATCACCTCATTTTTTGGCAAGGTGCAATATACCACAAAATGATCGTCTGAAAACCTTGCAATCACATCATTAGGAAAAGTTTTTTGAATAGTTTCACCGAGACGCTGTAATAATTCATCTCCTGATGCAAAGCTATTTCGTTCGTTATAAAGCTTAAAGTTTGGCACATCAAAATGAATAAAGGAAATGTCCTTTCTAGAAATGTCAACAGCTGACAGCAAAGCCTGAACCTTACTATAAAAGAAAGGCATATTAAATAAACCTGTAAGGGTATCCATACCATTTGCTGCCGACTGCATCTGAGCAG
The DNA here is from genome assembly GCF_900104335.1 of Pseudobutyrivibrio sp. YE44. Lineage (GTDB taxonomy): Bacteria > Bacillota > Clostridia > Lachnospirales > Lachnospiraceae > Pseudobutyrivibrio. The sequence continues at coordinate 679,339 of NZ_FMXT01000001.1, forward strand.
CATTATAGGCACTTCTTACCTCATCAGAATCTTGATTTTGATTTACATCAACTATAAATACATAGTAAAACCTTGTGCCATCATCCCAATTAAGAAGATGACCAAAGTCCTCTAAATACTTAATGGTTCCATCCTTAGCAATAATCCTGTAGCGAACATAATCATGTCGCTTATCGGCATACACAGTTTGAGCCTCTATCTGAGTCTCGATTTTTGGCAAATCGTCAGGATGAATCATGCCTTTAAAGGTTCCCCCAACATAGTCAAGAAACTCTTCGTAGGAGCTACAGCCAAACATTTCGACCACATTATTTTCGGCATAAAGAATCTTTCCATCGCCTTCTGCCTCATAAATAAAGAAACCACCCGGCAATCCAACCGGAATCTGTCCACCGTTTTCGCTTTGATAAAATCCACGCCCCATGCTAACCTCCAACGAAAAGTCAACTTCGCACATATAAGGAATTTTAACAAATAAAAGTGTTCATTTTATTAAAAAAATATGATACCTTCATTTTCTTGATTTTCTGTGGTTTTTTAATTGATTTTTTAGGGTGATTATATTACACTAAAACTCGCGTTAAGCTATATAAAGGTTGAACTTCTTGCAACTTTTTTGAGAAACAAATACCTGTATTTTTTATTACGCTCCGATAGCTCAGTTGGTAGAGCACCTCACTCGTAATGAGGGGGTCGTCAGTTCGAGTCTGATTCGGAGCTTATTATTTAATAATGGAGGGTAATCTATTGGAATTTATTCAGTTTGACCACGTTTCAAAGAGCTATGACAAGCAGCTCGTTCTTGACGAACTTGACCTTTACATAAAGGAAAACACTTTCGTCACCTTACTTGGTCCATCTGGTTGCGGCAAGACAACCACTCTCCGTCTTCTTGGCGGATTTGAAAAGCCTGATTCAGGTAAAATCTATCTTAACGGAAATGACATCACTGCACTTCCTGCAAACTTAAGACCAATCAACACGGTCTTTCAGAAGTATGCACTTTTCCCACACATGACTATCGAAGAAAATATAGCTTTTGGTTTAAATATCCAGAAAAAATCAAAGGATTATATCCAGGATAAAATCAAATATGCTCTTAAGCTAGTTAATCTTGATGGCTTCGAAAAAAGAGCTATCGACTCTCTTTCTGGTGGTCAGCAGCAACGTATCGCCATTGCAAGAGCTATTGTAAATGAGCCTAAGGTTCTTCTTTTAGACGAGCCACTTGGCGCCCTTGATTTGAAGCTTCGACAGAACATGCAGTACGAGCTTATGAAAATCAAGCAAGAGCTTGGAATCACCTTCCTATATGTTACACATGATCAGGAAGAAGCTCTTACTATGTCTGATACAATCGTTGTTATGAACCAAGGATATATTCAGCAGATTGGTACACCAGAAGATATTTACAATGAGCCTGAAAATGCTTTCGTTGCCGACTTCATTGGTGAAAGCAATATTATAGAAGGAATAATGATTAAGGATGAGCTTGTTTCCTTCCTGGGAGTACAGGTTCCTTGTGTAGATAAAGGCTTTGGTACAATGAAGCCTGTAGACGTTGTAATTCGTCCAGAGGATGTAGAGCTTGGCTATCCAGGAAAAGGCTTTATGGATGGTGTTATCACAGATTGCCTCTTTAAGGGTGTTCACTACGAGCTTGATGTTCAGTGCGGTGGCTACGAATGGTTAGTTCACACCACAAAATACTTTGAGATTGGTCAGCACGTATCCCTTAATGTAATTCCATTTAATATTCAGATCATGAACAAACCTGAGTCAGAGGATGAGGAGGTTATGAAGGAAGATGACTAATAAAATTAAAACCAGCTTCCTTGCAGGTCCTTATGCTTTATGGGTACTTATTTGTACTATTCTTCCACTGCTTTATATATTAGGATATGCCCTTACTACCAGCACAGGAAGCTTTACACTAGAGAACCTTACAGCAATTGCTGAGCCTGTTCATCTTAAGTCTCTTTGGTTATCTATAAAGGTTGCTTTTTTGACAACAGTTATTTGTCTTGTTATTGCTTATCCTGTTGCTCTTATTTTGCATAATCTCAAGATAACCAACAAAGGTTTTATAGTGTTTTTATTTATCCTTCCAATGTGGATGAACTTTATGCTTCGTATCCTTGCTTGGCAGATTATTCTTTCAAACAACGGTATACTAAACAGCATACTTTCAGCTATTGGCTTACCAACAATTCATATTCTTTATACCAAGTCAGCTGTTACTCTTGGTATGGTATATGATTTCCTTCCTTATATGATTCTGCCTATTTATAATGCCCTTTCAAAGATTAATGATCAGGTAATTGAGGCTGCAGCAGATCTTGGTGCCAACTGGTTAACCACCTTCACCAAAATCACAGTTCCTCTTTCAAAGGATGGCATTCTTTCAGGCATTATCATGGTATTTGTTCCTGCATTATCATCATTCGTTGTATCAAACCTCTTAGGAGGCGGTAAGGTACTTCTTATTGGTAATGTAATTGAGCAGGAGTTCACTCTTGCAAGAAACTGGAATTTAGGTTCCGGCCTTTCTATCATTCTCATGATATTCGTACTTCTTTCTATGTCTATCATGAATAAGGTAGATGATTCTGAGAATGGGGGTATGCTTGTATGACAAAGGTTAAAAAGGGAGCATCCTACTTCTATCTCGGACTTGTATTTTTGTTTTTATACGCGCCAATTTTAGTATTAATTGTTTTATCTTTTAATAATTCAATGTCTAGAACTGTTTGGGGCGGATTCACCTTAAAATGGTATCTTAACCTAACAGCAAACGACAATATAATGGATGCCCTTGGCACCACAATCAGAATTACCCTTTCTTCATCTATCCTTGCAACAATACTGGGTACTTCTGCAGCCATTGGTATTCATTACATGAAAAAAAGACATGCAGCAATAATGCTTGGTGCCACCAATATTCCACTTTTAAACGCTGATATTGTTACGGGTATTTCTCTTATGCTTTTATTCACCCGTTTCACTCCTCTTGGAGAGTTTTCAGTTGTACTTGCCCACATAGCTTTTTCCGTACCATACGTTATCTTCAACGTATTGCCACGTCTTCAGTCTCTTTCTGAAGCCTGCTACGAAGCCGCTATGGATTTAGGTGCAACACCTGCCTATGCCTTTGCAAAGGTTGTTTGGCCGGAAATTTTCCCTGGAGTTTTATCAGGATTTTTAATGGCACTTACAATGTCACTTGACGACTTTACAATCACCTACTTTACAAAGGGAGCCGGTGTAAACACACTTTCAACAATGCTTTACACCCAGTTAAGAAAGGGTATTCAACCAGAGCTTTATGCTTTATCTACTATTCTCTTCTTGCTTGCCTTTGTTTTACTTCTCGTAATCAACTACAAGGGTGAAGGCAGAAAGGAGGCTCATAAATAATGAAAAATAAATTATTAAGCTTCCTTAGCATATTGATTTTGACAGCAGCGCCTATTCTTAGCTTCACTGGCTGTGGCTCAGATGCTGAAGCTACTGACACACTAGTAGTATTAAACTACGGTAAATATATAGAAAGTGATGTTCTTAAGCGTTTCCAAAAAGAAACCGGCATTACTGTTAAATACGAGGAATACGAGCAGGTTGAAGACATGTACGCTAAGTACAAAGCAGGCTCAATCAACTATGATGTAATCTGTACTTCTGATTACATGATAGAAACTCTTCGTAATGAAGGTGAGCTTATTCCAATCGATTACAGCTCTCTTCCAAACTACAAAAACATTGATAAACAGATTATCGATGCATCAGCAGCCTTCGATCCAACTCATGAATATACCGTTCCTTATTTTTATGGAACTGTAGGTATTCTTTACAACACTGAAATGGTGGATGAAGAAACTGTATCATCTTGGGATTCTCTGTGGAATCCAGAATACAAAAACAAAATCGTAATGATTAACTCTCAAAGAGATGCCATGATGGTTGCTCTTGAAAAGTTAGGCTACGATATTAATACCACCGATAAAAAACAGCTTGATGAAGCCTATGACCTTCTTTGTGCTGAAAAGAAATATGTATATGCATATCTTCAGGATGAAACCTATGAATGTATGATTTCAGAAGATGCGGCAATGGCTGTTTGTTATTCTGGTGAAGCTGCAATGGGAATGGAATACAACGAAAACCTTAGTTATACCGTTCCAAAGGAAGGTGGTAATCTTTGGATTGATTCCTGGTTCGTCCCACGTACCTGCAAACATTACGATGCAGCTATGAAATGGATTGATTTCATGTGCGAGGAAGAGGCAGCCACAGAAAACTTTGAGTATGTATGGTATGCAACTCCTAACACAAAAGTTGCAGCCCACGAAGACGAGGAAACACTTGCAGATGAAACCGTCTTCCCTACCAAAGAAACTCTCGATCGTTGCAAGCTTTACGAAGCCTACGACGACGAAACCCTAAACTACACGACCAACCTTTGGAAGAAGCTAAAGGCATACTAAAATATTTTCAATAATAAACACATAAGCTGGTTACGGCTACAAGCCTTAGATATCTCCGCTCAGCGTAGAATGCTTCGCTTGAGACATCTAAGAGCTTGATGCCTACCAGCTTTTTTTGTTCCAAATGCATAATAGGAAATCATGCAACCTAAACTATTCCTAATTCGCCGGTGCTACGTTTATAGTAATATAGATTATCGCTAAGTACATCCTCCTCAAGTAGGTCGTGACGGTTTACGTACCAAATCATCTCCTTCAGGCTATCGAGAGAATAATCGCAATCCTCCATAATCTTTCCAATTATGATTTCGTGTACGGAGCACGGAATAATAAAAAGATCTGAATCGAGCTTGGCAGCCATTGCCTTTAACATATCTTTATAGATTAGTACTCCTGCACCATAAAGTGCACTATTGTTAGTTGCCACATATAAAGGAGTGGCCTTATCCTCTTCTTCTGCAATATCCATTAGACTGTCATCATTAAGGTAAGTTGCAATAGTACTAAAAATACCACGAATCTTTAAACCTAAATGCTTTGGAGTGTTTTCCATAGCAGCCATCATAAGAGTATTTACATCTACCTTCCAATAATCCAAAAAAGAATTCTGTATTAATAGGCCACCAGTCTCTCCATAACCATATAATTCATCTTCTTTAAAATATAGATAAAAAATAATTGCTAAATCAAGATAATCAATATGAGGAACCATTTTAAGAAGCTCTTCATTTCGCTCTTTTCCTACTACCTTGAACACAACTTTTCCTAAATCAAGAACTTTATCTACTGAAACCTTAATAGTTGCTTTATTTAATTGTTCGTTTGTCATTTAGCCTCCACTAATGACGTAAGTAAAAATGGAAATAATAAAGAAAAACAAATAGTCCGCATGAGAAACATGCGGACATAAATATATCAAGAATTACATTTTTATTCAACTGTGATTTTGCACAAATTTTTATAACGTTCGTTTGAAACCAACAGCCATATCTTTCATTTCCTTAGCATTTGTAAGAACAGCTTCTGTAATGGCACTACCGCCAAGCATTCTGGCAAGCTCTGATACAGTATCGTTGTCATAAAGCTTTTTAATACCAGAAATTGTATGACCATTCTCCACGTTCTTTTCAATTAAGAAATGTGTGTCAGCCATGGCTGCTATCTGAGGAAGATGGGTAATGCAAATTACCTGATGGGCTGAAGCAACTGCTGCTAGCTTTTCAGATACAGCCTGTGCGGTTCGACCTGAAATACCCGCATCAATCTCATCAAAGATAAGGGTATCTATTCCACCACCAGAAGCAAGCACCGTCTTAATAGCCAGCATTATTCGACTCATCTCACCGCCAGAAGCAATATCCTTAAGTGGTCTAAGCGGCTCGCCGGGATTTGTACAAATAAGGAATTGACCTTCATCAAAACCATTCTCTGTATAGTGATCCATTCGCTTAAGCTCAACACCAAACTCTGAATTAAGGAAATTCAAATCTGACATTGCATCCTGCATTCGTTCTGAAAGAATCTTAGCGTTTTTACTTCTGATATCTGAGAGCTTTGTAGAAAGCTTTTCAAGCTTGTCTGTTGCAGCGTTCACCTTAGCTTTAAGCTCTGATAGATATTCATCAAAGCTTTCGAATTTAGCCTTTTTATCTTGTCTTTCCTTAAGGGCACTAAGAACAAGCTCGATAGATGAACCATATTTATCCTTTAATCTATTAATCTCATTTAATCGATTTTCAATTTGAATAAAGGTGCCTTCATCGAAGGATGTATCACCCATATAAGAAGATAAATCTCGCCCAAAATCGGAAAGAATGCTATCTGCATCATTAAGCATTGAAAGATATTCAGCTGCCTTTGTATCGATAGCCTCTATATGACGAAGCTCTGAGATTGCAGCGCTAATTGCATCCGAAGCTCCTCCGTCACCTGAAATAGCCTCATGTGCCTTCCCAAATGCTTCCATTGTTTTACCAAAATTAGAAAGGCGCTTATACTCTTCTTCCAGCTCCTCATCTTCACCTACCTTAAGGTTTGCTGACTCGATTTCATTTATCTCATGATCCAAGAGAACAATCTCTCGTTCCTTTGAAATATCGCTTTTCTTAGCCTCCTCAAGCTCAGCTGTAAGAGCTTTATATTCTCGATATGCAGCAGATACCTGACTCTTTAAATCGCCAATATCCTTTTTAGCAAATTCATCAAGAAACTCCATGTGCTTGTGTGTGTTAAGTAAAGACTGATGTTCTTTCTGACCATAAATATCAAGAAGTATATCACCTACCTCTTTCATTTTGGCAGCCGGAACCTGTTCTCCATTAATCTTTGCTATACTACGAGACTCTGTGATTTTTCTACTCATAATCACTTCATCATCGTAAGGCTCAACCCCTAAATCTCTGAGAGCCTCTTTTGTCTTGTCGTCTTTAACAAGATATACCGCCTCAACAAAAGCTTCAGAATCACTATCTCTAAGAAAATCTTTTGAAGCCTTATCACCAAGGGAAAGATGCAGTGCACCAAGAATGATTGATTTACCTGCACCGGTTTCTCCTGACAGAATGTTTAACCCCTTAGAAAAAATAATTTCCTCTTCATCAATAAGGGCTAAATTTTTAACGTGCAAACTAGCTAGCATGTTATTCTCCTTTTTTAATCATAGCCAACCCTTATTTTTCAATAATACGTTTAAGCTTACCCATTAAAAGCACAGTGTCATCAATAGAGCGGATGGCACACATAATAGTGTCGTCTCCTGCAATTGAACCAACAATTTCTGGGAAATCCATGTGATCAAGAGCTGCCGCCACAGCCATCGCCATACCAGAAACAGTTTTGATGACAAGCATATTCTGAGCATTGTCCATAGATACAAAACCATCTAGGAAAATGCGAATATATTTCTCATTCATATCTTCTTCTGTGGTCTTAAAAGCCACATAGCGAAGCTTTCCTGAAGCATCGGCAACCTTTGTAAGCTTCATCTCACGAATATCACGTGAAACTGTTGCCTGAGTGGCATTAAAGCCAGCTTCCTCAAGCTTTGCAGTAAGCTCCTCCTGGGTACCGATTTCATTTTTAACAATTAATTCTAATATTTTAGTCTGTCTTTCTATTTTCATCTAAATCTCCTGCATTCTTGCTCTTATGCGTTCCAAGAAATTTACATTTTCAAGCATGACCATATTTGATGTTACTTCTGAACGATATATTCTAAGGCTTTCTCCCTTACGAAGGGTCTGCCTAAGTGTTCCATCATAAACAATATTGGCCTGAGGTTCATCCTCATCATGTCTTGCTTCAATTGAAACCTCCACCTCATCTGTAGAAGATAAAATAATACTTCTGGAATTGAGGGTATGAGGATTAATTGGAGTAAGAATGAGACAATCAGCATGCGGGCTAACGATTGGTCCATTTGCTGAAAGATTGTAGGCTGTAGAACCTGTCGGTGTTGAAACTATAAGCCCATCGCAATTGTGGGAATATAGTCTAATTCCATTAACCTTAACAGTAAGATTTAGAACATATAAACCTGCCGCCACAGGAACTACTACAATATCATTAAGTGCTCTATAATTGCAAGTCAAATCGTTTGAGCACTCTCCTTCAAGCATCATTCGCTTGTCTAATTTATAATTGTCGCAAAGAAGTTGGTCCAGGCAATGTTCAATATTGTCTATTGACATATCACACAGATAACCTAGATGACCACAATTAAGTCCTACAATAGGAACCTGGCGATTATTAACATTTTGAGCAACTCTAACTACAGTGCCATCTCCACCAACAGTGATGATACATTCAATAGCGTCATCCACATGAATGGTATTGTCAGAACTGTCAGATACAGTATCTAAATCTAAAATACACATTCCACCATGAGACTTTATGTAATCACGAATCAGGTTAATGTATTTCTCATGTAAATCACCAAAAGATCTTGCAACAATTAAAAAGTTTTTCATTATTTGTCCAAACTACCATGTGCTGCTGCTACAGTTGCTGCAACATCAATAGCTTCCCCCTCTTTTTCTGCCGTTGATATATGTATAAGATATTCTATATTTCCTTCTGGCCCCTTTATTGGAGAGAACTCCAAATGGAGCACATAAAAACCAATTTCTTTAACAAAATCTATAATTGTGTTAATAACTTCTTCATGAACAGCAGGGTCTCTAACTACACCTTTTTTACCAACCTTTTCTCTGCCGGCCTCAAACTGTGGTTTAATAAGGCAAACCATTTCAGCATCATCTTTGAGCAGCGCCTTAGCTGGACCTAAAACCTTTGTAAGACTGATAAAAGAAACATCTACAGACGCAAAGTCAAGCTGCTCTCCGATATCCTCTAAAGTCACATAGCGGATATTTGTTTTTTCCATGCATACTACTCGAGGATCTTGTCTAAGCTTCCAGGCAAACTGACCGTAGCCAACGTCTACAGAAAAAACCTTTGACGCTCCGTTTTGAAGCATACAATCTGTGAACCCGCCAGTAGAAGCTCCTATGTCCATGCAAACCTTTCCATCAAGAGTGAGGTCGAAGTGAGTCATAGCCTTTTCAAGCTTAAGGCCACCTCTACTAACATATTTAAGCTGCTGACCGTGGATTTCAATGTCTGCGTCAACATCAATTTTTGTACCGGCCTTATCCTCACGATTTCCTTTAACAAAAACATTGCCTTCCATAATCATTGTCTTTGCCTTTTCACGTGAAGGAGCAAAACCTCTATCAACTAAAACAATATCAAGTCTTTCTTTCATTCTACTATCCTATAACTTCTAAAATACGTTCTGTAATTGAAGGTGCATCCATTCTGAGCTCTTTAAATAAGAGAGTAACACTTCCGTGCTGGATAAACTCGTCAGGAACAGAAACTTTAAGCACCTGTCCTTTATAGCCAATATCGTTAAGATATGTCTGAACCTGCTGACCAAAGCCGCCTGTATTAACGTTCTCTTCCATTGTAACAATAAGGTCGTAATTATCCTTTATTGACTGAAGATAATCTTTATCAAATGGCTTTGCAAAACGGGCATTGCAAATTCCTGCGTCTATTCCATGTTCCTTCAAAAGCTGTTCAACCTCTTCGGCCTTCTTAACCATTGAACCGTAAGCAAAAAGCATTACCTTAGAACCAGCCTTGATTTCTTCAGCCTTGCCAAGCTCAATCTTTGCTCTATGCTCCTTCAGGCCACAATATGCCTCTCCTCTTGGGTAACGTATTGCAATAGGACCATTATGTTCTCCAACCGCATACTTCATCATATCTGAAAGTTCCCATTTGTTCTTAGGAGCCATAACAGTCATATTTGGCATAGCTGTAAGGAAGGATACATCAAATACACCCTGGTGTGTACTTCCATCTGCACCTACCAAACCAGCTCTATCAATAGCGAATACCACATGAAGATTCTGTAGGCAAACATCCTCTAAAATCTGATCGTAGGCACGCTGTAAGAAGGATGAGTAAACTGCAAACACCGGAACTCGTCCACCTAAGGCAAGACCTGCAGCAAAGGTAACTGCATGCTCCTCTGCAATACCTACATCAAAGAATCTGTCCGGGAACATATTTCTGAAACGCTTAAGACCAGCACCCTCAGCCATGGCTGCAGTGATTGCAACTACCTCTGGGTTTCTGTCTCCCATCTTTCGCATAACAGTGGAGAATACATCTGTGTATCCAGGCTGATTGCTACGCTTTGGCAGACCAGTCTCAATCTCAAAAATATCTGTTCCATGGAAACGCGATGGATGACGTTCAGCTGGCTCATAACCATTACCCTTTTTGGTGATAACATGAACCAAAACAGGACCTTCAATTCTAACTGCCATCTGGAAGGTCTCTAGCATATCCTTTATATTGTGTCCATCTACAGGACCCAAGTACATAACCCCTAAATCCTCAAATACCATATTAGGAACCATAAGGGATTTTATTCCATTTTTAGTGCTTCGAATCTTTCTTATAATGCCCTCACCATGAGGCCAGTTTTCAAGAGAGGCAAGCACATTATTCTTAAGACCTACATATTTTGAGCTGGTACGAAGTCTCTCAAGATTGGTAGACATACCACCCACATTCTTTGAGATGGACATTTCGTTGTCGTTAAGAATAATTAGCATGTTTGAATTCTTAAGGCAGGAAGCATTATTAAGAGCCTCATAGGCCAAGCCGCCTGTAAGAGCACCATCACCAATTACAGCACAAACCTTATAATCCTCTCCCTTTAAATCTCTGGCTACACAATAACCTAAAGCTGCTGAAAGAGAGGTTGAACTGTGACCAGTATCAAAGCTATCGCAATCACTTTCCACACGTTTAGGGAAACCACTGATTCCACCAAACTGTCTTAAATGCTCAAACTCATCTGCTCTTCCTGTAAGAATCTTGTGTGTGTAGGCCTGATGACCAACATCCCAAACAAGCTTATCGTGTGGAAAGTCCATAAGCAAATGAAGTGCAATTGTAAGCTCAACTGTTCCAAGGTTAGAGGCTAAATGACCTCCTGTTTTAGAAAGATGCTCTATTAGGAACTGACGAATCTCTCCTGGAAGTTCGTTAAGCTCCTGCTCTGTTAATTTCTTTATGTCATTAGGTTGCTTTATTTTTTCAAGAACCATATTTGTCTTAGTTGTCTCTATAGACCAAGTAGTTAAGTAGCTCGATCAGGAAATCATTGTGAGATGATAAACTGTTAAGCTTCTCTACTGCCTCATCTGTAAGACGCTTTACCTCTTCTTTAGATTTTTCTATACCTGCAAATGTAACATAAGTTATCTTTTCATTTCGTTCATCTGAACCAATTGGCTTGCCAAGCTTTGCCTCATCACCTTCCACATCAAGAATATCATCTTGTATCTGAAAGGCCATTCCGATTTTGCTGGCCACTTCTTCAATAAGCTCAACCTGCTCCTCGTCTGCACCAGCAAGCACTGCGCCAATCATCATTGATGCCTCTATTAAGGCTCCGGTCTTTAACTCGTATATAAAATTGAGCCTGTCTTCTGTCATTTCAAGCTCTTTTTTCTCAGCCTCAACATCTACCACCTGACCGCCAATCATACCAAAGACCCCGGCCTTTCTGGCAAGTATTCTCATGGCCTCTGTAACTGCCACAACATCTGTTTTTGCATCATAGGCATTAAGTGCTGTTTCAAAGGCATAGTTTAAAAGTGCATCACCCGCAAGCACTCCCATTGCCTCACCATAAGCGGCATGCACTGTAGGCTTGCCTCGTCGAAGCATATCATTATCCATAGCTGGCAAATCATCATGAATAAGGGAATAGGTGTGAATCATTTCGATGGCTGCCATAAAAGGCTCTATCACATCTCCCTCACCATTAAACAGCTGGAAGGTTTCATTCATAAGAATAGGTCTTACTCTTTTGCCGCCGGCTGTAATGCCATATTCCATTGCCTCAAAAACAACTGATTGATAGCCTTCAACATCAGGTAAGAATCTGCAAACCACATCTTCTGCAGCCTCTACCCTAAGGCTTAGCTCGTTCTTAAAATCCATGCTATTCATCCCCTTCGAATACTTCTAAGCTGCCGTCTTTACTAATAGCCATAACAGCTTTTTTTGTTTGTTCTATTTTTGAAGAGGCATGCTGTAATTCCTCCATGCCTGTTTTATACAAAGCAAAGGATTCATCCAGGGAAATATCTGAAGATTCCATTTTAGTGATAATATCCTCAAGGATTTCAAAGCTCTGCTCTATTGTTGTTTCGTTTTTTTCCTCTTTAGTACCCACTTAAAATCTCCTATGTTTAGTCTTTGTATGGTATAAGCTCTGTAATTTCAGTGTTTATTTGGCCATCCTTTATTCTGATTGAAAGACCATTTCCAACACTGAGCTGGTCAATAGAATCAACTCTTGTTCCAGAGTCGTCTGTTACATATCCAAAGCCTGTTGCCAGCTTTTTAGCCGGGGACAAGCCGTCTAATCTACCAGAAAGAGCTACTAATCTATTGGAATATCTATCTAGCTTCGAATCCATAAGATTGTTTATAAGAAGACTTAAATGCTTAAACCTCTCCTCATTGGCCTTAATTTTATTTTCAGGTCTAAGAAGCTGAAGACGTTGCTTCATGCTCATCAAACGTTCTTCATAAGCCGTAATTTTGAAATCTAAATCTCTGTTAAGCTTGTCGGAATATCGTTCAAGCTTTCCAGCAAAATCCTGATATACAAAATTAGCCAACTCCGCCGCCTGGGATGGAGTGGCTGCTCTCTTATCTGCAACGAAGTCTGCAATGGTAAAATCTGTTTCGTGACCAACTGCAGAAATAATAGGGGTGTTCGCTTTAAAAATTGCTCTAGCTACTGCCTCTTCGTTAAAGGCCCAAAGATCTTCGATTGAACCTCCACCTCTGCCGACTATAAGCACATCCAAATTCATTTCATCCAAGCGCTGTATACCCGAAATTATGGATGGCACCGCCCCTTCTCCTTGAACCTGTGCAGGATAAAGGATGATTGAAACAAAAGGATTACGAGTTTTGGAAACTCTTATAATATCGTGGACAGCCGCTCCAGTAGAGGCTGTAACCACACCGATTCTCATTGCATGACTAGGAAGTGGCTTTTTGTACATTGGGTCAAACATACCACTTTCTTCAAGCTCCGCCTTAAGAGCTTCAAATCGCTGATATAAATCTCCAACACCAGCCAGCTCAATCTCATTAGCATAGACTTGATACTTGCCATGCGGACTGTACACTCCAACATATCCAGTGACAACAACCTGGTCACCATCCTTCATCTGGAATTTCAGACCCTTGGCTCTCTTTCCTGCAAACATAACGCAGGATATGGCCGACTTTTCATCCTTTAAAGTAAAGTAGATGTGGCCGGTATGATTGTACTTGCAGTTACTAACCTCTCCTGAAAGAGATAGATTTCCAAGCATAAAATCATCAGCGAACATTCGCTCAATATAAGTATTTATTTGCGAAACACTATATACATTTTTATTCATTATACTAATTTAGCTAATGCACCATTAACGAAACCAGCTGAACTGTCTGTTCCAAACTCATCTGCAAGAGAAACTGCCTCGTTAATTGCAACACCAACAGGAAGATTCTCAAACTTGATTTCGTAAAGTGCAAGTCTGATTAAGGTAAGATCAACCTTTGCCATACGAGTAGTCTTCCATCCATCTACAGACTTGTTAATTAAATCATCAATTTCTGGAAGCTTTGCAATAATAGCTTCTGACTTTGTCTTGATGTACTCCTCGTCCTCTGGAGTCTTATTGTTCTTAGCTAAGTCCTCAGTCTCAGCATTATTACGCCCCTCAAGGAAGGTGTTGATTACGTTATTCATCTCCTCTGTGTCGTGGAACTCGTTCATAAACACAGCCTTGAATACTTCTTTTCTTACTTCATGTCTATTCATAAAAATGATACTCCTGAAAAAACTTGTTTATAGAATAATATAGGGATGCTACCCACCTAGTAGCACCCCATAATTATACAATATTTTGCATAAAAAGTAACTATACAGAACTAATGAATTTCCTTATATAAGAAAAATTAATTGCCTGAAACAGAAACTGTAGCGATTCTGATATCAACAGCTGTAACAACAAGACCTGTCATAGTCTCAACAGCCTGCTTTACCTTTTCCTGAACCATACCAGAAACCTTTGGAATCTCGTAGCCATACTTCATGTTGATAGCCATACGAACAACGATTTTGCCAGGCTCAGCATCTTCAACTCTAACAGCCTTAGCAAGCTTACCCTGTCCAGCCTTAGAGATGTTGTCTGATGTAAGGTTACCAGCAAGCGATTCTACACCTTCTACCTCAACAGCACCGAGGCCTGCAATAATTCCAACAACCTCTTCGGAAATATTAACACCACCGTCACCGTTTACATTTATAACAAAATTCTTATTCTCTGCCATATCTGCCTCCTAAATCTTATGGAAAAACTAGAGTAATTATATCAATATCCAACATTATTTACAACACCGACAGATACATAGTTATCTAAAATAGCTGCAAAGTCTGTTCCAGCCTCTGCCTCTGGTGTGTAAACGCCCTCCACCATGTATCTAAGGCCGCCATTCTCCAGTTCTTCAATCACGTTGTAGTGATCCTTGTAAAACATACCGACAGAAACCTTTCTATCATATAGTACACCTTTACAATCTGCTAAATCACAATCTGGGAAATTCACATTATGAATACACCCCTCAGGGAGCTTTTCATTTAAAAGCTTTTTTAATATCTCTCGAATATATTTATCAGTAACCGAATGATTGTGGCATCCTTCCGATAAAGCTATAGCATGATATCCCTGAAAGGCCGCCTCAAAAGCAGCTCCGGCAGTAGCCGAATATTGAATATCACTTGCCACATTAAACCCAAAATTAATACCAGACAAAACCACATCTGGTTTTTCAGGCATAACACTAAGACTGCCCACTCTAACGCAGTCGCCTGGTGTGCCACTACAAGAATAAGCGTGGACTCCTGGAATTATAAAATCTTGGTAGGGAAATATATCTATAGCTGAATGAAGAGAAATACTATGACTTGCTGCACTTCTCTGAGACTCTGGTGCAACCACCCAAACCTCACCAAATTCTTTTGCTGCTTTGGCAAGGCGCACTATACCATCAGCCTCAATTCCATCATCATTTGTAATTAATATTTTCATAACATCTCCTTAGACTTTAAATAATATCCGCTGTTTTATCCCAATTTTTTCTTTTGCTGTCTTCCTGTAAGCTTCAAAAGAATAGGATAAGGTGCCAAATGAGAAAATGTGGTAGCAAGCTTCATTCTAAAGGATGGAACTATAATAAGTTTGTTTCTATCCATTCCCTTTAAGGCCTCTGCCACACAAAACTCTGGAGATATCCCCTTTAAAGAAAAAACAACATCTGCTGTATCGTTAAACTCAGTATCTACTGGCCCTGGACAAAGCACACTAACCTTTACAGGACTTCCC
Organism: Pseudobutyrivibrio sp. YE44; assembly: GCF_900104335.1. Taxonomy (GTDB): domain Bacteria; phylum Bacillota; class Clostridia; order Lachnospirales; family Lachnospiraceae; genus Pseudobutyrivibrio. The sequence goes on from NZ_FMXT01000001.1 coordinate 694,802, forward strand.
TTTTCCTTAAGCTCCACCGCTACACCTCTGGTAAGACTAACAACATACGCCTTTGAGGCATAGTAGCCTGCCATATATGGCCCTCCTGGAAGAAGTCCCGCGGAACTTCCAACATTTAATATGTGGCCAGTTCCTGCCTGATGCATCTTTTGAAGCATTCCTTTGAAGAGAATATGCATGGCCACATCGTTTACCTTAATCATTGATACTTCTTTATCCATGTCTGTATCAAGAAATGAGCCTGCGACTCCAAAGCCTGCATTATTAATGAATACATCAATCTGTGTATTCTCAAGTTTTTTCAATAGAGCAAAACAAGCCTTCTTTTTATTCAAGTCTGCTTCTATTATTTCAACAGGAACCTGAAGCTCTTCCTTTAATTCTTCCAAACGTTCTACTCGTCGTCCGGTGAGAATAAGACTATAACCTCTCTCGGCCAACTGTCTTGCAAACTCTCGTCCAATTCCTGAAGTAGCTCCAGTTATAAGTGCTGTTTTCATAAGATAATTAATCTCCCTATTAATATATTGAAGTATTCCAACTAACTCTTTTCTTTCCTAGCCCGCTTAGTCTCGTACATTTTTTCATCTGCCTCAACAAGGATTTTGTGCATATCAATATCATTTGTAAAGGTAGTAATATGCGTACCAATACTAGCGGCAACTTTAAAACCAAGGGCCTCGCTTTCCTTTGTAAGAAAGTCATCCACTTGTTGAATGATTGCCTTTGGATTGCAATCTCCAAAGATAAACTCCATCATTTCATCGCCACCAAAACGAACTCCTAATGCATCCTTTGGACAATAAGTGGTAAGACCTTTTGCAACTGTTGCAATTGCTTTATCACCGCAGGAATGCCCTAGAGTATCATTAATTTGCTTCAGGCCATTTAAATCTGCCATAAGAATGGTAAGTTGCATTCCTTCATAGGCAGGATCCAATCTCATTTCCTCAATTTTTGCTCTAAATGCAAGACGATTAAAAAGTCCAGTTAAAGCATCATGCTGATACATTTCCTGAAGCTTATCTCTCAAGTGTTTCTGATAACGATTAATAACATAACCACCTAGCGCCATTCCGAAGAAATTTGTAATGCTTGGTGTCTTAGAATAATCAACAAGATCAAATCTTGGATATGTATAACATACAAAACCAGGAGCCTTTCCCATATATTCAAGGCAATTGAATACAAGTGGATAGCCCAGTTCCATAACATCATCTAGGTGAGGGATAATCTCCTCAGGATTGTAATGAGAAATTCTATCCTCTTCTATATAAGAATCATAAATTACGACCTTCTCACCTGGCTCAACATCCTCTAATAAGAAATTCTTTTCCAAGTCGAAGCAACTGTGCTCCACCACAATACACATGTTATCTGTAAGAGGATTTCGAATATATTTCAAAGTCTCTTCTGGTGTCTGACCACCAATAATCTTTGAGGTATAGGTCTGCATAATATGTATATCATCCTGATGATGATAAAATCTGTTATTTAGACCGCTTATTGCAGAAAGCAAATCTTGATTACAACGTGGGCAACCACAGGAATCATTAGCTATAAAGGTTGGAATAATCCATTTCTTCAAGTTCCTCTTTCCTTTAAACAAGGCAAAAACAACTTCTGCTATTGTCTTGGCCAATTCAATACTGTCGCATTTTGCTGTAGTAATGCCAGGTTTCGCCCAAAAGGCTTCATCCATACCATCAAAACCTGAGACAATACAATCACCTGGTATTTCCACTCCATCTGCCTGGAAAACATCAGCTACATTTATCGCCATAATGTCATTAGCGCAGATTACTGCCTCTGGAAGTTCCTTTCTATTAAGAAGCTCTTCTGCAGCAGCACGGGCTGGCACAGACCAGAAATCACCATAGCTAAGCATACTGTCATCATAGCTTATGCCATTTTCTGCAATTACCTTTTTAAAAACCTTTATTCTATCGTTGGAGAATTCGCTATCTCTCTTACCAGCCATAAAATGAGGCCTTGTTACATTATGGCGCTCAATAACATGACGCACTACTGCCTCAAAGCCTTTTGAGTAATCAAAACGTACTAAGGATGCATTGTCATAAACTCCATCGATGATTACAGAAGGCACATCCTTCGAATTAGCCTTATCAATAATTCCCTGAACAACCTCACGACTCTTAATCTTTTCATCCATAATAACAACTGCATCAACCTTGTCATATGGAATAAGATCAAACACTGCTACTTCAGGAACAATATCTCCCCCGTTACCAATTTCGGAATTTATAGCATATATAAATATTGCGCAGTTTTGGTCTTCAAGCAGCTTGTTTAGCTCTGTTATAAAGCTAAAAACTTGAGAGTCATATACACGATATGCACATAACGCCACAATCTTTTTACCGTTAATCATTTGTTACACCCCAAAACATATTCTTCCAAATATTTAACAGATTAATTCTACAGCAAGATTATGTATTTTTTGTTAGTTTTAATCCTAATATTTGATATTCCCTCTGATTTAATCATACAAGAATGAATATTACTAATCAATATAAAAAGACTGTGGATTTTCTCCCCTTAAATCCACAGTCCTTGTAATAATTCTAGTCGTTTATTTCAGCCATATATAAATGTATTTTTCTTAGAATGGAACTACTGCACCATCATAAGTTTTTTCAATGTAAGACTTGATTTCATCAGACTTAAGTACCTCTACAAGAGCCTTGATTCCATCATTGTTTTCATTTCCTTCTGCAACAGCAATGATATTTACATATGTCTTTGCAGCCTCAGAATCAGCAGCCTCAAATGCGATAGCATCCTTTGCCACTGAGAAACCAGCCTCAAGTGCATAGTTACCATTTAATACTACAAATGCAACCTCTTCCTTAACACGAGCAACCTGTGCTGCCTCAAGCTCTTCAAACTTGATGTTGTGAGGATTTTCTGTAATATCATTTACAGTTGCTGTAAGGCCTGCACCATCCTTGAGAGTGAGTAAGCCATTGTCCTGAAGAAGAAGAAGTGCTCTAGCCTCGTTTGTTGTATCGTTAGGAACTGCAATAGTATCACCATCAGCGATATCATCAAGAGATGTCTTCTGACCTGGATAAATTCCAAATGGCTCATAGTGGATTCCACCAGCATCTACAAGATGTGTGCCCTGCTCCTCGTTAAAGCTATCAAGATATGGAACATGCTGGAAATAGTTTGCATCAAACTCCCCAGACTCTACTACAAGGTTTGGCTGAACATAATCGTCAAATACTGTAACCTGAAGGTCATAACCCTTATCTGCTAAGAGAGGCTTAGCCTGCTCTAAAATTTCTGCATGAGGTGTTGCTGAAGCTGCAACAGTAATTGGTGTAAGATCCTCAGATGATGCTGTTGTCTCCTCAGCATTTGAAGAATCTGTTGCTTCAGTATTAGAAGAGCCGCAACCAGTAAGTGCTGCAAGTGTAAGTGTTGTTCCAAGAATTGCTGCTAAAATTTTCTTTGTCATAATCATAATCTCCTTTTCTGTAAATAAATTCTGCCCTATACCCTTATTATTATTTCTTTTTATGGTCAAGTGTTTTTGCTATTGCCATTCCACTGTTCTGGAAAATCTGGAACAAAACAATAAGTAAAACAACTGTGACAATCATTATATCTGTCTGATATCTGTAGTAACCGTAACGAACTGCTATATCTCCCAATCCGCCACCTCCAACGGTACCAGCCATTGCTGAATAACCAAGCACTGTTCCAAGGGCGATTGTAGCGTTTGTAATAAGTGAAGTTCTTGCCTCTGGTAAAAGAACTCTAAATACAATTTGTGCATTTGAAGCCCCCATTGATTTGGCCGCTTCAACAACACCTGCATCCACTTCCTTCAAGGAAGCCTCTACCATTCTTGCAATGTATGGAGCTGCTGAAATTACAAGAGGAACTATTGTGGCTGTACTACCATATGATTTACCAACAACGAGTCGCGTGAGTGGTATTAATAAAATAAGTAAAATCAAAAATGGTACTGAACGAACCACATTAGAAACAGCGTCTAAAACTTTGTACAAAACTGGATTTGGTTTTAATCCATCTTTATCAGAAATTGTAAGTAATACTCCCATAGGAAGTCCCAAGAGATATCCTAAAAATGTGGAAGCAACACTCATATATATTGTCTGAAGTATTCCTTCTAAAATCATATTTGTAACTTGGCTATCCCACATAATCATCTACCTCAACTTTCTCAATTCTTTCAGCTTTTGAATGATGCTTTGGAAGCTGACTATCACCATCTATCCAAAAGTATTTGTCCTCAGGAAGTCCTACCTCCCCAATCTTTCCGCTGGCTACTAGCTGTCCATCCTCAAGCACTGCAACCTTATTACAGATTGCTTTCACCACTGACATCTGATGAGTGATGATGACTATTGTAATGCCATACTCTTTGTTAATCTGCTTTAACAAAGAAAGAATAGACGCTGTAGTCTGTGGATCAAGAGCTGATGTTGCCTCATCACAAAGAAGAATCTTTGGATTTGTAGAAAGAGCTCTTGCAATTGCAACTCTTTGCTGCTGTCCACCTGAAAGCTGTGAAGGGTATGCCTTTGCCTTATCTTCTAGTCCTACCTTTGCAAGTAATTCAAAAGCCTTTTTTCTAGCTACATTCTTCTTAACTCCCTGTAGTGTAAGTGGAAAGATAATGTTATCAATTACACTTTTTTGCTGAAGAAGATTGAAATGCTGGAAAATCATTGAAATATCCTGGCGCTCTTTTCTAAGCTCCTTGTCATTTAACTGACCAAGCTCCTTTCCCTCTACGATTACCTGACCACTTGTGGGTCTTTCAAGATAGTTCAAACATCGAATGAGAGTACTTTTGCCGGCACCAGACATTCCGATAATTCCATAGATATCTCCCTTTTCGATGTTTAGGTTAATATCCTTTAAAGCTTCTACCTGATTGTCTTTTCCAACAAAGCTTTTACACAAATTTCTGATTTCTATTTCGTACATACGAATTATTTCCTCTTTTCTGATTGAATTTTGGCAATAAAATAGCCATTGCCTAAGTTTTACTCCCAGGCAATGGCTTAATAATCAGTGCTAACTAATCATCATACGCAGGCGCAAGACAAAGAGCCATGCACCCATCAGCCTTAAACGCCTGGGAGAATAGCATTCGGAACATGCACATGTACATCATTGTCATATTCTTTATTTTCTTCATAATGTCTTGCTCCTTTCCTTGTAAGAAACTGTACAAATTTTCTTACACAATTAAGATGACTATAATATAATCTTCTGAATACTCACTGTCAATAAAAGACACAGAATATACTTATAGGTAAAAATTATAGCTTGTTATCAATTATATTGATAACAAGCTATATCTGCTTTACTTTATGCAATTACAGCCTTATATAAGGCTTTTTTGACTATTTCAACTTGATAATTCCTCCACCAAGCACAACATCCCCGTCATAAAATACAGCTGACTGACCAGGTGTCACTGCTCTCTGTGGCTCGTCAAAAGTGATTTTCGCAGAACATGGCCCTGTCTTTTCCACCTTACAAGGCTGCTCCTTCATGCGATAGCGAATCTTTGCTTTGCAATTGAATGCGTCTGGCTGTGCCTCAGGATTAATCCAATTTATATTTTCAACATAAACATCCCTTGAAAACAAATCCTCATTTTTCCCAAGCACCACCTGATTCTTTTCAGTATCAAGCTTTACAACATATAAAGGGTAAGCGGCTGAGATTCCAAGACCCTTACGCTGCCCGATAGTATAGCATACAAGACCACGGTGACGACCAAGAACATTTCCTTCCATATCTACAAAATCACCAGGCTCATATTCCTTGCCTGTAAATCTCTTAAGAGCTGAAACATAGTCTCCATCAGGAACGAAACAAATATCCTGACTATCAGGCTTGTTGGCATTTACGAATTCATGGGACTCAGCAATCTTTCTGATTTCATCCTTTGAATACTCTCCCAATGGAAAATCAGTATGTGCCAGCTCATCCTGAGTCATGGAATAAAGCACGTAAGACTGATCCTTGCTTTCATCCTTTCCCTTGAGAAGCTGATACGCGCCATCTTCGCATTTACGAATTCTAGCATAGTGACCAGTAACAACCTTATCACAGGAAAGCTCTCTAGCACGTCTATAAAGCTCGCAAAATTTCAAATGCTTATTACACTCTATACAAGGATTAGGTGTCATAGCATGCTCGTAGCAATCAATAAAATTATCAATAACCTTTTCCCTAAACTGCTCCTTGAAATTCCAGGTGTAATGGGGCATTCCAAGCTTTCTTGCCACATCCTTTGCATCCTGAACATCATCTAAAGAACAACAGGTGCTAGTATCAGATAGGTCTATATCTTCGTTTCCGTATAGCTTCATAGTGCAGCCTATACATTCGTAATTCTTTTCTTTCATCAAAAGAGCGGCCACACTACTGTCCACGCCGCCGCTCATAGCTATCAGTGCCTTCATAAGAATAATCTACCTCCGTATTCTTACATCACTTATACCATAGATTGAAAATCAATGCCATAGCCATTTATATATAAAGAACCGGCTATGCACACAACCTCAGACACTTTAGTTATTGATTCTAATTCATTTAGTCCCTCTATTGGTTGAGACTTAACACCTCTTTTATTAATAAGTTCTGAAAGCTCTAAAGGATTCATGGTTCTAGCAGTTGGAACCTCAAGTGTATAAACCTCTTTTGCTAAAGGAAGAATTGCATCAAGCATTAAATCCACCTCTTTATCCTTTAGAATACCAAGGATAAAGGTAATCTTTTTATCTGGGAAATATGCTTTCAAGGATTCTGCAAGCACCAGCGCTCCCTGTCTGTTATGGCCTCCATCTATTATTACTGGAGGATTATCTTTAAGCAGAGTAAATCTTCCAAACCAATTAGTGGTACTTACCCCATCATAAATAGCCTGCTCAGGTATATTGATTCCATACTGCTTCAGCTGCTCTATTGCTAGAATAGCCAAACCGGCATTTCGGATTTGATAGGTGCCTAAAAGCTTTGTAAAGAATGGCTTTTCGTATCCTGGCATTTGAAAATATTGACCAGATAAATCCCTATCCTTAGAAGTTGACTCAGGAAGGTAATAAACATCAACACCTAGTGAAACGCAAGTTTCATTCAACACTTGCTTAACCTCTTCCTCCTGAGGCGCTGAAACAACAATAGTGCCAGGCTTAATGATTCCAGCTTTTTCTGTAGCTATCTCTGTAAGAGTGTTTCCAAGGATTGTCATATGATCATAGCTTATAGGTGTAATCACCGAAACCCAAGGAGCAGGTATCACATTTGTAGTGTCCAAGCTTCCTCCCATACTAACCTCCAGGACTACTAACTCACACCCTAGCTCTTTAAAATACATAAAGGCCATAACCGTAAGAATCTCGTATTCACTTGGATAAATTCCTGCTAAAGCTAGCTGCTCATAAGCAGGCTTCACTCTTGAGAAAAGCCCCGCAAACTCCACATCAGAAATCTGCTCACCATTCACCCTGAACATTTCATTATAAGCATATAAAAAAGGTGAGGTAAAAAGCCCCACCTTAATATTTGCTTCCTTCAAGATTGAAGCGATAAATGCTGAAGTAGAACCCTTACCATTTGTACCTGCCACATGAATGTATTTCAAACTCTCATGAGGATTGTCTAATTTTTCTAGCAATGCCAGTTCCGCATCTAAAGAAAACAAATCAGACGTTTTTTTTCCTGGTTCCTTTGGCGGATTGAAATGTGGTAGGTTTCTAAAAAACTCTATCGCCTCTGTATAAGAATAATCTTTATAGGAATGATTTTTCATTAGCTTGCTTGTGCCCCTAATTTTACTCTGTCAAAAGCCTTTAAAATGCTAAAGATTAGCACTGAATATACTGGTATCATTATAAGCTCTTTAGGTAAACGAGCTGCAATGGTTGCCAAGTATCCATCCTTTAGATATAACGTGCTAAGCCAATAGCTGTTCATAATAACACCTACAATAATTGTATAAAGGACTTCTGTCATAAAAACTCTAGGGAAAGTAATTTTCTTTCCGTGAAGCATAAGTCCAAAGATAATACCTCCAACAATATTGCTAAGGGTAAATCCCGGGAAGAAAGGACCTGTAGGCTTAATAAAATAAGCGCCAATGTCTACGATGCCACCAACAACTCCGGCCACACCTGGTCCAAATAGCATTCCTGCCATGCATATTGGTATTGAACCAAATCTAATTTCCATAATCTGACTGATAGGCAGATTAAAGAACCCTAAGATAATACCAAGGGCTGTAAGCATGGCTGCAACAGTAAGTGTCTTTGTGTCTCTAAGTTTTTCCATAAAAAATGCACCTCCTTTGCAGTTCCTTTTGTCTACAATGGAGGTGCATAAAAGCTCGTCCTATGTAGCAGCGGGATGCGACCATAAAACCGCGGTAATACCTTCGTCTAAGTGACAACTCCCTGTTCACCTAGCACTTAACGCTTTACAGTCTACTCTGCATTTGTTTTTTTGCATTATAGATGACCTTGAAATAGATTTCAATACCTAAATGCAATTTATCAATAAAAGTTCAAGCTTAGTTAATATTCAATTATTTAAGAGTGATGTTACCCTTTACTGTGCCGTAATCCTTAGCAGTAATCTTTCCGCCAAGCTGAGTATTTACATAATCCATAACAGCCTCATCCATTACGATACCTGTATCAAACTGATTTACAGCACTACCAAATGCATAGTAAGTATCACCACCTGCTGCTACGAAGTTGTTTGTCACAACAGCGTATGTATCATCAGCCTTAAATGGCTTTCCGTTGATGCTCTCGATAGTTACTCTACCAATAGCTGCTGGCTTGTAGTATGTAGACTCTGGATATGCCTCTCCCTGAGCAAATGGAACTGTTGTATCAACAGTGAACTTGATTCCAGATACCTGTGGGAAACCACCTACTGCGCCAGGAGTGCAATATGTACTAGCCTCAAGAGCTTCAAGAAGTACTGAACCCTTTACATAAACAACTGCTACTGTATTTCCAAATGGAAGAACTGTATTGATATCCTTCTTTGTTACAGAACCAGCCTTGATAGATGCACGAATACCACCACCATTTGTGATAGCTACAACGTGATCATCAGCTACAGAAACAGCGCCTTTTTCCTTAAGAACGCTCCACTTAAGACCATCAGCAATTAAATCGCCAAGGTTAGTCTCTTCTGTTCTAACACCAGGAGCCTTATTTCCGTTAAGGTCTACCTCAGACTTTGCAAGCTCAACACCATACTCAGCATCTACAAGGTCAGTAATATGCTTTGATAAAGCTTCAATAGCTGGATCCTTAACGACAGTATCGTTAAGCTCAACAAGGAAACGATCCTCAATCTTCTTTGTAACATTGTCAATGATAACAATACCTGCGTTGGCATTCTTTGTTCCAGTTGAAGAAACAGCTTCCTTGTTCTCGCCAGCTGTCATAACTGTGTGTGAATGACCATCGATAACTAAGTCGATGCCTGTTGTGTGTGCAAGCATATCTACACTTCTGTGTCCATCAGGAGCAGACTCATCGTCTACACCAAGGTGACCAAGACAGATAACAAGATCACAGCCCTGTGCCTTAAGAGCATCAATCTGTGTCTGTGCACTTGTATAAAGCTCGTTTTTCTCAGCAAACTTAACACCCTTAATAAGAGCTGGGTTTACCTTTGTCTGTGTCTCTGGTGTATCCATACCAAAGAAACCAATCTTTACACCATTTGCAGTTGTATAAACATAAGTTGGATCAAAGAGAAGTTTTCCCTTTGCATCAAAAATGTTTGCACAAATTGTCTTAAACTTTCCACGAGCAACGTTTGACTTTACCTGCTCATAACCATAATCAAATTCGTGATTTCCAAGTGTTGCAAGGTCGTAACCAGCTGCATTCATCATAGTTACAGCATAAACACCCTTTGTTGTACTTACATAAGGTGTACCCTGGCTGTAGTCACCAGCATCTGCAAGAATAACCTCTGCACCTCTTGCCTTAATCTCATTTCTAAGAGCTGCAACCTGTGCATATCCATCAATTGCACCGTGAACATCGTTGGTGTGAACAATTACTGTCTTTCCTGTAAGATCCTTAGGAATCTCAGTAACCACCTTTGTCTCAGCGCTTGTTGAATAAGCGTAGGCTGTGGTTGGTGTCAATGCTACAGTAAATACCATAGCAAGAGCCAAGACGAAAGTTAATACTTTCTTGAAACCATTTAGCTTTTTCATATTACCCTCCTTAAATAATTTAATCTATTTCTAATTATATCCATTTTTACTTTAAAGAGTAGTAATATATTTATTTTTTAAATTGTTTATTTTCAACAAAAAACTGGCCTTGGAATAAATCCAAAGCCAGTATAAATTTTATGGTTTATTTTCTAGTTGAAACTACTGCTAATCTGCTTCCAGAGAATACTCCCTTTCCTTCAACCTTAACACAGCCAACCTTGAGCCATGGATGATAATCAAGCATTGTAGCTGTGAAATCCTTATCAGCCTCAAGCTGTACATACTCACCCTTGTTTACGCCAAAATAAGCTGCCTCTTCATCAGTAGTAACCTTGTACTGAACCTCAATAGACTGGATAGTACGTGTCTTAGAATCGTACTGAACCTTTCTTGTAACCTTAGCCTTTGAAATATCAACATTAACGTCTGAAACCTCAGCACCTGTTTCCTCTACAAGTGTAACTTCACCGTATACTCTTGGAGCGCTCCAACCGTTTCCTGTCTCATCATACCAAGTTCTTGTTCCGATACGACCGCCGTTTGCGCCATCGTTAATCTGAAGATCGAGACCAATTGTCTGACCAACCTCTGGTGTAATGTCTGTCCAAGCAAATGCTGCTTCTACAAAATATCCATCCTCAGTAACTGTTGCTGCGTACTCACAGTTCTCTTCAAGACATTTTGTACCATTGAAGCTTGCCTCGTTAAGGTAGTTTATTCTGTACTGCTTGTCATCTGGCTGGAATGAGTCTGCCTTTTCATTGTCCTCATCGATAAATACTTCGATTGAATCCTTCTCATGAACTGCATCAGCAGATGCATCAAGAACATCATCCTTTACGCAAAGGAGCACATAGAGATTGTCCTCATCCCAAAGAAGCTTAGCACCTGCAAGTGCGTGTGGCTTTGTACCACCTGTGATTGTAAGCTCAACAGGTTCAACCTTGTCCCAAGCCTTATCAACCTTACCGTCAACCTTAGGAGTACCCTTTGCAATTGTCATGAATGGCTTGCAAAGACCCTTTGCAAAATACTTGCTTCCATCTTCCTGTGTAAGACGGATATTGTTAAATGCATGCTGACCTTCATCGTCAGTAACCACAACATCTAAAGCAATCTGTGATGAAACCTGAAGTGTATCATCAGCCTTAACCTCAAGTACGCACTCACCATTTTCATCAAGGTTAGCCTCTGCTGTCTTAACCTCTGCTCCATCAGCCATTGTCTGTGCGAAATCAACATAAAGCTTTGCTGATGTAGCGCCCTCAGCCTTAACCTTTACTGAAAGCTTGTTCTCACTCCAAACTGGAACGAAGCTGTATTCTGTACCGTCAATCTTAACCTTCTTGCCATGAGCAAAAGCATCCTTGCCAGAACCCTGAACTAAGGTGATGCTATTGATAGCAGGCTCAAGCTTTGTTGGGTCCACAAATGCCCAGTAAGCTGGCTTAGCCTTGTACTCACCATCAAAAAGAAGTGGTACCTGCTTCTGTCTACCGTTTGCACCGCCACCTACGCTGCTGCTAGTCTGAAGCCATGAGTTAGGATCAATAACACCCCAAACTGTCATACCATTTACATCGATATCTGGGTCCTCATCAAGCTCTTTGTAAGCATCGAATACATCCTTATATCTGTAAGCTTCCTTTGTGTACTCAGCTGAATACTCGTCCTTTGTACCACCAAAGTCTGAGCTGCACTTGAAGTCTAGCTCTGTAACCTGAATCTTACCAACAATCTTGCCGTATCTTCTACCGCAGTCAATAATCTGCTGCTTTGTAGGAGTCTGCATATTGTGGTGTCCCTGCATACCAAAACCTGAAATTCTTGTAGGAAGAACATCATCGCTCTCATGCTTCTTTACACTTGAAAGTAAGCCTGCGATAGCATCTGGCTTGTTGCCTGAACACTCGTTGTAATCGTTGTAGTAAAGCTCAAGTGAATCCTGGCCCATCTCATGAGCATAGTAGTTTGCATATCTAAACGCATTAAGGATGTACTCTGGAGCATCATCCTCGCTACCTGTGCCGTAGATTCTAGCCCAGTTAGAGTTTTCTGAAGCACTTCTGTATGTACCTGTACCATCAGAGCATGCCTCATTTACACAATCCCAACCATAGAACATATCCTTGTATTCAGAAGAAAATACATGCTCGAATACGTTCTTGATAAACCACTCGTGACGAAGTGTCATTTCCTCTGGAGAAACAAATTCTCCGTCTGGATCATAGTTTTCTTTGAAGAACCAAGATGGTGTCTGTGAGTGCCATGTAAGAACATGACCTCTTACCTTAATAAAGTCATCTGGGTGCTCATCATTCCAATCCTTAATCTCCTCAAGCATCTTCTCAGCTCTATCGAAGTTAAGTGTAGGAACCTTCATGTTTTCATGAGTTACACCCTTAGCGTCTGTCCATGTCTCTTCAACAATCATTCCCTCAGAAGGTTTGTCGTTCTGATAGTTGAAAAGAGCATCTGGCTTAAGCTCGTTACCGAATGTTACAGCATTGAAATGCTTTTCTACAAGATCCATAAGAGCCTTATCAGAAATCTCTGAAAGCATAATAGCTGCACCTGTGTATGAGTTCTTTCCAATACCCTTGTCAGAAGAAACATAGTCCTTTAAGTTTGGAATATCCCACTCAATGTCAGCCTTTTCATCTACCTCGTCTGCCTGTGATGGCTTAGGGAAATCCTTTTCCTCACCCTTTAAAGTAAGAGTGATGCTTGAGATAGTAAATGTTTCAGCGTCACCAGAAGAATTCATCAAACCAATTCCATCGAAATCTTCGCCATCTGAATTCTCGATTACGTTTGTACCATAAGCAGCCTTAAGCTCCTCACCTTCATTACGAAGCTTTACAGAGAATCCGCTAACATCGCCCTTCTTGATGTTAACTTTTACAGCCTTAACCTTGTCACCCTTAATGCCTGATGGTAAACCAACAACCTTTTCAGCGTAATTTCCGCTGTACTCAATTTTAAAAGCACTACCCTTTAAGGTAACATCTGCACCCCATGAGCCACCTTTTGAATAGTCTCTGTTAAAGTCAGCCATTGGATATGTGATTTCACATTCCTCTGACTCCTCGTCCTCTTCTTTATCTTCTTTTTTGTCAGCCTTTTTTGAATCTTTATCTAGGTCTTTATCCTTGTCTTTCTCGGAATCCTTGTCTTCCTCAGAGTCCTCTTCAGAATCCTTATCCTCTTCAGACTTATCTTCCTTATCCTTGTCCTTAGAATCCTTATCTTCCTTTGAGTCCTTCTTGTCCTCTGAATCCTTTTTGTCAGCCTTCTTTGTATCTTCCTTAGTTTCCTTATCTTCCTTAGATTCCTCAGAAGCCTTGCTGTCGTCCTCTTTTGTTTCTCCCTTAGTTTCTTCAGCTGTGTCGGAAACCTCTGAACCTGCTTCAAGGACGTCTTCAGCTGCTGTTACTTCAGATGCTTCTTCAGCATTAACAGTAACTGGAACTGTAGACGATGCAAGCATTGTTGCAATCGCTGTTGCAGACAAAACCCTATAAAGTTTTCTTTTTACCATAACCCTCACTATTCTCCTAATAATTTTTATTGTTACTATTAATAGCAACCTTTGTAAAACACCCCGGGTAAGTTCATTTTAGCATTCAAATATATAGAAAAAGGGGGGATAATCTATAGGATTATCCCCCACAAAATATAATGCTTTGTAACCTATTACTCTGCTGTGGTTAAAAGTTGCTCTAGGCTTTATAATTCTTGCTTTCCTGTGGTCCTAAATATGACTCTCTAATGGTCACATTTGGATTCCATAAAACAATTTTTTCTAATACCACCGCAGGGTCAATTGCAGATATTTTTACTTGGTTAAAGCCTTGCTTAAGAGCAAGCTTACACTCACCTATATGGATGTTATCAAGCACACCCTTTTTCCAGCTATCTGACTTCCATGGATCAAAGCCTTTATCTGGTATTGTATTTACGATATTGCGTTTTCCATCGTTTGCGGTAACGCCAACTGAAAGCTTTCCGTGATAAACTACAGGGTTTGCTGCACTAGCATAAAGCTGGCAGGTGTATTCTCCCTCTGTAGCAGCAAACAGGTTGTAGGTAAGGCTTGGAGCTGACGCTTCATCATCGAAACGCTCTGTAGTTGGGAACACCTTCATACCGCTTAAGGTTTTACCAAAGTCTTGGATTTCTTTATATTGACACTGTCCAGCGTCAGATTTAGCAGCAAAATGCGCAGCCTCAATAGATATTGCACCATTTTCCTCAAGGAAGCATGCTTCCTTTACAGTTTCCAAATCATAAGTGTTTGCTTCTACCTGGATTTCAACCATAGGAATGCTTCCACCATTTTCTGATTCGTCAGCTACAACCTCACCGTTATCTACGTAAATACGAAGCATTGTAGAATCAGAACCATCCCATTTTTTCTTTAGAAGCTTCACCTTATAGCTTTGAGCCACCTCTGTAGCAGCTGCTTCATTCTTTGGAATCACTTTTCCAGTGGTAACATCAACAAGCTCAAGCCAATCAGCATCCCAGTCAATGTGGTATTCAAGGGTAGCCTCTCCGCCGTTTGCCACCTCAAATTCTCCTATATCATTTGACTCAAAGCATAGTGGCATATGAAGCACATGGCGAGTCCAGCGATGAGCACCAGTAACATCTTCCTGGTTTGAAATGCTAACTAACAGTCGGCTATCCTTTACAGGATTAACAAAGTAGCTAATAGGAAGCTGACACTGCTCGTCGTTCCAATTTGTAAATCCAATATGATATACAGACTGCATATGATTCCACTTACCATTGTTTCTAGTATGGAATTCCTCGGTAATGCTTCTTTCCCTTTCGATGCATTCCTGAATCAGCTTAGCATAATCGTTAGCCTTCTTCTTGCGTTGTTTAGCATAGTGAGCATTTAATCCACCAAAGATTTGCATCTTATTGATTTCAGCCACTGACATAACAGGATAATACACCTCTTCAAAGAAGCATTCCTCAAGGTCTGTGCCCTTCAATGACAGATAAAGCTCTTCTGCCTTATCTGTGGTTTCGAATATACGATTTAACACTCTATTAGCCTCATTCTCATTGCATGGGCTGTAGTGATTGTGATGAAGAGCCTCTGGACGTCTTCTTCCATTCCACTTTGTATATTCTGTAGCAAGGTCAGCGCAGGTCTTAGCTACCTCTGCATCAAATCCAAGCTTTTTGAAGAATTCCACAGTATATTCTTCAGTTTTATTTATGGCACCTGTGCCCCACTTGTCAAAGTCATAGGCCAAATCTAAGAAGTAGCTAAGTGGAAGCTCCTGATTTTTAATATCACCAACATTTACAATCCAAGCTGAGCGAATTCCGTAATCATAGGCCATAGACATCTGTTCCCAAACCTTAGTAAGAGGTGAAGAATTAATCCAAAGATAAGAAACTGGCTCACCAAAGTAGTCGAAATGATAGTACATTCCAAAGCCACCCTTTTTCTTACGAAGTTCATCATCAGGAAGAGTTCTCACATTGGCAAAGTTGTCATCACAAAGCATCATGATATCATTGTCGAGAACGTCCCAATCCTTAAGCCCTTTTGTCTTTTCGTCGCCGAAATAATAGTCCTCCACCTCTTTATAAACAGCCAAAAGCTGTGGATGCTCAGACGGTGCATATTTTAAGATAAGCTCCTTTTGCACCTTAATAGCTGATTTTAAAACATTTATATTGTCTTCAAGGGTTGCATCCTCTGGCATAAGATATGAATCATTCTCGCCGCGCATACCTATGGTAATAAGATTCTCAAAATTCTTATTTCTGATAAGACCATCCTTCCAAAACTCTGTAATACCATCAGGATTTGAAAGGAAGCTCCAATCTTTGCCGTACTGAGGATTGTCATGTCTGAGAGTCTGGAACTCCTGTCCAGATCGACAACATGGCTCATGATGAGAGGCCCCCATAATTACACCCATCTCATCAGCAAGCTGCGCATTTTCAATGTGATCTAAAGTGAAATCTGAACGCCACATTGCTGGCCAAAGATAATTGCCCTTTAATCTAAGCAAAAGCTCAAAAATCTTTTCATAAAGCTCTGGACATGGACGGATGCTTCCAAACTTCTCTCTTGCCCAGTTACCAAAACAAGGCTGTTCATCATTGATGAAGAAGCCTCTGTAGTTAACTGATGGCTCCTTTGAAAGCTTTACAATATCTTCACCTAAGATGACCTGACTCTGTCTTTTAACAGTAGCATCTGCCCAGTAATATAAAGGCGAAACACCTATAGTTTCTGAAATGTTAAACATTCCATAGATAGCTCCGCGCTTATCACTACCTACGATAGCAAGAACTGTTTGATTAGCATTTTCTGGATTTTTGAAAAGTGAGATTCCATAAACCTCTCGCTTCCCCTTTATTTCTGTCACCTTTACATTGTCCTTGAACGCGCCACTTACTGTTGCGCTTTCTGCCAAGCCAACGTATATAATAAATTCCTTATCAGCTGGAATTTCACTTAGGATTTCAGGCTTTGTTCCTGTCACCCTTTCAATATCCTCCGCAAAAATCCCAGTCATTTTCTTCATACCATGAACTCCATTGTCCTCCAAGACAATCGAAGCCACCTTACCCGCTTTGAATAATTCAAAATCTAACATTATCTTCCCTTTCCCAAATAAAAAATCTTGGTTGTATTACTATCTAACCAAGATTTTACCAATTAGTATACTAGTGTGGAAGTTCTTTTCTTGACCTTTTAAAAGCAAATTATTGTATTGGATTTGAATAGACTCCCCTAAGCTTAATACCTATAAAAGCAAGGTTTCATAAATCTTCACATAACCCTCTTCTAAAAACTTTTCCCTGTCAAAGCTAGTCTCACTCTTAAGATAATTTTCTTTGCTACCAGAGATCATTATTAGTCCTGAGACCATACCCCATATTCTAAAGATTCCCTCATAGTAGTTGTCTATTTTTGAGAAGACTCTGCTAGAAACACCATCTTCCAGATACTGGATTATTATCTTATTAATCTCCTCACCAACCTCATAGGTGAACTTAGCCCACTTACTTTCTGGCTCAATGCTTTCTGTGACATTCCCAAGACTCATTCTGAAAAAATCAGGATAATCCTTCTCGAAACTTTCTATGGATTTGCATACACCCAAGAAGATTTCTTTTCTTTCATTTCCAACTTCAACTGCTTGAACTATAGCGTCCTTCAACTTGGAGAAACTGTAATAAGCTAAGAAACTGATAATCTCTTGCTTATTTTTAAAGTATACATAAAGAGTTGCTTTACCATAACCTGCAGCTGCTGCTATTTCATCCATTTTGGTGTTGCTAATCCCTTTTGTTTTAAACAGCTCCATGGCAGCTTCAGCAATGCGCTCCTGATGCACTATAGCCTCTTCTTTTTTTCTTCTTGCCATAACAATTCCCCTATATCTTTTCTACCAACTTGTTTACCTTCAAAAGAACTTTTTCAGGAACCTCTTTTATATTATTTGTATTATCGCACACCGCCATACCTATTTTCTTCACCCCAGCAGTTTTGAAATACTCTTTTACATTTCTATCTATACCAGAAGACTGGCCAAATATTCTATCAAAAGGCGCTGGCGTATGGCAAGCTGTAAGAAGAATATACCTTTTCCCTGCAAGTCTTGGCTTAGGAAATGTCTTGGTATGCTTCATGGATGCACCAACCATTCTATCAAATAAATTCTTAACGATAGCGGGAACATTCCCCCAATAAACAGGCGCAGCAAGAATAATCACATCTGCCTCTTTAATCATCTGTGTCACTTCTTGAATGTCATCATTCGTAAATACGCAATGCCCAACTTCATCACATTTTCCACAGCTTCTACAATAATCCAACTTCTTCTCAAACAGATTTATCGTATTTACGTTATGACCAAGCTCCCCTGCACGCTTAACTGCATGTTTAAGCATTGTTGTAGTTTTCCCATTGTCTCTGTAGCTTCCCTGTATTGCAAGTATATTCATATTAGCCCCCTTTTGTATTAATTGAACTGATTGGTTCAATTAAAACACTTATGCAAGGTGGTGTCAATAAAAAAATAGAGCCAGAATATTAACAAGCTTTTCTGACTCTATATCACATATTTATAGTTTTATCCTACTTGCTTTCCATGCGCAAAAACATAATCCTAATGCCACAAGAAATGATATTGGTAACTCCTCAAATGAGAATACACCGTTCTTTATATAATTCATAACAAACGGAATTAAACAACCAACAATAATGACAAAAAAACCGTGTTTGCACAGAAACTGCCAAAAAGTAAGCTCATCATCCTTCTTATTATCTATATTGTTGTTTTCCTTCATGCCTATCTCCCAATCTTTATTATTCCTGAGCAATATGACTTCTGCTGAAATTCTAGCTGTGGAAATGACTGACTCAATTCCTCTACTACAAAGTAGATTTCATCTTCATCCCAGGCATCTCCAGCTTCATTCTTACATTTCTCCAGCTCAAGTCTTGTATTAAAAGTCACATCACCAATAAGAAGTTTTCCACCTTCCTTTAACTGAGCTAACAAACCTGTGAAAAATGATATCTTCTGCTCATCTGTCAGATGATGTAAGGAATAGGTTCCAATAATATAATCAAACTTGTGAGCCAACAATTCAGGTACCAATCCCTTTGAAAAATCTCCCTGGAATAAATTTGCATTTGGCATCTTCTCCTTCGCAAGTTCAATCATCCTTTGAGAGAAGTCTTGGCCATACACCTCACATCCATTCTCATACAGCCTAGTTGTGAGTGTGCCAGTACCAAAACCAATATCTAATACCTTGGCATTTTCCTTACTCATAACTTCTTTAAAAATGCCACCTAATACTTCCTTATAACCAGCAAATGGATAACTATCTGCCTCCTCTGAAATTCCAACCGCAGCATCATAACCATCTGCCCATAAATCAAATCCCTTGTTGTCTAACATTATGTCTCTCCTTATACGCTAGTTAATAATACATATTTCTATTATAAAGGTTTTATATTATTAAAAAAGCCTAATACAGTATTTCTCATTATTATATTTTTGTGTATAATATTACAAACGAGCATATAGACTCAAGATACAAAGGAGTATTCTGTAATGAAAAGATTTTGCTTACTGAAGCTATTTTTGATATCCACTCTTTTAGTTGCATGTAGTCGTAATCCAATGGCTGCAATCTATGATAACGATTCTAAAATTGCCAGCCAAGGAAATAGTTACAACTATTATCAAACAGTTGACCAAAACATAAATGATTCAGATTTCACAGCCTCTGTGCATGGCATGGATGGCATGGATACAGTCTGGACTTATAATGCTGATACTGATTCAGATGCCCAAATCACTTATGACATTAGTCTTAAATCAGGAAATGTAAAATTGGTTTTAATCTCACCAGATGATACTCTTGAAACAATTTTCGAAATTACTAATAAAGAAAACATAAATGGCGCAAAAACATTAAGTCTTCCAAAAGGTAAAAATAGTATTAAGCTTGTTTCCAAAGATAAGGCAGAATTTGACATATCATTCTGTATAGATAAGGGAGACTATGAGAAACTTAGCTTTTAAATAAAAAAGAGGGTAAGTGGCTTCTGTAAGCCTCTTACCCTCATGTTATTTACTCCCAGAACAACTCATCCAAAGTCTTATCCAAGACCTTGCAAATTGCTATACAAAGCTTGATTGTAGGATTGTAATCTCCTTTTTCGATGGCACTTATAGTCTGCCTGGAAACATCACATCTTTTAGCCAGCTCTTCCTGAGATAAATCTTTTGCTGCACGGGCTGCCTTAAGCTTTAGATTCTTCACTTCTAATCCTCCTGTGCTCTGTTAACAAATAATCTTGCAAAATAGGTTATAGACATTGTTCCAAATATAATACCAACAAACAGCTGTGTAAATGGTGAACTATACTGGATTACACCGTTAACAAAAATCTCTTTTGCTTTCATATCGCCAAATCCAAATGCAAATATTCCAAGATTTAATAATGCTATGAAAGCAAATAATATAAAGGATGTTGTGGCCTTCTGATTAACGTTGAAATAGCTGTATGCCTCTTTCCAAATGCTATAAACTGTAAAAACAATTGTGCCAAGACATATGGTTATTAATGCAAGTACAGAAGCCGACAATCTATAAAGATAATCCCCCAAGATTACATCGTAGCAAAAATAAACACCCAAAAATATTGCCATAGCATTCAAACTATATTTGTTGGCTTTGCCTCTCAGCATTTCCTGTCTCTCGTCATAGTGCCCTTGGTTATACTTACCAGCAATCCACGAAAACAATCCACAAACAGGTATAAGAATCAATAACAATACAAGCTTAAAACTATTCATATTTCTGTCCTCCAACTAGTTATTTTTTAAGTTGAACTTAGTATAGCCCTATAGATGAAATTTGTCAAATATATTTTGCAAATTTCATCTATAGGGCTACTTTTTTCATATCAATAGCATTAGCTTTCTTTTTCTAAAATCTCCAGTACGCTTCTGGCTATACGCTCAGCATTACTTATTATTGCTTCGATACTCTCCTTACTATCATCATCCTGATCTTTTTCTAGTAGCAAGTCAGCGTTCCCTCTTATAACTGTAAGAGGCGTTTTTAAATCATGCGCTATCTGTGCCATTTCTTGCTTTGTTTCATATTCCTTTCGCCACTTTTCTTCAGCCAATTTGTATATAAACTTCTTTAGCTTGCTTATAAGAATAACAGAAGGAATTATAATCACCAATATATATGCCAGCACTATAAAAGATAATGCCATCCATTCTCCCGGCACACCAAGACTATAATGAATATAAATAGTTGATTCACCTATTGTCTTAGCAATATATACCTCTTGACCTTCAAGATATTTTTCCTGGCCATAAGTCTTGTATGAAGTAATATACTCTTCCATTTTCTTAGGATTTATATTACTAATACTCGAACTAATTTCCTGCCCATCTGATTCCAATACATAATCAGCTTTCTTTGGAAACGAAGCCATGTTTATTTCACTGTCAGACTCTACCATATCAATCCATGCCTCAACCTGGTTTTCTGTATCATCAGCTCTTGATGGCGTCATATTATTGAAAACAATGACCGCAACTATCGTAACCGCACCTAATAAAGCTACAACTACCAACAAGTACGCTAAAACTATTCCACTTAACTTTACATTTGTCTTTTCCATCTATATCCCACACCCCATACTGTTTCTACAGGTTCTATTCCGTATTTTTTTAACTTTTTTCTAAGGTTCTTTACATGTTCAACGATTGCAGATTCATCTCCATCTTTATCGTATCCATATATGATTTCATATATTTGTCCCTTAGAAAAAACCTGTCCTTTATTTTTGAACAGTAGCACTGCAATATCAAATTCACTTTTTGTTAGTCCTACTGACGTTCCCTTTACTTCTAAGCGACATTCATTAGGGTAAATTAAAACCTGTTCATCCCTTAAAACATTGCCAATTGTCTCTCTATTATCCCTTCTAATATGAGCAGCAATTCTAGCTCTTAATTCCGCAATAGAAAAGGGTTTTCTGATGTAATCATCTGCACCAATTGAAAGTCCGTATATAACATCCTCTTCTAATGCCTTTGCGCTTAGAAATATAATGGGACAATCAACAATATCTCGTATTTTACCAAGAAGATTATATCCACTTTCTTCTGGCATCATCACATCCATAATTATCAAGTTATAAACTGATAAATCTTTAGGTAATTCCTGTAAAGGAAATTGGACAATATCAACCTGATACTGCCCTCTTAGGGCTTTTTCTATTAGTTTTAAAATATCAAGCTCATCATCAATAGCCAAAATTCTCATCGTATCACCATATATACTACAATTGATAATCCATATAAAACATACACATGGGCAGGGTAAAACCAATAGAAAAATTTGGCATTCCCTTTACCACGCTCACCATTGTAGCATAACATGAGTATTATTGAAAAAATACTCATCCACTCATAGGCTTCAAAAAATAAGGTATTCATATTAGGATTAACACCCATTAACACTAGACTCACCACATTTATTAAAAGGCTGAATAGTGCCCATACGTATATACGAATCTTTTTGTTTTTGCAGTAACTAAAAATGAGTAATACCATTCCCTCTAATACAGTTATTGTGCCTCCATCAGCTATTCCCGTATGCAAAGGAAGAACCGAAAGACTAATCATATTGGCAAATATAAGACCGGTTTGATTACCAGCATTTATAAATGGTTGAAAAACAAGATAATACATAAAAAGTGGCAATACCAGCGGAACAATAACAGCTACCAAGCCCCTTATATACTTCTTCTGTTTAATCCAATCGATGCCCTGCATTACCACAAACAGAATTGTGAAGGAAGATAACATACCGTTCATAGGAAAGAATCCATCTCCACGTACAGCTGGAGATAATACGTTATAAAAACCAAACTGTATCAATCCCATGAAAATAGATATTAAATAAATCTTGAGAAAATACTTTTTTCTGTTATGAGTATGGATAAACCCTTCAACAAAACAAAATAAAAACAATGGTGCCGCCATTCTTCCTATCCAAGAAAACCAGATTGGAACTTTTCCTGTAAATTCAAAAAAATAATGAATATGATCCAATACCATAAACACCACTGCAAGATACTTCAAATTAAACCCTGTTAAACCTTTTTCATTAATCATCACTTTTTTCCTCCTGACACAATAAGAGTAAAGGATAAATATAAGGAATTTATAAGGAAAAAACTGATATAATTATTTTTAATTGAATGCAACATTTTCTAAACTTTAATTGTATATATGGTAAAGGGAGGTACCTATGGATAATTATTCCACTGCTGAGCAGATACTTAAAGATTATGGAAATGACCTGCTTCGCTTTGCTTATTCCTACCTTCACAACATGGAGGACAGTGAAGAAATTGTGCAGGAAACGCTAATCCAATACCTGAAGGCAGCCCCTGTTTTCGAAAACGAAGCCCACAAGAAAAGCTGGTGCATGACTGTTGCGGCTAATCTTGCTAAAAACAAAATCAAATATAACAAGCTTCGACAGACAGACGAGTTGATGGAGGAATTGGTAGCCGAGGAAAAAGAGGATTTATCCTTTGTGTGGCAAGCTGTGAAGGAGCTGCCGCCAAAGTACGGTGAGGTCATCCATCTATATTATTACGAGGGCTATTCCACCGGTGATATAGCAGACCTATTAACCATGAAAGAATCCACTGTCCGCTCTAATCTAAAACGAGGGCGGGAAAAACTAAAAGAAATATTAAAGGAGGTGTATGACTTTGAGTAAAAAATATAATGACATCATGGATCAAGTTACACTTTCTGATGAAGCTAAAAGCAGGATTTTAGAAAATATTCGTAATTACGATAATTCAGAGAACAAAGATAATAAAATTGAAGAAAGTCCTAAGGTAGTTAAATTTACAAATTGGAGAAAATATACTGCTGTTGCTGCAGCCGCTGCTGTGGTTGTTGTGGCCGGCTCTGCAATCCATATGCAATCAAATATCAAATCTGATACAGCAATGATGGAATCAGCAACAGAAGTAGCGGGCTCTACTGAAACCTATGAAGCATCTGAAGAAGCTTTAGAGGATGGTGCAACCACCCCTGATGCTGTCACAGAAGGTGAAGCCGACGAAGGCTATCCTGACTATGATGTACCATTAGAATCAGCAAAATCCGCATCAGGTAAACGAAATCTATTAGATAATATTTTTGATAAGAAAACTGAGAAATCAGAATCCACCACTATTGCAAATCCCCTTGTGGAATATGATTCCGCAAAAGAATTAAGCGATGCTGCAGGATTCACAATTAAAGATTTAAATACCAAGAAGTTCCCATTCAAAATCACATCAACCTCTTATATCCTTATTGGAGGAACCACTGCAGAAATTATCTACTATGGCGAGGATGATAAAGCAATCTGCTATCGCAAGGCTGCCGGTCACAATGATATTAGCGGTGACTACAACACTTACGAATACGAAAAACAAGAATTTAATGGAAATGGATCTATAACCCTAAAAGGAAATGAAGAAAACAAATACAGCTTAGCTCTATGGGAAGATGCTAATTACTCATACTCTCTTTCTATGGAACCAGCTCAAACCATGGGTTCAATAACCTTAATGCTTAATCAGAAATAATATTTTCAACGTAAAAATGGAGCCGTCATCTGACGACTCCATTTCTTAGTTACATAAACTATTCTTTTGTATCGAGAGCTGCATCCATAATATGCATCAACTCCATAGCGCTTCGGAAGTTGATTTTTTCATCTCTATCAGCCCAGGTAACCTGGCCTTGCCAGCTAGAGTTTTCACATTTGTTTACATGAACTACAAATGTAGCATCTTTCTTTTCAGACATCGTAAACACCTCCCAAACTATTTATGTAACCTTATAATAACACATTTATCGTTATAAAAAACGTTATTATTTGTTAAAAATCTTTTGAGCTCTGTAATATGAGAAGTTAAACTTTCTAAATCCAGAATAATCCTTATCATTATCTCTCATATATGATATATTTGACAATTCAAATTGATGTAAAAGCTTTTTATCTGAAGCAAGTGCTGGAACTGCGTCTGTTGAAAGGCTGTCTACAATATATGTCTCTACTGATTCGTATTCATCAATCTTTCCATTTGCTGCCTTTAAATCATATTTTGCAATTTGATAATCTGGATTCGCAAATACGAAGCCAACATATGCGATTGTAATAGCTATCAAACAAGCCTTAAATATTGGGAATTTCTTTGCAAACAAACCCACCATAAGGAAAGCAAGCCAAATGCAAAGCACTGCCAAAAACCATAAAACAAAAAGTCTAAGGAAGGTCAGGTGATATACACCAATATAAAGCATCATTCTCATTGCAGATGAAGCAATCATAATATAAGTGCATGCGGCAATAATAACAAGAACACCAGTAAGCACCTTTGATGCCTTGAACTCACGGTTACATACCGATACCATTACAAGGTTTAAAATACAGACAAACAACAACTGATAAAAACCTTCGTGTGCATACTCTGCATAAGTATATCCTGATGGAAGCTCCATTGAGCCAGTGAACAAATACAATACCTGAATTAAAGAGAATACAAGGTATACAACACCAAGAATAGCTGTAAATGTAATTGCAATAATAGGATTGCCCTTGCCCTCTCCTCTGGCCTTTATCTTAACATCACCCTTAGACATGGTGAATGGAATAAGGTATGCTGCCATGAATGAGAAAAATAATGTAAATGCAATACCAACAATATCCCAGAAATTATCAGGAAGAGAAATGGCCTCAAACATTTTCTCAAGCATACGAGAGAAAACTAAATCTGCAGAACTAAGAAGGGCTACAACTACCATAAGAGCAGGAATCGCACATACAACACCGATAACAACAGCAGTAACAGTCTGCTTCTTTCCTGGATCCATATCGCCTTTTCTGCTTTTTACCCAATGGCCAAAATCATAAAACGGTTTTGCGAAGTGGAATAATGGAAAAACAATTGAAACAACGATTCCACCAAGCCATCCAGCAATATCCCAGCCTGTGGTATCTACATAAAGATAAAGCACAAAGCTGAAGAACAACAGGAAGATTGCTGTAGCATCTAAAAACTGTAATGCCCAAGAAGTTGACATACATTTATGTATTGAAAGTAACATCAATGCTGATACATAAAAGATTCCAAGCAGCTTGCTGCCATTCTTTGATGAAAGCAAAGATAATCCATCCTTTTTTCTAATTAAATGCAATAATCCCAAGGTAATAGCCATGAAAATTGGATAAGTGATTCCAGAATGATTCTTATACAAGCAAAAGGTATAAACTATAGCAAAAATAAGAGAAACTATTCCATATTTTTTAAAGGTTTCTTTGTCACCTTTCACTTCCTCAACCACTGCATGATTATAAATTGGTACAGGCTGGTTATCATTAATTACTGTTGTAGTATCGATATCCGAATACTTTGGTCCATTATATGCGTTATCCATAATTATCCTCCTTACTAAGCCTCCGACGCAGATTCTTCAGCATCGTCGTCTGTTACATACTCTAAAATATCGCCAGGCTGACAATCCAGCGCCTTGCATATTGCATCCAAGGTCTCTAAACGAACTGCCTTAGCTTTGTTATTTTTAAGAATTGAAAGATTCGCCAGAGTAATTCCAACCTTTCCAGCAAGCTCAGTCAATCCTATTTTACGTTTTGCCATCATTACATCTAAATTAATCACAATCATATCGCACCCTACCTTCTACACTAAATTGTAAAGTCGTTTTCTTGCTTATAGGCAACAGCTCTGTCAAAGACTCGAGCCAAAACCTGACTAAACAATCCAGCAAACAGGAACACGCCTGCAATTATAAGTGCGGCTGGTGTGAAATAAACGAAGCATCTGAGAAGCTTTAGGCCTGCTATAGTGTATGCATAAATTGACATTGCAACCAAGCTATTAACATTCTCTTTCACAAAGCAATCATCTTTAATAACTGTCCTCATCATTTTTCTAAGCTCCCGAAGAATCATGAGAGTAGAAAAACCTACCAGCATAATAGAAACCACTGCATATGGGTAATGATTAAGAATCTCAGCATACTCTGTAGTATCTCCTAATAGCTTCATAACAAGCTTCACTGCTGCCTTCAACCCAAAAGGTACAGCTATCTCAAGGACCACTCCAATCCAAAAGCAAATATCAAGTATCGTCTTTACGAATTTATTAAGTCTGTTGTCCATGACAAACCTCCAACAAATTTGATCAAATAGAGTTAATACTCATCTAACCTATAATGGTTATATCACTATTCTTTTTGTTTTGCAATACTTTTTTATCGATTTACAATAAATATTTTCTGTAGTTCAAAAAATTCAGTTTTTCTAAATATAAAAAATCCTAGTCAGAGCTAACTATAACTAGGATTAATTTCAATTACTCAAAATCTAATTCAATTGGACAATGATCAGATCCAAATACATCTGTGTGTATCTTTGCATCCTTCATTCTATCCTTTATATCTTCTGATACAATGAAGTAGTCAATGCGCCATCCAGCATTCTTTTCTCTGGCCTTAAAGCGATATGACCACCAAGAATAAATGTCTGTCTGATCTGGATAAAAATATCTGAAGCTATCAACAAAACCTGAAGACAAAAGCTCAGTCATCTTAGCTCTCTCTTCATCAGTAAAGCCAGCATTCTTTCGATTTGTCTTTGGATTCTTAAGGTCGATTTCTTCATGAGCAACATTTAAATCGCCACAGAGAATAACTCCCTTTTTCTCATTAAGCTTGCAAAGATACCCTCTAAAATCATCCTCCCAAGTCATACGATAATCAAGTCGCTTAAGCTCGTTTTGAGAATTTGGTGTATAGCAAGTGATAAAGTAATAATCCTCAAATTCTAAAGTGATAACACGCCCCTCATGGTCATGCTCTTCTATTCCAATACCATAGCTAACAGAAACAGGCTCGTTCTTAGTAAAAATAGCGGTACCTGAATATCCTTTTTTCTCAGCATAGTTCCAATATATTTGATATCCTGGCTTTTCCAATTCAAGCTGTCCCTCTGAAAGCTTTATTTCCTGTAAGCAAAAAATATCAGCATCAATGCTGTCAAAAAACTCATCAAAATTCTTTCCAAGAACAGCACGTAAGCCGTTAACATTCCATGATATAAATTTACTCATTCTAGCCTCCTAGTTATAAGATTAAATAAAAATACCCATATCCGAATTATACTCGAATATGGGTTAAAATGCATTGCTTTATTAATTCGTTCTAAGAGCATCAATAGGATTAAGATTTGCTGCCTGATGGCTTGGCAAAATACCAAATACAATTCCAATAACCATTGAAAAGATTACCGCAATAAATGCTGCAGGCCACGAAATAGCAACAGGTGTGCCACTCATAATAGAAATAATCTGAGCCAGACCAATTCCCGTTGCAACTCCTAGGATTCCGCCTAAAGAAGTAAGCACGGCGGCCTCTGTAAGAAACTGCCACATTATCTTGCTTTTTCTTGCTCCAATGGCCTTCTTTAAGCCAATTTCCGCGGTACGTTCAGTAACGGATACCAGCATAATGTTCATTACACCTATACCACCTACCAAAAGGGATATAGCTGCAATCCAAATAAGCATGTTATTGGTAGATGATGAAAGCTGCTGAAGCTGCTGAGCCTGCTCTAGCAAATCCTTAGACTGATACTTAATTGTGGTGTCTGAAGGATGTATGCTTCCATTTAGGATATCGGCAGTCTTCTTTCCTGCGGCCGTCATGTCGTCTGTGGTTTTAGCTCGAACCAAAACATTTTCAGGCTCATCATATCTATAGCTAATAGGCCAATCAGTGATAGGAATATAAACTGTTCCAGATTCATCCTGCTTGTAGGTGTCATAATCAGACATACTGTTAATAACAGGTTCAAAGGTAGACCTAGAACCAACAACACCTATGACTGTATAGGCATCTCCTCCAATTTCAATAACCTTACCTAGAGGTGCCTCATTTTGAAGCAAATCTTCAACTACAGCATCATCAACCACGCAAACCTTTTTATAGCTTTCAAGCTCATCCTTGGAAAACAGGCGACCATCCTTAACTGCTAAGTTGGCAGTTGAAAAATAGTCCGTTTCAACCCCCTTAACATATCCACCACTCATAGGATAATTCTGATAGTATACCCCATCATATATCTGACGATAGGTGTATTTGCTTGCAGATTTAATTTCAGGAACTTCCCTTATATCAGAAAGAACCTGCTCACTAATCTGAGTGACCCCATAAGGAGGCTCGTTGTAGCTCATTTCATAAGGCCAATCATTTTGATAAAGCTGAATATCAACAGTGTTAGAACCCGAACCAATAAGATTCTCCTTGATTCGCTGATTTGTTCCTTCGATGGTAGAAACAATAGCAATAATTGCAGCTATACCAATGATGATACCAAGCATAGTCAGAAAAGATCTAAGCTTGTGAGTCCAAATACCTCGAAAGGCTAATCGTATATTTTCTAACATCTTCTATCCTAAGCCTCCCATACCATCTTCAAAATAATCCACCTGTTTGCATTTAATTCCCTCAATTGCTCCGACGCCATAAGGAAATGCCAAGGAATCGTCGATTGTAATTCCGTCCTTAACCTGGGTCATGTCGCCCCAAACCTTCTTTCCAATTTTTATATAGGTTTTCTCAAGGACTCCAGCCTCATTCATTTTCATAACGTAGCTTCCTGAAGCATCCTTTTTTATAAGATAATCAGGAATATAAAGACCGCTTTGGCCTTCCTCTTCAGGGTTCATGGTAATATCAACGGCAGTGCCTATCTCAATACCTGCACTTTTATCAAAGGTCGCCTTAAATTCATAATTGCTGGTATTAGAATTTCCCCCGCTATAAAAGTAGTTTTCTTCGGTGTTAGGGGTGTCACTTATTGATGTAATCACCGCCTCTGCAGTTTGTCCTGTTTCCCAAGAGTTAATGCTAACAGTATCCCCCACATTTATCTTATCTAAATAAAACTCTCCAATACTTCCAGAAATATAGTATTCGTCAGTTGCTGTTATGATGAAAAATGGCTGATTTTTATTAAAATTATCTTTATCCTGCACCTTTGAAACAGTGCCAGACACCTTTGCCACAATATCACCATTATCCTTGGAATTAACAATAGTTTCATACTCATTCTCCATTTTACGAATCTCAAGGTCCTGCTTTTTCATCTGAGCCTGAAGAGTTTCTGTATCCTCAGAAATCTGCTTAGCTGAAAGCCCCGTAGGAACCTTTTGCTCGTATTCAACATCGCCATTAATGTCATAAACAATCTCGCCTACCACCTTTTGTTGCTCACTATCATAGTAGTAGGTTCTACGAATATAGGAATGTACTGATGTGTTTGACTGAGTTCCAATAAACTCGTCATCAGACAAATCCTTCCCCTTATATTCATCCTTTGAAATTGAAGATTTTGTTGTAACAGAATCTTCGCCAGTTCCATGATGATCGTAAAGATAATAGGTCATATCAGTAGATTTACCATTTATATCAAAGGATTCTGTTGCCACCACATCATCCTTTTTATATACGCCACCATAACCACTATCAAATTCTTTTTTGGCTACATAATCCACACTGGAAACATATTCATATTCTCTGGTGTCATCATTGGATGATACGTTTTCCGGGTCCGGTGAAGGTGTCATATTCATAAGACGGTCAAGCTTCACCTGAGATACCTTGTAGGCCTGCTTTGCCTTTTCAAGCTGTAGTTCCTTATCAACTATATCCTTTGATTCTTTTTTTACAGAGATAATTACATCACCAGCATTTACATGGTCCCCTTCCTTAACGTTTACAGAACGGATTTCTGTACCGGCAGGAACATAACAGGTTTGAGCCTTTTCTGAGGTTACTTGACCATAGCTTTGAATATCATCTCCCCAGTATTCAGTCATAGCGATACCGTCATCTAGCTTAACCACCTCAGCTACCTTCTTACTTTTATTGTAGTTATAACCAAAGTACAAGCCAGCAACTGTCACACCAATTACCACCACTAAGATTAGGAGAACTTTAATTATCTTCTTCATAATTTGCATCCTCCAATCCATCATATAGCTTTCCATCAACTATTCTGTAAGTCTTTTTTGCATGGCTAGCTATGGAAGCATCATGTGTAATCATTATGATTGTGGTGCCCTCATCATTTAGCTGCTTAAACAAATCCATAATAGCGGCGCCAGACTTTTGATCCAAGGCACCTGTTGGCTCGTCTGCAAGAAGAACCTTTGGATTATTTACTATTGCTCTTGCAATGGCAACACGCTGCTTTTGTCCACCGGAAAGCTGGTCAGGTCTAAACTTAACTCTGTCAGCCAAGCCCACCTTTGTAAGGGCTTCAATCGCCCTGCGCTCTCTTTCCTTTTTAGGTACCCCTGCGTAGCTTAATGGTAAAGCTACATTTTCAATTGCATTTTCCTCGTTCATTAAATAAAAGCTCTGAAATACGAAACCAATGGAATGCAGGCGAAGGTCTGACATCTGTCTATCCTTCAGCTTTAGTACATCCTTATCCTCAAAAAAATACGTTCCAGAGCTAGGCTTGTCTAAGCATCCAATAACATTCATCAAAGTACTTTTACCAGAGCCTGAAGGGCCCATGATTGCTACATATTCCCCTTCATCAACAGACAGAGAAACATTATTTAATGCTGGAACCGAGGTTTCCGTTCCAGACTCGCCATATACTTTATTTATACCGTCAAGTTTAACTATCATTACTCTTCACCTTCAAATCCACTGACAGTTTTCATTCCCTCAGTGAAATCCTCCATAGGATAAGCTATCTTTGTATCCTTATCTATGCCGGAAACAGAATAAACCATCTGCTCCTCATAGTAATCTCCAAGCTCAACCTTCTTTTTCTCGAGTTTTCCACCATTATCAGCCCAAACAAAAGGATTTCCCTCATCATCATAAGCAAGATAATAGTCGTAAATATAGGTTCCATCTGAGAAATCCATCTCCTGACCATCAGTATGGCCAAGCTCAATATAAAGATGCTGGCCCATCATAAGACCTTCGCTATTATCCAAGGTCACATAGAAAGGATATTTTGTTGAATTACCTTCAGAGGACTCTCCGCCACCCATATTGTTTTGGTTTTCCTGCTTGGATTCAGTATCAATCTTTGTGATTTTACCACTCCAGGTTTGATCCTTGTCCACGCGGGAACGAATTGTAACAGGCTCATCCACATTAATAGCCCAAACATTCTGCTCGTTAATCTGGCCCTTTACTCTCATTTCTTTTGAAGCAAGTATAGTGATAAAAGACCCATCAGTAGTGTAAGGATTGGTGTCATCAGCAATCTTTGTAATAACTCCGTCTACTGAGGAATTAATGGTAGAATTATTAATCTTGTTATTGTTTTCTTCTATTTTTGCATTGGTAGAAGCTATAGAGTTTTCTGCAATGGCTATATCTGTTTTTAAGCCTTCGATCTGGTTAGTCAAATCTTCACGCTTTTGCTTATCCTCGTCCTTCTCACCCTTTATCTTTCCGATATCCTCTGTAAGCTTATCAATAGACCTTTTATACTCACTTATATTTAAATTCTGAGTTTCAATGTCAAATCCATATTGAGTGTTCTCAGCTTCCAAGGAATCCGTCTTGTATGAAAACAATGGCGTACCTACAGTTACAGTATCTCCCTGTGAAACAAAAATCTTATCTATTTCACGTTCTGAACTTTTTGTTATGCTGGTGGATTCCTGACCTTCAACAACACCCATAAAAACATTTGTGGAATATGAGCTGTTTTCACCCATTATCTCTGATAAAGACATTACATAGACCTGGGAATTATCCCCAGTAGCCTTAGACTTAAAGAAATCAAAAGCACCTTTTTTGTATGCAATAAAACCTGCGACAGCCAAGGCGGCAACAACAACTAAAGCAATTATTTTTTTCTTCATAGCATTTCCCTTTTAACTAATTATTTGTAGGCACTGTTCTACCTCCAATAATACAGTTATAACATTAAAAAAAAGGCAATGCAATAAATTGCACTGCCCCTTTAGATTTCCTTAGAATTAGCGACACAATAATGTTTCTTTAGTGGAAACACATTTATCTGCTACACAAACTATCCATGCCTCACGGCTTCTTGGAAGCTTTGTAATATTTAATGGCCACATATGGCTTTCAATAACAGACTGTGTATGTTTTCCAATTCCAAAATGTTCCACTGCATTATCTTTAGCGGTTTTGGAATGTGAAAAACCATGAAGTCCATGACCGTCATCTGTTTCATGCCAATCATATAGATAATAGTCATGTAAAAAGGCGCCGATTGATAAAACCCTGTCGTCGCCTCCTAAATGGAACCTTTTATTAATCCAATAGCTAAGTCTTGTAACACTTTCAACATGTTCAAAGGTAGTTATTCTACCATGCTGAATGTAGTTTTTCATATCCTGTACTCGTTCATCATTCTTGATAGGAGCAAGAATATGATTTAAACGCACCTCTTCTTCTGGTTTTAATTTCATAAATACATATACCTCAAAATACAACCTAACACTTCCCTCTGAAGTATGTTTGTATTGTATCAGAGAAATATGTTCATTGCGTGAAAATTAGAAAAATATTTAAAAAACTATCTAAATCTATAACGGCTATTTGTATCTCTACCGTCATTAAAGGAACCCATAACAACTATGGCACCGTCAGGGTTAACCTCTGCTAAACCAACCTTGGCAACAGTTTCTGTATTCATAGAAATGTAGAATACATAAACTTCATCTGTAAAGAAATAGTCATAGCGCTGATCATCAGTAAGGCTCTCTTCTATTTCCTCACAGCAGGCCCCCTTGTCAATTAAGAAGCGACCTGTGTAATCATTATCCTTTCTTCCATAGGTAATGGTATAACCCTCTTCCTCTGGAAAATCAAGAGCTAATTGAGCCTTTGCCTCTTCTTCGTTAGCAACAGGGGTTAAGTCATAAGCCGAAACCTGTGGTTCTTCTTTTGGATTATAATCTGGAATAGCTATCCATAGCTTTAAAATCCAAAGCTGGAAGCAAAGTATCAAAACCAAGAATGCTGCAGCCATGTAAGCTAAGATAGACTTTATATTTATTTTTTTAGAAACTGAAGCATTCACCTCTGATGAAGTTGCTTCTTCTGGCTCTTCAGAAACATTCTTCTTTATGGTTAGAGTCTTTAATCTTTCCTTTAAGCGACTCTTTATGCCCGCTAGAAAACTTAAATCAATTTTAAATTTCTTCTTTTCAGGCTTAATTCTAGCCTGAGCATACTCGGAGGCCATGATAGTCTCCATACAGTGGTTACAAATCACCTGGTTTTCAGCCGGCTGCCCGCAAATGACGCAATTGCCATCATGTGCAACCTCTGCTGCTATATCAAATATTCGTGTTTTAAAACGACGACCAAAAACAGAGACTAGAATTCGTCTTTCATTTTCCAGCCTCAGAATTCCTTCTACAACCTGCATCTTTGAAAAATCATACTTAGATGTCAGTCGCACCATGTAAAATAATTCTTGTTTTAATTTTTCATCGTCCATATACATCCCTTATGATTTTTGAAGCTTTTGCGCTCTTTCCATCCATCCCCTTGAAACAAAGATATGCTAAAAGCTTGTTATCTCTTTCTATTACCTTGCCGGCATAAAGAATCCCGTTTTTTTCTACCTCAGCCCTAACAATTTTAGCTTTAATTGCAAGACTGAAATCTGAATTACATGCAGAGTCAGCAAAATTGATTTCTACCACATCTCCTATAGTGACTCTATTTGCATTACCTATAAAAGAAACACCAGCATCACTTACATCCAAAACAGAAACGGAGAATCTTCTACCATCCTCCATACAAGCCGAACCAGGGGAATTAACTATAACTCTAGTATCCTCTCTTCTTTCACTAGAAGCTGCAATAGTTCCAAAATTACTAGAATCTACAGCATAATAATCAACGCCCCTAAAATTCACCACATTTACAGCCACATTCTTCCATACAACTCGGCCGTTGGTACGTGGATCAATGCAGTGCAGAGCAAAGCGCATACTCTCAGGGGCACCATGTCTAAAGTCTACAACTCTGTCATTGTAAACATAAGGCTTTACCAGCACACCTGTGCCGGAGTTGGTGCCAACCACCTCTGTTTTCAATTCAAAGGATGAACCACCGATAAGTACTTCTAAAGTAACTATCTGTCCAGCCTCAAGCTGTTCTAACTTCATAAATATCTCCCTGTTCCTTTCATATTATTAATTATACATAATATTAATCGGCTTTTTTCATTTAATTATCATATTTTTCAAAATTTTTAGAAATTTATTAAGATATGGTTCTTTCCGCTGCTTCTACCACATGCTTAACCAAGATGCTGGTGGTTACTCCGCCTACTCCACCTGGAACTGGTGTGATACTATCAACAATTGACTCTACCTCATCAAAAATAACATCTCCACAAAGCTTATTCTTTTCATCATTCCAGTTTATTCCAACATCTATTACAGTCTGTCCTTCTCTTAAATATTCTTTTCCCACAGACTCCATCTTTCCAGTGGCTACCACAACAATATCTGCTTCCTTTGTGATTGAAGGAATATCCTTTGTTCTGGTATGACAGATAGTAACAGTAGCATTTTCATGCATAAGCATCATTGCTACAGGTCTACCAATTACAAGAGAACGACCGATAACGGCAACCTTCTTTCCAGAAAGCTCTATGCCATAATACTTGAGAATTTCCATAGCAGCCTCTGCTGTACATGGAGCAAATCCAAGGTCTGTATTAGTGAACACTCCAGCAAGAGATAAATCTGTACAGCCATCCACATCCTTAGCTGCATTAAGACTTGCTCTAGCCTTTTCGCCATCTATATGCTTAGGCAAAGGTCTAAACATAAGAATTCCGTGTATATTTATATCTTTATTTAATTTTTCAAGTGTATCAAAAAAGTCTTCTGAACTAACATCTGCTGGTAATTCAGTAACCTGAACCTGAACCCCAACCTGCTGACATTTCTTAATTGCTCCTCTCTCATAGGATAAATCATCAGGTCGTTCACCTACACGTAGAATTCCAAGAGTGGGAACTATACCTTTACTATTTAAATCATTTACTCTATTTATTAAATCTTCATTTAACAATCCAACTACATCTTTTCCCTTTAATAACTTTGCCATTTTCTAGTCTCCTACATTCTATTCCAAACATCCTGATAGATTTCATCTGCAAGCTTTGTATACTTTGAAACCAGACTATCTACCTTTTGATCTAACTCATCAGCATAAGCTCTATCCTTCATGGATTTAGTATTTATCTTTACATTTACAGCAGCCCCCTTTATTGCCCCCTGAAGCAAGGCTGCACCTGTAGCTGCATCACTTATCATAATAACTGAACCCTTATCTGCAAAGTCTCTCTGAAGTTCAACTGACTCACAGGCAAGCTCTAAAATTTTAAAAGGAACCTGGGCTGCATCCTTTAGACACTTTTCCATTATCTCATCTCTCCCCGGTTCATCCTTTGGAAGTCCATAAGCTTTGGAAAGTGGCTCAAAAGCAAATGCATCATCATCTATACATTTTAACAAAGCAAAACGAATATCCTCAGCTTTTTTCATAAGAGCTTTTATATCATCTTCAACCTCAGCATATTTTTTCTTACCGAGGGTAAATTCTCCCACCATGCTTCCAAGAGCTGTTCCAATTGCACCAGCAAGAGCACTGGCTCCTCCTCCACCTGGCACAGACTTCTTAGCTGCAAGCTCACAAGTAAAATTCATAACACTTGTAGTAATTAAACTCATACATATTCTCCTTTTATAATTCTACTAAAAACAAAACTCCAAAGCCTTGAAGGACATTCAAAGCTTTGGAGTGATTTATCATCCATTTATAAAATCAAAAATTGTCATTTGATTTGAATCAGACACCAGGGAATCATAGTTTTCCTGCTCTTCAGCAGTCATTTCTCTATGAAACACGTAAGTCTCTTGTTTAATTGTCCCATCCATATCAAAATACAACTGCCTATAGCTGTTTGTTTCCCTGTCCATCATGTAAAAATCAAAATCCTTTCAAGATTTCATTATAAGCATAATGGTATAACCTTGCAATTATTTCTTTTCAGGGATTTCAATGCCAAACTCGCTTGGTAAAAATCTAGGACATACATTGTCGGAAGTAACAATAACAGATGCTGCCAGTGTAGAACCAATCTCACATGCCTCCTCCATTGTCTTACCATAGGTAAGACCAATTGTTACACCTGCAAAGAACGAATCTCCCGCTCCAGTTGTATCCTTTACATCAACTTTTCTCGCTGGAACGAATCCTGAGTTTCCTTCCATATCAGCATAAACAGCACCCTGACCGCCCAAAGTAACAATCATCTTTGGAATCTGAGCACCCTGAATCTTCTTTGAAAGGATTTCAATCATCTCATCAGGAGTTTTCTCTGAATAGTCATCCATGAAAAGGATTCCAGCCTCCTGCTGATTGCAAACGAAGCATTCTACATTCTTAAGGAAATCACGACGCTCTACAGCAATGCTCATATTTGAAACTGCAGCATATACCTTAAGGTTATACTTCTCTGCATACTTGAATACGCGCTTGATAGTATCCTTTTCCATATCGATCTCAAGGGCGATACTGTCAGCATCCTTAAAAATCTCATCTCCCTCTTCATCCAAAATATCGTTGATAACAGAAAGGTCAGGACGCTTAGAAATAGAAGCAACTACATCACCATGATTATCGAAAACTGCAAGCCACTTTCCCATTCCATCAGGAGTTCTACGAACAAATCTTGTATCAACCTTGTGATTGTTAAGCTTATCAAGGACACCTGTACCAATACCGCTTTCATCTACAAGACTGACAAAAGTAGGACGAAGCTCCACATTTGCAATGTCCTCTACAACATTTCTACTAACACCACCATGAACCTCTTCAACAGTTCCAACGTTTCGACCAGCTGGAATATAGCTAGCTGTTGAATGTCCCTTAATATCGATAAATACTGCACCTAAAACAACGATTCCCATGAATATATACTCCTTATAAAAATAGTATTTTTGATTATAACACTACATGTTATAATATCAAGTAATTGTGATAAATTAGTTTTGGATGGAGCTAAAAATGATAAAAGTAGATTTAATTACAGGTTTTCTTGGAAGTGGAAAAACCACTTTCCTAAAAAAATACGTTCAATATTTTCTAGATAAGGGGCAGAAAATAGGTATTCTCGAAAATGACTACGGAGCAGTAAATGTTGATATGCTCCTACTTAATGATCTTCGTTCAGAAAACTGTGAGCTTGAAATGGTTGCCGGAGGCTGTGATGCCGATTGTCACCGCCGTCGTTTTAAGACAAAGCTTATATCTATGGGTATGAGCGGCTACGACCGTGTTATTATTGAGCCTTCCGGTATTTTTGATGTTGATGAGTTTTTTGATTCTCTAAGGGATGAGCCACTTGACCGTTGGTATGAAATTGGAAATGTAATCACCATCGTGGATGCAAAGCTTGAAGATTCTCTTTCTGAAGATTCAGATTTCTTCTTGGCATCACAAATTGCCAACGCTGGAAAAATTGTTCTCAGCCGAACTCAGCTTACTGATACTGACACTATTAACAATACAATCTCTCATCTTAAGGCTGCAGCTGATAAGGCAAAGCTTGATAAGGATATTGATTCAATTATATTTGATAAAGATTGGAACAATCTAACTGAACAGGATTATGAAAGTCTTGCCAGCTGCGGCTACAGCAAGCATTCCTATATAAAGAAATTGGGAACAGACGATACCGGCTTTAAAACTGTTTATTTCCTCGAACTACCACTAAAGAAAGACGGTCTAAAGGAAAAGATTGATACACTTATGTCTGATCCATCCTTTGGAACTATCCTTCGAGCTAAGGGCTTCTTCCAGGAAAACGATACTTGGTATCAATTTAATGCGACCAAAGCAGACTTTACGCTAACCGAGATGCCTGTTGGCCAGCAGGTCTTCATCGTAATCGGCGAAGAAATTGCAGAAGATAAAGTTAAGGAATTCTTTACAAAATAAAACTCTGGTTACGGCTACAAGCCTTAGATTCTCTCCGCTCAGCTATAGAAAGCTTCGCTTGAGAGAACTAAGAGCTTGATGCCTACCAGAGTTTTTTCTTTTCTAGGCTTCTACAATTTCTCCTGCAATTGCCGTCGCAGCTGCGGTGGCTGGACTAGCCAAATATATTTTAACTTTGCTAGTACCCATACGTCCAAGGAAGTTACGATTGTTTGTGGATACTACCACCTCGTCGTCGGAAAGGATTCCGCCTCCACGTCCACAACATAAGCCACAGCCAGGTGTTGTGATTATAGCCCCAGCATCAGAAAGAATACCAAGCGTTCCATCTGCAAGGGCCTGGCGATAAACCTTTCTACTTGCAGGTGTAACAATCATTTTTACAAAAGGAGCAACATGCTTTCCCTTGAGAATTGTAGCAGCTGTTCTTAAATCCTCCAAACGTCCATTGGTACAAGAACCCAAAAAGACTTGATTTACCTTTGTACCCTTAAGCTCAGAAACGGGCTTAATATTATCCACCAAGGATGGGCATGCACAAACAGGTACGAAATCCTCTGCCCTATATCTAAGTATCTTTGAATACTCTGCGTCATTATCTCCAAACAAAGCTTTAACCTTATCATCATATGGTATCTTACAATAATCGCAGGTCTTCTCATCTGGAGCAAACAAACCACATTTTGCACCAGCTTCTACAGACATATTAGCCATAGTCATTCGGCTAGCAACACTCATTGCATCAACTGTGCTTCCTGTAAATTCTATAGCCTGATAGGTTGCTCCACTAGCTGTCAAATCACCAATAATCTTTAGAATAATATCCTTTGAAGTGACGTTTCCAGAAAGAGTTCCATCAATTTCTACCTTAATGGTCTCTGGAACCTTTACCCAAAGCTGGCCTGTTCCAAGGATACCAGCCATCTCTGTATAGCCAATACCAGTAGAAAAAGCTCCTACGCAGCCATAAGTAACAGTGTGACTGTCAGTTCCAAAGGCAATATCGCCTGGCTTTACATACCCTGCTTCAGTCATAAGCTGATGACAGATACCATCTGTACGATGAACATTCTTAAGACCGTGCTTATCTGCAAACTCGTCAGCAATTCTAAAATGTCTGCTATCATCCACCTGAGTTGCTGGAAGGAAATGATCATAGATGAATACGATCTTGTTTGGATCATAAACCTTATCAAATCCCATTTCTTCGAATTTCTGTATAGCAAAAGGTGCCATAATATCATCAATCATGCACCAATCCACGTCTACAGTAACAATATCTCCAGGCTTAACTTCATGTCCAACCTTGTTTCCAATTATCTTTTCAATAAGTGTGTGTCCCATAACATCTCCAATTTTAATCTAATCCGTTACGTTTTCTCATGGCTTTAACAAGACCGCCAGCTTCTAAAATCTCCATTAAGTTGTCTGGAAGATTTGCAATCTCATAGGATTTCCCATTTACAATAATCTCTTTACCAGGCTCTACCTGGGCCATATCTCCTTCTTGAACCTCATCATATAAATCCGGCTGTTCAATAAGTAGAAGTCCATTGTTTATGGCGTTTCTAAAGAAGATTCTTGCATAGGATTTTGCCACGATACAAGACACGCCTAGCGCCTTCACTACTTCTGGTGCCTGCTCTCTCGAAGAACCACAACCAAAGTTATGTCCAGCCACAATCATATCACCAGGCTGAATCTTGCTAGCTAAATCTGGTCTCAGTGGGCTGAAAGCATAAGGCTTCATTTCATTCACTGTTTCAAATGCTAAATACTCCGTAGGAAGGATGATATCTGTGTCTATATCATCTCCTAGTTTCCAAATCTTTGCATTAAACATACTAATCTCCTAGTCCGCATTCCCATATACTCTTACATGCTCCCGCAGGCCACCTTCCATACTTCACAAGGTATCCTCCCATAAATGGGTCCCTCCTTGTTTGCATGGAGCCTTCCTGCTCGCGCTTACCAACTTCTACATAGGGAATGCTCACTTAATATTCTACACTTCTTCTGCCGTAGATATACATCCACGTACGGCGGATGCGGTTACGGTAGCGGCGGACGCAAGGTATACGAAAGAATCTTTGTGGCCTGCTCGTCCTTTAAAGTTGCGAGTGCCGGTAGAAATCAAAGTCTCACCCTCACCGATTACTCCTTGGCATGCCCCCCAACATACAGAGCAGTTAGGATTCATAACCATAGCTCCAGCCTCCATAAAGATATCTAACAAACCTTCCTCCAAGGCCTGCTTATAAACCTCGCGGCTGGCAGGGACCACCAGAAATCTCACTTTATCGGCAACATGTTTGCCCTTAATAACCTGTGCGCCTACACGTAAATCTTCGATTCGACCATTGTTACAGCTTCCAAGGAAAGCTTCGTCAATCTTTACACCTTCACATTCCTTTGCAGGCACAACATTGTCTACAAAATGAGGCTTTGCAACTATTGGTTCTATCTCAGACAAATCAATATCAAAAACCTCTGAAAATACAGCATCCTCATCTGATTTGTAAAGAGCCTTAGGCTCACGACCATGGGTAGTTAGATAATCCATAGCCACATCATC
The DNA here is from genome assembly GCF_900104335.1 of Pseudobutyrivibrio sp. YE44. Taxonomy (GTDB): domain Bacteria; phylum Bacillota; class Clostridia; order Lachnospirales; family Lachnospiraceae; genus Pseudobutyrivibrio. The sequence continues at coordinate 736,311 of NZ_FMXT01000001.1, forward strand.
CACTTCCATAAGAGCAGTCTTTGCACCTGCCTCAACACAAAGGTTACAGATTGATATTCTGTCTGCAATTGAAAGCTCATGAAGGCCTTCTCCTGCAAACTCCATAGCCTTGTAGTTTGCACCATTAGCGCTGATTCTTCCAATAATAGTAAGAATCAAATCACGCGCATAAACACCTTTTTTTAGTTTCCCATGAAGGTTGAAACGAATTGTTTCAGGCACTAACAACCATGATGTTCCTGTAACCATTCCATAAAGATAATCTGTACAACCTACACCTGTACCAAAAGCACCAAGTGCTCCATAGGCACAAGTATGTGAATCGGCACCAAAGATTAGCTCGCCTGGACGAACATGTTTCTCCATCATAACCTGATGGCAAACACCCTCACCCTCATAAAACGTAATACCATGCTCTTTTGCAAAATCACGCATCTTTTTATGACTGGCAGCTGTCTTTGGACTGTCGGCTGGAATGTTGTGATCTATAATCCAAACCAGCTTATTTACATCGGCGATACGAGGATTCTTTAAATTATTGTACATATCAATAGTAAGATGGGTAGTGCCATCGTTACTCATCAGTCTATCTATAGTAACTGTTTCAATATCGCCAGCTTTGCAGGACTCCACGCCTGCGGCAGCAGCAATTATCTTCTCAGCCATTGTCATTCCCATAATCAAATCTCCTTATAACACGCAAAGTCACGGCTACAAGCCTTAGATTTCTCCGCTCAGCTATAGAAAGCTTCGCTTGAGAGATCTAAGAGCTTGATGCCTACTTTGCTTATTCTAAACAATTTACTGATTCAACGACGCTAGGAGTCCGCCTGCGTCCAGGATTTCCTGCATCTTCGCAGGGAGCTTAGTGCAGGAATACTGCTTTCCATCAACAGTAATTACACCAGCCTGTAAATCAAGCTCCATCTCATCCCCATCCTTTACAACATCGTAAAGCTCCTTACTGACAATAACCGGCATGCCAATATTAATGGAATTGCGATAGAAAATACGAGCAAAGGATTTAGCAATAACAGCCTTTACCCCAAGTGCTTTTAGTACACTAGGTGCCTGCTCTCTTGAAGAACCACAACCGAAATTCTCATCAGCCACAACAAAATCTCCAGGCTTTACCTGACTAGCAAAGTCAGAATTTAGGGACTCGAAGGTGTGGTCCTTCATTTCATCTATTGTTGGGAATAGTAGATACTGGGATGCAATAATCTGATCAGTATCTACGTCTTTGTGAAATCTAAATACCTTGCCCATATTTCCTCCTAATAGTTTAATTTATTGTATTATTTTAGCTTAATTCTTTAGCGATTTAAAGAGGTAAATCAACTGTTTCCTATTAAAAACTTTTTTTACATATTCTTATGTTATATTATAGTGGTCTGGAAAAATTATTAAAATAGGAGTTAACTATGGATAGATTTATTATTAGTCAAATTTTTGCTATCTTGGCCTGCATCCTAATGGTTGCAATAGGATATTTAAAGAGAAAGCGCAACATTCTTATTGCGCAGAATATACAGTTTATCTTGTTTACCATTTCTTACGCCTGCATCGGTGGTATCGCTGCTGTAGTTGGTAACATGGTTAGTCTTTTGAGAAATTTGGTCTGTCTCAAGTGGAATCTAAATCGTCCTCTTAAGATATTTTTCATTGTCCTTCAGGGATTGATTACTTACATTTCACTTTACAATGTATGGTTCAATTTCCTTCCTATGAAGGCGGGTGTCCACGGAATAATGGATTGGCTTCCATTCTTAGCAGCCACTCTCATCACCCTCACCTTAAGCTCTAAGAAGGATATGGTTATTAAGCTTGGTTGTATAGGAAGCATCCTATGCTTCGGTACTTATGATTTCATATTAAGCAACTGGACAGTATTCGCCTTCGACTGCTTCTCATTGGTAACTAGTCTGATTGGGGTATACAGAATCCTCAAAGATAAAAAAGAACCATTTTAAAAGCAACTTGTTACGCTCTCAATCCATAGAATTACTCAGATCAACGCAAAATGTTTCACTTGAGTAACTCTATAGATTGATAGCTACAAGTTGCTTTTACTTTTACTTCTTAATTACATGCGTAACATTAATTCTTTTTCTACGACTTTACCATCACGATAGTATACACGTGGGACTCGCTTTGAAACCGCACAGGTTAATTCGTATGGAATTGTTCCTGCGATTTCAGAAAGCTCATCAATAGAGTTCTTCTCTCCGAAAATCTCCACTTCACTTCCAACATCTACCGATGGCATATCTGTAATATCAATCATGCACATATCCATACAGATTTTACCAACCTGCTTTGCTGGCCCCTCCTTTGTGTAAAGACTACACTTGTTTGAAAGACAACGAAGGAATCCATCCGCATATCCATATGGAACTACACCGATACGAGTGGTCTTGTCTGTAACGAAGATTCCACCATAGCTTATGGCATTTCCAGCTGGATAAATCTTTATGGTACTAACAGTGGTTTTCATAGTCATAGCCGGCTTAAGGCCCATTTCCTTAGCAAATTCACCATAGCCGTAAAGCAACAGACCAGGACGTACCATATCAAGATATGTCTCAGGGAAACGAACTGTTGCTCCAGTGTTTGCACAGTGTCTAATAGAAAACTTTCTTCCAAGTTTCTCTTCCACTGAATTGATTACATTAATGAATAGCTCAAACTGATGCTTTGTATATTTATCGTTTTCAGGACCATGCTCATCAGAAACAGCAAAGTGTGTGAAGATTCCTTCAGCCTCAAGACCTGGCATATTACAAGCCTCAACAATACCTTCAACACCAGTATCAAAATATCCATTATCGCAAAGATAACCTAGACGAGACATTCCTGTGTCCACCTTAATGTGAACCTTCAGCTTTCCTCCACACTTAAGGGCCTCGGCGCTGTATTCATCAGCCTTTGCCTTACAGGTGATAGCCTGTGTTATATTGTATTCAATAAGACGACCTACCTGCTCCTTTGGTGTGTGTCCAAGGATAAGGATTGGCATCTTTATTCCATTAACTCTAAGCTCCAAAGCTTCATCAGCACTACTAACAGCAAGATAATCGGCACCTATATCCTCCAAAAGCTGTCCCACCTGAATACTGCCGTGACCATAAGCATCAGCCTTTACAACTCCAAGAAATTTCACATTAGGTCCAATTTTCTCACGGATTTTTTTATAGTTATAGGCGATTGCATCTAGATTGATTTCCGCCCATGTTCTTCTAAGTGTAGATTCCATTTTTATAACTCTCCTATCAGCAATTAACTTTTATTATACTCTTTTAAAGCATAAAAAAAAGAGGTGTATAACAAACACCTCATTCGCCCTTCGGGCACCTTCTACTCAGGGAGAAGGCTTTATAATATAGCCAGTGCTTACAACACTTTAGATAAGAAATCCTTGAGTCGCTGGCTCTGTGGGAATTCGAAAATCTCAGCTGGTGTGCCCTCTTCCTTGATTCCTTTTTCATCAAAGAAAAGTACTCTGTCTGCAACTTCCTTTGCGAAGCCCATCTCGTGGGTAACAACCACCATGGTCATTCCATCATCAGCAAGCTCCTTCATAAGAGCAAGAACTTCTCCAACCATCTCTGGATCAAGGGCTGAAGTTGGCTCATCAAAAAGCATAACCTCTGGATTCATTGCAAGGGAACGAGCAATTGCAATACGCTGCTTCTGTCCACCTGAAAGACTATCTGGATATGCATCAGCCTTCTCAGCAAGTCCAACTCGCTCTAAAAGCTCATCTGCCTTCTTGTCTGCTTCCTCCTGAGTCATAAGACCAAGCTTTACAGGAGCAAGTGTAAGATTCTTTTTGATAGTGAGATGTGGGAAAAGATTAAAATGCTGGAAAACCATTCCCACACGGCTACGTACGTTATTTATATCTACTCCCTTTTTAGTGATATCCTCACCATCTAAATAAATCGAACCGCCTGTTACTTCCTCTAGCTGATTGAGAGTTCTGATAAAGGTTGACTTACCACAACCAGAAGGTCCGATTATGGCAATAACCTCTCCCTTTTCAATCTGCAAATTTACATTTGATAGAACCTCATTATCCCCGAAGGATTTTGAAAGGTTCTCAACTTTTATTAAAATTTCGTTACTCATGTTAATCCTCCGACTTTACTTTTCGCTCTTTCTAAGATTCTTTTCAAGCTTACCAACTCCAAGATTTAAAAGCTGTACAAGAAGAAGGTAAATCAACGCTACTGCAACCAGTGGAAGGAATGGCTCATATGTGATACTTCTGATAATATCACCACCACGAGTCAAATCCATAAGTCCAATATAACCACAGATTGATGTTTCCTTAATAAGAGAAATAAACTCATTTCCAAGAGCTGGAAGCACATTCTTAACAGCCTGTGGAAGAATGATTGAGGTCATTGTCTGCTTGTAATTAAGACCAAGGCTTCGTCCAGCCTCCATCTGACCACCATCAATTGACATGATACCACCACGCATGATTTCAGCAACGTATGCACCAGAGTTAATAGAGAATGCAATGATTGCAACTAAAAGCTTTGGCACGCTAACTGACTTGAATACAACGTAGTAGATAATCAAAAGCTGAATCATCATTGGAGTTCCACGGATGATTGCAAGATAAAGCTTACAAATTGTGTTGAGGAAAGCCCATCCACCAGTCTTATCATAAGTAACACGAACAATTGCTACCAAGAAGCCGAGGATCATACCTGCTAAAACAGCACATAAAGCTATGATAAGTGTGTTTCCAAGACCTTTAAGGATGAATGTCCATCTGTCATCATCTACAAAGTTTCTCTTTAAATTATCAACAAATCCGATTCCGTCACCTGAAAGTGATGGGTCTCTTGCAATAATAACCTGCTTACTAGTTACGTATGATTCTGAGAAGTTGATTGACTTAAGACGCTCTTCTGTCTTTGTCATACCAGCGATACCAACATCAGCCTTGTGTGAATCAACCGCATTAATAATACTATCAAACTCAATATCCTCAACCTTAACCTGCATTCCAAGCTTGTCAGCAATTGCAGTGATAAGCTCCATGTCGATACCAACAGGCTCGCCCTTGTCATAATATTCATATGGAGGGAAGGCTACGTTTGTAGCAACAACCAGTGTACCATTATCATATGAAACATCATCTGGACTAACATATGGGCATGTACCCTTTGTATCATCACCGATGTAGTTGTTAATAATCTGGTCAACTGTACCATCTGCCTGTAATTCACTTAAAGCTTCATTCACCTTTGTAAGAAGCTCATCATTATCCTTTGCGATACAGATAGCATATTCCTCAAGGGCAAATGGCTCGTCTAAGATAACAAGTGTGCTTTCATTTGCAGTACTTGCTATTGCAGGCTGCTCATCAACAATAACACAGTCAACTTTGCCCTGCTTAAGAGCCTGAACAGCGTCAGCAATTTTATTATAACGCTCAACAACTGTACCTGCCTCATCTCCTTCATAATCTGAAGCATAAATATCACCGATTGTTCCAAGCTGAACACCGATTTTTGCTCCCTCTAAATCGTCTAAGGTTTTAACTTGTTTTGTTTCTTCCTTGGCACCACAACCTATCATTAAGGCTGCTGTAAGAGCCAAAAGGATTAAGGATAGTTTCTTTTTCATGTATAATTATTCCTCTTTGATGTATTTTTATGCAACTATATTATCACATTTTGAATAAATATCAATAAAAAAATAGCACTTTCATGCTATTTTTTTAATCTAGATTGTTTTTTCAGTTATATACGTGATGTAAAGAACATTTTAACCTTACCCATAAGCTCATCTTTTCCAGCACTCTTTAGCACATACCCCTGAGGCTTAAGACTTACCACAGACATTACACTTTCTTTATCATCCTTACCAGTCAAAAAGATAACTGGAGTATCCTTAGTTTCATCATCAGCCCTAAGCATTTCAAGAACCTGAGGCCCATCAGTAACAGGCATCTCGTAATCTAACAAAATCAAATCAACCTTGTTACTAGCCAGCCATTTTATAGCTCTAAGTCCAGAATTGGCCATAGAAACCTTGTAATCATCCTTTAGCCATTCCCTGACAACTCCCATGAAGCTTGGATCATCATCCACCACAAGAATGCTCTTCTTCAGCTCGTCGGAAGCAGCCTTATTATAATATTCATTTACCGTAGAAATGTAATTATCATAATCTAATGGTCTAGGTAATACCTTATATATTAATTCTGGAGCTATATGACGTTTTAATTCATCAGTCTCAGCAGCCTCACCAATTAAAACTGCCTGCTTATTATTGTCGCGAAGCTTATCAACAGCATACCTAAGCAAATCCTCATGCAAGTTTTCATCATTTTCCAAGTAGAAAGTTATAAGACCTGCATCAGACCATTTTTCCTCAATAAGATTTATATTAGGTGATACACAAAAAGCGCTAATTTCTGCATCTGCAAGCTTTTTAAGAAGCACTCTAATAATAAAGGTCTCCTTATGACAAATAATCATTACGCTATTTGATCCCATTTCTGTTAACCTCCGGCAACAATTAATAAGATATCTACATAACAAATATCTAAACTTTCACTAGTACATTCTAGCATTTAAATGTGTTTATTTTGTCGCTTTTTTAGCTAATCTTCTAACTCTTCTTACTCTGGTAGATTTTTTAGGTGCCCGTTTTTTGGGATTTTTAGCCTTGCGATATTCCTCTATATCTGCAAGCATTTTTTCATAATCACGTTCAAAAAGGAGCTCACTAATAACAGCGTTTAATTCTTCCTTTTGAATTCTTGTTTCTGGAATAACAGGCTCAACACCTTTATCCTTTGCTTCTTTTTTACGCCTTGTAATCTCAACCTTTGTAAGAGGAAGCTTTGTCCATTCAATAATCTTTTTTCTGACGGATGGTTTTCCCAAAGCCTTGTAGCTTGGCATGTTAAACCTTTCCAATATTATAGAAAGTTCTGGCCGCCACAAAAGATCAAGCTTTCTTTCTATCTTCGCCTTCTTATTAAGTTCTGGCCTTCTAAGGAAATAAAAATCAGGCTTTCCATCCACCTCATCAATAGTGATTATTCCCCAGAAATCAGGTACATGCTCTTCGATATGTAAAGCGTGACTACTTCCAACAGCCACAATATTATAATCAAAATATCGATTGTAATCCTTTATCTGACCTTCCAATCTGGTGTAGGTGTCAGCATCAGACTTAATCTCAATACCAACCAGAGCGTCATCTATAACCATAAATACATCTGCTCTGGATTTTCCAATCATCTTTTCTTCGTAAAATCTAGCCTTCTTATATTCAAGCTCCAGATAATCAAACAGAGCTTCTCTTATATCCTTATCCTTCAGCATAAATGCTTATTCCAATCCTCTTTTTCTTTAGATAGTATAACGATTTTCAGCCAATTAGACAAATATAAAAAAGTATTGCGAATATTAAATTTCCAGTTGACAATCCCCTATTTGAATGTTATATTTTAACAGTCGCTTGAAGCAATAAACGTTGCAAAAGCTCTGGGATCTTAGCTCAGCTGGGAGAGCATCTGCCTTACAAGCAGAGGGTCACAGGTTCGAGCCCTGTAGGTCCCATTTTTAAATCAAAATATTTCATTAATGAGGCGAGATAGCTCAGTTGGCTAGAGCACACGGTTCATACCCGTGGTGTCGAGGGTTCGAATCCCCCTCTCGCTACTAAAAATAAAAGCTAGACCATTTGGTCTAGCTTTTATTTTTGTAGTGAGAGGGGGATTCGATTAAAACACCCTCCCCGCATCATTGGATAAATATGGAAAATGATAGCAAAAGTCAACATATATTCCAAAGATTTCCAAAATCTGCTTATGGTTCAGAGCATTTTTTTCATTTAAATTTGTAAAAACTTGCTCTCCATTCTTAAGATAATAACTACTGTACCCATCACCATCATTCCAAAAATCATATGAAAACTCATATACATCACCAGTATTAGATAGGTATGTAAAGTGTTCTGGCGTGCCACTTATTTCAAATCCTTCAGCTAAAAGCAACTGGTATAAACCACCATATGTTATTCGATGGATGTCATGTTCTGGCTCGTAAGCTAAACACTCTCCACAAAATCTTGTCACCTCTCCATCAGCTGCATAAACTTTTTTCTTTTCATCAGGATTTAATGCTTTATCTAAATCCTTTACAACATATACCCATAGCAATTCATTATTTTCGACTGTAAAATCGATATCTGATGTTGTCATTTCTGATAAAACAGAATCCTCTTGGTATACATATCCAAATGTAAAATATTTAAGTTTAACTTGCTCTATAAGTTCATCCATACTCTGGATTTGTTTGCAGTTGCAATATTCTAGATAATCGTCAAAATAATCGGCATTCATCTCTTGACCAATATATCCGTAAAAGTCACCTAACGAATAGTCTAATGGAGGATAATACATTTTATCCCAACTAGCATCATGAGGAGTAGACAATCTATATCTAAACATTATTCGAGAATCTCCTTTTTCACGAATCTTCTTGGAGATTTTCCAAAACTCCTTACATCTTGCATACAATTCTTCTTTATTTGTATAGTTAATCTCAAAATAATAATGACTTAAATGAATCTTATCTCTTTTAATAGACTCATCATAAACAATATAATCTGGAAAATCCTTTGCTAACCTCTGGACATACTTTGCTTCATAATCATCGCTTATTACTCTATTAATTTCTGGAATAATATCGCCGCTCCCTTGGAGTGTTGAATATACATAAAAACTAAAGTCTTCATCCTCGTCATATACTTCCCAAGAAGATCCATTCTCCGTGCTTTCAGGAACCCTTGATATTTTATAGTTTTCTAGACCTAATTTTTTTTCTACATGATTAATTGCCTCCCTGCGTGTTGCTGAGCCAGACAAGCATCCTGTTGTAACACTCGCCATAAAACAAATAAAACAAATTAAAACAATTTTTCTAATATTTTTCATCCCTTTGTCCTAACTTAATCTGGTTCTTCAAATCCCTACCTAGAGATTCCTCTACCTTCTCCATTTCCTTTTCTATATACCTACTGACAAATCCTTCCTTATAGTAGGATTCATCCACTTTCCTCTCCCGCTCATCTTTTTTAGTCTGAAAGTTCTCCTTTTCCTCCAAACTCTCTGTCAAAACTTTTACAAGCTCCTCTTTATCGTCAAGATCATGTTCCTTCTTCAAATGACTGTATAATCTTCCATCATGTATAGCCTTATCCGCTTCTAGCTGTTCAGTAAGTCTGTTGTATTCTCGTTCCTTTGCTTCCCTGTCTTGAATATACTTATTAAGTAAATCAGCTCTTTCAAAACCAAAACTTTCAATATTATCATAGCTTCCAGACGCAAAGTTTTGAACTTCACTGTCAAACCATTGCTGGTCCTTCTTTGATACAGACTCACCCTCAGCTAATTTTCCAAGGATTTCATCCATTCTAAAAACATAATCCCTATAAGCCTCTGAATCCTTATTTAAATTATTATTTGGAACATTTTTAGACTTTTCTGCACCTTCTCTAGATAACGAAACAGAATATGCCTCCTGATTATTCTTTTTTGCATGAATTGGTGAATTGTCACCATCAGCACCAGTTCTTGATGATATCACAGTTTTATTATTTAAATTTAGATGTGTTGCATTTATATCCATTTTATTTCTCCTTTAAAAAAAAATAAAACTATCATCCATCAAGTTATTATAATACCTAGATATGAAAAATCTGCAACTAAATCTACCTACATAAAATAAGCAGGAACCCGCGATTCCTGCTTATTTCTCTATATTAAATTACAATATTAAGTTTTCTTAGTCGTTAATCTCAGTCTTTAGAATTGTTCCGTTAGCTTTATCAATATGATAACCAAACTCTACAAATCCTAAATAGAAAACAACCTTGTAAATAGCTGTGCCATCTTCTTCCTGGCCATCCATAACCTTAGGATATTTAACAGCAGCTTCGCTGTAACCAGCTGCGCCTAATGCAATCTGAAGAGCATCACTCTCTGTTATAGCTGCAGCTTCCACCTGAGTATCCTCAGCAGCATATGCTAATGTTGAAGCTCCAAATGTGAAAACTGATAATGCCATAGCTAATGTTAATACAGATGCTAAAACTTTCTTCATCATAATTCAATCCTCCATAAGCGATTGCTGTTTGAAACTATGGAGGAGTATATTATGAAATTGTGTTATAATTGTGTTTTGCAAAGCAAATTATTAGACAAATGTAACGCTTAAATTTTTACACTTTTTCCTTTAACGATTTAAGTAACGTATTTTCAACTAACCGATAACTTCCCTTTAATTAAGTTATAAAGTAAACAGCCTAATATAACTCCACTAAATGTCTGAAGGGTTAAAGTAAACAATGTTGATAAAGCATAAGTTAATCCAAACAATGGTATTTTCACTATTGTATATAGCATAACATGAATGAATCCTCCTACAATTGCCCCAATTACCAAATTAAACTTTGAATTCTTTATCAGCTTGAAAGCTACAAATCCCATCACTAGCGCCCAGGATGCCTTTATTGCCATAGTAGGTAATACCCAGGCTGTATATCCACCAAGCAAATCTGACAAGCCAGCCCCTAACGCTCCTGCAAGAGCCCCCTTCTTGGAGCCAAGTAATGAAACTGTAAGTATAATCATACAATCTCCTAAATGGGTATATCCAAAAAGTGTAGGTATCTTGAAATAAAAGGTTCCAAGAAAAACTAAAGCTATCATCATCCCTTCCATTGCAATATCCTTGGTTGAAATCATATTCTTTGTGTTCATATTATGCCTCCTGCTCTAGTAAACTACCCCAAAAGTTCTTTGCATTGTTATAAAAGATATTTTCATAATCCTTCTCACTTAGAGGACAAGAAAGAATTTTCTGTATCTCTACTTCTGGTGCATGAAAAGGTGTATCCAATCCAAACATCACCCTATCGTTTCCTACATTTTTATATGCGTTGTATATCTGAGCACTCATAGACGTTCCAGATGTTTCCAGCCAAATATTCTTATATCTTTTTGCTATTGTCTGAGCAGCTTCCACATAGATGCCATGCCCATGACCCATGTGTAGCATCACGAATTTACACCTTGGATGTCGTTCAGCCAAAAGACCAATTTGCCATGGTAGAGAAAAAGGTTCATGACCTGAATGAACAAAAAACGGAACATTGTATTTTTCACAAATCTCAGCGACCGGATCTACAATAGGTGAATCAGCTGCATATCCATCAAATAATGATTGTATCTTAGCACCTTTACAACCTTTATCTCTTATCAGATGCTCTAGTTCATCATAGGCTTCTTGTTCTTTTGTACAGTCAACCCAAGCCACCGGAATAATCTTTCCTGGTGCACTTTCATATGCTTCTAGCATCTCACTGTTCCTTGTGGAATCCGCAGGGCAAAGGACAGTCTTTTCAATATTAAACTTTTCCATTAAATCCAGAACAAGATTTATATCCCCGCTATAATTAAAGGGATTACCCCAGGTTCCGATATGCGAATGCATATCAATCTTTTTAAAGTCACTAAAACTAAACATAGCATCATACCCCTTTCTTTTATTGGGTATGATGCTACCTTATATCTGACCTCTTTAAAAGCGTCAGTATTATTAAATTTTTAAGGGTCAGATTATTTTCTAGCTCGTGCTCAGTCAAAATTAGTCTAATTCCTTACAAGCTATAATCCTTCGATTTTAATATCGTATATTTACCATCAAATACTTCTTTGCAGATTCGAAGTTCTAACTCCTGTCTGTGCCTGAAGTGTTCAAAAAGCGCTTCTTTACCTGATATTCCCTTCGCTTTTGCATAAGGTGAATTATCAAAATATCCAAGCATCAGTGGAAACCACATTTCATTTCCATTATCGTCAGATCTTTCCTTTCGAATCACATCAATATTACCAGCTATATCATCCGTCTTGATATAAAATATCTGATACTCTTTTTCGTTAAGAACTACTTTAATTTCTCTGTAAAAATTTATAATTTCCTGATCTTCAAGACACTGATACAAAATCATATCTTCTACAATGTTTTGGAATATGGAACACTCAAAGATGTTATTATCACTATGCCAGTTTCTAAGACGTCGCAAAATAATATCCTTAAACTCCTTAGAATCACGATTTCCATTATAAATTTCATAGTGCTCTAAATCCTTATGAAATCCAGGAACATCAGTAATTATTTTTGTATAACATATGATTACGTGATTATCTTCCTCCACACTTTTGGCTTCAATTTCATCACGAATCATGCCGTACTTTTCAAGTATCTCGTTGTATGTTTTTCTATCAACATACGCACACCATGCTAGCTCTACTGGAGAATAATCACCTTCACATATTGGCCTATATTCTGAATTCTTTTCCGAAAGCTTTCTTACAAGTGTACTCTTTCCACTTCCCTGAAGTCCCTCTATAAAATAATTCAACTAATAAATACCTCCCGATTTACAATTTCCACTCCGAATTTCTTCTCCGATTCTGCAAAAAATAATTTATATTATTGGCGTGTTATTGCATAGTTCAAACCATTCGCAATAATAGCAAATCTTATCAAACTCAGAAGTTTCAAAGATTTTTCCTCTTGCCAAGTTTGCCAGCTTACTCCATTCACTGGACATGCCATATGACAAACCACAAGCTCCCAATACTGCTTCATCCATCTGTTTTACTTTATCCAAAGAATTGCAGTTTCCATCTATATTGTTAGGACAGGCTATACACAAATCATCACATCCTTCGATAAGCGTTACAGAACAGCCTTCTGCAAGAGAATCTACAGTATTGTCCATATGATTTGTAAAATTCTCATCATATCCATGACCAGTATATTTTTGTATGCATAGCAAATGATGTGGTCGTAAATTCATTTTAATCAATCCTTATATATCAAAGTTTCTACAGCATATTTAGACAAATCAACTTTGCCATCAATAACTTCTATTCCATCAGCTTCCAGTAATTCTTTCTGGGCCCAAGCTCCGCCAAAAGCATATTCTCCTGCCAGCTCTCCCCTGGAGTTTACAACTCTATAGCATGGCACATTTTCAAAATCTGGATTTTTGTGAAGAGCATTTCCAACTGCTCGACACATCTTTGGATTGCCAGCCATTGCCGCTACCTGAGCATAAGTTGCCACTTTCCCCTTGGGAATTCGTTTTACAGCTTCGTAAATACGTTTTGTTGGAGTATCTGTTACAAGGTCATAGCTTTCTGCTATCATCCTTTTTATATCTTCATCAGGAATGGAACCATCCAAGATAACTGTATTCCAATGCTCCTTATTCTGATGATATCCAGGCTGAACAGCTTTATAGGTATTTCTCCAAAAATCTCTCCATTCAGGATCACATTTCAGATTGAGACAAATATATCCATCCTTTTCATATGTCCACAAAAATGCCTTTTTGCTAGGCTTAACTCTTATCAGCTGCCAATTTGAATCATGGAATGGTGCCTCTTGATACGTATAATCAAATGTTAGGCCATATGCTAATGCTTCTTCACGTGTCTTCATTGTTTCCTCCAATGATGCGCCTATATTCTCAAAGCTATATCTAGTGCTACAAACAGCTTTCCAAGATTATGATTAGCATCATCTAATCCTTCAATTTCATATCCACTATCTGAAAGAACATCACCAGCTTCCAAGAAATCGTATAGGGTCAAGCCATAAAAATCACATAGTGCTTGAACACCAGCAAGCTCCATTTCTACGGCTATGCAACCTTCTGCTCTTCTTTTAGAAACTAGTCCTTTTGTCTCTCTGAGCATTGAATCTGTTGTCCAGACAGGTCCTTTAACAAAAGGAACCTTTAGTTCATCAAAGATTTCTGCGAGCCTATCCGCAGTTTTAATATCAATATAGTCATCAGCTGGAGCGTAATAGAAGGACGTGCCTTCTCCTCGATAACTTTTAGTAGGCACAATAAACTTTCCTGCAGAAACATCAGCATCTAAGCTTCCACAGGATCCAAACATAATAAATTTTGTAGCACCTGTTTGCCAATGAACTTCGTAGCAGGTTGCTGATGCCATTGGGGCTCCAATTCCAGTTAAATAAAAGGCTATTTTTTCGCCTTTATACTCTGTTTGATATATAGTTGTATTTCCATTACATGCTGTTATTATTCCTATTTCTTCGCAAGAATAGTTTTCCAGCAAATAATCATGTATCTCTTTTGAAAAAATAATTAAGCATTTATCAGTTAACTTTTTTGGCTCACCATAAAATGCTTCCAAATTAACCACTGGTTCTGTTTCTTTATCATAAAAGTCTTTTAACATATCTTCCTCATTTTCAATATCATGTAAACTGGTGATTCAATAAACCCTTCATATCTGTATGGCTGGGAGTCTTTCCACGATTCTGGAGCCATAGGCTCACATATCTTTTCAATAGTTAACCCAGCATCTATAATTGCGTTCGTATAATCTGAAAAGGTATGATGAAAACTTTTACTAAGATGATTTTCATAATCATCATTATACTCAAGCCATGGCTGAATATATGCTCTCGTCGACTTATCCAAGTATCTTACATTCCACTCTTCATCTTCAGGATAGCTACCATCAGCATGTTCAATTGGATACATTGCTGAATACACTGGATGAATTATAGAAAAGATACATTCTCCCCCATTTTTAAGACTACTAGAAACATTCTCAAAAAACTGCTCTAGATTACCTATATAATGGCTTGTAGTTGAAGAAAAGATAAAGTCTACAGGTTCTTTTATAACCTCTCTACAAGTTGCAGCATCATGTAAGACAAACACAGCATTCGAATTGTTTTCGTCTGACTTTTTCTTAGCTATGCTCAACATCTCTTCTGATAAATCAATACCAATAAGTTTTGAGGGGAGGCTTTTTTCTAAAAGGAAAGTAAATATCCCTGTTCCACACCCTAAATCTACAACTGTCCTTCCATTTAAATCAGGAAGTAACTCTTTAATACATGGCCATTCTATATTAAAACTATACGAATCTTCAGCATTATTGAACTCTTCATAAGCTCGTGCCATACTATTCCAATCAATTTTAATTTCATTCATATTCTAGTCCTCCAACGATGCTTTACACTCTGACTGCAACCTACTTTTCAAACAAGCTTTTTCATCATCCAATATGCATCACAATATGTTCCGTCCGAATATTTCATATTATCTGGGAATGTGCCATATTTCTTGAAGCCAAGCTTCTCATAGAGAGAAATTGCATTCTCATTATCAGCTACAACTTCCAATTCAGCTTGCTCATATCCAAGCTTAGTTGCTACATCAAGAACAGTTTCAAGCATAGCCCTTCCAATTCCACATCCGCAGTATTCTTGATAAAGAGCAATTGCAACATCACATCTGTGTTGATATCTTTTGTATGAAGCAAAGCTCATAATTGAGCAATTGCCGACATGTTTTCCATCTATATATGCTACTAACAGAAGCTCCCGGTCGTTTTCAAGTTTACTCTTGATGAATGTCAATTCTTCTTCCATCGTAATCGTTACTTCATTAGGTTCCCTAATTAAATAAGGAGTTTCTCCACAAGTTACTTTAAGATACTGTATCAAATCTTCTGCATCTTCTGATCTTGCCGCCCTTAGTACTACTTCTCTTCCTAATTTATCTTTTATTGTAATTGGATCTATTCTCAATATTCTTCCTCCACTAAAGAAATACTACTGATTCTAATGTTTTTATCCCACTCAAAGGTCATTTGATTTTACTTTACTACCATGGTTCGAATTGAATCCCAATCTAAGCACCTTGTGAAATTATTGTTTGGGAACTCACAATCCTGATTCCAAGGCCTATCAAATACCATGACTTTTGTATCTTGGAAATGTTCTAAATATGGGAAAGCTAAAGGTGAATCCTCCACCGCGAAATCAAATTTCATCTTGTAGAAATCCTCTAGCTCCAGATTATGTTCTCCATTTTTGTAAAACTCATCTCTTCCATACTTGTTTAGAAAATAAATTTTCACCCTATCTAGACCATGTTCATCCAGCCATTGACGTGATGCCTCATAAGAACTATATGGACGTCCTGTAATAATTTTTACGTCATACCCCTTATCTAGCCACTCATTGATTACCTCTGAACATCCTGGGGTTTCTTCGTATGCCAATAAAACCTCTGGCAAATGTCCTTCCGCCATAAGCTGCTGATATTCCTCATCCTTCAAATCAAAAGACTTTTGAAGATTAAAAAATCTCACATCTTCATATGGAACACTCTTTCCAAAAAATCTAGCTGCAATCTCCGTAAAAGCTCTTGCTGTCTCACATAAACAATCGTCAAAATCTACATATATATTCATATATCTGCGCTCCCTTGCCTTACAAATTCATTCCTATCAAAACCATTCCTGACACAGCCAACAGGACTATAACTATCTTTTTTACAATCCTCTCGTCCAAGATTTTGGAGCTTTTCATTCCTATAAACAATCCAATGAGCATGAATGGGATAAGAATAGCAGTCTGTTTCAATGTATTAAGCGTAAATACTCCAAGCAAAAAATATGTGACAACTCTTACAGTATTTTCAACAATAAATACTGCACTAATATTAGCCTTAAATTCATCTGTTGTAGTGGTTACTCTTCCAACATAAGCTGCCAGCAGCGCACCTATTCCAAATAGACCACATAGCAATCCTGACAGCACTCCAATGATACCTAATAAAACCTTAGAATCCTTGGTAGTTGTGTGCTGGTATTCTCTTAAAAACATTTCAATAGCAATAAGAATTACAACTATCCCAAAGAATATTTTCAAATAAGCAACATCCACATTCTTTAAAAGAATTGCTCCAGGTATACTCCCCCCTAGAACCAATAACGACAACGGAATGTAAACTTTTCTATCAAGTTGATTACGATTCTTCCAGGTTAAAATTAGATTGGTCGGATAACCTAATAATAATTCAACTGGCGAAATATTAACATTTGCTACTCCAAATCCTAAAACTGATGTAAAGACTAATGTATTTGCAAAACCGCAAAGTCCCTTTATAAAAAAAGCCAACAATGTAGCCAATATCCATATAATCAAGTAAAAAGCCTCCCGAAAAAACTATAATTTGATTCTTATTTTATTTAGAATCAAGATTCAGTCATCCTTTGAATTAATAATCTAGCTCATAATCTTTTCCATATTTTCATAAAACAAAGGTAGCTGTAGACCTTGTTTTTTTCCTTCATCATATACGCATTTACAACCATATAAGATATCATTTACGTCATTGTGCAATGTCATTATTCTTGATGTTAACTCGTTAGAAGAAAATAATTTTTTCATTGCAATACCTGCAATTCCAGCAGGTATTTTATATGGCAATAATTCATTTTTATACAAGCTTAAATCAACACCTCTTGCCTCTACTGTTTTTACAGTCTCACGTATGGACTTAACTGCTAAACTAAGTGATTTGGAGTCAGACATTAAATCTTTGGCTAGCTGATTTGGATTATCAAGCTCACCATTTCTTCCAGCAGTAGATGTAACACCAGCATTTATTGCCATGTGAATCCATATCCACTCAAACATATCATGAGGGATTTCCTGCTTTATATCAGCAGAATTCAGAAGTGATAATAGATCTGTATAATTAGCAATATTTGCCTTCTCTCTGCTTTCAAGCATTATATGATCAAATAAAACACAATCTAGCACTCCATTCGAATTCATATGTCCCCCTGCTGTAGGGAATGCTGTAACGTAATTAAGATTACCTATAATTTTTTCTATCTCTTTACGTTCGTTCCAAAAATTACAGAACAGTACGATTGTCCCTTTGATATTCCTTTCCCTTATTGTATTTATGGCTGCTTCAAGTTTTCCACTGGCCACACTAACAATTATAAAGTCATATTCTTCGTTATTTTTTGCTAAAGCAACTTTATAATTATCTTGCTTTTCTTCGCCTTTGCTGTTATATCTCCCATCCAATAAACGCACTAAGATTTCTGCTGGAATATCCTTCTTTCCTTCTCTTACAATATGAAAAGTTTCATGCCCTGCTTTTTGAAAAGCATAAGCATATGTTGTTCCAATTACACCTAGTCCCAAGATTGCAACTCTCATGATGTCTCCTTTAAACTAAAAACAAATTGTCCATTATAGAGCTATTTTGTAAATATCAGCCATCTCACCTTCGAATACAAAACTTCTTTCGTAGACACCGCCATTTGCAAGAATAGTTTTTATTGATGGTTCATTGTCTCGTTCTACTGATAAATGAAGCTCGCACATATTGCAATCTTTAGCGACATTTAAAATTTGCCTCAACATATCTGTTGCATATCCCTTTTTTCTATCGGAAGGCCTAACACTATATCCACAATTTCCAAAATCTTTCAAAAAATCATTCAGAGTATGTCTCAAATCTATAATACCTACAATTCTGTTAGATTCATCCACAGCAAAAAAAGTATCTGTAACAACCCAATCTGGATTAACTGTTTCTGCACAAATGTTATTAGTAACAGAAACTAGCCAATCTTTATAGTTTTCCATTTGGTCAAGCAATTCACTTCCATTTATAATTTTTTCATTGTTTTTAAAAAACTCTTCTTTAAAATCCAATGCTTGTGTTTCATGTTCACTAGTTGGTCTAATTAGTCTTAGCATCTTCATCCCCCTTATAATCTTGAATTGATTTCGTTAAATCTCGTTCTTTTACGGAACATCACTCGAAAAATCCCATTATTTCCGTATTAAAAATTCATACTTGTAAATGAATTACGGAATAATGCATATTATTAGAATCTATTGCCGTAATTATCCATGCAATTTCTCAGCAAAATTTCAGCCCATCTCTATGTTAGTAAACAAATCCTACGGAACAATATCCACTAAACAGTCATTGTTCCGTAATTAAATCCAAAGTAAGAATTAACCCTACGGACTTTTGATTCATATTTGAAAAATGTTCCGTAAAACAAAGCATAATAACTATAAATTACATACCAAGGAGCTCCCACAAAGGTTCCTTATCATAATTAAAAGGTCTTATGTAGCTTCCAAAAATCAACTGTCTCCTGTAAATCCGCTTCATCTGCAAATAGATTCATTTTCTTTCCAATAGCGATAGCCATATCTACGTACATATTAGCTCTTGCTGTGATTACATGGTCGCCAACCACAAGCGGCTCTTTACATGAATGAGTAGATTCTATGCCTTTAAGAACACCGGCATTATCCAGTTCATCCACCCCATTGCATATTCCAGCAACTAACTGTTTATTATCCACTACTGCACGAATAAAAGAATAAACTTCCTCATTTGCAATAGATGAAATATCTCCACCAGGCACCAAAAGTAACTCTACTTCCTTCGGATCAATATCTTGTAAAGCGCAGGTCGCATTCAGCGAAAATTTTTCCTGAGCAACCACAGAGTTTCCATCTGTAGTAACAAACACCAATTCATGATTACAACACTGAAGGAAATAGTTCGTAATAACTATTTCATAAATGCAACATGTTTCATAAAGTAATACAACTGTTTTCACCCTAAATCTCCTTCATTTTTTCCTCTATTCCAAGCAATGCCGCAGTACATATAAGCACTTTTTTCAATTTAGAATGGTTCATACATCTTCCCCTACTACACACACTCTCTCATATCACAGCTTATACTGCATAAAATTATCATTATGGACAAATCCATAAGCCGAATAAAGCTTTACTCCCATATCAGAAGCTGTAATTTGAACTGTTCCGCAACCATATTTCTTCGCTTCACTAACAACTCTATCAAGAAGCTCTTTTGCGATTCCCTGTCGTCTATATGAAGGATTAGTATACATACTAGATAATAATCCTATTCTACCAGTTGGACATCCAAAATAAGGCGGCTTCTCTACAAAAGACATACCACTTGTTCCAATGATTTCATCACCATCAAAAGCTAACCATGAAACAAACGTGCCATCCGCCATATGTCTACTGTAATAATCCTTCAATGCAGGAACTAAATCGATATCTTCTTTTGCCCCCTCTTCGCGCAATTGATTAATTCGCATTTTTATGAATACATCTAATTCAGCTGTAGTAAGTTTTTTATATACTATTCCCATTTTTATTACCCCGCTAACATAGCCTCGTTAATAGTGTCCTCACTAGCTGCCATAGCATGTAATGTCTTATCCAACAAATCATTCAATTCCCAACCAAGCTGATTTGCTCCGCGTTCGATAACTTCTCGCGAGCATCCTGCCGCAAATCCTTTACTCTTATATTTCTTTTTAAGAGATTTCAATTCCATATCCTTGGTGCTCTTTGAAGGGCGCATCAAAGCTGCTGCCCATATTAATCCTGTTAATTCATCTGCTGCGAAGAGTACTTTTTCCATTTCTCTTGTTGGCTCAACATCAATTGTTGTACCACAGCCAACAGTAATTCCATATCCATGTGAACAAACTGCATGAATGATATCCTCGCTCACTCCTGCTTCTTTTAAAAGTTCAGGTGCCTTAATGCAATGCTCCTCGGGATATAATTCAAAATCTATATCATGCAAAAGACCAACAATTCCCCAGTACTCTTCTTCATCAGAGTATCCAAGGTCATTTGCATACCACTTCATGACAGCTTCTACAGTCAGTGCATGCTGAATATGAAATGGATCTTTATTGTATTTCTTTAATAATTCGAATGCCTCGTTCCTTGAAATCATTATTTTATCCCCCTTATCCTTTATTATTTATTCATTTCTGTCACTTATAAACTAGATTTTATCGTTCAATCCCTAATATGTGAGATTTAATTTTAAATCCATACTTCTCATACAAATGAATCGCTGGATTACCATCAACTACTTTTACTTCAATATGCATAACATTATTCTGGGCAAACACCCCCATTGCCCAGTCCATGAGTTCTTTGCCAAATCCTTTTCCTCTGAATTCCTCTTTTACCACCAAATAATCCAGCTTACCGCTCGTCCCATTTATATCGACTTTACAGAATCCTATAATCTGATTTTCTATTTCAGTGACCGCTATATGCGAATCCTTATTTGCTAATGCTACTTCAAATGATTTCAGAGTCTTTTCATATGGATTTATAGGATAACATCCTTTGAAATTCACAGATGTTGTATTGTGATATTCTGATAACTCACGAATACAATCATACAACCTGCTTGCCTCGTCCTGTGCTATTTCTCTCATGCTCTTTCTCCTAGTGTTTTGTCAAAACCATACATTCTTCTGAATCTATAAATCCTATTTTTTTATAGAGTGGTCTTCCTAATGTGGTTGCATCAAGACTTATTTCTGTCGTGCCTTTTTCCCATGTTTTCTCGATTAGCAATTCAACCATCTTTTGTGCAATCCCCTGTCGGCGATATTCAGGTCTTGTGTAGACATTCATAAGATGAGCTCTTTTTCCTGTTGGGTGACCAAATGTTGGCATTATCCTAATAAAACTCATTGATGCACAGCCAATAACAGCATTCCCGTCAATGGCAAGAACAGTCATCTGGTCTCCATTCAAAAAGTAATCACGACTTTCATTTATTATTTCATCAGAAAACTCATAATCTTCTGGTAGATTATTCACCACCTTAAGCATTTCCAGGCGAATACTCATCAAGCAATCTATATCATCTTGTGTTGCAATTCTTATATCAACCATTATCACATGCTCCCGTTGTTATTTATTCTGACCTATAATTACTCGATAAATTAGAACTTAGCGATATCTTTTATAATGCCATACGCATTGATGCGACTCCATCCTTAGTACTTGTTTCCTCAAAACCCATCCGCTGATATAAACCATATCCCACGCTCATTACCTCAGGCTTTGTTGTAAATGTAACCTCAGAAAAACCAAGTTTTCTACTTTTATTAAGCATCTCATTCATTAAGAATCTCGCATAACCTTTACCCCTATATTCTGGCTTGATATAAAGCCTTTTAGCCTCACAAGAATTTCCGTCGATATTTTTGATTGCAATAGTGGCAATTGTTTTTTCGTTCTCATATCCTATAAGAATAGCGCCCCCTTTATAAAATTCTTCTAAATCAGCTAACTCTTTATCAAGAGTAATAAAGCAGGATTCAGCTCCTTTAATCTTGGAATACTCAAGAATCAATGCTTTCGCAACATCATAGTTTTCACAATCTCTTATTTCAAGCATCTCTCTTCTCCCTTCTACTGTTAATGCATGCTGAATATGAGTTACCCCCTTATTTATGTCATTTCAGCAAGTGTTTGGATCTCGCTTTCTCATCATGATTAAATGTTTGCTTACCCCTCTCACATGCCAAACATATAAAATTCTTTCTCCTCACCATAAAACACATTCATGTCAATGTATCGTTCTGTTCCAGAATATCCCTTTAACACATGTCTATTTGAATACTGCCAAAAAGTCCATTTAATTGATGAATCTGGCTTTCCGTAAACATCTCGAATCCACAAATTATAATCATTAAAATCTTCCTGTAAAACTGGCCACCACTCTTCCGTGGTATATATAACCGGCTTTATTCCATAAAAAGATTCCACACTTTTTAAATATGCATCCAACTCACTGATCATTTTTTCTTGATCAAGCTGGTTGGGATCTCGGTATTTTCCATAAGGCTCAATATCTACCACTGGTGGAAGCATTCCATCAATCGCATTTACATTCTTACAAAAATTCTTAGCTTGGTCTGCTCCTGGTGAATCAAGACTAAAAAAATGATAAGCACCAATTCTTAAATTTGTAGCCTGGGCCCCGCTCCAGTTTTCATCAAATTGCTCATCCTTATTGCTTGACCCCTCTGTCGCCTTTATATAAGCAAACTGAATATCTTCTTTTGCTAATTGATCCCAGTCGATTTCACCTTGATAATGAGAAACATCTACTCCTCTAATAGGATGTGTTTTCATTGATGGATTATTAATTTTTATTTTTGGAACTAGATTACTATGCCGTTACAGTGGTCTATCTGGTGCTGAATTGATTCAGCTGTAAGCCCTGTGTACTTAGCATGTTGAGGCTCAAAGTTTTGATTAAGGAAATCAACTTCAATTTCCTCATATCTAGTGCATGGTCTTACTCCATCTAAAGAAAGGCAACCTTCCTCTGTCTGGTACTCTCCACTCTTTTTTGTAATCTTTGGATTAATCATTACAAACTGAAATGGACCTGCCGCAACAGCAATAATAGTCTTCTTCTCGCCAATCATATTTGCGCACATGCCTACGCAATGATCAATATTGTCTCTAAGTGTATCCAATAAATCTTGCGCAATCTGAGCATCCTTCTCAGTAGCAGGCTCACACTTCTGCGCCAAAAACATTGAATCTCTAATAATCTTTCTTACCATAATAATTTCCTCTATAAACTTGATTTGAAAAAAATCCTCATTTCAATTCCACCTTATCCATGTAAACTAAAGCTTAGTCAACTATAAAATACTGCATCAACTCATACTTAAGCTGTGTACCTTCTTCAATATCTGAAGGAAGAAGGGCTCTTGCCACTAACTTAAGCTCATCTGATTCAATATCTGTTCTTTTAAGATTCGCATAATCGCCATCTATACTTACAACTGTATAAAACCATGTTTCCATATGTTTTTTATCTCCTTGCAATTCTTAAGTAGAATATCTTGCCCTTCAAATTCTATGACTTCTTGTGTGCTACTTAATGAAAAAGCCCACAAGAACTCTGCTTTGCAGAGCAACATTTTCTTTCAGAAAATATTGGTCCATCTCCGGTTCTTGATTTTCTGATGAAAATCAAAAACCTATGCTATTCACAATCTCAGAAGCATATAAACTAATTCCTGGAATCCATCTGTACGAGAGTTGAATCCCATTGGATTTCGTCCAAATTCCTCAAATCCCATTTCTTTATACATTGCAATAGCCCTTTCATTTTCTGCCACTACATTTAATTCCAATTGAACATACCCTGCATCTTTAGCACATTGAATACAAGCCTTCATAAGAGCCGTCCCAAGACCTAGCCTCCAGTAATCACGCAAAATACTTATTCCTAATTCTGCTCTGTGTTTTACTTTATATTTTGTCCCGACAGCCTCTATTCCTGCTGTTCCCACGATTTTGTCATCCACCAGAGCAATAATTTCTATTTCGTTATTGCTTTTTGTTTTATCATCAAGAAATTTTGCTTCCTGCTCTGGATCATAGCTATTTTCATCAGGATACGAAAGCAAGAAGTCTGTTTCTGCATGAGTGGCATTAAAGGTCTCATATACAGCTCTTCCATCAGATGCCTCACCATTTTTAAGCCATGCTTCTTTTCCATCTTTTAGAATAACCTTTTGACTGTATTTCATCTTTATAAACTCCGTTTTATTTAACTACACACAAATGTACCGTATTCTTTTGGTAAATCTATTGCTCCATCTACAAAATGTTCTACCAAAATCTCTCTTATTCGCTGGAATGGAATATTCAATACTGCCTTAAATGAAGCTAAGCTTTGAAGATACCCAACAAGATGATCTACCTCAGTGATATGAAGCGAATCCTCATAAACTAAAGCTGTTACATCATCAAAAGGTCCTTGTAGCTTTTTTGCTCCATTTTGTATTGTAAAATTATGGTTAGGCTTAAACTCTTCACCACTTAATTCAAACCATTCAGCAAGTTTATCAGTGAAATTATTTTCACCAAATGTAGCGCAGTAAAATACTCCACCATCCTTCAAAACTCTTCTAACTTCACTGAGCCCCTTATCAAGATTTGGAACATGGTAAAGCATTCCATTAGCAATAACCACGTCAAAAGAATTATCATCAAAATCTAAATCTTGAATATCGGCTATACGATATTCCACATTATCATGTTCGCCAATATTCTTTTTTGCAGTCTCTAGCATTCCTTCTGACAAATCCGTAAAAACGAACTTCTCACATCGTGAAATTAT
Organism: Pseudobutyrivibrio sp. YE44; assembly: GCF_900104335.1. Taxonomy (GTDB): domain Bacteria; phylum Bacillota; class Clostridia; order Lachnospirales; family Lachnospiraceae; genus Pseudobutyrivibrio. Next base: position 761,253 of record NZ_FMXT01000001.1, read on the forward strand.
TTCATGACGGCCTATCCACATACCGCCTGGACCACCGCCAAGTTCCAATACCTTCATCCCTTTTCGAATATCATAGTTAGAAATAAGCCAGTTGCTATAACCTAGCTTATTTGTTGAATACATATCGTGGAAATTAACTCTAACATCATAACTTTTGGATGTGACATACTGTGCTTTCACAGCTGCTGAATCATTTGAACTTCCAATTTGCATTTATCTTCTCCCTTTATAAACTTGAAGTTATCTTTTTATTTATATTAAAATATAGGTATATTCATATCCTTTATACTGCATGATTATCTGAATTTCATTCATAATCTTCTTTCTTTGAATTTTTGATTCGGCGGACTAGTTCATATACATTTCTTGCACCAATGACAATCCAACATATAGTTAAGATTATTTTATCTTCAAAATAATACCTTGTGGCAACAAAAAATGATAAACAAATTAATACAATATAACCTACTCTCTTTAAAAGTTCTTTGTTTTTCATCCTAACAGTCTCTCCAATTCGATATTAAGCTTTGTTTTCATTTCTTCTATTTCCTGATTGCTAGGTCTGTTACTCTCGGCATACATTTTATCCCTTGGATAACACCAAACTGGACCTTTTCCATTATTTCCATATTTTTCTATGTCACCATTTCTTCTTGGGAATAAATGCCAATGAATATGGGCTCCCCCTTCGCCATTTCCTAAACATTCATAATTCATTTTTTCAGCTCCAAAAGCATTTTTTACCGCTTCTGCAACTACAGTCATTTCATGTAAATGTTTGGATCTTACGTTCTCTTTGAGATCAAATAACTCAACAACATGTTCCTTGTATAGGAAAAGTGTATATCCATAAAAATGTTGAAAGTCACCTATGACCACATATCCAGTATCAAGCTCTTTTACAAGACATGGATTCTCTCCTGCCTTAGTTTGATTAACCCTCTCACATACAAAACACATAAAATCTTCTCCCTCATAAATTTCAATCAATATAATTCACTTATGAAAGCACCATTTTAATCAAATACTCTGTAGCACTTTTTTCAAGTTCTTTTTCACCACTATAACGAAAACCATGCGCCTCATAAAACTTTATAGCATCAGTTATCATATTCTTCTGCAACTCTAATGACCTGTAAATTACCAAATGAAAATGCATCATTTTGAAATATTGATCTGTAATTTATTCCTTGTAGTAATCTTGAGTTCCTTCATATTCTGATACAGAAATATAATTACCATTTACATCGAAAGGATACTTCGAGTCATTCATGTAGATATAACAAGCATCCCAAGTGAAATCTATTGTATCTTGTCCATCGTAAACACCCGTCCCATCTGAATTGAATGTATAAGAAACCTCATAGGAAATCTCTTCTCCCTCAATTTCTTCAGTAAATGTTGCGGAATACTTTCCCTCTGGCTCACATACAGCTTCTACGCCTTCATTATCAGTCTCTTCTGATTCCGCTGTATCTGATGTTGCCGATGTATCAGCTGAAACATCTTTTTCATCCTGAATTACTTCTGTTGATACATTATCAGTATTGTTCTCTTCTGTGGTTGCACCACATCCTACAAATGTAAGTGCCACAATCATGCTTGCAATTAAAAATCTTTTTTTCATAATTTATCCTTCCTTATAAACTTGTAGTTATCTGGACAATTGTTTTTGAAACAACTGATCCACGGTACCATATATTGTCTCAAAATCACCTATTTTTTCGTAACCATATTTTTCAACCCCACCAATAAACAACGATATAACTCACTATTAGACTGCGAAACTTTCCGTCTTCAAATCACAATAATATCTTCCGCTCTCAGCAGTAAACTTCAATACACAATAATCCGGATCAGTAACCCCTCCCTTATAGAACATCGTGTCACCTTTACGCCAGATTATATCTTTTGTCTCTTGGTCGTTAAGTACTTCCATTTTGCCCTTCAGCATAACACCCACATACTTAATCACCCCCTTATGATAGAAATAGATACAAGCATTGGGATTATTCATGTACTGTTTTACTCTCATTGAAGAAGTGTTTGTCGAAAAATAAAAACTCTGTAAACCTTCCATTTTTCTAGGCTTTAACATAGCTTTTACATTTGGAAATCCCTCTTCATCTATGGAACAGATAAATGCAACCTTCTGTTTTCTGATAAAACTCTCAATCTTATTGTGATCCATAACACACCTCCATAATTTTAGATTATGATTGCCCTACAAACCTCGATTATTAGGTTTATTTTCTTCAATTTCGATAAAATGTTCCGTAAAACAAAGCATATTAACTTCAGATTACCCCACCTAGGAGTTCCTGCATAATAAAACATCTGCAAAATCTAGCTTATCTCGTTCTACATCATCGAAATAGCCTCATCTACTGATACACACAATGCAAATCTATCTGGCCACATCATTTCGTTATAATATCTATATGTTGTCGCTGCATCCATGTAATCATTATCAAATGTAGAATTTGTTCCACTCGGAATAATCACTTTGAAGCCTCTTTCAAATGCAGCTTTTACTGTTGCATCTATACAGAAATTAGTTTGCAATCCAACTATCATCAGACGCTTATCAGCCATCACCTCTAAATAATCAGCTAACTCTTTATTACCAAAACAGCTATTAATATTCTTCATATAAATCTTATCTAACTCATTGGGTGCCACCTGATCAGCTATCTCAAAATCCCAATCCCCAACAGAAAAGCCTGTACCAGGCCCGTCATCATGTTGAACATATATTATCTCAACATTATTAGTTCTTGCGGCATCAATAACCTTCTTGGTTGCTTCCAAGAATCCATCATAATTATATAATCTACTGTCTGTAATTCCTTTTTGTATGTCGATGACTAATAAGACCATTTTACCTCCACAATTTCCGCCACCTTTTATAAAGCCATTACTTTCACTTAGTATGGCTACATCTTATGCTCCTCAACATACTCCAAAAACTCAGGTGTCTTAGACCAATACTTAATTCCCCAATTTTCAAAATTCCATTCTTCCATGTAATCGTTACACTCATAGTCGATATAGAAAATCTCACCATTGTTAACCACAAAATTTGTTGGGAAATAATCGATATTTGTCTTTGCTGGATAAAGTAAATCGCACATTTCTTTTACCTGCTCCAAATAAACAGGTTGCATCTTATCTTCAAGAACAAGATTGTAAATTGTTTCCCCATCAACAAATTCTTTTACGATACGCTCATTATCAACATCCACATCAAGCATAACTGGCATCTTGATGCCAATGTTAATCAGTCTCTTATAGTCATCGATTTCAGATTGAATCTTATTTCCAAACTGATAATAAGAACATGGTTCATGATGAATCTGCTTCACCACATATTGCTTACCATCTTTTTCTGCCAAATAAGAATATCCGCCTTTGCCCTTTCCTAAGAGCTTTTTTATTTCATAGTCTTTTCCATTTACGCTTAACATATCCATTCTAGTCTTCTCCTCTTATGCCGTAATTAATCTTCTCCCACTAAATGCACAGTTTTATAGTCGTGCTCTACTGCTGGAAGAAATTTCTTTATTACATCCTCTGTTCTCATTTTCAAACTAGATGTATTCACGCATGGATGACACCCTAAATACTCATCCTTAAGTACATCCTCATCAATAAGAAGTTGCACTGCATTATCTTTATCATTCATAAGTCCCATAATACTTACTGAGCCAGGTTCAATATCAAGATATCTAAGCATATCCTCAGGCTCTGCAAAGGAAAGCCTAGCTGAGCCTATTTGTGATGACAATTCCTTGGTCTTAAACTTCTTATCTCCTGGCATCATCAAAAGATAAAATGCAGTCTTCTGTCGATTACACAAAAATAAGTTTTTACAGATTACCACATCTAGAATCTTATCAACTTCATTACAAGCTTCCATAGTATCCGTTCTGTCATGATCTGTTCTTTTATAAGCTATTCCTAGAGAATCCAGCATATCGTAAGTACGAATCTCTCGCTCCAAACGTCCTTCAGTATTCTCTGGTCTTCCATCTAATAATTCCATATCGGTCTCCCTTTTACCCCTTTTTTCATCTTATGGAAGATTATATAAAAACCCAGCCTACAACGCAATAAAACCCCAGAAATAATATTCCTGAGGTTCATTCATCCTGGTCAAACTTTTTTAAAAATTCTATGATATATTTTTGAAAACTGTTCTTTTAGTGTTTTAAAGGATTGAAAGCTATGATTTGGATTTTAATGTTTTTGGGAGCAATAGTTGCTGCAATCGCGGGTGGAGTTTTTCTTATTTCCTCCATTGCGAAATTCAGCTTGATTAGTAATAAGAAAATATCTTTTCTTTTGATTGCCTTGACCTTTACCTTCTTTTACTTTGCCCTAGGATGGATAAACGCTCTGACAATCATTATATTTGTGACCTTTTTCTTTTTGTTTGCTGAAGGATTAGGAAAGCTGATAAAGAAAATAGATACAAAATATTACTGGCAGGGCTGGCTAGCTTTACTTTGCTCTGTTTTATATTTGGGCGCCGGCTATTATTTGTGTGTCACTGTTGTTCCAAAGGATTATAATCTATCAACTGAGAAAGACTTAGGTACTCTAAAGGTGGCAATGTTTGGCGACTCCCATATGAGTACTACCTTTGATGGTGATGGATTTGCAAAACACCTTAAGAAAATCGAAGCTGAAAATCCAGATATTCTTTTGATTGCCGGCGATTTTGTAGATGATGGCAGCAAGAATATAGATATGGAAAAAGCCTGTGAAGCCCTTGGTAAATTAGATTTGAAATATGGGGTTTGGTTTGTTTATGGAAATCACGACGAAGGATATTTTAATCATAGAGATTTTACTGCTGAAGATTTAAGATATAATCTAACTAAAAATGGAATCAATATCCTAGAGGATGAATACACTCTAATAGATAACAGATTCTATCTGGTAGGTCGCCTAGACAAAGGATTAAATAGTGACAGAATGCCAATAGCTGACCTTGTAAAGGATTTAGACCAATCCAAATACATACTTGTTATGGACCACGAGCCAGCCGACTATGATGCTGAAGCAGCGGCTGGATGTGACCTTGTTGTCTCAGGACACACCCATGGTGGCCAGATGATTCCAATCACCTATATTGGCGAATGGACTGGAGTAAATGATGCCACCTATGGATATGAGCGCAGAGAAAAAACGGACTTTATAGTTACCTCCGGAATCTCCGACTGGGCACTAAAATTTAAAACTGGAACTAGATCTGAATACACAATTATAAATATAAAATAAATTCCTACAATAAGAACCTGGTTACACTAACAAGCATTATAATTCTCCGCTCCACCATAGAAGGTGTCGCTTATGAATTATAATAGCTTGTTAGCTACCAGGCTCCAAAAATCACTATTTTACATTTTAACCGCCCAACGCATTTTGGTGGATTTGCTGCGTGGGTTCAGGCGGCACTCCTCCGCTGACGGGCGAATCACATCTGAGGAAACCTCAGAGTACACCCCTGCCCTAGCAAGCTCTTTAAAGGATTTCTTTACCAATCTATCCTCTCCTGAATGGAAGGTAAGGATTGCTACTCTTGCCCCTGGATTTAAAATCGTAGGGAGCTTTTCCAAGAAAGAATATAAAACTTCGAATTCACTATTAACGTCTATACGAAGTGCCTGGAAAACTCTGGCACAGGATTTTTTGATAGCCTGGTCCTTCTCATCCTTTGGCACCTTCCAAAGAGCTTCAGCTATAGCTTCACGAAGAGCTGTTGTGGTATCCATAGGATTTCCCTTAGACATTAAAGAGAAAACCTTCTGCGCAATCTCCTCTGCATAAGGCTCATCAGAATTTTCCACCATCATTCCAACAAATTCTTCCTGTGTGATGTCGTGAAGACGCTCAGCTGCAGACTGACCATGTGCTGGGTCAAGTCTCAGATCCAAGGGACCATCAATCTTGTATGAAAAGCCTCGCTCAGGGTTATCAATCTGCATTGATGAAACACCAAGGTCTGCTAGTACAAAATCAAATTTTCCAGCTTCTTCCGCCACTTTATCTATGTTTGCAAAATTGATAAGCCTAAACTGAAAATTATCCTCATCAAATCCTGCATCTCTAAGTCTTTTTACGGTCTTTTCTGACTCAATAGGATCCACATCAAGACCATAAATACATCCCTGGCCCTGAAGCTGTTCAAGCATTTTTCGTGTATGCCCACCATAACCTAGAGTACAATCCAAGCCCTTCTGCCCCGGCTTTATCTGCAAAAAATCTAAAATCTCCTGCACCATAATAGAAATGTGCATACCAGCAGGTGTGGAACCCTTGCTTATAACATGAGCAATAGTATCCTTATACTTTTCTGGGTTATGCTCCTTGTATTTCTCCTCAAATTTCTTTGGATATTTTCCAGAGTATCTGACTCTTCGTTTATGTTGTTTTTCTTCCATTAATTACACCTCATCCGTCAGCTAAAGCTGACAGCTTCCTCTCAAGGGGAAGCCTTATATCTTCATTAATCGCTGCACTAGCTTTACTGCTTCCGCAGCATCAGCAGAATATCCATCCGCATTTATTTCATCCTTAAAGGATTCGTTTATGCAGGCTCCACCAATAATTATTTGAGCTCTGCAACCCTTATTCTTTGCAAGCTTCACCACATCATCCATGCGCATCATTGTGGTGGTCATAAGTGCAGACAGACCAATAATATCAGCATCTACCTCAACGGCTTTATCAATGATTGTCTCAGCCGGAACATCCTTTCCTAAATCAATCACTTCGAAGCCGTAGTTTTTAAGCATAAGCGCCACAAGATTCTTTCCAATATCATGGATATCTCCCTCAACGGTTGCGATAACAATCTTTGCCTTTGCTTCACTATCTGAGCTGGCAAGTAGTGGTTCAATATGCTTCATTCCAAGCTCCATAGCATTTGCTCCAGCTATAAGCTGAGGAAGGAAGTATTTCTTTTTATCATAAAGCTCACCTACCACGTTGATGCCCTTAATCAAGTGCTCCTCAATAATTTCCTGAGGATTCACGCCAGCATCAAGCATAGTCTGGATTTCTTTAACAATCTGCTCTTTTTTGCCTTTGATTACACATTCAGCCACAGGACCTACTCCATCGCAGGCATTGGATACACTTAATCCACCAGAAGGTGCACTAGCCTTTGCGGCGCCAGCTGCTGGTGCGGCCTTAGCCTCAACCACAGGAAGGGAAGCATATTTTTCCAAAGCTCCTTCCTTGTTCATAAGAGTATCTGCCGCAGCTGCGCAATACATAAGCATCTCCTGATTAGGATTTGCAATGGCCATGGTAAGGCCTTTGCTAACTGCAATTGTAAGGTATGTTGTATTAACGAACTGTCGATTAGGCATACCAAAGGAAATGTTTGAAAGTCCACACACTGTTGGAAGACCTAATTCGTATTTACAGTATTCAATAGTTTCAAAGCACTGAAGAGCCGCTGTTCCTTCCGCACCAACAGTCTGCACTAAAACGTCCACAACAGCATCCTCTTTTTTTAGACCAAGCTCAACTGCCTTAGATAGAACAGTATTTATATGCTGCTTCTTCTCTTCTATATCCTTTGGCAAACCTGCGCCTGATAGAGGAAGTGTGATAAACATAGCACCATACTTTTTCGCAAGCTGAAGCATTGCTTCCATCTTCTCTTCTTCTGCGGAAATAGAGTTAATAAGAGCACGTCCAGGATAAATACGAAGAGCAGCCTCCATAACCTCAACATGACTAGTGTCTAAGCAAAGTGGCAAATCAACAGCTGAGGTTACCTCATAGATGCTATCAATCATCATTTGCTTTTCATCAATACCATTCATACCCATGTTTACATCGAGAATATTGGCTCCCTTTTCCTCCTGCTCACGGGCAAAATCCACCACCATTGAAAGTGAGCCTTCTCGTAAGGTCTCCTGGAACTTCTTCTTTCCTGTAGGATTGATTCTCTCACCAATAACCATGAACTTGCCATCCAAATCAATCCAAGTGTTCATACGCTCAGAAGTAACCACTCGAAGTGGCTTGTCTTCCACCTTATTTACAGGCTTATCTTTTAAGGTATCCACCAATGCCTTGATGTGATCTGGAGTGGAACCACAGCATCCACCAAAAAGGCCAGCTCCTGCTTCGTAAAGACGAAGTGATGCCTCAGCAAAGGTTTCTGGAGTCATCTTATAAACTGTCTTGCCATTCTCAAGCTCTGGCAAACCAGCATTTGGCTTAACCATGATAGGCACAGTTGCCACCTTTTTCATTTGCTGAACCAGTTCTAACATGGCATCTGGACCGGTACTACAATTCATTCCAACACAGTCCACACCCATAGACTGAAGCACAATCATAGCTGTGTCTGGAGATGTACCATACAAAGTCTTCCCATCAGGATTGTAGGTAAGAGATACAATAATAGGAAGATCGCAGGTCTCTTTTATAGCAAGTACAGCAGCACGGCATTCCTGAAGACTCATCATAGTCTCAACTACAAATAAATCCACGCCTTCTTCTAAGATTGCCTTCACCTGTGCCTTGTAACAATCTACCAAATCCTCAAACATTAAATCCCCAAGAGGATAAAGCTGCTTTCCTGTCATAGAAATATCTGCAGCCACAAGACCTGTTTCACCTGCCACCTGACGGGTAAGTTGAACAAGTTTATGATTAATTTCCACCAAATCCTTTTCAAGTCCATACTCGGCAAGCTTTATTGGAGTTGCAGTAAAGGTAGGGGCCAACACAATATCAGAGCCTGCATCATAATATGCTTTTTGAATCTCTTGAATAGCCCAAGGATTATCTATAATCCACTTTTCAGGACAAACCCCTGCTGGCATACCTCTTTTTTGAAGCTCTGTGCCTGTTGCGCCATCAATAAATACATTTCTAGTTTCAAGTAATTTCCTAAATTCAAGTCTTGTCATTAATGCTACTCCTCAATTGCATGTCTAATAAAATCAATAAACTCTCTTGCCATAGGACTTGGTGTATAGTCCATATTTGTAACATAGCCAAAATCAATTTGACCATGTTCGTTGTAAATCTCAACACCTGGCTTATGTGCATCATCATAGTTTTTAAAGGATGCACCGCTAAGATTTGCCAAGTTATTCTTTTCAAGCATGTTATGCATTACATAATCGCTATTAGTAACAACTGAAATATCCTTGCTAATATCAATAGGCTTTCCATCCCCAGTTTTCCAATTTCCCAATCTAAGATATTCATCATTCTCAGATTGAATAAATTTCATGCCACTGAAATCACCACGAAAATCTATCTGCTTTGATGTAATATCCTCCCCATCCTCAGGGGCAAAATATATCATTCCATCTACAGTCTTTAGCTTTACAAATCTAAGATTATATTTTTTGATAAGGTATTCCACCTGAGGTCTGGTATCAGGAAAAACGTAGATAAAGCTCAGCTCATCCTCAGATAACTTTAATCTTTCAATCAAAGAACTGGTGCCATCTGCATGGATATAAAAACAGCAATTCTCATCCTTATGAAGCTCGTAAAACTCTGAGAAAGAATTTGCCAGCCAAGAGCTATGAATCATCCCGATTCGAACCGAATTCTTCTGTATCATATCGCTTTCTGTTTCAAGCTTATCAAAGTCAGAAACTATACCACTGGCCCTTTGGTAGAAAACCTTTCCTTGCTCAGTAAGTGAGATTCCCTTACTCTCTCTCTTAAAAAGTGTGTAATCAAGTTCGTGCTCTAGTGATGCAATCACTTTGCTTACGCTTGACTGTGTGGTATAAAGCACAGTTGCTGCCTCACTAAAGGACCCCACATCAGCTGAAACCACAAAATACTTAAGCTGTTTTATCTCCATAATAATCTACCTTCCAATACACTTTAGTATGCTAAAGATTAACAGTATTTTAGCATAAAAAAGAGCAGTCCAACAAGGACTGCTCTTATAAAAATATTTTATTAGCAAAATATCGTTACGCAAATACGTTATGAAATAGTAAGAATATCTGAAAAGCCTGTAACCTCAAAGATTTCCAAGATTTCCTCAGAGGCATTCTTAACAAGCATTTCCCCTTGCTTATTCATAACCTTCTGTATTGTAAGAAGCACTCTAAGACCTGCACTAGATATATATTCAAGCTTATTTAAATCAAAAACCAAACTCTTAACATCGTCAAGCTTTCCTGTTAATGAATCCTCAAGCTGAGGTGCTGTTGTAGTATCTAATCTGCCCTCCAAAGAAATTGTAAGATTTCCATTTGCTTTTGTCTCGTTGATGTTCAACATAAAAATGCCCTCCTAATAATTATATTTTCTTGTAGATAGTTGTCTTGTTATTTCCATCAGTGTATTCATAGGTTAAATCGTCCATTGTCTTTTTAACCATCAGAATACCCAAGCCTCCAACCTCTCTTTCTTCTGCAGATAAAGTAATATCTGGATCTGACTTCTCCAAAGGGTTGAACTTTGCACCACTATCGACAAAAGAGATTTTCACCTCTCGACTATCTTTATCAAAGAAGAACTCAATTGTAGCCTTTCCTGTACCATCCCCATAGGCATAGTTTGCTATATTAACAAAAAGCTCCTCTATTGCCACATCAATTTGCATTTGAGCTTTCATGCTACATTCAACCTGCTGAAGCTCAAGGTCAACAAATTCCATGACGTTTGGTAAATTCTCAAGTATTGCATCAACCACTATACTCTTCATATTTAGTCTCCAAATACTCAATAATCCCGAAATGACAAATTTATTATACCATAATTAGTTAAAACCTAAAGCAAGACCTGTTGCTCTAATCAGGAAGGCAATGATCCAAGCCACTGCACACTGGAATATTACCATCTTTAAAGCTGCTCGCTTTCCTGCTTCTCGCTTTTCTGCAGCAATTGCAGCTACACATGGTGTGTAAAGCAAACAGAATACCAAGAATGCAAAGGCTGTAAGCGGAGACATTGCAGCACGAAGACCTTCAACACCACCATAAAGTACAGTAAGCATTGATACCACACTTTCCTTTGCAAGGAAGCCTGAAATCAATGATGTAACCATCTTCCAATCTCCAAATCCAAGAGGAACAAAGATTGGTGCAAGTATGCCAGCTAAGGCTGCAAGTATGCTATCCTCTGAGGACTCTACCATATGGAAGTAAAAATTAAAGTTCTGCAAGAACCATACCACAATTGTGCCAAGGAAGATGATGGTAAAGGCTCTCTGAATGAAATCCTTTGCCTTATCCCACATAAGCATCAATACGTTTTTAAGTCCTGGTAATCTATAGTTTGGAAGCTCCATAACAAATGGAACTGCTTCACCCTTGAACAAGGTGTTCTTAGAACAAAGTGCAACGATTACAGCCACAACTACACCAATTAGATAAAGACCTACCATTACAAGCGCCGCTTTCTTTGGGAAGAAGGCTGCCGCAAAGAATGCATAGATAGGCATCTTTGCGCTACAACTCATAAATGGAATAAGTAGCTGTGTCATCTTTCTATCTCTATCTGATGGTAAGGTTCTTGTGGACATAATAGCTGGCACGGAGCATCCAAATCCAATAAGCATTGGCACGATGCTTCGACCAGAAAGACCAATTCGTCTTAACAGCTTATCCATCACAAAGGCAACTCTGGCCATATATCCACTATCTTCTAGCATAGATAAGAAGAAATACAAAACCACGATGATTGGTACAAAGCTAAGAACTGAACCAACTCCTGTGAAAATAGCATCTATAATCAACGAATGAATTGGTGCTGCCACATTTGCTGCTGTAAGAACATTATCTACAGAGTCAGTTATGGCACCAATTATTGTTTCTAATACTCCCTGTAAAAAAGCGCCAACCACATTAAAGGTAAGGTAAAAAACAAGAGCCATTATTCCAATAAAAGCAGGAATCGCTGTCCACTTACCAGTAAAGAACTTATCAAGATTTCTACTTCTAATATGCTCCTTACTTTCCTTAGGCTTAATAATAGTCTCTTGACATATACGATTGATAAAGGTGAATCGCATGTCTGCCATCGCAGCAGCTCTGTCTAAGCCTCTCTCCTTTTCCATTTGAAGAATAATCTTTTCTAAGGTGTCTGCTTCGTTTTCATCTAAAGCAAGCGCCTTTGAAACAAGAGAATCTCCCTCAAGAAGCTTTGTAGCAGCAAATCTAATTGGAATATCTGCCTTTTCAGCGTGATCCTCAATCAAGCTCATAACACCATGAATAGCACGATGAACTGCACCATTATGGTCTTCCTTGCCACAGAAATCTGTACGGCCTGGCTTTTCATTATACTTTGCAATATGAATAGCATGAGCCACAAGCTCTTGGATACCCTCGTTCTTTGAAGCTGAGATTGGTACTACAGGAATCTGCAACAAATCCTCAAGCTCATTAATAAGAACTGAACCGCCATTTCCTGCCATCTCATCCATCATATTAAGTGCAAGGATTGTAGGAATCTCAAGCTCTAAAAGCTGCATTGTCAGATAAAGATTTCTCTCGATATTGGTAGCATCAACAATGTTAATAATGGCTGATGGCTTTTCCTCTAAAACGAATCTACGAGATACAACCTCTTCGCTTGTATAAGGGCTCATCGAATAAATACCAGGCAAATCAACTACCTCAGTATTTGGATATCCCTTAATAGAGCCGCTCTTTCTGTCAACTGTTACACCTGGGAAATTTCCCACATGCTGATTAGCACCAGTCAGCTGGTTAAATAGTGTCGTCTTTCCGCAGTTTTGATTACCAACAAGAGCAAAGGTCAGCTTGCCAGTGTTAACCTCTTTTGCTTTATGCTCCACCTCATAATCATGGGTAAAGGCTTCCTCACCAAGTGCTGGATGAGGTATTCCTTTGCTGTGAATATTATTATTTTTTTCAACCTCTGCGGTATCTCTTATGTTTTCTATTTCAATCTGCTTTGCATCTGCCAGTCGGATTGTAAGCTCATATCCGGAAATGCGAAGCTCGATTGGGTCCCCCATTGGAGCATATTTTATCATGGAAACATCAGAGCCAGGGATGATTCCCATGTCCAAAAAATGCTGACGCAGGGCACCGCTTCCGCCTACAGTAGTAACTGTGGCAGTTTTACCGATTTCAAGTTTACTTAAATTCAAATTACTATTTTCCTTTTACAGTTTTTAATTGGTTGTTCTTAGCTTGTCTTTATAAAAATCTCAAAAGTTTCAGCATCAACCGGCTTAGAATAATAATATCCTTGGATAATGTCAACCCCGGCTTTCTTTAAAAGCTCGTGTTGTTCTTCATATTCCACACCTTCTGCCACTACTTTTACATTTAAAAGTCGTGCAATTTGAAGAATAATCTCTACCATTTTATAATCCTTTGGATTTTCATGAATATGTCTTACAAAGCCAATATCAAGCTTTAAGGTGTCAAATGGTAAAGACGAAATCATATTAAGTGAAGAATATCCTGAACCAAAATCGTCCATTTCAATTCTGAAACCTAGGGATCTTAATTGCTTCACAATATCAATAATACCATCAGAATTATCCGTATATACGGATTCTGTCACTTCCAGTATATAGTCGTTAGGGGTAAGACCTGCTTCTCGAACTATATGTGTGATGTTCTCAACAAAATTCGGCTCTAACAAATCAATTCTTGAAACATTTACAGATACAGGAACAGATCTACCAAATTTTTCTCTCCAAGCCGCCACTTGTTCAGCAGCAGTTTTCCAAATATACTTATCAAGCTTTTGAATCAATCCATTCTGTTCCAAAACTGGTATAAACAGACTTGGATTTATCATTCCAAGCTCTGGATGCTTCCATCTGATTAATGCTTCTGCAGAAATCAACCTTGGCCTATCTTCTTGAATAAAATATTTAGGCTGATAAAAAACTATAAACTGATCTTCTTCTAATGCTGATTCCAGATCGTGTAGTAGCTTTTCATCATAAGCCTCTCGCTCATGCATGATTGCATCATAGTAAGCTATGCTTGCACCATAATTTCCCTTTATGCTATTGCATGCAAGAAGAGCCCAGTCCACTCTTTTTTCAACATCTACATGTCTATCGGAATGGCTGTATACACCCATTCTGATTCTGGTACTAACATCCTTTAGGTGATCTTTAAGATGTACATGAATCTCCCAGAGTAATTCATTTGGATTGGATTGATGTGGCACACAGAGGATGAAGGTGTCACCGTTGCTTCTACAAGCGACTCCGCCTTTATTATCCACATACTTTTGTATGCACACACCTAATTCTTTAAGAATACGATTTCCATAAACATGGCCGTGAATTTCATTTATAAGATGGAATTTGTTTACGTCTAAGACGATAATGTCAAAATCCTTTTCAGGAGCATAGTGATCAATCATCTCAACATAGTTAATGAAATATTCCTTTGTCAAAAGACCGGTAAGAGGATCATCCTTAGTAGCTGAAACCAAGGTGTTATTTTCATAGAGTTGAATAATTCTATCTATTCTGGCAAAGATAACCTCTGGCACATTGTATGGCTTCTGAATAAAATCCGCCGCTCCCATTCTAAGGCTCTTTACCTCTGCAGAATCATCAGCTGTAAGAACAATAACTGGAATCCGACACATGGTTTCGTCCTTACCAATTATAGAAAGAACTTCATATCCATCCATCTCTGGCATAATCAAATCTAAAAGAATCAAAGATAAGGTATTGTAATTATCCTTAATTATCTGTAGAGCCTGTTTTCCATCTTCTGCTAAAAGAACCTCATAGTGCTCCTCTAACATATCCTTAAGAAGCTTACGCTCAACAGCACCATCATCAACCACCAATACTTTTCTTTTTAGCTTTAATTTGTTTTCAACAAATTCCTTCATCCTAAACCCTCCATAACTTACAATACCCCATTAAGTTTATTATACTCTTTTTTCACAAGAATAAAACAAAAGTGGCAAAAAGAAGCCCCTTGGAATTAACCAAGAGGCTTCTGAAAAAATTACTCTGTAAATAATGGTGTTGAATAATATCTATCGCCTGAATCAGGAAGAAGAGCTACGATTGTCTTGCCTTTATTCTCTGGCTTCTTTGCAAGCTCTATTGCACCGTGAAGTGCAGCGCCTGATGAAATACCAACAGAGATGCCTTCCTTCTTTGCAAGAAGCTTTGCAGCTGCAAACGCATCCTCAGCCTCTGCTACGAAAATATCATCATAAATCTTTGTGTTAAGAACATCTGGAACAAATCCTGCACCGATACCCTGAATCTTGTGAGCACCTGCACGGCCCTCAGAAAGAACTGGAGAATCCTTTGGCTCAAGTGCTACAACCTTAACATCTGGGTTCTGTGACTTTAAATATTCACCAACACCAGTAACTGTGCCACCAGTACCAACACCAGCAATAAAGATATCAACCTTTCCATCTGTGTCCTTCCAAATTTCAGGACCAGTTGTGTTGCGGTGCGCCTCTGAGTTTGCTGGGTTTACAAACTGTCCAGGAATGAAGCTTCCCTCGATTTCAGCTGCAAGCTCCTCAGCCTTTGCGATAGCACCCTTCATACCCTTAGCACCTTCTGTAAGCACAATTTCTGCACCATATGCCTTAAGGATATTTCTACGCTCTACTGACATTGTCTCTGGCATTGTAAGGATTGCACGATATCCCTTAGCTGCTGCGATGGCTGCAAGACCAATACCTGTGTTTCCTGATGTAGGCTCAATGATAACTGAACCTTCCTTAAGCTGTCCCTTCTTCTCAGCATCTTCAATCATAGCAAGAGCTACCCTATCCTTTACTGAACCAGCTGGATTAAAGTATTCAAGCTTTACAAGAACTGTAGCCTCAAGGCCAAGCTCCTTCTCAATGTTTGTCACCTCAACAAGAGGTGTGTTACCGATAAGCTCTGATGCGCTCTTAAAAATATTAGACATTTCATTATCCTCCGTATGTAAACTATAAGTATTATATATCTTCTTTATTCAGTCTGCCATAATTAAACGGCCTGGCTATTTGAATTTGAATCCGCATTTACGTTATTGATTCCGTCAATTGCTGCAAAACCCTTTTCAAGATCTTCAATGATGTCATCAATATGCTCTGTACCGATTGAAAGTCTGATTGTAGACTGTGTAATTCCCTGATCAAGTAACTCTTCCTCTGTAAGCTGTGAGTGAGTTGTTGTAGCAGGATGAATTACTAAGCTCTTAACATCTGCAACGTTTGCAAGAATAGAGAAAATCTGAAGATTATCAATAAACTTGTATGCTGCTTCCTTGCCGCCCTTAATTTCAAAGGTAAAGATGCTACCGCCATTCTTAGGGAAGTATTTCTTGTATACTTCGTGATCTGGATGATCTGCCAAAGAAGGATGATTTACCTTAGAAACCTTTGGATGATTCTTAAGGAACTCTACAACCTTTGTGGTATTTTCTGCATGTCTATCGAGACGAAGTGGAAGTGTCTCAATTCCCTGAAGAAGAAGGAATGCATTAAATGGAGAGATTGTAGCTCCAGTGTCGCGTAGTAAGATTGCTCTAATGTATGTTACAAATGCAGCTGGTGCTGTTGCATCTGCAAAAGAAATACCATGATAGCTTGGATTTGGCTCTGCAATGGCAGGGAACTTTCCACTCTTCTTCCAATCATAGGTACCAGCCTCAACGATTACACCACCAAGTGTTGTTCCGTGTCCACCGAAAAACTTTGTTGCTGAATGAACTACGATGTCTGCGCCGTGCTCGATAGGACGTACCCAATATGCTGCACCAAAGGTGTTATCTACTACAAGTGGTAAATCATGTCTGTGAGCGATTTCTGCAAGTGCATCAATATCAGGAATATCAGAATTTGGATTTCCAAGTGTCTCAATGTAGATTGCCTTTGTGTCTTCCTGAATAGCATCCTCAACCTCTTTAAGATTGTGAGCATCTACAAATGTTGCTGTAACACCATACTGTGGAAGTGTATGTGCAAGTAAGTTGTAGCTTCCACCGTAGATTGTCTTCTGTGCTACGATGTGTCCACCTCCTGCTGCCAAGGCTTCGATTGTGTATGTGATAGCTGCTGCTCCAGATGCAACTGCAAGTGCTGCTGTGCCACCTTCAAGAGCTGCTACTCTCTGCTCTAAAACACCCTGTGTTGAATTTGTAAGTCTTCCATAAATATTTCCTGCATCTGCAAGACCAAATCTATCAGCTGCGTGCTGTGAATCTCTAAATACATATGAAGTTGTCTGGTAAATAGGTACTGCTCTTGCGTCAGATGCTGGATCTGGATTTTCCTGTCCTACGTGAAGTGCTAATGTTTCGAATCTATAGTTTGCCATAATTTTAATCTCCTTTATTAAACAAAATTTTTAACAACAGTAACAGCAACAACAACCCTGCATTCGTTGATATTTGCAATTGTGTCTTACAAAAGAAATTAAAAGTTTTTTCATTTTGAACTACCTACCCTTTCGATACATTTTCTTGTGTTTTTTCTTGTTGAAAAGATATTATTACATATTACCTACTAGGTCAATAGGTTTTAAGATAAAGAAAAACTATAGCCAGTTATCAATGAAATTTATAACCAGCTATAGTTATATTTTTATTAAAGTGCCTTTACAGTATTTGATGCCTCTCGTTTTTCATTCAATAGCGGTAACAAATTTATGTATAACGCATATGCGTTAATAACAAGCGCTCCTACCCAAGCACTAATTTCTGCATATGGCGTTGCTTTGAAGCCTATCCTTCCGATGAAGAAAGAAATCACAAACACTCTAAGAATCATCTCTGCTATTCCAGAAATCATAGGAAGCATTGGCTTGCCCATTCCCTGGACTGTAGCCCTCACTATAAAGAGTATGTTAAGGAAGATAAGCATTATTCCACATCTTGGAAGGAAAATACAAACCAACTTAATCTGTTCTTTTCCATCCAAAAGAAAATCTCCAAGCTGCGCTGGCAAAAATACCATAATTGAACCAAGTATAAGATAGAAAGCTAGGACCATCTTTAGTCCAACCTTAACCCCTTCTTTGATTCTGCCATACTCTTTTGCACCGTAGTTTTGACTAGTAAATGCAGTAATAGCATTTCCTGTGGTTCCTGCTGGATTCATAAATAAATTCAAGTACTTTGAGCAAACAGCATAAGAAGCCGTGTAAACTACACCATATCCATTTACAAAGGCTTGAACCACCATGCATCCCACTGCAGTGATGGAATTCATAAGTGCCATTGGAAGACCGTTTTTTAGAAGCTCCCAAAAGATATATCCTTCATTATTGAAGTACTTCTTTTCAAGTCTAATCAGATCTATCTGTCTAAGACTATTTATACATATAATTACAGAAATCACTTGAGCAACTACAGTTGCAATGGCAGCACCCTCTACACCTGAATGCAACACAAAGATAAATAGACTATCTAAGGATAGATTCACAATTGAAGAAAACAAAATTGCATTCAAAGGTGTTTTACTATCCCCTAAAGAACGCAACACTGATCCAGCAATGTTATAGGCAATTCCCACAGGCAACCCACCAAATACAATGTAGCCGTATTTTAAACTGTCTTTCATGATAACAGGGTCAGTGTTCAAAAATATAAGAAGCTTTGGAAGAAATACTATGCTAAAGGTTGATAGCACAATAGCAAGAATAACTCCCAGCTCAATGGTTGCAGCTAGTCTGTGTCTAAGCTGTTCTACATCCTTCGCGCCATAGCTTTGTGCAATGAGAACAGCAAAACCATTGGCAAGGCCAAAAGAAAATCCTACTATTAAAAAGAACAACGAGCCCATATTACCAACTGCGGCAAGAGCATTATCTCCAAGTCCTCTTCCTACAATTAAGGTATCAACAAAGTTATATACCTGCTGAAGCATGCTTGTCATAAAGAGTGGCCAAAAGAAAGCCAATATCAGCCTAAAAGGACTTCCCTGTGTAAAATCAATATCCTTCTTTTTTGTGTTATTAAATAGTTTCACCATAATACCCTCAACACATAAAAAATGCATACCACATAATTGTAGTATGCATTTTACACAATCGATTATCAAGATGGTGGTCTTTAATTGATTACTTCTTAGTCAATTTTTGTTATTACTTTTTAATCCCAGCCTAGAGCCTTTCTCTTTTCCTTCATATCATTTACAATCTGCTTTGCAAGCTCCACTGGATCCGTATTTACGTTCATGGTAGAACCAAGCAATTCCTTTGTTCCATATTTCAGGAATTCAATTACATTCTTTGAACCATAAATTGGTGCCTCCACGCAGTGATATGAACTGATTCCATTAAGTCTGAAGCCAAGTGCTGCATCGATTCCTTTTTCATTTCCCCACTCAGGTGATGAAAATGCAAATGGAAGCTCGTAAAGATTCTTCCCTAACTCGCCTGCAATACCTGCAAAGATTCCTGTTGAGCGTGTATTATCAATACACTCTCCCACATGCCATACTGGTGGTAAATCTGGCTCAAGGAATTCTCGAAGAGACTCTCCAGCCTTTTCTTTTCCTGATACAGCACAATATCCTAACTTCATAAGTGGGAAGGATGCACATCCATTAGTGATGATAAGTACATTGTTCTTAAGAAGCTCATCTGCCACATCAATAATACATTTCTCGTAAAGTACTTTAGGATTGTTACAGCCAACCATATTTACTACACCAAGAATCTGACCTGATTTAATAGCCTCAGCAAGTGGCTTCATGCTGCCAAATCTTCTGTGGATGTATTCAACAGAAAATCCCACCTCTGCCTCTACCTCATATGGTGGTATGTAAACTGGAATTCCTTTTCTATCCTCAAAGCTTTCAATGGCACGTCTTACAATTTTTTCAGCAAGCTCCTTTGTCTGACCAATGTTGCTGTGATGATGATCATATTCATAGCGCTCTGCACCTGGAAGACGAGCCGAATCACTTGTGGTAACAACAACTGTCTTAAAGCATTTAGCCACATCCATAATAGATGGGAAAACATCCTGCACATCAGCTACCCACAAATCAAGAGCACCTGTGCCAAGAACAAGTTCTGCCGACACTGCATTTGAAAGAGGAATAACGCCGCTGTCTCTGTACATTGCAGAAAGACCAGAACAGCAAATACCGTAAAAACGAATTCCTTTAGCTCCTTTTGATTTTGCAAGTTCTACTAAATCTTCTCTCTTTCCAGCAGCCACTATCTGACTAACAAGAGTTGGAAGATGGCCGTGAACAGCAACATTAACATAGCCCTTCTCAAGAGCTCCTATATTAACCTTAGAGGTTACTCTATCTCCAACACCAAATAACGAGTCTGTGGCAAGGCTGGCTCCTACCACCCCTGAGAAGGTAAAGGCAAGACCACAGCGAAGGAATTGCTGCATGATGCTCTTCCAGTCACCATCAGTTGCGCAACCTGACTTGTGATATGCTTCAAACACCTCGTGATAAGCGCTTATAGGAAGGATGTCTAATTCCTCCCACACCTTTTGGCGCTCTAGCAAAGCACAGGCTCTGATGGTTTTATAATCATCAGGTACAGTTCTTGATAAGTCCTCCAGCAAAACATCTGCTAAATCCTTAGCAACGTTCTTAAGCTGTCGGTTCTTTTCTCTAATACCAAAAGCCTTAGCTGTACTTCTGATTTTCTGTTCGCCAAGAAGTGGAATATCAAGTTCACCTTCTGCAACCTTCTTTAAAGTGAGCATTACCTCTCGGGCGTGCATACCGTGCTGTGCTGCACCAGCTGCTGCGGAGCGAAGTAGGTTTCTAGCTACAATCAAATCTGCATCTGCACCACAGACACCTCTCTGAGCCTTTGCTGTAATTCTACAAGGTCCCATGTTACAAATCTTACAGCAGGTACCACATAACCCGAAATTACACTGAGGCTTTTGAGCATCAAATCTATCGAAGGCTGTATCAATTCCAAGCTGCTCCATTCTAAGAAGCATATCCCTTACTGCTGGGTCCGGAGTCTGATCAATTACATCCTGCTTCGATGGAAAGGTCTTTCGATATTCCTGGACAGCATTCATATAATCTTTTGTGAAATCCTCTGGGCTGCTCTCTCCGCCATGGTCGCTAGCTTTAAGTGTAACTGTAGGAATTCCATGCTCATCAAAACCTATTAAATTTCTGTGTGAGTGGATATGCTCAAGACCATGCTTTCCATGAGAATGATTGTGTTCATGGCTGTGACAGTGCTCATGTGTATGTTCTTCTGTATGTGTGTGACTCATTTTAATTCTCCCTTTACTAAATGTTGTATTCAATATTCTCTTCCGTCTTCATGTTCAGCAAGTCAAATATCTTATCTCTGACTAACAAGAAATCTCCGCTGGTTCTATCTCTGAAATGATGAAGAGGAACTGTAATAACCCCTTTTACTTTGCCAGGATTAGGTGTCATTACTACAATTCTATCTGCTAAATAAACTGCTTCTTCTATATCGTGAGTTACAAAGATGATTGTCTTCTTTTCGTTTTTGCAAATATCCAAAATATCATCCTGAAGCTTCATTCTGGTGATAGCATCCAGCGCGCCAAAAGGCTCGTCCATGAATATAATATCTGGCTCAACCGCAAGGGCTCTTGCTATTGCAACTCTTTGCTTCATACCACCTGAAAGCTGTCGCGGAAAGCTATTTGCAAAGTCTTCCAGCTTTACTAACTTCAAATACTCTAGCGCCTTTTCACGCCTAGCTTTTTTATCAATGCCCTGTGCCTCAAGACCCAGCTCTACATTCTTTACAACAGTGCGCCATGGCAACAGACCATAGTTTTGAAATATGGTTACGTTCTTTGTACTTGGAGCTGTAACCTCTTTTCCATCTATTTGCACTCTACCATGATTTGCCAAATCAAAGCCTGCGATAGCGTTAAGTAATGTGCTTTTGCCGCAGCCAGATGGACCAAGAAGACATATAAACTCACCTTTTTCTATATCAAGGTTAACCTCAGTAAGAGCTGTGAACTCTGTGCCATTTTCTGTGAAGGTTTTCCCTGCATTTTCTATATGAATGTATGACATTACTGTTCACCTCCCCATGCCTTTAAGATTCTCTTCTCTGCAAGTCCAATTAAGAAATCAAGCAATAATCCAATGAGACCAATCACAAGGATTGTAGCTAAAAGAATATCTGCTCTAATGTTATTTCTCGCATCAATTATCTGATAGCCAAGTCCTGACTGGGCACCTACCATCTCACCTGCCACAAGGAAAATCCATGCACTTCCAAGCGCAAGGTGAATAGCGTTTGCAATCTGTGGGAATGCGGCTGGTAATATCACCTTCCACATAAGTGCCGGCTGCTTTATTCCAAAGTTGTCAGATACTCTGAAATAAATATCATCTATTTTTGATACAGCAGACACTGTAGATAGAAGAACTGGGAAAAATGCTGCTATGAAAATGATGACGATTGCTGGTAAATCTCCAATTCCAAAAAGTAAAACCACAAATGGCATCCATGCTGTTGGTGATATTGGTCGAAGTAACTGCAAGGTTGGATTCACATAGTTAAAAACCCTTGGCAGACTTCCTAGAATCAATCCTAAGAAAACTGCAATAATTACAGACAGGCCATAGCCAATTACAAATCTGTACATACTTGCTGCGATTGATGCAATAAGCGTTCCATCTGATATCATTTCCACCAAGGCTTGTAATGCCATAAGAGGTGATGGAAATAATGCTTCGCTATAATCACTTATGATAAATGCCAATTGCCAGATTCCTATTAATATTAATATTGATACAACTACATATTTGAAAGAGATTAATTTCTTCATGCCTTCCCCTTTGTCAATCGATTAAAAGTCGCTCTTTACAAAATCATCATATGCTGGTGGATTATCTGAAAGACCATAAGCCTTCACTTTCTCAGCAAGCTCATTGTATTGTTCTTCAGTAATCTCAAGATCATCATAAGAAATCCACTTAAGTGAAATATCAAGTACATCGTCCTTCTGATTTAAATACTTCTTAGCAACACTCTTTGCTGTATCTGCATCAAGATTATTTCCAGCAGTCTTATATCCTTCCACAAAAGCCTTTGCTGTATCTGAATGATTATCAATAAAATCATCTGTAAGAACTAAAGCGCAGCAAACTGAATCCTCCCAAAGCTCCTCAGAAGTATATAGAACCTTTCCTGCTCCAATTGAGACGCCCATTGCACCAAATGGCTCAGCCACACAGTAGCCATCAATTGTTCCAGCAGCAAGTGCTGAAGGCATCTCTGTAGGTGCTAGCTCTACCACATTGATGTCTTCAATAGTAAGACCATTTTTAGCAAGAGCATCATTTACAAGTATGTTGTGTGATGATTGACGATGTGGGATAGCAACTGTTTTTCCTTTTAAATCAGCTCCATCCTTTACGTCGTTCGAAACGATGATTACATTTCCATCCTTATGACCAAGGGCAACTGCCTTGATTCCAACACCCTCAGCCTTTGACTTCATTGCAAGCTCAATAAGTACTGACGCACCGTCTACCTGTCCTGAATTAAGAGCATCCAAAAGCTCTGGCCAAGAACCATATTTCACAAGTTCAACTCTTACCTTGTCATTGCTTGCTAGCTCCTCTGCCTCTTCAAGAGCCGCAAGAGAATGAGTTATAGGAAGATAAGCAATCTTCACGGTCTCAGCTGATTCACTTGCTTTTGCACTGCCACAGCCAACAAAAGCAAAGCATGTAACGATTAGTAATGATGTTAATAGTAAAATTCTTTTCATATTCTTATCCTCCACTTTATCTTAATAAATTCCTATCGCCTACTAGGTTGATAGGATAATAACAAAATAAAAGAACTAGGTCAATAAACCTAGTTCCCACAATATCTGATAGCTGGGTATCAAATATATTAATAACAAACATTTAATCCTTGCACAAATCCTCTGGCCTGCACTTTAAAACTTTACTTAATGATAAAACAGTAGATGCAGCTGCCTTATTTATATCCTTAGCTCCAATTTCATACTGCTGCAAAGTTCTAAGATTAATCCCTGCCTCCTTTGCCAATTCACTCTGTGACAAACCATAAAGTTTTCTGTATGCCTGAAGTCTTCTAACAGTATCTGAATGTTCCGCTTTACTATTAATATATTCAACAATCTTTTCTTCATCCATCTCATGATAAGGATTATATTTTTTACTAAGTTCTTCTACTGTGATAATCTTCTGAATATCTCTAAATGATTTTCCAGAAGACCATTGATAGTATGCCAACACCCATCCAGTCCAGTATTCTACTGTTGGTGGAGTATATGAAGTATCTACTTCCTTGTGACTATCACTCCCATAGACCTTAGTTACAACTACATCCACTAATTCAGTCCCAGACTTGCCTGAAACATATCTAGGATTTCCCACTTCAAACTGAGCAGCTATACCAGAAGTAATAAATAAATGCATAAAAAAATCCAAGTTAAATTTATAAACATTCGCTGCAACATCTAAAGCTTCTGCCAAATTCATCATTGCATCATTTAAATACATCTGATTATATGCATGAACCATACTACTGCTCCTTTCTTACTAAATCTAAAAGATATACTCCATCTTTATCCATGGTATTTGTTATATTATTAAAGCTTTCTCTTGCACCCATATCTCTAGACACTTTCTTAGGATAATAGTCATCATAATCTACAGGAATGGCTTCAATAAATTTCAATTTAGAAAAAGCCTTTTCACTCTTGATGAAATACTGCTTTCCAAGATCACCTAAGTACATAGCTTTCTCCAACTGTGAAATACTGATTGAGTTTGAAATAAATGCTCTTGCAAATGAAAAATAAGAATCATCAGCTCTGTATCCAACAATGTAATCATATCCATCTATATCTACATGATAGTTTCTTTTTAAATATTCCAAGCCATCTTGAGCTATAGGTGTGTTTATCCTGACATCACGGTGTTCCAATAAAACAGTCAACCAATGTAATATAGAATACTCACTACTATTTAAATCCAAAAAATTCAACCCCTTGGTATTAAAATCATAGGAATTAACAATACCAGGACGATTAGTATCTACTGCCCATTCCTTAGCAAGCTCAATATGCTTGGTACAATAAAAGCCCTGTCCATAATCATTATTGATTTTTCCGCCATTATACAATGGTTTCTCTATAATTTTTTCTGAACCATGATATAAAACCAGCTTATCCATATAGCCCCCTATACTTCCTTAGAAGTATATATATTATAACTCCACAGAAGTATAGTTTCAAGAGTATAAAAATAACCAAGCATAAACTGTGTTATACCTGGTTAAAAAAATCTAAAACTCATCCATATGTTTTTTACAAAACTATACTATCGTCACGTTTTATATTACCTATTATACATCTATCAAATTCCTGCTTCAAAGCTTCCCGTCTTTGTTTTTGATTCGAAGACTGTTGCTTAACCTTTTGTCTGTATTCTCCCATATGATTATTTATCTCTCCGATGTTTTTAGGAAGAATATCCTGAATTAACTTTTTGATATGCTTAGCCACAAAAGGACTCTTGCCCCCTGATGAGACAGCCACTACTACATCCTCTTCTTGTACAATTGCAGGGAAAATGAATGTACAAAGCTCCACATCATCAACAACATTTATTGGAATCGATTTTTCCTGAGCCAGTTCGTAAATACGTTTATCAAGCTCTCTGTCATTTACTGCTGAGACTATGAGCGCAAAATCTGATTCATTTATATCTATATCTTCAAAGCATTTTTCATAATATTTATCAGCCAACTCCTTAGCCTCTAGAAAAGCCTCTAATGCAATAAGAGTAACTTCAGCTCCAAAATCTTTAAGTACTTTTATCTTTTTAAGACCTTCTGCATTTCCACCAATTACTAGAACTGGCTTGCTTTCAATATTAATCATCATTGGAAAATATGCCATAGCTACACCACCACCTAGTTGTTAATACACTTGATCACTCCATCATAAGAAGAGACTGTTGCCTCTGCTGTAACAACAAATCCAGATGTTTCAATCCTCTTAGAGCATGCTGGGCCAATTGAATAGATAGCTTTAGGTAAATGTTCACCTAAAAGCTTTATTGCAAAAGCCGCATTACTTCCACTTGTAAAAATTGCACCATCACATGAAGCAACCTGAGCTAATAAAGCATCTGTAACTTCTACATCTGACTCAACATTTTCGTAGCAGTATATCTTATTAAGATTGAACTGGTTTGATATATTGCCCTCAAAATATTCTGATGAAGACTTTTGGCATAACCAGTATATGCTAGTGCCAGCTTCAAGCTTTTCATTTAAAAGAGCAGCCAAATCTTCGCCATTTTGCTTTTCAGAAATGAAATCTGCTCTAAAGCCAAAGCTGCGTAAAACATCGGCAGTCTTTTGACCAATGGCAGCAAACTTAGCCTTTCCCATAGCTCGCACATCAAGTCCTGCTATCTCATACAAATTCCAGAAAAAGGACTTCACACCGTTTGCGCTGGTAAATACGATACAATTATCCTCCGAAAGAGAATCAAAAAATGAAAGGTCACATTTAATCGGTGCTATTGTTCCTGCTGTGACAGCTACTACCTCTGCTCCCTTTGAAGTTAAACTCTTCTCTAATTCATTTATTCCTGTATTCTCCTCATATCCTGCTAATGAATAATTAAATGATTTGATTACAGGAAGGAAATACTTCTTTCCAAAGAAAGGTCTCTCCTCAAAGAAATTAAGCTCCTCTGAAAGACTAACTACATCACCCACTACAATGATTGCCGGTGACTGTAAATCAGCAGCCTTCACCTTAGCATCTATATCAGATAATGTACCTACCACCTTTTTCTGATGATTTGTGGTACCACTTGAAACAACTGCCGCCTTTGTGTCACGGCTTCTGCCAGCTGCCATAAGTCCTTCTGCAATCTCACCTACATGAGAAAGTCCCATTAAAAATACATAAGTCACCGATTCATCAGTAAGCTGACTGTAATCTATATCAGCAAGCTGATCCTTTTTGCTGTGTGCTGTAATAACCTGAAACCCCTTTGATAGTCCACGATGTGTAATAGGAATTCCCGAGGCAGATAAAGCGGCAATTGAAGAACTAATTCCAGGTACTACTTCTACCTTTACTCCTCGCTCTTTCAAATACAAAGCCTCTTCTCCACCTCGACCAAAAACATATGGATCACCGCCCTTAAGTCGAACTATAAGCGTATGTTCTTTTGCCTTCTCAAAGAGCAACTCATTAATCTTATCCTGAGTCATGGTATGAAAATGATTTTCCTTACCAACAAAAATCTTCTCACATCCATCTGGCGCAAAAGCTAATAAATCCTTATTGAGCAATCTGTCATATATAATGCAATCTGCTTTTTTTATATATTCTAATCCTTTAAGGGTAAGGAGCCCTATCTCTCCAGGGCCTGCCCCCAGCAAAACAACATTGCCTAAATAACTCATTCTAATCCTCCAGCTGCTTTCTAATATCCTCCACAGCTTTATCTATCATATCTTCAGTTGGCTCTTCTGCAGAAACTACAGCAGTGGCCAATTTACTTCCATCTTCATTTCCAAAGAGTGTCTTTAGTACATAACCCTCCTCTTCTTTTGATGCATATGCACCGATTGGAAGATGACAATCCCCACCAATTTTCTCAAGGAATCCTCTCTCCAAAAATGAAATATTATTTGTCACTTCATCAGATAGAGAATTTACCATCTCAAGTAATTTCGTATTTGCGGATTTAATCTCAATAGCAAGTGTTCCCTGGGCTGGTGATGGAATCATTTCATCTATATCAAAGTAATATAGATTTTCATTCTCTATGCTTAATCTATTCAAACCTGCTGCAGCAAGAATAATTCCATCAAGTCTAGTGCCGTCAGCAAGTCCATTTTTCAATTTATTAATTCTGGTATCAATATTTCCTCTAATAGGAAAGATATTGATATCAGGACGAAGCTTAAGTAGCTGATAGCTTCTTCTCTTGCTACCTGTAGCAACATTTGCCCCCTTTGGCAAATCAGAGAGTGTTTTTCCCTCTTTTAGAATCAAAACATCCCTTGCATCTTCACGCTTCCAAGACTTTGCAAAGGTAAGACCCTCTGGCTGTTCAGATGGCATATCCTTCATAGAGTGAACTGCCAACTGAATTTCATCAGCAAGCAATGCTCGCTCAATTTCGTCTACAAAAAGCCCCTTTGAACCAATCTGATCCAAAGGTCTTGTCTGATCTTTATCTCCAGTAGTTTTAATAATAACTACTTCATATTCATTTTCAGGAAAAGCCTTCTTAAGTTTCTCAATAACATAATTTGTCTGAGCAAGGGCAAGCTTTGAACCACGTGTTCCTATTTTTATATGCATTTCGTATACCGCCAAATTTTTTTTATTTAACGCTATCATATCTATATAGTTTATAAAAGCTTTTTAACTAATTTTAATACAATTAACCATAAGTTCTTAATAAATAAGTATTCTGAAATGGTCATTTTGAGGACTGTTTGAGCGAAGCGAGTTCCGCAAAAATGACCAGAGCTTTGAAGAATACTTATGAATTTAGAACTTATGAGTGCATAAAATTAGTCAAAAAGCTTTATAAACTAGTAGAAATAATCCTCGGAAATGATTCTCAAATCTTCCTTGGTATACTGACCATTTTCGACATGGTAACTGTTAAGTACAGGATTTTCTGCCATAAGAGAAAGAATCATATAGCTTGCCTTTGAATCAAAGGAAAGACGTATGTCTTCCTCAGATGGACGTGATGGCGACTCTGGATGAGAGTGCCAATTTCCAAGCTGCTTTAGACCAAGAGTGCGAATATCCTTTATTGCTGCCATTTGATCCTTTGGGTCAAGTGTGAAGTGATCTTCGGCATGGTCAATATTCTCAAGGAAATATATTTTTTCTATTACTCTGTTTCCATCTTCATCCTCGGTGCCTGCGATAAGTCCGCAGGCCTCCTCTGGAAGATGTTCCTTGGCGTATTTTATTACGTCATCGTATAACTTATAGTCTATCCTAATAATACTCATAAAACACCTCATCCGCCCCACAGGGGCACCTTCTCCTCAAGGAGAAGGCTTATTGATTTTCCTTTGTTTCAAAACGTCCTGCTGTTTCTTCGCAGACCTCCTGCTCGTAGTCAATGAGTTCTGTGATGGTTGGATGGGCACCACAAACAGCGCAACCGCTATTATCAGATGGAAGCTTTACCTTCCTGAATTCCTGGTTTACAGCATCATATGTAAGTAGGTAACCAGTAAGAAGCTTTCCAACGCCTACAATATATTTAACTGCCTCCATGGCCTGAAGTGAACCAATAACACCACCCATTGCACCGATTACACCTGCCTGTTTACAAGTAGGTACTGCGTCCTTTGGTGGTGGATTCTTGAATACGCATCGATAACATGGACCTTCCCCTGGAACATATGTCATAAGCTGCCCCTTAAAACGAATAATTCCTGCATGGCTGAATGGCTTCTTTTCCATTACACATGCATCGTTAATCAAAAACTTAGCTGGGAAATTGTCTGTTCCATCGATTATAAAATCGTATTCACGAACTAATTCTCTAATATTTGTTGAATCTACAAACATGTGGTAAGTCTTTACTTCCACATCCGGATTCATTGCATTCATAGTCTCTTTAGCTGACTTTACCTTTGGTTTTCCAATATCAGCTGTGCTATGAATAATTTGACGTTGAAGATTTGATAAATCAACTTCATCAGCATCTACAATACCAATTGTTCCTACACCTGCCGCTGCCAAATACATTGCAGCTGGTGCGCCAAGTCCGCCTGCACCAATAATAAGTACCTTTGCGTTAAGAAGTTTTTTTTGACCTTTTGCACCAACCTCCTTAAGAATGATGTGGCGGCTATAGCGTTCGATTTGCTCGTCTGTCATTGCCATTACTGTCCGCCTCCCATGAAATACAAGAACTCTACTGAGTCACCTTCTTTAAGAACTGTCTTTTCCTTATCCTCTGTTGCAACAAACTCGTCGTTAATTGAAACAGTAACATACTGTGGAGTCTCAACATCCTCAAGCTCAATTAGCTCTGGAAGTGTTAAGCCTTCCTTATATTCTTTCTTCTCTCCAGCAACTGTTATTGTCATTTTACTAATCCTCCCTGTTAAATATTTGCGTCAATCCAATCTGTTAAATCATCATAATCCTTTGCACCAATCTGCTTTCCAATATCCTTACCATCCTTGAAAAGAATTAAGGTAGGATTTGAAAGTACTTCATATTTCTGTGCCAAAATCTGATCATAATTTGTGTTTACCTTAAAGACATTAAGCTTTCCCTCATAGTCTTCCTCAAGCTCACATAAAATTGGAGCAAGCTTTTTACAGGCTACACATGAGTCTGAATAAAAATCCACCAATACTGGAAGTTCACTCTCTATAACCTTATCTTTAAAGTTATCAACATAAATTCTAGATGCCATATTATTCCTCCACTTTTCTTACATATAATGTGTAGGTTCCATCCTCATTATCATCAAGCTTAAGAACCTGATGTCCATCCTCTTTAAATGAACGAGGTACATTCTGTACTGGCTCACCATCATTTAAACGAATAGCCAAAACCTGACCATCATCTAATTCCTCAATTGCAACCTTTGCAGTAACGAATGTCAAAGGGCACACCTTATCTGTGATATCAATCTTCTCATCAAACTCTAATACATCTGCCATAATTAACCTCCTTGTCTTTCACTCGCCTGTTACGGCTATTTATACATTTTCATAAGCTTTTTGTATTTCTTCTTTAAGACCCTCATCACCAAGTCTCTGTAATGTGGCCCTAAATCGTTCACTAGGTTTAGCATTTTTCTCGAAATACGAGATTGCTGCATCTGTGACACGGAATAATGTCTCCTTGTCACGGATGATTGGAAGAAGCTCCTCTGCTTTATAAATCTTATTACCGAAGGTTCCTCCAAAAGATACGATGTATCCTGGTGTTCCTTCCCAAGCATCGGTTGGACAGCTCTTTACACAGCGAGCACAGTTGTTACACTTGCTTCTGTCGATTGTGACCTTGCCATCCTCCATTCTTAGTGCAGACTCACGACATGCCTTTACGCAGACACCGCAAGAAATACATGCATCTTCTTTATACTCAACTGTCATTCCGCCCTTGATTCCAACATCATTTTCCTCTGCCTTAAGGCAGTTGTTCTGACAGCCAGTTACACCAAACTTAAACTTATGTGGAAGCTCTCTACCAAAATATCTATCATTTAGCTCCTGGGCTAATGTGTATGTATCAATACAGCCTGAAGGACAAATCTCCTTACCCTGACAAGCTGTGATAGTTCTTACTCTTGGACCGCAGACACCAGTGAAAACTCCGCCTTCCTCAAGCTCCTTCTTTACATTTTCCAAATCATTAACATGAATAAATGGAATTTCAATTCCCTGACGGGATGTCATATGGATGTATCCATGTCCATATTTTTCTGCCACCTCAGCAACTACCTTTAATGCTGAAGTTTCAAAATTACCACCTACAACTGCAAGTCTTAAGGATCCATATCCCTTTTGCACTTGAGTCATGAAGCCGCCAGCCTTCAGTGCCTTATAATCAATTTTTTCTGCCATTTCAAACTCCTTTACTCTATAGCTTGCTTAAAATCTTCTATTAAATCTTCAACATCTTCGATTCCAACGGATATACGAATTAAATCTTCGAATACTCCTGAATCCTCCAACTCTTTTTCGGTGCTGTGAAGTGAAATCGTTGATGAAGGGTGAACAACCAGGGTTTTTGTATCACCAATATTTGAGAGGATATATGGAATCTTTAGCTTATTCATTATCGAAAATGCCTTTTCCTTACTTCCTACTCTGATAGTAATTATTCCACCATAGCCACCGGTTAATTCTTTCTCCGCTATGTCATGCCACTTGCTAGAAGCAAGCCCTGGGTAATTTACTTTAATACCTGAGTAGTTGTCCTCAAACCACTTGGCTAAGGCATATGCGTTTTCACATTGCTGCTTCATTCGAAGCCCAAGTGTTTCAACACCTATCAAATTCAAATATGCGTTAAATGGTGATAAGCAAACGCCAACATTTCTGTACAATCCATTTCGAAGCTTACTTATATACGCAAACTGTCCAAACTTAAGATACTCTCCAAGGACCGGATATCTTTCCTTCGTCCATTTGAAATGACCGCTATCTGTAAGCACACCACTAATAGAATTACTACTTCCATTTATATATTTAGAAGATGAGTTCACTACTATATCAGCACCATGTTCTATAGCTTTTATCAGATAAGGTGTTGCTGTAGTGTTGTCCATTAACAGTGGCACTCCATGTGAATGTGATATTTCAGCAAGCTTATCAATATCTGTTACGTCCAAACAGGGATTCCCGATGGTCTCTGCAAATACCACCTTGGTCTTATCCGTAAATGCGTCTTCGATTGCCTCCCAATCGTTGTTCTTTACGTAAACTGTTTTTATTCCAAAGGCTTCTATATCTCTGAATAAATCAATTGAGCCACCATAAAGGCTAGCACTTGAGATAATCTCATCTCCCGCCTGAAGAATGTTAAGAAGTGCCATTGATATTGCAGCCATTCCTGATGCACAAGCCACCGAAGCAAGTCCACCTTCTAACTTCGTGATTCGCTCCTCAAAAGCACTTACCGTTGGGTTTGCCACTCTTGTGTAGCAAAATCCCATTTTCCTTCCTCCAAATATTCCTGCTAAATCCTCTGCAGTTTCTTGGTCAAAGGCACTGCTTTGATATATGGGTGGCAATGTTGCCCCTTTTGAGTCCTTGATGACTCCTGCATGTAATAAATCTGTATTAAATCCCACCAAATCACCTCGCTTTAAATAATGTAGTACCACTCTTCACTTTGTGGCACTTCCTCAACAACTCGCTTATTTCCTGTTGTTCGATATTCCATCTCAGGGTTCTTCATGCTGACTCTGGTATCAGGTGGAACTGAAGCTGTGATAAAGGTGTTACCTCCTATGACAGAATTTTCCCCGATTACAGTTTCTCCTCCAAGAATAGATGCTCCCGCATAAATAGTTACATTATCACCAATAGTTGGATGACGCTTCTTTCCAGAAAGCTTCTGTCCACCTCTGGTAGAAAGAGCACCTACTGTAACACCTTGATAAATCTTTACATTCTTGCCTATTACAGCTGTCTCTCCTACTACTATTCCTGTTCCATGATCAATAAAGAAATACTTTCCTATTGTAGCTCCCGGATGAATATCAATACCTGTTTCTGAATGAGCATATTCCGTCATAAGACGAGGTATCACAGGTACCTTTAACAAATAAAGCTCATGGGCCAATCGATAAACTGTTGTAGCCATAATTCCTGGATAAGCAAGAATGATTTCTTCCAAACATCCTGCAGCAGGATCACCATCAAAGGCCGCCAATAAATCTGTCTCTACATATTCTCTGATAAGAGGAATACGCTCAAAAAAGGCTACGCATATACGATAACTCTCAAGTTTGCGTTCCTCCTCTGTCATTGTTCCTCTAAGGTTACAATAATCAAGCGCAAGAATAATCTGCTTATTCAAGTGATAAAAGATATCCTCTATAGTTACAGCAAAACTATTTTTAGGATTATATATTTTAAAGGTTCTATGTCTGAAGTAGCCTGGAAAAACAATCTTAAAAAGATTATCCACAAGCTCTCTTACCTCATCCTTATCGGGCTTGCTAAAAATATCAAGAATATCAATATTCTTTCCGCCTTCAAAGTCTGCTAATACTCTTCGAACTAAACCGTCAATTTCATCTTCTCTAATAAATTCATCCATAACCTCATCCTCAAAAGCTTTGCTATCTGCCAAGAAGGCAGACAGCAAAATCAATTTATGCAAAAGTTCTAAGCACTTTTACAAGTGCATCAATGTCATCTGGCGAATTATAAAGTGCAAGTGTTGGTCTTACTGAACCCTCATATCCAAAATGTCTAAGGACAGGCTGGGCACAATGATGACCAGTTCTTACAGCAATGCCATAACTATCAAGACGTTTTCCAACCTCTTCATCTGAATATCCATCAAGCTTGAAGGATAAAACTGACGCCTTATTTAAAGCTGTGCCAATAAGTGTAAGGCCCTTAATCTGTTTCATCTCTTTCATAGCATACTGAAGAAGCTCGTGCTCCCATCTATAAATGCATGGCATACCAATCTCTGAAAGATAGTTAAGAGCTGCGCCAAGTCCTACTGCATCAGCAATACTTCCTGTACCGGCCTCAAACTTGTTTGGAGCACCATTGTAGATGGTACGCTCAAAGGTAACATCTGCAATCATGTTTCCACCGCCGTGGTATGGCTCAGCTGCCTCAAGCAACTCTCGTTTTCCATAAACAACACCAATTCCAGTTGGTGCAAAAATCTTATGTCCTGAGAATACAAAGAAATCAGCATCAAGCGCTCTAACATTAACAGGAATATGTGCCACAGACTGAGCACCATCTATTAAGATTCGAACCCCATGTCTATGTGCAATTGCTATAAGCTCCTCTACAGGTGTAACTGTTCCAAGAACATTTGAAACATGTGTTACAGCTACAAACTTTGTATTCTTTGTAAACAACTTTTCGTATTCTGAAAGAATAAGCTGACCTGTTTCATCACAAGGAATAACCTTAATTACCGCACCGGTCTTTTGAGCTATTAGCTGCCAAGGAACAATATTGGCATGGTGCTCAAGAATGGAAACAATTATTTCATCTCCTGGCTGTAAAGTTGGCTTCACATATGCATTAGCAACCAAGTTGATAGCCTCTGTAGTACCACGAACAAAGATAATCTCATCTGAACTTCCTGCTCCAATAAAGTCTCTTACTGTGTCTCTAGCTGCCTCATAAGCATCAGTAGAACGTGCCGCAAGTGCATGTGCTCCACGGTGTACATTCGAATTTTCGTGCTGATAATAGTATGAAAGTCTATCTATTACCGCTTGAGGTCTTTGTGTAGTAGCACCATTGTCAAGCCATACCAGTGGATTTCCATTGATTTTCTCAGAAAGAATTGGGAAATCATCTCTAATCTGAGCAAGAGTTTTACTACCAATACGAATACTGTCGTTCCTTGATGTAGGACGCTCTGAGGTTGTCTTGCTAGTTACTACATCACCCTCTCTGTGGCTTGTTGCAACATCAATTCTCCTGTCACTTTCTGCAGCCTGTTCTTTGGACTGTACCTGCGGAGTATAGCTAGGTGCAGGTGCGACTGCTTGAGTTACTGCATCTGCGAAAGGATGTTCCCAATCAAAATCACTATAGCTACCATAAGAAGACTCAGGGACCGCCTGCAATTCTGGG
The DNA here is from genome assembly GCF_900104335.1 of Pseudobutyrivibrio sp. YE44. Classification (GTDB taxonomy): domain Bacteria; phylum Bacillota; class Clostridia; order Lachnospirales; family Lachnospiraceae; genus Pseudobutyrivibrio. Next base: position 796,528 of record NZ_FMXT01000001.1, read on the forward strand.
GCTGAAGAAATTACTGGCTCAACTGGAGTAATTGACTCTGTTGTTTCTGGTGTCTGTGCCTGAACAGGTTCAGCACCACCAAACAGCTGGTTTGCAATGCTCTCGAGTTCTGCCGCACTAGGTAATCCCAGGCTTTGCTCTGTTACGGCGTATGGATTAGTCGTAGTCATAGTACTCACCTACCTCTACATCTTCCAAAACTGCAATAGCGTCATCTGCAAGAATAGCAGCTGAGCAATACAATGAAAGTAGATAAGATGCAACTCCTTTATCATCAATTCCTCTAAAGCGAACTGAAAGTCCTCTTGAGTGTTCATTCTTAAGATTTGCCTGGAAAAGACCAATAACTCCGCGCTTAGCCTCGCCTGTACGGATTAGAAGAATGTTTGTCTTTCCACTCTGTGAAGTAGGATTCTTAAGACCATCTACAAGAAGCTTGTCTGTAGGAATGATAGGAATTCCTCTCCATGTAAGGAATGTACCACCAGCGATATTTGCAACAACAGGTGGAACACCACGCTTTGTACATTCTCTTTCAAAAGCTGCAATAGCTCTTGGATGTGCAAGGAAGAATGAAGGCTCCTTCCATACTTTTGAAATGAGTTCATCCAAATCGTCAGGTGTTGGTGCACCATTTCTTGTCTGAATACGCTGTGAATCTGCAATGTTCTTTAAGAGACCATAATCATCGTTGTTGATAAGCTGGCTCTCCTGACGTTCACGAAGTGACTCGATTGCAAGAGATAACTGCTCCTGAACCTGATCATAAGGTGCACTGTAAACATCTTCGATTGCTGTGTTGATGTTGATGATTGTAGAAATTGAATTAAGCTGATATTCTCTTGGCTCAGTCTCGTACTCTACATAACCGTCAGGAATAATATCTGACTTCTTTGTCTGGCTGCAAAGCACATCAAGAGGGGTCTCACCTTCTACAACCTTGTTCACGCGAAAAATACCTGTCTCTAATCCCTTAAACTCAAGGAATTTTGTAAGCCACTTTGGTGTAAGTGCTCCGTACTGAGGCTTTGTTTTTGTGACATTAGCCAGGTTATATGCCGCTTTTGCTCCAAGGGCATTAATACCAGTGTCTTTTACTTCTGTTTCTTTTGCCATCATTACTCTCCTTTATAAAAATATTTGACATATGTTAAAGCTCTTATGAGCATATGCCCTACAACAAACCTGCTTCATGAGAGAAAATAATATCCTTCATTCCTTCAATTCCTCCCTTCAGGTTGTACAACGGACCTTCATATCCCGCTTCTCTAAGGGTATTGATTGCGAGAATACTACGTTTTCCTTCCTTACATATAAATACTGTGTCTATATCTGGATTTAATTCCTTCTGTCGTCTAGCCAGCTGACCTATAGGAATAACAACTGCACCTGGGAATCGAAGAATTGCGCGCTCGTGAGGTTCCCTCACATCAATGATTGTCATAGGTACTTCTTCCTCTAAACGTTTTGCAAATTCATCAGCTGTAAAGCCTTCCACAGGAATCTCTGTCTCATCTTCCTTTAATCCACAGAAATCTTCATAATCAAAATCAACGATTTCTGTAATGGTTTTATTCAAACCACATATTGGACAATCACAATCCTTATCTATATTTACAACCCTTGACTTCAGATTAAGGCTGTCAAAGGTTAGTAGCTTTCCATCTAAATGTTCACCGATTCCTATTATTAGTTTCAGAGCCTCATTTGCCTGAATACTTCCTATTATTCCTCCTAGCGGACTGATTGATCCTCCCTCTGTACATGTTGGAACAAGTCCTGGTGATGGTGGTGCTGGAAAGAGACATCTAAGACATGGACCACCTTTGTAGTTAAATACACTTACCAATCCCTCATACTGATAAATTGATGCAAATACCAAAGGAATACCTGCCAATATACAGGCATCATTAATCAGATATCTGGCTTTATAATTATCCGTACAATCTAAAACCAAATCGAAGCCATCAATTAAATCAATAGCATTTTCAGCAGTAAGCTGTTGATTCTCGTCAATCACCTCAATGCTTCTATCAATATTTCTGATAGTATCTCGTGCCGATGCAACTTTTGGTCTATTTACATCTCTCGCCCCGTGAATGACCTGACTCTGAAGATTTCCAAGCTCTACCTTATCGTGATCAATAACCTTAATTGTTCCTACCCCAGCTGCTGCTAGATACTGGATAGCTGCTGAGCCAAGAGCACCTGCACCAATTACAACAACCTTTGCAGCCTTTATTCTCTTCTGCCCTTTAACGCTAATCTCTCGAAGCATTAAATGCTTATTGAAACGCTCGATTCCTTTTTCATCAATAGATATTTCCTTTTGGCGTTCATCTGAAATAATGCTATCGCTTGGCTTTCCTCCTGCTATAAGTGGAAGAAGTAAAACCTCAGAGTTCTCACTTAACTTTTCCTTATGACGAGATACATCTGTAAAATCTTCGTCGTTTACAAATATCCTGATAAAGCTTCTAAGCTTTCCATCGTCATCATATAATCCTTTTTTTGACTCAGGGTATTCATCAGTTAATCCCTTTAATATTTCTCCAACTGTTTTTCCCTCAATCTCAGTCTGTGCTGTTTTATCAAAAAAAGTTCTTAGTGTTGCTGATATATAAACCTTCATGAATCTATTCTCCCTTAACCTTGATGTTTACTCTGCTAATGGAATCGTCTTCAATACTTTTTTTCCAAACATTTCTATGAAGAGTTATTCCTGCCTGTACTTCTAATATCAAATAAAGCTGTTCAGGAATCATATATTTCTTATCTTCTTCTGAAAGATAAGCTATAGCATCAGGATGTGAATGATAAAAACCGATTATTTCATTACCATCCTTAGCAAATGTATTTTCATAGCTATACAGTTTCAAAGGATTAATAGTGTAATGCCTATCCTGATCAAATTCTGAATCACTATTTTCAACTGATACATAATTCGTAATTACGATAGTATTATTTTCAAGTAGTTTTCCTAGAATAATTCCGCAGGCTTCACGTGGGTATTTCTCTTCAACTGAACGAACTAATCTTTTACACAAGCTATCAGCTACAACATATTTCAATTCCTCTTTTTGATACCTGATATCATTGCCCATATGTATTCCTCAACCAGTACCGTTTGAATAACTTTGTAAACACTATAAATATATTCACCTATCGGGTCAATAGGTTTACTGTTGGATAAAAATTATAACCAGTTATCAATAGAATCTATAGCAACAAAATCTTGCAAAAATAAAGGGCCAACCCCAATTGGAATCAGCCCAATTCTTCTATATGAAGCTTTATATAAAGTCGCCCAAAACTATACTTTGCTCATGTATAGAGGACGCTTTGTAAATAAATGAAACAACATCAGATATAGAGTGATTTTTTCTAGTTGCCCAATTTTTGTAGTATCCTCTTGTAGTGTCAAAAACTGATGTATCAACAGTTTTTTCTGCTACTAAAATTACTAAGATACCTGCGTCATTTAAATGTTTTACAACGCCTTGTATTCCATGAGAACTTTCAGGATGATATAAATAAGTGTGACGTCCAAGGATACTTAATTCCTTTTCCACCTTCTGAGCGAATTCAACAGTAAATCCATTTTCTCCCACTGGAATTTCAACTGTAATTGCTCTCTGATTCTTCCACTGTCCTCGAGTCTCTCTATCAATAAAGGTTGAAACTTCTCCTTCTTCTGCCTGATATACTTGGGTTACAACACCACAGGCTGAAGTCATATTTGAAACTCTATCTATGAGAATAAGCTCACCTATGGTCTTATGCTTATCAAAAGCGTCAAGAACAATTTCATCAGCAACCTTTATCTCACAAACAGCTATTTCATTTTTGTTAAGAGTATTGGCCTCCCTTTTCTCACCACTATTAACATCAATAGTATATCTGATGTTATTTACTACACCCGGAATAAGCTTTGTACCAAGCTTTACGTAAAAGTTCTTACCTAGTGTTAATTTCTCATCATCCATCCAAAGCAAGGTAGTTTCAAAAGAAGAAGATGGCTTTATTGAAATCTCCTTAACAAGCACACACCCTCTAGATACATCAACCTCTCTATCTAATTGGATGGTAACAGGCTGACCCTCGCTTATCTCCTGAACCTCTTTATCCAAAATCAGGAGACTCTTTATATGAGCTTTCTCACCACTAGGTAAAACTGTTATTTCATCTCCAACTGAAGCCTGACCTGCCTCAACCTGTCCCTGAAAACCTCTGAAGGTGTGATTTGGTCTGCATACACGCTGTACTGGAAGATAAAAGCCTGATTCAGTTTTTGTATCAACTTCTAGATTCTCAAGATATTCCAGTAAAACCGGACCATCATACCAAGTTATATTTGATGATTTCTTTGTGACATTATCACCTTCGGTTGCTGATACTGGAATTGCGATAACATTTGCAAGCTTAAGCTCCTTAACAAGCTCATCAATCTGAGCGCTGATCTCATTAAATCTTTCTTGGCTATATCCCACCAAATCCATTTTATTTATCGCAAATACGAAATGCTTTATTCCCATTAAAGAACATATTCTTGCATGACGCTTTGTCTGAACTAAAACGCCTTGCTTTGCATCAATAAGGATAATAGCTAAATCTGCAAAGGATGCTCCCACCGCCATGTTTCTGGTATATTCTTCATGCCCCGGTGTGTCTGCAACAATAAAGCTTCTCTTATCTGTGGTGAAATATCTATAGGCCACATCAATTGTTATTCCCTGCTCACGCTCAGCCATGAGACCATCCAATAAAAGCGAATAATCTATTTTACCTTCTCGACTTCCAACCTTTGAATCAAGTTCAAGTGCCTTTTCCTGATCTGCATATAGCAATTTTGAATCATATAATATGTGTCCGATAAGGGTAGATTTTCCATCATCAACACTTCCGCATGTAATAAATTTAAGCAACTGCATTAGAAATATCCCTCCCTCTTTCTTCTTTCCATAGAACCTGCCGCCTCATTATCAATAACACGCGTGGTTCTCTCACTTGAAATTGCACTTAAGGTTTCATCAATGATTTCATCCAAGGTTTCTGCCTCGGATTCCACACCTCCAGTAAGTGGATAACAACCAAGGGTTCTAAAGCGCACTTTTTTATATTCGATCTTTTCATCAGGTGCAAGTCTCTTTTCAAACCTTTCATCGTCAACCATGATTATGTTTCCATCTCTATAAACAACAGGTCTTTCCTTAGCAAAATATAAAGATGGAATTTCGATATTTTCTCTTTTTATGTACTGCCATATATCTTTTTCTGTCCAGTTAGAAAGAGGGAACACTCTAACCTCCTCGCCTTTAAAAAGCTTTGTGTTATAAAGCTTCCACATTTCTGGTCGCTGGTTCTTAGGATCCCAGGCGTGCTCTGTATTTCTAAAAGAAAAAATTCTTTCCTTAGCTCTTGATTTTTCCTCATCACGTCTACCACCACCAAAAGCAGCTGTAAATCCATAATTATCTAGAGCTTTCTTCAATGCCTGAGTCTTCATAATATCAGTGTAAGCACTGCCATGGTCAAACGGATTAATCCCCGCCTTTACACCTTCCTCATTAATATATTCAAGCATATTGAGACCATACTTTTCTGCCACATGATTCCTGAACTCAATCATCTCTTTAAACTTCCAAGTTGTATTCACATGCAAAAATGGAAATGGTGGTTTTTCTGGGTAAAAGGCTTTCAATGCCAGATGTAGCATAACAGAACTGTCTTTGCCTATAGAATAAAGCATTACTGGCTTCTCGCATTCTGCAGCAACTTCTCTTATGATATAGATTGCTTCAGCTTCCAGTTTATCTAAGTGTGTCAACTTACTCATATTGTTCCTCTCTTCTTAATATTTATTTGATTCCAAAGAGTTTATCTCTATTGTTTTTGTAGCACCATCGTTACCTGTAAATATCCAATGTTTAATTGGGCCTTCTTCTTTAAAAGTAAGAACAGTTCCCTTACCGCCTACATCTGCACCAAGAAAAAACTCAATTGCCTGCTTGTGGCATTCCTTTAGACATGAAGTACATCCCCAACAATCTCGTTCTCTTTTGATTGCTGCTTTGCCAGACTCAAGCTTTATAAGATTTCCTGGACAAACCTCAATACACCTTTTACACCCTACGCATCTATCCTGATTAATTTTTATACTCAATGCACTACACCTCCTGCATAGTTAATGGTGTTATCCTCATTAAAGGTAAACTTCAATGGTTTATAATCATCTACCACAAGAGGTCTTTTTACTATCTTAATACCCTCTGATGTTTTAACTGAATTAACATATAATGCATAATCTTTATCCTCATTTGGATGAGACATATTCTCAGCAAAACTATGCCATCTAGTTTCCTTTCTTGCATTAAGATGCTCTATGACTGAAAGACAAACTATAAGTCGATCCCTAAGCTCATATATTTGAAGTAATTCATCTGTATCATTTGCTTTTAGCTTTCCAAAAACCTCAAATAATCCATTGATTAACTTCTTTGCTATAACAAGTCCGGCCTCGTTGTACTGATAATTCTTTTTGATACCGCCAGCATACTCATCCATTATTTTTTGCATTGCTTCTTCTATTTGTTCAATAGAAATATTGGAAGCATCGTTGTTCAAGTGCTTATTGTAGCTATCAAGGATTTGTTGGTAGTTAACCTCAATTGTCTCTGTCTCTTCTTCAGCAAGCTGCTTCAAAATTCCTTTTGCTGCAAGCTCACCTTCAACAAGAGCTCCTGTTACATATTTCTGTGGTGCACCGCCTGCCACATCTCCTGCAGCAAATAAACCTCTAACAGTTGTTGCTCTGTCATTATCCACCCAATAACCACTGGCAGTATGTCCACCTACGATATAAGGCTCTGTACCTTCAATTTCGACGTTTTGTGATTTTGGTCCCTGACCTCCTTCTATCCATTTAAGAGTTTGTGATGGAGCCATATTTAAATATGCCTTGTAAAGCTCCTCTTCCTGCTCTGAAGAAATCTCATCAGTCTTCAGATAACAAGGTCCTCTTCCGTTGGCGTTTTCAACCGTAGTACCATATACTCTTTCACATGTTACAACACCGTACTTTGTCTCATAAATCTCACCAAGACCATTCATCTGCTTGGCCTTTACGCCTTGAGCAATAGTTCCTGTTGGTGCAATAGTATCTTTACATCTAAGGGCAATAAATCTCATTTCAAGGGTGGTCATCTCTGCCCCTGAATTTATTCCCATGGCATAACCAGCACCTGTGTTAAATGGCGGATACCACATTTTATGTCTGGAAAAACCTGGATTGTTGGGTCTATATAATCCAGCAGCACCACCTGTAGCCATAAGCACCGCTTTTGACTTAATCACATAAGCCTTCTCCTTATTAACATCAAACCCCACCGCTCCATGTACTCTATTTCCTGCCACCAGCAAATCTGTAATATTAATGTGATTTATCACTTCTACATTAGGAGCATTCTTTGCCATTTCCGCCAATATTGGCTTTATATTCTCTCCATTTATTTTTATATTTCTATTTCCTCTGGTTACATATTTTCCATTTTCATCCTTAAGAATAACCAGCCCATTATCCTCAAGCTTTTTTGTAACCTCATTTAATCCCTGGGAAATAGAAAGGAGTAAATCCTCTCTTACAATTCCCTTAGCATCATTTTTACAATAATCCACATAATCCTGCGGTACTCTTCCCTCAGTAATATATGCATTAATAGCGTTGACACCAGCCGCCAGACAGCCACTTCTTTTTATGTTTGCCTTTTCAGCTATGATGACCTTATGTTTTCCATTTTGTCCTAAAATATAAGCACCATAACAACCAGCTGTTCCACCACCAATTATTAGAACATCCGTGTTTAGTTCTTCTACTGTAATATTTTTACTCATAGAAACTCCTTTTAAATAACAATAGCCTCCTCCGCAATTGAGCTGTTTATTGAAAGCGTCACTTCATCATTTGTGACCACATACAATCGATAAATAAATACAAAAACCTTTTCTCCCACCTCAACTGCTGGATCATTTATACTTCGTATAGCAGAAATCAGATTTCCATGAAGTCTGGTCTTTACTTCTAGATTGCTTCCCCTAAAAATAATATCCTCAACAACCGCTTCCTCAGCTGAACGTTGAAATTGAACGCTTTCGCCTTTTTTAAATATACTTACAAATTCTGGGCGTATATATGCTACCTGGGTCGCTTCCTGCTTTTCAAAATATTTAAACTGGTCAAAGTTCTTTACTTCTGTAGAGTTTCCTATAAACTGTGCCACAAAAGGAGTAGCAGGATTCTTATATAGCTCCTGTGGTGTTCCTGTCTGCTCAACTCTTCCCTGGTTTGTAACGATGATTTCGTCAGCAACCTCAATTGCCTCATCCTGATCATGGGTAACAAATATACTGGTGATGTTCAGCTTTGTAATCATCTCTCTAAGCCAAGAACGAAGCTCCAGTCTAACCTTTGCATCAATAGCTGCAAAGGGCTCATCCAAAAGAAGAATCTGCGGATTTGGAGCAAGCGCTCTTGCAAATGCCACACGTTGACGTTGACCACCTGAGAGCTGACTAGGATATCTTTTTTCAAGCCCCTGGCAATTTATTAGCTCTAACAGCTCATTAACTCTTTCTTTTATTTCATTTTCTGGAACTTTTTTCACTCTAAGTCCAAAGGCAATATTGTCATATACTGTCATATATCTGAACAAAGCATAGCTCTGGAAAACGAAGCCAATTCCTCTCTCGCTTCCCGGTATATTATTTACCACCTTCCCATCAATAATGATTTCACCTGAATCAGGATTTTCCAAACCTGCTATCATTCTAAGAATAGTTGTCTTACCACTTCCTGAAGGCCCAAGTAATGCAACTAACTTTCCCTTTTCAATAGAGATGTTAATATCCTTTGACGCATGAAATTTTTTGAAGTGTTTGTTTATATCATGAAGTTCTACATAAGCCATATTTATTCACCCTCTACTTGTTTACGTCCAACTCTTTTTTTCCGTTCTTTTCAATTACCAATCTAAGAATCAATACTATGATTGCCAGCACAACAAGGATTGATGACGCTGCAAAAGCTCCTGTGAAATCATATCCCTGATATAAAAGCTCAATGTATAGTGGCAATGTATTTGTCTTTCCTCTCAAGTGACCTGACAGTACTGAAACTGCGCCAAACTCACCCATTGCTCTGGCTGTACAAAGCACCACGCCATAGAGTAAGGCCCACTTGATGTGTGGAAATGTAACCTTCTTAAATATCTGAAAGGTCCCTGCTCCCATTAACGCTGCTGCCTCTTCCTCATCACTTCCCTGAGCTGTAAGAACTGGAATAAGCTCCCTGGAAATAAAAGGAAATGTAACAAATATGGTGGCAAGCACAATACCTGGAACCGCAAATATAATCTGTATTCCGTATGAATCTAAAATAGGATACAAAAAGCTTTGTCGCCCAAAGGTAAGAACATAAATCAAACCTGCAATAATAGGAGAAACTGTCACTGGCAAATCTATGAATGTAGACAGTAGCTTCTTCCCTTTAAATGCGTATTTTGTAATTAGCCAAGCTGCTGAAAGTCCAAACACAGTGTTAATTACAACTGCAAAAATAGTTGCCTCTATTGTTAGAAGTGCTGCCTTAATGGCATATTCATCTGTAACTGAAATTACATATGTCTCTATTCCAGATTTAAAAGCTGTAATCAAAATGTAAATAAGAGGCAATATCAAAAATATTCCAAGGAATAAATAACTGATAGTTATCAACGTATACTTTAATACTCTATTTTCTTTTCTTAGCTCCATCTTGACACCTCCTAAGCAAGTCCATTAACACGTTTTGATACAACACTTTGAATTATGGCATTTACAGATAAAATCACTACAGCAATTCCAAGCATCACTAACGCGATTGAAGTTGCAGCGGAATAATCATATTCTTGAAGCTGTGCCATAATTAAAAGAGGTGCTATCTCAGTTTCAAATGGAGTGTTACCTGCGATGAAGACTACACTTCCATACTCGCCAATACTTCTAGCAAAGGCTAAGGTGAATCCAGAAATAATAGAAGGTAATATCTCTGGGAAAATAACCTTCCAAAATGTAGTCTTTGAATCTGCCCCTAAAATAAAAGCGGCTTCCTCATATTGAATATCTATTTTTTCAAGTACCGGTTGAACACTTCTTACAACAAATGGAATACCTATAAAAATAAGTGCAATAGTAATACCTATTCTTGTGTAAGCGATCTCTATTCCGAATAAATTGTAAAATAAAGAGCCTATCCAACCATTATTTGTTGTAAGGTGTGTTAAGGATATACCTGCTACGGCTGTTGGAAGCGCAAACGGAAGTTCAATGATTCCATCAATAAATCGCTTTCCTTTGAAATCATATCTAACCAAAACAAATGCAAGGATAAGTCCCATTATCACGTTTATCACAGATGCAATAAAAGCTGTTGAAATACTTACATAATATCCAGATAACACCCTGGGTGTCGTCACCGTATTTACGAATTCTGAAAAACTCAACTTTGCAGAAAAGACTACAAGAGAACAAAGTGGAATTAACACGACTATGCTAAGTATGGTAATCGTCACTCCTAATGAAATTCCAAATCCGGGTATAACACTTCTTCTTTTTCTCATCTTATAGTCCTCTCTACAAAATTTGGAATGGGTAAAACCCATTCCAATAATATTTTTAACTGGTAAGCTTTTTACTGTTGCTCATAAATACTGTCGAAGTTTGCACCATCAGCAAAGTGTGTAGCTCTAGCCTTTGTCCATCCACCAAAGTGATTAATGTCTGTTAATGTGATATTGTCATTAATCCACTTGCCATCAGCTGGAACCTCTGTGATAGTGTTTGATTCAGCTGAGAAAAGGTATTTATCATAGATTGCCTTTGTGCTTGGACGATAGAAATTCTGAGCCTCAATCTCCTGTGCCTCGTCAGAATATAAGTAGCTTAAGTATTCCTTTGACACATCCTCTGTACCATGCTTCTTTGCAACTTCATCAACTACTGCAACAGTAGGCTGGCAAAGGATTGATACTGAAGGAACTACGATTTCATACTCACCTGGATATTCCTGAAGTGAAAGGAATGCCTCGTTTTCCCATGCAAGAAGTACATCACCCTGCTTGTTCTCTACGAAGGATGTTGTAGCCCCTCTTGCACCAGAATCAAGAACAACTACATTCGCATAAAGCTGCTTGATTGAATCAAGAATTTCCGACTCTGACTGTCCCTGCTGCTCGAAGTAATACCAAGCCGCAAGATAATTCCACATCGCACCACCAGAAGTCTTAGGATTTGGTGTGATAACTCCAACATCCTTTCTAATTAAGTCGTTCCAATCATAGATCTTCTTTGGATTTCCTGAACGAACAAGAAAAACAATTGTTGATGTATATGGTGAGCTATCTAAATCAAACTCTGATGTAAACCCATCATCAATAAGTCCTGCGTCTGCCACCACCTGAACATCACCTTCAAGTGCAAGTGTAACTACGTCTGCCTCAAGACCGTTTGCAACCTCAAGAGCTTGCTTGCCAGATCCACCATGTGACTGTGTTACTTCAACCTTCTGACCGAACTCTTCTTCATAATGCTTTGCAAACAATTCGTTGTATGCTGCATAAAGCTCTCTTGTAGGATCATAAGAAACATTTGTAAGTTCTATTGTCTCTTTATTTCCACCAGCAGCTGAATCTGCAGCAGCTGCTGAAGAAGTACTTCCACAACCTGTAGTCACCGATGCTGTAAGCGCTAAAACAAGTCCAAGTGCAATAAATCTTCTTTTCATTCTCCCATACCTCCATTTCTTTTATCTATATACCTATCGGGTTAGTAGGTATGTTAACAGATGTTATAATACCCCACAATCCCCTGTGTTCAAAGAAAAAATTAGTGCTAGTTATAGATGAATTCTATAACTAGCACTAATCTGTTTTTCTCTATATATTAATGAGCTTTTTTTATATTAAAAGCTTTTTATTGCCTCTATTGTCTTCTCTAAATCCGCTTTTGTATGTGCGTCCGATATGAACATCGCCTCAAATTGACTTGGAGCCACATATATTCCCATGTCTAACATATGCTTAAAATACTCAGCGAATTTTTCAGTATCACATTTTAAGACATCATCATATCCATTTACGTTTGCCTCTGTAAAAAACGGCGAAAGTAATGAGCCGACTCTATTAACAGTTATGCCCTTTTCTAAGTACGCTTGTTCAAGCCTTGATGCAAATTCGCTTATACGAATATAAATATCTTTATCTGCCTTTAATGCTTTTAGCTGTTCAATGCCTGCTGTAACAGCAATAGGATTTCCAGAAAGAGTTCCAGCCTGATAAACATCACCAACAGGTGCAACAACTTCCATTATTTCGTCTGTACCTACATATGCAGCAAGCGGCATTCCACCTCCAACAATCTTTCCAAAGGTAATCATATCTGGCTGAATGCCAAAATACTCTGAGGCACCACCGTATGCTAATCTAAAACCAGTAATAACCTCATCAAAAATCAACAAAGTTCCGTTGTCTTTAGTGATTCTACGAAGAAATTCCAAGAATCCCTCCTTTGGAGGTACAACACCCATATTGGCACTTACAGGTTCTACTATGACTGCTGCTATTTCGCCTTTATTGGCATTAAACAAAGCCTCTACTGAAGCCACATCATTGTAGTCTGCAAGAAGCGTTGTTGCAGTATATCCCTTTGGCACTCCGGCAGAATCTGGGTTGGATTCTGTAAGAAGGCCAGAGCCTGCAGTAACCAGCAAACCATCACTATGTCCATGATAGTTCCCTCTAAATTTTACAATCTTATCCCTTTTTGTGTACCCTCTTGCAACTCTAATTGCACTCATTACAGCTTCTGTGCCAGAATTTACAAGACGTACCTTTCCCATAAATGGAACCGCTTCAAGAATAAGATTAGCAAGTACTGTTTCCTTAGATGTAGGAGCTCCATATGATAGACCATTATCACAAGCTGCCTTCACAGCGTCTACTACTGAAGGATATGCATGTCCTAGAATCATCGGACCCCAGGAACATACATAATCTACATATTCGTTACCATCCACATCATAAATATGACTTCCCTTAGCATGATCAATAAAAACAGGAGTACGTTTTACAGCACGAAATGCTCTGACAGGCGAATTTACTCCACCTGGGATACACTGAACTGCATCATTAAATAAAGTTTCTGATTTTGTGCTCATTATTAGTTATCCTCTTCCTGTAAAAATCTTGCTACATCTAAAGCGTGATAGGTAATAATCCTGTCTGCACCAGCTCGCTTCATAGCAGTCATATTTTCAAGAACTATACGCTTCTCGTCAATCCAACCATTTGCTGCTGCTGCCTTAACCATAGAATATTCCCCGCTAACATTATAGGTGATAAAAGGAACATCAAAGCACTCCCTTGCTTCCTTCATAATATCAAGATATGCAAGAGCAGGCTTTACAATAATCATGTCTGCTCCCTCTTCTAAATCATCCTCTATTTCTCGCATTGCTTCTCTGCCATTTGCTGGATCCATTTGGTAGGACTTTCTATCTCCAAAGTGAGGTGCAGAGCCTGCAGCATCTCTAAATGGGCCGTAATAGCCTGATGCAAACTTGGCACTATAGCTGAGAATTGGTGTATTGATATATCCAGCAACATCCAGAGCATCTCTTATAGCAGCTACTCGTCCATCCATCATATCTGATGGTGCTACAATATCCGCACCTGCCTTAGCCATAGATACAGCCATTTTTGCTAGAAGTGGCAGTGTCTCATCATTTAAAATATGCCCTTCACATACAAGCCCACAGTGTCCATGGGAAGTGTATTCACAAAGACATATATCTGCAATAACTATTAGAGATGGATATTTCTCTTTTATATATTTGATACAACGCTGTGTAATTCCCTCGTCATCGTAGGCACCACTGCCCTTTTCATCCTTATAAGCTGGAATACCAAATAATAGAATTGCAGGTATTTTTGCCGCTACAACTCTATCTAATTCCTCATCAATTGTATCTAACGAATATTGATAAATGTTTGGCATTGAAGGAACTTCATTCTTAATATTCTGACCTTCAATAACAAACAAAGGATATATCAAGTCCTTAACAGAAACCTCGTGTTCTCTAACAAAGCTTCTCATTTCTTTTGTCTGTCTTAATCTTCTAAATCTTCTCATTTCTACACTTCCTGCATTTTATTTAAAACGTTCATAAAGCTGTCAAATTCTTCAGCCGAGGCAATATCTTTAAACTTATAAACAAAATGTTCAAAGTCCTCCTTGCAAGTTGTCTTCATAAGTTCAAATCCCTCTCTATTATTATGAAAGGTCAAATCCTTTAAAAGGGTATCCAACTCATCCTCTATAATGGACTCACCATTTTCCTTTTCCTTTTTCTTAAGGACATTGTTTTCCTTTGCTATGGCAGAAAAATCATCGATTGTTATAAGGTCAATCCCCTTAAATTCAACTACATCTTCGTCCACATCTCTTGGTACCGCCAAATCTACGAAAAGTCTCTTTTTATCATCCAGCTCAATATTCTTAAGCTTACCAGCTGTGATGGTATAATGTGGACTTTTTGTAGCAGATACTATCACATCCATCTGATTAATATAATCGTATATTTCTGAATATGGAATAGATTCTACATTAGGATTTCCTATATGATGAATATGCTTAGTAGCATATATCTTACAATCGCCATAAGATAGTAAATTAAGTAAAACCTTATTTCCTGTATCACCAGTGGCCCCCATTATCATAACCTTCTTTTTTCCAGGTTTAAAGCCATGAATCTTTTTAGCCGCAAGGGATGCAATTGATACAGCTGTCTTTGAAATTTTAGTCTTGGTTTTGATTTTTTTAGAACAGCTAATAGCCGCTTGAAAGATGGTATTCAGCTCATAGTCTGTAAATCCTTTTTCCTTTGAAAACTGATAGGCATCCTTTATTTGTCTAAGTATTTCATCTTCTCCTAGAACCATGGAATCAAATCCAGCAGCAACATGAAACAGATGATTAACAGCACCTTTGCCATCAAAGAATAATAGAGACTCCTTTAATTCATCTATATCAACTCCTGCCATATCTGCCCATACTGATACAACCTTGGAAGATTTTCCTACACTATATATTTCACAACGATTACATGTAGAAACATATACAACTTGTGTGTAGCCTTCATCTTTTAATCTATTTAGAAAAGAAATTCTCTTTATTTCATCAAAAGCCAACTTTTCTCTAAATCCTGCTTCAGAAGTTTTATGATTTAGCGAAATTACAAACATAACAATATCCCCTAGTTATTATTTTTACAAAGTTTGTAACTACTATAAATATATTTACCTATTCAGTCAATAGGTATTTCTTCACTATAAAACGACTTTATACTAGCCTTATAAGAATTGGCTATGTTATAGTTATTTTAACTGGTAAATTGTTTAGTAAAAGGGGTTTAATTATGGAAGAAAAATATTTTGGAGAACAGACACCAAAGCTAGGTTTTGGGTTAATGCGTTTGCCTAAAGAAAAGGATAATCCATCAAAGATTGACATTGAACGTACCAAGAAAATGGTTGATATGTTTATGGATGCAGGTCTTACATATTTTGATACTGCTTTTGTTTATGATGGTGGTGAATCTGAAAAGGCTGCTAAAGCTGCTCTTGTAGATAGATATCCTAGAGAAAGCTATACCTTGGCTACCAAGCTTGGTTCCTTTGCTGCACACGATGAAGAGAGCGCAAAACTAGAGCTTCTTACTAGCTTAGAGCGCACTGGCGCAGGATACATTGACTATTATCTCCTTCACGCCCTTCAGGATGGCAATTATAAAAAATATGAAGAGTGGCATCTTTGGGATTATGTAAAGGAAATGAAAGAAAAAGGGCTTATTAAGCATTACGGCTTTTCTTTCCACTCTACTCCAGAAAGATTGGACGAGATTTTGACTGCCCATCCTGATGCAGAGTTTGTACAACTTCAAATCAACTATGCTGACTGGAACAACCCTGATGTTCAGTCTAGGGGCTGCTACGAGGTAGCAAGAAAACACGGCAAATCCATCGTCGTTATGGAGCCAATCAAGGGTGGAACTCTTGCAAACCCTCCTGCTACTGTCAAAAAGCTATTGAAAGAAGCTAATCCAGAAATGAGTATTGCATCTTGGGCTATCCGTTTTGTTGCCTCATTGGATGGAATTATCACAGTACTTTCTGGTATGTCTACTGAGGAACAAATGGCTGATAATCTCTCATACATGAGTGATTTCAAACCATTATCGCCTGAAGAACAAAATGTTATTAAGAAGGCACAGGAAATTCTGGACAATATAGATTCCATTCCTTGTACATCATGTCACTATTGCACTGATGGCTGCCCAATGCAGATTCCTATTCCAGAGATTTTCTCTGCTAGAAACAAACAGCTTATCTGGGAACAGACTGAGACTAGCCAGCAGGATTATGAAAAGGTAACTAAGGACAAAGGTGTTGCCAGCGCCTGTGTTCAGTGCGGACAATGTGAAAGCGTTTGCCCACAGCACATAAATATCATTGAAAGACTAAAAGACTGCGCCAGCGTGTTTGAATAAACAGCAAGCCCCATCAGCCAAATGGCTGATGGGGCTTACTTCTATGCTAGTTGAGCAACATCTATCAATTGAACTTTTTCATCTAACGAAAAATCCAATTTCTTTATCTGCTGAACTCTAATCTTATATATATTATTTAGTTCTGAATTATACTGAAACTGTGGCCTCCTCTCCTTAATCAATTCAACAGCCTTATCTGCCTTATCTAATTCAAGTAACTCCGCCTGTCCATATACAGTAATATTTTTTAAACCAGATTGTCCCTCATGCTGAAATATAGCAGCCACATTGGAGTTATTATTAATTTCAGTTGCCTTTGCAGTGTCCTTTTTGGTTTGAAATACTATATCTGTACCATCTACATTGTAAGCACCAATATGCCTTAGATTAGGTGTGCAATTCTCTGTAACAGTTGCTAAAACAAGGCTCTTATTCTCAACCAAGTAATCCTGATACTCTTTTAATGTAATTCCCATTTATTCTACCTCCCTATGAAATTCATATAAAGTTCCTAATGTTTGCATCATATATTTTCCTATAACAGTAGTATCCAATTAGAAGTCCCACCAGCCAGCCAATAGGCCAGGCAAAAGGAATAAAGTTTAGTCCCCCAAAATAGGCTAATATATATCCTGATAAAACTCTACATAACAGATTTAAAGAATAGCTAATCATAAATCCTCTTGAATCCCCAGCACCTCTAATAGCGCCATTATATACTTGAAGGACACCTTGAATAATTTGAAATATGCAGATAATGTACAAATATCTCAACCCAAAATTCATTGCCTCATAATTGCCCACATCCTTTATAAATAATGACAAAAGTCTGGTGCCCGAGGTGAATACTAATATAAGAATTATTATAGAAAATGGAATATCTAGCATGATTGCAGACCAGATTCCCCTTTCAACCCTTTCCTTTTTATGTGCTCCGTAATTTTGAGCAGTGAAGGTTGCAATCGAATTACCTATATCCATTACTGGTAAAGTTACAAGGGCTGTTATCTTTGTAGCTGCAGCATATCCTGCCATTACATTTATCCCATAAGAATTAATTAATGATTGCATAATTGTAACACCAATCGCTATAACGCTTCTTTGTACTATAGCTGGAACACTTGCATTCACAATTCTTCGTGTTTCTTCCAATTCTATTTTTTTATTCCAGTCTTTTATCTTTAATCTAATTAACGTCCTATAAAGAACAGAGCTAGACCATATACAACAAATGAATTCTGCAATTACCGTAGCTAATGCAGCACCTGCTACTCCAAGCCTCATATTCCTGATAAAGATAATATCTAAAACAATATTTACCACTGCACATACTACAAGTGATTTAAGTGTTGTTTTGGAATCCCCTAAAGCCTGTAGTATGGCAATGCTTATATTAAAAATAAATAAGAATAGAAGACCGCTTAAATAAATCCGTATATAAGCTAATGATTCTGACATCATTTCCTGAGGTGTAAGCATAAATTCAAATACGTAAGGAGCAGCAAAAACTCCTCCTACAGAGAATAATATGCTAATGATTAAAGCCAATCTTAAAGCTGAAATAACACCTTTGCTTAATCTTGAATAATCATTCCCTCCGAAATGAGCTGCCAGAATAACATTGGTTCCCATATTAAGTCCTACTGCTATATTTATGAGAAGTGAAACTGTATTTGTTGCACTTCCAATTGCCGCCATGGATTTCACTCCTGCATACTGACCTACTATTACGGCATCCACAAGACTATATAGCTGCTGGAGCATATTCCCAGCAGCTATAGGTATAGCAAATCTGAAAAGGATTTTTGAAATATTCCCTTTCGTCATATCTAAAATCATAGTTTTTGATTCCTTTTAGCTAGCATCTGCAATAAGTGTCTTTGGAGATGTAATGACTGGAGAAGGTGTTATAACCTCTGAGGTTGGAATACCTTCGTAGAGTCTAAACAGATCATGAGCAACACTGTCACTACCTGCTGTAGCATCTGCAAACTGTTGCCATGTCAATCCGTTTTTACGATATATCGCCACAGCTTTTTCAAATACATCCCAATGCCACTCTGCATTTGGTGTTCTGTGTCCTTCAAGAGCTGATCCGCAATTTGGATTCCACTGGCTAGGCAACGCAACAACACCATGCTCAACCAGATACTCAAGTCCTTCTATTGTATACTGCTTTGGTTCAATACCTGATACCATTGTTGATCTAACATTGAACTTGCCAAATACATCCACCTCATATTCCAAGGCTTTCAGCCAGTTATCTCTACCTCCACAATACTCTGTTTTACCTGGGCAAATAACATCAAAAATCTTAGGATTCCAAATCTCAATATTGCTAGCAATAGTTCTAAAGCCAGCCTCTTTATAATTCTCAAATACTGAAAAGTCCTTAGTTGCTCCAACACAAGCAGTTCCATTAAAGTCATCTAATCCGGTAGCCTCTTGAATTGCCTCTGCCACATCAATGTAGTATTCAACTTCTCTACGTTCAGGAATGAAACCTCCGCTTACTGTCATCTTATTAAAGCCTTCTTTGTAACCAGCAGCTATTGTCTCTGCTATCTGCTGTGGCGTCTTCCAGGAAACCTTATCTCTCTCTCCATATAATGCTTTAGTAGCATTTATATTGCAGAACAGACAATCTAAACCTTTATCCTTTAAGAAGCATTCATTACTATAGGATACAAACATATGACCATAGCCATAATCTACAGCAACAGTTCTCATATCTGTTCCATCTGAGGTTTTAAGATTGTAGTAATTTGCTCGTTTAGCAAACTGAACATTATCTAATACTATCTGATTCTTATGCTCAATAAAGTATCTACCATCCTCATATTTGAGGGTATAATCACTACTCTTATCCCATACTACCCGTACCTGATATCCTCCCTTTGGTGTAATCAGGCATACTGGGAAATTGTATGCCACATGAGCATGTCTATCACTTGAAAAAAGTACATTCACCTGTTCCTTGTACTTTGTACCAAGCTCCAAATCCTTAAAGATTTCTGGATCAAAATTTAATCCGTCTACCTGAAGCTCATTTTTTAATCTAATCTCCGCCAACAATTCCTGATCCAATTTTGTCTCTGCCATATCAATCTCCTTTTTTAATTATTTGTTACTAGGTGCCCAAAACAATGCTCGCTTTTGAATATTTATCATTAATAATTCGATAAGTAATCCAAAAATACCCATAGATATAATTCCAATGAAAAGTGTTGCAGGTTGGGCCATCTCTCTACCATAGGATATTAAAAATCCTATTCCTGCAGATGCAGCAATCATCTCAGCTGCAACAACACAAGTCCATGAACTACTCACTCCCAGTCTCAAGCCAGTAAAAATATATGGAGTAGCTCCAGGAATTATTATTGAAAATAGTACCTGCTTTTTATTCTTCTCAAACATTTTTCCAACCTCTATAAATTTGGCATCTATGGACTTTAAACCTGAGATAGTATTAATCAATGTAGGCCAAAAGCTTCCTAAAGCAATTACAGCAACCTTTGATTCCTCCCCAATTCCCATAGATAAAATCATAAGGGGAATCAGTGCAATAGCAGGGATTGGTCTAAGCATTCCAATCAATGCAATAGTTGATTTATTTGCAAAATCATAAAGACCAATTACTATACCAAGAGCCAACCCTAAAATACTTCCTATAAAGAAACCTTTAATGACTCTAGAAAAACTAGCTACAACATGTTTCAAATATTTCCCATCAAAAACCATCTCTTTCCATGTTGAAAATAACTTACCTGGAGTTGGAAAAACTGAATTATTCAACACTTCTGATTCTGTTCCTATATACCAAAACATCACAATCAGTATTGGAATCCAAATCGCAATAAATACTGGACTAATATATTTTTTAATAGAATTAATTTTTACCATAGGCGTGTCCTCACTTTATATTTGCAAGTTCTAAGTAGTCAGTATTGATATACTCAGTAATATCAAAATCCTTTTCGATTAATCCATAGGTAAAGGACTGCTGTTCTCCTTCTACTAGGGCATTAATATTGTTGCTATCTATTCCTACACTTATTTCAGAATCAATTATTGTCTTATATGTTGTATCAACATCAACATCATCAATATCCTTTATAATTTGAGCTGCTTCTTCCGGATTCTCAACTGACCATTTTGCAGCTTTATCAAGTGCCTTTAAGTACTTAGCCACCAAGTCTGGATGCTCTTTTCCAAATTCTGCTCTGTCTACTGTAATTGATACATACTGTTTATAGCCTTCCGCATTTGCAACAACATGAATGCTGTCCTCTTTTTCAGCAACTGCTCTAAAATGAGGTTCCCACACAATAGCAGCATCAATATCACCAGCCAATAAACTTGTAACTCCATCAGCCACACCCAAATTTAAGATTTCAACATCATCTTCTGTTAAACCAACGGAATCAAGATAAATGTATAACAGTGGCTGTGCATTAGAACCAAATGGAACTGACACTTTCTTTCCCTTTAAATCAGCGAGAGTTTCTATTCCAGAATCATTTCTAGCCAATAGTCCATGAAGTTTATCTGATGCTCTAGTCTTTGAAATAATTTCAATATCTACGCCATTTGATATAGCTGAGAAAGCTGGTTGATCTCCCATAAATCCAATGTCTAAATCCCCAGCAGTAAGTGCCTCTATAATAGGTGGTCCATAACTGAAAACCTGTGTATCTATAGTCAAACCCTCCTCCTCAAAATAACCATTATGTTCAGCTATGTTCGCTAATAAATCGCCAGGCTGTCTTCCAACTCTTATTACTGTATCATCCTTTAAATCACTACCTACTTCGATTTTTTCGTTTGCTTCTACGGTTGATGATGATGTGGTGCCACACCCAACAACACCTATTGACACTACTGCCGAAAGTAATAACATTGCTAATTTCTTCATTTCTTTTTCCTCCTTTTTTCTATGAAATCTTTTCAATATAATCCACTATGATTTCCCCTGGAATTCCGAAAACCTTTTCCTTGAGTTTTTGTTTCTTTTCGTCGTTTTCCAAAGACAAGCTAAGTTTTTTTATGGTCTTTCTATTTGCCATATCAGAAAATGACCTAATCCCCACAAAATCAATATCTTTAGCCGTGGCGACCTGGGCTATGGCAGCTGTTTCCATATCAAAAGATAATGGTTTAAATTGCTTCTTTATCTGTCTACGTTTTCTCCCCTCAAATAAAACAAAATCACCTGTTGCAAGTCTTCCTGTTTTATAATTAACTCCCTTTTCCTCAGCTATCTTACTAAGCTCAGTTATCAGTTCCGCTGGAGTACCATTAATAGTTGGGAAATTTTCTGGAAGTAAGGTTTTCAAATCAACCTGCACATATTCCTTACCAATGACAACTGAGCCAACCTTAAGGTCATCATCCAATCCACCAGCTACTCCTATATTTACGATTAAATCTGGGGAAAAATAATTAATGGCATCTGCCGTCTGAAATGCTGCATTTACCTTTCCAACTCCTAGTACCTTCACATAAACTTCAATACTATTGTTGTCATTGATATATTGGTTTTCACCTATCTTTCTCCAAATATCTTTTTTCAAAATGTACTTCTCGAGATTTTCTACTTCCTTGTCTAAAGCACTGACTATTAATACTTTTTTCATATGCCGTATTTCTCCTTTGAATAAAAAAAGAGGCCCAAAACCACTAAATGTTTAAGTGATTTTGAACCTCTAGTTGTCTGGTCAGTTCTTGATAAACTTATGATCGAACCTCTAGTTGTCTGGTCAGTTCGCTATTTAGTTGTATAATTGTTTTCTTCTTGAAGCAGATAAATCCTTAGAAACTATACCTCTTTGAGATATATCAATCCATTTATCTTCTGCCTTCAGAGATTTAAAGCTTGATATAAGCGAAGTCTTTTCGGCATCCTCATACTTCTCAATTCGAGATTCATAGTTTTCTACAAATGCTAAAACACCTCTAGTTCCAACACTTGCTCTGTTTAAAATAAAACTATGATATATTGGATATGATACTTCCAGTAAAGGAATATTTAGCTTTTCCTCCAAGCCTTTTTCAAGAGAACTTCCCAATATCAATTCCGCATTACTTGATTTTATTATCCCTTCGATTTCCTTTTTATCCTGTGAATAATAAACCTTTTCTGCCAGATCATTAAGAATATCAGAATTATTTCTCTCGTGAAGCTCATCCTTTGCCTTTGCATCCACTATAACAATGCTGGCAACCTCTGCAGCGAAATAATCGTTAAGAATCTTAGCATATCTATATGACTGTTCTTCATCACCAATTATAACCACTCGTTTTGACAAATCATTTTTATTTCTAGCTGCAACAACCTGTGAAATGAAACTATTTTGATAATCCCTTTCCTGTTCAATAAAAGCATCGACATCCTCTTCACTGACTTCAGCGTATTGACTTACCGAACGAAGTAGTTTTTCCTCTTCATCCACATTTACTGGAAGAGTATCTACATTTAATACAGGAATATTAGCCTTATCATTTAGAAACTTTGCAGGTGCTTCTCCCCATCGTGAAAATACGATACTGGCTGATGCTTTATATGCATCCACCAAATCCTGTACACCGCCAAATGTTCCAAAGAATAAATTTACCTTTAAGCCAACAGCTTCAAAGATTCTTTTAATCTCCTCAAGATTTCCCTGCCAATAAACATCCTTATAAGGTACTATTCCAAAAATATTGATAAGCTTTGTATCTTTCTCTTCCTCTACATTTTTTATACCTGGAATTCCTTTTAAAATATCAACCAACACATTTTCATAACCCTGATATGCATTTCCATTGAAACCAGCTCCTAGAGTATCAACTACAGGCTCTCCCTGTTCCACGATTTCTCTAGTCATGGCATCAACATCATCTCCAACCATTGCAGATTCACAGCTATTTAGGATAACGAATAATTCGCCATTTATTATTTTTGCTGTATTTTTTATCTGTTCGCGAAGACGTGACGCTCCTCCGAAAATTACATGACGTTCCTGTGCTACTGTTCCTGGGATTCCAACACCAGACACACCACTGGCAACACTTGTACTTTTGCTATCAACTAGCTGATTAATTACTCCACAGCCTGCATTAGCATGAACAACTGGGATAGCCCCCTTTATCTCCTGCACCGTTTGAAGTGCACCGTGAAGCACGCAGCCACTTCTTGGATTTTCTATAACCTTTGACATATTAGCTTACCTCCTGCTTCACATACCAATTACCACTTCTCTTTTTCCATGATGGTTTGTAAATACTTTCCTTCTGGATCTTTTTATCATTTTCCAAAACTCGTATCGCCTTGGTAAAGGCCTTACTCAATTTATCTACTCCCGCAAAACCATAGCTTGTCTGTTTTCTAAGATTAACAATGACAACACCTTCATGGCCTAAATCTTCATATCCCTCAAAATCCGTCACAAAAATATCCACCTGGTCTTTTGAAATTTCATTAGCCTTCTCAAATAGCTGTCCATTACCAATTATTGTTGAGACACTGTTCTTAAGAAAATCCAACCTTTTCAGCTGTTTTCTGTTTTCCAAATCAACAAATGGTGAGCCAAATCCAACAACTTCTCCACCAAGATTGGTAATATATCTTGTTAATGCTGGTATTTTACTCAGAGGAGCATCAACAAAAATCTTTTTGTCTGTTAGCAAATCATTATTAAAGTTTGCTGTCAATTCATTTTCAATCTCATCGATATAAGCAATCGCATCATCTTCAATTCTCAAGAAGTTTGCCAGCTTAAGAATAAAGTTTTTCGTTCCTCTGAAGCCTATAGGAGCCTCCGATGAAATATATGGAACTCCAAATACCTCTTCTAATTCTTTAGCTAAATATTCACCCTCCTCTGGATTTAAAACCACAGATGCTCTTGCCAAAGATGCTTTCTTTATTTCTTCAATTGAAGAAAAACGTGGGATAACTTGAAATTTAATATTTAAAGCTTTAAATATCTTTGAAATCTCCACCACATCCTGAAGACCTTCTGAAAAAGAAATGATATTTATAAAATCATCTCTATCTGTCACTTCTTTTTTTACCACATACTTAAGAAGGCTATGAGTTACAATATCATATCCAGTAACAGGCGTTTTAGACTTGAAGCCATCTGTATATATACTAATAATCGATACTCCCAGCTCATCCTCCAGCTCAAGAATAACTGAATTAATATCATCATTATTGATTGCCACAACAGGGGTTCCAATAATAAAAATCACCTTTGGATGATGTTCCTCATAGGCTCTTTCCACTGCCTCTCTCAGTTTGTCATCACCACCTAATATGGTATCCCTTTCATTAAGATCAGTAGCAATCCAGTTGAAGGATTTATCATCATCAACAGCTAGTCCTAAGCTTCCACAACCTATAGCACCGTTTATAATAATAAAAGCATCTTCAATCTTTGAAAGAACATCAAAGGCTGCTATAGTTTCATCTCTATGAATCTGTGTAAAGGTTCTTATTCTCTGCTTGATTTCTGTTCCAGAGGTTTCATCAATTAAGCCCTCTAGATTTCCATTAAAATGGCTTAATGACATAAGTCTCTTTTCTCTTGTGAGAGCTTTTCTCTCTTCTAAAAAACTCATAAATTACCTCCAGTCAATTTTAGATAGCTTCAGCAACGCCACCTACAACACCATTTTCAATATCATATATACGGTCTCCCCAGGTTCTTGCCCAATCTCTAAGTTCGGTAGAACCAAGTGGATTTGGAACCACAAGATCTTCATTTTCAGCAATATGTTTAGCAAGATTTCTATAAATGTCAGCCTGAGCGCTGTTTGGCTTTGCCTCAATAACAGTCTTTCCATATAATTCACTCTGCTGTACATCCAAAGAACGATTTACATAACCTGCAATGCTTGTTCCCGTCTTTGCAACGAAATCATCAACAATCTCTCTGTGATAACCTGGCTTCATACTATTTGCAATTACACCACCAAGCTTTGCGCCACCTGTTGGAGCATATTTGTTGATAGCCTTGAATAAGTTATTAGCTGCATATAAAGCCATGAAATCAGATGAGCTTACAACATAGGCTCTATCTGTAATGCCATCTCGAATAGGAACTGCAAAGCCGCCGCAAACTACATCGCCAAGTACATCATATAAAACGTAATCTGGCTTAAATTCTTCAAAGAGATTAAGCTCCTGCAGAAGATTTACCGCTGCGTTGATTCCACGTCCTGCACAGCCTACACCAGGAACAGGACCACCTGATTCGATGCAAAGAACTCCACCAAATCCTTTAACTGAAATATCATCCAAATGAATTTTGTTACCCTCTCTTAAACTATCAAGTACTGTTGGAAGATAGTTATTTCCTCGAAGAGTATTTGTAGAATCACTTTTAGGATCACATCCAATCTGAATTACTCTATATCCTGCTTCAGCCAACGCTGCACTAATGTTTGATGTGGTTGTTGATTTTCCAATGCCACCCTTTCCATATATAGCTATATGCTTTCCAATTTTCTCCGCCATATCTGCCTCCTAAATTACATAATCTTCTTCGATTTCTTTTTCCTCAAAGAAATAATTGAATATCTTTTTCTTTTTAAGAACAAAGTATTGATCATTTCTATGTCTTGGTCTTGAAATATCAATATCAATAATGTCTTTAATCTGACCTGGTCTATTTGAAAGAACAACAACTCTGTCCGCCAAATATACCGCCTCTTCTATATCATGGGTAACCATAACCATTGTGGTTCCCTCCTGCTCCTGGATAGCTAAAAGCTCATCCTGAAGCTGAATTTTTGTAAAAGCATCAAGGGCACCAAAAGGTTCATCCAATAATAATACTGGAGGATTATCCACCAAAGCTCTCGCGATATTTGCTCTTTGAGCCATTCCACCGGATAACTCCTTAGGATAGGATTTAGCAAAATCTGAAAGATGAACAAGCTCTAATATCTCCTTTGCTCTTCTCTTCTTTTCAGCCTTTGGAACCCCGTCTAAAGCAAATTCAACATTTTGCTGTACAGTCATCCATGGAAATAATCTAGCCTCCTGGAATACCAGTCCTCTTGTTTTGGATGGACCATTTATGTCTTTTCCAGACACTGCTACATTTCCTTCAAATTCCAAATCCAGGCCTGCAATTGTTCTAAGCAACGTGCTTTTTCCACAACCACTTCCGCCAACAATACAAATAAATTCTCCCTTTTTTACCGATAGATTTATATCATTTAAAACTGTCAGCTCATTTGAATTTTCAAGTGTAAACTTCTTATGAAGATGGGTAATATCTATTATTTTCTCTGAATCCTGTAATGCCATTTTTAGTCACCTCTATTCTTTAAGATATATTCCATGCCAGTACTTTACTCTCGATCCACTTAAGGAATACATCCATGAGTTTTCCTACTACACCAATTGCAAGCATTCCTACAATTACTGTATCCATCTGACCATAATTTCTTGCATTTGAAATCATGTATCCAATTCCACTTGTTGAAGCCACAAGCTCTGCTGCTACTACACAGCTCCAGCAGCTTCCAAGAGAAACTCTAAGTCCTGTGAAAATGCTAGGTAAAGCTGCTGGAATGATTACCTGTGTAATAACCTTCCATTTAGGAGTTTCAAGAACCCTAGCTACCTCTAATATCTTTGAATCAGTATATAAAATTCCTTCACTTACATTAATTAAATTAGTGAAAAAGCCACCTAAAAATATAAGAAATATTTTTGAGCTTTCACCAATTCCCATCCACAAAATTACAAGAGGAATCCATGCAATAGGTGGAATAGGTCTTAATACTTGTATAACTATATCTGTAAGTTTCTGCATATTTTTTGAAAGGCCAACAAGTATACCTAAACCTATTCCAAAGAAAGCTGAAAGAAAATATCCCTCCAACACTCGTACAATGCTAACTCCCAACTCAGCTAAAAGAGAACCATTAACTATTTTGGTTGATAATGTATTCAGGACCATATTAGGTGTTGGTAAAACTACAGTGTTTACAGTCCCCTTATTCACCACATAAATCCAAAGAGTAAATAAGAATATAATTGGTATAAATCCCTCAAATGTAGAGCCAATTACTGTATCGTTCCATTGTTTTCTTCTACTCAACAATCTCAATCCCTTCTTCCAATCTAATCAAATCATGAATAACTGTGTCTGGATCTGCTGTAGCATTTCTTAGAAGCTCCCAGGTTAATCCATTTCTAAGGTAAATAGCCTTAGTTTTTTCAAACACATCCCAATGCCAATCTGGGTCTGGTGTTCTATGTCCTTCAAGGGCAGAACCAACATTTACATACCACTGGCTAGGAAGTGCAACTATTCCCTTAGATACTAAAGTGTCGATTCCTTCAATCAGCGAATCCTTTGGCTCTATGCCAGATACCAGTGTTGAACGTACATGGAACTTTCCAAATATATCTACCTCAGCATTTAAGGTATCAATCCAGTTCTTTCTTCCACCACAAAGCTGAGATTTTCCTGGACAAATTACCTCAAACATTTTCTCATCCCAAATTTCAATGTTAGTTGCAATTGAGCTAAATCCTGCTTCCTTATACTTTTCAATTACCTCAAAATTATCTGGGGCACCTACACAGGCTGTACCATTGAAATCCTCGGTTCCAAGCTTATCCTGAATTGCCTCTGCAATATCGGCATAATAATCAACCTCACGTCTTTCAGGAACAAAGCCACCGCTTACTGTTAAATGATCAAATCCATTTGCATAACATTCTTCAACTGTTTCAGCAATCTGATTTGCATTCTTCCAATTAATATTCTGATCCTCACCATACAAATCCTTTGTTGCATTGATGTTACAGAATAAGCAATCCTGACCTTTATCCTTCAAGCAGCACTCGTTACTATAAACAATGAAAATATTTCCATAGCCAGCATCCTGAGCAATTGTTCTCATATCAGCTCCATCAGAAGTTTTCTTTGCATAATATGGAGCTCGTTTAGCAAATGAAATGTTTTCAACTACAAGCTTTCCATCTCTTTTGATATTAAATACACCATTCTCATTTACAAGTACAAAAGGACTTCCTAGATTCCATCTGATATGTACTCGATAATTTCCAACTGGAAGATAAAAAACACTTGGAAACTCAATTTTCTTGTGGGCATGTCTATCGCATGTAAACAAGGCATTTACACGTTCTGCATACTTATCACCAATGCTTGCTGCATCAAAAATATGTGGATCAAATCTTAATCCTTCAACCTGGATTTGATTCTTAAGTTTAATAGACTCTAACAATTGCTCATATGTGTAGCTCATAACTATTCTCCTTTTACTTAATTCTTTGGGCACCATTGTTTACATCAATTGTCTCACCATTAATGTATTCAGGCGCATCTGTTGCCAGCCAGATTATCGCATCCGCTACTTCTTCTGGTTTTGCAATCCTTCCAAGTATTGTTCGATTTTTCAGTTTCTCATATCTATCGCTAAATCTTGAATTTTCAATCATTGTTGTTTCTACTGGTCCAGGAGCTACTGCATTAATCTGCAATCCTTCAGGTCCAAGCAAACCAGCAAAGCTCTTTGTGGCATTTACAAGTCCGGCCTTTGTAATTCCGTACCAAACATCTCTGTGACCTATTTCCGCAGCCTGAGATGCTACATTAACAACCTTTCCGTTGTTCTTAACTAGGGTTGGTGCGAATAAAGTGATTAATTCCACTGGTGTCTTAAGATTTACATTGATAATCTTCTCAATATTCTCCTTAGGATAATCATCATAGTTTTTCTGGCTACCGATTCCCGCATTGTTTACTAATACATCGATATCTCCAACCTCTTCAACCAATGATGGTAGTTCATCTATATTGGATAGATCAAAGGATATGGTCTTAACCCCCTCTACTTTAAAGTTTGAGAAATCACGTCCTACAACAGTGACATCAAATCCTAATTCCTTTAGCTTAATTGTTGTAGAAAGACCAATTCCCTTTGTTCCACCTGTAACTAATGCCTTTTTTGCCATAACTATTTCTCCTCTTATTTCTCACCATTCAAGTAAGCCTTAACTGTCTCGTCATTAACAAATGTGTCGTTAACAAAATCCTTGATTGTAACCTGGGTAGATGCCTTACCTGTTTCATACAAGAAATCAGCGGTTCCCTGTAAGTCATCGATATCATCCTGCTCAATAACAATTGGGAAATTGGCATCCTCAAGAGCTGCATACAACAAATCAGTAGTTAAACCATATTTTTCTGCATACTGCTCAGAATATTTCTCCTTATTGTTTGCAAGCTCATAGGCTGCTCTTGCATACTGCTGAATAAAAATTTGTACAATTTCAGGATTCTGCTCTACATACTCTCTGTTTCCGAAGATTGTATTTTCAGCCTTGAAAAGTCCATTCTCACCATCAATAAGTCGACGATTGCTTCCATCTGCAGTAAGCTTTGCAACTGTTGGCTGCCAGGTCGCAACTGCGTCTACCTGTCCAGCTGCAAGAGCTGCCTGCTGTTCACTAGTTGCCAGGTTAACGAGCTCTACATCATCAAGAGTTAATCCTTCTGTCTTAAGTACGTTATAAACTAAGTTCTCGCAAATAGAACCAACAACTAAGCCAATCTTCTTACCTTTCAAATCTGCAACATTCTTTATATCAGAAGCTTCAGGAACAATGATAACCTCTGTCTTTTCACCATTTTCAGAGATGCCCAGATAAACTCTATCCTGTCCAGAGGCCTTTCCTAATATAGAAGGAACATTTCCCATTACACCAATATCCTGCTGTCCTGCTGCAAAGGATTCATTTTCTGGTGGTCCTGACTCAAATTCTGTATAGGTAACTTCAACATCACCATAACCTGCCTCAGCAAGAGCTTCTTCTACCCAACCGTTGTCCCAGGCAATCTGAATTGGTAAGTATCCTGGTGCAGGCTGTGTAGCAATATTAAGTCTTTTAGCCGTATTTAATTCAACCGGACTACCAGCCTCAATATCTGTAGTATTGTCAGCACTGTCTGTATTTGATGAGCTTCCACAACCAATAAATCCTACTGTTGATAATGCTCCGATTAATGCTAATGAAATTATTCTATTTATAAATTTGTTCTTCATTATATTTCCCCTTTTTTATTTATTTTTTATACAATGGCCTTTTCCACTGCTTCAGCCACTACCTCTAAAAAAATCTTGAATTCTGGACTATCCAACTGCTTCTTAATCGCCTCAACCTTATCTAAATGCTCCCAAGGAAGGTCCACATCTGTTCTGCCGAAGTGTCCATAAGCTGCAGTCTGCTTGTAGATTGGCCTACGTAAATCAAGGGCATCGATAATTGCTGCTGGTCTAAGATCAAAAACTCTTTCAATAATTTCAACAATCTTTTCATCCTCAATCACTCCTGTTCCAAATGTTTCAACTGCGATTGAAACTGGCTTTGCAACACCAATAGCGTATGCAAGTTCAACCTCAACTCTCTTAGCAACACCTGCTGCTACAAGATTTTTTGCCACCCATCTAGCTGCATAGGCTGCAGAACGATCGACCTTTGTTGGATCCTTTCCTGAAAAAGCTCCGCCGCCATGGCGACCAGTTCCACCATAGGTATCCACGATTATCTTTCGTCCTGTCAGTCCTGCATCTCCCTGTGGACCACCGATAACAAATCTTCCAGTTGGATTTACATAATAAATTGTGTCTTCATCTAGGAGTTCTTCTGGAATTACCGGCTTGATAACATACTTGATGATATCTTCTCTAATCTGCTCAAGAGTTACATCCTCTGCATGCTGTGTTGAAATAACAATGGTATGTACTCTCTTTACAGTGTGTCCATCTTCAGCGAATTCAACTGTTACCTGAGATTTTCCATCTGGTCTAAGGTATGGAAGTGTTCCATCCTTTCGAACCTTTGTAAGCTGTCTAGTAAGACGATGAGCAAATGAAATAGCTGGTGGAAGAAACTCTGGTGTTTCGTCTGTTGCATATCCAAAAATGATTCCCTGATCTCCTGCTCCTGTACCAAAATCCTTTGTCTCTCCTTCCTGCTTTGATTCGTATGCTTTATCAACACCAAGTGCGATATCTGCTGACTGCTCATCTATTGATGTAAGCACTGCTATTGAATCTGCGTTGTAACCATCTACATTGTTTACATATCCAATCTCTCTGATTGTTTCCTTTGCTATCTTTGCAATATCTACATAAGCCTTTGTTGTGATTTCACCAACCACAAGTGCCAGTCCAGTTGCAACTGTTGTCTCAGCTGCTACTCTTGAATAAGGATCCTGAGCTAATAACTCATCGAGAATTGCATCTGAAATTTGATCTGCAATTTTGTCTGGATGTCCCTCTGTTACTGATTCTGATGTGAATAACTTTCCCATATTTTTTCTCCTTTTCCTTTTCATTTTTTCTAATTGGGGTTGTTTTTTATAAAAAAAGAGGCTCAAGATAACAACTCATCTGCTAATTAGCAAATGATGCTTTTATCTTGAACCTCTAGTTTGTCTAGTCAGTTCTATGAACTCTTCCCTATAATCTTATTTTTTCACTTTTGTCTATCTGGATGATTTTTCCATCCTGAATAACAATGTTTACGGAGCCAAATTTTATCGACTCGATGTAATCTTTAATTTGTGCCAGTTGTCTTTCGGTAACCTCTTTTACTTCAGCCATTTCCTCTCCTTTTACTTTGTTATTTTTAACTTACACTGGTGCTAGTTGGATTCGAACCAACAACTTCAGCTTTGCGAGCCTATGCCATTCCAGCGGCTATAGCACCAAAAAAGCCACTGCCTAGTCTCCCAAGCAGTGGCTTTCGATTATTTCGTATTTACGAATTAATCTCTTTCAGGAGCAAGACAAGAAGCCATGCACCCTAAAGCTTTTTGCCCTTGGGAGTATAGCGATTCGCACATACACATACAACAACAGATTTCAGTATTAAAATATGGTCTCATTGTCTTGCTCCTTTCTCTCATTAAAGCTTCCCTTTGAGGGGAAGCTGTCAGCTTCAGCTGACTGATGAGGTGTTATTTCTGATTCATTTAACTTGCTGATAATATAACTTTAAAAACCTATCAAGTCAATAGGTTTAATAATTGGTAAAAATAATAGCCAGTCATAAAATGAATTAATAACTGGCTTTTATTTCTAACTATTATTGTAATTTAACCCGTACTATATCCCTATGGGGATTAGTCTTAGCAATTCCAAGCTCTTCTATCCTTGCCTCCATTGGTACAAAGGATTTTTGCAAATATGAAAATGCCTCCCTCATCTGCTCTGGTTCAAGAGTCTTCCCCAAAGTAATATGTGGCATCCAAGAATAAGGCTGATAGTACTTGCTGAAGGATACTCCTTCTATATCCTTCAACGCATCATATAGCGTTGCCTGCATTCCCATCAGATATTCATTAATTACAGGAGCTGCATAGATTACGCCAGGTAATATCTGCCCTAAAGTAGGAACATAAATATCTCCTACAGATAGTGCTTTCATTATAGTCTCAGCATTCTCTACTACCATATCCTCATCCCTAACCTCTATGCTAAGTATGGTTATATGTGGTGGCACATTATTATCAAGCATAAAACTATTCCCACAAGCTTTTGCAACCCCATCTATATATCCTGCCATACTCTTGTTTGTTTTTATATCAAAGTACGCTGATACAAGAATCATATCTTGCTCCTTATTTTATCCCAACATACTCATATCCAGCTTCTTCAACAGCAGCCTTAATAAGAGCTTCATCTACATCCTTTGATGTTTCAAGAGTTACTAAATTCTCCTCGTGAGATGCAACTGCACTTTCGATACCATCGATTGCCTCAAGGGCTTTCTTTACATGAGCCTCACAATGCTGACACATCATTCCATTAACTGTAATTTTCATTTTTCTACCTTCCTTTCCTGATTCATCTACCGAAGAATCATTTGTTACTGATTTAATTATATTGCCTGTAATGGCATTTTTTATCCTTTTGTCTTTACTGCTATCCTGGACTTTTATCCAGTTTAATCTCAGTGCATTCGATACCACACAAAAACTTGATAATCCCATAGCTGCTGCACCAAACATTGGATTAAGAGTCCATCCAAAAGCAGCCACATAACATCCTGCTGCAAGAGGTATGCCAATTACATTATAAAAGAATGCCCAGAAAAGATTCTCATGAATATTTCTGATGGTTGCCCTAGAAATTCTAATGGCTGCTGCAACATCTAAAATGCTTCCCTTCATCAAGACCACATCTGCCGCATCAATAGCTATATCAGTTCCTGCACCAATGGCTATACCAATATCTGCTCGTGTAAGAGCAGGAGCATCGTTAATACCATCACCTACCATTGCAACCTTACCATAAGTCATCAGCTCTTTTATGATAGCTTCCTTTCCATCAGGAAGAACTCCTGCTACCACCTCATCCACACCAGCCTGGTCAGCAATGGCCTTTGCTGTGATTTCATTGTCACCGGTTAGGAGCACCACGTGGATTCCCATATTCTTAAGCTGTGTAATAGCCTCTGCCGAATCTTCCTTAATGGTATCTGCAACTGCAATCATTCCAATAACAGAGGTCTCTCTTACAAATAAAACTGGGGTCTTTCCCTGTGCTGAAAGCTTTGTCATTTTAGTCTTGTGAGCTTCATCAATAGCACCAGTAATTCCAATTATAAACTTTTCATTTCCACCAGCAATTGTCTTACCTTCAAGAACAGCCTTCAAGCCGTTTCCTGATAAAGCTTCAAACTGCTCTGTCTCTGCTAATGCTATTCCATCTTCCAAAGCCTTCTCTACAATTGCCTTTGAAATAGGATGCTCGCTTTTTACTTCAAGAGCATAGGCCGTTCTAAGCAACTCTTCTTTGCTGATACACTCTGCAGGTATAACATCTGTCACCTTCATTACACCAGTGGTAACTGTTCCTGTCTTATCAAGGGCAACTATCTGAGTTTTTCCAACCATTTCCTGCGAGGCTGCTGTTTTATATAGAATTCCTGACTTTGCTCCTACACCATTTCCAACCATAATGGCAACAGGTGTAGCAAGACCAAGGGCACAAGGGCAACTAATAACCAGCACCGAAACGGCTCTTGCAATAGCGTAGCCTACTGTCTGTCCTGCTATCAACCAAGCCACAAATGTAATGATAGCTATACCTATAACAACAGGCACAAACACGCCTGAAACTCTATCTGCAATCTTTGCTATAGGGGCTTTTGTGGCTGCTGCATCGCTAACCATTCGAATGATTCCAGCAAGGGTTGTATCCTCGCCAACTCTTGTGGCCTCACAAATCATATAACCAGATGTATTAATGGTAGCTGCTGATACCTTATCTCCCACCTGCTTTTCAACAGGGACGCTTTCTCCTGTGAGAGCAGATTCATTAACAGAGCTTTCTCCACTAATTACCTTTCCATCCACCGGAATTGATTCCCCTGGTCGAACCACGAATCTATCACCGACCTTGACCTCTTCAATGGGAACTGTCTTTTCCACATCCCCTTCTATAATAACTGCTGTCTTAGGAGCCATCTTCATAAGAGACTTAAGAGCATCAGTGGTCTTTCCCTTTGACTTAGCTTCTAAAGTCTTTCCTACAGTAATAAGAGTAAGGATGGTTGCGGCAGATTCAAAGTAAAACTGATCCATGAAATACATTATCTGTGTTTCATCTCCAGCAACCACTGCACCACTCATAGCAAATAAAGCATACACGCTATATCCAAAGGAGGCTGTGGCGCCAAGAGCAACTAGTGTATCCATATTTGGAGATCTATGAATCAGCCCCTTAAAACCGCTTATGAAAAACTTCTGATTTATTACCATAATAAATCCAGAAATCAAAAGTTCATACAAGCCCATTGCCACATGATTGCCATCCATAAAAGCTGGAAGAGGCCAGTTCCATAACATATGGCCCATAGATACATACATCAGAGGGATTAAAAGAATCACTGAGGCTATCAATCGCTTTTTCAGCTTTGGTGTTTCTGTATCTTTAAGAGAATCCTCATAAGAGTTCGAAGCACCACCTGCTGTCCTTCCACTTGAGGAGCCCTTAAGGCTTGCTCCATAACCTGCAGCTTCAACTGCCTTTATTATTTCCTCTGAGGATGCGCTGCCCTCCACTCCCATAGAGTTTGTAAGAAGGCTAACAGCACAACTATCAACACCTTCTAAGGCATTTACAGCTTTTTCAACTCTGGCCTGACAGGCAGCACAGCTCATTCCTGTTACATTGTATTGTTCCATAACTCCACCTATTTCATAAGCTTCTGTAAAGTAACCACAAGCTCATCTATAATCTCATCATTACCTTCACGAATATTATCTGCTACACAGGTGCGCATATGATTTGCTAGAAGCACCTTGTTGAAACTATTAAGTGCACTTGTGATTGCTGATACCTGAATCAAGATATCTGTACAGTATGCATCATTTTCAAGCATGCCTTCTACACCTCTCACCTGACCTTCGATTCGTTTGAGACGATTCATTAAATCCTTAAACTCTTTTTCGTCTCTATCTTTTGTTTTGCCTGAACAACAGCAACATTCTGCTGTTTCTTCTATATCATGATTATGTTTTGACTCTGCCATATAAACCTCCTAAATAATACATACCCCCTCAGGGTATCTATATCTAACCCCAATATATACCCCCGCAGGGTATTTGTCAATATATTATCCTAAGAACTTCCTCTCCTAATGTATTACCTCCTACTACAGCACAATTCACCAAATGATAATATATTTCATATATGATATGATTTAGGTGACTATAAACAAATAAAAAGGTGAACAATATGACATACAAATATACTCATATACTAAGTACAATCCTATTAGTTGTTGGTGTTGCTCTATGCCTTTGGGCTGGAGTAAAAGTACTAAACACTATAGATATTCGACAAGGTATCGATAACTCCGTTGATAGTGGCTACAGCTTTGATATTAATGATTTCCATGTGGAGCTTGACGTTGATGAGCACAAGTCTGTCCAGGTACAGGAAAAGATTGATGTTAATTTCCATTATGATTATAACCATGGCATTTATAGATTTATCCCTGAATGGCTAATCTACACCGCAAAGGATGGAAAGGCCACTTCTCATAGGTATAAAATTTCAGACTTAAAATGCTCTGGTGAGAAATACGAAGTAGACACCATTAAGGGAAAACAACGCATTAAAATTGGTGACCCTAACATCTATTTGGATGCAGGCCCTCATACCTACAACATTAGTTATACATACGATATGGGTACTGATCCTTATGATGGCTTCGATGAATTTATCTTCCACGCCTATGGAGATTACTGGGGACCATCAATTGACCACAGTTCCATAACCATCAACT
This sequence comes from Pseudobutyrivibrio sp. YE44, assembly GCF_900104335.1. Classification (GTDB taxonomy): domain Bacteria; phylum Bacillota; class Clostridia; order Lachnospirales; family Lachnospiraceae; genus Pseudobutyrivibrio. The sequence goes on from NZ_FMXT01000001.1 coordinate 833,499, forward strand.
TTCCAAAAGAGCTTCCTGAAGATACTAAGGTTCATTTCTTCACGGACAAAACCAGACACTGGGACGATACCGATAAAGTAACCTATCAAATTAATGGCTCGACTCTTACAGCTAGCTATAACGACGTCTTATATCGCTCCCTTACTGTAGATGTAGAATTACCTGAGGGCTACTTTGAAGAAGGCAGCAACAATTATGGTTACGTCGCTCTTATAATATGTATACTATGTCTTGTTGCAGGAATTGTCTTTTTCATTTTATGGGTTTTAAATGGACGAGATTTCAAAGAGTATGCAGAAGAGATTGTTTTTAATGCTCATGATAATTTAGATGCTGCAGAAATTGGTTATGCCTACAAGAAGGCCACTGGAAGAAAATTAACAATCGCACTTATCATTTCATTAGCTGCCAAAGGCTACATCACAATCCGTACATCAGCAGATGCAAAAAGCATTAAGGTTGAACGAGAAAAGGGCGCTGACACTTTCCTTTCTGCTAATGAGCTTTTGGTTTACAGACAGCTGTTTTCTTCAGGAAGCTCTACCGACTTAGCTACCAACAAAACCTTCTATCAGGTATTTAATCAAGTTGACAAATGTGTTGTCTCCTCTTTGGAGGAAAAAATCCATGATATGAAGTCGGCAAAACTAAAACTATACTCAGGTCTATGTCTTGTAATTAATGTAATTCTTCTTAAGTTGGCCTATTGTAATATAGAAGATTTAAATCCAAAGCTTAATTATTTATACCTGCTTGCAGCCATCGGATTAGCACTTCATATTTTTGCTACCATTGTTATGGAGCGAAAGACTCAGTACGGAGAGGATCTATTCAATCGAATCAAAGCCTTTAGGAATTACTTGATTGAAGTTGATAAGAATCAAATTAACAACTACACCGAAAACAATCCTAATTATATATACGAGCTTATGGCCTATGCCTACGTATTAGATGTTTCAAAAATTTGGATTAACAAATTTGATATTCCTAATGATCCTGCCTTTGACTACATCTATAATATGGATAATTATTACAACTATGTTTACACTCCAGCTAGATCATCATCTTCCTCTTCTTCATCCTCTTCTAGTGGATGTTCAAGCTGTGGCGGTGGCTGCTCAAGCTGTGGTGGCGGATGTTCCTCTTGTGGAGGTGGCGGCTCTTGGTAGGAGAATTTGTAATGCAATGGCATATCGGTGAAGCCTGTAATTTAAAATGCCTTCACTGCTATCAGGAAAGTCATACGCCTATACAATTAGAATATGATCAGCTTTTATCTATCCTCAATCAGTATAGACAGCTTCTTAAAAAGCTTGATGTAAAAGGACATATAAATCTTACTGGAGGAGAGCCCCTTTGCTCTCCTCACTTTTATAAACTGTTGGAGGAATTTAAAAAGGATAGTGATTTGTACAGCTTTTCTATTCTGACTAATGGTACCCTTATTACCCCTGAGGTAGCAGAAAAAATAAGTAGCTACAATCCTGAATATGTTCAGGTGAGCCTTGAAGGTGGAAAGCGTACCAATGACTATATTCGAGGCAAAGGCGTATACAAAAAGGTTGGTAAAGCAATTGACTCCCTAAAAAAATTCGGAATCTTTGTTTCCATATCCTTCACCGCCACAAAGATAAATTGCAAAGAATTTCCTAAGGTGGTTAAGTTTGCCAAGAAGCATAAGGTTGATAATGTATGGTCTGATAGATTTATCCCCCTTGGAGATGAAAAAGATGTAGAGCTTATAATGGATAGCAAAGAAACTGCAGCGTATCTTAAGCTGATGCAAGCTGAACGCTTTAAGCTTATGCAAAAGCATAGCAAAACCAGGATTTCCATGTATCGTGCACTGCAATTCATCTTCACCAACGACTATCCATACCAGTGTACCGCAGGAGATAGTCTCCTGACTGTTATGGAAAACGGTGACCTGGTACCTTGTCGTCGTATGCCTATTGTAGTAGGTAATCTTCTTTCTGAGGATATGTACGAGCTATACATGAATAGCCCAACCTTGAAGATGTTAAGAGAAGATACTACTCCTGAGGATTGTAAGGGCTGCGAGCATGAAACCTTCTGCAAGGGCGGCTTGAAATGCTTAACCTATGCTCTCTATAAAGATTTAAACCATAAGGATGTTGGTTGCACTGACGCTTTATACGAATAGAAGAATAAGATATTAAAATGCCCCAAGGCTTTAAAGCCCTGGGGTATTTTTTACAAGATTGTTTACTGCACTTCTATCCAATTCTGCATAAACATTCTGTCCAACCGCTGTAAAATAATCAGCTCGACAATTCAATGCCCTAATAAGCTCATTATTGTCACCAGCAGTTTTGAAATTATTGATGGCACTGTCTATGCTACTTCTAGCCTTGGAGTTCTTTTTTGCATCCATATAATAGGAATAAAGCATAAGCTGAATCTTTCCACAAGCTCGTCTATCCTTATTTTTCTTCAGTTCTTTCAATAGAATATTTTCTGCTTCAGACACTTGATTCATCTTATACAGACAGTTTGAGCGAAACATCTGTAGATTTGCACTATCCTCATCGCAACGCTGAATGGTCTTTAGCTTTTCAGCCTCATCAATATAATGTAACGCTTCACTATATGCTTCCATTGCCATATAGATATTTGCAATGTTAAGCAGGGTATGTCCGCTAAACTGTTCCAGCTTAAGCTGTTGCTGTGCCTTCAATATTTCATGGTAAATATTTAATGCATCATCAAGTCTACATTCGTTTAAAGCCATAGCTGCTCTCATATCCATCTCATGGAGAATATCAGCAATTTGCTTTACCTCACTTCGGCCCATAACATTAAACCTCCAGCTTTTTTATCTCTTCACTTATTAGTTCAGCTCTCTTGTCATTTAAATAAGGCATAACCGCTCTAAAAAGTTTAAGGGCTGCTTCTTTATCACCATTTCTCTCATATCTAAGTCCCTGTCTCATAATCTCAAGAGAAATTTGTTTTAAAATAGTAGAAACAAAAACTTTATCATCCTCAGTCCTGATCTGCTTTTTAGCATTATAGGAATTATCTAATGCAAAACAGAAATCCTCAGGCTTTAAGAAATCCTCCACTTCCTCTATTTCCACTATTCCATTCATTCTCTCTGGTGCCACCAATATTAATTCGAAAATACGATATGCCATAGAATGGAGATTTTCCTCTGCAGTTAATCTACCCTCAACAGCTACGCTTTTACGTACTGCCTCTTCAGCATAATATAGGGCTTTATCAAAAAGTTCCCTACAATAAGCTACCTTTGAAAAGTTAACAAGCTGCTCAACAATTACATCATTACAATTGTAAAAGGACAACACGGTCATAGCCTCCTGAAAAACTTCCTCAGCCTGCTTAAACTCCTTATCCTCGTCAACCGCTATGGATATAGCAAGATTGATTCGTTCCTTCAATTGATTTCCTACTGCCTTTACCTGTTCCTCAAATGCTAAATCTGCCATTGTCAAGTGCCCCCCTTCTTTTACTTGTGTTATCAGTATCCATACTAAAGACATTAGATTGTTTGTGCCTAGATGTGGAATCTAATGACATAAAACTCGTTTTAGCCTTTCCATTATCAAACATTTTTCGTTGATTACTTACTGGCTTTACATTAAAGCTCATATTATTTTTCCGAACTGACGGTTTAGATGTTTTTTTCTTAACAGGTTTAATAATTGGATCGTCTTTAACTTTTTTTTCAGTAAGTTTCTTATTATCTTTTTTGTTAGTAGATATTTCTAGATTCTTACGAGTCTTTACTCTCTCTACTTCTACTTTTTTCTTTTTAGGCTTTGTTTCCGCTTTTTTTATTTCTTGGGATTTTGTTTTCTTAGTAACCTCAAGTGTTTTCGGTGCCTTTGTCGGCTTTGTAGCTTTTGAAACTCTAGATGATTTTGAAGCCTTTACCGTTTTTGAAATATACGTCTTTTTCTTAGGCTTCTTTATTTCCCCCATTTTCTTCTTAAGATTATCAAAATCATCAGCACTTAATTGGCCAAAGCCTTTCTTTTTAGGCTCAGATCTAACAACTTTTATCCATTCTCTTGGTGTAGCCGGCTTATAATCAAGACTAAAGGTGAAATCATCGAATACATCTGGCTCATCTTTATCTAGACTATCCAGCTGAAACGCAGAATCCACCTCATCAGAAGAACCATCTCCTAAAGCCCCTTCCTTCTCGGATTGTCCCTCTGATGAAGCTTCTGATGCAGACTCGTTAAAAACAAAGATTTCTTCATTTTCCCAAGGTAAATCTTCCCCTTCGTCCTCACATTCCTCTGAAAAAAGAAGCTGCTCTAATTCGTCTAATTCAGTTGTCCCCTTCATCTCATAGCTTTCCATTTGACATCCAATCCTCAAAATAGGAGCATCTCACCGAATCCAGCTTGAGCACAATGAGATGCTCTTATCCCTTTAACTGCTAAGTGTTCTCATTAACTAATGCAACAATTTCCTTTTGATTCTTTTCTAAAGCTGCAGTTGCATCATCCAGACTCTTTTGACATTTAGCAATTTCGATTTCGAAATACTTTTCCATCACCTTGTTTCTCATGTCTATAAGCTGAGAAATTGTCTGGTTTGGTGGAACAGGCACCAATCTGGTTCTAAGCAAGCTAGAACCCTCAGCGCTGTAATTGTACTTGTTTGAGTAAGTAGCATCCACCGTTGTAGACCTGGTAACAGGACGCTTTTTCTCTGTCTTATCCTCGACATCTCTCTTAGAATTTCTATTTCTGGTGTACTCACGCTCTCTAGAAATTTTAATTGCAATCTTGACTTCAATAATAGTCTCAGCAAATTGGTAGAAAGTTGGTTGAAAGCCTGCACCAATCATAGAAGTTAGCATTGGTGCATCGTTAATGCTAAATGGATTGTTAGAATTCTCTTCATCACCTAGTTTATTAGGATCATATGAGCTGTTATATGATACTGATACGAATGGTAATGAAACGGTTCCATCAACTCCCATCTCTTTTAATAGAGTAATAGAGTTTTGATCCAACGCGTATTGAGCATTAGCAATGGCTTCACCCAAGCTTGTGACCATATCTGCAAATGGCACATCCAAAAGCTGTGTTCCAATACTCATAATTTAATCTCCTTAACATTTTGATTTCTACGAGACTTCACTAGGACATAATTTTTTATTTTTTGTTACCATCGTCCTTATTTTTATCCTTGTCAGAATCCTTTTTTGAATTCTTGTCAGTATCCTCGCTAGAACCACCTTCTCCTTCCTTATTCTCTTCTTCGTTCTCGCCAGCAGCTTCTTCCAAATCACCTATAAGCTTCTCATACTTTTTCTGTTCCACTTTAAGCTTTAATTCCAATAGCTTCTGTAAAAACTCATTAGGTGGAACCGGTGTAATCTTGGTTCGAATTAAGCTAGAACCTTCAACAGAGTAAGAGTACTTTGATGAATAAGATGCATTTACTGAAGCGCAGAAACATTTTACTTTGGCAGATACAGATGCCTCTGTGGACTTGCTCATAGTAATTGAAATCTTTACTTCAATAATCGTATCAGTGAATTGATAAAAGGTAGGCTGAAAGCCTGCACCAATCATTGATACTTTTTCTGAACCATCTGCTGTTGGAATTACAACAGGTGCTTTATCAACATCACCCATCATAGCAGCAATTTCGCAGCTGGCCTTGTCCATCTTGTATTGGCCTTCGGCTATAGCTAGTGCTAACTGCATGACCATATCACCAAATGGTACATTTAAAAGTTCTTGACCTATTGATGCCATATAGCTCCTCCTTTCTTGGTCAATATTCTAAACATCGCAAAATTACTTAGGGACTGCCTGGATTGATATCTTGATACTGCTCAAACTGTCCTCAGAGGTTTCTGCAATGCTAGGTGCAATAAGCTTCAAAACCTTCTTCGTATTATCCTCCGCATCTTTTGTCTCTTCCCCAAATACTCTCACCTTAAGATCAACTTCCATGTTGTTTATCACATAGGTAGCTATATTACTGTCAGAAGCATTACTATCATTAAAATCTTTAATTACCTGATTTAGATAATCTGAAATGTCCTCTGTATTAAAAGCACTTACTCTCTTCTCATCCTCCACTTGTTTCTGTAAAAGCTGTTTATTTAAAACATCATTCTGCTGTTTAAAATATTCTATTTCCGTATTAGCTCTAATCTCAGCGGCCTCTGCTTCAGCTTCTGCCTCTGCAAGCCTAGTAGCCTGCTCTGCAAGCTTATCCTGCATTGCCTCTAATTCCTTCTGTTTTTGCTCACATGCTGCTGCTTCAGCTTCCAACTTGTTAAAAGCATCTACCGCCTTTTTAGATGCATTACGTCTCATTGCTGAACGAGCCAATTGAGCTGCTCCAATTGATGTAAGTGCAGTAGTTTTACTTGCCATTACTCAACCTCCCCTTTCTCTACTTTCTTATCTGAATCCTCAGTATCTTTAGCTATCTCACCTGCCAAAACTTCCTCTAATGAAGGCACCGGTACCTTGCCATGATCTATATCAAGCAAGATCGGTTTTGTTGAAACAGTTTTCATTTTTTGCTTTTCAACCGTCACCACAGGAATCTCTGAATCAAGAAGCATCAAAGTATGTGGCTCAGGACTTTGATCAACAACTTTGATTGTTTCGTCTCTGTATTTATCAGTCCCTTCTGGAGAAATAATATAGTTTTCTATTCCGCACTGTTCCATAGCATCCTCAATCTCCTCCACAGAAGTAAATGAGCTAAAATCTGGCATAAAGATTCTTTTTGTTTTCTTGTCCTCAGCCGGAATAGGAACAAATCTAAGCTTGAGGGTACTCTCCTCACGTTTTTCAGTTTTAAAAATATTGTTGAAGGTGGCGTTGCTTGGCACAGCACTTATAGAACTGGTCAATGTCTGTCCTGTAGTGTCCCTCATTTCTGAGACTGCATAATCCATCTTCAAGGTAAACTCTGCCTCTGGCATAACATACCAGGTAGCCTGGAGTCCCATATTATATAAAAGATCATCCTGGAGAATTCTATTTTGAATATCAATTGAGCTTTGATCCAAAGCTAACTGAGCCTCTGCAATTCCCTTTCCAAGATTTGAAATCATATCGCTCAAATCACTATAGATAGTTGGAGCAGTTATAGAATTTTCTTCATCCACCAAATGCTTTCTGATAGATTCATCCTCAAAGGCTTTTGCTGAACGAACACTGCTCTTCAGAATCTTATCAATTTTGTCCTCAGTAATTGTTGAATATACATCCTTGCTTTTTACCAGCTCAAAAACCTCTTTTGTGGTCATTGATTTCAGCTGTTTAACAGAGTATATTCCAGCATTCATCATATCCAAAGCAAGGTCTGGATAGATGGCATCCACTCTTAAGAGTTCTGCCTGAACAGCCCAGTTTGTAATTGTAGCCACATTAAACTTGGTCTTTTCAGCCAACTCCATTCTTTGTTCAATTGTTCTTGTCGCATCATAGAACTGCTTGAAGGTCCTAATCTTAGCCTTCTTATCCATGATACTTACCACCTGACTATCAACCCCAATAATACTTACGAGCTTAGTTGTCATACTCACTTCTCCTTTTATTTTTTCCAACCCCATTTTTACAACTAAACTTTATTCGCTCCTTCCTAAAGAGTGAATAACATCTTCGTTTATAACATACAAATATGTCCAAGCTGTGCTCATTTTGTGAATTGTGTCGCTTATACCTCCGGTGAATAGTATTACTCTAATGAGGTCATTTTTTCCCATAAATAAAGGGATTCTATAACCTTTAAAGTCATAGAATCCCATCGTAAAAATTAAATTTTTATTCAACATTTTTTAGAGCCTCTGTAAGAGGTATCCTTTTAATTCTTCTCATATCAAGAAGCACTACTATCAAGTAAGCAACTATAACCATAACGACCATTTTCACATAGTCTTTTGGTGATGCATAGAATGTGAACCAACCATTTAATCCGTACATAATTGTTTCCCACATGGTATTAAGAACAATATCACTAAGCTTTGTTGAAATTATGGCAAATATAATAACCATGATAGTTGTAAGTCTTATGAACACACTGTTTACTTCACCATTTGTATAACCTAGAACCTTTAGCATAGATATAGAAACAGTGTTTTTCTCAATGATAATCTTGGTCAAAAGCAAAATCAAAAGAACTGCTAAGGCCATACATCCATATCCGAAATAATCCATGTATGCTCCCATAGAATGATCAAGCTGCTTAACCATTTTGAGAATATCCTCCTGTGTAACAACAGAAAGTATGTACTCATCATCTATATCTGTTATTTCTTCGGTAGATAAATATCCAGTGAAATGGTCATCATCGTAATCGAAGATATCATTAAAGTTTTCATTTGGCATGAAAATCGCCATGATACCAGGCTGATTATAGATTCCCTTAATTGTGAAATCATAGGTATCACTGGTGTAGTGTTCCTTCAAAGTAATCTTCTGTCCTTCCTCCAATGAAAATTTTTCGGCAAAGGATTCTGATACCCAAATATCATTCTTATTAGCCTCATCTGGAAGAGCTATATATTTGCTGTTCTTGTTGTAGCCATAGGCTGTAATCTCCTCATCCACATGAACACCATCAATAGTAAGAAGCACTCTAGAGCTATACTTTTCCGCACCTTTTTCACCAGTTGATATTTCATTTCCATCATTATCAACAGTTTTCTTTAAAATATACTGATAATCAGTAATCATAAATTCTGAAGCATGACTCTTATAATTCTCAAGTGTAGCTGGAAGACCAACTGCAAAGTTTAGAAGAACCAATACCAGGAAAATACCAAGGAATAAAGTGAAATATCCAGTTACATTCTGCATGAGAACTCTTAATCTGAATCTATTTAAAAAGCTCCACTTTGGAAGTCGTACCGCTTTCTGTCTCTTTGATTTACTCAAATCTCTTCTCAAGAACTGAAGTGGTGAAAACTGTAACTTACTTGAAATAACAAGGAAATTTATGGCAATTACAAGTAATACCGGATATACAGTAGTTTTTACAAAGGCATCGGAATTCCATAAAGTCTCGTAAGTAGGAAGACTGTAAGAATTGTAATACATTGTAACTACCACATTTTTGAAAAATGTATAACCTAATATATTTCCCACAACAGCAGCCAGTAATGTTACAAGAATTGGAACTGTAACATAGTGTCTAAGCAATTCGCCCTTTCTATATCCTGATGCTCTAAGGGTGCCTATAACAGAGGCCTCATTCAAAATGGTATTACTGATTGCTATGGCAAAAATAAAAGCAATAACACCAATTAAAACAATGAGGAGAACCTCGCCCATTACCTTATCTTTTCCAATATCCTCTTGAGCAAAGTGAGTTGCCTGATTCAAATACTCTGGAAGATATCCTGTCACTTCATTCAAATGCTCAAAATTTGGATTATCAACATCTCCTCCTGTGGCAGCAAGCTTGTAAAGCTCCTCCACAAAATCATCTGACTTTTTCTTCTGTTGCTCGGTATCCTTTGGTTCTTTGTCATAAGTAAATGCGTATTGATAAACCGTAGCTCCCTTAATACTGTCAAAACCTTCCTGTGTTACTACAGCCACATCAAAGGTGATAGCGTTAAACATAATCTCGCTATTATCTTCATAAAGAGTGCTATAGTCACTGAGAGCTACAAAGCCTGTAACCTTCATGTTATATCCATCGACCCTGATAAAATCACCAATTTTTATTCCCACATTGTCGGCATGCATTCTATCAATAGCAATCTCATCCTTAGCCTTAGGATACTCGCCTTCCATAAGACAAGTTCCGTTAACCTTATCCCTCATAACAAAGACTCTGACCTTGGATTTTTCAGCATCCTTCTTATCTGGAATTCGTTCACTTACCTGCTTATAAAACTGCTTGTAGGTAACAACACCTTCATCTTCAATTGCATCTAAAAGCTTGTCAGTGGCCTCTTCCTTTAATTCAAAGTGACCATCTTCAACATTGTATTTATCATAGGCTTCCTCACCTGCAGTGTTCATACTATCATTGGCAACAAACATGCCTGAGACAAAACCTATTGTAATTACCATAATTGCAAATAAAGCAATATATTTCTTCCAGTCAGCCAAGAGCTCACGGAAGATTCGCTTCCTCAAAGGGTTTCTCATAATACTCATCTCCAATCTTTAATCCGCCTAGGTCTTCAAGTTTAACATGCTCCCGGAGGCCACCTTCCATACTCAAGCAAGGGAACCTCCCACAGGGTCCCTCCTTCCTTGGCATGGAGCCTTCCTCCTCGCGCTTGCCAAGGTTATGCGACCTAGGCTCACTTAACTACCATTCGAGCTCTGCTGCTGATAGTTTGTTATCGTTGATTATATTCTTACGTACGACGCCGTCGCGGAGCTTGATGGTATGATCTGCCATGTGTGAAATTGCCTCATTATGAGTAACCATAATTATCGTATTTCCGTAGCGCTGATTTACATTTTCAATAAGACTAAGAATCTCCTTTGATGTGTTGTAATCAAGAGCTCCTGTTGGTTCGTCGCAAAGTAAAATGTTTGGATTCTTTACGATAGCACGTCCTATTGAGGTACGCTGCTGCTGTCCTCCTGAAAGCTGATTAGGAAGCTTATAGCGGTGCTCAAAAAGACCTAGTGTATTAAGTAAATCATCAATATCAAGTGGATTATCAGAAAGATATGCACCAACCTCAATGTTTTCCTTTACATTAAGATTTGGTATTAGATTATAGAGCTGAAAAACATATCCAAGATGTTTTCTACGATAATTTGTGAGAGCTTTTTCGTTCATATCCTTCAGCTTCTCACCATCAATTGAAATGTAACCTGAATCGGCATTATCAATTCCACCGATTATGTTTAGTAAAGTAGATTTTCCTGAACCTGATGGACCAAGTAAAACACAGAACTCTCCTTTGGCAACACTAAAGTCTGTTCCTCTAAGAACCTCTTGTCGGCTGTCGCCTGTACCGTAAGCCTTATATATGTCCTTTACTTCCAAAAATTTCTCTGACATATCAATACCTCCCGTCTAGCTATAATAGTTAGCCTTAACTAATCTTTGAACATATGATAATATATTCATATGTTCATTTCAAGTATCTTTACAAAAATTTCACAAAAATACCCCAAGGTCAATAAACCTTGAGGTATTAATCCTCTAGACTTCATCACTAAAAGGCTTCGTCTAGCACCTTCTTCAATGTATTTCCTGATTCCTGAAGTGCAGCTATTTCATCTGCATTTAGTTTGATTGGAACAGAACCTTCTACACCATTTCTACCAACAATAGCCGGCATACTTAGCGCTACTCCATCTATACCAAAATCACCATGCTGAATGCTAGAAATAGGAAGAATGGATTTTTCATCGCGAATGATAGCCTCGCAAATTCTTCTAACGCTCATTGCAATGCCATAGTATGTAGCCCCCTTCTTTTCAATAATGCCATAAGCACTATTTTTAACATCATCAGCAATTCTCTTCATGGATTTCTCATGCTCAAAATGGCCCCTCATCTCGCAGAAATCATGGATCGGAATACCTGATACATTTGCAGAAGACCATGCTGCTATCTCACTATCACCATGCTCTCCAATAATAAATGCATGTACCGAACGACTATCTACATCAAGATGTTCACCCAAAAGATACTTGAATCTTGCAGTATCTAGAACTGTTCCTGAACCAAAAACTCTATTTTCAGGGAACCCACTAAGCTTTGCTGCAACAGATGTAAGAATATCCACTGGATTTGCAACTATAAGAAGAATTCCATCTTTATTGTACTTTGTAATCTCAGGAATAATTGATTTGAAAATTCCCACGTTCTTTTTCACAAGATCAAGTCTGGTCTCACCTGGCTTCTGACCTGCTCCTGCAGTAACTACAACAACCGCTGCGTCTTCGGCATCCTTGTAATCCCCTGCATATATAGACATAGGCTTTGCAAAAGGTAAACCATGACTAATATCCAAGGCCTCACCTTCGGCCTTATCCTTATTTACATCAATGAGAACCATCTCTGAAAATAATCCACTTTCCATAAGTGCAAAAGCCGATGCAGAGCCAACAAATCCACAACCTACAACCGCTACTTTTCTCTCATTTAATTTACTCATGAGCCACCTCCTGCTTTTTTTTACTTCATTGTACAATCTTATTTTATAGTTAATGGCAACCGAATCAAGTTGCAATTGCAACTTTTTATTGATTCTATTTCTCATTAACTCTTAGCATTTCTTTACAAAATGATTAGCAGCTATACCACCCAAAGCATTCCCTAAAGTTATAAACAATAGACGTTTGAACATATCAACAGAATAATTGCCTGCCATGTTGTAGTAGAACATATCAGCAACGCAGTGCTCTGAGCAAACTAAAATAAATCCCATTACACTAAGAATTATAGCAAGATACTTTCCTAGCACATGTTCGTTTTTCTTATATTCATCTACTCCTATGAAAATAAAGATATTACAAATTATTCCCAGCAAAAACAGGCTGATAAAGGAATCCTGATTTTTCACCTGACAAAGTGCACTTGCCTTTTCCATAATGCTGGTTCCTTGTCGCGTGTACTTAATGATGCATGAAAGAATAAAGGAGCCCACAAAATTTCCGCACCAGATAAGAATGATGTTGATTAGATTCTTTTCAAAATTACCCTCAAATAAATAACACACCTTGCCTGTGAATAGACTAAAATGCATAGTCAAAACAAGAAACAGTCCTATGCTAAATAGGGCTGAACCAACTATTTTGTTGTCCACTGATAGGAAAATAAATCCTCCAAGTCCGATAGAAAATCCAGCTAGAATTGAAGTTAGAATAGTTTTTCTATAATTCATAACAAAATCCCCCTACACTGTCTCCCAACAATATAGGGGTATTGTAACCTTTCTATGTGAATAAACTATGTTGTTGAAAAAAATCTATATAATTACTTAACGTTAAACGCACCCATTCCAGGATATACTGCAGCCTCACCAAGCTGCTCTTCAATTCTGAGAAGCTGATTGTACTTTGCAACACGCTCTGTTCTTGAAGGCGCGCCAGTCTTAATCTGGCAAGTATTGAGAGCTACTGCAAGATCTGCAATAGTTGTATCCTCTGTCTCGCCACTTCTATGTGAAGAAATTGCTGTATAGCCAGCCTTATGTGCCATCTTAATAGCCTCAAGTGTCTCTGATACAGAACCAATCTGGTTAAGCTTAATAAGGATAGAGTTTCCACATCCATTATCAATTCCCTTAGAAAGACGCTCTGTGTTTGTAACAAAAAGATCATCACCAACAAGCTGAACCTTATCGCCAATCTTAGCTGTCATCTTCTGCCAGCCTTCCCAATCCTCCTCATCAAGACCATCCTCGATAGAGATGATTGGATACTTATCAACAAGAGCTGCCCAGTGATCAATAAGTTCATCTGTTGTAAAGTCCTTGCCAGACTTTGGCTGATGATAGAAGCCCTTGCCTTTTTCTGACTTCCACTCGCTAGATGCAGCATCCATAGCAATCATAAAATCCTTGCCTGGCTCAAAGCCAGCTGCCTTGATAGCCTTTAAAATAGTCTCGATAGCATCATCATCATTCTTAAGGGAATTAGGAGCAAAACCACCTTCATCACCTACTGCTGTAACATCTCCCATTTCCTTAAGGATAGCCTTAAGAGCATGGAATACCTCAGCACACCAACGTAAGCACTCGCTAAAAGAAGATGCACCTACAGGCATAATCATAAACTCCTGCGTATCAACAGCACTATCAGCGTGAGCACCACCATTTAAAATATTCATCATAGGAACTGGAAGCTTTGTACCCTGAACACCACCTAAAAATCTATAAAGTGGAATATCAAGAGCTGTGGCTGCTGCTCTACAACATGCAATGGAGGTCGCGAGAATTGCATTAGCACCAAACTTTGACTTATCCTTTGTGCCATCTGCCTTAATCATTGCTGCATCAATAGCATAGATATCAGATGCATCCATACCACAAATCACATCAGCAATTGGCCCATTGATATTCTCAACTGCATTTAGAACACCTTTTCCTAAATATCTATTCTTATCTCCGTCTCTAAGCTCAAGAGCCTCGAACTCACCAGTAGACGCACCAGAAGGAGCCATTCCTCTGCCTACTGTTCCATCCACAAGTGTAACCTCACACTCAACTGTAGGATTTCCTCTTGAGTCAAGAATCTCTCTACCTACAACTTTTTCAATTTCTAAATAATCCATAAAAAACCATCCTTTCACGAGATTTTAGAACTCCTTTTCAAGAGGTAGCAACTCTTATAAACGAAAAGGAGCTCTGCAATGATTTACACTTTAGTTAGAAACCTCTAACCAAAAGTAGCATAGCAGAACTCCAATAAATCCACAATATAAAAAGGTTTTTCTTAATGGTGTAATTTTATCAATAACTAAAATAAATCTAGCATACTATCCAAATAGATTTCCTCTCGAACCTTCAGTTGATATTCTGGCTTTGTCATATAATACAACAAGAACTCTAAGACTATTGCACTGCCTAGGCTACGTCCCTCAATTTTATAATTTGAAAAGCCCTTTCTAAGATATACATTTTGGATATCCTCCAAGCCAATGAAACCTGGATTTTTCATTGCCTCTGAAAATCTATACCCTACACTTGCATTTGGAGAAACACATTCATGGTCTGGACAGTCATCTCCTAGATTCTTTCTACTGACATTCTCATAGCAGCGTTTCCTGTCATAACAATCGTACCAACAGCATTCATTGCACAAGAACTCAACTTTATCTTTCAGACTAGATGATAAAGCTGTCAACTTTTCAATTTCTTTATTAAGTCTAAAATCTGGAACTACATACTTAAATTCTGGTCGATTTAATTCCTCTTCAAACTGAGCAAAGTCTGTCATAACTTTAGTTGTAGAAGAAACAAAATAATAGTTTGGGTAATGCTCCATCAAATAATTCAGCAACAAGTCTGAGTGAACTATTATTCCATTTTGAGTTTTAAAGCCATTTTCAAATAACGTACAAAGTGCATTACACCTCTTGTCGGCTAAGTGTTCCTGACGAAGTAACGAATTACTAAATGTAAGACGAGCTTCTATGTTAAACTCCTTCATCAAATCAGCTACATTTTCAGGATGCTCATCCCCAAATCCAACACGACCTCCACCCCAAATGCAATCAGCTGGAGCACCATATATTGAACCTATTTCACACCAATCATAAAAGTATTCAGGATGGTTTTTATACAGCGGTAAAAACACTTTATACAATTCATAAAACTCAAATAACCCAGGAAGGTGATAGTATGCTTTCATCTATCTTGCTCCTATTTCACAATACAATTATTGTCGCCACTTGCCCAATCAAGTATTGGTCTTGCATCTGGCTCAAACAACATTTCCCTTGGCGGAATCTCATCCTTTGAAAAGAATCTATGCTCTAATACTTCTGAATCCTCATCGGAAATAGTGCCTTCATACTTTGTTGCTTTAAAGATAACAGCAAGTGAATATACAATATCCCCATTAGGATACTGAATCACACGATCATCACCAGAGTATAAACCAAAGAGTTCAGGATCAAGAAGCTTGATTCCTACCTCTTCAAACACTTCTCTTTTAACGGCCTCAACATAAGTTTCCTCAAGCTCTAAAGCCCCACCTGGTACACACCAAAGACCATTATCACTTCTCTTCTGTAAAAGAACCTCTCCCTTTTCATTTTCCAACAAACATCCGCATCCAACAGTCATAAGCATTTCATGACCGACTTTTTCTCTTAAATCCTTAAGGTAGTTCATAGCCTAAATATCCTCCAATCTAAAACAAGTATAACGGTTTACCCGTTATACTTGCAAATAGATTAAATACTATCCCCATACCTCTTCAGCAATTTCTTTTACAAGCTTAAGTTTAGCCCATTGCTCTTCTTCTGTAAGCTTGTTTCCAATTTCGCAGGATGCAAATCCGCACTGTGGACTAAGATAAAGTCTGTCCAGTGGAACATATTTAGCAGCCTGATTAATTCTCTTTATTATTGTTTCCTTATCCTCAAGCTTAGGTGATTTTGTAGTGATAAGTCCAAGTACCACCTTCTTATCCTCTGATACTTTAGCAAGCGGAGCAAATCCTCCCGAACGCTCATCATCATATTCAAGGAATAACGCGTCTACATTCTCCTTCGCAAATACGTAATCTGCCACAGAATCGTATGGACCGCTAGTAAAGAAAGTAGAATGATAATTACCTCGACAAATATGTGATGTGATTACCATATCCTCTGGCTTTCCCTCCAAAGCCTTGTTATTTACACTTAATAGCTGTTTTTTCACGTCCTCAATATCAATACCAAGTGAAGCATATCTCTGTTTTGCCGCATCCCCTACAATTGCTCCCCATGTACAATCATCAAACTGAAGATTACGGCAACCAGCCTCGTAAAACTGCTTTATAACATCCTGATACGCATTTGCGATATCATTAATTAACTCCTCATTATTAGCGTAATACTTTTTAGTATTCTCATAGTTTTGAGGTACAATCATCTGCTGGAAAGTCTGTGCTGGTGCAGGAATGGTGTACTTTGCAACTGTGTTTTTATCCTCAAACTGCTTTAAAAACTTGAAATACTCTACAAATGGATGTGCCTTTGCTTTAATCTTTCCTACCAAATATGTGTCATCAAGTACAGCAAGCTCTCCATTGAAGGCCACACCATTACCTGTGGCCTTGTGCTCCACACCATCAAAGCCCCACATAAAATCAAGATGCCAAAAGGTTCTTCTGAATTCTCCATCTGTAATAACATGGTATCCAAGTTCCTTCTGCTTATTTACTACCTTAGTAATTTCTTCATTAACAATTGCGTCAAACTCTGCTTGGTTTATCTTTCCATCAGCAAAATCTGCCTTTGCATCCTTAAGTCTTTGTGGTCGCAGGAAGCTTCCTACAAAATCATATCTGTATGGGGTTGTTATTTTACTCATTTTTCTATTCTCCTCCTGTGCTATTAATTGATTGAATTATAGACCTACTTAGTTGATAGGCAAAATATATAAAATGCGCACTTTTCCATAGATAAAATCTATGGATTTGTGATATAGTATTTTCAATTCTATTATTATGGGAGGATATGGTAATGACTTTAAAACAACTTCAATATGCGGTAACCGTTGCAGAAACAGGAAATATCACTGAGGCTGCTGGGAAGCTTTTCATTGCGCAGCCTAGTCTTACCTCTGCAATTCATGAACTAGAAAAAGAATATGATATAACTCTATTTTCTCGTTCTAACAAAGGAATAGAAATAACTCCAGATGGAGATGAATTCTTAGGGTATGCACGTCAGGTTTTAGAACAAGCTGCTCTTATTAACGAACGCTATACCGGCAAAGAAATTGGAAAGCAACGATTTTCTGTCTCCTCTCAACATTATTCTTTTGTAGTGGAAGCCTTTGTAAAGCTTTTAAAAGAATATGGAAAAGATAAGTATGAATTTCATATGAGAGAAACTCAAACCTTCGATATTATTGATGATGTTGCACATCTTAGAAGTGAAATTGGAATTCTCTATCTCAATAACTTCAATGAAACTGTAATAAAAAAGACTTTGCGTGATAACGGCCTAACTTTCGAGCCATTATTCACAGCAAAGCCTCATGTTTTTATTGGAAAAAATAGTCCTCTTGCAAAGAAGAAATCACTAACACCTGATGACCTAAAGCCTTATCCACGTCTTTCTTATGAACAAGGCAGCCACAATTCCTTCTACTTTTCAGAAGAAATACTAAGCACCCTAGATAGTGACAAGGAACTTATAGTCTGTGACCGTGCCACTCTCTTTAACATGCTCATAGGCCTTAACGGATATACAATTTGTAGTGGCGTCATAAGCGAAGAATTAAACGGCCCCAATATAATCGCAAAACCATTAGACGTTGATGATTACATGGAGATTGGCTATATTCTACCAACTGCAATACGACCTTCACAGCTTACGCTACACTATATTGAGATGATTAAGACCTTAGTATAATCATTAACGCACCTAGGCTTATTTTTTCCTGCAAATATAAAGCAAATGATTTGTATGCCCTAAAAGCTCTCGCCTTTCAGAAAAGGCAAGGTACCAGTTTTTAAAGCTTTCAAAATCTTCCTCTGGAATTGAGAAATCTAGTCTATGCTCTACTGGTTCAAGCAATCCATCTACACCTGCTGTGGTAATCCATTCCACTGGTTTAGTTTTAAAGAGCTGTTCAAACTCTACCACATCATAGCCAGTAAAGAGCTGTTCTTTAAAATGTCTGGTTTTATAGTCTGATGTGAAATTCATCTTCTCTCCAGATTTCCAGTTTCCTTGGAAGAAGTTTGAATACATGATTGCAAATACAGATATAAAGGCAAAAATGATTGTACCGCCAGTTTTTGTAACTCTTATAGCTTCATCAATAGCCTTTTGCACATCTTCCTCCTCGTAAAGATGATACATTGGACCCAATACCAAGGTTACATCAAAAGTATCATTCTCAAATTTGCTTAAATCTGTGGCATCTCCTTGTAAGGCTTTGATATTCGAAATTCCCTTACTCTTATCCTTGAGAATAGTAAGATTCTTTTCAACAAGCTCCAATGACGTTAAATCATATCCCTCCTTTGCAAGGGCTATTGAATATCGTCCAGTACCTGCTCCCACCTCAAGAACCTTAGAATCCTGCTTCAAATATTTATGAACATATTCCATGGTGATAGCATATTCTAGCTGACCATGTCTTGTTCTATCCAATCTTGTATCTTCATCATAATCAGTATAAAAATCACTTACAATTTCCTGTCTTGATCCATTTTCATCAATGGCATTTATTCTAGTATAATATTTTGTATCATCCTCATGATGAATGTATGCACCATTTTTAAGCTGAACCTTAAGGCTAGCTGGATTATCCTTATTTACAGAAAGATATGCTTCATGAATACTCATAGCACGAGCTTTTTCAAGAGTAAGTCTAAGTCCTTCTGATGCATAACCTTTACCACGATATTTTGGTGATATGCCATATCCAATATGACCAGCACCTTCTCTTAAGAAATCATTCAGACAATGTCTAAGATTAAAAACACCCACATAGTTATCATCATCTGATAAAACAAAGGTTGTATCTGGCACAAAACCTTCTGGAAGCTCTTTACCTTCAGACCAGTTTCTCTTTTTCTCTACCCACTCCAAGAACTGATCATAATCGTATCCATAGGCACAATTTATGAATCCATTTTCATCCTGTGGAAAGGTCATAAATAGCTCATATGCCTTTTGAAAATCACTATCCTGTACTCTTACTAGTTCCATTAGCATATCCTCCTGATGTCTCATATTTTTATAATATAAAAAGCCCCATCAAACTATAAATGTTTGATGAGGCTAATAAACTCAAGTAAAGTGTATGATACTAATTTATACACTTATAAACACACTCACCAAACATAGCAAAATAAAACCCCGGGTTCACTGAACCGGCGCCATTATTAGGGGCTATGAAATTATTAGCGAATGTATAGGTTTTCATGTACAAATATATCCTTCTGTATATTTTTTGACAGTATAAGCTTTTGTAATCATCTTGTCAAACATAATATAAAATAGGACCTCAATTTTATGAGGTCCCTAAATACTAACCCTATTTTGCTGTAATTGACCTTCTCACAGTTCCCTTTGGATCCTTAATCAAAAGATATACAAGCCAAATCACAAAGGCTAATGCAATAACTGAAAGTCCAAGGAATGAATCGTTTATCATATCCTCAACTGCTGGTGCAAAATAATCTGCACCAAGCTCTGCATATTCAAAAATAGCATCCACAAACCACATAATTGATGCTCCCCAAAACATATACATAAGTACACCAAGCTTCATTTCATCATTCTTGCGGTTGTACCATACAATTGTTGTAATAACTGCTGCGAATACTGTAAGTAATAAAGTCATGACTTTTCCTCCCTTATTAGACCTGCTTTGATGTAGAAAGAGGTCTCTTAACAATAATATCTGCTGTTACGCACATACCAATCCAGATTACTGTGATAAGCACTGCCATTGAAACACCAACTGTTGACATTTCATGAAGCATCTCACCCTTATCTGTTGGATCTGACATTGCAGTTAAAAATGGGAAGAAAGGTACAACCTCTCCATGCCATACATGCTCAAATGCAAGAAGCACTGAGCCACCCCAAAGAAGCTTTGAAAGCCATCCAAGCTTTTTACTAAGTGGAACTGCTACTTCAGTCTTTTTATTATCTCCATTTAATTCCTTTTTTGCCTCTACCTTTTTAACAATTTCTGTTACCACACCTTCACCAGCTGGTACTAAAAAACATGCCATATCTATTCTCCTCCTCTATAACACTAGATTTCAGCAAATAGAATTATAACAAAAAAAGCCCTGAAACTTCACAATTCCAAGGCTTTTCGCTCATTCATATTGATATCCAATATATTCCAGAATGGAATATCATTCAATCATCCTAACCCCACATCCAGCGACATCATTAGAATAAACCCCACCGCAAAACAAATAGTAGCAATATTGGAATGTGGCCCCTCTGACATTTCTGGTATAAGCTCTTCTACTACTACGTAAATCATTGCTCCTGCAGCAAAGCTTAAAAGATATGGCATTGTAGGAATCAACAGTGCTGATGCCGCTATAACAAGTAATGCTCCTATCGGTTCTACTATTCCAGATAATACTCCATATAAGAAAGTTCTTCCTTTTGGTACACCTTCACCTAAAAGTGGAACTGAAACTATAGCTCCTTCAGGAAAGTTTTGAATGGCGATACCAAGTGAAAGCGCCAATGCTCCCGTAAAGGTAATAGAGGCATTTCCGTACATCCATCCTGCGCAAACAATACCAACAGCCATACCCTCTGGTAGGTTATGAAGAGTAACTGCAAGCACAAGCTTAGTGGTTCTTTTTAATCCGCTTCTAGGTCCCTCTTCACAATTATTAAAATGCATATGAGGAGTTACCATATCTAGGACAAGCAAAAATAACATTCCAATTGCAAACCCAATAGAAACAGGAATAAATTTTAATTTCCCCATTTCATCAGCCTGTTCTAAAGCGGGCACAATAAGACTAAAAAAGGAAGCTGCCACCATTACACCAGAGGCAAATCCAGTAAGAGCTCTTTGAAGTTTTTCACTCATTCGTGTTTTAAACAGAAAAACACTTGCTGCTCCAAGGCTTGTACCTATAAATGGAATTAAAATTATTTGCCACATAAAAATACCTCTAAGCCATCCTCCAAGTATCAGATTCCATCTGCATATTAATCATGTGAGAATAGATTCCCTTCACACCATGTAGTTCAGATGGCACACCCTGTTCGGCTACAATTCCATCCTTAAGAACTACAATCTTATCTGCTCCATCAACTGTACGCATGCGATGTGCAATAATAAGAACAGTCTTATTCTTAATCAAGTCTGAGATAGCTTCCTGAATGAGGGACTCATTGTCCACATCAAGGGATGCTGTAGCTTCATCCATTAGAATTATTGGTGCGTCCTTAAGGAAGGCCCTTGCAATAGAAATACGTTGACGCTCACCTCCTGAAAGCTCAGAACCATTCTCTCCTATCATTGTGTTATATCCCTCTGGAAGACTCTGAACAAAATCATCGCAACGAGCAAGCTTTGCCGCTGCAATAACCTCCTCATCTGTAGCATCTTTTTTTCCAATTCTAATATTTTCCATTATAGAGTTGTTAAATAAGGTCACATCCTGGAACACAATAGAATACATAGAAAGCAATGTTTCAGGATCAACCTTACTTACATCCATTCCACCAACAGTAACCAGTCCAGAATCAATATCCCAGAATCTTGCAGCCAGTCTTGATACTGTAGTTTTACCTCCGCCTGATGGTCCAATAAGAGCTGTGACCTCTCCTTGCTTTGCAGTAAAACTTACTCCATTAAGAACTGCCTCTCCATCCTCATATGAGAACTTTACATCCTTAAACTCAATGTCATATCCATTGTTAGAAAGCTGTTCCACTCCGGTCTGTTCTGGATGTGAAAGAATAACATCCATTCGCTCACACTGAGTATCTGTTGCAATCATTGCAGAGAAATTCTGTAATGAAATCTGAAGTGGTTCATACATTCTAGAAACTACAAGTAGATACATAAAAAATGTAATTACGTTAATGTCACCTTTCACTAAAAGAGCTGAACCAACAACAGCAACAGTACCTATTCCTAGCTTAAGAATCATTTGCGCACTACCAACAAAAGCAGCATTTAAAAACTCGCTGGCAATAGTGTGACTTTCAACAGCCTTGATTTTCTTCTTAAGTCCTACCATGTACTCATCCTGAGCGTTATAAGCCTTTAAATCTCTAACAGTCTCAAGAGCTTCCTGAATTCCATCTAAACAAGCAATTTTATACTTATTGCCTTTTCGATTCATCTTATGCATAAAAGGTCTAGAGAAAAATACAATAATAAATGCAACAGGCAGTACCCACATTGCTGCCAGCGCCATTCTCCAGTCAAAGAAGAACAATGAAATAACCACTATGGTTGTAGAAATCATAGCTCCCACAAGCTCTGGCAACCAATGAGAGGATGCTGTTTCTAGCATTGCGCAGTCTGCCATAATAGTGTTTGTTAAGTCTGCTAAATCTTTTTTTCCAAAGAAGGATAACGGAATCCTTCTAAGCTTTTCAGCAAGTGAACGTCTACGCACACCACTTTCCACATATGTGGAATAAAAAGTAGCATTATATTGTATATACTGGGTAACTGCTATTAATATCAGACAAATAATAGTTCCCATAATATAGAAGGACATATTATCTCTTAAATTGTTTCCCTCTAACAAATCTGTTGAAAACTTGTATAACACACCTACAGGAAACATCATGGAAATGTTCGAAAGTGTGCAGGCACCAAAAGCCTTTATAATATCCTTCGCACCTTTCTCAGAAAGGGCGTATTTATGTTGTAATTTTTCTACTATACTCATGCTCCCTTACCTACCTTCCAATTTACTGACTTGTTATACTCAGTCCACATATGTTTATACATACCATCAGTCTTTACAAGCTCATCATGTTTTCCCGACTCTATAATCTTTCCACCAGAAAGAACACATATCTTGTCAGCATCCACAACGGTTGACAGGCGATGTGCAATCATAATTACAGTCTTATCTTTTGATAGATTAGCAAAAGCCTGCTGCACCTTCGCCTCATTATCAGGGTCAGCAAAAGCAGTAGCCTCATCTAAAATAAGAATTGGAGCATTCTTAAGGAAGGCTCTGGCTATTGAAATACGCTGTGCTTCACCACCTGAAACATATACTCCCTCTGTTCCAATAACTGTGTGAACCCCTTCTGGAAATTTCTCTATAATATCCATACACTGGGCATCCTTAAGTGCCTGCATTACCTGGGCATCACTAGCCTCAGGATTTCCAAGTCTAACATTTTCAAGAATAGACATCTTAAGAAGCTTACTATCCTGAAATACATAAGAAACATTTTTCATAAGCTCAGCGCTGGCAATATCCTTTACATCTACTCCACCAATTTTTATACTTCCCAAATTCACATCCCAAAATCTTGCAACCAAGGATGCAAGTGTGGTCTTTCCTCCACCTGATGGTCCCACAAGAGCTACATGCTCCCCTGGATTAATGCTAAGACTAATTGAGTCCACCGCATTACACTTTGAATCCGAATATGCGAAGTTTACATTCTCAAGAACTATTCCCGAATCAATAGGATGTTTAGGATTATCAGATTCCTTTAGAGGCTCTACTCCAAGTATAGAATCCATTCTATTTAGAGAATCCATAACTATCATTTCACTTTCTCCCGCATATGCGACCTTCATCAAAGTCACTGTGAGAATTGGAGTAATGATAATGTAGAACAATATGTTAAACAAAAATTCATTCTCAACTCCCGCCTTCGTAAATACGAAGCCACAAGCAACCAGTGCAGCAAAAATTCCGTTACATAAAGTTACAAAGCCTACCATCGGAATTTGAAGACTCACGGTAT
Source organism: Pseudobutyrivibrio sp. YE44 (assembly GCF_900104335.1). Classification (GTDB taxonomy): domain Bacteria; phylum Bacillota; class Clostridia; order Lachnospirales; family Lachnospiraceae; genus Pseudobutyrivibrio. Next base: position 857,571 of record NZ_FMXT01000001.1, read on the forward strand.
AGTTAATAACCCATTGCTCATATTTATCGATTGCTTCCTTAAATCGTTTAAATGAAAAAATAGACTGACCAAAGGTCTTTACTACAGGAACGCCACGTACATACTCCACAGCCTCAGAACTCATTTCATCCAAGGCATTCTGATATTCAGTCATAGCTACCTGCATCTCTTTTCCCATCATTTTGCCCATGCAAAGGAATGCAAGAAGGGCTGGAATCATACAGATTAACCCTATTCTCCAATCAAAGTATAAAAGCATTCCAATAATACCAATAGGAGTCACATAGCTTACAGCCTTGTCAGGAAGACTATGTGCAATAAAAGTCTCTGTAGCTGCTGTAGAATCTGCAACAATCTTTCTAATCTTTCCACTTCCCTCTGCCTCAATATGTCCCATTGGAAGCTTCATAATGTGTTCCATCAAAGCAACACGCATATTCACTTGAACTCTAAAGGCTGCCAAGTGAGAGCACATTAATCCACCTAAATAAATCAGCATAGAAAGCAACGCCACTCCAACAGCATGCCATCCATATGAGGTGATATTCACTGCCTCTTCATAATTTGGTCTAACCTCAACCACCTCTCGGATAATGCACCAAATATAATAAAAAGGTGCCAGCGCTAAAAGCGCACTAATTCCCGCAAGTATCCAAGAAGCAATCATGAGATACTTGTGCTTCCCAGCATAATTAAATAGCTGAGGTAAAACACTTTTCTTCTTCTCTTCCATGATTTATTCCCTTCCTCCCTTTTCTTGAAAAATTTTTAGTTATCACTAACAGCATTTTGATAACTAACCAAAGAAAAAAGAGCCTTACGGCTCTTTAACTTAATCCCATTATTTTAATCCAACCTGGCATGAAAAAATCTTGCAAAGTGGTAAGGTATTTTTTAATTTTATCATCATCATAATTGTGTATGATTGGCTCAAAACATGCAGTTGTATATGCTGATAACAACATGTGTAATTCCTCCTGACTTAACTCTACCACTGGGTAACCAGATTTTTTCATGAGTTGAATTGCATAAAGAAAATCATCTTGATTTTGAATAACAAAGTCATGAATAAAATTCTCGTATTTTGTTCCCTTAGAGCAATTTATTAGCATTTGAAACTCCGCTTTCTTTGGGAGAATAATATCCTCTATCAAATCAAAAAAGCTTTCTCCAAAAACCTCATCTTTAACAGATGGTCCTTCTGATTCAATTAAAGAATATTTTTTATTCTTATGGGAAGATATCCATGCTTTTATATCTTTTACAAGTGGTTCCACCATTGCATCAAACATAGCAGCTTTGTCAGCATAATGTCTGTAAAGCCCTGCCGAGGTCATTCCTGCCCGCTCTCCAATACTCCTTATGGAAGCACCTTCATATCCTTTTGCCAAGAATTCTTCTCTTATTGCTCTATTAACTTTTTCATGACTAAATGATTTGTCTCTAGGCATTATTCTTTCCTTGAATAATATAAGTTATCACTGTTAGCTATCATATAGTAACATTTATAGTTCGTTATATCAAACTCTATTTAGTCATTTCTTACTAGTATAATAAAGGCAGCGGATTTCCGTTGCCTTTCGTTATTGCATTACAGCATTTTTCATAGTTAAATAGGTTCCACCATTCTCTTCATAAGTTGAAAACTCACCTGTTATAGTAACTTCATCACCTTCATTAGGATAGTCTGCTTCACTGTACTGATTCTCATCTAAGACAAATTCCAATCCTTGGGAACAACATTGTGTGGCGTCCTGAACTATACAAGCATAGTATTTTTTACCAGTCTGCTCATCCACGTAGATTCCACAGTTACCTTCCATTTTTACCGTCTTTCCAACATAAGCCAATGGTTCCATCATCATATTATAAACTTCGGAATAGATAAAGGTTGAAGACATGGCTGTTAAATCAATATCCACGGTAGGGTCCGCAGTGGATTCTGCTTCAGAATCTGGCTGTGGATCACCAGAATTCTGAGAATCTGACATAGGCTCCTCCTGCCCCTCTATAGAATCTGTATTTACCATATCTTTTTCAGCATTCTCTACATTGTCACCACATCCTGCAAACGAAAACGCTATCATACTTGACATCAATAAAACTAAAAACCTTTTCATTTCCTAACCTCTAATCTTTCCCAGTAAATAACATATAAAAAACAAAAAAACATCAGCAGTAACTATTGTGGAACCAACAGGTGTACCTGCCAAAATAGAAACTATTATTCCAATAAATGCACATATCACAGAACTAACAGCAGAAAAGACGGTCACAGCTCTAAAGCTTTTGAATACACTCATAGCCGAAAGGGCCGGGAAGATAACTAATGCTGATATTAACAATGAACCTACAAGATTCATTGCAAGCACAATAATCACAGCAATTACAGTTGCGATTAGAAGATTATAAAAGCCTACCTTTGTTCCGACAGCTTTTGCAAAATTCTCATCAAAAGTCACCGAAAAAATTCTGTTATAAAATAGTATAAATATCACTAGTACGGCTATTGAAAGAACAACGCTTAACCAAACTTCTGAAACTGTCAATGTAAGGATTGATGTTGAACCAAACAATGTAGAGCAAACATCACCTGATATATTTGAAGAGGTCGGAAAAAGATTCATCAGCATATAACCGAAGGCTAATGCTCCTACAGACAGCATAGCTATAGCAGCATCCCCCTTTACCTTTGCACTTTGTCCTCTTCTAAGTAGCATAATGGCAGCAAAAACAGTAATTGGAAGTACAATTATCATCTTGTTTGTAAGATTAGCCACTGAAGCTATAGCAAGAGCACCAAATGCAACATGTGATAAACCGTCACCTATATAGGAATATCTCTTAAGTACAAGAGTCACCCCTAAAAGGGATGAACACAGTGCTATAAGTACTCCTACAATAACTGCATATCGAACAAACGGAAAGGCGAAATACATCATTAACTTTTCTAACATAATGATTCACCTCCTAACACAGCAGACCCTGCTGGCGATATCTTGTTAACATCAAATACTTTTGTAGCGTATGTCTGAACGTTTGCAATATCATGACTAATCATTATGATAGTAAGCCCCTCGTCATTAAGCTGTTTTATCAGTTCATACATTTCCTCTGTAACCTGAGGGTCCAATCCCGCCACAGGTTCATCTAAAAGCAAAATTCTTTTAGTGGCACACAAAGCTCTCGCCAGAAGAACACGCTGCTGCTGTCCTCCCGAAAGCTCTCTATAACACCTTTTTTTTAGTTTTGCTATACCAAGCTTTTTTATATTTTCCTCTGCTATTGCCTTGTGCTCCTTTGTGTAAAAGAATCTGCGTCCAAGTCTGCTTTGACAGCCAGATAAAACAATTTCAAAAACCGATGCTGGGAAATCTCTTTGTACATCTGATTGCTGTGGTAAGTATCCAATTTCAGTCTGAGCAAGCCCATCTGAAAACTCTATTTTCCCCGATATTGGTGCCTGTAACCCCAGTATTGTCTTCATTAGAGTAGATTTACCGGAACCATTTTCCCCAACAATACAAAGATAATCTCCTGCTTCAATTTTTAAATTGATATCTGATAGTACTGGCTGTCCTTCATAGCCTACTTTTAGATTAGTGATATTTATTAATGACATTAATTAATTCCTTCTTTTAATACTTCAAGATTGTTTTCCATGATTGATAAATATGTAGCGCCCTTTTCCACATCATCACTTGTTGTTGACTGCATTGAATCGATTGTAAGAATCTTTGCATCCTTAGACGAGCTGGTTTCTACGATTGTCTGTGCAATCTTCTGGTCTGAGTTTTCAATCGTAAATACGGATTTAAGACCAAGCTCATCTACCTTGTCTGCAAGGAATTTTACTGTCTCAAAGCTTGCCTCTGTCTCTGCTGAGCAACCAACAAATGCTGCATAATAATCAAGGCCATAATCATCTACCATATATCTAAATGGGAATCTGTCGCCAAATAGAATTGTCTTTGTAGCCGCACTTGAAACTGTATCCTCATACTTCTTATCCAGCTCTGCAAGCTTATTATTATATGCATCTGCGTTAGCCTTGTAAGAATCAGCATTAGTTGAATCAACTGCTGCAAGTGAATCTGCAAGAGCACTTACAAGCACCTGGCTATTCTTAAGAGAAAGCCATACATGCTCGTCATACTCTGGGCCTTCCTCTTCGCCTTCTTCACCCTCTTCTTCCTCTTCCTCAGCTTCCATACCTTCTACAACTTCTTCTTCCTTTACAGAGTCTCCAAGAACCTCTAAAAGATTTACAACCTGCATGTTTTCATTAACAGCTTCACTAAGAGCGTCCTCTACCCAGTCATCAGATTCTCCACCTACATAGACAAAAACATCACAAGTAGAAATCTTCATAATGTCCTCAGCTGTTGGCTGATAGCTGTGAAGATCCACTCCGTTATCCAGAAGCATAGTGATATCCACATTACCGTTATCACCTACAATCTCCTTTACCCAATCGTACTCTGGGAAAATTGTTGTAACGACTGAGATGTTCTTAGCATCAGACATAGCTACTGCTTCATCATCTATCTTCTGACTAGCAGATGATGAATTTCCGCACCCAGAAAAAGCACCTGCAGAAATAGCAGCCACAACAGCAAGGGACAACATTCGACGATTTCTGATAAGAAGTCTTCGAGTAAACACCTTCGATATTAAATTTTTCATTTTCATTTCGTTTTATAATCCTTTCATGTGTGCAAAATTATTAAGTTATGCACGCATTTTAAGAATCTAAACGAACCTTTTGGGAAACAAGTGTAGTCTGAATAGACTGATAATCAAAATTAGAAGCCTCTACAAGAACAGCGGCAACAACAAATAACGCCACAACTACTAATGAAAGACCTGAACTTAGTGTCTTAAGGTTAGACTGACACTGAACAAGCATTGTACAAACAGGACATGAATCTGAATCATTGCAATGATGATTAGCATGCTCTGAAATATACAAATCAGAAAAATGCATAAGAAAAACAGTAGCTAAAATAGCTACTAGAGCAATTATTCTATTAAAACTCTTATTCTTGCTCATTAAATTTCTCCTAATTAATTTTACCAAGCATTTTTCAACTGCAATCATAATGTTAATCCAGCACAATGTCAACCGAATTTATCCTAACAAAAGAAAGTCCCTCAGGCACTGGCATACCTGAGGGCTGTAAAAGGAGTCTAATAACTTCCCAAGAAACCCGGTTAGAAACTTGGGAATAAGAAATAACCAAAATTTAATTATTATACTGCAGCAAGGGCTCTTCCAAGATCTTTGCACGCTTCTTCAGCTGCACCATCAGGAGCTTCCTGACAGATAACACCTTCACCACCTACTACAGTTGCGCCTGCGGCTGTCATTCGATCAACCCAGTCACGCATCCACTGGCCATCGCCCCATCCATAGGAACCGAAAAGACCAATAGTCTTACCTGAAACAAAACCCTCTAAATCTGTAACAAAAGGCTCCATTTCACCTTCTTCTAAAACCTCAGCGCCCATTGCTGGACAACCAAGAGCAAAGGCTTTTGCATTCTTTAATTCATCTAAAGAAGCATCACCAACATAAACAACATTTGCATCGCCACCAGCAGCTTTTACACCTTCGCCAACAGCATTTGCCATAGCTTCAGTGTTTCCTGACTGAGACCAAAAAACAACATTCACTTTGCTCATTTTTACTCTCTCCTTGTTTTCTTTGAAACTGTTTGTCATCCAACCTTCAAAAGAGTGTTTTGACTTCTAATAATCTCGTGCAGGGAATTTCCTTCTGAAAGCATGCAAACCATTTCATCTTTCGCATCATCAAATTTTTCAAATAACTTCAAGGTGTTTTCGGTATCCCCGTATACCTTCCAATAACCTGATGCCCTGTAATTCTCTCCCCCTTTAGAGATAAAACCTTTAACATCGCAGAGTGGATAGCCAAGAAAAACTCCGGCTTCATGAGGAAAGTCTTCTCTCGACTCTACAAACTTTGAATATCTCTCTTGGAAAAATCTTAAGGAATAACCAAAAGCTTTGTCCGAATATCCATAGTTTTTAAGGAATCTTTTAACATCCTCGCGAGATAAGTATTCTAAAAGTTTCTGCTTGTTAAAAACCAAAAAGATGACTCGATTTCCATCATACACCAATCTATAGCTAAATAAGCCTGTGTATCTCATTACCATTCTAACTTGTTCTTCCTGTTCTTTTGGAACAATAAGAAAATTAGATGTTTTAAGACCAGCAATCGTTGGTGCACACTGTAAAACAATCTGTAGTTCAATTCTTTTTCTGTCCATAGTCTGTAACAAGTAAAATACTTCTTCGCTCATCCCCGTATGCCCTCTTTTGTATTAGTTATCTCTAACTGTGGTTATATTATACTAATATCAGTTCTACGTCAACACCTTTTTCACACTTTTTTCACTTTTGATAAATGCTCTCAATAAACAAGTGAATTCTGTTTTTATAAAAAAGGCCAATCCACCTATAAAGGTGAACTGACCAACTTAAGTTCTTTATATATTATTCATATGCAAAGGTTTTCAAGAATTTCTGTGCCCTCTCAGTTTTTGGTTTAATAAAGAAATCCTTTACATCGCTGGTTTCTTCAACTATATCTCCTTTATCAAGGAAGATAATTCTATCTGCCACTGCCTCAGCAAATGCCATCTCGTGTGTGACGATAAGCATTGTAGATCCGCTCTTAGCAAGATCTAACATGGTTTCCAAAACCTCATGAACCATTTCAGGATCTAAAGCCGCTGTAACCTCATCAAAGAGAATCACATCAGGATGCATAAGAAGTGCTCTTACAATTGCCACTCTCTGCTTCTGACCACCTGAAAGCTGGCGAGGATAATAATCCTTTTTGTCTACCAATCCAACCTTATCAAGTAATTCAAGAGCTTCTCTTGTGGCATCTTCCTTTGTTCTCTTCTGAACCTTTGTTGGTGCCAATATAATATTTTCTAAAACAGTTTTATGTGGAAATAATTCATAGGACTGGAACACCATTCCAATTTTCTGTCGAAGCTTGGTAATATCACGCTTTCCTGCTTCCACAGGAAGTCCATCCACTGTAATTACTCCACTTTGAATTTCCTCTAATCCGTTCAAACATCGGAGGAAGGTACTTTTTCCACATCCGGAAGGACCAATGATTACAACTACTTCTCCTTTTTTTACCGACAAATTAATGTCCTTTAAAACTACATTCGGTCCAAACTCTTTATGTAAATGTGTAACCTTTAATAATTCGCTCATCTAAGCCCACCTTTTCTCTAAATATGTTGCAAGCCTGCTGATTGGCCAGCAAACAATAAAATAAAGTAAAAACACCACCAAAAATATTCCAAATGCAGCATTAGGAGAAGTTTTTCTATTTGCTTCTATAATCTGCTGCGCCACCTTCAAAACCTCTACAATACCAATCATCATAACAAGAGATGTGGTTTTAATCATTCTTGTAATAAGATTTATAGAAAGTGGAATAAGACGTCTTACTGTCTGTGGAAGGATAATATAAAAATAAGTCTGAACCTTATCCATTCCAAGGGCTGCTGCAGATTCAAACTGGATAGTAGGAATACTTTTTATTGATCCTCTAACCAAATCACCCATTTCTGCCGTTCCCCAAAATGTAAATACGAATATAGCTGATGATTCAGCTGACATATCCCAGCCAAAAACTCTTGTGGTTCCAAAGTAAACTATAAATAATAGTACCATCTGAGGCATGATTCTTACGGTTTCAAGATACACCTTAAGTATGGCATGTAAGACTTTATTATTTACTGTCATCAGAACTCCTACTAATAGACCTAATAGGATGCTTAATACTACTGAAATCAAGCTAATTTCAATGGATACCCAAAGTCCCTGAAGAAGTCTTAGGAAATTTGTTCCTTTAAATAAAACATCAATCCCCAAACTGGCCATAACGCATCCTCCTTTCTACTAGTGCTCCTAAGATAGAAATAGGAAGAAGCATTATTAAATAGAACACTACCAATAGGAAAAGGCATTCTATTGTTTTTGCATACATTCCAATCAAATCCTTTGCTGTAAACATTAAGTCCATAAGGCTGATTGTGGAAAATACAGAAGTTTCCTTCAAAAGAAAAATAACATTTGCAAGTAGTCCTGGTACGCTTATGGTAATTGCCTGTGGCAATATTACATGCCATAAAACCTGAAAATTATTCATACCAAGGCTTTCCGCACTTTCTGTTTGAATGACTGGGATTGCCTCCAAGCCACTACGGAAAGTTTCAATCATATATGCTCCGCCCAAAAGGCCTAAGCCAAGTACACCACAGGCTTCTGCGGTAACTTGTATTCCCACCTTTGGTAAAGCAAAATAAATAAAAAATAACTGCACCAAAAGAGGTGTGTTTCTGAAAATTTCAATATATACTCCCACAATTGATTTAAGCACAGCTACTTTGAAATGTAAGATGGCAGAGCCAATAAGTCCAATCACAAAAGCGAGAATTATGCCCTGCCATCCAATTTTTAGTGTTAATAAAAGTGCTTCCTTGTATAGTGGGAGATATTCAATAAGAATATCCTTATCCATTACTTCAGGTTAACTGTTCCTTTCATATCGTAAATACGATTTTTTTACTTACCACCCTCTAATACAAGAGTCTCCTCGTATTCAGCACCATAAGTATCAAGAAGTGTCTCTTCATAGTCAGCATGGAAGAAGTTCTCTGTTCCAAGAGTCTCAATTTCCTCGTTAAGCCAGTTGAGAAGTGTCTCATTTCCCTTTGTTACAGCTGGTGCAATTGTATCCTGGTCACCAAGTGATGGAATACCTACTGTGTAACCCTCATTCTCCAATGAGAACGCTATAACCTCAGTGTTATCGTTCGCCCATGCTACACCATTACCATTTTCAAAAGCTGTCTTGGCCTCTGCGTATGCATCATACTTCTGAAGCTTGATATCTGGGTAATTCTTTGTAAGATATGTCTCTGCTGTTGTACCAGAGATTACAATAATCTGATCATCTGCTCCAAGATCATCAAGGCTTTCTACAACTGCATCCTCAGGTGAAACAACACCAAGAGCTACATTCATATATGGAAGTGCGAAATCAACCTCCTGAGCGCGTTCCTCTGTAACTGTAAAGTTTGCAAGGATAATATCAACCTTTCCTGTCTGAAGGTATTCAATTCTGTTTGCGGCCTCTGTAGAAACATAATTGATTTCTACACCAAGATCCTCACCGATGCGCTCTGCAAAATAAACATCGTAACCAGCATACTCACCGTTCTCGTCTACATAACCAAATGGGCTCTTATCTGAGAAAACACCAATGTTGATTGTGCCGCTTTTCTTAATCTCATCTAAAGTTCTAAAACCTGCATTTGAACCAGCCTCTACTGTGTCTTCTCCTGTTGCTGCCACATCACTAGATGATGAGCTAGAACCGCAACCTGTAAGTGATGCTCCAACAAGTCCAGCCACTAAAAGTCCACCTGTTAATCTCTTTACTAATTTCTTATTCATTCTTTTCTTCCTCTTTTCTACTTTTTATTATGATTATTATGCTGCTATCAATTTTTTATATACAGCTTCTGCAAGGAACTTGTGGCTATCAACGTCCATATGTTCCTGATCTGTTTCTGAAGGCTTCGCCACATCAGATGCTGCCAAAAACATACAGTCAAATTCCTCTGCAAGCTTTGCAAACACTGCCTTAAGCTCCTTGGAAGTAACCACTGATTTCTCGTCGAACTCTGGGTCATACTCACTCTTCCATACCTGCTCTCCCAAATAAATTGGAGACAAAAGCAATATCTTTGCCTTATTATTATTTGCCTTTATCTGTTTAAGAAGAATTTCTGTGCCCCTAGCAATAAGTGCAGGTGATGCATTATAAACTGTTTTGCAATCATTTGTGCCAAGCATCAACACCACTGTATCAACAGGACCATGACTTTCTAACAATACTGGAAGAAGCTTTGAACCGTTACGACCGATTCTTGTGCTATCTTCGAAAACTGTAGTTCTACCAACAAGCCCTTCCTCTATTACTTCGTAATCACTATGACCAAGCATCTCTGAAAGAATACCTGTCCATCTTTCATTCTTATCATATCTTCCGCTACCATCTGGCTTTAATCCATATGTATTAGAATCTCCAAAACAAAGTACACTTTTCATGCTGGCCTCCTTTCTAGCAAGTCTTTTTTGTCTCATCTGCTTTACATGTTGGTATGTTAAACCTATTTGCCTACTGAGTCAATAGGTTTAATAATCGTCAAAATCTATAGCCCGCTATCAAATCAATTTATAACTAGCGTACAGTGCGTATCTTGATTCGCCTACTAACCTATCGTATAATAGTGTAAATAATTAGATGCGTCTGTAACTAACGAGTGTAACAGACATACATGGAGGTTGTTATATGTTTAGTACAAAAGGAAGATATGCACTACGTGTTATGATAGATTTGTCACAGCAGAATCCTGAGGAATACATTCCATTAAAGGATATTGCTGAACGTCAGGATATTTCAAAGAAGTATCTAGAGATTATTGTAAAGGAGCTTGTACACGGCGGCTTTGTAAAAGGTGTCAGTGGAAAAGGCGGTGGCTATCAGCTCACCAGAAAGCCTGATGAATATTCCGTAGGTGAAATCATAGAGCTAATGGAAGGTAGCCTTTCTCCTGTAGCTTGCTTAGCAGACGAAAATATGCAATGTCCAAGAGAATCGGTTTGCAAGACACTTCCAATGTGGACAGAGTTCTATATGCTAGAACGAGACTTCTTCTATGGAAAGAAGCTCAGTGATTTAGTTAATTCATAAAAAAATAAAACTCAGGAATTTCGTATTTACGAATCCTGAGTTTTTATTTTAATCCTCTTCATAGATAACAGATTTATCAATCTGATCTAAGGCATTGTTTACTTCTTCTAAAAACTGCTGCCCCATCTTAGACATAACAGTATTTTTCTTTGTAATATATCCAATATCCATTATTCTGTTAGGATTTTCTTCATCACCACGGAAAGGAACAACTATATATCCATCTCCATTAAGGTCTCCCCATATAATTCCAGAACAAAGAGTGTATCCATTAAGAGCACGTACCAGATTAAGCATTGTAGAACGATCTGTTACACGAAGCATCTTTGGATAGAAGTTTTCACTAAGAATTTCCTCTGCAAGATACTCACTGTTATCTCCCTGCTCAAAGAACATACATGGATATTCCTCCAAATCCTCTATACCAATGGATTCCATCTTTGCAAGTGGATGTTCATGCCACAAATACACAAAGGCTTTACATTTAATAAGAGAATGGAACTCTAAGCTATGCTCTGTAAAAAGACGATTAAGTCCCTTACGATTAAGCTCGTTGATATAAAGGATACCAATTTCACTTTTGAGAGAGCTTACATCCTTTATGATATCCATAGTGGTGGTTTCTCGAAGGGCAAAGTCGAATTCATTCATATCATACTGCTTTGCCATATCAACAAAGGCACGAACAGCAAAGGTGTAATGCTGAGTTGAAACACCAAACTTTCTTTTGTAAGTGCCCTCTCCACTATACTTTTGCATTACCATATCGTATTGACGATAAAAGCCTCTAATATCGTTAAGGAATTCCTCTCCCTCTGGTGTAACTATGACACCCTTGTTGGTACGCATAAAGATGGTAATTCCCACCTCATTTTCAAGTTCCTGAATGGCACTTGTAAGAGTAGGCTGAACAATGTAAAGCTTTTCTGCAGCCTTGTTCATTGAACCATATTCCTGAATTGTAAGTGCGTATAATACCTGCTGAAGTGTCATAATTTACCTGCTCCTATTCTCCTACTGGTCAACTAGGTAATATTGTATTAAGCCCTAAAGAATTTGTCAACGAATATGCTAGATTTCATCGTAAGAATCAAGAAAATGATGACGAACTCCATCTTGCTTATAGGCAATAACTGTAGCAAGGTTTACATTTTCAACACTGCGGAAAATATTAGATTCCACATATGGATTTACCTTCTTAAGCTCAGCTATAAGATTTCTTGTTTCAAGACGCTTTGATGCACTGGTTCCATCCACAGAGCAACTATCACAGGTTTCAGTAAAATGACAAGCACACTGCAAGAAACGAAGACCATTGTATCGTTGCCAAGCAATAATATCGTCCTGTCTCACAAGGTAAAGCGGACGAATCAACTCCATACCTTCAAAGTTTGTTGAATGAAGCTTTGGCATCATAGTCTGAATCTGAGCCCCATAAAGCATACCCATAAGAATTGTCTCAATAACATCATCATAATGATGTCCAAGGGCAATCTTGTTGCAGCCAAGTTCCTTCGCTTTTGCATAAAGGTGACCTCGACGCATTCTAGCACACAGGTAGCATGGATTTTTATCTACTGTGTCTACTGCATCAAAAATGTCAGATTCATATATGATGATTGGAATTCCCATAAGCTTAGCATTACTTTCAATAAGCTTACGATTAACCTCACTATATCCAGGATCCATAACAAGAAATGTCAAATCAAAGTTCACTTTTCGATGACGCTGAATCTCCTGAAAAAGCTTTGCCATAAGCATTGAATCCTTGCCCCCGGAAATACAAACGCAAATATGGTCACCTTCCTTAATAAGCTCATACTCTTTACAAGCCTTTGCAAAAGGTGAAAAAATAGCCTTATGAAATTTCTTTCTTATGCTTAACTCTATCTCAGCAGTTTTTTCAGCCAACTCGTCTTCTTTTGCATTATCCTGTTGTTCCATTAAAGCCGAAAGATAACTATTGTATCCACCAGCAAGGCTTACTGCATCAAATCCAAAATCGCAAAGTGTTTCAGCATCCTCCAAGGAAACCTGTCCACGAGTACAATACAAAACGGCTTTTTTAGATTTATCAAGACGAGCCACTACTCCCTCAATATCAGTTTCAAATAATTCATGGGTGATACTGATGGAATCTGGAATAATTCCATATTTAAGGCTTCCTTCATTTCTAATATCAACCAAAGTGTAGCTTTCTTTATCTAATTCAGTTAATTCTTTATATGTTATTTCTTTCAAAATAATTACACCTCATCCGTCAGCTTCGATGACACCTTCTTCTCAAGAGTAAGGCCTAATGCTTCATTCATGCTTCCAGTCCTGTATCCCTTTAAATCAAGTGATACATAATTGAAGCCATATTCTTTAAATATATCGTAAATACGAATTCTGTATTCAGTGTCCAAAAATCTAGCAAAATCTTCAGGCTGCACCTCAATTCGTGCCACATCCTCTCCATGAATGCGAACTCTAAATTGGTTAAAGCCCTCATCTAAAAGAAACTGTTCTGCCCTATCGACCATTCCAAGCTTCTTTTCACTGATAGTCTCTCCATAAGGAAAACGACTTGACAGACATGCAAAGGACTGCTTTTTTGCAGTAGGCAGTCCAAAATACTCTGATAACTCTCTTATTTCCTGCTTTGTAAACCCAATCTTTCTAAGTGGACTAAGTATACCAAGCTCTGCGACAGCCTGAAGACCTGGTCTATAATCGCCATCGTCATCTAAGTTAGAGCCTTCAACTATATTTGTTATACCCTGTTCCTTTGCCAGAGCAATAAACTTTTCAAAAAGCTCATGCTTACACAGGTAACATCTATTAGTAGGATTTTGAGCAAAGCCTTCAATGGAAAGTTCCTCCGACTCTGTCACAAAATGCTTTACCCCAATAGCTTTACAATAATCTATAGCCTCATTCAGCTCACGTTTTGGAAAGGAGCATGATGACGCTGTAAGTGCAATAGCATTATCTCCTAGTGCTTCGTGTGCAGCATAAAGCAAAAAAGTGGAATCCACACCACTGGAAAAAGCTACTGCAACAGAACCAAGGGATTTGAGATATGCTTTTAGGTCGTCATATTTTACTAATAATTCTTTTGTCATTATAATCACACCTCATCCATCGCTAAAGCGGTCCGCTTGTCTCGCCTCCCGGCTCGGTCGTTGCTAAACAGGCTCCACTGGAGCCTAGCAACCCTCAAGGGGAAGGCTATATATCAGCAATTAGATCCTTAACAACCTCACTGGCTAAAATTAATCCTGCAACTGCTGGCGCAAAAGCTGTAGAACCAGGAATAGCTCTTCTATCTGTACACTTTCGCTCAGCACCTGGTGGACATATGCAATTTGTCCTACAGCTAATAGCCATATCTTCCTGTGGTGTAACTGGCTTCTCATCAGAAAATACCACCTTAAGCTTCTTTACACCCCTCTTTTTCATTTCACGGCGCATGACCTTCGCCAAAGGACACATAGTTGTCTTATAAATATCTGCTACTCTAAATCTGCTAGGGTCTAGTTTGTTGCCTGCACCCATACAACTAATTACAGGCACGCCCTTCTCCTGGCATCTCATAATTATTTCAATCTTGGCTGTCACAGTATCAACTGCATCAACCACATAATCATATTCTTCAAAAGGGAAGTCATCAGCATTCTCTGGTAAGAAAAAGCATTTATGAACATTAATATCAGCTTTAGGATTGATATCAAGCATTCGCTCCTTCATAACCTGAACCTTATCTTTTCCCACAGTGCTACGAGTAGCTATAATTTGTCGATTAAGGTTTGTAAGACATACCTTATCATCATCCACAATATCAAAATGGCCTATGCCTGTTCTAACAAGCGATTCACAAACATAGCCACCTACACCACCTATACCAAATATAGCAACTCGCTTGTTTGCTAATGTCTCCATAGCCTCTTTGCCGAGAAGAAGCTGAGTTCTTGAAAACTGATTTAACATACGTACCTCTAATATTCTATTTCTCTTTGATAATTGAAAATGCTACAAATACCAATAACACAAAAGGATATATTAGCCATGGAATAAGCGAAAAGCTGGCAAGCTTCGCAATATTAGCTGCTACCAAAAGCTGCGCACCATAAGGGATAATTCCCTGCATAATACATGAACAGGTATCAAGAAGTGAAGCAGTCTTCTTTGGCTCCACACCATATTCTTCACTAATATGCTTTGCAATTGGCGCCGCAATAACAATAGCAACTGTGTTGTTGGCTGTAGCTAAATCCATAAACATTGTAAGGAAAGCTATTCCAAGCATTCCTCCCTTCTTGTTTCCAGCCTTACTTCTAATTAATGACAATATAGCCTCAAAGCCACCATGCTCTCTAATTAAGGACGCAACAGAAGCAACAAGGATTGTAACAATCATAGTCTCAAACATACCAGATATACCTGTGCCCATTGATGAGAGGCCAGACACATATGTAAGAGAGCCTGTGAAAATTCCTACGGCTACAAATAAAAAACATCCCAGCAATAAAACTATAAATACATTTACAGACATTACTGATAAAATCAAAACTATAAAATATGGAAGTGCTTGCCAAATGTTGTACTCATAATTACCAATAGCAGCTCCGCCTGATTTAAAAGCATAGACTGTAAGAATTACTAAAGTAACGATTGCTGAAGGAAGTGCTAATTTAAGATTTGCCTCAAACTTTTCCTTCATAGCAATGCCCTGTGTTTTTGTAGCGGCGATTGTTGTGTCTGAAATGAAAGAAAGATTATCTCCAAACATTGCACCACCAACTACAACACCTACACAAAAAGCCAACTTAAGATTTCCACTTTTTGAAACTGCGCATGCTATTGGTGCAAGAACAGAAATAGTTCCAACGCTAGTTCCCATTGCCATAGATATAAGGCATGCAATAATAAAAAGCCCTGGTATCGCAAAACGACCTGGAATAATACTAAGTAAAAGGTTTGCTGTAGATGCTGCTCCACCAGCTTCACCTGCTACGCCACTAAAAGCTCCTGCCAATATGAAAATAAAAAGCATTGTCACGATGTTGTCATCGCCAATGCCTTCTGCGCAGATGTGAATCTTTTCTTCAAAGCTTTTTCCTCGGTTTTGAGCAAAAGCAAGAATAAGCGCAAAAGTAAAGGACAGAACCACTGAGACTACGTAAAATCCCATCTGCCCTTCAATTGGTGAAATGTATTGAAAATAAATTCCATTACCAAGATATAAAGCCAAAAACAATGCTATAGGAAGTAATGCCTTAGCATTTGGTTTTGGCTGTTTGTTTGTATTACTCATTTAATAGTTTCCCTTCTAAATCTCGATAGAAACTATTTTAACTTATTTAAGCCTCTATTTGCAAATAAATGGCTTTATTAATGCATATGACATGATTCACAATCATGCTCCTCTGGGAAATCCTTTGGATCATACTCAATACCGTTCTTATCATAATAATCTTTTACTGCACTCTTGATTGCTTCTTCTGCAAGAACTGAACAATGAAGCTTGTGTGGTGGAAGTCCATCAAGGGCTTCTGTAACAGCCTTATTTGTAAGCTGAAGAGCCTCAGAAACTGGCTTTCCCATAATAAGCTCTGTTGCCATTGATGAAGATGCAATTGCACTACCACAACCAAAAGTCTCAAACTTAACATCCTCAATAATCTGTTCGTCATTTATCTTAAGATAGATTTTCATGATGTCGCCACAGACTGGGTTACCAACCTCACCGACACCTGAAGCATCCTCAATTACTCCTACGTTTCTTGGGTTTCTGAAGTGATCCATTACCTTTTCACTATATAATGCCATTTTGTTATTCCTCCAATTACTCTCTAAATATATATATGAGTTAAGCTACGCTATGCTCTGAAAAAACGTGTGGACGCTTGCCACTTACTAAATCACCCCAGAATGGTGAAAATCCACGAAGATACTCAACTACTTCTGAAACTGATTTGATAATGTAATCAACCTGCTCCTCTGTAGCATCCTCGCCAAGAGAAACACGAAGTGAACCGTGAGCTACCTCATGTGGTCTGCCGATTGCAAGAAGTACGTGGCTAGGATCAAGTGAGCCTGATGTGCAGGCTGAACCAGAAGAAACTGCCACTCCCTTATCATCTAACAAAAGAAGAAGTGATTCTCCCTCGATTCCTTCAAAGCAGAAGTTTACGTTTGACTTAACTCTAAGATTTCTGTCACCGTTAAGCTCTGAATATGGAATCTTTGAAAGACCCTCGATTAATCTGTCCTGAAGCTTTGCAAGCTTTTCATTTGTCTCATCAATCTGAGCAACTGCGTCCTCAAGAGCTACAGTAAGACCTACGATACCTGCAAGATTCTCTGTACCTGCACGCTTACCTCTCTCCTGAGCACCACCGTTGATTACATTAGTAAGAACGATTCCGCCTCTTGCATAAAGTACTCCTACGCCTTTAGGACCGTGGAACTTATGAGCTGAAATAGAAAGCATATCTATGTTCTGCTCCTTCACATCGATGTGAACATGGCTAACAGCCTGAACAGCATCTGTGTGGAAAAGAACTCCTCTCTCCTTGCAAACTGCACCGATTTCAGCGATTGGCTGAATTGTACCAATCTCGTTATTAGCGTACATAATAGTAACAAGTGCTGTATCCTCACGAATAGCATCTGCTACCTGCTGCGCTGTAACAACACCGTTTGAGTGAACATCAAGAAGCTCGATTTCAAAGCCTTCCTTCTCAAGTGCCTGAAGTGTATGAAGCACTGCATGATGCTCAAACTTTGTAGAGATGATATGTTTTTTTCCCTTCTTCTCTCCAATTCTTGCTGCTGAAATGATAGCCTGATTATCAGCCTCGCTACCGCCTGATGTGAAATAAATCTCTCTTGGTGAAGCGCCAAGTACCTTTGCAACTCTCTCTCTTGATTCCTCAAGAACCTCCTTAGCCTTCTGACCAACTGAATAGAGGCTGGATGGGTTTCCATAAACCTCTGTAAAATATGGAAGCATTGCTTCAACTACCTTAGGTGAAACAGCAGTTGTTGCTGCGTTATCTGCGTATACGAACATATCCTTTTACCTTCCTTTTTTTATATTACCTACTTGCCTAGTATTTAAGTCTGCGAATAATATAAAAGAAATCACCTATCTAGTCAATAGGTGATTTCCAAAAATATGCTTATTGCGAGTTTTTATCAATTACTACTTCTCAACTCTATGCTTACCATTTGGTATGTCGCAGGCAATAATCTCATAATCACATCCATCTTCTGCTATCCTTTTACTTAATATCTATAAGTAGGCTCTCCTTTGGAGTTCCATGCTTATTCTCATCAAAATTAAACATTGGCATTGTGCCCCAATCCTCATAATCGGCAGCCCAATATCTAATACCAATCACTCCATGTGTCTTGCCCCACTCAACAACATCCTTGTAGATTGCAGCTTGTCCCTCTTCACTATTGGCATATCCCTTTGTAGCCTTATTCCATCCTGCAAATGCTCCTGACATTTCTCCAGAAGGATATGAGAACTCACCAATGAATACTGGGACTCCACATTTTTTATTTATAGCCATAACAGTCTTCTTAAATAGGATTGTAGAATCCTTGTACATAGAAGGAGCACTTGGATAATAGCTGATACCTGCTGTATCCACTGCATATCCATTTTTTGCCATACAGTTAAAATATCTTGCACTTGAATTTGGAGTCATAACTACTGTTGCTATATGAGTAGAGAATTTTACGTTAGTTGAATCAATTCCTTGTTCCTCATAAGCTTCTAGAATTCCTGACTTCACTGCTACAAATTCCTTGGCGTTATATTGCCATATATTCTTTTCCAACCATCTTGGATTAAAAAGCGGAAGCAAATATCTAGCAAAATCAGGAACATTTTCAAGCTTAGGATTAACTGCAGTCTTCAGGCCAAGGCTTACTCCAGCGAAGCCAAAGTTTGCCTCGTTACCCAGATTCCAGTTATCCACTGTACAACCTGTATTTAAAATCTCAGTTGCCAAAAATTTTCCATATGCATGTAAGACTGTATTGATTTCATCAAGTGAAAGCTCGCTCCAATCCTTGCCATTCTGTAATGCATAAATCTCTGGATATTCTTCAAATCGTGGAGCCTGTTGTGTTTCCATATCCATATATGTATATGCACACATAACCTCAGGGTTGATTGGAATGTTCAGCTTCGCTGCAAGTTTGCAAAGCTCTATTCCTTGATCAAGGGTATGTACATTTGCATTTGTATCAACTACACCATCTGTCTCATCCTTATCTGTTACATGACGCTTAGTTGCAATTCGTACATACATCTCTGTAGCACCTTTTTCCATATAAAGCTTTTCAAGCTGTTCAATATTAGTTATCTGCTTTCCTTCATATTCATATGTATAGCCCTTATCAAATCCAGTTGCTGTAAATGGACTTACTGATAATGCCATTCTAAATTCTTCTTCTGTATCAACTGGCTTATATCCAATTTCCGAATATAAGAACTGAGCTGATAAAATCTTTACAGCAATAATAGAAACCAGAACAATAATTGCTGTTACTATTTTTTTACTTCTTTTCCATCTCTTAATTCTCCCAACAAAGCTTGATATTGCCTGCTTCATGGTTTTACTCCTTTTTCATTTGCTTGTTTTTGTGGGCTCTTGACTGTATAATATAGACACGGTGTACAGTTTACAACTTGCAATATTTTTTAGAACGTATTGTTTACTACACTTTTTAAAATTATGTAGTGTTTAGAACTTGTTCGATGCAATGTTGTATCGTTTAAAATCTAAACTTTTTCTTAAATGTATTAAGGAGAAATAAAAATGGCTGTCAAAAACAATAGAAGAACTCTTGTTACCAAAAGAATACTAAAAGAATCTCTTCTTTCACTTATGGCTGAAAAGCCTATCACAAAGATTTCTATTAAAGAAATATGCGACCTTTCAGAAATGAGTCGTTCCACATTTTATTTGCACTATCAGGATCAGTTTGAACTGCTTAAAGATATTGAAAATGAAGTTTTAGATAAATCCTTTGAAGCATTGGAAGATTTGGGTGGTGATTTTAATACTATAGAATCTATAGAAAACTTTCTTAACTATGTTAAATCCAGCAAAGAAACCTTTGGAGTCTTGCTCTGTCAGACCGATACTATAGATTTTCAAAATGCCATCATAGAAAAGATTTCTAATCATGTAAAAGAATCTGTTCCTGATTTCAACCAAATGAAATCAGATAAATACATTTTCGTATTTATAATGAATGGCTCTTTGAATGTACTTAGAACATGGATAATGAATGACTTTGATATGGCTGTACCAGAAATGGCTTCACTTATTTTCCAGTGCAACCACAATATAACTACCACAAATAATTCATAAAAGGTGTAATAAATATGGATATTAAATATAAATTAGCAGAAGCGATGAAGACCTGCATGCGCACTACCTCGGTTGAAAACATCAGAATTGTTCCGTATGCTTATGGCATAATTCCAAAAATAAAAAGCTTAGGATGATTCGTCATCCTAAGCTTTTCTTGTCTGTTTGGTTATTCAATTAACCAATCTTAGCTACGTCTACAAGTGTGTACTCTGTGGTTGCACTCTCAAGAGATGTGGCAAGAGCAACGGCTGTATCCATTGCTGTGATACAGTTAATGCCTGTTTCAATAGCATTTCTTCTAATAAGGAAACCATCTCTGGTCTTATCTCCATGTCCCTGTGTAGGTGTATCAATAACTAGGTCAATCTTATGTCCAAGGATAAGGTCCATAACATTTGGAGATTCCTGAGTAATCTTGTTTACCCATCGAGCATCTACTCCACCATCCTGCAGATACTTAGCTGTAGAACGTGTAGCATAAATCTTGTAGCCAAGCTTTTCGAATCTCTTAGCAACTTCAAGAGCCTCTGGCTTATCAGCATCCTTTACAGTGATAATCATCTGCTTGTGCTTTGGAAGTACAACTCCTGCACCAAGGAATGCCTTGTAAAGAGCCTCTTCAAAGGTCTTTGCAATACCTAAGCACTCACCAGTAGACTTCATCTCAGGACCAAGAGAAATCTCGGCACCACGAAGCTTTTCAAAGGAGAATACTGGCATCTTAATTGCAATGTAATCTGCCTCTGGCTGAAGACCTGGCTTATAGCCCATATCTGTTATCTTGTGACCAAGGATTGCCTTTGCTGCAAGGTCAACGATTGGAATACCAGTTACCTTGCTGATGTATGGTACTGTACGAGAGCTTCGAGGATTAACCTCAATTACATATACCTCTCCGTCCATGGCGATAAACTGGATGTTAATCATACCAAGTACGTGAAGGGCCTTAGCAAGTCGCTCTGTATAATCTACAATCTTATCTTTAATATCCTGGCTGATTGTGTGAGCAGGATATACCGAAATACTATCTCCTGAGTGGATACCAGTTCGCTCAATATGCTCCATGATACCAGGAATTAGGATATTTTCACCATCACAGATGGCATCAACCTCAATCTCTTTACCCTGTAAGTATTTATCTACAAGGATTGGATGATCCTGTGCTATCTGATTAATGATATCCATGAACTTTTCAATCTCTTCATCGTTGAAGGCAATCTGCATACCCTGACCACCAAGAACATATGAAGGACGAACAAGAACTGGATATCCAAGGCGGTTTGCAACCTCCTTTGCCTCCTCTGCAGTGAAAACTGTTCCACCGGCAGCTCGAGGTATCTGTGTCTGCTCAAGAATCTTGTCAAAGAGCTCTCTATCCTCTGCTGCATCAACATCCTCTGCCTTGGTACCAAGGATTGGCACTCCAATCTTCATAAGATGCTCAGTAAGCTTGATAGCTGTCTGTCCACCGAACTGCACGATAGCTCCGTCTGGTTTTTCAAGATTTACGATTGACTCTACATCCTCATTTGTAAGAGGCTCGAAGTAAAGCTTATCAGCAATATCAAAGTCAGTTGAAACTGTCTCTGGGTTGTTGTTTACGATAACTGTCTCCCAACCTTCCTTTGCAAAGGCCCAAGTAGCGTGAACTGAACAGTAATCAAACTCAACACCCTGTCCGATACGGATTGGTCCAGAACCAAGAACAAGGACCTTCTTACGTCCCTTTGTTTGAACAGCCTCATTCTCACTTCCATATACGCTGTAGTAGTAAGGAGTCATAGCATCAAACTCTGCTGCACAGGTATCTACCATCTTGTATGCAGCAATAATGCCATTGTCATAACGCATCTTGCGAACTTCTTCCTCTGTGAGTTTTCCGTTTAATTCCGCAATTACATTATCAGGGAACTCAATACGCTTTGCTTCCTTAAGAAGCTCTACTGTAAGTTCCTCGTTAGCCAAGCGCTGCTCCATCTCAACCAAGATTTTAATCTTATCGATGAACCAAATATCTATCTTTGTAATCTCATGAATCTTTTCATAAGATACACCACGACGAAGGGCCTCAGCGATACAGTAAATTCTTCTATCATCAACAACTGTAAGCGCCTCTGCAAGCTCATCATCTGTCATATCACAGAAATCGTAGCTCATAAGTGAATCCACATGCTGCTCCAAAGAACGAATAGCCTTCATAAGAGCGCCTTCGAAGTTGTTACATATAGACATAACCTCACCGGTAGCCTTCATCTGAGTGGTTAGCTTTCTTGTAGCTGTAATAAACTTATCAAATGGAAGACGTGGAATCTTAACTACGCAGTAATCAAGCATTGGCTCGAAGGATGCGAAGGTCTTCTTTGTGATAGCGTTTGGAATCTCATCGAGTGTGTATCCAAGAGCAATCTTCGCAGCCACCTTAGCAATTGGGTAACCTGTTGCCTTTGAAGCAAGGGCTGATGAACGAGACACTCGAGGATTAACCTCGATTACACAGTACTCAAAGCTCTCTGGATGAAGCGCATACTGTACGTTACAACCGCCAGTGATGCCAAGCTCATCGATAATACGAAGTGCAGATGTACGAAGCATCTGATACTCCTTATCACCAAGGGTCTGGGAAGGAGCAACTACGATTGAATCACCTGTATGAACACCAACTGGGTCGATGTTTTCCATGTTACATACTGTGATGCAGTTTCCTGCTGCATCTCTCATAACCTCGTACTCGATTTCCTTCCAGCCGGCGATGCATCTTTCAACAAGTACTTCGTGCACACGAGAAAGACGAAGTCCGTTTGTAAGGATTTCTACAAGTTCTGTCTGGTTGTGGGCGATACCACCGCCTGAACCACCAAGCGTGTATGCTGGACGAAGAACAACTGGATAACCAATTGTATTTGTAAACTTAATACCATCCTCTACTGTGTTAACAACAAGGGATGCTGCCACAGGCTCGCCGAGCTTTTCCATAGTGTCCTTAAATGCCTGTCTGTCCTCAGCTCTAAAGATTGTCTCTGCTGTGGTACCAATAAGCTTTACACCTTGCTCTGCAAGAAAACCTGACTCTGCAAGCTCCATACCAAGGTTAAGACCAGCCTGACCACCAAGTGTTGGAAGTAGCGAATCTGGCTTTTCCTTAATAATGATTTGTTTTAAAACATCTACAGTAAGAGGTTCAATATAAACCTGATCTGCAATTTCTTTATCTGTCATGATAGTTGCTGGGTTTGAATTAACCAAGCATACTTCCATGCCCTCTTCCTTTAAAGAACGACAAGCCTGAGTTCCTGCATAATCAAACTCAGCCGCCTGTCCGATAACGATAGGACCAGAGCCAATTACCATTACCTTTTTAATGTCACTTCTCTTTGGCATTACTGCGCTCCTCCCATCATCTTAATAAATCTATCAAACAAGTATCCGCTGTCCTGTGGACCTGGGCAAGCCTCAGGGTGGAACTGAACAGTGAATATGTTCTTTCCTGTGTATTTCAGACCCTCATTAGTTCCATCGTTTACATTTACAAAGGCAGGAGTTGCTACCTTTGGATCAAGCTTGTCTGTATCAACAACATAGCCGTGGTTCTGAGATGAGATATAAACCTTTCCAGTCTCCAAATCCTTTACAGGATGATTTCCACCCCTATGTCCATACTTAAGCTTGTGAGTGTCTGCACCAGTTGCAAGAGCCATAAGCTGATGCCCAAGGCAAATTGCAAAGATTGGTGTATTGCTTTCGTAAAGCTTTCTAACTTCATCTATAATTGGACCGCAATCCTTTGGATCTCCAGGGCCGTTTGAAAGCATAATTCCGTCTGGATTAGTCTTAAGGATTTCCTCAGCCTTTGTGTGAGCTGGATAGATAGTAACCTCACAACCTCTATCATTGAGAGATTTAGCAATATTTTTCTTTGCTCCAAAATCAAGAAGAGCAACCTTTTTGCCATTACCATTTAACACTGATTTAGAATCACAAGTAACCTTTGATACTACATCTCCTGTAGAGTAAGCCTTTAGCTTTGGCTCAATCTCCTCAAACTTGTAATTCTCATTTGTGGTAATCATTCCGTTCATGGTACCACGATCTCTAAGAATCTTTGTAAGCGCTCTGGTGTCAATTCCTGCAATACCTGGAATATCGTGCTTTACTAAGAAATCCTGAATAGTACCCTTACAACGGAAATTCGAAGGTATTCTACTAAGCTCTCTAACAATAAATCCATCTGGCCAAGGTCTGCCACTTTCCATATCATCTGTAATACCATAATTACCAATCAATGGATATGTCATACAAACAGCCTGACCTGCATAAGAAGGATCTGTAAGAACTTCCAGGTAGCCGGTCATGGAAGTGTTGAAAACGATCTCGCTAATCACTTCCCTTGTTGAGCCAATGCTTGTACCTTCAAATACTGTACCATCTTCCAAAATTAAAAATGCTTTCATCTTTCCTCTTTTCTACCCTTTTATTTGAAGTAATCTACGCCTGATTCGAATAATCTCATATTCTGGTTGCCGTAGATGTTGAGAGCGACGCCGTCGCCAATACGCTCTGCGTGGCACATCTTACCGAATACACGTCCATCAGGGCTTGTAATACCCTCGATTGCGCAGTAGCTTCCGTTGATATTCCATTCCTCATCCATTGTTGGATTACCCTTTTCATCAACGTACTGAGTAGCCACCTGACCATTTTCAAGGAGCTTCTTAAGCCACTCACCTGAAGCAACGAATCTTCCTTCACCATGTGAAGCAGGAGCACAGTAAGTCTCTCCAAGATGTGTACCTGCAAGCCATGGAGACTTGTTACTTACAACCTTTGTATATGCGATTTTTGAAATATGACGTCCGATTGTATTGTATGTAAGAGTTGGAGCATCCTCTGCCTGTGTATGAATCTCACCATAAGGAACAAGACCAAGCTTAATGAGGGCCTGGAAACCATTACAGATACCAAGCATAAGTCCATCTCTGTTTTCAAGGAGTCCATGGATAGCTTCCTTCATCTTTTCATTTCTAAATGCGGTAGCAAAGAACTTAGCAGAACCCTCTGGCTCATCACCTGCTGAGAAACCACCTGGGAACATAACAATCTGAGACTGAGCAATTGCTCTTGAGAACTCATCTACAGACTCTCTAATATCCTCTGCTGTCTGGTTCTTAAATACCTTCACATTTGCTATAGCGCCGGCCTTTTCAAAGGCTCTTGCTGAATCGTACTCACAGTTTGTGCCTGGGAATACTGGAATAAATACCCTTGGCTTAGCAATCTTGTTCTTGCAAACGTAGAAGTTCTTTGTCTCATATACTCCTGTGTCTACAAGAGATGTGTCCTCGTGGCTGCGAGTCTTGAATACCTTTTCAAGGGTTCCAGTCCAAGCAGCAATTGCCTCATCAACAGGAATCTTTACATCTCGATATGTAAAGGTTGCATCGTCAGTTACTTCACCAACCTCATAGCCACAATCTGACAAGCCTCTCTTTTCAAGCTCATTGATAATAGCAAGAGCTCCATCCTCTGTAACTTCCATAACAATGTCGCCGATAACACAGCCAAACATTAATACTGACTGACACTCATCATAAAGCTTAACTCCAAGCTTGTTACCAAATGCCATCTTTGATACAGCTGGTACAAGTCCGTAAGCATCAAGCGCATATGCAGCCTTAATATTTCCAAGCTCTACCATCTGTCTAACAACCTCAAAGATTGCCTTAGCCTGCTGGTAGTTTGGCTGATCGAAATTATCACGAAGCACTCTAAGTAAATAGAGTTTGTCTCCCGCATCCTTTAACTCAGGGGTAACAATGTCCTGCTGCTTTGCAACATCCACCGCAAAGGAAACAAGTGTAGGAGGAACATCAATTTCATTGAAGGTTCCAGACATTGAATCCTTACCACCGATTGATGGAAGACCGAATTCCATTTGTGCTTTATAGGCACCAAGAAGTGCTGCGAATGGCTGACTCCATCTCTTTGGATCTTCGCTCATTCTGCGGAAGTACTCCTGGAAAGTAAATCTGATTTTCTTGTAATCACCACCAGTTGCAACGATACGTGCTACTGACTCTAATACTGCAAGCTGAGCTCCATGATATGGTGACCATGAGCTAACATAAGGATTAAAGCCATAAGCCATCATTGTAACTGCATCTGTATTTCCGTCAGCTACAGGTACCTTAGCAACCATAGCCTGTGTCTCTGTGAGCTGATACTTTCCACCGAATGGCATAAGTGTTGAGCCTGCACCGATTGAGCCGTCAAACATTTCAACAAGGCCCTTCTGTGAGCAAACATTTAAATCGGCAAGAGCATCTAACCAAGCAGCCTTAAAGTCTCCTGCTTCAACATCCTTTGCAACCTTTTCCATACCAATCTTGTCGATGTATTTATCTGTTGCGTCTGGAAGCTCTACATAAACATCTGTCTCCTGATGAGCACCGTTTGTATCAAGGAAGGCTCTTGAAAGATTAACAATTTCCTTACCTCTCCACTTAAGAACCAGACGTGGCTCCTTTGTAACTTCAGCAACCTCAATTGCCTCAAGGTTTTCTTCTGATGCATACTGTAAGAACTTGTTTACATCTGCTGGAGCAACAACTACAGCCATACGCTCCTGTGACTCTGAAATAGCAAGCTCTGTTCCATCAAGACCTGCATACTTCTTTGGCACTAAATCAAGATTAACTACAAGACCAGGTGCCAACTCACCGATAGCTACTGATACACCACCAGCACCAAAGTCATTACACTTTTTGATAATATAAGAAACTTCTTCTCTTCTGAAGAGACGCTGAATCTTTCTCTCTGTAGGTGGATTACCCTTCTGAACCTCTGCACCACAAACTGCAGTAGACTCTGTATTGTGTGCCTTTGAAGAACCAGTAGCACCACCGATACCATCACGACCTGTACGTCCACCAAGGAGGATAATCTTATCTCCTGGATCAGAGTTTAATCTCTGAACAGCACGTCTTGGAGCAGCACCCATTACAGCACCAATCTCCATACGCTTTGCAACATAATCTGGATGGTAAATTTCTTTTACATAACCTGTAGCAAGACCAATCTGGTTACCATATGAGCTGTAACCATGAGCTGCCTCACGAACAAGCTTCTTCTGTGGAAGCTTTCCTTCGATTGTATCCTTTACAGATACTGTAGGGTCTGCAGCACCTGTAACACGCATAGCCTGGTATACATAAGTACGTCCAGAAAGTGGATCACGGATTGCACCACCAAGACATGTAGCAGCACCACCGAATGGCTCGATTTCTGTAGGATGGTTGTGTGTCTCATTCTTGAAGTTGATGAGCCACTCTTCTTCTGTACCATCTACATTGATAGGTACAACGATTGAACATGCGTTAATCTCATCAGACTCTTCCTGATCTTCAAGCTTGCCATCAGCCTTAAGACGCTTCATTGCAAGAAGTGCAAGGTCCATAAGGCATACAAACTTGTCATCTCTATCCTTATAGAGAATCTTAAAGTTATCAAGATAGTCATTGAAAGTATCCTGGATAGGAGCCTTGTAATAGCCATCTTCGATAGTAACGTTCTTTAATTCTGTAGAGAAAGTAGTATGTCTACAGTGATCAGACCAATAAGTATCTAAAACTCTGATTTCTGTAACAGTTGGATCTCTATGTTCGTCATTGGAAAAATAGTTCTGAATGTGAAGGAAATCCTTAAAGGTCATAGCCAAATTTAAGGAATCATATAAAGTGCGTAAATCATTCTCAGCCATAGAAATGAAACCGTCAAATGTATTGACGTCGGCTGGTTCATCGAAATTATTAGAAAGAGACTCTGGCTTATCAAGAGAAGTCTCTCTAGAATCAACAGGATTAATACAATGCTTTTTGATAGCATCGAATTCGTCGTCAGTAATGCTACCCTCAATAACATAGGTAGTAGCGGTGTGAATAGTAGGCTCTTCATTTTCATTTAAGAGCTTAAGACACTGCTCAGCAGAGTCGGCACGCTGGTCGAACTGACCTGGTAAAAATTCAACTGAAAAGACACGTCCATTGTAATCAAATGTCTCTTCGTAAACATCATCAACAGGAGGCTCAGAAAACACTGTCTTGACTGCTTTCTTAAAAACGTCGTCAGATACATCCTGAACGTCATAACGAATCAGAACTCTAACTCCTGTAACATCCTTGATGCCTAAGTAACTTCCTATTTCGGAAAACAGTGACTTGGCAGATACTGCAAATTGTGGTTTCTTTTCAACGTAAACTCTTCTTACTTTGCCCACATTACACCTCCATAATATTAACTTGAAATCTGTGAGACAGGACCCCTGCCTATAATTTTGTCTCTATTCTCTAGTAAAGTTGTGCCGCAAAAACTAGTAATTATTATGCCTCAAAATCTAGCAAATTATGTCTCAAAAACTAGTAATTTGGCAGGCAGCCTCACAGTTAAAGAAAGTATAACACAAAAAATTCACAACTCCTAATAAGTTTTTAGCCTTTTTTCTTCCAGAAATTTGTTAATTTTAACGAAACGTCATTTACTGTGGTATAACAGGCGTCATTCCATTCTCGAGGAAATGTCTTTCGGTAACTAGAGAATCTAAATCGCTCATCTAATAGCTCAATAACTCCCACATCATCCTTGGTTCGAATTAATCTTCCAGCAGCTTGGATAACCTTGTTCATGCCAGGGTATAAATATGCATATTCAAATCCATTCTTTCCCTGCTCATCGAAGAAATCCGACATAAGCTTTCTCTCATTGCCAACCTGTGGAAGACCAGCGCCAAGAACAACTACCCCTATTAGCTTTCCTCCAACTAAATCTATTCCCTCAGAAAAGATACCGCCCAAAGTACAAAATGCTACCAAGGATTTATCTCTCTTCTGTTCGAACTCAAGTAGGAATTCTTCACGTTCCTGTTCTGTCATGTTTTGCTGCTGAGTAATTATTTCCACATCACCAGCAATAGGTTCGTACTCTGCTTGTATATCCTCTAAGAATTTATAGGATGGTCCAAAGACCATATAATTACCCTGCTTTGCATCTACTGCTGCTTTTATATATGCGGCAAACTTTGCGTATTCCCCTGCACCACGTCTGGTGTATTTGCTAGTAACATCCGTACCTAACACAAGCATTCTATTGGAGTTGTCAAAAACAGAATCAACATAAATGGCATAGACATCTGTTATATTGCAAAGCAAATCCTTGTAATAGTCTATAGGTAATAGGGTTGCACTAAAATAAACCGTAGACCTAGCAAGCTTCAGTCTATCCTGCAACTGTGCAGACGGGTCAATACAGTATAAGTGTAAATTGAAATTTTTATCATCATCAAAATCACAGTAAATTCGATAATGATCATTATCCACTTGGTATGCAATAGCTGTAAAGTTTCTCAACCTAAAATAAAAATCAAGAACCTCATCCTGATATATTCCAAACTTTATTTCCTTTTTGAATAACTGCTCCATAATCATTTGAAGATTATCACAGGCATTAAGCAGCATATCTATATCAGAAAGAACAGTTATTTCCTTATCACATTCCCTTTTATACTCTAAAAGAATACGATTTACCTTTTCTAAAGCATTGGTCAATCTTTTGCTCACAGGCTTTGCATATCTTTTAATAGAAAGAACCTCTTCTTTAATGAGAGTTTCTGAATACATTTCTCTGGCTCTATCCACCATGTTGTGAGCCTCGTCTATTAAGAAAATATGCTCACCTGCTCTGCCCTCCGCAAAGAAACGCTTTAAATATACATTAGGATCGAACACATAATTGTAGTCACAGATTACACCTTCGCACCAAGTGCTTACATCCAGTCCTAGTTCAAAGGGACAAACCACAAATTCTTCAGCATAACTTAAAAGCACATCTCTAGTAATAACGGTTTCCTTAGTGATAATTTCATATATAGCATCATTGACTCTGTCAAAATGTCCTCTAGCGTATGGACAGTTGTCAGGATTACAATCAGCCTCATCACACATACACATTTTTTCTTTTGCCGTAAGCATAATGGTCCTGCCCTCGTAACCCTTATCAACCAAAAGGCTATATGCATCTCTGGCAGCCAGGGCTGTTGCAGTCTTGGCCGTAAGATAAAAAATACGTTCTGCAAGATTCTGCCCTAATGCCATTACTGCAGGATATACATTGGCTATGGTCTTGCCAGTGCCTGTCGGTGCTTGCATAAATAAAATCTTTCTTCTATATATACTGCGATAAACATCTGCCACTAGCTTCTTTTGTCCATCACGATATGAATATGGGAATTCTAATCCTTGAATCGACTCTATAAGCTCCTGCTTATGATAGTATTGAAAATCGGTCCACTTCTTAAATATATTAAGTATAGTTAAAAACCAATTCTCAATCTCTTGAAAGGTATATACCTGGTTAAAGTGCTTTATTTCTTCAGTCTCTAAACTGACATAGGTCATTTGAACTTCTATTTCATCTAGCTCATATTCCTTTGCAATTATATATGCATAGCATTTTGCCTGAGCTTCGTGAACTAGCACAGGTTTCTCAAAGGTCATAACATCCATGTACATGCCTTTTATTTCATCTACCGTTGCAGACCATACTGTGCCATCCTCATCATGCTCTAATATTACACCGTCGGCACGTCCCTCCAATCCAAGGATATAATCATCATATTCAACCTGATATTTCAACGGAACTTCTGCACGATAAAAAGGACCCATAGAGCTTTGAATCTTTCTATGAATCCTACTACCCTCCTGCATTGCTTCAAAAGGATCAACGGAGCCCTTTCGGTCATCGATATCGCCTTCTCTTAGCAGAAATTCCACTAGGTTTCTAACGGATATATTTATTTGTGCCTTTTCTCCCTCTGGAGTGATTAATCTTGAAACCTTCATTCAATAACACTCATAACCTGATGATAAAATTTAGTCTCTTATTAGCAAATCTTTATTAAGCTAATAAAAATATAAGAAAGTATTTCTAATAAAAACAATAAAACCATTTCTAATAAAAAATACATAATATTATTTCTAACAAAAAAGCCTGTGAGATAAACTCACAGGCTAATTATACATTATTCAAAATTAAGCAACAACGAACTTCTGAACAGCGTTCTTGAAAACTTTATCTGCTGGATCATGAATAGAAACATTAAGCTCTCTCTTGATTCCCATTGCAATAACACCTAAAAGTGACTTGCCATCAATATAAACAACACCACTGTGAAGATCAACATCTCCCCCACACTGTGAAGCAGCCTTTACAAATTCCTCTGCATCATTTGTGTTTTCTAATCTAATTTTAAACATCATAAAATTCAACTCCTATTACAAAAAACAATCCAATTACAATTTCTGTTACGATTTTATCATCTTATTCACACATGTCAATGTAAAAATTGTTCAAAAATATCAAATTCATGCACTATGTGGCGTAATTAATGTATTTATTCAAAAACAAAGCCGCAGGCTTGTAAACCTGCGGCTAAAACATACTGAATTTTGAATTACTTTTGATTATTTTTAAAAGA
Organism: Pseudobutyrivibrio sp. YE44; assembly: GCF_900104335.1. Taxonomy (GTDB): domain Bacteria; phylum Bacillota; class Clostridia; order Lachnospirales; family Lachnospiraceae; genus Pseudobutyrivibrio. Next base: position 889,297 of record NZ_FMXT01000001.1, read on the forward strand.
ATTTGATTACTAGATAAACATCTTACCATACCATTTAAGAGCTTCTACATATGCATCATATACCACATGCATCTCGATATCGTGTAGAACCATTAAACGGGATACCTCCTGCCAATCTCCAGCCTCATAACTTAGAAGGAATTCCAGCTGAGGAGAGAAAATACCATCATCGCTAATCAAAGCCTTCTTAATCTCATTACTTACACCTACTTGCTCTAAAGCATCTTCCATAGGCATATCAAGAATAAGATTTAACAATGAGAACAATCCCATAAGGAAAAGCTCGTCCTTACGCATTGCGTAATCAAAAGCAGTTGCTAAGTTTTCTGCAAATCTTGCTCTAATAAGAGATAATCTTGTTATCTCATTTGGCTTACCGGCTGCAAGTTCATTAAACAATGTGGTATTTAACCAACGTCTAATTTCCTTCTGTCCAAGTAAAGCAGTAGCCTGATTGATTGATCTAATATTTGAATTAATTGTAAGCTTATTTGCAATCTTTAATAATTCAATAGAAAGAGCTGGGTCCTGTGCAACAACATTTGCAACTTCTTCCAAATCAAAATCCGACTGATTAATCACAGTCATCAACTTCATGTAGTTAATCTTTATAGGTGTTACTTCTGTATCCTGAGTATTAATAGGAACTCTAAAGAAAGTGCCTTCAAATATTTTGAAAAGTCCAGAATCTTTTGCTGCGTCAAACTCCTCTTTAGAGTGAAGATTTTCAGCACAGAAAACCATATCTGGCATAATTTTTCTAAATTCTTTAGCCTGTTCAATAACATTGCCAGCATCACTATTTATTAAGAAAAGATCAAAGTTGCCAAGCATAAATTTATAGCTTTCAATCGTATTCAAAGGTAAATCCTTTATACCAATCTTAAAGCCTTTGCTCTTTAAATCTTGTAATCGCTTATTATAAGATTCCTCAGGCTTAATAGACTGATCCAACAGAAGAACAATTCGGCCATCAAAACCTGTTAATTGCTGCTCAATGTTTGCAAATAACGATATATTGTTAATTGGAATGATAATATCACAATTTGCAACTAAATCATCCTCTGATACACTTTCAAAAACCTCAATACCTACGATAGAACCAGCACCATCATATCTTGCAGCTCCTAGCATATGTGGATTTTCAAACATGTTCTCCTTCTGAGCATACAAGCAATACGAAGCAACTGACATATCCTCATAAAATAGTGGTACTAATGTAGCAAGCATAATCCCTCTCCTTTTGTGTAATACCCCATAATATAGTAATGATTAAACCCAAAAACATTCTGACAGAATTGTCTGAATATTTATAATTATTATAGCACTACGTTTTTTTATATTCAATGCCTCACCCCCTAGTTTAGTATTGCTTTTCTATATACAAAAAAGAGCACCAAACGCTATAATCGTTTAGTGCTCTACTTGAGAACAGGGGATGAGAGAATCGAACTCCCACCAAAGGTTTTGGAGACCCCTATCATACCATTTGACCAATCCCCTATATCGTAAGCGAAAAACCCAAAATTGATTTGAGTCCCTCACCCACGCGACTAGATTATACTATCACAATATCTAGACGCTTTCAATAGAAAAATCACAAAAACTTCACATTTTTTTCTAGTTTTTTTCATAAAAAAAGTTCTTACAAATAGCAAGAACTTTTAGTGGAGACGGAGAGATTCGAACTCTTGACCCCCTGCTTGCAAGGCAGGTGCTCTCCCAACTGAGCTACGCCCCCAAAGTGAAGCTTATTTATGAAAAATAGCAAGCTGATTGCTTGCTAATTATATAAATAGCAACCTCAAAACTTCACACAGTAGGACTTAGTATCCTTCACTATACATCTTTTAGAATAAACCTTCGATCTATTAGTATTCATCAGCTGAATGCATTACTACACTTACACCTTGAACCTATCTACCTTATCGTCTTTAAGGGATCTTATCTCCTTGAAGGAGGGGATATCTCATCTTGAGGGGGGCTTCACGCTTAGATGCCTTCAGCGTTTATCCCGTCCAGACTTGGCTACTCAGCTATGCCGTTGGTCGACAGCTGATACACCAGTGGTCCGTCCACCCCGGTCCTCTCGTACTAGGGGCAGCTCCTCTCAAATATCCTCCGCCCGCGCCGGATAGGGACCGAACTGTCTCACGACGTTCTGAACCCAGCTCGCGTACCGCTTTAATGGGCGAACAGCCCAACCCTTGGGACCTGCT
>NZ_FMXT01000017.1 GCF_900104335.1 Pseudobutyrivibrio sp. YE44
CGCCAAGGTATTGATGGACTGGCATCATTCGTAAAGCTGCGATTCAACTTGGATCCATTTGATAAGGATACCCTGTTTTTGTTCTGCGGAAGAAAGGCAACCAAGATAAAAGGTCTCGTTTGGGAAGGTGATGGATTTCTCCTTCTTTATAAGAGACTTGAAGTTGGTGCTTTCGCCTGGCCCAGAACTGAATCTGAGGCTCTAGCCATTACACCAGAACAGTATCGCTTACTAATGAGTGGTTTTACCATTGTAGCTAAACATCCGATTTCAGAGTTCAAAGAGCGCAAAGAAATCGTTTAGTTTTGTATAAAACAGAGAATTTTAAAGTACCTTAAAACCGTTGATTTTAAGCGGTTTTTGTAGATGTTAACGCTTTATATATGGCTCATATGCAGGCCATTCTTCTCTGGAAATACCATTAAATCAATTGAAATGGCTAATTATCAGCCTTTCATATATAAGCTCTGTGAAGCCTACAACTATAGGCATTATGACGAATGCTGCAGTGCCAGGAATTAGCTTAAATACTGCATTTCAGCTATAATAGTTCCATAAGAAATGGAGCGATTATGTCAGTAAAATTCACAGAGGAACAACTGAATAACTTTGACAAAGCAATGCTAATACAGCTGTTTTTAAACCAGCAGGAGCAGCTTGAATCTATCGATAACAAGATGCAACTTCTGCTTGAACAGATGGCTGATATGAACCGTCATCGCTTTGGTCGTTCATCTGAAAAATCTGATGAATCCAACCAACTGTCATTTACCATCGAGGATGGCGAAATCATTTTCAATGAGGCTGAAGCCTTTATAGACGATTACTTTGAAGACAATGATGAAGAAACCATTACTGTCACTCGTAAAAAGTCTAAGGGCAAAAAGGAAGAAGATATCAAAGGTCTTCCTGTTGAAGAAATCCCTCATGAAATGACAGAGGAAGAACTTAAGAGCTTCTTCGGTGATGAAACCTGGAAGCGTCTTCCTGATGAAGTCTATACAAGGTATAAATACACACCTGCTTCTGTTTCAGTCGAGGAACACCATGTAGCAGTTTATTCTGGTTCTAAATCAGAAAGAATGGTTAAAGCTAACCATCCAAAGCAGTTGCTTAGAAACAGTCTTGCTTCAGCAAGTACTGTGGCTGGTGTCTTAAATGCTAAATACGTAAATGCGATGCCACTATATCGTATTGAAGCTGAATACAACAGAGTTGGTATTAACATATCACGTCAAACGATGGCCAACTGGGTTATCCAGTGTGCTGACAGATATTTAGCAGTCTTTTACGATTATCTTCATGAGCATTTGTATGACTATCATGTAATACAAGCTGATGAAACTCCTTGTTTGGTAAACAAGGATGGTCGTGATGCTGGTTCAAAGAGTTACATGTGGGTTTACCGTACAGGAAAGATGTACAAGGATAAACCAATTGTAATCTATGATTACCAGCGGACTAGAAAGTCCGATCATCCAAGAGAATTTCTCAAGGATTTCAAAGGCATCTGTGTTACAGATGGCTATCAGGTTTATCACTCCATTGAAAAGGAACGCGATGACCTGACCATAGCAGGATGCTGGGCGCATGCAAGACGCCGATTTGATGAAGCCCTAAAGGCTACACCAAAGGACAAGCAAAAATCCTGCACTGCGAATAAAGCTCTGAAGATGATTCAGGCTATCCATCGCGAGGAGAAAAAGCTAAGTGACCTTTCTCCAACCGAAAGATACGAACATCGACAGCTTACTGTCAAGCCTCTGGTTGAGGCCTATTTTGCGTGGGTTCATAAAGTTGAACCAAGTGTATTAGCTAATAGCAAAACTCATAAAGGATTACAGTATTCAATAAACCAGGAACAGTATCTAAAGGTCTTCCTTGATGATGGCGAAGTCCCTATGGATAACAACTCGGCTGAGCAGTCAATCCGTGGCTTCTGTATCGGAAAGAAAAACTGGGTTATGATTGATACAATATCTGGCGCCAAGGCCAGTGCTGTAGCTTACAGTATAGCTGAAACTGCCAAGGCGAATAACCTTAAACCTTATGAGTATTTCAAATATCTTCTTACTGTAATTCCAGAGCATCTGGATGACACAGATAGAAGTTTTATGGATAAACTACTTCCTTGGTCAGATGAACTTCCAAGTGAATGTAGAAAACCAGTGAAGTAACTTCCGCACCCTCTTGTGACATTTTCATTTTGAGCTACTAACGCTGATTTGAAAGTGAGCCACTTGAGTGGGCGGTATAATTTTAGGACGGTACCTATGGTTTACCGTTTACTCAACAAAAGTGTCACTGCTCAAAGTAAAGCAACGGCACTTTTATAATAGGATGTATTGAATAATAGATTACAATATTTACGCATTATTTAACTTTTCTAGTAATCCCGCTGGTGTATTTGATTCCACACCATTTTTATTAGGACATTTGTAATAATTCGCATGGTATGTAACATCCCCATTTAATCCTATTTTAATACCAAAACGTAGAAATTTTAGAGCTCCCTCATATTGCAATTCAACATCTTTAATGTTATCAAAGGCCAAACTAATTGTTGATAAGAGCTCCATTCCGTGTGCGCTGTTTTGTGTAATTTCATTTAGTACGTCTGCAGGAATACAAATATTGAATTTCGATTTGAACCTCCACAAATTAGTATTTGCATCATTCATAGATGAATATGTATCTACAGAACAGTCATGTATTGAATTAGAATACATCGACTCCAATTTGAATAATGTATCTTGCTGACTAGTTGTAGGATTTGAAAAAATCCCCCCCGACATACATTTTCGTTGAAGCCAATCCCATTGAATACGACCTGCATCACATAACATTTTTTTTTCGTCATCAGTAAAATTAGCCATGCTTGCAAAATCATAACTAATTAACATTCCGTTTTGATGAGTATTCCTTTTTTTTACATTATCACGAACTTGAGCTTGTAATTCTTTATATTTAGCATATGTTTCAGGTTCATCTAAACGCATCACTTCATCTAAGCTAGTATTACCAAGTACATCTTTACGAATATTGTTTTTGGTTATTATGCCATCATCTTCCCAAGCGTCCCTTATACTAGTAGCTCCAGAATATTTATAATTGTTTGATTCACGTTCCATTTTTTTTCGTGATTCAGACGAAATTGTAAGTTCGTCCTCTATTATATTATTCTGATTAATTTTGGTTTGTGAATTTTTTTGAAGATTGACTTTAAAATCTTTGTTTATAGTTGTTGCGTCTTCTATCCTTTTCAGATTTACATTTGTAATATTATTTCCCATATTTGATTCTCCTATGTAGTTATAATATCAATTATGAAAAAATTAATATGGAGTGGTATATTTCAGCAGATAGAAATAATCTACATCACCCACTGCATTGTCAAGTGCTGAATATGCGTTTACTTCCATCAAATCATAATGATGAACTGATACTGGTGCATTAAAATCTAATCCCCCAACTTCATTCCGTTGAAATAGGCGCATCCTTAGCCTTATAAAAATTCTTACACTTAGATATCGAGATTAATCGATTAATAATTAATGGATATTACTAACAAATTTGGGGCACTACTTTTGGGTAATTAAACTTACGAAAAGAATAAATATCTTGCTATTTCTTTTTCTTTTTTGCATAGTAAAATTTATATGTAAATGCAAATTTCCAGTAGTTAATGTAAAAATACAGAGGTAAACGCAAAACATATGTCACTATTGCATTTACCTCTGTAAACTTATCAATATGATATCTCAAACTTTAAATATAGTTAAAATAATCTAAAATAACCAATATTTGATATGTCGATTTTTAAACTAGAAGCTATATATTCGCTTATTTTTGCTTCAAGTTCTGTGATTTCTTGCTCGGACATATCAAGATCTTCTGGTATTGTATACTCCACTGTTGCGTGAGATATAGTAAAATCATCATCTACATCGACATAAACGTTACATTCATTTACTTCTTCGAATTCTTCCACAGCTCCAGTTAATCTATTTTCAACATAATCCTTATATTCATCAATATTGGTATAATCATCAGGATTAAAATCTTCATCTGAAAGATTCACTATATCAGATTCATTTTCATTATATGTATACTCAACTAATTCATCACGATTGGCTGTCTCATCAGATTCAACTGCTTCATTTTTCACATACTCTGCATCCTCTGTATCAGATGCTTCCTTACCACAAGAAACAATCATCAATGCACATATCCCCAATAACAGTGCTATACTTGCTTTTTTCATTGTAAAATCCCCCTATTACATTTACTCTTAGAAATAATACTCATTATACCTTGGAATGTAGATGTTTTACTAGTACTTTATATACATATGTTGACCGTTGTTATCTTACAGCTAGAAACATTGAATAGTGGCAAATTTTATGTATTAACATTCTCTGTTCATATTTACAATCTGAATAAGAAATATAGTATGTACCCTAGGTTGTACCCTTTTTATGATTGATTATTACGTCTCCTTTTTCTATCATCTGGTTCAATTAAAGCAGATTGGCCTAAGACATCTTCTAATGCATCTTCATTAATTAGAGCTTCTAATTTTTTTGTATTAGATGCAGTCATCTTAATCTTCAACAAAGTTCCCAGCCCATTAACAAATCTACGAATGGTTGATCCTGTGCTTGAATAAAAAACATTAAGAAAAACGTCATGATCAGATAGTCCATCTTGATAATCTGAAGTAGCTACATCATCCTTATGCTTAAATTTTATATCCTTGAGAACGGAAAGCATTGCTGATGACAAACGTCCAGAGAAAAGAACATCTTGATCCATTTCTACATACTCTAAAGTGGTTAACTCTTTTTCCATGTCATATCTATTGTTATTGCTTTTTTGAAGGTTTGCTCTAATAGTTTTGTAATAGTTATTGTATCTATGGACACTTTCGTCAACATACCCCTCAACGTATATTTCTGCATCTAACAGCATTTTGTTAAAGTTGTCATGTTCTATTATTTCAGATAAGAGCAAAGAATTTGTCTTCTTATTTTTTAATTTTTCCATCGCAGAATCAGTAAGGCCAAGTTCATGAACTTCAAAATTTGGTGTTATTCTGGCGTTGGTTAATCCCAAAAGATAATCAGCGGATACATTAAACGCCTTGCAATATTTTATGAGAACATCACATGGCACATAGTAACCTTCTTTTTCGTAATCAGCAATGGAAGCTTGAGAAAGATGTAACATGTCGGCTACATCTTGTTGAGTCAGTTTCGATTTTCCCTCTGCATATCTTAAATCTTTTAATCTTACATTTACGGATTCCATAAGCAGTTCATCCCCCTTTATATGTATCATACCACAACGCTACCGTCGTTTTTTATCTTAATTTTTGAAAAAAAACGACATCTTAAGCATAGAAAGGAAAGGTGTGTTTTCAGTGTTTAATAAGCATATGAAAACTGAATGAGCATCCCAAATGGATATTATTTTCGGGGAAGTCTCGCCAAGATGTAAGAATACGGAGCGGACCAAGAATTTAGAAAACGGCACAGTCCAAAAAAGTCCACGAGGCTAAAGAACCCAGAGGTTACCTGCCAGGAAAACATTTGGAGAGATGACAAAAGAAAGAAAAATGTTTTAAAGGTTTTGCTTTTTGTAATGAGCAAATGATTAACCGTCAGAACAATTCTGGCGGTTTTTGATTTGCCCATTACTTCCAAAATCGGTGCGCAGGATTTTGGAATAGGTAAAATTTCAAAACTACCACTTCGGGCAAATGTGGTGGATTTGAAATTTTAGGGCGGGCCTGGGTCGCAAACCCAGCCCAGTTACCTGTTGAGTATCGACAGGTAGTACTGGGTATTACTTGTCGAACTTGAAAAAATAGCCTATGAGCGAGACAAGGCCCGCAGCGTTTTTACTTTAATAAAGAAAGGAGCTTTTATGAGAGCAACAAGACACAACGGAAGGTCAGGTTCTCACGGAGTTTATAATCCTAAACATAATGATAGAGAATTTGATCTTAATAACAATGTTGATATAAATCCTGAAATGACACCTAACAATATTTACTGGAATTGCTATCAAGGATTTATAAAACACGCTGATAAAGATGAAACTTGGATGAAGTTTAATGATGTTGAGCTTACCTATTATAAACAGCAATTTTCAGAATGGCTCGATTATCAAAATGAAAAACACATCAAAGGTGGACATCATAACAGGGTAAAAGAAATGGATGCTATTGTTTCAAATAAACAACGTTGTCCTGAAGAAACCATTTATCAGATTGGGAACATTGACGAAACCATCGACTATGAAGATTTAGTCAAAGTGGTTGTTGAAACCATAGATGAAATAAACAAACGCTATGGTGATAATGTAACCACATTAACATGGGGGCTTCATGTAGATGAGAAAACTCCTCATATTCATGAAAGGCATGTTTTTCATTCTCCAAATGAAGCTGGCTTTGATATGCCAGTTCAAGAAAAGACATTAGAAGTTATGGGATTTGATTTACCAGATAAAACAAAACCCAAAGACAAATTCAATAACAGAAAAATGAGCTATGATCAGGAGTGCAGAAATATATTTTTGGATTGTTGTAGAAAGCACGGCCTTGAAATTGAACTTGAACCTATATATGGTGGCAAGAAATATCTAGAAAAGACCGAGTTTATCAATTCAAAGATTAATCTGCAGAATCAGAATCTTAGAATAGAAAACGGTCAGCTTATGTTTTCTAATCAGGAATTACAAGCAAAACAAAATGAATTGAATAAAAAGATTTCTGATGAAGAGGCTCTCATAAAAATGGTAACTGATGTAGCATATGAAAAAGCTTGTGAAATTATTGTTGATGATGTAGTTGAAAAAACTCAGGAAGAAAACAAGAAACTAGTAAGCAACTATAAAAAATGGATTAAGTCGGATAAATGTAAGGCATCTAGAAAAACAAAAGAATTAATGCTTGATTGTTTTTCAGACTTCAATTCAAAACTGACAGTAATTAAAAGTAATGTAATAGCTAAAGTAAAGGATTTTATTTCTTCTCCAGAGAAAAAGGCTCAGCTCACAGAGGAAATCGTAAGGAAGGCTAGGCCTAGCATAGTAGAAATTCTTAAAAGAAGAAACGAAGAAATTGCACTAACTAATAAAGCTAAAACTGATAGAAGAAAAGGAAAGGAGCAAGAGCGCTGATGAATATATTTCAAGAAGTAAAGCAAGCTGTATCCACTATGGATGCAGCTTCTTTTTATGGAATTAAATTAGAACGAAATCAGATGGCTTGCTGTCCTTTTCATCCAGACAAACATCCTAGTATGAAAATTGATAATAGATTTCATTGTTTTGGTTGTGGAGCTGATGGAGATGTTATCAACTTTGTTGAAAGATTGTTTGGGCTAACTCCTTTGGAAGCTGCTAAAAAACTTATAGCAGACTTCAATTTAAATATTGATGTAAAGACACCATATAAACTAACGGCTGCAGATATTGAAAGAAAAAGTGAACAGGAACGACTAAGAGCATTTCATTTATATAAAAGAGATGCTCTTAATTTTTTGAGAGAATACTACAATATTCTTCATTGTGCCAAAAGGGACTTAGCGCCAAAGACACCAGAAGAATTTGAGAATTGCCATCCTCTTTTTGAAGAAGCTCTTCAAAACATAGATATGATTGACTGGATGATTGAGGAATTAGAAAATAGCACGCTAGAAAAACAAATAGTTTTTCTAAATACTTACAAGGGGGTTATAGCACATGTTAAGGGAAGAATTGCAGAAATCAATCTCGACAGAAGCTAACAACCATTTAACGTTGTTAGAATCTTCAAGTGAGTTTGATGCATATAGAAAAAAGCCGTCACTAGAAGAAATGTTTAGTTATGATTCTAAAGGTTTTATCAAGCAAACAAATGAAAACTGTCAGCTAGTTCTAGAATATGACGAACTGCTTAAAGGCGCTATACGCTTTAATGAACTCACAGGAAAAATGGATATCGTAAAAGATGTTCCGTGGAAAAGGTTTTCCAAAGCTTTTTCAGATAATGATCTTGATAATATAATCACTTATTTTGAAAAGAATTATGGTCTTAAGGTTGATAAGTATATAGAAAGAGCTATTAGAATAGCCGCCAAGGAAAACTCTTACCATCCAATAAGAGACTTTTTAAATACTCTTAGTTGGGATGGAGTAGACCGAATTTCAAATGTGCTTACTAAATATCTAGGAGTAGAACCCACACCACTGGCCATTGAATCATTGAAACTATTTATGCTAGGTGCAATTTCACGAGTCTTTCAACCAGGCTGCAAGTTTGAATATATGCTATGCTTTGTAGGTGGTCAAGGAGCTGGGAAGTCTACCTTTTTAAGATTTCTAGCAATAAATGATTCATGGTTTACTGATGATCTAAAGAAGTTAAGTGACAAAGATGTCCATGAACATTTAAACGGCCATTGGATAATAGAGATTCCTGAAATGGTTGCGCTGCTTCATGCAAAGTGTGTAGAAGAAACTAAATCTTTTATCAGTAGGCAAACTGACAACTATCGTATTCCTTATGATAAGTTTTCCGATGATCATGACAGGCAATGTGTATTTGCAGGAACATCAAACAGAATAGAGTTTCTACCAGATGATAAATCAGGAAATAGACGTTTTCTTCCAATCAAAGTGGATGCAGAAAAAGCTGAGATTCATATCTTAGAAGATGAAGAAGAATCAAGAGCTTACTTTATTCAACTTTGGGCACAGGCAATGGATGTATATCGTAAAGGCGAATATAAACTGACCTTGTCAAAGGATATGTTAGAAGTGCTTTACGCTGAGCAGCAACAGTATTTACCAGATGACCCGAAAGAAACTGCTATTGTTAATTTTGTTGAAGAAAAACATCCTGAATACATTTGTCCTAAAATGCTCCATGTTGAAGCATTGGGACATTCAATCACTGATGATTTACCAAAATGGGAATCAATAGAGATTGGTGCCATTCTTAATAATGCATTTAAGGATGAATATAAAAAGATAGGTTCACACAAGTTTAAAGAGTATGGTAAACAACGTACTTGGGCACGAATCAAAGAACCTGCAGAGCCTGAGTTCGAGCCAATACAAAAGGATGATGAGTCACCTTTTGTGGATTAACTTTACTAAAAGGAGCAACAAAGAAACAAATAAACAATAAAAATTTAAAATATTAATTTAAAGAAGAAACATAAAACTATTTTTTACTTTTGCTTGTTTCTTTGTTCCCAGAGCAGTCATCAAAACGGCTGCTCTTTTGTTTTGCTTTGAAAAAATACGAAAGAAAGGAGGTTACCAAGAACAGTCTTATGATGGATAAAGAAATTCAGTCATTGCGCACTCTCATTTCACGCTATACAATAGATGGCGATGACAGTCCTGCATTTATCAATGAAATGAAAAGCAGACTTGAAATAAAATATGAAAATGCACTGAAAGATGTGCACACTAACAAGATTTTCCAGCTGTCTGATGGTCGCTGGAAAACCAAAAATCCACAGATGGCAAAAAGGACTCGATTAGACTTGCTTGAAGCACTCTATGAGTACTACTTTGGTCGAAAAGCCCATTCTATTGCAGCTATCTTTGATGACTGGATTGAAGAATTTAGACGCGACGCTGATCAAGGACATAGGTCAATTCTCACCTGTGAACGTTATATCAGTGACTGGGCTAGATTCTATGCTGACTCAATATTAGTTACCAAAAACATTTGTGAAGTTAAGGTATCTGATATTAAGAATCACTACAAAAGCATCTGTGCTAATGGCGCCATTTCAAGGAAAACCTTGAACAACGCAAAAACCATTCTAAATCTTGTTTTTGATTATGCAGTTGATCATGACTATGTTGCTTCAAACATCGCACGTTCTGTTAGTACTAGAGACTTGCATTGTAAAGAAGTAAACAATGAATTAAAGGTATATTCAAACGCTGAACGAGATAAGATTATCGCCCAGGCTGAGATTGAAAATGATGTTTTTGCCAGAGCCATCATCCTAATGTTTTGCTCTTGTACACGTATTGGCGAAATTAGAGCTTTGAAATGGGAAGATGTGGATTTTGAACGACACACTATGTACATTCATAGGGAAATAGTCAGAAGAAAGGATTCTGAAGGACACGAGATTTTTGTATGTGTTAATCATACAAAATCAGGTCTTAAAGAAGGAAACAGAGTTCAGCCTTTATCAGATAAGGCGATTGAAGTTTTGAAAGCACAGCGCCGAGAAAATCCTTTCGGAGAATATGTATTTCTTTATAATGATGCGCCTCTTGTGTCAAACACTATCAATCATCATTTGAAGCGTATCTGTGAGCGCGTTGATATTCCATACATGTCTAGTCATAAGATTAGATTCTGGTCGGTAACTAACATGTATGCAAACGGAATGCAGCAAGCGGATATTCAGAGAATGGCTGGACATGCTGATCCAGCAACAACAGATCATTATAAGAGGGTATCTCGACTTGATGATATTGATACATCTATTTGGAATGAGATGTTTGGATAAATATCAAAAAAGAGATACAACACCAAGTAAACATAGAATGTACCCTAGGTTGTACCCCTTTTATCGCAAAATAAAAAACTCACAAATGCGATAAAATCAACATTTGTGAGCCTTTTCGAGAGAGCGCGAGACGGGACTCGAACCCGCGACCCCCACCTTGGCAAGGTGGTGCTCCACCAACTGAGCCACTCGCGCACTGTCATTATTTGCCGAGCTCCGCGATAGCAAATCATGACCATCTCAAGAATTCTCGGTGTCGTTCCTGACGACAAATGCTATTCTAAAGGAAGATTATAAATAAGTCAAGAAAAAATTTACAATTATTGTTAGAAATCATAATAAATGGTAATATTTGTAGGGGATGAATACATAAGGAATGAAGAAATGGAGCAGATTTCACTAACAGAAAAATACATAAGCATCACTGGAAAAGGCCCGAAACCTTCCTTTGGAGGTTCCCAGGAATGGTTTTCTAGCACACAGTGGAAAAATGTTAGAGGGCAGGGCTGTGGCTTGATTGCTGCTGTGGATTGTGCCTTGTATATTTCTGGAGTGAATGATCTTAATATCCAAGAATATGATTCTTTCGTAGAACAATTTTTATCTGAGAGAAAGCTTGCCAGGCTTTTTCTTCATGAAATTAAAATTCGTAAATACGATAATTTAATATTATCCTTGGGAATTCTTCCGATTCAGATTTCAAAGTATTTAAATAAACGAATTCGAATCCTGGGCGCGAAGGAAAGATTTCGCTGGAATGGAATACATGGTCATAAGAATATGTATGAAAAGATTAAGCAAATGATTTCCAAGAATATCCCAGTGATTTGGTCCTTGTATTCGCCAGCAAGCAAAATAAGATTGTATGTCAGTCTTGACGGCGGTAAAACATTTACCAATAAACAAGTATTTACTAACAGTCATTATGTTATGATTACCGGAATTTTGGAGGATTCAAATCCTGAATCGAAGCATCCAAGAATGCTAGAAATATCCAGTTGGGGTCAGCGGTTTTACATCGACTATGATGAATATCTAGATTATGTTGGTGGCTCTTTGTTAAGCAAGTATTGCTCCAACATAATGTATCTAAAATAATGTTATGAAGGTAATGAGCTATGAAGAAAAAGAAACGACTAATTATCCTTTTGGTAGTACTACTTCTTATAATAGGAGCAGGAGGAATAGGAACCTTCGCATACTATAAGGCACAATCTGACTTAGTATATAAAGAAGTGATTGTGGAGGCTGGATCATCCAATTGCGAGATTGGAGAGTTTTTAAAGCGAGAAGAAAGCACAGCCAAGTTCACTGAGGATTCATCCTTTGATGTCACGGTACCAGGGGATTATGATTTGAAAATCCAGTGGACTATGCCAATCTTTGGAAAGCAAACAGCAAAGACTGTTTTACATGTGCAGGATACTACAGCACCTCAGGTGACACTTACAACAGATTCTATTGATATGTACACCACTGCACCTGCGCCAAACCTGACAGATTTGGTGGATAAAATAGATGATGTGACCAATTGCACCATCGACTTTGCAGAACAGTACGATTTTACAAAAGAAGGCCAATTTGATATAACAATTGTGGTCAAGGACACTAGCGGTAATGAGACGAAATGTACTGTCCCATGCAAGGTAACAGAGGATGTTACTCCGCCCGTAATCAAAGGCGTGGAGCCTCTTACCATAGCTCAGGGGGATGCGGTTTCCTTCAAGAAAAATATCGAAGTGACGGACGACCACGACGATAACCCTACCTTGGAAGTTGATAACTCACAGGTAAACGTAGATAAGCGTGGCGTCTATACCCTAAAATATATTGCTACTGATGCGGCAGGAAATAAGACAGAAGAGACTACCACTGTTAAGATTATTTCAGCAAAGATTGCTGCAGCCACAGAGGAAACAGTGTATGCTAAAGCTGATGAAATCCTTGCTGATATCATTACTCCAGGGATGACGCAGTTGCAACAGGCAAAAGCGGTCTTTGACTGGGTGGTAAAGAATATAACATACTCAGAAACAGCTGGTATTGATGATTTGTTATCAGCTGCCTACAAGGGTATGTTCAATAGAGTTGGTGACTGTACCGTAAAACAGAAAACTGCTGAGGTCATGCTTAACAGACTTGGCATCAAAAATATGGAAATCGAAAAGATTCGTGACACCAGAGGACATTACTGGTTGCTGATCGATGTTGGAGAGGGCTGGTATCATTATGATCCTAATCTTCAGTTGGATGGAACGTTGATTTTCTATTGGCATGATGCAGATTTGTGGGAGTATTCAAATGCACATAAGAACACTCACAATTATGACCCAAGCAAATATCCACATATTCAATAGAGTTCTAAGGCATTGCCTTCAATATAAAGACATAACAAAGGAGAATTATTTATGAAAAAGAAATTATTAATATTGGGATTGGTTTCAACCATGGCATTATCTATGGTTGCATGTGGTGGAGATTCAAATGACACAAAGGTGATTGAAAACGATACTGATGCTGTAGCTGAAGATACTGATTCTGCACACGCAGGCACACCATTTTTATTTGAGTATGATGGTATGGATATTAATGTAGATGATGACATCGCTGATTATTTAGATAAGCTTGGTGAGCCAAATCAGTATTTTGAGTCTCCAAGCTGTGCAGCAGAGGGAATTGGCAAGCTCTATACCTACAGTGATTTTGAAATTCAGACATACCCAGATGGTGATGTTGATAGAATTCTTTATATCCGATTAAGAACAGATAATGTTTCTACAAAGGAAGGAATTGACCTTTCAAGTTCAAAGGATGATATTATCGCAGCCTATGGTGCCCCTAAGTCTGAGGAGACTGGCTCATTAATCTATGAGCTCAATGGAACAACCTTAAAGTTCATCTTTGATGGTGATTCTCTTAGCTCTATTGAGTATGATAGCGAGTTGAATAACTAGTTTAAATATTCTGAAAATCTAAGGGATTTCTTGAAGCTTTGCAACTTTAAGAAATCCCTTGACTTATGTATAAAGTTCCTATAGAATAACCATTGTCGTTAGGAAGTGACGCAATCGAGTCAGCCTTGATTTCTCATCGTTGCACTCGATAAATCAAGACAATGCGCGAGTGGCTCAGTTGGTGGAGCACCACCTTGCCAAGGTGGGGGTCGCGGGTTCGAGTCCCGTCTCGCGCTCGATAATAAAAATAGGAGATATCCAATCGGATATCTCCTATTTTTATTATCTGAGCTCTTTAAATCGAGACGGGACGACCTATCACGATTTGTCGAGCTTGCGAAGAGAAATCGTGATGCTTCCTTATTCCCGTCGAGCGCGGGTTCTCGCCTGCCGCGATAAATAAAAGTTTCTTATATATCTAACAAGTGATATCATGTATCTTGATGAAAAGAAATGTGGGATGCAGAAATGAAACGAGGGATTATTAGAAAAACTCTATATGTAATCATTACCCTCTTTTTGTTATGCAATTTTTTCTCGCTTAGTAGTGTTGATGAGGGGATGGAAAGTAGAGCTCTCAGCACACACTCAGAAGAGATATCCATAACTGTTCCGCACGGTATACATATGGAAATTAAGAACGAGGAGAAAAATGCCACTGAGGTTGTTTCTGTTAAAGAGAAAACAACTAAGAATATATCTCTTCTAAAATATTATCTTTTATTATTATCATTACTATCTACAGTATATCTGTTCAGCTATGCGTATTCCCATAGAATCAATGAACAGTTTAGCTATTCACGATTATTCATAATTAACTACATCCACGACAAGGACGGGCGGAAGCGCTAATAATTTCATCTTTATAACTATTTGGCCAATGCATTAACTGCATAGGTTTATTTTGCGTGGAAGGAGAAATTATTATGTCAGAAAACATTTTTATTGGAATACTTGCGGTAGTGGTTTTTGGTGGAGCAATTGTTGCATGGTGGATTGAAAACGGCCCTGAGAAAAAGGATGACAAGAAAGATAAAAAATAAAGATTGGTACAAAGCTATTCAAAAAGAGGTTAGAGGAAGAATAGTTTTATAAAATGAAAAGGCTCCCAGCACAGAATCTGTACTGGGAGCCTTGTTTCATCTTTATTCTACTGATTCAAAGTTGAAAGATAATCCTGGATAGCAGAAGCATCGATGTCTACATATTCGTGTGTAGTGTTCTGTTCGGCTGCAGTCTGGACTTTGCCGTAGATGGAATAGCCAACCCAAGCTACGATTGCAAGAGCGATGATTGAAACAACAGTGATGCTTAATACCTCTTCGATTTTCTTCTTTCTAAGAATTGAACGACGATTTTTCTTATCTAATTTCTTCTGATCTACTTTTTGCTGACTCATTTCTTCTCCTAAAATGCTAAGCCTTATATTTTCCTTTGGAAGACTTAACAGTAATAACACTAAAAAATATACTAACGCAAAAACTGTGTATTTTCAAGGGAAAAACGCAAAGTGTAAAAGGTGATAATTAGTAATTTATGGGTATTCAAATCCCAATATGTTGTGGTAGAATTTATATTAAGTATATATAAACTAGGTGAACTATAGGTAGCACCTTAGAAGGAGATAATGATTATATGAGCAAAGCAGATGTAATCTTTAAGGAAATGTGCCGCGACATTCTTGAAAATGGCACAGATACAAAGGATGAAATCGTTCGTCCAATATGGGAAGACACTGGAGAAAAGGCCTACACTATCAAGCAGTTTGGTGTGGTTAACAAATATGATTTAAGAGAAGAGTTTCCAGCTCTCACTCTTAGAAAAACAGCTCTTAAGACAGCTATGGATGAAATCCTTTGGATTTACCAGCGTAAGTCTAACAATATCAAAGATTTGAAGGGACATATCTGGGATGAATGGGCAGATGAAGAAGGCTCAATCGGAACAGCTTATGGCTATGTTGTTGGAGAAAAGTTCGAGTTTAAGGGCGAAATGATTGATCAGATGGACTATGTTCTTAAGCAGCTTAAGGAGACACCTTATTCAAGACGAATTATGACAAACCTTTATCAGTTCCATGATTTGGCTACAGGTCATCTTGATCCATGCTGCTACTCAGCTACCTACAATGTCACAAAGGATAAAAACTCTGACAAGCTTGTTCTTAACATGGTGCTTAACCAGCGTTCACAGGATGTGCTTGCAGCTAACAACTGGAACGTGTGCCAGTATGCAATCCTTCTTATGATGGTGGCCCAGGTTAACGATATGATTCCAGGTCAGTTGATTCATGTTATTGCAGATGCTCACATCTACGACAGACATGTGGATGCTATTATGGAACTCCTTAGCAGACCAGAGCTTCCAGCACCAAAGGTTCACTTGAACCCTAACGTAAAGAATTTCTACGACTTCACCACAGACGACCTCATCGTAGAAGGTTACGAAGCTGGCGAGCAAATACGTAATATTCCTATTGCTGTTTAAAATCAGCAAAATATATTTGGTAAGCGCGAGCAGGAAGGTTCCATGCAAGCTAGGAAGGAACCCTGAAAGGGGAGGTTGCCTAGCGCAGTATGGAAGGTGGCCTGCGGGAGCATGAAAAATTAAAGATGCTGATTTTAAGGAGGAATAAATGAATTTAATTGTTGCGGTAGATAGAAACTGGGCTATAGGCAAGGACAACAAGCTTCTTGTTAGCATCCCAGATGATATGAAGTTTTTCCGTGAGACCACCACTGGTAAGGTGGTTGTCATGGGCAGAAAGACACTTGAGAGCTTCCCAAATGGAAAGCCGCTGAAGAATCGTGTGAACATCGTTCTTACAAGAGACCCTAACTACACTGTTAAGGATGCAATTATTGTTCACTCAAAGGAAGAGCTTGATAAAGAATTAGAAAAATACAACACTGACGACATTTACGTCATCGGTGGAGAAAGCATCTATAGAATGCTCCTTGACGATTGCAATCGTGCTTTCGTCACCTACGTGGATTATTCCTACGATGCAGATACATATTTTCCAAATCTGGACGAAAAGCCAGAATGGAAAATGGTGGAGGAATCAGAAGAACAGACATATTACGATATAGAGTTTTATTTCAGAGCATATATTAAATAGTTATTTTTATAGAGTCTTGCGGGCCTTGTCCTTTAGGGGCCAGCAAGAAGTCATGACCTTTTAGCAACCGGTAACTAGCACTTTACATGAGGACATAAAACTATGGCATTAAATATTACAGGACGAAAGTTATTTGTTAAGGCATTAAAGGAAGAGGGCGTTGATACAATATTTGCATACCCAGGCGGTATGATTACAGATATTATTGACGAGCTTTATAAGACTGAGGGAATCAGAGTTATCCTTGGTCGCCATGAGCAAGCCCTAGTTCACGAGGCGGAAGGGTACGCCCGTGCCACTGGAAAAACAGCTGTCGTTCTTGTGACCTCAGGTCCAGGTGCTACAAACACAATTACAGGTATTGCTGATGCTTATTATGACAGCATTCCTATGGTGATTTTCACTGGTCAGGTGCCACTTCATCTCATTGGAAATGATGCTTTCCAGGAGGTGGATATTGTGGGAATGACACGTTCTATCACAAAGTTCGGTGTGACAGTACGAGAACGTGAGGATTTAGGAAAGCTTATTAAAATGGGATTCCAGGTTGCTTCCACAGGAAAGCCTGGCCCAGTTCTTATTGATATTCCAAAGGATATTCAGGTTATCCCGGGTTCTCCGGACTACCCGGATCATGTGGACATTCGTGGATATCATCCAAATGAAACCGTACATATTGGCCAGCTTAAAAAGGCATACAGATTGCTTAAGAATGCAAAGAGACCTTTGATTTTGGCAGGTGGTGGCGTTCGTATTTCAGGCGCCCAGAAGGAGCTCTTTGATTTTGCCACAAAGATGAACATCCCTGTTACCACAACAGTTATGGGCAAGGGTGTTATGCCAGAGGATAGCCAGCTTTACATAGGCAACTGCGGTATGCACGGACGTTTCGCAGCTAATAAGGCTGTCACGGAATGTGATTTGCTGTTTTCTATTGGTACACGTTTTAACGATAGAATCACAGGCGACTTGGAGAAGTTTGCGCCAAAGGCACAGATTGTTCATGTGGATATTGCTTCCGCTTCCATTTCCAGAAACGTTGTGGTAGATGTGCCAGTCACTGCAGATGCAAAGATAGCTCTGGAAAGATTGGTAGAATACGCTGAGCCTATGGATACAGGAAAGTGGCTTTCTACTATTGAAGGATGGGAGAAAGAACATCCATTATCTATGCCAAATAGTAAGATTGGAGTTTGTCCACAGGTTATTTGTGAGGGTATTAATCAAGTGTTCCCTGATGCAAATATTGTTACAGATGTGGGCCAGCATCAGATGTGGGCCAGCCAGTTTATAAAGCTTAACAAGGGGCAGGAGTTCATTACCTCTGGTGGTCTTGGTACTATGGGCTTTGGCTTCCCAGCTGCCCTCGGTGCAGCAGTAGGAAATCCTAAGAAGCCAGTGGTACTTGTTACAGGTGACGGAGGTTTCCAAATGAACATGCAGGAAATGGCCACCGCAATGACTGAGAAAATTCCAGTTGTTATATGCTTATTTAATAATTCGAATCTTGGCATGGTTCGTCAGATGCAGCAGCTTTTCTATGGCAAGCGCTATGAAATCACAGATTTATCTGCAGAAGATGGCAGCTATTACCCTGATTTTATGAAGTGGGCTGAAGGCTACAATTGTAAGGCAATTCGAGTTACAGAAGCCTCACAGGTTGTCTCTGCACTTGAGACAGCTCGTTCAAACGACAACGGTCCAACGTTAATTGAATTTATAGTTTCGCCAGATGATTTGGTACTTCCAATGGTTAAGGGAGGTACTCCTCTCAGTGATATGATTCTTAAATAATTGGATTGTAACTGTGAATTGACGAGATTGCATGAGGTAAATGACATGGAAAAAATGAAAAATAGATGGATTGCTTTATATGTTGAAAATCAGGTTGGTGTTTTGGCAAAGGTTTCTGGATTGTTCTCAGCTAAATCCTACAACCTTCAAACCCTTACAGTTGGCACCACTGAGCATGAGGATGTTTCCAGAATGACCATTTCAGTTAAGGCTGATGATGTGACTTTTGAACAGATTAAAAAACAGTTAAATGCAATGGTTGAGGTTATTAAGGTGATAGATCTTACAACCATTCCAATCCATATGAAAGAGATTTTATACGCAACTGTTCGCGGATTGGATTCCGTAGGCAAAACAGAGGCCTTTCAGATTGCCGAGGTTTTTGACAGAGGCGGTAGCGTGAAAATATGCGATATAGGTGAGGATACAGTTTTATTTGAGTGTACCCTTACTGAAAATAAAAATAATGAGCTGATATCTCTTCTTAAATCACAATTTAAGAAAGTGCAGATTGTCCGCGGGGGCGCAGTTGCAATCGAAGCTATCAGCAGAACTAACAGGTAGGACAGATAATGGGGGAACGATTAAAAAAGCATCTTAGAGCATGCTTGGTGATGGTTCTGATTTTTAGTTTGTGCACCTGCACCTATGTGCAGGCTTCCCAGTCGGAGGTGGATAGACTAAAAGAAGAATCGAAAAATGCATCCCAAGCGGTAGATGATATTAATAGCAAAAAGAAAGAGGCGGAAGACTCTAAGAATAAGCTGGAAAGTCAGGCTAGTGATTTATCTGGCCAGATTAATAGTTTAAACAATCAAATTTCAACAGTCACTGGTGAAATCACCCAGGCTGAAGAGGATATTGCAGCTACAGAGGCAGATATAGAAACCTTGAACGGTGAAATATCGGATATAGAGACTTCTCTGGATACACAAAAAGAAGCCATGAAGCTTCGTATCAAATATATGTACGAAAACAAATCTACAAACACTTTGGTAAACTTTTTGGAGTGTGGCTCAATATCAGAGTTTTTGCAACGCCTAGAATACATGGCGCAGATTACCACTTATGATAAGGATGCTGTAAAAAAATACAAAGAAACTCAGGATGATTTAACTGAAAAGAAAGGCGATGTAGAGACTAAGAATGCAGAGCTTTCTGCTTACAAAACCAATCTGGCTACAAAGAAGTCAGAACTTGGTACTCTTGTTGGAAGTACCACTTCAGCTCTTGATACCACTAATTCACAGATTGCAGATACAAATGCAATGCTAGAGCAACTAGAAAAACAGCTGGAGGATGCAAAGGCTTACGAGAAACGAATTCAAAAGCAATATATGGATGCTCAGCTTGCTCTGTCACAAAAGCTTGCCGGTGAGCATGGCGGATACTCCGGTGGATACAGCACCACTGATGAAGAGACGTTACTTTTGGCAGCGCTGATTCAAGCTGAGGCTGACAATCAGGGGGCAGATGGAAGGCTTGCTGTAGGTTCTGTTGTTATGAACCGTGTGGCTAGCTCGAAATTCCCTAACACAGTTTCAGGCGTTATTTATTCACCAGGACAGTTCGCACCCGTAACCTCCGGGCGAGTGGCTCTGATTCTTGCCAACGGACCTAACAGTGGTTGTCAATATGCGGCTGCCCAAGCCATAGCGGGAAACACCAACACAGATGCCTTATTCTTCTTCACAGTTTCCTATGCCCAGAATCTTCATGATAGACAGGTGGCAGAAGGAAAAGAAGGCTTCCTAGATAGAACAGAGGGCACAATTATAAATGCCCATTATTTCTACAACTACAAGTAGAGCAAATCATTGCTAATATATGGTAAATAGGCTAGAATAAGACTCTAGCTGTAAAATAGAATTACAAATTAATTTTTATAAGGAGGTAGCATTATGGCAACACCACATAACGAGGCGAATAAAGGGGATTTTGCAAAGACAGTTCTCATGCCTGGAGATCCACTCCGTGCGAAGTTTGTTGCTGATAATTTCTTAGAGGACGTAAAGTGTGTTAACACAGTTAGAAATTGTCTTGGCTTCACTGGAAAGTATAAGGGAGTGCCTGTTTCAGTTATGGCAAGTGGTATGGGTATGCCTTCAATCGGTATCTACTCATACGAGCTTTTTGAGTTCTATGATGTTGAAAATATTATCAGAATCGGTTCAGCAGGAAGCTACACAGACAAGCTTAACGTGCTTGATGTAGTTATTTCAGAGAGTGCATACTCTGACAGTACATTTGCAAAGTACACAAATGGAGTAGAGGAGAAGACACTTTACCCTAGCAAGAAGATTAATGATATCGCTATTGCAAAGGCTAAGGAGCTTGGCATTGATGCAAAGGTTGCAAAGGTTCACTCAGCAGATCAGTTCTACACAGCACCAGAGATGGGTGGCTGGAAAGCTGTTAAGGAGCGTTGCGGTTGCGATTGTGTAGAGATGGAAAGCTTTGCTCTTTTCAACAACGCAAACATGCTTGGAAAGAATGCAACATGTATGCTTACAATTTCTGACTCTTTCGTTACAGCAGAGGAGATTCCAGCAGAGGAGCGTCAGAAGTCATTTACAGAGATGATGAAGCTTGCTCTTGAGACAGCAATTGTACTTTAATAATTGATTATTACTATAATATAAGTAGGACACCGGCCATTGGGATTACGGTGTCCTATTTTTATAGTGGTAATTTTGAAATACCATGTGCGAATTTAATATGAATTTTCATATGTATAGACACAATTTGGAAACCGGGTGAATATGCCCTGGTTTCCATTTTTACGGAAAATCAAGGTTTTTTGATAATTTTTTAACAAGCGGAATTAGAGAATTGACAAAACCTAAAAAGAATATTCAGAAAACTTACATCTAAGCACCTTTTCTGACAAAAATTTTATTTGAAATCTAAGGCTATATATGGTAACATTTTCACATCGGCGGCGTACTGAGGTTTATTTTTTTTAGCCTGGTTCGTTAAAAAATTAACAGTTTAGAAAGCGCTTTTTATAGCATATTGCACAAACAGTTAGTTGAAATGCGGGCTTGCTTTAATAAAAGTAACTTATATAACGCCAAAAACAAAAAAGTATTTCTTAAAAAGGAGAAAGAAACATGGGAAAAAAAGTAGTTATTGCTAGCGCATGTAGAACAGCTATCGGTACTATGGGTGGTTCACTTAGCTCAACTCCAGCAGCTGATTTAGGTGCCATCGTAATCAAGGAAGCAGTAAAGAGAGCAGGAATCAAGCCTGAGGATGTTGATCACGTATACATGGGATGCGTTATCCAGGCAGGTCTTGGACAGAACGTAGCTCGTCAGGCTACATTAAAGGCTGGTCTTCCAAACGAAGTTACAGCAGTTACAACAAACGTTGTTTGTGGTTCTGGTCTTAACTGTGTTAACCAGGCAGCTCAGATGATCATCGCTGGTGATGCTGATGTAGTTGTAGCTGGTGGTATGGAAAACATGTCATTAGCTCCATTCGCACTTCCAAACGGACGTTATGGTTATAGAATGACATGGCCATCAAACAGCCAGGGTGCTTTAGTTGATACAATGGTTAAGGATGCTCTTTGGGATGCATACAATGACTATCACATGATCAAGACAGCTGATAACGTAGCTGAGCAGTGGAAGCTTACAAGAGAAGAGCTTGATGAGTTCGCAGTTGCTTCTCAGAACAAGGCTTGTGCAGCTATCGAAGCTGGCGCATTCAAGGACGAAATCGTTCCTGTAGAAATCAAGAAGAAGAAGGAGACAATCCTTTTCGATACAGACGAAGGCCCAAGACCTGGTACAACAATCGAAGGTCTTGCTAAGCTTAAGGCTCTTTATCCAGACGGAGTTGTTACAGCTGGTAACGCTTCAGGTATCAACGATGGTGCAGCTGCACTTGTTGTTATGTCTGAGGAGAAGGCTAAGGAACTTGGTGTTAAGCCACTCGTTACATTCGTAGCTGGTGCACTTGGCGGATGTGCTCCTGAAATCATGGGTGTTGGTCCTGTTCCAGCAACAAAGAAGGCTCTTGCTAAGGCTGGTCTTACAATCGAAGATCTTGATGTATACGAGGCTAACGAGGCATTCGCAGCACAGTCTGTTGCAGTTGGTAAGGAGCTTGGCTTCGACCTTAACAAGCTCAATCCAAACGGTGGTGCTATCGCACTTGGTCACCCAGTTGGAGCTTCAGGTGCTCGTATCCTTGTAACACTTATCTACGATATGATTCACAACCCAGAGTACAAGAAGGGGCTTGCTACACTCTGCATCGGTGGTGGTATGGGATGTGCTACAATCGTTGAGAAGTACGAAGGCTAATTCTTCGTTAAGACAATAAGACTACTTATTAGTAGTTTCTATTATTCAAAAGTTAAAAATTTTAAGTGAGCTTTAGATAGTTATGTAGGTTCAAATAACCTGTAGGTGACAAGCTCTAATATTTCTTTAGCGAGACGTGCTGTCGAGCGGAGAAATCATTAGGCTTGTCACTGTAACAGGTGAGAGAACAGATGGATTATCTAAAGCGGACTAAATTATCCAGGAGGAATAAAAAATGAAAGTAGGCGTAATTGGCGCAGGTACAATGGGCCAGGGCATTGCTAAGGCATTTGCTCAGGTTGATGGCTATGAAGTAGCTCTTTGCGATATCAAGCAGGAGTGGGCTGAAGGCGGTAAGGACAAGATTGCTAAGGGTTATGCAAGACTTGTTGAAAAAGGAAAGATGGAGCAGGCAGCAGTTGATGCTATCCTCGCTAAGATCACACCAGGTCTCAAGGAAGAACTTTGCAAGGATTGTGACCTTATTGTTGAGGCTGCTTTCGAGAACATGGAAGTTAAGAAGACAACATTCAAGGAGCTTGACGAAATCGCTAAGCCTGAGTGCATCTTCGCTTCTAACACATCTTCACTTTCAATCACAGAGATCGGAAATGGTCTTAACCG
Source organism: Pseudobutyrivibrio sp. YE44 (assembly GCF_900104335.1). GTDB lineage: Bacteria > Bacillota > Clostridia > Lachnospirales > Lachnospiraceae > Pseudobutyrivibrio. The sequence goes on from NZ_FMXT01000017.1 coordinate 23,345, forward strand.
TCCAATGATCGGTATGCACTTCTTCAATCCTGCTGATAGAATGAAGCTTGTTGAGGTTATCGCTGGTGTTAACACACCTGCTGAGACTGTAGACGCTATCAAGAAGATTTCTGAGGAAATCGGAAAGACTCCAGTACAGGTTAACGAGGCTGCTGGTTTCGTAGTAAACCGTATCCTTATCCCAATGATTAACGAAGCTGCTTTCATCAAGATGGAAGGTGTTTCTGATATCGCTGGTATCGATGCTGCTATGAAGCTTGGTGCTAACCACCCAATGGGACCACTTGAGCTCGGCGATTTCATCGGTCTTGATATCTGCCTCGCAATCATGGACGTTCTTTACAACGAGACAGGTGATAGCAAGTATCGTGCTTGCCCACTCCTTCGTAAGATGGTTCGTGGTGGCAACCTTGGTTGCAAGTCTGGTAAGGGATTCTACGTATACAACGCAGATCGTACAAAGACAGCAGTAGATGCTCAGTAATTATAAATAAAGGAGATTCAGATCATGGATTTTACATTAGATAAGAAGCATGAGATGGCTAGACAGTTGTTCAGAGAGTTTGCTCAGAACGAAGTTAAGCCAATGGCTCAGGAAATTGATGAGACAGAGCAGTTCCCACGTGAAAACGTAGAGAAGATGATGAAGTACGGTTTCATGGGTATTCCAATTCCAAAGGAGTACGGTGGACAGGGCTGTGATGTTCTTACATACGTTATGTGTGTAGAGGAGCTTTCAAAGGTTTGTGGTACAACAGGTGTTATCGTTTCTGCACATACATCACTTTGCTGCGATCCTATCCTCACATATGGTACAGAAGAGCAGAAGCAGAAGTTCTTAGTTCCACTTGCAAGTGGTAAGAAGCTTGGTGCTTTCGCACTTACAGAGCCAGGTGCTGGTACAGATGCACAGGGCGCTCAGTGTAGAGCTGACGAAGATGGAGATTCTTGGGTACTTAACGGTTCTAAGTGCTTCATCACAAACGGTAAGGAAGCAGACGTTTACATCGTATTCGCTGTAACAGATATCGTTGAAGATGCTAAGGGACGTAAGTCTAAGAAGTTCTCAGCATTCATCGTTGAGAAGGATACACCAGGATTTACATTCGGTACAAAGGAGAAGAAGATGGGTATCCGTGCTTCTTCTACATACGAGCTTATCTTCCAGGATTGCCGTATTCCAAAGGAAAACCTTCTTGGAGCAAGAGGTAAGGGCTTTGGTATCGCTATGCACACACTTGATGGTGGTCGTATCGGTATCGCTGCTCAGGCACTTGGTATTGGTGAAGGCTCAATCGATGCAACAATCGAGTTCGTAAAGGAAAGAAAGCAGTTTGGTCGTCCAATCGCTGCATTCCAGAACACTGCATTCCAGCTTGCTGATATGAAGGCTCGTATGGATGCTGCTAAGTATCTTGTATACAACGCTGCTTGCACAAAGGACGTTTATACACAGGATCACAAGACAAGCTACTCTATCGAGGCAGCTGAGGCTAAGCTTTTCGCAGCTGAGGCAGCTATGGCTGTAACTACAAAGGCTGTACAGCTTCACGGTGGTTATGGTTACACAAGAGAGTACGATGTTGAGCGTATGATGCGTGATGCTAAGATCACAGAGATCTACGAAGGTACATCAGAGGTTCAGAGACTTGTTATCTCTGGCGCTATGCTCAAATAAGATTGTTTATTATCGTGTGAATAAAAGGAGATTAAATACATGAATATCGTAGTATGTATTAAACAGGTTCCTGACACAAAGGGCGGCGTAAAGTTTAACCCAGATGGAACTCTTGATAGAGCATCAATGCTCGCAATTATGAATCCAGATGATAAGGCAGGTCTTGAGGCTGCTCTTAGAATCAAGGACGAGACAGGCGCAAAGGTTACAGTTCTTACAATGGGACTTCCTAAGGCTGATGATATGCTTCGCGAAGCACTTGCTATGGGTGCTGATGAGGCAGTTCTTGTTACAGATAGACGTCTTGGTGGAGCTGATACATGGGCTACATCTTCAACAGTTGCAGCTGCAGTAAAGAAGCTCGACTATGATCTCATCATCACAGGTCGTCAGGCTATCGATGGTGATACAGCTCAGGTTGGTCCACAGATCGCTGAGCACCTTGCTCTTCCAGTTATCTCTTATGCAGAGGATATCAAGGTAGAGGGCAACAGTGTTATCGTTAAGCGTCAGTACGAAGACAGATATCACGAAGTAAAGGCTCAGATGCCATGTCTTATCACAGCTCTTTCAGAGCTCAATGAGCCACGTTACATGACTCCAGGCGGAATCTTCGATGCTTATGACAAGGAAGTTACTGTATGGGGCCGTGATGACCTCACAGATCTTGATGATGCTAACATCGGTCTTGCTGGTTCTCCAACAAAGATCGCTAAGGCTTCAGATAAGGTTCGTAAGGGAGCAGGCGAGAAGGTTTCTCTTGACCCTAAGGAGTCAGTAGAGTATATCATGAACAAGCTTAAAGAGAAGCATGTAATTTAATAAGAGGAGGCAAACAGAATGTCATTAGAAGAATACAAGGGCGTAGCTATATTCGCTCAGCAGGTTGATAATAAACTTAGCTCAATTGCCTTCGAACTTATCGGCAAGGCACATGAGCTTGCAGCAGATTTAGGAACAGACGTTACAGCAGTTGTACTTGGTAAGGATATCGCAGGTCTTGCAGATAAGCTTGGCGAGTACGGTGCAGACAAGGTTGTTCTTATTGACGATCCAGCACTTGAGACATATCGTACAGAGCCATATGCACAGGCTCTTACAGCTTATATTAATGAGTACAAGCCAGAGATTATGCTCGTTGGCGCTACAGCTATCGGTCGTGATCTTGGTCCTACAGTTTCAGCTAGAGTTAAGACAGGTCTTACAGCTGACTGTACATCACTTGAGATTGGTGATTTCCCACTCGTAGCTAGAGAAGGACAGGAGCAGAAGCACAATCAGCTTCTTATGACTCGTCCAGCATTCGGTGGTAACACAATCGCTACAATCGCTTGCCCAGACAACCGTCCACAGATGGCAACAGTTCGTCCTGGTGTTATGCAGAAGCTTCCTAAGGAGGCTGGTAGAAAGGCTGAGGTTATCAACTTCAACCCTGAAATTAAGGAAAACAACAGATTCGTTGAGATCCTTAACATCGTTAAGAACGTTACAAACACAGTAGATATCATGGATGCTAAGATCCTTGTATCTGGTGGTCGTGGCGTTGGTTCTCCTGAGAACTTCAAGCTCCTTGAGGATCTTGCAGAGGTTCTTGGTGGTACAGTATCTTGCTCACGTGCCGTTGTAGATTCAGGCTGGAAGCCAAAGGATCTTCAGGTAGGTCAGACAGGTAAGACAGTACGTCCAAACGTATACTTTGCAATCGGTATCTCTGGTGCTATCCAGCATACAGCTGGTATGGAAGAGTCTGATATCATCATCGCTATCAACAAGGATGAGACAGCTCCTATCTTTGATGTAGCTGATTACGGTATCGTAGGCGACCTTAACAAGATCGTTCCAGCTCTTACAGAGGCACTTAAGGCTGAGCTTGCTGCTCAGAACTAATTTTGGGGCAATATCTATTCCTAATAAGTTTAGATTTTCCTATAATTTCTTTCTTTAATTTTTTGAAGGCGGGTCCTGATGGACTCGCCTTCAGTGTTTTTAATTATCATGGCACCGTTAGGTGACGGATGAGGTGTAAAGTAGTAAAATACAATTATGAACAATAAAAAAGTTGATATGACTCATGGCCCTCTCTTGGGCAAACTCATTATATTCACTATCCCTATTATATTGTCAGGTGTGTTACAGCTTCTTTTTAATGCAGCTGATGTAATTGTTGTGGGCAGATTTGCCGGTGAGGCTAGCCTTGCTGCAGTAGGCTCTACAGGCGCGCTAATCAACCTTATGACCAATCTTTTTATTGGTATGTCTATAGGTGCCAATGTATGCGCTGCACAGGCGTATGGAGCCGGAAATGACGACGATATATCTAAGACAGTTCATACAAGCATAGCTTTTTCCCTAATATGTGGTGTGATTTTAATATTTATTGGCTTATTTGGAGCCAGACCTATGCTGGAAGTAATGGGGTCTCCAGAGGATGTAATTGACTTATCTACCCTCTATGTAAGGATATACTTTTTGGCAATGCCAGCTATTATGCTTTACAACTTCCTGGCTGCTATTCTTAGAGCATCAGGTGACACAAAGCACCCATTGGAGTTCTTAACCATAGCTGGCATAATAAACGTAATATTAAATCTATTTTTAGTTATCGTGTTTAAGCTTGGAGTTGCAGGCGTTGCCATAGCTACTGTGAGCTCAAATTTAATCTCTTGCTTCCTGCTTGTTCAGTTTTTTATGATGCAAAACGACTCATTAAAACTACATTTAACAAAGATAGCAATCGACAAAAGAATACTGAAAAAGATAGTTAGAATCGGCCTTCCTGCAGGTATTCAGGGAACTGTATTCTCATTATCCAATGTAGTTATCCAATCGGCTATAAATTCCTTCGGAACCGCCGTAATAGCAGGTTCAGCTGCTGCTGGTAGTATTGAGGGATTCGTATATATTTCAATGAATTCAGTATCACAGACTACAGTTACCTTCGTGGGACAGAATTTTGGTGCTGGAAATGAGAAGCGTGTTAAAAAGGTTGTGTTTGAGACCTTGGCAATAGTTATTGTGGTAGGCCTTATAATGGGAAATCTTGCTTATTTCTTCTCAACAGATTTGCTTGGAATCTACACAGAAAGTCAGGATGCTATTATCGCCGGAAGGCTTCGTCTTTTCTGGGTTTGTTGTCCATATTTCCTTTGTGGAATCATGGATACACTAACCGGTGGCCTCAGAGGATTAGGCCATTCCTTTGCTCCGATGATTGTTTCTTTGCTTGGAGCGTGTGCAACAAGACTCATTTGGATAGCAACCTATTTTCAAATTCATCATACACAGGATGTTTTGTTCTTCTCTTACCCTGGAAGCTGGTTCCTGACACTGTCAGTACACAGCATTTGCCTAATTATCATTTACAAAAAGTGGGTTAAGAAGAAGGAATCTGAAATAAGAATTTAAAACAAGCCTTCACCTTTAGGTGACGGATGAGGTGTAAAGGAGGGTCTATGGACTGGAAGGGGATTTTTACAGCGATAAGCAAGCCAGACAAAAATGCAGCTACTTACGAGCTGTCCACAGATTTTGAATACACAGGTCTGCAGGAATATCCTAGGCCACAGCTACAGCGTGATTCATATATAAATTTGAATGGAACCTGGGACTATAGAGTAATTGGAGCCCAAGCCAAAGTAGTGGCCTCAGGCCCAATAGAAGTGCCATTTTCTCCTGAAGCGAAGCTTTCTGGCACGGAAAAACATATTCTCTTGCCAGAGGAAACTCTTGAGTATTCTAAAAAGTTTACTATGGACAAGCTAAAGAAGTCTAAGTTGCTTATCCTTCATTTTGGAGCCGTGGATCAAGTGGCACAGGTTTCTTTGAACGGCATAAACCTAGGCATGCATGAGGGTGGCTACACCAGCTTTTCTTTTGATATCACTGATTATGTGGTGGAAGGTGAAAACGAGCTAAAGGTAAAGGTTCGTGATTACACAGATAGAGTGGGATATGCCAGAGGTAAGCAAAGCCTTCAGCCTTGCGGAATGTGGTACAGTGCTCAAAGTGGTATCTGGCAAACCGTATGGATGGAGTGGGTTCCAGAGGCTTATGTTACAAAGCTCATAATGACTCCAGATATCGATAATGATTGCCTGAATATGGTGCTTAAGGTATCAGAAATGAGAGGAAGAGTGACCATTGAATCCTCTAATCCTGATTTAATAAAAGAATATAAGATAGAAACTATCACAAGTGACGAGATTGTTGTTAAGGTGAAGCTCAAGGATTATAAATTGTGGACTCCAGAAGAGCCAAATCTCTATTTCTTGAAGGTGACATATGGCAGGGATAGCTTTTCTACCTACTTTGCCATGAGGCATTTTGGTGTAGAGCAGGATGAAAATGGAATTCCTCGCCTGACTCTTAATCATGTTCCAACCTTTATGAATGGCGTTTTGGACCAGGGGTATTATCCTGAAAGTCTTATGACTCCACCTAGTGATGCTGCCATGATATTTGATATTGAAACCATCAAAAATATGGGCTTTAACATGATTAGAAAGCATTGCAAGCTGGAGCCTATGCGCTGGTATTTCCACTGCGACAGGCTTGGAATGATTGTGTGGCAGGATATTGTAAACGGCGGTACCAAGTACGATATGAACATGATTTGCAACATTCCTACTATCGTTAGACCATTCGGCAACGCTAAAGATAAAAATAAACTGTTTTTACGTTTTACAGGGCGAAACACAGAGAAGTCCAAGCAGGTGTGGCACATAGAATGCCGGGAGATAATGGAGCAGCTTCAAAGTGTGCCATGTATAGGCCAGTGGTGCTTGTTTAATGAGGGCTGGGGACAGTTCGATGCAAAGGATTGCTTGAAATTTGCCAAGGATATAGATGATACAAGGCCTATAGATTCAGCGTCAGGTTGGTTCCATGAGGACTGTGGAGATGTGTTCTCAGAGCATCTTTATTTCGAGCCTCTTAGGGTGAAAATCACCAAGAGACCTTATGTAATCTCTGAATATGCAGGCTTTTCCTTAAAGGTAGGAAATCACGTGAAAAGAGATGCTGTATATGGCTACAAACGATACCACCAGGGCAAGGATTTACAGGATGCCTACGACGAAATTATGGCAAAAGTAAAGTCCCTTGAAGAACAGGGACTTTCTGGTGCAGTATTTACTCAGGCCACCGACATAGAAGACGAGGTAAACGGCCTGATTACTTATGATCGGAAGGTGCAAAAGCTTTATTAAACCAAACCTGTGGGAAAGCCATTCCAAGAATGATTCCCATAACGATTGCACCGGCAGTTTTGATGGTTGATAAGCCATATTGGCTAAAGTTTGCCATATCATTCATAATTAAATAATAAGAAGTGTAATAGATTCCCGCTCCGGGTACCAATGGAAAGATTCCAGCAATAAGGTATACGGTGACGGGATTCTTTCTTTTTGCTGCAAGGCTTCTAGAAAGAATTGTAAGAGCAAAGGTACCAACCACGTTTCCGAGGGTAGGAGCACCTAATGCTGTGTTTATAATAGAATATCCAATCCAGCCTATAGCTCCAGACAAGCCACAGTAGGAAAGCTCTGAGCGAGGAGCTGAAAAAACAATGGCAAAGGATATTGTAGCCACCATACTGACTACGAATTCAATTAAATAATTAATGTACATTATACGTAAACACCTCCGCCGATTAAATGTGCTATTGTGATGATGGTGCCAACACCAATTGCTATACAAAAGGCGGTAAGAAGGGCATCAATAAGTCTGATAGAGCCTGAAAGATAATCGCTGTTAATGAAGTCGCGGATGCTGTTTGTAAGTGGAATTCCAGGTACAAGTGGCATGATTCCTCCGATGACTATCTTGTCATAATGAATAGGAAGGCCTGTGATGCTGAAAAGGATGGCTAAGATGGTGATAACCATGCTGGCCAACACGTTTGTGACTGTCTTAGAATTACGCATTCTGCTTTCGTAATGAAGAAATATTCTAAGCAAACAGCCGATAATAGTTGCTATAACACCATCTAGAGGGCTTCCTCCAAATAAGTAAGCAAAGCCTCCGCAACCAACACCAGTGGCGATTATCATGATTGGAAGATTATAGCCTGGTAGTTTTTTACATCTCTCTAGCTCAGTCCAGGCTTCTTCAATTGAGATGGTTTTTGCACATACTTGACGACAAAGATTGTTAAGTGCAGCGATTCGTGCTAAATGCATTGGATACATTGGCACATGTCTAATCATTGAGCTGGCATTAACAGTGGTCTCATTAGCGCTGGCAAAGATACCGTTGCTTAAGACATAAACATCACAGTCTGTAATCTCGTATGAGTTTAATATGGCAAGAACAGAATCTTCTACTCTATAAACTTCTGCTCCGTTTCTAAGTAAAATATCCCCTAATTCAACAGCAAAGGATAATACTTTTTTTGTATCTGACATAGCGTCTCCCTAATTAATTATTATTGCATCTATATTATGTATTAATTATGTGGGATTTTCAACTACGGTGGATAAACTTAACGATTGTGGATAACTTAGTGGGAAAAATATGTTCGTTGATTTGAGACTCACTTGAGTTAAAAAGTGGAATTAGACCTTGTAAAATGGGCGCTTCTGAGGAAACTCATCGATGGATAACAATGGGGATAAAATGGATAAGTGAAGTTATCCTCAACTTTAAAAACATCATTGTGGAAAATGTGGATAACTCGAACTTTAGGTTGAAACGTATAACAACAACCATATAAAGCCTTAAGATTTAAACAAATTCCAAGAAAAGAGGTTTTGTATCAATAAATAAACTGATATAAAAACTAGGGATATGGTATACTGTAAGCCGAGTGCATTGTTATGCAAACAGAGTCTAGCTGACAATTTTAGAGTTGATAGCTAGATGTAGAATATAAGATATTTTTTAGGAGGTCTAATAATGGCAGAGAATAGTTCATGTGCTTCAGCAAGCTCTTGCTCTCGTGGCTCATGCGAAGGATGTCCTTCAGCAGAGGCTGCAAAGGCAGGCGTTAGAAACACTTCGTTTCTTGAGGCACCAAATCCAAATTCAAATATAAAGCACGTAATCGGTGTAGTTTCTGGAAAGGGTGGCGTTGGTAAGTCACTTGTTACTTCATCACTTGCAGGTGTTATGGCACGCGCTGGCTACAAGGTTGGTGTCCTTGATGCTGATATCACAGGCCCATCCATCCCAAAGATGTTTGGTGTTCATGGACCGGCAGCTGCAAATGCTGAAGGCATTATGCTTCCAGAAATTGCAGAGGATGGCACAAAAATCATGTCGGTAAACCTTATTCTTGACGATGAAGAGGCTCCAGTTATCTGGAGAGGTCCAGTTATCGCTGGTGTTGTAAAGCAGTTCTGGACAGATGTTGAGTGGGGCGAGATTGACTATCTTTTTGTTGATATGCCACCAGGAACAGGTGATGTTCCACTTACATGCTTCCAGTCACTTCCAGTGGATGGCGTTGTTATCGTTACAAGCCCACAGGAGCTTGTTCAGATGATTGTTAAAAAGGCTTACAACATGGCTGATATGATGCACATTCCAGTGCTTGGTCTTGTTGAAAACTACTCATACATCGCTTGTCCAGATTGCGGCAAGAAGATTGAAATCTTCGGAGAGAGCCACATCGACGAGGTGGCAAAGGAGCTTAACGTACCAGTTCTTGGCAAGATGCCTATGGATAGAAGCTTCGCTACAGCTGCCGACGCTGGCCGCATCTTCGACGTAGAAAATTCGTATCTTGCATCAGCTGAGGAAATATTAAAGAATTTATAAATTTAGATGAGCTGGTAGGCATCAAGCTCTTATATGTCTTATGTGAAGCTTTCTATAGCTGAACAGAAGATATATAAGGCTTGTAACCGCAACCAGCGGATTCATATTATAGGAAACAGTCGGATTAAAGATTAAAGGAGAATTTAAAATGGCACAGAACCCAGTAGTTACAATTGAAATGGAAAATGGCGATATCATGAAGGCTGAGCTTTACCCTGAAATCGCTCCAAACACTGTAAACAACTTTATTAGCTTAATTAACCACAACTTCTACGATGGAGTTATCTTCCACAGAGTAATCAATGGCTTTATGCTCCAGGGTGGAGATCCAGATGGCACAGGTATGGGTGGCCCAGGATACTCTATCAAGGGTGAGTTCTCAAGCAATGGCTTCAAGAACGACCTTAAGCACGAGCCAGGTGTTCTTTCAATGGCACGTACAATGATGCCAAACTCAGCAGGAAGCCAGTTCTTCATCATGCACAAGACAAGTCCACACCTTGATGGTGACTATGCTGCATTCGGTAAGGTTATCGAGGGTATGGATGTTGTAAACAAAATCGCTGAGGTTGATACAGATTGGTCTGATCGTCCAAAGACAGAGCAGAAGATGAAGAAGGTTACAGTAGAGACTTTCGGAGTAGAGTATCCAGAACCAGAGAAGTACTAATGCGCTGCTCTTCCCGTTTGGAAGAGATAGTTATTAAATACTTTACAAATCAAATTTAACATGTTATTATAACGGCACGAGTTTCGCGTGTCGTTTTTTCTTTTGTTGTTTCAACAATTATCACAGGAGTACTATGGAATTTAATACTATTTTTTATTGCCTTATTTTATGGGCAGTTGTTATCCTATGCTCTTCCTTTATTTCTGCATTACGTGGATTAAGAATGAAGAGAATTCATGAGCTAAAGAAGGTCTATATGCAAAGAGTAATTGCTATAGCGGCAACAGGCCTTCCTACTAATAAACTCATAAGAGAGCTATATTATAGCTTTATAAACGAGAAAAGACTAAGACAAATTTTGATAAGAGCAGTGAAAAGAACGCCAGAGGCAGGTTTTGCCTATATAAATAAGCATTTAAGCTGCGAGCCTATAATGCTAATCCATAATTATTTACTGAGCCGAGAAAAACATCTTGAAGGTAAGGGTGAGATTCCGAAGGATATAATTGCTCATTTTGAGAATGAAATTGAAAAATGGGATCAGGAATATGAGGAAACACTCAGTAGCTTGAAAAAAGCCAGAAGAAAGACATTTATTTTCGGTTTATTCTTCACAATTCTAAATCTTTTTATGTATAGCAGAATTAAAACCGGGAATAGCTTAATGATATATGCTATTGTAGACACAATTGGAGTTATTTGGTCTATTATTCTCGACTATGAATGTAGTGTTGTAGATGAGAGAATGCGTGCAGGAAATCCTGCGTGGATAAAATTCAAAAAAAAGAAGACCCAATTCCTTACAAAGGGTATCACTAATGTGTACCAACTTGCTGCAGGACTGGGCCTTATATTAAATATTACGACTGTTGTTGCTGGATGGCTTGGGCCGATAGCTTAATACGAAGCTTTGTGATTCGTTTCTTTTCAACAGCTAGAACTCGGATGATAGTGCCATCTTCGGAAACATAAGTCTCCCCTACATTTGGGAAATGATCGAAGGCACCAACGATGTAACCGCCGATGGTGTCGTAGTCATCACTTGTAAAACCAAGAGGAATCATCTGACATAAATCCTCAAGATTCATGGAGCCAAGAACCTGATATTCGCGGTCACTTAAGCGAACCACAGGGTCTTCCTCATCTTCATCATATTCGTCACGGATTTCTCCAACGATTTCCTCAAGCAAATCTTCTAGGGTAATCATGCCGGAAAGCTCGCCATATTCGTCAAGTACGATGGATAGGGTGGCTGATTCGGCACGCATTTCATCAAATAAATCGGATACATTTTTCATTTCATAGGTGAAATATGCATCACGAAGATAGTCGGTTACCTTAAAATCATCTGGAGGATTAAGTCCAAGGAAATCCTTCATATTTACAATGCCAAGAACCTTTTCAGTATCTGGCTCGCACACAGGAATACGAGTGTACATATCTTCCTTGAAGATGGCAATCAGTTCATCGTAGGAAGCGTCTGCATCTATCATGGTCATATCGATTCGAGGAATCATTACCTCTTTTGCGCAGGCATCGGAAAAGTCGAACACCTTGTGAATCATTGTTCGCTCATCACCTTCGATGGCGCCAGATTCGTGGCTAACATCAACCATGGTACGAATTTCTTCCTCGGTGATGGTTTCGTCTCTGAAATCTGGGTCGATACCAAAGAGCCTCATGATAATTCCTGAAAGGAAATTAACCACTTCAATAACTGGGGTCAAAATCCACATCAGCCCGCCGATGATAGGTGCAAAAGAAAGACTTAAGTTTGTGGAATTCAAGGTTGCAAAAGACTTTGGTGTGATTTCGCCAAATATCAAAATAAGCAAAGTTAGAATTCCAGTTGCTACACCTGCTCCAACGCTGCCAAAAAGCTGTATTGCCAGGGTAGTAGCAAGTGATGAAGCAGAAAGATTAACTATGTTATTTCCTATTAATATGGCTGAAAGCATTTTCTTGGGACGGTCAATAACCTTGAGAACTCTCTTGGCTTTTTTGTCTCCATCATCAGCCATAGTTTTTATCTTAATTTTATTAACTGTGGTCAGCGCAGTTTCTGCTGAAGAGAAGAAGCCTGACAAACACAGTAGGATAAACAGAACAATAAACTTAATCAATAAGTGAACATCCAAAAGCAAAAAACCTCCTTCTACATATTATATGTATTGAACCACATTATATCATATATGTAGTTGATTAGTAACATAATTGAAAATAGTACTGAAAGGAGGTACCATGAATAATAAAGATAAGAAAATATTAAGAGATATATTTTCTAATCCTATTAAATCAGATATTAAATGGATATAAATGGTCAGATAAAGGTGCTGTGAAATCAGTTAGAAGATTTTTAGAGAATGTGGGGGTAAGAATATGATGAACTATAAAGGATATATTGGAAAAGTAGAATTTGATGATGAACAGCATATTTTTACTGGAGAAGTAATTAATACTAGAACTGTAATTACTTTTCAGGGTTCATCTGTAAGTGAATTGGAAGAAGAGTTTAAGAATTCTGTAGATGATTATTTGGAATGGTGCAAGGAAGATGGAGTTGAACCTGAGAAGCCATATTCTGGAAAGTTTAATGCAAGAATTTATCCTGAGCTTCATCAGAGAGCTGCAATAGCAGCTAGCATTCTTGGCATGTCCTTAAATTCTTTTTTGATTAAATCTTTAGAGGATGAACTGAATTTAATGCATATTTAGTATAGTATTTTCCTTCTATTTCCATTAAAGTTAATAGTGGAGAAAATAGAAAAGAGAGATTAAATATGAAAAAAAGGTTGCTAACCATAGCATTAATTATATCTGCTTCTCTGTGTTTTGCAGGGTGCAGCAAATATGATAAAGATGAGATTTCCTACAGAGACAAGGGCATTGAGGCCATGGATAATGGTGACTATGACAAAGCCATCAAGTACTTTAACAAGGCCCTTAATTGTTCTATCGGAAAGGTCACAGATTTAGAGCTGGACATTGATTATTACAAGGCTGCGGCTCAGTATTCAGCTGGCAATTTTGCAGATGCTGAGAAAACCTACACTTACCTTATCAGGTATGATGACAAAAACTACAAGCCTTACTTCCTGCGAGGCAGCATTTATGCCGGCGAGGGAGAGATAGGAAAGGCCATCAAGGATTATGATGCGGCCATTGCAATCGATGAAAAGAACTACCTATTATATATAGAGATTTATGACAACCTGAATGCATTGGGATTCACGGACCAAGCTTTGGTATATCTTAACGATGCCCTTGATGTGGAGGATAAGTCAGCTGAGTCAAAATATTATAAAGGTCGAATCTATTACATGCTAGGCCAAAGCGATGAAGCAGAAAAGCTTTTGAAGCAGGCTGTTGAAAAGGATGTGGTAGAGGCTCGTCTTTATCTAGCAAAGATTTATCAGGATCAGGAGAATTATGATGGCGCACAGAAGCTTCTTGAGGAGTATGCTTCCTCAGAGAATGTAACCAGCGAGGCTCTCGGCACCTTAGGTGATATTGAACTTACAAATGGCAATTATGAAAACGCACTTAACTATTATGAGGCTGGGTTGAATCTTGATTCAATAGACAACATGCCACAGCTTATGAAGGGCAAGGTTGCAGCCCTAGAAAAGCTAAAAAGGTTCCAGGAAGCACGAGATGTGCTAACACAATATCTAGAGAAGTACCCAAATGATGAGGAAGCTCAAAAAGAGCAAATATTCTTACAATCACGATAAATAGTCAGAAAAGGCGCACAATATCTTGTGTGTCTTTTTTATGTCTAAATACAAAATATTGTGTGTGTTGAATCGTAATTCTACCTAGAAAATTATCAAATCTGGAAATTGTTTTTAGGTAATAATGACGAAAAGCACAATATATAGTGATTATACATTGACCCCTCACTATATGTTTTGATACCATATAAGCAAGTCATAAAGTACCTTAGCTGAACTTACATGTTTAGGCACCAAAAAGGTCAGTAGGGGGAGTCCTTTTTAGACGTAAAATGCAAAATGCAGACTCTGCAAAATGCAAAAAAAGAAAGGGAATTGGTGAGAGAAATTGTTTGATGTTGTAAAAAGAGACGGGGAAGTTGCTGAGTTTAATTTAGGAAAAATTAACGATGCTATTGCAAAGGCATTTGAAGCTACAGGAAAGGCATATAATGACGATATTATCGGATTATTGTCACTTAGAGTGTCTGCAGATTTCCAGAACAAAATCAAAGACGGAAAGATTTCTGTTGAGGATATCCAGGACTCTGTAGAAAATGTTCTTGAGCAGACAGGTTATACAGATGTAGCGAAAGCTTACATATTATATAGAAAGCAGCGTGAAAAGATGCGTAACATGAAGTCTACAGTTCTTGACTATAAGAACGTTGTAGATAGCTATGTAAAGGTAGAGGACTGGCGCGTAAAAGAAAACTCTACTGTTACATATTCTGTTGGTGGTCTTATCCTTTCAAACTCTGGAGCTATCACAGCTAATTACTGGCTTTCAGAGATATATGATGAGGAAATCGCAAATGCACACCGCAGTGCTGATATCCACATTCACGATCTTTCTATGCTTACAGGCTACTGTGCAGGCTGGTCATTAAAGCAGCTTATTCAGGAAGGCCTTGGCGGTATCACAGGAAAGATTACATCTGCTCCAGCAAAGCATCTTTCTGTTCTTTGCAATCAGATGGTAAACTTCCTTGGAATTATGCAGAATGAGTGGGCTGGTGCGCAGGCATTTTCATCCTTCGACACATACCTTGCTCCATTCGTAAAGACAGACAACCTTTCATATGAAGAGGTTAAGAAGTGCCTTGAGGCATTTATATATGGTGTAAACACTCCTTCACGTTGGGGTACACAGGCACCATTCTCAAATATCACACTTGACTGGACAGTACCAAATGACTTGGCAGAGCTTCCTGCAATCGTTGGTGGTAAGGAACAGAACTTCAAGTACAAGGATTGTAAAAAGGAAATGGATATGGTCAACAAGGCCTTCCTTGAGATTATGATCGAGGGCGATGCAAATGGTCGTGGCTTCCAGTATCCAATCCCTACATATTCAATCACACGTGATTTCGATTGGTCTGACACAGAAAATAACAGACTCTTATTCGAGATGACTGCTAAGTATGGTACACCATACTTCAGCAACTATATCAATTCAGATATGGAGCCAAGCGATGTTCGTTCTATGTGCTGCCGTCTTCGTCTTGATCTTCGTGAGCTTCGCAAGAAGTCAGGTGGTTTCTTCGGTTCAGGCGAGAGCACAGGTTCTGTGGGTGTTGTTACAATCAACCTTCCACGTATCGCTTATCAGTCAAAGGATGAGGCAGAGTTCTATGCACGCCTTGACAAGCTTATGGATATCAGCGCTCGTTCTCTTAAGATTAAGCGTGGCGTTATCACAAAGCTTCTTGATGAAGGCTTATATCCATACACAAAGAGATACCTTGGCACTTTCAACAACCACTTCTCAACTATCGGTCTTATCGGTATGAACGAAGTTGGTCTTAACGCTAATTGGCTTCGCGCAGATATGACAAGCGCAAAGACACAGCAGTTTGCAAAGGATGTTCTCAATCACATGCGTGAGCGTCTCTCTGACTACCAGGAGATGTATGGTGACCTCTACAACCTTGAGGCTACACCAGCTGAGTCTACAACATACCGCTTTGCAAAGCATGACCGTGAGCAGTTCCCAGATATCATCACTGCAGGTAAGGATGGAGACACACCATTCTACACCAACAGCTCACACATGCCAGTTGAGTTTACATCAGATATCTTTGATGCTCTTGAGGTTCAGGATGAGCTTCAGACACTTTATACATCAGGTACTGTATTCCATGCCTTCATTGGCGAGAAGCTTCCTACATGGGAGTCAGCTGCAAATCTTGTTCGCAAGATTGCTGAGAACTACAGATTGCCTTACTATACCTTGTCACCTACATACTCAGTATGTAAGGAACATGGATACATCGCTGGTGAGCACTACACATGCCCACACTGCGGAAAGACTGCAGAGGTTTACAGCCGTATCACAGGATACTATCGCCCAGTTCAGAACTGGAACGAAGGTAAGACTCAGGAATACAAGAATCGTAAGCTTTATGATATCGCAGGCAGCGTTTGCAGACGTGCAGGCGAAAGTTACGCAAAGCGCGTAGAGGAGCAGCCACAGGTTAATCTTGAAATTGTATCAGAAGAGCCTGAGACAGGTGTTAAGTACCTCTTCACCACAAAGACATGTCCAAACTGCGCTAGAGCAAAAGAGATTCTTGAGGATGAGGATTATATCCTTGTAGATGCTGAAGAGCAGGTTGATATGACAAAGAAGTACGGGGTTATGCAGGCACCAACACTTGTAGTCGTAAACGGAGACGACGTAAAGCGTTACGCCAACGCAAGTAACATCCAGCGCTACGTCGACGAACAGTAAAAACAAAACATAAGTATATGATAGGAGTCCTAAATTTTTAGGACTCCTTTTATTGTAGGGCAAGGCCCTCTTTTTTCAAATTGTTAAGTTGGTCATTTAATGAGATTAAAGATTTTGAAAAAAGAATAAAACCACCTGCTTTGCGGGTGGTGGGAAAATGCTTCAGCTTACAGAAAAATACCTCCAATGCTAGAATTACTATGGTTCGTCAGCCAAGTAAAATAACAAAGGAGGTAGTCCCCGATGGACATGAATAGTTTATCACACACTAAGTGGGAGTGTAAGTATCATATAGTTTTTGCACCTAAGTATAGAAGGAAGGTTGCTTATGG
>NZ_FMXT01000011.1 GCF_900104335.1 Pseudobutyrivibrio sp. YE44
CATAGCTGAGTAGCCAAGTCTGGACGGGATAAACGCTGAAGGCATCTAAGCGTGAAGCCCCCCTCAAGATGAGATATCCCCTCCTTCAAGGAGATAAGATCCCTTAAAGACGATAAGGTAGATAGGTTCAAGGTGTAAGTGCAGTAATGCATTCAGCTGATGAATACTAATAGATCGAAGGTTTATTCTAAATGATGTAAGCGTAAAGTTCTCGTAATCTGTATGAAGTTTTGAGGTTGCTAGTGCAGTCCAATAATCAATAATCCTCAATAGCTCAGTTGGTAGAGCACTCGGCTGTTAACCGAGTTGTCGTAGGTTCGAGTCCTACTTGGGGAGCTCATCAAAACAAAAGATATTGAATTTATTGATAGCTTATGTTATGATTAATCAGTCGCTGAACACAAGGGTTGTGATTTCAGTCGGTTTGGCTCCGTGGTCAAGCGGTTAAGACATCGCCCTTTCACGGCGGTAACACGGGTTCGATTCCCGTCGGAGTCACTTGCCTAAAGGCAATACTTAGTAATAAGCCGATGTGGCTCAATTGGCAGAGCAGCTGATTTGTAATCAGCAGGTTATCGGTTCGAGTCCGATCATCGGCTTTTTTCTATTGAGTAGAAAGAGGCCAATTTTTTTTATAAGGGTCTTGCTTGTTACATACAATATGGACCTTTAGCTCAGTTGGTTAGAGCAACCGGCTCATAACCGGTCGGTCCAGGGTTCGAGTCCCTGAGGGTCCACTTTCTAAAATATGTTAATATGGCCTCATGGCTCAGTTGGTTAGAGCGCCGCCCTGTCACGGCGGAGGTCGAGGGTTCAAGTCCCTCTGGGGTCGTTTTCCAGTTTTATTATTATCATGGGATCTTAGCTCAGCTGGGAGAGCATCTGCCTTACAAGCAGAGGGTCACAGGTTCGAGCCCTGTAGGTCCCATTAGCCTTTTGGCTATGCCGTAGTGGCGGAACTGGCAGACGCGCGGGACTTAAAATCCCGTGGTGGCGACATCGTACCGGTTCGATTCCGGTCTACGGCATTTACTCATTAGAGTATAAAAACAAAATATGTGTGTGTAGCTCAGCTGGATAGAGCACTTGGCTACGGACCAAGGTGTCGGGGGTTCGAATCCTCTCACGCACGCTATATGATAAAAAAACGATGAGTTTATCTCATCGTTTTTTTGTTATCCACAGTGTAGCTGTGCTCACCGGCAGGTCGAATTCGAACAGGTTCGAATTCTCGCCTGCCGGCTCGGTCGGTGCTAAACGACGTCCACCGGACGTCAGCACCCTCTCACGCACACAGTTTAATTATTGAATTATAACTATATAAATAATGTTATACTAGAAATAGTTGAAGAGCATGGAATAGAAAATGATATATAACCTACTTTGAATGATGTGTATGATTTGTCTTGAAAAAAATGTTATACTGTTAAAGAGGTAAGTGTATATTGTTTATAGAGGGAAAAATAATGGCAGTTATTAATGCTAATAGAATAAATAAATTAAAACTGGATAAGATTAAGCGTGCAATAGATTTTATTGAATCCGAATCAAAAAAAGAGCGTGTTATCGATAAAGTAATATTATTTGGCAGTTGCATTACAGATAATTGTACAAATCGTAGCGATATAGACGTTTGTCTTGTGTCAAACTATGATTGCAAGAATAAAACTTTTTTTAATATATATGGAAGATTACCATTGGTAATGGATGATTCATGTGATATTTTGATATATTCAAAACTGCATGGTGCTCTTAAGGACGAAATTGACAAAAAAGGAGTAGTTGTTTATGAATCTTAATCGAATTAACGCGGATATCCAAACAGCTGAATTGAACATCTCAGATACAGGAAATCCAACAAATGATGAATTTCTATATGATGTAGCAGCGTATCATATCCAGCAAGCTATCGAGAAGGAACTTAAATACATTCTGCATAATGTTTATGGAGCAGATGAAACTACCAAAAGATTCAGGACTCACAATATTTCAACACTGTTAATTCAAGTAAATGAGTACGATAGTAATTTTATTAGTAGCCACCAAGATATAGTAGAAAATGCTGATGAGATTACTAGTTGGGAAGCTTCTACAAGATATGGAGAGGATTTGGTTGCAACTAAGGATAAGATTAAAGAAGCAATAGAGTATGCTAAGAACTTACTTGAGGAAATAAAAAATAATAATTAATAAAGACTATAAGACGGAGCCTCTACAGATTGAGAGATGGAATTTTTCCATCTCTTTTTTTTTTAACTCACCGGCAGGTCGAATTCGAACAGGTTCGAACTCTCGCCTGCCGGCTCGGTCGGTGCTAAACGACGTCCACAGGACGTCAGCACCCTCTCACACACATTTACATTTACTTTGGGGCAGTTATACTTTAGTTATTAGGATATGTTAATGTTCCGTTTTGAGCGCCTGCATGGGACATAGCCCATGACTTTGCTGCGTTTGCATCTTTAAGCTGGTAACCATAGTTATTGCTTGGTCTCCAATTGGTTGTGCCAGCAGTCTTTAGATTAGAAATGCTTGATGATAAAATGCTGCCGTTATCTGTAAAACGACCTTGATAATCCATGTCATTAACTACAGCACCTTTGTGATTTCCTTTTTCGAAGCAGTTCTTTTCAGAATAGATATTGCATTCTGTATAAGGAGTATATCCTAAATCAAAGTCATAAACATAGTTATTGTAACAATGGAAATATCCGTATCTCATAAGACCAGGTGCACGTGTTATTGTTTGTTTAAAGTAGTTGTTGCAAATGGTCATGCATGGATATCCGTTGTAGGTTCCTCTTCCGTTTTCTTCAGGATAGCCTAAAATCAATCCATATTTATGACCGCCAAAGAAACAATCTGTTACAGAAACATAATTGGCTTTTAATCCTACATAAAGGAATTTGTCTGTATCATTTGAATGAATATTATAATCTCTATTCATATCATGTCCTGGCCAAGAGCAATGGTCTAGCCAGAAATTATTCCCATCTGAAATATACATTTGAATATCATCGTTATTATTAATATTTACAGAATGTGTAAAGTTGATATTTTTGTATATGTTGTTTCCTGATGCTTTTATATTTCTAAAGTGAATATTATTAAGTGTGTGTGCTCCATACGAGCCAATAAATGTTTTATTAGATCCTACATTTACTTTTGTAAGAGAGCCCTGAGAAATATTAGAACCAATCACGATTGTGTAAGGAGTAGAGCCAGAGGCATACTGCTGAAGCTCGCCAAGAGAATTAGCAGTGACAGTTTTTCCGAACACACCACCTATAACAGATGCTTTTTCATGTCCTGAATTATCCTTTGAATATCCAGCAAAGCCTTCAACTCCAAAAGGATTAATTCTAAAACACTGGCTTGCCTGTCCACTATAGTTAGAAAGTTTGAAAGATTCGCCAGAAAGTGTTAGGGCAAGGCTTGTGTTATTGCTGCTTACGATTTTGTAGTTAAGTGCTGTGTTACTAGCATCTTTTTTTACAGCAACGATTTTCCAGCACTGAGAATTGTCGCTGCTTAAAATACCTGAGTCAGTAATCTTAACACCATCAGATACATTGCTTGAATTAGGTGTTAAACAGTAGCCAGTCTTAACATTTACTATTCTGTACACACCCTCTGAAACATATGAAAGAATCCATCTGTTTGAAGGGCTACTAGATTCAGTCGAGGTGAGCGCGGAACCATGTGAACCTCCGTCTGTCATAAGCTTTCCATCTTGACAGTTAACAAAATTCAACTGTTCCTCAGGGAAGTTGTTAGAAAGAGGTGACTGAGGACTTGGGGCTGGTGATGGATTTGTTGAAGGTGTATCAGAAGGGGTATCTGCTGGTGAAGGATCAGATGACTCTGAACCCGATGAACCATTATTGCTAGGCCAAGGAGCCTGCTCAAAATACCAGATTTCATTATTCTTTCCCTTGTATGTATATTCCTGAACATTTACACCAGAATATTTTCTTGCACCATATACATTTAAAGCTGATTTAAAATTGGAAACTTCAGTGGCAATATAATAGCCTTGATTTGAGTCAGCAGACAAAATAGCAAAATTCTGAGCTGATTGACCGTTATTAGAATAGATTTGAATATTGGTTTCATCCTTAGGTGAACCATAAGCTACATCAAGAGATAATCCACCAGTCATATCGGTGGCTGGATGTAGGCGGTAGTTACCGGTTGATGAGTTTTTCTCAAGAATCCATCGTTGACCTAGAGAACCGGTGCCAGTGGCCTGGATTACATTAGCACCTGCTGTGGATGAATCATTTTCAACAGTGAGGTACAATCCACTATTCTTATTTTTAATATAGTAGATATTACCTGATTCAGGTGCTACCGCTGCTGCCCTAACATCAATAACAGGCATAGCAATTAGTGAAGCTACAGTCATGACAAGCATAGAGAATAGCGACACGGCGCGTTTGAATGTTTTCATAAAGTATCCTCCATTATAGTTTTTTAATCATTCAAACTCGTCTCCCCATAAATTGTGTGTCCTCGCCCCAAAAATAATTGACACATATGTATTGTACCAAATTTCGTCTTTATAAATACATTCCAAATCTCTAGATGAGTATAAAATTACATGAACTCTGCTTTGTAGAGCAATATTATCTTTTAGAAAAAATTAGTTCATCGATGGTTTTTGAATTAATAAGAATGTTTATTAGATATGCATTTACTAATGTGACACTAGTGTGATACTTGGGGTGATAATATTACATCAGATAATAAAACAGACGTGTCTTTTAGGAGTGAGGAAAAAGATGAAATTTGAGAATTTTACAAGAGGAATGATGGTTTTAAGCTTAGTCGTACTAGTATGTATGATTTAAAGCTAGGAGGAAGAGTTATGAGTAGAGTTTTAAGAAGACATATAGTAATAAATATAAAGTATTTAACATTAATGAATCTTGCGTTTTTTCTAGGCGCCCATTTAGTTGGTGGAAGCTATATGTTTAGTTGTATAATAAGTATATTAGTACCAATGTGTTGTGCAGAAGCAGCGCTTTACGCTATGAATGCGGGGCTTTGTGAATAAATAAAACAGTTTTTAGGAGGAAGAAATGAAAAAAGGATTAGTAATGTTAATGATTAGTATGACATGTATGTTTGTGGCATGTGGAAGTCAGGAAGCAGTAAAGGAGGAAGCAACACAGGAGACAGCAACAGTTGATACTACAACAGAAGAGACTTCAGCAGAAACAGAAAGTCAGGAAATTGCTGTAAATGAGGAAAGTGTTGGAAAGTTAAATGATGGTGAAGGTATAGCTCCGGCAATAGACATTGAGGGATGCGCTACATTTACTGAAATTGTAGATAAAAAGCTTGAGCCTGGTATGGGTTATGCAAATGTTAAAATTGGTGATAAGGATGTAATTCTTATTACAAGTGGATGCTTCAACAATAACCCAGAGGGTGAAGAAGAGGAGATGGTTGCTATTGATGCAACAATTTTTAGATACACAAGTGAAGGAACAATTGAAGAGGTTGGAAAGGTAACTTGTGGAGGTACAGCTTATCCTTTAGCAATTAAGGATGGAGAACTTATTTGTGGCGCAAATCATTGGCTCGTAAAGGATACAATCAAAGACGGAAAGCTTGAACCAGTTTTAAAAACATGGGTTGATTATTCTGTTGGTGATGGTGCTTATTATTCAATTGACGCTACAGGAGAAGGTAAGACTATAGATGAAGATACTTTCTGGGAAGCTTTTTCTGTATATGACAATGCAGAAGTTATCACATTTTCTGTTATTGCAAAGTAGAAAGATATATATATGACTTCTCATGAGTTACATAAGGAAAAAGGCCACGAGAACCATTTTTTACAGGGAAAAAAGTTCTTTCATAGAATTGTACACTATGGGATGGATTAATTTCTTATAATAAGTAAGTATTCATAAAAGGATATTAAAAAAGTCAGGTTGAATTCTCTATAATTCAGGATTAGAATAGTTGATGATATTCTGAAAGAGGAGAATGATAATATGAAATCTGAATATGATCACTTGAATAATGGTGGTAAGCGTGCCCATTCAAGGAACAAGATAAAACGAAACAAAATACGCCGCAGAAGGATAATGATTCTCGCGGCGTTTTGTGTTGTTCTGATATTAGGAGTAAGCATATTTGCTATTAATAAAATAAGAAAGAATAATCAAGAAGAGGAACAAGCTGCTAATAGTCAGCTGACTACAGAAACAGCAGATAACACTAATGTTATGGAGGAGGAGAATCCTGAAGCAGTAGTTGAGGTTGTTGAAGATTCATCCCAAGATGAGAAAGAGACAGAAGACAGCGACCCTCAGGCGGAAGTTACTAAGGAAAATGGTGTGGAAGTAAACGTAAAAGAGGCGGTAACTGCCAGCAATGTGGGGGAAAATTCCAACCTCACCTGGGGTATAGATGTATCGAGATTCCAAGGAACCATAGATTGGGCACAGGTCGCAACTAGCGGAATTGATTTTGCTATGATTCGTGTAGGAATTAGGGACGCCAAAACCGGTGAAATCAAAGCAGACACAAATGCAAAATATAATATGCAGGAAGCAGAAAAGAATGGAATAAAGATTGGTGCTTATTTCTTTTCTACAGCAGTAACAGAAGCTGAAGCAATAGAAGAAGCGGATTGGGTTGCTTCATATATATCTAAATATCCAATCACTTATCCTGTTGGTTACAACTGCGAAGGTTTTGAGAATGCAACTAGTCGCCAGTACAACTTAACCAAGGCTCAGAGAAGCACTATTGCAGCTGCATTTCTTAAGGAAATATACAACAAGGGATATACACCTATTTTTTATGCATCAAGAAATGAACTTAGAAATGATGCAAAATGGAATGCTTCTATAATAGAAAAAAACTATAAGGTGTGGGTGGCGCAGTACACAGATGATACTTCACACCTTGATCAGGGACCAGCCTACAGTGGAAAGTATGCAATGTGGCAATACACAAACCAAGGCACAATTCCAGGTGTATCGAAAAAGGTGGATGTAGACGTAGCCTTCTTTGGATATAATGGTACGGAAACAGCAAAGGATACTTCTGAACGTGAAACTGCCACAGCTGATGTTGAAGCTCTTATGAAGTTTACCGATTGTAATGAAAGTGTCACTGCAAAAAGTAAAACAAACTTGAGAGATAAGCCTAGTCAGGGTGCAGACAGCACAGTGAAGGTTACTCTTACAAACGGACAGATTGCCACTCGTACTGGAATCAGCAACAGTGGATGGTCAAGACTGGTATACGAAGGTGGAACTTATTATGCAGTGTCAAGTTACTTAACTACAGATACTTCGGCACCAGCCCAGACCACTGACAATTCAACTAAAGCTGATTCAACTCAGCAGGTAACAACTCCAGCACCGACTACAAACACAGGTTTTAAAACTAAATTTACTGATTGCAACGAAACTATAACTGCAAAGGAAAAGGTTAACCTGCGTAATAAGCCAAGCGTTACAGATCCGGACTCACAGGTGGTTGCCACATTATATGCAGGAACAACAGCTACTCGAACAGGAATTAATAATGAATATGGATGGTCAAGAATTGTGATAGACGGACAAACTCTTTACTGTGTAAGCAGCTACATTAAAGTTGTTGAATAAGAGGACTACAAGGCTTTCTGAAACAAAAGTTTAAATGTTGCTAGTGTTGTAAAAATATAAATAAGATAATATTTTTAACAGCTCTTTGGATAAAACCAAGGAGCTGTTTTTTATTGTTTCAGTAAAAAAAGATTGTGTGATACTAAATGTCCAAATTGAACTCCTTAAATTCATAAATATTTTTGAATAGATTTGACAAAAAAAGTTGTTTTTCGATATAAATATGATTTTTTTTTACCTAATATGAAAACATGAGTTGAAATTTTAAAGGAGAAGGAAAATGAAAAAAGGAAAATGGTTTAGCACTCTTGCAATGGCTATGGCGGTATCTGTTGCAGCAACAAGTGTGCCAGCAGTTAGTGTCCAAGCGAAGGGCAAGGATGCTATCAAGGACAAGTATTCCGATGAAGGCTATAGCCTCGTATGGAATGACGAGTTTGATGGTGATTCACTTGATACCTCAGATTGGAACGTGGAGCAGCACGAGCCAGGATGGGTAAACTCTGAGCTTCAGCGTTACACAAGTCTTGATGAAGGAAATATTGAAGTCAAGAATGGAAAGCTTCTTTTGAAGCCACATGTAACAGAACCAGAGTCAACTGATGAGGAAGAAACAGAGACAGAGGTTGAAGAAAAAATCACACACATTTCGTTTGATGTAAATATAGGTGAAGATAAAAATGATTCTGATTCAATTGCCCTCCAGGTAAATTTTGGAAAGATTGATGATAGCGAGGCCGGTTCAGCTCCAGCTACAGTTAAGCTTTCTAACATATCTTTAACAGAGGATGGCGACGAGCTATTAAAGGATACAAGCTTCTCAGGAAGTGATTGGAACTGCGGCTTTAGTGAAAGTGGCAAGGGTTCATGCTCTTTTGAGGATGGAAAAGCAGTTATTGATATCGAAAATTCAGGTGATGCAAATTGGCACATTCAGCTTCAGCAAAATGGATTAAAGCTTGAAGCAGGCCATACCTATAAATTTGAAATGGATGCTGTTTCATCAGCAGACAGAATGGTAGAAATCAGTCTTCTTGATCCAGATAATGGATACGACTGGTATGGTGGAAGTAAGGAAACAATTGAGGGGTCTAAGGTTGTAGACGGAGGAAGTAGTAGTTCTTCAGGAAAGCGTGAGATTACTTCTGGACGTATTACAACTCAGGGAAAGCGCGACTTTACATATGGTCGTTTCGAAGCCAGAGCGAAGGTGCCTACAGGAAAGGGTTATCTTCCAGCTTTCTGGCTTATGGCATCAGATGAGGGACTTTATGGTCAGTGGCCAAGATGCGGAGAAATTGACATCATGGAAGTGATGGGCCAGGACACTACAAAGTCTTATCATACAATTCATTATGGCTACAGTGCGGGAAGTGGTCATAAGGAGAACCAGGGCAGCAAGGTTATTAGGGAGAATGATTTTGCGGAGGAGTACCATGTTTTCAGAGCGGATTGGGAGCCGGGAAAGATTACTTGGTATGTGGATGATGAGCAGGTTTACAGCACCAGCGATTGGTATACAGGCGCTGATGAGGCAAGCCAGCTCACTTATCCAGCCCCATTTGATCAGGATTTTTACATTATCCTTAATCTTGCAGTTGGTGGTAGCTGGGTAGGAAATCCGGATGAGGAAGCCTACGAGCACATGAACGATGACAGCTATGCTATCGACTATGTCCGTGTATATCAGAAGTCAGCTGATGAGTATGAAGAGGAAGAAGCAAAGGCAAAGCGCCCAGAGCAGAAGCCTGTAACATTCCGTGAGCCTGACGAGGATGGAAACTATGTAATAAATGGTGATTTCTCAAAGGACATTGCTTTAGATGGTAGTGATGAGGCAACAGACGATAACTGGGTGCTTCATCTTGAAAGCGATGCTAAGGATTCTAAATATAAAATAAAGAATAACAAAATTAAGATTACACCAGCGGCGGTAGGTTCACAGAATCATAGTGTACAGTTAAAGCAGGCTGGCATCCCAATGTATAAGGGATGGGAATATGAACTCACCTTTGACGCAGTTGCAGAAGAGGACAGAGATATTATTGTAGATGTGGAAGGCCCAGACAGAGGATGGACACGCTACATGCAGGACACAACAGTTCCTGTTACTACAAAGAAGACAGCTTATAAATACACCTTTACAATGAATGATAAGACTGATCCTAACACAGCACTTGAGTTTAACCTTGGTAAGCTTAAGTCTACTGCGGCAGTTACTATTTCAAATGTAAAGCTTGTTCACAAGTCAGGTGAAGAGATTGCTGATGAGAATCTCAAAGAGATTCGCCCAGATGGAAACTACATTTATAATGGTGGTTTTGATCAGGGTGAAGGCAGACTTGGATATTGGGAAATTGACGAAGATGACAAGGATGCTTTCTCAGTTACAAATAAAAAGAATACAAGAATGCTTAAGGTGGTAGCACCAAAGGGTACTTCAAAGGATAAGCCACTTAAGATTTCTCAGTCAGAGCTTTCTCCACTCTCAGCAGGACAGTATGAAATAAGCTTTGATGCCTTCACAGAGGATGGAAAAGCTGATGGACTTACAGTTTATGTGGCAGGAGAAAAATATACTCCAGAGTTAAAAGATTCAAGTAAGAACTTTGCAAAGAAGATTACACTTGAGGATAGTCTTTCACGTAAGGCCTCAAAGGTTGAATTCGTATTTACGAATCCAGGAACCTACTATCTTGATAATGCATTTTTAGGTGAATCTGCACTTATTAAGAATGGTTCATTCAATGCTGGAATAACAGGCTTTAGCCCATATATTTACGATTCAGTAAAGGCAAATTATGTAATCGACAATATGAATGGAAATGACAATGCCTTTGCCATTACTATTGAAGATACAGTTGCTGATTCAGATGATAATTGTTGGTATGTTCAGCTCAATCAGGATGGAGTTAATCTTGAAAAAGGAAAGACCTACAAGGTATCCTTCAAGGCAAAGTCATCTATTGATAGAGTAATCAAGTATTCTCTTCAGGAATTCGAAGGAAATTGGACAAATTATAGTGGAACAGGTTCTGTAGAAATTGGTAAGGAGTGGAAGACCTTCACCCATACCTTCAAGATGGAAAATGAATCTGATTCTAAGACAAGATTCAACATTACAATGGGTTCTGTTGATGGTGTTAGAATTAAGGAAAAGCATGATGTATTTATTGATGATATAGAGCTTGTAGAAGTGGATGAAAATACACCAGTAGACGAGCCAGACCCATCATTAGGTCCAGCTAATCCAGAGCCTACACCTACACCTGGTGAGGCCCCAACTCCTGGTTCAGACCCATCAGAGAATCCAGGGGAAAATCCTGGAGAAAACCCAGGTGAAAATCCTACAGTGGAGCCAACACCTACAGTAGACCCAGAGCCTACAGTAGAGCCAACTCCAGAACCAAAACCAACACCTGCGCCAAGTGTTTCACCAGAGGTTAAACATTTTATGAAGCAGGTTGCAAAGGTGGTTCATGAAATAGCAAAACAGGTTGTAAAATTCTTTTCACGTATTTTTAAATGGTAATACCCAATCCCCAACTTAAGGAATGCCGCACTACTGCGGCATTTCTTTTTTTATGCTATAGATCAAAGGATAATTGGGATAATGGATGAGGCGATATTCTTGTATGGAATGGCTACTAACAATAATGGAATAGGATAACCAGCTGGATTTTCTTGTAGAATCTAGGTTCAGATTATAATATTAATAAGCTATCAAAAGATAAAAGAGGTATTCCTTTGAAATATACTATCAAACGACTATTAGGATTAATACCCATATTACTTGCAATCACCTTTTTAAGCTTTGGAATGATGAGATTAGCAGGTTCAGATGTTGTTGAACAAAAGATGTTTAACACAGGACAGGTGGTAAGTGAGGCACAGCTTCAGGCAGCTAAGGCAGAGCTTGGTTTGGATCGTCCTTTCATTATCCAGTACGGTTCATGGCTAAACAATCTTTTGCATGGAGATATGGGAGTAAGTTATGTGTCAGGAAAGAATGTATTCGATTCTTTTGTGGAAAAGCTTCCTGCAACACTTTATTTGACGGTTGCGTCTATTTTTTTAACCGTTATTATTTCAATTCCATTAGGAATAATATCAGCAGTGTACAAGAATAAAATTTGGGATTATCTAATTCGATTTTTGAGTTTTATTGGAAATAGTCTGCCAAATTTTTTTGTATCGCTGGTACTCATGTATATATTGTCAATTAAGCTAAAGCTTTTTCCTATCATATCCAAGGAAGTAAGCCTTCAAAGCGTTGCTATGCCAGCGATTACTTTAGCAATAGCAATGTCTGCGAAATACCTAAGACAGGTTAGAGCTACAGTTTTAGATGAGCTAGGGAAGGATTATATTCTTGGTGCAAAAGCCAGAGGTGTAAAGTTTTCCATTACCCTGTGGAAGAGTGTAATGAGGGCATGTCTTGTGACAATTATCACTCTGTTGGCTCTATCTATAGGAAGTTTGCTTGGAGGAACTGCTATCGTAGAAGCTATTTTTATGTGGGATGGAGTTGGAAAGCTTGCTGTGGATGCAATAAATATGCGTGATTACCCTATCATCCAGGCATACGTAATGTGGATGGCAATTATCTATGTGACAGTTAACCTGGTGACAGATTTATCCTATAGATTACTTGATCCTAGAATAAGATTGGAGGACGCTGCTCATGAGTAAGACAAAATTGTTCTCCAAAGGAAAAAATAATAGGGTCAGACTAAAAATTATCGTATTTACGATATTAGTGTTGATGCTATTACTTACGGCGATTTTCGCAAATCATTTATGTCCATTTGATCCCTATGAACAGGATTTGACCATAGCCTACAATTCACCTAGTGCCAGTCACATTATGGGAACAGATGCCTATGGTCGTGATATGTTTTCACGTGTGTTGGTAGGTGGAAAAACCAGTATTTTATCTACCTTAGCACTTGTTTTGGTTATTACTATCTGGGGCACAATTGTGGGGGTTATTTGTGGATATAATGGCGGTGTTATCGATTCCTGCGTTATGAGGATTTCTGACCTGTGCCTTGCCTTTCCGGGGCTTGTGTTTGCTCTTGCTGTAGCGGCACTTCTTGGTGGAGGTGTAGGAAATGCTGTTATTGCACTTGCTATTATAAGTTGGCCCAAGTATTCGAGAGTGGCAAGAAGTCAAACTCTTTCCACAAAGGAAACCTGTTATGTGCAGGCGTCAATAGTTGCAGGAGCAAGGCCTGGGAGAATAATAGTGCGACATATCCTGCCTAATATATTTGGCCCAATTTTGGTAACTGCTATGTTAGATATAGGAACCATGATGATGGAGCTGGCCGGTCTATCCTTCCTTGGGCTTGGGGCACAGCCTCCTATTGCAGAATGGGGAAGCATGATGAGCAATGGACGCTCTATGCTACAGACATATCCATGGGTGGTATTGTCTCCAGGGTTTGCAATTTTCGTCTCCGTGGTTGTATTCAATCTTTTAGGAGATGCAGTGAGGGATTGCTTTGACCCAAAAGCAGCTTAGTTTGTGTAAGCCTTTGGCTTATTCATTATAATTCTTGGACAATAGTGTCTAAAAAGCATATATAAAGGAGTATAAAAATGAAGAGAATTAGAAGAGTATTGGCAGTCACACTTGCTATGATGATGGCTGTAGCAGCCCTTACAGGTTGCGGTTCTGGTAAGACAGATGCTTCAAAGAATGGTGCAGCTTCAACTGGAACAAAGGTATTCACCTTTGGTGATACAACCTTTAATGCTGAAAATGAGGAACCAACCATTGATCCTCATAGCGCATATTGTGGATGGCCTTGTGTGCGATATGGTGTTGGCGAGACCCTTTTCAAGTTTAATGATAGCATGGAACTTGAGCCATGGATTGCAGAAAGCTACGAGAATGTTGATGAGCTTACCTGGAAGATTGTGCTTAAGGATGGTGTTAAATTTTCAAACGGCAAGGCCTGTGATGCAGCAGCTGTAAAGGCTTGCATTGAAGATTTGGTGGAAGTTCATGAGCGTGCAGCAGGAGACCTTGATATAGCATCTATTGAGGCTGATGGCAATACACTTACCATCAAGACAAATAGTTCAAAGCCAACATTAATCAACTATCTTTGTGACCCATACGGTTGTATTATTGATGTTGAGGCAGGCAATGAAAACGGAATTGTAGTTGGAACAGGTCCATTTGTAGCCACTGAGCTTGTGACAGATGATCACATTAATCTAGTTAAAAATGAAAACTACTGGAATGGCGAAGTTAAGCTAGACGAGGTAAAGGTTCTTACTATTACAGATGGTGATACCCTTGCTCTTGCTCTTCAGAATGGGGATATTGATGCTGCATATGGTATGGCATATGCTTCATATCCAATTTTTGAAAATGATGATTATCAGTTTACATCAACAGCAACAAGTAGAGCTTTCTACTGTCAGATGAACTACAATTCACCAGTTATCAAAGATGATGCTGTCAGAAAAGCCCTTGCAATGGGAATTGATAAAGAGAGTTTCGTAAATACGTTATTATCTGGCTATGGATATGTGGGTCAGGGTGCATTCCCAGAGTCCTTCACATTTGGTGGACAGAACGTAAAGACAGAAAGCTATGATCCTGAAGGCGCAAAGAAGCTTCTTGAAGAAGCAGGCTGGGTTGACTCAGATGGTGATGGAATCCGTGAAAAGGATGGAAAGACTCTTACTATCAAATGGGTTAGCTATCCTTCACGTCAGGAGCTTCCTCTTCTTGCAGAGAGTGCCCAGGCAACTCTCAAGGATATTGGTTTTGATGTGCAGCTTAATGTAACTGCTGACCACGGAACAATTGTAGCTGAAAAGGATGGTTGGGATGTATATGCAGCAGCCTTTGTAACCTGCGGTATCGGCGATCCAATGTATTTCTTTACAACACATTGTTTTGATGATTCCTCAAAGAACCGTGGTGGATATCACAGCGATGAGCTTCAGGAATTGGCTGATAAGATGAATGCTACCTTTGATAAGGATGAAAGAAGTCAGATTGCAATTGATATGCAGCAGCAGATTCTTGATGACAACGCCTTTATCTTCTGTTCATTCCTTAAGATGAGCATGATTAGCAAGTCAAATGTAACTGGCTTAAAGGCTTGGCCATCAGATTACTACGAGCTTACAGCAGACTTAGATATAGAATAAGCCTTCCTACTGAGGGAGGGTGGCCTGAAGGGCCCAATGAGGTGTATATTTGGAGATACTAAAGCTAGACTCAGTGCAAATTACATATGATGGTATTCCAGTTGCGGAAGATATAAGTTTTTCCCTAAATGAGGGGGAAATTCTAGGTGTGGTAGGCGAGTCTGGTAGTGGTAAGTCTACAATCATAAAAGCGGTGGTTGGATTATTGAATTCTGGTGGTGCTGTAAAAAATGGCACCATCAGATATAAGGGTGAGAATCTTCTTGAGAAATCCGAAAGGCAGCTGCGCCAGATACGAGGTAAGGAAATCGGTATGATTTCTCAGAATGCCAGTACAACCTTTTGTCCAATAAGAAAGGTTGGGGATCAGATTTATGAAACTTTGCGAGCCCATGGAAAAATCAGCAAAAGGGAAGCCAAGACGAAAACTCTTGATATTTTTAATAAGCTGAACTTTATGGATGGGGAAAAGGTTTGGAACAGTTATCCTTTTCAGTTGTCTGGTGGAATGAATCAGCGTGTGGCAGTGGCTTTGGCCATGCTTCTAGAACCAAAGATACTGTTGTCTGATGAGGCAACAAGTGCTTTGGATAACATTTCCCGCAATCAGGTTATAAGCGAATTAATTAAGCTTTATGATATGGGGACTTCAGTCATCTTTGTCACCCATGATATCGATATTGTTGAATCAATCTGTGACAAGGTGTTGGTACTGAAGGATGGTCGGATGCAGGAATATGGCTCAGCAAAGCAAGTATTATTTAATCCTCAGAATCAGTATACAAAGCACTTAATACAATGTACTAGACAATTACGCGGTACTGGCTATGGTAAGGCCGCAGGAAATGAAGTATAATCCAGCCTATGGACATTTATGAAGAAAACAAAGCCTACTGGCAAGGTAGGGCTGAAGGATATTCAGAAGTAAACAAAGAAGAACTAGCAGGCGTCCAACGAAAAAATTGGACGTCTTTTTTGAATTCACAGATTCAGGAACACTTCCCCGAGAGAGCACCAGAAACTATCAGAATTTTAGATGTGGGTGCTGGGCCAGGTTTCATATCAATTATATTGGCAGAGTCCGGCTACCAGGTCACGGCTCTTGATTTTGCAGAGCATATGCTTGAACAGGCAAAGCTAAATGCAGGTCCTCTGGCATCGCAGATTACGTATGTTCAAGGGGATGCCACCAAGCTTCCATTTGACAAAAGTAGCTTTGATGTAGTATTCTCTAGAAACTTGATTTGGAATATCCAGTTTCCTGAGAAAGCTTACCAGGAATGGATTCGCGTTCTTAAGCCTAATGGGTTGATGCTTGTGTTTGATGCCAATTGGTACGCTTATCTTGTGGATGATAAAAAGCTTGCAGAGTATGAACAGGATAGAGCTAATGTTGCAGCAGAGGGACTTGGAGATTATAACATCGGAGAGAATTTCGATAAGATGGATGTTATAGCCTCTAAAATGCCTTCTACGGCTCGATTACGTCCAGAGTGGGATAAAGACTACCTGGAATCTATAAAAGCCGGCACAGTGGAAACTAGAGAGGATATCGGCAGCATCCTGTATTCGGAAAAGGAAAAGATAAACTATAAGTCAACACCACTTTTTATGGTGAAGCTTATTAAGAACTGAGAACATAGTCTTGCTCATTAGATAAATGAGCATCTCCCTTAGGGAGTTAGAATGGATAAAAAGTAATGGGTGAATTACACTATATAGCCTTTGAAGACGAGGCAGACAATATAAAGGAAAAGGTGGAGAGCTACTGGACAAAGAGAGCAGACAGCTTTTTTGAACTTCGACACGACGAGATAGAAAGCGAAAAGGCTGCTCGCTGGCTTGGAGAGATAAAAAAGCTTTTACCTGAGGGAAAACAGCTAAATATCTTGGACGTGGGTTGTGGCACTGGATATTTCGAAGTACTTTTAGGAAGACTTGGTCACAGGGTTACAGGCATCGATTTGACTCCAGAGATGATTAATGGCGCCAACGAAATGATTCGTATATACCAATTGGATGCTGACAAGGTGAAATGTCAAATCGGTGATGCTGAGCATCTGGAATTTGAGGATGAAACCTTTGACGTGGTCATCACTCGAAATCTTACCTGGACTTTACCTCATCCAATCGAAGCATACGGTGAATGGTATCGTGTGTTAAAAAAAGATGGCGTGCTTATAAATTTTGATGCTGAATATGCAAAAGGAGCACACAATCTTAAGAGTCCAGAGAATATAGCTCATAGCAAAATTAGTGATGAGCTTAAGGATGAATGTCATGATATTTATCACATGTTAACCATTAGTACACTTAATAGACCAAATTGGGATGAGTGTGTATTACGCCACATTGGGTATGAAAACGTAAAAATCGATTCTAGTTTCGGAAGCCGCATATTTATTGAAAAAGATGAGTTTTATATCCCAGATCAGATGTTTTGTATATCGGCTTCTAAGCCTTGAAAATAGCGGAATTGGTACACAATACTTACCAAGTGTGCATGAGAGTTAGCGCTGACTAATTCGAAGTACATGAAAAATACAAAATTTGTGAATAAATTGTGAAAAAAAGTCTTGCGCAAACGGTTACGTAGTGTTATATTATCTAACGTACTAGCGAAAAGCTAATACCAAATTTTTCATAACTCAGCGACCAAGGGCAACTTTGGTCGCACTCCCCGAACTTTCACCGGCGCCTTCAAGCGTCGGTTTTTTAATGTCCATTTCCCCGCTATTCACACCCTCTATCTTTTTTATATGCCAAGGCTCCCCTGCCCATATAATCCAGCCCCCGCATTACGACCTCCCTTGTAGTTACTAGTGCACAGCCTCACCTGCTGCTCCACCCGGGCCCGCCACTTATGTATTAACATGATTGAAAATGAATTTTGTATTTTCTTAATGCTACAAACGAGCTTTTGGTAGGTGTCTTTTATTTGGTGTTGCACTTTGAAGCTACTGTATGTATAGCTCAGACACTTATAGGTTAAAATAATGCTCCTCATCAGGGGATATAACTATCAGTTGCTTCCATACTCCGTTTGCTAAGTAAAATTTAAAAAGCAGGTTTTGAATGTGTAGTCACCGTGGCACATTCAACATCGTGTCTCAAGTGACCACTGCAGCCGCCGTCCTAGCGACTGCTGCCTATACATACAAAACCTGCTTTTTATTTTACTAAGCGCACTTCAAATTCCAGCAACTGATAGTTATATCCCCTGAGGAGAAGCATTACATAAAATAGAGTGTGTCTGAGAAATACATACTGTAGCACCCAAAGTGCAATGAATATAAAAGACACCTACAATAAAGAAAGCGCAGTGTAGCATTTAGAAAATACAAATTCATTGACACTGTTAATACATAGGTGGCGGGCCCGGGTGTAGCAGCAGGTGTAGCTGTGAACAGAATTAATAGAGGGAGGTCGTAACGCGGGGGCTGATTTAATGGGCAGGGGAGCGTTGGAAGGGGCTAAACTGGAGGGTGGGAATAGTGATGGGAATGGGGTATAATAGGGGTAGGCTTTGTGAGGGCGAAGCGGGTTTAGAGTAGGAGTATAAGTGATGAGTGAAGTAAAAGTAATTGAGATTGGAGAGAGCGTATTTGCTGAAAACGAGCAGGCTGCTGAGAATATACGTGCTCAGATGAAGGCTCAGGGGACATTCTTTTTGAATGTAATGTCGGGGCCAGGTTCAGGAAAGACAACGACGCTTTCTGCAATTATTAACAGAATGAAGGATAGATACAAAATCGGTGAGATGGATGTAGATATCGAGACTAGTATTGATGCCCAGAGGGTGGCTGATGCCACAGGGGTACAGTCAATCCAGATTCATAATATGGGGTTGTGCCATATTGATGCGGATATGACAAGTCGTGCGCTTATGGAGTATGACACTAAGGATTTTGATCTGTTGATTCTTGAGAATATTGGTAATCTTGTTTGTCCGGCGGAGTTCGATGTTGGAGCAAATAAGAACCTGATGTTGCTTTCTGTGCCAGAGGGGGATGATAAACCTTTGAAGTATCCTCTCATGTTCGAGATAAGCGACGTGGTGCTTATTAATAAGATAGATACCTTGGAGTATTTCGATTTTAGTAAGGAAAAGGTTACTGAGCGTATTTTGAAGCTAAACCCAAATGCAAAGATCTTCTTTGTTAGCGGAAAGACTGGAGAGGGCTTGGACGATGTTATTGCTTGGTTAGAGCAGGAAATTGCTGAGGCGAAAAAATAATTATTTAGGCTTGAGGACTGTGTGGTCCCCAAGCCTTTTTTATATAGAGCTTGAGAGCTAGCGTAATCATAGGTGGTTGTGCACAATTACTGTAAAAAAGCAATTTTTAGGATAACATTATGGTAAAAGTGTGGTATAGTAATTATGTTGTCTCTTGGGGGTAAAGGGGCAACGGAGAGGGATTTTTTATAATGTAATAGGAGGGAGTAATAATGGAAGTATTAGTGACAGCATTGATTTGCTTTCCATTTCTCTGGGCGATATTGCCTGCCG
Organism: Pseudobutyrivibrio sp. YE44; assembly: GCF_900104335.1. GTDB lineage: Bacteria > Bacillota > Clostridia > Lachnospirales > Lachnospiraceae > Pseudobutyrivibrio. Next base: position 19,321 of record NZ_FMXT01000011.1, read on the forward strand.
TGATTCATAATTCGAAGCGCAGGGCATTTACCGTCTATCTAGGCTGCGGAATCGTTATGGTTCTTTCAGTCTTCACTGCGATTCAGTGGTATTTGGCAGGGGGCCAGACACTGGATTTTCGTCTACCATATCAGGAAGCATTTGGAGAAATCTTCTTGTGGGGCGATATTTTCTTAATGTGTTTTATCACATATCTTTCATACAAACATAATAGATTAATAATCGCATTCCTTTCGATTATATCTACTGTGGTACCTACAATTTTAGAAAAGTTTGGACCAGAGCTTCCAGCGGGACCAACAATGCGTTTTGACTGGCTCACCTTCATTATGGTTCTGATTATTGGTGTTGTAGGTTCACTTATTGGAGTTTATGCAGTTGGTTATATGCATGGCTTTCACATTCATCATCACAAGGAAGTTACTGATAGAAGAAGCTTCTTCCTTTCAATGATATTTGTGTTCTTCGGAGCAATGTTTGGTCTGGTTACATCTGCAAATCTTCTAGGATTATATTTCTTCTGGGAAATTACATCTGTTACATCTTTCCTTTTAATAGGATATACCCGCACAGATGAAGCAATTAATAATTCTTTCAAGGCTTTATGGATGAACTTACTTGGTGGCTGCGGTCTTGCAGTGGCTATTTCTGTTGGAATTATCTATTTCAACACAGCAAATCTTTACACTTTGATTGCTGCAGCAGTAAAGACACCAACCAAAATGCTTTGTTTGCTACCAATAGCAATGCTAGCTTTTGCAGCACTTACCAAGTCAGCCCAGTTCCCATTTTCTGGATGGCTCCTTGGTGCCATGGTTGCGCCAACACCTTCATCAGCACTTCTTCATAGTGCAACAATGGTAAAGGCTGGTGTTTATATGCTTATTAGACTTTCACCAGCGATGGCAGATAACTATGTAGGAAACATGGTTGCGTTGATAGGAGGATTTACCTTTGTGGCAGCATCCTGCTTCGCAATTACGGTATCAGATGGAAAAAAAGTTTTGGCTTATTCGACTATTTCAAACCTTGGACTTATAGTTGCATGTACTGGTTGTGGTTATGAGGAAACCATTTGGGCTGCAGTATTCCTTGTAATTTTCCATGCTGTTTCAAAGTCAATGCTTTTCCAGTGTGTAGGTGCTATTGAAACAACAATTGGAAGCCGTGATGTGGAGGATATGCAGGGCTTGATGAGCATCTTCCCTAAGCTAGCCTTCATCCTTATGGTGGGTATTGCAGGAATGTTCCTTGCTCCATTTGGAATGCTTATTTCAAAGTGGGCAGCGCTCAAGGCATTCATCGACACAAGCTCAGTTTATGTTTCCACACTGATGGTTATGTTCATTTGCTTTGGTTCGGCTACAACAATGTTTTACTGGACAAAGTGGATGTCGAAAATCCTTGGAGCGTCAAAAAGGGAAAAATCCAGAGATCTTACAAAGAAGAATGAGTATATTTCAATGTTCTTCCATGCTTTTATGATGATTTCTCTTATACTTGGTTTCCCATGGCTTTCAGAGCATGTGCTTAAGCCTCTTTCAAATGATATGTTTGGCGTGGTTAAGCAGGTTATTTCCTATGAAAACATGGTAATTATGATTGTTCTTCTTTGCGGCGTATTCGTAATTCCGTTTATCAATTATCTTTTGACAAAGGGCCAGAAGGGCAAGAAGGTCATAACATATATGGGCGGTGCAAATGCAGGAGATAACTTCAATTTTGTATCCGCAACAGGAGACCCAAGAGAGATGGATATTTCCAATTTCTATATGGAAGATTTGATGGGTGAAAAGAAATTATTCACTCCAGCAATTCTTATTTCATCCTTCATAATTGTTGTTTACCTAATTATCGTAGTGGGAGGTGCTTTACAATGACAATTCAGACTAGAGTTTTATTTGCCGTCCTCTACGTGGTACTGACACCCTTTGTGATTGGATTATTAGATGGCTTCGACAGAAAGATTTCCGCAAGAATGCAGGGCCGAAGAGGCCCATCAGTGCTTCAGCCATTTTTTGATTTAAAGAAGTTATTTGAAAAAGAATTTTTGACAGCAAATAAGATGCAATTATTTTTAATTCGTTCTTATCTTTGCTTCATCGTATTATCAGGAATTATTTTCTTTGCAGGCTTTGATTTATTGTTAGTTATTTTTTCACTTTCAACAGCTGCAATGTTTTTGATTCTTGCATCCACCGCGACACATTCACCCTTTGCATCACAGGGTACCTCACGAGAGCTTGTACAGATTATGGCGTGTGAGCCAATGGAGCTTCTCGTGGCAGTAGGTTTTTATCTTGCAACTAGCACTTTTACAGTGTCAGACATTGTTACAAAAAGTCCAGTTGCAAACATTAGATTTTTACCAGGATTTTTTGTAGGCTTTGTATTTATCCTGACTATAAAGTTTAGAAAGTCACCATTTGATATTTCTACAAGCCATCATGCACATCAGGAGGTTATCAAGGGCGTTACCTCTGAAATGGTTGGTAAGGAATACGCAATGGTAACAATTGCAGAATGGTATGAGAATGCTATTCTTCTTGGAATCGTAGGATTGTTCTTTGTCAGCAGCAATATCCTGACAGTAATTGGAGCAGTTATTGCCATACTTGTGGTATGGTTCCTTGAGATTCTCATCGACAACACATCAGCAAGAGTAAAATGGCAGCTTATGTTAAAGCTTGCATGGGGAACAACAATAGTTGCAGCAGGCATGAATTTATTCTTGCTAGAGATAATTAGGGGGTAGGACATGGCTAAGATACATAAATCTCCATGGCTGCTTCATTATGACGGAAGCAGCTGCAATGGATGTGATATAGAGGTATTGGCATGCACAACGCCAGTGTACGATGTAGAGCGATTTGGTGTAATCAATACAGGCAATCCAATGCATGCAGACATTTTTCTTATAACTGGAGGAATTAACTCCCAAAACGAAGCAGTGGTTAAGCAGATATACGACCAAATGCCTCAGCCAAAGGTGGTTATTGCAGTTGGAACCTGTGCGTGTACAGGAGGAATATTCAAGGAGTGCTACAACATAAAGGGTGGCGCAGACACAGTTATTCCTGTAGATATATACGTTCCTGGTTGTGCTGCTAGACCAGAGTCAATAATCGACGGTGTAGTAAAGGGAATTGGTCTTTTCAAGGAAAAGGCAGCAGCTCTGGCAGCTCAGAGTAAGGCTTAAAGATATAGGTTTCAATTTTTGTTGAGACCCAAGGAGGAAGATAATAGTTATGCAGGAATTAAAGACAGACTTATTTTTAATAGATAAGGCAGAGCTTCTGAATATCATTATGGAAAAGAAAAATGCTCTTTGGAGACTTTGCCAGATTTGCTGTTCATATCCCAAGGCAGAGGACCATTTTGAAATCACCTACTCCTTTGCCAATGGACAGGAATTAGCAAATTACAGATTGATTGCTGAAAGAGAGGAGGAGGTTCCTTCAATCTCTCGTGTTTACAAATCAGCAATCTACTACGAAAACGAAATGCATGAGCTTTGGGGCCTTCATGTTGAAAACATCAAGCAGGATTTCCATGACAAGCTATATCGTATAGACGTAGAGACACCATTCCTTGAAAAGGAGGAAAAGAACGATGGGGAATAGAAGTGTAGTACCATTTGGCCCACAGCATCCAGTTCTTCCAGAACCAGTTCATTTGGATTTGGTGCTGGAGGATGAGAAGGTTTTGGCGGCAATACCATCAATAGGATTTGTACATAGAGGACTAGAAAGCCTTACTAGCAAAAAAGATTTCAACGAGATGGTGTATGTTGCGGAACGTATATGCGGTATATGCTCCTTTATGCATGGCATGTCATATTGCATGGCTTTGGAGGATATTATGAACGTAGAAGTCCCACGACGTGCTGATTATCTCAGAACTATTTGGGGTGAGATGAGTAGACTTCACAGCCACTTGCTTTGGCTAGGTCTATTGGCAGATGGATTTGGATTTGAATCATTGTTTATGCACTCATGGAGACTTCGCGAAAAGATTCTTGATATGTTTGAGGCCTCTACAGGTGGACGAGTTATCTTTTCTGTAAACACTATCGGTGGTGTATTAAAGGATATGCCAGCAGATATGCTAAAGGATTTTGTCCGCCAGCTTGATGAAATGGAAAAGGAAATCCGAGAGACTACAGCCATCTTCTTAGATGACTACACAGTAAAGAGTCGTCTTGTGGATATAGGTATAATTAGTGGAGAGGATGCAATCAGAAGAGGTGCAGTTGGTCCTATGATGCGTGCGTCAGGAATCAATGTTGATATGAGAAAGAACGGCTATGGCGCCTACAACGATATTGACTTTGAGGTGATTACCTCTAATAAGTGTGATTCCTATGCAAGATGTGAGGTGCGAATCGGAGAGATTTTCCAGTCTATTGATATTATTCGACAATGTGTAGCAAAGATACCTGATACGGAGATTAATACAAAGGTTACGGGAATGCCTAATGGGGAATCTATTATAAGAGTGGAGCAGCCACGAGGGGAGGCCTTCTATCACGTGCGAGCAAACGGAACAAAATTCTTGGATCGCTTCCGTGTACGAACACCTACCTTCGCCAACATCCCAGCCCTAGCTCAAACCCTCCAGGGCTGCCAATACAGCGACGTACCATTACTCGTCTTAACTATAGACCCATGTATTAGCTGTACAGAGCGTTAACAATGTTGCTAATAAGTATTTTTTATTATTTCAATAAACTAGCTGGTAGCTAACAATTTCTACTGCTATTTTTGAGAGTATAGTGAAAACGATGAAAAAATAGTAGTAGGAATTGTTAGTGTAACCAGCGGAATTTATGGAGAAGATTATGGGACAGTTTTTACCATTTAGTAAGCAAGTACTCAAGAATCTATTTTCTGAGCCAGCCACAACTCAATACCCATTTGTACCACGTGAGTACCCTGAGCGTACAAGAGGTCATGTGGATATTGACAAAGACAGCTGTATTTTGTGTGGTATGTGTATGCGCAGCTGCCCACCAGGGGCAATCAAGGTGGATAGAGCAGGCAAGACCTGGAGTATAAATCGCTTTGATTGTATTCAGTGTGGATACTGCACCGAAAAATGCCCAAAGAAGTGCTTGAGTATTACACCGGGCTATCAAGAGCCTGGTCCAGAAAAATTCGTATATATGGTGGAGGTTCCTTACGAACCCCCAAAACCTGCGGCAAAACCCGCGACCCCTACACCGTCACAATCGTAGGATAAAAAGCATAAAATAAGCCTATTACTATACCCAGAATCTTAAGTGAGCTAGTAGGCATCAAGCTCTTAGATTTCTCAAGTGAAGCTTTCTATAGCTGAACGGAGAAATACTAAGGCTTGTAGCCGTAACTAGCGGAGTATGGTAATAGGCTCTTAGTTTATGCGTATACTTTAGTTTTTAGGGCTTTTTTATCGTAATACATTTCTTTGTCGGCCTTGTCAAAGACATCTGATACGCGTCTTTCTCCATCGTATCTTGCGTATCCAGAGGCTATAACAACTTGCCCTTTGCGCTGATTCTCAAGAACTTTTTCTCTAAAGGAAGCCATAAGCTCATTTAGCTTGTTGTAATCAGAGCCTTGAGCAATAGCTACAAACTCATCGCCACCTATTCTAAATACAGGGCTGTGTTGGAATTGCTTACATATGAGCATACAACCTTCTTTAATGTATCGATCGCCCTCATGGTGACCAAGAGTATCGTTTATTTCCTTCAGACCATTTAAGTCGAATACTATTATTGCAAAATCGGTATTCGTCTTTTCTTCTATTAGGATGTTTAACTTCGCTTCAGCATCAATATAGGCATGCTTATTCTTCACACCTGTTAATGGATCGGAGTTAGCAGCTTTACTCATCTCTGCAAGATTCTTGTGGTAGCTTTGTTCTTTTCTAACTTGAGAATCAATATCCACAAGACCGAGAATGAGCTGAGGGCCTAGCTCCTCATTAAGGACCGTTGCCTTTATGCAGGTGTATCTTGGGCTTCCTTCGTATATTAATCTAAGGTTAAGCGAGAAAATACCTTCTGTCTTAATAGCTTCAAGAACATTTTCTTTAGTAAATAGTGTCAGGAAGTTCTCGATGTCGTCAATGAAAACATTCTTTAAGGACTTTATTCGGAAGTATTCATAGAAGTCGTCACCCTCATTCTCATGACCTAAATATTTGTAATCATCTGCTAGGACATAGCGGATATAGTGGTCAGTTTCAATATCCACTGCAAATATACAAATGAAATCTCCAGTAAGAGAGGTAACTCTAGAATAGGTTTGTCTTTCCTGTTTAATTCTTTCTAACTCATCTTTGTGTCTAAGCTCTAAGTCATTGTCCAGGTATCCAAGTATAACAACGGAAAGTGCTACAGCACCGGTTTCAGGATTGCTAGCAACCTTTCTTATGAAAAGATGAACTACATCATTTTTGGTTCCTCTTATGTCTACAATTACAGGTTTACCATCCTCTTTGCACTTTATAACAGCATTGAAGAAGTTTATATCGTTAGTACCTTTTAGATACCCATCGGTATTGCTAACAAAGGAAGGATAATAATTCTTTATAAATTGTTTGTAGGACTTGTTGCTCTTTAAGAGGCTTATTTCATCATCTACAACTTCTACGATAAGCATTGGCATTGTGTCAAAGAAACCGTTATAATTATCATCCCCATCAGATAAAGAGAAGGAAAAATCGTATAAATCCATATTTCCGATGGTGGAATAATATTCTGCCTCGTTAGGATTTTCAAAGGCAAACTTGGCACCTTTTTTGTAAATATCAATAATTACAGAAAATGGTAAAGCCTCACTATAGTAGAAGCCTTGAAGCAGTGTACATCCAACCTCATTGAGGAAGTCGATGGATCTATCTGTTTCAACGCCTTCTGCGACAGTTTCACTACCGAGACCTTTTGCAATTCTAATCAACTCTGAAACAATAATTCTACTATCTTCACTATGATCAAGCTGATCAATATAGGATTTGTCTAGTTTGATTACATCAAAGTGGATTTTTTGTAGCAAGTCAGGAGAGGAATAGCCGCTTCCAAAATCATCAAGCCATACGCTGAAACCTAACTCTCTGAACCTATTAACCTGAGTAAGCATAAACTCAGTATCATCCATAATGACACTCTCGGTTAATTCGATGGCAATATTGCTTCTGTCTACACCTGACTCATCCACAAGCTTTCTTATTTCCTCTACAATATCGCAGGAATAGAAATCAGTACGAGATAAATTGATGGAATTTGGCACAACACCAAAGCCGTACTTCTCTTGATTTTTTATTTTGATAATAACCTGTTTAGCTACATATAAATCCAGCTTGTAGGCAATTTTAGCATCCTCAAGAATAGGAATAAAATCATTTGGTTCGATTAATCCTTTTTCAGGGTCATACCATCTAACAAGGGCTTCCTCGTTACATACTTTGCTATTTGAGGTACGCACAATCGGCTGATAACAAACCTTTATCCAACCATCCGACATTGCTTTATCTATATTTTCAAAAATGTAGCGTCTATCCTCAAATCGTTTGAGCATAGCTTCGTCGAAATACGCAATTGTGGACTCAAAGATATTGCCACAGCTGTCACAGGCAATCTTGGCTCTGTCTGTTGCAGTTGCAGGTCCAACAAGGCCATATTTTGTATCATAAATACCAATTCGTACAGGTAAATTCTGTCCCCCGTTAATGTGTTTGAAATCTTCTAAAAGTTGCTCAAGCAACCTTTGTGAACCATACTTTTCTGTATAGCAGGCAAAATGGTCTGAGGTTGTTCTACAGCAATGGTAGTTACCAAAGGTTCTTGACAGAAGGTGGGCTACTTCTTTAATGAGCGCGTCGCCAGCAGTATAACCATAGCGCTGGTTATAGGCCTGCATGCCGTTTAGATTTAAGAAGATCATCAATAACTCGTGCCCCTCACTGATTGCTTCCTCTCTATAGGCTTCTGCCAATTCAAAGAAGTAGTTCATATCTGGAAGGCCTGTTAAATAATCATAGCTTAAATTGCCCATGCCCTTTTTGTTTTGAAAGCTTTTATTGTGAATAAGATTGAAACCTAAGGCAATGTCGCTGTTATCTGTATTGTAAACTCCTTCGTTTACATAATTGATTACAGCAAGCTTGGTGCCGTCTTCTTTAATTACATGTGTGCCTATTGCGTGGACAATAATATAATCCTCACCTTTTTTCTGGCGATAAATAACGTCATATTCTTCATCTTTAGATGCGAAACGTACAGCAGCGTCAGCCATCTCAGCTATATCATCTGGATGAACATATCTGTACATGTCCTTATTCATAAACTCATAGGTTTCCTCAAGGGTATCAAGACCAATAAGCTCTCTAAAGCCATTGGACAGAGCAATAGTAACTACCCGCTTATTAATAAACTGGTAGACACCCAAAGGTATACTGATATTTTCAATTAGTTTTAATTCACTGGCGTTATACTTGTATTTTTTCATGTTGTAAATCCCTTCATAGGCATTTGGATACAACTTTCACAACATACATCAAAATTATATCAAGTCAATCTTTATAAATGTTGATTTTGCATTAATGTTCAAAGAATGTTACGAGAATGTTCAAACTTTATTTTTGAATAATTATTTAAACGTCCACGGGAGTAATATGATAGAATTATGTAATGAAATGAATAATATAATCTTAAATGAGATGTATAAATAAACGGGATTAGGGAATAATGTAATGACTAATAAATACGTTATTAAGGGGCTGGTTCAGGGAATTGGATATCGTCCCTTTGTGGCAAGAATTGCAGAGGAATTAAAGCTTGATGGATGGGTAAGAAACACTGGTGGAATTGTGACTGTTATGGCCTCGGGATCAGAAGAGGCTTTGCAGCAGTTTTTTCAAGTGTTATCTAATCAGGTACCTACAGGTGGCTTTGTAAGCGCAATTGATGTGGATGAGTTGTCCTCTCCGACAGAGTTTGCGCCAGGATTTTACATCCTTGAGTCGGATTTTGATGAAGCTTCTAATTTACCCATGCTTCCAGCGGATATAGCTACTTGTGACAGCTGTAAGGAAGAACTTTTTGAATCTCGTAATCGACGCTTCTTACATCCGTTTATAAGCTGTACTATCTGTGGCCCTAGATATTCTATTCTTAAAAATCTTCCATATGACAGGGATACAATCACAATGGAGGATTTTGAAATGTGCCCACAGTGTAGGGCTGAGTATACTGGGAAAAAGGACCGACGAAGACATGCTCAGACTGTTGCCTGCAAAGATTGTGGACCAAAATTGGAATTTATCAGAATAAAAGACAAAAATACTGACAATGTTACGACTTGTGGAAAAGTTGATAACTCTGTGGATATATATAACGAAAACGATTTAGGTCCAGAATTATCAAGGGCTTGTGAAATATTAAAAGATGGGGGAATACTGGCTATAAAGGATATTGGTGGATATCATTTGGCATGTAATCCTTTTGCAGAAAGGTCCGTATCAGCCCTTAGAATTCTTAAACACAGAGAGGCAAAAGCTTTTGCTGTAATGTTTGAGAAATTAGAACAGATTCGAGGGTATTGCCAGGTTAATCAGCAGGAAGCTGAGCTTTTAGAATCACCAGCCAGACCTATAGTTCTGGTTAGAAGAAAAAAGGTTGGTGGTGATAGTTTAGATGCTGTCTGTCTTAACAGTCCAGATATTGGGGCAATGCTTCCATGTAACCCTGTGCAAATAATATTGACAAGAATCTGCGGTCCTCTTGTTATGACCAGTGGAAATGCCAGCGGAGATGTGCTAGAAATAGATAACGATAGAATGAGATTATGGCTTGAAGGGCGTGTGGCTTCCGGAGATATTCCAGAGGAAATTCAAATTGCTATGCTTGGTCATAACAGGGCTATCCTTCGACCTTCCGATGATTCTGTAATGAAGGTGGTAAAGGGAAGACAACAGTTTATCAGAAGAGGAAGAGGCCATGTGCCAAGTCCACTGACAACGGATATAATGGATGAGATATTTGCAGCAGGGGGAGATTTAAAATCCAGCTTTTGTTATGTGCAAAACGGGTATGCCTATGTAAGCCAGTATCTAGGAGATATGGAAACTGTTAGCTGTCAAAACTTCTATGAAAAGGAAAGGACAGCCATGAAGGATATCTTTGGCTTCAATCCTAAGTATATAGCTGCTGACTTGCATCCTGGTTATTTTAGCAGAAATATGGCTAAGGAGCTTTCGGAGGATTTGAATCTTCCTATTAGCTGTTATCAGCATCATAAGTCACATGTGGCTGCGGTTATAGCTGAGCACAGATTATCAGAGCCAGTGCTTGGCTTTGCCTTTGACGGTACAGGTTATGGTGAGGATGGAAACATCTGGGGGAGCGAAGCTTTTATATGGCGTGGAACAAGCAATATGGAACGAGTTGCACACCTGAAGCCATTGAAGCTTATTGGTGGTGATGAAGGGGCAAAGAATTGTGATACTATCCTTTCAGGATTTTTACATAGTATTGGCCTTGAGGCCTTTGATATAAATCCTAATAAGGAGCTAATCTATGCAGCTATAGATAATAATATAAACACTGTAACCTCCACTTCCATGGGACGTTTGTTTGATGCAGTATCTGCTATGCTTGATATATGTCATTACAACTCCTATGAAGGGCAGGCTCCGGTTGAACTGGAAAATATAGCAGCAAGAAATAATGGAGAAGCATATGCCTTATCCCTTGGCGAGGATGGTGATGTGGCAGAGCTATTTGCAGGGATAGCTGAGGCTATGAAAAATCAGATACCAAGAGAGAAAATTGCAAAGGGATTTATTCAGGCTGTTGGAAAATATATTCAAGCTATTGCTTTGAAATCAGGAATTACAACTATAGTTTTATCGGGAGGAACCTTCCTAAACAGAATCCTTTTGGAGTATACAATCGATTTGTTGGAGTCAGAAGGATTTACGGTTTACATATCAAATCAACTTCCTTCAGGAGACGGTAGTATTTGTTTGGGCCAGGCTTTTTTGGCATACATGGAAAAATAGATATTTGTTAATTAGAAAAGATTTCTGCCGGTAGAATATCCTTCTGCCAGTGGGAATCTTTATATTTTTGTGAATTCTTTTACAGTTAATTGACATAATTTTCTGACAATTTTATAATTATAGTGTGGTTTAATCTAAGTAAAAATAGGGATTAAGACATAAAGAGTGCTTCGTTGGTAACTGTGTAAATTGGGGGAATTTACTGTGGAACCTATTAACATTCAACAGGGACAAAAGCTAATAAATGAAGGGGACCCAGTTGATAGCATGTATGTTATCGTCACTGGTGCTATTGAACAGATTTGGAGGGGACAGCATTTGATGCTTGGACCAGGTACAATTGCTGGACTTTCAGATTCTCTGAACCATGAGTATGAGGCTGATTATGTGGTGGCCGAGGATGCCATGGTTATTAAATGCCCTTACAAGACGGTGGCTGATTTTGGAGGTATTTTTGAGGCTCAGCCAGTCTACATTTTCGGCTTTTCTAAGGGCGCCTTTAGACAGTGCCGAGATGTTTTCAAGATTTATGATGACAATAAAAAGAAGGTTGATGATTTCCTTAACTATTGTAGAGGCATCAACAATGAATATAAAAAGCAGTGCCGTGCTATAGGTGCTGAAATTCAAGAAAATCCTATGTTAGAGGAACTGGAACCGCTAGTATTGGATTCAGAGATTTTACAGTGGGAGCACGACTATATTGACAGCCTTAATTCTGTTGATAACAAAGAAATAGAGAATATATATGGTTCGAAAACTGAAATAGCCACAGGTGTTATTGGAATAAGCTGTGGTTATATGAAGCGTGCTATTGAAGCTATTGAAACTATGGGCTTTTATTTGGAGGAATTTACTCCAATTCTTCTTGCACCTGAAAAGGGTGATATGTTTGAGCAGATTTTCAATCTTCGTATATACGCTGCTCAAAGAGGCGCTGATCAGGAAAATGTAATTAAGCTTATGAAGATGCTTTACAAGTTCCTGTCTCAGTCTGGAATATATGACAAGAAGCTTTTAAAGGAACGTTGGCAGGAGTATGACAGCCATGACTTTGCAGCTACAGCAGCATCCTTTGATGAGGCCAAAATGCAAAAGCAGGCAGAGTTTACCCAGACCTTTGAGCACCTTTGCGAATTTGCTGAAATTGAAGAGGAGAAGACAGCAGAATATAGAGAACAGCTTGATGCATATCTTGCTCTTGATGACCGTGAAGGTAAGGATGATGAGGAGCGAAAGGCTCGTAAGAAGGCTGTTGATTTGTTCTACGACTTATACATGAAAATCTTCTTTAGAGCCCTTGAATTGGAAGCCTACGGAGGAGAGTTGGATACAATTGTCCGCATGTTCCTGAACTTTGGATATATTGATTACAATGCAGTGGGGGATGAGTTGACAAATGAATTGGCTGATTTGGTAGACAGATTAGATACATTATGTCACTCGGAGAATTTGTTTACTATTTATACCTGGCTTAGGGCGGTTTATGCCGGTGACAGAGAGCCAAGCAGAAACGAGCTGGACTTAGACTATCGAGGCTTTGTTTTAGAGGAGCGCAAAAACGGAAATATTTCTGAGGCAGATATGCCAACTTGGATGAATGACCAGGAGCAGAAGGTAAAGTTTGAGATAACAAATTTCTTCGTATCTGCAAACAGAACCACCTCAGGAAAAATGACCTCCTTCTGTCCTGTTCTCACCAAGGAGGACTTTGGCGCGGAGCCTATGCGAATGCTTCTTACCAACGCAAAGCTTATGGAAGCCATGGAAAAAATAGAATCAGTGGATTATCAGATATTCCTTCGAGAAGCATATTTCACAGATATGGAAGCCAACGTAAAGAGTGAGGCTTATCCAAAACGTGTTCAGCCAGATATTATTCTTCTTCCAAACTGTGGTATGCGTGCCATGATGTGGCAGGAGTGTGGTGGTATCAAGGTGGATTCGCCAGGTAGATTCGTATTTCCGATGTTCACCTTCGACGATCTTGATAAGCTCATGATTTACTGCTGTGGTGCCTTCCGTTGGGAGATTTGCCGTAAGGAGCAAGGCCCTAGATGGAATGATATTGGAAGTGAATGTCTCACCTCTGATTTCTACGACTACTTTACCTTCTACAGAAAGAACAAGGAACTTTCTGCTGAGAATAAAGAAAAGGTTAAAACTCTTCTTAAATCATCACGTAACAATATGCGTGAAGCCTTTACCAAGCAGTACACCATCTGGATTAATTTTGAGGCCCAAGGAAGTATTCGTTTGAACAAGCCTGAGCGAAATATTCTAAACAAGCACTGTACCTTCTCAAAGCCATATCGCTCAAAGGTTGCTAACCATCCTATGTACGAGCAGGTAATTTCTCGTCATGAGATTAAGTGTAGTCAGGCGTTAAATCATTTGAAGACCCAGCTAGACAAGGTTGAAAAAAATGGTGGAACTGTTCCAGAGGAAGTATTAAAGGGAATGGAATATCTTAGAATGTAGAACTAAAATACAAGGGCTCCCAGACAACTGGGAGTCTTTTTCTGTGTAAAAAAATAATTTTATGTGCTAAACTAGTACCATCTTAATGTTTCTAGTTGGCAGACATATTTTGCCGGCAGGAAGACAACGAAAACTGACAGGAGAATTAATCATGGATGGCAAAAAAATAGAGCAGGAAATCCTCGAGATTACTGAAGAACTTATTAAAGATTACAAATCAGACAGAGCTATAGACAAGATGGATACCTTCCATCAGCCAAACAAAGACAGCATCATCGACATCACAATGAAGCTGCTTCGTATTGTTTATCCTGGCTACTATCGTGATCACGTATACAAGGTGTACAATGTTGAGACCAACCTTAACACCCTTATGGAGGATGTAGTTTACAATCTTAACAAGCAGATTGCATTGATTCTTTGCTACAGTGCAGATTACTGCAATTGCTGCGATGATGATTGTGCTGCTAAGGCTGAGGAGCTTTCCTTAGCATTCCTTAAGCGAATTCCACACGTAAGAGCCCTTCTTGATACTGACTTAGCTGCTGCTTATGATGGAGATCCTGCTGCCACCAGCATCGACGAAATCATTTTTGCATATCCAGGTATTCTTGCTATTACAATATACCGCTTGGCTCACGAGCTTTACCTTTTAGGCGTGCCAATCATCCCACGTATTATGACTGAGTATGCTCATTCCAACACAGGTATCGACATCCATCCTGGTGCCACCATTGGTGAATACTTCTTCATTGACCACGGCACAGGTATCGTAATCGGTGAAACTACCATCATCGGCAAAAACGTAAAGGTATACCAGGGCGTAACACTTGGTGCCCTTTCTACACGAGGTGGCCAAAACCTTCGTGGAGTTCGTCGTCACCCAACCATCGAAGACAACGTAACCATCTACTCCAACGCCTCAATCCTTGGCGGCGACACCGTCATCGGACACGATTCCATCATCGGCGGCTCAACCTTCATCACCGAATCTGTACCGCCTGAATCTCGTATCTACTACGACGTAAAATAAAACCACGCAAACCTGCGGCTCTTTTGATATCTCAAGGGGGCCGCTTTTTCTATGCCCACTCGCCGTCCTTTTACCCCCGCCTGCCCCGCCCCAGCCCCGGCACCGACCAATACGGCACACCTGTTATCACAATCGCTAAACGTTGGTTTTCTAATTCCTGCTTTTCGCTTTTTTATTAGTGAGTGTTCTTTCAATTTATTGCACTTTTATCGCTACTGTATGTATTGCACAGACACACACTATTTTTTGTAATGCGCCCCATCAGGATATATAACCATCAGCTGCTGGAATTTGGAGTGCGCTTAGTAGAATAAAAAGCAGGTTTTGTATGTATAGGCAGCAGCCGCTAGGAAGGCGGCTGCAGTGGTCACTTGAGACACGATGTTGAATGTGCCACGGTGACTATACATTCAAAACCTGCTTTTTTAATTCTACTTAGCAAATGGAGTATGGAAGCAACTGATGGTTATATATCCTGATGGGGCGCATTGTTTGAATTCATAAGTGTCTGTGCAATACATACAGTAGCTTCAAAGTGCAACACCAATGAAAGTACACTCACAAAAGCTCAAATTGCAGGAATAAGAAAACCTAACGTTTCGCTCAAATGATGATAACAGGTGTGCCGTATTGGTCGGTGCCGGGGCTGGGGCGGGGCAGGCGGGAGACTTTGGAAAGCTGAGTGGGCATAGAAAAAGCGGCCCCAGGAAAGAGTCAGGAGCCGCAGGTTTGCGTGGAACTTTAGCTTACTTCGATGTTTTTTACGATGAAGTCGGTACAGCGCTGGAGCTTAAGGTTGGAGCTGCCGCATTCTGGACAGCGGTCCGAGAACTGGTGTCGCGTGAAGGTGGAACGGCAGTCGGTGCAGAGAACGGTGGATTCTTTGATGGTGGCGTCCACCTTGACTCCGGCTAAGGGGGTGCCTTCACTCATGACCTGAAGGTATTGTTCGATGATTTCGGGTACGTAGTCGCACTGGTCTCCTAAGAGGAGGTGGATTTTGTCTACATGGTTGACGCCCGCTGCGTCAGCCTGTTTTTTTACAAGGTTAAAAACGTATTCTGTCACTGCTAGTTCGTGCATTTTATCCTCCCAAAACATGTCAAATGTAGTATAGTAATACTGTTGAATAATTATATCAAAGATTAGGGGAAAAATGTAATGTGTGTGGCAATTCCAGGACTTGTAAAGAAGATAAAAGATGGCAAGGTTACCGTGGATTTCAATGGGAATGAAGTGGAAGCTTATGCAGGTCTTGTAAATATAAAGGAAGGCGATTATGCCTTGGTTCATGCAGGCTGTGTTATTCAGACCTTGAAGAAGTCGGAGGCTGAAGAAATTATTGAGCTGATGGGAGGTCTGGAGGCTTAATGGAAATAGCAGAGCTTGTAGATTTTTTACGAAATTATGATGGGAAGCCTATAAGGCTTATGGAGGTATGTGGCAGTCATACTCATGCTATTGCGAAGCATGGAATACGTGGGTTGTTGTCAGATAAGATAGAGCTTTTGTCTGGGCCAGGGTGTCCGGTTTGTGTAACGCCTACGGCATATATTGACAAGCTTATTGAGCTTAGTTTGCAGGAAAATACTACGGTGGTTACCTTTGGGGATTTGCTAAGGGTACCTGGTAGTGAAGAAAGCTTGAATGCTGCTAAGGGACGTGGCGGTTCTGTGGAGATGGTTTATTCGCCTATGGATGTGCTGCAGCTTGCGAAAGATAATCCATATCGTATATACGTATTTGCGGCGGTGGGTTTTGAAACCACAGCTCCGGTATACACCTTGCTTTTAGATCAGGCAGTGGAGCAGGGGCTTTATAATATCAGATTGCTTACAGCCTTAAAGACTATGCCAGGGGCTATTTCATATCTGTGTGATAATGGTGCAAGGATTGATGGTTTTATTGCTCCGGGCCATGTGAGTGCTGTTACAGGTGCGGATTACTTTAATGACTTGGCTAAGAAGTATCAGATTCCTTTTGCTGTGTCAGGCTTTGGGGCTAAAGAGTTGGTGGTAGCTATTTATGGCTTGGTTCAGATGGTTATAAACGGTGATAGCTCTGTAAAGAATTTCTATACCTCAGTTGTGGAACAAGACAAAAATCCTGTCATAGAGATGCAGATAAATAAATACTTTGAAGCTGCAGACGTTGCGTGGCGTGGAATGGGAATAATTCCAGGTTCTGGCTTGTTGCTTAAGGATGATTATAAACAGTTTGATGCTGGAAGTATGGGGCTTGATGTGGATAACAAAAAGAATAAGGCATGTCGATGTGGAGAAATTCTCATGGGTAAGGCAAAGCCTTCCGATTGCCCACTGTTTGGCACTGCGTGCACCCCATCAAATCCAGCTGGTGCATGCATGGTCTCAGAGGAAGGGGCATGTAACAGCGTATATCTGAGCAAGAATTAATTAGATAAATATAAAATATAAATGAGCAAATTCTAATTACTGATATATTCAAATGTTAAAAGTCTTAAGTGAGCAAATTCCAATTAACAATCTATTAGAACTCTACTGCGAGACGTGTTAGTCGAGCAGAGAGTTACTAATGATTGTTAATGTAGGGATTTGCGGACTAGAATTTGCGGATTAGGGTATTAATTATGGAGAAGATTTGTATGGAGCATGGCTCAGGCGGCCGTGCAACAGGTGAATTGATTAGAGAAATTTTTGAGTCACAATTTGATAGTGATGTGCTTTCGGAGATGGAGGATGCTGCGGTGGTTCCTGGGGATGCCACAATTGCAATGACCACTGATAGCTTTGTGGTAACTCCTTTGGAGTTTCCGGGAGGAGACATTGGAAGGCTGTGCATATGCGGAACGGTTAATGATTTGTGTATGCGAGGTGCCACCCCTAAATATATTACCTGCGGGTTCATTCTTGAGGAGGGGGCTGATATACCTACCTTACGAAGAATTGTAAAATCCATGGCGGATATTGCAAAGGAAGCTGGAGTGAAAATCGTTGCCGGAGATACAAAGGTTATTGAGGGCAATGGTGGAATATATATAAATACGGCAGGCGTTGGCTTTGTGTCAAAGTCTGTGGATATAAAGGCAAAAAATGCTAAGCCTGGTGATGCGATTATAGTCTCAGGAAATGTTGGGGATCATCATGCTGCTATTTTAAGCCAGCGCATGAATATCAAAAATTCTATTGAAAGTGACAATGCACCTCTTCAAGATATGGTGACAGCTTTAATCCAAGAAGAAATTCCAGTTCATGTTTTGAGAGATGTTACTAGGGGAGGTCTGGGAACGGTTCTTAAAGAATTGGCAATGGCTAGCAGGCTGTCTTTTTGTATAGAACAGGAAAAGCTACCTGTCACTCCACAGGTTCAATCCTTCTGTGGGCTTCTTGGATTGGATCCTCTTTACATGGGAAATGAAGGGAAGTTAGTTGCTATTGTTCCAGAGGAATATGCAGCTAAGGCTGTTGAAATAATAAGAAGCTGCAAATATGGTGAAAATGCCTGTATAATAGGCAAAATCTGCGCTCCTAAAAAGGATACAGACGCAGGTACTCTTATTATGAACACCGAAATTGGCGGCCAAAGATACTTGGATATTCTTCAAGGTGAAGGATTACCACGTATCTGTTAGCCTTTTGTATACAAAGAGTTAACAGAAGTTTCATAATTTTAGCACCACTTCATGTGGTATAATATATCTACACTTCCAAATTGATTTGTTTCATAAGAGGAGGATGCACGGTGGGTAAGACAGTTCTTATAGTTGATGACTCCAAGTTCATGCGAGCTGTAGTCAGAGGCGAAGTAGAAAGAAATGGTCTCACTGTAGTTGGCGAAGCAGATTGTAGTGATGGTGCTGTTACCAAGTACAAGGAGCTTAAACCTGATATAGTTACGATGGATATCACCATGACAGTTGACGGACATACTGTCGGTCGTAGTTCTAACGGCATCGATGCTATTAAGCAAATCAAGGAATTCGACCCAGATGCCAAGATCTTGGTGGTAAGTGCCATGGGCCAAAAGTGTTACGTTATCGAGGCAATAGAGGCTGGAGCTAAGGATTTTGTTATTAAGCCATTTGATGAGGTTAGATTTGCGGAAGCGCTAGCTCATTTTAAGTAATAGAATATATACAAAGGGCTACATTTTGTAGTCCTTTTTATTTAGACATCATTTTGAAAACGTGTATAATATAATTCATAAGTAGTTTTAAAAAATGTAATAATATGGAAACTGTATTTGAATATGGTATAAGAGACACTTGAGGATTTGAAAAATTAATGCAAAAGAAAAAGACCGAGTTTTCGGTCTTTTTGAGGGGAGTATAAATAATTAATAAGGGCGTGGGCGGGAAACTCCGTCCACGCTTAGGATTATAATATAGATGATACCCCTTTGCAAGAAAATATTTCAGAAATTTTTCACATTTTTGAAATATAGAACAGTCAATTTATTTGACGTGCTTGGTGATAAATAATAAGATATTTTTGTTAAGTATAAGTAATAAAAGAAAGAGATAGAAATTTTAATATGCCAAAGATTTTCACAATTAGTTGCCCTTGCCATTTTGGTTTAGAGGCTCCTTTAAAAAGAGAAATATATGATATGGGATACGACGTTACAGAGGTTACTGATGGTCGAGTAACCTTTACTGGTGATGCAGAGGCTATTTGCCGCGCAAACATTCACCTTCGTACTGCAGAACGTGTTCTTGTTGAGGTGGGCCGCTTTCATGCCACCACCTTTGAGGAGCTGTTTCAGGGGATTAAAGCTCTTCCTTGGGAGGAATATATTCCTGAAAATGGTAAGTTTTGGGTTACAAAGGCAACCTCTGTAAAGAGCAAGCTTTTCTCTCTTACAGATATTCAGTCCATTGCTAAAAAAGCAATGGTTGAGCGCATGAAGACATATTATGATACCCAGTGGTTTAAGGAGGACGGCTCCGAATACCCTGTTCGTATCTTCTTGTTAAAGGATGACGTTGTTGTCACCTTGGACTCTACAGGTACTCCTCTTCATAAGAGAGGTTATCGTACCTACACCAGCAAGGCTCCACTTTCAGAGACTATGGCTGCGGCGCTTATTCAGCTAACACCATGGCGTCCAGACAGAATATTGGTGGACCCTTTCTGTGGTTCAGGTACATTTCTTATTGAGGCAGCAATGATGGCTGCAAATATTGCTCCAGGACTTAATCGCGAATTCACATCTATGGATTGGGACAATATTATTGATACAGATTTATGGAAGGATGTTTTAGACGAGGCTAGAGCTGATGTTGACACCTCGGTGGAGTGCGATTTACAGGGCTTTGATATTGATCCTGATATGGTCAAAATCGCTCGTCTTAATGCAAAGCAGGCAGGTGTGGATCATATGATTCATTTCCAGGTTAGAGATGTCGGTGCTTTGCGTCATCCAAAGAAATTTGGTTTTATTCTCACAAATCCTCCATATGGAGAGCGTTTGGAGGATAAAAAGGATTTGCCAGAGATTTATGGAAAGCTTGGAGATTCCTTTAAGGCACTTGATAGCTGGTCTATGTTTGTAATTACCAGCTATGAAAATGCTCCAAGAGATATTGGCAAAAAAGCAGACAAAAACAGAAAGATTTATAATGGAATGATAAAGACTTATTTTTATCAGTTCCTTGGACCAAAGCCTAAGAAAAAGGACTAGAATATGAAATTTTCCAAGAGATTTGTGGTGTTTGTGCTAGTGATAGCCATCACCTTGTTTGGAAAAATGAATAATTGGAACGACAGATATGCAGCTGTCGAGACCTTCCGTGGTGCAGCACTCAATGAAGATGTGCTGTATCCTTTGATGTCCAAAAATCTTAATGATGGTAGCAAGCTCAAGGTTTATATCAATGGAGAGCCTTATGTTGAAAGCAATCAAAATACCATGTTAGATGATGGACTTAATCCTGTTGGCTCTTTAGAATTCATCCGAACTGTTCTCAACGGATCAGCCTTTATGCAGGATGAAAATAGCGCAGTTGTACAGATTACAAATGACATTTACGAGTTCATTGAAGGAAAAAACAGTGCCACTGAAAATGGCGAGGAAATCAGCCTTAAAACAAGACCATCCTTGCATCTTGGAGATTTGTACGTAGGTCTCGAGGATTTATGTAAGGTGTTTAATTATGACTATTCTTATGACAAGTCTACCTACACTGTAAACATAAATATTAATAAGGTTCCTAAGCTTCCAAAGTCTTATGATCTTCGCTCAGTCAATCGTGTAAGCTTTATTCGAAATCAGGGGTCCACTGCCACCTGTTGGGCTTGTGCATCCCTAGAGTCTCTTGAGTCTTCACTTTTACCAGCAAAGCCATACAAGTTTTCTGTGGATTCCATGATTAATTCAAATAGCTTTAATTTGGATGAATCAGCAGGTGGAGATTACACAATGGCCTTGGCCTATTTGTTGTCGTGGCAGGGTCCAGTAGAAACAGAGGATAGCAAAAATCTTTTTGAAGAACTGACAAGTGACGATGAAATCAGTCCAGTACATCTTCAGGAAGCTCATTTTTATGATTCTGAAAATTTGGATGATATAAAGCGTGCAGTATATTGTTATGGCGGTGTTTCTACCTCTATTTATGCCAGTGTTTCTACTGCTAATCTTAATGGTTCAAGCAGCTATAATCGAAGTACCAATTCATACTGCTATACGGGAAATGCGAAGCCAAACCATGACGTGGTTATTATAGGCTGGGATGATTCATATTCTGCTGATAATTTCAGTACAAAGGTTGCTGGAAATGGTGCCTTCATTTGTCAAAACAGTTGGGGAAGTGGTTTTGGCGATGATGGTGTATTCTATATTTCTTATTATGATTCAAACATCGGAAATCAGGCTGTATCCTATGTAAAAGTGGATACAAATAACAGCTATAGCTATATTTATCAGAGTGATTTGTGTGGTTGGGTAGGTCAGATAGGCTACAGTAAAGAGTGGGCTTATGGCGCCAATACCTACACTGCAGAAGCAGATCAGCAAATCGAGGCGGCTGGCTTCTATGCTCTTGGCAAAAACACCAGCTACCAGGTTTATTTTGTTCCAAATTATGAAAACACAAGCACCTTGGCTTCAAAGGAAATTGTGGCTTCAGGAACAGTTGACCAAGCGGGATATTATACCGTAAAATTTAATTCAGCTAAGACAGTAGCAAAGGGAGAAAATTTTGCAATTGTTGTCTATATAAACACTCCAGACACCTTGCGTCCACTGGCTGTGGAATATGCAAGTGACGCCATGACAAAGAATGTTGATATCACCGATGGAAAGGGCTTTATCAGCAATAACGGATTGGATTGGGAGAATGTTGAAGACGTTGCAAAAGCAAATCTTTGCATAAAGGCTTATGCAAATAATGTTGTGGAAGTGTTTAATCCTGAAGATAAAAAGTAAGCATTAGGGTTACGCTTTGGGGTTGAACCGGATGAGTTAATGGAAGAGAAAGTAATGGGGGCCTTTACGGCCATAGTGTTGGCAGTTGTTATTATAATGAGCTGCCTGCTTATTTATGTGCCAAACATGCATATAATTGCGCTTAAAATTCAAGACAACAAACTCGCAGGGGGAAGGACATCTGTTATGGAAATGCTTCGTGCCTCTGAAGAGGAGCTTGAAGGGGATGACGAGCAAACAAGGGAGAGTGTTCTTAAGGGGCATCAAATCAGATTGACCCTGCCACAGAATGTCACAAGTAAAGCGGTTTCTATTGATAATTCCCAAGTTGATAGAACAATTAAAATCACCATTAATGGTATTGGAAAGGACTACTTCACCAATTATCCAATGAGAGGAAATGGAGATAATATCGTGGATATCACCTACGATAGTTCAGATTTGGTAGGTGTTATTGAGCTTGCCCTTGATGATGTAAAAGAGGTTAAAATGACCTCGGAGGGGGAGTATATTTACTTGGATTTCCTTGAGCCTCACGACGTGTATGATTACGTTGTTGTGGTGGATGCTGGTCATGGTGGAAATGTGCCTGGAGCTAGCAAATTAGGGGTTGATGAAAAGGATTTAGACTTGCAGATTGTCTTAGAGTTGAAAAAACTTTTTGACGCTAGCAATAAAAATATAGGTGTTTATTATACTCGTACCGATGATTCCAATCCTTCCTTTGAAGCAAGAGTTGGTTTGGCAAATGATTCTGATGCAGATTTATTTTTATCTGTACACAACAACTCCACTGCCTCAGGCCGAATGAGCAACATCAGTGGAACGGAGGTTATGTACAAGGGTGGAGATTCTACTGGAGAGTCCAAGAAATTTGCTGAAATGTGCCTAAATCATCTTTTAGAGGAGCTAGGTTCAAAATCAAAGGGCACGGTTGTTGGGGATGAGGTTTACATAATCAGAACCTCAAAGTCACCAGTTGCCTTGGCAGAAATCGGCTTTATGACCAACGCCAATGAGCTTGAAAAGCTTCAGGACAAGGAATACCAACAGTCTACAGCAAAAGCATTATATGACGCAGTTCTTGAGTATTTAAATTTATAGAGTATAGAGCCTTCTCCTTGAGGAGAAGGTGCCCCGTAGGGGCAGATGAGGTGTGAATAATGAATAAAACTAAAATCGTTTTTGCCACTGGCAATGTAAACAAGATGCGAGAGATTAAAGCAATCTTAGGTGAGGATAAATACGATATTCAGTCCATGAAGGAGGCAGGTGTGGACTGTGACATCGTTGAGGATGGAAAAACCTTTGAAGAGAATTCTCTTATTAAATCAAGAGCAATATCAAAGCTTGTTCCTGATGCAATCGTTCTTGCTGATGACAGTGGTCTTGAAATTGACGCATTGAATAAGGAACCGGGTATTTACTCTGCCAGATATTTAGGTGAGGATACCTCTTATGATGTAAAGAATGCAAATCTCATACAGCGACTTGAGGGTGTTGAGAAGCAGGATAGAAGTGCCAGATTCGTATGCGCGGTTTCCGCTGTTTTTCCAGATGGAAAAGAGGCCGTAGTCCGTGGTACTATAGAGGGGTATATTGGCTGGGAGCCTATGGGAACAAACGGCTTTGGCTATGATCCTATTTTTTATCTTTGGGACAAGGATGTTAGTACAGCCAGTGTATCACCAGAAGAAAAAAATGCCATAAGCCATCGTGGACAGGCGCTTAGAATGATAAAGGAAGAAATAATTAAGCATGAAAATATTAGTTGTTAGTGATAGCCATGGAAGGTCTGAGAATCTTCGTGATGCAATACATATTGAAAATCCAGATGTAATCTATCATCTTGGAGATGGACAGGGGGTGGAGGATAATCTTTGGATGATGTCCGAAGCACCATGCGAGTGTGTTGCAGGAAATTGTGACTGGGGTGGAAATCTTCCAAGCGAGGTGGTTCTCGAAGTTGGAAACCACGTTATACTTCTCACCCATGGTCATTATTACGGTGTTAATTATGGTTATGAAAAAATAGCTGAGGCGGCCAAAAACAAAGGCTGCGACATTGTTTTATACGGTCACACACATGTGCCAACCATAGACCACTATGAGAATCTGATAATCGCAAATCCTGGAAGTATATCTTATCCCAGACAAAATTCCAGAGAACACACTTATATGACAATTTTGGTAGATAATAGTGGTGAACTAAAAATGGATTTGCATTCACTTGAGGAATACGATAGGACACATGGAAATTAAAATTGTTATTGAAGATGTTGTTCCTGAACAGGAATATGTATACATGACAAGGGATGAGGAAATCACCTTTGGGGATGTTATGGACCATTTAGGTCTTAAATTCTATAGACCTTGTGGCGGTATTGGAAAGTGTTTAAGCTGCGCCATAAGGTTCGTTTATGGTGCACCTGAAATGACTTCAAACGATGAGCGAGCTTTAGATTTCTCGGAAATGAGAAATGGCTGGCGCATCGGTTGTAAGTGTGTAATCACAAAGGATTGCAAGATTCAGGTGCCAAAAAGACTAGTTTCTGAAATCACATCTGTGGCTACCTCTGGTGTCGAAGAGGAGCTCCCACTTGATAAAACAAATATTGCAATTGCAGTTGATATTGGAACCACGACGCTTGCAGCAGCTGCAGTGGAGCTTGGTACAGGAAAAATCCTTAGACAACGTACATGGACCAATGGACAGCTTAAATTTGGCGCGGATGTTATGAGCCGAATTAAAGCCTCAATAGAGGGAAATAGAGATGAACTTAGTCAGCTTGTAATTAAGGATTTGATGCGTCTTGGTACAACGATCATTGGCGAAGATTTCTTAACTCATAGGGTGGTTATTTCAGGTAATACCGTTATGACCCACCTGATGTTGAAATATCCAATGGATGGTATGGCCAAGTATCCTTTTGTACCTTATACCACTGATGCCGTAAAGTTCCGTGAGACCAATCGTAATATCTTTTTTATGCCATCTATAAGTGCCTTTGTAGGCGGGGATATTGTTTCAGGTCTTTACTATATAAAGCGTGAAGCCAAACTTAAAAACAAGGAGAAGGAGACCTTCCTCTTTGTGGATATGGGAACCAATGCGGAGATAGTTCTTTTTGATGGTGAAAAATATTGGTGTTCTTCCGCATCCGCAGGACCAGCTTTAGAGGGAGCATCCCTCAGCTGTGGCTGTGCGTCTATAGCTGGAGCAATCAATCATATCTCTATAAACAATAGAATCTGCAAATTCACCACCATTGGAGGTGAAAAGCCAATTGGTATATGTGGTTCTGGAATAATCGATTTAATACATGAGCTTAGACGAAATGAGCTGATTGATGAGGGCGGACTTCTTATAGAAGAATATGCTGATACGGGCTTTCCGATTACAGAGGATATTATTGTTACAGGCGAAGATATTCAACAGGTTATTTTGGCAAAGGCAGCCATAAGATCCGGTCTGCAAATGTTGATGGAAGCTGCAAAACTTCCGCCAGAGTCCATAGACCACCTTTATGTATCAGGTGGACTTGGGGCAACCATAAGCATATGGGCAGCTGCAGGTATAGGCTTATTCTCTATGGATTTGATACCTAAATTTGAATCCCTTGGTAATACCTCCCTCATCGGAGATATCGCCTTTATTATGGAACCTGACGAAGATGCTTTAAAGGAAATAAAGGACAATTCACAGGTGGTACTATTGGCCACTACTCCTCGATTTGAAGAACTGTTCCTGGAGAATCTTAAACTGTGAAAAATGTGAGAATTCTTAGTGTTTTGAAACGATAAAAGATAATCTGTGTGCTAAAATAGTATTATCTTTTTAATTTAAACTATTGGGGGCTGTTTTCGAAAGGAGTTTATACTATGGCAAAGTATGTATGTCCTGTATGTGGTTATGTTCATGAGGGAGATAATCCTCCTGATGAATGTCCTGTATGTCACGTTAGTGGTGACAAGTTCAAGAAGGTCGAAGGTGAAATCGCTCTTGCAGCAGAGCACAAGTTTGGTGTATATGGTGCAACAGTAAAGGATAATCCTGAGATTTCTGAAGAAGATAAAAAGTTTATCTTCGAACAGCTTAAGTCTAATTTTGAAGGCGAATGCTCAGAAGTTGGTATGTATCTTTGCATGGCTCGTGTAGCTCATCGAGAGGGCTACCCGGAGATTGGACTCTATTGGGAGAAGGCGGCCTTTGAAGAGGCAGAACATGCTGCCAAGTTTGCAGAGCTTCTTGGTTCTGACTTAGAGAAGAATATGACAAACTCTACAGAAAAGAATCTTAGATGGCGTGTTGACTGCGAATATGGTGCTACAGCCGGTAAGGTTGATTTAGCTACCTGTGCTAAGAAAAACAACCTTGATGCTATTCATGACACCGTTCATGAGATGGCTCGTGATGAGGCTCGCCACGGCAAAGCACTAGAAGGATTACTTAATAGATATTTTAAATAATATATTAATATATTTGCTCTTTAGACCTCCGGAATTCCGGAGGTCTTTTTTGTTATTTTTATAGGGATTGTTGGTGGGGACAGGGCAGTTGTAATGTTGAGTTAAAGGGGAATAAAGTTGTATAATTGAATTACAAATATAAAATAAAATGAAAAATATTGAAAAAATATAATACAAACTAGTGATTTTTACATAATTCTGTGGTAATATATGTATATATTGTACAAGAGAATTATCTGAAAATACTCACGTGGGTATTTATGGCGTTTTGTACTAGATTTTATACGGAGTTTGAGACTTGACCTAATTGACAATAATTTATCAATTAGGTTATATTTATACGACTAGGAAACTAGAAGATAATGGTTTAGTTTTCATTCTTGGGGTTTTATACACAAGAATGCAATTAAGCGGAGGGATTATGGAAGATTACAAAGTTATTGAGGTAAAGCAGAGTATCTTTGAGGATAACGATGCTGACGCAAAAAAACTTAGAGCTGAATTAAAATCTCAGAAGACTTTTTTAGTTAATCTAATGTCTTCTCCGGGCTCAGGAAAAACCACCACCTTATGCCAAACCATAGCCAGACTTAAGGACGAGATGGCTATTGGCGTTATGGAAGCGGATATTGATTCGGATGTGGATGCAGCCACAATTCAGGCGGCAGGAGCTCGAGCAATTCAGATTCACACTGGCGGTATGTGTCATCTTGATGCAGACATGACCAGACAGGGCTTACATGAATTTGGTACAGAGGATTTGGATTTGGTTTTCCTAGAAAATGTTGGTAACCTTGTTTGTCCCGCAGAGTTTGATACTGGTTCTTCAAAGAATGCAATGATTCTTTCAGTTCCAGAGGGAGACGACAAGCCACTTAAGTATCCACTTATGTTTTCTGTTTGCGATGTGGTGCTTATCAACAAATGTGACACACTTCCTGTGTTCACCGAATTCTCAAAAGAAGCTGTTACAGAGCGAATCCATAAGTTGAACCCTAATGCCCAGGTTATATTTGTTTCGGCAAAAACAGGCGAAGGTTTTGATGAGTGGATTAACTGGTTGAGGGGCCAGGTCGCTGACTGGAACGCTGATAATTAACCTGCTGGCACAGGTGTTTATCAGAAGGCTTTAGCCGACGAACTTTTTGAGGGTAGAGAGAGTATAAATAGTTTTTAAGGTAAAAGGAGGAAATAATTAATATGGGAATTGGACCAGACCGTTTAGGTGATTTTTATCCTGATTGGGTAAAAGATTTAAAGGATGAAGATCTCCGTCCTGAGATTCTTCAGCTTGGTAAGGTGATTACAGACCGAGCAAAGATCAAGCTTGGTCTTCAGAAAATCACAAAGTATGATCCAGAGTACTGGGCAGTTGCAAATCTTGCACCTACAAAGGAGATTGCAGAGCTTGCACTTCAGATGGGTGGTATTAGAAAGCCAAAGACTTTTAAGCAGATGCTTGAAATTACAGGTCTTGATGAGAAGACACTTGAAGAGCGTCTCGAGCAGGCTAGCTACACAGGTCTTATTGAGTGGAACTATGAGAATGATGCTCACGAAAAGCAGTGGGTTCTTCCTATGTTCGTTCCAGGTTCAGCAGAGTTTTCTAACATGAACCAGGATCTTCTCAAGGAGCATCCTGAGATGGGACGTTTCTTCGAGAGAATGTCACGTCTTCCACTTGAGGGACTTACACACATGGTGCCACCAGGAGGCGCTGGTATCGGTATGCACGTTATTCCTGTTGAGGAAGCTATCGGTATGGAGCAGGAAGCAATTGGTCTTGAAAAGATTTCATACTGGCTTGATAAATACGAAGGAAAGTATGCTAAGTCACCATGTTCATGCCGTCTTTCTAGACAGACATATGATGAGGGCTGTGCAGATGATCCTATCGGTTGGTGTATCGCTGTAGGTGATATGGCTGATTACGTTGTTGAGACCAACAAGGGTGGCGTTTATATCACTCGTGAGGAGGCTCTTGAGATTTTCAAGCAGGCTGAGGAGAACGGTTTCGTTCACCAGATCACAAATATCGATGGTGAGAACAAGATTTTCGCTATCTGTAACTGTAATGTAAATGTATGTTATGCTCTTCGTACATCACAGCTTTTCAACACTCCTAATATGTCACGTTCGGCATATATTGCTCACGTTACTGCTGAGGATTGTGTTGCTTGTGGTAAGTGTGTTGAGTCTTGTCCAGCAGGTGCTGTTAAGCTTGGCCAGAAGCTTTGCAAGGCTGATGGTTCAGAAGTTCAGTATCCAAAGCACGTTCTTCCAACAGAGAAGAAGTGGACTACAGACGACTGGGATGACGATTACAGGGACAACAATAGAATTAACTGCTACGACACTGGTACAGCTCCATGTAAGACAGCTTGTCCTGCTCACATTGCTATCCAGGGTTATCTTCGTATGGCAGCTCAGGGACGTTACAAGGAAGCTCTTGCTCTTATCAAGCAGGACAACCCACTTCCAGCTATTTGCGGTCGTGTATGTAACAGACGTTGTGAGGCTGCTTGTACAAGAGGTACAGTTGATGAGGCTATCGCAATCGATGAGGTTAAGCGTTTCTTAGCTGAGATGGATCTCAAGGCTGAGACAAGATATATTCCAAAGAAGATTGTTCCTTCACTTAAGGGCGAGTTCAACGAGAAGATTGCTATCATCGGTGCAGGTCCTGCAGGTCTTTCATGTGCTTACTACTTAGCACTTAAGGGCTACAAGCCAACAATCTTCGAGAAGAGCAAGTATCCAGGTGGTATGCTTCGCTATGGTATTCCATCATTCGTTCTTGAGAACAATGTTATCGATGCTGAAATCGAAATCATCAAGGAGCTTGGTGTAGAGATTAAGTGTGGCGTTGAAGTAGGTAAGGATATCTCTCTTGCAGAGCTCCGTTCACAGGGCTACAAGGCATTCTACGTAGCTATCGGTTGCCAGGGTGGTAATCGTCCAAACGTACCTGGTGATGATGCTATCGGTACAGCTACAGCTGTTGATTTCCTTCACCAGTGCTCAGAGAATGAAGCATACGATATTAAGGGTGACCTTGTTGTTATCGGTGGTGGTAACGTTGCTATCGACGTTGCTCGTTCTGCAAGACGTGTTGGTAATGAAAAGGTTTCTATGTTCTGTCTCGAGAGCAGAGACATCATGCCAGCTTCTCCAGAGGAAATAGAAATTGTTGAAGCTGAGGGCGTAGAGCTCAACTGCGGTTGGGGTCCTAAGGAAGTTCTCGTTGACGAGGCAGGCGCTGTAAAGGGTATCGTTCTTAAGAAGTGTACACGTGTTAAGGATGAGACAGGTCGCTTCTCTCCACAGTACGACGAGAATGATACAATCACTGTAGAGTGTAAGCATGTTATCTTCTCAGTAGGACAGCGTAGCGTTTACGGAGATCTCTTCAAGGATTCCAAGGTTGTTATCGAGCGTGGACCAAAGGCAGATTCTCTTACATATCAGACAGACGAGCCTGATATCTTCGTTGGTGGTGATATGTACACAGGCCCTAGATTTGCTATCGATGCTATCGCAGCTGGTCGTGAGGGTGCTATCTCAATCCACCGTTTCGTACAGCCTAATAGCTCACTTACTATCGGACGTAACCGTCGTGATTTCATCGAGCTTGATAAGGAAAACCTTATGATTGGTGATTACGATCACAGCCCACGTCAGATTCCAGGTGTTTCTAAGACAACTGTTGACGGCGAGCTTACATTCCGTGATAAGACTGTTGAACTTACAGAGGAGCAGATCAAGATTGAGACAGCTAGATGTCTTAAGTGTGGAGCTTCTGTTGTTGATGAGAATAAGTGTATCGGTTGTGGTATTTGTACAACCAAGTGCGAATTCGATGCAATCAAGCTTTACAGAGAACATCCAGAGTGCTCAAAGATGACTCCTTCTGAGGACAAGCTTAAGTACGTGCTTCCATACGGACTCAAGCAGCGCGTAAGCGTAACCTTCAAGCGTGGTCGTAAGTAATTTAATATAATATAAAGCCTTGGGTTACGCTCTCAAGCCTTAGATATTACTCCGCTCAGCTGAAGAAAGCTTCGCTTGAGTAACACTAAGAGCTAGATAGCTACCCAAGGCTTATTTTATACACTTCTTTTAGTATGTACTACTTTCGCTACATATTACTTGTGATACGTACTACATGTGATATTATTGAAGTAACGACACGTACGGGAGGACTAGAATGAATTTTTACTTATTTAATGAAGGTTTTGCGCAAGCGCTTCGCACAATAATACTTGTTTATTTTATATTGACATTCGTATTTACGGTATATTCTATTGCCAGAATGTACTATTATGAGCATATTGCAAATGATGTTAAGGGTGGAAGAGCTCGTATGAAGGAGCTGGCAGCCACCGGTCGTTTCATTCAGATGCCAGTGTACACTATGGAGGAGATGGCAGAGGATAAGCACAAGCGAGATGTTCGACTTATGTATTTTCCTGCTGACAATCCTAGAGATAAGCGCTTTGTTATGATACTTCCAGGTGGAGGATATGCACATGTTTGTTTGAAGCAGGAAGGATATCCTGTTGCAGCAGCACTAAACAAAATGGACATTAATGCTTTTGTGCTTGATTATAGAGCTGGCCGTGATTGCGAACCTTTTGCGCCAATGCAGGATTTAGGCGCAGCACTAGTTCTGATAAAGGATAATCCTGACAAGTTTCAGGTTGATATTGAGGGATACTCATTAATGGGATTTTCTGCAGGGGGTAATCTTGCAGGCATTTTCTCCAGCCATAAATTTGGCTATATTGATTATCAACTTCCTAAGCCTAAGGCTATACTTCTTGGCTATCCATGGACTTGTGTTAATGACTGGCTTCATCATCCATATTGGAATATATGGATTGGTCTTTTAGGCGTGTGGTTATCAAATCGTGGAAGCTATTATATGTTTGGATTGCGAGGTATTCGAAAGGGCCGCCAGCTTCTTGATGTAAAAAATTACATTGAGGAGGATTATCCTCCAACCTTTATGTATTCGGGTTCTTGGGATGTGCTTGTACCAGCCAGCCGTCATGCGGACGTGTTTGATGTAGCTCTCACTGAAAATGGAGTGGTTCATAAGTATGAAAAATACTTTGGTGTACCCCACGGTATTGGTCTTGGAAAGAGGACAAAAGCAAATGGTTGGTTAGAAAGAGCAGTAGCCTTTTGGGATGAGGCTTAGAATCTTTATTTTATAAGAAAAATCAGCCCATTTATGCTTGCATTTTTCTGGTTCAGGTTGTATTATATTCAAGCAATTAAGATATAGAAATTCACCTTCGGGTGAGGGACAGTTCGTTTGTACCATCCTGTCCATAAACAAAACCAGGACTAAGATATATTACTATGTTTGTTTTGGCTGCCGGTGCGCAGCCTTTTTTATTGGAATCCTTTGTGGATTTTCGCGTCTGTATTTCTTATGTCCTGATTCAAGGAGATTTTCAATGTACTATTTAACAGCAGAGGCATCCTTTGATGGAGCTCACTTTTTAGCAGGTTACGAGGGCAAGTGTTCAAATTTACACGGTCATCGTTGGAGAGTAATCCTAAAAATAAAGACTGAAAAGCTACAGTCTGAAGGCCAGCAACGTGGCATGGTTGTTGATTTCGGAGATGTAAAGGATGCTTTAAAGAAGGAAACAGATTTTTTTGATCACAGCTTTATATATGAACTTGGTTCCCTGAAGGACGAAACAGTTGCAGCTTTGAAAGCTGAGAATTTTGAAATGCATGAGGTTCCATTTAGACCAACGGCAGAGAATTTTTCTAGGTACTTCTTTTACAAGTTTAAGGAATATGGCTTTACAGTTGCAGAGGTGACCGTTTACGAGACACCAAATAACTGTGCAAGTTATTCGGAAGACTAATTATGGCAGTATTTAACGTAGTAGAAAAATTTGTCAGCATTAATGGTGAGGGACAGCACGCAGGTGAGCTTGCAGTGTTTATTAGACTCCGTGGATGTAATCTTTCTTGCAGCTATTGTGATACAAGATGGGCTTGTACTGCTGATGCCAAGGCAGAAGAAATGACAGAGCTTCAGCTTCTAGATTATGTGAAATCCACAGGAGTAAAAAGAGTTACTCTTACTGGTGGC
Source organism: Pseudobutyrivibrio sp. YE44 (assembly GCF_900104335.1). Taxonomy (GTDB): domain Bacteria; phylum Bacillota; class Clostridia; order Lachnospirales; family Lachnospiraceae; genus Pseudobutyrivibrio. The sequence continues at coordinate 51,873 of NZ_FMXT01000011.1, forward strand.
GAGCCACTTTTGGCAAAAGATGTTATGGTTCTGCTAGAGGCTTTTGCTAAGGAACCGGATATAAAGGTCGAGATAGAGACTAATGGTAGTATTTCACTTGAGCCATTTGTTGCTATAGAGAATCCTCCAGCCTTTACCCTTGATTACAAGTTGGCAGGATCAGGAATGGAAGCAAAAATGGATTTATCAAACTTCCAGTATTTACAGGAAAAGGATACTGTTAAGTTTGTTTGCTCAGATGTAAGTGAGTTGGATAAGGTTTGCAATATCGTAAATACGTATTCACTTTCAGATAAATGTACTGTTTTAATCAGCCCGGTTTTCGGTCGTATTGAACCGGCAGATATGGTGGACTATTTGATAGAGCATAAGCGAAATGATATTCGTTTACAGCTTCAGCTTCACAAGTTTATTTGGGATCCAAATAAGCGTGGCGTGTAGTTTTAAGAAGAGGATAGAAATGGCAATTAACAAGGAATTAATAAAGGAAAGCATTAGAAATATTATTATAGCTCTTGGGGATGACCCAGATAGAGCAGGACTTGTGGAGACCCCTGACAGAGTGGCTCGTATGTACGAGGAAGTCTTTGAAGGAATGAATTATAGTAACCAGGATATTGCAGAAATGTTTAACAAGACCTTCGATGAGGATTATTACGATGATAACAATCAGGATTTGGTCTTTGTAAAGGATATTGAGGTCTTCAGCTATTGCGAACATCATCTTGCACTTATGTATGACATGAAGGTCAGCGTAGCCTATATTCCAAATGGAAAGGTAATTGGTCTTAGCAAAATTGCAAGAATCGCTGATATGGCAGCAAAGCGACTTCAGCTTCAGGAGCGAATTGGAAATGATATTGCTGAGATTCTTCAGATGGTTACTGAATCAGAGGATGTAGCTGTATTTATAGAAGCTAGCCATTCTTGCATGACTGCCAGAGGAATCAAAAATGCAGGGGCAAGAACTTATACTCAAACCTTACGAGGTAGGTTTAAGACTGATAAGGACTTGCTTGCAAGATTAAGATAGAGGATGAGCTGTAAAAGGAGATAAATATGAAAGCATTAGTTTTAGTTAGTGGTGGCGTGGATAGCACCACATGTCTTGGAATGGCAGTAAAGGAATATGGAAGCGAGAATGTAGTTGGACTTTCAATTTTCTACGGACAGCGTCATGATAAAGAAATCAAGGCTGCAGATGCGGTTTGCGAGCATTATAAGGTAGAGCATATCACTCTTGATTTATCTACAATGTTTCAGTTTAGCGATTGTACATTGCTACAGCATTCAGAGGGAGAAATTCCAGAGGAATCTTATGCAGAGCAGCTTGCTAAAACAGATGGCAAGCCAGTGAGCACATATGTGCCATTTAGAAATGGGTTATTCCTTTCAAGTGCCAGTGCCATTGCACTTTCAAAGGGATGTTCAAAGATTTACTATGGAGCACACAGCGACGATGCAGCAGGCAACGCATACCCAGACTGTTCAGAGGCTTTCAACGAGGCTATGAACAAGGCAATCTACGAGGGCAGTGGAAAGCAGCTCGAAATTGTGGCGCCATTTATTAGTCTCACAAAATCACAGGTGGTAAAGAAGGGCTTAGAATTAGGTGTGCCTTATGAGCTTACCTGGAGCTGTTATGAGGGTCATGAAAAGGCCTGCGGTAAATGTGGCACTTGCATCGATAGAAAGGCTGCATTTGAGCTTAACGGGGTTACAGACCCTATTGAATATGAAATGTAATATATCGGAGGAAAAAATTATGGCAGATAGAGCAGCAGAGGGTACACTTACCCTTCTTGGAAACAAAAACAACACTTATCCAGACAATTACGCACCAGAGATGCTTCAGACATTCTTGAATAAGCATCCTGAAAATGACTATTTTGTAAAGTTTAATTGTCCAGAGTTTACATCACTTTGTCCAATTACAGGTCAGCCAGATTTTGCGAACATCATCATTTCCTATGTTCCAGGAGAAAAGATGGTGGAGAGCAAGTCTCTTAAGCTTTACCTTTTCAGTTTTAGAAATCACGGTGACTTCCATGAGGATTGTGTAAACATCATCATGAAGGATTTGATTAAGCTTATGGATCCAAAGTATATTGAGGTTTGGGGCAAATTCACTCCAAGAGGAGGTATTTCCATCGACCCATATTGCAACTATGGAAAGCCAGGTACAAAGTGGGAAGAGGTTGCCTTCAATCGCATGGCAAACCACGATATGTATCCAGAAAAGGTAGATAATAGATAATAAAAGACCAGTCGACTTTGACTGATTGATGAGATGTGAAAAGAGGCCCACTCCCTAGCGGAATGGACCTCTTTGCTTTTTGTAGTTATTCAGGATACTTTTCAGCAAGCTGACAAATTGTATTTACACAGGTTTCTTCACCGAGAGTACCGCTGTCTAAAATTACATCATACTCTCTGAAATCACCCCAGTTTTTGTCGGTGTAATATTTGTAATAGGTTTTTCTCTGTTTATCCTTCTTTGCAAGGCGCTTCTCAATGCTGACATTTTCTATGTTTTCGTAGCGGTCAAGAACTCTCTTTTTTCTGTGCTCCATATCTGCGTGAATCATAACGTTCATGCAGCGGATGCCCTCCTTGCGAAGAATGTAGTCCGCACAACGTCCAACGATTACGCAAGGACCTTTGCTGGCAAATTCAAGGATAACCTTTTTCTGAGCTATAAATATTTCATCCTGAGGACTCTGGAAGTACATTGTACCTGCAGCTGAAATATCAAACCACATTGCTGTAGAAGATGTATATTCACCTTGAGTCTCTATAAGCTCTTTTGCATAGCCACTTTCAACAGCCACACGATTTACGATTTCCCCATCGTAAAAAGGAATGTTTAATTGCTTTGCAACAGCTTCTCCAATGCTATGACCACCGCTGCCGAATTCTCTTGAGATAGTAATTACTGGATACATAGTGGTTCCCTCCAATTTTAAAATATAAATCATACAGATTCTGTATTTGTATCTATATGATAACCCAACATTTGTTACTTATATTTTAAAAGTTTTCCGATAAAAAGTCAAAGAGAGCAGCATTTGTCTGATTATTAATTTTGCCGCCTGATTCGGCGTTTTCCCCGCTGTCTCCGCAGATATCTACGCCAATAATCCTGTGATTTTTAAAGAGGATCTTCAGAGAATCAAGTAGTTCTTCTAAAGTCATATTTCCCTGGTCCCAATCGGTAACGGAACATTCAGTGGAAAGAACGTCCTTGTCGATGGAGATATATAAAGGTAAATCCATTGGAATATCCTCCACAGGTATTTCTTCACCAACTCCATAGGTGAAGACCTTCTTTAAGTTCGGCAGAGTTTCTTTAGCTTCAAGAACCCATCCGCCACAGGAGGTGATTTGGCCGAAGCTTGGAGGCTGATCATCAGGATGGTGATCAAAGAGTACAAGGCTAAAATCCTCCTTCACTTTTTGAAGCCAAAGAAGGCTGAGATAGTGGTAGTTGCCTGAATCAATAAAGTGTATGCCAGTTGGAGAAAATTCGTATATACGTTTTTGGATTTCTTCTTTTGCAAGGTCATCTAAGTAGCATCTTGTGCCTTCAATATCTCGGCAGTCAATTGTTATAAAATTTTCTTTGTAATTGTAGAATGACTGATGCTCGAAAGCATCAGTCATTTTCATAAGAATAGTTTCCATAATTATTTATTTTTGAAAATCTTTCCTGCGTGTTCTAATTCCTTAGAGCGACGCTTTGTAAATAAGTCTTGCCAAATAGTTGGATGGAAGAGCATAAGGATTGGGAAAAGCTCAAGTCTTCCTGCTAGCATATCAAATATCAAAACAATCTTTGATAAATCAGTAAAGAATGCAAAGTTTGCAGCAGGACCAACCATGCTCATACCAGGTCCGATGTTACTCATTGTGGCAATAACTGCTGTAAAGATGGTCGAAAAATCTAGGTTCTCGAAAGAAAGGATAAACACACTTACAAAGAACACCAACATAAATGTACCGAAAAATACGTTGTTGGAACGAACTGTATCGTGGTTAACTGGCTTTCCATCCATAAGAGTCTTTCTGATACTACGTGGATGAATGTAGCTGATCAACTCCTTGTGAACAGCCTTGCCCATAAGTACAAATCGAGAAACCTTGATACCACCACCAGTGGAACCGGCGCAGGCACCAATAAACATAAGGATTACCAAAACACAACGGCTGGCCTGTGGCCAAACAGCAAAGTCAGCAGTTGAGAAACCAGTAGAAGATTGGATTGAGGTAACCTGGAAGGCTGCCTTTGTAAGAGCATCAAACAATCCTGCGCTGCAGCTTAAGGTGTTAAAGGTAATAATACCGATTGAACCAAGTGTCAAAAGGGTGTACATTCTAACTTCTTCCATTCTAAAGGCATCTCTAGCATGGTGGAATAGCACATAGTAGTAGAAGTTGAAGTTAACACCGAATACAAACATAAAAATAGCTATTATCCACTGACAAGCCACGTTGAAGCCTGCACAGCTGTTGGCGTAAATACCGAAACCTCCAGTACCTGCTGTGGCGATACCAGTATTGATTGCCTCAAATGGTGTCATACCTGCAATCAATAGAAGAGTGATTTCTAAAGCGCAAAGGCCTAAATAAATCAAGTAAAGCATCTGTGCTGTGTTCTTAAGCTTTGGAACCAGCTTTCCAACAGATGGGCCAGGTGACTCAGCTTTCATAAGATTGAACTGTGAACCCTCACCACCTGCAAGTGGGATAACTGTAAGAAGGAATACCAAAACTCCCATACCACCTACTAAGTGAGTAAAGCTTCGCCAAAATAGTGAAGCGTGAGAAAGGGTTTCAACATTATCAATAATGGAAGCACCTGTTGTGGTGAAGCCGGAAACAGCTTCGAATAAAGCATCAATATAATGAGGAATTTCTCCTGTGAGCCAAAGTGGAATGGCGCCAATGACGGATAAAACCACCCAAGATGCACCTGTACAGAAGAAACCTTCTTTTAAGTAGAAACTAAACTTCTTTGGTTTGAAATAGCTGTTAATAACGCCTGCCACAAGACATGGGAATGCAACTATAGCATAGTCAACCCAAACACTTTCGTGGTAGATAAATGCCACAAAAATCGGAAGCATTAAAAACAATCCTAAAAATCCTACAACATATAATAGGATAAAACGAATGACGGAATTATTCATGTCCTATTACCTCAATGTATCTAAAATAGTAGCAAAGCCAGTGTGTGTAGTTACAACCATGATTGTATCACCAACCTCGATGGTATCAGAACCGCTAGGAATGATGATTTTGCCATTACGATTGATAAAGGCAATAAGAACATTGTCTTTAAATTGTAAAACTGAGAAAGGCACGCCTGTGGCCTTTGACTTTTCAGTAATGTTAAACTCGATAGCTTCCACTCTCTGATCGAAAAGATGGTAGAGGGTAAGGATATCGTTTCCATCACCAGAAGCACTCTTTGCTCGAACGTAAGCGATGATAGATTCTGCTGTTATCTGACGAGGATATACCACAGATCCAAGGTTCAACTGTGACATAACGTTGTCGAAGCTGATTCGGTTAATTTTTGTAATTACCTTTGCATTGCTAACTTGATTAGCATAAAGGGTAAGGAAAATATTTTCTTCGTCGATTCCTGTAAGAGGAATAAAGCTTTCAACATATTCGATGCCTTCCTCACGAAGAAGTGCCTCGTCGCTACCATCACCATTAATGATTGTAGCCTTTGGAAGGGCAATAGAAAGTTCTTCGCAGCGTTCCTTGCTTCTTTCAATGATTCGTACGTTCATTCTTGCCTGAAGAAGGAGCTTTGCAAGATAGAAGGAAGCCTTTCCGCCACCAACAATCAAACAGTCCTTAACCTGGCGGGTTTTGAATCCAATTTCGTTCAAGAAGGTACGAGCAAATCGTCTTGCACCAACGGCACAAACAATATCGTTTGTTTTAAGGACGAAATCACCAGTAGGGATAACTACTTCGTCGTCACGTTTAACGGCTGTGATAAGCACCTTGCTAGAGCTTGATTGGCTAAGGTTCTTAATTGTAAGGCCATCAAGGATGTTGCCCTCCTCAATTTTGAACTCAACCATTTCAGCCTGGCCGTGGGCAAAGGAAGAAACTTCAAGTGTGGATGGAAGAGAGAGAATAGATGAAATCTCTCTGGCAGCCTCAAGCTCTGGGTTGATAATCATAACCAAGCCAAGCTTTTCCTGAAGATATGAAATTTCCTTTGAATAGTCGGGATTTCTAACTCGTGCGATTGAAGCGCAATCACCTACCTGTTTAGCGATTGTGCAGCAGAGAAGATTAAGCTCATCTGAGTTAGTTACGGCAATAATGAGATCCGCATCCTTAATACCAGCTTCAACCTGAGTGCTGTAGCTGGCACCATTTCCCTGGATACCCATTATGTCATAAAGATTTGTGAGATTATCGATTCGTTCTTGCTTCTGATCGATAACGACAATATCATGACCTTCCTTTGAAAGTCTATCTACTAGGGTGCGGCCTACTTTACCACATCCTACAATTATTATTTTTAGTCCTCTTTTTTGGGACGAGCCAAATATCATTACTTTTGCCTCCAAAAAAATTTAAGGAGATTACATAATCTCCCATATGATAATTTAATCCATAAAGGGCAAAAGTGCAAGTTAAATCCTTACATCAACTCTTCGTGTAATTCTTTTGGCTGCATCATATAAGTCCTTCAAATACTTGGAATCTTTATCGAAGAAATTCTGAAAACGTTCAGATTTATATGTGGTTGAAGCTGATTCATAAAGGGACATAGTGCCGTCCTTTTGTACGGTTATGCCAATCCTTTTCAGCTCAGACGCATATTCATTATTAAGTGTTTTGATTTTTGAAGCTGCGTTTCTTACAGAGGTGTCGTCTTTTCCGTATTTGCTGGCAGAGGTAAGCGTATTGTTTACGGCGTCGGTAAAAGCCTTCAGCTTTTCTTGATTTTGAGTATCACTGCTGTCGGTAAACTTGTAATCCTGCAGCTTTTTGATGGCATTACGAAGAGCACTTGCATCAGCCATAGAAAGAGTGCCTTTAGTGGCCTCGTTTCTGGTAGAACCTTTTGCAAATGCAGAATACTTTCCATAATATAATCTTAAGCTGAGAGAATTTGTTACGCTTACGTTCATATATTATTTCTCCTGTGAGATGGTAGTTTGGTTAATATAGCTACTATGACATTATCCTATATTTTATATCGGTGGGAATTGGTGAATTATTTATATTGAAGTAAGGATTATATTAGTTGTATAAGGAAATTATGTATATTTACTGTTGAAGAAAATGTTAAAAGCACATATACTATAGGAAATTTAAAAGTAACTTTAATAGAAGGAGCGTCTAATGAACCAGGAAAAAGTCATTGTTATCGACTTTGGCGGACAGTACAACCAGTTGGTTGCTCGTCGTGTCAGAGAATGTAATGTCTATTGTGAAATCTATTCTTACCGTACCCCTATTGACCAAATTAAAGAAATGAATCCTGCTGGAATTATTCTTACTGGCGGACCAAATTCTTGTTATGAAGATGGAGCACCTACCTATACTAAAGAGCTATTCGAGCTTGGTATACCTGTGCTTGGTCTTTGTTATGGTGCTCAGCTTATGATGCATCTCTTAGGTGGTAAGGTTGAAAAGGCGCCTGTACGCGAGTACGGAAAGACTGAGACCTTTATTGATGGTGCTTCAGAGACACTTTTTGCTGGTGTTGACAAGTCAACTATCGTTTGGATGAGTCACTTTGACTATATTAGCAAGGTTGCTCCTGATTTTGATATTATAGCTCATACTGCTGATTGTCCTGTTGCAGCAGCTGCTTGCGAGGCTAAGAAGCTTTATGCAATTCAGTTCCACCCAGAGGTGCTTCACACTGTTCAGGGAAAGGACATTTTATTTAACTTTGTTCGTAACATCTGCGGTACTGCTGGTTCTTGGCGTATGGATTCTTTTGTTGAGCAGACCATTGGCGAGATTCGTCAGCGTGTTGGCGATGGCAAGGTATTACTTGCCCTTTCTGGTGGTGTTGATTCATCAGTGCTTGCAGCACTTTTGGCCAAGGCTATTGGAAAGCAGCTTACCTGTGTGTTCGTAGATCATGGTCTTCTTCGTAAAAACGAAGGTGATGAAGTAGAAAGCGTATTTGGCCCAGCCGGTTCCTTTGATATTAATTTTGTTCGTGTTAACGCTGCAGAGCGTTATTATGCAAAGCTTGCTGGTGTAGAAGAGCCAGAGCAGAAGCGTAAAATCATCGGTGAAGAATTCATCCGTGTCTTCGAGGAAGAAGCAAAGAAGATTGGTACTGTAGACTTCCTTGCACAGGGAACTATCTATCCAGACGTTGTAGAGTCAGGTCTTGGCGGTGAGTCAGTAGTTATTAAGTCTCATCACAATGTTGGTGGACTTCCTGACTATGTTGATTTCAAGGAAATCATCGAGCCTCTTCGCAATCTTTTCAAGGATGAGGTTCGTAAGGTTGGTCTTGAGCTTGGCCTTCCAGAATACCTTGTATTCCGTCAGCCATTCCCAGGCCCAGGCCTTGGTATCCGTATCATTGGTGAGGTTACAGCAGAAAAAGTTCGCATAGTTCAGGATGCTGATTATATTTATAGAACAGAGCTTGCAGAGGCTGGCTTAGCTAAGCTTCCAGATCAGTATTTCGCAGCTCTTTCAAACATGCGCTCTGTTGGTGTTATGGGTGATGAGCGTACCTACGACTATGCAGTTGTACTTCGTGCCGTTGAAACCATCGACTTCATGACAGCTGAAGCTACTGAGATTCCTTTCGAGGTTCTCCAGCGTGTTATGAGCCGCATCATCAATGAGGTTAAGGGTGTCAACCGCGTAATGTACGACCTCACTTCTAAGCCACCAGGAACTGTGGAGCTGGAATAAAGCCTATAAAGCACAAGCCGAGTAAAAATAAGCAGTCTAGTTGCGTGGATGCTTGCATCCAAAGTGACTAGGCTGCTTATTTTTATTGGGCGCCGCTAGGCGCTAGTAAGTGTGCCAGGTTGTGGCGCACTTACGGGAGGGTTGAGCTTTGGCACAGTGAGTGCCATTTTAAATAACAATAATTGGTAAATTAGCATGTTTTACGGAACATAGGCTGACTTCAGCTTTTTTTCCGTAGTCAATATTCTTAGAATGAATCTGATTACGGAAAAAGAACATAATAATATGATTTTTTCCGTAGTCATGACTTTCATAGATGTAAATATCGTTAGCTTGTTAATGAATTAGCACTATAATCCTACGGAAAAAAGTTGTTGTTTTATAATCTGTTCCGTAATTGAACATGATTTGTCATTTCGGCCTACGGAACAGAAGCCTATTGTTAGGCTTTGTTCCGTAAATATTGTTCAAATTAAAAAAAGCTTTGGAATGTTATAGGAAAAATAAGAAATATTGGAACAGGGCTACTAGAAAAGTATTTATAGCAAAGAATTTGCAGAACAGAGCATTAAGAACAGAGCTTATATAACAGATTTTGCTGACCAGATTAAAGAAAGAACTTATAAAACAAAATATACAAAAAGGTCAAGCGTAACCGAAAATTCGACAGTTTTTATTACAGTTCACTATGCAACAAATTCTGGATTTAGTATACTAATTCAAAACAATAAACAAAAAGAATAAGGCAGGGAAGAGCATGGCATTTGATTTCAAAAAAGAATATAAAGAATTTTATATGCCTAAAAATAATCCAGAGATTGTTAATGTGCCTAAGGCAAATTACATAGCGGTTAGAGGTAAAGGTAATCCTAATGAAGAGGAGGGAGATTATCAGAAAGCAATCAGTGTATTGTATGCTATCGCATATACATTAAAAATGAGCTATAAAACTGATTATAAAATTGAAGGTTTCTTTGAATATGTTGTTCCACCACTTGAAGGTTTTTGGTGGCAGGATGAAGTAGACGGTGTCGATTATACTGACAAATCAACCTTCAATTGGATATCTGTTATTAGATTACCTGATTTCGTTACAGAGAAAGACTTTGCGTGGGCTGTTGAGAATGCAACGAAAAAGAAAAAGTTAGATTGTTCCGCTGCAGAGTTTATGACAATTGATGAGGGATTGTGTGTTCAGATTATGCATTTAGGTTCATTTGATGATGAACCTGCAACAGTCGCTCTTATGGATGAATATTTAGCAGAAAAAGGATATGTTACTGATTTTACTGAAATAAGACTTCATCACGAGATTTATATGTCAGATGCCAGAAAGGTTGCTCCAGAAAAATGGAAAACTGTTATTAGGCATCCTATACGAAAAGCGTGATAAGTATTTGGAGGCGAAAATGCTAAGACTCGAGAAAATCAACGGGAAAAATGTTTGGGATATATTAAAACTTTCAGTCAATGATTCACAAAAGACGTTTGTAGCAAGTAATGATATAAGTATCATTGAAGCATACACAGCTATAACAGCGCCTGGGTATGCCTATCCTTTTGGAATATATGAGGGGGATACCCCAATAGGATTTTTGATGATTGGGTTTGATAAGGATGATTATTGGGAAGATGCACCTGATATTGCCATAGGAAATTATAATTTGTGGCGACTGATGATAGATAAGAAATATCAGCATAAAGGATATGGCAGGCAAGCAGTAAAGCTTGCATTGGATTTCATTAAGACTTATCCATGTGGACCAGCTGAAAACTGCTGGTTATCCTATGAGCCAGAGAATCAAATTGCTAAGGAGTTGTATGCATCCTATGGATTTGTTGAGACTGGGGATATGGATGGAGAAGAGATTATAGTAGTTTTGAAATTATAAAATGGGATAATACAATGTCAGATTTTGGGATTAACGAAATGCTTGAAATGCAGAAAGCGCTTCAAGAGAAGTACAAAGATAAATGGGAGCATATTTCTCCAGAAGTTGGTAAAAACAAGCTACTTTGGATGTTTGGAGAAGTGTGAGAAGAACATGAACCGCTGGTAGAAGGAAAAAAACGCAGGAGGAAGGTCGTTTTGAACGAATATAGTCTACAACATAAAAAAGCCTGGGAGTTTGATGCATATGACTTTTGGGTAAGAACCGCCGGGACTCCGGAGGAAAGAGCATCAAAGGATAAAGAAAAAACCAGGAAGATGCTAAAGCAGTATGCGAACTACTTTGATTTTTTTGAAGGTGTCAAGGTAGCTAATATCTGCGGATCCTGCGGCAAGAAAGCAATTCCGCTGGCTCTTTTGGGAGCAGAGGTTACAGTATTTGATATATCCGAAGCCAATAAGAAATATGCCATGGAAACAGCCGAGGCTGCAGGCGTAAACATTGGCTATGAGGTTTGTGATATCATGGAAATCGATATGGACAAGTATGCCGGCTTTTTTGATGTTGTCTTTATGGAGGGTGGAATCCTTCATTATTTCCACGATATAGATGTTTTTATGAATGTTATGAACGGATTGCTTAAACCCGGTGGAAAGATGATCTGCAGTGACTTCCATCCATTTACTAAGATTTCCGATATACTTGGGCTGCAGCAGCCAACCATGAGTTATTTCTCAACAGATATCTTTGAAGGTGAGATGGCGCACGCAAGATTTTACGATGAGGAGATCCGTAAGCAGATTCCTAAATGCCATTACAGGAAGTACACAATCAGCGAAATCATCAATTCTATCATCGGGAGCGGATTTACTTTGGAGCGTTTTGATGAGCATCCTTCATGGGAGAACGAGAAACTTCCGGGAGAGTTTACTGCAATTGCAAAAAAAGATATGAAAGGCGCAGATAAATGGTTGGCTTAATTGTAGCACGTTCAAGAAATAATGTTATTGGAAAAGATGGAGCAATTCCATGGAAAATCAAGGGGGAGCAGAAACAGTTTAAGGAGCTTACTACAGGAAATGTTGTTGTGATGGGCAGACGTTCTTATGAAGAGATAGGTCATCCGCTTCCTAATTGGGAGACAATAGTTGTGTCTAGGACTAAAAGGTTTGATGGGGATAATGTACGAACAGCAAGCTCTGTAAAAGAGGCGATAGAGCTGGCTAAGGGCAAGGATATTTATATTGCAGGCGGCTATGGATTGTACAAAGAGGCTATCCCATTTGTAGATGTCATGTACATTACAGAAGTGGATTTAGAAGTTGAAAATGGAGACGTTTTTTTTCCTGAATTTAATGAAGCAGAATTTGAAAAGGAAATAGGGGAAAACTTAGGTGATATCACAAAATATATTAGAACGGTTTATCGAAGAAGGAAATAAATATAGGGGAGTGAGCGTTTGTATATTTATAAAAGCAACTAATGATGATATGGAGGTATGGGTAAGTTGACAGAGTTATTTTCTAAACCTGCGGCAGGTGGAATAATAGAAAAAATTGTTGATGGAGAGGTATTTATCCTTTTACAGGGGAGATGTAAAGGCAATAGTCGTGAAGATGGATTAATAGAAATACCAGCAGGTAAAATTAGAGAATTTGAAAATATTTACGATTGCTTGAGAAGAGAAATATATGAGGAGACGGGTCTTGAGGTAACATATATCCAAGGCGAGGAAGAGTCAGTACTAGTTGAACATAATGGTTATAAAGTTTTAAATTATACACCCTTTTCATGTTCTCAGAATGTTGAAGGAGAATACCCAATAATGGTTCAGGTTTTCATTTGCAGAGCAAGTGGAAAAGAGGTAGATGAATCCAATGAGTCTAAAAATCTTAGGTGGGTTTCACTGAATAAATTGAGAGATATGTTGAAAGATGAAGAGGCCTTTTATCCTATGCATGTTTCTACTTTAAAAAAGTATTTATCTTCAAAGAGGTAAGAAGGCATGATATACAAAATCGCAATTTTACAAAGACGAGCAACAAATGGCGAAATAGATAAGAATTTACAACTAGTATTGGATGCAATGTCTGAAGCTGCAGATAATGGTGCTGACATGTTGCTACTACCAGAGTGTTTTCTGACGGGCTATGATCTCCCAATGAAATATGACAAGTGTGTATCAGACGATGATAATCGTATAAAGAGAGTATGTTATGCGGCTAAGGAAAAACATATTGGTGTTATTTTAACATCCTTCACTAAAGGTATTAGCGCTCCACAGAATAGCGCTTTTGTAATAAATAAACATGGTGAGATACTCATGAAATATTCAAAGGTTCATACCTGCGATTTTGCAGATGAGAAAAATGTTGAAGCTGGAACAGAATTTAAAGTGTGTGACTGTGATGGCGTGAAGCTTGGGATTATGATTTGTTATGACCGAGAATATCCTGAAAGTGCAAGGATTCTTATGTTAAAAGGAGCAGAAATTGTTCTTGTACCAAATGATTGTGGTTCAATGGCTCCAAGAATAAATGCTTTGTCTACAAGAGCATATGAAAATATGATAGGTGTAGCCATGGCAAATCCTAATGGTGCGAACGCTGGATGCTCATGTGCTTATAGCCCAATATGTTGGGATAAAGCGGGTAAGTGTATAGATAATAACATTCTTTTGGTTGATGAATTATCAGAAGGACTTTTTTATGCTGATTTTGATATGGATGCCATAAGAGAATATCGTAATACTGAGATGATGGGAAATACCTTTCGTAAGGTTGATGCCTATGGTGAACTTTTGAATAAAGAAATCAGCGAGCCTTTCTTTCGCAAGGGACAGAATAATTAAGTTAATGTATTATTAATTTTTGAGACATCTAAACGTATGGGAATCCATACGTTTAAATGGTTTTTCAGGATGACATTTTCATGTTGACAAATGAATGCACTGGCGTTATATTTGTTATCGGGTTATGAAAAATGCTTCTTATTTATCACTCTAGTGGCGGCTCGCCACAATTTTTCCTTTTTAAACGAAAGATTTAAAGGAGTTTGTTAAGAGAAATTTGGTAATTGACTATGATTTACGGAACATGTTATGAAATCAGTTTGTTTTTCCGTAGCCAAAAATCTTAGAAAGAATCCAATTACGGAAAAAGATGCGAAGAATAGGATTATTTCCGTAGCAAGGACCCTCTGCATAGCATATATGAGATGTTCACAAGCAGGGTTTAGTTGTTATCCTACGGAATAATAGTATTATTTTATGGATTGTTCCGTAAATAGAATCTAATCACCATTTTCGACTACGGAACAATTGAGAATTAATGGCATTATTTCTGTAAATAGGGCTCAAATTATAAAAAATCGCAAGGAGGTTATGAAAAATAAGAGATTATAGAAAAGAACTTGAGGCTCAGCTTCAAGAAATTCAAGAGTTGATTAAGAAATCTAATCGAAATGTGGGGCGGTATAAGGATTTACCTAATTCCCATGTTTACATATCAAATAGTAATGGATGTCCTCAGTATTATTTGAAAAATGAAGGTGCGCCAAGACAGTATGTTAGAAAGAAGGATATAAAACACATTACACGTTTTGCGCAGAGGGATTATGAGGAGGACATGAATAGAAAACTTAAATTGCTTGAAAGAAATCTTGCAGACTTCCTAGAATTATATGATGTGAATGTGGTGAATGCATATGATAGGTTTGACGACTCGAAAAAACATATCATTAAGCCACTAATAGAGACGGACGGGCAATTTATAGATAAATGGTATGACGAACATCCAGGTGAATGTAATCAATATCCAAAGGACGAGGAATTAAAAACAAACCGTGGGGAAATTGTTAGATCTAAATCTGAAAAAATAATTGCTGATGCTTTAGATAAATATGGTGTTCCGTACAGATATGAGCCTTTGCTGGAGTTAGGATATAGCACAATTTATCCTGATTTTGTAATATTGAATACTAGAACGAGAAAGACGCTGTACTGGGAACATTTAGGAATTATTTCAGATATAGATTATGCGACGAAAAATCTAAGAAAAATAAGGGATTATGAGAAACAAGGATTCCTGTTAGGTAGAGATTTGATTTTAACAATGGAGGAGTCTGATAAGATAATAGATGTAAATCTTGTAGAACAGAAAATAAAAGAGTTTTTACTATAATCTAACTATGCAACAAATTCTAGATTTAGTATACTAATTCAAAATGACAGACGTATATGTGGAGGCAATATATGCATTTTGTTGACGCAAAAGGGATTCTAACCACCAGTGGTGGGCACTGTGGAATGAATATATATCGAGGATGTACTCATGGATGCGTATATTGTGATAGTAGAAGTAAATGCTACCAGTTTACCCATCTCTTTGAAGATATTGAAGTGAAGCAGAATGCACCTGAGCTGCTGGAAAAGGCTTTGAGGTCAAAAAGGAAAAAGTGCATGATTGGTACTGGTGCAATGTCTGATCCCTATATGCATTGTGAGGAGGAATTGAAGCTCACAAGAAAATGTTTGGAAATTATTTTGGAGAATGGATTTGGGCTTGCTATTCAAACAAAATCAGATCGAATTCTCAGAGATATTGATTTGCTGGAAGAAATAAATAAAAACACAAAATGCGTTGTGCAGATGACACTTACAACCTATGATGATGAACTGTGCAGCATTTTGGAACCTAATGTATGCAACACTAAGCGCCGAATAGAAGTACTTGAAAAGATGCAGGAACGAGGGATTCCTACAGTTGTTTGGCTAACACCTATTCTTCCATTTATCAATGATACAGAGGAAAATATCACAGCTATTCTGAATGAGTGCGCCCGAGTAGGGGTAAAGGGTGTTATAGATTTTGGTATGGGGCTCACCCTTCGTGAAGGTGACAGGGAGTATTATTACGAAGCGTTAGATAAGCATTTTCCTAGAATGAAGGAGCGTTACATAAAGGAATATGGTAATGCCTATGAATTGCAAAGTCCTAATGCTCAAATGTTAACAAGAGTTTTTAAGAACATTTGCAAGAGTAATGGGATTATGTCAACGCCAAGTGAGTGTTTTGAATATATGCAGGAATTCCCAGAAAAATATCAGCAGATGAGCTTGTTTGATTTATAGATTTTTTAGCAGAAATGGATTGAGGGAGTTTTAATGAACAACGAAGAGATACTAGATATTAATAAAAATTATTGGAATGACCATGCTGACCTATGGTTCGGCACAACAGCTCTTCCACAATATGGAGTTCATTTTCCAACAGAAGACGATTTACATTTGTTTGGGGATGTTAGTGGAAAGAAGATGTTGGAGATCTGCTGTGGTAGCGGCCATTCTTTACTATATAACGCCCAAAAAGGTGCAGGTGAATTATGGGGAGTTGACTTATCCCAAAAGCAATTAGATAACGCATCAATACTTTTAGAAGAACAAGGGTACTCTGCCAATTTGTTGTGCGACAAAATGGAAAATGAATTAGCAGTTCCAAAAAATTATTTTGACTATGTCTATTCTATTTATGGAATTGGTTGGACCACAGATTTGCAGGGGACATTTGATAAGATTGCCAGCTATTTGAAAAAAGATGGAATATTTATCTTCAGCTGGCATCACACTTTGAATTACTGTATAGCCTGGTCATGCAAGGATCGAAAGGTCGTTTTTGACGATGACAAGTTAGTAATGTCAAAAAGCTATTTTGATGAATCTTATTTTAAAATGCCAGTGCATGATAGCGAAATAGTACTGTGCAATCGAAAACTATCCACATACATAAATGCACTTGCTAAAGCAGGATTTGTTGTTGAACAGCTTGTTGAGGAGAGCGATGATGACACGCTGAATGCAACAGGAGAGCTTGCTCCTAAGACACGAAAGGCAAAGATGTTGCCACTTTCATTTTGCATTAAAGCAAGAAAATTATAGGAAAAATATAAAGAAATTCTCCACCATCATACTTTTTTAACAATATAAAGATAAGTAAATGATAGAATTAATCTGTGTTAATTTGTATAACATCTTGTTTTTCATCAGAAAAACAAGATGTGTACTGGACCAATTTTTACATGAAATGGAAAAGTTGTCTGGCAAGGCCAGATTCATGCTGGCAATTCCTTGTTTTGCCAGAATGAAGTCATAACTTCTTGCTGAAAATCAAAAATCTATAGCTATTTAGTTTATAAAGAGGACGCAGATTGAAGAAACGATTTATTATCATTATTAATATCTTGATAGTAGGTTTGATTTTAGCAATTACCTTGAAGTATGCCAACGACAGGGCTACAGAATCAAACCGTGCTTCTATTGCGTCTTTTGAGAAGATGACAACTACAACAGAGCAGATTGTTGCCAACTATCTGGAGGACGAGCAGCATCTGTGCGATATCTGGGCAAATTATATCAACAGGTCTGCTGAAGCAGGAACTCCAATGTCTGTTGAAGAGGCCATTTCATATATTCGAAAAGCAAAGATATCCCCTGAAATCTCTGGGCATCTTATATTTATTGATGATGAATCTATGGCGGGCATTTCCACTACCGCTAGCTCCACAGATTCATCGGATTACTCTGTAAATTATTCCCATATTAATATTTTTGAAAATCTTGAAATTAGTAATGTAAATGGTGTTGTTAACCTGACAAGAGCTTATACCAATCCTCATAATGGCGTTCAATCCATTGGCTTTTTGAACAATGTAAAGGTTTTGGATGATGAAACAGGCAAAATGAGAAACGGCCTTATTATTCGAGTTGTTCCTGTAAGCCGTCTAGAACATAAGCTGGTATTCTTGAAAGGTGAATATGAAAACGTGGAAATATCTCTTATCGATTGGGATGGAGATTATATGATTCACGGAAAATCTTTGAAAAACAGCAATTTCTTTGAATACTTTAAATCCTACAATCCTATGTCCGCACAGGAATATAACACTGTTGTAGAAAAGATTCACACTGATATTGGGTCCATGCACATCCGCAACTCAAAAGATGAGGACAGTGTCATTGCCTATGCGCCTTTAAGTAACTTGGATTACTGGTTTTTGGTGGCGTATATTCCTGCAAAAGAGCTGATGGCAAACCGGTCTATCGACTGGATTCTTTTGGGAATTTTATCTTTCGGCTTGTTAGCATTATTACACTTTAACCTGGCAATTCTCCTTAAATATAATCGACAGTTATCAGTTACAGCGGAGGCGGCAAATCAGGCAAACGAGGCAAAATCCTACTTCCTATCAACAATGTCCCATGATATAAGAACACCTATGAATGCCATAATCGGCATGAATGAAATGATATTGAGAAATAGTAAGGATAAGGAGATTCTGAACTATTCAGAAAATATAAGGGCGGCAGGAAACACGCTTCTTGGAATCATCAATGATATCCTTGATTTCTCTAAAATTGAAGCAGGCAAGATGGAAATTATTAATGTGGAGTATAACTTCGCATCATTATTGAATGACCTTGTAAATATGGTTCAAAGAAAGGCTGACGAAAAGGGGCTGACCTTCAAGTTGGATGTAGATAGAAATATTCCACTGGTACTTCAGGGCGATGAGATTAGAATCAAGCAGGTCATTACTAATATCCTTTCAAATGCTGTTAAATACACCAAGGAAGGTGAAGTTGTTTTTTCTATATCAGGTAGTAAATGCCAGGACGAACCTGACTATGTAAATCTTCAGGTTAGGGTGAAGGATACTGGCGTAGGGATTAAGAAGGAAGATCTTGATAGGCTGTTTGGAGCCTTTGAGAGAATTGATGAAAAGAGAAATCGAAACATAGAAGGAACGGGCCTTGGAATGGCAATAGCACAGAGCTTTCTTAATATGATGGGAAGCAGGATGCAGGTGGAAAGTGAGTATGGCGTTGGGTCTGTATTTTCCTTTGAGCTAAAGCAAAAGGTGGTGAAGTGGGAGCCGCTGGGTGAATTTGATACAGCCGTCCAACGCTTCCTTAGCGAAAGAGAAATCTATCAGGTTCAGTTTGCAGCGCCAAAGGCAAGAATACTGGTGGTGGATGATAATGAGATTAACCTAAAGGTGTTTGTAAGTCTTCTTAGTGAAACAAAGATGCAGATAGATACCGCAGATAGTGGAGATGCTTGCATAGCCCTATTTAAGCGGAATTTCTATGATGTGATTTTCTTGGATCACATGATGCCTGATAAGGATGGTATCGAAACAATAAGGGAAATGAAGGCGTGTACGGACACTCCGAACCAGAAGACACCTGTGATTTGTCTTACCGCAAATGCTATATCGGGAATGCGTGAAACCTACACAAACGCGGGCTTTGATGATTATCTGACAAAGCCTATTGATACAAATAAACTTGAAACCATGCTTTTGACATATCTGCCTTCGGATATGGTGATGAAGGTTGAGGATTTGATGGAAGAAGAAAAGAATGAATCTGAAGCCGTCATAGAAAAGAACGGAGCCGAGAAGGTCCAAAGCATTCTTGTATTAAGCGAAGATGTTGGATTTTTAAAGAGCATAAGAAATCGATTATCAGGCAAATATAATGTGGTTCTGGTTAAATCTGAAGAGCAGGCTTTAGCATACTTGCAGAAGCAAGAGGCTATAGAGCAGATTGATGAGGAAAGGAGAGAACATGAATAGATTAATAAAGAAAATTGCATCCTTGGGACTCGTGTCAGTATTGGTTCTTAGTGCAGCAGGCTGTGGTCAAAGTAACGGCCAAAGTAAGAATAAAAGTCAGAACTCAGGCCAGAGTAAGGAGCAGAGCCAAGCAGAAGTAAGCAAGGAGTTTTCTCCTAAATATTCTGCTGATACAGAGTACAAGATTTCTGTTGTGGGGACCTATTCAAATTTCGAATCCTTGGAAAGTGAGTTTGAAAGATTCTATGAGCATTATCCTAAAGGAGAAATCGAGTACACCTACCTGGATGATTATAGCAATACCATAGACCAGGCTTTGGCAGGACAGGAGCCGCCAGATATCTATGTGGTACAGCCATGGATGTATGGTGATGAAAGATATGATTCGCTTTTCGATGGGGCGGAAGTGCTCTCTGACCCAGAACTTGAAATTGACCTTGATTGTATCCGGTCTAGCTTCAGATGGGATATGGGTGAGGGCAAAATACTTACGCTGCCAGTATTTGCCACCTCTTACGGTATGCTTGTAAATATGGATATATTTGAGAAGGAAGGACTTGAGGTACCAAAGACTTTTGAGGAACTGAAGGATACCTGTGACAAGCTTAAGGCTGCAGGCTATGATTCTCCAGTGATGGGCAGCAATACCTCAACCACGCCAGGTATAGGTTATTCTTTTGCTTACCCAATGTTTGCTAAAACAATAAAGGATGATAGAAGCGTAGAGGATGATCTTAATAATCTGGAACCTCCCGCAGGTGAAGCCCTGCGTACATCCTTGACAAGGTTGAAAGAGTTTGTGGATAACGGTTGTATAGATATAGATAAATGTACAGCGGAAATTGAAGATGATTACAATGCAGTTATTATGCGATTCTTTGAAGGGGATGTTCCTATGATGCTTTGTTCCGGAGATGTTGTTTCTGGTACAAAGAAACGTGAGAGCAAGTCAGAAGCCTTCGAGGCAAATCCATTTGAGTATGATTTTTATGTGGCGCCATCAGGTGATGAGGGCGGATATTACATGGATTCAATTTCGTTGCTGTTTTGCGTAAATAAGAATAGTGAAAGTCTTGATATGACAAACGAATTCATACGTTTCCTTGCAAATGAACAAGAGCTTGGCCTTATGGCTCAGGAGAAGAGACTTATTACGCCAACCAAGGATTATTCATTAGATGAAGTATATGCTTCACTTGCAGATTTTCCAGAGGATAGAACTGTAAACTTTAGAGATATTGAAATCATGGATACTGCTGTAAAACAATTTAGAGCAGCAGCCTACGGTGTAATAAATGGTGAAATGACAGTGGATGAAGCGGTGGAAAATTATGGCACCATATCCACAGATTAAGCCCTCTTAGAGACTAGAAAGTAAATGATTTGATAGCTCTTTTGCCTCATCATAATCAAGATTAGTAATAAGCTTGTCTAGGGAGTTTAGCTTTTCAAGCAGCTCACTATCACAGTCATAGGAAAATAGTTGTTTTACGGCAGCTTCAGCTGCACCAAGATTAAAGTCATCTATTGCGGTGATAAGCTCATTTAAGATGGCTGAAAAGGCCTCCTTGTCATAGCTTGATTTGTTGCTTTCGTCTTTTTTAGCGAAAGGTTCAAGATAAGGTTTTAAAGCCTTGAATGAGTTTAAAACTCCTGGTGTAAGAGCCTCAATTTGCTCCAGATTGTTTTCCTTACCTAGCTTTTCGAGGGTATAGAAATCCTCACCAAGGTCCATTGCGCCAATGGTGCGGCAGGTGGTTTTGAGAGAATGAACTTCGACGGTGAAATTTTGAATGTTTTTTTGCGCAAGGTAAGATTCTACTCGTTCAATCTTTTCATCCATGAGCTTGTAGATATCACCAAGAAGCTCTATGAAAAGCTTTTCAGAACCAGAATTTTTGATGGCTTTTTCTATATCGATACCAGGGATATTAATGTTCATTGAAAGGTTCCTCCGTGGGCTATTTCAATGCAAGTTTCACCTTGAGTATACCACTATGAAGTTTATGTATAAATGGCAATTAAAAATCATTGAATGAAGGGGATTTTCCTTCTGGAGGTGAATATGATTCCACAGATTATAATTGTTGACGATGACCCTATAATTTTAAAAGGAGCCTGGACCACCCTTACGGGTGCCGGGTTTAAGGTGGTTGCGCTGAAATCCGGGGAAGCTCTGTTTAATCATATGAAGGATAATCCTGCTCCTGATCTTATTTTGATGGATATTAGTATGCCTGAGATGGATGGGTTTGGAGTTATTAAAGAACTTAAAAAGAGTGAGAATGGGTGGCGTGATACACCTGTTATCTTTTTGACCGCCAATGAAGATGAGGATGCGGAGACAAAGGGCTTATCCCTTGGAGCAATGGACTTTATCCGAAAGCCATTTGTTGCAAGTGTTTTGGTGCTCAGGGTTAAGCATGCGGTGGAGCTTATTAGGCTTCAAAAAGATCTTGAGGGTATGGTCGCTGAGAAGACCAAAGAAAACGAGAATCTTTTCATGCACGTGGTTGAAAGCCTTGCTGATGCCATCGATGCCAAAGACAATTATACAAATGGCCACTCTGGACGAGTAGCCGACTATTCAAAAGAGATAGCCAAAAGATATGGCTATGATGAGAAGAAACAAGAAAAAATATTTATGATGGGTCTTCTTCATGATGTTGGAAAAATAGGGGTTCCTGATGAGGTAATAAATAAACCGGGCAGACTTACAGATGAAGAGTTTGCCAAAATCAAAAAGCACCCGGGGATTGGAGGCAAGATTCTCAGCAATATTAAAGAGATGCCTGAGCTTGCAGCAGGTGCCAAGTGGCATCATGAAAGATATGATGGCAAGGGCTATCCACAGGGACTTTCTGGGGATGATATTCCAGAAGAAGCAAGAATTATTGCAGTGGCCGACGCCTACGATGCCATGACCAGCAACAGAAGCTACAGAGGTTCTCTTCCTCAACAAATTGTTAGAGGTGAGATAGAAAAGGGCAAGGGCAGTCAGTTTGATCCAAGGTTTGCAGATATCATGCTTGGAATGATTGATGAAGACACAGAATATAGCATGAGGGATAATTCTTGTGAGGATTAGCTATGCAACAAACTTTGAATTTAGTATACTAATTCAAAATAACATGAAAACGGGAGAATATAGTTACTGGTAACGCTTTAATATGAGAACAAAACATGTTGTGGTACTTCCATATAACAATGAGTGTAAGCAGAATTTTATAGATGCAATAAAAAATGAAGACCTTGCGGCTATTCGCAAGTGTCCTAAGGCGGATTTGCACAATCATTTTGTGCTAGGGGGCTCCAGGGAGTATTTGAAAAAGCAGACTGGCAAAGATATTCAGCCAATCGGAAAGCCTCTATGTTCAATGGATGAGATGCACGCATGGAATGCCGAGAATATTGGACAAACATTCAATTCGACAGAAGGTCGCAAGCAATTGATTGAAGCAACTTTTGCACAGGCAAAAGAAGATGGAGTTACTATTCTAGAAATTGGTGAAGATGTTTGGGGGCTAGGCGAGTTTTTTCACGGTGATATAGATGAGCTGGTTGAATCCTTTGAAAATGCTCATCAGGAGATTGCTCCGGAAATTGAATTGCGATTACAGATTGGCTTGTCTAGACATTGCGATATAGGGTATTTGGAAGATTGCCTATCTCATTTTTGGGGTAATAAGGCATTTTATTCTATTGATTTGTATGGTGATGAGTTGGCACAGCCTATCGAGAATTTTAAGTCAATCTATAGCAAGGCTAAATCTGAAGGCTTGATACTTAAAGCTCACGTAGACGAATGGGGAACAGCAGATGATGTGCGAAAAGCAGTGGAGTTGATGTTACAATTAATTCTGATGATGTTTTGATTTTTGATTCGGATGTGTCTAAGGAATATCTAAGACTGTATCAGAGCGGTTGCCTGACCGCGGAGGAGTTGGATGATATTAGAAGAAATGGATTGAGTAAAAAAGGAGGGGTTGAGCTATGAAGTATGTATGTGATGTATGTGGTTATGTTTACGATGAAGAGGTTGGGGAGCCTGATTGGGACATTGAACCAGGTACAAAATTTGAGGATTTACCAGAGGATTTTGTGTGCCCAGTTTGCCTTGTTGAAAGGGAGCATTTTAAACCAGTTGAAGAGTAACACACCAATAAAATAGCTGATTCATAGGAGGGATTAAAATGAAGGTCTATTGCTACGAAAGATGTACAACATGTAAGAAGGCATTAAAGTGGTTAGATGATAATAAAATCAAGTATGAACTAATCGACATCAAGGGGGCGCACCCAGACGAGAAGACCCTTAGGGCGGCCCATAAAAAGAGTGGTGTAGAGCTTAAGAAATTCTTTAATACAAGCGGACAGCTTTATAGGCAGATGGAGCTCACAAAGAAATTGCCGGAGATGTCAGATGATGAAAAGTTCAAGCTCTTAGCATCAGACGGTATGCTTGTTAAGAGACCGCTGGTGATTACAGATGATAAGGTGCTTCTTGGATTCAAAGAAGCTGAGTGGACTGAGGTGCTTAAGTAGACTAGAGGAATTAGACGTGAAAATTGGAGTTATTTCAGATGTACACAGTAACATTGTGGCACTAAAGGCTGTTACAGGCTACATGGAATCAGAGGGGTGTGAGGAGTATCTTTTTCTTGGAGATTATGTTTCAGACACACCTTATACAAGAGAGACCTTAGATTATTTATATGAATTTATGGATATTCACACCTGTCATTTCTTAAGAGGAAACAGAGAAGAGTACATGCTTAATCATAGAAAGACACTTCAAGAAGGCAGGACAGAGGAACAGTGGATTTACAATTCTGCCTGTGGTAATTTGCTTTTCACTTATGAGCAGCTGACAGAAGAGGATTTGAATTTCTTTGATAAGCTTCCTATTTCATTTGATTATGAAAAGCCAGGCTATCCAAATATTAAATGTTGTCATGGTTCTCCGGTGAACACTAGGGAGAGAATCCAGCTTAATGATGAGTCAGCAAGGGCGTGGTTTGAAAAAATCGATGCAAATTATCTGATTTGCGGACATACCCATTATCCTGGAGAATATACATATGGCAACAAGCATTATTACAATTCTGGAAGTGTTGGTATTGCTATAAATGATGCAGGATTTGCCCAGTGCATTATCCTTGAAGATGCCACGATTGATGGTCAAAAAGAGTGGCAGCCAACATTCCTAAAGATTCCATATGATAACCAAAAGGTTGTAAGAGATATTGTGGAAAGCTCCCTATTAGAGAAGGCTCCATGGTTTATAAATAGTAACATCCAGGTGCTTCTTACAGGAGAAGACAATTCATTTGAAATGGTGGCTGAGGCAGCACAGCTGGCGGAAGAAGCCGGAGAGGTTTGGCCGCTGGTGGATGATAAATATTTCGCCATTGCAGCAGAGAAATTCAACATCCCTGATTATAGGGAAGAATATGGATTGCTAGGATAATAGGGCGGTCTAGAATAGAAAATACTACATCAATGATTTGATAACATAACAGGAGGGGCAAGCCATGCAGATTTCAGACATCGACTACGGTAACTCCTTTGACTGGGGCAACACATCAGAGGATTATGCAAAGTATAGGGACATTTATCCGGAAGAGTTTTACCAGAAGATATTGTCACTAGGACTTTGTAAGGATGGTCAAAAGGTATTAGATATCGGCACAGGTACGGGAGTCCTTCCAAGAAATATGTATAAATATGGTGCCAAGTGGATTGGAACTGATATCTCTGAAAATCAGATAGAGCAGGCGAAAAGACTTGCAGATGAAAGTGGAATGGATATAGATTTCTATGCTTGTCCCGGGGAGCAGGTTGATTATCCAGATAATACATTTGATGTGATTACAGCTTGCCAATGTATCTGGTATTTAGCTCCAAAAGTTATTACATCAAAATTCAAAAAGATGTTAAAGCCAAAAGGAAAACTTCTCATCCTGTACATGGGATGGCTTCCATATGAGGATAAGATTGCTGGAAAAAGCGAAGAGATTATTTTAAAGCATAATCCAAATTGGTCCAGCTACGGAGATACAATTCATCCAGTATTTGTTCCAGAGGAATTAATGGAGAATTTTGACATCATCCAGCGGGAAGAGTTCCCTGTGGATGTCACGTTCACAAGAGATGGATGGCATGGTCGCATGCGTGCCTGCAGAGGTGTGGGTGCCGCCATGAATGAAGAACAGATTAAGGCTTGGAACCAGGAACACTGGAATATGATGCTTGAAAATGCACCTGATATTTTCCCAGTAAAGCATTATATGTCTTATGCAGAATTACAGGTTAGAAAATAGGAGAATATTAAAAACTCAAAACGAATTAGGTAAATAGAAAGACTTTAGGGAGACGTGATTTAGGTTTCAAGTGATTTATAGGGGGAGTTATGACAAAGGAATTGTTTATTCAGGCAATATTAAAAATGATTGCGGGTGTTGTTATTATTGGAGGATTGCTGTTTGTGCCTGCAGGTTCAGCTAACTATTGGCAAGGCTGGTTATTCCTTGCTGTCCTGTTTATCCCGATGTTTGTGGCTGGCATCATTATGATGTTTAAGAATCAGGATCTTTTAAAAAAGAGATTAAATGCTAAGGAAGAGCAGACAGAGCAGAAGTTAGTGGTGCTCTTTAGCGCTCTTATGTTTATTGCCTCATTTGTAGTTGCAGGTTTAAACTTCCGCTATCAGTGGATTATTCTGCCAACATGGGCTATCGTACTAGCAACAATAGTTTTCCTGCTGGCATATCTTTTGTATGCCGAGGTGATCAGAGAAAATGAATTCTTATCAAGAACAATAGAGGTTCAGGAAAATCAAAAGGTAGTGGATACAGGACTTTATGGTATAGTAAGACATCCTATGTACATGGCAACATTGTTGTTATTTGGGGCAATGCCATGGGTTTTAGGTTCGCCAATTTCATTTATAATAATGTTAATCTACATCCCTATAATTACTAAGAGAATTAAAAACGAGGAACAAGTTTTAAAAGAAGGACTTCAGGGATATAGTGATTACTGTGAGAAAATTCGCTACCGAATCATTCCGTTCATATACTAGATGCAGCTGTTTTTTAGGGAAAAGGGCTGGTTGGAGAAAAAACGTCCTTGGAAAATCTATAAATCATAAGATAATTTGGAGGAAACAATGAGCAAGAAATTAGCAGTTATATTTCCTGGAGTAGGCTATCACACAGACAAACCACTCCTATATTATTCAAAAAAGCTTGCAAAGAATAAGGATTATGAAATTGTTGAAGTAAAGTATGATTTGCCGGACAACAGCGCGGTTATCAAGGCTGATGCTGAAAAGCAGAAGGAGGCTTTTGATGTAGTTTTCACACAGGTGACCGACCAATTGAAGGATATCGTATTTAAGGATTACGAAAAGGTGGTATTTATTGGTAAGAGCATCGGAACAGCCTTAGCCGCAAGATATAATATGACATATGAGCTTGAAGCAGATCAGATTATTTTCACACCAATAGAATTGACTTTTGCATATATTAATCCTTGTGAAGGTTTTATTTTCCATGGAGATGCTGATCCTTTGTGTGACACTGATATGTGTACACAGCTTAGTGATGAGCTATCTCTCACATATGTGGTAATTCCAGATGCAAATCATTCACTTGAAACAGGTGATGTTGCAGTGGATATTGCTAATCTTGGAAAAGTTATGGGAATGGTTGAAAAATTATTATAGATACACTAATAGAGGATTGTTAATCAGATTGACACATAAACTGTGAAATGGTAGACTAATCCGTAAATACGAAATACGTTAATTATGTAGAAAGGAGCACCTATATGACCTGGAAAACAGAGAATTTACATCTCATGAAAGGTTCAATTTTAGCTGTTTATGGGGATAGTGCGCTCTTTTTTGCATCTATTCAGAGCAAAATAAAGTATAGCTGCATATGAATGCTTGCGTTCAATATGCT
Organism: Pseudobutyrivibrio sp. YE44; assembly: GCF_900104335.1. GTDB lineage: Bacteria > Bacillota > Clostridia > Lachnospirales > Lachnospiraceae > Pseudobutyrivibrio. The sequence goes on from NZ_FMXT01000011.1 coordinate 79,296, forward strand.
GATATATTTAGATGATTATAAAGCACATTATCTCCTTAATTTCTTGTAAAAACACAGATTTAAGGAGATTTTTTTATGGATAAAATTACAGCTAGAAAACAAATTAAGAAACTATATTTTATAGATGTTATGGGAGGCGTGATGATTGCAGGTGCCTCCTGGGTAGCCTTGCTTGCAGCTAGAGGTTTCTCAACCATAGAGATAGGTTTATTCGAAAGTATCTTCCATGTTGCAAGTATGACTTTTGAAATACCATCAGGTGCAGTGGCAGATGTTTTTGGACGAAAGCGTGTTATGATCATGGCAAGCATCATGTCCATAGTTTCATCTTTAATGATGATTTTCTTTGACTCCTTTATAGGAATAGCCTTTGCTATGGTGGCAAGTGCGTTGAGTTATAATCTGGCATCGGGAACCAGAGAGGCTCTTGCTTATGACAGCTTGAAACAAGGCGGTATAGAGGATGAATACAACAAATTTGCATCCACGGATATGATTATTTACCAGTTGGCAAGCTCAGTAGGAACTCTTATGGCTGGTGTTGCCTTGATGCTTGGATATAAAAAGGCAAACGCAGTGGATATTGTTATTGCTACAGGCGCGGTGTTAATTGGCTTATCCCTAGCGGATGTAAAAACTGAATTAAATGAAAAAGAAGGAGTTTTAGCTCGCTTTAAAGAGGTGGTCAGAGAGAGCGGCAAATTCCTTAAAGAAAATCGTAAAGCAAGATTGATTATCATGTTTAATGCGTTGCTTGGGGCTGTGGCAGTGTTAATCATTTTCTTTTTGCAGGCAAGACTTCCACAGCTAGGACTCAAGAAAATATGGCTTGGACCAGCACTGTTTGCTGTTGGTTTAGGTTCAGCGGTTGGTGCAAAGGCTACGGAATTAATATCGCATATACGATATAGAATGGTTAGTTGTATAAGCTTTGCCGGAGTATTATTTGCATTCTTATCAATATTTTCAGGAAATATGTATATAATGATGCTAGGTGGATTTATTGGGGGCTTTGCAGATAGCTTTATAGAAGTGAGGTCGGATGTACTACTTAATAACATGATTCCATCAAACCAGCGAGCAACGCTGATGTCAATAAATTCTTTTACCTTTTCGGTAATAATGATTATACTGGCACCAATTTTTGGATGGTTGTTTTCGTAGTATTAGGGCTTTTTTAGCAGGAGGAGAAGGATGAAAACACTTATAGTTTATTATTCACTTGAGGGAAATTCACAGTATATTGCTGAGGAATTAGCAAATAAGCTTAATGCAGATACATTGAAACTTATTCCAAAGAAAGCATATGCAGATAAGGGATTTGCAAAATTTTTCTGGGGTGGTAAAAGTGCAGTTATGGCTGAAAAACCAGAGTTGGAAATATATGATGTTAATCTTGCAGAGTATGAGCGGATTATTATTGGTTTTCCTGTTTGGGCTAGCACATTTACACCACCAATTAGAACTTTCGTTTTAGATAACATTGATGCATTGAAGGGAAAGAAGATTGCTACATTTGCATGCCAGAGCGGCAAGGGTGCAGAGAAAGCATTTGAAAAACTAAAGGAAACTCTTGGCATTCAGGAGTTTGCTGCCACTGGTATTTTCTTTGATCCTAAATCTAAGCCTTCAGATGAGAATAGCAAGAAGATAGAAGAATTCTGCGAAGAGATACAGAAATAGAGTATACCTTTAATACTGAGGGAATCAATGATGACAAATGACGAAATAATGCGCATTGCTATGGTACAGTCTGCGGAAGATTTAGGCTGCCAAGTGGAAGATTTTACTAAGAATAGTAATGTGATTGTTCCGCTTAAGCTTGGAACAAATGCTAAGAATTATTACAAGCTTCCTATAGGAGCAAATTTCATCTCTTATGGTAACAACATTGTGGTAGGAACAAATGCAGAACTTGCAGATTTAATAAAGGAATATATTGACAAATTTGAGTTTTATCATTGCTTTGAAACACCAAATCTTAATTGGTTGAATGAGCGTCTAATGCCAAAAGGATATAAAGTTTGCTTTATGGCAGAATATTATCTTCCGAATGTGACTAGGATTCCAGAGGTGGATTGTAAGTATGATTTGAGAATCTTAGAGCAGAGAGATTTTACAGATTTGTACCTACCCGAATGGTCAAATGCATTATGCAAGGACAGGAAACAGTTGGATGTACTTGGCATTGGAGCGTATGATGAAGGAAAGCTTATAGGATTGGCAGGCTGTTCAGCTGATGCTGATATGATGTGGCAGATAGGTGTAGATGTGCTTCCTGATTATAGAAAACAGGGAGTTGCAACTGCACTAACATCAAAGTTGGCACTTGAGATTTTAAACAGAGACAAGGTTCCATTCTATTGTTCTGCTTGGTCAAATATCCGCTCGGTAAGGAATGTTGTAAAAAGTGGCTTCATTCCAGCATGGGTAGAGATGACTGTGAAACCTACAGATATTGTAGATGAGTTGAATAAATAAGAAACCATAGAGTTTTGGAAGTTTCACAAGATATTTTAGTAGGAGAAAATCATAGATTGCCTCTTTTTACGGAACAAATGGTTTGATTTGCAATTATTACCGTAGTCATTTATATAAATATCATATTAATGCATTGTAAAATTAAGTGATTTACGGAAAAATAAAGCATAAGTAGGATTTTTTCCGTAGATACTTCAAGTACATTTAGCTAAATTGAAGTGGTAATGTAAAAGTAGACACACACGTACTTTTGTAGACACTACAATTAATTACGAGTAACATCGTAAGTATGAAGTAGTCATCCTTGAATAAAAAGTGTTACGGAGGTGTCTTATGAAACACACAACAGAAGAAAGATTAGCCATAGGAAAGCGACTGTACAACAAGGAGCTTTCGCATAAAGAGGCAATGGCTGAGTATGGCGTTTCCGATTCTTCTCTTGATAAATACACTCAAGAATACAAGAAATCACAAGGAATTCCTATAAAGGATGTATCCTCATCCAGCAAATCGGTTAATCTACGTTCTAAATCTATATCAGATATT
>NZ_FMXT01000003.1 GCF_900104335.1 Pseudobutyrivibrio sp. YE44
TGGCCTCATGGCTCAGTTGGTTAGAGCGCCGCCCTGTCACGGCGGAGGTCGAGGGTTCAAGTCCCTCTGGGGTCGTTTAAATTAAATTATCAGTTTGGGATCTTAGCTCAGCTGGGAGAGCATCTGCCTTACAAGCAGAGGGTCACAGGTTCGAGCCCTGTAGGTCCCATTTAATAGAATATAGTTATTGTTAATAATATGGGCGGTTTCCCGAGTGGCCAAAGGGGACAGACTGTAAATCTGCTGCAAATTGCTTCGGTGGTTCGAATCCACCACCGCCCATCTTTTTTAATATCGCGGGATGGAGCAGTCTGGAAGCTCGCCGGGCTCATAACCCGGAGGTCGGTGGTTCAAATCCATCTCCCGCAACTACGTGCCCAGATAGCTCAGTTGGTAGAGCAGAGGACTGAAAATCCTCGTGTCGTTGGTTCGATTCCGACTCTGGGCACTATTTTTTTATCTAAAACCCTTCAAAGTAGTTCTTTGAGGGGTTTTATTTTTTTCTCCTTTAGAGTTGAACAAGGCACTAAATATAATAATAAACAACAAATAGCTACTATCCTAAAGAGAAGTGTTAGTTTTTTGCCCTTATTTGGTAAAAAAAGAGAGCGATAATTTGCATTTTATAGGAGATAATGCTAAAGTAAAGAAGATGGTTTTAAGAAACTATATAATATTTTAGAAATATCAAAAGAATATTCAAATTATCTGATAATATTGCAGTAATAGTTGAAACGTGATACCATAGATTTGCACGCGCACATATGCGAGCAAAGGAGAGGTGTTATGTTTATAGGTAGAAAAAACGAATTAGAATTACTAAATGGTTTTTATGAGGGAAATAATGTTTCTGTTGCTGTAGTATCAGGTTCCATAGGGGTTGGTAAAACAACACTCCTTCAGGAATTTATAAAAGATAAGAATGCCCTGTATTTTGAGGCCTATGAAACAACTGGAAAGCACCAGTTAGAAAGATTAGGCCAGCTTATGGATATAGAGGGATTAACTGCTACAGCATTCTGTGAAGAAATCACTAAGAGAGCAGCTGATGAAAAGCAGCTCATTGTCATTGATCAATATCCAAATTTTGTTAAGGCAGATTCTGATTTTGATTATTTATTACATAGCTATGTGAAGAAACAGTGGAAGAATTTACCAGTTAAGATTATTCTTTGCTCTGATGCCTTTGTTCTTATTGATAAATACGTTAAGGGCAAGAAAGCTATATGGAAAGCAGATATTAATCTAGATTTGGAAGTTAAGCCATTTGGATTCTATGATTCCTGTGAGTTTTTTGCTGATGCAAGCCCTAGGGAAGCAGCATATCTTTATGGTATTACAGGCGGAATTCCTTACAACCTAGTTAGAGTTGCAAATCTATTGGGAGTACCAGGATTTGAGGAATATGGACTTTCAACAATCACAGAAGATAACAAACTTAAAGCTATCACAACAAAATTATTTTTAGATAAAAAAATGCAGCTTGGTCTTAATCCTGAAAAGGTTATGGCTACTGAGCTTAGAGAGCTAGCATATTATAACTATATGCTTGCAGCCCTAGCAAAGGGATTAAATCGTGTTAATCAGATTTCTGCTGAGGTTGAAAAGCCAAAGGATGTTGTTGTACCTTATCTTAATTCATTAATGTCAATTGGCATATGTACAAAGGATACAGCCATTACTGAGATAACTAATAGAAAGAAAACACGATACTCTATCGTAAGTACAAGTACATTATTTTGGTACAAGATGATTGTTCCAAACTACGATAGTTATGTTGCTGGTGATATAGAGGCACTTTGGGAGGCTGTAGAAAAATCCATGGATGAATATATGGAAACAGTATTCATCAAAATCTGTGGCGAGTACCTTGCAGACCAGAGCGATAAGAATCTCTTACCATTCACAGTTGAGGAAATCGGTAACTGGTGGGTAAACGATGACGAAGCAGGAACAACAGATGGTTTCGATCTTGTTTCATTAGGGAAGTGTGAGGGCAAATCTGCAACTATATTTGCTCAATGCTACTACAACCATGAACCTATAGAGGTTGCTCAGTTAAAGCTTCTTATTGAGAAGACAAAGCAGCTTCATAGACAGGGCGATGCATTCTATCTTGTGTTCTCAAACGCAGGATTCCATGAAAATGCTATTACCATTTCATCTGCTATTAAAAACATTATGCTTATTACGCTAGATGAGATGAGATAATAATGTGATTTACAAGTATTAGGAGGAGAAAAATGACAAATCAAGAGCTTAAGAAAACAGCGATTGAAGTCCGCAAGGGCATCATTGAAGGTGTTCATGCTGCTAAGGCTGGACATCCAGGCGGATCATTATCAGCAACAGAGGTATTTACATACCTTTACTTTGAAGAGATGAATATTGATCCTAAGAATCCAAAGAAGGCGGACAGAGATAGATTCGTGCTTTCTAAGGGACATACAGCACCAGGTCTTTATTCTACACTTGCACAGAGAGGCTTCTTCCCAGTTGAGGATTTAAAGGGTCTCCGTAGCATTGGTTCACACCTTCAGGGACATCCATGTGTACAGCATACACCAGGTATTGATGCTTCATCAGGTTCACTTGGACAGGGCATTTCTGTTGCAGTTGGTATGGCTCTTTCAGCTAAGCTTTCAAATGAAAGCTATAGAGTATATACACTTCTTGGAGATGGTGAGATTCAGGAAGGTCAGGTATGGGAAGCAGCTATGTTTGCTGCAGCTAAGAATCTTGATAATCTTTGCGTAATCGTAGATAACAATGGTCTTCAGATTGACGGACGTATCGAGGACGTAAACAGCCCATATCCTATCCCAGACAAGTTTAGAGCATTCAATTTCCATGTTGTAGAAGTAGCAGATGGAAATGATTTTGAACAGCTCAGAGCTGCTTTTAAAGAGGCTAGAGAGACAAAGGGACAGCCTACAGCAATTGTTATGAAGACAGTAAAGGGCAAGGGTGTATCCTTCATGGAGAATCAGGTAGGATGGCACGGAAAAGCTCCTAACGATGAGGAATATGCAATTGCTATGGAAGAATTGGGAAAGGCTGGTGAGTAAGAATGGCAGACGTTAAGAAAATCGCAACTCGTGAGAGCTACGGTAACGCTCTCGTTGCTTTAGGTGAGAAATATGATAATGTTGTAGTTTTAGATGCAGACCTTGCAGAAGCTACAAAGACAGGTATCTTTAAGAAAGCTTTCCCAGAACGCCATATTGATTGTGGTATCGCAGAGTCAAACATGGTTGGTATCGCTGCTGGTATTGCTAGCACAGGAAAGGTTCCATTCTGCAGCTCATTTGCTATGTTTGCTGCAGGAAGAGCTTTTGAGCAGGTTCGTAACTCAGTAGGTTATCCACACCTTAATGTAAAGATTGGTGCTACACACGCAGGTATTTCAGTAGGTGAAGATGGTGCTTCACATCAGTGTAACGAGGATATCGCTCTTATGCGTACAATCCCAGGTATGACAATCATCAACCCTTCAGATGATGTTGAGGCTAAGGCTGCTGTAGAGGCTGCTTACAAGATGGACGGCCCAGTTTATCTTAGATTTGGACGTCTTGCAGTACCTGTAATCAATGATAATCCAGATTACAAGTTTGAAATTGGTAAGGGTGTTGTTCTTAAGGAAGGCAAGGACCTCACAATCATCGCTACAGGTCTTGAGGTTAATGAGTCTCTTGAGGCTGCTAAGAAGCTTGCTGAAGATGGTATTGATGCAGAGGTAATCAACATCCACACAATCAAGCCTATCGATGCAGACCTTATTGTAAAGAGCGCATCAAAGACAGGTAAGGTTATTACTGTTGAAGAGCATTCAGTTATCGGTGGTCTTGGTGGAGCAGTAGCAGAGGTTCTTTCAGAGAAGTGCCCAACAAAGATGCTTCGCATCGGCGTAAAGGATACTTTCGGAGAGTCAGGCCCAGCTGTAAAGCTTCTTGAGAAGTACGAGCTTGATGCTGCAGGAATCTACAAGCAGATTAAATCATTTATCTAATCGTATTCGTAAAGAAAAAGTAAGCCAACTCACATTACAGTGGGTTGGCTTTTTTGATGAACTGGTAGGAAACAAGCTCTTAGATTTCTTTAGCGAATCGTGTTAGATGAGCGGAGAAATACTAAGGCTTGTTGCCGTGACCAGTGGGTTATAAAATTTATACAAACTTATATATTGTAGTTGAGTGTACTTTTTCACCAGCGTGTGCTATAGGCTGAGTGAAGCTTGGTACGTTTATTGCATTTGGGAAGAACTGTGACTCAAAGCATACACCGTAGCGCTTGTCATAAGGGAAATCACCTTTGCCGATGTGTGATGAATCAAGATAGTTGCCTGCATAGAGCTGCACGCCAGGTAAATCAGTGTAAACTTCCATCTTTCTTCCGCTCTCAGGATCTTCAAGTGTGCAAGATGGCTTGTCTAAAGTGTGATTGTTTAAGCAGTAATTGTGGTCGAAACCACCAGCCCAATTAAGCTGATCATAATCTGCCTCAGTGTCCTTGATAAGAGACTTTGGAGTAGTGAAATCCATTGGAGTTCCTTTAACTTCACGGCATTCACCATGTGGAATAGACTCTGAATCTGTGTGAGTATATCTATCAGCATCAATCCAAACAATATGATTCATAACTGAACCAGAGTCATGACCATTCAAATTAAAGTAGCTGTGATTAGTTGGGTTGAAGATTGTATCAACATCTGAAACCCCGGAATATTCAAGCTTTATGGCATTGTCATCAGAAAGAGTATATGTGATTGTGATATCCATTTCTCCTGGGAATCCGCACTCCAAGTCTGCCTTATGACATGTAAATGTGATATGGCTATCATCTACAGATTCAACATCCCAGATACGCTTGTGCATAGGATTGAAACCAGAGTGAAGATTATTCTTTCCATCATTAGCATCAAGCTTATATTCAACACCGTTAAGAGTGAACTTAGAATCACCGATACGATTGCCGTTAGGGCAGATGCAACATCCGAAACCAGGACTATTTACAAAGTAATCCTCAATTTTCTCATATCCTAAAACAACGTCTGAAAGGATACCATCCTTGTCTGGAACCCAAAGCTCCAGAAGGTTACATCCATAATTCATGATTTTAGCCTGCATACCGTTTTTGTTTACGAGAGTGTAGGCGATAATGTCTTCGTTATTAGCAGTTACGCCAATTTTTTCTTTTTCCACGATAAACCTCCCTAATAGATATAATAATACGCCCCAAAAATAAATAGTTTGGGACTTTAAACCTAAGAAATATAATACTTGTCTATACTTGTAAATACAAGAAGTAGAGAACAATTACATAAATTTTCAAATCAAATACGTAAAGGATATGACATTTTTGAGCGGATTATGAATTATTAGAATAAAAAGTGGATAGTAATAATGATTATGAAAATTATGGTTGTTACAAGATATGTATATAATTTGAAGATTGTGTGGAGAAAAAGTGGCTTGTATTGTAGAGAAAACCCCAAATGTTTACAATGAAGTTATGAGTGGAACTGCGCAAACAATTAAGGCGCGAGATAAAAAACTCATGCGCCTGATAAGAATTCAAATATTGCTGCTACTCATTGTTATTGCAGGCGTTTCTATTTATTATTTGAGTGGCTATGGAGCGAAGGTTTCCCAGTTAAAAACGGAAGCTTTTACTATAGTGCGGCGTTCTAGTCCTGAAACCTTTAGACAAATTGAGACAAGCGTTGTCTATGATGACCATGGAGATACTATATCTGTGCTTAAGGGTGAGAAGGATGTCTATTATGTTCCTTTTGAGGAAATTCCTACATATGTTACCCAAGCGATTATTTCAATAGAAGATAAAAAGTTTTATCAGCACAATGGTGTTGATTATAAGGCCATAGCTAGAGCTATGTATGCGATGATTCGAAAGAAGGAAATCACCCAAGGTGGTAGTACCATTACACAGCAGCTAGCCAGAACCATCTTCCTTACAAACGAGAAAACCTGGCAGCGAAAGGTAGAGGAGATTTATATAGCTTCTGAGATGGAGAAAAAATATTCTAAGGACCAAATCTTAGAATTCTATTTAAATAATATATATTTTGCTAATGGATATTACGGTATAAAGGCAGCAGCAAAAGGGTATTTTAGCAAAGATTTGGGAGAGTTGTCTTTATCACAGATATGTTTCCTGCTGGCAATCCCAAATAGTCCTACATATTATGACCCTGTTGCAAATCCGGAGAATACAATAAAAAGACGAAATCTAATCTTGAAGGCCATGTTGGATGACGGCGTAATCAGCAGTTCCACCTATAAGAGTGCAATTGCTGAAGAGATAACTCTTACAAGAACAAGTGGAACTAAAAATAATTATGTAGAAACTTATATATACTACTGCGCTACCAGGGCCTTGATGGAGGTTAACGGCTTCGAATTTCAAACAGATTTTACTACTGATAAAGGAAAAGCAGGTTACGAGAAGGCTTATGAGGAAGCCTATAATCAATGGAATCAAAGTTTATTTACATCAGGCTATAGAATTTACACAACTATAGATTTGGATTTGCAGAAGCAGCTACAGGAAGTGATAGATACAAATCTAGAGGAGTTTACAGATGTGAATGAGGAGGGAATCTATGCCCTTCAGGGAGCAGCTGTAACCATTGATAATAAAACAGGTAAGGTAGTTGCTATTGTAGGAGGTAGAAGCCAAGAGGTAACAGGATACACTTTAAATAGAGCCTTCCAAAGCTTCAGACAGCCTGGAAGCTCCATTAAACCTCTCATAGTTTATACTCCATCCTTGGAACGAGGATACACACCAGAAACAGTAGTAATAGATGAAAAGCTGGAGGAAGGACCTGAAAATGCAGGTGGAGCCTACTCTGGGGAGATTACTTTACGGGAAGCAGTTGCAAAATCAAAGAACACTATAGCATGGCAACTGTATGAAGAACTAACACCAAAAACGGGAATGGAATACCTGAAGAAAATGGGATTTTCTCATATTGAAAAGGATGATTATGGAATGGCAGCTTGCCTTGGTGGGTTCACAATAGGCGTGAGTCCGCTTGAAATGGCAAAGGGATACGAAACTCTTTACAACGATGGTTATATGAGAAATCCTACTTGCATTGAAAAAATAACTGATGCAAAGGGTGAGGTAATATACGAAAAAGAAGAAGAGGAAATTGAAGTTTATCAAGAAAATGCTGCACGAACGATGACAGATATGCTACAATCTGTATTGACTGACGGTACAGCTAAGGGTATAAACCTTGGTGAAATGCCGGCCTGTGGCAAAACAGGCACAACAAATAGTAATAGAGACGGATGGTTTGTTGGATACACCAGCTACTACACCACCAGTGTGTGGGTTGGATATGATCTTCCAAAGCAGGTGCCAGGGCTTACTGGCTCATCATATCCTGCAAAGATATGGCAGGAATACATGCTGAAAGCCCATGAAGGCCTTACTCCTGTTCCATTTAAAAAGCCGATAGAATATATTGGCACAGAGGAGCAACAGGAGGAAGTTGAAGACCTTGAAGAGGGCGACGAGGAAGAGCTAGAGGACGAAGATTATGGGGTCTTCGACGAGGAAAACCCAGGTGAAGAAGTTGAGGAGGAACCACAGGAGGAGCAACCATCCTACAGAGTTATTACGCAAACCTTCGATGGAACCTCGGTTCCAGCGGGAGCAATACCTGATAATGCAACAGATATTGAAATTACTACCACAACAGAATAGGAATGTGAAAGGGAGAGTTTTAAAATGGCAAAGTATGGATTTGGCCTTGATTTAGGCGGAACAACTTGCAAATGTGGTTTGTTTACCACAGAAGGAGAGCTTCTCGACAAGTGGGAAGTTCCAACAGATACTTCTAACGGAGGTGTTAATATTCTTAAGAATTTAGCACAGGCTGTTAGAGATAAAATGTCAGAGAAGAACATCGCTGATGAGGATATTTGGGGCGTTGGAATCGGTATTCCAGGACCAGTATCTGAGGATGGTGTTGTTAATCGTTGTGTAAACCTTGGATGGGGTGTATTCAACGTTGAAAAAGAATTTTCAGAGTGCCTTGGTGGTCTTAAGGTTAAGGCTGGTAACGATGCAAACGTTGCAGCTCTTGGCGAGGCTTGGATGGGCGCAGCTAAAGAATATTCTAGCTCTGTAATGGTTACACTTGGTACTGGTGTTGGCGGCGGTGTTATCATCAATGACGATATCATCAGCGGTTCAGCTGGTGCAGCAGGAGAGATTGGTCATATCAGAGTTAATTACACAGAGGAAATCTCTTGTGGATGTGGAAATCAGGGATGTCTTGAGCAGTATTGCTCAGCTACTGGTATCGCTCGTCTTGCAAAGATTCGTCTTGCTCAGAACGAGGATGCAAGCTCACTTAGAACAGTAGAGACTCTTGATGCCAAGGCAGTATTTGACGAGGCTAAGAAGGGTGACGTTGTTGCTAAGGAAGTTGTTAAGAGAGCATGTGAGTACCTTGCACAGGGCTTACAGGTTATTTCATGCGTTGTAAACCCAGAGGCTTTCGTTATCGGCGGTGGTGTTTCTAAGGCAGGACAGTACCTTATCGATGAAGTAGAGTACAGATTTAATCAGATTGCCTTCCACGGCTGCAAGAACACAAAAATTACTCTTGCAACACTTGGAAATGATGCAGGAATCTATGGAGCTATGAAGCTCATTCTTTAATAGAAAACAGGAAGTTTGAACAATAAAAGAGCCAAGCTAGTTAATAGCTTGGCTCTTTATTTACATATGTGGTTGAGCACAATTACATTGTTCAAGCTTTTTTAGATGCACTCAAAATACCAGAGTAGCCACTTTCTACAATCTTAGAAGCCTGCTCTGTAAGAATATCAAATGGAATCTCCTTGCCGCTCTTTAACCAGTCTCTATAAATAAAGGTAATAGAGATTGTATATGAACGTACGATTGATGGATAATCTGTGCGCTCAAAGAATCTTGAGAAGGATGGACTTCTAAGAACTCCTTCTGTAACAGATTCATAGAAGAATGAATAATGCTCATCACAAAGAAGCTTCTGCTGAACCTCGTTACAAGACTCTAGGTACAGGTAGAAATTCTTAATACATCCTGCTAAATCGAAATCCTCTGCATTTTTTCCGATGTGATCGAGGATATCAGAAACAATCTCCTCCTCAATCTCTGAAACAAAATCATCCAAAGATGAAAAATGAAGATAAAATGTTTTTCTGTTAATACCTGCCCTTTCAGTAAGCTCAGTAATAGAAATCTCATTATAATTCTTCTCTAAAACGAGTTCGAAGAAAGCTCTTCTAATGGAATTGATAGTTCTCCTAACTCTTAAATCTTTACTTCTTTCTCTCATAAGACGTGCTCCTTTTTAATTATTTTTTCCCCAAAAAATATTTATCTGAAGTCAACAATTGAGTTCTATCTAGTTCATTGTCTACTATACCACGGAAAAAAGCCCTAGTGGAATTTTTAATAGAAAATTTACATTTTTTTTGTTGCTTGGACACAATTTGGGGTGTATAATGCGAATTAGTTCGAAGGCGAACTATTCGGAATCGGACAATCCGAGGTCGAACAAATCTATATAAATAGTCCCAAAAAGAGGGATTTTTCAAGAAAAATTAAGGAAAGGAGAGAAATGGTGCAGAGAGAATTTGATGATAAAATACACTTAGGCTTTCTATTTGATTGTGCTTCTCGAGAAATAAGAAATGCCGTTAGTCGTGGTGTTATAGACACAAGTCAGGGTCAGTGCACCATGAAGCATGGTTGGCTATTAGGATATTTGGAACGCCAGGAAGGTCCTATCTTCCAGAAGGATTTGGAAAAGGTCTTTCATTTCCCTAAGTCATCCTTGGCCGATATGATTCAATATCTGGAAAAGGCCGGATATATTGAAAAGGTTTCTGTTGATAGCGATGCGAGAAAAAAGCAGATTGTTGTCACAGAAGAGGGGCGTAAATTTACGGCATTTGCTGAAGCTCAGATAATGGAAGTAGACGACTACATCACTCAAGGCATTCCACAGGAACAAATTGAGATGTTGTTGGACGTGCTAGAGAAGCTTAGAAAAAATGCAGCAGAATATAAATCATATGTAAAGCTGCAGAAGGAGGAATAAAATTTGGTTAAAAGAATTTTACAGGAAATTAAGGAATATAAGCTTTCAGCCATAATAACTCCTGTTTTTATGATTCTTGAGGTTGCAATGGAAATGATTATTCCACTATTGATTGCTGACCTTGTAGATAAGGGTATAGAAGCTGGAAACATGAAAGAAATCTATCAGATTGGCGGACAGATGCTTATATGTGCATTCATTGGTCTTTTTGGTGGTATTATGGGTGCCGTTTACGGAAGTAAGGCATCTGCCGGCTTGGCAAAGAATCTTCGAAAGAAGATGTTTGAGAACATTCAGACCTTCTCTTTTGAAAACATTGATAAGTATTCTACCGCAGGTCTTGTAACACGTCTTACTACAGACGTTACAAATGTACAGAATGCATTTATCATGATTCTTAGAATGGGCTTCAGAGCTCCAGTTACAGTAGCAGTTGCAATGATTCTTTCTTTCAAGATCAACGCAAAGCTTGCTTGTGTTTTCCTTGGTGCGATGTTTGTAATCCTTGGATTTATGGCATTTGTACTTACAAAGACACGTCCATTATTCGAAGCAATGCTCAAGAAATACGATGATTTGAATGCGTCAGTGCAGGAGAATGTTACTGGTATCCGTGTTGTAAAGGCTTATGTTCGTGAAGCATACGAAAAAACAAAGTTTAAAAACGGAAGTAGTGCAATCTATAAGGCAGCCACAACAGCTGAAAAGATGATAGCCTTCACAATGCCTGTTAACACTATAGTTATTTACACCAGCATTATACTTATTAGCTGGTTTGGTGCAAAGTTTATCGTTATTGATCAGACTCTTACAACAGGTGAATTGGTATCCTTCTTCTCATACTGTATGAACATCCTTATGTCATTGATGTTCTTCGCTATGATTTTCATTATGGTTACCATGTCAGTTGCCAGTGCGCAGCGTATCTATGAGGTACTTGAAGAGAAGACAACAATCACAAATGGGCCTGACCCAGTATATGAAGTTGCTGATGGTTCTATTGAATTCAAGGATGTTGTATTCGGCTATAATAAGACAGCAGATAGACCTGTACTTGACCATATCAATCTAAAGATAGAATCGGGAGAAACTATCGGTGTGCTTGGTGGAACTGGTTCAGCAAAGTCTACACTTGTTTCTATGATTTCTCGTCTTTACGATGTAGATGAGGGCGAGGTAGTTGTAGGAGGAATCAACGTAAAGGACTATGACGTTGAAACTATTAGAAATCAGGTATCTGTTGTGCTTCAGAACAACGTTCTTTTCTCAGGAACAATAGCTGAGAACCTTCGTTGGGGTGATAAAGAGGCTACTGATGAGGAAGTAAAGCATGCAGCCAAGCTTGCTTGCGCTGACGAATTTATAGAGAAGTTCCCAGATGGCTACAACACCTTTATTGAGCAGGGTGGAACAAACGTATCTGGTGGACAGCGTCAGAGACTATGTATCGCCAGAGCGCTTCTTAAGAAGCCAAAGATTCTTATCCTCGATGACTCTACATCTGCAGTAGATACAGCAACAGATGCTAATATCCGCCGCGCCTTTAGGGAAGAAATACCAAATACTACAAAGCTTATTATTGCACAGCGTATTTCTTCTGTGATGGATGCAGACAGAATCATCGTTATGGATGATGGTAGAGTGAATGATTTCGGAACACATGAGGAACTCATGAACAGAAACGAAATTTATAAAGAGATTTTCGAGCAGCAGACAGGCGCCGGCAGCGGTGACTTCGATAAAGTTGAGAAAGGAGGCGAGGACTAATGCCTAGAGGACCACAACCAGGACAGATGCAAAAGCTCACAGCAGAGCAAAAGGCCAAAAGGCGAGGAGTTCTTGGCCGACTAGTTAAATACATTGGAAGCAGATATGCTATCCAGCTTTTAGTTGTTATTGTTTGTATATTCCTTGCAGTTATTTGTAATGCAAAGGGAACAGCTTTTATGCAGGAATTGATTGATTCCTACATTATCCCTATGGTGGAAAGTGGAAGCAAGGATTTCGGACCACTTGCAGCGGCAATTGGCCAGCTGATAGTGTTCTATGCAATCGGTATAGTAGCAACCTTCCTTTACAACTGGATTATGATTTTCGTAGCTCAGGGAACCCTTAGGGATTTGAGAGACGAGATGTTTGAGCAGATGGAAAGCCTTCCAATTCGCTATTTTGATAGTCATGCTCACGGTGATATCATGTCAATTTACACTAACGATATTGATACACTTAGACAGATGATTTCACAGAGCTTCCCACAGATGTTCAACAGTGCAATCACTATTATTACAGTATTTGTTTACATGTGTATGCTTTCAGCGCCTCTTACAGGTGTGACAATCCTTATGGTTGCTATTATCGTGTTTGCCACAAAGGTTTTAGCTGGAACTTCAGGAAGATATTTCCGCAAGCAGCAGCAATCCCTTGGTGCCGTAAACGGAAATATTGAGGAAATCATGAAGGGCCAGAAGGTAGTAAAGGTATTCTGTCATGAAGAAGAGGTAATGGAAAAGTTCAATGAGCTTAACGAAGGCCTTTACGAGAATGCCTACAAAGCTAACCGCCTTGCAAACTGCCTTGGACCAATCAATGCACAGCTTGGTAATGTTAATTATGTAGTTTGTGCGGTAGTAGGTGGAACCCTTGCTATCAACGGATGGACAGGACTTACCCTTGGTGCTCTTGTTTCCTTCCTTCAGTTTACTCGATCATTTATTATGCCAATCATGCAGGTGTCACAGCAGTTCCAGTCAATCGTTCTTGCTATGGCTGGTGCCGAGCGTGTATTCGACCTTATTGATGAGGAGCCAGAAACAGACGAAGGCTATGTAATGCTTGTAAATGCAAAGGATGTGGATGGACAGCCAGTTGAGTGTGAGGAGCGTACAGGAAAGTGGGCTTGGAAGCACTATCACAAGGCTGAGGGCACAACTACCTACCAGTGGCTTACAGGTGATATTGTTTTCGATGACGTGGATTTTGCTTACAATCCTGATAAGACAGTACTTCACAATATCAAGCTTTTTGCTACACCTGGACAGAAGATCGCTTTCGTTGGTGCTACAGGTGCAGGAAAGACCACAATTACAAACCTTATAAATCGTTTCTATGATATCGCTGATGGAAAAATTCGCTACGACGGTATCAACATCAACAAGATTAAGAAGGCGGATTTGAGACGATCTCTTGGAATCGTTCTTCAGGACACACATCTTTTCACAGGAACAATCGCAGATAACATCCGCTATGGAAAGTTGGATGCCACTGATGAAGAGGTTATTGCAGCAGCAAAGCTTGCTAACGCAGATAGCTTTATCCATCGTTTGCCAAAGGGTTACGACACAGTAATCACTGGTGATGGTGGAAATCTTTCACAGGGACAGAGACAGCTTCTTGCCATTGCAAGAGCAGCTATCGCAGATCCACCAGTGCTTATTCTAGATGAAGCTACATCTTCTATTGATACCAGAACTGAGAAGATTGTTCAGGATGGTATGGATAAGCTGATGCATGGACGTACAACCTTTGTTATCGCCCATAGACTTTCTACCATTAGAAACTCTGACTGTATCATGGTTTTAGACCAGGGACGCATTATTGAGCGAGGCAGTCATGAGGAATTAATTGGTGAAGGTGGAAAGTACTATCAACTATATACTGGGAAAATACAAAACGCCTAATGTACAACGCTAGTCGGTTACGCCTACAAGCCTTAGGTCTCTCCGCTCAACGTGGAATGTTTCGCTTGAGAGATCTAAGAGCTTGATGGCTACCGCCTAGCTGTTTTTATATTACGATTTATGATATAATATTTTCACAGTAATACGACGTACGGAAAATACGGGAGCGAGTTGAGGAAAATGGAATTTAGACCGATAAATAAGGAGAGACGAATGTCTACAGACGAGAAAATCGCTAGCATCAAAGCTTCATTTGCGATGGAGGATATGATTCTCACTCCAGAGGAGATTGAACGCGGTAGAATGATTATTGAAAAAAAAGTTGATGTTGAAGATGTAGTTCGCGAGATTACATCTAGGTATGTTTCAGTAGGATAAGCCTATGATGGATGAGTATTATCGATATGAGTACGAGGATAACGGCCAGTACTGTTATCCACACACTCACATCCTGAAAAACAAACTAAACATCATGGATAAGGAAGAGCTATTCAAGGCTGAGCAGGAGCTTTCTTCTGCTAGATACTTTGAAATCAGCCAGCGCCCTATCCCAGGAGATTTTTCTTTAGACCATCTTTGCGCAATTCACCGGTATTTGTTCCAGGATATTTATGAATGGGCCGGTAAGATTCGCACGGTGGACATTTCAAAAGGCACCATTTTCTGCCTCACTCAGTTTATAGAAATAGAATTTAAAAAGGTTCAGGATTGGATTATTGCCAATAATTATCTTGAGGACGTAAGCGACAAGGAAGAAATGGCCAAGAAGCTTGCTTATCTTATTGGTGAAATCAATATGATTCATCCTTTTAGAGAAGGCAATGGTCGAGCCCAACGAGTCTTCATCGAATACATTTGTAAGAACAGTCATCACTTCGATATAGACTTCTCCAAGACCACCAAAAACGATATGATTCTAGCCAGCAAGGAAAGCTCAATTCTCAACTATGAGCCTTTCGAACAGCTGCTATATAAATGTCTAGTAGAGATATAAGGATTATGTACCGTAAAAAAGTGCATAATCCTTATTCTTTTCACAATTATTTCATAGTTAATTCCCTACAGCGTTATAAAATTGTTAATAATTAAAGCCGATAAAGAAATTGTAGTAGTATAACTGCGTCTCTCTTTGCGTCCTTTTTTATAGAAAAATGTGATCTAAAAGTAACGCAGAATACCTACAAATAATCAAGAAAGATACAGGAAAAGGGGTTTTACTGTAAAGGGGAATTGGCCTATGAAAGAGAACATTAAGGCGATTAAAAGATTAGTGGCGTTTTTCCTATGTGTTTTCATGGTTGGAAGCATGGTGGGAAATGATATTTTTGCTGTGGCCACTGAGGAAAACAATTGCAGCGAGTATGTGGATGAGCAAACCTATGCTGCCAACGTGCTGCAGCCGGTGGGAGAAGGAGATGGATACTGCGACAACTGCGGCCATGTAGAGCAGTCCCATGTGGAACAACCATCACCAGAACCAGCTGCTGAGCCTGCACCAGAGCAGCCAGTTGTTGATGAAAACGGAAATCCTATACAGGAAGAAAATGTAGACACTCAGAATGATGGAGTGTCTGAAAGTAATGCCCAAAACCCTACCCCTGAAAATGCCGAAAACCCTGAGAATATAAATAACCCTGAAAACCCTGATGATGAAACTGATGCCGAAAACAAAGAAGAGGAACCTAAGCTTGACGAAAACGGTAACCCTATAGTTGAAGAAGATAAGGATAAGACTGATGAGGATTGTGAGCACGATTGGAGCTACACATCTAATGGAGACGGAACTCATGTGAAGAAGTGCTCTAAGTGCGGTCAGGAGTCTACTGAGGGATGTACCCTCAATGAAGAAGGTAAGTGTGAGCTTTGCGGATATCAGAAGTCTGAGGAGACCGAAGAAGCAGAGTGTGAGCATGAGTGGGAATATGTTTCTAATGAAGATGGAACTCATACAAAGAGATGTACCAAGTGTGGTGAGGAGACAATAGAGAATTGCCAGCTTAACGAAGAGGGCAAGTGTGAGCTTTGTGGATATGAGGAGCCTGAAGAATGTGAGCACGAATGGGAATATGTCGACAATAAGGATGGCACCCATACAAAGAAGTGCAGCAAATGTGGTGAAGAGATAATAGAAGCTCATGAATTTGGAGAAGATGGCCTCTGTGAGTGTTGTGGCGCGGCTGATATGACACTTGAGGAGCAGAGCTACTCTCAGACCTTTGGAGATACCACAGTAACTGTTTCTGGTATGATGCCAAGACATTCTAAGGTAACAATTTATCGAGCTGGAACAAAGATTATTGAGAGAATTGTTAATGAAAGATTAGATGAAGGCGTATTTACTGCTTATGAAGCTTTCAATATCAATATATACGACGCTGGTGGAAAAAAGTATCAACCAAACGAGAATGACGACACTCTAAAAGTAAGCTTCAGTGGTTTGGAAGAAATAGAAACAGCAGATGAAGAAGAGGTTACAGTATATCGAATCGAAGATGATTATGAGATTACTGAAATAGAGACAGAAGTAAAGGGTGACGAGGTAGAGTTTGAGGCTGAGCACTTCTCTACATATGTTACTGGATCAACCTCAAGTCTTACATATGAAGAGTTTGATACATATCAGTCCTTTGCAGCTATTGCTACAGCAAGCAATGCAAAAGCATACACTAAGATTAATAAGGCAAAATTTGACATCTATGCAGAGAAAAATGAGGAATACTCATTTGAGGCAAAGGTATATAGAAATCCTACATCTGCTGCTGTCCCAACATCAGGTACAGAGATTGCAACAGGTACAGAAAGCTTTAAGGCTACCAAGACAGGTTACTACACCATCGATATTGATTTAGCAGAGAAGACAACAGGTAATGGATATATTTCTGCAGGTAGTACCTACGCAATTGTAATAACCCATAATGATAATATTGTTAATCTTGCATATGGCACAAACAAAGGAGAATCTGTAGTTTGGGTTAAGGGTACTGGTTCGACTTGGACTAATTCTGGAATAGAAGGAGCCTTCTATCTTGATGATGACACTATGACCTTAACAGATACTCCTCCAGGGGACTACTCTGTTACAAACATAACCACAGATGATACAAGACTTGTAATAGGTTCTGATGGAAAGTACTATGTAGCAAAAATGGCATCTAGCGATGCAGCTATAGATCTTTCCGCAGTATTGTCTGATACATCAGTAGAAAGAACAGTTACATGGACTAGCGGTGCAAGTGCGGTTGCAAGCGTAACTGCAAATGGTGCAATGAAAGCAAAGCTTAGAGCACTTTCATCAGGAGAAGCTACAATTTCAGCATCTATTAATGGTGGAACGCCGGCTACGATTACCATTGTTGTTTTGAATATTCAAATTGGTGGAGTAGATGCTATAGGGGACGTTATTAGCTACGATACTGACTATACAGGAAGTGAGATAAAGCCTACAGTCAATTTATATAAGGATTCAACCGGAACACCAGTAAGCACCGGTGTTGGACTTACCTGGAAAGATAATACTAAGGCAGGTAAAGCAACAGTAACGGTAACTTATAAGGCAGGAACAACCACACTTACTTATACCAGATACTTTACAATCAATCCATTAAATATAGCTACAACCAGTACCACAGATAGTCAGAATGCCTTTAAGGCTGCTGAATTTACCATTTCTGGAGGTAGCATTTCAGCTGTAACCAACGTCAATAGTAATAATGCATTGGCGGTAACACCAGTTTATGGAACAGACTTTACGGCTGTTATTGATAGCTTAAATGGAATAACAAACACAGTTACAGTAACTGGTATTGGTAACTTTACTGGAGAGGTTACTGTGGATTACACACCTACAGACATATCTTCAGTAATCACAGCAGAGCTTAGTGGTGCATCGCGCTTAAAGAGCTGCTACTACACAGGTGCAGACTACACTTTGACAGCAGTTACGGATGCAGGTTGGAGTGAGGTAACCTTCTATAATTCAAATAGCGTTGCAGTAACTAATGTAATAAAGAACAGTAATTCAACCTATGCAATTTATGATTATGTAGATGGGTATTCAGCAGCAGATTATGCAGCAAATGGTGCGACAGCAAGTCCAAAAAATGCTGGTAAGAAGGCAATAGTATTTACAATGAACGCTGGATCTGGATATACGGGAAGTGTTATGACATCCTTTAATATTCAGAAGGCTGATATGGCTAACACCACAGTAGTATGGACTAATGGAACGGGAGAGTTCCCACACACAGGAAAGGTAGTGGAGCCAACAAAGGGCACAGACTATAAGGTATATTTGAATTATCAATCAGCAACTGATACAGGTGTTGAGGTTGATGTTACTGATTATGTTGAGACTTATCCAGTAGATCATATAAATACAACAGACACTCCATATGTAAAATTAACAGGTGCGGGTGTTAATTTTGATGCCACAACATTCCAAAAGAAATCATATACAATCGTTGCAAATTATGAGCTTGACTTAGTTGTTAGAATTGGTGACAATGGTACAACCTATGACGGAACCTATCAGAATGGATATGCAACAGGATATTCTAGATACTTTGATGGAACTAAGACAAAACCTTCTCCATCTGGTATCCCTAGTTTGACTGTACGTTTGGATGGAGCACTTACTAATGGTACTGATTATACATATGAGGTATATGATAGCTATACTGATGCGGATAATCATACTGAATTTAGCGAGAATGTTGGAACAAAGTATATAGTTATTACTCCTATAGGAAACTATGTTGGAAAGCCAGTGGTAACTGCCACATATGAAGTTGTGAAGCGTCCACTGTCTGATGCAGTCATTACAAAAACCTTTGGAGATGATGCCAAGATAAAGACCTTTACAGGAGCAAAACTTTTATGGTCTACGGCGGTATCAGGAGATACTTTAAAGACTGTAGAAACAATTACAGATGGTGTACCACAGACTTGGTCTACTTCTAGTTATACAGAAGCTTCTGAGCCAGATTTAACTATTAAATATGGCAGTACATATCTTGAAGAGGGTGTGGACTATACAATTAACTATGGTAGCAATTATATAAATGAGGGAAAAGTAAGTCCGGTTATAACAGGTGCTGGAAATTATACAGGTACGCTTAGTGGATCTGAGTATCAATACAAGATTAATCCACATACATTAACAGACAGTGATGTCGCAATTTATGGAACCCCTGACCTTACTTATAGTGGATTTGCTAAATATCCTGACGTAAGTGTAAGCTTTGATTCATACTCAGAGATTTATAACTATAGTGACTCTAGTTCGGGAACCACAAATTACACTGTAAGCTATGTAGATAATATTTCTCCTGGAACAGCTACTATAACCATTACAGGAAAGAATAACCTTACAGGTTCAGCCATTATAAACTTCACAATTGGCACCAATACAAAGGCCTATAAGGAAATTTGGATTGCAGGAAAGTATCAGGCTGAATATTGGAAGGAAGATCCAATTGTAGTTGATGGTAATACAGTAGGATACACAAGATATTATAGGTGCCCTAATTTAGTAACCTATTATACAGGAAGTAAGTATAACGGTAGTGTTAAGGTACTTGGTAGTAATGGGGAAACTTTGACTAAAAATACTGATTATAGCGCCTCATATAATAGCTATTCTACAGATGTAAATACAAGTACTGATTATTCATCAACATCACCATGCCTTAAGATAACAGGACTTAATGACTACGCAAATAATAATGCGATAGTTTACTTTAACATCCAGCCTGTAGATATATCTTCAGATGATATTACTTGGTCTGCTACAGAGGATGATAATTTCCAGAAGGCATGGACAGGAAGTCCTGTTGAATTATCAAATATTGTAATTACAGTAAATGGAAATGAACTTAGTGGTCCTGATGTAGACCCAGATACAGGTGCAGAAATAGCTAACACTGGTGATTATACAATCACATATCCAACAGATATTACATCTGCAGGAGAGAAGACTATAACCGTAACTGGTCGCGGAAATTACACAGGTACAAGAACCATTACCTATACAGTAGGTAGTGATATTTCTAATGCGTATATTACAATTAACGCAGCATACCAGACAACAGGATCAGATGTGTTTGTGAATACAGCACTACTGAAGACCTTGATGGAAAATAATGGAACAGAAGCGACCTCCCTTGCAAATACAGTAAGATGGCGAGGTAGCTCTTCTGACTATGCGCCAAAGATTATCCTTTATACAGATTCTACAGCTGCTACAACATTAACGGCAGGTACAGATTATACAATTACTGATGTTCCAGAATTTGGTACAGGTAATTATGCTTCAAGAAGAGCTGGCGAAGAGACAAGTGCCAACTTCAACACTGTTCATGTAACAATTGCGGCTAAGGATGGAGCAAATAAATATTATGGTACTGTAGAATTCTACTACGACATTTATCCAGCATTAATGGATAGTAGAGTTTCTTCTGATGGTAAAGAGGCACATCGTTATGAAGGTGAGTTAGATACAGCAATTACCATTACTCCAAAACTTTCATTTAATGATGGTACCGCGATTAAGGCATATGAGCTTAATAGTGGAACAAAAAAGGACTATGAACCAGCAACCTATAAAATTGGACCAAATGTAACATCATCTTCAGTTACTACAACAATCACAGGTGTAGGAAACTTTACGGGTGAGAAGATATTAAATAACAAGGTTGTAAAAGGCTATGTAAAGATTAAGAGATCTAAGAATAGTGACGGTTCTGATACACCAGTATTGGTAGCCGACACAACAAATGAATCCTCTGTTACAACCTTCACATACAATCTTTCTGATGACACAAAGGATTACTATACTGCATATAAATATAATGGAAGTACACAGTATCCACTGATTTCTGTATATGCAACGGATGGTGTAACTAAGCTTACAGCAGGTACAGATTATAGTATTAGCATAGTGGATGAGAACGGCACAACCTTAACAGAAAAGGCTGGCAAGAAGGTTATTACTATAGCTATTTCTGAGGCTCATACCAATATCGAAAAGCAGACTATTACCATGACCTATATGGTTAATACAAATTCCATTGAGACATATTCTGCAACGCTTAGTGATATTCCTTATGAGTCTGTAAAAAGAACAGCAGAAATAATTAAGGGAAAAGTAGAAGATAAAAATGATTCAACAACATTAACTTTAAAGGTTGGAGATACCGAGCTTGAATATGGTACTGATTATGAAATAGTGACTGCAGATACGGATGGAAGTATTCTTACAGCTATTAAAGCGCAAACATCAACTTCGTCAGAGACTGCTATTCAGGGTGCAAATAATAAACCTGGTGTAGGCGGAACAAACTATATTTATTTACATGGTTTGAACGCATACAGCGGTTATCTTAAGGTGCCATTCAATCATGTATTAAACCTTAGCAGCGTATATGCAAAGGTATATATTGAGAAAGCAAGTTATGAGTTGGGCGCTGATGGAATCCCTACTCAGGATATAACACCTGTTATTCTTTATAGACAGGTAGGAGAAAGCGGCGGAACTTATGGAGGAAATCTTAATGATATTACTCCAGTACTTGGTAACGTAACTGTCACAAGAGCAAGAGATAAGCTGCCTGGACCAGATCTTAATATCACAGTAACAGGAAAGGCTGATAGTGCATGTAAGGGTTCTGCAACCCAGTGTAAGTATGAAACAACAACTGCAGGTGGAACAGCTACATCTGCTACAGTATACTTCCTTGCAGATCTTGGAACATATACAGGAATTACAATGAATAGTGGTACTGTATATGAATATACTGGACAGGCTGTCACTGTATCCTTTGCGGGGTTAGAGGGTGCCACAAAGGCTGAGACAGCTGCTCAGCAGGGTGATTATGCTGTAATTTATACAACAGATTACACAGCAACAGCAACCAGCACAGATGCAGTTGATGTTGGTACTTGGTATGCCGTAATTGTGCCTACAGACGAAAGCAAATACTTCATAACAGGAAAGACATCAGGAAATAAATTTAGTTTCCAGATTAAGTACAATTTGGGATCTTCAAATACAAAGATAAAATATGATGCAGATGGTGTCGAAATTGATAGAATCCCATATACAGGAAGTGATATTGCTGTTCCTGCAACAATTTATGCAGCATATGGCTTGAAGAAGGCTGATGGATCTAATGCTCAGATAATTATTTACGATCACAAGTTGGCAACAAATTCATTAGTATCCATTACTCCTGAGACTGTTAAAAAGATGGGTGATTACCCAATCTTGGCAGAACCTAAAGATACAACTAAGGTATATGGAACGCTTAACGATACCTTTACTGTATCAGGTGTGGATATTGCAAATGCAACTGTTACTCTTGAGTACGACACACATATATTCACTGGTGATCCACTTGAGCCAACAGTTACTGTAAAGATTGATAATGATGTAACTCTAAAGAAGAATACAGACTACACTGTATCTTATTCAGGAAATGTAAATGTTGGAACAGCTAGTGTAACAATCAAGGGTATAAATGGATATTCTGGAGGAACACAGAAAACCTTTACCATTACGCCTGAAACTATTACTGCAGATATGATTACAGTGGCTGACGCATATTATGCAGGCGCAGGTGTGGAAGTCAAGCCAGCAATCACTGTAAAGAATGGAACACATCCACTAACTGAGGGTGTTGATTACGCTATTGTTAAATATGGTAATAATACATCTGTTGGAACTGGCTTTGTTCAGGTAACAGCAGGAACAGGCTCGAACTATGTAGTTCCTTCTGGAGATGTAATTAAAAACTTCCCTATCGGAAAGCTTGATTTAAGAAGTACAGATATTACTGTTAACCCATCAGAAACAGAGTGGACAGGAACTATCATTGATCCATACGACAAGATTACTGTAAAGATTGGCGATAAGGAGCTTATCTCTTATAAAGACAGTACAACAGCCTTTGACTATAAGATTACAGTCCTTAAGAATGGTGTAGAGTCACAGCTTAAGGATCAGGGCGCTTATAAGATTAGAATCGATGGTACTGATAGTGCAAACTGTGCTGAGTACATAGAAAAAGACTTCACAGTAACTGAACGTTCACTTCCAAATAACTATCATCACTACTATAGTGGTGCTGGAAATGCCTTCGTAGGTAGTTCATGGACATATGATTCAACTAACAAGAGATATGTAAGCCAGACTGACGGCGCAGTACCAGGAGATACTCTTACAATCTATGTATATGATGTAGAAAATGTGGGAGCTACTGATAATCCTACAAATGCACCTACTATCTCTATTGTAGATGATGGCGCTGTAAAGAGTATTGATACTACAACAGGTGTTGTAACCTATGGTCATGAGCTTAGCAAGGACACTGATTATACAGTGGCAGTGGTTAACAACACTAAGGCTGGTTCAGCAGCTTGGTCTAAGACACTTAAGGATGATGATACCCATGCCCTACCAACAGCAGATTCTCCTGCAGTAACTATTACTGGTAAGGGAAATTACAAGGGTAGCATTACGCTGCCATACAATATTGGTAAGAATATAAATACATTGACTGGTCTTACTATTAGCTACAAGGTTGGAACAACCACCTATGATCATTATGATAGTGCTTATGACCATCCAACAACTAACCAAGCAAGATGGCAGTACACCTATAATGGAGTGCAGCAGGTTCCTGACGTTACAGTAAAGAACAATGGAACAAATCTGAGAAAAGATAGAGACTATACAATCTCTTACACAGATGCAGCAGATGATGAGGATGAATCTATCACAGCAGGCTACAAGAATGTAGTTGTTACAGGTATAGGTAACTACTGTGGAACTATGTCTCAGATGTATGTAATAACAAGAAAGCAGATTACTGATACTGCCGAAATGTTTACAAACGAAAATCCAATGGCTACAGACAATGGAGTACTGAAATTTGAGGTAACCGGAAATGCTGTATCTAAATTCACCGCAGGTGAATCAGGAACAGCAAAGAAGTACTTGGTAGACACTGGAATAATGAGCCAGACAGAGGCCGATAAGTTCGTTGGATACTATTATGCTGTATACAACGGTGAGAGCATTAAACCAAAGGTAACAGTAAAAGATACAACTCTTGGTCGAAATGGTACAACAAGTATGATAATCGATGAAGAGTCAGACCTTGATATCACCTATGACAATGAGAATACAGTTACCACCTATAGTAAGGATTCAAGTGATGTAGTTACCTTGATGACCTATAGCACAATGATTGTTAAGTTCAAGGGTACAAGCGATAATGATATAGGTAACTACTACACAACATCCAGTGATTCAATCGCCTACAAGTTTGCTTATATCATCGTGCAGCACAATATTGAGACAGATTTCATTGTAAGCTTCAAGAATGGTGTAGATGGAAATAAGTATGAGTACGATGACGGTAAGGAAATCAGACCAGAGGTAGAAGTTACTAATGGAACTCGTACTTTGGTAGAAAACCAGGATTATCAAGTTGATTACGAAAATAATATCAAGCCTGGTGTAGCTACTGTAATTGTTGAAGGTATTGGAAATTATCGAGGTTCAAAGACCTTAGAGTACTACATTTGGGGTAACTTAAGTGACACAGATGTATACTACAAAGAAGGTAATGAGTATGTTCAGGGCATCCCTGAGCAGGATTACACCGGTACAAACATTACCTATGGTAGCCCAAGAATCTATCTGATTCTACGTAAGCAGAACGCTTTGGATGAAGATTATATTCTTAAGACTGATACAGATTACAAGCCAACAGGTTACTCATCAACAGATGGATACATCACTGATGGTACTGTAGTTTACACTGGTCAGGGCTCTGGCTATTGGATGGGCGACAAGTCTATTAACTATGGTATTGAGTTTAATCCTGACAAGATTGAAGCTACCAACTATAAGGAAAGCTATGCATACACTGGATATCCTATCGTTCCAGACTTTGGATTGAACTATCCAACAGCTACTATCACCGATATTAAATACTACCGAAACGGTGATATGACTAGTGAAACAGATGACTTCACATCACTTACCGGTGCTAGTGGAAAGATTACAGCTGTAATTCATTACAAGGTTGGTAAGGAGACAGGCGATACAGAAGCGGATTATAGAATTCTTCCAAGATCATTGTCTGATACTTATATGGGTGACGCAGATGATGACGGTGAAGGAATAAGTGTTATTCTTCAAAAGGAAACAACAAGATATACTGGACAAGCCGTTACACCTGCATTAAAAGTATTACTTATCTCTAAGAATTTGAAGACCGGTAAGACTCAAGAAATAACACTAACAAGGGACGACAATGGTGATGGCGATTATAGTGTTGAATATGGTAACTACGTATATGGCAATGCAGAAGTAGTATTAACAGGAACTTCTGATGAGATTACCGGAACAACCACTGAGACATACACTATTAAGCTTCAGAGCGTTGCAAACCTTAGAGTTACAGAGAATACAGGAACAAGTCTCACTGTGAAGTGGGTAAGAGATTTGTATTCAGATGGAACAAGACTTATCCTTCGTAAGCTTGATTCCGATGGTAACGTGGTAAGCTACAGAACAGTTTCTGGATTGACTGGCAACACATACACCTTCGACCAGCTTACAAGTAGCACAACCTATGAGATTGCTGCAATTGCATACGCTGGAGCAAACGAAGGAATAAAGGCTGATGAGAAGACCATTAAGGCAACAACAGATATATCTACAACAGATATTGATGTTATTAGCAAGAAGGCTGGAAAGGCCACAATAACAATGGCTGCAAGTGATACAGTAGATATGTACTACATCTACTTCTCTGAGACAGAAGATGATGAAGGAAAGGTTCTTGCAATCATTCCAGCATCTACTGGTAAGTTCACTAAGTCAGGCCTTACATCAGGAAAGACCTACTATGTACACTTAGAGGGATATGTTGTCGAAGGCGACAACGAGCCTCGAAAGGTTAATGCTTCAAGTGTGAAGCCAGTAACTATTAAGTAAGCTAAATTTAATAAAAGGAGGCTAGAGGATTAGCTCTGGCCTCCTTTTGTTGCGTCTGAAATAATGAAAATTCTGCGAAATAACAGGGATTATGGTGTAATTCTTTAATAATGAGTGTTAGACTCATAGTATCAATAACTGTATTGTGTATGGGGGACGCATGTCAGAAAAAAAGAGGTTTATCATAGGCGGGTTCGAATTCGAGACCCACTATGAGTACAGGGCAGCACTTGAGGATGTAAAGAAAATAGAGTGCATCAATGAGGAGCTTGATATCCAAGACCCTGAGGTTGCTTTGCGCCTTTATAATGACATTCGCGACGGAATTATTGTGTTTAATAGCCCTATAGGAGAGCAGTATGTAAACCATGTGGCAGACATCGTAGCAAACAAGTCTGCAGGTATGCTTGACGATAGGGAAATCATAGAGGAAGCTGCAGGAAAGGCCAAGAGTTCTAGGAGACTGGGCCTTCTTTTTGTGTCTATTGCAGCAGTGCTTGTAGTGGTGTTTGCAGGTGTGGAGATTAAGGACATAGTTCAAACCCGCAAAATAGCGAAGCAAATAGAGAGTGTCCAGAACGATAAAGTCACTAATAATTCACAAAATAACGTTAATATTAATAATGAAATTGACGATATAGGTTCTGTAGAGGATTCAAATGGGGGTGAAAGTGTATCTAATTCAGCCTCTGCAAACCAAATCCAGGACGACCTGATCCAAAGTCCTTGGGATATGCATTACAACGCAGACTATAGGGAAATTCTCCCTGAGCTCAGCGAACTATACTCGCAAAATACCGATTTGGTAGGAGTTTTGACAATTGTAGATACAGATATCAACTATCCGGTAGTTCAGACTCCTAACGACCCTGAGTACTATCTGAGAAGGGATTTCAACGGAAATGACAGCACAGCTGGCACACTTTTCGTGGATTATCGTTGCGACATAGTAAATCCAACCACCAATACCATAATTTACGGACACAATATGCGTTCGGGAACTATGTTTGGTGGCCTAAAGAGATATCTTAATTACGATTATTATCAGTCACACAAGACTATTATTTTCAAAACTCTATATGAGGAGCAGGAGTACGAAGTTGTTGGTGTGGGCCTTTCAAAGGTAGGCTATGACGATGATGACACCTACAAATACTACAATTTCATTGATGCCGTTACAGGTGCCGAGCTCCAGGAGTTTTTGAATAATATACAGGCATTATCAGCATTTGATGAGACCATCGATATTTCTAGCACAGATAAAATATTGACTCTCAGCACGTGTAATACTTATATGGAAGACGGCAGAATGTTCATCGTAGCGAAGAGGGTCAGATAAGATATTTTATAGACACTTTTATTTCTCAACTAGTTATTTTGGGGTGGGATGCTATGGTGAAAAAAGGATTTTTAAAAAAGACAGGATGTATTCTAATTAGCGCATCTATTATTCTGGCAGGCTGGACTTTTGCTGGCAGTTCTGTTTCTGAGGCCGAATTGGGAGATGAACCTATCATTGATGAGGTTCTAACAGACGAAAACAATTCGGGTAATCAAGATATACCAACAGCAGATACAAATGAAGATGGAGAAGCTGTGGAGGTTCCTGATGAGGAGACTCCTGCAGCCGGAGATACTAGTGGCGAAAATGGTGCTCCAGCGACTGATCCTGAGAATGGAGACGGAACTACAACTGGTTCTGCAGAAACTGGCAATCAAGGCGAAAAGACTCCTGAGCAGATTGCTGAGGAAGAACGCTTAGCAGAGGAAGCAAGACTTGCAGAAGAGGAAAGACTTGCAGAGGAGCAGAGACTTAGAGAAGAAGAGTTATTATCACAGAAGAGTTTGAAGAAGACTATGCTTAGATCTTCAAACTTATTACTAGGTGCATCAACAGACGATGATGACGGAACAGAGCCTGTTTATAGTGACGATGGAACTATCCTTGAAAAAGTTCCTGCAGGTGTTGAAAATCCTTTAATTATTCAAGATGGAACTACAGTAATAGCAGAAAATGCATTTAGTGGAAGTAACGTATCAGTAATTCAATTTGTTGATTCTAGCGATATTGTAACTATTCATAGTCAGGGCTCTTGGCCTAATTTATTCTTGCATGTATATTGCCCAAATAACGACTATACAGACTCTACAGCTGTAGATAATTTCTTCACACCACTAGTAAAGTCAAATAAGGCTATTTTGGAATGGAGAGCAGGCTATTCTCCTGATGATACCTATACAGTATCCATCACAGAAAAATGTGGCAGTACAATCTTAGGAACAATAACCTATACTGATAAGGAGGAGAATGATGTAATTACTCCTAGATCTTACACAGGTTATTCATGCTCAGATTCATATACCGTAACAGATGATGATGATCAGAGCTATACCTTTGAGTACGTGGAAGGTGCAGTTACAACCTGTACAGTTACAATAACAGAGGTTTATGGAGGTAATTCGGCTACAGTCATCTATCCAAATCAGACAGAAGGAACTATTATTTCTCCAACATACCATCCAGGTTATGTATGTAATGACACATATACAGTAACATCAGCAGCCACACAGACTCACACCTTTACATATACAGAATCATCAGCTAGTCAGACATATTCTGTTACAATCAATGAAGTGTATGGAGCTTCTACATATACAGAGACAGTAGAGCGACATGAGGGTGAGGTCATTACCCCAACAGAAAGACCTGGATATGTATGTAATGGAACATACACTGTAACAACTGAAGCAAACCAGTCCCATACCTTTATTTATGCAGCAGATTCTTCTGAAACTGGACTTTCAGTTATAATTACAGAGAATTATGGAAATACTTCAGAGACAATAAAGTACACAGGTAAGGCTGTAGGTGACGTAATTACTCCAACAGCTCATGCTGGTTATACTTGCTCAGATAAATATACAGTTACATCATCAACCAACCAGTCACACACCTTCAACTACACCAAGAGTTCATCCGGTGGCGGTGGCTCCGGTGGAGGCGGAAGCTCTGACAGTGGCGGATCTTCAGGTGGTTCATCTGGTGGAGGCGGCGCACCAGCTCCAAAGCCAAACACAAACCCACCAGCATCTGGCTATGTAAGCACAGTTGCTCAGACCACACAGAGTTATGTGGTTACTGATGGTGCAAACCAGCAGGTTAAGCAGAATGCAGGTCCTGTTAGAATCGTATGTAACGGACCAGTTGAGAAGCTTGCATATATTTTATTAGATGGAAATCAGGTTTCTCCAAGCAATTACACCATTCAGTCTGGTTCTACAATCCTTCATTTTACAAAGGAATTTGTGAACACTATGTCTGTTGGTGACCATGCTGTTCAGTTCCAGTATAGCGATGGATATGCTATGACTGGTCTTAAGGTGTTGAGTCCAACAGCAAAGACCACAACAACTGTTACCTATAAGGTTGCAGCAGACGGTTCTATCTCTGTAGGTCATACAAAGGATACAACACCAAAGACAGCAGATGGCTTTGACCCTAGATACTTGTTATGTATGGCAATCTTCCTTATGGGAGCAGGTGCTATAATGATGAGTAAGCAGAGAAAGCTTGAAGCAATTCTTGCGGACTGCTATGAAGAATAGCTATAATAGGATAAAACATGAAACTATGGTCAAGGCGTTAATGCCTTGACCATTGATGTTGGAGGGGAAATGATGGTTATTGAAACGTTAATTTATGTGGCACTTGTAATTGCATTATTTTTCGTATGCGACAATAGCTTATCAAGGCGGTTCTATGTCCCTGTTAAGGTGGTGTGTTCCGCTTCTTTTTTAGTGGTTCTATGGATTAACCAGATGTTTTCAGAAAAGCTATGGTTGATGTTCTGGGCTCTTCTAGCTTGCTTTATTGGTGATATTTTCATGGCCATATACAACACTTCTCTAAACAAGCAGGTTATAGCGCTTGGTATCATTGCCTTTATGATTGGCCATGTGGGTCTTTTGAATTACATGTGCCGTGTTACAGATAAAACCAATGTATTGGTTTATATTGTTCCAGTGTGTGCGTGTCTTTTAGTGGTAGGCCTTAGAAAGTGGTTACACCTTCATATGGGAAGTTTGTTCGTGCCTTGTATTATCTACAGCTACTTCGTCAGCACTATGGCTATTAAGGCGGTAGAATGTGGCCTCAATGGTATGCCTCTTTGTGGTATTGCCGGCGTGCTTTTCCTGTTCAGTGATATCACTATTATGATTAGATCCTTCTATCATTTTAAGAACAAAAAAAATAAGCGCGTAGCACATTACCTTGAACTGGGAACATACTACGCAGCTATATTATTGTTTATATTCAGTTTGTAATTACTGTAGATAGCTTACAAATACATTACCAAAGGATGCAAAATAGTCGGTGGCTTCGGTCATCGACATTTTTTTGTTTTCACTGGTTTCAGGATTGAAGTAAATAATTGAGGTGTTGTCGTATCCTACGATAAGCACCGCTGTATCTTCTCCTGTGTAAGCGTAAACCGGATTGCCAAGGCTCACATAATAAAGCACTTCGTTTAAGGTGGCACCGGTCAAATCAAGGATGGTGTAATCCTTTAAAGTCTTTGTAAGGATTGAGATAGGTGTCTCGCCAGCATCCATAAGGGTGTGAACCTGAATGCTTTCACCTTCGTGTACAAGCATTGCTGAAAGGGCTTTTGCTGCCATGGAAGCCTCTGAATCTGATGAACCTACCGCAAGGCCGGTTATGGCATTCTGATAATTCTTTTTATCGCGCTTCCAAATATATTTAGGGTCGTTATCAAGGACAATACCCATATTTGTATCTGCTTCAGTA
The DNA here is from genome assembly GCF_900104335.1 of Pseudobutyrivibrio sp. YE44. GTDB lineage: Bacteria > Bacillota > Clostridia > Lachnospirales > Lachnospiraceae > Pseudobutyrivibrio. Next base: position 30,624 of record NZ_FMXT01000003.1, read on the forward strand.
ATGGCAGCCAGCAGGTTGTCTGTGGCCAATGTAACCTTGTTTCCTACGTAGACAAAGTACTGTGTAGCACTTGTTGAGGTGGAAACAGAAATGCTTCTGGCTTTATCTGCAAGTACAAGCTCTGCGGTTTCGTACTTGATTTTACCTAGCTTTTCATCCTCGGCCAGTGGAGTCATGTTAAGGACAACCACCTGCTGTTTTATATCGTCAGTGTCTGTTGTGATTGGAACTGCTTTGTTCTGTTCACCAGCGCTGTTTTTGATGGTATCTTCTTCAGCTGGAAGAATGTTTCCATCTGCATCTATCTGAATTCGGTCAAGATAGATGGTGTAGGATTCATGATGTACGTCAGTGATGTAGTATCCGCTCTTCTGATAAGTTTTCAGCTGATGCTCTGCACCAGAGGAAATCTCAGAGATGGTAAGAGAACTTAAAGGATAAACCTTTCCTCCAGCACCATCTGTGGTGATATCCTTTTGATGAAGTGTACCGTAAATTAAGTCATCATCAATAAAGGTCATAGGCTTCAACAATTGGTTGTCTGCAGCTGAAATATCGAAGGAGTTGCCAGTCTCTAAATCCATAATGTGGATGGTATCTGACACAGTGGCGCTCTCCATCCAAGCAAGGTATCTTCGTGAACCAGAAACCGCGTATTGGGCATCATCAAGTCCTGTTAAAAGTTCTTTTGTGGTCAAATCGTTCAAGTTCATATATAGAAGTGTTCCGTTGACCATAATGTAGAATTCGTTGTCTGCTGTCTCATACAAGAGATCCGAGAAGTTGGCATTCAAAATCTGGAAGGAACTTGTTGAGGTGATAAATACCTGCTCTGTTGAGATGCCGCTGATAGCATCAAAATGGTAAAGGTTGATACCACATTCGCCCTCGTGAGAGCCGGAATTCATATATCCATATACAACAAAGTCCATAGTTCCTGATTCGTCGATGTTCAAAATCAGAATCTTGTGCTGATTGTAGGTGGAACGTGTATCTGTTGGATCATCCACAAAACTAAAAATCTGCTTTACCTGGCGGTCAGTCTGGTTGTATTCATAAAGGCTGCCGTTATGAACAAAGGATACGATTGTACCAGTTTCGTTTGAAAGATACTGAACATCTTCGTTGGTAATGCCGATATTTACAGTGTTAGAGCTTATATCAATGGAATTCTCATCCAAAAGCTGTTCCATTGTGCGGTCGTAGGCCAACAAATATATTCTATCTGCTGTGTAACGAATTCTGAAATCCTCAGAGCAGGTATAGTACTCTGACTTTCCATCGTTATCGAGACTAAGCAGATAGTCTAAGGTAAGACTGATATAGTTTGTGCTTATATCTGTAAGTGAAATATTGGTATTGCCGATTTGTGTGCCTTTAAAGCTACCGTAGGAAACCTGTGAAAGGTTTGAATTTATATTTACATGACTAAGGTCATTATTGTCCATGGAAGCGTTAGGCTCTATATAGGTGGCCAAATCTGAGGCATCCTCTGAAAGAGCTGTATTATGGAAATAAAGGGCAAAATCAAGGATTTCCTCTTCGTTGCAGCCCTCAGGCTGAAGGATTCTTGTGTAATAATATATTTCCTTGTCTGAGCTGGTAACCTTTATAACAAGCAGATATTCTTCGTTCTTTTCAATCAGGTTTTCTGCTTGGAAGTTGGCAGTTATAAGTCCATCCTTTTTTTTGAAGTCCAAATCATTCTTTGAAATATTACGCTGAGTATCAAGTGAGCGTATTTCATAAGAAAGTTTGCTAATTTTATTATCCTTGGCATCTATAGATAAGGAAACATTACGTTTACTATCCAGTGGAATGAGGGCATCGCGCATGTATGCCGGATCCATCTCATTCACATAACCATGAAGCTCAGTAGCACCGTTATTTAGATAATTAATGGTAACTACAGGGAGGGTTGGTGATGATAGGTTAGATATCTCAACTTTCTCGGAAATATTTGTGACAATTTCAAAAAAGATAACTGATACTATAAAAGCAGTCAGTAAAATGATAGCGCGCTTGATGATTTCAGTGGGAATTCCCTTTTTATAAAATTGTAATTTCATTAAAGACTCGCTTTCTTGCTTAATAAAAAATAAAGTGTTATAATCCGTGGGATTATTGTATCACTATTTTTTCATACTGTCTAAGATAGATGGAGTTATAGCATATCGGAGGTAAAATGAAAAAAGTATTCAGTAGAATCAAATCCGGCCTATCATGGCTTGGTAATAATATAAAGAAGCCTTTTAGTAAGCTTGCAAATTCAAAGGCTGTTCAGGGATATATTAATAGTAAGTTCCGAAGGAAGTGGTTGGAGCTTTGGGATAAAAGCACATTTTGGATGCAGATTCCTCTGGCACTGCTTATTATATTTGTTATGGAGTGGCTCTCTAGACATTCCTTTGGTGCAGCATGCGGCTTCGTAATACATCACACTGGTCCATATTTGTTTAATGCATATTGTGTGTTTGTAGCACTTTCCATTGTATTCCTTAGCAGAAGACGTGGATGGTGGCGCGTATTCGTCACAATGTTCTTTATAATCCTTGGTATTATAAACAGTGTCATTTTGTTGAATCGTGTATCACCATTTGGATATACAGACCTTTACATGATTAGTGACCTGCTTACTATGCAGGATTCAAACTACTTCTCAGCCCAGCAGGCAATGCTTGCAATAGCAGCCTTGATTATTTATATCATCATCATGGTGATATACGCCAAGAAGGGGCCAAAGAAGCAGGACCCAAAGCCATTCTGGATGAGATTAGTGCTTGTGGCTGGTTTGTTTGTTTCCTTATATCCATCTACAATCCTTCTTAGAAATTCCGGAATCATGACTTCATATTTCGGAAATCTTGCACAAGGATACTTGGATTACGGTTATTTATACGGTTTTTCAACCTCAGTTTTAGATAGAGGTATGAGTCGTCCATTTGGTTATTCTGAAGCAAAGATAGACACAATCCTTGAGAATGATGGTGCTTATGTTCAGACCTTACAGACAGCAGATGGAAAAAGACCTAACATCGTAGTTATCCTTTTGGAATCCTTCTACGATGTTTCAGAGTGTGAATTCCTTGAGACTAGTGAAGACCCAATTCCATTTATCCATTCATTGGAAAAGAACTACTCTACAGGCCACTGTATCGTGCCTGTTGTAGGTGCCGGAACTTGTAACTCAGAGTTTGAGGTTCTTACAGGACTTAGCTGTAACTTCTTTGGACCAGGTGAGTATCCACAGAAGACAATCCTCAAGCAGGTGGACGTAGAAAGCTACGCAGACGTTTTAAATCAGATTGGATATACCAGTCATGTTGTTCACAACAATGGTGGTAATTTCTACTCTAGAAAGAATGCATTCTCTCAGATGGGATTTGATACCTTCACATCAAAGGAAATGCTTGATATCACTGAATATACACCTCTTGGTAACTGGCCTACAGATGACATCCTCTTAGACGCTACAATGGATGCCATGGACAGCACAGAGGGCAGCGACTTTGTTTATACAATCACTGTTGAGGGTCACGGTTCTTATCCAGAATATGTGGTAGAGGAAGACCCTGAAATCAAGGTTAAGGCCAACGGAAAGACTGAAGGCCAGAACAACGCTTGGGAATACTATGTAAATAGAATTCACAACGTTGACGACTTCATTAAGCAGTACATTCAGGCTTTCGATGAGCGTGGTGAAGATACAATCGTCATCATGTTTGGCGATCACCTTCCTACAATGGGTCTTACAGCTGACGAGGTTGCCACAGGTGACTTATACAAGACTAAATACTTCACTTGGAACAACTTTGATATGCCTAAGGAAGATATGGATTTAGCTTCATATCAGCTTGTATCTGAATACCTTAACAGACTTGGTATTCACAACGGAAACATCAACGGATACCACCAGACAGCTATGGCTGCTGGAAAAGAGCGCGGTACAAGCGAATACATGAACGACTTACGTATGCTTCAGTACGACATTATGTACGGCAATCGCTACACCTACAAGGACGGAACAGCCTACAAGCCATCCGAAATCGAAATGGGTGTAAATGACGTAACAATCGATAAAGCATACTTCTTCAATGGAAAGCTTCACATATACGGCGACCAATTCTCTAAATGGTCCAAGGTATACATTGGAGACGAGCAAATATCTACCAAATACGAGTCAGGCCAAGTACTTACAGTAAAAGCCTCAGACGTCCACAACGGCGACAAAATCAAAGTCTGTCAAGTAGGTAGCTCAAACACAATCTTCCGTGAATCCAACGAGTACATCGTATACGATCCAAACTACGTTGAAGAGGAAGAAGAAAACGAAATCGAAGACGCTACAGAAGACGGCGAATAAAATCAAACCACAGCGGCCCTAAGAAAATTCTTGGGGCCCTTTTTCTACCTCTTTTCCCCTAGATATTTTCTTGCACCCCTGCCTACTGATATATCCAGGCCCCACCTGCCCTGGCCCCCTCCACCTACTACCTAGCTGTCGCATGATTGACAATGAATTTTGTATTTTCTTAATGCTACAAACGAGCTTTTAGTAGGTGTCTGTTCACTGGTGTTGCACTTTGAAGCTATTGTATGTATAGCTCAGACACTTATAGGTTATAATAATGCTTCCCCTCAGGATAAAGCGCACTTCAAATTCCAGCAACTGATAGTTATATATCCTGAGGGGAAGCATTACTGAAAGTAGTGTGTGTCTGAGCAATACATACTGTAGTGCACAAAGTGCAATGAATTGAACAGACACCTACAATAAAAAAAGCGCAGTGTAGCATTTAGAAAATACAAATTCTTTGGCTTTGCGGCGGCTAGGTAGTAGGTGGAGTGGGCCAGGGCAGGTGGGGCCGAGCATGAAAAGAGGCAGGGGTGCCAAGATAGATTCAGATAGAAAAGAGGTAGAAAAAGGGCCCTGCACTAATAAGTGAGGGCCGCTGTGATTTTGATTTAGTATTCGCCGTTTTTGTAGCGAGTGATGAGCTTTTCGATACGTCCGTATGGGTTGAGGAGCTCTGAGATTGAGCACTCGTGATTGAGAGTATCGATGATGTAAGCAATGTATTTTGACATATCGCACTTGATGAAGTATGGCTTGTTGAGAACTTCGTCTGTGAGGTATGTAAGGTTTGTTGTAACGACTTTGTAGATGATGCCTTCTTCAACGGCCTTGTCGAATTTCTCCATACCGTTTGTGAAAAGTCCGAAGGTTGCAACTACGAAGATACGGTTTGCGTTACGCTTCTTAAGCTCTGTAGCAACGTCAATCATTGACTCGCCTGAAGAAATCATATCATCTACGATGATAACGTCTTTGCCAGCAACGTCGTTGCCTAAGAACTCGTGAGCTACGATAGGATTACGTCCGTCTACGATGCGGCTGTAATCACGGCGCTTGTAGAACATACCTACATTTACGCCAAGAACTGATGCCATATATACGGCACGTTTTGTACCACCTTCATCTGGAGAGATGATCATAAGATGGTCGTTATCAAGCTTTAAGTCCTTGCAGTTCTTAAGGATGCCCTTAAGGAACTGGTATGTAGGAGATACAGTCTCAAAGCTATGAAGTGGAATCGCATTTTGAACACGTGGATCGTGAGCATCGAAGGTGATGATATTATCAACGCCCATGCTAACAAGCTCTTGGAGTGCCATAGCACAATCAAGGGATTCGCGAGCGCTTCTACGGTGCTGACGTCCTTCATAAAGGAATGGGATGATAACAGTGATGCGCTTAGCCTTGCCCATTGCAGCAGCAATGATACGCTTAAGATCACAGAAGATATCATCTGGGCTCATGTGATTCTCATGACCACAAACAGTGTAAGTAAGACTGTAATTTGTTACATCAACGAGGATGTAAAGATCAAGACCACGAACTGACTGCTTGATGAGGCCCTTGCCTTCACCAGAACCGAAACGTGGGCACTCAGCATCAACAATGTAAGAATCACTACGGTAACCCGCTAAGGTAATGATAGACTGGTCGCTTTTGCGTTCCTGTCTCCACTGAAGAAGGTAGTCATTAACTCGCTCCGCGATGGCTGTACAGCTCTTGTGTGGAATTAATCCAAGCTCAGCCATAGGTGGTGTGTTTTCCAACACGATTTCATTATTTGGCATTGTTTGCTCCTTGAAAAGATATTTATTTATTTAACATTACTTGCTTAATACGAATATCATCTCCAATGAGCCTAATGGCATCATAGTAAGAAAATACTCGCGAAGTAATTCGTTCACTGTAGGTGTCTCTCATTTCTTCGAGAGATAAATTTGTGGAAATAACAGTTGATTTGTTTCTAAGTAATCTTTCATTTAAGCACTGAAATAGCTTTGTAATAGTGAAATTATTTGGAAACTCAGTGCCAAGGTCATCAATGATTAATAAATCACAGTCAAATATAGAATCATGAAGATCTGCCATGTCGGCATTCTTCTTAAAAGTCTGTTCTTCGAAAACTTTGAAAAGCTCTGACGCTGTGAAGTAAATAACAGATATGCCTTCATCTAAAAGAGCTTTTGCGATGCAGTTGGAAAGAAAGGTCTTACCACAGCCTGTCTGTCCAAGCAACAATAAATTACCACCTTTTTCCTTAAAATTCTGCACAAAGTTTTGTGCTCTTTCTAGGGCTATTTGTGCAGTAGCCCGAGCGCTAAGGCCTGATGAACCCTCATAATAGTCATTGTCATAGACACTGAGGTCAAAGTTGTCAAAGTTCTCCTTAGAAAGGATGTTGCTGATATTAGACTGCTTGTAAATGATATTGATAGCAGCCTGCTTGAAACAATGGCAACGTTTGCCATTGATGTAGCCAGTATCTTTGCAATCTGGACAGTCGTAAGGAGGCTCAAGGTAATCTGCTGGGAAACCGTGAGATTCCATAAGCTTTACACGACGGTCTTTAAGTTCGTTTAATTTGCGACGAGATGCAGCTGTAGCTGCTGAAATATCCTCACCGCTAAAAATAGATGCGATTGATGAAACGGAAACCTTAGATACCTCTTCGTCGAGGCCAGAAAGGTCAGGAATGGCAGAGTAAAGCTCATCAGTACGGAATGCAACGATTTGGTTGTTACGAGCCTGTTTATGATTATATTGGCGCATAAGCGCATCGTATTGTTCGTTGGATAATGCCATGTGGATTCCCCCTTTTGAGCACCAATCAGCTTAGGCTGTTAGCTTCGCTCTAATGGGAAGCTCTGGTGCTAATTTCCTAATATCTTTTTTTCTAGTTCATCAAAATTGTAATCTCTTTGTGAGAAATTGTGGAACTTGCTGTTTGCTTTTGTGCGAGCAGCAGTGTTTGCGTTTGCTGTTGTGGTGCGAGCACGGTTTGCAGAAGAAATCTTTGCTACTGAAGCAGCTGTGTGCTTCTGATCGAGCTGTGCGATATCTTCCATAGATGTAACAGCCGCCTTGTGCCAGCTTTCAATAATAGAATCTGCGTATTTGAAGCTTGGCTTGTTGGTCTGTAAAATGGTGCGCTTGCATGCTTCACAAACTATATCAAGAGCCATACCGTAGGCAACAGTCCATTTTTCGATGTAATCAAGCTCTGATTGAACTAAGTCTCGCCCGCTGATACCAAAGGCCTTCATAACAGAATATACTGTGTTGTTACGAGCGCTAGAGGCATTTACGGCAGCCTCAACAGAGGTGATACCCTCCTCAGCCCAGTTGATAGCAACAGTATTCATGTAGTGGAAGCTCTTGTGTCCATTGTCGATGCAAGAACCAATAAGGTATTCAATGAGATCCATAGGCATGTGTAAATCGTTGTGCCAGAAGTAGATCTTGTTAGCCTCTGTTCTTGAAAGTGGACGACCAAGGTAGCTTTCAGTGGAGAACTTGAGATCATTCACCTCATCATCTGAGAAGAAGCTGGTGAGTTGATCTGAAGTGTAATCCTGGTCTGTATTTGGTATAGCGTTGATATTATTAACAGCAGGTGCACCGGCCATTGTGGCAACAGGAGCAGCAGCTGCATAGCTTGCGGAATTAACAGCATTGTGTAGTGATGTGATGTTGGAAATGACAGGACTCTCGGTCTTGTCAAATCCATTTTCATTCACATCTACTAAGTAGATTCCAGAAAGCTCTTTATCTGGGGAATACTCAAGGCGAAGCAAGCCTACTTTCTCCCAATAAGTAAAGGCACGCATTACGTCTTTTTCTGTGTGGTCTAAGCAGTCCGCCAACTGTGAGATGGAAAATTCATATCCATCTTTATTTAGACAACGCAATAGATAAAGGTAAACCTTAACATATTCTCCGTTGGCATCTTTCATGAAATCGTCTATGAAAGTATTTGAAACACAAGTAAAGCCTGTGTTCGAGCTAGTATGCAACATGATGTCAGCCATATATTATTCATCTCCCTCTTAACCTGAGGCAAATTATAGCAAAGTCAAAATGAAAAGAAAAGGGTAGAAGGCCCGTAAAACCTTGTAAATAAAGGGTTTGTGGAGTTTGTGGATAATGTGGAAAAGTAGTCCAATAATAGCAAAAAAGGGGTAAAAAAATCCACATTTTCTATCTGGAAAACTCCAGGTAAAAAATGTGGATAATGTGGATAACTATTTGTTAAGTAGGTTTTCGCCTACTAAATACACATCTCCGGCGCCCATAGTTATCAACAAGTCATTGTTCAAAAGATTTTTTTCTAAAAATTTTTCACAAGCTTCAAAAGTGCCTAAATTGTGGACTTCTGTTCCAAGCTTTTCAATTCTATCTGCAATGTCCTTTGAGCTGACTCCATAAATGTCTGGCTCGCGGGCTGGATAAATATCTGCAAGAACAACTACATCTGCAGCGCTAAGGGCCTGAGCAAACTCATCAAGGAAAGCAAGAGTTCTGGTGTAGGTGTGAGACTGGAAGCAAACAACTACGCGATTGTGTGGGTAGTTTGCGGCAGCACCAAGGCTGGCTTTAATCTCTGTTGGATGATGAGCGTAATCATCAATAACAGTGGCACCTTTAAACATACCCTTGTATTCGAAACGACGATGAGCTCCGCCAAATTTAGCAAGCCCAGCTTTGATACAGCTGTAGTCGATACCCATCTCAAGGCAAAGAGCAATAGCAGCTAAAGCGTTGCTTATGTTGTGGTCGCCAGGAACATTTAAGGTAACTGTCTCAAGGGCTTTACCTTCAAATACTGGTGTGAAGCTTGCGTAGCCCTTTTCATTATATGAAATGTCTGTAGGAACCATGTCAGCATCACCCTTTAAAGAGTAAGTGATTACCTTACATTTAAGATCCTGAGTGAAGTACTTAACGTCATCTATTTCGTTATTGATAATAAGAAGACCGTCATCAGAAGTGTTCTCTGCAAACTTCTTAAAGGATGCGCGAACGTTTTCAAGATTTTTGAAGAAATCAAGATGGTCTGCCTCAACGTTCAAAATAATATTGTATTTTGGGAAAAATGAATGATAGCTGTTTGTGTACTCACAAGCTTCTGTAATAAATACATCGCTATCACCAACATGTACATTGCTGTGTATAGCATCTAAGATACCGCCTACAGAAATAGTTGGGTCGTCAGCTGTCTCTAAGAGAATCTGGCTAATCATAGAAGTGGTAGTGGTTTTACCATGAGTACCAGAAACTGTAATAGAGCGAGCGTAGTTTTCCATGATTTCACCAAGAAGCTCGGCACGGGTAAGCATTGGCTTACCGCTAGCCTTTGCAGCAGCGAATTCTGGATTATCCTCTCTGATGGCAGCTGTGTAAACGATAAGGTCGATGTTGTCTGTAATGTTTTCAGCAGCCTGTGGATAATTGATGGTTGCTCCCTGAGCCTGTAAGTGTTTGGTTAAGTCTGACTCAGCTCTGTCTGAACCAGAGATTGTAAATCCAGCTCCAAGGAGGATTTCTGCGAGACCGCTCATGCTGATGCCGCCGATTCCTATGAAATGAACATGGATTTTGTCGTTAAAATCTATTTTATACATATGTATGTCCTTTCTTATATACCTCATCCGTCCTTGGAGGACACCTTCCTTTCAAAAAGGATGGTTATGAGGACACATCATCCCCTAAGATATACCCAATTCATCTGACTTTCAAGGGTCAAGTTGGAAAATAATGGTGCATAATTTAGTGAAATCCACAATGAATTGTCAAAAAATTAACGAGAATATGGTAAAAATGAGAATAATATTGCGTGAAAATAAGTACTTTGTTATACTAAATGCATAAGATTGTCAATTTCATTATATATTGGACAATCTGTTTTAAGGGGAGTGTCTAGAGTTATTGGGGCACATTCCTTGATTGACACCACGAGAAAGGCAGATGATAGGGATGATTAGAAAAGAAATGATCGCAATGCTTCTGGCTGGTGGACAAGGAAGCAGACTCGGCGTACTAACGTCTGATGTAGCAAAACCAGCCGTCTCTTTCGGAGGAAAATATCGTATTATCGACTTTCCTCTATCAAATTGTATCAATTCAGGAATTGATACCGTTGGCGTACTTACTCAGTACCAGCCGCTAGTTTTAAATTCACACATTGGAATTGGTATTCCTTGGGATTTAGACAGAAATAACGGCGGCGTCACAGTTCTTCCTCCATATGAGAAGAGTGACACATCTGAGTGGTATTCTGGTACCGCTAACGCAATTTTCCAAAATCTTAAGTACATGGAAAACTATAATCCGGAGTATGTGCTTATCCTTTCAGGTGACCACATCTACAAGATGGATTATGAGGCCATGTTAGATTTTCATAAGGCAAAGGGTGCAGATGTTACAATTGCAGTAATTCCTGTACCAATCGAAGAGGCATCGCGATTCGGCGTTGTTATTGCTGATGAGGAGAAGAGAATCAGCGAGTTTGAGGAGAAGCCACCACAGCCACGAAGCAACTTAGCTTCAATGGGTATTTATATTTTCAGTTGGAAGGCCCTCAAGGAATCACTTTTAGCTCTTAAGGATCAGAGTAATTGTGATTTTGGTAAGCATGTGTTGCCATATCTTCATGAGAAGGGCTCACCAATGTATGCTTACGAGTTTAATAGCTATTGGAAGGATGTTGGAACACTTGGCTCATATTGGGAAGCCAATATGGAGCTTATAGATTTAATCCCAGAATTCAATCTATATGAAGAGTTCTGGAAGATTTATACTAATCAGAACATCATCGAGCCACAGTTTGTTGCAAGTACAGCAGTAGTTGAGAAGGCAATCGTAGGTGCGGGAGCACAAATCTACGGTGAAGTATATAATTCAGTTTTAGGCGCAGGTGTAGTGATTGAAGAAGGCGCGGTAATCCGTGATTCCATCATTATGGAAGGCGCAACAATCGGTAAGAATTGCATAATCGATAAATCGATCATTGCTGAGAATACAGTCGTTGGCGACAATGCCAAGATTGGACAAGGCGAGGAAGCAGAAAGCAAGCTTAACGCAAGTATCTATTCATTTGGACTTGCGGTTATCGGCGAGAATTCTACTATCCCAGCAAATGTTACAATTGGAAAGAATACAGCTATCAAAGGCGAGACTAGCGATGCAGATTATCCTGACGGACAGCTGGCTAGTGGCGGCTATATTATCAAGGCAGGTGATCGAGTATGAAAGCATTAGGTATTATTTTAGCAGGTGGAAACAGCAGCAGAATGCAGCAGCTTACAGATAAGAGAGCTATTGCTGCTATGCCAATCGGAGGCAGCTACAGATGTATTGATTTTGTTCTTTCAAACATGACAAACTCACACATCCAGACAGTTGCAGTACTTTCGCAGTACAATGCACGTTCATTGAACGAGCATCTTAATTCATCAAAATGGTGGAACTTCGGTAGAAAGCAGGGAGGTCTCTTCCTCTTCACACCAACAGTTACCACAAACAATAGCTGGTGGTACAGAGGTACTGCTGATGCCATTTGGCAGAACATTGATTTCTTAAAGAAGAGACATGAGCCATATGTAATCATTGCCAGCGGTGATGGGGTATACAAGCTTGACTTTAACAAGGTTCTTGACTACCATATCGCTAAGCAGGCAGACATTACCGTGGTTTGCGCTAAGCTTCCTGAGGGAGATGACATCAATAGATACGGTGTTGTTTCTATGGACAGGGACGGTAGAATCACTGAGTTTGAAGAGAAGCCAATGGTTGCTACTTCAGATTTAGTATCAGCTGGTGTATATGTCATCAGAAGAAGAGCTCTCATCGATTTATTGGAGGAGTGCAATCGAGAGGGTAGATACAACTTTGTTACAGACATTCTCATAAGATACAAGAGCATGAAGAGAATATACGGATACAGAATGGAAGGCTATTGGGCTAACATTGCTGACGTAGACAGCTACTTCCATGCAAACATGGATTTCTTACGCAAGGATGTTAGAGATAACTTCTTCCACACAGAGCCAGGGGTGTTCTCAAAGACACATGACCTTCCACCTGCAAAGTTCAATTCAGGTTCAAAGGTCACAAACTCACTCATTGCGGGAGGATGTATCATCAACAGTACTGTTGAGAATTCTGTACTTTTCAAGAAAGCGTTTGTTGGAAACAATTCTGTGGTTAAGAACTGCGTAATCTTGAATGGAGCGTACATAGGAGACAACGTGCATGTGGAGAATTGCATTGTCGAAAGCCATGAGACGTTGCTCAGCGGATCAACATATATCGGGGAAAATGGAATCCGCATAGTTACCGGTAACAAGAACAGATACGATATGCCAGTTGGGGAGGTATAACACAATGCAAATTACAGACATCAGAATTCGTAAGATCGAAAAAGAAGGCAAGATGAAAGCTGTTGTTTCAGTCACAATTGATGAGGAGTTTGTAATTCACGACATTAAGATTATTGAAGGAGATAAGGGACTCTTTATCGCTATGCCATCAAGACGTGGTTCTGAAGGTGGCTACAAGGACATTGCTCATCCTATTCGCTCTACAACAAGAGAGCAGATGCAGACAATGATTCTTAATAAGTATAAAGAAGAGTTCCCAGAGTAAGATTTTATGTATTTGATTGTAGGTCTAGGTAATCCCGAGAGAAAATATGATGGGACCAGACACAATGTAGGATTTGAGGCTATTGATGCTATTTCAAAGAAGTTTGGAATAGAGGTGAATCACAAGGAACATAAGGGCGTGGTTGGAAAAGGAATAATTAACGGCCACAAGGTGATTTTAGCAAAGCCAATGACCTACATGAACCTTAGTGGAGAATGCATCCAACCTTTAGCGGATTACTATGATGTTGATCCAACAACAGAATTAGTGGTCATATCTGATGATGTATCCCTTTCCACAGGAAATATCCGTGTGAGAAAGAAAGGGAGCGCTGGCGGACATAATGGCTTGAAAAACATTATTGCCCTTCTTGGATCCAATGAATTTCCACGAATCAGAGTGGGAGTAGGAGAGTGTGAGAACGGTGATATGGTAGCCCATGTGTTAGGTCGTTACGATGCTGAAGACAGAGAACGGGTGGACGCTTCCATGGAAAAGGTTATAGGTGCGGTAGAGTTGTTCTTAGAGGACGATTTAGATGCTGCAATGAACAAATACAATATAAAAGAGAAATAGAGTAGAACTTATGGGCACACGTTAAAGTGTGCCCGTTTTTATAACATAGTTATTTACAATAACGGTTAAAAATTTTATACTTTAAATCGTAACAAGTAGTTAGTTATTCAATAAATTGACGAAAAAGGGACGTGTAATGGTAAATCAAACAATTATTATCAAAGCAAGAATGTTGGGTACTGTTGAAATCTCATATGAGGGCAAGCCATTCACTATTGAGAGAAACAACACAACAAAGGTTAATCAGCTTTTCCAGATGCTTCTGTACTATCCAAACGGGCTGGCTAGAGAGCAGGTTATGTACAATCTGTTCCACAATGAGGATATTGCAGATGAGTCTAACAGTTTGAGAGCGCTTGTTTTCAGACTTAGAAAAGCTCTTCCAAAGGTTGGACTACCTGATGAAGACTACGTTCATGTTAAGCGTGGTACTTACAAAATCAGTCCAAATGTGACAGTTGATTGCGACGCAATCGAGTTTGAAAGCTTGGCGAAGCAAGCTTTGGGTGCAGAAGACATTAAGGAGCAGCAGAAGCTTTTAGAGCAGGCCTGTGAAATCTACGGAGGTGATTTCCTTCCTGGATTAAGCGGAATCGAGTGGGTGGTTTCCGTACAGGTTAAGCTTAAGAAACTTTATGACAGATGCGTAAAGCAACTACTAGAGCTTTACGTGCTTCAAGAAAAATTCGATAAACTTTACAAGGTTAGTCACAAAGCTGACACTCTTTACCCTTATGATAATTGGCAGACATATGAGATGCAGGCTCTTATTGAGCTTGGCAAGGCAAAGGAAGCTTTGAAGCTTTACGAGGATACTGAAGCTCTTATGTTCCAGGAGCTAGGTGTTTCTGTTTCATCTAGTATGACTGAGCAGCTTGATAAGCTTGGAGAGCAGGTTAAGAACAATACAGATGTTATCAGCGAGGTTAAGAAGAATCTTGATACATCAAAGGAAGATATTGAAGGTGCCTTCTATTGTACTTATCCAATCTTCGTAGAAAGCTACAGATACATTAAGAGGGTTATTCGTCGTTCAGGCCAGTCTGCATGGCTTATGCTTTGCACCATCACAGATGGTAAGGGCTTTGCTTTAAACGATTCTGATAGATTAAATACTCTTTCAGATGAGCTTTCAGAGGCAATTAGAACCTCAGCCCGTGGCGGAGATATGTACGCAAGATACAGCAACAACCAGTTTGTTGTACTTCTCCTTGATATTACTCAGGAGGATTGCGTATTAGTTCAGGCAAGAATTAACGAGAACTTAAGCAAGGAATCAAGAAAGCGCTATATCAAGTATCACCTTGCGCCAGTAAATCTTGCTAGTGCTGGAACAGATAATGACACAGATGAGCTTCAGGATATCGTAAGAGGTGATGACTAATGCCAGTTTCAAACAGAATGAATAGAACTCCTAATTGCGTGGGAGTTTGCATTGATGAGACTAAGGATGGCTTCAAAGGTAGAGTTTACAATTGCTATAGCAAGGAGCCACAGGTGTTTAATGACGTTACTCAGTTGTTTTATATAGTTGATAACGTTATGGATGCCTTGAATTTCCCTGCCTTAAAGACAAAGTACAGAGACTTCAAAAAGACTGAAAGTGCTTTTGTCCCAGAGGAAATTGATATTGATAACAAGGTCCTTGATGCTGAGAATCTGATTCCAGCAGATGAAGAAAAGGGCTACGTTATCATGGTTACAGGTCGCGATAATGCTACCTGGCAGGGAGTAATTTACAATAAAGAGAAAGATGTTGAAGAGAACTTCAACAGTGGGGTAGAGCTTATTCGATTGCTGAAATAATAAGAGCAAGTGGAGGAAGCAAGTGGAGAGATTCAAATATTTGCTTTCACTGATTGTTCTGAGTATAAGCCTAGTGGCATGTGGAACCTTGGAGGGCGCAAGCCCTTCTTCTCCTACATCCAGTGATTCTTCTGCAACTTCTTCTGGGGGAACCCAGGCGAAGGGATCACAGGGGGCAAGGGATAGCACCATAAGGGTGCTGGAGCCAGTAGCCGGCGGTATTGATGTCTATGGAAACTCTGATGCGTCCATAGATGCCAGCAACGCTACGGATGGCTACGTTATGGTGAAATATACAGGTTCTGCAGCCAAGGTTAGAATGCTAATAGAGACACCCGCAGGGAATACATACAATTACCTTATGGCTTTGGATGGAAACTATGATGTTTATCCATTGTCGGAAGGCAGCGGCACTTACAAAATCGGTGTCTATGAGAACCTACACGACGACCAGTATGCAGCAGCATTTACTCAGTCAGTGAATGTAACCCTGAAAGATGAATACAGTATGTTCCTTTATCCTAACGCATATGTGGATTTTAATGCATCCTCAAATGCGGTTAAAAAGGGGCAGGAGCTGGCAGCCAGCGCCAATAGTGATTTGGAGGTGGTACAGAATGTTTACCACTATATCACAAAGAATGTGACCTATGACTATGACAAGGCGGCTACGGTGCAATCAGGATATATTCCAAAGGTGGATGATACTTTGGCCACCGGAACAGGAATATGCTTTGACTATGCATCCCTTATGGGAGCCATGCTAAGGTCCCAAGGGATTCCTACCAGACTTGAAATAGGATACGCAGGAACGGAGTATCATGCATGGATATCTGTGTACATCAAAGATCAGGGCTGGGTTGACAAGGTAATACAGTTTGACGGTAGCACATGGACATTGATGGATCCGACCCTTGGATCCTATGCTAGCAGCAGCACAGTTAAGAAATATCTAGAAGACGACAGTTACTATCAATTAAAGTTTAAATACTAATTAGGGTGGGGACTATGAGTGAGAAATCTAGAAAGAAATTAACTTCCGAGGAGCTATATGCATTCTCTGATGAAATGGGAATGATGATTTCCAGCGGTGTTTCAGCAATACAAGGCATTACCATGATGATTGATGAATCTGAAGGAGGCGAAGAAAAAGAGCTTCTTACAGAGATGGAAAAGGTAGTGGGAGAGACAGGTTCTCTTTCAAAAGCTATCGATGATTCTGGTGTATTTCCAGATTATTTCGTGGAAATGGCTAAGATGGGTGAGCAGACAGGTAAGATGGATGCAGTTCTTACAAATCTTGCAGCTCATTATTCAAGAGAAATGGCAATTAGTAGTGCTATCAGAAGCGCGGTTACATACCCTCTTATGATGGTTGCTATGATGCTTGTTATTATAATCGTATTAGTTACAGAAATTATGCCTGTTTTCGACAGGGTCTTTAGGCAGCTGGGCGGCACAATGGATGGTCTTTCAGCAGGCTTTCTTACAGTGGGTAAATTCATGAAGGCTAACGGAGTGATTTTACTGGTTATTCTTTTTGCACTGGTTTTATATCTCATTTTCTTAAACAAAAGTACATGGGGCAAGAATCATAGAAATGCGGTTCTTTACAAGAGTCGTAGATTTAAGTCCATTCATTCGAAGATAGCAACAAGCCGATTCGCATCTGCTATGGCTATGACACTTTCAAGTGGTATGGATGTTATGCAGGCCTTGGACGTAAGTGGACGTATTGTTGAAGCTCCTGATTTTGAGGCAAAGGTTGAAAAGTGTAAGGATTCCTTTGCTGAGACAATGGATGTTGGTAAAGCTTTCTCTCTTTCAGGAATATTCGGAGGTCTATACGGCAGGATGGCTATTTTAGGCGCGAAAACCGGTAATATGGAGAATGTGCTAGAGAAGGTGGCAACCACCTATCAGGAGGAGGCAGATGAGGAAATTAACGACCTTATCGCCGTTGTAGAGCCAACACTTGTAATTATCCTTTCAGTTATTGTTGGTATCATTCTTTTATCAGTTATGTTGCCATTGTTAAATATTATGTCGGGGATGATTTAGTATGTCTAAAACAAGATTTGGAAGCCTAGATGGCATTCATCAAATCAAAAAAAAGAATGTGGCCAGCACTACCATCATTTCAGCAGGCCTATTTCTAATCATATTTGTGTTGTTCCTGTTTGCGGTATCAAAGGCTACACAGGGTTCAGTTTCTGAACAGAGCAAGAATCTGAAGGATGCCATAGATAGGGCTATTATTCAATGTTATGTCACCGAGGGAAGATATCCGGAAAGCTTTGAATATCTACAGAAGAACTACGGAATTATCTATGATGACGAGCTATTTAGAGTCGATTATGTAATTTTTGGTACAAATATGAAGCCGGATGTGACTATTATCAGGTTGCAGTAGGGGATTTGAGTATGAGCAAGGGGAAGGTTAGAAAACATAATATCGATGTCATGTTTCTAATGATATTGTTCTTGATATTCACATTTTCAGCTGTGAGTGTTCTTTTGATGGCTGTAAATTCCTACAAATCGGTGGTATATGCAAACGAAGAGAATGCAAACGCAAGAACCGCCATTGCTTATATCCGCGAAAAAGTAAGACAAAATGATAAAGCTGGAGCTGTCCAGGTGGATACCTTTGATGGAGTGGATGCCATAAAGCTTGCTTCTGAGGATGGAATTGTTGTCTATATTTATTGCTATGATGGGTATCTGATGGAGATGGAGACCAAGGAAGGGGCAGAAGTAACGGCTGATTTTGGTAATAAAATCATGGAAGTAAAGGATATGGCTATTAGTGGAAGTGAAAATCAACTAATCCACGTTACGGTTACAGATACCTCGGAAAAGACTAGTGATGTTAGTATTGCAGTGAAATCGGGAGGCGTCAGATGAAGAATAGGAATAATGGTTCTAGAATATTCATGACTGAGCTGATGTTTTCCATCCTGTTTTTTATTATCGTATCAGCCATTTGTGTACAGTGTTTTGCCACTGCATATGCAAAGAGTAAGGATGCAAAGGAGCTGACACAGGCGGTTAACATCGCTACAAACGCAGCTGAAGAGTACCTTGGAAGCGATAGCTTTGGGGATTTTACAGATTATTATGATGACAACTGGAAGCCAGTGGATGATAAGGGAAGTTATAAGGCTACAGGGGTAATTACAGAGGCGAATGTGTCTGGCGGATGTCAGTCCTTGCAAGTGGTAGTGTCCAATGCGGAGGATGAGGAAATCTATTCCTTAAAGGTGGAAAAGGCTGTGAAATAGGAATCCTTTAGTGGATAAGGGAAAGGATTATGGAAGAAAGAAAAAGGGAAACCCGTTCAATTGTAAATATTGGTACTTCGCTGATGGTAGTGATTCTGATAGGAATGGCCTTTGCTGTCATTGCAGCACTAACAATATCTTCAAGTCAGAACAACTACAACTTAAGCAAGAAGCTGGCTGATCATACTGCAGAGTATTACGATGCATCTAATCAGGCCTATGAATCTATTGCAGAGAATAAGTGGAAAAATCAGGAATTATCAATAGATATAAATGACAATCAGGTTTTGCAGGTTAAGGTGGCAAATGGTGAGATTCAAAGCTGGCAGGTACAGAATGTCAGCGACTGGGAGGCAGACAGCACTCAGCCTGTAATTACCCTTGATGATATGGGATTTTAAATAATACTGGAATAAAATACTTGCTTAAAAAGGAGGAAATATGGCCGTAGATATCGTAAGCTATTTAACAGATGCAGTTAAAAAGTATCGAGCATCAGATGTGTTTATTATCACTGGTCGTGAAGTTTCTTTTAGAGTAAACGATTTGGTTATGACCAGGTCTGAGCTTGAGGCTGGTTGTGCCGTTAAATCTGAGCCAGACGATGGCCCAGTAATGCCAGCAACAGCCCAAGAATTGGTAAGGCAGATATATGAGCTTGCAAAAAGAGATATTGAGCCTTATGAAAAGAATGGTGATGATGATTTCTCCTTTGCGATTAAAGATGTATCTCGATTCAGAGTAAATGCCTTCAAGCAAAGAGGTACTTTTGCAGCAGTTGTAAGAGTTATTACCTTCTCATTGCCGGATTACAAGCAGTTAAAGATTCCAGAGTCTGTTATTAATCTTGCAGGAGAATCAAAGGGCCTTGTGCTGGTTACAGGACCTGCTGGTAGTGGTAAGTCCACCACTTTATCCTGCATAGTTGATAGAATTAATAAGAATTACAATAAACATATTATTACCTTGGAGGACCCTGTGGAGTATCTTCACAGACATAGTAAATCCATTGTTTCTCAGCGTGAGATTCATCTGGATACGGAAAACTATGTAACGGCTCTTCGTGCATCCCTACGACAAAGTCCTGATGTTATCCTTTTAGGAGAAATGCGTGATGCAGAAACAATTTCCGTTGCCATGACAGCAGCAGAAACAGGACATTTAATTCTTTCTACCTTGCATACCATTGGTGCGGCCAACACTATCGATAGAATTATTGATGTGTTCCCATCGGAGCAGCAGCATCAGATAGCCCTTCAGCTTTCTATGGTAATTAAGGCTGTTGTATCCCAGCAGCTGGTTCCTGCCTTTGATGGTAGATTGGTTCCTGCTTTTGAAGTTATGACCGTTACACCAGCCATTAGAAACATGATTAGAGAGAACAAAGTGCCTCAAATTGAGGGTGTAATTTATTCAAGTGACACAGATGAAATGATTTCTATGGATTCAAGTCTTTACAAGTTGGTAAAGGATGGTACAATCACTAAGGAGACTGCGTTAGAATTTGCCGTTAACGCAGAAATGTTAGGAAGAAGATTAGGAGTGTAATTGAAAAATGGAACATTTTAAACCAATGCTGTTCACTTGCATGAAAAGCTACAGCAAGGAGCAGTTCGTAAAAGATGTAGTTTCTGGAATTATAGTGGCAATCATAGCATTGCCACTTTCTATTGCCTTGGCTTTGGCTTCAGGCGTAGGTCCTGAACCAGGTCTGTACACTGCAATTGTGGCTGGATTTTTGATTTCCTTCTTTGGAGGAAGCACTGTACAGATTGCTGGACCAACAGCAGCCTTTGCTACAATCGTAGCTGGTATTATCGCAACTGATGGTATGGATGGTCTTATCATCGCTACTATTATGGCTGGTATCATCCTTATCCTTCTTGGTGTGTTTAAGGCCGGTGCACTTATTAAGTTCATCCCTTACACAATCACTACAGGATTTACAGCAGGTATCGCTGTTACAATTCTTATTGGTCAGTTCAAGGATTTCTTTGGTATGGATTTTCACGGAGAAAAGCCAATCGAGACTATGGACAAGCTTAAGCTTTTCTTTATAAATCTTGATACGATCAACTGGCAGGCAGTTTTAGTGGGCGTTGTTTGTCTGGCAGTGCTTATTATCTGGCCAAAGTTCTTCTCTAAGATTCCAGCTTCAATCATTGCCGTATTTGTCGCTATCGGAATGGTTCAGTTGCTTCACTTAGATGTAAACACAATCGGAAAGCTTTATCCTGATTTAAAGAGCGGTTTACCAAGCATTTCCATCCCTCATTTTTCACTTGGGTTAATAAAGAAAGAGATGCCAAATGCATTCACAATCGCAATTTTAGCAGCCATCGAGTCACTTCTTTCAGCGGTTGTTGCTGATGGTATGGTAAACAGCAAGCATAGAAGTAATCAGGAGCTTATTGGACAGGGTATCGGAAATATCGGTTCAGTTCTTTTTGGTGGTATCCCTGCTACAGGCGCTATTGCTCGTACAGCTGCAAACATTAAGAACGGTGGACGTACACCTATCGCTGGTATGGTTCACTCAGTAACATTGCTTATTATCCTTGTTGTGCTTATGCCTTATGCAAAGTTCATTCCAATGCCATGTATCGCTGCAATCCTTTTCCAGGTTGCTTACAATATGTGTCAGTGGAGACCATTTGTTAGACTTGTAAAGTATGCACCAAAATCAGATATTATCGTTCTTGTACTTACTTTCGTTCTTACAGTTGTATTCGACCTTGTTGTAGCTATTGAGTGGGGTATGATTGTTGCTTGTGTCCTCTTCATTAAGAGAATGAGCGAGGAGACTCATGTTAGTGGTTGGACATACCAGAGTGATGAAGAAGAGTTCGTAGATGATCTTCGTCCTGTAAAGAAGGAAATCCGAGTATTTGAGATTACAGGACCTCTTTTCTTTGGTGTATCTGATATGCTTGCAGAGAGTATTAATGTAAAGGATTACACAAAGGTACTTGTAATGAGAATGCGTTCAGTACCTGCAATCGATGTTACTGCTCTTCGTGCACTTCGTGATTTGGTTCAGCGTGCAGAGAAGAAGGGGGTAACAGTTGTGTTCTCTCATGTTAATGAGCAGCCTCGTCGTATGATGGAAAAGGCAGATTTTATTAAGCTTGTTGGGGAAGAAAACTTCCAACCTAACATTGATGCCGCATTAGATAGAGCGGAAGAAATCCTTTGGTTAAAGTAATTTACTAGTTTATTAAATGCAGGATTAATTATATGAAATCTTTTTTAGAACCATTTAAATCCCTTACAGCAGTAGAGTCTCTTCGAGAGGCTCTGCGCAAGCATGGGAAGATATATGATATTACAGGGTGCGCTGATAAGGCGCACCTTATTTATGGTATAGGACATGACGTTAAGTATAAGCTTATAGTCACTAGCGATGAGCTTAAGGCTAGAGAATTATACGAGGAATATCGTTTCTTCGATAATGATGTGGTGTATTTTCCAGCTAAGGATTTTCTGTTTTATCAGTCTGATATCCGTGGAAATGCCCTTACAAGAGAGCGTATGTGGGCTATAGAGGCTGTAATAAGCAACAGCTCGTGTACAGTTATCACCACTATTGATGCCCTTATGAATAAGCTTCCAGACGTGTCGTATTTTGAGGAAGGTGTTGTAGCTATATCAGATACGGATACTGTGGAGCTTGAGGCATTACGTCGTAAGCTTGTGGCTATGGGCTATGAGTATGTAGGAACCTGTGAGCATCCTGGAGAGTTTGCGGTTCGAGGTGGAATTATCGATGTGTATCCACTAACCTCAGATTTACCTGTTCGAATTGAACTATGGGGGGATGAGGTGGATAGCATTCGCTCTTATGATCCTACAAATCAGAAGTCAATCGAAAACATAAATGCTGTTTTAATTTTCCCTGCAGTAGAGCTAATATTAAGCGCTGAGCAGGTGGAGGCAGGTCTGGCGAAAATTGAAAAAGAGCGAGATGAGCGTTATGAAGCATATCGAAAAGATATGAAAACTGAAGAGGCTTATCATCTAAAAACATATGCAGACAGAGTAGTGGAGGAAACCAGGGAGTGGGGATTAAGCCAGGAGCTGGAGACTAATCTTACATACTTCTGTGATAAGCTGGGTTCCTTTATAGATTTTATGCCTAAGGGTACCTATGTGTTTGTGGATGAGGTTCAGAAGGTAATTAATAAGGCAGAGGTAACAGCCACAGAGTTTGCTGATGCTATGACACGCCGTGTGGAAGCCGGATATATGCTTAAGGGGCAAATGGATATGTTGTACGGTGTAGAGGAGATATTTGCCCGTATTGAGAAGTATCCTACCACCCTTATGTCGGTACTTGATGCTAAGAATAAGCTGTTAAAATCAGAAGATCACTTTAGTATTGCTGTTCAGGGAGTAAACGCCTATAACGGTAGCTTTGAGCTTCTCACAAAAGAGCTTCTACAGTATAAAAAAAGAAAGTACAAGGTTCTTTTGGTTACAAGCTCTTCTACGAAGGGTCAGCGTTTGGCCGAGGATCTGTTGGATGAAGGATTGAACGCTTATTTCACGCAGGATTTGAGTCATGAGATAAATCCTGGTGAAACTATGATATGCACAGGAAATATTAAAAGAGGGTTTGATTACCCTGATTCAGCCTTTGTAATGCTGTCTGACGGGGATATCTTTGGTCATGTCAGGAAGAAGAAAAAGCGTGTTAAAAAGTATGAAGGTGAGTCAATTTCTTCATTTTCAGATTTACATGTGGGGGATTATGTTGTTCATGAAAATTACGGTTTGGGAGTCTATAAAGGCACCGAACAGATGGAACTTGATAGAGTCATTCGAGATTACATAAAAATCGAGTACGCCAAGGGAAGTAATCTTTATGTACTCACCAGTCAACTAGACCAGATACAAAAGTATTCTGGTCCTGATGGAAAGAAGCCTAAGCTTAATTCTTTAGGTGCAGGTACCCAGGAATGGAACAGAACCAAGCAAAAGGTACAGTCAGCCGTTGGTATTGTGGCCAAGGAATTGGTGGATTTGTACGCATTACGACAGAATACAGATGGTTTTGTATATGGTGCTGATACTGTATGGCAGAAAGAATTTGAAGAAAGCTTCCCATATGAGGAGACAGAAGGACAGCTTACTGCTATAGAGGCTGTTAAGGCAGATATGGAGTCTAAGAAGATAATGGACCGTCTTATCTGTGGAGATGTAGGCTTTGGTAAGACCGAGGTTGCTATGCGTGCGGCCTTTAAGGCAGTTCAGGAGGGCAAGCAGGTGGCTTATTTGGTTCCTACTACCATTCTTGCACAACAGCACTACAATAACTTTGTTCAGCGTATGGGCGGTTATCCCGTAAATATAGGCCTTCTCTGTAGATTTAGAAGTGCAGCTGAGCAAAAGAAAACCATCGAAAACCTTAAAAAGGGGATGGTGGATATTGTTATTGGTACACATCGTTTGCTCTCTAAAGACGTAGAATTTAAGGATTTAGGGCTTCTAATTATAGATGAAGAGCAACGCTTTGGCGTAAACCATAAAGAACGTATTAAGCAGATGAAAAAGACAGTGGATGTGTTGTCTCTATCTGCTACTCCTATCCCTCGAACTCTTCATATGTCATTGGTTGGAATTCGAGATATGAGCGTTTTGGATGAGGCTCCAATGGAGAGAACTCCTATTCAAACTTTTGTATTTGAATACAACGAGGAGATGGTTAGAGAGGCAATTGTGCGCGAAATGGCACGAGATGGTCAGGTTTATTACGTATTCAATCGTGTGCGTGGCATACAGGATATGGCGGCAGAAATCGAGAGGTTGGTTCCAGAGTCAACTGTCGGCTATATTCATGGCCAAATGACAGAGGCCAAAGTAGAAGATGTGATGATGCAGTTCATAAATCATGAAATCGATGTGTTGGTGGCTACCACAATCATCGAAATTGGTCTTGATATATCAAATGTAAACACTATTATCATCCATGATTCAGATAATATGGGTCTGTCCCAGCTTTATCAGCTAAGGGGACGTGTTGGCCGAAGCAACAGAACAGCTTATGCCTTCTTAATGTATAAGAGAGATAAGATGCTTAAAGAGGTTGCAGAGAAGAGACTGGCGGCTATTAAGGAGTTTACGGACCTTGGTTCAGGCTTCAAGATTGCCATGCGAGACCTGGAGATTCGTGGTGCTGGAAACCTACTTGGTGTTGAACAACACGGAAATATGACAGCAGTAGGTTACGATCTTTATTGTAAGATGCTTAACGAAGCCGTAAAGAAGGAAAAGGGCGAGGTTAAGGAAGACAGCTTTAATACCCAGGTTGATATTAATATCGAGGCTTATCTTCCAGATACCTATGTTTCCAATGAGGAGCAGCGAATCGATATTTACAAGCGAATTGCAGCTATTTCCTCTGAAGAAGATAGGGATGATATGCTGGATGAGCTTGTGGATCGTTTTGGAGAGCCAAAGAGGTGCGTACAGAATCTTATTTGGGTGGCGATGTTGCGTGTAAAGGCTCACGATGCCTATGTTTCTTCTATTGAGCAGAAGGGAGATATTATCCGCATTGTAATGTACGAAAAGGCAAAGATAGATATTGGACAGATTCCTGCATTGTTGGAGAGAAACAATCCGCATATTACCTTTGCGGCAGATCCTAAGAATCCAGCTTTCGTATTTAATACAAGGGCAAACACTAGAATTAAGCCAAATGAAGTTTACGATTATCTGCAGGATTTCTTATTAGACCTAAAGACTTTGAAGGATGATTGAATTAACCCTTATAATTAATTATAATTAAAAGGCTTGAGAAAATAATTGGGGAGGCGGTTACATTAGCCCCAAGGAGGAAGTAATAATGAATAATACTAGATTAAAGTCAGCAGGAATTGCAGCACTTTCAGCTGCTGTTCTTTTCACAGGATGTGGAAAGCTTGACTCAGATGCAACACTTGTAACAATTAAGAATGGAGACGCTACTGATACCATTAGTCTTGGGTATGCTAATTTCGCTGCTAGATATCAGCAGTCAATGTATGACCAGTTTCTTTTAGGTTACTATGGCGAGGATATGTGGAGCCAGGATATGTCAGGAAAGGGCTCAACACTTGAAGAGGAAACAAAAGACGGAGTTCTTACAGAGCTTGAAGAGCAGTACTTAGCAAAGTGTCATACAAGAGATTATAAGATTAAGCTTTCAGAGGACCAGGAAAAGGCAATCGATGAAGCTGCAAAGAAGTTTATGTCTGATAACTCTAAGGAAACCATTGAAGCAATGGGCGCTACAGAGGAATATGTAAAGCAGTATCTTGAGAGCAGAACTTACTATACATATGTAAGTAATGCTGCTAAGGAGCAGTTAGGCGCTGACATTACAGAAGATGATTGCTGGATGCGTACCTTCACATACGCGGTGTTTGAAACAACTGGAAAGAAGGACGAAGAAGGCAACGTTACTGAGTATACAGAGGATGAGATTGCAAATCTTAAGAAGGATGCTGAGGAATTAGCAGCAGCTAAGGATTTCACAGCACAGGCTGAAAAGCTTGGTGTTACAACAACTCCTTATTCATATCTTAAGGGTGAGACAGAGGATTCTACAGTGGATATGAGCATTATCACTGCAGCTGAGGCCCTTAAGGAAGGGGAGGTTTCAGCTGTTATCGAAGTTGATGGTGTAGGTTACTACGTACTTAAGCTTGATAAGGATCATGACGAGGATGCTTCTACAAACAAGAAGGAAAGCCTTGAGTCAGAAGCCTTTACAAAGCTTATGGATAAGTGGAAAGAGTCAATCACATGGAAGGTTGACGAAGAGCTCTGGAAAGAAGTTAAGTTTGATACTCTTTTCAAAGCTGTAGAGAAGGAAGAAACTGAAGAGCCAGCTGAAGAGACTACAACAGAAGAGACAACCGAGAAAAAAACTGAAGAGACAACTTCAGAAGAGTCTACAGAAGCAGAGTCTGAGGAAAAGACTGAAGATAAAACAGAAGAAAAAACTGAGGAGAGCACTGAGGATTCTGAGCAGACAGAGGATGCAAGTGAAGAATCAGATGCAAATTAAAAAATGAATTTTATTATTTCCTATGTAAAGAAATATAAATTCAGAGCAATATTAGCCCCACTTTTCAAAATGTTAGAGGCCATATTTGAGTTATTGGTTCCCCTTGTGATGGCAGCCATCATCAACAAGGGAATCGGAAACTCAGATACCCACTACATCCTTGAGATGAGTGGGGTTTTATTGTTTCTGGCTGTAGTTGGACTGGTATTTTCAATAACAGCCCAATACTTTAGCGCCTACGTGGCTGTGCATTCGGCTGCCGAGATTCGAAGAGATTTGTTTGAAAAGATATTAGGACTGTCTCAAGGTACTAAAGATAGGATTGGTGAAGAGGTGTTAACTACTCGTATCACCAACGATATAAATCAGATTCAAAATGCCATAAATATGGTTTTAAGACTGTTTTTGCGCTCGCCATTTATTGTGGCAGGTGCGACAATCATGGCGTTTATCGTGGATGTTAAATCCACACTTACTTTTTTGATTGTTGTCGGGCTTTTATCGTTGATTGTGTATTTCATAATGAAATATACACTTCCAAGATACAAAGCTATTGCTGCTAAGCTTGAAAAAGTTCTTCACGCAACCTCAGAAAATTTGGCTGGTGCCAGAGTTCTTAGGGCCTTCTGTCAAACTGATGAGGAAAAGGCTGGCTTCCAAGAAAAAACTGCTACTCTGGCTAACATGCAAATTGCTACAGGTAAAATCTCTGCACTTCTGAATCCAGTAACCTATGTTGTGGTAAATATCGGTATTGTAGGTTTAATCTATGTGGCTATGGGCCGTGTAGATTCGGGTGTTTTAAAGCAGGGTGATGTGGTTGCTCTTGTTAATTATATGGGGCAAATCCTTATTGAATTGATTAAGCTTGCAAACCTTATTGTGCTTTTGATGAAAGCGTTTCCTTCTGCTGACCGTGTTCAGGAGATAATGGAAATGAAATCTGATGAGCGTTGCCAAGAAAAATACGGAGATGGTGAGCTGATTATCGGTGGATCGAAGCCTCTTGGTTCTCTTTCTCTTAAACATGTTTCCTTTAGCTATAATGGGAGCGCTGATATGGATCTTGAAGATATTAATCTTGAGATTCCTGCTGGTTCTACTCTTGGTATTATCGGTGGAACTGGCTCTGGAAAGAGCACCTTACTTAAGCTTTTGAATCATACTTACGAAGCAACATCTGGTGTTGTTGAGTTGAACGGACAGGATGTTCGTAAGATTGATGATAGCACTTTGGCTTGGGACTTTGGAATTGTACCTCAGAAGGCAGTTTTGCTTTCAGGAACAATCAGAAGTAACCTTACAATGAAGGAAACAGAAGCATCTGATGATGAAATTATATCAGCACTTAATATCTCGCAATCGTTGGAATTTGTTTCAACGAAAGAAGGGCAGATTGATGCTACTGTAGTTGCAAAAGGAGCCAACTTCTCAGGTGGACAGCGCCAGAGATTGACCATTGCGAGAGCTTTAGTGGGAAGGCCTAAGATATTGATTTTAGACGATTCTGCCAGTGCACTGGACCTTGGAACAGAGGCAAAATTAAAGAAGGCTTTAACTCAGTTGAGCTGGAAACCAACTATAATTATCGTTTCACAGCGTGCATCCTCTGTAAAAGGGCTAGATCAGATATTAGTATTGGATGACGGCAAATGTGTAGGACTTGGAACCCATGAACAGCTTATAGAAAGCTGTGAGACCTACCAGGAGATATATTATTGTCAATATCCTAGAGAGGAGGCAAGCGGTGAATAATAAGTCTCAATCTAAGATATTAAATCGTATTTTAATGGAATTGCGTGTTTATAGCTTTAATATTATCATTTCTATTTTATGTGCAATGACCACTGTATATTTGACTTTACGTATACCAATTCTTACAGGACGAGCTGTGGATTGTATAGTTAAAGCAGGGGAAATAGATTATGATTCCTTAATATCTGTATTAAAGGAAATGACCGTTATTGTTTCGTTAACCTTTGTTTCTCAGTGGGTTATGAGTAGAATAAATAACCGTATAACCTACAATATTACAAAGAATCTTAGGGATAGAGCCTTTGGAAGGCTTCAAAATATGAAGCTTGCAGAGATTGATAGCCATCCTCATGGTGATTATGTCAGCCGAATTGTTTCAGATGCTGACACCTTTGCAGATGGCCTTTTAATGGGCTTTACTCAGCTTTTTACAGGTGTTCTCACAATCCTTGGAACCATATATTTTATGGTGATGATTTCTTGGAAGATAGCGTTGATTGTCATCATTGCCACACCATTATCGTTGTTGTTAGCAAAGTTTATTTCCAGCAGAACCTACTCGTTCTTTGGAAAGCAGGCAAAACTTCGTGGTGCAGAAACTTCTTATATAGAAGAAATCATCCTCAATAAGAATATTGTTCGCAATATGAATTATGAAGGTCATGCTCTTGATAAGTTTGAAGAAATGAATGATGAGCTTACAGATGCAGCAATGAAGGCTACCTTTTATTCTTCTATTGTAAATCCAAGCACCAGATTAATTAATAATCTGATATATGCTTCGGTAGGTGTTTTTGGTGGATTGATGGCAATCTCCGGAGGCATCACTGTAGGTGGTCTTACCAGCTTTTTGTCATATGCAAGCACCTATGGAAAGCCATTTAATGAAATCTCTGGTGTTGTTACTGAATTCCAGAATGCCATAGCTTGTGCAGGTCGTCTTTTTGAGATGATTGATGCAGAGGTTGAGGTTAACGAGGGGCAGGAGAGTATAGATGGCGCAAGAGGAGCTATTGAATTTAAAGATGTAAGTTTCTCCTATGATAAGAGCAAAAAGCTTATAGAACACCTGAATCTAAAGGTTGAGCCAGGACAGAGAGTTGCAATTGTTGGTCCTACAGGAGCAGGCAAAAGTACAATCATTAATCTCCTAATGAGATTTTATGATATTGATGGTGGTCAGATTCTTATAGATGGCAAAAATATAAAAGACATTGAGCTTGATAATCTGAGAAGCAACTTTGGAATGGTGCTTCAAGAAACCTGGCTGAAGAATGCTACTGTTAAGGAGAATCTTAAGATGGCTAGTCCGAATGCTACAGACGATGAAATTGTAGCAGCGGCAAAGGCAACACATGCTCACAGCTTTATAAAGCGCATGCCTTATGGCTATGACACTGTTATCTCCGGAGATAATGGATCCTTGTCACAGGGACAAATGCAGCTACTTTGTATCACCAGGGTAATGCTAAATATCCCACCAATGCTTATTTTGGACGAGGCAACCTCATCAATTGATACACGAACTGAACAGAAAATTCAGTCAGCTTTCAATAAAATGATGAAAGGTAGAACTACTTTCGTTGTAGCTCACAGACTTTCCACTATCCGCGAGGCGGACGTGATTTTATTCGTCAAAGATGGACAGATTGTGGAGCAGGGTAATCACTCAGAATTGTTGCATAAAGACGGATATTATGCTAAATTATATCGGAGTCAAATCGAATAGGGATAACTATGCCCTTTTTTAGATTTTAGAGAGAATTAGATTGTAGGAGACAATATGGAGCAGTATGTGATTAAGGGCGGCACTGCGCTTTCTGGAGAGGTAGAAATCAGTGGTGCCAAGAACGCAGCTCTCGGAATTTTGGCTGGCGCTATTATGGCCAACGAGACTGTAACAATTGAAAATCTGCCAAATGTAAAAGATATAAATGTACTTATCGGAGCAATTGAAGACATTGGCGCTTCAGTTAACCGTGTAGATGAGCACACAGTTGAAATTAATGGTTCAAGCATATCTAGACTTTCAGTAGATTATGAATACATTAAAAAGATTCGTGCTTCTTATTATTTAATGGGAGCACTTCTTGGAAAATATAAGAGCGCAGAGGTTGCACTTCCAGGTGGATGCCTTATTGGTTCAAGACCAATCGACTTACATGTTAAGGGTCTTAAGGCTCTTGGCGCTAATGTAGATGTATCTTATGGTCTTTGGTCAGCTAGAGCAGACAGACTCGCAGGTAGCCATATTTATCTTGATAAGGTATCAGTAGGTGCCACTATCAATATTATGCTTGCAGCTGTTCTTGCAGAGGGCAAGACTACCATTGAAAATGCAGCCAAGGAGCCACACGTAGTTGATGTTGCTTCTTTCCTTAACAGTATGGGAGCTAATATCCGTGGTGCAGGTACTGATGTGATTCGTATCGTCGGTGTTCCAGCGCTTCACGGCACAACTTACGCAGTTATTCCAGATCAGATTGAGGCTGGTACATATATGTGCGCAGCTGCAGCTACTCACGGTGATGTTCTTGTTAAGAACGTTATCCCTAAGCATTTGGAGGCTACATCTGCAAAGCTTATTGAAGCGGGTTGTCTCATAGAGGAATATGATGATGCAGTTCGTGTAGTTGCAAAGGGTCGTAAGCTTACAAAGACACATGTTACTACCTTACCATACCCTGGATTCCCTACAGATATGCAGCCTGAAATTACTGCAGTTCTTGGAATCGCTGATGGTACAAGTACAGTTACAGAGTCTATCTTTGAGAATCGTTTCAAATATGTTGATGAGCTTGCTCGCATGGGCGCAAACATTAAGGTTGAAAGCACAGTTGCAATCGTAACAGGTGTTGAAAGATATACTGGAGCTCAGGTTTGTGCACCAGATCTTCGTGCAGGTGCTGCTCTTATTATCGCAGGCCTTGCTGCAGATGGATTTACAGTTATTGATGATATTAAGTATATCCAGCGTGGTTATGAGGATATCATCGGAAAGCTTTCAAAGCTTGGTGCTGATATTGCAGAAGTTGATTCTGAGCACGATTTACAAAAGTTCAAGCTCAAGGTTTCTTAGTTTTTACGACTTAGTAAGGTGGAATAAATGGATATTACTGAAAAGATTGAAGTAGATGACTGCCCAATTTGTGGCGGTGCAGGTCTTATTGAAGAGGAAGACCATGGTTTTTATGTAGCATGTCTCGATTGTGGCAGCTACACAGGTACAGTTAGTTACAAGACTGAAGATGGAAAGCAGGAAGCAGCTGAGAAAGCTGCAATGCTTTGGAATACCGGCAAAGTAATAAACTCCGCTCCAGGTGAATAAATACTCCGCTTCTAGTTACGCTCTCAAGCCTGAATATTACTCCGGAGAGCTGAAGAAAGCTCTCATTGAGTAACACTCAGAGCTAGATAGCTACTAGAAGCTCAATTATTTAAACTCCCTTGAATAAGGGGGTTTATTTTTTGCCTTAACGAATAATACGAAAATAAGGGGATAGAGTGAAATTTTTGTGAAATATCTGCTATTTAACATTAAATTCACAGAAATCTTGGTATACTACAGATATTAAGATAGGATTAAAGCCGTTTTGTAACGGCCATTTAGTTTCTAAATGGAGGGTCAAGTATGCCAGATAGAGAAGAACAAATGGATATCAAAAGCAGGCAAATGCTTGAAAGAAACCGATTGGCAAGATATTGCGGAACAATAACATGTATAGCCTTATTGTTTTGCACAATAAGATCCCTTGCCTTAGATGGTATGAATGCCTTGGAAATTGCCAGGTTAATTGTTGCCATTGTCGATTTGATTATCTTCCAGGTAATGTACAAGGTATGTGGCTCAGAGTACAAGTATAAGTATGTAGTAACACTTTCTATGGTGGTACTCTTCGTAATAAATATTTATTTTCCTGCAGATAAGAATATGTATATCTTTATGTATACAATCATTCTTATTGTTATGATTTATGGAGAGGCAAACACTGTAAAGATTGGATGCTTTGTGGCTAACTTCTGCTTGGTGACATCGGGAATTATAGAACTAAAAAGTAAAAACATTACTGGTCGTGAGCTGGTTACAGAGCTTGTTTTTTCTTTGATTGCGTGCACAATCTCAGTTGTTGTATGTAAGCAGCAAAGAAGGCAGACTACAGAGACTCTTGAAACCATTAAAGAAAGTGCAGATGAAATGAAAGAAACCTCAGCTACTATTGTTAGTCTGGCTGAGCAGTTGAATCAGAAGTTCGTAGAAGCAAACGAAGTATCTACAAAGCTTAACGAATCTATGCAGGATGCAAACAATTCTGTACAAGAAATCGTGGAAGGTGTAAAGAATACAGCAGAAGCTATTGAAAACCAAACTAATAAGACAGCTGTTATTCAGGAAAGCATTCAGACAGTTGGTGGTGAGGCAGGCAATATTGATGATGTTTCAATAAGTGTAGAAGAATCTGTTAACGAAGGTGTTGATCTTATTAATCAGCTAAAGAGTCAGGCAGAAAAAGTTGCTAACATCAACATTGAAACAAGTTCAACCACACAGGCCCTTAATGATAGTATCCAGGATATCCAGGGAATAACAGAAACAATCCTTGGTATTTCAAGTCAGACAAATCTGCTAGCGCTTAATGCTTCAATCGAGGCAGCTAGAGCTGGTGAGGCCGGAAAGGGCTTTGCAGTTGTTGCTGATGAGATTAGAGCTCTTTCAGAAAGCACAAGAGAGGCAACAGAAGAGATTTCAAAGATTATTGAAAGACTTATAAGCGATGCGCGTTCCGCATCTTCGGCAATGTCAAAATCTGCTGAGTATGCAACAAAGCAGAATGAGTTAATCGAGGAGACAGGAACAAAGCTTGATGCAATCAAGGAAGGCACTGATGAATTAAGAGGCGGTGTTGTTCAGGTAAGAGGTTCTGTTGATGAGATTATTACAGCAAACCAGGAAATCATGGACAATATTACAAATATCTCAGCAACCTCAGAAGAAGTAGCTGCGGCTGCTGATACTGTTGGTGAGGTAAGTAATCAGGCTATGGATGCACTTGCAGAAATGAATGATACTCTTGATGTGATTAATAGAATCGCCAAGGAAATGGAAGAAATGGCACTTAAATAAAACTAAATAAGAACAACGGGTTCTGTTTATTTTAAACTATGATGCTGGTTACGGCCACAAGCCATGGATAACTCAGAGAAAGCTGAAGAAAGCTTCCCTTGAGTTACCCATGAGCTTGATGCCTACCAGCTTTTTTGTTTGGGGAGACAGAACCCTTATTTTGCACATTTATAATAATTAGAGTAAAATTAGTCTAATAGATATCGGGATAATTTAGATAGAAATTCAATATACGTGGGGGAAAACATATGGCAGATAGACCAGTTTCGAGAAAAAAGAATGTGACAGGTTCAGGTTCAGTTAATCGCAAAGGTAGCGGTCTAGGCGGTGGTCCTGTTGGTGGAGGACATGTGCCTGGTTCAGGGGGAAGCTTTGGCGGAAATAGAGATGGTGGCTATGGAGGCGGGCTTGGCAAGATTATCATTATTGCCTTAGTTCTTTTGCTCGGTGGCGGTGGAGGACTTGGTGCCTTTTTAGGAGGCGGTTCAGGTTCAACTGGCTCTGTTACAAGCTCTGGCACCACAACCACTATAAACACAATTAGTTCCATGGCATCACTGCTCCTTGGAAATGGCAGCACAAGCATGGCACAAAGTGGAAATGCAAGTTGGAGTAGCAAGGCAAATACCGGCGTATTAGATGAGTCCGTGGCTGATGGTGCTCGTGAAAAATACACAGTGCTTCAGGGTGATGGCAAAGATACTGTCACAATCATGGTCTATATGTGTGGTACAGATCTTGAATCTAGAGGTGCCATGGCATCTAAGGATATTCAGGAGATGCTCAATGCCAAAGTAGGAGATAAGATTAATCTTCTTGTATATACTGGCGGTTGCACCAATTGGCAAAATACGGTAGTCAGCAAAAACACCAACCAAATCTACCAGATTAAGAATGGCAAGATGGTGCGAGTTAAGGACAACCTTGGTGATTTGCCAATGACGGACCCTAACACTCTATCTTCATATATAAAGTTTTGTAGTGAGAACTACAAAGCAGACAGATACGATTTGATTTTCTGGGATCATGGCGGTGGTTCTGTCACAGGCTATGGTTATGATGAGAAGCACAAAGATGCAGGTTCTATGGACCTGGCAAAAATAAATAAAGCTCTTAAAGCAGGTGGCATAAAGTTCGATTTCATCGGTTTCGATGCGTGTCTCATGGCAACAGTAGAAAATGCTCTTATGCTAGATGCACACGGTGATTATATGGTGGCATCTGAGGAGACTGAGCCAGGTATCGGCTGGTATTACACAGATTGGCTTACCAAGTTAAATGAGAATACTTCAATGCCAACAATTGAGATTGGCAAGAACATAGTTGATGATTTTGTGGCACAGTGTGACATTAATTGCCGCGGTCAGAAGACAACTCTTTCAATAGTGGATCTGGCTGAGCTTTCGACAACAGTTCCTGAGGATTTAAAGAGCTTTGCTGAGGCTACAACTAATCATATTGACAAGAAGGAATACAAGGTTGTTTCAAATGCAAGATCATCCTCAAGAGAATTTGCCACATCCTCTAAAATCGACCAAATTGACCTTATAGATTTTGCCATCAAGATGGATGATGAATCTGGCAAGGAGCTATCAAAATCTCTGAAGAGCACTATAAAGTACAACAAGACCTCTAGCAACATGACAAATGCCTATGGTCTTTCTATCTATTTCCCATACCGTCAGACAAACAAGGTGGACAGCATGGTGAACACCTACGACGAGATTGGTATGGACGAAAGCTATAGCAACTGTATTCAGAAGTTTGCATCAATGGCATATTATGGCCAGGCAGCAGGTTCAGGTACATCAAACGCAAATCCTGCCAGCATTCTTCTTGGAACAGGAAGCAGTAATGGTTCTAGCGGAAGTATGGATAGTGCCCAGGCAATTATGCAAATCCTTAATGCTGTAATGACCCAGAAGTCTACCATGGATAACTTCCTTAACAAGGGTCCTTCTATGGAGGAAGCAGCTGAATATATTGCTGAGAACAACATAAACCCAGATGATTTAAAGTGGAAGATGAATGATGCTGGGGAGAATGTTATTGCCCTTAGTGAAAGCCAGTGGGATAACATTCAAGGAATAGAGTATTCAACATTTGTAGATGACGGTGAAGGCTATATTGACCTTGGTCTAGATAACGTTTTTGATTGGGATGAGGATGGGAATCTTAAGGCCAACACCGATAGAAGCTGGTTGGCAATAGATGGTCAGATTGTGGCATATTATCACATTGATACCACAGGAGATGAAGATAACTACACAATCACAGGACGTGTTCCAGTGTTATTAAATGGTGAGCGAGCAGAGCTAATCCTTGTATTTGATTCAGAAAACGAGGATGGCTACATTGCAGGTGCCACCTTTGATTATAAGATTATTGATGGTGCGACAGAGACAATTGCCAAGAATCTTACGGAGCTTCAGGCCGGGGATAAAATTGAATTCCTATGTGATTACTATAGCTATGATGGAGAATTTAGCGATAAGTACTCTCTTGGAGATATGGTATTACAAAAGGATATGGCAGATATTCAAATTTCGAATTTGGTGATTGAAGACAAGCCTATATTGATATCCTATGTCTTCACCGATATATATGGTAACAACTACTACACTGACGGACTGTCTCAGTAGTTGAGGATTCTATTTCACGACTTATTGTGAGTCATTAAAGGAAAGGATCACAATAACTTATAGATGTGTGTCAGAAGTCCAGACAAGATCCGAAGCGACTTGTACCGGACTTTTGACACATATTAATCTATGTGATAGAATTCATGTGCTGTTAAACTTTTATCAATCAAATTAGCTTGCAAAAAACTGTTTTAACAGGAGGAGACCCGCCTAAGGGCTTCTACCAGAAGGAGGAAACAATATGCAAAGCAACAATTCTAAGACCTATGAGCTTGTGCTCACAGCGTTATTCGTAGCCATTATTGTAGTTATGGCTTCAACCCCACTCGGATATATTCCACTCGTAGTTATTAATGCAACAACACTTCATATTCCAGTTATCATTGGTTCACTTTTCTTAGGACCAAAGAAGGGAGCATGCCTTGGCGGAGTATTTGGTATCACAAGCTTTATTAAGAGCTCACTTACACCAACTCCATCAGCATTCGCATTCTCTCCAGTGGCAGCTCTTACTATGCTTCCACATGATACTGTAGGACAGGCAATGGCACTTGTTTTCAAGAGCACATTCATTGCAATCGTTCCTAGAATCCTTATTGGTGTGGTTCCATATTTTGTTTATGTTGGAATCAAGAAGGCAATCAGCTCAGAGAAGAAGCTTGCTTACGGTTCAGTTATTAACGTGCTCATCTCTTTCATCATGGGCTTTGGTGTTTTCGCATTCTTCAATAAGATGATTTCTGAAGGTAAGGTTGGCTTTTCAGTAACAACTGCACAGGTGATTGGCGCAGTTGTAGGAATCGCAGTGTTCGCAGCTATCGAGTATTTATTTATGAATAAAGATGCTAAAGCACTCGGATTTATCACAGCAGGTATTTCTGGTGCAATGACAAATACACTTCTTGTTATGGGAAGCATTTATGCATTCTACAGAATCCCATATTCAGAGGTTCTTCAGATTGACCCAAGCGCACTTATGGGAGTAATTGGTGGAATCATCAGCTTCAACGGTGTTATTGAGGCAATCGTTGGTGCAGTAATTGTATACCTTGTTGGTATTGTCCTCGACAAGATTAAGCCAGCAGGTGTATATTCAGGAAAGAAGAATATAAAGGTAGATACTGTGGCTGGAACAGATTCTGTTCAGAAAATGGCGCAGTAACACACCTCATCAGTCTGCTATCGCAGACAGCTTCTCGCCAAAGAGAAGCCATTGGTAAGCTAAGATATAAAACAGCAATACGACAGTCCGGAGGTAATAAGGAATCATGTTAAAGGGTAAATGTGTGGTACTTGGAGTAACAGGCTCCATTGCAGCATATAAGATTGCAAATCTTGCATCAGCGCTTGTTAAGTTGGGCGCGGATGTTAATGTCATTATGACAAAAAATGCCACAAACTTTATCAATCCTATTACCTTTGAAACTTTAACAAGCAATAAATGTCTTGTAGATACATTTGATAGAGATTTTCAATTTAATGTTGAACATGTGGCGCTGGCAAAAAGGGCAGATATTTTTATGGTTGCTCCTGCCAGTGCCAATGTGATTGGCAAGATGGCTCACGGTATAGCAGATGATATGCTTACCACCACTATTCTTGCGGCAAAGTGTAAGAAGCTGGTTAGCCCAGCCATGAACACAAACATGTTTACAAATCCCATTGTTCAGGACAATCTTGAGACTCTCAAGAAGTACGGTTTTGAAATAATCCAGCCAGCCAGCGGATATTTGGCATGTGGCGACACTGGGGCAGGAAAGATGCCTGAGCCAGAGGTACTCTTACAGTATATTTTAAGAGAGCTTGCCCACGACCATGATTTGGTTGGCAAGAAAGTTCTTATCACAGCTGGCCCTACTGAAGAGGCTATTGATCCAGTTCGATACATTACAAATCACAGCACTGGCAAGATGGGTTATGCTCTTGCCAAGGCAGCAATGGAACGAGGAGCTGAGGTTACTCTTGTGAGCGGCCCAGTGGCTCTCACTCCACCTATGTTTGTGGAGGTGGTAAATGTTCGTAGCGCTGCCGAGATGGCTGAGGCTGTGAAGTCCAGAGCCGAGGATAGCGACATCATCATCAAGAGTGCAGCAGTTGCAGACTACAGACCTGTAAATGTGGCAACTGAAAAGATAAAGAAAAAGGACGGAGAAGGTTCTAACATAGAATTGGAGCGCACCGAGGATATATTGTCATATCTTGGCGCTCACAAGAGCGATAATCAGTTTATCTGCGGATTTTCCATGGAGACTGAAAACATGCTAGAAAACTCCAAGGCTAAACTGAAAAAGAAAAACGTTGATATGATTGTTGCCAACAATCTTCGCACAGCTGGTGCAGGCTTTGGCACAGACACCAATGTGGTTACTCTTATTACAGCTGAGGATGCTGTAGAACTTCCAATAATGTCTAAAGAAGAAGTGGCACATGCCATTTTTGACACTATTATAAAATAGACTATGACCCCTAGTTACAGCCACAAGCCTTATATCTCTCAGAGTCAGCTATAGAAAGCTTCCCTTGAGAGACATAAGAGCTTGATGCTTACTAGGGGTTCTTTATTTCTATATCAAAATTCAGAATATTTTGTGAATAGTTAAAAATCTTCCATAAATACTGTAAAATGGTAATAAGATACTACGATATTCGGCAGGGGAACCCCCTTGGCGGATTATTTTGCTTATATTCTAAGGCGAAAAAGTGGGGAAGGTATGAGAAAATACAAGTTCAAGTTGGTGGAGAATTACATAGCTTTGTTTAAAAAGCTGGTGGAGGCGATAGAGCTGGAATTGAAGGCTACAAACAGTGATTTTAACAAAACCAGCGAGTATCTTAATACCTGCCAACAAAAGGCAATTGAACTTGGAGAATTCATAGAACAGCAGGAAGGCCTGGGCCACGCCACCGTTAAGGGGTTGGAGGATTTCTGCGAGCTGCTTTATGAAGTAAATGAAGATATTTTAAGTGAGCGAGGCCTGTCAGCAGATTCTGCCAAGCTTCGTCTAGGAAATGGAGTTAATAAAATTGAGGAAAGTGCTAAGTCAGATATAGAGATTCAGACACAAGTAGTTTTTTTGCCATATAAGGCCAGCATGTGGGATTCTCTGGAAACTGTGTGGAAAAGGCGAAGCCAGGAGCCGGGAACCCAAGCCTTGGTAATTCCTATTCCTTATTTTGACAGAAACGAAGATGGCTCTGTGAAGGAAATGCACTTTGAGGGCCTTGATTATCCAGAGGATGTGCCTGTAGTGGACTTTCAGAAGTTTCAGTTTGAGGCAGAGCATCCTGACGAGGTGTACATTCACAATCCTTATGATGATTTGAACATTGTTACTTCCGTGCATCCTTACTTTTACAGTGAGAATATAAAAAAGTGGACGGATAAGCTGATTTATATTCCATATTTTGTGCTGGCGGACCCTGATCCTACAGATGAAAAAACGCTAGAGCATATTGCTGGATACGCATTATCAAAGGGAGTTGTTAATGCGGATGAGGTGATTGTCCAGTCGGAAAATATGAAGAAGGCATATGTGGAGGTGTTGACTCGCAGGTTTGGAGAGGATTCTCGTGAGACTTGGGAAAATAAAATCAAAGGAACAGGATCTCCAAAAATTGAAAAGCTTCTTGCCATGAAGGAGCAGGATATTCCTCTGCCGGATGATTGGCAGAAAGTGATTATGAAGCCTGATGGCACCAAGAAAAAGATAATCCTTTACAACACGAGTCTGGTTGCATTTCTTAATGCTGAAGAAAAGATGGTGACAAAGATAAAGGATGCTCTGCAAGTTTTCAAAGAAAACAAGGATGACGTGGCACTGCTTTGGAGACCACATCCTTTGACAATGGCAACCTTGGAAAGCATGATGCCAGATCTTTGTGAAGACTACAAGGCAATCGTTGAGGAATATAAAAAAGAAGGCTGGGGAATATATGATGATTCGCCAGATATGGACAGGGCAATCATTGTCAGTGATGCCTATTACGGAGACGGCAGCAGCTTGGTGCAGCTATACGAGCTGTTGGAAAAACCAATAATGATTCAAAATGCAGATGTTCTTTGCTGCGAGGAGGGCTAAATGGGGGAGTTGATGGAGTATGAACTTAACGCATCTATGATGTGTGCCAACTATGGACATTTGGCAAGAGAGGTGACAGAGCTGGAGGAGGCAGGAATTGATTCCTTCCACATCGACATTATGGATGGACGCTACGTGCCAAACTATGCCATGTCCCTAAACGACATGAGCTATATTGCCAACACCACCTTCAAGCCGCTGGATGTACATTTGATGATTGAGCATCCAAGCAGTAATATCGAGCTTTTTATCAGGAATCTTCGTAAAGGAGATACTATTTATATTCATCCGGAGGCAGAATATCATCCTTCCACAACTCTGCAGAAGATTATTGATGCAGGTATGACGCCTGGAATCGCCATCAATCCTGGCACCAGTGTGGAAACTGTCATGGAAATGCTGAGGATTGTGGATAAGGTTTTGGTAATGTCGGTTAATCCTGGAAATGCTGGCCAGATGTATCTACCTTATGTTGGCAAGAAGGTGGAATATCTGATTGAGCTGAAGGAGAAGATGGGG
Source organism: Pseudobutyrivibrio sp. YE44 (assembly GCF_900104335.1). GTDB lineage: Bacteria > Bacillota > Clostridia > Lachnospirales > Lachnospiraceae > Pseudobutyrivibrio. The sequence continues at coordinate 71,460 of NZ_FMXT01000003.1, forward strand.
TTCAAGCTATACTGGGATGGAGCTTGCTCGGCCAATAAAATTCAGACCTATGGACCAATGGGAGTGGACGGTTTCGTGCTAGGAACCACGCTGCTGTTTGGACGGGGAAGAGAGTATAAGGATATTTTGAGGGATATAAGAGAGATGAGGTTTTAGCGTGACGGTTGCTATTGTTCTTGCAGGTGGAAAAGGGGCCAGACTGGGGGCCAACGTGCCGAAGGCTTATGTGGAAGTTGTAGGTAAGCCTTTGATTGTGTATTGCCTTGAAACCTTGGAAAACAATGACTTGATTTCAGGTATACAAATTGTGGCTGAGGATACGTGGATTCCAGAAATTGAAGAGTGGCTTCGTAAATACGGATTGAGAAAAAAGCTGATGGGCTTTTCTGCTCCAGGGGAAAATAGGCAACTTTCTATTTTCAATGCCCTTATGGACTTGAAGGACAAGATTAGTGACGAGGATTATGTGTTTATTCATGACAGCGCCAGACCTCTTTTGTCAGATATGATGATTAAAAAATCTATTGCGGGAATGGAGGGTTATGATGGCGTGATTCCTGTGCTTCCAATGAAGGACACAGTGTATGTCAGCAGTGATGGCAAGCAGATTGATTCTCTTTTGAAGCGTCAGGAGATTTTCGCAGGCCAGGCACCAGAGACCTTTGTGTTTGGAAAATATTTGAAGGCAAATGAACAGGTGATGGCATCCGGAGAGATTGATGTGATAAATGGATCAACAGAGCCTGCGGTGAAGGCGGGTATGAAGATGCATTTGATTCCTGGAGATGAGAGGAATTTCAAGATTACTACCCAGGAGGACTTGGATAGGTTTACGGAGATGGTGAAGGGATAGTTTGGTAGCGATTTAGAATAGTGTGTTGCTGGGATATTTTGTAAAGGGTTTTTGAGAATTAGATTAGAGAGACAGAGTTATGAAGGGATTGGTGTTAAGAGCTCCAGAGAAAATTGCAATAGAGGAAGTGGCTTGTCCGAAGCCTGGTGCAGATGAGGTGCTGGTGAAGGTGCAGGCTTGTGGAATCTGCGGCTCGGACATTCCAAGGGCCTATAGAGATGGGGCTCACAATATGCCTCTTATCATCGGACATGAGTTTGCAGGAGTGGTGGAAGCTGTTGGTTCAGAGGCTTCAGAAGCTTGGGTTGGAAAGCGTGTCGGTGTATTCCCTCTTATCCCCTGTATGAAATGCGTCTGCTGTAAAATTCGTAAATACGAAATGTGTTCGTCTTATTCTTATTTGGGAAGTCGTCGGGATGGAGGCTTTGCTGAATATGTGACTGTGCCTGAGTGGAACTTGATAGAGCTTCCTGATAAGGTGGACTTTGATGCAGCAGCAATGCTGGAACCAATGGCCGTGGCAGTTCACGCTATCAGGCAGGCTTTCAGAACAAAGGGATATGATGTAGACGATGTGTCTGCGCTTGCGGATAAGAAGTTTGTGGTAGTGGGGCTTGGCACCATCGGTCTTTTGGTGGTAATGTTCCTAAAGGATTTAGGTTTTAAAAACGTATATACGATAGGAAATAAAGAGCTGCAGAAGAAAATGGTTACAAGCCTTGGCGTGGATGAGGATGATTATTGTGATATAAATGTTTGGGATGAAATCGATTGGATAAGAGGAAACACAGGTGTTAAAGGGGCCGACTTCTTATTTGAATGTGTCGGCAATAGCCGGTCGCTGGATGCGTGCATTTATGGAGCTACACCTGAAGGTGTTGTTTGCACAGTTGGAAATCCTTCTGGGGACATGGACTTACACCGCCACGCATATTGGCAGATTCTTCGAAACCAGCTTACGTTAGTGGGCACCTGGAATTCATCCTTCACACATGAAGCTGATGATGACTGGCATTATGTTTTGAAGCGATTGCAGCAGGGGGGCATTCATCCTGAGAAGCTAATAACTCATAGATTCACATTGGAGGATATAGTGGAAGGCTTTGAGATTATGAGGGATAAGAAGGAAGCTTATGTGAAGGTGATGGCGGAGATGTAGAAGGATGTAGTAGAAATAGTAGCAGAATAAGGAGGGGGTATCAGAGTTGATGCTTATATAATAGGGATAATTGGAGCTGCTGGCTTGGGCTGGTGGCTCTTTTTGGTTTAATCACAAATGATCACAAAAGGGAGATCAAATCATTATGTTATAGAGTTAAAAGAAAATCTTGATGAATGGAATGCTCCATTATTGTTTGCGGGTATGGTAAAAAATGGGAAATATACTATTCCGAGGAATTACGCCAGGTTGTGGGTGGTTTAACGTGTTATTCCTCCCAACAGACAAAATATTGGAATTATCTTAAAAAATGCAGGATTAAACAAATATGATGAAGCAAAACTTTTAGAATTAAGTGATGGAAAATCTTCACAGGATGATTGTTATGTTAAGCGAATAAAAAAGAATCAAATCCCTGATTGGGTGAAGGAGCGACAGAAAAACAATATATATGAGTGTTTTCCAATAGTCGAAAACAGAATAATATGTCTGTTAAATGATGATACTGTTCTTGAGGTGGACCTAAGAAAATGTTTAGAAGACGTTCCAAAACTTGAAACAATCCTTTCTAATGAGAGGTTGCTTTCAACTTTAAAGGTCGATGCTGGTGGATATAGTGTTTCTATAAATGAAGATATTATTATAGAGAAGAGAGTACTCTTAGAACATGGAATTGTGATACCAATTTATGCACAAGTGTTTAGGGATTTTGCAAAGCATAGTATAGTCAATACGACAGAGGCTTGTACTATGTTGGAGTGCACAAGGCAGAACATGAGTCACTTAATCAAGACAAATGTACTTCATCCGTTAAAGAACGGTTGGAGAGAAAATGTATTCTTAAGGGGAGAGATAACAAGTGTAGATTGATAAAGACGATAAAATTAGACAAAATTTATGTCTATGTAAAACAATATAAACATTATGAGAACTATTGAAGTAATCAATCGAACCGTTATAATGAAATTAATAATCCAACAAATCAAGGAAGAGTAATTATATGCTAAATATTTATTTTGGGGAAAGAGAAAAAGTAATGCATGGACCAACCTGGTTTAGATTTAACTATCGTTCGGAGTGGTTAGCTGATTCTTTAGTTCAGGAGATGATGGAAAGCATAGATAAGTCGAGCTACAAGGGTGGAGAGCTGATTGAAAGTGAAGTCCTAGGTCCAATTCCACCAGAAAGATTATCTGGAGGATTACAAACATTAATATCGATTTATGAGCGACCTGATTTGATGTTCAATGCGACCAGTTGTGGTGAGAATTGTGCAAAATGGTTAATAGAAATAGGAAAAAGAAAAGATGTTACCGTTAATCTTAGGTATCTAATGCCATTTGACGACGCTGAAACCTTTGAAATAAATATTTTGAATGATAATTGTATTGTTCATAACATGAGTGAGTACTTAGAATTGGCTATTAAATATGTATAGTAAGTGGAGAACGTTTGACTGATGAAGGGCAAACATAGAATAATTATTGAAACAGAAAAATTAAAATACGAGTTTACTATTAAGAGGAATATTACAATTATTCAGGGAGATAGTGCTACTGGAAAAACTACGTTGATTGACTTGCTTCGTTTGTATAGCCAATTTAAAGATGATAGCGGTATTATGCTTCAGTCGGATGTTCCATGTGTGGTTTACTCAGGAGATAGTCAGAGTTGGAATATTATTCTAGAAACGTATAAAAACAGTATAGTATTCTTTGACGAGGATTATTCATTTATTTACACGAAGGAATTTGCTGATAAAATTCAGAACACATCAAATTACTATGTGTTGATAACAAGGCAACCACTGTACAATATACCTTATAGCATACAAGAAATATATGGTATTAGGACTACAGGAAAGTATCACTATCCAGATAAGATTTATCATGAATTTTACAATATCTATATGGAAAAACAGATTGAACCTGAAAAAGATGTTATAGTCATGGTGGAGGATTCTAAGTCGGGCTATCAGTTCTATTCATCTGTTTTTGGAAATAACAGATGTATTTCTGTGGATGGAAATTCTTGATTCTCCAGAAGATTTTATTACTAGTGAAGATTATTTTAGCTGGGAAAGATATTTTACTGATCTCTTAATAAAATCAACAGCGGAAGATTCGGTGAAAAGATATGACAAGTCGACACTAAAGCCGTTTTATACCGAGGGGAAGAATCGACAACAGATTCTGAGTGTCTTACCAAAAGAAATAAGGGATGCTATTTGTGAATAAGAGTAAAGTGAAGGCGGCGCCAATGCGCCGCTTTCACTTTACCTAAATATATTTCAAGAAAATTCGCAACATTCTGTGAAAACAGGAGTACTTTCCGACAAAATAGAGTAGAATAGTGACTAAGAACCTATGGTATTAGGTAGATGGTTCATCGCATCTTGATAAATAAATATAGAGGGCGCCAATTAAAAAACTCCTTGAAATAATCCTTGGCAAGAAGTGCGAAAATTTATTTGCAATATGTCGAAAATGATTGCAATTAATTAGTAAACTGTTACAAAAGTGAAAATTAATCGATTTTCAACACATTTTTTTAACAATTAGGGTTTAGTATAAGCATACTCACACCGATATAGACACTATAGGGGGTGAGTCGCGCGAAACTGAAACAACTGAATAATATAAAATTGAATATTGGAAAACTGAATATCGAGGTAATGGAGAATTGTACAGAAAGATTTGGAGGGCTTAGACGTGTCAGATAATACAAACAGCAAAGGAAGTAACAGTTTAAAGATTGCGATAGTAGTTGGAATAGTTGTTATAGTAGCTTTGCTGGGGGTGATTATCTTCCTGTTGGTAGGAAAAGACAAAGCGGAAGAGCCTGAAAAGAGGAATGTTGTAGTAACCCAAGACAATGTAGATGACGTTGTAGAAGAAATGACAATGGCGGATTATGTTGAACCTGGTTATTATGACACACAAATGAGTACTACATGGACGTTTGCTACGGGATCCGACGTTTCGGAGGATGCATATGTTGCAAATGATGTTAGCAATACTAATGATGTGTACTTTGATGTGGTTATGGCAGACGATGAAAGCAATGTTATTTATAAGTCACCTGTCCTTCCAAGGGGAAGTGAGATAAAGACGATTGCTTTGGATACTCCATTAGACGCGGGTACTTACGATTGTGTTTGTATTTACCATCTTATTGATGAAGAACAAAAAACAGTAAGTACTTTGAGAATTGGTATTACTATTGTAGTAAACCAATAAGAATTATCATGGTAACAATTGTTTTACAAAACCCTTGCCACGGATGGTAGGGAAGATAAGTCTTTCAAGGAGGAAAAGCCCATGAAATGTAAAAGAATTCTAGCAGTAGCAATGGCAACTACATTGGTGTTTGCTATGTCCATAACAGCATTTGCTGAGGACACAGAGCCTGTAACAACAGGTACAACAACTGGTGCAGGTACATCTGAAGGTCACGTTAATCAGAAAAAGATTGACGTTATTTTACCTACAGAAGTAGCAGCTTCAACTTTTGCTTACACAATGGATCCTGAACGTTTGATTGCTACAACTAGCGGTGGAAAGTGGACAGCATCTTCATTCCCAACAGGAACAGATGATAAAGGTGTATATTTCGCAGTAGGAAAGGTTGGTGGAGATGGCGCAGATAAGGATAATACTAGATATGCGGCAACTTCAACAGAGCTTACAGTAACAAATAAGAGTAGCCATAAGATTAATCTTACAGTAAAGGCAGAGACAGTTGCAGGCGCTAAGGATATTCCATTAGTTGCAAAAGCAGATTTGACCGATCCTGAGGAAGCTGGATTATATCTAGGACTTATTGTAGGTTCTGAGACAGCAGTGGCTCTTTCTGAAACTGAAGCAGTTTCAAAAACAGTTGAGATTGCAGGTACTCCTGGAAATTATAAAATAGCACCAAAAGCAGATAAGAGTGGTTATGAATATAGAGTATTGACACTAGCTGAGTATCAGACAAAGACAGATAATTCATCAGCTACTGAAGCTGATTTCTTAAATACTTGGGCAAAGACCACTTTTAAGCTTGAGGGCGAGACAACAACAGGTAAGGAGATTGAGTCAGATACAACAGCTCCTTCAATTAAGGTTACTTGGTCATATGAAGATCCAGAAGCTTCTACACCAGCTACAATCGAGTTGCTGACAGGTGGAGATGGTACAACTTACGTTGCAGCAGCACCAGAGGGTGGTTTTACAACTACATTAGAAGCTAGTAAGATTACAAGTGTAAAAGCTAACAATGTAGATGTAACTGCTAAGGCATCTATAGGTAGAAATATGATTATCGTTTCATGGCCAGATATAAAGACTGCCTTAGATATTAGTTCATTTGCAGATATAGATGGTGGTAAGTTAAATATGGAATACGTATATGATGGCACTACATATAAGGGCACATATACACCATAATATAAAATAAAATAATAGTTTGGCCCCTAATTGGCGAAAGCCGATTAGGGGCTTTTTTGTGGAGGGATTATTTTGTCGAATTATCTGATGGATTATGTATTTAATTCTAATAAAAATGATGAAACTTCAGCAATAGAAACAGAAAATAGAACTATTAAGTATGAAGAATTAATTAATTCGTCAAATGTTCTTGCTAAGTCGTTATCTGATTTAGATATATATAAGCGACCAGTTGTTCTTGTGATGGGAACAATAGAGAACTATCTCTTGGCTATCATGTCAGTTATTATAAGTGGAAATTATTTTATATTAGTAGAAAAGAATACTCCTATAAATAGAACTATTAGTATTATAAGAAGTTTAGATAATCCTATTGTATTAGTAGATATTAGTTGCAAAAGCATAATGGAAAACTTGGGAGTAGAGTATGAGATATATGAAGAATTAATTGAAAGTAAAATGGATGGGAATTATGTTGAAAAAGAAACGTTAGGAGAAGATATTTTTACCATCATATATACATCAGGAACGACAGGACATCCTAAGGGGGTTGTTATAAGTAATTATGCTATGGTGAGCAGAATTGCATCTATGAAAGATAGCTGTAATTTTGAAGAAAGAATAATGGTTGTATCTGCATTTTCTACTATTCTATCGATAATGTCTTTTTTTTGTATATATAAAAGTCATGGAACTATTTCTATTATGAATGATAAAGGCGGTGGGCCAGCATCATTAGTGAGATTTATACAGGATAAACACCCAAGTATGTTAATTGGAACACCAAGTTGGATATATATGTTCTTACAATACAGATTTATTGAGAAGTATAAAATTGACTCTCTGAAAAGAATTTGTCTAGCAGGCTCTGAATTGAAAAAAGATTTAGTAAAAAGATTAAAAGGAGAAATCCCTGATGTCGAGGTTATAAATTGGTATGGTGCAACAGAGACTGTTGGAGTAATAATTGGAATAAATATTAAGGAGACAAACATTGATTCTGGAAGTATTCCAATTGGTACTCCCTATAAAAATGTGAAAATACATATAAGAGACGATGTTGCTAAAGAAGTTGAGAACGGAGAAATTGGCGAATTATATGTAGAGACAGATGGTTTATATAGTAATTATTTACCGGAAAGTGAAAACAGAAATATCATTTTTATGAAAAAGGATAACGGTTTTAGCTGTGAATATAGAACAGGGGATTTGGTAAAAAAAATAGGAGATACAATTTATTATATAGGAAGAATAGATAATCAAATAAAGCACAAAGGATACAGAATCGAGTTAGAGGAAATTGACAAAATGGTTGAACAGGTAGAATGTGTCTATGAGGCTGCTACAGTATATTATGAAGATAGAATAATTGTATTTTTTGAGGGAGAGGTAGATGAAGGTTTTCTTGCTGATATTGTAAATGAGAAACTGCCTGTGTATATGAGACCATATGAGTACATAAGAATAAAAAAAATTATCCGAAATAATAATGGTAAAGTGGATAGAAAGCAATTGGTAGAATATTATTTGAGGGAAAGAGAAAGCGTGTAGCTATGAATTATTATACATGTGGTGCAAAGGTATATTCAAAAGAAAAAAAGGCATATGCAATTGCAAACTATAACGGTATTAAAGTTTTAAACGATGATGAGGAAACAATCTATATTGACCAAGACAATATAGATTTGAGTTATGCATACTATAACATTTTACTGTACATGAATAAGTTTTTTTTTATACCATATAGAGCAGAAAAAATACTTATTGTAGATTGTGAAAAAAAAGAGATTAGAACAATCCATATATCATGTGATATTAGTCGAACGTCAAATAAGTGGTTTGCTACATCTTTTATATATGGTAATAAAATATACATGTTTGGAGATTCATTTCCAGGTATACTAATTTTAAATGCAGCTACTGAAGAATATCAAATAAAAAAAGTAGAAGGTATTGATTATAGCAGGGGAAATCGTCGATTTTTTTCTTTTGGGTTTCATATATGTGATAATAAGGCATTCGTTCCAATGGGGTATACGGGAGCGTTTCTAGAACTGTCATTACTTAATGACAGTTTTGAAATAAAAAAATTACCAATAAAGTTGGATGGTATAGAGTCATTTAGTCATATCGATGAATATTATTATGTATTGGGGCCTGAGGGAGACAAGAATAAAATAGTGAGAATACATAAAAATACAGCCGTATGTGACGAGATATGCTTTTCAGAAATAGAAAATATGGACGGAAGAGTGTTTTATCCTCCCGTTATGTTTTGTGATGATATATATGTTTTTCCTAATCATGGAGAGAAGGCATATGTAATTAGTTTTTCAAATAATAAAATTGAGGAATTCAGTGCTTTTAACAGAAAGGTTTTACAAGGTGAACTGGGGGTGGATTGTGTTGAATTAGTAAATAACATATTGCGAGTTCAAACAAGAACAACATGTAGATGGATTGAATATGACATGAAGAAAAATGAAATAATATCTGAGCTAAAGCGTGAATTGCCAGAGGTGAATATAGCTAGATTAAAGAAAAGATTTTCTGAGTCATATATAGTATGTGAGTCTGATGGTAGTAGCTTGAATGACTTAGTATTGTTAATCAAAGATATTATCTAGATGGAGGATTAGATTTGGAAGAACGATTAATGGAATTATTAAAGCAGTTAAAGGGGAAGAATTTTGTTAAAGATAATAATCTTATGACAGATGGCTATATTGATTCATTGGATATATTAGAATATGTGAAGTTGATAGAATCAGAGTATAAGATAAAAGTACCTATTGAGAAAATAGATATGTACCATTTTAATAGCTTACAATCAATTAAACAAGTAGTTATGGAGTGTAAACAAAATGATTAGAGTGACAAATGACTGTAAGTCTTTTTTTGAAGAGGAACCGGGGAAAATATATATATATGGAGCTGGAAACGCAGGATTTTGGGTTGGTCATTACTTAACCAAGTGCAATATATCATATATAGGATATATTGACAAAAGACGTGAGGAACGAGATGTTCTTTACAATAACCATCCAGTATTTGAGGTAGGGGAACTTAATAATATTAAACATGAATCTATAAGGATGATTATTACTCCATATGTATATAAAGAAATACTTGGTGAGTTATTATGGTATGATCATTTATTTGATATGGACATTATTTGTCTTATACCACGTTATAAGAGTATTAGTAGTAAAGACGACGTATACAATATCAATAAAATGCTTGGATACTTTCGGAGAACGCTTTTTAAAGGAGAGGTACCAACTATAATAACTAATACTTGTGTGGGAGGCCATATTTATGACGCATTAGGATTGCCGTTAGCGTCTCCAACAATAAATGTAAATATAGAAGGAGAAGACTACATAAAGTTAGTAAATAATATAAGTTACTATTTTACTCAAGAATTAAAGTGTTACGGATGGATTAGAGAATGCAGATCAGATGGTATTGATACGCCACATATTATAGGAAAAGTAGGAGATATTACAATTAAAATTGGTCACACAGATACATTTGAGCAAGCTGAAAAAAGATGGAATTTAATGATTGAAAGGGTTAATTGGAATAGAATTGTATATATTATGGAGGAACAAAAATATAGGCCACCTATTAGTTTAAATGTATGTAAAAAATTTATGCAATTAGACGGGAAAAAGCTTCTTATCCTAACAAAAAAATCTTTAAGTATAGGTGGCGAAGACATTATTTATGTTCCTGATGAGTATTTTATGGTTCGGGACGAGCCTGTACTAGAGAATTATTTTGATTTATTAGAGTGGATTAACATATAGGATGAATATACGAGGGAACATATGAGAAAAAGTAATAACTTTGAGCGGTATGAGAGTGAATATATTCAAAGAAAAGATTGGGTGTTTCCGTATGATGATATAGAACCTGGTGCTAAAATAATTCTGTATGGAGCTGGTGATGTAGGCCAGGCATATTACTTTCAAATAATTAAGTCGGGATATTGTGAAGTTGTGTCATGGATAGATAAAGACTATAAAAAATACTCTGAGTGGGGATTAAACATTGAATCTATAAATGTATTCTTAGAAAAAGAATATGATTTGATATTATTAGCTGTAGCAAATCATTCAGTAGCGTGCGATATAAATAGTTTTTTATTAGAGCAGGGGGTCAAACAGGAGAAGATTGTTTGGGGAATCGGCTCAACTTCTAAAATATTATATGACAAAGAAACATTCTTTATGACTAACCCAATAAAAGAAGAAATCAAAAATGTCTTACACTATAAAAAAATATCAAGTAAATGCTTGCAAGGAATGAAGTATGTCGTCGATATATTGGAGAGAGCGAATAAGACGGGAATAGTGTTGCCGAGGGTAGTTATAGAAGCAACAACACATTGCACTTTGAAATGTAAATACTGTAATAATCTTATGCCATATTATCAAAAGAAAAGGCATCTTGATTTAGATTCAATAGAGAAAGATATTGAACAACTTTTTTCTGTAGTTCAGCATATTTTGGTTCTTGAAATAATAGGTGGAGAGCCATTCTGTTACCCTCAATTATGTGATTTATTATTGTTTTTAGAGAGAATAGAACAGTATGATATTTTAGAAATAACCACAAATGGTACTATCATTCCAAATAATAATGTGTTAGAGGCATTAAGAGATAAAAGAATTATTGTACGTATTAGTGAATATAATGCCTCCGCAAAAATCGAAGGACTTATAAAAAAATTCAAGGAATATGGAATTAACTATGAAATATTAAATGATTTAATATGGATTGACTCAGGAGAACCAGTTTATAAAGGAAAGTCGAAAGAATTGTGTCGAGAATCATATTTAAAATGTAGTTCCGCGAGGTTTTGCAAGACATTGATGGAGGGACGGTTATTTTGTTGCGCAAGAGCAGCATCTTTATTTGATTTAGGAATTTGTAAGGATGAATCGAATTATATAGATATTTATAAAGATGACGCTATTAGAGAATTAAGGGATTTCTATTTGTCAGATTATGTAGAGGCTTGTAATTATTGTACAAACAGCGATGAGTGGAGGATTGTTGAGGCAGGAGTGCAGAGTTGAAGATAAAGAATTTGGTGAATGCCAGATACTTTAATAATACATTTTAGAAATTTCAAAAATATTTTATTAAGTATTGAGAGTGGCTCATAAAAAATACAGTGAAGTTGTAAACAAAAACTTCACTGCACTTCACTGAAAACTTCACTACACTTCACTGTTCGGTTCATTAACTTCATTGATAAGTATAAAACTTTTAGGATCTGGTAAACACCAGGTCCTCTTTTGTTAATATTTTAAATTTTAAATATCTTAATTAAAATTTAAAATTATGAACAATAAATTTTAAATATTGAAGCAATGAAATTTAAATGTTAAAATAAATTATATAAAAACGGGAGGGGAATTTAAATGACAAAAGAAGAATTTATAGATTTATTGAATGAAATTAAAAGTTTAAAATGTGAAAATAGAATTTTAGAATTAAAGGCCGCTAGAGAAGGATGCCCGAAAAAATTATATGATACACTTTCTAGTTTTTCTAATCAAGATGATGGCGGAGTTATTATTTTTGGCATAGATGAAACGAATAACTATGAAGAATGTGGTGTCTATGATATTAACGATTTACAAAAGCAGGTGAATAATCAGTGTTTACAGATGGAACCGATTATTAGACCAGTTTTAACGGAGCTGATGAAAGAAGGTAAATTCTTTTTGGCGGCTGAAATACCTGCAGTTGATATAGTTGACAGACCATGCTTCTACAAGGGGGCTGGAAAAATTAAGGGCTCTTATATTCGTGTTGGGGATAGCGATGAGCGAATGACAGAATATGAAATCTATAGTTTTGAAGCATACAGAAAAAAATACTTAGATGATATTCGTCCTGTTGAACGAGCAAAAGAAGAATATATTGACAAGGAACTTCTTGATGAATTTATTAGGCGTATTAGAAAAGGTAAACCAAATTTGGAAAAAATGCCAGATGAAGTTGTTGAGAATCTTTTTAATATAAAGAAGGATGGTTTCTACACGATAAGCTCGGTATTCACATTTTGCCATTTTCCACAAGCATTTTATCCACAACTTTCTATACATGCCATTGTGGTTCCGGGTAAGGAAATAGGTGATTCATCAATAGCTGGAGTACGTTTTATTGACAATCAGAATATTGAAGGAAATATCGTTGAACTATTAGAAGGTGCGGTATCATTTGTGCTTAGAAATATGAAGAATAGTGTGTTGTTTAATTCAAATACAGGAGAACGTGTTGATAAACCTGAATATCCAATAATAGCAATACGTGAAGCAATTCTCAATGCATTGGTACATAGAGATTATAGTATACATACAGAAGGAAAACCTATACAGCTTGTGATGTATGAAGATAGACTTGAGATTAGTAATCCGGGAGGACTATACGGTAGAATAACAGTAGATCAATTGGGGAAAATACAACCTGATACAAGAAATCCTGTCTTGGTCAAGATTTTAGAGACAATGGGGGTCACAGAGAATAGATATTCGGGAATTCCAACCATAAAAACAGCTATTAAAGACTTTGGTTTGAGAGAACCTGTTTTTGAGGATAGAAGAGGTTCTTTTGTTGTGACATTTAGCAATCATCCGATGGAAGTTATAGAAGAGTCTGAGAATCATATACAGGAAAATACCCGTGCTCGAATATTGGAATTCTTGGAGCAGGAACGTACTCGTAAAGAGATTGCCCAGTTCCTAAATAGAGAATCGGTTACATATGCTATACATAGATATATTGATCCACTGATAGAAAGTGGCGATGTAAAAATGACCATACCTAATAGACCATCAAGTAAAAACCAAAGGTATGTGAGAGTAAAATCATAGGATTAGAGATAAAAGTATTTGGAAAGTTATAAAGTGTGACAATTTAGTGTTCGACAGCCTAATTGTATTGTAAATAACGGGCCGTTTTTATATAATTAGTACATAAATAAACGGCCGGTGGGGAGTAAAAAGGTAATATTGTTGGAAGTGCGCTTCACATCGTAATGGTGTGGAGCGTTTTTTGATATCTATTAGGTGGTATGCATTGTTTTGACGCAATGAAGCATGAGGGATAAGTAAATGCTTTTTTCTATTATCATTCCTGTTTATAACTCAGAAAAATATATAAAAAAATGTTTAGAAAGTATTATGAATCAGCCTTTTTCTGATTATGAATTAATAATAGTTGATGATGGCTCTACAGATGGATCTTTGAATATTATAAAAGCAACAATAACAGGAGATATAAGAATAAAACTTTTGAAGAAATCGCATACTAATGCAGGAGATGCTAGAAATATGGCGTTAGAAGTTGCCGAGGGAGAGTGGCTAATATTTATAGATGCTGATGATTTTGTAGGTGAGAATTATCTGTATACAATAGCAGAAACGATAAGAAAAAAAGATTTTGATATTTTTGTATTTGGTGCAAATTATTATGATGAAAATAGCAGATTAACCTATCCGATACAGTGGGTATACCGAGAGGATTTACTGCCTAAATGCAATCCGTTTAATGCTAATGAATATGGAGATACGCTATTCCAAATGTTCTCAACTAACATTTGGAATAAGGTGGTGAAAAGGGATATTGTCATAAAAAATAGTATTAGATTTTCAAATTTAGATGATGCGAATGATGAATTGTTTGGTTGTATGATATTAGTACATTCTGAAAAAATTGCTTGTTCTGATGATGCTATATACAACTATCGTATTAATACTGGAATCAGTACACAGGATCGAGCAATGAATAAAACTAGCCTATGTTTTATTGAAGCCCTACGAGATATAAGGGAAAGCTTAGGCGTAGTACAGTTATTTGAAATTTTTAAAACAAGTTATTATAACAAAGCAATAGTGGAATGTGTAAATGCTCTATTAAGGGAGAATACATGGAATACATATAAGCTCGTATATGATAATATAAGGTCTTTTTTGATAGACGAATTGAAAGTTCCTGAAAAACATTATATTGGAGACGAGCATTATAGAAACTGGCTGAACTATATAAGGAAAAATACTGTAGAGGAGCTCATGTTTTATTTTTATTCTCAGAATGATTGGAATGAAATAAAAATGAAAGATTGGAGGCTTCCATATGAACTGATAAAAGGAAAGAAAATTGTGCTGTTTGGTGCGGGAAATATAGGCCAATCATTTTATATGCAGATTCAACGAACTAAGGGTGTTAAGCTTGTTAAATGGGTTGACTCAAATTTTGAAAAGTATAGAAAAATGGGACTAGATGTATTTGATATATCATCTATAGTAGATATTGAGTACGATGTCATACTTGTAGCTATAAACGGCGGTAAGGAGAATAGGGAATTAACAATAACTTTGAGTGAAATAGCAAATAGCAAAAGTATTATTTTCATATAGTAGTTGGTATAAATGCAAAATCAGAGCGATGTACATAAGGCGAGGTATATATGGAAGAAGAAAAAGTAAGTATTGTTATGCCTACGTATAACGCAGCGGCCAGGTTGATCTTTGCTATAGATAGCGTTTTGGCACAAACCTATAGCAACTGGGAATTAATAATTGTTAATGAGGCAACAACATGTGATGAAACAGCTGAAATTGCTATCTCTTATAGAAAAAAAGATTCGAGAATTAAACTGATTCAGAATAAGAAAAAAGAAGGTTTGGCAGAATCTTTAAATATAGGTATACAAAATGCTGACGGAAAGTACATAGCTCGATTAGATGCAGATGATTTGGCGCATAAAGAAAGAATAGAAAAACAGGTCAAGTATTTAGAAGAAAATGATGATGTTGGAGTGCTAGGCACTTGGCAGCATCATTTCGGAAAAAGTGATTGGGTACACGCACCAGCTAGAAAGTATGATAAATGTCGAGCAATTTTACTGTTTGATTGTAACATGTGTCATTCGACGGTTATGATGAGGCGAAAATTGTTCTCCGAGCAAGGTTTTAGTTATGATAAAAATAGTTCAATAGAAGATTTTAAATTATGGACCGAGCTAATGAGAGTAACGAAGATTGAAAATTTACCTGAAATACTTGGGGAGTATTATGAAGGGGAGAGTAATATTTCCAATGAAAAATTGCATACAATTAATGCTGAGTATCCGTTGATTGTAGGTGAATCGTTGAGGAGCATATTTGGTATTGAAATAAAAGATGAGGATAGAAAATTATTTGAGTTTAAGGCTTCTCTAATTACCCCTGATTATAATCTAGAGGATAAGCTAAAAACATATTGCTATGAGATTTATGCAAGGAATAAAGAGGTTAAATTTTCTAACAATGCGGTTATGATGCATGTTCTTCACTATTGGTGGGTTAGAGAACATACAGGAGACATACTTTTTAATAATAAAATTGAAACATACGATTCAATCGATGATATTTTCTTTATTGATTAATGTGGGGACGTATATTATGGAATTAGTTTCTTTCGCTGATAAGGTCATAAAGGATAGTCTTGAAAAAGGTGTGTCAAAATTTATAATTTGCCCATTTGGCGAACGTGGAATGAGGGTGAAGAATGTATTAAACATACAATTTGATATACAAGAGTATTTAATAGTAGATAATGGTCTAAGTATTTACAATAAAAATGTTTTGGCTGTTAGGGATTTAAAAGACAATGATGTTAGTGATTCAGTAATACTTTTGACATCAAAAAACGCTGATATTTATAACGAGTTAACTGTTTATATAGATGAATCTAATATAGTAAGTTTGGTTGATGATAAGTCAGAAAAAAAGAATAAGGTTGGACGATTTTCGTATGGACCGTTAGTTGATAATTATGAACCATTGATTGATAGTATTGGTTCTTTTTGTAGTTTTGCACCTGGATGTTGT
Organism: Pseudobutyrivibrio sp. YE44; assembly: GCF_900104335.1. GTDB lineage: Bacteria > Bacillota > Clostridia > Lachnospirales > Lachnospiraceae > Pseudobutyrivibrio. Next base: position 87,795 of record NZ_FMXT01000003.1, read on the forward strand.
GTGGTAGGAAACCATCTTCTTGATGCTGTGTCGACTCATGAATTTTTATTTGAGTTTACTAATTGCAAGGAATTACAACAAGATAAAGAGTACACATGGGAAAGTATAAATAAAAAGGTTGTTATAGGAAATGATGTATGGTTTGGTCAGAACGTTGTAGTTACGAATGGAGCAAGAATAGGAAATGGTGTAATTGCTGGAGCAGGAAGTATAATAACAAAAGATATTCCTGATTATGCAGTTGTGGTGGGAAATCCTGCTAGGATAATTAGATATCGGTTTAACGAAAAGCAAATAGCCGCTTTGAATAAATTGGCTTGGTGGGATTGGCCAATTGAAAAAATAAAGATGTGCTATAAGGATTTTTACGATATTGATAAATTTATAAAAAGATATGGGGCTGACTATGAATGAAATCAAAGTATCTATTGTATTACCATCTAAAAATGTAAAAGATTATATTAAAGAATGTTTGGAAAGCGTGATTAACCAGACGCTACGTGATATAGAAATAATATGTGTTGACGCTAATTCTACCGATGGTACAAGAGAAATAATTGAGGAATATAAGAATGATGATAATAGGATAATTTTGTTAGATGATGATATGGGAAGTTGCGGTTATGCATACAATATTGGAATCGCTATTTCAAGAGGAAAATATGTAGGATTTGTAGAGACGGATGATTATGTCAGATTAGATATGTTTGAAAGGTTATATAATGTAGCCGAAGCCAATAACTTGGACTATGTCAAGGGTAACCATACGAATTTTACAGATGTAGGAAACGAACGTTTTTTTGAGGAAGAACGAGTTTTCAGAGAGTCTCCATATGAGAGAAACTATGGCCTTATTATTAATCCATCCATGTATCCTGAGGTTAATTGGTTTGATCATTGTATGTGGAACGGTATTTATAGAAGGGAATATCTGAAGGATAAGAACGTAAAATTAAATGAATCAAAAGGTCCATCATATCAAGATCATGGATTTCAATGGCAAACAATATTAAAAGCAAGAAAAGCTATGTATCTCGATGAGTCATATTATTTTTATCGCAACGATAATGCTAATTCATCTATGAATAATCTTAATGGAATAGTTAAGGATTATGGAGAATTTCTTTTTGTTAGGAATATCTTGAATAATTCTTCAGAAACGATGTCAGAACATTGGTCGATTTATTACGACAAAATGTTTTATACATTAAAACGATGGGTGGAGCTATACGTAAAGAATGACTTTGAACTTTCAGGCGAGCAAAAACAGGTTATAGAAAAATGGATATATGACCTACATGCTGGCGAGGCTTATATTACACCTAAAATGATAGGTATGGAGAAATACTGTGAGTTGGCGCTTTTAAAGGATAATTTTGAATTATACTGTGAATATGTCAAATCTATAATACTTGCAAAGGATAATTATCTAAAAAGTATAATCAAAAACATGCGTGGAAAAAGTGTAATAATTTTTGGTGCTGGAGTATTTGGCACTAGAATATGCGCAGTATTAGAACAATTTGAAGATATAAAAATAATTGCTTTTTGTGATAATAAAGCTCACGAGAATCAGCTAATTAGAGGAAAGGATGTGTATACACCAGATTATGCTATAAATAAGTACGGAGATGCTTATTATTTGATTGCAAATCAAAAATATTATCTAGATTGTATGAGGCAGTTGATGGATTTAGGGGTAGATAAGTCACATATATCGTATTATGAAATGACAAATAATGAATTGGATGGAAGATATGTAGGACAGATATTATAGATAACAGATATAGGAGTATTGGTCTACATGATAAGCATAATAGTACCAACATACAATGTGAAAAAATACATAGACAGATGTTTGGACTCGATTATCAATCAAACATATTCTGACTTTGAAGTTATAATAATTGATGGTAATTCCACTGATGGTACTATTGAGCGTGAAGATTCCTGGGTAAAGAAGGACATTAGAATAAAACGTTACTTTCAAAAAAGCAAAGGCTTGGGACCAGCTCGGGATGAAGGCGTAGAATATGCCAGAGGAGAGTATGTTACGTTCATAGATTCTGATGATTGGTGGAATCTTACTTATCTTGAGAAGATGAGCAATGCTATTTTAGAGTCGAATGCAGATATTTGTATGTGTGACAGGATAAACTATCATTTTAGTTCAGATGGAAGAGTAACTAACAAATATCCAATGACTAAGCCAATTATGCAGGATGGGTCAGAATGTTATGATGAGAATCCTGAAATCTTACAGATGTTGGAAGTGAGTATAAACGGTAAGCTTTTTAGAAAAAAACTGTTTACTGAAAACCGTATAAAAACTCCTTGGTGCGCGGCAGAAGATAGGGCTGTTATGCACTATGTACTTTATAAAGCAAGAGGTATTGCGCGAGTAAGGGAGCCGTTGTATTACTATCATGCTGAACGTGGAGGAAGCCTTGTAAACACTATAAAAGCGTGGTCAACAATGGATGTTTGCCTAAATACACTCCACGACTATTTTAAAAGAGAGAACGACGATTCATTACACCAAATCTTAAGAATGATTTCTGTAGACACTGCCTTGGCTGGCGTAGATTCAATGCGTAATGTGGCTAACGGAAATATTGACGCTGAAGCAGATGAACTGATTAAAAAAATAAAGAGTTATCATACTAATAGATACCCAGATATATTTGAAAAGCAATACATCATTGGCAGCTATAGCCTTAGGCGAGAGGTATGGCTAGCCTATCATTCTTTTGATGAAATCAGAGTACATCAGCAGTATTCTTCAGTTGTAAGTTTGATGTCTTCTCCGTTGAAAGCACCTGGGGTAGAACTGAAAGATAATAATAGAAAAAGATGGTTTGAGAATGACTTTCAAAAAGGCTTCTTAACAGAGATAAAGCCTAAAACAGGCGAGTACATATTTATAGATTTTCTAGAAGAACGTTTTGATATTGGAAAAAAGGGTGATTCATACTTTACTTGGAGTGATTTATATGAAGACACGGTTACATCAGAGTGTGATGTTAAAAGAATAAGTAGACTAAGTGATGAAGCAGATGTTTTGTTCAGGGAAGCTTGTGATCGATTAATAGAAAAGCTTTTAATAGTTACAGATGCAACTCGTATAGTGCTTGTTAGAAACCGTTTGTGCAATAGAATGGGATTTTACAAGGGCACAGCTATATTTTTTAATCACGAATGGATAGAACAAATAAACAAAAAGCTAGATCGATACTATGATTACTTTATCGAAAAATGTCCAGGGGTAGTAGTGATTACACCAAATGAAAATGAAAGCTTTTTCTCCTATGAAGGTTTTCCATTCGGATGTGCACCATATCATGTGAATGATGCGTTTTATCATAATGTGGCATATGAGATAAGAAGAAAAATAATAAGCTAACACCATCCGTAAAAAAATTACGGATGGTGTTGCAAATGAAGGGAGAATCTACTAAAATCAAGATATAAATGATTTTTTATGAGGAATGTTGTCATGTTAAAAAGCTTTCAGGTGCAGAATTATAAAAATTTTAAGAACTCAATAAAAATTGACTTCGCTAATGTAGGTAAATATCAGTTTAATCAAGACTGTCTTTGTGATGGTCTTGTTTCAAAAATGCTTCTGTATGGAAAGAATGCTAGTGGTAAAACTAACCTGGGTTTGGCGCTTTTTGACATTAGAGATATTATGGGTTTGGAAAAAGTCAAGAATACCCAAACCTTTTTGAATGCTGATTCAGATAGTACACATGCTGTATTTATATATGATTTTGTATTTGACGGGATAAATCTTGAATATGAATACTGGAGAAACGAAAAAAGACAGCTAATATATGAGAAAATGACGGTTGATGGAGATGTAACCTTCGAATATGATTTTCTAACAGATGAATGCCAATTCAATATAGTTGGATTAGATGTTATGCCTGCACTTGCAGATAGGTTCAAAGAATTAAATCAAAATAATAGCGACGCTATTGAAAGAGAGAATGTACCTTTTTTAAGATGGATTATAAATAATACCGTTTTAGAAGAAAAATCATTATTGAGACAATTGGCTGATTCAATTGATGGGATGAGGTTTTTCTCGGCAAACGAAACCCTAGAGTATAATGGTAGTTATTCATATCAATCCTTTGTTGAGGCTTTGGACAATGGAAAATTGGAAGATTTTCAGCAGTTTTTAAATGTTATGGGAGTCAAATGTAAACTTTCTATCCAAAAAAGAACTGATTGGGAGAAGGATATTTATTTTGATTATAAAAGACCGATTCCATTTATACAAAATGCATCTAGTGGAACACTAAGATTAATAGATTTATATAGAAAAATAACATCATCGGTTAATGATTCGTTCATATATCTTGATGAATTTGATGCTTTTTATCACTATGAAATGGCAGAAAAGGTAATTAAATTTTTCAAAATGAATAGACCTAACTCGCAGGTTATTATGACCACCCATAATACGAATCTGATGACAAATCGACTTGTTCGTCCAGACTGCGTGTTTATATTGTCATCCGAAGGAACACTTACAGCACTTTGTGATGCTACTGCAAGAGAGCTACGAGAAGGTCACAACCTAGAAAAGCTATTTATAAGTGGAGAATTTGAAAAATATGAGTGATTATTTGTATTTAGAGAGACCTTCACGTCGAAAAATGCTTTTTATAGTTGAAGGAGTAAAAGAAAGAGATGACTTTATCCATTTGATATTTAAAGCATATCCAGAAATTAATGTTGCAGAAAACGAAATAGTTGTTTTTGGCAGTAACATATATAATCTTTACAATAAAATAGTGCAAGAGTATGACGAATGTTGGGATGAAGAGGATGTAGATTTAGCTTTCATAGTCAGCAAAATGGAGGGAAGTATAGAAGCTTCTAGAAAAGATGATTATAGAGAAATTTTTATGATATTTGACTATGAAAGACAAGATACATTTTTTACTGGTGAGAAGATACAAAGGATGTTGAAGTACTTTTCGGATTCGACTGACCAAGGAAAGCTATATATTAATTATCCAATGATAGAAGCAATACAAGATTTTGATGGATGGCCTTCTTCAGCGTACAAGGATAAAACTGTTTCTGTATCAGATTTAAGTGGTAAATCTTTTAAAGGAAAAGTAGACAAAACCTATGTTAGTTCTGTAATTAAATATCCTCAAAAAATTGCGAAAAAGGTTTCAGATGAGAGAATAAGAGAGAGAATTCTAGAATTGGACTTTTGTTCTGATAAAGCAAATGTTATGGATTTGATTTCAAATCTTAAGACTAAGGATAAAGAAGGTTGTTATCATTATATAAATAATCTTATTTGTGCGATTAAAGCGAATGAAATGTGTGGAAAGGATTATTGGGCTACAACAAGGTCTTTAATAAATGCAATAACAAGGGAATCCATCCGAAAGGCGAACTATATAACTAGAAATATATATGAAATAGAAAATCAAAAGTTACAAGATATATACAGTGAAATATCAGATATAGAAATATTAGAACTACAAAACAGAGTTAGTGAGTGTCAAGAAGATGGTTTTGTTTGGGTCTTAGCGACAATGGTGTTTTATCTTGCTGATTACAATTTTAAAATAATTGTTAATTAGCAATGGTTATGCTGTGGGGTGTATAACTATGAATATTACAATACTTGGGGCTGGTTTATCAGGAATTTCACTTGCGTATTTTTTGCAGGACAGAGATGATATTGAACACATTGATATCATCGAAAAAGATGATGATATAGCAGGACTTTGTCGTAGTATTAGAAAAGATGGCTATACCTATGATATAGGTCCTCATATTCTTTTCTCGAAGGATAAAGAGATGCTAGAGCTTATGCTCTCTGTTCTTGATGCAAAAAATGATTTAAAACGCTCTAATCAGATTATCTACAAGGGCCGGTGGGTCCAATATCCATTTGAAAATGATTTGTCCAAATTACCAAAGGATGATTTGGATTATTGTGTCAGCATGTTTAAGGCTAATCCATATAGGGGATATGAGCCTAAGAACATGCTGCAATTCTTTTTAAAGACTTTTGGTGAAGGAATAACAAATACATATTTACGTCCGTACAATGAGAAGATTTGGAAGTATGATCCATCCTTTATGGATACACAGATGGTGGAAAGAATACCTCAGCCTACCGATGAGGAAATAATGAGAAGTGCCTCTGGTGAGACAGTGGATGGTTATGTTCATCAATTATATTTTCATTTCCCAAGTGAAGGTGGTATAGAAGCAGTGCCTAAAGGATTTGCAAGAAAGCTAACTGAGAAATGTACCATTCATTTAAATGAAGAAGTATCAGAAGTATGGAAAACAGAGGATGGAAGCTTTGGTATAAGAACTAATTCAGAGAACGAGTATGTATCTGATAGATTAATTTCCACAATTCCAATACAGGCATTGAACACGGCATACAAAGCTGCTCCATCAAGTGTGGTAGAGCATGTCAACGACTTAAAATATAATTCAATAATTATTGCTTTTGTAAAAACTAAAGAAGATTTAAGTGGCGACAATTTTGCGTTTATGAATCCAGAAAAAGATATTATTTTTCACCGAATATCTAAGATGGATTTTCTAGGAGATGCTTATAAATCAGACTCAGCAACATATATGGTGGAGGTCACCTATAGAAAAGGGGATTATACAGACCAACTTAATGAAGAAGAATTAAAACATAGAATTTCCGATGGTATGGTTCGTGTTGGATTTGCGAAAGAATTAGCAGATACAACCTTTATAAACATTACTAGGCATGAATATGCCTATGTGATTTATGACCTAAAGCATAAAGAGAACATGACAGCTATCAGAGATTACTACAAAGCTGAAGGAATAGATTTAAATGGTCGTTTCGGAAACTTTGAATATTGGAATATGGATAAGGTTTTGAGAGAAGCAAAGAATATGGCTGAATCCTTTTGATAGATACTTACCTGGGGAGGTATGAGCTAATGATTATTACAAAAACACCTTTTAGAGTTAGCTTTTGTGGAGGAGGTAGTGATATTCCAAAATTTTATAGGGAGCATGGTGGATGCGTTCTTAGTACATCTATAAATAGGTATATGTATATATCCATTCATCCCTATTTTGATGAGGAAAAAACTGCCCTTAAATATTCTCGCACAGAGATTGTTAATGATATAAGTGAAATCAAGCATACAATCTTTAAGGAAGTACTAGGAGATATGAACCTTAAGGGGATAGAGATAACTAGTACTGCCGATGTTCCAAGCGGTACTGGACTTGGCTCTTCCAGCACTTTCACAGTAGGTCTTTTAAACACAATTTATTGTTACAAGGGTAAGTATGTGTCTAAGGGTAGAATAGCTGAAGAAGCATGTGATGTAGAAATCAATAAGTTGGGTAATCCTATTGGTAAGCAGGATCAATATGCAGCAGCATTCGGTGGATTGAATTTCATTGAATTTCATAAGGATGATACTGTTTCGGTAAGTCCGATTATCATGGAGCCAGAGACAAGTCAGGCACTACAAGACAATTTGATTATTCTTTACACGGGGTTAACACACGATGCTAATAAAATATTGGCAGAGCAAAAGAATAATATCTCACAGAAGGATAAGACAGATAATCTGATTCATATGTGTGGTTTGGCTCATGCTATGAAAAAATCTCTTGAGAATAATGATTTATCAGATTTTGGGGCAATTCTTGATGAGGGTTGGAAAAAGAAACGAGAATTGGCAAGTGGAATAACAGATCCTCGTATTGATGAGATGTATGAGTGTGCCATGGCAAATGGTGCGTCTGGAGGAAAGCTTCTTGGTGCAGGAGGTGGAGGATTCCTGTTGTTCTATTGTGAAAAATATAGACAAAAGCACTTGCTGGAGGCATTGAACTTACGTAGGTTCCCTTGTGCTTTTGAACATGATGGAACATCTGTTGTATATATTGGAGATAAATACTGGTAATTTGGGAGAGTGTTATTATGAGAGTAATTGTTATAGGTGGCGCAGGTTTTATTGGAAGCAATCTTTGTAAAAGGCTTTTAGAGATGGGCCATCAGGTTGCTTGTTTTGATAATTTTTCTCTGGGTAATGAGGATAATATTAGAGAATTAGAGAAAAATAGCAAATTTGAACTTGTAAAAGGTGATGCGTCAAAACTTGATGAGCTGGATGAAGTGTTTACAACCTTCAAACCAGAATATGTTTTTCATTTGGCGGCAAATTCAGATATCCAGGCCAGTGCTAGCAATCCTGATGTTGAGTACGTAAATACGTATTCTACAACTTTTCAAATACTATCTTGCATGAGAAAGCATAATATTAAGAAACTGTTTTTTTCATCGACCTCTGCAGTTTATGGAGATAAAAGAGATGTAGAGTTGGATGAAAACACTCCAGGGCTTGCTCCAATTTCCTATTATGGTGCAGCAAAGCTTGGAAGCGAGGCTTTAATCAGTGCTTTTTCATACATGAATGATATGTCTGTGTTGGTTTTTAGATTTCCTAATGTTATTGGTGAGAACTTAACTCACGGCGTTATATACGATTTTATGCATCGATTAAAAGAGGATAGTTCACAGCTACGAATTCTTGGAGATGGCCGCCAGACGAAGCCATATATTTATGTTCAGGATTTAGTCGATGCGATGCTTCAGTTTATGGAAGCACCACAGGGAGTAACACTTTACAACGTTGGTGTTGAAGGGGCGACCAGTGTTACTAAGATTGCAGATATTATTTGCGAAGAAATGGGACTAAAAAATGTCAAGTATAACTACACCGGTGGTGAAGGTGGTTGGAAAGGAGATGTTCCTAGATTTCAATATAACATAGATAAAATACATGTAGCAGGTTGGAAGGCAAAGTACAATTCTGATGAAGCAGTAAGGATTACAGTGAGAAAAAATCTGGAGGCATAATTTGAATAACTCGAAGTATGTTGCAGTGATTCAAGCAGGCGGAAAAGGTACAAGAATGGTTAGCCTAACTCATGACCAAATTCCTAAACCTATGCTTGAATTGAATGGAAAACCTATGATTCAGTGGCAAATTGAAAATGTGGCAAAATATGGGATCAAAGAATTTGTAATTATCATAGGACATTTAGGTGAAAAGATTAAAGAATACTTTGGTAATGGAAGCTCTTTTGGAGTTTCTATTCGTTATATAGAGGAGAAAGAACCATTAGGTTCTGCTGGAGCTTTATATTATTTAAACGAATTCTATTCAGATAGAGATTACATCTTGATTTTCGGAGACGTAATGTTTTGTATCGATTGGAATAGAATTATTTCTTTTCATGAGAAGCACATGGGTGATGCTACTTTGTTGGCACATCCCAATGCCCATCCATATGATTCAGATTTGTTAATCTTGGCAGAGAATGAAGAGGTTATTGGAATAGATTCAAAGAATAATAAAAGAGATTATTGGTATTCCAATTGTGTAAATGCAGGTATTTATATTTTAAGTGAAAAATTCGTAAATACGATACAAGAATTAAAGAAAACGGACTTGGAAAAAGACTTGTTGGCCCCATTAATGGGAACAGGAAAAGTCTACGGATATATTACTCCAGAATATGTTAAAGATGTTGGTACACCAGAGCGTTTTGCAAATGCATGTATAGAGCAAAAGGCAGGGGTGTGGGAGGAGAAATGTTTAGAGAAAAAACAGAAATGTATATTCTTGGATAGAGACGGTACTATCAATAAGCAGGTTGGATTGGTATACAAGGATGAGCAATTAGTCTTAGAAGAATGCGCTTCAGAGGCGATAAAACTAATAAACCAGTCAGGCTATCTAGCTATAGTTATTACAAATCAGCCAGTGGTTGCAAGAGGACTATGTGACATATCAGATGTTGAGTATATCCATAAGAAAATGGAGTCTATTCTTGGAAATGATGGAGCATATGTAGATGATATAGCCTTTTGTCCACATCATCCTGACAAAGGATACCCAGAGGAAAATCCTGCATACAAAATTGTGTGTGAATGTCGAAAGCCAAAGACGGGCATGATAGATAGGATGGTAAAGAAATATAACATTGATTTATCAAAATCTTATATGATTGGTGATACTACTCAAGACATTCAAACAGGAATAAATGCAGGAGTGAAAACCATATTAGTAAAGACTGGCGAAGGTGGGCAGGATAAGAAGTATTATGTAGAACCAGATTTTGTAGCAGATAATCTTTTAGAGGCAGTTAAACAGATTGTGGGGGAGTGAGAGATGACTGATTACAAGGCTCAAATCAAGCAGTATATAGACATGGAAAAGCAGGTATTGGACAACCTGGATGGAGAAGAAATAAATGAGGTGATGAATGTCCTTGAGAATGCAAGGTTAAAGGGGAAGCGAGTTTTTATTTGTGGAAACGGTGGAAGTGCTTCAACTGCAGCGCACTTAGAATGTGATTTCAATAAAGGTATAAGTTATGACCAAACAGTTAAGTATGATATTGAATGTTTGAGTGATAATGTTCCTATGCTTATGGCTATTGCCAATGATATTGGATACGATGATATTTTTGTTGTTCCACTCCGAAATAAGTTGAAGTTAGGCGATATTGTAATAGGAATCTCTGGTAGTGGTAATTCCACTAATGTTATTAAAGCTTTTGAATATGCCAACAGTATAGGAGCGGATACTATAGCACTAACAGGTTATAGCGGTGGTAAGCTGAAAGAGATATCAAAATACAATATACATGTTAATATCGATAATATGCAGATAGTTGAGGATATACATCTTGTGTTAAACCATATGATGATGTTCATTTTGTCGGGAATGAAAGGATGCTAAATTGATGGAACCTAAGGTCACAGTTGTAGTGCCATCTTTTAATGTTGCTCAGTATATAGGTAAATGCTTGGATAGTGTCTTGGGACAGACTTTGAAAGATATCGAGGTCATAGTTGTGGATGCATTTTCTACAGATGGCACCCGGGAAATAATAGAAGAGTATATGAAGAAGGATACCAGAGTGACCTTGGTTGATGACATTAAGAAGAGCACTGGTTATTCTAAAAATGTGGCAATTGATATGGCTAAAGGGGAATATTATGCCATTGTAGAGTCAGATGATTACATTGAATTAGATATGCTGGAAAAGTTGTATCAGGTAGCAGAGAGAACTGGAGTAGATTTCGTAAAATCTAATTTCAGTTCTTTTATTGGAGAGGGAGAAAATAGATATGACTTTCCAAAAACAGTTGCGTTGAATAGCAATGATTACGAGAAGATTCTTAATCCAAGGGAATATATGGGATGCTTTAAGTGGGTTATGTTTGAGTGGCTTGGTCTTTATAGAGTAGATTTTTTAAGAAAGTACAACATTCGACATAATGAAACCCCAGGAGCTGCCTTTCAGGATACAGGTTTTTGGTTTCTTACATTTGCATATGCTACAAAAGTCTATTTGATGAAGGATAGTTTCTATCATTATAGGTCAGATAATCCCTATGCATCTGTCAAAGATCCAAAAAAGACAATGAATGTTTGCGTGGAATATGAATATATTCTTAAAGAGATTTCAGAGGGGCAAATTGATTTTGAAAAATTAAGGACTCCATACTGTCGAGGTTTTTTCTATGATAATTGTATGGCTTTGAAGCGTATTGATGAAGATCTTAAACCGCAGGTTATTCATAGAATGAGGCAGGTTTTGACAGAGTATTATGATAAATCTGTAAATAGAAGTATTTTTTATGAAGATGAACTAAAGAAACTTGACATGTTACTGCGTTCAGAGGAGGAATACTTATCTGTCGAGAAGGCAGAGGATGAGGAGCGAATAAGACGAGAGAAAGAATTAATATCCGCGATAACAGGGCGCGATTATATATATATTTATGGTGCGGGAAGCTATGGCGCAAATCTTCATTATTTCTTATCTACACGTGGATATGATATCAAAGGATATATAGACAGTGATGTTAGAAAACATGGACAGAAGCTTAATGGCAAGGTGATTTTTTCTCTTGAGGAGTCAAAAAGTGGGGTTGCTAATCCGCTTTATTTGGTGGCGAATCGCGAGCATAGCGGGGAAATATATGATTACTTGATAGAAAATGGAATAGAACCAAGTAAGATTTATATCTGTGATATTGATAAATGCGTCAGACTGTTAATTTAGAAGTCAATTCATGAAAGGCGCTTTTGGAGGGAATAATATGCGACCAAAAGTTTCAATAATAATGCCATCTCTTAATGTGGCAGATTATATTGGAGAAGCTATTAAAAGTGCCAGAGAACAGACAATAAGAGATATAGAGATAATATCTGTTGATGCGGGGTCTACGGATGGAACTGTTGATATTATTTCGAAGGCTGTTGCTAAAGATGACAGAATTATCGCTTTGCAAAGTCCAATAAAAAGCTACGGATTCCAAGTTAATATGGGGATAGAAAAGGCTATTGGTGAATATATAGCAATACTTGAAACCGATGATTTTATCTCGCTAGATATGTGTGAAATACTTTATAAAATTGCATCGAAGGAGGATTTGGATTACGTGAAGTCTGATTACGATGCATATATAACAGATGCTTATGGAGAAAGAGTTTTTACAAGACGAAATATAACCGATAATAAGTTGTTTTATCAGTCAGTGTTTGTGCCAATGGAACACCCTATAGAAATGTCAAATGATAGCTATCTATGGAATGGAATATATAAGACTTCATTTTTAAAAGAAAAAAGAATAAGATTTTCAGAAACCTCAGGGGCAGCATTTCAAGATGTGGGGTTCTTACATAGGGTAAAGGCGGTTGCGAAGCGAGTAAGATATGTAGACCAATCTTTGTATAGATATTGTACAGATAGAGATGGAGCATCATCAAATACAGGAAAATCCTTGATTTATTTACGACAAGAATATGGATTTTTAGTGGATGCTATTAGCTGCGATGATGAGAAAAGACTGCTATATACAAGGATGGCAAGGGCATTTTGTAGAGCGTGCATGGAAAGTGCAGAAGATTTTTTGGAAAGTGTTCAGGGACGCGAGATTCTGACTTGGTTTGTTGATTTGCTCCATATGGCGAGTTGTGACGGACATGTAAGTTACGAAACTTTACCTGATGCTTTAAAGATGACTTATAAGAGTGTAACTGATTCTATTGATAAGTATGTAGAATTAAGAAAAAATCGTAAATACGAATTTAAAAAATTCTTGACGGAAGGTTCTCCGATAATAATCTTTGGCTGCGGAATATATGGCCGAGAGGCCGAAAGATATATTAGAGAAATTGGATTCAAGGCAGAGTATTTTATGGATAACGCTGAAAGTACATGGAATACTACGGTGAATGGAATTACCGTTGTTTCACCGAATAAGCTTGTGGAGTTAACAAGTGATGCAAGAGTAATAGTTGCAAATGAGAAGCATGGTCAGGAGATATATGAACAAATAAAAAAGATGAATTCTAAGGTGAAGGTTATTTTTTATTAGTCTTGAAGCGGGATATATGAGGTTTTGTATGGCTGAAAAGAAAAAGGTTGTCGTTTGGGGCACAGGCAGAAGAACTGCCATGTATAGAAAATGGTTAGAAGAAAACTATAAGATTGTAGCTTATGTGTCGACTAATTCGATCAAGGGAGCAATCTACGGTGCAAAAGTTGTAGATCCAACAGAGATGGAAAGTTTGGATATGGATTATATTCTGCTGACTGTTGAGGTTGCTGATATAGAGAGTGCTAAGCAGCAGATTGCGGGTTTAGGAAAGGTTTATGCAGATAAATGTGTCACTATAAATGAACTAGATTCGCAGACGGCAGAAAGTGATTATTTGGAATTTACCAACAAAAGGCAGCTTAAAGTAATAAAAGAAATCCTTTCTGCAACGGATAAGGAAATATCAGATTACGATTGGATGTATTCACGAGTTATAGAGTATGGTTTATTCTGTTTTGATGAGGAACACTGGCATGAGGCAGACGAAAAACTAAACTGGGCAGTATATGGATTGCAGCAGGTGCCAGAGGAATTTGCGCAGTTTTGTTGTAGGCTCTCCGTTTTGAAAATTCAGACAGCGGCAGAAGTAGGTGTGTATAGAGGCAGAAGCGCATTCTTTATATGCTCAATTTTGGCACGTAAGAACGTGAATCTAAAATACAAGATGATAGATATTGCCAATAGGATAGATGATTACGAGTTGTTTAAGAGTGTTCTTCCTCAGTTGGAATTATGTATTCCAGCTACATCAGATGATTATAGGAATGAGAAATTTGATTTTGTGTTTATAGACGCAGATCATTCCTATGATGCATCAATTAAGGATTATGAAAATATGGGAATAGCAGCGAAGGTTTTGGTTGGATTTCATGATATCTATGCACATGAATATGATGATGAGAATGGTGGAGCAGTTAGGACCTGGAATGAGGTGCTTGAACGAACAAAAGATAGGAAACACTGGATTTTTTCTAAATATCCAGACCAATGGATGGGAATAGGTTGTGTATTAATGTAAATTGGGGGAACGGTTATGCCAAAAATATATATAGCGGGAGCGCATTCTCGAGGCATTTCAACAGGACATTATTTAAAGTATTTGGATCCATCTGTGGAAATTATTTCGTATCTATATGATAATGACGAAGAAAACCCGTCAGAGGTGGATGGGGTTCCTGTATGTAGAATTAATGAGAATTCCAAGCTGGATGTGGATAAAACGGTTTACATTGGAACACGTGGTGTAAATCAAGAGCATTTAACAAAGACATTGCTTAAATGCGGCATGAAATACATCATTCCTGTGGATGTCCGGCTGGACATGGAACTTCGAAATAATTACTTGAAGAAGTACTATGAGAATCAAAATCGTAAATACGATAAAATCTATGAGCTCCCAGCTGGTGAACATGATACTACTAAGAATGTTACCATCTATGTAGCTAATTCAATATTTGATAAGGAATTAAAGTCGCACTATTCATTTTTGGATATGGAGAAAAAAATCCAAGTTGGAGCATCTCTAACAAGTGACAGAATAGATGCTGTATTTTTTGATAATACTGGTGAAAATATCTCTGCTAAAAACAAGCAATTCTGTGAGCTTACAGCGTTGTATTGGATATGGAAAAATGCCAAGGATGATATCGTTGGCTTGGTACATTACCGCCGCCATTTTATTCTTCCAGAAAATTGGATTGAAATAATGGAAGAAAATGATATAGATGTAATCCTCCCAGTTCCTTTATATGTTCATCCAAATGTAGAAGCTAACTATTGCAATAGGCATGTAAAGAAGTATTGGGATTTGATGTTGGAGTACCTAAAGGAAAGAGATGTGGCTGAATATGAATCAGCAATAGAGTATTATAAAAATTCAGGTCTTTATAATCCTTGCAATATGCTTATAGCCAGAAAAGAAGTATTTGATTCATTATGTGAGTGGCTATTCCCAGTATTGTTTCACGTTGCTGAGCAGGGCGGAGTTATAGAGGATAATTACCAAAATCGCTATCCAGGATTCTTATCCGAAAGATTAATCACTTTTTTCTTTGAGAGAAATAGGGATAAGTATAATGTTGTGTTTGCAGATAAGAATTTTTTGGAGTGAGGAAACTGTAAATAAATTAATAAGTTGACAACTTGCTTTCTAGCCTCCATAATCAAATTATGGAGGCTATCTTTATGTCTAATGAAAGAAATGCAGGCCGAAAGCCTACAATAACCGATGAACAATTAAATGAAATAAAAGAGCGTTACGAGAATGGTGAAAGTCTCAGTAGCCTTGCTTTGGAACACGGGGTGACTCGCCAGGCCTTGCACAAGAGATTGCAAGCTAAGGCTGAACAACCTGTACAAATTGATTGGATTGTTGATGGTGAACGAGTATCTACCTTGCAAGTAGATTTTCACAAAAGAGGTCTAGTGTTATCTAATTATGTCATGGAGATTTCCAAGCTTCCATTTGGATTTAATAATAATCCTACCTGGCAGCAGTTTGCCAGTCTTCTAGAAGAAAAGTATTTTATGGATAGGGGAGTGGATGAGCCGGGAACATTTCTTTTTACAGACGGTAAAAAGGACTTTTCAGTGGATGAAGTGATAGACATACAGACTGATGATGTCAGTAAAATCCCTGTTTTTCAGTTTCAAAAGAAGGACCTTATTCTTACAAGAACTGATACTGACGGTTATCAGATGAAAGCATTGTCTTTTGACAGGAAATTATTTATAAAATCCCAGGCAGTCATCTCAGGTGTTGAGATGCGAGATTGGGCGGTTGAAATTATAGCGTCAGACCTTGCTAATCAGCTAGGAATTCCATGTGTGCAGCAGCATCAATGTAATTTTGCATTTGGTAATCGCAAATGGGATGGAGTTTATTCCAAAAATTTTGAGATTGATGGATATACTTTTTTATCCTTTGAATCCTTGATAGCTACAAAGCATCTATCAACAAAGGACGATTCCTTTATAAAGAGGGGAAGCATCGAGAAATTGAAATGGTGTGCATCGCAGCTTTCTGAAATAGGGAGCTTACCTTATGAGCAAGCAGAGAAATATATGGTGGATTTGGCGGTTATAGATTGTCTTGTGGGGAATGTGGATCGTCACACTAGAAACTTTGGGTTGTTCTTCAATTCTAACAAAGGGGACTATTCCATCCCATTAATCTTTGATAATGGAATGGGGCTGTTCGAGCACGATTATTATAGGGACAATTACAAGACTTTTGATGAGGCTATGAATAATGTATATGTGGCGCCGTATGGGAAAGACCCTTTTGAATTCTTGGAGGAGTTGAACGATGCTTTCCGTCTTAAGCAACTATACGCTGGAATAGATGAAATAAAATATTTGGATATTTTAAACACGTCATTTTCAAAAGAATACGAAAGGAGGATGCAGCAGCTATGGCAGAAGTTAGATTAATAAACAACCTTAAGGGCATACTATATTATATCGATACACCTCTTATGGATTTCGAGATTAAGAATCGTGAGCTAGTAAAAGCCGAGGATTTAAGCCAGGGTAAACTGTATCCATGGGAATTGGCAAAGCTTGGCGTGTCCTACGGAAGCTTCAACCAGTTTTTCCAGCGTCGAACCATGCGTGAGGGCTGCATGTTTTACAGAGAGCACCTAAAGGCTCTTGGCATGGATAAAATGGATTTTGATTTATATATCAGGAAGAATAATGGGAATAACCATCTTGATAATTACTGGGTGATGTTTGAAGATGGCGGAGCGAAATGCTTTGGGGATTTGTAATCCGATGAGAAAATGAAGATATTCGACTAAATTTGGGAAAATTTCCACATTGAAAATGTTGAAAAAAGTAATTCCGCCGAATAAACTGCATATAATGTGTCTTAATAGGCGGAATTAATGTAAAATATTATATTTACAGCCCGATAAAACGAATATATAATAGAATTATGATTGGACGATATGATGAAATAAAAGAACTAAATAGATTATATGATAGCGGTGAAGCTGAGTTTGTGGTTGTATATGGAAGAAGAAGAGTTGGCAAAACATATTTAATAAACGAAGTGTTTGAAGATAGATTTGCCTTTCGCCATACAGGATTATCACCAGTTGAGAAGAAACCTAATGGTTTACTAAAAGCACAGCTTGAACATTTTTACCTATCTCTTCAAATGCACGGGATGAAGAAAAGCCATAGGCCAAAGAGCTGGCTTGAGGCGTTTTTTATGTTAGAACAACTTTTGATGGACAAGGATGATGGTAAACGACAGGTAATATTTTTTGATGAGTTACCATGGATGGACACACCGAGGTCAGGATTTGTCACAGCGCTTGAGGCTTTTTGGAATTCATGGGCATGTGCAAGAAAAAACATTATGCTTGTCGTATGTGGAAGTGCTAGTTCATGGATTTTAGATAATTTAATAAACAATTATGGAGGGCTTTATAATAGGACAACATACCAAATGAAGCTATCACAATTCAATTTGTCCGAAACAAAAATGTTTTTGGAAAGAAAAAACGTGAGTTATTCTAAGTATGATATTGTCCAATCATATATGATATTTGGAGGAATACCTTATTATCTTGGTTATATGCGACCAGAACTAAGCTTGTCACAAAATATTGATAAGTTATTTTTTGATAGTAATGCGATTTTATCAGACGAATATAATAGATTGTTTGAGTCTATTTTTTCAAAACCGGATCAAATGAAAGCTATAGTGGAATTATTAAATAAACGAGGCGACGGATATACTCGAAATGAGATAATAGAATCACTTAGTCTATCTGACGGAGGTAATTTATCAGATGATTTAAATGCGCTTGTGGCTAGTGATTTTGTTATGAGGTACACACCTTTTGCAGAGAAAGGTAAAGTTGAATATTACAAGCTTATAGATCCGTTTTGTAAATTCTTTTTATACTTTGTACAAGGAAGGAAAGAGATTACAAACGAGTTTTGGGCATCTGCAAATAATAGCTCACAGATTGTAAGTTGGAGAGGCTTTAGTTTTGAGAATGTGTGTATAAATCATATAAACGAAATACAAACAGCATTGGGAATCCCTGGTGTAAAAACATCTATATCATCATGGAGAAAAAAAGCTTCAGCAACAGAAAAAGGCTATCAAATTGATTTAATAATAGATAGGGCCGATAATGTTGTTAACATGTGTGAAATGAAATACTATGGCAATAATTTCAAAGTCACCAAAGACTATTATATGCAGCTTCGAGAGCGACAAAGCTTGTTAGAAAATGAAATAGATAGAAAGAAGGTTGTTAGAAACACGTTGGTGACTACTTTTGGATTAGATAAGAATGAATATAGTGGTATATTCACTAATATAATAACAATGGACGATTTGATAAAATAAATTCTGGCGATTTATAGCACAAAAGGAGTGCTATAAATCGCCAATTATGATAAAAAGTACGAATGTATAAAAAATAATATTTATTACAAATCTCTCCGATATATAGAATAGGTCAAAGTTTTTTAACACTTAGGGAGTATAATGCATAATACAGATTAATGTGACTTGTTGTCGGTGGACTTTTTAGTGACTGCAGCAAGTTGAGGTTCTTTGCACGAGTTTTGTTTAGCGCCGCAAGAATCTGGGGTTTTATAATCTGCGAGGCATGTTCTATGAGAAGGTTTAGGGTTTGTAAGACAATATTGGTGTTTGTGCTGACTCTTATTTTGGTGGCTCCAATTAGTGTGCTAGCTAGCGAGTCAGGAGAAACATCTTCTGATAATTCACAGAGCTCTGTTGCTTCAGCGGAGAGCTCTTCTTCAGGTGAGTCAGGTGGAAGCGAATCGTCGAGTTCTGGTTCGTCAAGTGCAAGCGAAACAGGAACCACTTCATCTTCATCAGAATCATCAAACTCAGCTACAAATTCAACAGCAGCAGAGTTCACAACAGGTGGCCCTTCTACTAATTCAGAAAATTCTACAGGTACTACTGCGCCAGCTACTACAGGTAATCAGGCGCGGAATGATAGTCAGAACAATTCCGGGACATCATCCACAGGTGACACTGCAACTACATCCGACAGCCAAACCACGGACGCTAACACAGGCGAAGCCCAGGGTGACGAAGCAACAGCCGCGACTGAAACTCCAGCCACCACCCAGCAGCAAATCGTTAAGACCGTCACAATTCCAACCACAGCTCATAAGGATCCAATCATTTCAGTATTGTTTCCATCTATTTCAGATGAGGGCGAATCGCCATTGGATTTTCTTATCGACCCACAGCAGTTGGTATATCTTACAGATGCCGCAAAGTATGGCGGTGGTCGAGTGGATGAAGGGGCAACGATGCTCTTTAGAAATCATGAAAGTGATTATGATTTCTCTCGATATAGTGATCGGTTCACCGTTAAAAATCAGAGCAATGTGCCAGTGGTAGTTAAGGTTACCGCCAGCATGAGCAACCTGGATGAAATCGACATGGTGGATAATCCTAACTTTGGGGACAGGGAAGATTGCGCAATGTACATGGCAATTGTAGATGATGAGGGACACGAGCGTCCTCTCATCGATAATGGTTCTGTCACCATCGAGGTTCAGATGCGTGAGGCCCCAGAAAATGCCTATGTTTACAATATCGACCCAGAATCAGGCACCTACAGCTATGTTATGTCAGGAGCCCCTGAGAATATAGATTTCGACACTTATTCCTTTGGACTCATTGGATATTGCAATCCAAATGGAGTTTGGGATGACATGGAAATCTGTCCACGAGTTTCTTTGACCTGGGAGGTCGAGCCAATCATCACCGAAGAGGATGAGCAGCCTATCGAGCTCCTTCAGGAAATTTTTGAGACTGTGCCAGTGACGGAAGAGACCAATGCAACTGAAGCTGGAGAGACAACAGAAGAAGGCCAATCTCAGGATAAGGATTCTCAGGAAAACAACAGTCAGGGAACAATCACAAACTCAGATAAGAATAACCAGGGTGAATATTCAACCGGTACCTCTGACAGCCAGTCATCAGAACCATCCTCACAAGCAGGAGATACAGGTGGTTCTGGCTCCACAGACCAAAACACGGATTCATCAGGCGACTCAGGTTCAGCTCCATCAGAAGCAGCATCTGACCCAGAACCAGCGCCGGCATCTCCTAGCCCAGATACAGGAACCTAACCATTGGATAGAAAACTAAATTCAATAGATCACAAAATAACACATTAAAATAGTATGCAACCCCATCCCAAGGCGGATGGGGTTTTAATACCGCCAAATTCCTTCAGGAGGCCAACCATGGAATATGATAAGAGAAAATACCAAGGAATGCCTTGGGTAGTGGACAGATGGAAGCTGTTTCTTCTTCTGGAAAAAAGCTTTGCCGAGGCAGAAAAATACGTGTTGAAAGGAACTGAGTCCAACTCCAAAAACTTGGAGCTTCTTGTGGATCGAGTTTATTCCAATCAATACAAAGAGGTAATCTTTAGGGCTGCAGATGAGTTTGCGTCCCTGGCAAAGGAAATGGCAGGTCTTCCAAAGGATGCAAAGGTCCCTGTAGAGGATGTGGCTAAAAAACTTGTACTGCTTCATCCATATATTGGTGATACAGTTGTGGACAACGATTATGTTTCCAGAACACCCCTATCAGGCTGGGCCAGAAAAGAAGGTGGAAGCTACAGCCTGAGCTGGTGGAGTTCCTATTATAAGTTAAAGAAGGGGGCAGAAATCGACTTCAAATATGCCACTTTGGGACTTTGCCTAGATGCGGTTGGCTCTGTATATATACTGAATCTTTTCAATATTAAACATGCCTTTGGAAATTTGGCCATGGCCAGAGATGCCACCCATTTCAGAGTCGGAATTAATGATTAATCACGAGTAATAAGAACATCAAAACACCAAAAAAGAATTAGTGACACACAAGGATAGATGTTGATTAACATAAAGTGTATTGATAATACGCGAGAATTATTATAAAATTTGAGTGTTAATTTAAAGTAGGCGTAGAAGGACTAAATATAGTTCGTTAAACGTTTAAGGGAAGACTAGATTAACATTTAAAAGGGGAAAAGTAGTTAGGCCAATGTATTTTTTTAATAATAAAGGAGTGACTAATGATGGTAGAATGGAAGAATTTTGACCAGCTTAAGTCTTTTTCAAAGCTTCAGGGACTTAAGAATCAACTAGAGCTTAAGACAGCTATGGTTGGTGCAAATGGTGCAAAGCGTGTTGCAGAGTACTCTGTACCAATGTCAAACGGTATGTCTTACAACTTTGCTTCAAAGCAGGTGGACGGTATCGTTCTCGAAGCTCTTCAGGAGCTTGCTGATGAGGCTCAGCTTACAGAAAAGTATTCAGCACTTTTCAACGGCGAGGTTATCAACACAGGTGAGAAGAGACTTGTTCTTCACCAGCTTACACGTGGTCAGCTTGGTAGCGATGTTATGGCTGATGGCGTAAACAAGAGAGATTTCTATGTAAAGCAGCAGGAGCGTATTGCTGAGTTCGCTAACAAGGTTCACGCAGGTGAAATTGTTAACGAAAAGGGTGAGAAGTTCACAACAGCTGTTCAGATTGGTATCGGTGGTTCTGATCTTGGCCCACGTGCTATGTATCTTGCACTTGAGAACTGGGCAAAGGTTACAGGCACATTCAAGATGGAAGCTCGTTTCATTTCAAACGTAGATCCAGACGACGCTGCATCAGTTCTTGCTGGAGTTGATGTTGCTCACTCAATCTTCATCCTTGTTTCTAAGTCAGGTACAACACTTGAGACTCTTACAAACGAGTCATTTGTTAAGGATGCTCTCGCAAAGGCTGGTCTTGATGCTTCTAAGCACATGATCGCTGTTACATCTGAGACATCACCTCTTGCAAAGAGCGCTGATTACCTTGATGCATTCTTCATGGATGATTACATCGGTGGACGTTACTCATCTACATCTTCTGTAGGTGGTGCAGTTCTTTCACTTGCATTTGGTCCAGACGTATTTGCTCGTTTCCTTAACGGTGCAGCTGCAGAGGATGCTCTTGCAAAGAATGCTGATATCAGAAAGAACCCTGCTATGCTCGATGCACTTATTGGTGTTTACGAGAGAAACGTACTTGGTTACGAGTCTACAGCAGTTCTTCCATATTCACAGGGCTTAAGCCGTTTCCCTGCTCATTTACAGCAGCTCGACATGGAGTCAAACGGTAAGAGCGTTAATAGATTTGGTGAGCCTGTTGATTATGTTACAGGTCCAGTTATCTTTGGTGAGCCTGGTACAAATGGCCAGCACAGCTTCTATCAGCTTCTTCACCAGGGAACAAACATCATCCCACTTCAGTTCGTAGGCTTCAAGAAGAGCCAGATGGCAACAGATGTTGTTATCGAGGACAGCACATCACAGCAGAAGCTCTGCGCTAACGTTGTAGCACAGATCATGGCATTTGCTTGTGGTAAGGATGATGACAACAGAAACAAATACTTCGAAGGAAACCGTCCTTCTTCAATCATCGTTGGCGAGCAGCTTACACCAGAAACACTTGGTGCTCTTCTTGCTCACTTCGAGAACAAGGTTATGTTCCAGGGCTTCGTATGGAACCTTAACTCATTCGATCAGGAAGGTGTTCAGCTTGGTAAGGTTCTTGCAAAGAAGGTTCTTGCTGGCGACACAACAGATGCTCTTGCAGCATACGCAAAGCTTCTTGATATCTAGTTATGTTAGAGCAGCCTTTGCCGAAGGCTAAATAAAATAATTGTAAATTTTGGCTATCGCGTCTTGCGGTAGCCATTTTTTTAATGTAGGATAAAGCCTATGGGAAACAGATATGAAGATGCCGAGCAGGAGGCTGTCACAAAGACCTTTGCCGGCGAAAAAAACAAGCTTTCAAAAATGAATAAAAAAGAGAAGCTGGACTACATTTGGACCTATTACAAGATTCATATTTTTGTGGTGCTTCTCATTTTAGGAGTGATAGGTTGGGGCGTTCATCATGCCATGACCTACGTTCAATACAAGTTTTACGGAATGGTTATCAACTCAGGCCAGTACGACACGAAGGTCGAGGGGCAGCTACATGACATCCTGAAGATGGAAAAGCATGACGGTGTGAATATCACAGCAGATTTATACACCGACGAAACAGCCAACATGGGTGGATATGGCAACAAGCTTGATATCTATGTTATGGCAGGCCAGCTTGACTTCGCATTTACGGACAAAGCCGGAGTGGAATATTTAGTAAACATGGGTGCTGTCAGAGATGTGAAGGACACTGTTCCAGACAAGCTTCTCAGCAAGTGGACAGATGAAGGCCTGATTTACAGCATGGAAGTCACAGATGACGGTGGCAAGACAGACACCTATGATGTGGCGGTAGACATTAGTAATAGCCCAATCCATGAGTATTTTGGATTGGATGACAATATCAAATATCTTTTGATCGCAGATTTAAGTGGCAGCGAAGAATATTTGAATAATTTTTATGATTTATTATATAAGGTAGAGATGGGAGAATAGTTTTGGGAAGATTTTTTAACAGCAGATTTTTTGACAGCCTTACAAAGGCCACAGACGTTTTAATATTAGGATTCTTTTTTGCGATTTGCTCTATTCCAGTTTTTACAATTGGAGCCAGTGCAACAGCTCTTTATTACACCATCCACAAGGTGGTTTATAAGGGGCGCGGTTATGACAGAGAGTTCTTTAGATCCTTCAAGGAGAATTTCAAGCAGGCAACTTTATCTTGGTTGATTTTCTCACTTATCTTTGGAATTCTTGCAGGAGATATTTATATCACACGAAATATGCTTGATCCAAGCAGTCCATTTGCAGCAGCGTCAATCTTTTTCTTAGTATTGTTTTTACTTACCATGGTTTGGGCCATTTATCATTTTTCATACATCGCTCGTTTTGAAAATGGCTTCAAGGAGTCCTTCAAGGTTTCTTTCATTTTCATGATTCTAAACCTTGGTTGGAGCATGGTAATCGTATTGCTTTGCGCAGCAATCCTTGTGCTTATGTATTACATTCCATTCTTGATTCTGTTTGCACCAGGTCTTTTTGCCTGCGGTCTTCATCCAGTATTGGAAAAAGTTTTCCGCAAGTATATGACACCAGAGGATATTGCAAAGGAAGAAGATTCTTACTAAACAAAAATAATCCCTAGACCCCAGACTTATATGTATCATACTTACTGATTGTTCAGTAAAGAGGAGACATATTAAGCTGAGTACTAGGGATTTTGTTTATATAGAAACAAATAATCACAACTCATATTTAGATTTCTTCCTTGAAATCTCTGCCATGTAAGCGGCGGTGATAATACCGGTTGGAAGTGCAATTACCGCCATTCCTACCAAGGCGGAAACCATGGTGATTAGTCGGCCCACAGGGGTCACTGGAGAAATATCTCCGTAGCCAATGGTGGTGATGGAGATTGTGGCCCAGTAAAGAGCATCAAAAAATGTATCAAAAAGATTTGGCTCCAGCTGGAATACCAGCATGGCAGAAACGAAAATATAAACAATAATAAGAATCAAAACTGCCAACAGTTGATTTTTAACCTTCCTGATTACATTTGCAATGACTATCATAGTCTTTGAATATCTTATAAGCTTCAATACTCTAAAAACTCGAAACAGTCTAAGTAATCCAATCCATGAGGAAATAGGTAAAAATATATAAATCACAGGAACGATAGAAAGAAAATCGAAGATTGCCAGCGGTGTGAAGAGGTAAGCAATATACGCCTTATAGTTTTTATAGCCCATTTTATAATCTGCAGTATAAACTCTGGCAACATAGTCGATAAGGAACAGAATGCTGGTGACAATATCAATGGCGATGGTGTATCTGCTATTTCCTTTCAGTGTCAGAGGTACCAAACCCACAATAATGGCCACAGTCATCAGTCGATCGTATGCGCGACTTGACCTATCTTCCACGCTTCCAACCTCAAGAACCTCATATATTCTTCGTTTAAAATCGTACATAGGCCACCTCTAAAAATATCCCTTAACAAACGCAACTACACCAAGGACAATTAACGCTACAGCCAGCACATCACACAGGGCAACAAATCTGATGGACTGTTTTGTTTTATTGCTTTCGATTATGCCCGAATCACTAATTAGGGCGTCCTTGTGTTTTTTCTCTGCCATGTGTAATACCTCTCATAAATATACGACCTGAGGTCATACTACCACAAAGATGTGAATTAATTGTTTATCTATTGACCTGACTATGCTCACATGTTAAATTATCAGACAGTTGTGTAGTTTTTTGGAGGAAATAGAAATTGATAATTGGAATAGATTTAGGCACTACCAATTCATCTGTTAGTGCATTTATAAATGAAGAACTTCAGCTTATACCAAACAGTTTTGCAGAGGTTTTGACTCCATCGGTGGTAAGCTTTGACGAGGATGGAACTTATTATGTAGGTGCTGTAGCAAAGGAGCGTCTTGTTACACATCCTGAAACCACCTTTAAGGAATTCAAGCGTGATATGGGTTCAGACAGAATCTATAAGGCATTCGACGAAAGTCACACACCAGAAGAGCTTTCTGCCTTAGTGCTTAAGCAGCTTAAGGCAGATGCAGAAAAGTTTACAGGTGAGACAATAAAAGACGCAGTTATTTCTGTGCCAGCATACTTTTCTGATAAGCAGCGTGCTGCCACAAGAAACGCAGGTTTAATAGCAGGTCTTAATGTGATTTGTTTGATTAATGAGCCAAGTGCAGCGGCCCTTACTTATCATGCCAATAATATGGATGAGGACGAGACATACCTGGTATTCGATTTTGGTGGAGGAACCTTGGATGTTACTCTCGTTGATGCCTTCGATAATATTATCGAAATTCAGAGTATCTCTGGAGATAATTATTTAGGAGGAGCTGATTTCAACAAGGCTATCGCTATTGATATCTGTGCGAAAAACAATATTAAATGGAGTGATTTGGATGCTTCGAAGAAGGCAATTCTTTTAAATCACGGTGAAGAGATAAAGATAGCTCTTACTGCTGAGGTTAGCTGCAAGCACACAATTTATTTGGATGGCAAGGCTTACAACTATAGCTTGGATAGACAGGGATTGTTAGATATTTCAGGAGATATTTTCAATAGAATAACAATTGTTTTGAAGCGAATTATGAATGACGCAGGTCTTGCTATTAATGATATTGATGGTGTTATCATGATTGGCGGTTCTTCAAAGATGCCAGTGGTACAGTTGTTTATCAATTCACTTTTCCAGGGTAATACAAAGTACGAGCGTAACGGAGATGTTATTGTTTGTGAAGGAGCTGGAATTGTTGCTGGAATTAAGTCTAGAAATGATAAGGTTAGGGATTTGATTCTTACTGATATTGCTCCATTTTCTCTTGGAACAAAGGTGGCAGACGGTTCCTTCTCGGTAATTGTACCAAAGAACCAGGTACTGCCATGTAGCAAGGTAGAGTATTATTCCAATGCTGGGGACTTCCAGAAGGAAGTTAACTTTAAAATATATCAAGGTGAGAATATCATTGCAGATAAGAATGAGCTCCTTACCACAATTAATTTAAAGATCGAACCACGTCCAGCTGGACAGGTTTGTGTTGCAGCAAGATTCTCCTATGACATAAATGGTATTTTTGATGTAGAGATTACAGGAGATGGTCTGCTGGAGAACAAGACTGTACACCTTGGAAATGCTCAAGGATTGTCAGAGGCAGAAATAGAGGCTAAGCGCCAAAATCTTGAGAGAATCAGAGAAAATCAGTCTAGTAGTGAGAAATCCAGATTGCTTATTGAAAAAGCTAGCAGACTGGCAGCAGAGTGCAACCTGGAGCAGCGTAAGTTTCTTGAGGCTGCAATCAGGAATTATTTGATGATTCTTGAAAGTGCAGGAATTGAAGCCTCCCGCAAGGCAGGGGAGGAACTTCAGGAGGTTGTTGATCAGGTGGAGAAATCAATGTTTAGTTTCTCTGAATTTGATGCCAACCTTTGGAAGGAATATATTGAAGGCTCTATGGGCAAGGATGATAAAGAGGACTAGTAAATGAGTTATTTTAGAAGCATATGGCAGGATCTTGGAATTGAGCCAACAGATGATGTGCGCGCCATAAAAAAGGCTTATGCAAAGAAATCCCGTGAATATCATCCAGAGGAGTTTCCGGAGGAATTTGCCAGACTTAAGGCTAGCTATGAGAAGGCTATTGAGATAGCAAAATCAGGTCAAAAACCTTCCCATCTTTATTATGAGTCCGCTGATGAACTT
The DNA here is from genome assembly GCF_900104335.1 of Pseudobutyrivibrio sp. YE44. Lineage (GTDB taxonomy): Bacteria > Bacillota > Clostridia > Lachnospirales > Lachnospiraceae > Pseudobutyrivibrio. Next base: position 115,468 of record NZ_FMXT01000003.1, read on the forward strand.
GAGGAGCAGGAAACTTCTGAGACTGAAGATGAAGAAGAGCTAGATTATGAGGAGCAAATAAAGGCTGAACAGCACTGGATTGTTAATCAGTTTAAAGAAGAGGAAAAGCAAAAAGCTGAAGAGAAACCAGAAGTAGGAGAACAGCCAAGAACTGAGAATCAGTCAAAAGCAGAAGAGCAGCAAGGAACTGAGGAGCAGCCAAAAGCAGAAGAGAAGTCAAGAACTGAGGAAAAGCCAAAACGTGACATATATTATGCCCTTAGAGTGCAGCAGCGTTTAGATAAATTCCAAGAGAACAACACTTTAGAATTTGAGGGTGAGGATGAGGCCCTTGTATTTAAGACAGAAACAGAGGCTGACTACAAGGGAATCTCTGATTATCAAAGACTAATGGCAAGTAGAACTATGGAAATGGCCAGAGGGCTTGCCAGAATGCATGAATACAAAGATAATCCTGCATATTGGAAGTACCTTTTTAAGCGCCAAAATGATGAATATAGGCGCAACAGATTCGTTCATCAAGACAAGTTTTCTCAAAGACTTTTTCCGGATGTGAAGGTTACAGCCTTTATTTTGGATCAAATATTCGAGCTTCCAATTCTTACATCGGATGTATATGACGCTATTGCTAGTATCATTTTCCCTAAGAAGATGGATGAGGAGTGGAAGGAGGTTTACAGCAGATTCTGCGTAAAGCGACCAGATACCTCAAACCGAATTAATCCTGTGAGACCTGTAAAGAAAGCAAATCAAAAGGGGTATCAGTTTATAAGGGCTGGTGCAAAACCATCTGGCATGACTACAGGTGATAGAGCGACAAAAAATGCCTCAAGAATTGCTTGGATAGTCATTGTTGTTATAGCAGTAACTATATCTACTGTTATTAGAATGAGAGCTTTCCATGATGATGTTTCCACAAAAACAAACAGACAAGAAGTTATTCAGAATGCCATTGAATTGTCTAATCAGGAATTGCTTGATGATATAGATCCTCAAATAGTGAAAGAGGATGATGCTTATGCTGCTAAGGTGGCTAAGGAAAGGGGATATTATATCATCTCTTCTTACGGCTTTTTTATTGGTGAGCAAGAATATTATGCAGCTATTGTCAAAGAAGACAATTTATATCATATTGTTTCTGTCGACGACTATTTGGATGGTAAGGTTACCTATGAAGAAGGTCCAAATCAAGAAGAGTTCTTTGCAAATTATCCAGAGGAAGAGGCTACGAGTCAGGAACTAGAGGCAGCTAAACAGGAAATGGAGGCCGAAAGGCAGAAGTTCCTTTCAGAAAATAATATAGCTATCGACAGTGAAGAATAGGATTGGTATCCTATAGGTATGGAACACTATAAATTTTTTCAAAACAAAGAATGTGAATATTTTCCTTGTCACAAGGTGGATAAGCCAGAGGATTTTAATTGCCTGTTTTGCTATTGCCCGCTTTATTGCCTGGGGGATAAGTGTGGAGGCAACTTTGAATACACTAAGTCAGGAGTGAAGTCTTGCGTGAGTTGTTCCCGCCCACATTTAAGGGGGAACTATGATGAGATTATAAGGACCCTGAAGGAAAGTGGAGTTGGCAAGAAGACAAATGAATAACTGATAATATATCAGGCAGTAATATCTCAGAATAAAAAAGATATCAAAAATAGAGCTGGTGTCACATGAAGGTCTTGGATAACGAGAATCTTCATGATTCACCAGCTCTTATTTAATGTATTGGGAATTTGAGTTCAATAATGAAATGGTCTCTAGCGGTGCGGGCCCTGCTGTCACCGCCTTGTCTTTTCATAAGACTGGAAATACTTATGAGACCAATCTTGGCACTCTCGTTTTTACGAGGCACCTGCCTGATTTTGTTTGAAAACTCAAGCACTGCATGTTTATCATCGTGAAATACTCGAACCTTTACTGGTTCAGATTCATCAGCGTACTTATCAATATTCGTAAATACGTTATTAAACACTCTAAGCATATCGCTCATATTTACGTTAATTAAGAAGGTCTCCATAGGGTCTTCAATTTCAAAGCTGAAGCCTTGGGATTCCAGTGGGAGAGAAAGCTCTCCAATAAGTTGCATAAATAGGTCAACTCCATCAAATTCCTCTAAAGCCTCTGCAGGTCGTTCTGGATGCGGATCGAAGGCTAGGAAATATTCAAAAAGTCTGTCGGACATTTCCTTAATCTGATAACAAGTTTTAAGAGCCGTATCCACGTATTTTTCCATTTCCTCTGGTGAACTATAGTGGCGGCCTTTAAGGATTTCCAAATATCCCATCTGAGTGGTAAGTGGTGTGCGCAAATCATGGGAAAGAGCAGTAACAAGGCTGTTGTTGGCCTGAAGAGCTTGCTTCTCATTTTTCATTTGCTGAGCCAGTGAAACTCTCATGGAATTAAGGCTTACTGCCATCTGCGAGATTTCATCGTGTCCCCTTACAGGAATTTGATAATCTAAATCTCCGCCCTCAAGGATATTGATTCCTGTAGTAACATCCTTTATATAATGGATTTTTCTTCTAACAAAGTGAATGAGAACGAAGATGATAAGCAGGGCAGAACAAGCAATATCTATACGCTGCAACTTAAGGAATAGGTTGTACTGAACATCAGTGCAAAGCACAAGCACAGCATTGCCATCTGCAAGCTTAATAGGTGCCTTTGTTACATCGTAGAAGGATTGATATTCGTCGGCCAAATCCTTGAAATCCTCGTCGCTGGCGGGAATAGGATCTGTAGTCCCATCATTCTTTGGGGTGATAAAGGTGTTGTAGACGATATAGTCATCCTTGCGAATATAGAAGAAAGCTGACTGATGCCTTGCGTACCAATCTGTCAGCTTTGCGCTATCCTTTGAGGATATCTCGTTGGTGTAGATGTAGGTCTGTAAGCCGTCAATGAGAGTTGATACTTTTCGAGGGGCGTATTTTTCACTAGCCCACTTTGAATTTGCTATAGTATCACTGAAAAAAATAAGTGTAAAATAGCAAAAAGTACCAACTATAAATGAAAGTAGCACAGCCCAGGTTAGCTCTATATATAGAGATTTTCTAAAGAATCGAAAGAACTTTTTCACTGTAACTTATAACCCTTTCCCCATACGGTAAGTAGATGCCTTGGATTTGAAGGATCCTCTTCGATTTTGGTTCGAAGGTTTCTGATATGAACCATAATTGTGGCGTTTGAGCTGTAAAGATATGGCTCATTCCAAATGGTTTCGTATATAACTTGAGCAGCAAAAACTCGTCCAGGGCTTTCAATTAAAAGCTTGAAAATTTGATACTCTAATTCTGATAAATCTAACTGAACCTCACGACCCTCAGAGTTGGTAGTGAAAACTTCGTTTCTATCCTTTGCCACTTTGAAGATGTCGTGGGTGAGATAGTTGTCGTCTGGGGTAGCTTCCTTGCCCTTGTATACATAGTATCGACGCAGAAGAGATTTCACTCTTGCTGTTAATTCTGCATGTGAAAATGGCTTTGCCAAGTAGTCATCGCCGCCGATAAGAAGGCCAAGTGACTTGTCTGAATCAGTACCCTTTGCAGTTAGGAAAAGAATAGGCATCTGATATTTTTCACGGATAATCTTGCACACGTCCAGTCCAGATTTGCCAGGCATCATAATGTCAAGGATGACTAAATCTACAGACTCATCAATAAGAGAGAGAGCAGAATCTCCATCGCTTGCTTCCAAAACCTCATACCCTTCACTTTCCAGCAGGATTCTTATAATATTGCGAATCTCTTCGTTGTCATCTACAGTAAGAATCTTTTGTTTTCCCATAAATAGTTCCTTCCGAAAATCAAAATCCCACCCACCTGAGGAAAAAGGTAGGGGCATTCAGCCATGTAAAAACTTTATCTGCTTGTATAGTAACATAAAAAATTTGATTAATCCTTGAATTATGGGGTTTTTTAGTTTTTTTTAGAATCCCATTAAGGTTTTCTTTAGGATTGAATAAAACAATGTAAAACAGCGTAAAGAATGGTATACTTTACCATAGGCAGTTAAGAAACAGATACTATAAATATGATAATTTGAATATAGCTAAGGGGTGAACATCTATGAAGAATACAAACATGAACGTGGCTGAAGCAGTGGATAATAGAAAACGTGTCATCGTCAGAACTAGTGTTATTGGAATTATTGCAAATATATTCTTGGCCAGCTTTAAGGCCTTGTTTGGCATTATGTCAGGTTCCATCGCCATCATTTTGGATGCAGTAAACAACCTGTCAGATGCACTTTCCTCAGTAATCACTATTGTAGGAACAAAGCTTGCTGGAAAGATGCCTGATAAAAAGCATCCTATGGGATATGGTCGAATTGAGTATTTGAGTGCCATGCTGGTGGCGGCCATTATTATCTATGCAGGTCTCACTTCTCTATGGGAATCTGTCGAGAAGATAATTCATCCAGAGCAGGCTGAGTACACCACTGTCACTTTGGTTATGCTTGTGGTGGCTATTGTGGTTAAATTCTTCCTTGGAAGATACGTTAAGGCCACCGGTGAGAAGGTAAACTCAGGTGCCCTTATTGCATCCGGAGCAGATGCTAGCTTTGATGCCATTATCTCAACATCAGTTTTGGCAACAGCTATTATTTATATTTTCTGGAACATTTCCTTAGAGGCTTGGGTTGGTATTGCTATCTCAATTGTTATCATCAAAGCTGGTTGGGAAATGATGACAGAAACCATCGATGATATCCTTGGACAGCGTCCTGATAAGGACCTTACCGTTGGAATCAAGCGTCTGATTAGCGAGGAGCCAGAGGTTCGTGGTGCTTATGACCTGGTGCTTAACAACTATGGTCCTAACAAATATTTTGGTTCGGTTCATGTGGAGCTTCCAGACACAATGACAGTAGAGCAGGTGGATGAGCTTACTCGTCACATTCAGGAAAAGGTTTACAAGGAGACAGGCGTTATTCTTACAGGTGTTGGCGTCTACTCTTACAATACAAAAGACAATGAAGCAGCTCGCATTCGAAATCGTGTACTTGAGATTGTAAAGCAGCATGATTGGGCTCTTCAGCTTCACGGCTTCTACGTAAATACGGATTCCAAAGAGATGCGCTTCGACGTAGTTTTTAGCTTTGAAATTGATCACGCAGAGGGCGTAGAAATTATTAATAAAGAGGTACAGTCAGAATACCCAGACTACGACGTACAAATCGCAGCAGATGTGGACGTCACAGATTAAAAAAAGTGAGCCTGAGGCTTGATAGTTTAACAGGCGGACTGGAGTTGAGGTTAACATGAAACAGACACAAGATAAAGAACGAAATCTTACTATGATGATGGATGAGTATGAGCTAACCATGGCAAATGCTTATTTTAATGATCCAACCATCGACCCAAAGACAAAGGTAAGCTTTGATGTATTCTACAGAAAGAATCCTGATGAAGGTGGTTTTGCAATTTTTGCAGGCCTTCAGCAGATAAAGGATTATCTTTTAAACATGCACTTCACAGATGAGGACATTGCATATCTCAGAAGTGTTGGACACTTTACAGAGGATTTTTTGGAGTATCTTAAGAACTTCAAATTCACAGGTGACGTGGATGCTTTCCCAGAGGGAACAATTATGTATCCAAACGAGCCTATCATTACAGTAACAGCGCCTATTATTGAGGCTCAGTTGGTGGAGACAGAGATTCTTGCTCAGGTAAATCACCAGTCACTTATTGCCACAAAGGCAAGCCGAATTGTTAGGGCAGCTGCAGGTCGTCCAGTATCAGATTTTGGTGCTAGACGTGCACACAACAACGATGCTGCCATTTACGGTGCAAGAGCTGCTTACATCGGTGGCGCGGCTGGTACAGCTACAGTTTCTGCAGGTCAGTATTTCAATATCCCTATTGGTGGAACCATGGCTCACAGCTATGTAATGTATTTCACAGATGAGAACAACGACTATAGCAAGTCGGAGCTTCAGGCTTTCAGAAGCTTTGCCAAGAGCTATCCTAACAACTGTATTCTTTTGGTAGATACCTATAATGTTCTTAAATGTGGTGTTCCTAATGCCATCAAGGTGTTCCAGGAGATGAAGGATGCAGGTATTGAGTCAAAGAGCTTCGGTATCAGAATCGACTCTGGTGACTTGGCATACCTTACAAAGAAGTCTCGTCAGATGCTTGATGCAGCAGGCTTTACAGATGCCAAAATTATCGTAAGCAACTCACTTGATGAATACACCATCACTTCTATTCTTCAGCAGGGTGGACAGGTTAGTTCCTTCGGCGTTGGTGAGCGTCTCATTACAGCAAAGTCTGAGCCTGTATTTGGTGCAGTTTATAAGCTTTGTGCCGTTACAGATGCCAAGACCGGTGAGACAATTCCAAAGATTAAAATTTCTGAGGCTGTAGAAAAGATTACAAATCCTGGTCTCAAGGATGTATACAGAATCAAGGATAAAAAAGGTAGAGCAGTTGCTGATATGCTTGCAATAAAGGGTGAGAAGGTGGATATGAACGTAGCGGGAGGCTACAAGTTCATTGATCCAGAACAGCCATGGAAGAGCACACATATTTTTGAAAACTGCACAGCAGAGCTTCTTCAGAAGCCTCTTATCAGAGATGGCAAGGCAGCTACTCCAGATGAGGATATGCAAACAATCAGAGCCAGAGTTAAGGAACAGCTTGAAACCAGCGTATGGCTTGAGGAGCAGCGTTTTGAAAATCCTCATAAGCACTACTTGGATATGACTCCAGAATATTACAACATGAAGATGGAACTCTTACGCAAAGAGGATAAATAAGATTGATATCAGAATCACAGATTACGGAATACAATAACAGGCTCGCCAGCATAGGCCTGGCTCTCCAAAACACTGAGGAGGGTCTGTGCCTTACGGATGGCGAGCTTTCTATAATGGCAGATTTCAGGGAGATGCTTCCAAGACTAAAGCAAAGCAATCTTCAGCGGGAAATGCTTGTGAAGGCAGCTCGTATAAAAGGACAGGAAATGCCACAGACCTTGGTGGATGCCACAGCTGGCTTTGGTGAGGATTCCCTGATCTTAGCAGCAGCAGGTTTTCAGGTTCGTCTTTACGAATTCGATGAGATTATCGCTGCATTGCTTCAGGATTGCATGGAAAGGGCAAGACAGATACCAGAGCTTGCTGATGCAGTTAGCCGAATGGACCTGATTTGTGGCGACAGTGTCCAAGGAATGAAGCAGCTAGATTATAAGCCAGATATTGTCCTTTTGGACCCTATGTTTCCAGCCAGACAAAAGAGTGCTTTGATTAAGAAAAAGTTTCAGTTGATTCAAAGATTGGAAAGTCCATGCTCCACAGAAGAGGAGCTTTTAGAGGCTGCCCAGGTGGCAGATCCAAAGCGAATTGTAATTAAACGTCCCTTGAAGGGGCCATATTTGGCAGGAAAGAAGCCAAGCTACAGCCTAGAAGGAAAGGCTATCAGATACGATTGCTTTATTTTCGCTAGAAATTAAATATTTTTTCACAGAATTCTCCAATTTATGTATTAGTATGTTATTACGTAATAACATAGATAAATTGGAGGATTTTTTCATGAAGAGGTCGAGAAATTCGATTATATGCAAGGTTACAGACCGTGTAATCATTGCTCTTCTTGTAACTATACTGGCTTTGTCGTCTGTAAACCTTGTCTATATGAGTAGGCAGATTATGAAGGAGCAGATGACTGAGCTTGATTTGGTTGCCCTTATGAGTGCTGCTAAAATAAATGCCTGGAAGGATGATTTGGGGGAGATAACCCAAGGAATGGCAGATGCTTTAAGTGTTCAACAATCCTTAGATGAGGCGTCTATAAGGCCGTTGGTGGATAAGGTGGCAACCAGGAGACCAGATTTGTTCTTTGCCTACGTGGGAACAGAGGAAGGCTACATGTACATGGGCCGAGGTGCAAAGTTCTCTGCGGGAATGGATGTTAGAGAGAGGACCTGGTACAAAATGGCAAAGGCAGCAGGGCACACTATAATAACGGACCCTTATGTAAGTGCTTCAAGACCAGATGTAATGCTGGCAACAGTTGCAACTCCTATCTATATTGGTACAACAATGGTGGGCGTTGTAGGTGTTGATGCAGATATTGCCACAATCAAAGAAGAGGTAGGATCCTTGAATTTTAAGGATGGAGCCTATGGTTTTCTGATAGATTCAAATGGAAATATAGTTACCCATCCTAATGAAGATTATTGCGCAGGTGTAGATGATGTAATTAAGGCAGTTGATGTAATGCCTGAGCTTGACCCAATTATTAAAAATCCAGGTAGCCAAGTGGTTAAGGGTAAGGATTACACAGGAAAAACTGTGGTATATAACACTAAAAAGTTGTCTGGTTGTGATTGGATTATTGGAGTGGCAAATCCAAGTCGTAATGTTACTAAGATTCTTGATAGAGGTATACGAATCAGTCTTTTTATGGCAGTGATTTGTTTGGCTCTTGCAATAGCAGATATAACAGCAGCAATCAGTAAGATTCTTAGACCTATTGGAAAGATTAATCCAATGATGGATAGGATTTTGGAAGGAGATTTCTCTACCAAGCCTGAAATTACAACGGAAGAGGATGAGCTTGGAATGCTTCAGCAGAAGTCCAGTCTCATGATGACGCGACTATCAGATATTATTACAAAGCAAAAGTATGTCCTTGGTGAAATGGAAAAGGGTAATTTGATGGTTGAGGATATTGATGAGTTCCCTGGTGATTTGAACGAAATTTCAACCTCTGTAAACTCTATCAAGGAAAGCTTTAATGACATTATTTCAGACATTCAGTTCTCAGCAATCAACCTTCAAAGCTTCGCAATGGGTATAAATGAAACTAGTGATTTGGAAGATATGAGAATGGTATTTGAAGAGCTATCTGCAGAGGCAAATGCCCTTATGGAAAAGACTGCTCGATTTAATACAAGTCTTCCACCTGCTCCTACATATGAGGCTTCAAATCTGGACGGATATGAAAATGATGTAGATGATATTCCAGAAGATGAGGAAACAACCTCTGGAAGCGTGTTTGATTATAGAGATGATTTCTAAAGTAAAATGATTTTTAAGGAGTCTTCACAAAAAGTGAGGGCTCCTTTTATTATGTTTGCACAAAAATAGCGCAACCGATTGCAAAGGATTTTTGGTTGTGATACTGTTCTAATTGACAAGAGCCCTCTTGTATAGAAGTGGCTCGGATGAGGTGTATAAAAATGGGACATACATTAGATTCAATTGCAAAGGAATTAGGTTTAAGTAAAACAACTGTAAGCCGCGCAATTTCTGGCAAAGGCAGAATTTCAGAGGAAACAAGAAAGAAGGTCAATGATTATATCAAGGAGATTAATTATAGACCTAGCGCTGTTGCGCGCTCTCTTGCAGCAAACCGCACTTTCAACGTGGGCCTTGTAGTGCCAGCGGATTCAGCTCTTGGAGAGATGCCATACTTCCAGACACTTATGACCGGTGTATGTGATCGCGCAATGGATTATGACTATGATGTCCTTATCATTTTAGCTGATAATGAGGGAATCACAGCCCTTAAGCATGCTGTTCAAAATCGCAAGATTGATGCTGTTATTGTCAGCCGTTGTGAGCGTGACTCTAAGGTAATTAACTTCCTTAAAGAGTCTGCAATTCCTTATATTGTTGTGGGAAATCCTATGGATCCAGTTGTTCCATATGTGGATCATGACAATGCTGGTGCAGCTGCCAGAATGATTGAAACCCTTATAGATGCTGGGGTTACTCGCATGGCTCTTATTGGCGGTGGAGAGAATATCAATGTTACTCACAGCCGACTTCAGGGCTTTAGAAATGGTTTTATAAATAAAGGTCTAAAAGCAGATGAAAGTCTGATTTTCTTAAATATGCATAAAAGTGAACGCTTGGATTCAGTGCTTAAGGGTGCTTTGTCCGAAGGTGCAGAATGTATTGTTTGTATGGATGATATGCTTTGTAACTCAGTGCTTAACTGTCTTCATAATGATGGTATTTTAGTGCCAGAGGATGTTAAGCTTTGCTCATTTTATGATTCTAATTTGTTATCAACATCAAAGCCTTCAATTACAAGCTTATATTTCGATGCAAAGAAGCTTGGAGCACAGTGTATTGAAATACTAATGCGCAACTTAGAAGGCGAAAGTATCACAAATGTAATTGTTAAAGATTTTAATATTCAAATGCGAGACAGTACAACTTAGTAAAAATTCATAAAGATTTCACAAAATAGTCGTGAAAATTGCTCAGTTGACGAAAAACGGTCTTAGATATAGGATTATAATTAAAGAACAACCGGTTGCACTAACTGCAGCCTGGGAGTATAAATATCATTTATGAGAAAAATGGAGGAATTATCATGAAGAGAAAGTTAGTATCAGCACTTCTTGTTTCTACAATGGCAGTAACAGCTTTTGTAGGATGTGGTTCAAAAGCTGAAGAGACATCAGAGTCTACAGCTACTGCAAATTCAGGAGATGCATCAGAGGGTGCTTCATCAGAGGATGCAATCGCAAACCTTATTGCAGCAACAGAGGGAACAGTAAACATTGACCTTTGGTGCTCAGAGACAGAGCAGTATCAGACAGTAATGAAGAAGCTTTGCGATGATTTCGCAGCTCAGTATCCAGATGTAGATTTCAACATCACACTTGGTGCTGTTTCAGAAGCTGATATGAAGGATAGAGTTCTTGAGGATGTTGAGGCAGCAGCTGATGTATTCGTATTCCCAGATGATCAGCTTGAGGCACTTGTTAAGGCAGGCGCTCTTAACGAAGTAGCAGCTCAGTACACATACGATATGAACGAGACTGATACACCAGCAACAGTTGAGGCTGCTCAGTATGACGGAAAGCAGTATGGCTATCCATTCACAGCTTCAAACGGATATTTCTTATATTATGATAAGAACCAGTTATCAGAGGAAGATGTAGCTTCTTGGGAGGCACTTACAGCTAAGGCTGAGGAGCTTGGTAAGGAAGTTGGTTGTGAGACAGCAAACGGCTGGTACTTATACGGTTTCTTCCAGGGCGCTGGATGTACGCTTACAGAGAACGAAGATCAGTCAAACAACTGTGACTGGAACAACGAGACAGGTCTTGCAGCAGCTGAGTCACTTCAGTCAATCGCTTCTTCTAAGGCATACAAGAGCTACGGAAACGATGACCTTCTTGCAAACCTTAACGATGGCAAGGTTGTAGCTTATGTTTCTGGTACATGGAATGTTAACGCATTCTCAGAGGCTTATGGCGATGGATATGCAGCAACAAAGCTTCCTACATTCAAGGTAAACGGTGAGGACAAGCAGATGGCTTCTTACTCAGGTTACAAGTTTGTAGGTGTTAACGCATACGCAGAGAACACAGGTTGGTCAATGCTTCTTGCTGAGTACCTCACAAACGCAACTTCACAGGAAGCTGTTTACGAGGCAACAGGCGAGGGTCCTTCAAACACAGAGGCACTTGCAAAGGCTTCTTCTCCAGCACTTGACGCTCTTGCAGCTCAGTCAGAGTTTGCACAGCTTCAGAGAGTTGGTGGCAACTACTGGAGCCCAGCAGAGTCACTTGGAAAGAACATCCTTGACGGAAAGGTATCTCAGAAGGTACTTGATGATGCTGTAGCTGGTATTACTCAACCGGTTGAATAAGCAAATTTTTATTTAAACCCCAAAATTAATATTGGCCCATGGGCTTGAATCAAGTTCAAGCTCATGAGCCTTTTTAAAAGCTCTTTATAAGAGGTGTCTATGAAAAATCTATTAAACAAACTAGGAAGCAGCTTAAAAGCTTTTGGACACTCAGTAGTGTCAGGTGATATCTGGGTTAAGCTTTCCCTTATCATCATGGGCGCTGGTTATTTCGGTAGAAAACAGATCATGCGCGGAATTCTTATGACCCTCCTAGAGGTTGGTGTTATCTCCTCTATTGTGGGTGTATTTATGCCATATATGTCAAAGCTTAATACTCTTGGTACAGTTCAAAGAGAAGAGATTTTTGACATTGTAACAATGAAAAAAACTGTAAACGATTACGATAACTCCCTTTTGATTCTTCTTTATGGAATTATTGGAATTCTTGTAATCCTTGCATTTATCGCATTATATATCGCAAATGTTAATGCTGTTTACCGTATTCAGAAAATGGCTGAGGAAGGTGAGCACATTAACAGCTTTAAGGATGATATAGCATCTTTCAAAAACGAAAGATTCCACATTACACTTTTAACCCTTCCAAGTTTAGGTGTAATTCTAATCAATGTTATTCCAATTTTATTCATGGTTTGTATCGCATTTACGAATTATGATGAGAACCATCAGCCACCAACTTACCTCTTCACTTGGGTTGGTATCAAAAACTTCGTAAATCTTTTCACAACAAGCCAGACAATCACTTTTGGATACGCATTTGTTAGAGTTCTTGCTTGGACCCTTATCTGGGCAGTTCTTGCAACAGCAACAACTTTCCTTGGTGGTATTCTTCTTGCTCAGTTTATTAACCATGAGGATACACACTTAAAGGGAATGTGGAGAACACTTTTCGTAATCACAATCGGTATTCCACAGTTCGTTACACTTCTTCTTATCAGTAAGATGTTTGGTGACAACGGTATCGTAAATACAATGTGTGCAAATGTTGGAATCTTAGATTTCTTCAAGCATATTGGATTGTTATCTCCAGGTGATGCTTGCATCCCATTCCTTTCTAGACCAGGTTGGGTTCATGTTTCAATCATCCTTGTAAATATTTGGATTGGTATTCCATATCAGATGCTTGTTGCAACAGGTATCCTTATGAATATCCCATCTGACCAGATTGAGTCAGCAAAGATTGATGGTGCCAACAAGTTCCAGATTTTCTGGAAGATTACAATGCCATACGTAATGTTCATCACAGGCCCATCACTTATTCAGTCAGTAATTGCAAACATTAATAACTTCAACGTTATTTACCTTCTTACAAACAATTACGCAACTGGAAATATGTATATGGCAAACTCACACGCAAAGGAATGTGACTTGCTTATTACATGGTTGTTCACACTTACAAACGAGTACAGTAACTTCAAGATGGCATCAGTTATCGGTATCGTAACCTTTGTTATCTGTGCTGCATTATCACTCCTTACCTTCTCAAGAATGATAGGTGGAGATAAAGAGGGGGTGTATAGATAATGAAAAAGACATGGAAAATTATCGGTAGACATTTATTCTTAGCATTTTTAGCGTTTGTTTGGCTGATACCAATCTTTTGGTTAATCGTAACAACCTTCAGTGCACAAAAGGGTATTAACACAAACCATTTCTTCCCAGAGCATTGGACACTTGCAAACTATCATCAGCTTTTCTTTGAGCCTGATTCAGCTGCAAATTTCCCTGCTTGGTTCAAGAATTCAATGATAATCGGTGTGTTTAGCTGCTTGATTTCATCTTGCTTCGTAATCATGACAGCTTATGCCTTCTCATTCATTGATTTCAAGGGAAGAAAGGGACTTATGAGCTTCTCGCTCATCCTTGGTATGTTCCCAGGTGTTCTTTCAATGATTGCAATGTACTTCATTTTAAAGATGCTTGGACTTACTGATAGTGTAGTTGGACTTATAATTTTATACTCAGGAGCATCAGGACTTGGCTATTTGATTTTAAAGGGTTTCTTCGATACTGTTCCAGTTTCCCTTCATGAGGCGGCTAGATTGGAAGGTGCATCAGAGGCAACAATTTTTGCGAAGATTGTAGTTCCTCTTTCAAAGCCAATGATCGTTTACACCGTTATTAATTCCTTCCTGAATCCATGGATGGACTTCGTAATGGTAAGACTTATGATTAAGTCAAAGGATCCAAAGGATTGGACAATGGCCTTAGGACTTTTCCAATTGCTTCAGAGAGCACTTGTTAACCAGTATTTCGCATACTTCTGTTGCGGCGGATTGATGATTGCAGTACCTATTTCAATCCTTTTCATCATAATGCAGAAGTTCTATGTTGAGGGCGTAACAGGAGGCGCAGTAAAAGGATAATGAATTTAGCAGGAATCACACATAGACCACTTAGTGAACAGGCTTATATGACAGCCGAAGACAGATTGGTGATTTCCCTAAAGAGTGCAAAGGGAGACCTGAAAAAGGCCTCCCTTTTCTTTGGGGATAGAGTAGATTTAGAAAAGAAAATGCGTGTCACAAAGGTTGAAATGGAGCTTGTGGCAACAGATGAAATTTTCGATTATTTTGAAGCAGAGGTAAAGACTAATCACACCAGAGTATGCTATTACTTTTACCTTGAAGATAATTATGGAATTAAGCTTTATTACGATGAATATGGCTTTGCTGAAGAAGTAAGAGAGAACAGAACTCAGTATTTCCAATTTCCGTATTTACGAAGAGAAGATATGATAACCATGCCTGATTGGACCAAGAATATGGTTATGTACCACATCTTCCCAGATAGCTTTGCAGACGGTAAGAGAAGTATTTCTTGCCAGGGTAAGACTTTAACTGAAGGGGATGTGGAATATCGTTCTAATCTTGGTGGAAACCTTAAGGGAATTGTGGAAAACCTGGATTATATTTCAGAGCTTGGTACAAACTGCATCTATATCAATCCTATTTTCAAAGCAAATTCCTACCATAAATATGACACCGTAGACTATATGGATATTGATCCATGCTTCGGTACCCTAGAAGATTTTAAGGAGCTGGTAAAGCAGTGTCATGCCAGAGATATTAAGGTAATTTTGGATGGAGTTTTCAATCATTGCGGACCAGACTTTTTCGCTTTCAAGGATGTGCTTGAAAAGGGTGAAAAATCAGAATATGTAGATTGGTTCTACAAGCTGAGATTTCCTATCCAAAGAAATCCATATCCAAACTATGAGGCTTTTGCCTATGTTTCAAATATGCCAAAGCTCAACACTGGCAATCCAAAGGTGCAGGAATATTGTTGTGAAGTTGGTCGCTTCTGGATTCGTGAATGCGGTATTGATGGTTGGAGAATGGATGTGGCCAACGAAATCAATCATGAATTCTTTAGAGCTTTCAAGAGAGCTATAAGGGAAGAGAATCCTGAAAGCTTCTTAATAGGAGAAATCTGGGAGGATTCTACTGTTTGGCTTCAGGGAGATCAGTTCGATTCCACTATGAACTATACCTTCACAAATATATGCAGAGATTTCTTTGCTGAAGAAAAAATAGGAATTAAGGAATTTGATGAAAGAATCCAGCATATGCTTCATAGGTATCCTAATCAGGTAACACTTGCGCAAATGAATTTTTTAGATACTCATGATGTGGGAAGATTTTTAAGTTTTTGTAAGGGTGATGAAAGAAAGCTGAAGCTTGCGCTTGCATTTATGATGTGTGCACCAGGTATTCCATCTGTTTTCTATGGAGATGAAAAGGGTATGGAAGGCTTGAAAGAGTGTGAATACAGAAAGCCAATGCCATGGGATAAAACAACAGAGATTGAAGAATTTTATCGCAAGTGGATACATATTAGAAGAAATTCAAAGGCTCTCAGCCAAGGCTCATATCGAACAGAGCTTGTTGATGAAAACAACAAATTATACTGTTTCAGCAGAACCTATGGCCAAGAGACTGTTAAGGTCACAATGAATTTAGCGACTTACGAGATAGTAATTTCCTGAACCGAAATTCATAATTAAATGACAATCTAAATCAGGGAAAAGATTTTGTGCTTCTTTGTCATAAAGAAGGAGTACAAAATCTTTTTTTTGATTACTGATATACTCATCAGCATCATTCTTATTAATAAAAGCGTAGCTTTTTGCATTTGTCAGATTTGTAAAGGCACTTAACATTTCCCAATCAGAATCACAATATTCTACAAGCTTGTAATCCTTAATTGCTTCCTGCAATTCTGCTCTGTTAGGAGAGTAGTTATCATTTGGTAGATAAAAACCTCTATAGCCAAAATTCAACAAATTTAAAACAAGGAAGGCAATTAATAGGCCTTTTGTAATAGTCGCTTTTTTATATTTTGGACTTAAGAATTTTTGTACAGCAAGAACAGCAATAATCATAAATATGAATCCAACTGCTGCGATATATCTGCTGCTTTCAAAAGGTGCAACCTTACCAACAACACAGATATAAAGAAGACCTACGATAAATAAGGCAGTTTCATAGCACCAGATAGTCTGATTTGCTTTCTTTCTTCTAAAGAAAATGACTGCGATACAAATCAAAATGAGAAGAAAGGTACCGCTAAAAACATAGAAGTTTACAATACTAAACATTATAAAAATGCCTTTTAGTCCGGAGATAGAAGCAGCTTTACTAAGTGCATCCTGTCCTCTGGAACCTCTAAATATATGGCTTAATATGTGGTACCACATAAGAATATATAAAATACCCGAGCCCACAAAAGTAAGGATGCTATTTCTAAGTTCGATGTAGCTCTTTTTAATGATTAAATTAACGCAGAAAACTGCGCAAAGGAAAAATCCATAAATCAGGAAATAATAGTGAGTAAACACACCTACAATAAGATTTAATCCTGCTAAAAGATAAAACCTCTTTGTTAGTGGTTTGTCCCAGTAGATTTTTATAAGATATGCAAATAGGATAGCCAATAATGTGAATTGAGCATACATCCTAATGAAGATGATGGTATCCAAAAAGGAAACGGTAGTACCAAAGGCAAGAATAACTGCAAATGCAGAAAAATCGTCTTTGAAAATCAGCTTTGATAGCTTATAAAGAACGATTATTGATAAAGCCATAAAAACCATGTTTAAACCTATGCCGTACCAAATACTAAATGTGTTTGGAAAAAGAGAGCATATAGTGTGGAAAAGACAATAGTAGAGTGGAGGATGAACATCGTTAGCTTGATTAGCCCATACATTAGTATAATTGAAGCCTTCGCCTTTTGATACTTCAACAAAATCCTTAAAAGGTCCTAATCCTTTATATTCTTTTCCATATTCAATATGTGGATATATGGAGCTAATATTGTTTGATAAACCATAGTTCCATACTTCGTCTACATGGAAGTCTTGTTTCCTCAATCCGAAGAAAACAACAAGAACGCTTAAGAATAAAATTACAGAAAATAGCTTGATTATTTCGCTACTAGATAGCTTTGTTTTCATATCTCATTTCTCCCTACAAAGATAGTAAATAAAAAAACATAATCCGGAGGAAATTATACCCTTCTTGGTTGATTGTGGCAATGATTTCAAAGGAAAAAACACTCGAAAAACATTGAAAACACAGAGAAATATGTATATACTTTGATGAAACTGTGAATTGCGCCCCACGGAACATTACTATTCTCTAATAGTTCATATTTTGTGCTTAATCTTTACACAATTATAATGTAATATAATTTTCATAAAATAAGTGTAGAAACGGGGGAAAGCAGTACTAAGGAGGAACCCGCGATGAGCAATGAATTTAAAGAGTATATTACATTTGTGGTCAATACTAAGGATGGTGACGAAGTAGAGATGGCGGTAATTGATCAATTTGAATTTGAGAACAAAGGTTATGTTGCCGCAGCACTTGTAGAAGGTGATACAGTTAGTGATGAAGGTTGTTTCATTTACAGAGTTAAGGTTGGGGAAGATGATTTCAAGGTAGAAAAAATTACCAACCAAATTGATTACAATCGAATCGCTGAAGCATATATGGATATGATTTAAAATAACTTACGAGCTCCCTGAAAGGGAGCTCATTTTATGTCTAATCTTACTAGGATATTTGTGGTATACTCTAGTCTAAGCAATAAAGGAAGTTGGAGAATAACTTGAAAAGAATTAGAGATAAATTTACAAGAAAAAGAATAATCATTATAGCGATAATTCATGTGGTGGTTATTGCTTCTATCATCAGATTTTTTACATATGTAAACAATTATTATGAAGCTACAGACCATGCCAAAAACTATATCGAGCATCCTGCAGAGGGTGTTACAGTTAGGCATGATGGAAGGAATATAATTTACGAACCAGAAAATCCAAGGGCTGGATTCATTTTCTATCCAGGAGCCTTGGTGCAAACAGAAGCCTATGCACCGGTTTTGGAGAAGATTGCTGAAAATGGCATTGAAGTAATAGAGATTGGAATGCCACATTACATTGCAATTTTTAAGGCTAATGGTGCAAGAGGTATTATAGATGATTATCCGGAAATAGAAGATTGGTACATTGGAGGCCACAGCCTTGGCGGAGCCATGGCTAACATGTATGCTAAGGTACACGTTGAAGATTTTAAGGGTATAATTCTTATGGCGTCCTTTTCTATAAACGATTTTTCTGACACGGATTTGAAGGCTCTTTCCTTAAGAGGTTCCGAGGACGGAGTTTTAAAAATGGATAAGTATGAAGAGAATCTCAAGAATCTTCCAAAGGACTACAAGGAGGTTGTAATCCAAGGCGGTTGTCACAGCTATTTTGGCGACTATGGCATCCAGGATGGCGATGGTAATCCAACAATCACCTGTGAGGAACAGACTGACATTGTAGTAGATGAAATTGTAAAATTTATAGAGTGAACAAATGTTTGATTTTGAGTGAAAATATGTTATACTTCCATTAAGTTGTTTAAAGCAGATTTTAGGTGACGTATATGGATTTTAAACTTCATTCACAATACAAGCCTACTGGCGATCAGCCACAGGCAATAGAAGACTTGGTCAGGGGCTTCAAGGAAGGCAATCAGATGCAGACTCTTCTTGGAGTTACAGGTTCTGGAAAGACCTTCACCATGGCCAATGTTATTGAACAATTAAATAAGCCTACACTTATTATAGCTCACAACAAAACTTTGGCAGGCCAGCTGTATTCGGAGTTTAAGGAGTTCTTTCCTGAAAACGCCGTAGAATACTTTGTGTCCTACTATGATTATTATCAGCCAGAGGCTTATGTGCCTAGCACTGATACCTACATCGCCAAGGATTCTTCCATTAATGATGAGATTGATAAGCTGAGGCTCTCTGCCACGGCATCCCTCTCAGAAAGACGGGATGTCATTATTGTATCTTCAGTTTCTTGTATCTATGGCATTGGTGAGCCAGACGATTTCCAAAACATGATGGTATCCCTACGTCCTGGTGATTTTAAGGATAGGGATGATGTAATCCACGAGCTTATTAATATCCAATACATGCGAAATGACATGGATTTTGCCCGAGGCACTTTTAGAGTTCGCGGCGATACTCTCGAGGTAATCCCTGCCAACACCAGCGACTATGGTATCAGAATCGAGTTTTTTGGCGACGAGATAGACCGTATATGCGAAACAGATATTATGACAGGACAGGTGAAAAGGTCCTTGGAACACGTGGCCATCTTTCCAGCCAGCCACTACGTTATCCCACAAGACAAGATAAACGAAGCCTGTGCCAGCATTGAGGCAGAGCTTACAGAGCGTGTTAAATATTTCAAGTCAGAGGATAAATTAATCGAGGCTCAGCGTATTGCAGAGCGTACCAATTTCGATATAGAGATGCTTCGAGAGACAGGCTTCTGCTCCGGCATCGAAAACTACAGCCGTCATATGACTAATCAGCAGCCAGGTGAGCCACCAAAGTGTTTGATTGATTATTTTGGTGATGATTTTCTTATCATCGTGGATGAGAGTCATATCACTCTTCCTCAGGTGCGAGGTATGTTTGCTGGTGACCAAGCCAGAAAGCGAACCCTTGTGGAATATGGCTTCCGTCTTCCATCGGCACTGGATAACAGACCTCTAAATTTTGGCGAGTTCGAATCAAAGCTGGATCAGATTATGTTCGTATCTGCCACACCAGGCGACTACGAAGAGGAGCACGAGATGCTTCGCACCGAACAGGTTATTCGTCCAACAGGTCTTCTTGATCCTGAGATTGAGGTCCGTCCTGTAGAAGGTCAGATTGACGACTTGTTTGGAGAAATCAAAAAGGAAACTGCTGAGGGACATAAGGTCATGATTACCACCCTCACCAAGCGTATGGCAGAGGATTTAACAGATTATCTGGCAGAGCTTGGAGTTAGAGTTAAATATATGCACTCCGACATCGACACTATGGAACGTGCGGAAATCATTCGAGACCTGCGTTTGGATGTGTTTGACGTTTTGGTAGGAATCAATCTTCTTCGTGAAGGTTTGGATATCCCAGAAATCACGTTGGTTGCTATTTTGGATGCGGATAAGGAAGGCTTCCTGCGAAGCGAGCGCTCTTTGATACAGACCATCGGTCGTGCTGCTCGAAATTCTGAGGGCCACGTAATCATGTATGCCGACACCATGACAGAATCCATGGAAAAGGCTATCTCAGAAACAGAGCGTCGTCGCGAAATCCAAAAGGCCTATAATGAGGCCCACGGCATCACTCCAAAGACTATTCAAAAGTCTGTGCGAGAGCTTATTTCCATTTCCAAGGATATTGCAAAGAAGGAAATGCAGTTTAAGAAGGGTCCTGAGGAAATGGATAAGCAAGAGCTTGAAAAGCTCATCGCCGACATCCAGAAGAAGATGCAAAAGGCTGCTTCTGAACTGAACTTCGAGGCTGCTGCCGAATACCGCGACAAGATGGTTGAGTTAAAAAATATGCTGCTTGAATTATAAGAGGCTTCTCCTTGAGGAGAAGCTGTCACCGAAGGTGACTGATGAGGTGTTAATTTGAAAGAGAAGAAATTTATAAAAATAAAAGGTGCCAACGAGCACAACCTTAAGAACATTAGTATAGACATTCCCCGTGACGAATTCGTAGTCCTTACAGGCCTTTCTGGCTCAGGAAAATCATCCTTAGCCTTCGACACAATCTTTGCTGAGGGCCAGCGTCGTTACATGGAATCTCTTTCCAGCTATGCCCGCCAGTTCTTAGGTCAGATGGAAAAGCCAAACGTGGAGCACATGGAAGGTATGCCACCTGCCATTTCTATTGACCAGAAAAGTACCAACCACAACCCACGTTCCACAGTAGGAACCGTCACAGAGATATATGACTACATGCGTCTTTTGTATGCTCGCTGTGGAATTCCACATTGTCCAAACTGTGGCAAGCCTATTAGCAAGCAGACCGTAGATCAGATGGTGGATGCTATTATGGCCCTTCCAGAGCGTACCAAGATTCAGCTTCTTGCTCCAGTGGTCAGAGGCCGAAAGGGTACTCACGAAAAGCTTTTTGAAAAGGCAAAGAAGTCTGGATATGTTCGTGTAAACGTGGATGGAAGTGTCTACGACCTTTCAGAAGAAATAAAGCTGGATAAAAACATAAAGCACAACATCGAAATCGTAGTTGATAGACTTGTTATAAAAGAAGGAATTGAAAAGCGTCTTACAGATTCTATCGAGGCAGTGCTTAAGCTTGCCGAAGGTCTTATGATTGTGGACGTTATTGATGGTGAGCCTATCAGATTTTCAGAGGGCTTTTCATGTCCTGACTGCGGCATCAGCATTGATGAGGTGGAGCCACGAAGCTTCTCCTTCAACAATCCTTTCGGTGCCTGCCCAGAGTGCTTTGGTCTTGGCTACAAGATGGAATTCGACGAGGATCTTATGATTCCAGACAAGAGCCTTTCCTTTAACGAGGGCTGTGTTCAGGTAATGGGCTGGCAGTCTTCTAATAAAAAAGGAAGCTTCGCTCATGCATTGCTTGAGGCCTTGGCTTCAGAATATGATTTCTCACTGGATACTCCTTACAAGGAATTGCCTGAGAAAATTCGTCACATGTTCCTTCATGGCTTTGACCACTCTGTGGATGTTCACTACGAGGGCCAGCGTGGCCGCGGAGTTTATCCTACAGTTTTTGAAGGATTAATAGAGAATGTTAATCGTCGATATAAAGAGACCTTCTCGGAAAATCAAAAACGTGAATACGAAGAGTTCATGTTTTACAGTGAGTGTCCTTGCTGCCATGGTCAGCGTTTGAAAAAGGAAAGTCTTGCTGTAACAATTGCAGATAAAAACATCTTTGAGATGACCCAGTATCCTGTTCATGAGCTTTACGATTTGATTGAGAATCTTCAGCTTACAGAGCAGCAGAAAAAGATTGGTGCCGTTGTCTTAAAGGAAATTAGAAATCGTCTTAAGTTTATGGTGGATGTTGGCTTGGATTATCTTACCCTGGCCAGAGCAACAGCCTCTCTTTCAGGTGGTGAGGCTCAGCGAATTCGTCTTGCTACCCAGATTGGTTCAGGCTTGGTTGGCGTTGCCTATATTTTGGACGAGCCTTCCATCGGTCTTCATCAAAAGGACAATGACAAGCTGTTGGCATCCCTAAAGGGCTTACGAGATCTTGGAAACACTTTGATTGTCGTGGAGCATGATGCAGATACTATGAAGGCTGCAGATTATCTTGTGGATATCGGCCCTCGCGCAGGTAAGGATGGTGGAGAAGTGGTTGCTGCTGGAACACCAGCAGAAATCATGGCAAACCCAAATTCCATTACAGGCCAATATCTTTCGGGAAAGCTGTGCATCCCTGTTCCTTCAGAAAGAAGAGAGCCAAAGGGATGGCTCACAATTAAGGGTGCCAGAGAGCACAACCTAAAGAACATTGATGTGGATATTCCACTTGGCATAATGACTGTTGTTACAGGTGTGTCAGGCTCTGGAAAGAGCTCACTTATCAACGAGATTCTTTACAAGGATTTGGCAAAGCGCCTGAATCGTGCCAGAAAGATTTCTGGAAAGCATGATGACATTATTGGTGTAGAGGCCCTTGATAAGGTTATCGATATTGACCAGTCACCAATCGGTCGTACACCTCGTTCAAATCCTGCTACCTACACAGGTGTCTTTGATTTGATTCGTGATTTGTTTGCAGGTACCACCGAGGCAAAGGAGCGAGGCTACAACAAGGGACGCTTCTCCTTCAACGTAAAGGGCGGACGCTGCGAGGCCTGCTCAGGTGATGGTATCATCAAAATCGAGATGCACTTCTTGCCAGATGTGTATGTGCCTTGCGAGGTTTGCGGAGGAAAGCGTTACAATCGCGAGACTCTTGAGGTTCACTATAAAGGAAAGACCATCTACGATGTGCTGAATATGACTGTTGAAGAGGCAGTGGAATTCTTCAAGAATGTTCCTAGCATCCTCAACAAGATTCAGTGTCTTTATGATGTTGGTTTAGGCTACATCAAGCTTGGTCAGCCATCTACCACACTTTCAGGTGGTGAGGCTCAGCGAATCAAGCTTGCTACAGAGCTTTCACGTCGTGCCACTGGAAAGACAATTTACATCCTTGACGAGCCAACCACGGGTCTTCATTTTGACGATGTAAATAAATTAGTTGAGATTATGCGAAAGCTTTCAGATTCAGGAAACACAGTTGTGGTAATCGAACACAACCTTGATGTTATCAAATGTGCAGATTATATCATCGACATGGGTCCTGACGGTGGTGATCGTGGTGGTACAGTTATTGCCAAGGGAACACCAGAAGAGATTGTAAAGGTAAAAAAGAGCTACACCGGTCAGTATCTTAAGGAATATTTATAATTTAAAAAGCCTGATTAAGCGCCAACAGCCATCTGTTGGTGCTTTTTTTGACTTGAAAGTTGGGATTTTTCGTATATAATAGAAGCGTGAAATTATGCAAATTTGCCGAAAGGCATGACCATATATAACAAAAAGAAAGGACAAAGATAATGGCAGGATCAGATATCGGAATTGATTTAGGTACAGCGAGCGTTCTTGTATATGTTAAGGGCAAGGGCGTTGTTTTAAAAGAGCCTTCAGTAGTGGCTTTTGATAGAGATACAAACAAGATTAAGGAAATCGGTGAGGAAGCACGTCTCATGATTGGACGTACTCCTGGAAATATTGTGGCAGTTCGTCCACTTCGTCAGGGTGTTATCTCTGACTACACAGTTACAGAGAAGATGATTAAGTACTTCGTTCAGAAGGCAATGGGCAAGAAGAGCTATCGTAAGCCTCGTATTGCAGTTTGCGTTCCTTCTGGTGCTACAGAGGTAGAGAAGCGTGCCGTTGAGGATGCTGCTTTCGCAGCAGGTGCTCGTGAGGTTTCTATCATTGAAGAGCCTATCGCAGCAGCTATCGGTGCAGGTATCGATATTTCCCTTCCAATGGGTAACATGATTGTAGATATCGGTGGTGGTACAGCAGATATCGCTGTTATTTCACTTGGTAGCTCAGTTGTCAGCACATCTATCAAGGTTGCTGGTGATGATTTCGACGAGGCTATCGTTCGTTACATGAGAAAGAAGCACAATCTTCTTATCGGTGAACGTACAGCCGAGGATATCAAGATTAAGATTGGTCGTTGCTTCCCACTTGGCGAGGCAGAGACTATGGATGTCAGAGGACGTAACCTTGTTTCAGGTCTTCCAAAGACAATCACAGTATCTTCTGAGGAAACAGAGGAAGCTCTCAAGGAATCTACAATGCAGATTGTTGAAGCTATCCACTCAGTTCTTGAGAAGACTCCACCAGAGCTTGCAGCTGACGTTGCCGACAGAGGTATAGTTCTTACAGGTGGTGGCGCACTTCTTCGTGGTCTTGAGGAACTCATCGAAGACCGCACAGGCATCAACACAATGACTGCTGATGAAGCAATGACTTGTGTAGCCATCGGAACTGGACGCTACGTAGAGCTTTTAGCAGATTAATATAGAAAAAGCATCCT
The DNA here is from genome assembly GCF_900104335.1 of Pseudobutyrivibrio sp. YE44. Lineage (GTDB taxonomy): Bacteria > Bacillota > Clostridia > Lachnospirales > Lachnospiraceae > Pseudobutyrivibrio. The sequence continues at coordinate 140,027 of NZ_FMXT01000003.1, forward strand.
AGATTAACAAAAGCACTTGTATATATCTAAGTATTTTCAATATCGTTTTCACTATATTCATTGAAAATACTATATATATATCAAGTGCTTTATTTAGTTTATGAGCTTTTTCTAAAAAAATGACGAAAAAAGGGTTAAGTATTCATTTCGGTATCCGATAAAACATATGTAGAATATTGTAACGTATGTCATTCTGTGGGTGGCTTAAGGATGAAAAGCCCACATCTTAAGAGGAGAACCCTATGGTAAAAGGACTCTACACAGCCTATACAGGAATGGTAAACGAGCAGCGTCGAATGGATGTTATGACTAACAATCTTGCAAACTCTGCAACCACAGGATACAAAAAAGAGGCAATGATTGCCCAAGCCTTCGACGAGAGACTGGCAATCAAAATTAAGGATACCTCGGAATGGGCAAATCGACCTACAGGAATAGGATACATTTCTATGGGGGCCAAGATTGGTGAAACCTACACCAATTGGGAACAGGGACCTTTCCAGATTACAGATAAGGATTCTGATGTGGCCTTAGCCGGAAAAGGCTTCTTCGCAATTGAGTTCACAAATAAGGCAGGAGAAACCTCCATCAAATATACAAGGGATGGAAACTTCGTAGTAGATAACGAAGGCTATCTAAGAACTGTTGACGGAGATTATGTTCTCACTGCAGATGGAGCTCTAGGCTCACAGTCAGGAGATGGCTTCAGAGTTCAGATTGATCCGAATTTAAAATATGCCATTGCCCCAGACGGAACTATAAGCCAGAATAACGAACCAGTTACAACCATCGGAGTCATCGATATTCAAGACTACGATTACATTAATAAATATGGTGAGAACCTTTACGATTTGATTGAAGGTGGAACCATAATTGAAAGTGAGGCAACCGTTCAGCAGGGAATGCTTGAAACCTCAAATGTAAATGTAGTGGATGAGATGGTAAACATGATTCAAATTGCCCGTGCTTATGAGGCAGGACAAAAGATGATTCAAGCTGAGGATTCCACCTTAGAAAAGACAGCAAACCAAATCGGTAGAGTATAAATGAGCAACTAGGAGGACGTGTATGGTAAGAAGTTTATGGTCTGGTGCTTCAGGAATGAAGGGTCAGCAGATTCAGGTTGATACAATTGCAAACAACTTAGCAAACGTAAACACAACAGGTTTTAAAGCTCAGACAGCACAGTTTAAGACATTGTTGTATCAAACACTTCAGGCTCAGAGTACAAATGCTCAGGGAGAGACAAAGCCAACAAGTGCTCAGGTAGGTTTGGGAACAAGAGTTGCATCCTTGAATGCAAACTTTACACAAGGTGCTCAGCTTGCAAGCGACAGCAAAACAGCATTATGTATGATTGGTGAAGGCTTCTTTGCTGTACAGGATGGTGAAGAAACTCACTATACAAGAAACGGTAACTTCACTTGGGCTATTGATACTGATGGCTCAAAGATTCTTACAACAGCTGAAGGCTATAGAGTTTTAGATACCACAGGAAATCCAATCAGATTGCCAGCAACAGCAGGTGAGCTTGGATTTGGAGTTAATATTGATGATGGCTCCATTTCTTATAAGGATGCAGCCGGAAATATTATTCAAACAGGACAGTCTATTGCAAGATATCAGTTTACAAACAGAGTAGGCTTAGACAAGATTGGCGAGAATTTATATGACCAGTCAGCAGCATCTGGGGAGCCAATTCCTGAATGGAGTACAGCGGGTGTAATAACCAGCCAGATTGCACAGGGCTACTTGGAGGGATCTAATGTAAATGTAGCTGATGAAATGGTAAATCTTATCATTGCACAGCGTGCATACGAAATGAACTCAAAGGCTATCACAACTTCAGATACTATGCTGGAGCAGGCGAATAACCTGAAGAGATAATGTTACTATTCACAGTAATAAATATTTAAGAATTAATTCTTGTCAAGCTTGCTTGTAAAAGAATAATTCTTGAATATTTGTATACTGGAATAAGTGACTAACACTTCATGAATAATTACAAGTGCAAAGCACTTGATAGAACTCTGTAAGAGTTCAATTATGAATGAAGTGGTAGTTACTGTGAATAGTAACAAAAGGGAAAAATGGTTCTATTATTAAAACAGGGGGATAGGAAAATGATCGATTCAACAGGAATGAACACTTACTTACAAACACAATACGCCAACCAAACAAGGGCGGCAGCTGCAGAGGCAACCTCAAAATCCATCGGAGGAATTTCAAAAGATTCTTCTAAAGAAGAAATCACCAAAGCAGTGAAGGACTTCGAAACCTACATGATGGAAAAGGTTATCAAGCAGATGAAGGAAACCATCACCATGGAAGAAAAAAGCAATGATTCCATGAGTATGTACAAAGACCTTTATCTGGATTCTGCAATCACCCAAATCGCTTCACAGCTTGTGGACGACCTAGGCGGCAATATCACCGACGACTTCGTAGAGCAGATAATGCGAAACTATGGAATCACAGGAAACACCAACCAGGTTGCTGAAAACGATGGTCTCAACAATGACGATGTATCTGAAAATATCGCCAATGCCAACGGTTCCACAGTCCAGGCAGTACAAAGCTAAAAGTAGTAATAAGTAGTAATAACTCTGTGTTTCAGTAAAAACAAGATATAAAAAGATAGCAGCTCTGGGCGTAAGCCCAGGGCTTTTTGTGTATTGTGGCAAGGAAAACTATGGTATTATATACCCTATGGAAGAGTTAACAGGTTACGTAGAAAACATAATATATAGAAATTCCGATAACGGATATACGGTTTTGGATTTTGTGGCGGATGAGATACTGGTCACATGTACAGGTTTGTTTCCAACTCTTGGTGAAGGGGAAAACCTGCTGTTGAGAGGTGACTGGACAGAGCATCCTACCTATGGTAAGCAGTTTAAGGTGGCAAGTCATGAGGCGGTGGCACCTACAGATGAGGCTTCCATGGAAAGGTATCTTGGCTCAGGTGCTATCCGAGGGATTGGTCCAAAGCTTGCAGCAAGAATTGTAAAGAAGTTTGGTGAAGATACCTTTAGAATTATTGAGGAAGAGCCAGAGCGCTTGGCGGAGGTAAAGGGTATCTCTCTTAATAAGGCCATGGAGATTTCTGACCAGATTGTAAGTGCCAAGGATGTTAGAAATGCCATGATTTTCTTGGATAAATATGGCCTTCACGGCAATGTGGCTATTAAGATTTACAATCGTTTTGGAAATCAGGTTTTCAATGTTATTCAGAGCAACCCTTACAGAATTGCTGACGAGGTTTCAGGAATTGGTTTTAAGACAGCTGATGAAATCGCGAGTCAGGTTGGTATAAAGGTAGATTCTGAGTTTAGAATCAAAGGCGGTATCCAGTATGTGCTAAGTCAGGCAGCAGGCTATGGCCACACATATCTTCCTATAGAAAAGCTTGTGGATGCAGCAGTGGATTTGCTTAAGGTAGATGCAGATTCTGTGGAAGCTCAGGTTATGAACCTTGCCATGGACAAGAGAGTGATTATCAAGCGTGACTCCGAAGGTGTAAGGCAAGTTTATTCCAGACCTTTTTATCGCATGGAGGAATCTATAGCAGGAATGCTTAAAGAGCTGGATGTGAAATACAAGGTTGACAAGGAAGACCTTGAAAAGGTTATCCGCCGAATTGAAAAGGATGAAAGCTTTGAGCTGGATGAGCTTCAGAAGGATGCGGTTATTGCAGCAGCTGAGCGAGGACTTTTTGTATTGACTGGTGGTCCTGGTACAGGAAAGACAACCACCATCACGACCATGATTCACATCTTTGAGGAGGAAGGCTACAATATCTTCCTTGGGGCGCCAACAGGCCGTGCCGCAAAGCGTATGAGCGAGGCCACAGGCTATGAGGCTCGCACCATTCATAGAATGCTGGAGGTATCAGGTCGACCAAGCGATGATGAGGATGCTGCAAGCTTTGCTAAGTTCGAGCGAAACGAAGACAATCCTTTAGAGTGTGATGTGATCATAATCGATGAGATGTCCATGGTGGATGTTTCTTTGATGTATGCGCTGTTAAAGGCAATATCACCGGGCACACGCCTTATTCTTGTTGGTGATGTTCATCAGCTTCCTAGTGTTGGTCCAGGTAATGTGTTGAGAGATATTCTGGCATCACAGCAGTTTTGCTCAGTTACTTTGGAAAAGATTTTCCGTCAGGCACAGGAGAGCGATATTGTCATGAACGCCCACAAGATTCACAAGGGCGAGCATGTTACCCTTGATAATAAATCCAAGGATTTCTTCTTCCTGAAGAGGGACAATGCAGACACAATCATCAATGTGATGCTGACTCTGGTAAAGGAAAAGATGCCTAAGTACGTGGATGCTGGCATCAGTGATATTCAAGTGTTGACACCAACAAGAAAAGGCTTGATTGGTGTTGAGAGATTAAACGGAATCCTTCAGCAATATCTTAATCCTCCAGCCAAAGGCAAAAACGAATGGACTGGAGATACCCGTATCTTCCGCGAGGGTGATAAGGTCATGCAGATTCGTAATGACTATCAGCTAGAGTGGGAAGTGAAGGGAAATTACAACATCACCTTGGAGAAAGGTCTTGGTGTTTTCAATGGTGATGTGGGAATCATAAAAGAGATTAACGACTGGGCAAAGTCTGTTACAGTGGAGTTTGAAGAAGGCAGACAGGTGGTTTATCCTTTTGCGAACCTGGATGAGCTGGAGCTTGCTTATGCCATTACCATTCACAAATCTCAGGGTTCTGAGTATCCGGCGGTGGTTATGCCTATTATGGATGGCCCAAGGATGCTTATGAACAGAAACATCCTTTACACAGCCATTACCAGAGCAAAAAAATGCGTCACCATGGTTGGCGACGCAGATGTGTTTTATTCAATGGTTGATAATGTTTCTCAGGCTAAGCGATACAGCGGTTTGCAGGCGCGCATTGAAGAAGCCTTTAGAGAATCGATTTAATATATACTTCGCTATTTGCAGGAGCGGTGAGGTCAATGATTTCACCACTATCAAGAGCAACCATAGGTCGCGATAGGTTTGACTTGTTTAGGTAAACCACGCGGCCTGTTTTTGCATTACTGAGCATAATACGGCTGTTGCTATAGGTGTTTGCGATTCTCTCCAAGAAAATCAAAATGTACTTGGTGTTGTACTTCTGAAGATTTCTTTCAAACTCGCTGATAACCTGGAAGGAACATAGCGGATCGCGGTGAGCTCTGGCACTGGTCATGGCGTCATAAACATCTGCGATGGCGATGATGCTGGCAAAATCTTCAATCTCATCCTCTTCCAAGCCTCTTGGATAGCCGCTTCCGTCACTACGCTCGTGGTGTTGAAGTGCTGCAAAAGGAATTCTAACATCAAAGCCCTTGTCGCTGAGGATTCGTTTTCCTGCTAGAGGATGGGACTTCATCAGTTCAAATTCTTCGTCTGTATATTTTCCAGGTTTATTAAGGATACTTTCAGGTATCTGGGTTTTTCCTATATCGTGAAGCAATCCTGATAAAGTTAAAACATCAAGTTCTTCCTTAGGAAGCTGCAACCATTTTCCAATGGAACGGGCAATAAGAGCCACATTCAAGGAATGTGAATAAAGAGGATCTTCAAGGTTGCGCATATTTCTAAGCATATCAAGAAGCTCTATAGTTGTTTTTGATTTGAAAAGCATCTCACAGTTTTCTAGCATTAAATCTGAGCATTCTGAACCGCCTCCAGCGATAATAGCTTCAAAGTTTTCCTTTAGATAAGAAATATTCAAAGCATAATCTGACTGGAACTTCTGGAATTTTGGAGAAGCTTTCAGTCGCTGAGAATAAGTGATTTGGTCGCTAATGAAGGAATCATTTGAGGATGGTTCAGGAATAGGCTCTGGCTCAGGCTCATCCTCCTCACCTTCTACAGTTGCGGAATCTATCTTATAAAAAGATAATTTGGCAATTAGCTGGGCAGTAAGGGTTTCGCCAGCCTTAACAATAGTCTGTCCTCGTTTTGTTACAATAGGCTCAGCAACCTTCATATTCGGTTCAAGTTTATCAACTGTAAGTGTAATCATATTAGTCCTCTTATGGATATTGTCTATACAATTTAATTATAATAAGAGAATTTTTATAATACAATATAGTTCACAGTAGTTACAAAAAAATAATGTATATTGAAGTTAATGGTAATTGGGGTTATACTATAGTGTCTAGGAATAACCCTAGATTAAGTAAAATTTCATAAAGAAAGAGAGTCAAAAAATGGAAAAGTTACTTTTTACTTCAGAGTCAGTAACAGAAGGCCATCCAGATAAGGTGTGTGATGCCGTATCTGATGCCATCCTCGATGCTTGCTTAGCTGAAGATCCAATGAGTAGAGTAGCTTGTGAGACTGCTTCATGTACAGGTTTCGTACTTGTTACTGGAGAGATTACCACAAAGGCTCAGCTCGATGTTCCAGCTATTGTTCGCAAGACTCTTCTTGAAATCGGTTATGACGATGGAAAGAAAGGCATTGATGGAAACTCTTGCGCTGTTATGGTCGCTCTTGATCAACAATCCGCAGACATTGCAATGGGTGTTGACAAGGCTCTTGAGGCAAAGGAAGGCTCACTTACAGACGACCTGGATACAGGCGCCGGTGATCAAGGTATGATGTTCGGTTTCGCAACTAACGAAACAGAAGAGCTTATGCCTTATCCTATTTCTCTTGCTCATAGACTTGCTCTACAGCTTGCAACAGTCCGCAAAGACGGTACACTTTCGTACCTTAGACCTGATGGAAAGACTCAGGTTTCTGTAGAGTATGACGAAGCTGGCAAGCCAGTTAGACTTGAAGCTGTAGTTTTATCTACTCAGCATGATGAAGATGTTACTCAGGAACAGATTCACTCAGACATTAAGAAATATGTCTTCGACCCAGTCCTTCCAAAGGACATGATTGATGATAAGACAAAGTTCTACATCAATCCTACAGGCCGCTTTGTTATTGGTGGCCCACACGGTGATGCTGGTCTTACAGGCCGCAAGATCATCGTTGATACATACGGCGGATACGCTCGTCACGGCGGCGGTGCTTTCTCAGGAAAGGATTGCACAAAGGTTGACCGCTCAGGTGCTTATGCAGCTCGTTACGTTGCAAAGAACATTGTTGCAGCAGGCCTTGCTGACAAGTGCGAGATTCAGCTTTCATACGCTATCGGCGTTGCAGAGCCAACATCCGTTATGGTAGACACCTTCGGCACAGGAAAGCTTTCAGATGAAAAGATTATCGAAATCGTTCGCGAGAACTTCGATCTTCGTCCAGCAGGAATCATCAAGATGCTCGACCTTCGTCGTCCAATCTACCGTCCAACAGCTGCTTATGGTCACTTCGGCCGTACAGATGTTAAGCTTCCATGGGAGCAGACAGACAAAGCTGAAGCTTTAAAGAAATATCTTTAAAAATATCAATATGATATAATAAAAGCAGTCCTTCGGGACTGCTTTTATTTTTTGATGAGGTGTCCATGAAACTAAAAAACAGATTAATCATAAGCTTTTTAATAATAACCCTAGTCCCAGTCCTTATTTTCACCACCCTGATGATGGGCCTGAAGGGCTTTGTTCAGGAAGCTACTGAAAATCAGCTTACTAACGAGTTCATCCATTCAGTGAAAAACTACATGGACGACAGCGGACGTTTTGACGAGCTTGTAATCAGCTTTTGCGTGGCTGAGCTTGTTATCCTTTTTTTAACCGCTGTAATTATGGTGGTTTGGATTTATCGAGGAATCGCTCCACAGCTTAAAACTCTTAAGCTTGCAGCAAACAACGTAAAGGAAGGAAACCTTGATTTCAGCGTGGCAAGCACTGGCAAGGATGAAATGTCCGAGCTTTGCAATGCCTTTGAGGATATGCGAGTTCGTTTGAAGAACAATGCTAAGGACCGACTGGAGGATGAGGCTGAGCAGCGTGCACTTATTTCAAATATTGCCCACGATCTGAAAACTCCAATTACAGCCATAAAGGGCTATGCAGAGGGTATGCTTGATGGTGTTGCGGACACTCCTGAAAAGCAGGAAAAATACATCCGCACCATCTACAACAAAGCAAACGAGATGAACACTCTCATTAACGAGCTTACCCTTTATTCAAATATCGATACCAACAAGATTCCATACAATTTCCAGAAGCTAAATCTTCATGCTTATTTCTCAGATTGTATTGAGGAGCTGGGAATGGATCTTGATAATCAGCACATTAGATTGGACTATGCCAACTTTGTAGACCCAGATGTTTTGATTATTGCAGACGCGGAGCAGCTAGGAAGAATAATCCATAATATCGTCAGCAATTCTGTTAAATATATGCGTGCTGACGTGCCATCAAGGATTGCAATCACCATAAAGGATGTTGGTGATTTTGTTCAGATTGAGATCGCTGACAATGGCAAGGGCATTGCCACAAAGGATTTGCCATATGTCTTTGATAGATTTTATAGAGCTGATGCCTCAAGAAATTCTGCTGCCGGCGGTAGTGGTATAGGTCTTTCTATTGTAAAGAAAATCGTAGAAGACCACGGCGGCAAGATTTGGGTTACCAGCAAGGAAAACGAAGGAACTACTATGTACTTTGTGATCAGAAAATATACGGAGGTTGTCTATGAGTAGGATACTTATAATCGAAGATGAGGAAGCAATTGCAGAGCTTGAAAAGGATTACCTGGAGCTTTCAAACTTTGAGGTTGATATAGAAGGTGATGGCGAGAAAGGCTTACAGAAGGCCTTGGCAGGAAACTATGATATGTACATACTGGATTTGATGCTTCCAGGTGTGGATGGCTTCGAACTTTGCAAGAGAATCCGTGAGGTGAAGAATGTGCCAATCCTTATGGTTACAGCTAAAAAAGAAGAAATCGACAAGATTCGTGGTCTTGGCCTTGGTGCAGATGATTATATTACAAAACCATTTTCTCCAAGTGAGCTTGTGGCCAGAGTAAAGGCTCATCTTGCCAGATACGAGAGATTGGTTCAGTCTCCTGCTATAAAGAAAAATGAAATCAGTATTCGTGGCCTTAGAATCGACAAGGCCAGCAGACGTGTTTGGATAAACGGCGAGGAAAAGGTTTTCACAGCAAAAGAGTTTGATTTGTTAACCTTCTTGGCTGAGAATCCTAATGTAATCTACTCTAAGGAGCAACTTTTCGAGACTCTTTGGGGAGAGGAATCCATTGGCGATATTTCCACAGTTACTGTACATGTAAACAAGATTCGAGAGAAAATCGAGCTTAACACCTCAAAACCTCAGTACATTGAGACTATTTGGGGCGTTGGATACAGATTTAAAGTTTAAAGTGAAAACATCACATATAGTGTTGAGGTATTCCTTTAAGGTTTAAGTCTAGCAAAGAGTGGCTATAAAGTGATAAAATATACATATCACAACAATTGGGGGAATATGCTATGGAGATAATTTATGAGGATGCCAGTATTGTAGTTTGCTACAAGCCAGCGGGGCTTGCAACACAGACTAAAAAGATTGGCGAAAAGGACATGGAAAGCGAGCTTTCCAACTATCTAAAGGATAAGGGCGAAAGTCCAGAAATACACGTGGTTCACAGATTGGATCAGCCGGTAGAAGGTGTTATGGTGTTTGCCAAGACAAAGGAAGCAGCCACAAACCTTACCAAGCAGCTGACAGACCACACTTTTAAAAAGCATTATTATGCAATCATCACCAGAGAATCCTTTCCAGAAGAGGGACATTTGGTGGATTACCTTGTAAAGGATAACCGAACCAATCTTTCAAAGGTGGTAAAGGAAACAGACCCAAGAGCAAAAAAGGCAGAGCTTAAGTATCATACAGTGGATGCCTGGGATGATAGAAAGCTCCTCGATATCGAGCTTTTCACAGGAAGACATCATCAAATTAGAATTCAACTTGCCAGCAGAACAGCTCCAATACTTGGAGATGTTAAATATGGCGGAGTATCAACTGGTCGAAATCTTGCATTGTGTTCATGGGTTATAAGCTTTACACATCCTACAACAGGAGAGGCAGTGACCTTTAATTGCACACCTAAGGGGGAAGATTTTAAAGACAGCAAGGTTATTTTTAAATAACAGAAGATAGGGGGTTAAGCTTGATAAAGTTTTATGTATTAACATTTATGCTTACGGCGTTTATTATGCTGGTTTGCACAGTATATATATCCACCAAGCATGCTATTAGACAAAACAAGCTGAATATTTCGATAATACAATTGCTGTCAGTAGGTATTATTACTTGTTTGGCCTATTCTCACGCTATTTCTGTGCCTAATGAGTTGGCAGCAGAATGGGGATATGCCCTGTATTTTGCTGGAATAGATTGGATATTGATTACCTTTTTATTCTATGCTAGGCAGTATACTAGAGTTTGGCTTGAAAACTATGCTGCACCCCTTATAACTACAAGTATTGCAGTCTTAGACAATATCAGCTTATTCTTCAATTACAAATGGCATCACGCCTATTATCTTGAAAAAAGATATTTGGGGGATGAGTGGTTTTACGATTTCAAAATCCACGATTATTATGTGGTTCATTTAGTTTTCTGCTACATCCTTGTTATTTTGATTCTGCTGATACTTACAAAGAAAACCGTTGCGACCAGTGGTTTTCATCGAAATCGATATCTTTCGATTTTGATTATGTTTACAGGCATTATTCTATTGAACATCCTTTATGTGTTCTTTGATTATCCTGTGGATGTTTCAATTTGTTTATACGCGATTGCGTCTATTTTTGTTGGATATTACACACTTTTGTATAATCCAAAAACCTTTGTTGAGTATATGCTCAGTACCATCACCGAGCGTATGGAGTGTGCGCTAATATCCTTCGATGAAAATGATTTTTGTATTTATTCAAATCAGCTGGCAAATCGAATGTTTTGCCCAAGTGGAGACAAAAAGCTTTTAGAGCAGCGCTTTAAAATGTGGCGAGCTGGAAAGGAAACTAATTCTATTTCCAACACCAGCTGGAATGATGTTTACAATCTCAATGGAGATGAATATCGCTTCGATGTTCATTTCAACAAGATATACGATAAAAAGGGCTATTACTGTGGTTGCTATTTATCCTTCTATGATGTTACTGGCGATTTTATCGCCTATGAGGAGGAGAAATATCGAAGTAGTCATGATAGTCTCACTGGAGCCTTAAATAGGGAAAGTTTCTATGAAGAGGTTCAGCGCTTGTTGGAAGAGAATTCCGAAATTGAATATGTGATGGTTTGTAGCAACATCAAGGGCTTCAAGCTTATTAACGACATGTTCGGTGTTGAGGAAGCTGATAGGCTTCTTATTAGAGCGGCAGATCTTATCAGAGAAAAGCTTACACCATCCGCAGCCTTTGCAAGGCTTGAGGCAGACCGATTTGCTGTGCTGATGCCAAAGAATCATTACAGTGAAGAGCTTTTCATGACCGGTATGAATCAGGTTAGTAATTTCCTGAACAATGCTCAGTACAGAATGGTTATTTTGCTGGGTGTATATGATATCTATGATAGACACGCACCGGTGGTTTCAATGTGTGATGGAGCCTTCCTTGCCATAGATTCTATAAAGGATAGTTTCAAAAACACCATAGCTTACTATGGCGATATGCTTCGTCATGAATACATGAGCGAGCAAAAGATTATCGGCGAGTTTGAGGATGCCCTTCAGATGGGACAGTTTGCAATGTTCCTTCAGCCAGTAGTTACAACAGATGGAAGAATGACCATCTGTGAGGCGTTAGTTCGCTGGATTCATCCAGAGCGAGGCATTATTGCCCCAGCATCCTTCATTCCACTTTTGGAACGAACAGGATATATCTACAAGCTTGATTTGTATATGTGGGAACAGGCTGCAAAGCGTTTGGCTTACTGGAGTTCTTTAGGGCATGATGAATTATCCATTTCCGTAAATATCTCAGTGAAAGATTTCTATTACATGGATATTTACGAAACCTTGGTATCTCTAGTAGAGAAATACAATATCGAGCCTGACAGACTGAAGCTGGAAATCACAGAGACAGTGTTTATGACTGAGAAGGAGCGTCAGATTGATATTATCAGCTCTCTGAAGGAATATGGTTTCTTGGTTGAAATCGACGATTTCGGAAGCGGATACTCATCTCTTAACATGTTGAAAGAGGTGCCAGCAGATATCCTGAAGATGGATATGGCCTTCCTTACAATGGATAAGAATGCACCTAGGGGCCGCAAGATTGTAAACACAATCATCACCTTAGCCAAGGCTCTTGGAATGATGGTTATCATTGAGGGCGTGGAGACGGAAGACCAGCTCAATTACCTAAAGGGAACTGGTGCTGACTATCTTCAGGGCTACTACTTTAACAAGCCACTTCCTGTGAGAAAGTTCGAAGAGATTTACTTATAATTTAAAATAATAGAAGAATTGCCAAGTCCACCTCTTGTCAGGGGTGGACTTGTTTTGGTTTTTGGTATAAAATGGGAAAGCTTATAAATATTTAATAAATAATACAAAGGAGAAAAAAATGGCACAGGAAAAAAAGCTGGTAGAAGCGATTACCTCCATGTCAGAGGATTTCGCACAATGGTATACCGATGTTGTTGTTAAGGCTGATTTGATTGCATATTCATCAGTAAAAGGATGCATGATTATCAAGCCCGATGGGTATGCTATTTGGGAAAACATCCAGCACGAGTTAGACAGAAGATTCAAAGAGACAGGAGTACAGAATGTGTACATGCCGATGTTCATCCCTGAGAGTCTTCTTCAGGTAGAGAAGGATCATGTCGAGGGCTTTGCACCAGAGGTAGCTTGGGTTACACATGGTGGTCTTAACCCGCTTCAGGAACGTCTTTGCGTTCGTCCTACATCTGAGACTCTTTTCTGTGATTTCTATAAGGATATTATCCACTCTCACAGAGATTTACCAAAGGTTTACAATCAGTGGTGCTCAGTAGTTCGTTGGGAAAAGGAGACACGTCCATTCCTTCGTTCTAGAGAGTTCTTATGGCAGGAGGGCCACACAGCTCACGCTACAGCAGAGGAAGCAGAGGAACGTACAGTACAGATGCTTAACCTTTATGCAGACTTCTGTGAGGAAGTTCTTGCAATGCCTGTAGTTCGCGGACAGAAGACTGAAAAGGAAAAGTTCGCAGGAGCAGAGGCTACTTACACTATCGAGGCACTTATGCACGACGGTAAGGCTTTACAGTCTGGTACATCACACAACTTTGGCCAGAACTTCTCAAAGCCTTTCAATATTCAGTACTCAGATAAGAACAATCAGCTTCAGTATGTTCACCAGACATCATGGGGTATGACAACTCGTCTTATCGGTGCTATCATTATGGTACATGGTGATGACTCAGGTCTTGTACTTCCACCACGTATCGCACCTACACAGGTTATCGTTATTCCTATTCAGCAGAAGAAGGAAGGCGTCCTTGAAAAGGCAGCAGAGGTCACAGAGCGTCTTGGCAAGTTGGTGCGTGCTAAGCTTGACGATTCTGATAAGAGCCCAGGTTGGAAGTTCAACGAGGCAGAGATGCGCGGTATCCCTGTTCGTGTAGAGCTTGGACCAAAGGATATCGAGGCTGGCAAGTGCGTTCTCGTTCGTCGTGATACACGTGAAAAGATTGAGTGCCCACTTGATCAGGTAGAGGCAAAGGTTGCAGAGCTTCTCGAGGTTATCCAGAAGGATATGTTCGAGCGTGCAAAGGCTCACAGAGACAGCCACATCTGGGATGCTCACAACTATGCTGAGTTTACAGAGATTGCAAACAACAAGCCAGGCTTCATTCGTGCTATGTGGTGCGAGGACGAGGCTTGTGAGAACAAGATAAAAGAAGATTTAGCTGTTACTTCACGTTGTATGCCATTCAACGATCAAGAGCAGATTTCTGATGTATGCGCATGCTGTGGCAAGCCAGCTAAGAAGTTAGTATATTGGGGTAAAGCTTATTAATATGAATTTACCAGCAGACGTTCAAAACATTATAAATGTATTAGAATCTAACGGACACGAAGCCTATGCAGTAGGCGGCTGTGTCCGTGACTGCATTCTAGGGAAAGTTCCTCACGATTGGGACATTACCACCTCAGCTTTGCCTGAACAGGTCAAGGCTCTTTTTCAGCGCACTTTTGACACTGGAATTGAGCATGGTACCGTCACAGTTCTTATGAGTGGCATTGGCTATGAGGTCACCACCTACCGTGTGGATGGAAAGTATGAAGATGGCCGTCATCCAAAGGAGGTTACTTTTACAGCTTCTTTGGAGGAAGATTTGAAGCGCCGTGATTTCACCATAAACGCCATGGCTTATAACGACAGCAAAGGCCTTGTGGATTTGTTTGGTGGCAAAGAGGACTTGGAGGCAGGAATAATTCGTGCCGTTGGAAATCCTACAGAACGCTTTACAGAAGATGCCCTTCGTATGTTGCGTGCTCTTCGTTTTTCAGCCCAGCTTGGTTTTGAAATCGAAGCTGCCACCTATCAGGCTATCTGCGACTTAGCACCTACCCTTGAGAAAATCAGCGCAGAGCGAATCCAGGTGGAGATGGTAAAGCTTGTAACCTCAGACCATCCAGAGCGAATCAGAGATGTGTACGAGACCGGGCTTACAAAGATATTTTTCCCAGAGTTTGATGCCATGATGGAATGCGACCAGGTGAACAAGCATCATATGTATACTGTAGGCGAGCACACCATAGTTTCCATGGGTCTTGCCCCTGCGGACAAGGTTATACGCTTGGCCATGATGCTTCATGATATTGCAAAGCCAGTGTGTAAAACCACTGATGATAAGGGCCAGAATCATTTCAAGATGCATCCTGTAGAGGGTGAGAAGATGGCCAGAGCTGTCTTGCGTCGTCTGAAGTTTGATAATGACACCACTGACAAGGTGTGCAATCTTGTGAGAAATCATGACGACAGACCGGAGATAAATGAGCGCAATGTGCGCCGCATGATTATCCGTGTGAAACAGGAAAATTTCCAGGATTTATTGGCTGTAAAACGAGCAGACTGCCTGGCACAAAGCATGTATCACCGCGAGGAAAAGCTTTCCTATATCGCAGACCTTGAGCGTGTTTTCAACGAAGTTGTTGCAGCAGGTGATTGCCTTAAGATTAAAGATTTGAAAATTAACGGCAAGGATTTGCTTGCTATGGGCGTGCCTCAGGGCCAGAAAATCGGCGAAATCCTTAAGACTCTCTTCGATGAGGTGGTGGAGAATCCACAGCTGAATGAGAGGGAATACTTATTAAGCAGAGCAAAACAGAGAATGCTATGAGGTTGGAAGCTATCGTAGACCTGATAACAATCCGTATCTTTCTTCCATTGATGATTTGGTTGGAACTGATAGTGATAAGGGCGTAGTTTTAAAGACCAAGCAAAAGCTAATGGACTTTGATGATGAGCATGCTAATGATGTTAGCCTAAGCTCTTATCAGACTCTCTATGAGACTATCATGTCTAACATAAATGCTTTTATTAATGGTATTGGTGATGGAAGATATTATGACATCACAACCTATGATGGAAGCAAAAATGATATAGGCTGGAAAGACCCAAGGGATGTACTTACAGGTGAAGCTCTTGAGAAATATTTACAGTATATAAATGACATGCATGCGTACCTTATGGGAAAGAAGGAACGCTGCGAGGTCTATAGATATGACCCTGTAAATATGTGTAATGGTAACTACATTAATGAGCATGTGGATGTTACCTTAGGCGGAAGATATCCTATTGAATTTAAGAGATTCTATAATGCTATTTCAAACATATATGGCACACTTGGTCTTGGTTGGACACATAGCCTTGAAACACATATTTTTGAAGACAGGGAATCTGGAAGAATTAAGATTCTTTATGGAGATGGTAGCGAAGGAATCTTCAATAAAGAGAAGGATTATTATGTTGAGGAACATGGTGAGCCTGGAATTCTTACCAAACTTGAAAATGGCGGATACCAGATTTCTCAGGATAATGGTTCCTATGAAAAGTTTGATGATGAAGGTTGCCTTGTAGAACTTGGAGATGTTGATGGCGGGCATACATCTGTATGGTATGAACGTCTCGAAGATAGAGCCACTAAGAGAATCAAAAAGGTAATTACTAAGAGTGAGAATACTCTTGAATTTACTTACTTTGAAGACGAAGAAAACAAGAATCTTATAAAGAGTATAACCGACCAGGCAGGTAGGTCTGTTTGCTATGCTTATGAAAATAGACGTCTTGTAGAAATAAAAGAATTAGACGGAGCTATACGTCGTTTCACATACACAGCTGATGGAAAGATACAGGATGTAATCAATCCTAAGGGAATCACAGCCATCACAAATGAGTATGACAATCAGGGAAGAACTATCAAGCAATCATTCCCAGATGATTCTGTCATGACATATGAGTATGATGATGTCAGAAAGACCACCACATCTACAGAGCAAAATGGAAATAAGGTTGTCTATACACATGATGACTTACAGCGTCATATAGCTACAAAATATTATGACGGAACAGAACGATATACATATAATGCTCGTCATCAAAAGACCAGCTTTATAGACAAAAAGGGAAGTATCACTCGTTTTGCTTATGATAACAGAGGTCATCTTACAAAGATTATTGATGCTTTAGGAAACAAGACTTCCATCACATATAGAGCTGATGGAAAGCCATTGGCCGTAAAGGGACCAAAGGGCGAGGAATATAAATATTCTTATGACCTTGAGGGAAGATTATTTGAACTTAAGAATCCTCTTGGGGAGCATGATAGGTTCTATTACAAAGATGGTAACCTTTATAGAACTAGAAATGCTCTTGGTGCAGAGACTTTATACACTCATGATTCTAAGGGGAATGTGAATACAGTAACTGACCCTGATGGTGTAAAGGTTTCTTACGAATATGATGCCCTTAATAGAATAACAGCTACTGTCACAGCAGATGGTACAAAAACTACTTACGAGTACGACTCTGCTGATAGAATAAAAAAGACCATAGATGCATTAGGTAACACTAGAGAGTATACCTATGATGCTATGGGAAAGGTTACCTCTGTAAAGGAAGCAGATGGTACTGTAAAGAATTTTGAAATGAATGTAATGGGCCGTGTTTCAAAGGTTATTGATGAAGCAGGTCGAGTTACTGAGATAACATACAATGTTATGGGTAAGCAAGAAAAAGTTTGCTTGCCTAATGGTGGTATCATTCTTTATGAGTACGACCCACTTATGAGACTTACAAAGGTTACAGACCCGGAAGGAAGAACCTCAGGGTATGAGTATGACTCTAATGGAAATGTAACTGCAGAATATCTTGGTGATATCAAAGTTCGTAGTCTTGAATATGATAAGCTGAATCGTATTACAAAAGAGATTGATGCTCTTGATTATGAAAAGACGTATGAGTATGACGAAAATGGAAATGTAATTGAGGTTACAGATACCTTAGGAAATAAATATACAAGAGAGTATGACCTTCTTGGCAGAGTAGTAAGTGAAACAGACCCACTTGGAAATGCAACAAGCTACACCTACACAAAGCTTGGAGCAGTTGAAACTATTACAGACCCAGCAGGAAGAGTTCGTAAATACGAATATACAAATGCTGGAAAGCTTAAAGCGGTTTATTTCTGCGGCAGATTAGAGCAGGAAATGTCTTATGACAATGTGGGCCGTGTATCTGAAAGAAGATTCGCAGACGGTTATAAGATTTCTTATAGCTATGATGCTCTTAGTCGTGTATCAAAGGTGGAAGGCTCAGATGGTCGTACAGTTTCATACGAGTATGATGCCATGGGCAGAGCCACAAAGGTAGAGGATGGCAGAAGTACAACACTTTATAATTACACTGCAACAGGACGACTTAAGAGTGTTGTAGATGCTCTTGGAAATGAGACTGCGTACACCTATGATACTCTTGATAACCTTCAGAGTGTTCATAGAGCAGAAGGAAGAATTGAAAGTTTAGATTCAGAGAATGACTATTTCCCTACAATAGGAGAAGATGGTCACGTAACAATCTATTCTTACAACCTTTCAGGGCAGCTTACAAAGATAACAGATGCCCTTGGTCAGGAAGAGCACTATTCTTATGACCAGTATGGACGCCTTGTAACAAAGACTGATAGGGATAACTATGTAACAAGCTATGATTACAACAATCTTGGTGCAGTCACTAGAGTTGGCTATGGTGATGGCAGAAGTGTTGAGTTCGCTTATAACGAATTAAATCAGCTTAATCAGATAAATGACTGGCTTGGTAAAACTACTCTTGAAAATGATATCTTAGGCAGACTTACAAAGGTAACTGACTACCAGAATAGGACTGTAGGCTATGAGTATAACTCACTTGGTGAGAAGACTAAGCTTGTTTACCCTGATGGAAGAGAAGCACTTTATAGTTACGACGAGGAAGGCAGACTCTCTGGCATTACAGGAAATGGCGAAGAGACTACTTACTCTTATGACGAGCTTGGAAGACTTGCACTTAAGCTTCTTCCAAATGGTGTATCTACAGAATACTCATACCTTCCAGGCGGAAATCTTGAGAGTATGACTAGCTTTGACACCAATGGTCAACTTGATAAGTATTTCTATTCCTACGATAATACTGGCCTTATCAGCGGAATCAATAGAAATCGAAGAGACTTTGATGCAGTATCAGGACAGTATAAATATAGCTATGATGCAATAGGACGATTAACCCAGACTACTCATGATGGCATGGTTAAATCAGCCTATGAGTATGACGCTTTTGGTAACAGAACATTACTTGCTGAAAACGAAACAAGAACAGCATACACCTATGATGTCCTTGATAGACTCGTAGAAGCTAAGGAATTAAACAACAGCCAGGCTATTGTTAAAACATACGACTATGATAAGCGTGGTAACCAGACAAAAGAATTTGTGGATGGTCTCTTACAAAAGACCTTTACTTTTGATGCAACAAACATGCTTGCAAAAGTGGTAGACTCAAGTAAAGGTGAAGTTGAGAACCAATACAATGGTTTAGGCTTCCGTGTAGCTTCAACAAGACCAGAAGAGAAAATTGAATATTTATGTGACCTTTCAAGGGATTACTATAACCTTCTTGAGCGCACAGTAAATGGCGAGACAGAAAGCTTTATCTATGACAACATCGTAGTCAGCATGAGCAAGTTAGGTAATAACTACTATTACCTTCAGGATGAACTTGGTTCTCCTATGTACATGACAGGTACTGACGGTGTAACTGTATCCTCATATGCCTTTGATGATTTCGGTCGCAACATCGACCCATTCACAGGTAAAATCAAAGAGACAAGCCACAAGCACGCCTACACAACAGAAGGCAACATCATCCAGCCATTTGCCTTCACAGGCTACCAGGAGGATGAGGTATCAGACCTTAAGTTTGCACAGGCGAGATTCTATGATGCTAATACAGGTAGATTTCAGAGTGAGGATAATGTAAAGGGATTTGTAGATAGCCCATTTACATTGAATCATTATGGCTACTGTTGGGGCAATCCGGTTGGACTGGTTGATAATGATGGTAATTGGCCGGATTGGATGGAAAATGCAAATAGTATAAAAGATGTATGGAATGGTGTGGTAAATCATATATATGGAAAAACATATTATAGAGAAGAAACACTTCCAAATAATGGCTCATACGTTGTTGAAGGACATGGTGGTGGAGATATTATTGTAAGAAATATTGATATCAAAACAGGTGCAACAACTTCATATGACCTTGATTTTAAAATAAGTGCATTTGGTTTTACAGCTGGAATAGATATAAATTTGGGTAGCGAGGTATCTGCCGAACTATATTCTACGATTGAATTCGAAAATCAAGGTGTTTCAGGAACATGGAAAAATTCACTTGAACTGAGTCAAAGTAAGGGAACAGATTATAAATCTGAACTGGGAGGAGAGGCAACGATAGATGAATTAGAAAAATCTGGATTAACACTATTTCCGGAGTTTACTTATGCGCATAAGATTATTTACAGTCAAAATATTGTTAGCTCAAAGAAATTAAAAAAAGCGGAAGCAACGGTTGGATTGGTTGCTAGTTTAGTTGCTTTTATATTTTTATGTTTAGATGACTCAACGGGCATAGGAGCGCTTGACGATGGTCTTGCTGCTGCAGCATTAAAATATATGGAAAATTGTTACAATGTGTTGTTTGGAACTTGTACATACTAATTAAAAAAGTAACTACTAAATTAGTACATCTTTAGGAGAACCTTATATGCAGAAAAAAATATTAATAACAGTACTAGTTGTATTTGGGATACTTATAGTTCTTTTTTTCACAATGCTTACAGTGTCGATTATTACCGAAGATATAAGCATTAAGGACGTTGAGTTTTCATTTAATTATACATATGAGACTAGTGGTAATGAAAAATACACAAATAATGGAAATTACAATTGGTATAAGACGTTAGATGAAGCCCAAAAGGACAAAAGTATAATACATGATTTTTATGGTATTGATAATTTTGATGAATTAAATCTTTTTTACTCTTTGGAGAACAGCTCTATGGTAAGAAAATTTTATTCTGTGCCCAAAAAGCCAAAAGAGGGATACAGAATAATTACTATGGATTATTTAAAGAAAGATAATATGTATTCTCAAATTGTAAATTTTGATAGTAAGGTTGTTAATATGTATGAGCAGGATGGATATAAGTATGATTGTGCTGATTCAGTTATTCAATCATTAATGTTATATAATAATTTATCTATTCCATTCATTAATACAGAGGGGAATATCGTATACATAGGCTTCTGGTCGAATGGGAAAGAACTCGAGTCAACGACAATAGATAACGTTCCATTCACTGATATAATTGATATTTCATATGATGATGGGAAAGTGTATTATATGTGGATATATGATGGACCCGATATTCGTGAAAAATTAAGTGAAATTAATGGTAAATGTACATATCGTAAATTAATAGAATTATTAAATATAGAATATGTAAGCGATGACAATCTAGATTAATAAAGAATTTTAGAGCCAGAGCCCATTACGAAAAAATTAGAATGTAATAAACTCGTAAAGAGGCACATATGTGGTCAAAAGCAGGAAATGATTATTTCTATATGCTTGATGAGCTTGGTACTGGTATGTACCTTACAGGAACAGATGGCAACATCATCCAGCCATTTGCCTTCACAGGCTACCAGGAGGATGAGGTCTCTGGCCTTAAGTTTGCACAGGCAAGATTTTATAGTGCTGAGAACGGAAGATTTGTAGGCGAAGATCAGGTTAGGGGATTTATTGAAACACCTGAAACACAAAACAGTTATGAATACTGTTGGAATTCGCCATTTTCTTATTATGATATGAATGGAAAATTTCCAACTGTTCCATCTATCCCTAGTATTTCATCTAAAGAAAGTAAAATACTAAATTATGGAGAAAAAGCGCTAGATATTGGCGTTAAAGGTACTAATAAAATAATAAGTACTGTACAAAATGGGATAAATGAAATAAAAAAAAGCGCTGCTGAAAATACTACAATAATTAAAAAGACTATTAATGATAACAAAGATGTAATATGCAATACAGTATATAGTGTTGCATGTCTTGAAGCTATTTCGGTGTGTCCGATGGCGTTTTCTTATATCGCTACAAGAACTGTTGCTGATATTACAAATTCCTCTTTTGCGGTGGGTGCCTCAGCTACTCTTGGAGCAAATTACTTTGGAGTAGGAAGTGTACAGTATGGTTATGGAAATGGGGTTCACGAGATACAAGCAGGTGGTGGATTTAATATAGGAACTGGAGAAAAAGCTGGACTAGTTGCTACAGCTTCATTCTTTCCTGGAATTAAAGATATTCATGATACAGAAAAATTTGGCTATAGTATTGGAGGATCGATTGGCTTTGGCTATTTATTTGGTGCTGATTTTCTATTCTGTGATGATGATTTTATGGGAATAACTTTTTCGATAGGTTTAGGTGAAGGAATTGAAGCCCATGTTGGGGAATCGTATCTGATGAATATATGGCAGTTTGATGAAAAAGGATTTAACAAAGGGGGAAATTGTAATAATGAATAATATACATATAAGAATGTTTTTCATCCCATGGTTGTCTTTGAAAATAAGGTGTAAGAGTGATTTAAATGATATCGTTACTAAATTTTTAGACTGTGTTTGTGATCGTAAAGATATTGGTATTATGCGAAAAAGAAAAAATAGTACAAAATTTTTTTGGGGCACTTTTGCAAATTATAAGTTTGATTTATATCCAATGCATAGAGTAGAGTATCGAAATATTTTGAATGATTATAGTAACCTTGATAATATATCTGGCAATATTTTAACGCCTCATATATATGGTTCGTTAAAAAAACATAATTCAACGTATATATTATATTTAAAGATGAGTGCATCTCCGCTTCACCCACTACTATGGATATTTCCAATATTGATAGAAATGATAGGAATTATATATAGAGATCCAGTTAGATTTTTTGTTGGGTTAGTTATATATATCATTATACAAAAATCTTATTATTCTACTGCAAAAAAAGCAATTGATCATATTCTTGAAATAGTTGATGGAGATATTGTTTAAAATATTATGTTTAAATGACAAGCTATGACACCAATGGTCAGCTTGATAAGTATTTCTATTCATATGATAATGCTGGACTTATCAATGGAATTAATAGAAATAGAAGAGGCCTTGATGCAGTATCGGGACAGTATAAATATAACTATGATGCTATTGGTCGACTCACAGAATCTAGTCTTAACGGACAGAAAAAGGCAGCTTATGAATATGATGCCTTTGGAAACAGAACAAGTCTCTTAGAAAAAGAGGTAAAGACTTCTTACAAGTATGATGTCCTTGATAGACTTGTAGAAGTAAAAGAATTAAATAACAGCCAGGCTATAGTAAAGTCATAGTTATTGAGTTTAGGTGGGACAATAATAGCATGGACATTGAAGTGCCTATGTATATAACTGGATATGAATTAGAGCATGCGCTGAACGAAGGCCTAGGCTTAGGTATTAGTGAAGAGATTGCTAATTCTTATAAGGTGTACGCTAATAGCATTGATGTTACTTCTAATTGTAATAAAACTGTTGAAGAGATGGGGCTATATGATGGAATGTGTATTTCTATACGATAAAATATGTTAAAATATTCATATGGAAAAAAATGGGGTTAAAAAATGGGGGAAGTTAATAGCGGTTTATTCTGCTGTGGCGGCTTTGCTGATAGGGTGTGGCACCCATCCTAATAATGCTACTGTTGTGAATTATACAGGTTCTGCTATCTCTGGCGCAGGAAAAGACGCTGGGGAAGAAGGAAGTGAGCAGGGTATTGATGAGACTGTCACCAGTGAAGAGGTTTCCGAAAGCGAGAAGCTTTTTATTGTAGAAGCTCTTGATATGACAGAGGAGACCATTGCGCTTTATTCTGTGGAAGCAGACCAGCAGCTTCGCTACAACTACAACATGACTACCAAATTCATAGATAAATACGGCGGCAACAGCACCTGGGCTGAGTTTCCAACAGGCACAGTTGTGACAATAGGGGAACTGCTGCCATCTTCTGGCGCACTTAGTCAAGTGCAGAAATCCAAGGATGTCTGGTATTTTGAAGACATAACTAAATACAAGATTGATGAAGAGCATGGCCTTATAAAGATTGATGGCAGAAACTATAAGCTGACGGATAAGACCAAGGTATATTCAGATTCGGAAAAGATTCTTGTTTCTAATATAAGTAAGAAGGATAAGATTACTGTTGTTGGACGTGATAAGGAAGTAATCTCTATATCTGTAAACACAGGCCATGGCTATATTAGTCTTGTAAACACTTCCGTATTTGATGGCAGTATGATTTTCATCGGCAACAAGATTGTTTCTATGGTGAACGGCAATGAGACTATTGAGGTGCCTGAGGGAACCTATAAAGTGACTGTGGCTAATAATGGCTGGGGTGGTTCTCAGGATATTACCGTCAATAGAGATGAGAATGTAATGGTGAATCTGGATGAGATGAAAGGAGATGGACCATCCTACTGTTTGATTACCTTCCTTGTGACAGTTCCAGAAACCTACGTATATATAGATGGAAAGATAATTGATACAAACGAACCTCAGAATGTGCAGTATGGAGCTCACAAGCTGGTGGTTAGGTGCAGCGGCTACAAGCCATGGAATAAAACTTTAATTGTAAATTCATCTTCTGCTGAAATCACTTTGGCTATGGAATCGGATATTGATAATGCAAGTGCGTCAAATGAGTCATCTTCGGAAGAAAATGAAGAGTCAGCAGCTGCAACCGAAGGTGGAGAAAATAACTCTGACACAACGACAAATGGCCCTGAGGAGGAGACAGCAGGCAGCGCAATTAAGAATGATTACGACTATGAAGTTGACTATTTATCAACCATTTCTGACCTTATAAGTAACTTAATGGACTAAAATGTGTGAAAAAATGGTGAACCTCCTAGAAAATCAAGGGTTTGTAAATGGTAATTATGTTTAAATTTTGTGTCAAAAATTTGTAATAATCCATAAAAACCTTATAAAATCGGGCTTTTTTGGGGATAATGTGTTGACACTGTAAATTAAAACAATTATAAAGGATATTGTAGTTATTAAGGATTTCGGTCCAATAATAATAAATTAAATTCTCGAGGAGGAATAAGTAATGAACAAGACAGAATTAGTAGCAGCTATCGCTAGCAAGGCTAACATTTCTAAGAAGGACGCTGAGGCTTCTGTAAAGGCTTTCACAGAGGTTGTAGCTGAAGAGCTTAAGAAGGGGGAGAAGATCCAGCTCGTTGGTTTCGGTACATTCGAAGTATCTGAGAGAGCAGCTCGTACAGGTAGAAATCCACAGACAGGCGCAGAGATGAAGATTCCTGCATCTAAGGCTCCTAAGTTTAAGGCTGGTAAGGCTCTTAAGGATTCTATCAACTAATAACTTTTAGAATCATCTGGGGTTCGGATTTTCCGAACCCCTTTAATTATTCTAAGACCGACGCTGGTTACACTCACAATTTCTATATACTATTTTGAGTATCGCTTATCGTCGGCATAGCCTCCTGACATTAACAAGCTTCCTTTTAGTCAGCTTTTAATGTCACAGTTTCGCTATACTTATAAAAATAGGGCATATTAATTGATTCCTACCAGCTTAGACTGAGAAATAATGAGGTTGAAAAATGAGATTAGATAAATACTTAAAAGTATCGCGTTTGATAAAACGCAGGACTGTGGCAAATGAGGCTTGTGACAGCGGGCGTGTGCAAATTAATGGAAAAATTGCGAAAGCTTCCACCGATGTAAAGATTGGTGATATAATAGAGATAGCATTTGGAAACAAAAATGTGAAGGTTGAGGTTCTTGATATTCAGGAAACTACCAAAAAGGATGCAGCGGCAGAGCTCTTTAAGTATATTTAGTTATGGCAAGATACAAAAGAAGAAAACCAGTTAGAAGACGAAAGAAAACCTCTACAGGTAGAATATACGTTGCGGTTATTATGCTTTTCATGATTGGCGTAATGACAGTGCAGATTGTGCGCCTCTACGACAAGAATGAGGAGCTTAAGAAAAAGGAAGAAAGCCTTACCACAGAGCTTGATGAGGCGAATGAAAAGAGTCAGCAGCTTAAAGAACAAGAAGACTACGTCGGTACCGACGAATATATAGAAAATGAGGCTTCACAGAAGCTTGGGTTGACGCATGACAATTGGATCATTTTTAAAGAAAAACAAGATTAACGAGTTCCTTGAAAAAAATAATATGATACTTAAAGGCGACAGGGTGGTCTTAGGTTTATCCGGAGGACCTGATTCTGTCTGCCTTTTTTTTGTTTTGCTGGCATTGGCACAGGAATATGAATTGGAAGTTCACGCTCTTCATGTGAATCATTGCATCCGAGGTAAGGATGCTGATGAAGATCAGGAATATGTGGAGAGTCTATGCAAGGAATACGAGGTTCCTCTTAAGGTGGTGAAGGTGGATATTCCTGCCTTATCAAAGGAATCCGGCAGAGGTCTTGAGGAAGAGGCTCGTATGGCAAGATATGCGGCCTTCGAAGAATATGCAGCAGAGCTTGATACAGAAGGTCATACCGCTAAGATTGCCATTGCTCATAACGCAGATGACAATGCAGAGACAGTGCTCTTTCACATGGCAAGGGGCACAGGCCTTGATGGTATGTGCGGTATAGCCGCTAAGCGTGGGCGAATCATCCGTCCCCTTCTTCAGGTTCCAAAGGCTGAGATTATGGACTTTATCAATGATAATCAGCTGGCCTACTGTGTGGACGAGACCAATTCCCAGGTGGAATACGATCGAAACAGAATCAGACATAATATCCTTCCAGAGCTAGAACAAATAAATCCAAAGACTTTGGAGCATATCTCTGATATGACTGCTAGATTAACAGAGGTGGCAGAGTATATATCCCTGGAGGCTCGAGGTCTGCTTGAGATTGCCAAGGAAGAGGGGGATGCTCTTAGAAAACGAGCTTTAATGACAGCTCCAAGAGTTATAGCTACACAGGCCTTAAAGGAATATTTAAGCCGTTTTATGCCTGAACAGAAGGATGTTAGCGCATCTCATATCGAGGCTATCCTTGGTCTATTAAATGAGGATGGAGAGCGTCAGGTGCATCTTCCATATAAGAAGACTTTAATTATTTCCTACGAGAAATTATATGTAATAGATGAGGATGAAAAATCCTCTGAAAAGAGTGAACCATTTAGTGACTTTTCTTACCGGGAATTCAACTATGAACAAGGTATGAAATACCCCGTAGAAACCTATACGAAATGGTTTGATTGTGATAGAATAACGGATAATGTTGTAATAAGAACCCGCGCTGAGGGGGACTATCTGACTATAGATTCTGCAGGTAATCACAAGTCCATTCAGGACTATTTTGTAGATGAAAAAATACCTCGTCACCTGAGGGATGAAATTCCTCTTGTATGTGACGGAAACCACGTCATGTGGGTGGTCGGATACAGAATCAGCGAATATTATAAAATTTCTAATAATACCACTCGAGTATTAGAGATAACTTACGGAGGAACAGAACATGAGTGAGAACATCAGAGTCCTTTTACCAGAGGATGAGTTAGCTGCCCGTATTGCGGAGTTGGGAGAGCAAATTAGCAAAGATTACGAGGGTGAGACAGTATTTTTGGTATGTATTCTTAAGGGAGCATCCTTCTTTGCTTGTGAGCTTGCTAAGCGTATTACAGTGCCAGTTATTATCGATTTTATGGCCACATCCAGCTACGACGGAGGAACAGTTTCATCAGGTGTGGTAAAGATTAAAAAGGACCTTGATTTAGATCCAACAGGACAGAATGTTATCATCGTCGAGGATATCATCGACAGCGGAAATACTCTTAATTTCCTTGGACAGCTTTTCAAGGAACGTGGTGCAAAATCAGTGCGTATGGTCACAATGTTAGATAAGCCAGACCGTCGTGAGGTTGACGTACATGTTGATTATACAGGCTTTACAATTCCAGATCAGTTCGTAGTTGGTTACGGTTTGGACTATGATCAGAAATATCGCAATCTTCCATACATCGGTGTAGTTGAGCTAGACTAGGAGGTCGAGTTGAAGAAAAATAGAGCTTCGGGAATGATTATTTATGCTCTGTTTGTGATGGTAGTTCTTGCAATTCTTTACACAAGCATGGGCAACAGAACAACAACCTATTCCATGAAACAATTCAAAAAAGCAATTGCTAAGGAAGAGGTTACATCAGTTACTATCAATCAGAATGAGCAGGTGCCAACAGGTAGCGCTACAATCACCCTTAAAGGCAAGGATTCTGCCACTCTATATGTTTCAGATGTAAACAATCTTCAGGATATATTGGATGAAAACAATATAGTGTACACACTTAATGATGTGCCAAGAGATAGCTGGATTTCAGAGCTTCTTCCAATGCTTATTGTTCTTGGAGCAGTGTTCATCCTTTTCATGATAATGATGAACGCACAAGGCGCAGGTGGCGGAGGCGCTAATGCCAAAATGATGAATTTCGGCAAGAGCCGCGCCAAGATGACCAATAAAGAGGATATAAACACTCGCTTTAAGGATGTTGCAGGTCTTCAAGAGGAAAAGGAAGAGGTTGAAGAGCTTGTTGATTTCCTTAAGGATCCTAAGAAATATACTGAGCTTGGTGCTCGTATTCCTAAGGGTGTTATTCTTGTGGGCCCTCCTGGTACAGGAAAGACCCTTCTTGCAAAGGCAATCGCAGGTGAGGCTGGGGTGCCATTCTTCTCTATCTCAGGTTCAGACTTTGTAGAGATGTTTGTTGGTGTTGGTGCTTCTCGTGTTCGAGACCTTTTTGCAGAGGCAAAGCAGAATTCACCATGTATCGTTTTCATCGACGAGATTGATGCCGTTGCCCGTAGACGAGGCACTGGTATGGGCGGCGGCCACGACGAGCGTGAGCAGACCCTAAACCAGCTACTTGTTGAGATGGACGGTTTTGGCGTAAACGAAGGCATTATCGTTATGGCTGCCACAAACCGTGTAGATATTTTGGATCAGGCTATTATGAGACCTGGCCGTTTCGACAGAAAGGTTTACGTTGGCAAGCCTGATGTTAAGGGGCGTGAGGAAATTCTTAGAGTACATGCTACAAATAAAGCTCTTGGGGAGGATGTAGACTTACATCAAATCGCCCAGACTACAGTTGGCTTTACAGGTGCAGACCTTGAGAATCTTCTAAACGAAGCAGCTATTCTTGCGGCAGGCGAGAATCGCAAGTTTATCATTTTAGACGATATAAAAAAATCCTTTGTAAAGGTAGGAATCGGTAAAGAGAAGCATAGTAAAGTTGTGTCAGAGAAGGAAAAGAAGATTACAGCTTATCATGAGGCTGGACATGCAATTCTGTTCCATGTTCTTCCAGATGTGGGCCCTGTATATTCGGTGTCTATCATTCCTACAGGCGCCAGCGCAGCTGGTTACACCATGCCTCTTAATGAAAATGACGATATGTTCAACACCAAAGGCAAGATGACACAGGATATTATCGTGTCTTTAGGTGGACGAGTGGCAGAAGAGCTTATTTTTGACGATGTTACCACTGGTGCATCAAACGATATTAAGCAGGCTACTCAGATGGCTAGAAATATGGTTACAAAATATGGCTTCTCAAAGACCATTGGTATGATTCACTATGGTGACGAGGAAGAGGAAGTCTTTATTGGACGTGATCTTGCCCATACAAAGGGCTATTCAGACTCTACAGCTAAGGCTATAGATGACGAAGTTAAGCAGATTATTGATGAATGTTATGAAAAAGCTGTGAATATTCTGCGACAGAATGAAACAATACTACATAAATGTGCTAATCTATTAATAGAGAAAGAAAAGATTAACAGGACAGAATTCGAGGAACTATTCGAAACATGCGAAGAATAAGCGCTGCCGAAGGTTACTAATGGGGAGTTAGTGCAATATGCACAAAAAATGAGTAGGGGTTTTGTTATGTTTGTGCACACTTGAGTGTTGCGGGGCCATATAATAAACATCGTAAAAACCCCCCAATACATTATATAATTTTTACTAACCCCATAGTAAAAATACCTTCTCCTAAAAAGACAGCGTTCGTTGCTGTCTTTTTTACTATGTAAATTTATTTATTATTTACATTAGGTTACGTAAGGGGAATTAACATGAACATTCACGCTATTTACTCGGACGGAACAGCTGAATATAGATATCCGGTGGAACCAGAGGAGAACTCTCTGGTTACAATTAGCATCAGAACCTATCATCAGGAGGATATAGAAGTATTTCTGATGTCAAAAACGGATAATCTTAGTGTAAAAATGCACTTAGATAGAACCCGCGGCGAATTTGATTTCTATTCCTGCGCAGTTCAATTGCATGAAACTGAATTTCGATATTATTTTGAGCTCGTATCAGGCCTTGATCATTATTATTATGACAGGGTTGGTTTGTGGCGTGATTATCGCGAGCATTACGAGTTTTCTATTATGCCAGGTTTTTCCACACCAGCATGGGCTAAGGGTGCGGTTATGTACCAAATCCTTGTGGATAGATTCTGTAATGGCGATTCATCCAACGATGTTTTAACAAATGAATATCACTATGTAGGTGCGCCTGTTCAACAGGTTACTGACTGGGAGTCTAAGCCTGCAAATCTCGATATAGGTAGATTTTATGGTGGCGATTTAGAGGGCGTCAGACAAAGACTGCATTACCTAAAGAGCCTTGGAGTAGAGGTAATCTATTTCAATCCGTTGTTCGTGTCGCCTTCAAATCATAAGTACGATACATCAGACTATGATTATATAGATCCTCATTTCACAGTCATTAAGAAGGATGGTGGAGACTGTCTTGATCCAGGAGATTATGACAACTCTCATGCCACAAAGTACAAGCTCAGGGTTACCAACAAGGCAAATCTTGAGGCTAGCAACAAGTTCTTTGCGGATTTTGTTAATGAGGCTCATCAAAAGGGTATAAGAGTCATTATTGATGGAGTATTTAATCACTGTGGCTCCTTCAACAAATGGCTTAATAGAGAAAAGATATATTCAAAAGAGGAAGGCTATGCTCCTGGTGCTTATGAAAGCAAGGATAGTCCTTATAATAGCTTCTTTAAGTTTTATGAGGACACTTGGCCAGACAACAAGAGCTATGACGGCTGGTGGAGCCATGACACCCTTCCAAAGCTGAATTACGAGGATTCACCAGAGCTTTGTGAATATATCCTTAATATTGGTAAGAAATGGGTTAGCGAGCCATATAATTGTGATGGTTGGCGTCTGGATGTGGCTGCAGATTTAGGTCATTCAGAGGAGTTTAACCATAAGTTTTGGCACGACTTTAGAGATGCTGTAAAGTCTGCTAATCCTCATGCAATTATTTTGGCGGAGCATTATGGGAATCCGACAGCATGGCTTCAGGGTGACCAATGGGATACTGTCATGAATTATGATGCTTTCATGGAGCCTTTGACATACTTCTTGACTGGTATGGAAAAGCATTCAGATGAGTTCCAGCCAAGCGCTTTAGGTGATGGAGATCGTTTCAAGAATACAATGCTTCACTTTATGGCAAGACTAAAAACCCCATCCCTGTATTGTGCCATGAATCAGCTGTCAAATCACGACCATTCACGATTCCTTACCAGAACTAACCATACGGTAGGAAGAATAGCTACAAAGGGTGCTAGCGCTGCAGAGGAAGGTGTATCTATTCCTGTAATGAAGCTTGCTGAAATGATTCAGCTTACCTGGCCTGGCGCACCTACCTTGTATTATGGTGATGAGGCTGGAGTCTGCGGTTTTACAGATCCTGACAGCCGACGTACTTATCCTTGGGGTAAGGCTAATTATGATTTGATAGACTACACTAGAGATATGATTATGATTCACAAGCAGAGCCATGCTATTAAGGAAGGCTCCTTTAGATTTCTGAATTGCGGACAGGGGTTCATAAGCTATGGTCGCTTCACAAATAATGAGCAAATTATCGTCGTTATCAACTCCAACAGCCATGATATTGAGGCTGATGTGCCTGTTTGGATTGCTGGTGTACCTTTAAATTGTCAACTTGAGAGATTGATTTTGAGTAATGAGGTTGGGTATTCAATCATGCCGACCGATATAACTATTGAGGGTGGAAATTTACATGTTGCCCTCACCTCATATTCGGGCATAGTATACAAAAGAATCTAGGGTTATGTATGGGGAGAGATATTATGGCGAAGGATTTAAAGAAGCATACTGAAATCGACATGCAGGAATTAGAAAACCGACACAAAGAGTTGGAAAAGGCATGGAACGATTTGTTAAAAGAAAAAAGAGAAGTAGAGGCTAGAGCACATACTCTTGAACAGCAGGAAAAAACCTTCAGCATGAAGTGGGATATGCTGATTCGTGAAACTCAGAAGCTTGCAGATGAAAAAAAGCAGTTTGAGCGTAAGAAGAAATTCTATGAGCAGGTTGAATTCTGCTCAATTGAAACATATCGCGAAGAGGAAAAACCTGCTGCTGGCGAGCTGTTCTTCTCTGGAGTTTCTACTCAAAAGGCTCTCAAGAAGCGCTACAAGGATTTGATTAAGATTTATCATCCTGACAGTGAATCTGGCGATACAGCTACCATTGCGGAGATTAACCGCGAGTACGAGGATCTGAAGGCTAATATGAGCTAATGGATAATGAAAATAGAATATTGTTTTAGGCTCCAGCTACATGCTGGAGCTTTTTGCGACTAAAACTGTGTATTAAAAAGCATAGTTCACAAAAGAGATGTGTATTTATACTATATTCTTCTAATTTACAAAATTAGAAAGCCTGTTGTATAATCATTAAAGTTGTGATTTAATGCAATCATAGAATTGAATTGAAGTATTAGAGGGAGAATAATAATGTCATTCAACTACACATGTCAGGAAACATCAGACATGCGGACATTCAACCAGAGACAGAGAGACTTAGAAAAAGCATGGAATGATTTGTTGATGGAAAAGCGCGATGTTGAAGCGCGCAGATATTATCTTGAAAAGGAAGAAACAGTATTTGCCATGAAATGGGATATGCTGGTTCGCGAAACTAGACAGCTTGCTGTTGACAAAAACAAGTTTGAGCGTAAGAAAAAGTTTTATGAATATGTTAATTCAAACGCTTACGATTCAAAATACGAAGACACCTACGAACAAGAAGTTAAAGAGAAAAAAATAGTTCGTGGGGAAATGTTTTTCTCAGGTGTTACCACCAGAAGCGAGCTTAGAAAGCGTTATAGAGATCTTATTAAGATTTATCATCCAGATGGGGCAGCAGGCGACACTGAAACAGTTGCTGAGATTAATCGTGAGTATGAGAATCTTAAAGCACAGATGTATTAATTTAGGTTACTATCCAGCATTTCCATAGGGGATGCTGGTGTGTTTTTATTTAATGGGATTTCCCGGGGAATGAGTATGAATAATTTGAATACGAAAGAAATCTTGCCAAAGATTCTGATTTGCCTTAGTGTGGTTGTGATATTCGCTCAGGCATTATTCTTTTATAACCAAAAGACGTTATTCTATTTGGATGAAGCAGCTTCCTTCCAATTAGCAAACGATTATTTGGTTTCTTTTGATGATTTAAAGAAAGTAATCAGTAGTGGTGATTTAGAGGGTTCTCAAGTTGGAATAGGTACCAACAGCTGGTATACAAATGACGAAATAATGTCAAAGTTTACCGTATCTAAAGAAGACCAATTTAACTATTTGAATACTTATTTATTTCAAGCATCGGACGTACATCCTCCACTTTATTATTTTATAATTAGAACAGTATGCTCAATCTTTAAGAGTATGGATTTAAAATTGGTGGGTTTCCTTATCAATATTACTTTCCTACTGTTGAGCTTATATTTTGTATATAAGATAAGCATGTTGTTATTTAAAAATGAATATTGTTCAATCGCAGCGATGCTTTACTATGGCCTTAGCTTTGATTTTGTTAACAATAGTACCTTCTACAGAATGTACGCAATTCTTACCTTTTTCATGGTGCTGAATTTGTACTTGAATATAAAGTGGTTCAAAACCGGATTTGAGGATAACAAAAGGACGCTCAGAAGATTATGTTTAGCTTTGTATTTTGCAATGCTAACACAGTATTTTGCCCTGTTTTTCTGTTTGCCGATATTTGTAATCAATCTTGTACTTATGAAGCAGAAGAAGGTTTCTTTTGCAAGGTATATAAAGTATTGTGTGATTACTGGTGTAATCTATGTGGTTACATGGCCGTTTTCGATTTTTCACATGCTATTTACAGGTCGTGGCGGTGATGTAACAGGAAAGCTTGGTGGATTACGATTTATCAGAAACGTATGGGATTTCCATTATTTCCTAGAAAGAAGCCTTTTTGCAGGAAGCTACAAGTATTTAGGTGCATTTGCACTATTGCTTGCTGGAATAATAGTATATAAGCTAATTGGGAAATGTAAGAAAAAGGAATTTAAGAGTTGGATTACAACTGAGCATTTTGGAGTCTTGATATATTTGTTTGTTACAGCAGCTGTATACTTCTTTATTGCTGCCAATGCTGCTCCATGGCCTACAGATAGATATGTAATGCCTGAAATGCCACTACTGTCTATAATTATTATTTATGGATTTGTTAGTGTTCTGTCCTTTGTTATAAAGAACAAGACTGTTTGTGGTGCTATTCTTATTTCGTTTGCAGCTATTGTTACCCTTAGATGGCACAGTGTGCTTAGGCCAAACTATATATACAATTTCCCAGAAATCCATGAGTACAAGGAGCTATGCACAAAATACGATGCGGTGTTAATAAATGATCCAAATAGTATTTGTAGCCCGGAGGTGGAGCTTAATTATCAGCATCCTAACTATTTTGAAACAGACTATGAAAACCTGGATTCCCTTGAGGGCAATGTTAAGCAAGATGGTGAGTATATATTCTACATAGCAGATATCAATGAAACAGATGATATCGTAAACAAAATAATAGCTAAGGGCTACAATTTAGAGAATCTTGAATGCGAAATAGACAGTTATAAAATCTACAAGCTTAATTGGTAATTGTTAGTTGTTAAGCACTGAGCTCATATCATCTGGTAATGGTGCAATGAATTCTAATTCCTCACCAGTGATTGGGTGCTTGAAGGAGATTTTATGTGAGTGTAAAGCGTGTCGCTTCATATACTCAAAATCTGGGTTGTAAATATCATCACCAATTAAAGGATGACCAATATATTTAAAATGAACGCGTATCTGATGGGTGCGGCCGGTTTCAAGATGAATTGAAACCAGGCTGTGCCCATTTTTTTCTTCTATAACCTGATAGTGGGTGATAGCTCTTTCGCCATTTTCTAAATCTACTTGTCTTGCAATGGTATCTCCAGGAACACGACCTATTGGAGCATCTATGGTGCCGATTTTGTCGGTTAAGGTACCTCGGACGATTGCATAGTATTCCCTGTGGAACTCTCGATTTTTAACGGCTGTGGAAAGAATACTACCACTGACGAGATGCTTTGCAATGACTGTCAGGCCAGAGGTGTTTTTATCAAGCCTGTTGGCGCACCTGAATATAAAAGGCTTCCCTTGATTCTCATAATAATATGCAAGGCCGTTCGCCAAGGAATCCTCATAATGATTGAGACTTGGATGGATAGAAAGCCCTGCAGGCTTATTTACTACAATAATATCTCCATCTTCATAGACAATATCTAAAGGCATCTCAACAGGTGGGATTTTTTCTGAAGATTCATCTTCAGAAATGTTTACAACCAATTCTTCGCCAGTACAGAGTTTACGATTCATATGAACCCACTCATCATCTATCATCACGTTGTTTGGCATCTTCTTTAATGCGGTGATATTGGCAGAAGAATAGCCTTTTTTCTTTAGATACTTATCTATTGTTATTCCGTTATATTCGTTTTCAATTGTATAGGTCAGAGTTCTATTCATAGCTAGAATTCTATTAGGTAGAAGTATATTAGTCAACCAATAGCGCACTACCTAAATTGTTAAGAAATTGTGAAAAAAATGTGGTCAAATTGTGGATAATCTATTATAATCAGAAACGGCTGTTTATTACACTATTTGAATAAATGGTGGTTAGACTAATAAAAAATAGATTGGAGAATATTTATGGAACCTAAAAAGATTAAATTGTGCTCTATGGGATTTGCATTGTTTTTTACAATCATAATTGCTATGGATATTGCAAAAAAAGGTGGAGTATCAACTGAAAGTGCTACAGGCTTTCATAGATTTTTGAATAATGCAGTGGGTATACCTCTTGTTATTCTTATGGCATATGGCATGTTCTTTGTAACAGGTGTAATTTTGATTAATTGTATAAATAGATGGGGCTTGTTGATTGGACTTTTTGTTGGGTGTGTGACAATTCTTTTTCTTGCAATAGTATATTGTATGGGATTAACAGAAAAGCAGCAGGATAAGGCTGCAATTGTTTTGGCAATCCTTGCAATTGTTTATGGTATTGTTAGCTCTGTATTGACAATAAGAGCATATATTTTAGATTTCAAGTGTGAAAAACTAGTTAGCCAAGCCTATGATGAGCAGTTTAAGAAGACTACAGATAGCGAATAAATGATAAAACAAAGGAGGATATATGGATTTATTATTATATGAGTTAGCAAAGGCTATAGGCTTTAATTTTATTTCTATTTTTATTGCTATAATTGCGGTATTAGCAGCTAGAAGCTCTAAAGTTGTAGCATATCTGGTTTTAGCAGTAGGTGTTATTTTTTATGGAATAGGGATTAGTGGTGCTATGGAGACTGGTACTGTAGATATGATTTCTGTGGGAATGTTGGTAGTTATTATGCTTGTAGCTTTTATAAGAATTTGCACAATAAAACCTAAGCATAACTAAAAGAATATATAATTCAGGGAGAAGAATGATAATGAAAAGATTAAAAGTTAGTTTACTTGTATTTGCAATGGTTGGAAGTATGTTTACTATGGTTGGTTGTGGCGATAAGGCAGCTACAACAGAGGAAGATGTAGACAAGCAGATTGAAGAGGCTTTTGAAGAGCTTGACAATAGTGAAGATCCAGATGCTTTGATTGAAGATAAGTTGGCAGAGCTTGATGAGGCTGAGGTTTCTGAAGAAAAATTTGAAGCAGATGAGAATGGTCTTGTGACTATTACAGATGGTACAGATGGACATTGGTTTGGTTGTTTTTGTCCTGGAACAAAAGAAAAGATTGGTGTGAGTAAAGATGAATTAGGAATCCCTCATCCTTTTGTATATGAGGTTGAGGTTAATTCAGACTCTATAGTTTTACATGGGGCTTTAAATTTTAGAACTGAGGAAGATAAAGACTCACATGGTCAGGTAACTATTGATGCACCTCATACATTTAAAGTTGATAAGAAAACTAAAATTATTGTTACAGATGGTGAGGGAAACTTTGATGAGAGTGATTTAGATGGATTGAAAGAAGCTATTGAAAAGTACCCAGATAAATCTTACTGTTTTAGTATTGATATAAAAAATGGTGTTGTAACAGAATTATCTTTTGATTAAAAATATGTAATAAAAATGCCCTGCAGCATCAATTGCTGCGGGGCATTTTTAAGAAGGAGAATAAAATTGTATGAGATAAAAAGGTGAAAAGAAATTACTTCATAG
Source organism: Pseudobutyrivibrio sp. YE44 (assembly GCF_900104335.1). Taxonomy (GTDB): domain Bacteria; phylum Bacillota; class Clostridia; order Lachnospirales; family Lachnospiraceae; genus Pseudobutyrivibrio. The sequence continues at coordinate 177,182 of NZ_FMXT01000003.1, forward strand.
TTGCAACTACGCTAACTGTCTTCTTTGAACCATCAAATGGGATGATGTTTCCTTCAATTTCTTTTCCATCTACAAGCAAGCTGGCAACACCCTTCTGAACCCTGTTAGGGTTCTTGATTTCGATGTTGTAAGTAACTCCACGGTAAACACGAGTTACATTGAAATCACCGAACTCAGCAGGTGTACAAGGATTTACTGAAAGTCCTTCAAGTGTTGGGTAAATACCAAGGATGTATTGAGAGATATTTGTAAATGTCCAAGCTGCTGTACCTGTAAGCCAACTGTTCTTTGCCTCGCCATGGAACTTAGCGTCTGCGCCAGCTACCATCTGTGAGTAAACATATGGCTCTGTTCTATGAATCTCAGAAATGTCTTCGATGTATGAAGGACATGTCTTCTTATAAACTTCGAAAGCTCTGTCGCCTCTGCCGATACATGTTTCAGCAATTGAAATCCATGGATTGTTGTGGCAGAAGATACCAGCATTCTCTTTGTATCCTGGTGGATAAGATGAAATCTCGCCAAGCTCAAGATGATATCTTGTGTAAGCTGGCTGAAGAATCATAACACCATACTTTGTATCAAGCTTTTCTTTAACTGAATCAAGGGCCTTCTTAGCGTTTCCATCTTCTACACCTACACCAGCCATTACACACATACCCTGTGGCTCGATGTAAATCTGACCTTCGTCACACTCTTTTGAACCAATCTTGTGGCTGTAAGCATCGTAAGCACGTACGAACCACTCACCGTCCCAGCCGTCCTTTTCGATGGCTGCAATCATCTTATCAACCTCGCCGAGAACTCTCTCAGCTTCTGCATTATCACCCATAAGCTTGCAAAGGTCTGCATACTCGCGTCCATACTTAACAAACATACCAGCAATAAATACTGACTCAGCAACTGGTCCTTCAGAAGGTCCGAAGCACTGGAAGCTTTCACCTGGGTGCTCTGAGAAGCAGTTAAGGTTCAAGCAGTCGTTCCAGTCAGCACGTCCAATAAGTGGAAGATCATGTGGACCTTTGTGATTTACAATATAATCAAATGAGCGCTTTAAGTGCTCCATAAGAGAAGTGGCAACTGACATATCATTGTCATATGGAACTGTCTCATTAAGGATTGATGTGTCACCTGTCTCACGAATATAAGCACTTGTTCCTGCGATTAACCATAATGGATCATCGTTGAAGCCTGAACCGATATCTGAGTTACCCTTCTTTGTAAGTGGCTGATACTGGTGGTATGCTGAACCATCCTGGAACTGGGTTGAAGCAATATCAATGATTCTCTGACGGGCTCTGTCTGGAATAAGGTGAACAAATCCAAGAAGATCCTGGCATGAATCTCTGAAGCCCATTCCTCTACCAATTCCTGACTCGTAGTAAGAAGCTGAACGAGACATGTTGAAGGTAACCATACACTGATATTGGTTCCAAATGTTAACCATACGATTAACATGCTCATCTTTAGATTCAATGTGGAACTTAGCAAGAAGACCATCCCAATAGCTGCAAAGCTCTGCAAGTGCAGCATCGAAAGCTTCTGTAGTCTGGTATTTAGAAAGAAGAGCTGTAGCCTTCTTCTTATTAATTACGTTTGGAGCTTCCCACTTATCATCTTCTTCATTCTCAATATAGCCAAGAGCAAATACGAAAGTCTTAGATTCTCCAGCTTCAAGGCTGATATTAATCTGATGAGAAGCGATAGGGTACCATCCAGAACAAATTGTGCTGTTAAGCTTACCAGCTAAAACTGCAGCTGGTCTATCTGGTCCGTTGTAAGCGCCTCTGAATTCATCTCTGCTTGTTTCGAAAGCATCGATTTTTGAGTTTACAGAATATACAGCGTAGTGATTACGACGTTCTCTGTACTCAGTTTTGTGGTAAATTGTAGAATCTACAACTTCAACCTCACCGATGGAAAGGTTACGCTGGAAATTCTTCATATCATCATCGGCATTCCATAAACACCACTCAACATAAGAGAAGAGCTGAATATCTTTCTTAGAAGTACCCTTATTAGTAAGAGTAACCTTTGTAAGTTCAACTGGATCATCAACAGGAACGAAGGTGATGAGTGCAGCCTCGATATCATTCTTTGAGCCTGTGAACTTGCTGTAGCCAATACCGTGACGGCATTCATAAGCATCTAGCTCAGTCTTTGTTGGCTGCCAACCAGGGTTCCAAATTGTGTCCCCATCTTTAATATAGAAGTATTTTCCATTTGTATCTGGGGTAGTGTCGTTATAACGATATCTAGTCATGCGAAGAAGCTTTGCATCCTTGTAGAAGGTATAACCTCCGCAAGTGTTTGATAATAATGTAAAGAAATCCTTGCAGCCTAGATAGTTAATCCATGGCAAAGGAGTCTTTGGAGTTGTGATGACATATTCTTTGTTCTTATCATCGAAAAATCCGAATTTCATGTGATCCTCCCTAACAAAATTATTTGTTGAATGAATGGTTAATATAACGACTTTAAGAAAACGATTAAGTAGTAGAGAGCGGTAATAAAGTCATTATATAAAACGAAGGAGCCGTAAACGTTTAAGTGAACAGGCATACTTCTTCCACTAAAAGCATAACATATACGGGATAAATTGCAATTAGGGACCTTGATTTTTGTTGAAAATGTACTAAAATAGTATACGAAACTCTCACGAAAAGACAAATTTTCGAAAAACGCTTGTAGACAGACTTAAAAGGTGTTATTTTTAAGTTGCGAAAACGATTAAGGGAGTTAATACTTTACATCAGGGAGAGAGCAATGGTTTCATTGAAAGACATTGCATCAGAATGTGGTGTTTCTATAGCAACAGTCAGTAAAGCTTTGAATGATCACAGTGATATTGGTGCAGAAACAAAGGTGAGAATTCGCAATGCTGCGAAAACAATGGGATATGTTCCAAATGCTGCAGCAAAATCCATGAAGACAAATCGTACTCATAATATAGGAGTCCTTTTTATGGATGATGCAAACAGTGGTTTGACCCACGATTTCTTCGCAGGGGTTCTCGAAAGTTTCAAAAGAGAAGTTGAAAAAGAGGGGTACGATATAACTTTTATCTCTAACGATAGAAGTAGACCAGGTCGAGCAAGCTATTTAGAGCATGCAAGATACAGAAGGTTCGATGGAGTAATAATTGCAAATGTTCACTTCGATGACCCTGAAGTGGTAGAACTGGTAAAAAGCAATATCCCGGTGGTTACAATCGATCATATTTATAATGAAACAACCACAATCCTTTCGGATAACGTTAGTGGAATGTCAGATTTAGTTGATTTTGTTGTAGCTGCTGGCCATACAAAGATAGCTTATATACACGGAGTTGACTCATCTACAACTAACTTGAGATTGGTTACCTTCAATAGAAAGCTAGAAGAACATGGAATAGATATTCCGGAGGAGTACATAAAGGAATCTCCATATAGAGATACCCACGGTGCTTACGAAAAGACGTTAGAGCTGCTTAAGCTTAGAACTCGTCCAACTTGCATTTTCTATCCAGATGATTATGCAACCTACGGCGGAATGCGAGCTATAGCTGAAAGGGGCTTGAAGGTTCCGGATGATATTTCGGTAGTAGGTTTTGATGGAATTAAGGTAGCAAGACATATTCGTCCTCGCCTTACAACCTACAGACAGAACACGGAAGAGCTCGGAACTTTAGCAGCGAAGAACTTGGTGGATTTAATAGAAAGACCAAAGACAACATTAGTTCAACAGGTTGTTGTTAAAGGAACTCTTTTAGAGGGGGATACCCTAAAAAAACTTAACTAGGCATTTGGTTGAGAAATCAACTTGTTATAAATGCGGATACCTTAATAAGGGCTACAAGCCAACGAAAATTTTTTGGGAGGAACAAAAGATGAAAAGAAGAATGGTAAGTTTGCTAGCAATGGCAACAATGACCGCAACAATGTTTGCAGGATGTGGTAACTCAAGTGATAACAGCGGTTCAGCAGAGCAGGCAGCACCTGCTACAGCAGAAGAAATTGATGCTGAGGCAGCTGCAGTTGAGCTTCCTGAAGACACAGGTAAAGTGCTCAACATCCACTGCTGGAATGATGAGTTCCAGACAAGACTTAAGGATCACTATCCAGGATACGAAGAAGTTGATGCTACACATGGTAAGATTGGTGATGTTGAAGTAGTTTGGACAATGACTCCTTCTACAGACAATGCATACCAGAACAACCTTGATGACGCTCTTCTTAAGCAGGCAGATGTTTCTGATGATGAGAAGGTTGACCTTTTCCTTGTAGAAGCTGACTATGCTCTTAAGTATGTTGATGAGGATGTAACTATTCCTTTATCAGAGCTTGGTATCACATCTGATCAGCTTGCAGATCAGTACACATATACACAGAGCATCGTAACAGATAGCACTGGTAGACTTAAGGGTTCTTCATGGCAGGCTTGCTCAGCTGGTCTTATCTACAACAGAGAGGCAGCTAAGGAAGTTCTTGGCACAGATGATCCTGATGAAGTTCAGGCATTAGTTTCTGATTGGGATAAGTACAATGAAACAGCGCAGAAGATTGCTGATGCTGGTTATACAATGTGTTCAGCAATGGATACATATCGTACATACTCTAACAACGTATCTGGCCCATGGGTACAGGACGGAAAGCTTGTTATCGACCCTAACATTGAGAAGTGGATCGATGATTCAAAGACTCTTGTAGATGCAAAGGTTGAGGATACAGATGATCTTTGGAGCGATGACTGGGGCAAGGGAAAGAATCCTGAAGGAAAGGTATTCTGCTACTTTGGACCAGCTTGGTTCTTCAACTTCTGCCTTAACGCAGATGACTCAGCTTCAATCGCTAGCAAGGGTGGCTGGGGATACTGTGTAGGACCTCAGTCATACTTCTGGGGTGGTACATGGATCTGCGCAGCAACAGGTACAGACAATGCTAACCTTGTAAAGGATATCATCCTTACAATGACAACAGATCAGAAGGTTCTTAAGGACATCGCTATGAAGGATCAGGATTGTGTAAACAGCAAGACTGTTCTTGCAGAGCTCGCAGGTTCTGAAGATGGTAACATCGCACTTCTTGGTGGACAGAATCCATACAAGCAGCTTGCAGAAGGTGCTGAGAAGATCGACCTTTCAAACCTTTCAAAGTATGATCAGGGTTGTACAGAAGAGTTAGAGAAGGCTATGAAGAACTACTTCCTTGGAAACGCTACAAAGGATGAAGCTATTGCAGCATTCAAGAAGGCAGTTTCAGAGAAGTATCCAGACATCTCAGTAGACTAATTAACTAGCGGATTATAACAATTAATATGTGGGGGCGTGTGGGATTACCTATGCGCCCCATATTAAAGAAACAAAAAGGGAGCACTTATGAACAAGAAGAGCAAAGTAGTTCGATATAACAAGTGGGGGTACATCTTTTTATTACCATTTATTGTTATATATTTGGTATTCCAGATGGTTCCGTTGGTAACAACAATCTATAATTCCTTCTTTGAGAATTATCGTTCTGGATTATCGCAGATTGGTCCTAATTTTATAGGGCTTGAGAATTACGTTACTATTTTCACTAATGGTGATTTGCCTACATATTTTAGCAACACAATGATTATGTGGATTATGGGGTTTGTTCCACAGATTATTCTTTCGCTTCTTTTGGGAGCATGGTTCACAGATCCATCCCTTAGATTGAAATGTCAGGGATTCTTTAAGACAGTAATTTATTTGCCAAACTTAATTATGGCATCAGCATTCGCAATGTTGTTCTTTACATTGTTTTCAGATTCTGGCCCAATCAACTCAATGTTAATGCAGATTGGGGTATTCAGTGAGGCATACAAGTTTATGAGCAACGTATGGTCAGTACGTTCTTTGGTAGCTACAATGAACTGCCTCATGTGGTTTGGAAATACGACAATTCTTCTGATGGCTGGTATGATGGGTATTGATCCATCTCTATTTGAGGCAGCTCAGGTAGATGGGGCAACAGCTACTCAGATTTTCTATAAGATTACATTACCTCTGCTTAAGCCTATTCTTATTTACGTTATGATTACATCATTAATCGGTGGTTTACAGATGTTTGATGTTCCACAGATTTTAACAAACGGAACAGGTGACCCAATGCGTTCATCAATGACACTTATCATGTACTTGAACAAGCACTTATTTAGTAAGAACTTTGGTATGGCCGGAGCGCTTTCAGTGTATCTCTTTGTAATCACAGGTATACTTAGCTTGATTGTATACAAATTTACAACTAAAGAGGATAAATAAGCGGATAATTACTATATAAGAATAGAGAGGATAATATTATGGCAGCAAATACAAATAATATGGCGGGGCAGGCTGAAAAGGGTGCTTCGATTCATGCTAGAAGAGTAATAGCATATTTGGTATTGGCGATTATTTCGTTCATATGCTTGTTTTGGTTTTATGTGTTATTTATAAATGCAACAAGAAGTAATTCTGAGTTAAGTTTAGGTTTCACTCCTGTGCCAAGTAAATTCTTAGGACAAAACTGGACTAACTTAAAGAACGGAGAGTTACCTATCTTTACTGGTATGCTTAACTCACTTATAATCGCTATTTTGACAGCGACCTTTGCAACATACTTTTCAACAATGACAGCATACGCTATTCATGCTTATGATTTTAAGTTGAAGAAGTTTATGTTTACATTTATACTTGCGGTTATGATGATTCCAACACAGGTTACAGCTCTTGGTTTCATCAAGTTGATTCAGAACATTGGATTAGACAATAGTGCTATTCCTCTTATTGTTCCAGCAATCGCTTCACCAGCAGTATTCTTTTATATGAAGCAATACATGGATTCAACACTTCCTCTTTCGTTGATAGAGGCAGCGCGAATTGATGGCTCGGGTGAATTCAGAACCTTCAATAGTATTGTAGTTCCACTTATGAAGCCAGCTATTGCTGTTCAGGCAATCTTTAGTTTCGTAGGTAGCTGGAATAACTACTTCACTCCTGCGCTTGTTTTGCATGATGCAGAAAAGAAGACACTTCCTATTTTGATTGCACAGTTACGTAACGCTGACTACCTTAAGTTTGATATGGGCCAGGTATATATGATGATAGCATTCTCTATTTTCCCAGTTATCGTTGTATACCTTCTCCTTTCAAGATATATCGTAGGTGGTGTAACCTTAGGTGGTGTGAAGGGCTAGCAATTTGCATGGGCCAGCCTTCCCACTAACAAGAAAAATGTAAATATTAAAAAGACTTGACAGTTCTTGCGTCGTGTGATAAATTTAGCTAGCGACTAAGAAAAGCAGGTCTTTTTTTTATGCTCTTTTTTCGCCTCATCAAATTGTTCGCTATGATGAGTGAGTGTAAGTGAGACCAAAGTAGAAATTTAACGGAGGTGGAAGTTGTGCGCACAAAGATAACATTAGCTTGTACAGAATGCAAGCAGCGTAATTACAACATGACAAAAGACAAGAAGACACACCCTGACAGAATGGAAACAAAGAAGTACTGCAGATTCTGCAAGACTCACACATTGCACAAAGAGACAAAATAGTCAATCGGAGGTGCGATTATGACAGAAGAGAAGAAAACCAAGTCAGGTCGTTTAGCAGGGCTCAAGTCTGAGTTTAACAAGATCGTTTGGGCTGACCCTACAGACGTGTCAAAACAGACAACAGCAGTAGTTGCTGTGTCAGTAGTTGTAGCAGTGATCATCATCGTGTTAGATGCAGTGATCAACAAAGGTGTAAATATCCTAGTTAATTTATAATGGAGGCATCAAATATGGCAGAGGCAAAGTGGTATGTAGTTCATACTTACTCAGGCTATGAGAACAAAGTCAAGACAAACATTGAAAAGGCTATCGAGACACAGCATCTCGAGGAGCAGATACTTGATGTACGAGTACCTATGGTTGAGGTTACCGAAACTAAGGATGGCGTAAAGAAGCAAGTTTCTAAGAAGATGTACCCTGGTTACGTTCTTATTGAGATGATTATGAATGATGAAACCTGGTACGTTGTCAGAAATACCAGAGGTGTTACAGGCTTCGTTGGACCAGGAAGTAAGCCAGTGCCATTGTCAGACGCTGAAGTTAAGGCATACTTACTAGGCGATAACACTGAAAAGGTCAACGTTGAGGTAGACTTCGAGGTTGGTGATACTCTTAGCGTTATCGACGGTACCTGGAAAGATACTGTTGGTGTTGTTAAGTCTATCAACGCTAAGAAGCAGACAGTTACAATCAGCGTTGAAATGTTCGGACGTGAAACACCAGTAGAGATTGATTTCACAGACGTACGCAAAATGGATTAAATCAGCATCATTGTAAATGGATATGCTGATGCATATTAATCAGGAGGAATATCATGGCAAAGAAAATTGAAGGCTATATCAAGTTGCAGATTCCAGCAGGCAAGGCTACACCAGCCCCACCAGTTGGTCCAGCACTTGGTCAGCACGGTGTAAACATCGTGGAGTTTACAAAGCAGTTTAACGCAAAGACAGCAGATATGGGCGACACAATCGTTCCTACAATCATCACTGTTTATGCAGATAGAAGCTTCAGCTTCATCACAAAGACTCCACCAGCAGCTGTTCTTATTAAGAAGGCTTGCAAGATCCAGAAGGCATCTGGTGTACCTAACAAGACAAAGGTAGCAAAGATCACAAAGGCTCAGGTTCAGGAAATCGCAGAGACAAAGATGCCTGACCTTAACGCAGCTTCACTTGAGGCAGCTATGAGCATGATCGAAGGAACATGTAGATCAATGGGCGTTGAGGTTGTTGACTAATCAGCAGCGTAGCGAAAACAACGTTCTTACTATTAACTATTTTTGAGTGGGAGAGCTTAGGCTCGATTAACCACAGGAGGTAAACATGAAAAGAGGAAAGAAATACGTTGCAGCTGTTAGCTCATACGACAAGTCAGTTGCATACGATCCAGCAGAAGCAATCGCTCAGGTAAAGAAGAATGCTACTGCAAAATTTGATGAGACAATTGAGGCTCATATCAGAACTGGTTGTGACGGACGTCACGCAGAGCAGCAAATCCGTGGTGCTGTTGTACTTCCACACGGAACTGGTAAGTCAGTTAGAGTTTTAGTATTCGCTAAGGGTGCTAAGCTTGACGAGGCTCAGGCTGCTGGTGCTGATTTCGTTGGTGGCGAGGAACTCATCCCAAAGATTCAGAACGAAGGTTGGGCAGAGTTTGATTCAGTAGTTGCTACACCAGACATGATGGGTGTTGTTGGTCGTCTTGGTCGTGTACTTGGACCTAGAGGATTAATGCCAAACCCTAAGGCTGGTACAGTTACTATGGATGTTGCTAAGGCTGTTGAGGAAATCAAGGCAGGTAAGATTGAGTATAGACTTGATAAGACAAACATTATCCATGTACCTATCGGAAAGGCTTCTTTCTCAGAGGAGCAGTTAGCGGACAACTTCCAGACTCTTATGGATGCAATCAACAAGGCTAAGCCATCAAGCTTAAAGGGTCAGTACATTAAGAGCATTTCACTTGCTCCTACAATGGGACCTGGCGTTAAGCTTAATGTTGCAAAGGTTTCAAACTAATTGTTGACAATCCAATATACATAATGATATAATGCACAAAGTTGTTGCCGAAGACAGCAGGTGGCGCAAGCCGTAAAGAGTTAATCTCTACCAGCCGAGGACGATTAAGTATTTATCGACTAATCAACCTCTATGTCTACGGGCATAGAGGTTTTTATACTTTATCCTCATATAAGCAACACAAAATATTATAAGGAGGAAAAAATTCGTGGCAAAAGTTGAATTAAAGCAGCCAATAGTTGACGAGATTTCAGCACAGGTTAAAGATGCAGCTTCAGTTGTAGTTGTTGATGCTCGTGGACTTACAGTTGCAGAAGACACACAGTTACGTAAGCAGCTTCGTGAAGCTGGTGTTACTTACAAGGTTTATAAGAACACTCTTATGAAGCGTGCTTTCGAGGGAACTGACTTTGCACAGCTTGATGATGTTCTTGAAGGACCAAGCGCAATCGCTGTATCTAAGGAAGATGCTACAGCACCAGCAAGAATCCTTGCTAAGTTTGCTAAGACAGCTCAGAATCTTGAGATTAAGGCAGGCGTTGTTGAGGGAACATTCTATGATGCAAAGGGTATGTCTGCAGTAGCAGCAGTACCAAGCAGAGAGGAACTTCTTTCAAAGTTACTTGGAAGCTTACAGTCTCCAATCACAAACTTCGCTCGCGTTCTCAACCAGATCGCAGAGCAGGGTGGTGCATCTACAGAGGCACCTGCAGCAGAGGAAGCTCCAGCAGCAGAGGCAGAGGCACCAGCAGAGGAGCCAGCTGAGGCTCCAGCAGAGTAGACTCATTCAGAGCCAAGTAAATTTTAGAAGAATTTTGATGCTTGCATCATAAATTAAGATAAAATTTATTTGGTGAGAACAAATTATGAGCAAAAGGAAAGCTTTGAAAAAGCGATTTTGCGAATAATTTCTGAATGAGATGATATTATTAATTAGAATTTAATGGAGGAAAATAATCATGGCAAAGATGACAACAGAAGAGTTTATCGCAGCTATCAAAGAGCTTAGCGTATTAGAGTTAAATGACCTTGTAAAGGCATGTGAGGAAGAGTTCGGCGTTTCTGCAGCAGCAGGCGTTGTAGTTGCAGCAGCAGCTGGCGACGGCGCAGCAGCAGGCGAAGAGAAGGATGAGTTCGATGTAGAGCTTACAGAAGTAGGTTCTGAGAAGGTTAAGGTTATCAAGGTTGTTCGTGAGGCAACTGGCCTTGGTCTTAAGGAAGCAAAAGAGCTCGTTGATAGCGCTCCAAAGGTAATCAAGGAAGCAGCTGACAAGGCTACAGCAGAGTCAATCAAGTCTCAGCTTGAGGAGATCGGCGCAAAGGTTACTCTTAAGTAAGAATTGCTACGAATTTTTATCAGCAGGTTCATTACGAACCTGCTGATTTTTTGCTCTTAAATAAATACAAGAAATTTCTTGACTTTACTATTGATTTTGGCATAGAATGTAGTTTGCACTATTATGGTGCAGTGTGCATTGCTATGCCTTTTTTCAATTAAAGGTAAATGCCGCTATTTTCTTGAAAGATTTATCCAAATTAAAAATAAAATGAGAGGTGGAACGTCAATGGAGAAAAACAGAATACGTCCAGTGAAAGCTGGAAAGAACTTGCGTATGAGTTACTCGAGACAAAAAGAGGTACTTGAGATGCCTAATTTAATCGAGGTCCAGAAGAACAGTTACGACTGGTTCGTTAAGGACGGATTAAAGGAAGCATTCGCAGATATCTCACCTATTCAAGACAGGGGTAACCAGCTTGAATTGCATTTTGTTGACTTCACACTGTGTAAGGATGAGGTGAAGTACACAATTCCACAGTGCAAGGAAAGAGATGCAACATACGCAGCACCTTTAAAGGTTAAAGTGCGCCTTGTAAACAAGGAGTCCGGCGACATGCAGGAGCACGAGATCTTCATGGGTGACTTGCCACTTATGACAGATACTGGCACATTCGTAATTAATGGAGCGGAGCGTGTTATTGTATCACAGCTTGTTCGTTCACCAGGTATTTATTATGCAATTGGCCATGATAAGATTGGTAAGGAGCTTTACTCATGTACAGTTATTCCTAACCGTGGTGCATGGCTTGAGTACGAGACCGATTCCAATGACGTTTTCTATGTACGTGTAGACCGTAACAGAAAGGTACCTGTTACTGTTCTTATTCGTGCCCTCGGTTTAGGTACAAATCAAGAGATCTTAGATGTTTTTGGTGAGGAGCCAAAGATTCTTGCTACATTTGCAAAGGATCCAGCTATCACAGAGAAGAATCCACAGGGTAGTTACGAAGGAGGTCTTTTAGAGCTCTATCGTAGACTTCGTCCAGGTGAGCCTCTTGCAAAGGACAGCGCTGAGTCACTTATTCACGGCATGTTCTTTGATCCAAGACGTTATGATCTTGCAAAGGTTGGACGTTATAAGTTTAATAAGAAGCTTATGCTCAGAAACCGTATTGCTGGACAGATTCTCGCTGAGGATGTAGTTGACACTACAACTGGCGAAATCATCGCAAAGGCTGGAGATAAGGTTACACTTGAGATGGCAGATGCAATTCAGAACGCTGCTGTTACTCATGTATTTATCCAGGCTGAGTCTCGCAATGTAAAGGTTCTTTCAAACATGATGGTAGACATCACAAAGTATGTTGATTGTGATGCTCAGGCTCTTGGTATTACAGAGCTTGTTTACTATCCAGTTCTTGAGAGAATTCTTTCTGAGAACACTACAAAAGAAGATATTGAGGATGCTATTGCTCGTTCAGTAGCTGACTTAATTCCAAAGCACATTACTGTTGAGGATGTATTTGCATCTATCAACTACAATATGCACCTTGAGTACGGCATTGGTAAGGATGATGATATCGATCACCTTGGTAACCGTCGTATTCGTGCAGTTGGTGAGTTGTTACAGAACCAGTACAGAATTGGTCTTTCACGTCTTGAGAAGGTTGTACGTGAGCGTATGACTACTCGTGACCTTGAGGATATTTCTCCACAGAACCTCATCAACATTAAGCCTGTTACAGCTGCAATCAAAGAGTTCTTTGGTTCATCACAGTTGTCACAGTTCATGGATCAGAACAACCCACTTGGTGAGTTAACACATAAGAGACGTCTTTCTGCACTTGGTCCTGGTGGTCTTTCAAGAGACCGTGCCGGATTCGAGGTTCGAGACGTTCACTATTCACACTACGGCCGTATGTGCCCAATCGAGACACCTGAAGGACCAAACATCGGTCTTATCAACTCTCTCGCTAGCTATGCTCGTATCAATGAGTATGGTTTTGTTGAGGCGCCATACAGACGTATTGATAAGTCAGACCCAGAGAATCCTCGTGTAACAGACGAGGTTGTATATATGACAGCTGATGAAGAGGATAACTATCACGTAGCACAGGCTAACGTCAAGCTTGACGAAGAAGGCCACTTCATGAGAAAGAACGTATCAGGTCGTTTCCGTGAGGAGACACAGGAATACGATAAGACTATGTTTGATTACATGGACGTATCTCCTAAGATGGTATTCTCTGTAGCTACAGCCCTTATCCCATTCCTTCAGAATGACGATGCTAACCGTGCCCTCATGGGTTCTAACATGCAGCGTCAGGCAGTGCCTCTTCTTACTACAGAAGCACCAGTTGTTGGTACAGGTATGGAGCCAAAGACAGCTGTCGATTCAGGTGTCTGCGTTGTTGCTAAGCGCGCAGGTATCGTAGAGATGGCTGAGACAAAGCGTATTATCGTTAAGGCTGATGAAGATGGAACAAGAGATGAGTATGATCTTCTTAAGTTCACACGTTCTAACCAGTCTAACTGCTATAACCAGCGCCCAATCGTATTCAAGGGCGATCATGTAGAAGCAGGCGAGGTTATCGCTGATGGTCCTTCTACAAAGAATGGTGAGCTTGCCCTTGGAAAGAACCCACTTATCGGTTTCATGACATGGGAAGGTTACAACTACGAGGATGCTGTTCTTCTTTCAGAGCGTCTCGTTCAGGATGATGTTTATACATCTATCCATATTGAAGAGTACGAGATTGATGCTCGTGATACAAAGCTTGGACCAGAGGAAATCACTCGTGATGTAGCTGGTGTAGGTGATGATGCTCTTAAGGATCTTGATGAGAGCGGTATCATTCGTATCGGTGCTGAGGTTCGTGCAGGTGATATCCTTGTTGGTAAGGTTACACCAAAGGGCGAAACAGAGCGTACTCCAGAAGAGAGACTTCTTCTTGCAATCTTCGGTGAGAAGGCAAGAGAGGTTCGTGATACTTCACTTCGTGTACCACACGGAGCTTACGGTATCGTTGTTGATGCTAAGGTATTCACACGTGAGAATGGCGATGAGCTTTCTCCAGGTGTTAACAAGTCAGTTCGTATCTACATCGCTCAGAAGAGAAAGATTGGTGTAGGTGATAAGATGGCCGGTCGTCACGGTAATAAGGGTGTAGTTTCCCGCGTGCTTCCAGTAGAAGATATGCCATATCTTCCAAACGGTCGTCCACTTGATATCGTACTTAACCCACTTGGTGTACCTTCACGTATGAACATTGGTCAGGTCCTTGAGATTCACCTTTCGCTTGCAGCAAAGGCTCTTGGCTTTGACATTGAGACACCAGTATTTGATGGTGCAAAGGAAATTGATATCCAGGATACACTCGAGCTTGCAAATGACTATGTAAATATGCCATTTGATAAGGATGAGGCTGAGAACGGTGAGGAAACATTCTACGATAAGTATGTTGATGTACTTCGTGAGGATGTTATGGATTACCTTTCAACAAACCGTGCTCACAGAGCTCTTTGGAAGGGTGTTCCTATTTCTAGAGATGGTAAGGTTCAGCTTCGTGATGGACGTACAGGTGAGCCATTTGATGGCCCTGTTACAATCGGTCACATGCACTACTTGAAGCTTCACCACCTTGTAGATGATAAGATTCACGCTCGTTCGACTGGTCCTTACTCTCTTGTTACACAGCAGCCACTTGGTGGTAAAGCACAGTTCGGTGGACAGCGTTTCGGAGAGATGGAAGTTTGGGCCCTCGAGGCTTACGGTGCATCATATACACTTCAGGAAATCCTCACAATGAAGTCTGATGATGTTATCGGTCGTGTTAAGACATACGAAGCTATTATCAAGGGTGAAAACATCCCTGAGCCAGGTATTCCTGAGTCATTCAAGGTATTACTTAAGGAATTACAGTCACTTGGTCTTGACGTTCGCGTTCTTGATGAGAACCGCGAAGAGGTTGAGCTCATGGAGACAAGTGAATATGGAAATACAGACCTCAACGCAATCATCGCAGGTAGCGATAGAAACTTCGCATTCGAGGATGACAGCTCATTCGCACAGGCAGGCTTCTCTACCAAGAAGTTCAACACTGAAGGTGAAGAAGAATATGTAGAAGACGAAGAGCCATACGAGGACGAAGATGATTTTTCTGATATTTCAGAAGATTTTGATGAGGAATAAATAGGAAGGGAGCTACAAAATGCCAGAGAATAAAGAAGCGACATATCAACCAATAGCATTTGACGCAATACAGATTGGATTGGCATCACCTGAGAAGATCAGACAGTGGTCTCGTGGCGAGGTAAAAAAGCCTGAGACAATCAATTATCGTACACTGAAGCCTGAAAAGGATGGTCTTTTCTGCGAGAAGATTTTTGGACCTAGCAAAGACTGGGAATGTCACTGCGGAAAGTACAAGAAGATTCGTTATAAGGGTGTAGTTTGTGATCGTTGTGGTGTTGAAATCACAAAGGCATCAGTTCGTCGTGAGCGAATGGGTCACATCGAGCTTGCTGCACCAGTTTCACATATTTGGTATTTCAAGGGTATTCCTTCACGTATGGGACTTATTCTTGATCTTTCACCAAAGACATTAGAGAAGGTTCTCTACTTTGCATCATACATCGTACTTGATGCAGGTGAGACAGCTCTTATGTACAAGCAGGTTCTTACAGAGGCTGAATACCAGGAGGCTAGAGAGCAGTATGGTAGCAGCTTCAGAGTAGGAATGGGTGCTGAGGCTATCCAGGAGCTTCTTAGAGAAATTGATCTCGATGAAGAGGCTACAAAGCTTCAGATTGAATTAGATAACGCTACAGGCCAGAAGCGTTCACGTATCATTAAGAGACTTGAGGTTGTTGAGGCATTCCGCGAGTCAGGAAATAGACCTGAGTGGATGATTATGTCAGTTATCCCTGTTATCCCACCAGATCTTCGTCCTATGGTACAGCTTGATGGTGGCCGTTTTGCTACATCTGATTTGAACGACTTATATCGTCGTATTATCAATAGAAATAACCGTCTCCGTAGATTATTAGAACTTGGTGCTCCTGATATCATCGTTCGTAACGAAAAGCGTATGCTTCAGGAAGCTGTTGATGCTCTTATTGATAACGGTAGACGTGGTCGTCCAGTTACTGGTCCTGGTAACAGACCTCTTAAGTCACTTTCAGACATGCTTAAGGGTAAGTCAGGACGATTCAGACAGAACCTTCTTGGTAAGCGTGTTGACTACTCAGGACGTTCAGTTATCGTCGTTGGACCAGAGCTTAAGATTTACCAGTGTGGTCTTCCAAAGGAGATGGCTCTCGAGCTCTTCAAGCCTTTCGTTATGAAGGAGCTTGTAGGCAACGGAATGGCACACAACATTAAGTATGCTAAGAAGATGGTTGAGAAGTTTGAGCCAGAGGTTTGGGACATCCTTGAAGATGTCATCAAAGAGCATCCAGTTATGCTTAACCGTGCTCCTACACTTCATAGACTTGGTATTCAGGCTTTCGAGCCAATCCTTGTAGAAGGTAGAGCTATTAAGCTTCATCCACTTGTATGTACAGCTTTCAACGCCGATTTCGACGGTGACCAGATGGCTGTTCACCTTCCACTTACTCAGGAGGCACAGGCTGAGTGTAGATTTATGCTTCTCTCACCTAACAACCTCTTGAAGCCTTCAGATGGTGGTCCTGTTGCCGTTCCTTCACAGGATATGGTACTTGGTATCTACTATCTTACACAGGAGCGTGGTACTACAGTAGGTGATGCTGAGCCAGCTCTTGGTGAGGGCAAGGTATTTAAGAACCTTAACGAAGCAATTCTTGCTTACGAGAACAAGGCTCTTACAATGCATGCTCGTATTACAGTTCGTATGTCTAAGACAATGGCAGACGGTTCTGTAGTTACAGGTAGTGTTTCTTCAACACTTGGTAGACTTCTCTTCAACGAGATTATTCCTCAGGATCTTGGTTACGTAGATCGTACAAATCCAGAGAATGAGCTTGTTCCAGAGGTAGACTTCCACGTTGGTAAGAAGCAGTTAAAGCAGATTCTTGAAAAAGTTATTAATACACACGGAGCTACAAAGACAGCAGAAGTTCTTGATGATATCAAGGCTATGGGTTACCACTACTCAACAATTGCTGCCATGACAGTTTCGATTTCAGATATGACAGTTCCACCTCAGAAGCCAGAGCTTATTGCTAATGCCGAGGAAACAGTTGATAAGATTACTCGTCAGTACAAGAGAGGTCTTATTACTGAGGAAGAGCGTTATCGTGAAGTTGTAGATACATGGAAAGAGACTGATGATGAGCTTACTAAGGACCTTCTCGAAGGACTTGATAAGTACAACAACATCTTCATGATGGCTGATTCAGGTGCCCGTGGTTCTGACAAGCAGATCAAGCAGCTTGCTGGTATGCGTGGTTTGATGGCTGATACAACAGGTCGTACAATCGAGCTTCCTATCAAGTCAAACTTCCGTGAGGGTCTTGACGTACTTGAGTACTTCATGTCAGCTCATGGTGCTCGTAAGGGTCTTTCAGATACAGCTCTTCGTACAGCCGATTCAGGATACTTGACACGTCGAATGGTTGACGTTGCTCAGGAGCTTATTATCCGTGAGTCTGACTGTGTAGCTGGAACAAATCGCGAGATTCCAGGTATGTGGGTATACGCATTCATGGATGGTCGTGAAGAGATTGAGTCTCTTAAGGACCGTATCACAGGTAGATTCTCTTGCTACTCTATCTACGATGCTAAGGGCGAGATGATTGTTAAGGCTAATCATATGATTACACCTAAGCGTGCAGCTGCAATCATTGAACGTGGTGTTGATGATAAGGGTGAGCCAATCAAGAGAGTAAAGATTAGAAACGTACTTAACTGTCGTTCACACGTTGGTGTTTGTGCTAAGTGTTATGGTGCTAACATGGCTTCAGGTCGTGCCGTACAGGTCGGGGAAGCAATCGGTATCATCGCTGCACAGTCAATCGGTGAGCCAGGTACACAGCTTACCATGAGAACATTCCATACTGGTGGTGTTGCTGGTAACGATATTACACAGGGTCTTCCTCGTGTCGAGGAGCTTTTCGAGGCTAGAAAGCCTAAGGGTCTTGCAATCATCACAGAGATTGCTGGTACTGTTACAATCGAAGAGGATTCTAAGACAAAGAAGAGAGAGGTTGTTGTTACAAACTCTGAAACAGGTGATGTAGAGAAGTACCTCATTCCTTACGGTTCACGTATCAAGGTTCTTTCAGGACAGGAGCTTGAGGCTGGTGATGAGCTTACAGAAGGTTCTGTAAACCCACACGATATCCTTACTATCAAGGGTAAGGCAGCCGTTCAGGATTACCTCATCCGTGAAGTACAGCGTGTATACCGCTTACAGGGTGTTGATATCAACGATAAGCATATCGAAGTACTTTGTCGTCAGATGCTTAAGAGAATCAGAATTGACGAAGCAGGTGATACAGGATTTATGCCAGGTTCACTTGTTGATTGGCTTGATTTTGAGGAAGCAAACGAGCAGATGGAAGCAGAGGGCAAGGAAGTTGCAACTGGTACACAGGAACTTCTTGGTATCACAAAGGCAGCACTTGCTACAAACTCATTCCTTTCAGCAGCTTCATTCCAGGAGACCACAAAGGTTCTTACTGATGCAGCTATCAAGGGTAAGGTTGATCCACTTAACGGTCTTAAAGAGAACGTTATCATCGGTCGCTTAATCCCAGCTGGTACAGGTATGAAGAGATACTCTAACATTCCACTTTCAACAGACGCTGATCCAATGATGCAGGAAGCATTAGAGGAAGAGTTCCTTACAGAAGGTGAGGAGACAGAGGCTGAAGCGACTACAGAAGAACTTGTAGATGTTGAAGAGTAATATATAGCTAATATAGACTAGGGCTAGAAATTTTGGCCCTAGTCTTTTTGTTTGTTCAGAATATAAAGTATTAGGTTATTTGATAACTGATTTTTCACATTTTAATGCTTGACATAACCATTTTAAGGAAATATAATGTTCTAGCATGCGCAAATAGGATAATTATGCCTAAATGCATGCGAAGAATAAATTAGGAGGTAAAAAAGAATGCCAACATTCAACCAGCTAGTTAGAAAAGGTCGTCAGACATCTGTAAAGAAGTCTACAGCACCAGCACTTCAGAGAGGTTATAACTCTCTTCAGAAGAAGCCTACAAACACTTCTTCTCCACAGAAGCGTGGTGTATGTACAGCTGTTAAGACAGCTACACCTAAGAAGCCTAACTCAGCTCTTAGAAAGATTGCCAGAGTTCGTCTTTCAAACGGAATCGAAGTAACTTCATACATTCCAGGCGAGGGTCACAATCTTCAGGAGCATAGCGTTGTTTTGATTCGTGGTGGCCGTGTTAAGGATTTACCAGGTACACGTTATCACGTAATCAGAGGTACACTTGATACAGCCGGCGTTGCTAACCGCAAGCAGGGACGTTCAAAGTACGGCGCTAAGAGACCTAAGGATGCTAAATAAGATATTTAGCACAAAGTTGTAATTCACATTTATTTTGGTTAATGTTGTTATTTTTTCTCTATAGAATAAATAGCGCATGAACACATAGTTTTAAGTGTGAGTACCGTTGATCTAACAAATTTTTAGTTAAGGAGGGAAGTATCGTGCCAAGAAAAGGACATACTCAAAAGAGAGACGTTTTGGCAGATCCTATATACAACAGCAAGGTTGTTACTAAGCTTATCAACAACATCATGCTTGATGGTAAGAAGGGTGTAGCACAGAAGATTGTATATGGTGCATTTGACAAAGTCGCAGAAAAGACTGGAAAGCCTGCACTTGAGGTTTTCGAGGAAGCTATGAACAACGTTATGCCTGTACTTGAAGTAAAGGCTAGACGTATCGGTGGTGCTACATATCAGGTACCTATCGAGGTTAGACCAGATCGTCGTCAGGCCCTTGGCCTTAGATGGCTCACAACTTTCTCACGTTCACGTACTGAGAAGACAATGGAAGAGCGTCTTGCAAACGAGATCATGGATGCAGCTGGCAACACAGGTTCAGCTGTTAAGAGAAAAGAAGAGATGCATAGAATGGCAGAGGCTAATAAGGCATTTGCTCATTACAGATTCTAATAGGAGGGACAAACAGTGGCAGGAAGAGAATATCCACTTGAGCGTACCAGAAATATTGGTATTATGGCTCATATCGATGCCGGAAAGACTACACTTACAGAGCGTATTCTTTACTATACTGGTGTAAACTACAAGATTGGTGATACTCACGAAGGTACTGCAACCATGGACTGGATGGAGCAGGAAGCTGAGAGAGGTATCACAATCACTTCAGCTGCTACAACATGTCACTGGACTGAGCAGGAAAACTGCAAGCCTAAGAAGGGTGCTCAGGAGCACCGTATCAATATCATTGATACACCAGGCCACGTAGACTTTACTGTTGAGGTTGAGCGTTCCCTTCGTGTACTTGATGGCGCCGTTGGTGTCTTCTGTGCAAAGGGTGGCGTTGAGCCACAGTCAGAGAATGTTTGGAGACAGGCTGACACATATAACGTACCAAGAATGGCTTTCATCAATAAGATGGATATCCTTGGTGCAAACTTCTACGGAGCTGTTGATCAGATCCGTGACAGACTTAAGAAGAACGCTATCGTTCTTCAGCTTCCAATCGGTAAGGAAGATGATTTCCAGGGAATCATCGATCTTTTCGAGATGAAGGCTTACATCTATAACGATGATAAGGGTGATGATATTTCTATCACAGACATCCCAGCTGATATGGCAGAGGATGCTGAGCTTTATCACACAGAGCTCGTTGAGAAGATCTGTGAGTTAGATGATGATCTTATGATGGAGTATCTTGAAGGCGAAGAGCCATCAATCGATGCTCTTAAGGCAGCACTTCGTAAGGGTACTTGCGAGTGTCGTGCAATCCCAGTATGCTGTGGATCTGCTTACAGAAACAAGGGTGTTCAGAAGCTTCTTGATGCTATCCTTGAGTTCATGCCAGCTCCTACAGACGTACCAGCTATCCAGGGTGTAGATATGGATGGCAACCCAGTTGAGAAGCACTCATCAGATGATGAGCCATTCGCAGCACTTGCATTCAAGATTATGGCTGATCCATTCGTTGGAAAGCTCGCTTTCATCCGTGTATATTCAGGTACATTGAACTCAGGTTCATACTGCCTTAACGCTACAAAGGATAAGAAGGAGCGTGTAGGTCGTATTCTTCAGATGCACGCTAACAAGCGTACAGAGTTAGACAAGGTTTACTCTGGTGATATCGCAGCTGTAGTAGGTCTTAAGGTTACTACAACTGGTGATACAATCTGTGATGAGCAGCACCCAGTAATCCTCGAGTCTATGGAATTCCCAGAGCCAGTTATCGAGCTTGCTATCGAGCCTAAGACTAAGGCTGGACAGCAGAAGATGGGCGAAGCTCTTGCAAAGCTTGCTGAAGAGGATCCAACATTCCGTCAGCATACTGACCATGAGACAGGCCAGACAATCATCGCTGGTATGGGTGAGCTTCACCTTGAGATCATTGTTGATCGTCTTCTTAGAGAGTTCAAGGTTGAGGCTAACGTTGGTGCACCTCAGGTTGCATACAAAGAGACATTTACAAAGCCTGTTGATCAGGAATACAAATATGCTAAGCAGTCAGGTGGTCGTGGACAGTACGGTCACTGTAAGGTTAGATTTACTCCAATGGATGCTAACGCTGAAGAGACATTTAGATTTAAGTCTTCAGTAGTTGGTGGTGCTATTCCTAAGGAATACATCCCATCTGTTGGTGAGGGTATCGAGGAAGCAGCTAAGGCTGGTATACTTTGCGGATTCCCTGTTCTTGGTGTAGAAGCAGACGTTTACGATGGTTCTTACCATGAAGTCGATTCATCAGAAATGGCATTCCACATTGCTGGTTCAATGTGCTTCAAGGAAGCTATGGCTAAGGCAGCTCCAGTACTTCTTGAGCCTATCATGAAGGTTGAAGTTACTATGCCAGAGGAATACATGGGTGATGTAATCGGATCTCTCAATGCTAAGAGAGGTCAGATCCAGTCAATGGATGATCTTGGCGGCGGCAAGATCGTTAGAGCACTTGTTCCACTTGCAGAGATGTTCGGTTACTCTACAGAGCTTCGTTCATCTACTCAGGGTCGTGGTAACTACTCAATGTTCTTCGAGAAGTATGAGGCAGTTCCAAAGAACGTTCAGGAGCAGATTATCTCTAACCACAGCAAATAATTCTAAATAGTTGAAAAAACTCGATATTTCCGTTATAATCGGAAATATCGAGAGTTTAGAACTAAACAGCCCAGCTAGGGCATTAATCTAAGGAGGATTTTTAAAAATGGCAAAAGAGCATTTTGACAGAACCAAACCACATTGTAACATCGGTACTATCGGACACGTAGATCACGGTAAGACAACTCTTACAGCAGCTATCACAAAGGTACTTGCTGAGCGTGTATCTGGTAACGCAAAGGTAGACTTCGAGAACATCGATAAGGCTCCAGAAGAGAGAGAAAGAGGTATCACAATCTCTACAGCTCACGTTGAGTACCAGACAGAGAAGAGACACTATGCACACGTTGACTGCCCAGGCCACGCTGATTATGTAAAGAACATGATCACAGGTGCTGCTCAGATGGACGGCGCTATCCTTGTAGTTGCTGCAACTGACGGTGTTATGGCTCAGACAAAGGAGCACATCCTTCTTTCACGTCAGGTAGGTGTACCTTACATCGTTGTATTCCTTAACAAGTGTGATATGGTTGATGATGAGGAGCTTATCGAGCTCGTAGAGATGGAAGTTACAGAGCAGCTTGAAGAGTACGACTTCAACGATTGTCCAATCGTTAAGGGTTCAGCTCTTAAGGCTCTTGAAGATCCAAACGGCGAGTGGGGCGACAAGATCATGGAACTCATGAACACAGTTGATGAGTACATCCCAGATCCACAGCGTGAGACAGATAAGCCATTCCTTATGCCAGTAGAGGACGTATTCACAATCACAGGTCGTGGTACTGTTGCTACAGGTAGAGTAGAGCGTGGTGTTCTTCACCTTAACGACGAGCTTGAAATCATCGGTATCAAGGAAGATACACAGAAGACTGTTGTAACTGGTATCGAGATGTTCCGTAAGCTTCTTGACGAGGCTCAGGCTGGTGATAACATCGGTGCACTTCTTCGTGGTGTTAACCGTGACCAGATCCAGCGTGGACAGGTACTTGCTAAGCCAGGTACTGTAACATGCCACACAAAGTTCACAGCTCAG
Organism: Pseudobutyrivibrio sp. YE44; assembly: GCF_900104335.1. Classification (GTDB taxonomy): domain Bacteria; phylum Bacillota; class Clostridia; order Lachnospirales; family Lachnospiraceae; genus Pseudobutyrivibrio. The sequence continues at coordinate 200,313 of NZ_FMXT01000003.1, forward strand.
GTTTATGTTCTTACAAAGGATGAAGGTGGTCGTCATACTCCATTCTTCAACAACTATCGTCCACAGTTCTACTTCAGAACAACAGACGTTACAGGTGTTTGCGAGCTTCCAGCAGGTACAGAGATGTGCATGCCTGGCGATAACGTAGAGATGACAATCGAGCTCATCCACCCAATCGCTATGGAGCAGGGTCTTACATTCGCTATCCGTGAGGGTGGTAGAACAGTAGGTTCTGGTCGTGTTGCTACAATCATCGAGTAATAACGAGTGAACAGCCCAACCCAAATTTTAAAAATTCAAGCCCTTCGAGGATTTCCTCGGAGGGCTTTTTTGTTACTATTCAAAGCCAAGTATAATTTAATAGAAATAGATTGCTTGCAAATATTATTCTCTTAAATTATATTTGGTGAGAACCACACATGAGGAAAAGGAAAATCAGCGTGGCTTCAATTTTCCTTATGTGTGATGAATAGTAAAATATGAAGATATAGAGGTAGTAGAAGTGTTTCAAAGAAATAAGGACAATGACACAATAAAGAAAATAGTATCAAATATGCTCCTTGCAACAGCGAGCCTATTTATTAATGGCTTTGGAGTATATCTTACTATTCAAGCCAATATTGGAGCATCTCCATGGGATGTTCTTAATCTTGGATTATCAAATACTTTTGGGATACTTTATGGAACGGCTGCAATTATTGTTTCATTCTCAATTTTAGGAATCGATCTTTTGATGAAAGAGCCTATTGGAATAGCAATGATAATCGATTCTATTGTAGTAGGAAAAGCTGTTGATTTCTTTAATAGGATTAAGTTAGTACATAAATGTGATTCCATATTTGTAGCCGTGCCAGTTATGATTCTAGGGCTCTTTATCATGGGTTATACTCAGTTTACTTATATGAGTGCATCATTAGGCTGCGGTCCCCGCGATACACTACTAATTGGACTAACAAGAAGAACAAAACATGTGTCTATTGGTTTAGTTAGTATCATTCTACTTGCAACAGCCACAGTAGTAGGATGGCTTCTTGGTGGCCCTGTTGGAATAGGAACAATTATATGTGCTTTTGGAATGGGACCAATAATGCAGTTTGCATTCTTTACTGTTAGGTTTAATGCTACAGAGATTAGGCATCAAACTATAATAGAGTCTTTTAGGGTAATTAAAAATAAATAGATATGAAGGCTTCGAGATAATAATCTCGGAGCTTTTTGTTTGCAAATATTTCTAGGATTGATATAATTTGAGTAATAATTTTGTATACAGTTTTTTTATAATGTCTTATATTGTACTACTGGAAAAAGGAGAAATGTTATGCAGGAATTACAGTTACACAGAATATATAAACATTTCAAAGGGAACTATTATCTTGTAGAGGATGTTTGTAGAGATTCAGAAACACAGGAAGAAATGGTAATATACAGAAAACTTTACGATGATGGATCATTATGGGTGCGTCCGAAGGAGATGTTTCTTTCAGAAGTAGATCATGAGAAGTATCCAGAAGTAAAGCAAAAGTATAGATTTGAACTTCAGGATGTTCCTAAGAAGTAGAAATGTCCTGGATATTTAGGCACAGAAGTAGAATTATAATTGATATCTTGAACAGTAAGACAGGTAAATTATAAGTAAGGAGGAAAAAACAAATGAAAATATTAAGTATTGATAGTATTCCAGGACAGGAGTATGAAGTTTTAGGATTAGTTAAAGGTACAATTGTACAGTCTAAAAATATAGGCAGAGATTTTATGGCAGGCATGAAGACTATTGTCGGTGGAGAGCTTGCAGGCTACACCGAGATGCTCACTGAGGCAAGACAGATTGCAACCAAGAGAATGATAGATGAGGCTGAGCAGCTTGGTGCAGATGCTATTATTGGAGTAAGATACTCAGGCTCAAGTATTATGCAGGGAGCAGCAGAGGTCCTTGCATACGGAACAGCAGTAAAGTTTATATAATGGTATGTAGAAGTGCCTGCAATGACCTGCTGTAGTATTTTATTAGGTCTGACTAGTACATGAGTTAGATTTAGAAAATGGCAACCATGTTTTACTAACAAAGGAGCGCTTGATGGTTGAAAAGATATATAATACTGAAAAAGGAAATATTCACTATTGGATAAATACTGAGGCTACTAATAAACAATATCAGCTTGTATTTCTGCCAGGGTTAACTGCGGCACACAGATTGTTTGAAAAGCAAATTCAGGTGTTCGAGGGGAAATATCCTGTCTTTGTTTGGGATGCACCAGGCCATGATACATCCTATCCTTTTGAGATGACTTTTTCGCTGAAGGATAAGGCTATTTGGGTAGATGAAATCCTCAAAGAGAATGGGTTTGATAATCCTGTAATAATAGGTCAATCTATGGGCGGATATTTAGGCCAAATGTATGCCCAGCTTTTCCCGGAAAAGCTAAAGGGATTTATTTCTGTGGATTCTGCTCCTTTGCAGATTCAGTATTATACAAAGCTAGAGTGTTGGCTTCTTCATAGAATGGAGCCAGTTTATCGCTATTATCCATGGAAAACTCTTGTTAGACAGGGAACCGATTATGTGGCAACTTCAGAATACGGAAGAAAACTCATGAAAGAATTCATGATGACCTATGATGGAGATAAAGACAGGTATGCAAAGCTAGCTGGCGGTGGCTATAAGATTTTAGTGGAGGCTATTGAAGAAATGCTTCCATATGAAATAAAATGTCCTGCGCGTCTTATATGTGGAACAAAGGACCATGCTGGTTCATGTATCAGGTATAATAAAGCATGGCACAAGAAAACAGGAATACCAATCAATTGGATTGAAGGGGCAGGTCACAACTCCAATACTGACAGGCCAGAGGAAATAAACGAAATCATAGCGGATTTCTTAAATGAATTAGAAGGTAAATAAATGAAAAGTAATGACAAAACAAATGTAATGCGAGTGCTAGACTCAAAGAAGATAAAGTATGAGAGTCACACCTACGAGGCTGATCCTACTCTGACAGGCGAGCAGATAGCTGGAATTTTAGGCGAAGAAACAGAAAAGGTATTTAAAACACTAGTGACTCAGGGTAAAACAGGAGCGTATTACGTGTTTGTTGTTCCAGTTGAAGCAGAGCTTGATTTAAAGAAAGCCGCTAAAGCAGCCGGTGAAAAATCTATCTCAATGATTAAGCAGAAGGATTTACTTGGACTCACTGGCTATGTACACGGAGGCTGCTCACCAATTGGTATGAAAAAGCAGTTTCCTACATTTATTCATGAGACAGCAGAAGGCTATGAAAAAATCTTTGTAAGCGCTGGTAAGGTAGGGGCTCAAATAGAGTTGGCCCCATCGGATTTAATAAAAATAGCGAATATTAAGTTGGCTGATATTATTTAAACCAGAATAAGTACAAAAGCTTTGATGCCAATTAAAGGATATATAAGGGGAGACTAGAGCAATGGTAGTTAGAAGAGCAGCAGAAAAAGATATACCTAAAATAATTGAGTTGCTACAGCAGGTACTCGAAATACATGCTGATATAAGACCTGATATTTTCATTAGTGGAACTACAAAATACGATTTTGATGAAGTTAAGGAAATGCTTAGCTTAGAAGAAAGGCCTATTTACATAGCTGCGGATGAGAATGATAATGCTGTGGGTTATGCAATGTGTGAAATTAAAGAGACTCCAGCAGATGCTACAAACAAGGTAAAGTTTAAGCAACTATATATTGACGATTTGTGTGTCGATGCTAGTGCTAGAGGACAGCATGTGGGCGAAGCCCTATTTAATCATGTGAAGGAAGAAGCCAAAAGAATGGGATGCTATGAGGTTACACTGTGTGTATGGACAGGAAATGATAGAGCAGAACATTTCTACGAAAAGCTTGGCATGAAAACAAAAGAACGAATAATGGAGTATATAATTTAGGATAAAAACATAGTAAAAGGAGGAGAGCAATGAACGAGAATATTGTAAAGCGTAACCAACTGCTGGCACAGAAGGTTATAAAGGGGTTGGAATCAAGAAATATGAAGGGATATTATGCCTCAAATAAAGAGGAGGCCCTTAAAATAGCCTTAGAGCTTATCCCTGAACAATCGTCAGTAACTATGGGTGGAGCAATGTCTGCCCATGAAATTGGTCTTGTGGATGCATTGAAAGCTGGGAACTTCAATTTCATTGATAGAGATGCAGAAACTGATAAACGTGCAGCTATGTTAAAGGCTTATGATGCGGACTATTTTCTTACCAGTGCAAATGCTATTACAGAAGATGGTGTAATGGTAAATATCGATGGTAATTCAAATCGTGTTTCAGCTATAGCTCAGGGGCCTAAGCATGTTATCGCAATTGTTGGTATGAATAAGGTATGTCCTGATGTTGACTCAGCAATGAAGCGTGCTCGTAATGTGGCAGCACCAATAAATGCTCAGCGTTTTGGACTGTCAACTCCTTGTGCAAAGACAGGATCTTGCATGGATTGCAAGTCGCCAGATACAATATGCTGCCAGTTTTTGATTACAAGATTTTCTCGTCATGAGGGTAGAATACATGTAATTATGGTCAATGACAATTTAGGATTCTAATTAAGCAGCTTTAATAATCAGACAAATTTACTAAAAAACCACAATTGACCTTTATATTTTTGTGAAGAAAAAAGGAAATAGTTATATTAAGATATAGAAAATAATTTGGGCTTGTATATTTAATATAATACACAAGGTTTATGGTTGTTTAGAGGTTTAAGGTTATTTTTATGAGAATTAGAAAAATGATTGCACAAAGCACAGCATTAGCTTTGTTGCTTTTGATTTGTGTTTATCCAAGCCATAATACTGCTGCCGCAGAGTATGACACTGTAGTTGAACAAGAACAGTCATTATCTCAACAGCAGATGGCTGAACAGGATCAGGTTTTGCTTCAGCAGCAGACCACAGATCAGACACAAGTAACACAATCCACTGATAATACAACTGGTACAGTTCAAGGTGTTAAGCCAGAGGTTTCAACTCAGGAACAGCTTCAAGTTGCCTTAGCAAATGTTGCTGCAGAACAGTCTTCAAGACAGCTAGTATTCATTGGAGACTCTCGTACGGTTGGAATGAATAGTGCTATTGGCAAGGATGGAAATCTTTGGTCAGCAAAGGTCGGCATGGGATTATCTTGGATGAAAAGTACAGGTGTTCCAGCGGTGGAAGGCCAAATTAATGCTAATTCCGATGTTGTTATTCTGATGGGTGTTAATGATGTCAGAAGCCTTTCTTACACTGAAAAATATATAAAGTATATTAATGAAAAGGCTGCTACTTGGACAGCATTAGGTGCTAATGTTTACTACGTATCAGTAAACCCTATCACCTTTGAATCTGCTTCTTATCCAGGAATTTCAAACAGCTTAATCGAAAAATGGAATGCTCGTATGCAGCAGGGGTTAAGCGAGAATGTTAAGTATATTGATACTTACTCACAGACTGTAGGTAAGCTTTCTTCAAAGGATGGAATGCATTACAACAAGAGTAGTTACAAAACAATTTATACTTTGATTCAGCAAGGAATTATTTCAGATAAGCTTTATAAAGAATATAATGTGCTAGTATAAAAAAGAGCTAAGACACTGTTAAACAGGTCTTAGCTCTATTATATTGTCACCAACGGTGATATTGTGCTTCTTTAGGAACTCACTAAATCCAGGAACTGTCTCAGGTTGTCTAACATCTATTGGATTGTGAGCATCGCATCCTATTACAAATGGAGCCCCCATAGCGGCTGCTAGCGAGAAGAATCTATCGCATGGGTAGTTTCTATCAGTGGAAAAACCAAGCATATTAATCTCAAGTGGAATATTAAGTCTAATGGATGCTTCAATAACACGCTTCATATGCTTTTGGAAAATCTCGTCAGGTCCGACATAGTTTATTAAATCTGGATGAGCAAAATAGCTGAAGCAACCTGTCTCCATACCTTCGATGGCTAAATCTACATAGGCAGAAACCTTTTCTTCATCTTCTGTCATGGCCCCAGCATAAAATCCCTCGATTTCGTCAGGAGCAAAATGCTGTCCTTGAATAATATAGTCTAAAGGATATTGGCGTAGGTGCTTAAGAAGCTTATCAAAATACTTATGAGTGTATTCAACTTCGTAGCCAATTTTTATCTCTATATCATTTTTATATTCGTCCCTTAGTTTTACAAGCGTATCGGTGTAGTTTGCCACTTCGCTCATTTTCATCCTTATGTGGGAATCGTAATCAGCAGGATAAGGCTGCGGAACATGGTCAGAAAAACCAAGAATCTTGAAGCCATTTTTGATGGCGCTTTCTATATATTCTCTTTCGGTGCCAGAGGCGTGATTGCATCTGACAGTGTGTGTATGGTAGTTTGCTAACATATTTTTCCCTCTCAAACAAACAAATAATAGCACAAATGGGAGGTTCTCTAAAGACTCTTTTTGAACAAAAAGAGTATAAATATTATCTCTAAGGATGCTAGTGATAACATTTATCATTTAAGCTAATGTTTGAAAATTTATTCACAGAAATGAGCGGTTTCGTGTTATTATAATAGGGCACTTAAAATGACCTACTAGTTATAGGGTAATTGCTTCTGGCAGAGCATTACCTTCGGATACAGATACAATAGAGGAGTACTAAAATGTTAGAAATCAAAAACCTTACTTACAGGGTTGATGATGAGGGTGATTCTACAAAGGAAATCATCGATGGTCTCGACCTTACAGTAGAAGATGGCAAGTTCATAGTCATCACGGGCCCAAATGGTGGCGGTAAGTCTACACTTGCAAAGCTTATCATGGGCGTTAATCAGCTTACATCAGGCCAGATTATTCTGGATGGTGTGGATATCTCAGACAAAAATATTACAGAGCGTGCAAAAATGGGAATCAGCTTTGCTTTCCAGGCACCAGTTCATTTCAAAGGAATTCGTGTTATAGATTTACTTCGTCTTGCAGCTGGTGAAAACATTTCTGTTGCAGCAGCCTGCGAATATCTTTCAAAGGTTGGTCTTTGCGCAAAGGATTATGTTGAGCGTGAAGTAAATGCATCCCTTTCAGGTGGAGAGCTTAAGCGTATCGAGATTGCTACAGTTCTTGCACGTGGTACAAAGCTTTCAATCTTTGACGAGCCAGAGGCAGGTATCGATCTTTGGAGCTTCCAGAACCTTATTAAGGTATTTGAGAACATGAGAAAGACCGTTAACGGCACAATCATCGTTATCTCTCACCAGGAGCGAATCCTTAATATTGCCGATGAAATCGTTGTTATTGAAAACGGCAAGGTTAAGAGACAGGGACCAAAGGATGAAATTCTTCCAGGTCTTCTTGGTACAGATTCTGCAGCAAGTATTGCTTGCGAGAAGTTAGGAGGTGACCAGTAATGACTCTTGATGCAATTCAGAAGAATATATTACATGAAGTTGCAGACTTAGATAGCATTCCACAGGGCGCCTACAACATTCGTGCCAACGGAACTAGCGCTGGTCGTAACACAACAGCAAATATTGATATTGTTACAAAGGAAGACAAGCCAGGTATTGATATTATTGTAAAGCCAGGAACAAAGGGTGAAAGTGTTCATATCCCAGTTGTTCTTTCAGAGAGTGGTCTTAAGGATATGGTTTACAACGATTTTTATATTGGCGATGACGCAGATGTTACTATCGTAGCTGGATGTGGTATCCACAATTGTGGAGATCAGGATTCTCAGCATGATGGTATTCATACCTTCCACGTTGGAAAGAATGCTCACATTAAATATGTTGAAAAGCATTACGGTGAGGGCGACGGCAAGGGCGCTCGTATCCTTAATCCTGTTACAAACGTATATCAGGAAGAGGGTAGCTATGTAGAGATGGAAATGGTGCAGATTAAGGGTGTTGATTCCACTGTACGTACAAATCTTGCTGAGCTTAAAGAGGGGGCAACTCTTCTTATTCACGAGGCACTTATGACTCATGGTTCACAGACAGCTACCTCTGATTACAAGGTTGTTCTTGATGGTGAGAGCTCTAGTGCAGATGTTGTTTCACGTTCTGTTGCAAAGGATGATTCAGAGCAGATTTTCGAGGTTGCTATTGAAGGTAACACTGCCTGCAGCGGACACGCAGCTTGCGATGCCATCATCATGGGAAATGCCCACGTTGTAGCTATTCCAAAGCTTGATGCTAAAAATGTAGATGCAGCACTTATTCACGAGGCAGCAATTGGAAAGATTGCTGGAGATCAGCTTATAAAGCTTATGTCTCTCGGACTTACAGAGGAAGAGGCAGAAGAGCAAATCGTAGCTGGATTCTTAAGATAATAAATAGCCTTCCACTTGAGGGCAAGCTTACACACCATCCCATTTTGGGGTGGTGTATTTTTATGTCTTTTTTATGAAATTTTTACCAACATTATTGAACTGTCTATTTACTAGAACTATAATCAGCCTTAGAGAGGGTCCTTTGGGACATGTAAAAGAATGGGGGTGAATTGGTTTATGATTAGTTTTCTAGTTTGTCTGGCGGTACTTATTGGTGGTTATTTTGTTTATGGAAAAATTGTTGAAGGGGTTTATGGACCGGATGATAGAGAAACCCCGGCAGTGCGTATCAACGACGGGGTTGATTTTGTTGTTATGCCTAAATGGAAATTATTCCTGATTCAGCTCTTAAATATTGCTGGTCTTGGACCAATTTACGGAGCTTTAGCAGGTGCTCAGTGGGGTACATCTGTATTCCTTTGGATTACACTTGGTACAATTCTCGCCGGTGGTGTTCATGATTTCTCTGTAGGATTTATGAGTATGCGTCATGACGGTGCCAGCGTTTCAGAGCTTACAGGTATGTATCTCGGTAATATAATGAAGACTATCATGCGCATTTTCAGCGTGGTTCTTCTTGTTATGGTTGGTACAGTATTTGCAGTTGGGCCAGCAGGTTTGATTTCTCTTTTAATTGGAAATCAGGGAGGTTCTGGTCTTTTAACTAACACCTATTTCTGGTTAGCAATTATTTTAATTTACTATTTCATCGCTACCTTTATTCCAATTGATAAGATTATTGGTAAGCTTTATCCAGTATTTGGTATTTGCTTAATCGTAATGGCAATTGGTGTTGCAATTGGTATCTTTACTCATGGCTATACAATTCCAGAGATTGAGTTTGCAAATCTTCATCCATCAACAACACCTATTTGGCCAATGATGTTCGTATCAGTTGCATGTGGTGCTATTTCTGGTTTCCATGCAACCCAGTCACCTTTGATGGCTCGTTGCTGTAGCTCAGAAAAAGAAAGTCATATGGTATTTTATGGTGCAATGGTAAGTGAAGGCATAATTGCTCTTATTTGGGCAGCAGCAGGTTCTGCAGTTTATGCTAGAACAGGTGGATTAACAGTTGGTTTAACAGAGATGCTTGCAAATGGCCAGGCAACTTGTGTATATGATATTTGCACAAAGACAATGGGTGGTGTAGGAATCGTTCTTGCAATGCTTGGTGTTATTGCATGTCCAATCACTTCTGGTGATACAGCCTTCCGTTCAGCAAGACTTGTTATTGCAGATTGGTTCAAGATTGAGCAGAAGCACTATCTAAAGAGATTATATATTTGCGTACCTCTTCTTGTAGCAGGCGCATTAATCAGTCAGTTGAATTATGGTGTTATCTGGAGATATTTCAGCTGGTCAAATCAGACACTAGCTATGATAGCTCTTTGGACTGCTTCTATGTATCTGTATCAGAATGAGAAGAAATATATCATTACTTTAATACCAGCATTCTTCATGTCTGCTGTTTCAGTGACCTACTTCTTCTGTGCACCGGAGTGCTTACATTTGTCAACCACAATAGCTTATCCAGTTGGTTTGGTTGCAGCACTTGTATTCCTTGGATTATTTATACATGCTACAAACAAGCAGCATGAAGGTTTTAAGCATTTCCATCTGTCACATCACGTATAAAAAATAGTCTCATATAAGACAGGTGAGTATGACTGAATAATTTGTGATTTTTGGTTTTAATCCCTCCAATCGTGGTAGTATTACATTACGCACAGTTGGAGGGATTTTTATGGCTATAGCACCTATTAGTGGAATAAATGCATATAGTAGTCCAGTGGCAAACATCCAGCCTATGAATTATGCAGTAGAAAATACTGCAGGATTTTCTGATGTGTACAATGCAGAAACCACAAAGCAGACATCTGGTGTCAATGGAACTGTTCCTGTACAGTATCCAAATGCAAAGGTGGGAGAGGTTGAGGAAGTAATCGATCCAGCTGATATTCAGCAAAAGACTCTGCAGACAGCAAGTTCCTTCAATGATATTGCTGCCAAGTTTGTAAGTAACACAAGCTACAGTATGAAGGGCATAGGAAATACATATAATATGGCGGGCAGTAGATTCGATGCTTATGCTTAAAGACTTATAATAAATATGAATGACTTTTTCAAGGAGCCGAGCAATTCGGCTCCTTTTGTGTTAATATATGTTTTAGACGAATGTGGTAATTATTTAATAAATGGGAGGTAGACATGAGCAAGGTTTTAATCTTTATGGCAGAAGGGCATGAGGAGATAGAAGCTCTTACTGTTGTTGATTTACTTAGACGAGCAGGAATTGAAATCGAAATGGTTTCTATTACCGGAGATAAGAAGGTAAAGGGAAGTCATGGAATAACTACTCTTTGTGATAAATTTATCGAAAATGTTAATTTTGAGTCTGCAGACATGCTTGTGCTTCCAGGTGGAATGCCAGGCACACTGAACCTGGGGCTTTGTGAACCTCTTATGGATCAGATACATGGATTCAATACATCAAAGAAGGGGCTTGCTGCTATATGCGCCGCTCCTACAGTTTTCGGAAAGGCAGGTCTTTTAGAAGGAAGAAAGGCCACCTGTTATCCGGGAATGGAAGACGATTTGCTTAGTGCTAATGTGTCACAGGATGCTGTTTGCCACGATGGCCACATAATCACAAGTAGAGGACTTGGAACAGCAATTCCATTTGCCTTGGAGATAGTCAGAACCTTCCAGGGGGATGAAGCGGCAGAGAAATTAGCACAAGCTATTGTTTATAAATAACACCTAATCAGTCAGCACAAGCTGACAGCTTCCTCTCAAGGGAAGCCATAAGGAAAGGACAAAAATGGAAAAGATAAAGAGTTTTACAATTGATCACAATGTACTTACACCTGGTTTTTATATCTCACGTGTAGATGATGGAGACATTGTTACCTACGATTTACGTACACGTAAGCCAAATGCAGGCGACTACATGGACAATGCAACAATGCATTCAGTGGAGCATATGATTGCTACGTATATACGTAATTCAGAAATAGCAGATCATGTCATTTACTTTGGACCAATGGGATGCCAGACAGGCTTTTATTTAGTGGTAAAGGGTGTAGATTCAAAGAAGACCTTCGAGGTTGTAAAGAAGGTGTTTGAACAGACTGTAAACCACGAGGGCGATGTATTCGGAAAGAGTGCTATCGAGTGTGGACATTACGAGAACCTTGACATTTCGTTAGCCAAAACCGAATGTCAGCGTTACCTAGACGTGCTAAATTCATGGAATAACATGGAGTTTTCCTATCCGGTGTAAATATAGCATAAATTATAAATAGCTGGTAGGTAACAAGCTCTTAGGTTTCTCAAGTGAAGCTTTCTATGCTGAGCGGAGAAACACTAAGGCTTGTTACCGTAACCAGCGAGAGAATAAGTAGAGAAGGAGTACATTATGACTTTAGGAATTATTGGCGCTATGCAGATGGAAATTGAGAACCTCAAGCCATCTATCAAGAGACCACTTTTAGAAACAATCAGTGGCATTACATTTATTAAAGGAGAAATCGATGGAATCGATGTTGTCACAGCTGTCAGCGGAGTAGGTAAAGTATTTGCTGCAGTATGTACAGAGATTATGATTGTACATTTCGGTGTAGACCATGTGATCAACATCGGTGTAGCTGGTTCCTTAGTAAAAGACCTTAAGGTTTTAGATGTTGCAGTTGCAGACTCAGCTGTTCAGCATGATATGAACACCTCAGCATTAGGTGATCCAAGAGGATTAATCTCTGGAATTAATGTAGTAAATTTCGAAGCAGACAAAGAGCTTAGTTCAATAGTTTGTGAGGTTTTGGCTGCAAAGGGAATCAATTTCCAAACAGGTATAATTGCATCTGGTGATCTTTTTGTAGATACAGACAAACAGAGAAACAATATTCATAGAGCTTTCAATGCACTAGCAGCTGATATGGAAGGCGGCAGCATTGCTCATGTTTGCTACATTAACAACGTTCCATTTACACTTATCCGTTCTATCTCTGATGCTGACGGAAGTGCAATGGACTACAACACCTTTGCAGGTAAGGCAGCGGAGCAGTCAATTTCAATTATTCTTGATGTTATTAAGAAGTTAAAATAAAGCGCCTTAAAATATTGAATATATGGGGAGACTTGATTTTGTCAGGTCTCCCTTTATTTTTGTCAGGTTGACATGACTAACCTAATTACTTAAAATTAAAGAAGTTTTTAAGCTATTTAAGTATATAAACGAGGAGATGAAGAGTATGTACATGGATGATTACAAGCGTTGGCTTGAAGCAGACCTTGAGGACTGCGATCTTAAGCCAGAGCTTAACAAAATCAATGGAAACGATGAAGAGATTAAAGACAGATTTGCTGTAGCACTTGCTTTTGGTACAGCAGGCCTTCGTGGCGTGCTTGGTGCAGGTACTAACAGAATGAATATTTATGTTGTTCGTCAGGCTACTCAGGGCCTTGCAAACTGGGTAAAGACTCAGGGCGGCAATCAGACAGTTGCAATCAGCTACGATTCACGTCTTAAGAGCGATGTTTTTGCTAAGACAGCAGCTGGTGTACTTGCAGCTAACGGCATCAATGTTCGTATTTACGATGCGCTTATGCCAGTTCCAGCACTTTCATTTGCTACACGTTACTACAAGTGTAACGCTGGTATTATGGTTACAGCATCACACAACCCAGCTAAGTACAATGGTTACAAGGCATACGGTCCAGACGGATGTCAGATGACAGATGATGCAGCAGCTATCGTATACGATGAGATTCAGAAGACAGATGTTCTCACAGGTGCAAAGGTTATGTCTTTTGCAGAGGGTGTTGAGCAGGGTCTTATTAAGTTTGTTGGAGATGATTGCAAGGATGCATTCTATGCAGCAATCGAGGATAGACAGGTTCGTCCAGGTCTTTGCAAGACAGCTGGTCTAAAGCTTGTTTACAGCCCACTTAATGGTTCAGGTTTAGTTCCTGTAACACGTGTTCTTAACGATATCGGTATCACAGATATCACTATCGTTCCAGAGCAGGAATATCCAAACGGTTACTTCACAACATGTAGCTATCCAAACCCAGAAATCTTTGAGGCTCTTAAGCTTGGTCTTGAGCTTGCAAAGGAAGAGGGTGCAGACCTTATGCTTGCTACAGATCCTGATGCAGACCGTGTTGGTATCGCTATGAAGTGTCCAGATGGAAGCTATGAGCTTGTTTCTGGTAACGAAGTTGGTGTTCTTCTTCTTGATTACATCTGCGCAGGTCGTATTGAGAAGGGCACAATGCCAAAGAACCCAGTAGCAGTTAAGTCAATCGTTTCTACACCACTTGCAGATGCAGTTGCAGAGCACTATGGCGTAGAGCTTCGTTCAGTTCTTACAGGCTTCAAGTGGATTGGTGATCAGATTGCTGGTCTTGAGGCTGATGGTGAGGTTGATAGATTTATCTTCGGTTTCGAAGAGTCTTACGGATACCTTGCAGGTCCTTACGTACGTGATAAGGATGCTGTTATTGGTTCAATGCTTATCTGCGAGATGGCTGCTTACTATCGCAGCATCGGAAGCTCTATCAAGCAGCGTCTTGAAGAGATTTATGCAGAGTATGGTCGTTACCTTAACAAGGTAGACTCATTCGAGTTCCCAGGCCTTTCAGGTATGGATACAATGGCTGGCATCATGAGCTCACTTCGTGAGAATCCACCAGCTGATTTTGCAGGTATTGCAGTTTCAAAGGTTACAGACTACAAGAACACAGCTGAGACAGGACTTCCTTCAGCTAACGTTCTTATTTACGGTCTTGAGAATGGATGCACAGTTGTAGTTCGTCCTTCAGGTACAGAGCCAAAGATTAAGACTTACTTCACTACAAAGGGTAAGGATCTTGCAGAGGCTGAGGCAATGAAGAACAAGCTTGCTGATGCTCTCAAACCAATCTTTAGCTAAAAAATGACCACCCAGTTACGGTTACAAGCCTAATGATTTCTACGCCCTTCGGGGAATGTAAGCTAAAGCTTACTAGGGCACAAAAGTTGATTACTAAAGTAATCATCCTTTTGACCCAAGCCTCAGCATAGAAAGCTTCGCTTAAGAAATATTAGAGCTTGTTACCTACTGGGTGCTTTTTATTTTATATGCAAAACGCATATTTGGGAGTAGGTTATGAATGAATTAGATGAGAGATATAGCATATCAGAAGACGCTATAATTGAATCCTTTTTTCTCTTGAGCAGAGAAAAGCAGTTTGAGAAGATCAGTGTCGCGGACGTGGTGAAGAAATCTGGTGTGGTTCGAAGCACCTTTTACAATCACTATGAGAATATCCCTGCTTTGATTTCTGCAGCAGAGGATAAGACAATTAACGATATTTTTGAATTGATGGAAAGCTTTCATCCAAAGGATGACCATCAGTTGTGTCATTCATATTTTCTTGCCATCTGTAATTACACAAAGGATAATCCTTTCCTGGCAAGTATTCTCCATAGTCCGCGAGGAGACAGCTTCCTAGAAAAGGCTATGATGATGTTTCACCGCTATGTGGCAGAGCTAAATGAGGCTGCACCAGAGGCTATTAAAGACCGAGAGCGCTTCGCTTATTATATTGCAGCTACCATTGGAATCAACTTAGGTGTGCTTCATAAGTGGACCTCTGAGGATTGCAAGGAAGCCCCTGAGGTTATTGCAGATATTCTTACAACAGTATTTTTAAATGGAGTGCTTCCATTTATGGGATAATAAAAGCCCCTAGTTCATCAGAGCTAGGGGCTTTTAAAATGATAGGGTATGTTAACAATAATTATGCAATAGCTGTTCTCTTGATTTTGCCAGTGGTGTTTCTAATGAAAGGCTCGCTGCGTACAACTATATTTGTAATATGTCTGTAGCTAGGCTGAGCACTGTTATAATTATCAATGAATTCCTGAAGGGAAGTTCTTACTTCTTCATCCTTAATTTCACGCCTTTCAATTAAATCTTGGTCAGGATAAATGTGCGCTGTAAGTCCAGTGCCGTTTCCAGAAACAATAACCTCGCCAATAAGAGGATTAAGGCTAAGCTTATTTTCAATCTCCTCAGGAGAGATGTTTTCTCCATTGGACATAATGATAAGATTCTTTACACGACCGTTGATAAATAGGTAGCCATCCTCATCGAGATAACCTTTATCGCCGGTGTGGAGCCAGCCATCTTCAGAGAAGACAGAGTTTGTTTCTTCAGGCATTTGATAATAGCCTTTCATTACGCTGGTGCCCTTTACAAGTATTTCTCCATCCTCAAATTTAATCTGTACGTTTGCCAGTGGTTTTCCGATAGAGCCAGCCTTGTGGCATGCTACGGTGTTTGTGGTAATGACAGGAGAGCATTCTGACATGCCATATCCCTCAAGAATATCAATGCCATATTTTGCAAACTCCTCAATATAAAATGGGTCTAAGTGGGCTCCGCCGGTGAATATAATTTCAAGATTTCCTCCGAAGACATTTTCGTAAACTGAGGCACGTACCTTAGCAAGGGTGGCTTCATCAGCATTTTCATATTGCTCATTTGTCGCGGCAAGACGTTTATAGATGGACTCTATCATAAGAGGAACCATAAGAATAACTCGCGGCCTGTAGATGCTCATGTTTCGAACCATATGCATAAAGCTATCGTTGATACAAACGATTGCTCCCAAGGAAAATCCTTTAAGCCAATCCATAACAAGACAGTATGCATGATGAATAGGAAGCACGCTCATCATAACGCAGCCAGGATCAACCACGTAATCCACATTCTTTACGTTGTCAAAAAGATTTCGCTGAGTAAGCATTACACCCTTGCTCTTTCCAGTGGTACCAGAGGTGAAAATTATAGTAGCAAGGGAATCGGCAGTAGAACTTAACACATCAGTTTTACCTCGACCTAAATCAATAAGCTCTGGAAGAACTGCAATTTTGGCGTTAGGAATTGACTGCTCATAAGAGTTTTGAAGTAGCCAAATTTGGTCAATCTTCGGACAATTATTTAGAATTGGCTCAGCTAAGCTAATAAGCTTTGGACTAAGGAAAAGTCCACGGCAGTTGGCTCTGTTAATTAAGTCTATAAGATCTTCAGGTGGAAGAAGAGCGTCTAAAGGCACCGCCACGTTTGTGCCTGTAACGATACCTAAATAGCTGGCCACCCACTGAAGGCTTGTCTCGCCAATGAGGGCAAGGTGAGCCTCGTTGAAGCCTTGGCTGAATAATCCCGCTCGGATATGTACAACCATTTCATTTATCTTTTCGTAGGTGGTTTCTTGCACATCCTTTTTATTCAACCATCTGACAGCTGGAAGTGGACCAAAGCTTTTTACAGTAGAATCCCAAAGGGAACGTAAATTTTCCATGCTTAAGCCACCTCCTGTAAATTGTGAAAGCTTCTAGCAAAGCTAAACCATAAGATTCTTAAGATTTTCATTAGCATGCCTCCTGCAAATCCTTAATCATTGAAAGTGCCTCACCAACGGTACGAATCTGAACAACCTGTTCCTGAACAAGCTCCACGTCAAATTCATCTTCAACTTCTCCTAGGAAGGACATGAAATCCAAAGAGCTGAAGTCTAAATCCTCTCTGAAACGTATGTCACCCTTAAGGTCTTCTGGGGCTGCTGCGCAGTACTGTGATATTAATTCCTTAAATTTCTTTTCAATACTCATAACTCGTCTCCTTTCTTATTGGCTTCTCTTGATAAGAAGCCTTCAGCATAGCTGATTAACAAGATGTATTAAACACTTGCAATTATATCCCCGATGCTTAATCCTGGATTTTCAACACCGGCAAAAATAATTTTCATCAAATAGTAATTAAACAGTTCCACGTGCTTTTCATTAAGTTCAACAGTTTGATAGTGATAAGAGAAATTCATGCCACCATCCTCTGTATGTGAAACTGTAAGATACATTTTCTTAGTGGCTGCACCATTTGCAAACCATTTAGAATGCATCTGAATATCCTTTAAAAATGGGTTTCCCATTTTAACAGGCATTGGCTGATAGGTGAGATAACAGCTTTCGTAGGTGGTGTTTTCAGGTGTGCCGTATCTCTTTTTTATCTCGTCATAGATTAATGCAGGATCATAGTTGCTATGCATATAAATTTGATTCTGGATATTCTGAATCTGGTAGGCAGCTTCCAAAAATTCTGTATCTGGCATAATCTTTGTTCTACAAGGAAACATAATTGTTCGGCTACCACCTGAGGTCCATTCATCGTGGGTAGAACGACGGGAAATAAAATTCTGAATGGAGATATCCTCCTGACCATTATTCATCTTTGAAAGATAAGTTCTCATGCCAAGCAGCAACAAGTTTGTCATGGAAAGCTGATGATTTTGGCAGAAATCAAAAAGCTTTTTACTGGCATCTGAATCTAACTTATAATCCTTAACTGCAACAAACAATTCCTTAAGCTCAATATCCGCAGCCCTAAGAGTTGGATTGTTGTGGTTGTGCCTTGCTCTATCAAGAGCCATTGGCCCTTGAATATCTGAATAAAGAGGCTCCCCTAATTCATCAAGTTGACTGTCCCAAAACTTTTTATCCTTAAGGAAGCGTTTCTCATTGCTGGCTTTTTTTAAGTCATTTTCTAGAACCTTCTCAAAGTCCGCCAAAGGCTCTGGCATGTCTGCACCGAATCTGTAGTGGGTGTAAAGTGACATTATGTCGTTGGTCATAACCACCACACCACAGGAATCAATCAGCCTGTGATCCATGTGGAGGAAAAATCCCTTATATCCCTCTGGAAGATTAACTAGGAAAAACTCATACATTGGAATATCATCGCCAACGAAGGTGTTGTAGGCCCAGGATTGCATTGCCTGGTCAGCTTCCTCCAAAGATAAATCGGATAAGTCCCTCATAGGAATATCCGTTGGAACCTTATCTGTAATATATTGCTGGATATCACCCTTTTTATCAGGCTTTGTGAATTGAACTCTAAGGCAGCCATAGCGCTGAATCTCAAGCAGTATACATTTCTTTAATAGCTTGAAATCTATATCAGCCTTTAAGGATGCTACGATACTCAAGCCGGAAACCTGCTGGGTTTCATACCTGCGAATCCATTGATAATGCATGTTTTCTGCTGCTGTAAGTGGGTATTTTTTCATAACAACTCCATTTCATCTAAATCATTTGCCACTTACCATAATCCAGTAAAGCAACGAAATCAATGGGGTAGGGAATTTAATGAACACTTGAAGTGAAAGTGACCAATAGGAGTTGAGGTTGTTTTAGATATTATATGATTGAATTTATAACTATATAGATTATAATTATTTTCGCAGTAAAATGGAGGCATAAAAACTAAGATGAAAAAAAGAATAGCAATCTTTGTGGGATTGATTTTTGCATTTTTAGCAGGAGTATTTGGACCAAGATACTATGAAGGGTATGTTGCCAAAAAGCAGACATCAAGCGAAAGACTTCAATTAGAACAGGCAATAGCAACAAATGTAGAGGTGGAGGATATAAAGAATTCTCCAGAGGCAGTAGCGTTAAGCTGGGATGAGTGCAAGGAATTTACCGAGCTTTTCAATACAGATGAGTATAATGGCTTTTATGTTGCAACGTTTTCTAGTCCTGATGAAATCTTTTGGAACACAGTTCTTGCTGATGGAGCAGGAATTAAAAGAAAGAACTTAACAAAAGCGGAAAAAGAATTTTACCTAGATAAGAATGATGCGGATTGTCTTTACTCTGAGTTGGTTGGCATCTCAAGTAGTGATTTAGATAGCTATATTTATAGCCATACAGGAATCAGGCTTAAGTCTGTGAAAAAGGACCTGTGTTGGATATATAATAAGGATTATGATGCATACTATAAGGAGCAGCAGTTTACTAGCTACGAACCATGCACTTGTGTATCTGGATTAAGAGTTAATAACACCTACGTGTTGGAAATGGCAAGTGACGATTTTAGGGCGGATGCTTATGTAGATTTCCCTAACAAAGAAATAGCTTTGGTTAAAACTGAGAATGGCTATGTCTTAAAATCCAATCAGAATATGTGGGAGGTCGGCAATGATCCAAAGTATACTATGGATTTAGATATACCACAATTGGGAGAAGACGCGCGTCTGATATCCTACCAAGGGGATGAGGATTATACAGAAGATGGAACCTCAGCCTTAATTGCTATAGTGATAGACAATGAAATGAGTGACTATGTGCGCTTGCATTGTTTTACTGATGAAGAAGATTTTGATATAAAAAGCATCAGAGATATCGGCTGTTTTGATGTAAATGCCGATGGAGTTAAGGATATTATTGTAGTAGGAAAAGATTTCAATTCTGAGAACAAAGTTGTTATTATTACTTGTGAGGAAAATTACGCCAACGATGGGTATAAACTACATCCATCAGAATCTTTATCCATGAGGATAAGTACGGAATTAGGTGATAATATTACAACAGATGCTATTAGAGAAGCCTTGCTTGGAGAGAGTGGTGGAGAATACAACACTTGGCAGGAGGCTTATAAGCAGTTTGTAATGGTCAAAGGATCTGACTTTGACGAAAAATACGCCTTGGCTTATATTGATGATGACGATGTTCCAGAGTTAGTTGTAGATTACTATTACTGTAGTACTTTAGATGTGTATTCGTTTAAGGATGGAATGGTAAAAGCGGTTATTAAAGAATATGATTATAATGTAAGTGAATCGGACGAGGAAGAGACGGATATCGAAGGAGACACTTATAAAGATTTACGTGGTAAATACACAGCCGATAAATTTATAAACATGTTAAATAAGAACTACTAAATATACTTTCAAAGGATAAAAATATGAACCTTAAAGTTTTAAAGACATTAGAGTATGACAAGATAATAGAGCGACTTGCTGAGAAGGCTACCTGTGAGGCAGGAAGACTTCGCTGCCAGCAGTTGCTTCCAATAAATGATATTGAAGAGATAAAGGTGATGCAGCAGGAGACAGCTTGCGCTTTTAATCGTCTGGTAAAGTTTTCAGATGTAAGCGCCAGTGGCACCACAGATTTGCGCCCATCTCTTGCCAGACTAGAGCTTGGAAGCTCCCTTGCTATAGACGAGATTCTCGCAGTGGCATCGGTGCTTGAGGTTACAAAGCGTGTGGCAAAATATGGCTCGCAGATGGAGGAAGAGGATGCCCTTAGCTTCTATTTCAATGGGCTCTCTCCTGAGGTGGCACTTCTTAACGAGATTAGACGCTGCATCATTGATGAGGAGACAATCGCAGATGATGCCAGCACAGCCCTCTTTGAGATTCGACGAGGCATGCAGCGCACAAATGAAAAGATTAAGAGTGTCATGAACTCTCTTCTTAACAACAGCACCACTAGAGGATATTTGCAGGAGCCTGTTGTTACAATGCGTCAAGGCCGCTATTGCTTGCCAGTTCGCTCTGATTACAAATCAAGAGTGCCAGGTATGGTTCACGACCAGTCTTCTACAGGAAGCACTTTCTTCATAGAGCCAATGCAGGCTGTAGATTTAAACAACGAGATGCGCGAGCTTCAGGTTCGCGAGCAGGATGAAATTCAGCGCATCCTTGCAAATCTTTCAAATAGAATTGCTGAGGTTTCAGAAGGCATAATTCGTAATTATGAATTACTTACAGAGATAGATTTTATTCTTGCAAAGGGTCGTTACGCTATAGAGCTTAATGCCAGCAACCCAGAGTTCAACGAAGATGGAATTATAAATCTTCGTGGTGCACGTCATCCACTTCTTGATCCAAAGAAGGTGGTTGCCACAGATATTAAGCTGGGAGAGGATTACAATCTCTTGCTGGTAACTGGTCCTAACACTGGTGGTAAGACTGTATCACTTAAGACCTGTGGTCTTCTTACCCTTATGGCCCAGGCTGGTCTTCACATCCCTGCAAAGGATAGAAGCCAGATTGCTGTCTTTGATGATGTGTATGCGGATATTGGTGATGAGCAGTCAATCGAGCAGTCACTGTCTACATTCTCATCTCATATGGTGAACATTGTCCACATTTTAGAGGCTATCAACGGTGGCAGCTATTCCCATGAGACAGAGGAATTAATTGCTAAGAATAAAAAGGACTTTGTGTATTCAAAGGTAATTCACGGAACCAATGAGCCTAACAAGGTGCCACAGTTCCTAATTCTTATTGATGAGCTTTGTGCAGGAACAGATCCAAAGGAAGGCGCAGCACTTGCCCAGTCTATTCTTGATAGACTTCACACCCTTGATGTTCGCACAATGGCCACCACTCACTATAGTGAGCTGAAGGTTTACGCTCTTTCTACAGAGGGTGTGGAGAACGCATCCTGTGAATTTTCTCTAGAGACACTTAGTCCAACTTATAGATTAATCATCGGTGTACCTGGAAAGTCTAACGCTTTTGCAATTTCCAGAAAACTTGGTATTCCTGTAGAGTTAATTGAGGATGCACAGGGCCGATTGTCAGAAAATGATAAATCCTTTGAGGATTTGATGGTTGATTTGGAGCAAAAGCGTCATGAAGTTGAGGAAAATGCAGCAGAAGCTGCAGCCGCTTTAAAGGAAGCTGAGGCAAAACTTGCCAACGCCACAGCCAAAGAAGAGAAAATTAAATCTCAGCGTGAGGAACTAATCCGTCAGGCTCACGAGGATGCAGCTGCTATTCTTCAGGAAGCTAAGGATATTGCCGATGAAGCCATTCGTGATTTCAATAAATTTGGAAAGGGTGGCGGAAACATTTCTGCCATGGAGGCAAAGCGTGCTGCCCTTGGAAAGGGTGTAAACAAAGCTAAGAGCAAATCCAAGGAAAAGCAGGAGGTTCAGGAAAACCACAATGTGCCTACTAACCTTCATGTAGGCGACAAGGTTAAGGTACTTTCAATGAACCTTACCGGAAATGTTTGTACACTTCCAAATGCAAAAGGTGATTTACAGGTTCAGATGGGCATCATGAAATCCACTGTAAACATTAAGGATCTTGTTCTTATTGAGGAAGAGGACAAGTTCGTTCCAAAGAAGGGTACACGTGTGAAGAACATGACCTATGGTGGCTTCAACAAGGCGGCATCAATCTCACCAGAGATAAATCTTCTTGGTTGTACCGTTGATGAGGGAATTGCCAAGCTGGAGAAATATTTGGATGATGCCTATATTAGTCATTTGACTTCAGTTCGTGTGGTTCACGGAAAAGGAACTGGCGCCCTTCGTGCTGGTGTACAGCAGTATCTTCGCAAATGCAAAAACGTGGCTGAATTTCATTTGGGAGAGTTCGGAGAAGGCGACGCCGGCGTCACAATCGTAACTTTCAAATAAATTTTTAGTAATGTAAATTAGCCCCTAGTAAGCATCAAGCTCTCAGGTTTCCGAATGAAGCATTCTAAAGCTGAATGAGGAAACACTAAGGCTTGTAGCTGTGACTAGGGGCTAGAGTAGAAAGAGAAATATATGAATAATTTTATTATTGAATATTTAAACATTGAAATTGGCTTAATATGTTTAGTTGAACTAGGCTTTATTATGATGTTCCTAAAGCAGTTCTTTAAAGAGAAAAATGGGATTTCTCTGTGCATGCTTTTGGTAGCAGTTGGTTTATTCCTGGACGCTTTTTTGATTGCTATTGGTTCTGTAAAGCCTGAAGGCATTTCTGAAAATGTTAGCAGGGTAAGATTCTTGGCCCATGGCCTTTTGATTCCATTAATGTTTCCTATATGTGGATATGCCCTGGGGTTTGGAAAGAAAGCAATGAGAATTCTTTGGGCAGTTACTGCAGTAATCATGGTAATTGGATTGGCTCAGGGCTTTGCTGTTAAGCTGGAGCCAGAGGTGCTAGGAAAGACCTACAGACATGTTTCCAGCGATGCAACCCCAATGTGGGCTGAAAAGGTGAGAAGATTATTATCCTTTGGCACCGTGATACCAGTAATTATTGTTGGAATTTATACTTGGGTAAAAAAGAAGAACAAGAATATCTTTTTAGCGGGACTTTTGATGTTTGTTTTTTCAGCAGTAGGTCCAGCTACTGGAAACTTTGATTTAATCTTTTTCTTTTCAATGATTGGTGAAGTATTCCTTTGCCTGTTTTTCTACAGATTTCTTGTAGGATTTGCAAAAGTTTAAAGATATAACTTAGTGTGACAATAGTGTGATAATTCCTGTGATATATTTTTTTCATCAACAAGGGGTACAGAAAATTAAAAAGTGGCCGATAATAAAATCGGAACAAAAAAGTTGATGAAAAAATAACAGGAGGATTCGAAAAATGGCAGTTGGTGAAATTATCAGATGTTGTACACTTGAGGAGGTTTTTAGAAAGGCATTCGAGCTTAATAGGGAAGGCATCAAGACAGAGTTTGTATCAGCAAATACTCTTCGAGTTGTTGGATTTGTATAAAGAGAATTAGTGTTTTTACATTTTTCTTTTTCATTTAAATTTCTTCCTTTTACCCAAGAATAGCTATCTAAGGCAAATGCTTTAGGTAGCTATTTTTTTGTGGTTAAAAATAATTTTTAAGAAAGGTGTTGACATACTTTATCTGTCGTAGTATATTTACTTCAACAGATGAAGTACTACATCAGACGTAGTAAACCTATCGTAGTATGACAGATGAAGTACATAAAGGAAGCAGCTCATTGACCTAGGTGATTATAATGCTGCATATTCCCGTAAAGAATAAAGGAGGTTAAACATGGCTGAAATCAGTAGTGATGTAATCCGAGGCTACAACGACACCATGATTCTTAGCATCCTAATTAAAGAGCCATCTTATGGTTATGAAATATCAAAGCAGATTAGAAACATTACAGAAGAGAAATACATAATCAAGGAGACAACTCTTTATTCTGCATTCACCAGAATGGAGAAAAACGGATACATTGAATCATTCGTTGCAGATCCAGATCCAGAAGGAAATGGAAAGAAACGGACATATTATCGTGTCACAGATGCCGGCAGAGAGTTTTACCGTATCAAATGTGAGGAATGGGATTTAACAAAAGAAGTAGTTGAGAAGTTTATTAACAAGTAACAGGATTGAAATAGGAGAAGATTATGGAAACTATAAAAAATTATTTAGAAGCAATGTTCGCAAGCATGCCTAATACTCCTGAAGTTAGAAAAGCTAAAGATGAGCTGCTTCAAATGATGGAGGATAAGTACAATGAAATGATTGCCGAGGGTGTGAATGAAAACACAGCAGTAGGCACAGTTATTTCAGAATTTGGTAATCTTGAGGAGCTGGCTGAAGATCTTGGACTTACAAAGGAAGTTGAAGAGGTTCAGGAACGTGAGAAGGAACAGCCAAGACGCTTTGTTTCGATGGATGAGATTAAAGACTTCTTAAACGTTCAAAAGCGTAGAGCATTTATGATTGCCCTTGGTGTATTCCTATGCATCACAAGCGTTGTTTGGCCAATACTTATTGACGCTTTGGCTGGAAATAACGGTGAATACTATGGAGCTGCAGTATTTCATACAAAAGCAGAAGCAATGGAAGGTGCATTGTTCTTCATATCTATCGCCATAGCAGTTGGACTTTTTGTATATAGTGGCATCATGTGCGGCGACTGGAAATACTTAGAAAAGGAAGCTTGCAAGATTGATATGCAGACAGCGGACATGGTCAAAGGTATGCGTTCTGCTTTCAAGTCTTTTAGAGTCGTTGCTGTAACAATAGGTTGCGTTCTTTGTGTAACAAGTGTTGTTCCTTGCATCCTTTTTGATGAGTCAGAGGTTGTACCTGTATTCTTGTTTATATTTGTTGGCGTCGGAGTTTTCCTTTTTGTTTACACTGGAATCATTAACGGTGGCTTTGAGAAAGTTTTGAAGTTAAATGATAGAAAAACACTCAGTGGAAATTATGGAAAAGATGAGGATGATGTTGAATATGTCAGCAAAACAGCAGAGGTTATCATGGAAGTATATTGGTCAACAGTAACCTGTATTTATTTAATTATTAGCTTCCTTACCTTCAACTGGCACACAACCTGGATTATTTGGCCAATCGCAGCTGTTCTTCGTAAGATTCTGATGACCGCTCTTGTAAAGGAGGAAGAATAAATGAGTAAGAAGATTTATTTAATCATTATTTGGGCCGTGACCCTTGTTGCAATAGTGGCAGGCTGCTTAATGCACTTTAGTGGCGCATTTAATCTTTTCGGAAAATATGGTCCTCTTGTTGAAAATACTGTTGAGCTATCAGGAGACACATTAACAGGTATCGATATTAATTGTGACTGCGCAGATTTATATGTTAAGTACGGTGACAAGATTGAAGTTACTTACAAATATCCAAATGGATGTACACCAGAGGTGAAGCTTGAGGATGGTGTATTGACTGTTAATCAGGAAATGAAAAAAGGATTTGCAATTAATATTTCTGGAAAGAACACCTACAGACTTGATGTTACGATTCCTAGAACAGCCAAGCTTGATGACGTTACAGTGAATTTGGATTATGGTGATTTAGATATTGAAGACCTTTGTTGCACATCTATGATTGTTAATACATCCTGTGGTGACGTTGATGTTAAAAATATAGAAGCAGAGAGTGGAGATTTTTCATTAGATTTTGGAGATTTTGATTTGACAAATTCAATGATTGATAGTGTTAATGCAAAGTGTGATTGCGGAGATTTGGATGTAGACGTAGATGCCAAGTATGTAGATGCATTTGTTGACTTTGGAGATGTGGATGTTACAACAGTTGATAAGAATGCTAAAATCACAGTGGATTACGAATGTGGTGATGCAACCGTTAACGGCAAAAAAGTGAAGAAAAATCACGACTAGATAGCGTCTTGCTCATAATTTGTAGTTGATGTTTAGAAAAAGTAAGAGCCTTTAGTAGGCATCAAGCTCATATGTCTCTCAAGCGAAGCTTTCTATAGCTAAGCGGAGAGATATATGGCTTGTAGTCGTAACTAAAGGCTCGTAGTATTTATGTGAACTAACTCCTTATAATTGCTACTTCATATTTCTCTAACGTGAGTTTACGCTCGATTTTGGTGTCGGAGAGAATATCGTAGCCCCTGACATCTTTGATTACAATTGGAATATTAGTGCAATTCAAATAGAAGTCGTAGCGCTTATCCTCAGAGAAACGAGAGTGCTTTTCAATGCCTATTGGTAACTTCGCATATGGGATACCAGCGTGCTCTAACATTTCTCTATAGAGGAATTCAATTTCGTTTTGATCGACTCGACAGGCAACATAGTAAGCATGTCCTTCACCGTAATTGTTTCGAGTGATGGCAGGAGTACCGGCCATGTAGTCGTTATTATATTTTGCAAGAATATCTGCAGAAACATCTCTAAGCAATTCCTGATAATCATGAACTTCAACGGAAAGTGAACGTTTGTCGGCCTTGTCTAAAAGACTGATAGACACTTCATCATCAGGATATAGGGTATCGATTTCTTCGGAACGAATACCAAAGACTTTATCAAGTCCATCTCCAGGAAAACCACCAAGGTTTGCCAACAAATCTTTATTAACATATCCTGTGAAATAGGTGCTCATAAACTGACCACCGGCCTCAACAAAGTCTGAAATCTTCTGTCCAATTCCATCATGAAGCACATAAAGCATTGGTGCACAAATAACTTTGTACTTGCTCCAGTCCCCATCAGACGAAATGATATCTGGCTCTACCCCAAGTCTCATGAATTCGTTATAGATGGACATACAGGTCTCATCGAATTTCTTTGTTTCCTTTGCAAGTGCCCATGCATCGTCCACCGCCCAGCGATTGTCCCAATCAAATATGATGGCGACCTTGTTGTCTGAAAGTGTGCCAGTTACTTCGTATATACGTTTTAAATCTTTCCCAAGGGAAGCAACCTCTTTGAAGACTCGAGTGTCGTTTGTTCCAATATGATCAATTACTGCACCGTGCCATTGTTCAGAGGAACCACGGCTCTTTCTGATTTGGAAATACTGAACAGTATCAGAACCTGCAGCAACTGCCTGCATAGAGATAAGCTTGTGCATGCCAGGACGACGATATTTGTTGTATGGGCGCCAGTTTACAACACCAGGAGCAGATTCCATCATCATGAAAGGCTGCTCAGGTTTTAAGCTTCTGAAGAGTGCATGATTGAAGCTACGCTCTAACAAATGCGAAGCGTCTGACTGCCAGTTGTTATGAGCCTCTGGATAATTGTCCCAGCTAATAACGTCAATGAACTGACTCATATAGTGATAATCATAGTCGTAGAACATTTCCATGTAGTTGGTGGTGGTAGGTTCCTTTGCGCCAGCTGCACGAAGAGTATCAATTTCGAACTTCATGAAATCTGTTGCAGACCAGGTGCTAAATCTCTTCCAATCAAGATTCAAACCCAGTACGCAGTTTTCACCATTTGAATATGGAGGGTCAATCTGATCAAAACTATTGAACTTGTGAGACCAGAAGGTGGTCCACCAAGCCTTGTTAAGCTTTTCAATGTCATGATCGTATCTTTCAGCCAGCCATTCCTGGAACTTCTTGCGACAGGTATCGCAGTAGCAATAGCCACCAAGCTCATTAGAAATGTGCCACATTAAAAGTCCAGGATGATTTGCAAATCTCTGAGCCAAAGCTGTATCCATAATGCGGACTTTCTCACGATACTCTGGAGACTGCATGCAATGATTATGGCGAACACCATGATGGTTTCTTACTCCGCGCTCATCACATCTCATGGCAGATGGATATTTTTCATCAAGCCAAGCAGGACGTGCACCTGTTGGAGTGGCAAGAACAGTATATATTCCATTGTCGTAGAGGCGGTCCATAATCTCTGCCAACCAGTCAAAGTTTATATTGCCCTCTGTTGGTTCGTGGACAGACCAAGAAAACACTCCCATAGTGACAGTGTTGATGCCAGCCTCCTTCATTAAATCTATATCTTTTCTCAAAATATCAGGTCGATCAAGCCACTGCTCTGGATTATAATCTCCACCATGAAGCAGGCCATTAACCTGAGGAAATAAAATCTTCTTGTTCATTTGAAAATCTCCTATGAATCTGAAAATCTCTGATGGCTTCTCCTTTAGAAGAAGCTGCCTGATGAGGTGTTAATAATACTGATATTAATTTATCACAGAAAAACAGCGAAAACGATTAATATTTGCGGAAAAAAGTGATAAATTCAATCATCTATTTCTAGTAGGTTATGCTATTAACTATTGAGTATAGTGATAAATATTTTTATAATTTGAACAAATAGTGAGTAAACCGTTTAAACATACAAGAAGTCATATTTATTGGAGGATGAAATGCATACTATTATTAAAAAAGATATTAAAGAGGCATTTGAAAAGCTTGGATTAAAGAACGGTGATAATGTAATGGTACACACATCTTTAAGTCAGCTTGGTTATGTTTGTGGCGGCGCTCAAACGGTTATAGAAGCTTTGACTGAGACAGTCGGAGAGGATGGCACTATTATGATGCCAACTCAATCCTGGAAAAATCTTGATCCAGAGGTGGGGGTTCATTGGACTGTGGACGAAAGCGATTGGGATTTAATTCGCGAGAATTGGCCAGCTTATGATAAAGATATTACTCCAACAAATACCATGGGAGCAGTGGCAGAAATGTTCCGTTCTTGGCCAGGTTCGATAAGAAGTGATCATCCTGCAAGATCCGTGGCAGCATGGGGGAAACAGGCAAAATATCTCACAGAAAATCACACACTTTCAAATATTTTCGGCGAAGGCTCGCCAGTTGGAAAGCTCTACGAGTTAGATGGATATGTACTTTTGATTGGAGTGGATTATGACAAAAATACCTCCATTCATTTGGCAGATGTGAGAGCAGAGTACCCTAGCAAGCATAACTCTGTAGAACATAGCGCTATCATGGAAGATGGCAAGAGAGTCTGGAAGGCCTATGAAACTCTTTTTGTAGATGGAGAGGATTTTGTTGAAATAGGAAAGGCCTTTGAGGAAAAGCATCAGGTTAAGAAATGTACTTTAGGTGATGCCACCTTAAGATTTATGAAGCAGCGAGAGCTTGTGGATTTTGCAGTAGAATGGATTGAGGCAAACCGTAAATAGTTTGCCTCAAAAAATTAAATATATAAGTCGTGATCAGTGATTGGTTCTCTGTCAACGGCTTGTTCAATGCTCCTTAGTATTAGGGAGCATTTTTCTTTTGAAAGACTATCTATATACAAACAGTTGCGAGAACCAGCAAGCATTTCGTTTATTATGTAATCTGTTGTAACAATGTTATCAGGAAGCTTTTTTAAATCTTCCAAAGAATTAATCATTGCAACTTTTTTAAATTGTTTTTTTATGGTTGCCATGCGTTCATCATTATTAGGTGTTAGTGTGACAAAGGTATAGTCAGAGTTGAATCTGTATGATGCAGCATTTTTTATTTTATCTATGTCATCGTTAATTTGGAAAAACAGAGGATCATTTATAAATCCGTTAACAGAAAGCAAAGGAATAAAATTGTTTTCCCCAAGCTTTTGGAAATCGGACTTTTCCATATCCATGCAAAGGATTGCAGCGGCTTGACTGTAATTGTCTTTTGAAGATGGATGAACAAGCAAAAGCTCATAGCCATTTTCGTGAAAGAATGATGCAAGAACATTTATAGAATGCATCTCCTCAGAGAGCTTAAGCACATTGTTGTTATTATCCGATGTGGAAAAAGCTATCAAACTCTTTTTGTTTGAAGCCAAAGCTTTTGCGGTTTGGTTAGGAGAATAGTTGAGAAGGTTAATCACGTGGAGAACCTTTTTTCTAGTTTCATCTGAAATTCTTAAATCCGTGCGTCCATTTACAACATAGGATACTGTGGCAACTGAAACACCAGCCTCTCTGGCAACATCCTTTATTGTGACCTTCTTACCTGCCATTTACTTGCCTCCATTTAAACGGTTAATCCGTTGATAAATAAATTATGTGCATTAGTGTAAAAAAAGTCAATAAAATAAAATTATGCTATTGACAGGATGGAAAAATGAGATTAGTATGTGATTATAGTTTAAACGGTTAAGCAAATCTTAAATGGGGATTTGCTTATAATTTTACGAATCTATTTAAACGGTTAAATGAATTGGAGGATTTTTCTATGAAAAAAAGAATGCTGGCATGTTTGTTAACTACTGTATGCGCATTAAACCTTGGAGTAATGACAGGTTGTGGACAGACAGAAGGAGCAGTTACTGAAGAGGTGAATGTGGAAAGCGCTGGAAAGCTTGATGAGCACACCGTAACCTTCTATGACACAGATGGACAGACAGTGCTTGATACAAAAACTGTTCAGAACAAGGAGACAGTTGATAGCTACACACCTGAAAAAGAAGGTTACACCTTTGTGGGATGGTATGTATCACCAAAGCTTACACGACAGTTTGATTTCACCAGATTGATTACAGAAGACACAAGCTTATACGCAGGTTTTGTAAGTTATTCTGAGGATACAAGAACCTTTGCAATTGTAGGCTCTGGCGAATCACAGGTTTTGAAGGATTCAGACTGGGGCAAGGTAATTGGAGATGCTCAGACAATGACAAAAACTGATAACCAACAGCAAAATGAGTACACTATCACACTTGATTTACAAGAGGGAGATCAGTTCCAGTTCGCAGTTGATTCAGATTGGGCTGACCAGAGGGGCTTCGGATATTTAGAGACTGGTATGCTTGATGGCAAGACATATTTGAAGAATGCAGGCGGACTTGGAGATACTCCTCCAGAAAAATCCAACATTCAGGTGGAGGTTGCCGGGACATATACCTTTACCCTTACAACGTATCCAGCAGAGGATGTATATGACGAAGAAAACCAGTATTACACAGAGGAAACAAAAGAGAATTTCAACTCAAATCCTTACGACACAATTACATGGACTTATAGCAATTAAAGGAGATTAGATGAACAGACACGCACTATTACATATTCCAGAATCCAGATATTGTTTTGCTACTGCGGTGGATGAGGTGGTTATTCGACTTCGAACCGCCAAGGAGGATGCTGCCGCAGGTCTTAAGGTTCAGCTTATTTACGGTGTAAAGTATGATTACCAAAAGGAGCGAAACACAGTTGATGTTCCTCTAAAATATGAGGATGAGCTTTTTGCATATTATGAGGTGAAGCTTAAGATTACAGATGTAAGATTTGTATATATTTTCAAGCTTCAGGTGGGAGCAGAAAGCTTGTATTACAGCGAGGATGGATTGACTGATACCTACAATTATGAGGAATGCTTTTACAATGTTTTTCAGTTTCCGTATATAAACGAAAACGATGTAATGCCAATGGTGGATTGGATGCAGTCATCAGTGTTCTATCAGATTTTTGTGGATAGATTTTATAAGGGCGATGACGAGAAGGATACCTCTTATATCGATATGAAGTGGGGGGATAGGCCTACACCAAAAAGCTTTGCTGGAGGAGATATTAAGGGAATAATCAAAAAGCTTGATTATATTAAGGAGCTTGGAATTTCAGCTATATATCTCACCCCAATTTTTGAATCAGATTCAAATCATAAATATGATATAAAAAATTACAAGAAGATTGATCCACATTTTGGTACTATTCAGGATTTAATCAACCTGGTAAAGGAGGCTCATGACAGGGGCATCAAAATTGTGTTGGATGCAGTGTTTAATCATTGCAGCTATGAAATGGAGCAGTTCCAGGATGTAATGAAGAATGGAAAAGAATCCATCTATTACGATTGGTTTTTAATTGACGGTGATAAGCCAGATATGAAAAAACGTAATTACGAATGTTTTGCATACTGTGATTATATGCCAAAGCTTAATACCGCTTGTGAGGATGTGCAGGATTTCCTTTTGGATATTGCTACTTATTGGATAAAGGTGGCAGATATAGATGGCTGGAGATTGGATGTGGCTGATGAAGTTTCTCATGATTTTTGGCGAAGATTCAGAAAGGCTGTAAAGGGCCAGAAGTCAGATGCAGTTATTATCGGAGAAAACTGGCATGATGCTTACCCTGCCTTGATGGGAGATCAGCAGGATAGTATTATGAATTACGCATATACGAAGATTTGTCTGGATTACTTTGCAAAGGAAAGAAGTGATGCAGTTCAGACTGCTGAAAGACTTAATGCTATACTTATGAGAAATACTGAGCAGGTTAATTATATGATGCTGAATCTTCTTGATTCTCATGATACTCACAGATTCTTTTCAGAGGCAGGAAACAATAAAAAGAAGCTTGAGACAGCATTGGCATTAACCATGTTTTTCCCTGGTACACCTTGTCTATACTATGGGACAGAACAGGCTATGGAAGGTGGTTATGATCCAGATTGCAGACGTTGTTTCAATTGGAATGAGTCGGAATGGGATAAGGAATTTCTTAACAAAGTTAAGTCCTTACTATCCCTTAAAAGAACCAATAAGGCGCTACAGTATGGGGATGTGAGTATAACTGCTGATAATAAAAAGCTTATTGTGAAGCGAAGCTTAGAAGATAAAACAATTGAGCTTGTAGTAACAAGTCCTACTGAATACGAAATTAAGGGGGTTTAGTAATGAAGAAAACAGTTGCATTGGCGTTGGCATCCACTATGTTGATAGCCTCTTTTGTTGGATGTGGAAAATCTGAGGAGAAATCAGGTACAACAAAAGCAGGTGGAGAAAATAGTATTTTTTCAGGAGAGCTTGAGGAGAACG
Source organism: Pseudobutyrivibrio sp. YE44 (assembly GCF_900104335.1). Lineage (GTDB taxonomy): Bacteria > Bacillota > Clostridia > Lachnospirales > Lachnospiraceae > Pseudobutyrivibrio. The sequence continues at coordinate 233,212 of NZ_FMXT01000003.1, forward strand.
TAACAATCCAGGTTTTGGAAAATGACACTGCCATTTCCAAAGGATATTTTAGTCAACTTATTGATGCCTTCAATAAAGAATACGAAAAGTACGGCATAACAGCTGTGGATGCAAATATGGATCAGTATTTGGATCTTGCAAATGATGGCCCTTATGGTTATGGTCCAGACGTATTATATCAGGCAAATGACGTAATAATGCAGTATGCCCAGGGAAAGCATATACTTCCACTTCCTGTGGAACAACTAGACTGTTATTCTCAGGTTCCTGAGGCTGCATGGGATGCCTATAAGGTGGATGTGGATGGACAGACATACACCTGTGGTGTGCCAGTAAATGTTCAGTGCCCAATGATGTATTATCGCAAGGATCTGCTTCCAGAGGATTGGAAGGAAAACTGGGATAAGGATGGAAATGACACTCCTGATATGGTTGAAAACTGGAATGATATGTACAAATTCTCAGTTGCAAGACACTCAGAAGATTCAAATAAGTACGGCTACATGAAATCCTTGTACGACGTATATTTTTCTAGCGGATTTCTATTCTCATATGGCGGATACATATTTGGTGATAACAACACAAACCCAGAGAATATTGGATTTGCAGCTGGTGATTCAAAAAAAGGTGCTTGGGTGTTAAGTCAGTTGGCAACTGCTATGAACGAGGATTGTATCGATGACACTATCACTACAAATGCTTATAGCAAGCTTGCTGACGGTACATATTTTGCAACACTTTCTACACCAGATACATACACTACCTTCTATGATGAACTTGTTGGTAACTATGAGGAGGAAGGTCTTTCAGAGGAAGATGCCAAGGCAAAGGCAGATGAAAAACTTGTTATGACCGCCCTTCCAAAGCTTCCAGAAAGTGGTGATTTATCAGATGAAAACCCATCCTTCATTGACAGTAAAATGATGGGTGGTGTAAATGGTTATGCTATAAGCTCATACACTAAGAGCCCTAACGCATGTTTAGCATTTGTGGATTTTGCGACTAAATATGAGATGATTATGCTTCGAAATGAGACCCTTGGTATTTCACCAGCCAGAGAGGATGTTGCAAAAGAAGTTGGTGGCTTATCTCAGGAAATGTTCGCTAATCTTGAAAAAGGAAACATTGTCCTAATGCCATCGATAAAAGAGGTTGGACAAATTTGGACTCCAGGTCAGACCTTCTTCACAGATTTGGCAAAGGACGCTTTTAGAGCTGAAACAGAAAAGAAATACAAGGATTTAGATTCTCTTCAGACAGGACTTGAGGATATGAGTCAGCAGATTCACGATGCAATTTTCACCTTGGAATAAAGGGAGTAGTATGACAAATAGATTTAAAACACTAATTAAAAATTTTATAGAAAGCTCTTGGCGGGTGAAGTTATCAGCAGTCCTTATGGGAGGAGCGCAAATTTCATATGGCTGTATCGGAAAGGGACTTTTGTTTTTCCTTACTGAGGTGGCTGCCGTAGCATACTTTGTAAACAGAGGAATCTCTGATATCGAAGGCTTTTTCACACTAGGTACCACCAAAGCTGATGCATGGACAGGAACCCTTGGAGACAATTCTGTGGTTATGCTTTTAATGGGAATATTTGCCTGGATTGTTTTGGGAATATTTGTTGCCATCTATGTGACAAATTTGAAGGATGCCCTGGCAGTGGAGGCTGATGTAAAAAGCGGGAAGAAACCTAAGAGCTTTTTGACAGAACTGAAGGAGCTACTTGATAAAAAGTTTTATATAACAGTATTAGTACTTCCGGTTATTGGAGTTTGTATCTTTAACGTACTACCAATAATTTTCATGATACTGATTTCCTTTACTAATTATGGTGGGAGCATTGTCCCTCCTGAGCTTGTTGATTGGGTTGGGATAGACAATTTCAAAAAAATACTTACACTCTCAAAATTTGCGCCCACCTTTATTAGAATATTAGGCTGGAATGTTCTTTGGGCTATACTGTCTACCACATTAAACTATTTCGCCGGTTTAGGCCTGGCCCTGCTTTTGAACAAGGACTGTGTAAAGGGCAAGGCTTTTTGGAGAGCATTCCCAGTTCTAGCCTATGCCATACCAGGTTTCATTACATTATTGGCCTTTAAATTTATGTTTTCTTACGGTGGTCCAATCAATGAAATCATAAGAATGAATGGTGGTACAGCAATAGGATTTCTTGACTTGGACGCAAAGTGGTCTGCAAGAATCATTGGATTAATAGTCAATTGTTGGATAAGTGTACCATCAATAATGCTTCTTGCAACAGGTCATTTATCCAACAGGGATATGTCCTTATATGAGGCAGCAAGAATTGATGGAGCTACTCCATTGCAGCAGTTTAAGAAGCTTACCTTGCCATTTATGTTGTTTGCCACTACGCCAGTTTTGTTAGGACAGTTTATTGGAAATTTCAACAACTTTGGTATCTTTTATTTCCTTCGAGGCGGCTTATATCTTGACGGATATTTTCTTGCCAGTGATACTGATTTGCTTATAAATTGGCTGTACAATCTTTCCATCGATAACAATTATTATTGTATAGGTGCAGCCATCAGTTTGATTATATTTGCTATTACATCAGTTATTTCATTAGTGGTGTATGTGAATTCACCATCATTTAAGGAGGAGGACACATTTCAATGATTAAACAAAATAAAGCCTCGAAAATAATTGATGTTACTTTGACCTATGCATGTCTTATAGCAGTAGCATTTGTCTTTTTCTTCCCTTGTCTTTGGATAGTGCTAGCATCCTTTTCAAAGTCGGGAAGTATATATTCCTTCAGAGGATTTTTCCCTACCAGCTACAGCGTAGGAACCTTTAAAAAGTTGTTCACAGACACTACAATGTACAACTATCCTCGCTGGTTCGTAAATACGTTATTTGTTGCAGTGGGAAGCTGTTTGCTTGGAACCTTTCTCACAATTCTTACTGCATACACAATGTCTAGATTTGATTTTAAGGCAAGAAAACCAATGATGAAATCAACTATGATTCTCAGCATGTTTCCTTCCTTTATGGGAATGACTGCAATTTATATTTTGATGACTCAGTTTGGAATGATAAATCAAATCTGGGGTTTGATATTGATTTATGCAGCTGGAGCACCAATGGGCTACCTTACTCAAAAGGGATTTTTTGATACAATCCCAAAGGCCATTGATGAGGCTGCCAAGATTGATGGAGCAAACGCAGCGCAAATCTTCTGGAAGATAAATTTGCCATTGTCTAAACCTATAATTGTGTATACGGCTCTTACTTCTTTCACCTGGCCATGGTCTGATTTTATCCTTCCTAAATTACTCCTTAAAGAGAAGGATTTGTACACAGTTGCAGTCGGCTTAATGAGCCTTGATGAGACAGAATTTGCACGATTTGCAGCAGGAAGTGTATTTATAGCAGTTCCAATAGTAATCCTTTATTTTTGCCTAGTTAAAAACATGGTTAATGGAATAGCAGAAGGTGCTGTAAAGGGATAAAACACTATAGTCTTACATTGATTATCTGTAATTCTTCCCGTATAATGAAATAAGATTTTTGCGGTTTATCCGCGCGGCTCTTATTAGGGCTTAGAAATGGAGAATTACATGAAATACATTAACACCCTCAAAGAGGGAGACAGAGGTACAGAAACATACCTTTGCAAGAAAAAGTCTCAGGGCATTTCAAAGACAGGAAAGGCATTTGAGTCACTTACTTTATGCGATAAGACAGGCACCATTGATGCCAAGATTTGGGATGTTGATTCCGAAGGCATCAGCGATTATGACGAGCTTGACTTCATCACTGTCACAGGTGATATCACCAGCTGGAATGGTGCACTTCAGTTTAATATAAAGCGCCTTCGCAAGGCCAATCCGGGAGAATTTGAGATTTCAGATTACATCCCAGCCAGTAAGAAGGACGTTGGAGAAATGTGGGCTAGCCTTACAAAGCTTATTCAGTCTGTTAAGGTTCCATACTTCAAAGCTTTACTTAACAAGTTTTTTGTTGAGGATAAGGAATTTATCGAGCAGTTTAAGTCACATTCAGCTGCAAAATCTGTTCATCACGGTTTTACAGGTGGTCTTTTAGAGCACACACTTTCGGTAGCTACAAACTGTGATTATTTTAGTCAGCAGTATCCATTCTTGGATAGAGATTTGCTCATTACAGCAGCAATCTTCCACGATTTAGGAAAGGTGAAGGAGCTTTCAGAGTTTCCTCGCAACGACTACACAGATGAGGGACAGCTTTTAGGTCACATCTATGTTGGAGCAAACATGTTGGATCGTGCCATCGATGATATCGAAGGCTTCCCAGAGGTAAAGCGCAAGGAGCTTATCCACTGTATTCTTTCACATCACGGAGAGCTTGAGTTTGGTTCTCCAAAGAAGCCAGCTATTGCAGAGGCTATCGCTCTTTCCTTTGCTGACAACATTGACGCAAAGCTTGAAACCATCTACGAGGCTCTTGAGAATGTTGAGGAAAACAACCTGACATGGCAGGGCTTCAATCGTCTTTTGGATTCAAACATTCGTAGAACAGGTAAGAATTAATGAATAAAAACGATATTGTAAGACTTACAATCGAAGATATGTCCCTTGAGGGCGCAGGAATTGGTCACACTGATGGTGTGACCATTTTTGTCAAAGATGCAGTGGTAGGAGATGTGTGTGACACCATCATCACAAAGGTGAAAAAGACCTATTGCTTCGCTGCATTAAAAGAAGTGGTTGAGGCAAGTCCATACCGTGTTCAGCCAGCCTGCCCTAACGCAAAACAGTGTGGCGGTTGTCAGATTATGCAGGTTTCCTACGATAAACAGCTGGAAATAAAGGACAATATTGTGGCTAACAACCTGGTAAAGATTGGTGGCTACGACCGTGACTTTGTGGATTCTATCCGTGAGCCAATCCTTGGAATGACAGATCCACTTCGCTATCGTAACAAGGCACAGGTGCCTATTGGTCTCGATAAGGAAGGCAATATTATTGCAGGATTTTATGGGGCAAGAAGTCATAGAATCGTTCCGTCTGAGGACTGCAAAATTTGCTCTGAGAAAAGCATGAATATCGTATATACGATAATAGATTACATGAAGGAAAATAGTGTTAAACCATATGAGGAAGCAACTGGCAAAGGTTTAATTCGTCACGTATTTGTTCGCGAAGGCAAGGCCACAGGCGAGACTATGGTCTGTGTAGTTGTAAACGGAGACAAGCTTCCAGCAATAGATTCGCTGGTTTCTCACGTGAAATCAGTAGAGCCTGGGTTGGCGTCTCTGGTACTCAATATCAACACTCGCCGTGACAATGTGATTATGGGCTATGAGACAAAGATACTTTATGGCAAAGAAGCTATCCGTGACACCATTACTCTTACAAATGGTGATACCATCGCCTTTGATATCAGTGCAAATTCCTTCTATCAGGTTAATCATGACCAGATGGAGAGACTATATAGTAAGGCCTTAGAGTATGCAGATTTACACGGTACAGAAGAGGTTTGGGATCTTTACTGTGGAATTGGAACCATATCCCTTTCTATGGCAAAACATGCTGGTCGAGTAATCGGCATTGAAGTGGTTCCACAGGCCATTGAAAACGCCAAGGCAAACGCAAAGCTTAACGGTTTAGACAACGCCGAATTCTACTGTGGCGAGGCAGAGGTTGTTCTTCCAGAAATCTATGAGAAAATGTCTCATCCAGATGTCATCATGGTAGACCCACCTCGTAAGGGCTGCGACACTGTGGCTCTGGATACCATGGTAAAAATGCAGCCAAAACGCATCGTCTATGTCAGCTGCGACAGCGCCACCCTAGCCCGTGACCTTAAGTACCTTGAGGAACGTGGCTATCATCTTCAGCGCTACACCGTCTGTGACCAGTTTGGACATACCATGCATACAGAGACGGTGGCGGAGATGGTTAAAGGGTGATAAAAAGAAATCGTCAATTTAATAGTTTGAGGAAATCTAATTGATAGTAGTATTCGAATAACATTATTCGTGGTTATTCGGATGCTACTATTTTTTTGTATAAATATAGGATTATTTTGATTGATTTGTAATATTTGATTTTACATTAGAATTATAATGGACTAGATATTGAACATGTGATAATCACATGATAAAATATTCGTATTAGCGATTATGGATATGCGACGAGAGATTCGGAAAGGCGGATGGAATATGACTATTACAGAAAGAATCTTTTTTTTAATGGATAAAAGAGGGTTGAGCCAGAATGCTTTTGGAAAAGCTGCTGGAATAGCACCAAGTACAATAAGCGATTGGAAGCGTAAGAGCCATACTCCATCCGCTGATAAAATTATGGATATATGTAGGGTATTGGATGTATCACCTGAGCAGCTTCTTACTGGAAAAGATATTGATGAAGATTTTGTGGATTCACCAATCGATTATGTAGCAAAACAGAAGGATGAGGAGTTGTTATTGGAGATTCACAGCCTCAAAAAAGAACAGGCTAAAAGACTAATGGCGTACTTGAAGGCATTGAAGCAGTTGGAAGAATTAGAGGATATTTAGAAATGAAAGGATTTATTTTAGGTGGAGAATAATAGAAATGTGAATATTGTGCTTGATTCTGAGGGGAAGGATGTTGTTTTAATTAATGATATCCGGTTTAAAGGAAAAAGAGGAGTTGATTGGGATGCAGTAAAAGAATATTTATTTGAATACGTTGGAGATGTATATGAAATCTCTAATACGAAGGATTTAGTGTACATAGGTTCAGACTTGCCAGATGAATATACGGGATCTGAGTATACTGAAAGTCTAAGAGGTGGTAATGCTAAAGCCAAAGCTAATGCAACACAAGGTATACCTGAGTTATTGAGTATAGCAACAGGAAAGTTTCATAGGGAAAATACAGCTAAGAAGCATTTACGAGATGCCAAATATGGATGGTATAGATGCGATTCAAGATTTGCGCTTCCAGTCTTTGCAGATGATGGAAAGGTTGAGCGATATAATTTATATCATGCATCAATGCTAATAAGACATGCCAATGATAATAAGCTCTATTTGTACGATGTTATAGACATAAAAAAAGAAACGAGCAACTCTCTCAGCCTTCAAGGCTTACCAGACACAAAACCCATTTCTTAGCTAATATATTAAAGCCAGATACTGGTTGTGTCAATAGATTTAACTGCAATTTTTTGTAGAGGAGATAATAAGTGTAGCAACTGAAAGCTATTCTGAAAATATGACTAATTGAAGAGGAAATAAATATTAAATATAATATATGATGATGCAAAAGATAAATAACATGGATGAAAAGAAGAAGACAGCTTTAAGTATATGTCTTGCCGTGGTTGCAGGGGTTGTTTTTGAAACCTTTTACTGGGCTGTTGGAGATGCTGGATTAGGATTTATAGATGATTTTTTTGAATACATATGGAAGAACAATCATACTAATTTCTATTTCTGGTTATTTGTAATCTATTATATCGTGATAGCGAGAGCCGGAATTAAATTGATAGTTAGCTGTAAGAATAAATCCGGTAAGATGATTAACTTAGCTACAATAGCTATAGCAATATTTGCTGCCATAAATGTACATTTTCTTTTTATGCAGCATGACTCTGTGGTGTATTATCAGCTACATAGGGAGTTTTATCCTATGGCAGATGATCTTGGATATTTCTTTTTCGCAGTTATATTGGGAAGTGTATATCCTGTGTGGATATTGACTATGATTATAACTGCGAGTTTAAAATATTGTAGAAGTGAAGAAAGGACGTGACAATATGTGTGAAGCAGTTCAAAAGTATGCAGAGGAATATGCAAAAGAACATACACTTGATAGTGTTGCTGTTAATGTAAAAAATCTCATGACAAATATGAATTGGTCAATGGAGCAGGCACTTGATGCACTTGGTATCGAAGGTGATGAGAGAGCTGCAATAATGGAGAAATTGGCACAATAGTTTTACATTGTGGTATTAGCCGCAGTGCGCTATAATTGAAGTGGTTAAACGTTTTCGTAAATGGAGGAAAGTAATGAAAAAGAGATTATATAAGAGTAGACATAGAAAGCTGTGTGGAGTTTGCGGTGGCATAGCAGACTATTTTGATATTGATCCTACAGTGGTAAGACTTATTTGGGTGGTATTCACTCTTGCTGCAGGTGGCGGAATTTTAGCTTACATTATTGCGGCAATTATTATGGAGGATGATCCTGGAATCATCGATATGAACTAAGGACGAGGTTGACTAGAATTGTTTTGGTGCCAATGGGCACAAATTGGGGGAATAATTAAATGAATGAAAAAACGAGAATGCTTAAGGATAGCATTGAGCGTAGAATAGTTGGAAAGGGCGACGTGATTGATAGGGTCATTGTCGCCCTTTTTGCAGGTGGACATGTACTTTTAGAAGATGTACCTGGTGTGGGCAAGACTTCTCTGGCAAAAGCATTGGCAGATTCAGTTGCTCTTTCTTTTGCAAGAATTCAGTGTACTCCAGACACAACACCTGGAGATATAACAGGCATTTCAATATATAATGCCAAGGAGGGAAACTTCCAGTTACAGGAAGGCCCTGTGGTCAATAACATTGTGTTGGTGGATGAGCTTAATCGTACTTCACCAAAAACTCAGTCGGCCCTTTTGGAGGTTATGGAAGAGCACAGTGTTACCATTGATGGAAAGCAAATTCCTGTTCCAGAACCTTTTATGGTTATAGGCACACAGAATCCTATTGAGATGGCGGGAACTTATCCTATACCTGAATCACAGTTGGATAGATTTATGATGAAGCTGTCAGTGGGATATCCAGATACTGCAGCATCACAGGATATGGCAAAAAGATTTTTAGAGGGCTCTCTGCATGAAACGACCACACCAGTCATAACAGGTGAAGACATCCTACAAATGAAAAAAGAAGTGGAGGCTGTTACCATCCACGAGAATCTTAGAGCCTATGCTGTAAGCATTGTGGAGGAAACAAGAAATGTGGCAGAGGTTTCCTGTGGAGCTTCATCTCGAGCGCTGCTTTCTATGTTTAGAGCAGCTCAGGCACTTGCCTACATAAATGACAGAGATTATTGTGTGCCAGAGGATGTAGCAGAGGCCGCAAAGCTTACACTTCCACATCGTTTGGTTTTAACTCCAGAGGCTAGACTTAGTCATACCACCAAGGATGAGGTGGTTAGACTTATCCTTCAAAAGGTCATGGTGCCATGAGTGTAACTATTCAAAAAAAGAATCTAATTATATATTTAGCTTTTCTTGTGGCTGCCATAGTATATTCGAGTTTCTATGGCGGTCCGCTTTCTTATGGGGTGCTTTATGCCCTTCTTTTGATTGTTCCAGTATCGATTTTGTACATCATAATTAATTACAGATGCCTGTGTGTATACCAAGAGGTGGACGTTCACAAGCTTACAAAGGGAGAGGAACACAAGTATAGAATTCTCATTGAAAACGCAGGGCCCCTTCCAATTCATGAAATGAAGCTAGGGGTATACGAAGATAGATGTGTTTTGTATGAAATAAAGGATGGGGATATATTGTCCCTAAAATCCTTTGAGAAAAAAGAACTCAAGTCAGGTATAAACTGTCTGTACGCAGGTGCCTATGATATAGGTCTTGAGACTGTGACCTTCAAGTCGGTCTTTAATATTTTTACAGCAGAACTAGATGTGCCATACTCCTTTAGAGCTATTGTTAGCCCTAGGATAACTGCTATTGCAGACAAGGTTTTGGATTTAGAAAACCTGGTAAATTCCACAGGCTTTAAGAGTACACATGTATTTGAAGATACACCTGGAAGTGATTTGCGTTCTTATCAGACTGGAGATGCATTGTCATCTATTAACTGGAAGGTAACAGCTAGATTGTCAGAGCTTATGGTAAGAACTCCTGAGAGGATGGAAAAGCGTTCCGTGACTATTCTAGTGGAAGCTGCCAATGTGGAAAGGGAGCAGCAGAATATGGACTTCCTTAAACGACGAGATTATATGCTGGAGTTTTTGGTTTCGGCAGCTTGGCACTTTGGAAACCAAGGGGTGCCAATAAAGCTAATTTATCCTTCTGGAACAATAGTTGAAAGGCTTGTGGATTCCTATGAAAGCTTTATGGAGTTTTATTCTATTGTGGCTGACAGCATTTTTTATGATTCCAACAAAGCTCATGAGGAAATCAAACAACTTGCGGGTAACATAAGGGAGCGGACAGATGAAATGGAAACTTGGATTATCCTTAAAGAAGATAGCAGTGAAGGAGAAGATATCTTCACTATTTGCGGATAAGATTAAAGAATTCTTCTTTATATTTTCAATGGTAATTCTTGGCGTGGAAATATATGTTCAGTTAAGCGGTGCTGATATGCCTAGGACAGCTTTTTCTGTGGGTATTATGGTACTGTTTCTTTTGTTCTGCCTTTTGGAAATAGTTTTTAAAGAATTTGTAAAAGCCGAGATTGCACCTTTACTAAATATCCTTCCAGTATTGGTCATACTGGTTCTATTAGGAAATAATCAAAGCTTTACATTTTTTAACAGAGCGGTTCTAGTGGCATTCATATGCAAACTGGTATGGGCTTATATTCCCTTCAAAAATCAGCTACTAATCTACGGCTGTTTTGTTATGGATTTGCTGGCTATATATATAGTTTTTGCACTGGGTTGTTTTAGAGGTGATTATCTTTCCGATAAGTTGCTGTTTGCACTTTTGGTGCCTCTTACAATTTCAGCACTTCAACGAACCTACCCTTTCATGTATTTTGCTATTATTTCGCTTCTAATTATTTGCCTTCCAATGAGTGAAAATCCTATAGATTGGACCAAGGTGGAGCAGGCAGGTGATTTTCTCGCGGAGAAAGTTCTTAACACCACCTATAGCATATCCTCTGCTTTTGGAAGTAGTATATATGAAACAGGTTACAGCTCCTTTGATATTACGGGTGGAAAATTAAGAAGAAGCGGTAGACCTCAACTTATTCTATCTTCTGCAGAAAATCCTTACTTCGTATATACGGATTCAGAAACGGGAAAGAGGATGAAGTTAAGAAAGACAATCTATCTGGTCGGTGGACTTGGTGTTGAAAATGACCAGTTGGAGGATTGGCAAAGCTTTCTTGAAAAACAAGGGGTAAGCGAAAAAGAGGCAAAAGAGTTTTCTAGTGTATCAAAAGTAAACATTGATTATGGGTATATTAATACTCCAGATGAGATTTCTCCTGTGAACACCATCGAACTTCAATCAGAAGGCAATGAAGTTGTGGGTGGTTCTGCATCAAAGGCACACAAAAAAGGCTATCACCTACAGGCTCATTTTTTGAATATTGATTATGGAAATCCCAATCTTATGGAGCTGCTTAGAAAGGCTAGCCAGGAATCATTAGCACCTGAGCAAGAGGCGGCTTTATCTGATTATCTTAAAACCGATGGATGCAGTGAGCAGATGAAGGAATTGGCAAAGGAACTGGTGGCAGATAAAACAAACGATTTTGATAAATGCAAAACCGTTGAAGCTTTTCTTCGAAAGTATCCATATACCACAAACGCTGTGGGTGGTCATAATCAAGATTCTACCATGGAAACGGCTAAGGGTATGGCGGACATAGCAGATAGATTTTTGTTTGAAACTAAGGAAGGGTACTGTGTTCACTATACATCTTCCATGGTTATGCTTCTTCGTCTGTCTGGCATTCCTGCCAGAGCGGTTCAGGGCTTTAGATATACCTATCCCTTTGAGCGTCAGGAGGAATATGTTGTCACAGGAGACTGTGCTCATACCTGGCCAGAGGCATATATAAATGGTGTGGGATGGGTTCCTTTTGAGCCAACTGGAGCATATGCCACAGCGGAAACCTACAGCTGGTATCAGAATGCAAATCCAGAAATTGAATCGGTAAACTACGAGGTTGAGGATATAGATGTAGTTGAAGTTAATCCTGTAGAAAAGCAAGGCAAAAGTCTGCCACTAGAAATAGCAAAAATTACCGGTATCATTCTTGGTAGCCTAATACTTCTTATTGGACTTCTGTTTGGTGGAACAACGGCAATAAAACAGATTAAATATCATCGTGGCACGAAAGAACAGAGGCTTACCTTAGATGTGGAGCAGATAAAGAAAATTTTGGTAAAGCAGCACGAGGATACTTTTGTAGATAGAGGCTTATTGTCTGATTATGTGGATATTGCGCCTGATTACATAAAAGAAGATTTATCTGTGGTTTTTGATGTATACTATAGAGTGAAATATGGAAATGAAAAAGTCCATGGCGTATCTCAGGAGGAAAACAAACTAGCTGTGGATATTAGAAATAAATTAAGGGGACGTGGGGCGTGAAAACAAAATTAACGGTAATTGTAGACAACATTCCAGATGGAGAACTGCAAGGAGAATGGGGACTGAGCATTCTTGTAGAGTATGGTAATAAAAAGATTCTATTGGATACGGGTTCAACAGATTTGTTTGCAGAGAACTTGCAAAAGCTTGGTTTTGATATCAAGGGTATAGATTATGGTGTGTTGAGTCATGCACATTATGATCATGCCAATGGTATTCCAAGGTTCTTTCAGGAAAACTCTAAAGCAAAGTTTTATATGAGAGAATCTGTGGCACCAGATTGTTATCACATGGGTTGGTTTTCAAAGAAATATATTGGCATACCTAAAAATTTAATAACGGATTATTCTGATAGGATTCACCTTGTCAGGGGCGATTATGAATTGTGTGATGGAGTCTATCTTATTCCGCACAAAACTGCTAGATTAGCCTGGATTGGTCGAAGTGAAATGATGTACAGGAAAAATGATCATGGCACCAAGCCTGATGATTTTTCCCATGAGCAAAGCCTGGTTCTTGATACAGATACGGGACTTGTAATCCTTAATAGTTGTTCTCATGGTGGCGCAGTAAACATTATCAATGAGGTACAAAGAACCTTTCCTAATAAGCATGTGTATGCACTGGTTGGAGGGCTTCATCTGTTCAATAAAAGAGATAGAGAAGTGGAGCGTACAGCCGAAAGTATAAGCAGAACGGGCATAAACCAAATCTACACTGGCCACTGTACAAAAGATAGGGCTTACGAGATTATGAAAGCAGAATTTGGAAACCGTATACACCAATTCAAGGTTGGTATGGTGATGGAGTTTTAATATAATAAGTGTTGAAAAGACCGAAAACAGCGTATCTTCGGTCTTTTTTTATGCTTCAAAATAAGAATAAATAAAAAAGTTTTGGGAAACTGTTGACGAAAATACACTTTGGTGTTATGGTTAATTACACAAGTAATTAACCGACGAACTAAAGGAGGTGAGTCAGGTGCTAGAAAATTTAGGGGAAGATAAATCAATTTATTTGCAGATTAGCGAAATGATCGAAGATGAAATCCTTCGAGATATTTTAAAGGAAGAAGAGCAGGTTCCTAGCACAACCGAGCTTTCTAAGTTTTATAAAATCAATCCTGCAACTGCAGCAAAGGGTATAAATCTTTTGGTGGATAAGGGCATCCTATATAAGAAACGAGGCATCGGAATGTTTGTACAAACGGGGGCGAAGGAACAGATTATGGAAGAAAGAAAAGAAAGCTTCTATGAGACATTTGTAAAGAAGATTATTACTGAAGCAAAGCTTATTGGTATTAGTAAGGATGAGCTTAAGAAAATGATAGATACAAGCAAAGAAATGTAGACATACACCTAAGTGTTAAAGGAGGGCAATATGGGAACATTATCAGGTAAGAATATAGTTAAAAAGTATGGTAAGGATACTGTACTTAAGAACGTTAATATCGAAATTGAAACTGGAAAAATTTATGGCTTGATTGGTAGAAACGGTGCAGGTAAAACTACTTTACTATCAATACTTACAGCCCAGAATCCTGCCAATGAAGGGACAGTTACTTTTGACGGACAGCCGGTATGGGAAAACGAGGAGGCTCTTTCGCATATCTGCTATTCTCGAGAGATTTCTCAGGTTACAATGTTTGGTCCAAACACTTTAAAGGTAAAGGATTATTTGGCAACAGCCAGAGCCTTTTATCAATACTGGGATGAGGAATACGCAAAGGAATTAATCGAGCAGTTCAACATCAATCCTAAGAAGAGAATTAACAAGCTTTCAAAGGGTATGCTTTCAGCAGTTACAATCATCGTAGCTCTTGCCAGCAAAGCAGATATCACAATCTTGGATGAGCCAGTAGCAGGCCTCGATGTGGTTGCTCGTGAGCAGTTTTACAAGCTTGTGATTGATGAATATGCAAACACTGGTCGTACCTTTATTATCAGTACTCACATTATCGAGGAAGCAGCATCACTTTTTGAGAAGGTAATAATTATCGACAAGGGTGAGATTAAGTACGAGGATAACACAGAGGCCCTTTTATCTAGAGCATATCGTGTATCTGGTGAGACAGAGGCAGTTGATAAGGCAGTGGAAGGCTTTAAGGTATATCATCCTGAAAGCATTGGTCGTAACAAGGTGGTTACGGTTCTTGCTGATGAACCAGTTGGAAGCTTTGGTGAGGGTGTACAGGTTGAGCCAGTTCCACTTCAGAACCTTTTCTATGCAATGTGTGTAGATGAAAGAAGGGAGGCCTAATATGAGCAACCTTTCAAAGAGAGCGGCAAAATACTATTTTCTTCAGGGCATAAAGTTCATTGTTTGGGTAATTTTGATTCAAGGATTTCTGTTTGCAGAATGGCTAGTTATCGGTGGTGATCCTGGGGAATCTGCTTTAGAGCATGCAACAGATATGTTGTTTTCAATCGGTGGTTTCATGACAATCTTCCTAAATGGAATGTTTTCTTTATATGGCCCAAACTGGTACGACAGTATGGCTTTATCAATGGGCGCTAGAAGAAAGGATATATTCTGGGGACAAATCATAAAGCAGTTTACTTTTGTAATAGGTGCAACACTTTGCTATGTGATAGTTGCCCTTGTGTCAGGACAGACTTCTTATCTATTAACAATTGTTGTAGAGGGAATTCTTGCAATTGCAGCTGGTCCAATCGGACAGGTTATTGGATACAAGATTAAGCGATTTGGAAAGATTGCAGTTTTATTTATGGCAATAATTGGAGGAAGCTTTGGTGCAGCCTTCGCTCTTCAGGCAACAGGTGTTTTTGTTTTTGAATATCAGAGTATAAGTATTGCCTTAATTGCTGTAGTTGTGCTTGTTGTGTTTGCCTTATTTGAAATGTGGGTTTATAAGCTTAACTCAAAGCTTATGGTTCATTAAATTGGAGGAAATATGAAAAGAAATCTTAGAGCAATAGTTCAAATTAAAAAGAACGGCTTTATATATGATTTATGGATTCTTGCTGGAATGGGTGTCTTGGCTTCAATCATTTGTCTTATTATGGCAAGAGATGAAATCGGATCTAGCAGAGAATTAATACAGATTGTAGCCGGTACAATCTTTGGAACCTACATCGGTATCAATATTTTCTATAAGGTTTTTATTTTGGCAGAAGAGGTTCCAAGAGCATTATCTTTTGGAATGACTAGAAAGACATTATTTATTTACAGTCGAATAGTTGATTTTTTGGAAGTCTTAGCGGTTACAGGTTTGTCTTTACTTATTTTGCAGGATGTTCCTAATGCAATCATCCTTAAGACTGCGGCCATAAGTTTTGGAATCTTTATGTGGGTGGAAGCCTTGGCAGCAAATAATGTTATCAAATATGGAAAGATTGCTTACTGGATTTTCTATGGTACCTTTATGGTATTCATTTTTGGAGTACCAAGACTGTCTAAAATCTATCCAGTTGTTAGAAATGCTGGACTCGGTACTATTAAATCAATTATCATGTCTACCTCAAACCAGGGAACAGTATGGCTCGGTTTAGTTGGATTTGCAATTGTAGGATTAATAGTAAACTGGATTACCTTTAGAAAAATGCCAGTGGCGTACAACTTGTAAGAGGATTTAAGAAGGGAGAATATCAACATGATTAAAGATAAAAAAGAACTGATAAAGCTCATTATAGTATTTGTCCTTGAAGTACTCATTACATTGGGAGTGTCCTTTGGGGCAGGTAGAATCATGACAGCAACAGGAATGGAGTATTCAATATTCGCAGTTACACTGGTGCTTGACACACTTCTTATTTTGGTAACTTTGATTTATACCTTCAAAAAAGGTGATCGTTTCCTTGAAGCATACAAGATAAAGGGGATTAAGGTTAGCACCTTCTTCTGGGTATTGTTACTTACAATTGTTGCCAGCCCAATGTACATTTTTGCAAACGTAGTATCACAGCTTTTTGTGCCAAATGTGATGATACAAAACTTGGATACATTATTTAGTGGTTCTACTTTGCTTAGCGTTATTGGAATTGCCGTGATTGCACCGATTGGAGAAGAGCTTGTTATGCGAGGCTTCTTCCAAAATAGATTTAAGAAGATTATGCCATTTGCAGCAGCTGCTATTTTGTCGGGCTTCTTGTTTGGTGTTCTTCATTTGAACTTCAATCAGTTCTGCTATGCATGGGTCCTTGGCGTGTTATTCGCATATACGAATCGCGCAAGTGGAAGCACACTTACATCAATCTTCATGCATATGTTTATCAACGGAGGAAACTCTCTGCTTATGCTCTTTATGAAATGGGCAGTTGAGGTATCAGGCATGACAGCCTCTGATATTGCAAACCAGTCAGAAGCCACAAGAGCTGACAGCTCTACAATGATTACCATGGCCGTGGTCTTCGGCGTCCTTGCCATTGGATCCTTCTTCTTGAGTCGTCTTATCATTAGGGCCATTGCGAAAAACGAAGGAACCGTGATTGAATAAAGATTGAGTTGTAATAGAACAACTTTAAATAAGACACTTGATATATATCTTATATTTTCAATGAGTATAGGCTTGACCGATATTGAAAATATATAGATATATACAAGTGTCTTTCTCTATATGTAGGTACTATTTTGATTTACATGGGTATTTTGGTTATAATGGACATATATGATATTTTGACTTTAAGGAGGATACAATGGCAAATATTTTATGGCATGACAGAAAAAGACATTTAGGTCTTCCACTTAGTTTTACAAAGTACAGCATGAGTGAGGATAGACTTTTTGTTGAGACTGGTTTTCTTAATTTAGAGCAGAACGAAGTTAGATTATATAGAATTTTGGACCTTCAGCTTAAGAGAAGCTTTGGTCAAAGATTATTTGGAGTAGGATCCATTTTTGTAAGCTCTTCAGATAAAAGTCTTGGAACCTTTGAGATTAAAAACATTAAGAATTCTGCAAACGTTAAAGAGATGCTTTCTGTTCAGGTGGAGCAGCAGCGTGAGGCCAAGCGTGTGGTTGGTCGTGAATACATGAGCAACGACGTTGACTTTGATGACGATAACGATGGAGAAGTATAAAAAGTATGAAGCCTAAGAAAAATGGACGAGTGGAGTTTTTGCGTTTTATTTTTGCCTTAGCGATTTTATTCTTTCACATTCACAAACGCTTTGCGGGAGATGACTTTGTTGAGCTGGGAAGTACTGGCTTCAATTTCTTTGCAAGAGGTTATATCGGAGTGGAGTTTTTCTTCTTAGTTTCCGGCTATTTGCTGGCGTCAGCAGCCTATGCAAAGCGTGAGCAGTCAACTGAGTTTATTGGTACAGAGACTGCTCTTGTAATGAAAAAGAAGTTCTGGAATATTTTCCCATATCATTTGTTTGCGATTATTCTTACGATTATCGTAAATGCGTATTTCTTGGAAGAGACGATGCTAGATAGATTTCATTATTTGGTGGATTCCTGGGCATCTATTTTCTTTTTACAGGTATTTGGATTTGATAGTAATTGGGTAAACAAGCTGACTTGGTACGTGGATGTTTGGCTTATGGTTACCTTTATTTTTTATCCATTACTTAGAAAGCACTACGAGGTGTTTGTTAAGATAATCTGTCCACTGTTGGCACTCTTTATACTTGGCTATATGAACCATGAATATGATGGAATTGCTGGAGTAGACGGTTGGACAGGAATGTTTTACAAATGCTTCTTACGTGGTTTATCCGAGATGGCGCTGGGGTGTTGTACCTACAGTCTTACTCGTCAGTTTAATAAGTATAAATTTACAAATGCAGGAAAGAAGATATTAGGAATAGTGGAGCTTATTTGCTATCTGATAGCCTTCAATTTTGCATGTACAGAGATGGACGTAAACTATGGCTATCCAGTTATTTTTGTCCTTTGGATAGCAGTAACACTTTCCTTCCTGGATGTTAATCCATGGGGTGAATTTTTCAACAAACCAATTTTTTATCAGCTAGGAAAAGCTAGTCTTATGATTTATCTGAATCAGTTCTATGCAATACGTTTAGTGCAGGAACTGCTTCCGGATGTAAGCTTTGAAATGAAGGCACTACTATGCACTTTAGTCACCTTTGCTGGTGCGTTAGCATGTTACTACGTGGTGGGCTGGTTTAATAAACACAAACCTTTTAGCAGACTAATCATAGAGAAAAAGGGAGAATAAATTGGTATTTAGCTCACTTATATTTTGCACAATATTCCTACCACTTTGCCTCTTGGTATATTATGGCCTGCCAAGAATTGCAGGTGGTGGAATAGACCGCAAAATCATTCTGTCTAACTATATACTGTTGTTTGAAAGCCTGATTTTCTATGCCTTCGGTGGTGTAAAATATCTGCTGCTTATCGGGGTGGTTATTTTCATTAACTGGAGTGCTGGCTTTCTTTGCGCTCCAAATAGGCACAGAAATATTGTGCGTGTTTTGGGGCTTATTTTTGCTGTGTTGGCAGACATGGGGATGCTGTTTTTCTTTAAGTATTTCAATTTCTTTATTGCTACCATCGAGAACGTATTTTATCCTGGCAAGCTTACAATTGCACAAAGAGCAACAGGCATTCTTTCAGGTGTTGGTACAGGTGCACTTGGCATCAGTGAAATTGTTCTACCTGTTGGAATTTCCTTCTTCACCTTCCAGGCCCTTTCCTATGTAATTGATGTTTATAAAAATGATGCGGAGCTTCAAGGAAATATTCTATATTTTGCCCTTTATATATCTTGCTTCCCTCAGCTTATAGCTGGACCTATCGTTCATTACAAGGATATTGCTTCCCAGCTTTCAGAGAGAAATGTTGGATCCAATGAATTTGCTGAAGGCATAAAACGATTTTGTTTTGGATTAAGCAAGAAGGTGCTTATTGCAAATACTTTGGCTGCAGTGGCAGATCAAATTTGGTCTTCAGATATCAGCCAGTTGGATGTGACCGTGTCGTGGCTTGGTGCTATTTGTTACACCTTCCAAATTTACTATGATTTCAGCGGATACTCAGACATGGCCATTGGCCTTGGCAAGATGTTTGGGTTCGATTTTAAAGAGAATTTCAATCATCCTTACAGAGCAGAATCTATACAAGAATTTTGGAGACGTTGGCACATTTCCCTGTCTACCTGGTTCAGGGATTATGTTTACATACCTCTTGGAGGAAGCCGACATGGAATGGGACGAACCTGCTTTAACATTTTTATTGTATTCTTGCTAACAGGAATTTGGCACGGAGCCAATTGGACCTTCTTTATTTGGGGCCTAGTTTACGGAATACTATTGATATTTGAGCGTCTATGGTTTGGCAAGATATTAGCTAAAAATCCAATTAAGTTTTTCAATCGTATTTTGATTTTTATAATTGTAAACTCCCTTTGGGTGGTGTTTAGAGCGGGCACTATAATGGAGGCTGGAGCATTTATCTCAAGGATGTTTGTTGGAGGATTAAAGCCTCTTAATCTATTCAATTATTTATCAGGAATGAGTGTCATAGCCTTCATCTGTGCGATGCTATTTGGAGGTTTTGTGCAGGCTCATATGAGTGTAAAAGCAGTAAAGGGCAACATGTTGGTCTGCTTAACTTTACTTTTACTTAGTTTGTTGTTCCTAGTGAATGGAACTTACAATCCATTTATTTATTATCAGTTCTAGTTGTAACTATTATGAGGTCGAGTTTTAGATGAATTTAAAGAATCTAAAAAACAAAATCTTCATATTGATTTTTCTAGGTGTCCTGGTGTTCCCTTGGGTAGGAGGTGGCGCTCTGCGCATTTTTGCACCATCTACCTTTAAAAGACTTTCTGTGGTGGAGACTGAAAAAAGAGAAATGCAGCAAATTGAGTGGGCAAATCTTTTAAACACCGGGGAAAGCATGTCAGGATTTATCGACGATAGAATCCCTTTCAGATATACGATGATTTCCTGGTACAAAGAGCTTAACGATATTGTAGATGCAAAATATCAGCAGGTAGCCATCGCAGTTGGACAGAGACTGTACAGTGCCCAGGTCGATAATAAGCAGGAAGTGGACAGAGGTCAGACTAATAAACCTATTGTGCCAGGTGAAGAGGCTCCAATCACAGAGCCAGAAGAACAGGTGGTAGACGATAACTACTTCCCACTTCACGTATATCAGGATGTAATAATTGCAAGAGATGGATGGCTCTTCCTATATGGCGAGAATGAAATAGAATGCTATCAAGGCACCAATCTTTTGGACGAGGATACCATCAATCACTATATCAGTATTTCAAATCGTTTAAAGAGCATATGTGATGCCCAGGGAAAACAGGTATATATCTACATAGCACCTAATAAATCCTCTGTGTATCCACAGTATATGCCATCCGTCGAAAGGGTAACGGATTTTAGGCGAATTCAGCGTCTCTACGAACGAATGCAAAACGAATCCTCTATGCCGTTTATTTACCCATTGTTGGAAGAGCTTCAGGCTTCTTCTCAGAGCCAGGTATATTACAAGTACGATACCCACTGGAATCACATGGGTGGATTATTCGGAACAAATGCGTTATACGCATCAATGGGTGTTGAGCAGACTGATCCTTTCCAGTGGGTTACAGGAACAGAAGACGCAGAGAAATATGAGCTATACACCTACATGGGAATCCCAGACTCAATGGTGACCCACGATGATGTAGAAGCCGTTGTAGACTATCGACCAGATGTAGCCGTGGATGGATTAACAAACCCAGAAAAGATGATTATTCACACTACCTCAAATGGTGCAAATCAAAAGAAGCTATGCTTCATCGGTGACAGCTTCCGTGTAAACATGGTTCCATACCTCACCAAAGACTTCACACAGTGTACCATTGCACATCGCGACTACATGAGTGACATCCACGCCGACATCAAGAACGC
Source organism: Pseudobutyrivibrio sp. YE44 (assembly GCF_900104335.1). Lineage (GTDB taxonomy): Bacteria > Bacillota > Clostridia > Lachnospirales > Lachnospiraceae > Pseudobutyrivibrio. Next base: position 254,358 of record NZ_FMXT01000003.1, read on the forward strand.
CGACGTCATCGTCATCGAAGCCGTGGAACGCTACGACTACGAGGCCTTCAACACCGTCCAGCGCGTAATCAACGTACTCAGCAACTAGCCCACGGGCCAACCAGCCCTTAGGTGCCATCCTCAGCGTTAGGCATATTTTAGGCAAGCAGCACCACCCACCACATAGGTATGGGTGAATTTGAGCAAAATAATAGATTCTCTTAATGCTGCAAATGTAGCTTTTAGTGGGTGTACTTTCATTGGTTTTGCACTTTGAAGCTACTGTATGTATAGCTCAGACACTTGTAGTTCTAAATAATGCTCACCATCAGGGTATATAACTATCAGTTGCTTCCATACTCCGTTTGCTAAGTAAAATTAAAAAAGCAGGTTTTGTATGTATAGTCACCGTGGCACATTCAACATCGTGTCTCAAGTGACCACTGCAGCCGTCGTCCTAGCGGCTGCTGCCTATACATGCAAAACCTGCTTTTTATTTTACTAAGCGCACTTCAAACTCCAGCAACTGATAGTTATATACCCTGATGGTGAGCATTACTGAAAAAAATGTGTGTCTGAGCAATACAAACTGTAGCGTACAAAGTGCAAAGAATTGAAAGAACACCCACAATAAGAAAAGCTACATGCAGCATTTAGAGAATCATTATTTTGTGATTGAACCCATACCTATGTGGGTGGTGCTGCCTGCCTAAAAAACAAAAATTGAGGATGGCACCTAAGGGCTGGTTGGCCCGTGGGCTACAGTGCTGAGATTAGGTGCTGCGCGATGGCGGCGAAGCCTGCGTCGTTGGGGTGGCCGGCTAAGAAGGACCCGATGGTGTAGACGGTGCCGTCGGGTGCGGTGAACTGGTCTCCTTCTTTGAGCATGTAGTCTTGTACGCCTTGGATGTCGGAGAGGCTTACGTAGGTGACTCCGTTTTCGGAGGCTACGGCCTTTTTGGTGGCAATGATGCTCTTGTATGGCCAGAAGTTGTCAAGCATTACAATTCGCGCGTTAGGATTGTAAGTCTTGATGTACTTTATCATGTCTGATAAGTCTTCTTTGAAATGGTCTTCGTGATTTTTAACGTTTTCTCCTAGTTCGATAACGATGGTGCCATACTGGTATTTGGTGATGTATGGATCCAGGTCGTCTAGTTCGTAGTTTCTGGTACTTGAAAATTCCCATGAACGAAGTGACATATAGTCGTAAGAGCCGTACCCTTTGGCGGCTACGGTAAGGTGCACGTAGTCATTTTCTGGTGCGGTGGCACCACATCCCCAGCCTGAGCCCCACCAGTCCTTGGTGGCAGGATAAAGGGTGATTGAGTTTCCAATGAATAAAATATCCTTGGTGGCAGATGGTACGCTTTTGCCGGCGGTTGGTAAAGGAATAGGAATGTATTCTTCTGATAAATCGTCAAAGGCAACGTATCCATAATCTCCGTTGGTTTTAACCTTGTAGTAATCTGTTTCGTTGCACTTTGCAACTATGCTTACACGCTGATCCAGTGAAAAAGTGCCAAGAATTTCTGCAGTATCGTTAGGCTCCTCTCTTACATTAACTTTGCTTTGAGAATAGTAGGTAGCCTCAAAATCTGTGAAGGTGTAAGAGTCGGGTTTTACATTTTCAGTAGAGTCTGTTTCCTTTTCAGAAGGTGTTTCTTCCTCAGTAGCTTTTTCTTGCTCTTCCTGTTCTAGACGAGCTAGGGCTGCCTCTTGTTCGGCTTGCTGCTGTTTGCGCTGAGAAACAACCATTACGCAGAAACAAATAATCAATATAAATAGAGAAATCCAAAGTCCAATAACAATTTTTTTCTTCAAAATAATTCTCCTATAATCCTATAAAATTTCTGTCTGTTTATTTATAATTATGCTTAGTAGTATAACACTTATCAGATAATTAGTCATTTGAGGTCAAGCTATGAATAAGATACTATCGGCAGCGGAAATGAAAGCCTGTGACAGTGAAACAATAGAACGTTTTGGGGTGCCAGGCTTGGTGCTTATGGAACGGGCTGCACTAGCAGTGTGCGATACTATATTAAAAGAGTATCCTTCTGCAAAAAACATAGGAGTTTTTTGTGGTCCTGGCAATAATGGGGGCGATGGAGTTGCTGTTGCACGAATCCTTCATAACAAAGGTGTTGGTGTGAAGGTGATGATGCTTGGAGACGCAAAAAGATATTCTGAGTCTCTAAGACATGAGTTGAAAATTGCTGTAAATTATGGCGTAGAAATCATTTATCCTTGGAATGTAGATGATTATAGTTTAAAGGAATTTACGAAACTGTTTTCTCACTGTGATTTGTATGTGGATGCAATGTTTGGCATAGGTTTAACCCGTGGTCTTGGGGGAGAGTACGAAACTGCAGCCATATTTATGAACGAAAGTGAAAAGCCTACAGTTGCTGTGGATATGCCTTCTGGATTTGATACTGATAGTGGAAAACTTTTAGGTGAAATTGGCGTGCAAGCTGACAGAACAGTTACCTTCGGATATATGAAGAAGGGATTAATACTGGGTGAGTGCAAGGTGGCTTCAGGAAACATTAGTGTAGAAGATGTTGGAATATACAATACGAAGGAGGATACAGCTAAGCTTCTAGATGACACCATCCTTAAAGGGGTTAAGCCTAGACCTGTAACTGCAAATAAGGGTACTTGTGGCAAGGTGCTTGTTATTGCAGGAAGCGAAAGTATTTATGGTGCCTGTTATCTTGCAGCCCAAGCTGCTCTTGTTACAGGTTCTGGTCTGGTGAAGATTTACACCCATGCAAACAATATCGAAGCTATTCAGCAGGCATTGCCTGAAACTATGTACAAGGGCTATACAGCATTTGATGAAACGGAGGTTTTGGAGCAGATTAACTGGGCAGATTCTATTATTCTTGGTCCAGGTTTTGGAACCTCAGATCTATCAATGTCTATTTTGGAGACTGTTGCAAGGAATAGTAAGGTTCCGGTAATAGTTGACGCCGATGGATTAAATCTTTTGGCAAAAAATATAGAGATGCTTAATGATATGACAGCCAGAGTGCCAGTGGTGCTTACTCCTCATTTAAAGGAGATGGAGCGGCTGTGCAATATACCTGTTTCTGAAATTAATTATGATATGGAAAATGTTGCAAAATCATTTGCAGCTACCCATAATTGTACCGTGGTTCTAAAGAATTTTACTACTGTGATCGCTAACGTAAATACGATATTTTATTGCAACAGTGGAAATCAGGGGTTGGCCACTCCGGGAAGCGGAGATGTGCTGGCAGGAATTATAGGCGCTCTTCTTGGACAGAAAATGGAAGCTGAAGAGGCTGCAGCAGCTGGAGCATACATCCATGGTGCTGCAGGAACTATAGCAACATATGAGAAAGGTATTAAGGGACTTTTGGCTCGAGATATTATCGCCCAAATACCTCAACTACTAGATTAAGCTTTCCTTTACGGGACAAACCACCTTCTTCAATAATATTGAACTTTCCAAAGCCTCTGACAGAAACAGAGTCTCCAGCTGAAAGGATTTTATCATTGTTTTCAACAATATGCCCGTTTACGGAAACCTTTTTTTCTGTGAAATATGGAAGGGTATCCTTGCGGCTCAGGTTGTAGACTCTGGCGATGACAGCATCAGCTCGAGGAGAGGCTACTTGGATGGTGGATTCCTTAAGGGTAGCACGTTTGTAGGATTCAGGCAGTTCTGAGAAGGAACATTTTACAGAATTGCGACCTACAGAAACAAAATTTTCAAGAAGATAATCGGCGGTAGATTCGTCGGCATAGATATACGCATCCATGCCATCCACGAAGATATCGCCGAATTTTTTGCGGTCAATTCCAAGGCTCATCAAGGAACCAAGATAATCTCTGTGGTTGTATTCCTTTGCAAATTTCTTTGCCAGAGGCTCCACCTTGATGCACTTGATTGGAAAATCTATTTCGTAACCAAAATCCTTTTCACTTCCAAAGCGAACCATTTTTCTTTCGCAGTTTTCATAGCCACCAAATAAGTCATAGGAAATAGGCGCAAAGGATTTATCCCTGGCGGCCTGGTACATAACCTCTTGTTGGCTAAGACTGAGGAAATCGCTAAAGGTGTATATATTATTTTGATAAGCTCTGTTTGAAAGCTCAATTAATCTTTTAAATAAAAGCTGTTCTTCGTCGTTCATAAAGCATCCTTTCTGAGAGTTTTAATTATACTTGAAATATTGTAAAATAGCACCTAGATGTTGTAGGAAGGAGACATGTTATGAGTTACAACGTTAACAAGATTTTTGAGGATGTGGCTTACCTGAGCAAGGTTCATACCAAAAAGGAATATGAGGCACATACCATTAATTTTAAAGAGGATAGATATGGTGAGTTTGAGGCGCTGGTAAAGGCTTCAGATGTAACAGCAGAGTGTAAACAGTTTTGCGAAGATGTTTTTGCAGGCTTTAAAAAGTTTGGTAAGGTTCGTGGTACAGACCAAATGAATCTTAATTATTTTATGATTTACTATGTTTTCCCAACCATTCTTTCAGAAGAGGAAAAGGGACAGGAAATCTGTGATAACTTGAAGGATGTTTGGAATGAACGCTTCAAGTGCAATATTAATTACACAGATTACAACTCTCTTTATGATGGCTTCCAGACAAAGATTTTTGGAATTCCAATTAGAAGAAATTAAAATCAGTATTTGGGGAATTAAAAATACAATTAGGAAATACTAGATTATGAAGAAGATATTAATGATTGGTACTGGTGGTACCATTGCGTCAAAACAAACAGAGGTAGGTCTCACTCCAGGTCTTACAGCAGAGGATGTACTTGCCTATATCCCTGCGGTGGAAAAGGTCTGTCAGGTTGAGACTGTTCAGGTGATGAGCATCGACAGCACAAATATGACACCTGATCACTGGAAAAATATCGTAAATACGATAGAAGAGAATTATGACAATTATGATGGTTTCGTTGTTTGCCACGGAACAGACACCTTGGCATACACTGCAGCAGCTTTAAGCTACATGATTCAAAATTCAGCAAAGCCTATTGTTGTCACAGGTTCGCAAAAGCCAATCAGCAAGGATGTTACTGATGCAAAAACAAATCTATTAGATTCCTTTATATATGCTGCTGATGACGCTTCTCAAAATGTCAGCATCGTTTTTGATGGCAAGGTAATCTGCGGAACCAGAGCAAAGAAGGATAGAGCAAAGAGTTATAATGCATTTTCCAGCATTAATTTCCCATATCTTGCTGTTATTCAGGATGGAGTTATTGTTCGATACATTCCGGAGGTTCCTGTTAGAGGCATTCCAAATTTCTATTATGACATGTCCGACAAGGTTACTCTTTTGAAGCTTTATCCTGGAATGAATCCTAAGGTTTTAAGCTATCTCTTTGAGAATTATGACATTATTGTCATTGAAAGCTTTGGTGTAGGTGGCATGCCTGAAGCGCTTATGGAAACCTTCTATACCGAAATGGAAAAATGGAAGGATACAGACAAGCTTGCAGTTATGACCACTCAGGTTGCCAACGAGGGCAGCAACATGACTGTTTATGAAGTAGGACGTCAGGTTAAGCAGGACTTCCATATGATTGAAGCCTATGATATGACCCTTGAAGCTACCATGACAAAGCTTATGTGGCTTCGTGGTATGAACTACAGTAACAAGCGACTTAGAGAAGCTTTTTATACAGAGATAAATAGAGATATTCTTTTTAGAAAGAAATAATTATTTTGTTTTGCTTAAGCGACTGACAAATCTGGAGGAGAGGGTATGAAAACAATTCCGCTTTACGACAAAGATGCTTACATCAAAGAATTTGAAGCAAAGGTCATTTCCTGTGAGGCCATTGGAAATGATGGCGAAGATAGATATAAGGTGGTTTTAGATCAAACTGCATTTTTCCCAGAGCAGGGTGGCCAGACCAGTGACGTTGGTCTGCTGGGTGAAGGCAGGGTTATGGATGTTCAGGTGGAAGGTGATGAAATTGTCCATTACTGTGATGTGTCTTTTGAGGTGGGTGCGCAAGTGTCCGGTATGATTGACTGGCATCATCGTTTTGGAAATATGCAGCAGCATACAGGTGAGCATATCTTCACAGGCATGGCTCACAGACTTTATGGGGCTGACAATGTAGGTTTTCATCTTAGTGACAACACAGTTACTCTCGATTTAAACATAGACTTGAGCGCTGAGCAGGTTAGCTTCGTTGAACATCTTGCAAACGAGGTAATTGCAGCAGACGTTCCTGTGAAGGCCTATTATCCAGATGCAGAAACCCTGGCAAAGCTTGATTATCGAAGCAAGAAAGAGCTTGATGGTCCTGTTAGAATTGTGGAAGTTGAAGGTGTTGATTTCTGCGCCTGTTGTGCACCACACGTTCTGTCAACCGGTCAGGTAGGCATGCTTAAGGTCACCTCCTTTGAAAAATATAAGGGTGGCGTTAGAGTGTATATCCTTTGCGGGCTTCGCGCACTGAAGGATTACAATCGCAGAATGGATATACTTACAAAGGCATATCAGACCTTGAATTGTCGAGAGGACGAGATTCCTGAAAAAATCGAAGGCCTGGTGGCAGACAACAAGCAGCTGAAATACGATATTTCTCAGGTTAAGGCAAAAGTCCTTTTAGAAAAAATTGAAAACTATCCTCCTGAACTTGAGGATGTTACCATCTTCACAGAGGATTTAGATGCCAAAAATATGCGAGATGGTGTAAACGCTCTTGTTGAGAAACATACTGGATTATGTGCAATCTTCTCTGGCAATGATGAAGATGGGTACAATTTCGTTATTGGAAGCAAAACCAGAGATTGCAAAGCTATTGCCACAGGCCTCAGAGAATTGCTGGGAGCCAAAGGCGGTGGAAGTAAAGAAATGGCACAGGGAAGCGTAAATGCTACAAGAAGTGCAATAGAACAGACCCTGTAATACTGCCGTAATATGTGTAACATAACCGAAAAAGATGTGTTATACTGTATAATGAAGTGTGAAAAGAGGCTTTTCTCACAGAGTTAGAAAAAGGAAATAAAGGGAAAAATAATAATGGAAGAATTCAGAGACAGAGTTTTGGATGCGGTTGATTGGGTTTTTGATCGCTTTTATGACGCAAAAGATTTCTTAACTCAACATCCAAACGCAAAAAGATGGATTATCGAGGGTGTGTCCTGTGTAGTTGTAGGTATTCTTGTGGGCGTTCTCACCTTCAACATTTTAAATCATGAAAAGAAAAAATTAGCAGTTACAGATGAAAATGCTGCAACTCCTGTTCAGGAGCAGGGTTCAGAAGAGAATATCGAGGCTGGCTCTTCTATGGATGGGGTTAACCCAGACGACTTTGCAGATGTTGTTATCGAAGTTGTTGATCCAGGAGAATATGCATCCAACATCGCAGGTTGGTCTGATGCTGAAATTGAAGCTGCTGTTACAGAGCGTTCAGGTCATCTCGAAGGCAACAAATACTGGGGTCCGGTTTCTCAGTACTGGGAGTCAAAGGGAATCACTGGAAATGCTCGCTACTGCACATATCTTGCAGATACAGCAAACAAAGTATATTCACCATCGGATTTTGATGGAATAGCACCAGAGGTAATTCATGCCATCAAAAACGAAATGTATGCTAGACATGGCTACTCATTTAGAGACCAGGATCTTTACAACTACTTCATGGGTCAGATTTGGTATGAGCCAACAGTTTTACCTGCAGATTTCTCAGAGAAGACCTTCACTGAGACAGAGGTAAAGAATTTGGATATGCTCAATTCTATTGATCCACTTTAATAGCTTGCTGGTAATCATTTTTTTCAATCAGCAAGTGAAAGAAATCTAAGATTTTATAGATTCTTGTTGGCAATCCCTTGTCCTGCCAGCAAGAAGTCATATTAAACTGGCAGATTATAAAATATTAAGGAGTCATTATGGAGAAACACACATATATTCCAAAGGGAGTTTGCGCTAGACAGATTGATTTTGAAATCGAGGATGGCAAACTTCACAACGTAAAATTTACTGGCGGCTGCGATGGCAATACAAAGGCCATCGGCAAGCTCTTAGAGGGTGCTGATGCAGCCCACACAGTGGAAGTCCTCAAAGGAAACCTTTGTGGCATGAAAGGCACCAGCTGTGCCGACCAGCTTGCTAAAGGAATTGAGGAAGTTTTAGGGAAATAAGAATTTAGAATTAGTAAAATAAGAATCATTGAAATGATGTAGAGCCTTGGCGGTCGCCAAGGCTCTATTTTTATTCTAAGCAACTATTTATCTCTGCTCTAATGAAATCAATTCTTTCCTGCGTTTTTGGATCTTCTACTTTAAGTTCCATCAATTGTTCCAGATAACCTTGTTCTTTTGTAAGTTTTCTGCTGCATGGATATACCAACTCAAAGGCTAAAGAGAAATGTCCCACGTAGTAGTCAAGGTGACATTTCTTCAATTCTCTCAATATAGCGGTATGTTCCTTGAATTGCTCAAAGACTGCATCTGACAGAAATTCTTTTTGTATTTCCTCAAGTGGAACTCCATATATACCAATGATAGGTTCTTCTACCTGAACTCTAAAAATATCAACTTTGTCAGCATCTCTTATAATGTGAGCAAACTGCTCAGTTCTGGAATTCAAACCTTCACAAACACGATATTTATTGTGCTGTCTGATGGCTGTCTCGATAATAGCATCATAATCTCGGACATCAATATAATTCCTAATCAAGCCCTCTTTAAACAGTAAATCAGCTCCAAAATCACCATGGTCCACAGATTGACTGTCATTGAAGGTTCCGTAACGCTCTATCTGCTCAAAACGACCGATGTCATGAAGCATACCTATAAGCCATGCAATTTCAATATCATCTTCAGACATATTAAGACTTGATGCTATAGCTCTGCTGTTTTCTGCCACCCTATATGTGTGTGAAATTTTAAGAGCTATCTTTGGATCCTCTGGATTAAAGTTTTTTGTATAGCTGGCAAATGCTGCTTTTACTTTTTGTTCGTTAATTATCATATTTAATCACTATTATTCGTTATCTAAATTATTCTTTTATATACAACCACTTAGATTTCTTAATCACCTTCATAAGTAAAATGAAAATCCAGTAGGCTACAAGTCCTATCACAAATACAGCTATGGTCCAAAGGGCGAGCTGTCTTACGAATCCCCAGAAATCATTGTAGAGAAGTGTTATCCAATCTTGGGTTTGCCAGATACTGTAGGCAAAGCCATTGTCGTGGAGAAGATAAATCATAAAGGTTCCAGAGGCTATCGTATTTACGAATTTTAGTTCTGGAAGTCTGAGGCGTCTGAAAAGCTCGAATACACAGATGCCGATTATTACTACAACGATACTGTAGTTATCAAACTTTGGAATAGACTGGGTGAAAAACTCTTCGGCCATTCCAGGAGTGTTTTGGTTGTAATAGTATGATTGGATTTTTCCTACTGCAATATTGTGGTAGGAAATGCCAATAAGGCAATTTGTACCGATGATAATAAGGATTAAAACAAATCCTCTAAGTTTTTCAAAAGGATTATATTTTCTAATGTATCCACCTAAGGCGTAAAGGAAAATACCGATTACAACAGTACGTAAGCCTTTTGCTAAATCATCAAGCAACGAACCGGACCAACCAAGCTGGGAAATGGCAAGGATTGTAAATAAGAATCCAAGATATTTCTTTCTATCGAGGGTGGCAAGGAATCTGTTTAAAAAGCAAAAAGCCAAAAGCATGATGATGAAGTAGTAGCCTACGAACCAAGACATTTTGTTGAAGTATTGAATTCGTATGTAGCTGAAAAGGTTTTGGCTGAGCTCATCCTCAGTTACGTAATTTATAAAAATACCTGAGGCCAATACCAAAGTTACAGCTGCAAATAAAAGCTGGGATAACAGCTTCTTTGAAATCTTTAGCATATCAATCTCGCGGTCTGCTAGAAAGTATCCAGAAATCATTATGAAAACAGCATTTCCCACAAGTCCAAAGGGCATTATAAGTGCCAGTGCCAATAGTTGCTTATAAAATAAGGGATTGTTAAACCATCCGTTTTGAAGTCTTTCGATAGAAGTTTGATTAGTCAGCTGAACGTTTACACAGTGCAAAATAATGTGATAGCTGATAATCATGAGCATAGCAATAATACGAAGTAATTCTATGTTAGAAGCTCTAGAGCTTTTGTTATTCATACATATCTCCTTGATTAAAGAATTGATTGCCGGAGTTATAGCAGGCCGACATAATTAAACGATTAAATTCTTAGCTACAACATTATACATATTATTATGAAAAAATCCAGTTTGACACAATGAGTATCACTGTTTTTACAACTGTCTTGTCAGTAGACTAGTCATATGATATAGTTATTGTCAAGTTACACCTCATAAGTCAGCTTAGGCTGACAACAGTCTACTCTTCCGCTTCGGTTGTGGGACAGAGGTTCAATTGGGCTCTAGTTGATATTGAAGGGAAGCCAAGTAAAAGGAGAATAGGTTATGACACTGGTAGAAGAAATACAAAAGTTGAAAGAAGAGAAGGATGCGGTAATCCTTGCTCATTATTATGTTAATGACGAAGTTCAGGCTATAGCAGACTACATCGGCGACAGCTACTATCTGGCAAAGGTGGCTGTTGGCTTGAAGGAAAAGACTATAGTTTTTGCAGGAGTAAAGTTTATGGGTGAGTCTGCGAAGATTCTAAACCCTGACAAGACAGTTTTGATGCCTGATGAAAAGGCAGATTGTCCAATGGCTCATATGGCTGAGGTGGAGCGCATTGAGGAAGTTAGAAAAGAATATGAAGATGTGGCTGTGGTTTGCTACATTAACTCAACTGCAGAGCTTAAGATGCACTCAGATGTGTGTGTCACTAGCGCTAATGCAATGAAGATTGTAAAGGCATTGCCAAACAAGAATATCTTTTTCATTCCTGATGAAAACCTTGGAAGATATATTGCCACAAAGGTTCCAGAGAAGAACTTTATTTTTAATGATGGATACTGTCATGTTCACAAGAATGTAACAGCAGATATGGTAAAGCGTGCAAAGGAGTCACATCCAGAGGCAGAGGTGTTAATTCACCCAGAGTGCACCTTGGATGTGCTTGAATATGCAGACTATATTGGTAGCACCTCAGGAATCATCGACTATGCAACAAAGTCTGATAAGCAGGAATTCATTATTTCTACAGAGCTTGGAGTGCTTTATCAGCTGAAGCAGAACAATCCAGAAAAGACCTTCTATTCTGCTGGCTCGGTGCAGATTTGTCCAAACATGAAGAAGGTTACATTGGAAAAAATTCGTAACTGCCTTCGTGATGGCAGCGGTGTTGTAGAAGTGAGCGACGAGAAGCGCCAGCGTGCGTTAAACCCACTCCAGCGTATGCTGGAACTAGCAAAATAACTAAGTGAGACACCAGCAGATAATATGTTTTTTCTGAGAGTATAGTGTAAACGATGAAGAAAAAATATATTAGCTGTTGGTGGCGGACTAAAGGATTTAGATAACTATGGATAATAGATACGATGTAATTATAGTAGGCAGCGGAGTGGCAGGTTTATTTTGTGCCCTCAGCCTGCCTAGAGAAAAGAAAATACTTGTAATTTCAAAGGATGCCCTGGATGGTTGTGATTCCTTTTTGGCTCAGGGTGGAATCTGTATGCTCAGGGATGAGGATGACTATGAGGCATATTTTGAAGATACAATGCGAGCAGGTCATTATGAGAATAGAAAAGAATCTGTGGAGATTATGATTCGAAGCTCTCAGGATATAATTCGAGACCTGGAAAATTATGGAGTTGAGTTTGAAAAGCGAAATGGGGAATTCGTATTTACGAAGGAAGGGGCTCATTCCAATAACAGAATACTTTTCCATGAGGATGTTACTGGAAGAGAGATTACCAGCAAGCTTTTAGCAAGAGCTCAGGAGAGAGACAATATCACCCTTATGGCACACACTACAATGGTGGATTGGGTTTGCAAGGATAATGTGTGTTATGGAATAGTGGTTGCTGATATGGACGGAAAAACAAGAGCTATTCAGGGGGATGTGACAGTTCTTGCCTGTGGTGGACTTGGTGGAGTATATCCTCATTCCACAAACTATCGCCATATTTCTGGTGATGCTCTGGCCCTTGCAATGTATCACAATGTTAAGCTTGAAAATTGTGACTATGTGCAGATTCATCCTACCACACTTTATTCTAATCAAAGTGGACGAAGCTTTTTAATTTCAGAATCAGTTCGTGGTGAAGGTGCAGTGCTTAGAAACAAGGCTGGAGAGCGATTCACAGATGAGCTTCAGCCTAGAGATGTTGTAAGTAAAGCTATATTTGCCCAGATGGAAAAGGATGGAACAGAGCACGTATGGCTGGACTTTTCACCTATTCCAAAGGAAGAGATTTTAAATCATTTTCCAAATATTTATGCTCGTTGCAAGCAGGCAGGCTATGATCCTCTGGAAACCTGGGTGCCTGTTGTACCTGCTCAGCATTATTTTATGGGCGGAATCCATGTGGATAAGGATAGCAAAACCACAATGGAGCAGCTTTATGCTGTTGGAGAAACCAGCTGTAATGGTGTTCACGGTCGAAACAGACTTGCCAGCAATTCTCTTTTGGAAAGTCTAGTGTTTGCAAAACGTGCTGCAGCAGATATCGTAAATACGAATCACTTTAAACGAGTAGAAGATTTTGATAATCTAGTAAACATGGATGGTTACGAAGACTTGCCATCTATTATGGAAAACTATCACGCTATGGTAGTTGGTGAAATTAAAAGAGAAGAAAACTTAAGAGCCAAGAAGGAGGCTATATAAAATGAACAATATTACTATGACTTTAAATGCAGACGAGCTTATCAGAATGGCTCTTAGAGAGGATATTTCCAGCGAGGATGTTACTACAAATTCGGTAATGCCAGAGGCACAGCCAGGCGAAGTTGAGCTTATTTGTAAGCAGGATGGTATCATCTGCGGAATGGACGTATATGAGAGAGTTTTTAAGATTCTTGATGAAACAACTGTTGTAGAAAAGTATGTTAAGGATGGAGAGGCTGTTAAGAAGGGGCAGCTTATGGCTAAGGTAAAGGGGGATATCAGAGTGCTCCTTTCAGGTGAGCGTGTGGCTCTTAACTATCTTCAGCGCATGAGCGGTATTGCCACATACACAAACGAAGTTGCTTCTCTTTTGAAGGGCAGCAAGACCGTGCTTCTTGATACTAGAAAGACAACTCCTAATATGAGAATTTTTGAAAAGTATGCGGTAAAGTGCGGCGGTGGACAGAATCATCGTTATAACCTTTCTGATGGAATTCTTTTAAAGGATAATCACATTGGTGCGGCTGGCTCTATTACAAAGGCTATTGAAATGGCAAAGGCCTACGCTCCATTTGTTCGTAAAATCGAAATTGAGACAGAAACTCTTGAGCAGGTAAAGGAAGCTGTGGAAGCTGGAGCAGACATTATCATGCTTGATAACATGGATGTTGCAACCATGAAGGAAGCTGTTAAAATAATAGATGGTCGAGCAAAGACAGAGTGTTCTGGAAATGTTACTAGGGAGAATATCGCAAACATTATCGACAGCGGAGTTGATTATGTTTCAAGTGGTGCACTTACTCATTCAGCACCAATCCTTGATATCTCAATGAAGAATTTACACGCCATCTAATAAACGACGGTTCTTCATAAAAATGATAAATGGAGGAAAGAATGGACGGACAGGCTAGAAGACAAAAAATAGTGGAGATAATTCAAAAATCTGATAAGCCTGTATCAGGCACAGCTTTGGCGGAGCAACTAAAGGTTAGCCGTCAGGTGGTAGTCACAGATATTGCCCTTATCAGAGCAAATGGAATTGAGGTTACCTCCACAAATCGTGGATACGTAATTACGAATACAAATAAATGCAAGAGAATTATCAAAAGTCGCCACACAGATGAGGAAATACTTGATGAACTCTTCACTATAGTTGATAATGGAGGAGTGGCTGAAAATATAATTATCAACCACAGATATTATAATCGTCTGGAAGCGCCTCTCAATGTCAGCTCCCGCCGCGAGGCAAAGGAATTTATGGAGGCCATTGAATCCGGTAAATCAAAATCCTTAAGCTCCGCCACCAGCGGATATCATTACCACATAATCAGCGCCGACAGCGAAGCGACCCTCGATATTATCGAAGACGAACTCAAATCAAAAGGGTTCTGGTTACCTTTGGATGATTGGATTCTGCAGTAATTAGAAAAAGTAAGCTAGTAGATGACAATCTGACTATGTCCATTTGCTGAGTATAGCGAAAGCGATAGTAAATGGATATAGTGAGATTGTCATTGTAACAAGCGTAGTTAGGAGATAATAGTTGAGCGCAATTAGTAATGATTGGTTGGAGCCACTGACTCCAGAATTTAAGAAGCCATATTACAAGAGCTTATACGAAAGTGTGAAGCGAGAATATCATGAGCATCCGGTATATCCACCAGCTGATGATATTTTCAATGCTTTTGATTTCACTCCGCTTTCTCAGGTAAAGGTGGTAATCATTGGGCAGGATCCATATCATGAGCCAGGCCAGGCTCACGGTCTTTGCTTTTCGGTTAAGCCAGGAGTAAAGACTCCACCTTCTCTTGTAAATATTTACAAGGAGCTTCACGATGATTTAGGGTGCTTTATTCCTAATAATGGTTACCTTGAAAAGTGGGCAAGACAGGGCGTTTTGATGCTCAACAACGTTCTTACAGTTAGAGCCCATGAGGCCAATTCTCACAAGGATTTAGGTTGGGAGAAGTTTACAGATGCAGTTATCGACATCCTGAATCAACAGGATAGACCAATAGTGTTCTTGCTTTGGGGCTCACCTGCAGCTAAGAAATGTGCTAAGCTTAACAATCCTAATCATTTGATATTAAAGGCACCACATCCATCGCCTTTATCTGCCTACCGCGGATTCTTTGGATGTAAGCATTTTAGTAAAACCAACGATTTCTTGAAATCCAAGGGATTTGCCCCTATAGATTGGCAAATAGAAAACATTTAAATAGGAATCTTAGCCCACTGTTCAAAAAGTCTGTGAATAGTGGGCTTTTTCACACTAAATTCACGGTTTATTTATTGTGTCGGTTTGATATTTCAATTATAGTTATATTAGAGTTTTGTACGCTCGGGTAATAGGTGCATTTGTAATTGGAGCAAAACATTGAAAAGATTAATTGGATTTATAGGTCATTTCTTTAGCCCAGATTTACCAACAGATCTTATATTGTTTAACATCATTACGATTATTGGTTTCCTGGGAGGAATTATTGCTATTCCATTCAATGCAATAAATGGCACTTCGCCAGCGCTAACAGGTGTTATCGCCATTGCAATAGTTATGGATGGAATATGCATCTATATGGCAAATTATAGAAATAGATTGAAGAACAGCACCATCGCAGTATGTTTTGTTGTGGGTGTAGGTCTGTTCCCAATTATGTTCTTTTTGACTGGTGGTATTAACAGTGGTATGGTCTGCTGGTTGTCCATGGGAATAGTGTTTGTATTTATGCTTTTGGATGGCATGGATTTTGTGTTCATGCTTCTCACTGATGTGGCTATAATCGTTGGCTGCTATGTGATTTCCTACTATCATCCTGACTATGTTATAGATTTAGACTCTAGACAGAGCGTTTTCTTTGATGTGGTGCAATCACTTTTAATAAGTGCTTTTGCCATTGGTTCAATCATAAAATTCCAGAAATCTATATACGTAGGCTTGTACAAACAGGCTTCCATTAATAACGATGATTTGTTGGAGAAAACTCTCCAGGCAAAGAAGGCAGAGAAGGTGGCACAGATTGCCACTGAAGCGAAGAGTAATTTCCTGGCAAATATGTCTCATGAAATTCGTACTCCTATTAATACTATTATGGGTATGGATGAAATGATTCTTCGTGAAACCTCTGAGAAGGTGGTAGAGGAATACGCCTTGGATATTAAGACAGCCTCACAGAATCTTCTTTCACTCATAAACGATATCCTTGATATCACTAAGATTGAATCAGGAAAAATGGGTGTGGTAAATGGCGAATATCAGTTTATGAGCCTGATGCACGATGTTCTCAATAATGTTACAATAAGAGCTAAGGAAAAGAACCTTGATGTAAGGCTAAATATCGCATCTGATATCCCGTCAGATATGATAGGTGATGATGTCAGAATCCGACAAATATTAACAAATATCATCACAAATGCGGTAAAATATACTAGAGAAGGATATATCGAGATTTCTGCTAGTTGTAAAAGGAATTTCGACAATACTGCAGATTTGTATTTTGCAGTAAAAGATACAGGTATTGGAATTAAGCCAGAAGATATTAAGCGAATGTTTGAATCCTTTGAAAGATTGGAGGAAAACAGAAACAGAAATATTGAAGGCGCAGGTCTTGGAATGACCATCACCCAAAATCTTTTAAAGATGATGGGCAGTAATCTTGAGGTGGAAAGCGAATATGGAAAGGGTTCAACCTTCTCCTTTGTTATCACTCAAGAGATAGTTAACAACGAAAACATAGGAGATTTTGAGCAGAAGCTAAAGCAGCTGACCTCAAACTATGAATATAGCACCAGCTTCGAGGCTCCAAATGCAAAATTCTTGGTGGTGGATGACAACACCATGAACCGAAAGGTTTTTGTTGCATTATTAAAAGAGTCTAGAGTAAATATTGAAGAGGCATCCAGCGGTGCAGAATGTTTATCAAAGATTCAAAGAGAGCATTATGATATGATTTTCTTGGATCATATGATGCCTGGTATGGACGGTGTGGAAACCTTCAAGGCAATGGCCACACTGGAAAATAACAAATGTATGCGAACACCAGTCATCGCCTTGACTGCAAATGCAATAGCCGGTGCAAGGGAAAGATATTTAACAATGGGCTTCCATGGATTCTTATCCAAGCCAATTGTTCCGGCTCAGCTGGAGAAGACGATTCGAGATTTTCTGCCAGAAGATTTACTGGAATATCATGAAACTAATAGAACAGATGAGGCTAGAAAAAATCGAGCTCGTCAGGTAGAGTTACCAGAAATTGAAGGAGTGGATTGGGATTATGCCCTTCTTCATTTCCCAGAAACCAAAATGGTTTTCCAGACGGCAGTAGATTTTTATGAAGCAATCGATTATGAGAAGGAACAAGTTGCCAGCTACTACAATGAGATTGATGGCAACTTCCCATTAGAAGATTATCGAATCAAGGTTCATGCCATAAAGAGCATGGCAAACACCATTGGTGCTACATCCCTTGGTGGATTTGCAAAGATTTTGGAATATGCGGCTAGAGATAATAGGTTAGACAGGATAAAATCCCTTACACCTGTTCTCTTGGAAGAAATGGATATTATGAAGCAGAGGCTTTCAGTTCTGTATTCGGAGGTTGAAAAGCCGAAACTTGAAGATATGGATGAATTATTTGCCCTCCTTGAAATGGTTAAGATGGCAATTAGGGGCCAGGATTCAGAGCAGGCAGATAATATGATTAAACAGGTGATGTCTTATTCTTATCCTACAGAGCTTCAACCAAAGATAGATCATCTCAATCTTCATATTTTGAATTTGGAGTATGATGAGGCTTTGCAAGATATAGACGAGCTACAAAAGTAATGACTAAGGAGAATAAACATGCGAAAGATACTTATTGTTGGGGATTTTAGTAGCGATACATCGGAAGTGAATTCCTTCCTTGAGCAACATTTTCACACACAGCTTTGTACAAACAGCGGCAAGATTGTAAGAAGTATGTTAAAGCTTTATGTGCCTGATTTGGTGCTCATGGATATAGATGATTTTGAGCTGGTTCAGGGGGAAGTTTATGAAGCTATTGTTGAATACAACCCAGAGCTTCCTGTAATTACTTATGGTCGAGAAAAGAAAAAGCAGATGTTTATTTCTTATTACTACTCAGGCCAGTGTAAGCACATCCCACAGCCTACCAGAGAAGTCATCATCCGCGAAATCTGCAAGGAATTCAACATGAATGCAGACGCTATAATCAATGATGTGGTAGATATAGATAAAAAGCACATTATTGTGGTGGATGACAACCCGGTTTTACTTAGAAATATGCGAAATATGCTCCAGGATAAGTATAGAGTTACTCTTGCTACTTCTGCGGCTCAGTGTATGAAGGCGATGGGCCAGGATTCACCAGATTTGATTATCCTTGACTATGAAATGCCTGTTGTTGACGGCAAGCAGACTCTTGAGATGATTAGAGCGGAAGAGGATTACAAGGATGTTCCGGTTATCTTCCTTACAGGAATTGCTGACAAGGAACATGTAGATGCTGTACTTGATTTGAAGCCAGCAGGCTATTTCGTAAAGCCTCCAATGCAGACAAAGATTATAAATGCCATTGAGAACATTTTCTTGAAACAAAGTGAATAGAATTGAGTATTTTAGGGCTTTTACCTAAGAACTTGTGAATTAGTTATAATTATTGTAGGACATGCAACGTTATATTGCGTGTCCTATTTTATTTTCATTTTTTATACGAGGTTTTTTCAACAAAATTTCACAGCTTGGGATTAATATTATGAATAACCATCATATAGCATAGAAGGCGTATAGTCTAGATTAAGGGGGGACTGTATGAATTTTAGGAAAATTGGTACTAAAATGCTTGTGCTGATACTTCCAGTGTTAGTTTTGGCACAGGTTGTATTAACGATTATTTCTGCGGTATCCAGTCAGAATCTTGTAAATGAAAAGACTGGACAGGCTATGAGTGCGGAGCTAAAAGCAAATAATGCCGAGATTGAGGGTAAACTAAGAGATGTTGAAATTCTTGCAGATGCTATAGCAATCAGTGTGGCAAGTTCATACACCTATACAGCATGGGACGACTATGAGAAAATGCTTCAGAATATGATTGCCACAAATGACATTGTCCTAGGATCAGGTCTATGGTTCGAGCCATACAAGTATAATTCGGAGGAAAAGTATTACGGTCCTTATGTATACAAGGATGGGGCTAGTACAGTTACCACATGGGAATATAGCAACGCTGAGTATGATTACTTTAATCAAGAGTATTATACAAATGCTATGGGATCAGACAATGCGGTGATTACAGACCCTTATTATGACGAATCTTCTGGAATGATTATGTCTTCTTGCTCTACACCAATCGTGGTAAACGGAACTAAGATTGGTTGTGTCACAGTAGATATCGAGCTATCTTCTATCACTGAATTAATAGCCAATGTAAAGGTTGGAGAAACCGGTGTTGGTATTCTTACAGCCTCAGATGGATTATTGATTGCAGGACATGATGAGCAGATGGTTCAAAATAGCGGAAATGTTCTCCAGGATTCTAATACTTCCTTTGCGAACATGGCAAAAGATGTTCTTGCCAATACATCAGGTGTGACTGAATATAAGGATGGCAAGACTACCTATAAAGTTTACTATGATACTCTCACAGAAACTGGTTGGAAGTTTATGATTGTTATTAATAGCTACGAGCTTAAGCAACCAATCTATAGATTGATTAACACATTAGTATTTGTATGTATAATTGCTGTTACAGTAGCAATAATCATCATTGTCATAGGAATTGGTGGTGTTGCCAAAACTATTAGAAGAGTTCAGCTCTTTGCAACAGAGCTTGCAGAAGGTGACTTTACAGTTGACCGCCTTAACGTCAAAGGCCGTGATGAGCTTTCTGTTATGTCTAATTCTCTTAATGAGATGTACGGAAACAACAAGGGGGTTATCCAACACATTGCGGATTACTCTGTTGAAATCAATGATGCCAGTGGAAATCTTAAGCATGCAGCAGAAGGTCTCAAGGAAGAGTTTGACAAGATTGTAGATATCATGACCTCGGTAAATTCAGATATGATGAATTCATCAGCTGCCACAGAGGAGCTTTCAGCATCTGTTGATCAGGTTGCGGAATCTGCTGACAACCTTAATCAAGAAACCAAGGGAAGCCTTGATTTAGCTATTGATATTGAAAAGCGTGCAACAGAAATTGGAAAGAGCAGTCAGGAAGCCTTCGACAAGTCACAGACCTTGAAGGCTAGCTACGAAACTAAGCTAGAAGACAGTATTGCTCAATCTAAGGTCGTTGAAAACATCGGAGAGATGGCAAGCGTTATTGCTGACATTGCCGATCAAATCACTTTACTTTCACTTAATGCCTCTATTGAGGCAGCCCGTGCAGGAGAGCAAGGTAAGGGCTTTGCAGTTGTTGCCACAGAAATTGGAAAGCTGGCAGGCCAGACAACCGATTCCGTAGAGAAGATTCAGGATACCATCTCTAGTATCCAGGAAGCTTTTGAAGGCTTGGCAACAAATGCTAAATCACTATTAGACTATGTATCTGAAACTGTTACACCTGACTACCAGAACTTCGTATCCGTTGCAGAGCGATATGGACAGGATGCTGAAAGCATCAAGGAAACTTCCGAAAAGCTTTCTATCATGACAGATTCGATTCAGAATATTATGAGCGAAGTTCGATTCGCACTTCAAAACATTGCTGAGGCTACACAAAATACCGCAGCAAACAGTGGAAACGTAATGGATTCCGTGGAGGGCCTATCAGAAACCGTAACCGAAATCAACCAGATGGCAGATCAGCAAAACGATATTTCGTCTGAGCTATCCGAGGTTGTTAGCAAGTTCAAGCTCACCACCTAGCAAATTACCATAACAACGTGAAAAGGCGGGGCCGTTTAAGTTAACCTTAGGCGACCTCGCTTTTAAAATGTCTGCGCCGTCCCCTGCCCACCTCCCAGACCAGCACCGTGCACCTACGGACACAATCGCAAAACACTGTTTTTCTAATTCCTGCTTTTCGCTTTTCTATTTGTGAGTGTTCTTTCAATTCGTTGCACTTTTATCGCTACAGTATGTACTGCTCAGACACACACTATTTTCAGTAGTGCTCCCCCTCAGGGTATATAACTATCAGTTGCTGGAATTTGAAGTGCGCTTAGTAAAATAAAAAGCAGGTTTTGCATGTATAGGCAGCAGCCGCTAGGACGACGGCTGCAGTGGTCACTTGAGACACGATGTTGAATGTGCCACGGTGACTATACATACAAAACCTGCTTTTTTAATTTTACTTAGCAAACGGAGTATGGAAGCAACTGATAGTTATATACCCTGAGGGGGAGCATTATTTAAACCTACAAGTGTCTGAGCAGTACCTACAGTAGCTTCAAAGTGCAACACCAATGAAAGTACACTCACAAAAGCTCAAATTGCAGGAATAAGAAAATCTAGTATTTTGCTCAAATGATGTCCGTAGGTGCACGGTG
>NZ_FMXT01000015.1 GCF_900104335.1 Pseudobutyrivibrio sp. YE44
AGAGGACTGAGCCGGGAGGGGCCGAGGCAGGGAATACTATAAACATGTAGTGGAGCAGGGGTGTCAGCCGCAAGTATCGATGGGGACAGGGAATCCGAAAGTGTGAAAAAGCTCCTAGGTGGCAGGAGTCCACGCTAGGAGCTTTTGTGTGTCGGTTTTGTTGTGTTTTATTGTACTTTATCGGCTTTACGAGTAAGTGTTACCTGAAGGGTCTCTTCCTCGTAGTTGTTGTCTGCGCGGGCAACTGTAATGTCTACAGTGGTTCCAGCAGGAATGTACTTCATGATGTTGTTAAGTGTGTTGACGTTTGTAACTTTACGTCCGTTGAAGCTTGTGATAACGTCCTCTACCTTGATACCGGCCTGGTCTGCACCTGAGCCTTCAACTACCTGTGCAACGTATACACCAACTGGCACGTTGTACTGCTCAGACATCTCTGCTGTGATATCCTTACCTGCAATACCAATGTATGATGCATCAAGCTCAGAAACTACATCGTTGTCGATCATCTGCTGGATGATAGACCATGCATAAGAGATAGGAATAGCATATCCCATACCTTCTGCTGTTGTATCAACAAGCTTTGCAGATACAACTCCGATAACCTCACCCTTTGCATTTAAAAGAGCACCACCTGAGTTACCAGGGTTAACTGCTGCATTTGTCTGAAGAAGTGAGTTTGTAACTACGTTGCCATCATCATCCTGAAGAGTAACCTCACGGTCCTTTGCAGAGATGATACCGTTTGTAACCGAGATACCATAACCCATTGCGTTTCCGATAACGATTGCTGGCTCACCAACAACTGTAGCATCTGAATCACCAAGTGTAGCTACCTTGATAGCTGACATTGTGTCTTCCTTGATATCCTTAACTGCTACGCTTACTACTGCAAGGTCACAAGAAGAGTCAGTTCCCTTGATTGTTCCCTCTACAGCTTCACCATCGTTAAAGGTAATTGTAAGAGTTTCTGCTCCGCTGACAACGTGGTTGTTAGTAGCGATGTAGATGAATTCCTCATCTTGTGAAACGATGATACCTGAACCTGCTGACTGTGTCTCCTGCTCCATTGTTCCAAAGAAGGTCTTGTATTCCTTGATACCTACATTTGAAACCTGTACCACTGCAGGAAGAACGCTGTCTGCAATTTCTGAAACGTCTGTTGTAATCTTTGTAGCTGTGGTGCTAACCTCAGCGTTTTCTGTCTTAGAAAGCTTGCCTTCCTCTTTTTCAGCATCCTTTTTAGTCTCAACTACAGCTGATGCTGTGTTTGAACCGATAAGGTGGTCTGAAACAATAACTACAGACTCAAATGCTAAGCCTGCAATCAAACCAAATACAAGTCCGATAATTGCAGCACGTCCAATCTTCTTTCCGAAAGATGGTTGCTTTTTCTGTCTTGCTCTATTGCCATCATCATAAGGTGACCACTGATAGTAAGACTCCCCTTGATTGATATCTTCCTTTTTGTACGAATAAGTACCGGCGTTCTGCTGGCCGGTAAAGTCTGAACCATTGCCATTATGATCGTTGTTGTAAAAATCACTCATAAAATCGCCTCCGTTAATTCATTGTGGCTATATAGTAAATCTGTTATGTGATGCCTAAGTGAAGATTTACTCAACAGTAACTGATTTTGCCAAATTTCTTGGATGATCTACGTCGAAGCCCTTGCCAACTGATACATAGTAACCAAACAACTGCAATGGAATAATTGCAAGTGAGTTGGTGAAGTATTTGTTGGTCTGTGGGATGTACATAACGTAGTCTGCCACTTCCTCGATGTCCTCGTGTCCAACTGTTGTAACTGCAAGGATAAATGCACCACGAGTCTTACACTCTACCACGTTTGAAACTGTCTTTGGATAGATGTTTTCCTGTGTTGCAACTGCTGCTACAAGTGTGCCCTCTTCAATAAGAGAGATTGTACCATGCTTAAGCTCGCCTGCTGCGTATGCCTCAGAGTGGATGTATGAAATCTCCTTAAGCTTAAGTGAACCTTCCATAGAAATAGCATAATCAATGCCACGTCCAATGAAGAATACATCCTTAGCTGCAACAAATCTGTTTGCAAACTTCTGGATACGCTCTTTGTTTCCAAGAAGCATTTCAATCTGCTCTGGAAGCTTCTTAAGGTCACAGATAAGTTCCTTCATCTCTTCAGCTGAAAGGTGTCCTCTAACATCTGCAAACTTCATAGCAAGAAGGTAAAGAGCAATAAGCTGAGCTGAGTATGCCTTTGTGGTGGCAACTGAAATCTCAGGACCTGCCCATGTGTACATAACCTTTTCTGCCTCACGAGCAATAGAAGAACCTACTACGTTTACGATAGCAAGTGTCATGTTGCCCATTGCGCGAGCCATACGAACCGCTTCCTTTGTATCTGCTGTCTCGCCAGACTGGCTGATAGCGATAACAAGCTCATTGTCCTGAAGGATAGGATTACGATATCTGAACTCAGATGCAATATCCACCTCAACTGGGATACGTGCCATCTCTTCGAAGACATACTTTGCTGTAACACCTGTGTGATATGCTGAACCACAAGCTACAATACGAATACGAGAAATGTTCTTGATTTCCTCGTCTGTCATACCAAGCTCTTCAATATCTACAGTGTCATTCTTGATACGAGGATTAAGAGTATCGCGAACAGTCTTTGGCTCCTCGTGAATTTCCTTAATCATGAAGTGGTCGTAGCCACCCTTTTCTGCTGCATCAACATCCCAATCGATTGTCTTTGATTCCTTCTCGATTGGCTGTCCATCAACATCGAAGAACTCGATGCTAGACTCTGTAAGCTTTGCAATTTCCTCGTTCTCAATGAAGTAAACCTGACGTGTGTACTTAAGAACTGCAGGAACATCTGAAGCAATAAGATTTCCGTCTTTGCCCATACCAACAATAAGTGGGCTGTCCTTACGAACTGAATATATCTCGTCTGGGAAATCTGCAAAAATAATACCAAGGGCATAAGCACCCTCAACACGGTGCATAACCTTTGTTACGCATGTAAGAGGATCATTTCCCTGCTTGTAGTAGTAATCAAGAAGATGCGCAACAACCTCTGTATCTGTCTCAGACTTAAAGTTGTAGCCACGCTTTGTAAGCTTATCCTTAAGCTTTGCATAGTTCTCAATAATACCATTGTGAACTACAGCGATTGTCTCTTCCTCATTAAGATGTGGATGAGCGTTTACCTCACTAGGCTCACCATGTGTAGCCCAGCGAGTATGACCGATACCGATTGTACCCTTCATGCTCTCTCCATCATGAGTCTTTTCAGAAAGAAGACGAAGACGTCCCTTTGCTTTTTCAAACTCAATTTTATTTCCATCATAAACAGCCATACCAGCTGAATCATAACCTCTGTATTCAAGTTTGCTAAGTCCATCAAGCAAAATAGGTGCTGCCTGTGACTTTCCTACATAACCAACTATTCCACACATAAAATTTAATCCTTTCAATAATCAATAAAAATTTATGCAAGCCATAGTATTTTACTACGAAATCAATAAAAAGTAAAACGAGGACTGACCTTATTGCCAATCCTCGTCGATTTTAACAATTTAATTATTTATCAATTAGTCTACTTCCTGATTTATCTCAGCACTTGATTCGCTCAAGCCTGTCTCAGACTGGATGTGCTCGCTGATAACATCAACGCCATCGTCTGTAGGATCATAATCATCCTGATCATATAAGAACTTGTGAAGCTTCACAACATTTGATGTAAGTGTACATGGTACAACTACACTACCTGTCTTCTTGCTAATTGTCTTTGTCTTAAGTGAGAATGGGAAACCAGATGACTCTGCCATGTTGTATTTTCCAACGTCCTTTGCCATTCCTAAGCACTGTGAAAGTGAAAGGCTTGTAGAAATCTTAGGGAATACATCATCAGCAATATCGTTCAACTGAGATACGTTTGCATGCTTTGCCTTTTCAACAATAAGCTTAACAACCATACGCTGATTTTCTGCACGACCATAGTCGTTGTTAACAGCATATCTGTTTCGACAGAAACCAACAACCTGTGCACCATTAAGGTGATATGTACCTGGCTTGTCGAAGTAGCAATCGCTCATCTTCCAGCCTTCCTTCTCCTTTGGATAGTAGTTGAGGACGTTTTCTACCTCAGCAATGTATCCTGCAAGAGCGTTCTGACCTGTCTCTGGATTGTTTGTATCAATCATCTTCTGTGTGATTTCAAGATCAAGACCACCAAGGTCATCTACGATTTTGGCAAGTGCGTAGAAGTCTACTGAAACATAGCCATCAATCTTAATATCTAAGTTGGTGTTAAGCATCTCAAGTGCCTGCTCTACACCACCGTGATTGTATGCGTAATTACACTTTCTATATACATCCTTTTCAACCTGAAGATAAGTATCACGCTGAACTGAAAGCATCTTTACATCGTTTGTGTCGTTGTTAATTGATACAAGGATAATTGCATCTGAGTTACCGCTATCAAGATTTCCGTTTGAACGGTTATCAACACCGAAAAGTGCGATAGTCTTGTAGTTGCTAAGTACCTCTTCTGTTGCCTCATCCAAATCGTTTGATGAAATCTCTTCCATCTTGATGTTGTCCCAATTAACCTTGCCAAACTTGCTCCAAAGGAAGAAACCGAAAAGTAAGACTAAGATTAATACAACCTCAACAACAATGATTGTTGTACGTGTCTTTTTCTTTTTAGCTGCCTTTGAAGGCTTGCCCTTGCGGCTAGGTGCTGGACGCTGCTGAGCAGGACGTCTGCCTGCATCGCGAGAATTGCGAGGTGCTGGACCTCTGCTGCTAGCACTTCTTGCACGATTAGGATTTCCCTCTGGACGTCTTCTTGGCTGTCCACCTGAAGGTCTAGCACCTGCTGGTCTACCACCTGCTGGTCTGCCGCCTGCTGGACGTCTTCCACCAGAAGGTCTGTAATCGTACATATCTACATCATCCTCTAAATCGTAATCAAAATTATATCTGTCATCTTCCTCGTAAAAATCTACATCTAACTCAGAACCACGACGACTTCTTTCATAACCATAACCATCATCTCGAACCGGTCTGCGGCCGTTAGAAGGTGCTCTTCTAGGCGCTCTGCGCTGACGGTCGAAATCGTAATCATCATAATTACTCATTGAAAATATGTCTCCATTCTTATAGTGTAACCATTCTGATTAAGTCTACTCTAAGCCAACTTCCATTGTCAAGAATGGAACAACATTTCTGTAATATTTTAATAAAATTTTAGATTTGTGATACAGGCTCAGATTCAGCTTCTTCAGACAAGGAATTCCCTGAAGTTTCTATTTTAGAAGGGATGTCTAAAGCTCCTGTTTCCATACCTGGAAGGATATAATTTTCCATCCCCATAGGAAGATTACTATTATAAAAACCATCTCCCTTGGCAAACAATTCACCATGCTTTTCTATGAGACGAAGCTGTGATGCTGTAGGCTCCTCGCCTGCAGAAACTATTCCGTAAGTTCTTTCTCCAGGTCGCTTGTATCTTCCGATACAATTTGGAATCACAACCGTTCTAAAGCCTCTGGCTCTAGCGCGAATACAAAAATCTGTAAGAGCATCCTGACCAGAAAGACTGGTATCAAAGCCCCTAAGCATTCTATAAACCTTTGCATCAATCATGAAGCAGCCACCATCCACGGTGAAAACATCTCGTGGCATGCTGCCCCATCCTTCATAGGTATCACCAAAAATTCTCTGACCATGGAAGGCAGGATAGGCCGTTCCATCCTGTGAAAGAATGTAGCCTGCATTGTCATAGGTAAAGCCCCTGCCCCAAAATCTTATACCAACCACAGCAACATCCGGCTGGCAAAGATAGCCATACATTTTCTTAGCATTGTTTCTTGTGAAGAGTGTTACCTTCTCTTCCTTAATAAATTTATAATCTCCACCAAAGCGTCTAAAGCTACTGTCGTCATAATCAATGTGCCATTTCTTTAAAGATGCATCCACTCGGCCATCGCACAGCACACCACTTTGTCTTAAATAGGAAAGGGCCAGTGCCAAATGCTCCTTGCAAGAATAGTTTGCCTGTGCTCTCTCTTCCTTATTAAGAGGCTTGTCTGTTGTTCGCTTGTGATATAAAAGACCTGGCACATGGGCAATCCTCTGATTCTTAAAGCAGGCTCTTAAAATATATTCATATATATAGGCACACTTTGCCTTTTCATTAAAGGACCCTAGCTTTTTATACAGTTCCTTTGAAATGCAAACAAACTCACCAATATAGTTTGTTTGCAAAAATATTTCCTTATTAAAATCAGGTTTAAAATGAGGATTTCGTCTATCCAGATTTATAAGCTCATCATGATCTGTGTAGATAAGATAGCTGTTGTCATTTAGAGTGTCCTTCATGGCGTTGACGATTCCATCCTCTTCGTGACCACAAAGCTCATCCACTTTTTCCTTTAGGCTGCTTAAGGTCTTACCGCTAAGGCGGTCGTGCTGCCCCACAAAAACAAGATGGTCGCCCTCTGCAAAATGGGCCCCCACATTGTAGGCATAGGCTCCCCCTGCTTTTTTCTTTAATCGTCGATAATGAACCTTGTCCACAATATCCGGGAAAAATTCTTTAATGACAATCTCTATGGCATTTGTAGGATTATCATCCAAAATATAAAGCTCGAATTCACGATAATCCTGTTCATCAATAGACTCTAGCATGTCCTTGAACTGGTCCATGTTAGTGTCGCTTGTCCATACAATCAGGGAAAAATAAGCACCCGCCATTACTTAGACCCCTTTCCGCCAAGTACAACAGCTACTGTTTTAAATAGAATTCTAATATCAAGTCCTAGTGACCAATTTGCAATATAGGTAGTATCCAAGGCAACAACGTCCTCGAAATCCTTAATATCACTTCTACCACTAACTTGCCACATGCCGGTTAATCCTGGCTTAATAGAAAGACGCGCCTTGTGGTGAAGAGCATAATTTTCATATTCATCCTCAAGAGGTGGTCTGGTGCCAACCAGGGACATATCTCCCTTTAGCACGTTCCAAAACTGTGGCAATTCGTCAATTGAAAACTTTCTCATAAAATGACCAACAGGAATAACCCGAGGGTCATTTTCCATCTTAAACATATTGCCCTGGATTTCGTTTTGCTCCATCAATTCCTTCTTCCGTTCCTCTGCATCTATGTACATGGTTCGGAATTTATAGAATTTAAACTTTCTTCCGTTCTTACCAATTCGAGTCTGGGTGAAGAACACAGGCCCCTTAGACTGAAGCTTGATGATTGGTGCAAAAATGATAAAGGCAAGCAAAGCAAACACTAAGCCAATAATTGAGCCGAGAATGTCCATCACTCTCTTCACAAAGGCCTGACGGTTGTTTGCAATATGCATACTTGTGGTAAGCACCACGTATCTGCCGTAGGTTTCCATTATTCTGTTTGGCATAAGATTGTCGGTGTGAATAAGGGACACATGAACTGTAAGCCCCTGCTCCACTAAACGTCCTGCCAAGGATTCCTCGCTGGTTCTTGTGTTGCCATCCAAGAAAACCTCATCCACTACGTTAGTTCTAAGATATTCAAACAAGGTGTCTGCCGTAGCCACCACTGGAACACCAAGGATTCGCTGACCTGTCATATCTTTATCTACAACAGCCACGCCCTTCACCTTGAATTCCATATATGGTCCTGTAATTTCAGCAAGACATGCTTCCACTGTGGAAGATTCAGCCACCACAATAAGGGATGTCTTGTTAACATCCAAAAGCATTCTGCGGCGGATAACTCGTTTCCATCCACATCTGAAAGAATAAGAAATAACAATCATGGCCAACCCAAAGATACCAAGGGCAAGTCGTGAATACAAAAATGAAATACGCATAGCGTACATGTACAGCAAAATCCCAAGGAAGTTTACAAGGGTATGCCAGATTGTTGCCATTAATTCCTGATATTTAGTTCGTCGTAAAATCCCCGTGTAGGTCTCAGTAAAAAGCACACATGTCAAATCGATAAGTGGCAGGATCATACCAAGATTCCTGTATAGTGGATAGTTTTCATATCGACTAATAAAAAGAATAGCACCGTCGTATCTAATGAAGACACCCACAAACAGAGCAAGCTCTGCAGCTAGCATATCAATTAAAATAAAATCAAGATGCTTGACCCACGAGCGTTTCTTTTTCTTGTACAAAAGAATTCTCCCCAATAATTACAAGATTACCAACCCCATTCTTTTGGTAATCTTTTTCTTTAATTATATATGAACTGCTACTTATTTTCTAGTTCACGTTCTGCAAGCTTAACACCGTCATAATCAAGCTTTCTGGTGTGATATTCAATATCCTCAAGAAGCTTTCTGTTCTTTGCCATAAGGTCGCCCATCATACCAATCATAATAGCAATAAAGCCCATCAAAAGAAGGGTGCAACCAAGGATAAGGGACTGAACATGTCCTGCCCCACCATCTGTAAAGAAATACACCAAGAATCTGATGATAACGCCAATTCCAACCACCGATGGAAGAATTGCAAAAAGACTAAAAGTCTTAAGTGGCTGATACATAAGATATGCTCTAAGGATTGTCACCATAGACTTCTTTACATAGCCCATCATGCTGTTGAAAAGTCGTGATGGTCTAAGCTCTCCGTTGGTGCGAATAGGCACTGAAGTCTGAGCAATTCTATTACGCCCTGCCTGAACGATTGTCTCAAGAGTGTAAGTGTAGTCGTTTGTAACATTAAGACGCATAGCAGCATCTCTAGAATATGCTCTAAAACCTGATGGTGCATCTGGGATTGTGGAATTGCTGGCCTTCTGAACCACCCAGCTACCAAAATGCTGAAGCTTTTTCTTAGTAGGAGAAAAATGCTCTGTCTTGTCGATTGGACGCTCTCCAATAACAATGTCAGACTTGCCCTCTAAAATAGGCTTCACCAAAAGCTCAATGTCATCTGCCACATACTGGTTATCTGCATCCGTATTTACGATAATGTCTGCACCGTTTCTAAGGCAGGCATCAAGACCTGCCATAAAGCCATATGCCAAGCCCTTGTTTCTGCGGAAGTTTACCACATAGTTGACGCCCCACTTGCGAGCCACCTCAACAGTGTTGTCGCTACTTCCATCATTTATAATCAAATATTCTATTTCATCAATTCCATCAATGTGCTTTGGCAAATCATTGAGAGCAATCTCAAGTGTATCAGCCTCGTTAAAGCATGGGATTTGGATAATTAATTTCATTTTATTCCTCTCTACCAAATGAATAATCAAATTTTGTAAGGGAAAGGTTTGGATTGTAATAAGGATCCCCTTTTTCGTATACATCCTTCCACTTACTCATAAAGTATTCTGTCTCTGAATCCATGCGAGCCTTTTTCTCAGGGTCCTGATGGTCTAAGCCACGGCTAACAGATTCAAGATGATACCACTCTGAAAATGGAGTATAAACACAAAGCTTATTCTTTACTCTAAGCTTCAAACAATAATCCACATCGTTGAAGGCAACAGCAAGCTTTTCATCAAAGCCCCCTACCTCCTGCCAAAGGCTCTTCTTTGTAAGAAGACATGCCCCTGTCACTGCAGATAAATCCTGAACGCAGGTGCTTCTGTAGAAATATCCCACCTGCTCTCTGCCACTCATCAAGAACTGAGAGTTGGCAACTCCGCCAAGCCCAAGGATAAGTCCTGCGTGCTGAACAGTGTTGTTTCCATAATATAGTCTTGCACCAACAACGCCAACATCCTCACGTCTAATGAAGCCCATCATTTCCTTGATAGCATCTTCATTAATCATACGAGTGTCGTTGTTAAGAAGGAGGATATATTCTCCACTTGCATGTTCCACACCAAAGTTTACTAGCTTTGAAAAATTAAACTGGCCCTTTGTCTCTGGATGAGCTGCTGTGTAATCCACCACCTTTGCGTTAAGCGGACCGCTAAGCTCCACCTCATGATAATACTCCTTGAGTCTGGCCTCTGTAGAGTTGTTCTCCACAATGATAAACTCAATATTTTTATAAGTATTTCGACCTGCAATGCTGTCGATACAATCCTGCAAATCCTTGCAGTGATTCATGTTTGGAATCACAATTGAAAGAAGTGGAGTGTCTGGCCAATCATAAACTGTGCGATAGTATCCCAGATGAGTATCAAGCTCCACATGAGCTGGCACACCAATTCTCTTGTAGTGCTCCTCCACTGCCCTGCGACCATTTTCATAGGCATACATCTTTGCCTCTGGATGATCTGCAGTTGATGCAGGATGTGTACGCCAGTGATAAAGCACTCTTGGGATATGATAAATATTGGTGCACTTCTCAAGGATTCGAAGATCAAAATCGTGATCCTGGGCACCATCAAACTCAGACTTGATTCCGCCGCTTTCCTTTACCAAATCTGCTCTTGCCACAAAAAGATGTGTAATGTAATTGTGTGAACAAAGCAAATCGATATTGAAATCTGACTTGAAGTGAGGCAGGAAATATTCCTTGGAATCCATATCGATTTTATCCTCATCAGAATAAATCGCCTCAATGGTAGGATCTTCATTTATAGCCTTTGCAATATAAAACATTGCATCAGCTGTAATTAAATCATCATGATCGGTAAAGCCAATAAAATCACCTGTAGCAAGCTCCATTGCAGCATTTGTGTTTCCTGCAATACCTGTGTTGCCCTCCAGCTTCTTGTAAACAATTCGCTCATCCCACTGGCCACCTGTTGCCTTTAAAATAATATCCTTCAAGCCTTCCTTTGGGCTGCCGTCACCAAGACAAAGCTGCCAATGAGGATAGGTCTGAGCTGTAAAGGATTGAATCAGCTCCACCAAAAATCTCTCTGGTGTGTTGTATAAAGGAATTACGATACTGATAACTGGATTATTCGTAAATACGGTATGCCTTTGCTTATCAAGCTCAGCCTCCGTAGTAGGATGTTCCTTAAGAAACTGTCGATAGCTATAGTGCTCCTGGTCGTGGCCCATAGCCTTTCTGATGGTCTTTGTCAAAGTCTTCTTAACGCCATAATGCTGAAGATACAAAAGACCTTTCTCGATTTTATTTGTAGGTTCTTTATATTGCTTTATTTCGCTCATATTCGTCCTATTCTAATTTTTTAGTTGCGATAACCTTCTGTGATTTTTTGAATTTTACACAGTTAGTTACATCCTATTATAATTTCTTTGCACATTAGTAGCAACCCTACAGTTACCTGTAAATGTTTTGTTTTCTATTGTGCCTGGGCTGTGCCTCATCCTTGCACTGAATATATTTATAATTTAAAATATGAAATTGTAGATTTCTGTTTTTAGTAAATTGAATGTTTCTATATTATTTTAGGAAGCTGCTGCTTTCTTAACTGACAGCAGAAAGTCACCAAATCTTATTTCTGAAAGGATTATATATGAGCTTAAAAGCTACTATCGCCATCATTTTGATGCTTTTATATCTCGCCCTAATGAGATTTTCTTTTGTTGCAGCAATTCACAAGCGAGGTCGTAAGATTTTCATCGCAGGTCTGTATATTCTTGGATTTCTTTATATAGCAGGTCAAGGAATCTTTTATGCCACCGACCTTCCTGATTCATCCCCTGATGAAGTTGCCCACATAAGCTACATTTATTATGTGGATACCACAAATGAATTAATTCCTCACTTCGAAGATATGCATCTTTTCAACACTGCTCCAATCAACGGTCTGGGTGAAGGAATCGACGACTATTACATCTACAATTATGGAATGATTAACTATCTTTGCCACCCATCCCTTTACTATCAAATCATGCGTGCGGCTGGCGGCTTCAACGACATCGAGCAATATGTAGTTGAAGTAGATAAAATGCGACTTAGATATTTCAGCTTTGGCATTTCACTTTTGGGCGTTGCCATGCTATTATATATTGGCTGGTCTCGCATTAATAAATCCAAGCCTTGGCTTCATTTGATTTATATCACTTCAGCCACCTGTATTCCTATTATGTGCTTGGAAATGTGCGCCGTCACAAACGATTCCCTTGCCCTTCTCACCACCAGCCTTTGTGCTCTTGGTCTAATTCGTTTTTGCGAAGAGAAGAGAAACTTTGCTACCTATCTTATGATAAGCGGCGGCATCACCTTCAGCTTTTTAAATAAGATGACTGCAGCAATGCTTTGCGTTGTAATGTCCCTCATTGTTTTGGTTGTTACAATAATAAAAGAAAAGAGTTTTGCCAAATCTCTCAAAAAAGAGTTTTGGTTTACCACTCCTCTTTTCATCTTACCTATTATATATATCATCGTAATTTACCAAAGATACGGAGTGCTTCAGCCAACACTGAAGGTCATCGCTCCACAGGGCTACTTCGAGCATTCCTTCTTCTTTGTTCCAGAAGAAGATCGCCCACCTGCAACCTTGTTAGGATACATTCTTGTTTATTTCAACAATTTCTTCCTTTCATGGGCAGGACTTGTTACCCAGGATTTAGCACTTAGGAAGACCTCTCCTTTTGCTATTTCAACCTTACCTATGGAATTGCTTTGGATTGCCCCTGCCTTCGCTTTCACAAAGAAGTTTAAAAAGGCAGCAGGCGCCCTTACTCTTCCAATTATTGCAGGCTGGTTTTCAATTCTTATCACCTTCCTGCTTCAGTTGAAAAAGGCCTACGGCAACTTCATAAACAACGGCTACACCGGCGGCTCCCAGGCCCGCTACTACGTGCCACTTATTTTCTGCCTGGCACTGGCTGTTGTATTTGTTTTTGAAAGTCTCATAAAAGACAATGGCTTCGATCCTCAAACCGAAACCACCACTGTTTCAAGCATCAAGGATTTTGGAATTAGAACCATCCTAAACCAATCCACCTACTTAGTCGGATTGATTTACAGCTTACTGCTGTTCTATGGAAATCTTCCATTTTTCTTGCTACACAACTAGTTTTTGAAACTCCTAGGACCTTCTCTGCATGTAGATTCTTCTGCTGAGAGTTGTTTCTCTGGAGGATGCTTCTCTTGAGAATCTCTTTTACTGAGGGTTTTTCTCTCTGGAATTTCTTATTTTGAGAATCCTTTCTACTGGGAGAGCTATTCTACTTAGAATTTCCTCTCTTGAGGAGCTTTTATCTTGGAGATTTATCGCGGCTGGATGGAAGTATGCGGGTTTGCATGGTTGTCATTGATAAAATATCACTAAATTGGGTTACTTTTTATCGCGGCTAAACGAAAACATGAGAGTTTGCAGAGGTACCATTGATAAAAAGCTGAAGTTTTTTCCATTTTTTTATCAATAGAAAGCCATTATATGCGGCCTGGCAGGTGGTACCGCGATAAAATTAAGAGAAAAATAAGGCTTTTTTATCAACCAGTCAATGAAAAATAAGGCCTCCCGAGATTTGCCGCGATAAAAATAATATATTTGATTACAGCTAAGGAGATACTAGAAATGATTAATATTAATTGGATTACAATTTTATGGACACTTGGAAATCTTGCACTTTGGGCACTTATTATTGTGATGATTATAAAGTTGATTAAAAGAGGAAAATAGATTTCCGAAGGAATGTTATGAAAAAAATTAAGTTTAAACTACTCCCACTTTTCCTATTAACAGTAGCACTGGCGACTTGTGGACATCACAATAAGGATGCATCTAATTCAGCTGTCAAACAGCATGAAAGCACACAACAAAAACCGAAAAATCCAATGGATAAAAACCAGAAAAATTCTTCTTCAATAGAACATGATATTTCTATTTCATCAAACAATCATAGTTCTAATGAAACTTCAAGAGCTACTTCAAAATCAACCAGTAAGGGAAAAAAACACAAGAGGTATACTCAATCTAAAAAGAATGAGTCTCTCTCAAAAGAGAAAGAACCCCAGGAAGGGACAGATACTCAAGAGAAGCTAGATACTAAAGAAAAATCTAACCCACAGCAAGGCTCAAACACACAAGAAAAAGATACCACCCCTACAAAGGATAAAGTTATGACTACCACAAAGGTTAAAGACACAAAGAATTTCTACGGCATAGAATTCACAGAAGACAGTGAGATTTTTACAAAAATCAAAGGTAAATCCTATAAGGATAATTGCACCGTTCCAGTATCAGATTTAAGATACCTCCACGTGCTTCACACAGGTTTTGATGGACAGACCCACGAAGGTGAAATCATCTGCAACAAGTATATCGCAGAAGACTTACTGGAAATCTTCGAGGCCCTTTATGAAGCACAGTATCCTATAGAAAAGATTCGCCTTGTAGATGAATATAATGCAGAGGATGAAGCCTCTATGGCTGACAACAATTCCTCAAGCTTCAACTTTAGATTCATCAGCTATACAAAAAAGATTTCAAAACACGGCTATGGACTTGCTATGGACATTAACACTCTTTACAATCCATACGTCAAAACTGTAAATGGAAATCTTAGCATCGAGCCAGCCAACGCAGCAGACTACGTAGACCGAACCAAGGATTTTCCACATAAAATTGACGAAAACGACTTAGCCTACAAGCTTTTCACAGCCCACGGTTTTGAATGGGGAGGTGCTTGGAAAAACTCCAAGGACTATCAGCATTTTGAAGTACCAGACTCAGTTTTGAAAAAGCTCTATTAAAGTTTTCATATTAAACTTAAAAAAATCTCCTAGGAATTTCTTCTTAGGAGATTTTTTATTACCTATTTTATTTTTGAACTTATTTTATTCTTGAACTTCTTTATTTTTAAATACATGTCTCTTTCCAGTGACATAGTTTACTGCGATTACAAATACCGTCATAATTACCTTACCAATAAGCTCTGGCATCTTCACTATTTCCACCAAAAAGATAAGTCCGAAATAGTCTAACAGCATTGTGGCGCCACGCCAAAATACGAAGCGGGCAAATTCTTTTGTCAGCTCCCACAGATTGGCACAATGACTTTTAAAAACAAAGTTTTTATTACACAAGTAGGCTGTAAGCTTTACTGTAATAAGAGTGATTATGTTTGCGACTTTGTAAGCCATTCCAAGCTTAAGCAAGATGGCAAACATCGCTATATTTTGAAGGCTTGTAAGCACCCCAAAAATTGTATAAAGCATAGTCTCGCGATTAACAAGCTTCTTTAAAATCTTTTCTTTCATTAAATCTATTCCTATTTCAATTTTAATAATTGTTTTTCAAAACAATGCCAGCTAATGTATGCCAGTGGTAAAACGATGACAGTGGAGATGGCAAGGTTTACATATGGATCCATACGAAGATATGCATATCCATCTGGGCTTACACCAATCCACTCAATAACCAACTGCTGCACCAAAAATGACAGCACATAAACACCGTAGGATAAGTCTCCCACCTTGTCATACCAGCGGGAAATCTTCCAATCTGAAAATCCAATATACAATACAATATATGTACCAAAGATGGCAAATACGATTTCATAATCAAAGAAATAGCTTCCTGCTATCAAGCCAACAACAGCAATCAGGAAATATTTAAACTTCATTGGGATTTCGTTTCGATTGAGATAGAACAAAATTCCCATTTCAAACTGCATTGTAAGTCGACCAAGATTTACAAGAATAGAAGTTGGAAGCATGTAAAAGTGGTCTCCCACAAATACATAGGTGAAGTATAAGTATACTGCTGCGGAAGCGGCTAAAAAGACACCAACCAAATTCTTCTTTCTGCTAAATATAGGTAGGAAGAATAGCACCAGTAAATAGCAAATCACTTCGTATCGCAAGGTCCAAATGCTTCCGTTAACACTGAACTCAATATGGGTGAAGAACACCTCAGGTAATCTTGTATAAGAAGATGCAAACACAAGGTTTAAAAGATAATCCTTAAGGCCTGCTGCGAAGTATTCCTCTCTAGAAAGAGTGGTAAGCATGGGTCCAATAATAAAAGCTGTGGACAAAATAAACAGTGCCAAAAGAGGCCATATTCTAAGGAATCTCGCCTTTAAAAATTTCCAAATATTCCTACTCCTATCGTAGCTTTGATAAATCAAAAAGCCACTTATTATAAAGAAGATATCCACTGCAACCTGACCAGACAGCGCTTTGTGAAAGGTCAAGGTGTACATTATATCCTTTTGCTGGGCTGCAATAGACAGCGCCAGGGAATGCATGTACATAACCATAAAGGATGCAACCAATCTCACAAGATTTAAATTGTTATTTCTGCCTTGAGATAATGCCCCAAGGGTATATTTATCATTCATGCTTTATCGCCTTGTTAAAAATAGTAAAAACGCCGCAAAAATTAGTAGCGACTGACATATTTTAGCATATACTTGCAAACTCTACAAACCTACAACCTCTTAATTCTGAGGTAAAATCCCCATTTTTCCTATACGTAATAGACAAAAATCCCGCAAATACACTTCCGTTATTTTGTATAACAATTCTACTTGCATATATTATTTTCAGGCGTTATAATGTGTAACGAATTGGCAATATCATAATTCAGGAAAAGGCAGTACCACTAGTTTAATATGCACGTAATTTATCAAAGCCATTTACCAGGATTTTTGGGACAATGGCTTTTTTTATTTGACTTTTTACCGGCAGTTAAGGTAGGCGCCAATAGACAAATATAACTATTTTTTATACGAGGAGAGTAATGTAATGAAAAAGAAAATTGTTATCGCTTTGGCACTTACACTTGCTGTGTCTGCAGCAACTGCTGGTACAGTTTCATTTGTATCAAACGCATCAGCTTTCAGACAGGCAAGAACACCTGATGAAGTAAACTACGGTACACTTACAGATGAGCAGCTTGAGATCATCAACAAGAAATTTGATTATGGTTTCTATGCAGCAAAGTACGCTGATGTAAAGAAAGTTTTTGGAATGGATAAGGACATGCTCCTTCTTCACTTCGTAAAATGTGGTGTTTTCGAAGGAAGAATGGGATGGCCTACATACGATCCAGATGAGCTTGGTCTTGACCTTTCTTACATCGCAATGGTAGACGTAAACATCTTTGCAGCATCAAACCTTATGGATACTACAGATTACAACACTGTTGAGGCAGCTGTTGCATCTGCACAGGAAAACGGAGTTTCAATCATCAGCACACCATCAGGTGATTACATCGTTGCTACAGAGGAAAACCAGGAAGCTATCGAGAACGCATCAGTTGAGTACGAGAAGCTTACTGTTATCTCTAGAGACGGTGATCAAGAATGTGTTGTAATCGTATACAAGACAACAGAAGGCTTCGCTACAAAGGTTGAGACTGATATGCACAACGGTGCAAGAGACATCGAGGGTGTTATCGGATTCGTACCAGTAGTTGTTATGGGCGTTGAAGATGGAAATGCTCTTATCGACAGCGAAGAATACAAGATTGAGAAGTTCGAGACAGAAACAGGTATGATAATTGGTACTGAGGCTGTAACATACTCAGACACAAATGATATCATTTACTACGAGCCAGACAACTTCGAGACACCTCACAAGAGAATGATGACTAACTACGTTGGTACAGATTACAGCGAGTCTGGTTACATCGATAACGCACCAATCGGTATCGATGAGAACGGAACAGCTGATTCCAACTACGATGTTTCAGCAAAGGCTGAGGCTGACGAGAATGGTAACGCCGTAGTTACAACAGTTATCTCAAATGACGAGACAGGTTACGTTTACAAGGTTACTTACACCTTCGACGGCACAATTAAGTCTGAGAAGGCTGAGGCAGCTAGAAACGAAGAATCAAACTCTGAGTCTACAAACGAGGATGCTACAGAGTCTACAGAGTCTACAGACGCTGAGTAATTAAAACACAAAGGCCCTACACAAATGTGTAGGGCCTTTTTCTTACCTCCTATAAATACGAAAGAGACGCCAGCGGAGCGTCTCTTTCAAAAGGGAGAATAATGTTATGAAAAAATTGTATCTCTTTCGAGATGAGTATATATTAACTGATATTTATGTTCAAGTTGTGTGAAGATTGTGAAAAATTTATGAATTGTCTGAGTATTCAGAAAACGATTAAGTGTGGCTAATTCACTAACTTTCTCAAACCATCCCATAAAAACTTAGTTATTTTAATACTTCACAATTTCAATATCAAGCATGTGAGCCAATTTTTCCAATTCATTACCTATTCTCTTATAAATTACTACGTAGTGTGGTTCCCAACCATTTTTGATAGTATCTTCTACTACCTTATCTGCAGGATAATCTGTCTTAACCACAATGGATGTACCATTAAACTGCTTTGGTTTATCTAAAACCTCTCCCTCTGCAATCATAAATCTAAAGGTTCCATCTGGCTTGCGACCGATTCTAAAAATTGTAGCATCCTTGCAAGCTTCACAACCAAAGTCCATAACAGGACCAATCTTTCTGTTTGGATGAACTCCAACCTGAGCGCCTGTGTCACAGCGAGCCAAATCACATGATGCCATTCCACAATGCCAATAGGTTATTGTTCCTTCTTTTTCATCCATTGCTACCGGATCTCCAAAGAAGGTAGAGTGTCCTGTAAACTTTGAACCTACAAACATTGAAAGTGCTCCATATACATCAGCCTCACAACTTGCAGGAACATCCATAGAATTTAGAAGTGATAAAACCATGCACACTGGAGTTCCAAAGCTTACAAAGAAATCTGGCCAGCATCTAGATGAAACAGCACCAATGCCACCTTCTGTAATATAGGTTTTGTAGGCCTTATACAGTCTTGCAAAATCCTTTACATTTTTCTCTGGCATAGCCTCAAGACCGACAACTTTAGACTTTGCCTCTTCAAGGTCTGCCTGGCACTCTTCATCTGTGTATGCCTTTGCCTTATCAATTAGTTCTCTAGCTTCAATAGCCTCTAGAGTCACGCCAAACTTCTGTAAAATTTCTGCATCCAAAGCTCTGCCAAAACCAAAGCCCTGTGGAGTATGTCCAATAGCAGAAAGCTTTAAGGATTTCAAAGAAACCAAAACTGAGCATGCATCAATTGCTGCCTTAAGCTCTGTTACCACATGGTCCTCTTCTGGTGAGCCAAACATAAACTCAAAATTTCCTGCACCTCTAAAGGCTGCAATTGTGTTGGCTGCAGAATATGCTCCTGTAAGGGAGTTGCTGCGAAGTCTTCCTCCATCAATTACTGGCTCTCTAAGTGTCCAAAGCACGATTGGACACTTAAATCTTCTGAGAACCTCGCTGGCATAAGCCGCATTAGCAAAAGTGATATTTTGTAAAATCACAAGGTCTGGATTCTTTCCATCAAGATATTTTGCTACCTCATCAACTGTTAAAAGTACCTTTTCAGGAGTAACAACCTCTTCTGAAATTTTCTTTAACGTATTTACGGATCTGTTAAACAAATCCTCTGCTGTTTCCATATGATATGTTCCAACACCGATTGGAACGTAAACTACCTGTATTCCCATTTTTGTCATCCTTTATCTGTAATTTGTTATGCTCCCATTTCCATGCTGTCCACATTTTCTGCCTGATCAAGCTTCTCATGCTCAGCCTCAATAGCTTCAATATTTGCCTGATTGAGAGCTTCAATCTTCTTGTTCATCTTCATAAGAGACACGAGAAGAAGAATTGTAAGACCTAAAATTACAAGTGAAATAGGACGTCTAAAGAATATTGTGTAATCTCTGTCATAAGCCATAGATGCTGTGACAAAGTTTTTCTCCATGATGCTTTCAAGAATCATACCAAGCATCAATGGTGTGTTATCAATATCAAGTATTGTAAGTAAGTAACTGAAGATCAAAATTGCTGCACAGATAACAAGCTCTTTTGTATTTCCTGTTGCTGCAAATGAACCAGCAAAACAGAACATGATAATAAGTGGAGCAAGATATGTGTATCTAACCTGTACAATCTTAGCAACTGTTCTTGTCATACCAAGACCAATTGGGAAAAGAAGAATGTTTGCAATAAGACAACCAAGGATGATTGTGTATGCCATCACGCCCTGCTTTGTAAACATTGTTGGGCCAGGGGTAATTCCATGAAGGACAAAAGCACCAAGAAGAAGTGCTGTTACACCATCACCAGGAATACCAAGTGTCAAAAGTGGAATCATGGCAGAACCAACTACTGCATTGTTAGAAGACTCTGCTGCTGCAATACCTTCAAGAGAACCCTTACCAAAATTCTCAGGGTGCTTTGAGGTACGTCTTGCCTCTGAATAGCAAAGGAACTGTGCAACACCACCACCTACACCAGGCATAGCGCCAAGGATAGATGCAACTGCAGATGATCTAAGTACTGCAGGAATAATTCCTTTTCTTTCAGTTCTTGTAAGACCTTCACGGTCAATCTTGTTTGCATCGTCAAGTTTTCCACCAGAAAGCTTGAAATCTCTAAGCTTCTGCACAACCTGTGTAAGAGCAATAAGTGCAATACATGCAGGAAGTAAATCGATACCGTACTTTAAAGTGCT
Source organism: Pseudobutyrivibrio sp. YE44 (assembly GCF_900104335.1). Taxonomy (GTDB): domain Bacteria; phylum Bacillota; class Clostridia; order Lachnospirales; family Lachnospiraceae; genus Pseudobutyrivibrio. Next base: position 20,357 of record NZ_FMXT01000015.1, read on the forward strand.
TGTACCAAGAGAGAATCTTGTTACACCAGTAACTGCGTCCATACCGATACAAGCCATAAACAAACCAAGCATACCTGAGATAATACTCTTTGGAAGTGAGTTTCCAGATACACCAGCAATAAGTGAAATACCAAGGATACCCATTGAGAAGTACTCAACAGATGTAAAGTTAGCTACAAGCTTTGTGATAAATGAAGCACATACCAAAAGCAATACTGCTGAGAATAATCCACCAAATACAGAAGAGAAAAGTGAAGTATCAAGAGCCTTCTTAACCTTACCTTTTCTAGCAAGTGGATATCCATCAAAGGTTGTAGCAATAGCTGAGTTTGTACCAGGTGTATTCAAAGTGATAGCACTGATAGAGCCACCGTACATACCGCCAACGTATACTGCCAAAAGAAGAATGATAGCTGTTGCTGGATCTTCAATTGTGTAAGTGATTGGCAACATAAGAATGATACCAAGCATTACGCTAAGTCCAGGTATACAACCTACAATCATTCCTATCACAAGACCAACTAAAATCATAAGCATATTGGTTGGTGTAAACACCTGACCAGTAGCCTGTAAAATCATTTGTAAATCTCCCATAATTCAGTCCCTCTCTAGAAAAATATTCCTGTAGGCAGTGATACGTTAAATACCTTCATAAACAGGAAGTAAATTCCTATTGATGCTGCCAAAATAAAAATATAGATAAACGGTTTTCTTTCACCGCAATAAGCCAAAATAAGTGCAAATGTTACAGCTGACGCTGGAATAAATCCAATTAATAAAATAAGTGCCACATAGAGGCAAAGCAGTCCGATAAGCAAAATTGCTGGTTTCTCCTTCTGCCAATCAAACTCCACAATCTTTTCTTTTTTTAGCACAAGGCTTTGAATTATAAGAACTATTGAAAAAATAAGCATGATAACCAGGCAAATACCTGGAATGATTCTTGGGCTTGGTGCACCTGAATCAAAAGCTGGAACTCTAACCTGATATGGCATAAGAAGCAACAGAATCAGGCTTAATCCCCCCATTATTATTCCTGACCATAGATTGGTTTTAATTTTAAATTTCATGTCGGTTTCCTTCTCTTTTTAATATGAGTGGAGCATTTTATTGCTCCACTCAATTTTTTCTAATTATTATTTGCTAAGATTTCCATATGCCTTGATTGCCTTTGAGCAAGCATCGTCCATAAACTTCTGAGCGTCATCGCCATATACCTGGAAGTTGTTAAGCATAACTGACTCAATCCATCCATAGTAATCTTCTGACTCCCAAACCTTCTTCATGATATCTGTCATATCATTGTAGAACTTCTCATCTGCACCAGCGTGAACTGCAAGTGTTCCACCTGCTGGAAGGATGCAGCTTGAGAAATCGATAGAAGCATCAAGCTCTTTAGCCTTTGCATCACCAACGATTGTAGGAACTGTGATAGCACCGTCTGGAGTTGTGAAACCTTCGAATGCCTTGTCTGAGAATGCAAGGATTGGAATAAGTGTACCAGCTTCAACCTCATCCTTAGCTGCCTGTGTTGTTCCAACAAATACATCAACTTCGCCATTTACAAGGCCCTGCTTCTGCTCAGCGCCTCCGTCATAACCAGAAACAACAGTAAGCTTTCCGCCCTCAAGAGCTATAAGAGAACCTAACTCTAAGTGACAGTCTGAAAGTGGATTTCCACCTGACATCTTGATACCTTCTGACTTTGCCTTTGCAAGAATAGATTCAAGTGTCTGATCTGGTGTTGTGTAAAGAATCCAAGTTCTGTCATCAACTGTTCCGATAGGCTTCATAGCAGTTCTGTCGAAATCAACTTCCTCTGTTCCATACTGCTTACCAAGGTCATGTCTGTAGCAAAGACCATAACCAAATACTAAAAGGTCCTTTGTGTTTGCATCTTCATCAGCAAAGAAGGTTGCTGCTGCAAATCCGTCACCGCCAGTCATGTTTTCAACTACAAAGTTGTAATCACTCTGAAGACCATTTGCTGTCTTAGCATATGTACGTGCTACAAGGTCAGCTGTTCCACCAGCACCATAGCCGCAGATAATCTTTACGGTTTCACCACCGTTAGATACCTCTTCCTCTGCGCCAGCCTCGATGGTATCAGCCCCCTCTGATACTGCTGACTCTGTGCCGCCACATCCTACTAACATGGATGCAGACATAATTGTTGCAAGTGCTAAGCTTAAAAATCTTTTCTTCATTTAAAAACCCTCCCATTGTGTTTTTAATTATTTTTAAAAAATTTTCATTTTTTAATTTCCATAAGTACTTCTTACTTCTTCAAAAAGCTTACTTACTTCTGAATTTTTCTTGTAGAAGACTGGTGTATCCCCAAACTTTGCTTCTACTGTGCAGATGCCCTTCTTATATTCTTTTCCTGTCCAAAGATGAATGAAGCCATCCTCAGGTAGGAATACCTCTCGCTCTGTAACTCCTCCTTCGTATACAGGAGCGACAAGTACATCTGGGCCAAGTAAGTATTCAAATTGTTCTGTAAAGCATCTATCATCCCCTTGATAGTGCATGAACAATGGTCGCTGTACCGGTGTACCCTTATCAGCATTTTCCTTAACAAGCTTTTTCATAAGTGGCGAAATCATTGTATAAATATCAGTAAGTCTTGCTACCTGCTTCATACAATCCTCATCGTCGTAATACTGGAAGCTTGTATCTGGTCTATTTCCTTCGTGGGTTCTCATAACAGGTGTAAAAGCTGCCATTTCTGCCCATCTAAGGAACACTTCCTTTGTTCTACAATTGTCATACAAGGATGTGTATCCACCAATATCACTGTGTGTAATACCAACACCACTCATACCTGCGCTAAGTGCCGCGCAGATTACAGTACAAAGACCATCATGTCTGGTAAAATCTACTGACTGGTCACCAGCCCAAAGCAAAGTGCAATACTTCTGTGAACCGATTCCTCCAGCTCTCATAAAGTAAACTACATCCCCAAGCTTGCCACTTTCTTTGACAGCATCGTAGTTACATTTAGCCCAAAGTGCTGGCCAATGATTGTGCTCAATCATTGCAGGCTTTCCACTGTGAAGCACAATATCATCTGTTGGAAGATATTCTCCAAAGTCTGCCATCCAGCCATCGATTCCTATATCGATTGAATACTTTTTGATTACCTCATCCTTAAACCACTCATAAGCCTCTGGCTTTGTAAGGTCTATCACTCCGCAATCAAATTCACCGAAATCTACAAGATACACAGAGCCATCACTTTTCTTTGCGAAAACATCCTTTTCAAGACCTTCCTTAAAAAGCATTCCGTCTTTTACCAAATATGGATTAATATATCCAAGATATTTAATTCCTCTCTTGTGAAGGTCTTTTATTTTCTCTGGAAGATTTGGATACATCTCCTGATGGAAATGCCAATCCCACTGAAGTCTCTTTCCAAAGCTTGTGACTCTCTTACCACACCAATCCTGGCACCAAAGACCAGCTACCTTGATTCCACTTTCAAGGGAACGCTCTAATATATCAAAGGATCTTTCGTTTCCGCCCTGAGCACCGATAATCAAACCGTTGTAAATCCAATCTGGAAGTTCAATCTGTCGTCCCAGGAAAGCCGTTTCCTTTTCAAGCAGTGATACATAATCCTCTGCAGCTTCCACTCTGATATATTCCGGAACCTCCCAAAGCTGAAGCTCGTGGAAGTTGTCATTTCTAAAATCAAAGTCTGCATAAGCTGTACTTTGAACGTGCATGTAATATTTTCTGCTGGATACAAAAGTTGTCTGTGGGAAATTGGTGTTGTAATAATCGCCACCGCTCATTCCATCCACATCACCCTTCCAAGTAATATAGGTAGTTTTATCTCTTCCTACCCCAGGCTCCCCTGTCCAAAGAGGGAAGTGTCGTCCCTTCATATCGAAGTAGGACATCTGCTCTCCGCAGCCATATACATGCTCATTGGCGTTAGATTTTACTCTAATCCAAAATCTGTTAATCTTATCACTCTTTTCGCTAAATCTTATTGTTGCAAGATCCCCATCAACAGCGATGTTAACTGTTAGGTCTTCACCAAACTCCAGCATCACACCATCATCTCTTTTCTTTGCAGCTGTCACGAAAAGAGGTCTTCGTTCTATTACATAGTCTTCAATTTTAAAATTTCCCCTATACATCAGGACGTCTTCCTTGCCCTGTCCAACGTATATCATGGGATGAGTTTGGCTGCTTTCAAAAATGGTTTCTTTGCCATTCTTTAATTTGAAATCAAGCCCTGATAAACATATCTCCATAGCAACTACCAACCTTTTCCTAATAGTGAAGTTCTTTGTTCTCTCCTAGAAGCCCAGGAAAGGCCCCCTGCTTAATCAGGGGCTCTCTCTCTGGATGGGCTATCACCCATTTGTTTCTTTGAAGAAGAAGTCTTTCCTCTCCACTCTCAGCCTTTGGCTTCCTATCAAGTGGAGTATTGGTAGCTCTTGGTAATATTACAATCCCTTTGAATCCTTCATCATTAACTCTCACCGGTGAAAGATGTAGGGTTGTTTGAAACATTTCAATTGCCGTTCCCTTTGGTACAAAGAAAACCTTGGCATCTTCAACCTTGTAGGTATTATCCTCAGCTATTTCCCAAGTATGACCTAGCACCAACATAAAGTCTGTGATTGCTACGTTTATTTCACTGCCCTTGTGATACTCAAAGCCATTGTAGGTTGTGTTTCTTCCATTACAATAGCCAACCTGAATCGGCATATCTCCATAGAAGATTTCCTTTATGTCCTTTACCACTGGATACTTTTCCATTTCTGAATCAGAAGCCACATAAACATTTCCATTCTCAGGAATATCTGTGTGCTCTTCCATATAATGAATCAGCTCTGAAAAATCCTTATCTTTTATTACATTTCCATAGGTCTTAAAGGAATCATCAAACACTGAAGTAATAGCCACATCGTTTACTGCATTTAGTCTTTCTAACATGTCGGCCACCTACTTCTTATCTGTCTCTTACAACCTTGATTGTGGCTCTGAAATCTTCCTTTGCCATACCTCTATCAAGCGCTGTCTGATATACATTAAGTGCATTTTCCTCTCCTGGCATCTGAACCCCACACTCATTTGCAAGGTTCACACATATTTTTACATCCTTAGCCATATTCTCAATTGAAAATGCTGTTGTGTAGTCCTCTGCCTCAAGCTTCTTTGCCTGACCGTCTAAGTACCAGTTTGAAGCTCCGCCATATGAAACTGCTGTTGAAAAATCTGGAATTGTGATTCCGTTTGCCTTAGCAAGAGTGATTGTCTCGTTTACACCGTTCTGAATCTGTGAAACAAGAGCGTTGTGACAAATCTTCATAACCAAACCTTTTCCATTGTCACCCATTCTGATAACGTTGCATCCCATATACAATAGGATAGGTTTCATTAATTCGAAGATTTTCTCATCGCCACCAACGTATATACCAAGTGTTCCGTCAATTGCTGCTGGCTTTGACTTTACAACTGGCGCATCAATAAACTGTGCACCTGTCTTTTTAACCATTTCAGAAATCTCCACTGAAACGCTTGGATCAATTGTGCTCATGTCGATACAGATCTTTGAAGAATCAAGCACTCCCACAATTGACTGATAAACTGACTTTGAATGTTCACTCTTTGGAACCATAGAAATGATAACGTCAGATTTCTGTGCCAACTCTACTGAATCCTTGCAAGGTACTGCACCCTTTGAGGCAAGCAAATCAACCTTTTCCTTTATAAAGTCGAAACAGTAAACTGTGTCATCATGTTTTTTTACGATATTCTCACACATGGACTCACCCATGATGCCGAGTCCGATAAATCCTATTTTCATTGTATCCCCCCTGATAATCAATGTTTTATTAACTCATCTACTGTGCTGTGTTGTCCCATGCTTCACAGAAGGTTTTAAGTCCCTGTGTTGTGTATGCATGCTTCATGCAATCCTGATATACTGCAAGTCCACAAGTAACAATGTCTGCACCTGCTACTGCACAATCAGCAATCTGCTTTGGTGTACGAAGTGCTGCACAGATAATTTGTGTCTTTCCGTGATATCCATAGTTCTTATAAATCTCTACGATATTCTTAATGTATTCCTTGCAATCCTCTCCGTTCTGCTCTTTCCATCCAATGAATGGTGAAACGAAAAGTGAACCATTCTTTGCTGGAAGAATTGCCTGAGCTGGCGAAAAGATAAGAGTTACGTTTGTTCTGATACCTTCCTTTTCAAGAATTCTAGCTGCTGCAATACCTGACTCGATTGCAGGAATCTTAATAACGAAGTTTGGACTAAGCTTAGCAACCTCTCTTGCCATCTTTATCATATCTTCTGTGTTATCAAAGTGTGGATTAATCTCTACTGATACTGGGAACTTATCAACCCCCTCAAGTCCCTCTTCTTTAATCCAGTTAGCAATATCTGTGATTGCTGTCATAAAAGGTTTTTCGCTCAGCATTATATGTCTTGGATTGGTAGTAACACCATCAATACCAAAAGTGTTGTATGCGAGTTTAATTTCATCTAATTTTGCACTGTCTAAAAAGAACTTCATTTGTGTGCCTCCTCCTTTAATTAAATCTCTTAATTAATTATCATTATCATCATCTACTTGGTCTATGTCAATCATTTTGATACCATTTTCAAGTTTTCGTAAATTTTAATTAAATCTTTTAATTATTTTTTATAAAACTTTACTAATTGATTCTGACTTATCCTATAAAACCCCAAATCCTGACCAAATAAGCATTGTCAGGTAGCCTACTGCCACTGCTGCAACCATTCTTGCACCGCAAACAACTAGGCCATTCTTTAATAATTTTTCTGGATCCAATCCATATCCCACTGAAATAGCTCTGACACTAACTGGTAGTAACGATTCGAAATTCATGCCCATAGCTGTAGTGAAAATATATGGTATTGGATTCAACCCCATTTGTGTTGTAACCCCTATCACTATAGGTAGTGTAACAGCTGCAGACACTGTACTGTTTGTCATTTCGGAGATAAAACATGCAAAAACGGTGAAAATGAAAATTGTGCCTAAACCACCGCTTAAATTGGCCTTTGAAATAAGTGTTGCAATAGATTCATTAGCCCCTGAACCAACAAGAATTTGCCCTAATGCAAGGCCTCCTGCGAAGAGTAGAAGCATGCCCCACATAACTTCTTTTTGAGCCTTATCCCAGGTAAGAAGCATCTCTTTTTTCTCAGCAGAAACAATAACGAAATTTAAAAATCCTAGAATCAAAAACAAATATGCTGGAACAAGTCCTGGAAGAAGCTCTGCATATAAAGGTCTGATAAAAGAACCTAACATTGCTGCAATAAACAATACAAGACTAATCTTTTCATCCTTTTTCATTGGGCCTAGCTCTTCATAGCACTTTTCAAAATACTCCTTGGTGCCTGATAAAGAGTTAGTTTCCAGTGGCTTCAAAAGCATCACTACAAGCACCACTGCAGTGGCAATAATTGTATATGGCAACATTCTGGTAATCCAGTCCACGTACATAAACTCTTTTCCTGTATAGTCCTCTATGAAAGAAATTGCAGTTATGTTCATGGCTCCACCTAAAGGTGTTCCTGCTCCTCCCACCTGAGAGCCCCAGGCAATGGCACAAAGAATTGGTGTAGCCACCTCACATTTTTTAATATCCTTATATCCTGCTGCTGCAAGCATCGATACCGCAATAGGAGTAAAAATAGCTACCACTACAACGTTTGGCATCATGTTAGACATTACTACTGCTGCCAAAAGCCATACGGTTATTTGAGACTTCATGGATGGGCCTATAAGAGAAAGTGCCTTTAAGGATATTCTCTTATCCAATCCTATCTCCGACCAAGGTGCTGTAAGTAAGCATGATCCAAAAATCAGTATGATACTTCCAGAAGCATATTGGGAAATCACACTATCCATTGGCACCATATTAAAGAGTGCATTTAAGGCTACTGGTAGCAATGCTGTAACCGTAATGTCCACCGGTCTTGTGACCCACCAATATATCATCCAGGTGCCTACACCTATTCCCTTTGCAGCATTAAGTTCGGTGACGCCAGAACTTCCCAAGGCAAAAACAATCAACGCAAATAGCCCCGGCCCCATTAATAAATTAATAATTCTTTTCTTGTTGTCCATGATAAAAACCTTCCCCTTTGATTAAGACTTTTAATTAATTATTCCGAAAAAATAGGAGAGATTTACTTCTCCCCTACTATTCCTTCAGGTATTAATTCTATGCATAAAACCATTCGTTAAGCGCTGTAGCTAAAGGCTCAATGTGATTCTCACGAATGCTGTTTTCCGACTTGATAAACACACCTTCCTTCAGGCTACTGTCATATTCTTTATATTTCTGTATGAATCTCTTATAGATGCCTTCTACATCAAACATGTACCCCATCAGTATGACCTTTCCTGGATCTAACAGGGTTCTATAATTCCTCATAGAGAAAGCTAACATCTCTATTTTAGAATCAAAGATATCCAGAATCTTTTCGTCTGATATCTCCGCCCACTCATCAACGTTTTTGTAGGTCATTTCGTTGCCTTCATTAAACCACTGTTCCAGGCCTGGCATCTTCTTTGGAGCCTTTTCATACTCCGCCTGAATGTCGTCCATAATTGCATGGGTGGAAATCTCTGTCTCAAGGCAACCCTTCATTCCGCAGTTGCATGGCTTTCCATCTTTATTAACAGAAACATGTCCGATTTCTGCTGACATGCCATTGGCACCACCATAGATACAATGGTCTGTAATAATGGCAGAGCCAACACCCGGGCCCCATTTCAAAATAATGAAGTTGGCATCCTCTTTTCCGTCTCCAAAAAGAATCTCGTTTTCAGCAGATGTCTTAAGGTTGTTTTCCACAACAACTCTAATGCCAAGCTTTTCTGACAAAATCTTGCCCACAGGAACTGGCTTGGTCCAGATACTAAAGGAATTTACACTGATACCTTTTTCCCTGTCCACAAGACCTGGAACAGATACTGCTGCACCTAAAACATCATTCTTTGATATGCCCTTTCCCCACATTATCTTGGCACTTTCTACCGCGATTTTTTCTAGGAAGATTTCAGGCTTTCCTTTCTTTTCAGTTAAGATTGTGATGCTGTCTAGAACCAATCCCTTCAGGTTGGTTATAGAAATGTACGTCTCATCCGTTTCAATGCAAATGCACAAAATATATTTGTACAACGGGTTGATATCCACAAGAATCTTCTTGCGCCCGGCTCGTTTTTCCTCTACAGCCTCTCCAAGCTCGTTAATTATGCCCTCATCAATTAACTCATTGCAGATAAGTGTTACGCTGGCTGCAGTTAACCCAGCTTTTTTCGCTATATCCTTTCTGGACATAGCCCCCTCATTATTTAGGATGTGAAGTATCGCAGATCTGTTATTATTTTTTACATTTTCCAGATTAATTCCTTGATATTTCATATTCCCCTCTCTGATATTTATTTAAAGCTTTTAATTAATTACTATTATGGTGTCTACAATCCCTGATGTCAACAATATTTTTAATTATTTCTGATTAACTTTTAATTCATTATATAAAAAAAACGCCTCTCTTTCGAGAGGCATTTTATTATGTCATATTCTATTACTGAATAGTCTCAACCTTGATTGTGTTTGTGTTACCAACGTTACCGTCGATAGGACCACCTGTAAGAACAACCATGTCGCCCTGCTTTAAGTTAAACATCTGCTGAACACGGTTTGTTGCATGGTAGAACATAACATCAAGAGACTTGAATCTGTCTACGAGAACTGGTGTAACACCCCAGCTAAGAGCAAGTCTTCTCCAAACCTTCTTGTCTGTAGTCATAGCTACAACATCTACTGGGCAACGGAAACGGCTAACACGCTTTGCTGTGTAACCAGACATTGTGCAAGCAACGATTGCCTTTGCTTCAACATCGATAGCCATTGAACATGTTGAATGGCAAACAGCATCTGCTGTGTTGATAACAGCGATATCTTCCTTGTGGAAACGACCTTCGTAGTTGATGTCGTTCTCTGTAGTCTCAGCGATTTCTGCCATTGTTGCAACAGCCTGAACTGGGTATTTACCCTGAGCTGACTCGCCTGAAAGCATGATAGCTGATGTACCATCATAAACAGCGTTAGCAACGTCAGAAATCTCAGCACGTGTAGGACGTGGATTTGTAATCATAGACTCAAGCATTTCTGTTGCTGTAACAACGCTCTTACCAAGAGCACGAGCCTTTGCGATAAGCTCCTTCTGAACAGCTGGAAGCTTAACGAATGGAATCTCAACACCAAGATCACCACGGGCTACCATGATACCATTTGCAATCTCAAGGATTTCCTCAACATTGTCAACACCTGGCTGATTCTCAATCTTTGCGATAACGACGATATCCTTACCACCGTTTTCATCAAGGAAAGTTCTAAGCTCTTCCATATCCTTCTTTGTAGAAACGAAAGAAGCTGCAACGAAATCAACTTCGTTCTCGATACCGAAAAGGATATCCTTCTTGTCCTGCTCTGAAAGATAAGGACCAGACATAACCTTGTTAGGGAAGCTCATAGACTTCTTGTTTGACATTGTTCCGCCTGTTGTACACTTTGTGATAACGTCATGTCCCTGGATGTCTGTAACCTCGAAGAACACGATACCATTACATACTGAAAGTGTGTCACCAACTGCAAGATCCTTGTGAAGGTTCTTGTGTGTAACTGAAACACGTGTCTCATCACCTTCAACATCATCTGTTGTGAAGATGAATGTGTCGCCTTCTTTAACAGTAACTGAACCGTCTTTGAAGGTCTTAATACGATACTCTGGGCCCTTTGTATCAAGCAAAATAGCGATTGGAAGGTTAAGCTTCTTGCGAACCTTTTTAACCAAATCCATCTTCATGCCCTGCTCCTCATGATCTCCATGGGAGAAGTTCATTCTTGCTACGTTCATACCGGCTTTTGCCATCTCTGTAAGAGTTTCCTCATTCATGCTGGCTGGACCGATTGTACAAATAATTTTTGTTTTTCTCATTCAAAAAACCTCTCTATCTTTATCTTTAAACAACACACGTTTAAAAAATCGAAATCCGTTCTATGATAACACCAAATGGCATTTCAGTAAACAACAGATTTCTATTATTTGTCCGTAAAGCCCCCTAATATCTCCCAACATTATTACTTTTCTATTTTATCATAAAGAATAACATATGTCCTTGTACGAAGTGTGAAAATAACGGTTCATTTTTGTACTATTTGCCAACTACAAAACATCGTTACGTCTTACATAGGCAGGAGTAACTGATTCAGACACAATCTTCTTCACATTCTTCACCTTTACCCACTTATCAATAACGGCATTTTCAATATAAGTTCCGTCAGAAATATCTGTGTATGATAGAATTATTGAATTCTTTATGATTGCTCCCTTTCCAATGTGCACATTACGTCCGATGATTGAATTCTCAACAGTTCCTTCGATAAGAGCCGCGTTACAAACCATAGAGTTGGTAACCTTTGCTCCCTGGAAGTACTGAGTTGGACAGGCATCAGTGGTCTTTGTGTAGAATGGCCAATCCTGCTTAAAGAAATCCATGGCAGTTTCATAATCAAGAAGTTCCATATTTGCTCTGTAGAAATCATCCAAACTGGTGATTGCTGCAAAAAATCCCTTGTGCTGATAGCCTCTTACATCAAGTGTTTCGCAAGAAAGACCAATCATATCTGCCAAAGAATATGCGCTTGATTCTCTTCTAGCCTTTCTAATCAAATCTACAAAAAGCTTCTTAGACATAACATAGGTGTCCATGCTGATGTTCTTCTCCTTGGCAGTACCCATGTTTCTCTCTAGACTTTGAACACCCTTTTGCTTGTTGAGATTTACCACGTTACAAGCTCTGTAATATTCCTTTGCCTGATCCACCTTGTGATAAAGGACAGTAATATCATTTCCTGCCTCTACATGAGCATCCAAAAGTTCCTGATAGTCCTGCTTGTATACCATGTAGCTAGGAGCAATAATAACGTAATCCTGAGGCATACGCTCTATCTGCTCGCAATTCTCTATATATGCGTTTATATCTGTGTTATAGATAGAATTTGCGCCATTCTGCTGAGTAAACAACAACTGAAGGTTACCACGCTTTGAGTTGATGTTGTAATGACGGCCAGATCCAATATGCTCCACCAAGGAACGAGGACGGCTGTTAAGATAAACGTGAATTCTGTTAATGCCACTGTTACTCATATTTGAAAGGGCAAAGTCTATGACTCTGAATCTTCCAAGGAAAGAAAAGGCTCCAATAGGTCTGTAGTCGTGAAGACCTTCAACTCTAATATAGTTTGCTGCGGAATTAATCACGCCAAAAGCTTTATTTGCCATAGTTTAATCCTCCCCCTTTACATTTTTTGCCACGAGAAGGATTTCCTCGCTTTTCTTTTCGCCAACCTTTGCATTTTTGCCAATGCGGACATTCTCGGCCACCAGGGCACGGGTAACCACTGCACCCTCTTCAACAATAGCACCTGGCATAAGCACTGAATCAATAACCTTTGCTCCCGGAGCAATCTTGCAGTTTGTGAATATTACTGAGCGGGTTACAGCACCTCCTACTGCTGCACCCTGATTAATATATGCACCATCAATCTTTGCTGAGGCTGCTATATACTGAGGAACGATTCCTGAATCCTCGGTGTAAATCTTCCAAGAAGTATCATCCAAGTTAAGCTCGTTGTCGCTATCTAAAAGATCCATGTTTGCTTCCCAAAGAGAATCGATGGTTCCAACATCCTTCCAATAGCCTGAGAACTCGTAGGCACAAAGCTTCTTATCATCATTAAGCATCACTGGAATTATGTCATTTCCAAAGTCATGGCTAGAATCAGGATTTTTCATATCCTCAATCAAAAGCTTTCTAAGAGTCTTCCATGTGAAGATGTAGATTCCCATAGATGCCAGATTGCTCTTTGGCTTAGCTGGCTTTTCTTCAAACTCAACGATTCTGCCATCGCCATCAGTGTTCATGATTCCGAAGCGGCTAGCCTCTCTCATAGGCACACTTCTAACTGCAATAGTCGCGTCAGCCTTTTGTTCCTTGTGGAATCTAAGCATCTTGTCATAATTCATTTTGTAAATGTGGTCCCCAGAAAGCACCAACAAATATTCTGGATCATACGCATCGATGAAATCGATATTCTGAGAAATAGCATCAGCTGTGCCCCTGTAAACATCAAGACCTGAATCAGCCTTTTCACGAGGTGTTAAAACAAACACACCACTATCCTTGGTATCAAGTCCCCATCTACCGCCAGCGGCAACATAGCTATTAAGCAATACTGATTCGTACTGGGTAAGAACACCCACGATATCAATACCCGAGTTTGCACAGTTACTAAGAGGAAAATCGATGATACGATATTTACCTCCATAAGAAACTGCCGGCTTTGCAACCTTGTTAGTCAAATCATGCAGACGACTTCCACGTCCACCAGCTAAAATCATAGCCAGCATATTGGTTTGAGCCATATAATTACCTCCCTTTCAAAAATACTTCCCTTCAATAATCCTTCAAATTTAATCTCTCTCCGCCCAATTAAATCTGATATATACTTTTATTCTAATGGTTTTGCACAAATATCGCAATTAATTCCGGGATTTATTGTATATTTTCTATAAAGAATTGCATCAAAAAAGCACTTCAAACTTTTTCCAAGTTTTAAAGTGCTTTTTCTTAATATAATCCTGTTTTAAAATCTCATATAAACAAAAAAGCATCGCGAGCTACGCGATGCTTTTTAGCAGTTCCTAGCGGAATCGAACCGCTGTTTTCGCCGTGAGAGGGCGACGTCTTAACCGCTTGACCAAGGAACCATATGTCCTAACGACAAGAAGTATATTACTATGGATTCTTCCATACGTCAATAGAAAAATCACTATTTTTTAATATTCAGAATTATTCAAACATTCTGACAGTAATAAACAATATCTTTCAGTGGTCTTTTACCAGTAAATCCTTATAAAAAGAGCTAACCTGCCACCATGACAAGTCAGCTCTAAAATCTTACTCTTCTTTTAATCTGTACCATCCATCCAGGATTGAAAGATTTGGATTGTAATATGGGTCGCCTGTTTCTAAGATATCAGGCCAAAGCTTTTCAAGCTTCTCCACCTCTGAATTAAATCGGGCAACCTTTTCGCCTGTATCTTCATAGCCACGAGACTTTGACTCGTAATGATAAAGCTCCGCGTGTGGATTGTAAACCACAAGATATCCCTTGTCGCGAACCTTCATACAGAAGTCTACATCGTTAAAGGCAACGGCCAAATCCTCTGTAAGACCATTAACCTCTTCAAATACATCCTTTCTAACCATAAGGCAGGCAGCTGTAACGGCAGAAAGATCCTGAGTGGTAACTGCACGGAACATGTAACCTGGCTCACTGCGCTCAAGGCCAACAAAGGTGTGGCCAGCAATACCGCCAATTCCCATTACAACACCTGCGTGCTGCACAGTGTTGTCAGGATAGTAAAGAAGGGCTCCGCAGATACCTACATCTGGACGAAGGCAAACGTCAACAAGCTCCTTGATACAGGTCTCATTGATAATCTCTGTATCGTTGTTGAGAAGCAGGAACATATCTCCAGTGGCATGCTTTGCTCCCAAGTTGTTGATTGCTGAGAAGTTGAAGCCAGGAGTCTCGTAGTGAACGATTTTTACATCCTCACGTCCTTCGATAGACTTGTAATATTCGAAGGTCTCAGGCTCTGTGGAATTGTTCTCCACAATAACGTACTCAATATTCTTATAAGAAGACTTTGCATCAATAGACTTGATACACTTGTCTAAATCGTCTGTGTGATCCTTGTTAGGAATGATGATGGAAACCTTTGGCTCCTTGTCCCAGTTGTAAATGGTGCGGTAGCAGCCATAGAAGGTATCCTGCTCAACAGTGGCAGGAATGCCAAGTCTGTCATAGTGAGCCTGAACTGCACGAGCACCAGCATCGAAAGCGTAAAGCTTGCTTTCTGCTGACATAGCTGTGGAAGCAGCATGGCTTCTCCAGTGATAGAGAGCCTTTGGCACATGATGAATCTTTTCAGCCACCTCACAGTATCTAAGAATCAAATCGTGATCCTGAGCGCCATCATATTCCTTATTGAAACCACCAACCTTTTCATATAAATCGCGACGGAAAATGAAAAGATGGCAGATATAATTTACTGAACAAAGTAAGTCTAAGTTGAAATCTGGCTTAAACACTGGCTCAAAATATTCCTTGGAATCCATGGAAATCTTGTCCTCGTCAGTGTAGATAACATCAATGGTTCTGTCTGCATTTATAGCAGACACACACTCGTACATTGCGTTTGGAGCAAGAGTATCGTCGTGGTCTGAAAGCACGATGAAGTCACCTGTAGCAAGAGCGATGGCAGCATTTGTGTTGTCGGAAATGCCAAGGTTTGCCTCAAGGTGAGTGTATTTAACACGGCTGTCTGAGCCATATTTCTTTTCAATGAATTTGCCAAGACTGTCATCTGGGCTGCCATCTGCAAGGCAAAGCTCCCAGTTTGTGTAAGTCTGAGCAACAATGGAATCAACAAGCTCCACAAGGAACTTCTCTGGAGTCTGATACATAGGAATAACAATACTCATAAGAGGATTGTATTCAAACTTTGTATCACGCTGACGCTGAAGCTCCACCTCTGTAGGGCCAAAGCTTGTAAGGAAATCCATGTAGGTATACTTTGGTGCCTCTGAATCCTTAAGCTTGTCAAAGGCATGCTTGATAGTAGCACTGATACCATTATCCTGACGGTAAAGCTCAATACGCTCCCAAAGTGACTTCTTCGGAAGAAGATTTCCGCCAGTAAGTACATGCTCTGTATCTACCTTGCAATCGTAAACCTGTCCATTTGCAGTGATTGTAAGGCGAAGCTTTTTATAGTTGCCCTTATCGAAGACGATTTCCAAGCCGGAATCGCACTTTTCTGTAAGCTCTGGATAAACTCCGTAAACATCCTTACGGAACATTCTCTTAACTGAGATCGGAATCTCTGTGTTTCCATCATAAAGATGGAATTCCTCTGGCACATTTCCAATGGCCCAGCCAAGAATCTGAATCTTGTCCTCTGTGACAGCTGCACGCTCAAGGTTGTATTCATATTCCTTCTTAAGCTTCTGAAGGTCCTTGCCCTTTGCCTTGTAAACAACTTCACAAACCTGATTCTTGCTTCCGTTTTCACCTAAAACGCAAATAAGCTTTAGGCTCTTTACTGTAGATAAATCTGT
This sequence comes from Pseudobutyrivibrio sp. YE44, assembly GCF_900104335.1. Lineage (GTDB taxonomy): Bacteria > Bacillota > Clostridia > Lachnospirales > Lachnospiraceae > Pseudobutyrivibrio. Next base: position 36,628 of record NZ_FMXT01000015.1, read on the forward strand.
TGGAAGCTGAATCTCGCCAACATATTCCTTAGAAACGCTTTTGTGAGCTGCAATGTAGCGACGACGAACCTCGTTGCCTTCGTTGATGGTGATGTCCATCTTGTAAGGCTGTCCGTTCATCTCTGCCACAAGCTCGTAACCCTTTGGATTGTCAAAAGGGTAAAAGCCCTGGAATAATAATGTATTTTTCTTTGTAAGATGGTATCTGATAAATACCACGTTAAATGTATCTCTCATATTTTAGTAACACCTCATCAGTCACCTTTGGTGACAGCTTCCCCTCAAGGGGAAGTCAATTATATTCAACCACCCAGGTGCCGGTTTTTACGTCGAACTTTTGAACACCGTCGTTGCAGTAGCTATCCTCCACCTGAAGGGCGGTTGCAATTCTTTCGGTTAAAGTACCAGCTGCTATTATATCATGGAATAAATCTTCTACAACTGTTGGATTGCAAAGTTCTGTATCCTCAAGTGGAAGCTGCTTGCAAACAGAGCCGTACTGGCTTACAAATGCAAGAATACCGCTCTGGAGGCGCTTAACATCCTCGCTGAGGTAGTCGTCATCCTTGAAATGAGGCTGTGGCTTTCCATTTTCCATAGTGAAATGTGTAAGCTGACCAAATGGCGCAGCAAGGGCATTCTCCAAGAAGAGCTGGTATCTAAGAACCTTGCTCTTTTCAATCATAAGTGGGTCTGTGATTTCATAAATAGCATCTGCTCTTCCGCCAATGCGCTGAGGCTTATTAGAGTGAAGGGCAAGATAATGACCGCCGATATCTCTGCCAGTAAGCTTCATAAGGAAAAACTGGATGGTACCAGAGAAACCAACATCCACAACTGCCACATCTGAAGCACCTGCCATAGCCTCACGAACGTATACAAGATATGCGTTCTTTTCTGCCTTGGCATGCTCTAAAATCTCGTCTCTATAGGAAGCAAGCTTTTCCATGACTTCATCTGGAAGCTCTGTATATTCAAGATGAACATCCTCATCCTCTGGATGAAGCTCAACACCGAAGCGCTCCTTAAGGAAGGTGCTGAAGGTTCCCTTGTATTTCTGAGAGGCAAGTTCTCTAATATCCTCATCGTTTTCAAGGGCTGCCACAGAAACGGCACGTCTCGAAGTGAGGAAGTAGGTCATATCTGGCTCGCCAATTCCTCGGCTGCCGCAATATGCCTTAATAAGTCTCTCAAGCATGTAACCCTCGCGAGAAAGCAAGAGAAGACGCTGATGATTCTTTTTATTTTCAGTTACAATCCACTCTACGAATCTGGCGAGAAGTGGACCGATAACTGTGTAACCAAAGTCATAAATATCCTTAAAGTTTACAGTTCCATCCTCTGCAAAAGCAAATGGAGAATTGAAAAGTGCTCCAGAAAGCGACTGTCCTACCATAAGTGAGTTTGCAAGATTTTCCTTGGCGATAGCCTTGAAATAAGGGAAATCTGAAAGCTCTAACAAGGTGTTGGCATTGAAAATAATGTGGTTTGGAATGCATTTTTCCATAGGAATCTGTGAATCGCTACGGAAATTATCACCCACATGGATAAAGGTCTTTGGATCGTAGTTTTGCATAAGCATATCCCACATCGAACCGTCATCCTTGCGGAACCCAACCTCGCAAGAAATCAAAAGCTCGTCATAGTAGCTTATGCCGCACTTGTGTAGCAAGCCAACAATCTGCACACGGTTAAGGTACATATCGCTAACAAGGATAACTCGCTTGCCCATAGCCTTGAGCTGGTTGTAAACCTCTACCATATCCTTACGAGGAATGCAAAGAGCTGTCTCTAAATCTACCTCAAGCTTTTTGATATCCATGGCAAAGTTGCCCAAAGCCTTGTCCTTTGCCACCTCAACATAAATCTTGTCGATGGTGGTAAGGGCTCCATACTTAGCATTGGCTGTAGCCTCAGCTTCCTTACGAAGCTTTAAGAAATCTACATCAACATTATATTTAGATTTAATAATCTGACCAAGCATGACAAATACATCGTCAGGATTATAAATAGTACGAGCAATCAAGGTATCGAAGATATCGAAGGAAACCACCTGATAGGTGCCAAGCTTCATAATAAGAAGCTCCTTGTCCAGCTTGATACTGTCCATGTATGGACGAAGACTCTTGTTCTTGAAGGTCTCACCGCCGTCAGCATTCAAGATGTATGAATCATAGCCCTGCTTAGCTGTGATAAATGGAACTACGCGCTCCAAAGCGTGAGCAAGTGTACCGTCTGTCTGGCCTGCCTCCTGAGGGAAATCCTCATAAGTGTAGCCGTGCTCTAAAAGTGGGCGAAGGGAATCTGTAGAAGCCCAGAAGAAGGAACCTGCTGGATAATTGAATACAACAGGCATATCCCCAAGATCGTACTCCTCAAAAAGCTTCTTACCAAGCTCCACATTTGCAAGCCATGAATAAGCAATCTCTGGAATCTCTGTATAAATATCTGGATAAATCAATCCAGCGTTGTCATTCTTAAATAAATCAAGGATGTAGTTGATCTGCTCTGGTGAACCTAAAAGAAGATTCAGGCAGTACTGACGCCATCCCATTTTCTCTGAACCTGAGTAAAGAGACTTCTTAGAATGAACATGTAAAAAATAATCGTGTTTTAATATTTCAGATGCAAACACTCCATAAAGAGGTGCCAGGTCACGCCCTCTATTAGGAAGCTTTCTAACATCTGCAACACCAACATTCTTAAGCTCTTTTAACTTAGTCTTTACAGCATTAACATCCCCATCCTCTTTAAGAGAAATATATAAATCGAACTTGTAAGGAATGTTTGCCAAGTAAGAACAAAACTCTGGCAAAAGATCCTCATAGAAAAGATGGATATGAACAGCAAGACTTGGAAGCTTTTCAGCCTGTCCCTGCTTCTTTTGCTTTGCCTCAAGGCGCTTGCGCTTCTCCTCTTCCTTGCGGGCACGCTTTGCCTGACGAGCTGGTGTATCCTCTCGCTTAAGGAAAGCTTTGAAGGCACGGAAGTTTTCTACCGCTTTATAGCCCTTTGAGCCGACAATCTCATCATATTTAGCCTGAAGAATAGTGTTTCCGGCCTCAATATTGCGAATATGAACATCCTTTGCAGCAATAAGTTCCTGAAGCTGCTTAATCTGAAAATCACGACTGGCGATTGTAAAGTCTGCAGCTGTCTTGGTTTGTGATGCCACATGCATTTTCAACTCGCTAAGGTTCTTAACATCCTTAAAGCAGTATTCGCTTTGGAAGTGCTCTTCCATCTTCTGATAGATTGGCTTTTCTGCATCAGGAATCTGAACGAAGCTTGGTGTAAGACCACCAAAAATCATACCTCTGTAAAGAAGGTAGTTGATTGGAATTGGGAAATCGAAGGTCCACTCATAATCGATGATTTCCCAGCCTTTATCTGTAACGATGATATTGTCAAAAATTAAATCTATATCTAAGTATTTAGTTGCAAGCACTCCCTGTGGAAGCTCTACCTTTCCAAATACTTCTTCGAACTCTGGAGTACATTTAAACTCCTCAGCGTGAGGAAGATAAGCCTTGCGGATAGCCTCAACAAAGTCTGCTGTATCCTTTGACTGAAGACGCTTGCCCTCAATAAACTGACACTCGACATTTTCCCCAACTAGTTTTGTTTCATTTACGCAAAAATCAGAGCCCTGCAAGGTTTCCTGCAAGCCTCTGTAGCAATCGTACATTTTAAGAATGTGTGCTTTGGAGTCCTGATTGTATGGTCGCTTGATGACCACCTTCTGGCCGTCACGTTCCACAATATCAGTAATAATATTGAAGCGCGGATTGCGCTCATTAGAAAGCTTTTCGTATAATAATTTATCCATTATTCTCTCGCAATAAGCAGGTAATCTCCTGCACCTCCTCCTATATAATCCTCGGCGTATATCTCTGTGGTATACATGTAATCCGGATGGAGTCTAAAGGTTTTGATATCACCAAATCCCGCTTCCTTAAGAAGCTTTTTGGTGAAAGCTGAAAGTCTATCTTTTTCTGCCAAGGCATATACTAGGCAACCACCTTCCTGAAGAAGATCCTTTAAAGTAGCTGGGGTCTCCGCAAGACTTCCAATATTGAAAATTATGTTAAATTTATCTTTAATTTCTGTAAGTAATTTCTTTTCTATTTCCTCTGGAATAAGTCTGGCAACATCTTCCATGTCTAGGCCGTAGTCATTTGTCATACCAACGATGGTGTTGTCAGCCTTTTCCTTCATCCACTCTACCAGCGATACGCTGTCTGGATTGATCACCAGCACCTGGTCCGAGGACATAATATTCACAGGAGATAGAGCGTTGCTTCTAAGATGGGAATACAACTGAATCGCTTCATCTGTTCCTTCATCGAAAATACGTCTGTTGTACTTTTCCTGAATCATACAAACCTCCATAATTAATTCTAGTTATAATTATTTCACCTGTTCAACGGTTACTTGTGAGTTCATATCATAAAAGCCAACTGTATTTTTTGAGCTAACTACAGTGATGTTTAAAATATCATAAAGCCTGTTGTAGGCTACAAAATCTACACCATCAAAGCCTGTACAGCTGATGGACATAAGGTATTCGCCACCCTGCATATCCATGCGCTGAGTGAAGGTTGCAACATATTCGCTGCCCTCCTTGCAAAGGCCCACGTCACACTTTTCGTACATGGTGTTGGTGCCTGTAACATCGATACCCTTGATAGTCTTGAAGGTAAGGGTAAAGATAGGATTTTCAATATCTGTATTGAAGTGCACCTTTGACTTTACAGTGAAAGTGCTGCCCTTCATGATGGCGTTTGTATAGGTGCCATTTTCATCAATAACAGCAAAATCAACAATCTTTGCTCTGCCGTCACCGTATTCATTAACATTAGGGTTCAGCTGGTAGTTTGACTTCCAATTAGTGTCCCCTGAGTTGTCGGCGATAACTGCACTGTCCGCCTGGCTTGCATTAGCCTCTGCCTCAATAGCTTCTGCCTCGTCAACCTTGCTGCGAAGCACTGGCTCCTGGCCTACCAATATCTTTTTATAGATATCAATCATATCCTTTGGTGTGCCCTCTGCCACCTTGTCACCCTTATTAATAAGGATGGCTCTGTCGCAGTATTTGCTGATGGCCCCTAAATCGTGGGATACGAAAAGGATTGTCTTTCCTGCTTCTTTGAATTCCTCGAACTTCTTGTAGCACTTTGCCTGGAAGAAAACATCACCTACAGAAAGGGCCTCGTCTACAATGAGGATTTCAGGATCAATATTTATAGCAACAGCAAAGGCCAAACGGACAAACATACCTGAAGAGTATGTCTTTACTGGCTGGAAAACGAATTCCCCAATATCTGCAAAGGAAAGGATATCATCAAGCTTCTCGTCGATTTCTTCCTTGCTATAGCCAAGCATGGTGCCGTTTAAGTAAATATTTTCAATACCGGTGTATTCCTGGTTAAAACCTGCGCCAAGCTCAAGGAGGGCTGAGATTCTGCCATCTACGTAAACATCTCCATTGGTAGGAGAAAGAACGCCAGTAATAATCTTTAAAATTGTGGATTTTCCAGAACCATTGGTACCAATAAGACCGACACATTCGCCCTTTTTAACTTCAAAATTCATATCCTTTAAGGCGAAGTGCTCTTTATAGTTCTTTTTTCTTGTGAGGCCAAGGGTGTCAGCCACTCTGGCTTTATTGCTATCAAAAAGCTTGTAGACCTTGTCCACATGCTTAACTTCTATAACATTGTCGCTCATATATGCTCCTAGTGTTTATTTGTTACTATTCACACCCCCCATATTCATAATGGAAGTCTTTCAGACTTCTTTCTCAGTGCTAAAGCACTTAACATTATTCATATGGGGGGAGTCACTGATTCCAGTTTATAAATATTCAAAGATTATTCTTTTACAAGCAAGCTTGACAAGAACTAATCCTTGAATATTTATTACTGTGAATAGTAACAATTGTTTCATTATTTTACCACATTTGTAGACATAGTAAAAGGCACCGGTGCTCCGGTGCCTTTTACGGCTTTAGGCAACCCCATACCTAAAGCTGGGTGAAATATGTTCTAACGCCCCAATACGCGCGCGAACTAACTATTGATAGACTACGTTATCAGTAATCACACCATCCACGCCAAGACGCTGCAGAGAAAGCATCTGGCCCTTTGTCTCCGGTGTGTAACAATATACCTTAGCTCCTGCCTCATGAATAGCGGCCACAGTTCTTGGAGTCAAGGTCTTCATGTTGATTCCGTAGTACTCAGCAGGATATTTTTCTGGGAGATTTGATTTTCCGAAAGATGCCAGCTTCATAATAGGCTGGTCTGGATTAATCTCCTTAATATCCTCAAGATAGTCATATTTGAAGGATAAAAAAATCACCTTATCCAACATGTCATATTTTACAAAAGTATCATAAACCTGAGCTGCAAACTCCTGATCCTCACCAATATCTTTTAACTCGCAAAATATTCGCATATTGGTAGATTGCAACAGGCTCAGGGTCTGATCCAAGGTAGGAATTCTCTCTAATCTGAATTCCCTGTCATACCACTCTCCTGCATCATACTGGAGAAGCTCCTCATATGTATGATCAGCAATTGTTGTCTCGTCTTCTTCACCGTTTATCTTTTGAAGTGTCTCGTCATGGTAAATAACTAGCTGACCGTCCTTTGTCTTTCTAACATCAAACTCAACCGTCTTGGCACCACAGGCGTAGGCCCCTGCGAAAGCACTTAAGGTGTTTTCTGGATAAGCCCCAGAATACCCCCTGTGAGCCACCAATTGTACAACCATATCTTCATCAGCATTTGCCGGTAAATAGTAGAAGGCATTCAAGAATGTAACAGAGCAAAGCAAGGCAACCATGCTGACTGCGACGGTTCTCCCTACTTTAGAAAAATACTTACCCCTCATACGCAAGCCCCCTTTTTCTAGCTAAGTCTATTCTAGCACAAAAAGGAGGCAATAAGGACTACCAAGTCCCCGAAAAAATGCCCTAAATCTCACGTCTATTTTCGTATAATTGTTCTTATGTTCATTTTATTTGATTGGTTTTAGTTCATAGCCATAATAATACAGTTCATCGTTATAGCCCATTTTATGCCTTTTTTCATCCAGCATTTTATCTGCTTCATCAGCCGAAATAGCTTCTATGCCTTCTTCAGCAAGAGCATTAATTGCCAATCTATATGGGTCTTGTGAATCAGATTTATCCTCCAAAATATCAAGGTTTTCTTTATCAACAATATAAACCACATAAAACGGTTCAGTATAATCTCTATTAAGAGAGCATTTCTGAATATACATTCCAATACCTTTGCCAATTAGCTGTTCGTTATATACTAAGTCTCCATCTTGAGCTATGTTATAACCCTCTTCAGAAGAAAGCACAAGTAAGTGATACTTACCGTCGGCATCAATAAAACCTTTTTCATAATCATGTGTTAAATAACTATGCATAAAAGAGAAAAATACATTTCCAGAATATTGTACATCAGTATAGGTTATATCAGTTGCGTCTCCAGAAAAACAGATAATTAGCTCTCCATCTACATTCTTTACTACAAGAGTAAGGTTCAACATCGCCCCTATATCTAGTTTCAATTCATATGTGGAATCTAACCCTAAATCAATATAGCTTTCTTTTACATTGTTTTCGTAAAACCAGTTTTCACCATACTCAGAATTCTCGCTAAGAGTTTGCTCTATATCAATCAATGAATAGCTTTGCCCATCAACAAGAACTTCTGACAATCGAAGGTGTCGAGTAATGTCTCCATCAGCATCAAATACAGCTTTAGTTTTCCCCTCTATGAAGCTTTTATATAATGATTCTGATTCTTCATCTAATTCAATCTGCTCTTTAGGCTTTGAAGAAACATATTCGCGATACACTTCCCATTGGTGATCGTATCTTTCTGTATCATTATCTTCTTGATTATTATTATATGAATTTAGGTCATATGAAGCTTTGCCTAAATCTTCAGTTTCACTAAGTTGCTCTTTTGGCCCAGTTATGTCACTTTTAGTACAGCCCGTCATAGTTATAACCAAAAGCAATGACCACAATACAGCTTTTTTCAAATACATATTCGACCTCATATCATTTAGCTTTAAAAGATTTTACGCTATACCCATCAAAACAACTATATGGATTTTTAACCAATACTATCCCTGCAGCTTCCTCACTGCCATCCGACAGCTCAAACAGTGCATTAAGGACGATTTCATTACCCTTTGATTCGCTTTCATAGGACTTAATATTTGCATATAAAAATCCACTAGAGGGATTATCAACATCAATCTTATCATCTCCTAATATTTCAAACTTCTTGTACACGCCTGAAAATGAATAATAAATATATTCAACCTGTTGCGAAGTAATATATCCTCCATTGGCATCTGCAGCATCATATAGGTAATCGAATCCAAACCAAGAATTCTGGCAAAAACACCATATAAATGCATTCTCAGCTTCTTCGTCCAGTTCATCATCTGAATTAAAATCCTTATAATAGACTGCCATATTTTCTAGTAAGTTTTTTAAATCACCTTCAAGTATAAATTTTGATGAGTAATCACATTTTATTATGCCAAGAGCATCAACCAATTGTTCTCCGTTTATTACTTCTTGTTTGTCAGTTGTAGGATCTAAAGTGTTGTTTTTATCAACAATATCTGTTGATTTTTTGCTATTACTTTTGTTTACAGCATTGCCAACTTCAACATTAGAATTATTTCCACATCCAGCAACCATACAACTAATTATAATTGCTATTATTATTCTTTTGATATAAACCATCTCACCATCAGCTCCTAGTTTACAAAATCTTTCCCATTCTATACTGATATTTTTCTTAATCCAACACTTTGGCAAGTTTAGCTTAATTCTGGCAAATAAAAAAGCTTCCAAAACAATACGAATAGTAATTGTTTTGGAAGCTTTAATTGATTATCTAATATGTGTTACAAAATAATTCTAGTTTACAGTACATCCGCAAATTGACTCTGAAGCTTTTTGAAAACATGTGTGCCAAGTGCGAAAACTACTAGGGCCAGGGCCCAGAAGTAGGCTGTAAGGACTGGGCGAGTCCAGAAGCCGATGTGGTTGATGATACTGTCACGGTAACCGCTGGTGATGTAATACATTGGGTTTAGCTCAAGGATGTAGGCGAGCCAGTTAGGGATGCGGCCGTCTGCGCGCATTCCGTCAAAATTCCACATGATTGGTGTAGCCCATACGCCCACCTGAAGGAAAATATTTACAAGCTGTGCCATATCTCTAAAGAAAACACATAGAGCGCTGGCAAGATATATGATTCCAATAGCAAGCGCCAACATAGCAACTGAATAGTAAATCACCTGGAATATATAAGGACTAAAGCCATAGCCATATAGGAAATATACCAGCAAAGTAAAGAGCACGAAAAATCCATGTACAAACAAGGATGATACCGCCTTTACAATTGGAAGCACATTGATTGGGAACACCACTTTTTTAACCAAGTAGTTGTATTCCAGCAATACGATTGTGCCGGCTGATAAAACCTCACTAAAATAAAACCAAGGAACGATACCTGCTGAAAGCCAAAGTACGAATGGAGCCTCTATTCCTGCCTTTGTACCCTGTGTACCAGCATTTAATGCCTTATCAAAAACAATCCAATAAACAAGCACAGTTACAACAGGCTGTACGAAGGCCCAAATTACGCCTAAGGTGGAGCCTGCGAACTTCTGCTTAAAGTCGTTTCGTGCAAGCTTTGCTATTAACTTTTTGTTAGCTATTATGTCCTTAATCATTTCAAATCCTTTATCTATTTATATTTGTATATTGTAATATCATCGTTTACAAAAACCAGCTGGAGCTCTGAGCTTGTGGCTTTGTAGTCTGGATGAATCAATTTTGAAACTACCAAATAATTGATTTGCTTTTCATCCATAGCAGCCTCTGCCTCAGCAGGATCACCACTGTAAAACTTCTCGTTGGTGTCCAGCATTTCTTCCACACGCTTTTCTGTCACATCTGAATAGTCATAGCCCTCCAAATAGCACTGGCGCTCAGAAATGGCACTGGCATAGAAATAAATACTTCTGTAATCCAATTCCTCTGAAAGTCTGTCTACAGCAATCTTTGTGTCCTCAGGAGTGTTGTCCTTTAGCCAGTAGTAAGCATTAACTGTGTCTGCTGAAACAAAATCTGCCCTATCCTCTGATGGACTATTAAACACCTGAAGCTGCTTGTAATCGCCGTAGCAGAAGTTTGCAATATCCGCTAGCAAAATCAGCGCTCCGATTGCAAACATCACATGCATAAGTCTATAAATAATATCCTTACCGCTGATGGTCATGTATTTCATAGAACAGTAGAAAATCAAACCTGCAGTGGTAAGCACAAAATATCCCTGGGATAAACCTGGCACACTAACAGCGCAGAATCCGATTACACCCATAAGAATCATCCCAATAGAAAACCAATCGAAAATATCTCCGATGGTACCTTCCTTTACCAGTGTCTTGAACTTTCCAATGGTAAAAGCTGTAAAAGGCAAGATACATGGACCGAGGATAAATATCACTGTAAAGATAATACCTATAACCACCCAAGGAAAGGCCATATAGTCAAAGCCAAGCTTTGTAATAATCTGACCAACTCGCCCTGCCTCTAAGGTGCCAGCAGCAGTGGCCTTCATTGCTCTGTTGTTGGCTCCTGAAGGATGTAAACCAACTGTCACCAAAAGGTATGTGATTACAAACCCTAAAGTTAAAGCAAGATTATATAAAAGCTGTTGAAGATGAAACTTTTTCATAATGCACATCTCAACAACAAATACTACCCAAGCTATAGCAACTAACATTATTCCTGTAGTACCTTTGAAGCCTGTAGCGGCGCAGGATAAAATGTAAATCGCGATTATATTTCTGGCATCTATTGCATCATACCAAAGCTCTGCCACTATATCCAAAACCAATACTGTAAGGGATACTGCAAGGCCAATGGCGTTCGCATTGCTAAAAAGATGATTATCTAGCCAAGACAATGGGAAGCGTCCACCAGCTACATTAAGAGGTAACAATGCGATACAAGAGACTAACAAACCTGAGCAAAAGAAGAAATACTTAAAGGCAGTGTATTCCTTGATTCCTCGAATTCGCTCACCAATGGTGATCAACGCCATTGTAAGTGGAAAGGCACAAACGATAGCGTTGCCGTTTAAATAAACCAATAATGCATCCACCTTGAAAAGGTGCTTGCACAAGGCAAAAATCAGCTCATAAAAATAATGATAATAAAAGGTTAAGCCATCGATTCTCAAGTCTGGAGCAGGAAAAGAACGGCTTAACGCTGCAATGTTTCCTGTGTGGAACAAAAAGTCATGATATATCTGAGTGGTCTGGCCTGAAAAAGCAAACAGGTACTTGGCCTGGAAATTCAAGGCGGATACCACATAAATAAAAGCAAAGATAATCACGTAGGTCCACCTAAAACGCTCGGTAGCATTAAATACAGATGGGCGGCCTTTTTTTGCATAAACTGAGGCTGCAAGCAAAGAAAGAATTGGGCCTGCCGCTAGCAAAAGGTATTTCACACCTGTAAGGCTTTCTAGGTAATAAACAGCTGCCATAACCATAAAACCCATGAAAAATCCTGCCAAAAGTCTAGTCGAAAACTTTAGGCGTCTAGGCAACAAAATATGACAAAATAGCATACCTGGGACCTCAAGCCACACGATACAATATGCGAAAAATATTAAACTAGTTGAAATACTAAGAGTCATTTATATCCTCCGCCAGTCTTTTCTTATTTTTCTCAGCTAGTTACAGCCACAAGCCTTAGTGTTTCTCTGTTCAGCTAACACGCTTCACTGAGAAACCTAAGAGCTTGTTACTTACTAGCTAATTTATGCTATGAAAGACTGGCTAGCTTTAAAATACCAGCTCAATTAATTATTCTTCAGGCTTTAACTGCCCTAATTTGTAATGTTTACGACATAACGCAACATAGGAATCGTTTGCACCCAGCATAACCTGTGGGCCAGAACGAACTACTCCGTTTTCGTTGTAACGGGTGTTACAGGTTGCCTTACGACCACACCAGCACACAGTCTTAACCTCATGTATAACATCAGCAATGGCGATTAATCGCTTAGATCCAGGGAATAACTCATTCTTAAAATCTGCTCTAAGACCGTAAGCCACTACTGGCACATCCATAAAATCCACAATATCTGAGAGATAATCTATCTGCTCTGGAGTTGCAAACTGCACCTCGTCCACGATAATACAGTCGTATTTCTTTATTTCCTCCTCTGGCATCTCCACCAAATCCTCAAGGAAGATACACTCATTCTCCAAACCAATACGAGAATGAACAACGCGATCTCCATCACGTGTATCTATGGCCGGCTTTACCAAAAGGGCATTCTGTCCAACCTCCTGATAATTGAAATGAGTCATCAGAGCATTGGCTGTCTTTGATGAGCCCATTGCACCGTAATAGAAATATAGCTTTGCCATAAGGAAATACCCCCACACATAAATTGACAGAAGACTTTGTAGCCTTCTGTCTATACTTTGAACCATATTATAATTCTTTAGTGGTACCTATGTCAAAAAATCTTGCGCCATTCCTTGGTTTCAAGGTCATTTCTGCCATTGATAAGTCTTGCATTTGCCTTGCCATGCTCCTTCACAAAATAAAGGGCATAATCTGCAGAATTCAAGAAATCCCAGGCACGGTTTGCAGACTGTGGAACGTGATTTACAATACCTTGAGACACACTGAGCTTATCAATATTAAGCTCTACACGAACCTCTTCCACAATATCTCTAATTCTCTTAACTATCTCGATAATCTCCTCGTCAGTCATATCAAAATAATAAAGAATAAATTCGTCACCGCCATAGCGGGCGATAAAAATCTTGTCACTAACCATCTCACGAAGACGACGTCCAATTGCTGCCAGCAAGCTATCTCCCTTGGCATGGCCAAGATTGTCGTTTACCTGCTTGAAAAAATCCAAATCCATCATCTCAACACCCAGATTCTTACCGTTGTTTAGCGCCTCTAAGAACAGCTCATCAATAACGTTGTTAAGCTTTGCTCTATTAGCAAGACCAGTAAGAGTATCGGTCTCAGCTGCAGCTGATAAGAATAAATTCTTTGTCCTTTGCTGAATCAACTCGTTCTTTAAGCGCAAAGTGGTTGTAAAGGATTTCTTGCTATCCAAAGAGCGCTTCTCATGATACTGATAATAACGATATGAGCAAAGATCACGCTTTGCCTCTTCCCCTGTACACTCGTACATTCTTATCTTCCAGCGCTCCAAATGAAGACGAAGATTAAAGAGCTCATAATCCCCAAGCTTCTCATCTATATCTTTAAACACTTCCTCCATAATAGAGTAATCCTTGCGTTCCAAAAGAAGCTGAAGAAGAATCTCAATCTCATCAAAATAAACCATCACATCATAGCATTGTTTAAAGGCATTGATAGAATCAGCTTTATACTTTTCTACTGCCTCTATGTCGCCAGAGCGACTGTAATACAGCCAGTTTGCAATAGCCACATCAAAATCATTATCTGGATCAGGAACCTCTTCGTTCAAACGATTCATCTCATCCAAATGTTTCTTTGCATCCTCCAGGCCACCAAGAACGATATAAGCAATGGCAAGCTGAGAATACTCTCCAACTAGGAAAGGCGTTCTTATAGAAGCCTCCTCAATAAACTGGCTACACTCCAGGGAACGATAGTGATATTCCAAGCATTCCTGCATGGCACCCATTTCCTCGCAAAGTGCCGCAAAATTACCACATGCAATGGCCTCCTGTAAATACATCTGGTTAATTCTAGCAACATCGATGCTATTGAGGAAATTCTCCTCAGAAGTAATGAAATGGCCCTCATTACGCATAATGATTCCCATCTCGTTGTAACATCTGCAAATAAGCTTGTATTCATCGGTTTTCTGCAAGCCCTGCAAACCTGCTGTAAGATAATAAACAGCCTCTGAAAACCTGTTATTTTGCCACAATGCATCACCAAGAGAACAGCTTGAGTAGTCTCTCAGATCTTCATTTCCACTTTCTTGGGCCATATCAAACAAATCGCAAGCCATATCCAGGTATTTCTCATTCTCTACCTTTCTTAGCTTTTCCATTTCCTCGATTAGCGCCACTACTCCAGGTGATTTTTTTGTGAGAAAAGTATTATTCAAATCTTTCACCCCCGCAGTAATAATCGGCAGTCTTGTCTCTGCCCTCTGCTTAACTCCCCATTGAATTAAGGAACTGCTTTTAGTTTTCCAAATAAATTGCAGCTGTGAGAATGCCGTTGTTTGCAGTCTCGTAAACTACAATATTTTTGTCGTATCTATTAACAAACTTAAGATCTAAGGCATTTCCAGATATTGTTGCATCCCAGCCTGCTGGAAGATATGCCACTGGAAGAGAATGTGGATGTCTCTCTGATGCGGTGATTCCTGCTGTCTTCATAGCAGCGTAGATTGTAGATGAAACCTGACAAACGCCGCCACCAATGCCTCTAGCGTGTTCCTTGTTGATGAAAACAGGTGCCTCTACAAAACCATTTGCTGTGGTACGAGGACCAATAGCCTTGTTGGCTGAGAAAGTCTTTCCTGGTGCAACAATTGTGCCATTTACATGGTCTGCAGCAATCTTGATGTTAGTAGCTCTATCCTGGGTTGAAACATACTCGGTAGAATAAATACCAAGAAGAGTATAGCTTGCAGGAACTGCTATCTCTGAACCAGCTACAGGTGTGGCATCTCTGCCCTCTGCCTTACCAGCATTTGCATAATGGAAAACATAACCAATCATGTTGTCCCCATACACCGCCTTTAAATCTGGATTCTTGTTCATATAATCTGTGGCGTTGAAGGTTGCACTTGCGTTTCTTCCCTCATAAACACCGAAATAAACGTAATGATTTAAAAGTGCCAACTGACTGCCATTTACTGATGCAGCAACATCAGGATAAAGAGTAGCGTAATAAGCACCATCAAATATCTTTGAAGCAGCTATTAGCTCGTCATTGGATGCTGCCTGAGCATCCACAGAAGGAGCTAAAGTGATGGCTGCCATCATTGCTAAAACAGAACATAGAGTCCTTCTCATGTTGAATCTCATTTTCTTCATAAACCCTCCAAAAATTTTCCGCATACTCTGCTGAATTTTAAGAATATTCTAACACTTTTGGAGCAAATATAAAAGAGCACCAGGCCTGGTGCTCTTTAAAAAATCTGTGAAATATTAATTATTTATTCTTTTCAGCTTCAAGTTCCTTACGCTTGTTTAATGCCCAAGCTCTAAGCCCCTTTTTCTTCTTTGTGTCAACCTTTGCATTGCCACCGCGAAGTCCCTTTACCTTTGTGATGTAAAGACCAGAAACAGTAGCCTTAACCTCTTTCTTAACAGGGATTTCATCGAAAATCTCTGCATCGCAGATAAGAGTCATCATCTGTGGACCAACCTTCGCCTTAACAACTGGCACCTTAACACCCTTCTGATACCAAGGTACTGAGCTAATAACAGCCTCTGGGAGACCAGATTCCTTCATCTTAAGCTTTTTCTTATCAATGATAAGCATTGAAACCTGCTGTGCAACTGCATCCATCTGTGCGCGCTGCTCGTCCTGACGAGCCTGTGCCTTCTTACCCATGAAGTAAAGAGCCACAAATGCTGCAATCATTACCACCAAAATTACAAGTAAAACAATCATTGGTGTGTTCATAAAATATCCTCCAACTTCTAAGCTCTCTACGAGCCACAACTATCGTATATCTTAACATGTCAAGCACCTAAAATCAATACAACAAGCAACGATTCACCGTCTACAACCCACACAGGCGCCCCTTATACATTTCCTGGGACGCTTGTTTTGATTAAGCACCATATTTACTGCTGTCACAGGCCCCCTCTCCCTACTTCCTGACATTGTCACAGAATCTTTCTTTTCTAACTGCTACATGCAGCTTTTCTTATGGTGGGTGTCTTTTCAATTCATTGCACTTTGTGCGCTACAGTATGTATCACGCAGACACACATTATTTATAGTTAATTCTCTATCAGACTATATACAGAATTAAGTGTCTGATTTTGGAATGAACCTAGTGGAATAGAAAATGAGTTTTGAAATGTATAGGCATGTGC
>NZ_FMXT01000019.1 GCF_900104335.1 Pseudobutyrivibrio sp. YE44
AAATATCATTCTAGGCAGTAAATTGTTACTTGAGTTTACTACCTGTAAAAGAATTCTCATATCAAGTAGTAAAAAAATATAGCTTCTTGATTTTCTGAGTAAAATCAAGAAGCTATGAAAGATTTCATAATTTTAAAATGGCACAAATCTTGCAGGTACACCTGCATACTTGCCAGGTTTTTCAATATTTTTAACAACCACGGTGCCGGCGCAAAGGAAAACATCTTCGCAAAGGTCGATGTTGTTGCTGACAATTGAACCTATGCCAAGCCAGCAGTTGTCGCCCACCTTTACGGTGCCAGCGGTGTGGCTGCCCACTGAAACATGGACGTAATCTCCGATTACATTGTCGTGGTCCACTGAAGCGCTGGTGTTGATGATGCAGCCTTTGCCGATGGCGGTGCCAGGATTGATTACGGCCCCAGCCATTATGACGGTGCCTTCACCAATAGTCACATCATAGGCAACAGTTGCTGCAGGATGAATGAGAGTTACAATATCAGCTCCCATCTCCTCCAGATGTTCCTGAACCTTGCGGCGGATTTTGCCATCACCGATTCCAACGACAAAATCATAGTGATGCTGCAGATAATAATCCAGATCTGTATCTTCGTCTGCCACAGGATATTCTCCCAGCATGTCAATCTCAGGATTCTTATCTATAAAAACAATGTCATCATATCCATTTAACAGGGCAATATCTGCCACAACCTTGCAATGGCCGCTGGCACCCATAATAGCGATACTTTTCATGTTGAATCCCCTCTATTCCTTTTGTTAATGTTTAACAAAGAACTTTGCATTCTCAAAGTTCCAAAAATCTCAGTTTCTTTCCGCTGGTTACTTTCAGAATCTATAGTTTCTTATAAATCCAGAGTCTCTTCAGCATATAGATTCCCTCATGAAACTCAGATTTTTCAGATTTTCATACAAAGAATTACTCTAATTCCCCTGAGCCTTCTTCATCAAAAACTCTGCATACTCAAAGTCGTCAATGTTATCGATATCGATGGACTCAAGGCGGCCCATTACATAGCCGTATGTGTTGTCAGAGTAGTACGTTCTCTTCTCTTTTAAAAGCTTGTAATCAAGGATGTAGATGGCACCGTTTGGAATATAGTAGGCATCGTTTACCTGACGGTTGTTGACGATGGCTCCCTTCATTCCAAAGCCTGCGTTGGCGATGCAGCCTCTGTCATCCATGTTCATGTACCAGCTTGGAGGAGTCTCAGCCTCAGTAACAGAGATAAGCGTGTCACTACCCTGTGCCTTGAAAGCCTCAACAGCTCCGTCGATGTGAGCCACGGTTCTAAGAGGAGCAGTTGGAAGAAGCACCATGAATTTCTCGATTGGCTCTCCTGTCTCCTTCATCATAAACTCGGTGGCGTGAATGTAAACATCCACGGCGGTGGCTGTGTCACTGGCAAGCTCTGCAGGACGCATGAATGGTACCTCAGCTCCGGCCTCTCTTGCCACGCGGGCAATTTCCTCATCGTCAGTGGTGACAATGACACGGTCGATATATTTTGATGCAAGGGCAGCCTCTACCGCATATGCGATAAGGGGCTTTCCTAATAATGGCTTAATGTTTTTTCCTGGAAGGCCCTTTGAACCTCCGCGGGCAGGAATAATCGCTAACATTTAAAAATCTCCCATTTGAATAATCTCGTCGAATTCCAAATCTCTCTTGGCTTCCTTGCCAATTACAAACTCATAGTACTTTGGAGAAATGCCAGTACCTGGACGCTTGTAATCAATGTCAGCCTCTGTGATAATCTCGCCCTTCTTAATTGGACGAGCTGCAACGATGCTTCGCTGGAAGGCGTCGCGACGCTCCTTGTCCTCGTTGACAACCTTTTCGTAAGAACCGAGCATCTTGTAGCCGCGCTGAGCAGCCTCGCAAATCTGCTTCAAATCCTCTGGGTCAGCAGAAACCTTGTGGTCCCAACCTACCATGTTCTTATCAAGAGTGAAGTGCTTCTCGATGATGCACACGCCCTTTGTAACAGACATAATTGGAGCCAAAGCGCCAAGTGTGTGATCTGAATAACCAGTTGGAAGCTGGAAGGCTGTACGAAGCATGTCGATGTTGTTAAGGTTAACCTGCTCATCAGCTGGTGGATAAATTGAAACGCAGTGAAGAAGATAAATGTCGTCGCATCCATTCTCCTTCAAAGTGTCAACAGCCACGCTAACATCTGCAAGACTGCAAAGGCCTGTACTCATAACAACAGGCTTGCCCTTTGTTGCGATGTACTTAAGGAATGGCACGTTGTTCAAATCCATTGAAGCAACCTTGATGAATGGCACGTTGAGCTCGTCAACAAGCATATCAACCTCAGCCTTTGAGAAAGGTGTTGATGCAAACTCGATGCCCACTTTGTCGCAATAATCCTTAAGCTCCTTGTGCTGAGCCTTGTCGATGGCATAAGCATCCACGATTGACTCAAGTGTGTAATCTGTACGATTTCTATAATCATCCCTAAGGAAATAGTTGTCGTTGTAAACCTTACGAGAGAAGATAGAATCCTTTGTCCAAGACTGGAACTTGACACAGTCAGCGCCGCACTCCTTGGCAATGTCTATCATCTTCTTTGCAAGCTCAATGTCGCCGTTGTGGTTTGCACCGATTTCGGCAATGACATAAGCCTGACCATATTCTTTAACTTCTGAAAACTTCATTTATTTTTCCTCCTAGATAGAGTAAAAATCCCAGCCTTTTCCACTGAGATTTTCAAATCCTATTTAACGCCTAATGCGGCGATTACAATACCAGCGATAATGATAAGAAGACCTAAGCCCTTCTTCTTGCTGATGTGCTCACCAAGGAAAATCTTTCCAAGGATGGCAACCCAAATGTAGCCTGTAGCCTCAAGGATTGGGCCCAACGATAATGGAACCATCTTGTAAGCAAATACAGGGCACAATGAAGCGATAAAGAAAACTCCATATGCGCCTATTACCATTGGATTAAGATATTCAGCAAGCTTGTTAGGATATTCTTTTTCAGCTGATTTCTTCAAAACGATTTGTGAGCATGATGCAATAAATGTTCCGAAGAGCATAACAAGTACATATTTAAGCATTCTCGTTGCCCTCCTTATCCTGAACCTTTTCGACGTTTTCCTCGTCGCCAGCAACGACTAAGTAAACACCGACAATAACAATTAATGCACCAATAACTCTTTGAACTGTAATCTTCTCTGCGAATAATGTTGCTCCCCAAATCATTCCCCAGATTGTTGTTACAGCCTTATTAGCGTATGTGGCAATCAGCGGCAAATGCTTAAGAACCTGCTGCCAAGCGATTGCGTAAAATCCCAAAATACAGATTACGATACCATAGAAGAAAATCCAGTTCTTTGTCAAAGGATCATATCCGCTGGCAAGCTTAGAACAAATACCACTTGCCGAGAAAATAGCAATAATTATGTGAAGAAATATATACCACTTAATATTCTTTTTCATTCGTAACTCCTTAATTAACTACTAACGGCTCATTATCTATGCAAGCGCGAGCAGGAAGGCTCCATGCCAAGCTAGGAGGGAGCCGCGAAGCGGAAAGTTGCCTAGCTTGAGTATGGAGGGTGCCCTGCGGGAGCATGATATCCTATGTTGCCGTTAGTTCTTATTTGTTCCAGTTTTCAAGCATTTCCTTTACGTAATCGGTTGTCATGATCTTGTCGATGGTGCCCTGTACGTCGAGGCGCTGTGTGTTGTGTGATGTGTAAGCATCGCTTGCCATTGTATGAACTTCTCCGTTTACGAAGAACTTGTCATAGTTCAGGTCGCGGCCATCAGGAAGGACGCGGTAGTAGTTGCCCATATCTACTGAGCGAACACACTCTTCGTTAGTCATAAGTGTCTCGAAGAGCTTCTCGCCGTGACGTGTTCCGATAATCTTTGTACCTGTGTCGCCAAAGAGCTGCTGAACAGCCTTTGCAAGGTCGCCGATTGTTGAAGCATCTGACTTCTGAACAAAAAGATCACCTGGCTCGCCGTGCTCGAAAGCAAACATTACGAGAGCAACTGCCTCATCAAGGTTCATAAGGAAACGTGTCATCTCTGGGTCAGTGATTGTGATTGGGTTTCCTGCCTTAATCTGGTCGATGAAAAGAGGAATAACTGAACCACGAGAGCACATAACGTTGCCGTAACGTGTGGTACAGATTGTTGTCTTGCCAGCTGCAACACGAGCGTTTGCGCCGATAACCTTTTCCATCATAGCCTTTGAAATACCCATGGCATTGATTGGGTATGCAGCCTTGTCTGTTGAAAGACAAACCACACGCTGAACGCCAGCCTCAACTGCTGCGTGAAGCACATTGTCTGTTCCCTCTACATTTGTACGAACAGCTTCCATTGGGAAGAACTCGCAAGATGGAACCTGCTTAAGAGCTGCTGCGTGGAAGATGAAATCTACACCTGGCATAGCATCCTGAACAGAGCGCATGTTTCTAACATCACCGATGTAGAACTTAACCTTGCCTGCTAGATCTGGGTGCTCAGCCTGAAGCTGATGACGCATGTCATCCTGCTTCTTCTCGTCTCTTGAGAAGATTCTGATTTCCTTTAAATCTGAATCCAGGAAGTGCTTCAAAACAGTTGAACCGAATGAGCCTGTACCTCCAGTAATCATCAAAGTCTTATCTTTAAATAATTCGCAATTCATTTTATTATCTCCAATCCGCTGATTAGTTCTTTACTATTACATGCTCCCGCAGGCCACCTTCCATACTTCGCTAGGCAACCTCCCCTTCGGGTTCCTTCCTAGCTTGCATGGAGCCTTCCTGCTCGCGCTTGCTTAGTGTTTGTTCTAATCAGCTCATTTAAAATATTTACATATCTTTATCGTCGGCCATAGGCCTCCTGGCTTTCAAAACCATCACATTGTTCGGTTTTAAAAGTCACTTTTTCTCCATACCATCTTATTTACGATACCTGTGTACGACTGAATTATTTTTACGACCTTCGTAGATACGTTTTCTTCTACGTAATCAGGGACTGGGATGCCGTAGTCGCCAGCTTCGTTCATGTCGATGGCAGTTGTAACAGCCTGAAGCAATGACGCCTCGTCGATACCAGCGATGAAGAAGCACGCTTTATCTAACGCTTCTGGGCGCTCGGTAGAGGTGCGGATGCACACTGCTGGGAATGGCTTGCCAATGCTTGTGAAGAAACTTGATTCCTCTGGAAGAGTTCCTGAGTCTGAAACCACTGCAAAGGCGTTCATCTGCAAGTGATTGTAATCGTGGAATCCAAGTGGCTCGTGCATGCGAACACGTGGGTCAAGCTTGAAGCCTGTAGCCTCAAGACGCTTGCGTGAACGTGGGTGACAGCTGTAAAGAATTGGCATATCGTACTTTTCTGCCAACTTGTTGATGGCTGTGAAAAGGGATGTGAAATTCTTTTCTGTGTCGATGTTCTCCTCGCGGTGAGCTGAAAGAAGGATGTACTTCTTTGGCTCGAGGCCAAGCTTATTTAAAACATCTGATGCCTCGATGGCTTCAAGATTCTCATGAAGAACCTCTGCCATTGGCGAGCCTGTCACATATGTGCGCTCCTTTGGAAGACCGCAGTCTGCCAAGTAGCGGCGGGCATGCTCTGAATATGCCATGTTCACATCAGAAATAATATCGACTATACGACGATTTGTCTCCTCTGGAAGACACTCATCCTTGCATCGGTTTCCAGCTTCCATATGGAAGATTGGAATGTGCAATCTCTTTGCAGCAATAGCTGAAAGGCATGAGTTTGTGTCACCAAGAATCAAAAGGGCATCTGGCTGAATTTCCACCATAAGCTCATAAGAACGAGCGATAATGTTGCCCACGGTCTGGCCAAGGTTGTCACCAACGGCGTCCATGTAAACCTCTGGGTCATCCAGCTGCAAATCCTTGAAGAACACACCATTTAAATTGTAGTCATAGTTTTGACCTGTGTGAGCAAGCACACAGTCGAAGTACTTGCGGCACTTTTTGATTACTGCAGCAAGTCGGATTATCTCTGGGCGAGTGCCTACGATAATCAGGAGCTTAAGTTTTCCATTGTTTTTAAACATTCTGTAACCTCTAATCCGCATCCTACTTCCAGTTCATCATGCTCCCGCAGGCCACCTTCCATACTCAAGCAAGGGAACCTCCCAAAGGGTTCCTCCTTCCTTGGCATGGAGCCTCTCCGTTCCACTCCGGTCGGTGCTGAGCAAAGGTCCACCGGACCTTTAGCACCCTGCTCGCGCTTGCCAACTTTTTCTTTAGGATGCTCATTATAAAATACTTAACTATACTTCTTCGCGGAACGTATCTGGCTTCGCTGGGTCCAGAAGTTCGTTGGCCCACATGAGAGTTACCAGATCCTGGGAGTCTGATAAGTTGATGATGTTGTGGGCGTAGCCTGGAAGCATGTGGATGGCCTGAATCTTCTCGCCAGTCACTTCGTATTCGATGACTGGGAATGGGTTGCCATTTTCATCCACGCCAACGCGACGCTGCTGAATCAGGCCGTGGCCAGAAACAACAATGAAGAATTCCCACTTTGTGTGGTGCCAGTGCTGGCCTTTTGTAATGCCAGGCTTGCTTATATTAACTGAGAACTGGCCGTGGCTGCCGGTCTTCAAAAGCTCTGTGAAGGAGCCACGGTCGTCGCAGTTCATTTTCAAATCAAAGATTGCCTTGTCCTGTGGAAGGTAGCTAAGGTATGTGCTGTAAAGCTTTTTAGCAAAGCTGCCAGAAGGAATATCAGGCATCATAAGGGTGGTTGGCTGAGCTACGAAGGTATCCAGAAGCTCAACGATTTCACCAAGGGTAACTCGATGAGAAACTGGCACGTATGCGTAGCGACCTGCTGTATCAGGAACCACCTGACCGTCCTCATCATAATCGCAACGGTGCTCGTCGCCTAAGACAGCTGAAATCATTTCATCTACCAAATCATCAATATACACAAGTTCAAGCTCTGTGCTTGGGTCATTAACTGTGATATCCAATCCGTTTGCCTTGTTGTGGCAGAAGGTGGCAACAGCTGAGTTGTAGTTTGGTCTGCACCATTTTCCAAAAAGATTTGGGAAACGATATACGATGACCTTTGCCCCGGTCTCCTCTCCATACTTGAAGAAAAGCTCCTCGCCAGCAAGCTTGCTTTTGCCATAATCACTGCCTGCATAGCGGCCAAGAAGTGTGGCCTGCACCGAAGATGAAAGCATCACTGGGCAAGTGTTGCCATGTTTTTTTAATGTATCAAGAAGGACACTGGCGAAACCAAAATTGCCCTCCATAAATTCTGAAGTTTCTTTTGGACGATTGACCCCAGCAAGATTGAAAACAAAATCGCAATCGCTGCAATAGCGGTCAAGCTCCTCTGGAGTGGAATCCTTGTCGTACTCATAGATGGTCAATTCCTCTGAAAGACTATGGAACTTGTCGCGACCATCAGAAGCACATTTGAGTGTTTCCACAAGATTTTTACCAACAAATCCGGCTGCGCCGGTAACTAGAATTTTCAAAATATTTTCTCCTAGATTTTTATTAGCTGACTACCAGAACTGGTTTTGAACCCACTTCTAGTCATAGTCTTTTTGATTATAGCACAATCAAAAAGGAAGTGCACTAAATGTACACTTCCTTATTAAGCAAAATATAAATCAACTTTCTTAGCAAGTTATTTCTTAATTAAGAAATCGATCTAGGAGAACAACTTCTTCAACTTCCCTAAGAATCCCTTTTCATTTTTCTTCTTAGAAAAATCTATCTTGCTGTACTTAGAAAGAACATCTGCCTCCGCGTCCAGCTTCTCCTTGAACACCTGCATCCAAACCACATCC
Organism: Pseudobutyrivibrio sp. YE44; assembly: GCF_900104335.1. GTDB lineage: Bacteria > Bacillota > Clostridia > Lachnospirales > Lachnospiraceae > Pseudobutyrivibrio. The sequence goes on from NZ_FMXT01000019.1 coordinate 7,820, forward strand.
TCATCCTTGCCCTGAAAGTGCTCGAAGGCAACCTTCCCATCCTTCAGATGGGTGAATCTGGTTCTGATGTGCTGCATCCTTTTAAAGGTGTCATCCCACTCAGGGATGTGCTCTCTGGCCTCAGTGTAGCAGTCCTTCATCTTTTCCATATATTTTTTAACGCCGTCCTCTTCCACGCCAAACTTCTGCGCTAACATGTCATCAAAAAGAACATATGCGTCGAAAAATCGCTCATTCACAACTCTGTTTTTTGAACTAAGCATAAGAAACCCCTCTATTAGTTATTTCTGTTCTTCCCCGTCTTTGGTGATGACGCTGTCCACAATGTAAATCGGACGGCTCTTCACCTCGGCAAAAATAATTGCCAGATACTCGGAAATAAATCCGAGGATGATGAACAGCACTCCAAACATTACGCAAAGCACAACAATGATGGTGGAATAACCAGCTGGTTGCTTGTTAAGGAAGTACTGAACAATTGAATAAATCAGCAAAATAATTGCTGCTAAAATCGAAAATACGCCTGCATAGATTCCCATTTTAAGTGGCGCATCTGAGAAATTACAGATAGCGTTTAGGGAAAGCTTTATCAAGGATTTGATGTTGTAGTTGCTTTCGCCTGCCACTCTAGCCTGTGCTCTAAACTCTAAGGTTGTCTTTTTAAAGCCAACGTTTTGAACATAGCCGCGAAGGAATCTAACGCGCTCGCGATAATCCTGTCTCAACACCTTTGCCACTCTGCGAGAAATAGCAAAGAAATCCGAAGAATTATTTTCGAACTTCGTCTTTCCAGACAGAGCGTTCATCACCTTGTAAAAGGCTGCTGAAGTGATTCGCTTGATGATGCCAGCGTCATCTCTGGCTGTACGAATCATGGAAATCACATCGTAGCCTTCATCAAACTTTTTGATGATATCTGGAATGGACTCTGGTGGATGCTGAAGATCCGCGTCCATGCAAACGATGCCGTCACCAGCGGCGTAGTCGATTCCGGCAATCATGGCAGCCTCATGGCCACGGTTGGCTGCAAAGTTTATAACCGCCACCTTCTCATCCTGTGCTGCAAACTCCTTTAGGATTTCAAGACTGGTATCCTTGCTGCCATCATTCACGAAAATCAGCTCGTAGTCCCAGCCTGTGTTCTCATGGGCTTGCTGCAATATAGGAGTGGTGTGGTCGTAAAACTGCTGGAGCCCCAACTCCTCGTTATATACTGATACAACTATGGAAATCTTTTTTCCCATAAAGTTTCCTCTCGAATAGTTAAGTAAAAATTATTTAGTAAATAAGATTTTCTTTCAGGGATGCTGCCCTCAAAAATCAAAGGCTCACTAAATTCCTGGTAATGCTCTAGCCCTTAAATGTAGGTACTGTCTCTCTAATCTTCTGAACCACCTCAGGTGCCTCGTTGTCGTAAGCAAGCTTCATAAGCTCACGAAGATTTCCGAGGAACTCATCTGCGTCAAACTTGATTGGCTCAGCCACGTGGATAAGATGATTCTCTGTCTCCTTAAGGCCTTCCTCGCTCATAAGCTTTTCTTCGTAAAGCTTCTCGCCTGGACGAAGACCGATTTCCTTAATCTCAATGTCGATTTCAGGACGAAGACCAGCAAGCTCAATCATGTTGCGAGCAAGGTCGAGAATCTTCACTGGCTCACCCATGTCGAGAACGAAAATCTCACCGCCAGATGCGTTTGCACCAGCCTTAAGTACAAGGCTGACTGCCTCTGGAATGGTCATGAAATATCTGATGATATCGCGGTGTGTCAAAGTGATAGGACCACCGTTTGCAATCTGCTTCTTGAAAAGTGGAACAACAGAACCGTTGGAACCAAGCACGTTACCAAAACGAACTGCCACGTACTCTGTGTGTCCGCTGCCTGCAGCAACTGGCTGCATATCGCTGGTATCAATATCCACCTGATGTGTGATGAGAGCTGGAAGCTGATCCTCACGATTGCTTCGAACCATAGCATCAAAGGTCTGGATAATCATTTCGCATATACGTTTTGTGGCACCCATAACGTTTGTAGGGTTAACTGCCTTGTCAGTACTGATAAGAACGAAACGGTCGCAGCCAAACTTCATAGCAGCGAAGGCTGTCTTGTAGGTACCAACTGCATTGTTCTTGATTGCCTCACAAGGGCTATCCTCCATAAGAGGCACGTGCTTGTGGGCAGCTGCATGATAGCAAATGTTTGGACGATATGTCTCAAACACTGACTCGATACGACGAGCATCACGAACAGAACCGATAAGTGTAACTAGGTCAAGCTCAGGATATTTGCGCTTAAGCTCAAGCTGAATATCGTAAGCATTGTTTTCATAAACATCAAAAATGATGAGCTGCTTTGGCTCGTACTTTGCAATCTGACGACAAAGCTCGGAACCAATGGAACCGCCACCACCTGTAACGAGAACTACCTTGCCCTTAAGCTGAGCAGCAACATCCTCCTGGTGGAGGCTGATTGGATCACGTCCGAGAACATCTTCGATGGTGATGTTCTGAAGGTTTCCAGCGCTGACGATGCCAGCCTTTTCAGCGTACATATTTGGAAGCTGCTTGATGTGACAGTTTGTCTCCTTGCAGATGTTGATGAGGTTTCTCTTCTCGCTAGGAGTAAGGCTTGCGATAGCGATGTAGATTTCTTTGATCTCGTATTTTTCAACAGCCCAAAGAATCTTTTCGCGACCACCAACAACCTCTACGCCGTCGATGTAACGTCCCCACTTATTCTGGTTGTCATCGATGATAGCAACAACCTTTGCATGGCCGTTTGCGCCACCCTTGATGAAGTTTACATCACGAAGAATCATGCGGCCGGCAGAACCTGCACCAATAAGAAGTACATTTGAGTCTGCGCCGTTTGCCTCACGATTGTCACGAAGCAACAGAATAAATCTGTAGGAAAATCTGATTGCCACTCCGAAGAAGAACTGGAAGGCAATACCGAAAACATAGTAAGAAATTGGCATTCTGTAAACTACAGCAGTTACGAAGAAGGCCTTTGCGGCGATGGTAATTACTGTGGCGAACACCATATGTTTAAGCTCGTAGAAGCTGGCGAAACGCCAAATACTTCTGTAGAGACCAAATGCCCAATAAATAAATATCGTAAATACGGAATAAGGAACAATAATCTTCAGATACATGTCCAGATAGCCTGGTGAAATGTGGCTAAACTGGCAATCGAATCTGAACCATAATGCCAAGAAATAAGAAAATATTATTGTAAATACATCATAAGCAACCAAAAGATATGCTATCTTCTGCCAATGCTGAATTTTTGTTTTAGTTTCCATAATAAATGTTTGAAAATCTCCTAGATTATAATGTGACTCAGGCGTTGGCGCAGCCCGCGTCATAAAACCGAAAAATGCAGGCCGAACCAAGGTCTCCCCAGTCCGACCTGCTAATTAGCTTTGTTTAGTAAAGAATTCCTGCTGGAATGTTTACATCGTGCCACTGTCCATCCACACAAACCTTGTTAGATTTCATGTCGCTGTTTGTGATGGCCTCAACGCCACAAGCATCCATGAAGAACTCGAAAGTCTCTGCATATCCTTCTGGAGCTGTTGGAAGTGTAGCCATTGGAGCAGTGATGTGATAGCAAGCGTTGTCAGCTGTCTTTCCTGACTTGATGTTTGCTGTCATCCATGCCTCTACAGCCTTAACCTTTTCGCCGTCTGTCATGTCATCTTTAATGATTGTGTTAAGAACGTCGATGGCAAACACCTTTGCAGGAATGGTGTCTGTAGGATTCTGAGCATTAAGAATGTCCTTTGTAATCTTTACGATACGGCCCTCCTCTGCTCCGAAATATTTATAGTGATTGTAAAGCGCTGCCTTATCCTCACCGAAGGCTGCCTTCAAATCTGCATAGCGATTAGCGTAATCAGCTGAATCGAAAGCATCCTCTGTAATGTCATAGTTGTATACCTTTGCTTCTGCCACTGTTGAAGTTGAAACAAAAGCAACCGCTGTCATTGATAAAACTAAAAGTCTTGCAAATAATTTTCTCATAAACCCTCCTGTGTATACGTTAAAGTTTACCTCTTACTTAATAACACATTATAACATCACTTGTCCTATTATTCAAAACAAGCGCGAACAACCTCGATGATTCTCTCCTGCTCAGCTGGAGACATCTTGTTATCACTTGGGAGGCAAAGTCCTCTCTCGAAAATGTCAGTGCCCATATCAAGTGGAAGTCCGTCTGAACCAAGAACGCCGCCTGAGATGTATGCGTTTGTAACTGCACGTCCATTTCCCTCACGAGTGATGAATGGATTGAGACGGTAGATTGGCTGCATGTGCATTGGCTTCCAGATTGGACGGCCCTCTGCGTTGATGCTTGCAATTGCCTGAAGGATTTCTGTTGGGCAGCTCTTGCCGTGCTCTGGTGTAAAGAGCGCTTCGTGCTCGCCGCGAACCTGTGGACACATTGCATCCTTGTCGATGATGAGACATGACAACCAGTAGTTTGGCTCTGAATTCTCAAGATCCATAGGATTCATCTGAACTGGAAGTCCCTTGAAGCCCTCCTTATATCTTTCATAAATCGCCTTCTTCTGAGCGATATGAACATCCAAATATGGAAGCTGACCGCGGATAACGCCGGCAATAACGTTGCTCATTCTATAGTTGTAACCAAGCTCCTCGTGCTGATACCAAGCAGCTGCCTCGCGGGCCTGTGTAGACCACTTGCGAACCTTCTCAGCTGCCTCCTTTGAATTTGTAAGGAAGCATCCGCCTGATGAACCTGTGATGATTTTGTTTCCGTTGAAGGAAATTGTGTTGAAGCTACCGAAGGAACCTGTCTGAACCCCCTTGTAAGTTGCGCCGAAGGACTCAGCTGCATCCTCAATAAGGATTGCGCCGTGCTTCTTTACGATAGCGCTGATCTCGTCAATTTTTCCAGGTGTTCCGTAAAGGTGAGCGCAAACAACCACCTTAACCTCTGGGTAAATCTCGAAGGCCTTTTCAAGAGCCACTGGATCCATATTCCAAGTATCTGTTTCAGTGTCGATGAAAACAGGGATTCCCCCCTCATAAACAACAGGATTAACTGTTGCATCAAAAGTCATATCTGTACAGAAAACCTTGTGTCCTTCAAGACATCCATGACCAACTGCTGGCATACCATAAGCTTCGATTCCAGCAAGCTTCATTGAAAGATGAAGAGATGCTGTTCCAGCTGAAAGACCGACTGCGTACTTCACGCCAACCTTCTCAGCGCAGAGCTTTTCAACCTCTGTGATGTTGGTGCCTGCTGTTGTCATCCAGTTTGTGTCGTATGCCTCCTGGATGTACTTTAATTCCTCACCATGCATGGTTGGTGTTGCAAGGAAAACCTTGTTTTCAAACTTATCAAAATTCTTAGAATACATTTTCTTTACCTCTTTGAGTTTGCAAATTAATCCTGTTTTCAGGTTATAACTTTATTAAAAGCTAGTTAACAATCTACATTCAAAGTACACTCTTATATTACTTATTTTTATTAGCTAGCTCACTAATTCTTTTCTTAAATAATCTAAAGACTATTTTCTCTGCATTTAGTTCTGATTCTGAATCTGCTGTTGCTTCTGCAATTTGTTCTGCTCTTTATTCTGCAGTTGACTCAGTACTTGGCTATTATGCTTATTCTTCACTTGGCTCCCCAAGCTTTACTATAACCCTTCCGTCTACAACTGCAATAGAGCCGTCATTAGGATAGGTTGGCATAGCCTTTACCTTTGCCTCTTTAGCCACAGTGCCGTCATCATCTATGAGATGCTCATTTCCAAATCCGATATGTTCCTTTATAAAATGGATTGAGCCGCCATAGCTTACAATGTCTGTGTAACGAGGATATTTTTCCAGCTTCACTGCATCCAACTGACTGTTGTTGTCCACCTCCACGAAGGTGCCGTCATCAAGGTCAGCCCAGCCAACGAAGATAACATCCATATCCTCTTCAAAACCGTCGCAGGTTTTGATAGCTGTCACCAGCTGGTTGAAATATGCGCTTGCCTGCTCCTCTGCGATTTCCGCCTTCATGTAGGCTGCGTTGTCCATGTATATGTAGCCGAAGGTCATAATGGCAAGGCAGGCGATTTGGAGCCAGGTTACAGCTGCCAGTGGGCTCATCTTTGTTGAGCTACTGTCAGTATTAGCTGATTTTGAAGCACCAGTCTCTTTTATGGTTTCATTACCTCCAGTTGATTCACACTGCTGCAAACGTTCCAATCTTGCAATAAGAAGGATTGGGAATAGGTAAACGAAGATATCTCCGTAAACCATCAACGAATCCACCTTGTACTCACTGCTGGTGGAAAGCAGGTAAACCATGTTCATTCCGATTGGAATGAGCACAAGTCCCAAAAGACTCACAAGCTTTATTGAAAGCTGGGACTTGCTATTTTTAAGCAGGATTGCGATTTGAAGAATTGTCACAATCACAATCACCGCTGTAAATGCCTTTTGATATAATACTGCATTTATTCCGGCCTGTCCAAATCCGAAGAAGGCTTTGAGAGAACCCACCAAGACAGTCGGGAACTTTGCCAAGGAATATCCTTCATCCATGCCCTTGTAGTCAACGGCTGTGATACCCTTGATTGCCATGGTGAGCTTTCGCATCAACGCCCAAAGCACCAAGCTAAGGCCAAGATTTGCAAGATAAATGATTCCTGTTTTTATATAGTCAATTGGGCTTTGGAACTTGTCGTCCAACACTCCCATAAAAAGCTTAATCAAAAAGAGGACAACTGTCACTGCCAGGAAGGCCTGATACAAGCCAAGGCTCATGGTAGCAAAAAGAGTTGCCAAGACGAAGCCCTTGAGATTCAAGTTTTCTGTCAGTGCCTTTGCGGCCGTCACCGAAAGCAGCAACGCCAAGTGATATTCCCAGGATGTAAACATAAATGAAAATATGCTTGTAACCACTGGGTAAACCACCATGATTGCACCAATGGATGCTGCCAAGAATTTGCTTTCGATGTCAAACATCTTCACCAGCAACATGGCTGCTATGGCAACGAAGATGATGGACAATCCTCCATTAAATACCGGCACAGAAAACAGCTTTGTAGTCTTCATCTGAAGGTCGTAAATGAATCCCAGCATCCAGCGGCCAGATTCATAGGTTCCTCCCAAATTAAAAAGACAAGCTGAATTGTCATGATATGAAATTCTGTTAAAAAGCACATATCCGTGTGCCACCAATCCCGCTATCAGTGTGGCGTAGAAGCAGTAGAACTGCTGGGGCGACAAGCTTCGTACCACACGTGAAATGGAGCTTTCAATTCTATTTGTGTAATCCATAGTTTACTCGATTCAAAAATAATGTCAGTTATACATATGTCAAATGATATTTTGTATTCTAGCTGGTAGTTCACAAGGTTAAGCTGGCAAGTATCTATCTCAAGCTAGTAGGCATCAAGCTCTTATATTTCTTAAATGAGGCTTTCTATAGCCGAATGTAGAAATCATAAGGCTTGTAGCCGTAACTAGCGTAAGTTTAAAACCATAACCAGCTTAGGCTTGTGAGCGTAACTAGCGTGGGTTTTAAAAAGAATTAACAGCATCAATAACTTGCTGTATTTCTTCAGCTGTGAGCTCTGGGAACATAGGAATTGTAACTCCATGCTCAGCCAAATCTTCGGCTACTGGGAAGTCTCCATGCTTGTAGCCAAGCTTTCCGAAGCAAGCCTGCTCATGCATTGGAACTGGGAAGTAAACTCCTGTTGTAATTCCCTTCTCCTCCATGTAAGCGCGGAACTTTGCGCGGTCCTGCACCTTCATTGGATAAACATAGAAGATGTGCTCATTGCCTTCTGCAACAACAGGCTTTGTAAGCTTGTCGTTTGTAATCTTCTCATTGTAGATTGCTGCAATCTCGCGTCTACGTGCATTCCAATCATCAAGATGTGGAAGCTTCACTGAAAGCATTGCTGCCTGAAGGGCATCAAGACGTGAGTTGAAGCCAACAAGATAGTTGTAGTATTTTGGAAGATTTCCGTGGAAATCAATTTTGCTCTCATCAAATTCCTGTCCGTTGAGACGCGCGTATGTGTAAGCGCCGTTGAGGCCAGAGCCGTGAACACGGTAAGCCATGCAGCCCTTGTAAAGATCTTCATTGCTAGTAACAATGATTCCAGCATCGCCTGCTGCACCAAGGTTCTTTGTTGGGAAGAAGCTGACACAAGCAATATCTCCAAGTGAGCATGTACGCTTTCCCTTGTATTTTGCACCAGCTGCCTGCGCACAATCCTCGATAGTGATTGCTCCGTGAGCGTGAGCGATTTCGTTGATGGCATCCATGTCAGCTGCCTGACCATAAATATGAACTGGGATAACAGCCTTTGTCTTTGCTGTGAAAGCTGCCTCAAGCTTGCTAGGATCCATTGTGAAAGTATCAGGTGTGATGTCCACGAAAACTGGTGTAGCGCCAACCTGTGCAATGGCCTCTGCAGTAGAAACAAATGTCATAGCTGTAGTGATAACCTCATCACCTTCGCCAATGCCTGCTGCAAGAAGCGCAATCACAAGGGCATCTGTACCATTGCCAACACCAACTGCATACTTTGCACCGCAATACTCTGCAAACTGCTTCTCAAAATCTGCCACCTTTGGGCCAAGGATATAGCCACCTGAGTGAAGCACCTCAAGGGCTGCTGTATCTAACTCTTCTTGAAGAGACGCATACTGTCTCTGAACATTCATAACTGGAATCATAATTTCCTCCTTATATATCTCTCGCTTGTTACGATAACAAGCATTGTATTATCGCTTAATCTTAGCAAGAATCTTCGCCTTCATGAATTCCACTTCCTCAATTCTCATAAGAAGAAGAATCACTCCATAACCGCCCAGTGCTAATACTGCTGCAATCATAAAGGTAAGCAAGTTGCTGCTGACGAAGTGCTTTACCACAAGCACCACTGCCACAGCATAGGCTGCGCCTGGAAGCTGCTTTAAAAGCACTGGCACATGAACCGAAAACTTGTAGTTTGGTATGTGCTTCTTCAGCATCTGCGAGTTGATTAGGAAGTTCACTGTCAAGCTGATGGAGCTAGCAATGGAAATTCCCATGATTCCTATGAATCGTGAAAGCAAAATGCTGAATATAATATTAAAGCCAACTGCAAAGAAACCTGTAATCATAGGCCCCTTTGTATTCTTAAATGAATATAAACCTCGTAAGATTATATCCCTTACGCCCATACTTGTAAAACCTACCGCATAACCGATGAGGGCAGCGCTGGTAAGAAGCACGTCATTCCAGGTGAAGCTGCCGCGATAATATGCAATAGAAACAATCTCTTTTGAGCAAAGGCAAGTCACAATGGTGATTGGAATCATGATACAAATCATGATGTTGATTGCCTTTTTCATAGTGTCGGTAAGCTTCTCGTAGTCGCCCTCTGCGGTGTAGGCAGAGAAGTTTACATATAAAATATCTACCACGTTGTTAACAAGGATGATGCTGACAAAATCCTCTAGCACCACAGCATAGGAAAGCGCCGAAACGTTTCCGTGACCAAGACCTGTAGATAAGGAATTGTCTACAAGCTTGTTTATCTGCGACACTGAGTTTCCAATAAACAGCGGAAGCGCCGTCATCAAAACCGTACGAATCTCTGGCACATCCTTGAAATTTACAAATGCAAAATCAAAATACTTTCGGCCTCTCACCAAAAGCAAGGTTCCGAAAATGATGTAGCTAATGTACTGAGCAATCACCAATGAAGTAACCGCCTGAATGCTGTACAAGCACACGCAACACAGGATTGTGGTTGTGCTGGTGATGAAGGATTCTGTACGGCTTGCAACGAAATCCTTGTTGGCATCCAAAAGGGATGTCCACACCAAAGTGACAACTGCAAACAAGAAGAATGGATAGCAAATTCGTAAATACGATTGCAATAACATGGATTCTTCTGGTGAATACTTTGGAGCAAGTGCTCCCGCGATTTGTGGTGTAATCATGTAGGCAATCAAAAGCACCACAAGCACTACTGGCACCAGCACTTCCAAGCATGCGCTCAACAATTTTGAGGCTGCATCTTTTCCTCTCTGCACCAGGCAGTGAGTGTAGATGCCCACCAGGGAAATGGTGATTGCTCGGATGAAGGCCGATGAAAGTGAGCCTACGAAATTGAAGGCCACGTAATATATGTCTGTCTCGAAGGTGGCACCAAAATAGTACGCCACCACCGCCTGCTTCACAAAGCCCAGCGCCTTGAAGCAGAGGGTCAAAATGGTAAGCACCAGAGCGGTGCTAGCCATACTCTTTGTTTTTTTAGTCATAGGATAATTTTTTCCTCTGTTTCTCCCCCAGGTTGTCCCCCAACAAACCTTATTCTTCTCCGTCTTCCTCTTGAACTAAATAAATTGGTCGGTTCTTGGTTTCCAAGTATGCCTTTGAGAGATACTGGCCCAAGATTCCCATGCACAAAAGCTGGATTCCTGACACCAACAAAATTATACAAACCATTGATGGCCAACCACTGGTTGGGTCGCCAAACACAAGAGTTCGAACGATGATTACAATAATGAATAGGAATGCCACCAAGCACATAATCAATCCGAAGATGGATGCCATAATAAGTGGCGCTGTGGAGAAGGCCACGATGCCATCAATAGCATAAATGAACAGCTTCCAGAAAGACCACTTTGTCTCGCCAGCCACGCGCTCAACATTTTCAAACTCTAGCCATTTGCGTCTAAAACCAACCCATCCAAAGATACCCTTTGAGAAACGGTTGTATTCCTTCATGGAAACGATAGCGTCTACCACCTTGCGAGTCATCATCTGGTAATCTCTGGCGCCATCCACGATGTCCGCGCTGGAAATTTTGTTCATCAATCTATAGAACTTTCTAGCAAAGAAAGAACGGATTGGTGGCTCGCCCTTGCGGTCAACACGGCGTGTCGCAATGCAATCGTACTCACCAGACTCTAACGCCTCTAGCATCTGTGGAAGCATCGCTGGTGGATCCTGCAAATCAGCATCCATGATAACCACATAGTCACCCTTTGACTTTTCAAGGCCTGCGTAGATACCTGCCTCCTTGCCAAAGTTTCTTGAGAACGACACATATCGCACTCTCTCATCCTGCTTGTGAAGCTGGCGGCACACCTGAAGTGTGTTATCGCGAGAGCCGTCATCCACAAACAAGAACTCTATATTCACGTTGGAAAGCTCGCCCTTCCCCTCCAAATCCTTTATGGTCTGGTAGAAGATTGGCAAGGATTCCTCCTCGTTGTAGCATGGAACTATTATTGTAAGTAGTTTTTTATCCATATTTGATTCATGTCCCCTAAAATGTTCGGTTTTATATTTACATTCTGTTTTGTTTTCTGAAATAATATTGCCTTGCAAAACAGGGTTCTAGTGGGCTTTTATTAAAGCCACATAATACCTTAATGAAATTAAATTAATAATTCAACTAGTTAATTGCACTAAAATAACTGTGGCTAAAGAGCCACAGTTACAATTATACACTATTTCTCGCTAGGATAATACGGAATTTATCTCCGCGGTGGGTTTGTTTTGTACTATAAGTTACTATAAGTTTCTATAACTTTTTATTTCTTCTATAACTTTCTATAACTTTTTGTTTCCTCTATAACTCACTATAACTTTCTATAACTTTTTTCTCCGATGCCACTTTCATACGGTTAATCCTACACTCATCTAACTTTGGTTTTGAATAGTCTTTATAGCTCATTTTTAACTGAAGTCATATGATTCTGTGAAGATTCTGCCCTTCTATATGCATTAGACATAAATCAGAATATATCCAAACCACTAATCCGAGACAGAATCATATAATAGTTATTATTTTTGCGTTTTCCATATGCATTTTTGAACATAACATCTATGGCTGACTTTGTAGGTCCTACAAGAATGCATATAGAAATAGTAATTATAGTTCTTTTCATATGATTTTCTGTTAATCAGCATCTATATCACATTCCTCATTTTGAACAAATGCATATAATCAATGCTCTCCACTACTATTCCATATGACTTATCAAAAAGCAGGCCTTCTCAAATCCAAAAACCACCTTATAAAAATCCAGATTTAACGTTTCGAAACATCATAAAGTTATATTTCTATTGACTATATCAATATTCCATGTTAATATAGCCAAATCTTTCGACTTTTATTTTTGTTTTATTATCTTTTTTCTTTTTTTATTTTTATTATTAATAATCCAACACTCCCCGCTACACAAATAACGTAATCCAAATAACTCACCCCGAAGTTAATATGCAACATTTAAATTCACTTATCACTCTCTAAGTGAGCAATGTATTAAATCAAACTTAGAAAAGGATATATATATGAAAAACATTATTACAGCAATATCAAATAGACAGACGCTATTAAAGACAATAACAGCTTCCTCAGAACGTAGACTATCCAAATCTCCTGATGGAAAACTTAGAGTACTTACCAAGAATAAAGCATTCCAATATTACCACGTATCAAAACCAAAGGATTACAACGGAGTATACCTTAATAAGAAAAAGCGAACCACTGCTGCAAAGCTAGCTCAAAAAGAATATGACCAGAAGGTCATTCAGGCAGCCAAAGAGGAAAACAAACTGCTGCAACAGCTTTATGATTTTTATCATGTCAATCCTGTTGATGAGCTTCATTTATCACTCCACCCTGGTAAGCAAAGATTAATCAAACCCGTAGTCACCCCTGACGAAGACTATATTAATAATTGGATTAATCAGGATTATCGTACCAATACATTTCATCCAGAGGAACGTAAATATGAAAATAATAGAGGAATCATGATGAGATCTAAATCTGAAGTAATCATCTCTGAGATTTTAGATAGCATGAATATCCCCTACATTTATGAAAAGGAATTGCCTTTAGATTATTTACACAGTTACTTCCCAGATTTCACTATTCTAGATGTAAAGAATCGCAGGGAAGTATACCTTGAGCATTTAGGAATGATGGATGATCCAGACTATATCTCATCCGCCTTGCAGAAAATCAAGAAATACGAAGAGAATGGCTATCGTTTAAACGACAATCTGTTACTAACTTACGAGACACTTATGATGCCACTAAATACCACACTTGTAAAAGAAAAACTATCTGAGTTTGCAAGATAAAAAAGGATGTTAACTCTGTTATCACCATCGATGACTAAAGGATTCTTCAGTCTTAAAGATGTATCATAGAGTTAACATCCACTATAGTATTTCATTAATCAATCATTAAAAGCAAAATAATCATAAATATAATCTATAGACTTCTTAAACGTCTCATATGAATACAGGTTAACCGCAATCATCTTAGTCTGTATTCCTATTACTTCTTTTGTCTCCAAGACTAAATCCTGTAACATGTCCGCGTTTAACTCGAAGACTATAACAGCTACATTCTTCAAGTTTCGGTAAGCATCGTTTGATGTTAATGTAGAGGTAAGCTGTTCTAAAATAGATTTTCTATATCTGTTAAGGTAATTTATAGATTTATAATACTTTACTTCGAATCCATTTTTCTTTTCCCAATCAATAAAATCTATTCCCCTTAATGGACCATAAGGATTATCTCTTCTTTTCATATCGTAGTTAGAATATGTTCCGCTATTTATGGCCATGTTATACCATATTTTCATCAGCAGCTCAGCATATTCACTCATAAATAGCTTACGTTTTCCGTCTTTATTTATTTCAAGAAAAAGCCTATCTACAGGATTTTGTTCTTCAAAATAATATACTTTCTTCTCGAAATAGAGGTAGTCATAACACATTTCACAGAACTCTTCCATGCTCATTTTAAAGTACTTGCTAAAGAAGAATACAAGTCTATATATCTCATTCAGATTACTGATTTCATCCTTGTCAATGGCTATCCCCCTATCAGACCACGCATCAACCATATTCAAAAAATCGTCAGACCATTCCTCATCATTCGCAATTTTATTACGAATCATTGAGACATAGTTAAGTGATTTTCCCGAGCCCCAATTAGCATTTAAATAATTATCTGAAGTGGCTGATTTGTCCAGCTTTCGCCGCCCTTCTCTCACAATCTTTCTAATAACTTCCGGATTTATTTCCTCAGCTACTGCGTGATTAGATAGATCTTCTATCCCATAGTTTTCATCTAAGTCAAAATCATCTTCTTCATAATTGGCAGCACTATCTCCGCCCGGAAATGGGCCATCTGGAACTGGTCCATTTGGAGTAGGGCCATCTGGATTGTTTCCGTCATCTCCAGAAGAATCCTCACCATAACTTAGGTCAAGAATATACTTTATAATATCCTCTTTTTTTGAGTCAGAAAGGATTCCTCGAATGAATTCTCTGTCCACCTCACATATAGACTCATCAAGTTTTTCTCGTATGACCCTATAGGTCGTGTTAATGAAACCACCTGCTATAATATACTGAATTAAATACTGTGCATATTGGATAGAAACATCACTAATCAGATAATCAGCATCAGTATAGGTTTGAGCCATTATATCTTCAAATACCTCTATAGTATCGTAGTATCCTAGCAAATCCCTATGCTCAATTACATAGTTTTCTATTTCACCTTCAACGTAAAATAACTTATCTACTCCTCTAGCACTGGAGATGATGCTATTAACAAATGATCTCTTCACACCTCTAGACTCAATAGCTTTAATCTTAAAGAAGTCCAGATATACCTTATCATCTTCCTCATCTAATTCATCATCCATCATTTTACGACCTATAGAAACCAAGTCCTTCATGGATGCAAGAGGCATATAGAATCTACGATTGAATATTCCAGTGCCTACAGAGTTCATTCCGGCTTTGCCTCTGTAGAGTTCCTCTTCAAAATTTATTCCACCCACGAGAACTGCATTACAAAAATCAGATAAAAGCAATGGCTTGAGATCTCTAAGAATATCGGCCACCTCTGTATTTTCCAGCTTGTCCAATTCATCAATAACAAGGATGATATTTTTACCAGCCTTCTTAAGCTTACGTAATTCTTCCTCAAAGTAATAAGTGGAAATTTCATCATCGTAAACTGATTCGCATTTAAAGGAATAGCTGTTGTCGACGCTCTCGCTGAGCTCAGACTTCAAGCTACGATTCGCACAGTAGCTAAGGCCCACCTTTCCAAGAATTGCTAGACCAAAGGTGATAATTTTACCCCAGAAGCCTTTGCTAACAGCAGTTGCAAGAATCAATAATAAAATCTCATTTACGGAAACGTCACGATTGATTGATAAGCTATTCTCCAGAGTATCTGATAAGCTTTTTGAATTGTTCTTGACCATATCAGACATTTCTTTAACATCATAAAATGTAGACAGGTATAGTTTTTGCAATTCTGTTTTGTCATAAGTCTTATTATTTTTCTTGATAGGCTTGTCCTTGATAGATAAATACAATTCTCGAATAGACTGTCTTAAAAAGCTCTGGTAAGAATCATATTTCATGCTATTGAATCTAACAACTATGACATCTTTATTCTCAGCACACTCTTTCATAGCGTAATCAACAAATACTGATTTTCCAGTACCTCTAAAACCAGAAACAAGTGCGCAGAAAGAAATGCCTTTATCAATAAGGCACCTTAGCGTGTCCTTCTGAAATTCTAGTTCCTCGGAAAAAAGCTGATTTGCTTTATATACCTCTATATCATTGTTAGAAAGGCTGACTATGAAATCAGTGTTTAAGAGTTTTCCTGGGCCAAATTCTTCTGACATAATCCCTCCATAACATCTTCTCCGTATAATAGACCCCTTTATTTTATCATTTGTCCATCTTTAAAAATAGTATAAAAATACCCCAAGCATTAGCTTGGGGTTGAAACTAAACTAACTCCTTCAATCTGTCAGAAACATCTCTACTTGGTAATTGACCTGCAATATAGTTGCCAATTGTTCCATCTTCCAGTTCGAGCATCTGTTCTAATGATTGTTTCTCAATATTACTTTTTTCTAATATATCTTTTATCTCATCAATCTGGATATATCCATTATAGTCTCTATAAATGAATTCAAATTTTCTTTCATTCTCATCCTCAAGACCAGGCACCATCACTTTTTTGCCGCAGCACTTACATCTAGCAACATTCTTAACAAATTTATACTTAGAATCTTTTATAGTTCTGGTTTCAATTTCAGATTCAATGAAATATTCCTCAAGTGACATGCATTCTGCACATAAAACCTTATTACATGTTTCCATAAAATACCTCCCAGAAAATTTTAATACGGTGCCTTCCACTTTGCCCTCACACCCTCTGGGGTGCCTTGGAAGCCTTCCATTGTGGCGGAGGTTTCGGAGCTGATGCCGTCGCGTTTGAGGACGACGAGGGCGGTGTCCACCAGGATTTGGAGGTCCAGTCGGAAGGAGATGTGGCGGGTGTACCAAACGTCCATGGCGAACTTGTCTTCCCAGGTGACGCTGTTGCGGCCGTGGGCTTGAGCGTAGCCGGTGAGGCCTGGACGAACGTCATGACGGTGGCGCTGTTCCTCGTTGTAAAGAGGAAGGTAGCGAACCAGCAGTGGTCGTGGGCCGATAAGGGCCATGTCACCAATCAAAATGTTTATAAGCTCTGGCAACTCATCCAAGGATGTACTGCGGATGAAGCTGCCGTATTTGTTCAGGCGTTCTTCGTCTGGAAGAAGCTGGCCGGTAGGGTCCTTACGGTTGTCCATGGTGCGGAACTTGATGAGCTTGAAGACCTTGCCATCTTTGCCAGGACGCTCCTGAGCGAAGAATGGATTGCCGCCCATGAAGATGGCCCCAAGGATGATGAGCACCAAAAACAAAGGTGATAAAACCACCAATCCCACCAGTGCCAATATAAAATCTATAAAACGTTTAAAAAAGTTTGCGTACATTTATGATTCTCTCTGTTTTGCTACTAATTGAAGTTTTCTTGAATTAAGCTTCTCTGACATCTTAAGATGCCAGGAAAGTTTAGTCTCATTAATGTCTAATTTGCTTACTGTCCAGCCTCAGTCCCTGGCAGTGGTCTGTGTTTAGCTGTGAGCTCTTGAACATCGATTCGCATGATAGAAACAATTGAAACCATTCGCTCGTCAAATTCGAATCCGCCGTGGCCAGTCTGAGTTTGCATCAGAAGATGAAGGGATTCAATCTTCTCTGCCACATCCTCCACGAGGGTGATTTTGCCAGTGCCCATGATGCACTCGTAAGTCATGCCGTACATGCAGGCCATACGGCCCTCGAAAGGCGCCACGTTGCGTTCCATGGTGAAGCAGCAGTTTGGATTCTTTCTGATTACATCCAGCTTGCGGCCCTTGTTGGCGCCGTGAAGATATAGGATGTAATGGCCATCCTCGGCCTTGGTGACGCCATAGTTCAAAGGCACCACATAAGGCATGCCGTCATCCACCAAGCCCAAATGCAGGTAGCTACAGCTATTTATAATCTCATCAATTTTTGCTGGGTCTGTAATTTCGCGTTCGCGTTTAGTCATGTTATTCCCCCAAGTAATTTCTAAAACTCTGATTGTTCCCTCATTTTTATTATCAGAATCACTCCCACTCTATTCATCATTGAACTCTTTCAGAATTCAACCTAAATGCTAAAGTATCAAAAAATTATATTATGAGAGTCACCTATAGTTTATTGGAATTAATTTTTAACCTTATAAATCAAATCCCTAATCCATCTCTCAATCACGAATGGCACCATCAGCACGTAGAAGCACAGATTGGAAAGGCCGTACATGATAGGGTTAGGCTTCAGGTAGTACTTTACGTAGTGGTTGCAAGAGCGATGGATGGTGTTGATGTACTTCACCGCCGCCTTGCAGGTCTGACGCTTGGTGGAGTGGTCGTGAATCACCTTCATATCGCGAAGATAGTGGAACTTGGCGCCGATAGAATGCATGCGCTCCTCCATAATCTGCTCCTCAAAATACATAAAGGTGCCCTCGTCAAACCCCTGTACCCAAGCGAAATGCTTCACATTGAAAAACCAGAAACAGCCAGAAAATGCGTACCTGGTATTGTTGTAAGGAACCGGCAGCTTCTTCGGAAGCACCGTGTTCAGATAAATCAAAAACATGTAATAGCTAGGCGGATTCTGATACATAGGATTCATGTGCTGACCGTGCTGAATTATGTCTGGACCAGCCACCGCGTAGTCAAGGTCTGTGAAATATGAATCCACCTCATCCAAATCGCAATCCTGCTCAAAAAGGATGTCATTGTTGCTGACCAAAAGATGATTATCTGGAAACAGCACAATGGACGCAGCCGCCGCAAGATTGTTGCCGCGGGCGTAGCCCAAGTTTTCATAGGCAGGGATGCAATAAATTGACTTGCCGTGGTATTCATACTCATAAAGAGTCTTACTTTTGATTGGTCGATTTGAGACTTCGGTAAGATTGTCCTTCAGGTATGCCCATCCTTTGGCCTCCGGTGAAACATCGGTGATGAAAAACTGAATTGGGTCCTTGGACTTCATCTTCTCGTTGCACAAATCTATATATTTAAGAGTGGTTTCTATTGAACAATAGTCCACCAACAAAACTGAAAATGCCATATACACCTCGTTTATTTTAATAGGCTGTGACCTAAATCACAGCCATAATTATAATTGATTTAATAGTATTATGCACCTAGTTTAAGGATTCTGCTTTCCAACTGCCATACAAAGAAATTTATTATCTGCGAAGATTTGATGAAGCACATAGCATACCAGGATGACTACGATGGTGGTGAGCGCAAAGCAAGTGTAGCAGCCAATTGTTGAGGCTCCGCATATTGGAGACAATACCGGCTTCACCAAAGATATTGCTCGCTGGTTGAAGCAGAGGTAAATCAGGGAATCTCTGCCGATAATGGAGAGGATGTGAGGGAGTTTCAACCGAGAAATATTCAATAACAATATCGCTCCAGCCACCGCATTTACGAAGGTCAATGCATAGTTCTGATATTCTCCAGCCCTGAAGTTTACTAATCCATTTTTTAGGAAGAGCCAGTTGAATAGGATAAGAGCTGGGATGAGAATAAACCATGGCAGTCTCATCACATTTGCATTTCCAGCAGATTTAACTACAGAATTATTTTCTAGTTCACATTTCTTATCACCATTGTGAACCTGAGATTCTTTTCTACCAAGCAATGCTGTAATCCCCCACACATCCACCTGTCTCAAGATATCACCAGTTACAATAAATGGTAATCCTGCTAAGCCACCATCTATTCCAAATGGAAGATATACACCTCTGGCTTGTGCAACCATTCCAAGGAAGCCAAGAGCAAATCCGACCGCATAAGAAACAAGTCTGTTATCAAAGAGCTTCACTATCAAAAAATAAATCACATTTAGCCAGAACATGGCTGGTAAGAACCAAAGAGCGCCTGCTCCAGGCACACCGTCTGTTGGCTTCTCAAAGAGTGAATGAATCAGTGTTGCTCTAAACATGAGCCAGTCACCGCTGCTTACAAGCTCATACAGCATATTGAAGAAGGCCCAGAAGAAAAATGGGACCAGTATCTGCTTAGCCTTGCGGGAGATAAATTCTCCAGCAGCCTTGGTTCTGCCATTGAAGAAATATCCTGACACAATAAAAAAGATTGGCATGTGCCATGCATGATACCAGATTGAAAACAACTGGTCATACTGTGGGATTCCTATTTCCACATGCCCCATAATCATCACAATTATCGCAATTCCACGAGCTATATCTATTGTTTCATTTCTCTTGTTCATTCGAGTCTCCCTAGTCATAATCACTTATTTTTATATATTATTTTTTGTCTCAGAACTTATAGTCCAATATTTTGTTACAGCTTATACCTTGCTAGATCTTATGTCATATAGAAAAACTATTTTTATATCATTTCATATGCATTACTACTATTTTCCTGATTTCATTTCAACCTGTATTTTCAAAAATCATATAAAATCTTATATTCTGGTCAATCCATATGCATTTTTCTCAGACTCTAAACATGCTTCTCTATTACAGTATAAAAAAAGTCATATAGAACTACACCATTTAATTAATTCTATATGATTTTCTATTTTTCAATAGCAGTAAATTTATCAATAAATCTTCTAAATGCATATGAGATTGTAAATATATTAATAATCATATGACTTTCAGTAAAATCATTAAATCAAAATGCCAAAAATAAAATATTAAATCTATCATAATTCTATTCAACAGGATTATTTTTGTTAAAGACATTTGAAGAACCCAAGCAGCATAATTATTTAGATTAAAAAATCATGAATTCTCCCATTTCTATAATATAAGACTAAAACAGATACAATAACCTGCCTCTAAATTATAGCCTATTAGCCTCCAATAACAAACACATACAAATCAAAACCACCGGCTTAGCCGGTGGTTTGTTCTAGCCCTATAAGGGCTTGTTACCGGCACTGGAGTCTAAAGACTCATCGAAAGGTTCGCCAGCCGCAACATCATTTACTTGCCGAGCCCCTTGGGCTCATTAATTATTTGCTTTTGTTTACTGGCTCACCCGTAAACGGGTCAATATACTCTTTGAGTGTCATCTGATCGTACTCTAAGTCTTCTTTTAATTGATTCCTTATGTACTCTTCAATTTTCTTTGCATTCTTTCCTACTGTATCCACATAATATCCTCTACACCAAAAGTGCCTATTCCCATACTTATATTTTAAATTTGCATGTCTTTCAAATATCAT
>NZ_FMXT01000021.1 GCF_900104335.1 Pseudobutyrivibrio sp. YE44
ATATTTACAATGAAAAATGTCATAAAAACTATCAAAATAGCAACTATTATAATAATCTTTTTTTTTCGACACATTTAAGATAACCTCCTAATTCTGCTCCATATCATCTGCTCTATCATCAAGGGTCCGTTTCTAGTTAATATCTTGATTATTTTTCCTGCACTTCTATTTTGATAAATTGGATACCATCGTACTTATGTGATGCAAAACCAATAGAATCAAGTTTGTCGTCAAAAACCATCTCTACATAATCACCTTCCTTTAATCCTGAAAGGTCATAATACTTACCTTCGTATTCTTTTATTCCTTCATTATGCTGATTTTCTACAACAATATTATTGCCATTGATATAGGTTATTACTCCATGCTTTACGTATTTAGGATTTCTTGAATACAAATCCCTATCCCCCATCACTGATGAATCCATTTGATAATCAGGGTCCACATAGGCTTTATAAACCTCATCTTTTTGGGCTTCAGATAAAGCGTATAACATAACTCTTCTATCACGATAATAGTCGGCTACAATCTCCTGCTCTCGAAGATATATTTTTTCTATTTCCCTCTTACCTTTTTTATCAAGCTTTGGAAAAGTATCTTTTCCCTCTGCAAATGATACCGCCTGACCTTCTTTAAATGATATATTCCATAATGTATTCTCTATTTCAGAACAACAATTCTGCTCATAGCATAAGAAGTTATAACACAATTCGTTTCTTTCATAATAGGCATTCTCTAAATCTTCAACGGTAACATCGGATTCGCTTATAAGATTGTAATAAAATGCATCTATTTCCAAATCATCTTCATTAAAGGTGATTTTATCGTCTCTCTTTCGACCTTCAAAATGCCTTAATATTACATCCTCTGAAAGATTTACGTATTCAGGATAATATGTAGGACAATCAACAAGCATCCTATTCTTATCTTCCGATTTTTTCATTCTGATCTCATCCAGCATATATGAGGAATCCAAATAAAGATTATATAACTCCAATTGCTGATCATAACTCAAATCAAAAGCATAAACCTTATCCTCACCATAATAAGAATCTGCAAGTTTTTGTATAGAATATAGAATGTCATCTACAGTAGATTGTTGCTCTTCTGTTAAAGCCGAATAGAAGAAACAATCAAACTCACGTCTAGCTATTAAATCAAGGGAATCTCGAACTGCCTCAATAGAATATTCATTGTAGTTCTTTATGTAGTCTTTGTATAATTCATTTTTATTCTTATATGCACTTTTCAAATCACTCTTAGAGATTGATTTGCCTGTTATAAGATTGTAATATACCGCAGCTGATTTTAGCTTTTTATCATATAAGATTGCATCAGAATCCTCTGTTGCCACATAAAAAAACTCATCAAAGTTTTTTTCAATAGGCTCTGACTGCCTATCTTCTCTATTTACAACAAACAAAACCGACACCATAGCAGTGATTATTATTACGAGTATTAATAAAACTAAAATAAGTCCTTTATTCTTCATCTTGGTATGTTATTTCTGAAGCTGCTGCATTGGTTTTTTGACTTCTAACTGTGTTCTCCTCTTCTGTGATTTCTTGAAATTCTATATTATTATCCTTACAAATTTTCTCTATTAGTGTTCCTTTTGGTGCTTTAACCACACTCTTTACATCACTAAGATCACCATATGATATATCTTGATTGCCACCGTAAATGATAACTTCATTCTCATATCCATACTCTAGGCACATATTTAATGAATCAGGAAGATAAATGATTTTTGTTTCTTCTTCGTCTTCTTTTCCTATAACACATAAATCGTTGACATTTTTAACCCCCTCTGGAATTACAATTTCTCCTTTTGGTCCGTTATAAAAAAGCAAGATTCCATCACCAACCACATAATACTTATCTTTTTTATGTTCTTCACTGAAGCCTGTTTCATCAAAATCAAATACGATTTTTTTCACAGAACGAGGTATGACAATATCTCGTAGTTTAGAACATCCAGCATACTCATTTCCGATTTCTTCCATTCCGTCTGGGAAAATAATCTTTTCAAAGTTTTTGCAATTAATTACATTAACGCAATCCCTTTTTCGTCCTGGTTCATATTCCAACTCCCTAAATACATCATTTTCACGAATATAAACTAAGTACTCAATATCATTTGGTACAACTATTTTTTCAATCGTTTTGCTATTACTAAACGTTTCTATTGAAACAAATTTGATTTTAAATATTCCAACATGAGTAGGCAAAACAACTTCTGTATCTCTTCCTGTATATTCTTTAAGTGTAATTGTCCAATCGTCAATATTTACCTCATATTTGTAGTCACCTATGAAACCATTCATGTTCAATAAAAAAATAACAACTAATAATATTATTAACCCAAGAGAAATGCCAAATATTTTCTGTCCTCTTTTCAACTCAAATCTCCTTCTTGTCCTACGATTATATTAATCATACAATTTCGCATCTTAAATCACATTCGAAAAGGCATCATTTATACCATCTGCATTTCCAAGAAAATAATCTTTAAACGCTTTTATACATTGTATTGATAACCCTGATGGTATATCTGTAAACGATTTATAATATGAATTATTCTCAGTATTTGTGTTTCCATACATAAAGAAATTCAATGCAGCTCTCTTTTCTCAACTATATTTTCATTACCACGATACGCTTCTGCTAAAATCTGTTTATCCTTAAAATCATACACATAATGATAATCTTTGACCCATATTCCCTTTAAAGTAATTCTAGCAACTACAATAACAAGGATAATTACCAGTAAAATGATTACATATCTGCTTTTAACCTTTTTATTATGTGTGTTCAACAATTATTTCCTCCATTCTCAGTTTGTACCGAGGTTATAACGTTTGTATCCTTGCATGCTGTGAATGTAGCTACATGTCCCTGGGTAACTACCTTCTCGTCTTCCATGCTGGAGATATCTGCTCTAATAACAGCTATTTCTGCATTACATTGGTTTATTCAATCATATAAATCTGATTTTTCACTCATTATTTTTTGTCTCCGTTTCTAGTTATTCATTTTTTTCGCTCTAAAAACTTATAAAGCAAAGTAATTTAAATATACATCATCATATTTAAGATAGTGCTCTTTCATTTCTTCTATAGTCATTTCTACGTTATTACGCTCATTATATTCTGTAATTACTTCCAATAACGCTTCGTCTCTAAATTCAACATCCGCTAGATATGCAATCCCTAATCCACCTCGATTTACATTAATTACGTAGCCTGTCATTTTCATATCCATCGCATCATTGCCTATATCCAAAAGTAATCTATTAATGGCCTTAACTTGTTCTCGTTCAAGAAACAAAACGCTTTGAATCTTTTTTAATTCTTTAGAATTACATGAATACACGTCATCTAAAGCAAAATCTAAATCCATTTCCCATAATCTATTGGATACTATAATTTGTGGAGAATATAAATCCGATTTAATAACTCCCTCTGACCTTATTTGAAATGAATAATAATCACGTTCTACTCGTGAAATATCAACCGAACAATGTTCTCCAGACAAATTCTCAATTTCGATTAGCGTTTGCAAAAATCCCAATGCTCTTGGTTCTGCTTGTATCTCATCTTTATTTTCTATTTCCTTTGCCTTTAACACATATATCGAAGCCAAATGTTTTACATTATCAGTAAGTTCATACCCAAAATGATTAGGGCTCTTAACTTGACCAAGCTCAACGATTTTTTCTATATCATCATCAGACATATCTATCATCATTTCTGCTAAAACATCATATTCAATTGATGTAGATTTTATTTCAGAGTCCTGCATCCACGTCTTAATGTTATTCCAATTTAAAGAGCCATCTTCATTCGAAAAATAGACTTTATTTGAGTCCCATTCTATTGGATTAGAACTCGCATCAGAAACTTCCCTATAATCTGCCAAATCTGTCACAAACCATACCGCATCAGGAGAGACCAATTGTTCAACATCTATCTCCTTTATTTGCGAATTAAACCCAAAATTATTTCTTTCATAAAAATCGACCGTCAAGGATTTCAATTTCATCTTGTAATATGCACTATACATAGCAATTACAATTGCTCCAAATATAAAAATTATTATTATTATTTTCTTTTTTATTTTCTGCCTACAACTCATTCCCATTCCCTCTGATAAGATAATTTTAAATCTTTAATACTTATAATTCTTTTTTTATTTTGTAAATCTCCTCCTGATTATATATTGAAAGATAATTGTCTCTAATTGTTCCACCATGATAATATGAATAAATTAATTTATCCTCAGTTATATCGGGATCAATATTATTATTATAGTATATTGTTGCAGCCTTTATAGTATCCATATCTATTGAATCTACCAAAATATTTGCGCTAGTAGTACCAGCATAATTTTCGGTCATAATTCTACCTTTAACACCATATTTAGAAGCATCATTTGCAATATCTATCATTTCCTCGCAAGAAGCATGAAGTTGAACAGCGCTATAATAATTTATAATTTCATCTTGTATTGTCCATATACATCCATCTGTAATAGTTTCTGAAATAAAGTTCGTAGCACAACCGTTTGCAACTGATTGTATACTTGCACCTAATTCAGGCCTGGTAATCTCTAGCAATTCTCTATCCAAGAAGTCATCTATATTAATCGGCTCTGCAAGCGGATACACTTTCATTGTAGTACCGATATTATCATAATAATTATCCAAAGTTACAGAGTATATCTTTCCTAAAGGTGTATCTTCTGGCTTACCAAATTTTGGATTACAGTCAAGATCTATCTCTGTAACTTTGTCAACTACATTTGAAAAAAGAATAGCTCTTGTATATTTATCTCTATTATCTTTAGTGTCTTGCTTTTTCGACGCAAGCATCTCAGATTCTGCAACCACTAATCTGACGTGGTCAGTGTATATAGTCGTATTAACTTTAAACAGTATATCATTCACTAATGAATCATCTTTAACTGTTTCGGCTTTTTCAATAAACTTGAAAGCATTTTCATCACTCATCTTTGCTAATTTCTTAGCCATAAAATCTATTTCTACACCATTACATATCATTTCTTCATCAGTACACCAATCAATGATTGCATCCCAATCATACCCCCAGTGGTCTCCTTTATTATTCATGAAGTAATTCTTAGCTGACTCCTCTGTAGCAGCATATGCAACTATCTCACCATCTTTTTCATTTAATGGCCAAAAGTTATAATCTGATGTAAGCTTTAAAACTACACCTGCACCATATTTTTCAACCTCAAGATATGTATCATCTGCACTCGCATTCCAACTAAGCTTACCAATTTTTTCTGGAATGGAATCACCGTTAGTACGATTTTCTTCAATTTGTGCATTAAGTGAATACAATAACTGATATGCTAAATTGTCCTTTTCGACATAGCTCATGACCTTCTGTATTTTGGCCTGGTCATAAACAACATAGGTATCTCCATCTATCTTCTCTGTAGTGATAAATACTTTTAAATCTTCATTAATTTTAGCTATAGCCTGTTCATCATTAGCGTTGTTATCATCACAAAGCAATGCCATCTGCTTGTCTAAATCGTTTGCAACATCCTGTAAAGAATTTGTTTTCTTTGGTTTTGCTGGAGCATTCGTCGATTTATTAGACTTTTTAGTCTTTGTAGTATACGCCAGTGTAGTAAACTTGCTTCCATATCCTCCACGGCCACCATTTCTAAAGCGCCACATTGAAGGGAACATGATGTCCCCCTGGCCATAACGAGTTCTGAAGCCTTTTCCATTAAACAAGGCATTAATAGCCCATGGTCTGCAGTGTAAAGCAGTTAATAAATCGAAGCCCTTTCCAAGTTTGAAATTCAACTTTGAAGGGGCAGACTTTCCGTGCATACGACAGAAAAGGATATCCGCTTTCTTTTCAATCTCAGCTTCTTCAATCATTGCAAGAGTCTCTGCGTCGAATTTCTCTAGTTTTTTCATGCACGCAAAAATGAAGCCACCTTCATCATCGTCGCCTCCACAAATATCTATAAGAGCATCCTTTGTAACAGAATAATCAGGGATTCTAATGTCGCCATATCTGCTGAATCGCTGCTGGCAACTTGTTGCCTGTTCAACAGAAGAATCAAAAACTGAAGTAGAATTTGCATAGAGATTCTTATAGTCAAGATTAATCTTCTCTAATGTATCGTAGTCTATTCTTGCATCCAGAGCATCGTCCACCTCGGCTGCAAATTTATCAAGGATGAGCTGACCAATTTCAAGAGTTTCCATATGCAAATCAGTGAGCGCATCCACAAGAGTAATCTTATTTGTTTTGAGCAGATTTTTCGCTGTCTCAGCATCAGTTCCTCTCCAAGAATTTGTATTAATCATATCCCAGATTGAATCCTTGTGTACGCCTGCAGCTGATGCAAAATCTGTATATTGGTCGGAAAGCTTCCCGAAGTATTCTCTCGTCTTACTTACATCAAAGAATTTTCCATTTTGCTTTTCCATAGTTCTTTTCTGTCCTTCCTTGTTGTCTCCAACTTTGTATCCAGGTCTAAAATGATCCTATAAAAATGTTGCCTCAATACCTTCTGAAGACATCAAGTCATCAAAGTTTAGTTCCTTCTGCACCTGTTCAAACGCTGGAACAATATCCCCAATAACGTGAGGCTTAAGGGAATTTGAAACGTCATGTAATCCATTAATTACAGATGTCATTCGTAACATTGAATCTGTTCCAGCAACTTCTGTGTCTCTTTGGAACAAGTCATAATCCATTACGAGATTTAGCGCTGTATCACCAATGCTATTAACTGTCTTTGTAAAAATCTTGTTATCTAGAAACGATGCATTATTTGTAAAGTTCTCACCCATATTCATGTTTGTTAATCTTTTTTTCATCTCTTATGCCCTCTATGCTCCAGCGCTAGCTGCTGCTTCCGCTGCTCTTCTTGCTGCCTCTGCTTCTTCTGCCTCTATCTGTGCAATTCTATCCTGACATCTTCGTATTTCATCTTCTAGGTCTCGTACCATTTTCCAAGCGTTTGAAATGCAATTCTGCAAATCTGTAATAAGCCCTTCACAGCTAGTAATTGAATCTGAATATGTCTGATTAGCAACCTTCTGTTTGACGATAGCCATGTTGCACAGCTGTCTTCGCCAAGTATCGCCTACCGACATGTCATAGTTTTCATTATCGGTCTTGTATGAAGATATTGATGTTAACTTCATATTTCCGATTGTAATCTCTCCATCCATGCTGGCAATATCTGTCTTAATTGTTGCGATTTCCGCATTGCACTGATTAATGCGATCATATAAATCTGATTTTTCACTCATTGTTTATGTCTCCATTTCTAGTTATTGTCTTGATATGTTATCTCTGAAGCTGCTGCTTCGGTTTTTTGTTTTCGAGTGGCCTCTTCCTCTGGAGTTGATGGGCGATAGTTTAATCCATTCTCCTGGCAATACTTTGCCATTGGTGAACCTTCCGGAGCCACTATAGTACATTTGCTATCTATGTTTATCTTTTCAAATTCTTCTGCACCAAAGCAATGTGTATTATAATCAACGTCTGAATAATCAAATATTTTCAGTGAATCTGGATAATAAACCATATTATCCGATTGTTTTACCAAATTGGATGAGTTTTTAACTCCCAGTGGAACAATACCATTTGCTCCATTGCTTATAATCAAACAACCATCTCCTACGATATAATATTTATCATCTTTATGTTGCTCTACAAAAGGTGTTCCTTCACAAATAAACAAATCTATTTCCTGAAGCGTGCTTGGAAATAATAAATCTAATAATGCTGTACATTTCTCTATATTTAAATAATCAATTTTTTCAATGTCCTCCGGAAACTTCAAACTTTCTAGAGACTCACAATCTCTACATTCCAAGCTAATGGTCTTAACTCTGTTCGGAATAAGTATTTTTTTTAGATTTATGCATTTTCTCAGCCGTAAATCAACCTCCTCCATACTTTCATTCATCTCTATTTTGGTTAATCTAACACAATGAGAAAAATCATTTTTACATATCTTTACTCCATCTTCGTAAACAACCTTTTCAAGATTCTCACACTCTCTAAAAGAAACATTTTCAGCACTTTCCTTTCCTATAACAACCTTTTTTATTTTGTTGTTTCCTTCATAAACCCCATCTTTAACATAATCCACTTTAAATGGGCCTATATTACTTGGAATTTTAACAATTTCTTCTCCCCCCTTATATTCAACTACGTAAACTGAGAGTTTAAAATTATTCAAAAAAATATCATATTTATAATCTCCAATCCAAACTTCTCTGTCGTTCTTCACAATAATAAAAAAACAAATAAATACTACTGCAATAATTAGTAATATATATTTTTTATTCGGTTTCAATTCCAGCCTCCTCTTCATCCACTACGCTATGATTTATTGCATGAAGTATTTCATGTTGAACTTTATCGTTAGCATCATTTCTATCAAGTCTCAACAAGCATTCGTGCAACAAAGAATCCGGGATATCCATAATCGATTCATACGATTCTTGATTTGAATTGA
This sequence comes from Pseudobutyrivibrio sp. YE44, assembly GCF_900104335.1. Lineage (GTDB taxonomy): Bacteria > Bacillota > Clostridia > Lachnospirales > Lachnospiraceae > Pseudobutyrivibrio. The sequence goes on from NZ_FMXT01000021.1 coordinate 8,530, forward strand.
CCCCATAAAGCAATGTATTATATGCTTTCTTTATGTCTTCCATGGTGTATTTTTTTTCCAACTCTTTATAGGATTTTTGGGACATAGTGTCTATTTTTTCATTTAAAGCATCTCTATTCCCTGGAGGGCCTTTATAAGAAGGTAATTCCATTTGAAGACCTTCAGTCATCAGCCTTTAAACTATCCTGTATTCCACTAAACAATGGAACAACATCTCCTAGCATATGTGGCTTGAGAGTGTTTGACATTTCATGTAACAAATTTAAATCAGCTGAAAGCTGTGTCATTGCCTCTGTTCCAATCACCTCATTATCTTTTTCAAAGATATCAAAGGTCACTAAAAGATCTGTTACAGTGTCATTTATTTGCTGGATATCATTTTTAAACTTTTTATTATCAATATTAGAAATACAATCTGATACACCATCAGCAAAATCACCGGCTGCCTTCGTAATAAACTTATTTGTAATAGATTAATCTCTATCTTTCTTTTCCAATTCAATTACCCGAGAATGATATAATTGTTCAAAACTAGGATCCCTCGGTATATCATGCGATTGTAATTGCTGCTGATACTGGACCGATATCTCTAATCGTAAATCCATGGGGATGTCAATAATTGAATCATAACTAGTAGGATGTTCATCATCCTCACATCCATATACCATCGCATTTATAGCACTTTCAATCTCATCGTTATTATATCTATGAAAATGAATATAACCATAACCAGAGCTGGTACCCCATAAAATATCATTCATTAAATCCGCATCATCAGAAAGCTCCTTATA
>NZ_FMXT01000002.1 GCF_900104335.1 Pseudobutyrivibrio sp. YE44
CATTCGTGCTAAACCATTTGAAATCCATCATAACCTGGATGAATTACATTCATTGGCGCTATATATAAAAAGTACTAATGAACAGCCTATTATTTTGATGGAGCCTACTAGTCACTATCATTATCCCATCTTAAAAGTCTTTCAAGAAGAACAACTTCCAGTATGCTTAATCAATCCGTACTTAATGAAAAAGTATGGTGATAATGAAATACGAAAAGCTAAGACAGATAAAAAAAATGCACTTCGTATTGCTCAGTATGCACTCGAAAAGGCTTATTCATTGACTCCATATGAATCAGCTGAACAAAAATATGATGATTTAAGATTTCTTTCGAGACAATACAAACAAAGAATATCTACATTAACTGTCGCTAAAGTTCAGCTACAAAATCTTCTTGATGAAACAATGCCTGGAATTACATCTATTCTCCCTCTTAAGAGCCGAGATCCAGAAAACTGTGTACTCTTGAGATTTATCAAACGATTCAAATCATTTGATGTAATCCGAAAGATGGGAAAAACAAGATTCTTAGAGAGCTATAAAGTATTAGTCAAAAAAACTACTGACCGATATGCTCTGTCCAAAGGTCTTGCAATCTATGAATTAGTAATAAATAGTGTAACCACTAGAGGCGAGAATCCACTATCATCTATTGTCCAAGAACAATGCGTTGACCTTGTTTCAACCGCTCAAACAGCAGCTGATGAAATCAACCTACAAATGAGAATCATTGCAGAAACTATTCCAGAATATAAAATCCTGCATGATATGCCTGGCGTTGGCGATAGATTAGGTCCAATCATTCTTGCAGAAATAGGAGATATTCGGCGCTTCCATAGTGGAAAAGCCTTAAATGCCTATGCAGGAAATGATGCCCCGCCATATCAATCTGGGCAATTCGAGAGCCGAAATCGTCACATCTCTAAACGTGGCAATCCGGCTCTACGAAAAGCTTGTTTTGAGGTTATGCAAGCTCTCAAACTATCCAAACCTCAAAACGACCCTGTCTATCTTTTCATGATAAAGAAAGAACAGGAAGGAAAGCCTTATAACGTAGCAAAAATGGCCGCCGTTAATAAGTTCCTCAGAATTTACTACGCTCGTGCTATGGAGCTATACAAGTAAATTCAATATCTTAATTATAAACTCATGATAATGACCTGCATAGGCAGGCCTTATTAAAGTCATGCTTTTTTCAAAAACTTGAACATATATTTATCATAAAAAAATCATTGACATACATTAGCAAGATTTGTCAATTTCACTGTCTTCTATTATAACTAATCCTCATACATCAAGAAATACCAAATCCTATATTAATCCCGCTATTCTCTGTTTCAGTACCCAGACAACATCCTCCTTATCTTTATCTCCAAGCTGATCAAAGATTCGATACAAAGAAATGTATCTATTAAATAAGATTTGTTCTTCAGATTGCTCTACATATTCTTCTAATAGAAGTTCTCGGACATCCACTTGGTAGATTCTAGAAAACTGAATAATCTCATCTGATGTTACCTGGCGTTCATTTGCTTCAATAGCTCTCAATGTTCTATCCGAGATATGCATATATTTAGCTGCTTCACTCTGAGAAAATCCTCGTTCTTCTCTTATCACTTTTAATTGATTTGCTGTAAATCGATTCATACCAAAACCTCCGACCACCGGAAGAAATCCTCCGGTTTTGAAAAAATCACCTTATTTTTCATGTCCTATTTTGAATAAATTTTAAAAATAAAAGTCCTATTTTGAAAGAATGGGACTTCAAAAATAGGACTGTTACTACCACACTTTTTTACATAAAAAATGTAGAGAGCCTTTCGACTCTCTACACTATAAATGCCTTTATTACAAGGTTTTTCGAGGTTTTGATTTTTCGATTTTTGCCTAAAAAACTAGGAAAATCGAGGTTCATCCGCTCGTGTTTTATCTTCCAAAAAGTAGATTTCTAAATACTACTTGTTAGCAATAGCAGCCTGTGCTGCAGCAAGTCTAGCGATTGGTACTCTGAATGGAGAGCATGATACATAGTCAAGACCAATCTTGTGGCAGAACTCTACTGAAGATGGGTCTCCACCGTGCTCACCGCAGATACCTACGTGAAGCTTTGGATTTACTGGCTTACCAAGCTTAATAGCTGTCTCCATAAGCTTACCAACACCTGTCTGGTCAAGCTTAGCAAATGGATCGTTCTCGAAGATCTTTGTGTCATAGTAAGCATTTAAGAACTTACCTGCATCATCACGAGAGAAACCAAATGTCATCTGTGTAAGGTCGTTTGTACCGAAGCAGAAGAAATCAGCCTCTGAAGCGATCTCATCAGCTGTAAGAGCAGCTCGTGGGATTTCGATCATTGTACCAACTTCGTACTCAAGCTTAGCGCCTGCAGCTGCGATTTCAGCATCAGCTGTCTCTACAACTACCTGCTTAACGTACTTAAGCTCCTTAACCTCACATACAAGTGGGATCATGATTTCAGGCTTAACATTCCAATCTGGATGAGCCTTCTGTACTTCAAGTGCTGCACGGATAACAGCCTTTGTCTGCATCTTAGCAATTGAAGGATATGTAACTGCAAGACGGCATCCTCTGTGACCCATCATTGGGTTGAACTCGTGGAGTGACTCGCAGATGTTCTTGATTTCTTCTACTGACTTATTCTTAGCCTTTGCAAGCTTCTCGATATCAGCATCCTCTGTAGGAACGAACTCGTGAAGTGGTGGATCAAGGAATCTGATTGTAACTGGGCATCCCTCAAGTGCTTCGTAAAGAGCCTTGAAGTCTCCCTGCTGGTAAGGAAGAATCTTCTCAAGAGCAACTTCTCTCTCTTCCTCTGTATCTGAGCAGATCATCTCACGGAATGCTGCAATTCTGTCAGCCTCGAAGAACATGTGCTCTGTACGGCAAAGACCGATACCTTCTGCACCAAGCTCTCTAGCCTTCTTAGCATCAGCTGGAGTATCTGCATTTGTTCTAACCTTAAGCTTTCTGAACTCATCAGCCCAAGCCATTACACGACCGAACTCGCCAGCGATAACAGCGTCAACTGTTGGGATGATACCAGCGTAGATGTTACCTGTTGTACCATCGATAGAGATTTCAGAACCCTCTGTAAATGTTGCGCCTGCAAGAGTGAACTTCTTGTTCTCCTCGTCCATGTTGATGTCGCCACAACCAGAAACGCAGCATGTACCCATACCACGAGCAACTACTGCAGCGTGTGATGTCATACCACCACGAACTGTAAGGATACCCTGTGCAGCCTTCATACCTGTGATATCTTCTGGAGATGTCTCAAGACGTACAAGAACTACCTTCTCACCTCTAGCAGCCCATGCCTCAGCATCGTCTGCTGTAAATACAACCTTACCACATGCAGCACCTGGAGAAGCGCCAAGACCCTTTCCAAGTGGAGTTGCAGCCTTAAGAGCAGCAGCCTCGAACTGTGGATGAAGAAGTGTATCAAGGTTACGTGGGTCGATCATTGCTACAGCCTCTTCTGGAGTCTTGTGTCCCTCATCAACAAGGTCGCAAGCAATCTTAAGAGCAGCTGGAGCTGTTCTCTTACCGTTACGGCACTGGAGCATGTAAAGCTTCTTGTTCTCTACTGTGAACTCCATATCCTGCATATCATGGTAGTGATTCTCAAGAGTCTCACATACCTTGATGAACTCTGCGTATGCCTCTGGGAACTCCTTCTCCATCTGAGCGATTGGCATTGGTGTACGAACACCAGCAACTACGTCCTCGCCCTGTGCGTTGATAAGGAACTCACCCATAAGCTTGTTCTCGCCTGTAGCTGGGTCACGAGTGAATGCAACACCAGTACCAGACTCATTGTTTAAGTTACCGAATACCATAGGCATTACGTTAACTGCTGTACCCCATGAATAAGGGATATCGTTATCTCTTCTATATACGTTAGCACGAGGATTATCCCATGAACGGAAAACAGCCTCGATAGCAAGCTTAAGCTGCTCTACTGGATCTGAAGGGAAGTCTGAACCAAGCTGATTCTTGTACTCAGCCTTGAACTGCTCAGCAAGTTCCTTAAGATCTGCTGCTGTAAGGTCAACGTCGAACTGAACACCCTTCTTTTCCTTCATCTGATCGATAAGCTGCTCGAAGTACTTCTTACCAACTTCCATAACAACATCTGAGAACATCTGAATGAAACGTCTGTAAGAATCATATACGAAACGCTCGAAAGCTGGATCTGGGTTTCCAGCGATCATTGCTGCTACTACTTCGTCATTAAGACCAAGGTTAAGGATTGTATCCATCATACCTGGCATAGATGCTCTTGCACCTGAACGAACTGAAACTAAAAGTGGATTCTTAAGATCGCCGAACTTCTTGCCGTTGATCTCTTCCATCTTCTTAACACCTTCCATAGCCTGAGCCATGATTTCATCATTGATTTTGCGACCATCCTCGTAGTACTGTGTACAAGCCTCTGTTGTGATTGTGAAGCCCTGAGGTACTGGAAGACCGATGCTTGTCATCTCAGCAAGGTTAGCACCCTTACCACCGAGAAGATTACGCATGCTCATGTCGCCTTCGCTAAACATATACACCCATTTGTTAGCCATTTTGATAATCCTCCTAAAATTAAATAACATTATTCTTTTCGGGCCCTCTGTGATACGGGGTTCAGAGAGTCCTTAACTATTTAAACACAAATTGTACACATATTCAAACAATACGGGGTTGTAATAACTACAGAAAAACAGCGGCCATTTTTGTGCAAAATTATCACAAAAATAACCGCTATTTACATAAATCCTCTACATAATTCACTTATATCACTTTGTAATCCGCCACACTAGCGGTTAACCCGTCCATTCGCTGCCTCTCCAGTGCTGCCTCCAAGGCCTCCTTATTACTTACCAAACTCTTTAATCTGTCTATCAGATTTTGATAGTCTTTTATGTCAAAAATATTCTCTCGAGAAGTGTATTCCGGACCATGACTAGTTTCGGAAAAAGCAAGTATCAATTGATTGTGAATGAATGCCGTTCTTGTTGCCTCCACAATCTCTCCCTCATGATTAATATCCAGGAAGAAATCACACTGAATAAACAATCGTTCCAAGGTGGCCGCCTTAATATTTGGATACATTATGACATTCTCATACTTTTCATGTGCTAAAAGCTGTCCCGACATTTCTGTAAGGGCTGTAACATGAAACTTAACTTCAGGAACAGCGGTGAGAATCTCCTTTAGCTTTTCCACATTTTCTGTATTGGTACAAATCAAGGCTTCAGGCTTTCCATGGTTCTGTTTTTTGAAGGAGTATATAAATCCTAATTCTGTAACCATATCCTTAGGAACCTTCAATGCCATAAGGGCTTCATAGGATGGACGATTTTGGACTATCACCCTGCTGCATCTGCTAGCTCTATTCTGTAAAATAACCTGCATATTTCCAGGTACAGTTCCTCTTGTTTGCTCCTGCCAAAACAGAATATCCTTTTTTCCTTCCGTAGCTGGCAAAGAATTGGAAACAAAAAACGGAACCGACAGAGAATTGAAATATATCGGACAGCTTACCCAACCCATATATCTAATAAAAAAGCTAACGAAATCTGTTCTGCTCTTGAATATTTGATGGGTACCTTCCCAGTCTAAAATAATATCTCCAGTAACAAAGTTTTCTACAACCACCTCTTGGCCTCTGCTGTTAAAATAGGCCTTTGTCACTTTTTTAGAATCTTTATTAAAGGCTGTTTTCGCATATAAAGCTCCATATTTGTTATAGTGCTCCGTTATTCTCACATTACCATCTTCATCAAGGAAATCCACCAGGCTCACTAACCTCTTGTGAGTAGGAGGCTGAAAGAAAATCCGCCCCCTTTCTTTCCCCTTGTCCTTAATGAGTCCACTGGTGTTATTTGCACTTATTTCCCAATAATCAGGCACCTTTATCTGATTGAAATACAGTGGCTTGCCTGGACAGCTACCATCATCAAAGTCTCCAAGGAAATACTCAAATACATTTGTCACATCCTCTGGGAGAAATCCGTCATCGTTAATTACAACGCAGTGACAATTACGTCCAGCATTTTTAAATGAGTCAAAAAGGTCCAGACTTCCTCTGTTAAAGTAATCAAATAATAAAACTACTTCTCCTCCACTAGATTTTTCCATTTTGCCTCCACCTCACTCTTAAGATAGCCTTTCGCCTTCTTGTAAGAATGATCGCTAAACTCTACAATATTGTCTTCAAGACAAAGCTTTTTTATAGCATTTACCATTCGCTCCTGTCGTCTTCCACGTTCCATTCCAATTGCGTATGGCAGCCTATATCCATTCTTTCCCTCATCAATAAAATTCTGATTTCCATATCGAACATCAAATCCGATGATAGGAAGTCCAGAGCCAATAGCCTCCATCAAGGTCAAACCGAAGCCCTCGCTAGTGGAAGCAGAAAGGTATGCCTCGTAATTCTGATAAAGCTCTGTTAAATCATGTTGCCCCATCAATCGTATATAGTCTTTCGCATTAAGCTTTTCGATTTGCTCCTTCAGGCTTTTTTCTGCACCACCCTTTCCGTAAATATCCAGTGTAATATCTGGAATATCTTCATGTGCCTTCGCCACTGCAGCCACAAGCCAATCCACATGCTTTTCAGTTGCAAGTCTTGAGGCGGTAATAAAGGAATGTTTCTTCCTTGGTTCACCGGGTTCCTTAAGTTCTTGCAGGCTTCCAACGGGTATCGTATATACGGTAGGACTTGCATCTAAATACTTTTCAAATTGATAAATCAAAAGCTTTCTTTGATCTTCCGTTGCCGTTATATAAAAGTCTATATGCTCATGCATTGAGAAGGTATACTCATAAAAATTATTCCAAAGGATGTAGTTCTCATCTGTAGCACCCTCACTGAAATGATCAGCGTGAATAACCACACCCACCCTGGCATCACCTGCATTCTCAAGGATGGCCTGTCCTTGACCTGTTGACCTGTCTATTATGATAATGTCATCTTTTGTAGGCTTTAAAAGTGCTGTCATATAGCCAATCAGCTCTTCCTTTGAACATATTATCTTGTCTGGAAATTTGTAGAGTACTGCCTCCCCATCGATTATTTCTTCATAGGCAGCTGAGCCATCTCTGTTAAAATACCTTCTCTGATAAAGATGAGCCCGACCATCTAATGGCGCATAGTATTCGCTAAACACTCTGCCGCTCATAAAATAATCTTTTCTCACCAAATATCCTGCTGAGACCATTTCAACGCGATGTATAAAATCCTCCTCCGTATTTACGAAGTAGATTCTATAAAAATTGTTTTCTCCCTCAAAAAGAAACTTTCCTATTTGTCCCTCTCTCTCAAAAGTATATTTCTGATTTCCAACTGCTTTTTTCAAATCCTCTAATGTGTAGCTTACAGGCTCTGGATCAAAGTCTGTGAAGAAGGTGTATAGCCATATAATCTCCTTATCCTCAAAGCCAATATTCCTTGTCATATCAATGAGATTATCTCTAGGAAACATATCTGTGAATATAAACTTTGCTTCTAGATTTAGGCTTCTCAAAACATTAGCTCTGTAGCTTTGGGCATACTCCACCCCAGAAGACGCCCAACCTATACCTAAGTTAAAGCTATAAATCATACGTACACCTCGATTAAGGAAGAATAATCTTCAGCTTATTCTTCTTATCCATACTCACTTCGCTAAGCAACACATTTCTTATGATATTTCGCTTAATGCGACTTTCCATCTTTCTGAAGGATTCCAGTGCCTCTCCCTGATATTCAAACATCAGGTTACGCTGGGCAGAGCTTCGTCCTGAAACCGCCCCTTGAAGCTGCTGAAGATAGTCAACCTGTTCAATCCACGCTTCATCAATAGCAGAAAGGGCTGATACACGAATAAAGTCCTTCATACCTTTCTCTGAACCTATCTGCTTTTGCTTTTCTTCCAAGGATTTCTCCACTCTGGCCTTTACATAAGCCTTGACCTTATTTTTATTATTCAACTTTAGATAGCCAATATCCTTTTCCATTTTGTAGGAAATATTATCAAGCATATATCTGTTGAACTCGGAAACAGTAAGCTTTTTATGTTCCTTCAGGAATTCATCCGTATTTTCCATGGCAATATCAATAAGCTTAGACCACTCAATGGAACCACCATCCAAAAGCATATCTCTGGTGTCGTACATAAGCTTTCTTTCCAGCTGGAGTACAACATCGTAATCCTTGGAATTCTTACGATTGGTTACACCCATTTCCTCATTGGTGCGCTGGGCTCCATTTACAATCTTTTTTATTTTCCTGTCTCTTATACGCTTATTGCCATCAATATATTTCTTAAGCTTCTCAGGGTCTGTACCCTTTTCAACAATATCATCCTCAAGAGAAACCAGGAAGCGACTGTAGCCTGGATCTCCCTGTCGACCTGCTCGACCTCTAGTCTGCCTCTCATCACGGATATTAAGCATTCGGCCAACACCAATAACAGCCAAGCCTCCCAATTCCTTTACACCAGGTCCAAGCTTTATATCAGTTCCTCGGCCTGCCATTGAGGTTGCCACCGTCATAGCTCCCATCTGACCTGCCTCTTTGATAATTTCAGCCTCCCAGAAGGCATTATTAGCATTTAGAACAGAGTGAGCCAAGCCCTCCTTTACCAAAAGATGAGATAGGATTTCCGTATCAGAAATCATGGTTGTAACTATTAGCACAGGCTGACCAGTTTCATGTTTTTTAACCGCCAGCTTAATAGCTGCCTCAAACTGTTTTTCCGAATCACTGAAAAACCAATCGGGACAATCCACTCGTTGTATAGGATTATTGGTAGGAATAACCACAACCTTCTTGCCATATACATCGTATAGCTCATCCTTGGCATCATAAATTGTTCCGCTCATGCCTGCCATCTTAGGGAACATAGAGAAGAAATTCTGATAAGTAATGGATGCCATGGAACGGTTTTCCTGAGTAATCTCCACCTTTTCCTTGCACTCTATAGCCTGATGCTGTCCGCCACGAAGCTTTACCCCCTTAAGGGCTCGACCTGAGCTGGCATCAATAAGGGTAACCTCATTGGATTCTGAAATCATGTACTCAGTACCCTTTTCAATAATCTTGTGAGCTCTAAGTGCCAAAATCAAATGTCTATATATTTCAAAGTATTCTGGGTCAAAGATATTGTCTATTCCAAAATAACTCTCGGCATACTCCAACCCCTTTTCCGTAAACCAAACACTCTTTTCTTCAATCTCGTAATCCACATCCTCCTGAAGAGTAGTTACGAAGAAATCCGCCATCTCATAAAGGTTTGATTGGACACGTGGTGCACCTGAAATAACAAGAGGTGTGCTGGCGCTATCCAGAAGAACAGAATCAGCCTCATCGATGATAATGAAATAGAAATCACGCATAAAACGTTCATCAGCTGACTTAACCAGGTTGTTTATAAGATAATCAAAACCTAAAGCCGAATGAGTGGTATATACGATATCTGAATTATAGATTTCCTTCTTTTCATCATTCTCGAATTTATCGTCAGCATCACGCTTAACACCAGCTGAAATAGTCAGTCCCATAAACTCATAGGCTGGTCCCATTTCTTCAGCGTCACGAAGAGCCAGGTATTCATTGTTTGTAACAAGAATTGCGCCCTTACCAGTAAGACCATTTAGATACATAGGACAGGTGGCTGTAAGAGTCTTACCCTCTCCTGTATTCATCTCTGCCAAATATCCATGATGCATGGCAATTCCTGCCAACAGCTGTACATCAAATGGGAACATCCCAAGCACTCGCTTATCAGCCTCGCACATGGCCGCAAAAGCCTCAGGCAGCATTTTGTCAGTACTCTCTCCAGCCTCAAAACGCTCCCTAAATTCCTTAGTCTTGGCCTTAAGCTCCTCGTCTGTAAGGGCTGCCATAGCATCCTTGTAGCTTTTGACCTTTCTAAGCTCCTTTTGAAGTTTCCTGATAATTCCCTTAGTTTTTTTTACCTTCATTTTTGTTTTTCTATTTCTTCAATAGTCACTGAATGATATGTAAACTCTTTCATACCTGCATTAATAAGCTGCATTTTATAACTATAGGTTTTTAACGGGCAGGAAAACTCCGCCTCCTTACCTCTCACAGTAAAATCTCCAGCCTCTCGCTCGTATCTATCCAGAAAAACCAATCTGATAAGGCATCCCTGATTATCTGGAGTCTCCACATTCACCTTTATTCGATACCGGCTTTCTCCATCGATTATAGGAAGACTTGGTTCGATTCTCTGAGCCTGATAATTGGTAAGGGAATACCACTGCTTTATAACTGTGCCAGGAGGCATAAGATCATTCTTAAAATGCACCTCGTTTCTGGCAACGAATTCAATCTCAGAGCCGTATAAATATGTGTCCGAGCTATATTCATTCCAAAAAATAGTCCAACTTGCTTTTTCCATTTATCTTTGTTCCTCCACCCTACTGACTATCAAGTACTGCACGTACATCCTTCCACTTTTCCAGAAGCTTTCTTGTGGTAAATTTCTGTGCAATATCATAAGAATAAACCTTTGCTTGGTTCCAGTTAGCAAGGGAATCAAGGAAATATTCCAGAGCTGCTGGTATCTGGTCAAATTCCTTTACCACAAAACCGTTGTACATATTTTGCATATACTGGGTTTCACGTCGGATAATCTGAGGAATCGCTGTACTTATACAGTTAATCTGCAGATACAAATCAGGATTGTGTCTCATATCAACCATGATTCTCTGCTCACGAATACACTTACTAACTGACAGCTCATCCACACACTGTTCAATAAAAAATCTAACAGGTATTTCCTCTTCTTCCTCTTCATCATCCAAATCATTTTCAGCAGTATCATCATCCACTTCTTCAGGGATAACAATTCTTCTGTCAAAACCTGCTTCTTCAAGTATTTCTGCAATCTTTTCCAACAATCTGTCTGGAAGATTGTACTCGGCGTTTCTTGTAAAGATGTGGACCATAGCATTTTCATTTTGAGGAAGATAGGTAGCCAACTGAATCATCAGCTCCTTAAATCTATCCTCTGGCAAACCGTCTATTGGTACCAAAATCTTTTGTACCGTAAGCTCACCACTAATACCAAAATCCATTCGAGAGTCATATGGAGAAATATCAATAATATTCTCAATTTCCTGCTCCATCTCTCGTTTAAGATATCTGGTAGTTGCCTCTGAATCTGTAATAATATAGCTAGCCTTTGCCACCAAATCCTTTGCGTCAAGATGATCCTTTATTCGATATCTATCCCCGTAAAAAGATAAAATACATTTCTTACGCCCAAGGAACTCCTTGGTTGCAAACATATTATTTTCATTTACGGCAATACAAAAAATATCATCTGGATCATCGTTGGCTAACAAGTGAGAGAACAATACCTCCCTAATAACCTCTCCCAGGTTATCGTAAGTCAGTGAACTGAAGGCTCTGGTTTCAGCTTCCTTTTCACCTTCAAAAACTAAAAATGTATTTGAGGCAGGATTAATCTCCACCCTTCCTGTATCTGCATATTCCCTAAGCTTTGCCGTGCCCTTTTCTGTGAGATAATCCGTAAATACCATCTGTCCATCCTGATAAACCTCTGTGGCAGATACAAAGCCCCTATCATCATAAATATTTCTACGAGAAACCTGTCCATCTCGGTACATTGCCACCTCAATAGGATTTCCCGCTTCACCAAATTCTATCTGGGCATATTTTTGATTATTAAGATATCCCACTACCACAAATGGCGTATATACGAATTCAATACCTTTAGGCCAATCCAAATTGTGGAAGGAAAAAACCACCGCCTTCTTTCTTTCCACCTCCTGAATGGCATCAAAAACAGACCAGTACTTTGCATGAAATACACCCTGTCGATGAAGGAAATGTCTAAAGTTTGGAGTGTGGCTCAAAAGTAGAATCTTGAAATCACTTTTTCCACTACGATGGAACATTTGCACCTGCTTTACAGTGTCATCAAACTCTGTATGCATTCTGCGAGTGTGCCAACTTTGCTCCAGCTCTTTCCACTTATTCTGTTGATACCAAGCAGGAATAAAATAAAGCATCCAATCCCCTTTCTGCTATAGCGGGAAAGCACAGTAATTATAATTTTTCCTAAATAAACGGAATATATGCGTCATAATCGATGACCGCTCTAAACTCTCTGTACAAATTACAATTAATACTAGCCATAGCAATCATAATAGACGGTAAACTCATAACCTCAGCAGGCACCACGCCTAATGTATGTAGATACAGAGGCCATGCCAAAAATGCTGCCATAAAGGTGGCAGAAAACAAGGCAATGCACGCCAATCTTCTAGCTATGAAAAATCTTGTTTTTCGTCCTGCCCTAAGACCAGTTATACTGTCTCCTGACTTTTGCAGTGATTCCGCCAAGTTTTTGGGGCTAATAAAAACAAAGGAGAACACCACTGTTATGATATACAAGGTAATAACATATACTATAATTCCAAGCACATGAGAGGTATCCATATTCTCCTGTGCCCAAGCTATATCAGCATTATCTGGAAAAAGCATAGCCAGAGCCTGACAGCCATAGGTAGGTATCATAAAGAAGGCTGACGTAAACATAACCGGCATCATACCAATAGGATTTAGCTTTATTGGAATATAGTTTTTGTCGGAGAAAATACTGTGAATAGAAATCCTTTGCATTGGAATTCTGTATTCACTGTTCTCAAAAATAATAGTGAAGAGCAAAGCCACTACAGAAATGGAACCAATAATTTTCAAATCATCCACAGGCACACTTCTACAGGTAATAACAACACTATCTAAAATATTTACGTAGATTAATGCTGTTTGCCCACCTACTCCATATTTGCTATTTCTAGTAGCCAGCCAAAGGATTAAAAATGCTCCTGTAACCATCTCTATACCAGAAACGAATTTTGCAAGAATAAGCTGCCAGCCACCATCATAAATATAAAGGGTTGATTGTACGGTGAAATAGGCTTGAACACTAGCCCAGATAAGCATCAAAAGAAGAGTTGCATTTGTTATCTTCTTAGGTGATGTGTGAGATTTGCTGTCTGCTCTTTTTACAGAAACCAGCATCTGAATAAATAGTGTAGAAAACATAAAAGGAGATATGCCAAGAGCAAGCAGACTTGTCTTGTACCTATCTCCACCAATTGTTTGCATAATTAAATCTGCCGACTTATCTCTAAAAGTCTCGTAAGCTGCTAAGTCGACACCATAAAGTGGCAGCTCTCGGCCCACTAGGTAAGCTGCCATTATAAAAAGCGTATATATTAGCTTTTGAAATAATGTTTTAGGAAAAAAATGTTTTTTCAAACTTCCGCCCCAATAAAAAGTTGAAACCTTAATTTTCTATAAACATCTAACATTATTTTAGCATAAAAACATTTCTATGCTTACACCCCATAACAATATTGCACCAGCCACATAGGCTATGGTCTTATTTTCAAATCCAAAATGAAGACCTGTATATAATCCCAATATTACCATCAAAATAGAAATAACAATGATAGTAATAACCAGTTGCCATATGGTAATGCCCACTAAAGCGCACACTCCACCAGCCACAGCTGTGTATAAACTTGACATAGCAATCATTCTAGTATACTCAAAAACCTTCAAGGTTTCCTTGAGATGCTCCTGAATAAACTCTCGCTTGATTGCCTTTGCAATAAGTCTTATACCAAGCAGCGCTAAAACGATTGCTGCAATTTCTTCGCCATATGCAATTGGGTCTGAAATATCCCCTCTTCTAACTAAAACTGTGCACAGGAAATATCCAGCAAAATAAAAGGCCAATTCCATAGCAGCCACCACTGCACAGGCTATAAGAAGGGTCTTCTTTTTTATGTGAGATACCATGGCACCTTGAATTTCCATGGCAGCGAATACATCAAGTAGTATTCCGGCTATAATCAGCACATTTTCCAACCAATTCATTTTATTATTATACTCCAATCCATCAATCTGAAATCTAAATTCGTAGATTTCTCACAATTTTAATGATAAAAAAACATACTCCTCATATGAATATTCAATCACCAAAAACTGTGGTTAGACAAGATACAAATTCTCATATATGTATGTCTTCTGTCACAATAGCCACATTATCTATGCTTTGTGACAACCTCAAGTAATGGATTATGGAAAATCTTTAAATATACATCAGTCAATTCCTGAACAGGTACAGTCATTCCATGCTTAATCCACTCAATTGTGACCCAACTAATAGAATGAGCTAAGAATTCAGCAACTAATTCTTCCTTAAGCCATGGATAAGGGGCGATTTTTGCCAAGCCTTCCACATCAATGTTTTTAGCCACAGCATTCTGTACACAACGTGAATAGATTTCATTGAAGGAATTTTGTCCCTCAAGCTGAGCAGCTCTGGTGTAGAAATCCTTTTCCTTTTCAAGGGCAGTCAAAATAAAGGTAACAGCCTCCTTAAGCATTCCATTGGAAAGGAATGGTTCCACCGGGGCAAAAAGCTCATTGACAGTTATCCACTCAAGTAGCTCGTATTTATCCTGAAAATGATTGTAGAAGGTTGGACGAATTACTCCAGCCCTGTCAGTTATTTCTTTAATTGTAATCTTTTCAATTGGTTTTTTAACAGCTAAAGCTTTAAGGCTTTCTGCTAAAACTGCATCAATTGGATTTTGTGTCTGATTGTTCATTCTAGCTCCTTAAGAATCCTCAAATTCTACTGTTACATAGAATCCTTTAGGGGTTTCCTTAATGTCAACCACCTTACCCTCGGTCTTTCCATCCTGAGTTTTCAGTCGCTCCAATGTTGTATAATTACCAGACATGGCATAAGACCTTCCCAATACATAATAATATGAATTAGAAAGAGCATATTCTGTAACTGGAAGAACCTCATCTACTTGTAGTAGACCTGTTCGTTCCATTTTAAATTCCATTTGTCTCATTAAATTTCCAAGCCTCTATAACTTAAATATCTTCTTCAGAAATAATAGTGGAATCAACCACAAGATTGCTTGCCTTTCTAACCTTATGCACGATTCCAATATCTGTAATTCCATCATACACAAGCATTACACCAATTAGCTGCGTTGCCAAAGATATAATTTTGAAGGATGCAACCACGCAAAGCACTCCAAGTGCAATATTAAAGCCAGCAATTACAAATGGAAGCCATGATCTTGGCGCATGAACCTTTACTGCCTCAACAGCAAGACCTAAATCCTGAATGCCATGTACCACAAGAACTACGCCGATTGCCATTGGAATAATTGAAAGAATCGCCTCTGGGGATTTGAAAATCCAAATTCCAATAATAGCTAGAACAGCACCCACCACTATTCCCATGGCGTTGAAACCGCGCTCGTATATCTGACCAATAATAATACCAACGCCAAGCAATATAACAATAGCGCCGATAATATTTCCGATTGTAGACAAGCTCTCTGCAGGACGCACCACTAAAAGAATACCAATAATAATGCTAACGACAGCTGATATTGTGATATTTAGTCTTAAGTCCTTGAGTTTCTCTTTCATAAAATTATCCTCCAATAATTAATAATAACACCTGTAGCCAATTCCGCCGAGGCTACAAATGATTACATGCAAGGAAAGTGCTGAGTCTACAACAATAGCCCCAACACTTTTAATCAAATCCTAATGTTCCTTCGCATTTCCCCAGAAAGCCACAGCAACTGTACCTGGGCCTGTGTGTGCACCAATAGTAGGTCCAATATCGAAAATACGAATCTTTTCTTTCATATTTGGGAATGCTTCCTCAAGCATGTCAGCCACATCTCTGGCATCCTCATAGCACACAGAATGTGTGATGAAGATGTTTCCATCGTAGCCGTCCCCATTTTCAATACGCTCTTTAACAGCTGCAAGAGCTGCCTTTTTAACAAGCTTCTTTCCTCGACATTTCTGTCTAGGAACTAGCTTTCCTTCGTCATTAATATTGAGAAGCGGACAAATGTTAAGAGCTGTACCAAACCAGCCAGACACTTTAGAGATTCTGCCGCCTCTAATAAAGAAGGTTAAATCTGTAGTAAAAAACCAGGTATTTTGATTTTGAATATGATTATCCACCCAGCTAACAAGCTTATCAAAATCGTAACCCTGATCACGAAGCTCTGCCATCTTATCTATGATAAGCGCATAGCCAGCTGAAGCAGTCAAGCTATCGATAACAACCACTCGTCTATCTGGGAATTCTTCCTTCATTTCATCTGCAGCAATTCTAGCAGAGTTGTAAACACCGGAAATACCGCTCGAAAGTGTAATGTGGATAATATCCTTTCCTTCCTTTAAGAAGGTTCTAAAATACTCAGAGAATTCATCTGCATTAACCTGAGATGTCTTTGTCATGGCACCATCTAACATAGCCTGATAAAAGTCTTTAGGACTTATAGACTTAAATAAGTCATCTCTGTAATGCTTGTCATCTAAGTAATAATGAAAGCAAATATACTCAACATTTTTTTCTTTTAAATACTCTTCTGTTGTGTCAACAGTAGAACAACAACTAATAACGTAATCTCCCATTTTTTATACCCATCTTCTCAAACAAAAAATCTAAATAACCTGATAAAGTATATCAAATTTTTCTATGCAAATGCAACCTTGGCCCTTCTGCAAATCATTGCTGAAATAAGGCCTATAACTATTCCTGACACTGTTCCTATTATCACCAAAACAGGTAAGTAATAAATCAATTTGCTGGTTTCCATTGCAAAAATAGCCACTATTATTTGGCCTACATTATGAAAAACGCCACCTAACACGCTGACACCAGTCATTGAAAGCTTCTTGCTTTTCTTTCCTATGAACATCATTAAAAAAGAAAGAAAGGCACCTGCGCTACTATATATAAGCATGGCGAAATTCCCAAAGGTTAGTCCCACAAGAAGAACTCTAACTAGAGAAAGCATAAAAGCATTTTTGGAA
The DNA here is from genome assembly GCF_900104335.1 of Pseudobutyrivibrio sp. YE44. GTDB lineage: Bacteria > Bacillota > Clostridia > Lachnospirales > Lachnospiraceae > Pseudobutyrivibrio. The sequence continues at coordinate 16,935 of NZ_FMXT01000002.1, forward strand.
CCTATGGTGTACAAAGCCACAACTATTACGATATTTGCCAAGCCAACCTTTGCTCCTGGGATTCCGATATTAAGAGGAAGAAGCACCTCCACATAGGATAAAACAAACGCCAATGCAATAAGTAGGCCTAAATACGCAATCTTTTTTGTGTTCATATTCATAATGTTATTCTCCTACGCCTGAACTACTGAGCAATAGCATCCACCTCAGATTCTTCGCCACCCTCAATGGATACAACAACCTTATGGGGAAGACATACTATGGATTCCCCGCTTAAACTAATTGGTCTATGCTTTGCGCATATCTTATCAGGACAGTTGGCATCAGAGATACTCGCCTGCCCATCCTTTATTATAAGCTCGTTGCTGCCATTTTCACCTGATGTTATAATGCATGTCCCATCTTCATTAAGTGGAAGTCGTTGAGTCTCTATACCATCTATGGTGATTACCACCATAGGATTATCACCTGTATTATATTTCTGCCAGAAACGCATTCCTATCATTATCGCAAATGCGATAACAAGAAGAGTGCCTATCAAAATAAAATCATTCTTCTTCATACTCACTTTATTATAACATTAAGCTTAGCATCCTTGTACTCAGATGAAAGTGAAAACTTATCTTTTATTCCTTCTGTAATGTAAACCTTGCCATCCTCTGTAATCATAATCATATCAAAGCCTTCATGTGTCTTCCAATATTCAGTGGCACCCTCTAAGCCTTTTACAAAAAGAGCTGTTGAGAGGCCATCACACATAAAGCCGTCTTTACCAACTATGCTCACTGAAACCAATCCATTTTTTGCTGGATAACCGTTTTCTGGATTAATAATATGCCAGTAGATTTCTCCATTCTCTTCAAAGTATCTCTCATAGCCACCCGAAGTAACGATAGCAATATCTTCAGACTCAAGAACGCCTATTATTCCTGTTTTACTATCATGAAAAGGACTTTTTATAGCTATCTTCCAAGGGCTTCCATCCTGCTTTGTGCCAATACACTGAACATTTCCCCCAAGATTTATAAGGGCTGAATCCACACCTTTTTCTTTGAAGAAATCGGAAAGCATTTGGCTAGTGTACCCCTTTGTAATACTACCTAAATCAATTTCCATGTTTTCAGGAAGAACAATATCAATGTAATCTTCTCCCTGATTCGATATTTCCACCTTTGAATAATCAACTGCCTGCAATAACTCTTTTATATCTTCATCTTCAGGTACCTTGTATTCACCTGTTGTAAAACCCCATTCCTTTAGCACAGGATATATTGTCAAATCCAGGGCTCCCTCGGTATCCTTGCAGATTTCCATTCCTCCCTCAAAAACTTTTGCACCATCGCCGGTAAGTCGACCAATACTATCCTTATTTATCTTACTTACCTCACTAGACTCCTCAGTAACAGAAAGCTGTTTTTCCAAAGCCTCCACCTTTTCCTGTGCCTCTGTCAGAAGTTCCTCATCCCCCTCAATCTGGATTTCCATCACTGTGTCCATGGCAAAAAAAGATGTGGAATTTATCTTGTTTAAGCTAACTTCCTGAGTTGGATTTTTACATCCCGAAAAAATCAGGGCGCAAAGTAACAATGCGCCCATAGATTTCATTTCTTTCTTTAATTTTTTCTCGTTAAAAGTAATCATTTATTTATTTCTTAGCCTGTTCTATTGCAGAAGCCACAGCAGATAAAAACCCTTCCGAAGAATATGTAGCTCCAGAAATAGTGTCCACTTCTGTGTCTCCAGCATCTAAAACTCGGCTAATCATCTCCTTGCCATCTACCTCAACATCAAAATATTCTTTGTCGTCGGTAAATTTCGTAATTACGATATCAGTAAGCTTACTATTTTCAATAGTTACTTCAACAGCTATTGTACCATTATTTCCCATTCCTTCGCCAGTATATACGCCATCTTTTAGGGAAGTTCCTTCTTCTGCAAATTCCTTTGAAACAGAAGTTATGGTTTCTGATTTATATACCACATCCTCTTTCTTAGATGATGCGTCAGCTTGGTTATAAATCACCGATACTAAAACCACTGAAGCCAAAAGCGAAATAGCAACTCCCACCAATTGTCTTCTTGGGATAATCTCATTAATCCCCTTATTAAACGCTTTCACACAACGACAGAAAAGATAGCTGATATAAATGAAGCTGTAAACAAAAATGGTAATATCATATCCTGCCGTCCCCTTTAAGGCAGGAGGTACCATCAGCATCATTACATGTATATACTGAAGACCATAAAAGACATACGCTAATCTTTGAAGCTTTTTCCAATTTCCGCCCTTCATTTTTCTTTTAACCGATGTAAAAGAGGTTACAAATAAAGGTATCATAATGGCAAACATCAAAGCAGATATAATAATAAATACCACAGTACTTATCTTCATATTTGAGCTGCCATTTTTCATCATTAAAAAGTATGACTTTGAATATGCAAGACCATGACCTATTCCAAGTATAGAAGCTATAATAGATAATTGGCTTCGAAGGGGCATAAATAGCTTCGCACCAAGACTTCTGTTTGGAAATGCACCAGCAAACATTACTATGATAAAAAATGCTCCCGTCAAACCACCTTTCGCAAGAATAGGTATCAACCAAAGATTTACCCATTCTGGCAAAGTAATTCCCAGCCACACAACTGCTACTGATACCAAAGCAATCAATGTTGCGATTATATAAAAGATATTAGCGTTTTTCTTTAGCTGCTCCGTAAATACGATAGTGAGCAATAAAGCTAGACAAAGAGAAACCAATATTGTCATATTATTTTACCTCTACAGAAAGATCCGCATAATTATCACTAGATACAGCTGCTGAGTATGTGCCCTCACCTGCAGCCTTTGCTTCAGAAAATGCATCCTTGTCAAACTCTACCTTGTCTGCATAATCTCCTTCATATACCACTGTTCTTACAGCTTCACGACCTTCGCCTACTGTGTAAGTAACTGTAACCTTAGGATTTCCCAAATCTGTTGGAACATTTTCAAGAGCCATACTATTTGAAGACTCATCAACCTTACCAGTTACCTTGGCATCCTTATATACAGGCTTTACATACACACCGTCAAAAGTATATACATATGAGTCGTTCTGATTGATAAAAGTTACAGAAACAATCTCCTCTTTTTCAAGCTTATCAAGCTCTGGAAGGTTATCAAACACCATACGAGGGTTATGGCTGTTGTCCGCAGAAATATTAAAAGCGATTTCATAAGGCTGTACCCAAATACTCTGTAAATGCTCCATACCAACTTTTAATCCAGACTTTGTTTCCAGGATAATTCCCTGGATGTTTCCATCAATCTTGAAATCTCCATCTTCTCTTGTGTTCTTTATATATGATGTAGAAGTTTCAATTACATCAAGCTGATAATCACCCCAGAAAACACCAGTCTCAAGCTGAGCATCAGCATCTGTTACTGTATCTGCCACTTCAAAATTTGTAGCTGAATAGGTTGCTACACCATCCTCAATTGAAACAACCTTGAACTGCTTTGGCTCTTCACCCTCATTCTTCACGAAGCTTTCATTAAGCTTTGCATATTCCTCAACCTGATCTGCAGGAACTGCCACGTTTACATTTTTAACACCTGTAATGTGATATCCATCAGCATTTGTTGTTTCATCAACAAAATCTGTCTCTTGATTTGGAAAAATCTCTGACTTTCCTGTTGTTGCTGATGTAACCGCATCAAAGGAATCAGTACTTGAAACATCTCCTGAATAAAACTCTGCATAAGAAAGAGTTGCTGTACCAAATACATACTCCACATTTGGATCAAGTGCACTGCTAGACTCAACCTTTTCTTCTGCAACCTCTACAGACTCTTCCTTCTGAACCTCAGAAGTATTCTTTGTGCCGCATCCAACCATAGATACAGCCATAGCTGATAATAATAAAGCTAATGCTTTTCTTCTCATAATAATATCCTCCTAATTATATGTAGTTTTATATAATCCTTGTTAGATTGCACTAACGCAATGAATCGTACCATTTTTTATAGAACAGGTCAATAAAGTAGAAATGATATTATTTCTCAATACAATCTTAACAACAAAATGCCCTAGGCCTATAAAGGCCTAGGGCATTTTTCAGAATAAAAATATGTAAAGGAAGTTTGAAAAAGAAAAGTAAGAAGGCAATTTACTTCTTGATTCTAATGCTTACAACAGAGCAAGCTGGAAGCTTGACAGTAAGGCCTTCAGCTGTCTTGCTGTAATCCTTGAATTCAGCTTCTTTAACAACCTCTGGTGCTTCAAAGGTGTTGTGCGCATTCATTGTGCCTGACACATAGACTGCCTCACATACATCATAAGAGCCGCCATCCTTTGTAAGCTGAATTTCTACATCCTCTGCTGCTTCAAGAGAGTTATTTGTAAGAGTGATGGTAATAACACCGCCCTCATCCTCTGAAACAGATTCGAATACCTTAGGAAGTTCATTCTTGTCCTTGCCAACTGTTCCATTATTAATAAGGCTAGAATCAAGAAGTGTTGCTCCCTGATGATGACGATACATTTTGAAGACGTAGTAAGTAGGGGTTTTTATCATCTTCTCGCCATCTGTAAGCATAACTGACTGAAGAACGTTAATAAGCTGAGCGATACATGCCATCTTAACTCTGTCAGAGTGCTTGTTGAAAATATTAAGGTTCATACCAGCTACAAGAGCATCACGCATTGTGTTCTGCTGATACAAGAAGCCTGGGTTTGTACCTGGCTCAACATCTGTCCAAATACCCCACTCATCAATCATCATACCGATCTTCTTATCTGGGTCATACTGATCCATAAGAGCGCCATGTTTATTGATAAGCTCTTCCATAAAGTAGCTTCTCTTAAGTGTCTGGTAAAATACCTCTTCAGTAAAGTCTGTTGCACTTCCCTTAAAGTTCCAATCATCCTCTGTCTCAGGAAGTGTGTAATAGTGAAGTGAAAGACCATCCATAAATCCATGGAAATGCTCAGGTGTGTGATCAAAGCAAGTCTTAAGCACTTCTTCTGTCCAATGATAGTCATCCACATTGGCACCACAGCAAATCTTGTTTATTGGCTTGTTGCCATTGTAATTTCTAACATAGGTCTGGTAACGTCTATATTCATCTGCATAGAACTGTGGACGCATATTTCCGCCGCAGCCCCAGTTCTCATTTCCAACTCCAAGATAATCAACTACCCATGGTTCCTCATGACCATTTTCTTTTCTAAGGTCTGCCATTGGTGACACACCGTTGAAAGTCATGTACTCTACCCACTCGCTCATTTCACGAACAGTGCCAGAACCCACATTGGCATTTACATATGTCTTACAACCAAGCTGTCGGCAAAGCTCGAAGAACTCGTGTGTACCAAAGCTGTTGTCTTCAACAACACCACCCCAGTGAGTGTTAATCATCTTCTTACGCTTTTCCTTTGGACCAATTCCATCCATCCAGTGATACTCGTCTGCAAAGCATCCACCTGGCCAGCGAAGCACTGGAATCTTCATTTCCTTAAGGGCTTCAACCACGTCTGTACGCATACCGTTTACATTTGGAATATCTGAGTTTTCTCCAACATATAAACCTTCATAGATACAACGGCCAAGGTGCTCTGAGAAATGACCATAGATTTCTGGAGCGATGGTGCTCTTTTTGTTTTCGTTATTGATTACTAATTTTGCCATTTGGCTATCCTCCAAGTTTTCTCATTCTAGCGGGAAAGCACAGCATTTAAAAATCGCCTTCGGCGATGGGCTGTGCTGTGGGAGATTATTTTTGAAGTCATGCTTCAAAAATAACCTCCTTATCCTTTTACAGCACCTGCTGTCATACCGTCAATAATGTATCTATTAAAGATTAAGAATATTACCAATATAGGTAAAATTCCGAACATCGAGCCTGCAATAAGTACATCGTAGTTGTTACCATAAGGTGTAAGAAGTGTGTTAAGTCCAATTGGAAGTGTAAACTTCTCTGCCCCCTTAAGTACAAGCAGTGGCCAAAGGATTGCATTCCAGCTACCCATAGCACAAAGGATACCCATTGATGCAAAGGCAGGCTTAGCGAGAGGTAAGATGATTCTCACTGAAATACTGTATTCATTACAACCATCAATACGTGCCGCATCAAGCAAATCCTTTGGTAAACCAGAAAGGTACTGCTTGAAGAAGAAAATTGTAGAAGCCCCACAGAGGCCAATTATGATTACGCCTGTATAGGTGTCAATCAACTTGAAAGCAATGATTTCCTTATAAAGTGGAAGCATAAGGATTTCAAAAGGTACCATCATTGTTGCAAGTACAATTGTGAATAACAGATTCTTAAATCTAAATTCATACATTGTAAGACCGTATGCAACAAAGTAGCAAATAAGCAGTGTCAAAACTACAGAAACAATTGTGATTAAAAGAGAATTCTTATACCACATAAAGTATTTCTGACTATCTGCATTACCACTAAACAAGTAAGTGTAGTTATTGAGATTCATAGTTGAAATGTCTAAATCTATAGCAAGACCTCTACGAATCAGCTGTGTTCCTGGTCTAAACGATGCAAGCAAGCCTGCAAAAACAGGGAACACAATTATCAAACTAAGGATAAGGAAAAAACCTGTTCCTAAAACTGTTCCAACTCTTCTTTGAGGAGTTGCAGCCATTGTCTTCTGCTTTGCCATATTACGACTCCTCCTTCTTAAAGGTTCCATTGAGGATTAACTGAGCAAAGTTGATGATGAGTGCAACTACAAGAAGTACTACACCAACAGCGCATGCATATCCCATATCATTCTTTTCAATTCCTCGCTTGTACAAGTAACCTACAATTGTAAGACCAATATTGTTTGGTGATGAGTTTCCTGCCCATAACATGTATGATTCAAGGAACATTGAAAGACCAGCATATACAGAAATTGTAAGTACATATACTGAAGTAGGTTTAAGGAGTGGCAAGGTTACAAATCTGAACTTCTGCCATCCTGAAGCACCATCAATATCAGCTGCCTCATATAATGAGGAATCAATTGACTTTAATCCAGCCAAGAAATAAAGCATATTTACTCCAGTCCATCTCCAGCAAGCTACAATCAAAAGAGCAAGCATACCTGACCAGCCCATCTTTAACCACTTGTAGGTTCCAAGGCCAAGGAAAGAAGAAATGATATTCATCTGACCTGTTGTATACTCTGTAAACATCAGTCTGAAAAGTGTACCTGAAATTACAACTGATGTAAGTGCTGGCATATAAAGAACTGCCTTCCATAATCCCTTAGCCTTAACAAGATGGCTGTCCATAAGAACAGCAAAAAGCATTGGGAATGGAATAAGAAGTACTAATGTAAAGAACATGTACTTGCAGCTGTTCATAACAGCAATATGAAATACATTATCTTTTAACAACTTTGCATAATTTGCAAATCCAATCCATTCTGAGGTAATTGCCCCTATATCCTGGAAACTCATAGTAAAAGCTGTGATAAGTGGGTATACCCAGAAGAAAAAGAAACTAAAAATAAAAGGAATCACAAAAACGTATGGTGCAACTTTTTGCGAATAAAATATCTTCTTAAATTTCATAAATGAAACTCCACTACTCTTCTTTAAAAGAGCAGCCTGCTTTTCAGCAGGCGCTCCAGTGTAATTTATATCCATATCATTTCCTCATTACTGTTCCATGTCAACTGCGTCTTGGCATTCCTTCAACGCATCCTCTACTGAGTAATCAGGATCTTCAAGAACCTGGTTGAGTGTAGTTGTACACATGTACTCGTTGATTGTTGGGCTGATAGATACAACTGAAATCTTACCAATGTTGTCCATTCCGATATCGTTTAATACATCGTATGGATAGTTGATGAAGAACTTGTTGTACTGGTTGTTGTCGTCATGTGCGAAAGCATCATCATCCCAAAGAGCTGCGTTACAAACATCAAATCCAAGTGTATCCCAGATATGCTGCTCACCTTCTGCTGACATCTTTGCCCAGCATGTGAACTCTGCTGCAAGTTCCTGGTTCTCAGACTGCTGTGTTACGACTGTACCTGTACCACCGATACCAACTGAGCACTTCTGACCAGCCTTGAATACAGGACACTTTGCAATATACCAGTTACCTGACTCCTCTGGCATGTAGTTTGTGAAACGTGACATGTACCACATAGCCTTAGGGAAGGAAACGATGTTTCTATCCATGATGTTCTGGAAACCAGCTTCAAGGTCTACGTGACCATCTGGAGAAACCTCTGCAAGACCGCTCTTTAACCAATCCTGCTGCATTGTAAGCATATCCTTTACAGAAGAAATGTTTACATTTGCTTTGCTATCAAAACCGCCTGTCCAATCATCACCATTCTCTGCCATTGCAAGCCAGAGCCAATCTGTTCCGCCTGTATCAACTGATGTCCAGTACTTGCCTTCTTCGTTAACAGCGGCTACATACTCTTCACCGAGCTTTGCGTAATCATCCCAAGTCTTAACTGCATCAATCTTAGCGATTGTATCTTCCTGTGAAAGACCTAAAGCTTCTGACATTGCAGCTACGTTATAGTACATTACTGTTGCACCTACGTGATATGGCGCGCCGTAATAATTTCCGTCTGAACCCTGGTATGTCTCCATTCTTGAAGTAACCATTGTATCAAGATAATCCTTTGCGTAGTCATTAAGTGGTACTAACCACTGATCAAGACCTTCAACTACGTTAGGGAACTGTCCAACCTCAACATCACAGATGTCTGGTGCTCCTGTTCCAGCCTCAAGAGCTGTAAGAAGCTTTGTATGCATATCACCATATGGATATGTTGTACATGTAATCTCGATTGTGTTATCTGGATGCTGCTTGTTCCACTCCTCAGCCATAACACCGTAGTGCTGTCCGTGAAGTTCTACGAATGTCCACATATCAAGGTGAGTTCCGTTTGGATCACCAAATGTGTTTGTTACTACCTCAGCTTCTGCTGACTCAGCAGCTTCCTCTTCTGTAGCTTCTGCATCTGGGTCAACGCCACCCTCTGATGCGCCCCCGCAACCAACGAATAAGCTAGCTGCCATTGATGTGCAAAGTAATGCACTAAGCAATTTCTTCTTCATTCTTCTCCTCCTTGTTTTAAAAAAGAAATGTGTTGTTTATCAGTTTCCAGAATCCCCAACTTCCAACTGAGGCTTGATAGTTGTAAGTTAAAGACGTTTCCGTGAAACTCATTAACGATTATGTAATTATAATAAGACGGGCAATTTACTAAGTCAATAATTATTTTAGATATTTCTAAACTATTTTGGTTATTCTTTTATTATACACAAATTGAACATAATTATTTTGGGTATTTTCACTAAATCGATACAGTTAACTCTAGATTAACTGTAAATAGTAACGTTATTTTTAGTTTTAATTAAAATATTCGATTGAAAAAGTCAAGGTTTTATTGACATACAATTACATTATTTTTATAATTGTATGTAATACTTTATCATACTAAAGAAGGAGCAGCAGGATGATACATATCACTTCTCTGGACGAAGGACTAGAACTATTTAAAGCCTTAGGCTCAGACGTGCGCATCCAGATTTTAAACATACTATTAGAAAACGACCACATGAGCATGAACCAGCTTGCTACACAGCTTAATCTTAGCAACGGCGCTCTCACAGGTCATATTAAGAAATTAGAAGAATGTGGACTTATTTCCACATCAAACGAATCAGCCAGTCACGGCAACTCAAAGATTTGTTCAGTTATTCAGGATAAAATCGTTGTTGAAATTGAAAAGCCACTAGATTTATCTAATGCCTTCACAACAGATATTAAGGTTGGACAGTTCTCAAAATACGATGTCTGCCCTACCTGTGGGCTTGCAAATTCCACAAATGTTATTGGTGAAATCGACGACGTTAGATACTTCAGCCATCCTGATCGTTTCAACGCCGACATCATGTGGTTTACAAAGGGATTTGTTGAATACTCCCTTCCAAACCTTATTCCTAGCAACAACAAAATCACTCAGATTTCCATCTCCTTTGAGATTTCCTCTGAGGCACCAGGCATCGACAACAACTGGCCTTCAGATATTAGCTTTTCATTAAATGGAACAAAGCTTGGAATGTGGACAAGCCCTGGAGATTTTGGTGGAGATATTCTTGGAATGTTCACCCCTGATTGGTGGCCACCAAACTGGAATCAGTATGGACTGTTAAAGCTTCTTGTTATTAACCGTCACGGTACCTTTATTGATGGTCTCCAGATTTCTGATGTTACCATTGATGACTTAAAGCTTAAGCAGGGACAGCCACTTGACTTTAGAATTTCAGTAGAGGATGATGCCGAGCACGTTGGCGGCCTTACCCTCTTCGGAAAGAGCTTCGGAAACTACGGACAAGATATCCGCGTATCCATGAACTATATGCCAATAAACTAAGAGCCTTTAGTTACGCTCACAAGGCACCGCCGGTTACGCCTACAAGCCATAGATATCTCCGCTCAACGAGAAATGTTTCTCTTGAGATACCTATGAGCTTGTTGACTACCGGCTTATCGTCAGATTGTGAACTACTAAAGGCTTTTACTTTACCAGCGTTTACGAGGACACCTAGATATCTTGGCCGTGGCGCGAAGCTCTACGTAGCATCCGCAGGCCATGCAGGTGCCTTCGTTGAGTTTTTCGCATTCCTTACAGACAGATAAGCGACGCTCGTACTCGTCGTCGCTTACCATATCCTCAAGTTTTAGTGCACTCTTATATTTTTCAATCATTGCTGTGTCTGCATCAATCATATCTCGAAGCAGACATCTGGTACAAACTCTGTTTTCAATCATAGTCAAATACTGGTCTTCCATTTACAAATTCAAATTTCATAAGCATGGCGTGACGATTAGGATTGTATAATGGGTCACCTACTATCTCTGTTTCTGTGCGGGCATGATATACCAATATATCATTTCCATCTTTATCCTTTGTAAAGGAGTTGTGACCCGGACCATATACCACATGCTCTGATGAAGACTTAAGTACAGGATATCTCTCCTTCTTCCAAGAGAGAGGGTCTAACAAATCACTATCCTCGTCAGCTGTAAGCATCCCCATGCAATAGTTAATTCCTGTGTCGCTGGCTGAATAGGTCATAAATATTTTGCCATCACGCTTGATAATGGCTGGACCTTCGTTAACCCAAAAGCCATGACGCTCCCAATCATAGTCAGGCGTAGTAAGAAGCACTTGGTCTGTAGCCAAAGTGTATCCATTTTCCATACGTGCTATATAAAGATTAGAGATTTGCTTTCCCACTCCAACCTTCTCTGCCCATATATAATACCACTGGCCCTTATTTTCAAAAACTGTGGCATCTAACGAGAATGCCTCAAAGGAAAACTCGTCCGTAGCAGCTCTTTGGATTTTACCTTTTTCAATCCATGGGTGCTTCATTGGATCAGGCCCCTGGCACTCTAATACGTATGGACGAAGCGCCCATATATCATCCACATCGCTGCCTGCAAAATATATATACCATTTACCAAAAAGATAATGAATCTCTGGAGCCCAAATATGCTTAGACATAGGACCACGGTCATGCTTGTGCCATACCTCTAGCTCCGGTGCATCCTTCAATCCCTCTAAGGTATCGCTGCAACGTAAAACTATCTTATCATATTCAGGTACCGAAGCGGTAAAATAATACTTTCCATCTGTATGCTTATAAACGTAAGGATCTGCACGCTGTAAAATCCACGGTTTATTATATTGAAAATTTTTGTCCATTATTTATAAATCTCCCTATTAATCATTTAAATATTTAACAGCCATAATTGTCTCATTCTCTCCTACAGCTGAAAATGTCATACAGTCAGTTCCTGCCTCGTCCTTCATCTGGCAAAATACTCCACTGTATTCTTTGTCTAAAAGCTTGATTTTCATGTAATAGCTTCCATCCTTCATTTCCCAAGTTCCAGTTATATCCTTGCCATCACAGCTTCCATCCTTGTTTAGATAAACTATGAAAGGATTTGCAATATCACTGGAAATATCAGTGCCTTGATTGATTACATAATATCTTCCAACAACTTGTTCTTTCTCATACCCTGATTCAGAAACAGTCTCCCCCTGAGTCTGGTAAGGAAGCTCGCATGGCCAGCCCTCTTCATTCATCAAAATCTGATGTACTCTAGGTGAATGTCCCTCTCCGCCATCATTAAAGCGTGTATGATACACCACATACTCTCGCCCATCCTTGTCGATAAAAGCAGAATTGTGACCAGTAGCCATATATGCCTTTTCAAGACTAGGTAGCTTATAGTTTCCAGAAAGCTTCAAGCCAAAATCCTGATGCATAGCACTCTTTTCAGGAAAGGCATCCTTCATATCAACATAATCTCCGTCTACGGTCTTAGAACGGAAAACTCTCATCTGATATCCACCATTACTGGTGAGGCCACCATAACTTACAAACAGATAATAGTAATCTGTGGTCTGATCATACATGATATAAGGTCCCTCGATGGAAATATGGCCTCCGCCAATTAACTTCTTACCAAAATAAGCATCCACTCTGTTTGCTTCATCAGCTTCAGGATGAATAACAAGCCCCGTTTCTGGGTCCAGCTCTAAAAGATAAATTCCACCAGACCAAGATCCATAGGTCATCCACATTCTGCCATCCTTATCATAGAAAACAGTTGGGTCAATGGCGTTTGGATAATCCTCGTAATTATAGGCACCGGCTTTTATATAGTGTTTTTTAGCATAGTCTTCATCCACATAATCAAGTACATCAGTGGCATCTATATTTTTGTTGGTAAAGCCTGAATATATAAGAGCCCCTTGCCATTCAAAGGGACCCTCAGGACTGTCACTGGTTCCAAAGCACAGGTTAGATGCATTGAAGGTACTGGTTGTGCAATAGTACATTACATATTTTCCCATTGCCTCGTTATAAATAACATCTGGTGCCCATACATGAGTCTTTCCATCATCGGTTTTAATTATGCTATCCTTGTTTCCAGAATATGCAAAGGCTTTGTCAGCCACTTCATATATCTGGCCATATACAGGATTAGTTTTGTTGTAGCCATCAGCAACCTTCTTCCAATTTAAAAGGTCATCACTTTTGGCGCAAGTCATATGTGAACCATAAATATAATACGTTCCATCTGCTTCTAATATGGATGGGTCATGGACAGAAACGCCCGAAGAAACGTCGCCTGTGGCAATGCCATCATAGCTTACCGTGTAGTTTTTAACTTTAGATTCAGAGCCTGAACAAGCCATAAGACCACCTGCCATAGAAACAGCTAAAACGCATGAAAGTATTCTTTTCATGCATTCTCCTCCTATAAAAATTGGTCCTAAGCATCAAGCCCCTTTATAAATGCTTAGACGAAAATAACTAGCCAATAAATTGGCTAGTTAAAATATATCAGAATTTATTTAATTTTACAATAATTATTTTAGCAATTTCTAAACTAATCTTCTACGCCCTTAATTTGGAAGGTTGAAGCAGCTTTGTCTTTGCCATCCGAAAGAGTCAGTTCTCCATCAACAAGCGTAAGATATTTTCCTGGCTGCGCCACACTCTCAAAACTAACAGCCTTTTTATCAGCTAATCCTTCCACTGTTTTGAATGTCTGGTTCTTAGCTGATTGTTCGCTGGCTTTTGTATCCTGACAGAGTGTTACCGTACCACCTGAATTCGTATTTACGTATAAGCCAGGCTTGTTCTCCGATTCAATAGAAACATAGGCTTCGTTTTCAGCGTCTGCCTTTCCTGGACGAATCACCCACTGACTATCTTTTGAATCCAAATCCTCAGAAGCCACAAGCTTAACATCCTTATATGGGTAGTCTGCATCAGCATTTGAATTCACAAAGCTTTCGTGAGCCACATAGCTTTTGCCATCAAGTGTAGCGATGCTACTCTTCTTTCCATCCAAGCCTGCTGCACTTTCCTCAAACATTTCTATAGAGCCATCCTCATTAAACTTTAGCTCCACCACACAAGCACATCTTCTAAAGCCACTGCCTGCAGGAAGAGAACCATTATGATATACAAAATAAGTCTTTCCCTTAAAATCGAATACAGCCATGTGATTTGTGTTTGAGGTGGCCGTTGGAGTCATAATCATCTGTGTCTTGCTCCACTTTCCAGAAATCAAATCATCTGTGGTAGCATATGCCATACACTCTCTCCACTGATGGGCAAAGAAAAGATAATATGGCCCCTCGTAGTTGCCCTGTCCATCGCTTCGTCTATAAATCCAAGGTGCTTCCGTGTAACTGTCTAAGCCTGCAGTTCGTGTGATTATATCGTCCTCTCCTGGTGTCTTGCCATTTGTAATTTTTCTGTCTCCATTGACATCCTTTACAGATATCATATCCTCATTGAGTTCGCACACGAAAAACATGCCATTACCCCAGGCAAGATAGCGATGCTCCACGCCCTCATCATCTGTCTCAATCCAAGCTGTTGGATCAATATCATTGAAAGTGCTGGTGTTAGGCTTTGTGACTGTGCTTTTCACAAGCGGCTCTCCAATATCTACAAACTGACCTGTCGGAGAATCGGAAACAGCAACTCCTATACACTGCTTTCCAGTCTTGTCCCAGCTGCAGTAATAAAGATAATACTTGTCCTTACCATCCGAAGGATCTTTGTGCTTCATAACCTGCGATGCCCAGGCACTAGTGTCGTTGCTATCCCACTTAACATCTGTCATGGACATTACCACACCCTCAGCAGTCCAGTTCACCATATCCTTTGAAGAATAGCAAAGATACTCTGGAATATTGTAGATTGATTTCTTAACCTCCTCATCTGTGGATGCATCGTGACCTGTGTAAAGATACACCGTGTCCCCATCCACAAGAACCGATGGGTCACCACCATACAGGATATTTTGATTGTCTGCTACCATAGGATTTCCCGTAGCGCATTTTTCCACACTCACTTCCTTTGGCGCTCCGCATCCTGTGACACTTACCCCCAATAACAAAGCTGCCCCAACAGCCAACATTCTTCTCCTCATAATTGCCCCCTTAGCATTACTTTAGAATTCTATAAACTATTTTAATATCATTTATATCATTCTTAAAAGGAGTTGGCAATAAAAAAGTACCCAGCGTCTGTTGCTAGGTACCTGATTCATCCTATAAACTCAATATCTATCCTTGGAACTTCTACTTCAACCAAGAGTCTACTTAGAAACTATTATGTTTTTCTTGAAATCACCAGAAATGTTAACTGATGTCTCAGATAATAATCCCTCCACAAAATCTTTAAGCAACTTAAAGTATATATCTCCATCTATACCAACAGCTTCAAAATAACCAGAATGAAGATCCATAGTTCTGATTATTTCAAAACTGCCATCGGAATTCTGATTTACCATTGTAGCCCTATCACATGGCATACCATCAAGCAGAATTTCTTGCAGTCTAATACAGATTTCCTCTGGACTATTTACTTCATCAAACTTCATTGATGAGCCTGTAGCCTTAACAGAAGTTTCAATCTTCCCTAATCTTGAAGGGCTATCCTTCATAATAGTTGCAACTATACCAGCAAATCTTTCTTCTGCTCCTTCAACCAGATTAGATAGAGAGGCATGAATATTGCCTAAATCCACAACCTCTTCTATTGGAGGAAACTCTTCAATAACATAATTCGTATTATCGATATTCCATCCCTCTGATTTTGATAAATCAGCAAGAGCATTTATCACCTTTTGCATAGTGATGATTCTATTGTACATTAGAGAATGTATAGGTCCTAAAAATGCACTCATCTTCTATCCTCCTAACCAATCAATGTCTTGATGTCGTCTTCAACATTTGTAATTCCAGCAATACCAAAATTCTCTACTAATACATTAGCTACATTTGGTGAAAGGAATGCTGGAAGTGTTGGTCCAAGGTGGATGTTCTTCACCCCAAGGTAAAGAAGCGCAAGAAGAACGATTACAGCCTTCTGCTCGTACCATGAGATGTTGTAAACAATTGGAAGATCATTTACATCATCAAGCTCAAACACTTCCTTAAGCTTAAGAGCAATAAGGGCAAGTGAATAAGAATCGTTACACTGACCTGCATCTAATACTCTTGGAATTCCTCCAATATCACCTAAATCAAGCTTGTTATATTTGTATTTAGCACAACCTGCTGTAAGGATTACAGTATCCTTTGGAAGAGCCTGTGCAAATTCTGAATAATAACTTCTGCTCTTAGCACGCCCATCACATCCAGCCATAACAACGAACTTCTTGATTGCACCGCTCTTTACAGCTTCTACAACTGTGTCTGCAAGAGCGAATACCTGCTCATGAGCAAAACCTCCAGTGATTGTACCAGTCTCAATTTCTGTTGGAGGCTGGCAAGTCTTTGCAAGCTCAATGATCTCAGAGAAATCCTTAATCTGGCCGTACTCTCCATCGATATGCTTGCAACCAGGATATCCTGTAGCTCCGGTTGTGAACATTCTATCCTTATAAGAATCGGCTGGTGGAACTATACAGTTTGTAGTCATAAGAATTGGTCCATTGAAGCTTGAAAATTCTTCCTTTTGCTTCCACCATGCATTACCGTAATTTCCTGCAAAATTATCATATTTCTTAAAGAATGGATAATAGTGAGCTGGAAGCATTTCTGAATGAGTATATACGTCCACACCTGTTCCCTTTGTCTGCTCTAAAAGCATTTCCAAATCCTTAAGATCATGACCTGAAATAAGAATACCAGGATTATTTCTTACACCAATATTTACCTGTGTGATTTCAGGATTTCCATATGCTGATGTATTTGCCTCATCAAGAAGAGCCATTCCATCAACACCATATTTTCCTGTTTCAAGTGTAAGTGTAACTAAATCATCTATTGAAAGACTATCATCAAGTGTTGCCGCAAGAGCTTTCTGCAAAAATGCATCTACTTCGGTATTATCCTTAAGAAGTGCGTTTGCATGCTTTGAATATGCAGCAAGCCCCTTAAGACCATATGTTATAAGTTCTCTTAATGAACGGATATCTTCATTTTCTGTTGAAAGAACACCTACTGTCTTTGCCTTTGCATCAAACTCATACTTGTTTCCATTCCATAAGGCAGCCTCAGGAAGACCAGCTTTAGCCTCATCACTGAGCTGAGCAAGTAACTCCTCTTTGATTTCCAAAGATTCTTCTACCTTTGCAGTTATTGCATCGTAATCAAAGTTTGCATTTGTAATTGTAGTAAATAGATTAACTGATACAAGATGGTTTACATTTTCTGATACTTCCTTACCCTCATTACGAAGTGCTGTAGTTACAGCAGAAAGTCCCTTCGTAACATACACTAATAAATCCTGTAAGTTAGCAACCTCTGGCTTCTTTCCACATACACCAGACATTGTGCAACCGCTACAACCAGCAGTTTCCTGACATTGATAACAAAACATTTTATTTTCCATTGTTCGACTCCTTTGAAACCTGTTTTTTGTTCATGCCTAGCACTATAATCCCAAATCAATATCAAAATAGTTGCAAATGCAACTCTTAGAATTGTATTATTAAGGTAGTATATGGATAGGCAGGTGAAAGCTATGAATACTGAAATCGCTTATAACAATGTGGAGCTTTTTGAGAATATCAAGAATGCAGACTTGGATAAACTACTAGTATGCATCCGTTCTTTCAAAAAGGATTATAAAAAAGGACAAACAATCTATATGGAAACAGACAATATTCCATATGTTGGCATTGTTCTATATGGAAGTGTACATATGATAAAAGAAGATATTTGGGGCAATAGTTCCCTGTTTACATTCTTTGGTCCAGGTGAATTATTTGGAGAAAGCTTTGCTGTTCAAAAGGATATTTCTTCATCTGTTATATTTAAGGCAGCTGAAGAAACCAAAGTTTTGTTTCTTGCAGCATCAAATATTATTCATAACTGCCCTAACGCCTGTGCTTTTCATAGCCAGATAGCAACAAACCTATTTCATTTACTCGGAATGAAGAATCAGAAATTCATTAATAAAATAGAAATTCTCTCCAAGGGCAGCATTAGGGAAAAGCTCTTAGCATACATTTCACAACTTGCCCAAGAACAGAATTCTAAATATGTGAACTCCCCTCTTTCAAGAGTTGCTCTCGCCGAATATTTGTCTGTAAATCGAAGCGCAATGATTCGTGAGCTCTCAAAAATGAGGGATGATGGAATTATAGATTTTGATAAAGATACGTTTATCGTGAAGGAAGTGAATTATGGAAAAAAGAATTGATAAAAAGTTGGATAATGCAGAAAAGGCTGTAGCTGAGACATTAAAAAATGAGAGCTATGGAATGGGTATCGGCTCAAAGGTAAAGGCTGCTCCATTAAAGAGACAAGACGGTGCTGATGAGCAATATCATATCCTTAAGCAGATTGAAAACCACCCTTTAAGTATTTTTGCACTTGAAAATGAGGCTATTTCAGAGGCACTTAAAGAACTAAGAAGTGCTATGGAAAACCGTGAAAATCTTATTCCAACCTTGGATAAAGCTAGAGAATTAGCAATTCATTATGCTGAAAAAGGTGACTTGCTCTATCCTCTTCTCAAACTTAAATATCATTTTGTAGGACCATCTGATGTAATGTGGTCAGTAGATGATGAAATTCGCGATGAGATGAAAACCCTTTCCAATAGTGCGAAAGATTTCCCTTCACTTTTAGACGATAATGACTGGAATGATAGACTCGATGCAGTTGTCACTAGAGCAGAAGAAATGATTTACAAAGAAGAGAATATTCTTCTTCCACTTTGCGCTAAGAATTTTTCTGAGGAAGAATGGCAGGATATCGCAAGAGATTTTGACGACTACAAGCCTTGCCTTATAGAAAAGCGTCCATTATGGGAAAAAGCTACTCCAAAGAAAAATATCAAGGACTTGGTGCAAACTGATGAAGAAATCAATCTTCCATCTGGGCACCTCACTCCATATCAGCTAGATGCCATGCTTAACACTATTCCTATAGAGCTTACTTTCGTTGATGAAAATGATATAAATAGATATTTTAATGACGGTGACGATATGAAGCTTTTCAAGCGACCGCTAACGGCTCTTGATAGAGAAGTTTACACTTGTCATCCACCTAAGTTTGACCCAATGGTCCGCTCTATTATTGCTGATTTCAAAGCTGGAACTAGAGACTGTATCGAAATATGGAGCAACCGTGATAACCAAGCTGTACTAATTAGATATATGGCGGTTCGCGATAAAAACCACAACTACGTAGGCACTCTTGAATGTGTACAGCCTATGGGCTTCGCGGAAAAACACTTCTCCAAATAAAAACAATAATAACCCTCCCCAAAAAATGCAATAAGGCGCCTGCTATTTCTAGCAGACGCCCTTGTCTTCATAATTTGATACTATACTGTTTTTACTATTACTTAAATGGCTAAGCCCCTACATAAAACGCTCCATAACCTCTGTTGTATGCATAGACAGAATGCCAGCTCCAAAGGCCTCCATTATTTCTGTGTAGCTATCGTCAATAAACATAATTTCATCCATGTTGAAGCCATCACGTTCTGCAATCATCTTCATAATCAGAACCTTTTTGTGGCGGCTCTCAGTAGAAATCAAATCTCCATGATGTTCGAACACACCTGGATAACATTCTCTCAAGCGATTGTACTTAGAATTATATTCAAAGGAATTGCTGCACTCAGTAAGTCCGTAAATCTTAACTCCCTGCTTAAAGTGCAAATCATCAATTAGATTCTTTACACCTCTAGGAGCCTGACATTTGATGTAAGCATTGTGATTAATGTTGTACTTAAGCCAATCCTCTGGACTCTCAAAACCAACTACACGCTTGCCCTCTTCGTTGTACATCTTAAGGCAAAGCAAAGTGTTGTCAACATCCCCAAATAGAACCTTAATCTTTTTAAGCTTTTCCTGCATGAGTGTCCCCCTTCGCAAAAAACTAGACAATTAACTCTATGATTAATTTTACACTTTTTAGGCCGAAGGTTGAAGTTTAATTATATTATTACCACAAGTAGCTCATAGGGTCTCAGTATTAATGATGATGCTAGATTAACCTTATTCTCACCATAATTGCTTATAAGCAACTTTCCCTTGGACAAATCTGATTCCAAAGAAATCTCTATATCATCTTCACCAAGATTTCCGTATACAAGAAGCTCTTGTCCATCAAGGCTTCGCTTAAAGCTTACAACCTGTTCTGGAACCTCTAAATCAAAGCTCACATCTCCATTTGAGATGATTTCATAGTCCTTTCTGAGAGCTATAAGCTTTTTATAAAATGCGAGAATTGAATCTTCATCGTCAACCTGCGACTCCACAGTAATTGCTTTACCAAACTTTGGAACTTGAATCCAAGGATTTCCTGTAGAGAAGCCATCATTATCAGAAGAATCCCACTGCATAGGCGTGCGACAGTTGTCTCTAGATCGCTGATTAATTATATCAAGTGCCTCTGTGCTGCTCTTCCCCTGTTCAAGAAGAATATTGTAATAATTAAGACTTTCCACATCCTTATACTGATTAATATCTGTGAAGTGAGTATTCAGCATGCCGATTTCTTCACCCTGATATACATAAGGAGTACCTCTCATAAGATGAATCAATCCGCCAAAAAGCTTTCCAGATTCCTTCCAATATTTATCCTCATTTCCAAAACGAGAGATAATTCTTGGCTGATCATGATTGGTTAGAAACAAAGCATTCCAACCATTTTTTGCTGTCATCTGTTCTTGCCAATCTTTAAAGAGCTTTTTAAAAGATATCTTGTCATAAGGCATAAGGGACCACTTGTCCCCATCCTTATAATCCACTTTAAGATGATGGAAACTAAAAGTCATTGCCAGTTCTTTTTCATCTGGATTTGAATACTTAATACAATTATCGATTGAGGTTGAAGACATTTCACCAACTGTTATCATATCTTCTATGCCTGTGTCTGCCACAAGCTCCTTAAGATATTCATGAACTCTAGGGCCATCCGTATAGAAACGTCTTCCATCTCCCTGGCTATCATCCTCTAAGGTATCAGGCTTTGAAATAAGATTTATTACATCAAATCTAAATCCGCTAACACCCTTAGACTTCCAGAAAAGAACAACATCTTTTAATTCTTTTCGAACCTTAGGATTCTCCCAGTTAAGATCTGCCTGAGTAACATCAAAGAGATGTAAATACCATTTACCTAGACTTGGAACATATTCCCAGGCATTTCCTCCAAATTTTGAAACCCAGTTTGTAGGTGGAGAATCAGGTTCCCCATCCACAAACTTGTAGTAATCTTGAAACTCTTTTTCCCCGGCCAAAGCTCGTTTAAACCATTGATGCTCGGTGGAAGTGTGATTAAACACCATATCAAGCATCACCCCGATACCGCGAACCTCAGCTTCTTTTGTTAAGTTTTCAAAATCTGCCATGGTTCCAAATCTTTCATCCACGGCTCTGTAGTCTGCAATATCATAACCATTATCTCTCTGAGGAGATACAAAGAATGGTGTAAGCCAGATATAATCGATACCTAATTCCTTAAGGTAATCAAGCTTTGCAGTGACTCCATTTAAGTCCCCCCAGCCATCTCCATTTGTATCATAAAATGATTTAGGATATATTTGATAAACTACTTTATCTTTGAAATTTAACATCTATTTTTATTCCTCTCTTGCTCCGTATAAATCTTCAGTTGTGAGCTTTTTCTTTCCTACAATTACAGTAAGTGCAAATGGTACAACTATAGATACAAGCATTGAAAGTGCAAACATTCCCATAAATCTGGTCTGAATTGATAAGATTCCAGGAATTCCACCAACACCAATTGAGTTGGCCATTACACCGCTACCAACAGAAATAATAGCTGCAATACATGAACCAATCATAGCGCTAATAAATGGGAATCCATATTTTACGTTAACACCAAACATAGCTGGCTCTGTAACACCAAGGTAACATGAAATACATGCTGGAATAGAAACCTCCTGAGACTTAGCATTCTTTTTCTGTAAGAAAATCATACCAAGAACAGCTGAACCCTGAGCAATATTTGAAAGTGCAATCATAGGCCAAAGAATGGTTCCGCCAAAATCAGCAACAAGCTGAGTATCGATTGCATTTGTCATGTGATGAAGTCCTGTAATAACGAGTGGAGCATAGAACATTCCAAACACACCAGCAAATAACCAGTTGAGTGAGCTTGTAAGTCCAGCGTGTACACCTGCTGAAATCCATGAACCAATCTTCCAACCAATAGGTCCAAGAATGAAGTGTGATGCCATAACTGCAAGTGTAAGTGAGAAGAATGGTACAACAATCATTGAAATAACCTTTGGGCAAATCTTGTTGAAAAATCTCTCAAGAAATACCAAACAGAAGCCTGCAAGAATTGCTGGAATAACCTGTGCCTGATAACCAATCATATTTACCTGTGCAAAACCAAAATCCCACTTTGGAATAGCATCAGCTGCTGCACCTGCAACACCATACGCATTGAGAAGCTGACCAGAAACAAGGGTACATCCAAGTACAATACCAAGAATCTGAGTTGTTCCCATCTTCTTTGTGATAGACCAACAAATACCTACTGGAAGCATGTGGAAAATAGCTTCACCAATCAGCCATAAGAAGCTGTGAACACCTGCCCAAAACTGAGACTGTGATACGATTGTTCCATTTCCAAAATCAATTTCACCAATAACGTTTCTGAAACCTAAAATCAAACCACCAACAACCAGGGCTGGAATGATAGGTGCAAATATCTCAGCGATTGCTGACATAATCTTCTGTAGCTGATTCTGATTCTGTGTAGCAGCTTTTTTCACCTGCTCCTTAGAAACACCTTCAACACCTGCAACTGCAGTGAAATCATTGTAAAACTCTTGAACCTCTTGGCCAATGATGACCTGAAACTGACCAGCCTGTGTGAAGGTTCCCTTTACCCCATGAATCTTTTCGATTGCTGGTACATCTGCTTTAGCAGGATCATTGAGAACGAATCTCAAACGTGTAACACAGTGTGAAACCGCTGCTATGTTACTCTTTCCGCCTACAAGTTTAAGCAACTGTTTGCTTTCCTCAGTAAACTTTCCCATGATAATCTCCTTTTTATAAACAACACATTTTCCTATACCTGTTTAAACAGGTCTTGATTATTTTATACCACACCTGTTTAAACAGGTCAACACTTTTCTTATTTGTTTAATATATCATTTAGAGATTGATGTGATAACGATTTGAATATGTACAATATATATGATACCCTTTTATTGTACTTGTTTAAACAAGTAGAGAGGGGATGTAATATTAATGCCTAAATCGAAGTACGAGAAAATATTTAGGGATATTAAAGAAAAAATTGAGTCTGAGGAATACGAGTATCAATCAATTCTTCCATCAGAAAATACACTTATCGGAGTGTATGATTGTTCAAGAAATACTGTTAGACGCGCCCTTTCACAGCTTGCAGAAATCGGATATGTGCAGGCTATAAATGGTGTTGGCGTCAGAGTAATATATCAACCTATAGGAAAAGCCAGCTTTGTCATTGGAGGCATCGAAACCTTTAGAGAATCTGCTGCTAGAAATAAGTTGAATAGCATCACAAAAGTTGTTCTTTTTGCAGAGATTGTCGCAGATAAAAGATTGTCACAGAAAACTGGGTTTGCTGAAGGAACTGAACTGTATTATATTCAAAGACTTCGTCTTTTAGATGGAAAGCCATGTATTTTGGATATAAACATGTTTGATAAAGCCTTGGTACCAGGTATTACAGAGGAAATAGCTAACAAATCCATATATGATTATATTGAGAACGATCTTCATATGGAAATTGGTATGAGCAAACGTAAAATGACGGTTGAGAAAGTCACTGAGATGGATGAAATGCATCTTTCACTTGGTGATTATAATTGTCTTGCGGTTGTAACCAGCCAGACCTTTAATGGAATGGGACTTATGTTTGAGTACACTCAATCTCGACATCTTCCAGAATATTTTTGCTTTATGGATACTGCAATAAGACAGGGTCGATTGAACTAAATCATAAAAGACTCTAGCCTCAATTATTGAGACTAGAGTCTTTTTCTTATCTAATCATTTCTGTTACCATCTCAGAATCAATTCTTCCATTCTGTCCCATAGGTGTATATCCATACATATAAGACACTGTGCTTCCATCAATTCCAACTGTACATGTATAAAGTCCTGGAACACCTGACACCTTTTCCATAACATGTCCTCCAAGCTCTGAAAGCGTTGGATTTGTCTTGTTAAAGCCACAGAATACAAGTGGAACCATTTCATCCTCATTTGCATATACATAGAAGGTAATTGTGCCATCCCCATTGTTTACGAAACCTTTTCCACTGCTTGGAATCTGTGGTTTCTGAACAGGCTGACTTTGATTTTCTTCCTGCACTGGAGGTTTTGTTGTGCCACTCTGTCCTGGAGTCCATGTACCATCTTCTTTATAAACTCTCACGTAATCCACAAGCATTTCTGCTGAGGTGAAATCTGAATCTGGTACTATGCCTCCATCAAACCATCCACCTACTGCAAGATTCATAATAATATAGAAATCCTGATCAAATGGTGCGGTGTCTGTTGGCGAGCCGGCTGAATACCACTGACTCTTAGGGATATTTGAGAAGCACTGTCCATCCACATACCACTTAATGCAATCTGGCTCCCAAACACAGCTATATACATGATAATCGTCATCAAAACTAGAACCATCAGGGAAGATATAATCTGCACCTGTATAAGTGTTGCCTGGCCACTGACCACCGTAATGAATTGTTCCACTTGATGAATTGGTAACTCTGCCTCTAGCTTCCATTACATCGATCTCACCAGAAGCTGCCCATGTTCCATAAATATCGTCATTAGGAAGAAGCCAAAGAGCTGGCCAAAGTCCCTTGCCTGCAGGAAGCTTTGCTCTGAAATCAATTCTTCCATATGTAAACTTTACTTTATCTTTTGAAATAATCTTTCCTGAAGAGTAATCTGCTGTTACCTTTGTCTGAGCTGGGTCTGTACATGTAAAGGTATGTGGCTGATGCTTTGCAACAAGATGAAGACTGCCATCTCCTACATAAACATTTTCTAAACTATCAGTATAGTATTCCTTTTCGTTATTTCCCCAGCCAGCGGTTCCTGGTTCTGATGGATCAAGAAGGAATCCTGTATTATAGCTCCAGCTATTCATATCTAGGCTGCTACCATTAAACTCATCGTTATAATAGAGTGTCCATCCCTCAAGGGCATTTGCATCGCTACCTGCTCCGCCTACCTGAATATTATCCATTGGTACATCCTCAGGACGGTAAGCATCTGGAGCCCCTACAAACTGATACTCCACATAGTTGTCATTGATTGCTCCATCCTTCTTGCTATTTTCTGGATAGCCAATACGAAGTCTAAAATCCTCTGTTACAGGCTGAAACCAAAGACCGTATACATAATCATCAAAGTAGCCCCACTGATTTTTTGAAGAAGACTTCACATATCCATTTCCCTGGTAAAACCAGCCACTACGAGAGCTGTCACCCAAATTCACCCAATCGTTTCCATCGTAATACTGAATAACAAAGTTATCTAATTCCTTGTTTGTTGGAAGTCCATCGTTATTGTTCTGACCAATATAAGGGAAAACCAAACCACAAGCTCCACTAGTTGAATCGGCAACAATTGTAGTTGAGCCATTTGGATAAAGTTTGTAATCACCTCTCTCAGTATCAGAATAAGTAATTGTATATACCGTATTTACGTTTTCATGATTCTTCAAGGCAAGCTTTACGTTGATAGAACCTTTGTCAGCCACCTTAATCCAATAACCATACTGCTCGATACCACAGTTATTGTCATAAATCCATCCACTATCAGGATTATCGAACATCTTTACATATTGACTATCATCTTCTCCAACACCCTTTACATAAACAACAAGACTGTCAGAATTTGTTCCAAAGCTTCCTCCATCTGAAATAGCATTTGGAAAAGCAATAAATCCTGTACCAGTTCTATTTGCTGAAATCACATCACCTGCAGTTGGTGCAAGAGCTGTGACTTTATCAACATTTGGCTTGTTAAGAATAAGATTATAATCCAATGTGACACTAGGATTTGATTTAGAATATAGTTGCACATATGTAGTCTCACTAACCTTGAACCAATATCCATTAAATCCGCTGTCTGACCAATGACCCCAATTACTGTTGTAAACAAACTCGTTAACAGAATCAATGTCAACCCATTGCCCATCAACCTTTACGTTAACAGCCAAATCATTTACTACGTCATTCCAGCTGCTCTCTCCCCCATTGAATACGGGCATCTGAAATCCATAGCTTGCCTCATTGATTCCTGATGCAGTAAGAGTCGGACCATCCTTATACTCCATAGATGAGATTTTGGATTTGTCCGACTCCTCAGCATGAACCTCATATGTTGTGGCTTGAATAGTACTTGTCACCGCAAGTGACGAAGCCATAAGACACATACAAAGCTTTAACATCTTTGTTCTTTTTAACATTTCTGTTTTCTCCTCCTTTGTTTAATATAGATTTATTTTAATCTCTACAAAAAGAGGAAACAGTGTATTATTTTTATAATGGTTTCATTTTTTATTTTTCCTTGGCAACTCTACCATTTTTCCTATACTCACTTGGCGACACACCTACATATGTCTTAAAGCTTTTCATGAAATGCTTCTCATTGTCATAGCCAACCCTTGTAGAAATCTCGTTGACTTTAAGCTCTGTTTCAATCAAAAGCTTTTTTGCCTCAGCCATTCGTAAGTCCTTTACGTAGTTTACAAAGTTTGTACCAGTATAGTTTTTAAACTCTGCAGAGAATAATGAGTAATTCATTGAAACCTGGTTGCTCACCACAGCCATATTCAGATCCTTGGCAAAGTTCGCATTTACGTATTCCAAGGCTGCCTTAATTTTCTCTTCAGTGGCATCCACCTGTGTACCGCTTTTAATAATTGCATTAGCTTCAACTATAAACTTCATAAAGGAAGCCTTGTAATTCTCTAGGCTAATCCATACAAAAGGATTGATTAACACATCATCAAACTCTCTCTTGTACACAGTGGTGTACTCTTTTGAAAACGCCTTAATAGCCTTTGTAAAATCCATAGGATTAATCTGACCTCTAGATGCTGCAAGAAATATACTTTCCCATTCTTTGATTAATTCTGAAAGTCTGTCTGTTCCCATAAGCTGAACCTTCGCCGAAATAGCTTTGCTGGAAATCAGTTTTTTTGCCTCATCAACTAACTCAGATTTTGGAGCCATCAAATCTGTATCTACTAGAGTTATCCCACGAAGAAATGCCTCTCCTCTACGATTTTTTGCCTGCTGGTAGGCAGTCTTAATATCCGCTCCCTTTGAAAAACAGTCACTTATCCCTATATATTTATCTGTAGGAAAACTTTTCCCATATCTTCTGCTTATGACAAATACATCCTGACCATCCACGTCATTAAGCACCACTCCATCAGAGCACTCTAAATGTAGCCTCTCTGCTGCAACCACCACCTGATATTCGCTTCCTACCACCTTGGTAAGCTTTCTAGAAAGCACTTCCATATTTTCTGGTGAGGCTTCCTTATCACTCAAAATGTATTTCAAAAGCTGCTTATCTATAGCCTCGGAGTTTTTCTCACTCTCTATGCGATGATTGATTTCATCCTCAAGCTTCTGCAATATTTCCTTTAGCTTTTCACGCTCTACAGGCTTAAGGATATACTCTCTTACCCCTTGTCGTAGCATTTCAACCGCATATGCGAAGTCATCGTAACCGCTGATTGCCACCGCCAAAGGAGGATTCTCAAGAGACTGAATCTCCTGAACCAATTCGATTCCATTCATCTTTGGCATTCTGATATCTGTGAAAATAACATCAATATCATTTTCCTTTAATATCTCCATTGCCGCTAAGCCATTGTTGCTTTCATATATTTTCTCAACAGGAACCCCGCTTCGCTTTATCATAGATGCAATTCCCTGTCTAATTAATTTTTCATCTTCAACCACAAGTACTGATTTCATAAGATTAACCCCTAATATATTATTGATATGCAGCCTCTATATTTATCTGCTTCATAGGAATAGTTACGCAAACCTTTGTATAGCAACCTTCCCTGGTAGATACAGTAATTCCGTATTCCTCTCCAAAGGCTATGTGTAGTCTGTCTTGAACATTCTTAAGACCTATTCCATTTCCTGATCCACCACCATCTGGAGCAAGGCCTGCTATCTTGTCTTCAAGCCTTTTCAACTCCTCTTCATTCATTCCTCGGCCATTGTCAGTGATTTCTATTCTACAATCCTGACCTTCCACAATCCCCTTAATATAGATTGTTGTATCATCAGCCAGTTCCTCAATTCCATGAATAATGGCATTTTCAATGATAGGCTGTAGCGACATCTTAGGTATCCTAAGTCTTTCGATTTCCTCTGGAATATTCAACGAAAGGAATATTTCGTAATCAAATCTAAGGTTAATAAGAGCCATATAGTTCTTAATGTATTCAAGCTCATCCGAAATGAAAACTGTTTTTGAAGTCCACTTCATGCTATAGCGAAGAAGCTTTCCAAGACTTGTAATGGCGTCGGAAATATCATATTCCTCCTGCATCTCCGCCATCATTTTTATAGACTCCAGCACGTTATAAATAAAATGAGCATTAATCTGATTTTGAAGAGCCTTTATCTGACTATCCTTTGCCAAAATCTCCCTGTCAATGTTCTGCTGCATCAGCTCCTGAATATTGTCTAACATTCGGTTAACCTGATGTGCCAACTCTCCCATTTCGTCCTCTCTACCAGATTCTATCGTTCGAACAGTAATATCGCCTTTACGAACTGTTCTTATAGTAGAAAGCACCTCATAAAATTTGCTTAAGACTTGGTTTACGATAGCATTAATAGCAAAGGTCAAAACTACAAGAATTATAATCATTCCAAACACAAAGCTATTTCTCTGGGCATATACCCCTTCCACGCTGGAAGAAATATCCTCTACTGAAACCAGTGTTCCAGATAATTCCTTAATATACATACAGGAAATTACACTCTTTTGTGCTCGGTCATAGTAGGTTCTTATTCCTGGCTCCTGCCCCTTTGATACTGCCATGTCCATTTCATCAGCTAAAGCCGTTGCAATGCTCTTAACTGTCTGATTATCTTTTCCACCAAAAATTGCGGTTCCATCCTCTGTAACAAAGCAGCTTGTTTCATCTGAAATATTCTCATATAGAGAAGGAAACATGGTCTGCATCTTCATATTGGCTTCGATAACTCCAATTTCACCATACTTTCTATGATAGATAGGTGTTATAAGAGCCAACATGGGTGTGTTATCAGAAGCCTCAAAAAGACTGTCTCTATAATTGAAAACCCAGCCGCCATTAGCTGCAGTTTCTACCCACTCCTGCTTTTCAAGTCGGCTATTATCAAATAGAACCGGCATAAGCTCCTGCACATTATCGTTTTTACAATAATATCTAACACCGCCCAAAACAGGGTTGTTATTAATAAGTCTTTCAAGGGCAGCTACATCATTATGATATATAGAAATCCACTGGGTGGTATCGTAGGTATTTCCCTGACTCGCATCAATCAGCACCTGGTTCATAGTCTGATTTGACAAGAAAAACTGGGTGGTCATATTTATAGAATCCACGTTGTTCTTAATACTATCCTGCCTACGAACCATGGTGGCATCCATGTAGGAAACATTTTCCTGTATGGTTGATTGCTCCATATTGTAAAACATGATTCCACTTAAAATAGCTATGGGAATCATAACAAATACAAGAATGATTCCCGTAAGCTTTGTATTCAATTTCATTCCTCTAATCGATTCCCAAACGATTTTTAGCTTCAAGGACATACCTGTATCTGTTCTCCTGTAATTGTTCAAAACCTAGCTCGTCTCTCTGGTTTTTATAATCTTCTAATATTTTGTCGAATTCCTGGTCTGAAGGTGCCAGCAGTAGCTCTTGAAGAGTGTCGCTCCATAGGTTATCAAGTTGACTGCTTATATAGGCATCCTCAGTATCAGCTGGAAAAATCACATCATACTGACCGGTGTAGGTAGCATATTTATAGGTCCACTTTTCCAACTGGGAAGTTGGTGATGTGTTCTCGGTTTTCCATTTAAGCTGCATAACATTATCTTGTAGCATCCAGTATGCATCATCAGCCCCATATATCTGATCATAAGATGTTCGGTCTTTATTTAGCAGCTGCAGCACCTCTGGCTTAATCACCTCTTTGCCATCAACAACATCGTAGGTGATTCCCTCCACTCCTAAATAAACCATTTTCTGACCTTCTTCAGAAATCATATAGTCCAAAAACTTTATGGTCTTTTCAGGATTCCTGCAGTTTTTCGAAATCATAGTTATGGTCCAACCACTAGCAGTGTTGGTTGGAAGAATATGGTCTTCCCCCTTTGAGTTCTTTGGCCCGTCTACCGCCATATAAATACTTCCAGGCGCCTTAGAATATAACTCCTTTTGCTGATCAGACATATCAGTATATTGATACATCATGCAAAAGTATCTTCCATCAGCAATTTTCTCTTCCATCTGAATTCGCTGGTCTGTAAAAACATCTGTAGTGATATATCCTTGTTGATTTAGACGTCTAAACATCTTCATCCACTTTATATACTCTGGGTCAGTGTTCCTATCATAAAGCTTCCCATCCTTTTCATAGGGAACCGCCAGAAAGTTTTGCATATATTTATCAAAGGATACATTTCCCATATCATCAAAGCTGTGGGCACCTACTGGAATCAAAGGCTTTCCGTTTACCTCTGGAAACATCTGCGTCGCCTGCTTCACGGCACTTTCAAAGCCCTCTATGGTGGTCATATCTGGACTTCCAATAGCCTCGTATATATCCTTTCTAACCAAAAAAGTCTGATTAGAACCGATGTTATCATGTTCTTTAACATCCTCTGGTGTTACCGACGAACAAGGATATCCATAGATATTTCCATCTCTTTGAGTGTAGAAATCCACTGCCTGTTTATCACATACCTGATAAAAGTATGTATCATATTCATCCGCCAATTCATTAATGGCATATACCATGTCCTTTTGAATCATTTCATTAACCTGTGGCTCCCACCATCCCAAGGTAATCAAATCGGGAAGAGCCCCTGATTTCATCAAAGCATTAAGCTTTTCTTCTTCATTTCCTTGAGGGGTAATGAAATTGATATTAACACCAGTTTTATCTGTAATAGCTCTTGAGACAGCATTACTTCCCCAACCGGTATTAAACCAAGAATAATTGATATACCAATCTAGAGTAACCTGTTGATCAGCACCAGAATTTTTATCAGAGTTTCCAGTTTGACCACACCCTACCGCTAGTGTTGACAATAGAATCATCGATATTGACTTTTTTAAAATTTTCCTTCTAGTTTCCATTTTTTCATTATACTGATTGCATCTTTTGGTTTCAACGAAAACAAGACTGGTGCAAGTTTTTGCTCCAGTCCGTTCTCTTTTGTTTTTATTCCTTGACGCCACCTGCAGATATACTGCTGATAATGTATTTAGAACAAAAGCTAAATACAATCATAATTGGCACTACTGATATAGCCACACCAAGATATATTGCGCCTTGGTTCTTCTGCAAGTCAGTTGCCGCATTAAGAGTAGAGATCATAACGGGTAATGTCATTTTCTTTGGGGTATTCAAAAGTATTAATGGTACCAGGTAACTGTTCCAATTTCCAATGAATGCACCAATGGACATTGTTGCAATTCCTGGAGACATAATAGGGAGAACAATTTTGTGAAAGGTTAGTATTTCTGAGGCCCCATCAATTCTTGCTGCTTCAAGCAACGCTTTTGATAATGTAGATTTCGTATATTGACGTAAGAAAAAGACAATACCAGGAGCTGCTATAGCTGGCACAATTAGTGGCACATAGGAATCAATAAGTCTAAGCTTCTGACAAAGGTTATAAAAACCAATGAGAGAAAGCTGTGAAGGTATCATCATAAAAACTACGATAACCTTGAACAATAAACTATTTCCCTTCCATTCATACATGGCCATGGCATAGGCTGTGATAGCAGAGAAATAAGCTGTTAAAAGGGTTGCAGGCACAGCTACCTTTAAACTGTTAAAGAAACCAGTAAAAAGATTTACATAATCAAATAATACTATCCAATTATCTCTAAGGCTGTGCCCTGGAATAAATGAAAAAGAATGAGTAATCTCAACTCCCGATCGTGTTGAATTGACAATCATAAGCCAAAAAGGAAGCAAGCAGGATAGAGCCAACGCAACGAGAGCTATATATAATATTCCTTTTTTAATTTTATTAGTCATACTCTATTCCTCCTTTCCTCCAATAAATTTAAACTCCATGACTGACACAATTAAAATTATGATAAACAGTGTGTACGCTATTGCAGATGCAAAGCCCACCTGATGTGTTTCAAATCCAAATTTGTAAAGGTACATAACAACAGTCTGAAGAGTTCCACCTGGTGCTCCTTGTGTGGAAGGACCACTGGCGCCACTCATTAAAAATGGCAAATCAAAAAGCTGTAATCCACCAATAAGTGATGTGACTGCTATGTACAAAAGGATTGGTCTTAAAAGTGGCAATGTAATCTTTCCAAAAGTGGTCCATCTTCCGGCCCCATCGATAGCAGCTGCCTCAAAGTAATCTGTAGGAATTCCCTGTACACCTGCCATCAGCATAATGAAAGAATTACCAAACCACATCCATGCTTGAATCACTGATATAACTGCCCATGCAGTCTTTGTATCTCCAAGCCAATTTACCTGCTGGTCAATCACACCAACAGCTAAAAGTATCTGGTTAAAGGTTCCATACTTCCAATCCAAAAGTGTTTTAAAAAGAAATGCAACTGAAGTTGCAGCAATAAGATTTGGCAAATAATAAACTGCTCTAAATACAGGAAGCCCTGTGATTTTATACTTAATATCTGAAAAGACCATGGTAAGCAAAAATGCCAAACCTAACTGAAGTACAATATTAAGGCTCCACATTTTTATAGTGTTACCAAGAGCTCGCCAGAAGAATTTATCTCCCACCACTCTCTTATAGTTTTCAATACCAATGAATGCTGGGTCACCATAACCCTTGTACTCTGTGAAACTAAGAAACAAAGTTCTCAAAACTGGATATACATTAAAAATAAAAAAGACGATGATGAATGGGAGCACAAACAGGTATGCCGCATTATTCCTATTCTTCATCAAATTCTTTATAGAAAAAGCTTTCATCATTTCCTCCCTTCATCACTCTATCATTAACCAGGGCCGGCCTTAGCCAGCCCCTGTTAACTTGGATTTATTCTCTTACTACTTCAATTTCTGGATATGTAGATTCAACTAAATCATAAAATTCATTAATAGCATCTTCTTTAGACATTGCACCTGTCTTTATGTTCGAAATAGCATTACCCCATGCATCGTTAATAATCTTGTCATATCGAGTTACCTTTGAATAATCGATGCCTGCAGCCTGCTCCTGCCAGAAGGCATAAAGCTTTTGATTTCCATATACAGGATTCTCATCATCCTTATGCTTTTCAAGAACTGAAATAAGTGAAACTGTGTCTCCCTCAGACTTTTCAATCCACCATTCTGCTGTTTCTTCATCAAGTGTTACCCACTTTAAGAAATCCCATGCAAGATCCTTGTGCTCTGAGTATGCTGAAATACCAATAAAAGTACCACCACCAAATCCATAGGCTGGACCTGAGCATACACCCCACTTACCAGAGGTTTCTCCAACATTGTCTCTAAGTGTGAGAACTCCCCAGCTAGGAAGACCAAATGCAAATACTTCTGTCTTATCAAGATCCTTTGTTGCTTCTTCAAAAGCATCAGCATCCCATACGTTTACAGAATCATCTGCGTAGTTCTGAATATCAGCTGTAAGAATAGGAACCTCTCCTGCCATAGCCTGATACCAAGGTGTAGACCACTGATTTGCATATGCAGTGTAATCATTCTTATAAAGGTCGATTACTAAATCCATGTAGTCTTTTCTTGCCTGTGCAACGTTAAGCTTGCCATCTACCACCCAAGCTGAATCACCTGAGAAATATGACATTTCAGCATCTGATGCGAAGATTCTGTAACCAGCATCCTTAAGTGTCTTTGCAGTATCAAGAAGTGTATTATAATCAGCAAAAAGCTTACCGATTTCTTCTGGATCATCTGTTCCGAAAACCTTCTCAGCAATATCTCTACGATAGTACATACCTGCTGGTGTAATCTGATAAGAGATAGCTCTCTGGATTCCATCACTATCCTGACCAACTTCCCATACATAATCTACAATCTGATCAGCATAATCCTGAGCATTGTATGGCGCCTGATTAAGATCCTCGAAGTATCCTGCGTCATAGAAATCCTCCAGCATCTGTGGCTCTCCAACGATAATGTCTGGTGTTGTCTGTCCACCATTTAAGGCTGTCTGAACCTTTGTGGCGTAATCTGCTGGCTCAATAACAACTGTCTCAATCTGAACATCGTGAGTCTCAGCATACTTCTCAGCAAAAGTCTGTAAATCCTTTGCAAGTGTCCATACAACCAGCTTCTCAGCATCTGCATTTCCAACTGTTGCTGAATCAACGTTATCGCCTTCTAAAGCGGAACCGCTGTCGCTACCATCGCTGCCGCAAGCCACCATAGAAAGTGTCATTGCTCCAACAAGAAGAGTAGCTAAAAGTTTTTTTACTTTCATTTTTTCTTCCTCCCAATATTATTGTTTTTCTTTGATTACTATTTCTGTAACCTTTGTTATATCTGAATTATAGAATTCGTATTGGACTGAAAAAATGATACTTTTTTTAGTTAGGTGTCATTTTTATAGTTATTGATTTTGCCTGACGATTTCTGATTTTTTCTGCAGCCTCACCAAGGATAGATTCGGCTTCAACACTAAGCCTCTCTCCCTCATTAAATTCCACAGTCATGCTTGTAATCCTGTAATCTCCTGGAATATAATTCTGCTTTTCATCAACCTCATAAACTACCTTTGTTTCTCCAAGCATGGTTGCCTCAACCGTATATTTATTATCAGCTTCCAAAAGAAGATACTCTGGAATAGCAGGCTCTGGAGCAAAACAAATCTCACCATCTTTATTAGATGTAAATAAATGTGCACCAAAAAACATAAGCTTCCACATGCTTATAAATTCAATTGTTGAGCCACTTAATCTGGCTACAAACCCCTTTCCGTGAATAGCCTTGTTAGGATTTTTTGAACTTGCAATAAAGGAAGAGTTTTCAAGGGTACTTCTTCCATAGGAATCCTTATCTAAAAATGGAATGGCTGCATCTTTGAAATCACTAAAGAATTCCTCATATAATCCACTACGTAATAGCTCTAACAAATACTTGTACTCCATGTGTAACCATATAGACTCATTTTCCAACCAACCTGGAGTGAAGGCTCTACATCTTCCCAACTCAAAGCTTGCTTCCTCTAAGGATGCATTAACCTTGTACATGGAAAGATTCGCGTCGTACAAATCGCTGTCTTTAATCTTTGAATAAATCTTTCTCTTATCATCCAAGCTACTGTTTAGCTTTAGATAACGAACTGGTCCCTCCAGGAAGTATGGTATTTTTACAAGACTAAAATGCTTTGGAACGATGCCCTTCTCTGTCTCCTCAAATTCGTCCACTTCATAGCTAAAGTATGCCATTGGTATTCCATCCCCAAGCTGAATAGCCTTGTGGATTCCCGCACCAAGTGTTCTATCAAAAGCTTCCAGATAGGTAACGAGCTTTTCGCTGGAAATAGTCTCTAAGTTACCTGAAAGATTTTCATATACTCTTGCTCTATATTCTTCCTTCAAGTCATTTCTCATATTCCAACGAGTAACGGCATCATACTCTTCTTTTTCTACTTCTGATAGATATGAAAGGAAATCTACAATCTCCTCCGGGAAGGCTAAATCTCTTTTACAATCCTTTAAGTTCGTAATTACGAATTTAACCATTCTTGCCAATTCATAGGTCTCATTCATAGAAGAACCAAGCATCCCTGGCAAACCATTTAAGGCATCATACCAACCAGGCTTACCACCTTCCATTTCAACCCCAAGACCTTCTGGGTCCAAAGTAGCAAACTTTATAGCGGAAAGAAGAATTAACTTTGCCATAAGAGACATTTCAACTTCTTTACCATTTTTATCCAAGGCATATCCAGCTTCTTTCAAAGCATTAGCTCTTTCTTCAAGATATTTGTACTGACGAACTCCATTCTTCGTATTTACGTATCTCTCACATCTAGGCTTAACCTTAACTGCAGCATCAAAAGCCTTCACTTTTGTATCAAAAAGTAGTTCATCCTTTTTATCCGGATAAATTTCAAGATAGTCTTCGATTAAATCAAGATTGTAAGTCCAGTGATCACTCCAATATCCCTCACCAAAATCTGCATTAACAGTTTCTATTGCCTGAGTCATAATGTCCTCAAACCTACGCTGGCAGCTTTCATTAAAGTCTCCACCACAAGATGAATCACCATCTACAATAGCTGCCACCAGTTCTCCTGGCGTAAATGGCTGAGATAGCTTTAAATCCTCCACAAGCTTTTCGCTTACCTGGTAACGCATTTGCTCTATCTTTAATGGGTTGTAGCCATCAAGCTGCAATAGGGAATAAAACATCTTTATATTGGTTGCTTCCACATAAGGGCTGAAAAATGTATCACATCGTCTGTTTTGATTTACATCTCTAAAATTCCCATTTCCCTGAGAATAGAACTCTGGCGTCATAGAAAAATAGTTGTAATCACGTTCAAGGTCACCGTGCTTTCTTGAATACACGTAAAAGGTATGATTATCTGTGAGCTTTATAGGCAATCCACCTCTAAGCACATTATCCATATATGTGTAACGACAATAATCATCAAAGGTCTTGTTTGCAGTTTTTGTAGCTACTCCTTCTGTTAATTCATCAGCAAGATTTATAGCCTCCGCAAACTTATCCTCAAAATAACTACTATTAATCTCTTTTGATAAAAAGTTGTTCAATATATCCTTATTTCTTACCTGGCCAATCATTTCATACAAGGTGAAAGTTTCGCCAGCTTCCAGCTCTTTAGACGCACCAAAGAAAGCACATGGTAACTCATTGGAGGTATTCTGATGCTTTCCATATAATTCCTTGAGAGATGTACTCTTAAATCCCTCAGGACTATCCAGTGATAAGTCGTAAGAAAATACCAGGTTTGGATCAACAATTACAGGAAGCTTTTCACCATTACCTAAGCATCCAAAAGCAAAGTTTCCTCCATCTATCTTTTGAACCTCTGCAGAATCCTCCATGCTTACACGCACACGATAATATGGACAATTGATATCTACATCCTCCACCTGCATCCACGCCTTGGTAGTCTGTGCCATCATCTTCAGGCTCTCCTGTCCAACTCCGTATGGAACAAGTGCTGGCATACCATCTAACACCTGAAGAGATTTGCTTTCGCTTCCTTCATTTGTAATTTCCACAACCCTCAAAAGAGCTCCTATAGATTCACCAGGAAGAGTTGTGTAGCTGACATTCACTTTCAACTGAAGCTCATTATTTTTATCTTCAAGAACTAAACCATTCATAAGAACAGTCATCTTGTTTTCTTCGCCAGCCTTGGCAAAGGGTTCATAAAAATCCTCTCCAGATTTTATAAAAGTTCTAAAACCAGTCTTATTTACAGTCTGATAAGCTGTGTGTGCAGGATAAAATTCCATAATTCCGTTGTCCTTATCCCTAACACCAAAGCTTACTACCCCTTGTCCTCGGTTCACGTAGTAACACCAGATAGGAGTACCCTTAATTCCTGCTATTCCAGGAAGAAAACTTGCAAAAGCACTCTTTCTTCCATAATCCTTTATCTCATCCTTTACATTAGAATTTATGTTCATACCATTCTCCTCACTTAAGCTCAATCTCTATAACATGATTTTTTTCATTCCAATTTAGAATCCAGTTTTCTGGGATTGTTACACTTTTACGCTGTGGCTCAACCTTACAGGTTCCATCAAGAATCACCTGCCCTAAGGTGTATTCCCCATAATTTAACTTTTTCTTGTTAATGTATCTAACAACAAAACTATGACCTCTAAAGGGAAGCTTTATTTCAGCTACACCATCCTTATCAAACTGCTCACTTAATAGCTTAGGCTCTATATGTAAATCACCAGCGCTACCTCGCACACCAAAAACCTGAGTAACCATTGTAAGTAAATACCAGCTTGCGGCCCCAGTTAGATAATTGTATAAGCCTCTTCCCTCACCATTGAAGTATTCAGGAATGCCTGGATATATTTTGCTTTTTTCAAAATTTGAAGCAGCCTTAAACAAGGTAATTAATGACTTATAACCCTGTTCAACAAAGCCTCTTTGATATAAGGCATTGCCATACATTACTGACATATGTGAAAACACCGCACCATTTTCCTTATCTCCATAAGAAAAACCAAACATACGCCCCAAGTCAGTTCTAAGCTCCTTAAAATCTGTGTTCAAAACATATCCACCAATTTTCTCTCTAAAAAGATACTTATCCGCAGCTTTGATTATTTCTAGCACAGAATCATTTTTTGCAGTGCCACTCATAATGGAAAATACCTGGCCTGTCAGCATCATCCTCACCTCATCACAAAAACATCCCTCGACCTTTCTTCCCAGATTGTCGTAATAACCGTTGTACCAGCCATTACCCTTGCCATCTTCCACCCATTCTTCCCTTCTAATGAGCTTCATCAGGTAATCGGATTTATGCTCTAATAACAAGGCAATCTTTTCTATATCCACAAGTTCTTTATCTCCAGATATTCCTGTAGCAATCTGTTCTTTGTATCTGTCTAAAACACTATTTCTTGCAATTGGGCTACTGAAAACCTCTAAGGAATCTTCATATAGAAGACTAAGCATCTCGGTAGCTATAGCCATTTGTGTAATACCACTTTTAGCCTTTAGGATTCGCAAATACGTAGCAATATCTTTTAGATTGCCAGCATAGCCACAGGTAAAGGCAACACTTTCTCCTCTATCAGCTGCCATATCTAATGCATCATTCCAATCTGCATTTCTAAGCTTTATTTGGTTATGCTCTCCCACATCGTAAAAAGCTGCAAGATTTTCAAGAAGGATGTGTTCAAACACCGTTCCAACAGGTGGTTTCTTCTGCTCTTTTTCACTAAAATATGTAATTTCCTGATTTAATATGTCCAAATCACCCGTCTGGTCCATATACAATTTAACTGTAAGAAATGGCCAAAAGCCGTGATCCATCCATACTCTTGATATTCCATTTCTATCAGCCTTAAACTCTCCTGGTTTACTACCGATGATTGTGGCATTTGTTCCATCTAATCTGACGCCCTTAAAGTTAGAAAGAATCATCTCTCTTACAACTTCAGAATTCATCAGCAACAAGGCCAAACAATCCTGCCACAGATCTCTCCACCCTCTTCCACCTTTTCCATAATCGTGATGTGGCAAGAAGGAGCATCCAAAAATTCTTCTCAATTCTGGCTGAAAACATATCCACTCCATATAATTATCAAAGGTTTGATTTCCAGTCTTAAAATGAATTGATGTTCTGTTATTCCAAAAATCCTTCACTTCATTAAAAACAGTATCAACCTGATTTTTATTTCTAATAAGACTTCTAACGGAATCCATGTGAGAAATATTCTCATCCTCCGCCAAGCCAATGACCAACTGATAAGTGACAGATTCCTGTGGCCCTATGGTCTTTTTTTCAAATCCCATAACCCCCACAGTCTCTTTTCCATTAACCTCATCACCTGGCTTTTTCCATATATCTGTTTTATCTGTTCCTTTAAGCAGACTCCTTGGTCTAAGATAAGTTCCTCCCTCACCAAGATACTTTTCTGCATCTGCAATAAAAGCTACTGGAAGCTTTCCTTCATCCTCACAGCCAAAAACAAAGTAGGTAACATCATTCTTCTGATGTCCACGTTCATCAAAGGAAAGTGTAGGCTTCATTACAACCCCATCCTGACAAATAACAGCACGGTTCAAAAGTGATGTAACATGTCTATGATCTCTTAAATTGTCAGCACTTCGGCCAAATAGAGGGATAGCCGCAACAGGCTGAAAGCTCACTGCTTTATCACTCTCATTTGTAACTGTAATCTGCATGATTTCTGCATTCTGATTTAGGAGAGGAAATATGGTTGTTGAAGCCTTAACACCTAGTTTTTCATTTGTGCGCTCCAAGGTTTGCCACATTCTTCCAGCCTTAAGGCTGCAAGAATCCTCTTTATCAGTAAATCGATTTGCTTCCTGCTCAGCAGATACTCCTGTAACCGACCACAAATCCTCGTTAAAAATCAAAAAGAAATTTCTAGTGTCCCTATCTGTGCTTAGGTTCATTATGCTTTTTGGACTAATCAAAAAATGATTATAATCTATTTTTGCGTCACCATTAAAATCTGGCGTCACTGCACTCTTTAGCCCCACAAGACTGGCTAAAGGCAAGTACAAACCACTTGTATGATTTGGATTGTTTAATTTAAAGCTACCGTTTTTATCAATAAATTCTATTCCTGACATAAGTTCCTCCCTTCTATAATCTGCTCTAATCTTATGGAAGGCAGGACACTAAAAAAAGGACACCTTTTTTAGACAGGTGTCCTTTTTTATAATTCGTATTTACGTTTTTCTAATCAAATTTGAGAATTGTGTTTAATATTGCTTTAGCACTGTTTTTGAGCTGCTGATGATCAAGCGCACCGAACTCATCTGCCGCCTTTAATCTCTCTGGGAATCCATTTCCCATCTTCAAATCATTTCCAGCATTAAGCTCCTTGTAATGCTCTCCTCTTGTCCACCAATCAGAAATAACCATACCCTCAAATCCCCATTCTTCTCTAAGGATTCCAGTTAACAAATCTCTACTTTCAGAAGCTCGTTCACCATTTATAGCATTATAAGAGCTCATAATTGTATATGGATGTTCTTTCTTAACAACGATTTCAAAAGCCTTTAAATATATCTCTCTAAGAGCTCGCTCTGATACTCTTGAATCACTGTGCTTTCTGTTGGTTTCCTTATTGTTGCAGGCAAAATGCTTCACAGAAACTCCCATATTATTCTTTTGGGTGCCATGCACAAGAGACGATGCCAAAATTCCTGTAAGAACTGGATCCTCGGAAT
The DNA here is from genome assembly GCF_900104335.1 of Pseudobutyrivibrio sp. YE44. Taxonomy (GTDB): domain Bacteria; phylum Bacillota; class Clostridia; order Lachnospirales; family Lachnospiraceae; genus Pseudobutyrivibrio. The sequence goes on from NZ_FMXT01000002.1 coordinate 58,110, forward strand.
AGTATTCAAAGTTTCTTCCGCACATTGGATTTCTATGAATATTAATTGCAGGAGCAAGCCACACGCAAAGATTGTTTTCCTTAAGCTCCTTTCCGCCTAAATCTCCCACCTCTTCAAGGATTTCTCTATTCCAGGTAGAAGCTAAAAGTGTTGAGCATGGTAGTGCCGTGGTAAGCACTCCTGTTTCAGGTGCTATTCTTACACCCGCTGGACCGTCAGCTGTAACAGCATTTGGAATACCATACTCTGGAAGATTTCCCATACCAAACACGTTTCCCACACCTGTGTTAGGCTGTCCACCAGTCAAATGCAATAAATCATTTAAAGAAAGCTGGTCAACGAATTCATCAAGTGTGATTTTTCCTTCTGCAACCTCTGAGAAAGGATGTGCACCTTCCTTGTAAGGATGCATAAGATAGTATCTTCCTCTTGCTCTTACCTCTGGAGTAAGTGCCTCTTCTGTTCCAGGCTCCATCTTTTGAATTACAGATTCATTAATATCCTTGTGCTGTCCCTGTGGCAAAGCTTCATAACTTCCATCAGAAAGCATTCTCTGCTTCAACTCAACTGGAGCAAGCTTATGACTAAGCTGCTCAATCACCTTATCTTCAGGATTGCTCCAGATTATAGGATCACCTACCAAAGTTGCAGAATCCTGTCCCAGGCTAAAGCTGTAATCACCCTTTTCAAGCACATAGGCAGCTTCCTTTATTTTTCCTAAATCATCAAAAGATGACATTCTATACATATCCATGGATAGAACCATTTCCTGGCTCTCACCTGGTGCCAAAAGCTTTGTTTTTGCAAAATCTCCAAGCTCTCTTGCAGGCTTCAAAAGCTTACCCTGAGGTGCACTATAATAAAGCTGCACTACCTTCTTTCCTGCCACTTTTCCTGTATTTGTTATCTTTACAGTAAAGTAAAATGTATCGTCCTCAAGACTCATAGACAGAAGCTTACTTTCAAAGGATGTGTAGCTAAGCCCATATCCAAATGGATAAACTATTTTGTCAGCCGCACCAGGAATAGTAAGGAAATATCTGTATCCTACATATATGTCCTCGTTATAATCCACATAATCAAAGGATTCATGGAAGCCTTCTGTGGATGGATAATCCTCAAGCTTTCCTGCAAAGGTATCCACCAAACATCCAGATGGATTCACCATTCCAAACAATACGTTTGTAGCAGCGTCACCACCTTCCATGCCGCCCTGTCCCATGTAAAGAGCCGCATTAATGCCCTCTTCCTTAAGCCATCTACAATCAATGATTCCACCAATATTAAGTACAGCAACCACTTTTTTAAAGCTTGCTTTTACAGTATCAATCATTGCTTTTTCTTCTGCTGTAAGATAAAAATCTCCCTCTGGAAAAATCTCAGCAGAAATCTTAGGTAAACTTGTTTCAGTTTCCCAAGGATTAAACTCATTGTCACACTCCACCTTACTTCTATCCCAGCCCTCGCCAGAATATCTATTAATAACTATGATAGCAGTATCTGAAAACTTCTTTGCACCCTCAACAAGTTCATCAGACAACTGTGGCTCAGAAGTCAGTCCAGGACTTCTTCCCTTATCATACTGCGCCTTTATATCTCCCTTATAAAAATCAATAAGTGGCTCATATACCTGTACTCCCTTAGCCTTCAGACCATCATAAAGGGAATGTACATACTTGCAATATACATCACCAGAACCACCGCCACCTTTAACATAATCTACAACCCCTTTTCCAAAAACCGCCACTGGTTGCTCTTTGGAAAGCGGAAGTGTGCCATCATTCTTAAGTAAAACCATACCTTCTTCTGCTGCTGTTCTAGATATGGCAATATGCTCATCACTTCCTGTAACTCTCCTATCACCATTCAGCGGCAAAGAAGGTTGATATAATAACCTAGCCCACTTTTGCATAATTATCCTCCTCATTTATGTCATTTTTATCCATTTTACCCCCACGTACAGAAGATAAACAGTGTTAAATTTTTATATCAGTGTCATTTTTGAATTAGAAAAACTAAGAGCCCCCAAGTAGGCATCAAGCTCTTATATCTCTCAAGCGAAGCTTTCTATGCTGAGCGGAGAGATATTAGGCTTGTAGCCGTAACTTAGGGGCTCGTGGATATTTAATTTACTTGTTTGATCTTCTCCAGATGTTCATCTTCTCAGCCTCTGCAATGAGCTCATCACGGAAGTCAGGATGTGCAATAGAGATAATTGCCTCTGCACGCTCCCACATAGAAAGACCCTTGAGACAAACCTTACCGTACTCTGTAACAAGATAATGTGTGTTAGCACGTGTATCTGTTACGATAGAGCCTTCTGCAAGTGTTGGACGGATACGGCTCTTAACTGTACCATCCTTTGTTGTGAAGGTAGATGAAAGGCAAACAAAGCTCTTTCCACCATTTGAAAGGTAAGCACCAAGTACGAAGTCAAGCTGTCCGCCTGCACCTGAGATGTGCTTTGTTCCAGCCGACTCAGCATTAATCTGACCAAATAAATCTACATCAACTGCGTTGTTGATTGAGATAAAGTTATCAAGTGCAGAAATCTGACGAATGTCGTTTGTATAATCAACTGGTGCACTCATAAGCTCTGGATTCTCATCCATGTAGTCGTACATCTTCTTTGTACCAGCACCGAAAGCATATGTCTGACGGAAACGGTCGATGTTCTTCTTAGCTCCTGTGATCTTGCCAGCCTTAGCAATATCAACGAATGCATCAACGTACATCTCTGTATGAACACCAAGATCCTTAAGGTCTGACTCAGCGATCATAGCACCAACTGTGTTTGGCATACCACCGATACCAAGCTGGAGACATGCACCGTTTGGAATCTCCTCAACGATAAGCTTTGCAACGGCCTTATCAACATCTGTAGGAGCTCCACCTGCACCCATCTCACCGATTGCTGGGTTCTCACCCTCAACAATAGCGTCAACCTTTGAAATATGAACGCCTTCCTCAAAGCCACCAAGACAACGAGGCATGTTCTCATTAACCTCTACGATGATGTGCTTTGACTTCTCAACTGCAGCCATAAGATGTGATGCGTTAGGACCGAAGTTGAAATATCCATGATTGTCCATTGGAGCAACCACAATCATAAGAACATCGTTTGGCTCAATATGCTCACGATAATATCTAGGAAGCTCAGAATATCTAATAGGAGCATAGAAAGAACAACCTCTAGCAATAAGCTTTCTCTCGATACCACCCATATGCCATGAGTTCCAGCAGAAATGCTCAGCTGCATCCTCACGATCAAAGATAGCTGGCTGCTTCATAAGAATACCACCACGAACCTTTACATCTCTAAGCTCGTCTGTGCGTGCAGCAAGTGCCTTATCAAGGGCGTCAGGTGTGCCTGTACACCAACCGTAATCAACCCAATCTCCACTCTTTACTACCTTTACAGCCTCTGCTGCAGTAGTAAGCTTTTTCTTGTACTCAGCTTGAAAATCCATAATAACCTCCGCTCGTTAAAAAATTATCAATTACACTCATTTTATCACTATTCCTCTTTCGCTTCAATTACTTTATTCACTATTCACAATTACAGGGTATATATTATCCCCAGCCCCGCCTGCCCCCGCAGCCCAGCCTTCGGTCCCGGCCCCGCCACCTTTCTATATGGTGAACAAAGCCAAAGAATTTGTATTTTCTAAATGCTACACTGCGCTTTTTTTATAGTAGGCGTCTTTTATATTCATTGCACTTTGGGCGCTACAGTATGCATTGCACAGACACACAATACACTTAGAAATGCTCACACTCAAGGTATATAACTATCAGTTGCTGGAATTTGGAGTGCGCTTAGTGGAATAAAAAATGTGTTTTGATATATATAGGCATGTGCCGCCACGGACGGCGGCACAAGTGCGATTTGCAACAGGACGTTGACATTGAGCACGGTGACTATATATACAAAACACATTTTTTTAATTCCACTTAGCAAATGGAGTATGGAAGCAACTGATAGTTATATACCTTGAGTGTGAGCATTATTTATGCTTATAAGTGTCTGTGCAATGCATACAGTAGCTTCAAAGTGCAACACCAAATAAAAGACACCTACTAAAAGCTCGTTTGTAGCATTAAGAAAATGCAAAATTCATTGTCAATCATGTTCACCATATAGAAAGGTGGCGGGGCCGGGACCGAAGGCTGGGCTGCGGGGGCAGGCAGGGCTGGGGACATAAATAGGCGTGGGTAACTGTGAATAGTGACATACATAAAGCGTAAATAGTGCTATAATAGGGGTAAGAAATTTCATCAGGAGGTATGTAAGACTATGGCAAAACAAGAAATTGAGATTGCTGGTGCTAAGAGGCAAGTTGAGATTACCCCTTTTGAGCATCACACTAAATTTCATGAGACAGATCAACAGGGAATCATTCATACGTCTAATTATGCTAATTGGATGGAGGATGCAAGAATGGATTTGATGGAACAGATGGGGCTTGGCTTCAAGCAGATGCTGGATATGGAAATCAGTTCCCCTGTTATTTCACAGACTATTGAGCATCGCAGCGCTATTCGCTTCGACGAAACAGTTATTATAGATACAAAGCTTCTTTCCTACGATGGTCATGAAATGGAGATTGCATATCGCATTTACGATAAGGCTACTGGAGAGGATCGTGCTGTGGCTAAGAGCCGCCACTGCTTCGTAAATAAAGCTGGTTCGCCAATTTCCATGAAACGTGCGTACCCAGAGCTAGACACAAAATTCTTCGAATTTAAATAACATGCAGTCTCCAAATTTTTCATGCTCCCGCAGGCCACCTTCCATACTCAAGCTAGGCAACTTTCCGCTTCGCGGCTCCCTCCTAGCTTGGCATGGAGCCTTCCTGCTCGCGCTTGCCTAGATTATGCGACTGCATATTAATAATAGCCAGCACATTTGTGCTGGCTATTGGCTTACTTAACGTATTTTTTATCCCTTGGCTCCGATTTCGGCAAGGAGTCTAATTAATTCCAAGTCAGATTCTTGGACTCTGAGATTGGTTTCGATGCGCTCTCCGCTTGCATCAGTAACTGCAATCTCAATGACTGTTCCAGGAGTCATTGCACGACCCTTTACGGCACTAAAAAATGGTACAAGCTTTGGATGATTTGCATTAAATGTCTCCGCTGCACTTCTTACTTTAAATAAATCTGCTGGATTAAATCCCATAGTAGTTATCTCCTTTATTATCTTTAACTATTTAGCATATATTTTACTTGGCTCTGAATAGTTAAATTATATATTTACGTATCAGCTTTCGCAACTCCTCTTCCTTGATAGGCTTTGCGATATAGTCCACAAATCCCAGGCGAACGTACTCCTCTTTTGCACCTACAACTGCGTTGGCTGTCTGCATAATAACAGGAGTATCTTTGTTTAGGTTTGTATCTAGCTTATCAAGAATCTGCTTCAGCTCTATACCATCCATACCAGGCATTAAATGGTCGATGAAGATTAAATCATACTTATTACGTTTAACCTTTTCTATGGCTTCAGCACCGCTTATTGCTGTATCTACCGTTAAATCTGTGTTGCTAAGCAATGCTGAGAAAACTCTAAGGTTAATGGCCACATCGTCCACCACAAGAATCTTGCCAAGTATATCAAAATTCTCATGACGGTCAGCCACACGTCGGTCACCATTAGGTCCCATTGAGAAGGTTCCACAAGGCTCCACAGATCTAATTTCCTGAGGGATTATCACTGTGAAGGAGCTTCCCTTTCCAAGCTCAGACTCTACATGTACGGTACCACCCATAAGCTCCACTAGTTGCTTTGTGATAGTAAGTCCAAGTCCGGTTCCCTCAATTCTCTTATTTTTAAACTCACCAACTCGTCTAAAGGAATCAAACAAGTATGGAATATTTTCCTTTGCAACACCTATTCCTGTGTCTGTGACAGTGGCAATAAGCATCAGCTTACCAGATTCAATCTTGCCTTGAATTGACAATGTCACACGACCTTCAGGAGTATACTTTACAGCATTGGTAAGTAGGTTTGTTATAACCTGAATTATTCGCTCCTTATCTCCTCTAAGTTTTGACGGAAGCACATCGCTCATATCAACCTCAAAGGAAAGTCTGCTTGCTTTTGCTCTAGGTCTGACCAAAGAATAACATTCTCTAACCATATCCATCAAATCATAATCCTCTGGAACAATATCTATCTTGCCGGCTGTAACCTTTGCAAGATCTAGCACCTCATTGACAATTCCAAGGAGATAATTACCTGCACTGTTTACATCTCTGGCGTACTCAAGAATATTGTCCTCTCTACTCTCTCGAAGAATCATCTTGTTCATGCCAAGGATTGCATTGATAGGTGTTCTCATTTCATGAGACATTCTTGTCATGAAAGCTGTGCTGGATTCATGGGCTTGAACTGCTGCAAACATCTCACGCTCGGTATCACGTATATCTCCCAAAGCTCTGATGTACGACATTGTAAGCAAGAACAGTAAGCCAATAATCAAATATAGAGCGTTCATAGTTGTAGGACGATATTTCTTGTAATCGTAAATCTGAATAACACCCATTATGATTGCGCCGATAAGTCCCACAAATTCCATCCAGTAAGATCTAACCTTACCCTGTATAAAATCAGGGATAACAGTGAGAAGATATACCAGCATTGTGAGTATGATTGCTAAAAATGCAATTGGTAGCAGGTTGCTAAGGTCTGTGTCATTGTAGAACTGGAGAAGAATTGCAACCATAACTGAGAATTCCTCCAGAACAACCACTACCATGTACAGCACTCGATATCGTCCTTCCTGAAGCTTGTCAAAATACATTGCCATAGCAATTGGTAGTAGTCCCAGACTCACATAGGTCATATAAGACAATAGCGAGAAATTTGGAACAAAGAATTGTCTACAGCTACTTTCAGCCAACGACCAAGTTCCTGCACAAATCATTGTCCAGCCGACATAGAACAATGAAATGGTCTTATTGTAGGCTATCTTTACATTTACACCGATTATGAAAGCGATAATTCCAAGAGTAACTAAGAACAATGTAAGTAATAAGGTATATCTTTCCCTATTATATACATTCATAATTATTCCAACCTGAGAACCTATATTGATTTCATCAATAACGCCGGAATAATTATTGTCACCCTTGAAAACAATCATTACGTCCTTGCCATCATCAGATGGATGAAGAGGAACAAATAGAACTGTTCCTGGACTGTTTTCTCCAAACAAACGAGTTTTCTTGGTAGTAAATTCGTAGCGAAGCTCCTCTCCCACATAAACCTTTACATCTTGCTTATTTGAGTTAAAGCTTAAATAACAATCTCTATCTGACCAGGTCTTGAGAGTATTTTTAATGACAAATTCATGAGAAACCTCTGGATTATATTGTCCTGGAACTGCAATAGGCTCCAGGCTTCCATCAACATGAATTCTTTCCCACCCCTCGTTGAAATGATCCAACTGCATGTCCGTGTAGGTTCTTTCATCAGGTAAGCTATACTCCCCAATAAAAACCAAGCTAATAATAAATAAAAACAGCAATATAGCAACTATAAATATTAGTCCATATAAAAAACTACTTGTCTTTTTCATGCCAGACTCCCGTAATATACATATTTTCAAGATATAGTATAAATTTTTAGGGTACAATAAACAACAAGTTACGAAAATCGTCACAAAATTTTAATATAATAAGCCTGTTTAGAACTATTGTCGGGCTTCAATGGGAGGCATTTTATGGCAAGTACAGAACAAATAGCAAAGGAATACTACGATAAAGGAACTAGTCTAATTCGCATTAACAGTCTAGAACTGGGAATAGACAACCTGAATATGGCCAAATCCATCTACGAAGAGCTGGGTGATTCCACCAACTATATCATGACTCTTCGAGGCTTAGCTATTGCCTACGGAATAATGGGCTACGACAGTAAGATGCTATATAAATGTCTTAACGCCTTTGACTATCTAGATAAGAATCAAATCAAAGGAGCCAAGCACTATTTCTACACTGTAATATGTAACCGCTATATGCTGCTTGGTGACTATGACAGTGCAGTTAATTATGGAAAAATGGCTATGCAGGATTTGGAGGATTATGGTACGGAATTCGAGAATACTCCTAATGGATATCTTGTGGTATGTCTTAATCTAGCCTACTCATACCTCCATATTCACCGTTTAGCAGAAGCTGAAACCTACATTAAGAGGGCAACAGAAATAGCTTTTAAAAATGACATTCACTATCACGATTTATCCTTATCGGTTTTAAGCGCAAACCTCCATTATCAACAGGGGGATATAGAATATGTACATCAGCATTTAGAAGAGTTTGGCGGCTTCATGAAAAGTCCGGAAATAACACTTCAGGATTATTTGGAGGATTTGACTCTTCTTATAGAAACCTTCTGTAGTATGAAGGAATATGACCGTGCTGAAGCAGTTGCACAAAACCTAGAGTCAAGTGCCACTATTTCCAATAATCCAGCTCTTAAACTGGAAACAGCAAAGCTTTATATGAAGGTGTATAAAATCAGTGGCAATACTGAAAAATATCATCAGGCCTGTGTAAAATATGCGGAAGAAGCCATTGCCTGCGATCAGGCCCAGGCTGCTGAGCACTTAGTTGAGATGGACACTTCAATTGCATTGTCTATTGCAGACACACCAACAGAATTAATATAATATTTTGTATGAATAAGAAAAAATTAGGGATAATAATAGTTGTGGTTCTAGCTCTGGCCATATTTGTAAAAGCAGAGCTCACTTACAATCCTACCGTAAGAATTTTGGCTTCTGTCATCGACTTTTCAGAGTCCACTTTGAACAGCCAGGATTACCTTGCCTACAACATCGATTTGAAGGATTTATTTAGAAATTACACAAACTCTGACATAAGCTATTCTGGCACAGCCTACATCAAAAAGTTAGAAGGCTTCCCATATTCTATCAGTGGAACAATAAAAGGAGAACGTTCTGCAGTTCAAAAGAAGTTTTCTTGCAAATCAGACTTGGATGTTTTGGTTATGAATGTAGGTAAAATGGAAGTATATGCCCAGGACCAAACCGTTTATCTTGTTATGCCAATGCTTGGGGATATTTCTTATGGTTTCAACACAGGAAATGACTTATTTCTTACAGCACCAAACCTAAACAACGATCTTAATAGAGATTGGTTCCATAAAAATAAGGGTAATATCTTCCATTTCGTCAGAAGTATAAAGATTGAAAAGTCCGATGCAAAATATATTGACGAGGATGGAACAGAAAGTTCAGAGTTCAATATCACCATTCCTCAGGGGCAGGGTGATTTCATTTGGGAATTGCTTGGAATGGACGCTCCAGACCATGATATTAAGTGCTCTATCTACCTTGATAGTCACAACCACACCAGAAAAATCACCTTTGATTTATCTCACAAAACACCAGGAGCCTACATTTCTGTGTTTGGAAACAACCTTAGCACCATTGAAATGTACGCCCCACTTCCTGATGGAGAGCAGGTCACTGCCACCATCAAACGAAATGGTGAAACAGACTACACTAATTCCTTCAGTGACAACATCACTTACACCAGCAACAATGGAAAAGCCTACACCATTGATTGCACCACTCTTCTAAATTACGTGGATGAAGGAATGAAAGTAGAAGTTTCAAACTTTGAAGTAAAAGAAAATGAAAAAGTCTTGGCCGAGGGTTACATGAAGGGCAAGGTTACAACTAAAGAAAATATGGGCGACGTTTTCAAAAACGCAGGCGTCGATTTATCAGATGTTACAGTCATAGATTGGAAGACAATAAAAAATGACACCGCCTCATTTATAGACGATGTCATTTCACAAGCTCGTGAAAATGTAAGTATTTTCAATCTCTTTGAATAATTACTCTTCTCGGGCACCACTTAAGAGCTTGTACAAAAGGTCATAAAGCTGTTGTACTTCCTCTGGTGCGAGATTAACACATTTGCCCATTTGAGCAGGTATTGAACATGCCTGCTCTTTTAATTTCTCTCCTTCAGGAGTAACAGTTATAATAAGGTTTCTCTCGTCATCCTTTGAACGACTTCTTGTAACATATCCCTTCTGTTCAAGCTTCTTTAAAACAGGTGTAAGTGTTCCTGAATCAAGAAACAGCTTATCCCCCAAAGCCTTTACAGTAATCTCTCCTTCTTCCCACAAAACCAGCAGGGTAATATACTGGGTATAAGTAAGATCCAAAGGATCCAAATAAGGCTTATATCTTCTAACTATTTCCTTTGAACAGGCATATAGCGGAAAACATAGCTGATTAGATATTCTTAAGCAATCGTATTTGGTAGACATCTTACTCACCTCAAATTAAATATTTTTTGATACGAATTCTTTTAATACATCCTTTGGAGCAAATCCAACATTCATATCAACTTTCTGACCATCCTTTAAAACAACTAAAGCTGGTATATTCATTATACCATATTCTCTAGCTAAATCAGGGTTTTCATCAGTATCAATGCTATAAAATTTAGCCTCAGAAGCCATTTCCTCTGAAACTTCCTCTAAAACTGGAGCAAGCATCTTACATGGGCCACACCATGTAGCATTGAAATCCAATACTGAGATTCCTGCCTTGTCCATTGAATTAAATTCCTCTGTTGTAATTTTCTTTACCATAATAAAACTCCTTTCCTAACCTCTATTGTTTTATTTGTCTTATTTATTTGACTGTAAATATGAAACAGCTGAAAGTGCCGCAACGTTTCCTTCGCCAGCTGCCTTAATGTACTGATATGGTGTACCTGTAATATCGCCACATGCAAACAATCCTTTAATATTTGTAGCCATGCTTCTATCCACCTGAACATGGTTTCCATCCATTGTAAGACCAGGTACAAGCTGAGATGGAGCAATCTGCTGTCTTAAGATAAAGATTCCATCTGCGCTAAGTGTATCCCCTTCTGTAACAAGTATTGATTTATCCTCCTGGCGATCAATTGACTTTGGTTTAACCTCTTTGATAACTTCAATATTTCCGCCAAGAGTTCCTGCGTATTCATACTGTGGAAGATAATAAACCTTCGCTGCTCTCTCTGCTAAGAATTCTGCCTCTGGCTCATCCTCTGGACTATATGCAAGGATGATTGCTGTTCTTCCATTATACAACGCCGCATCACAAGTTGCACAATAGCTAACGCCTCTTCCTAAGTTTTCCATTTCACCTGGGAATGGCTTCATGGCAGACATACCTGCTGCAACAATAACTGAGCTGGCCTCATAATCACTATTGTGGCCCTGAAGAGCAAAATACTGTCCCATAGAATATACAGCATTGATTTTATCTTCTGTAATTTCAACGCCCATATCAGTCACATGCTTCAAAAATGCTTTAGCCATTTCATCGCCTTTAACATCAGGTAATCCAAGATAGTTCTGAATTGTATGGGCCTTTGAAACTTTATCTGATGAATCCTTGCTTCCAATTAATAACACTGATTTATTTCTAACCTTTGCTGTAAGTGCAGCTTCTAAACCTGCAGGTCCTGTTCCTATTATAGCAATGTCGTATCTTTCCATAATTATAACACCTCCGACAATTAAATTGCACACAACCTTTTGATTAATTTGATTGTACACAATTAAATTTTGTTTGTCAACAGTATTTATTAGAAATAATAAAAAAGCGCTGGGACAATTAAATCCCAACGCTTAAGCTTTATAACTTAGCTGTTCTTTTTCTTGATAACAATACAAATAGCTGCGGATACTGCTGCAATGAATGCTGCAACAACACCCCAAATCCATGGACCTCTGCTTGTGTGCTTACCAGCAAGTGGATTCTCCTCATCCTGGATTTTTACTTCTTCTTTTGCTTCAATATTTGTTTCCTGCTTGATTTCCTCTTCTTCAGTAACCTCAGGTTCTAAATCATATACAGAATCAACTGTTGTAGCTCTCTTAGTAGAAGACTTTGTTGTTCTACCACTCTGTGGTGCAACTGTATCTTCCTCAAGAACCTGTTCCTTACCAGTGATGCTAGAGAAAGTCTCTACATCCCCTACTGGATACGACTTGTTGTCCCTATATGACTCATTGTTTGAGCTGTCATCACTTGCGCTTGAATAAGAAGATGATGACTGATTGCTTCCGCTATTGTTTGCTGAAGAATTCTTCTTAGTAAAGAGCTTTGTAATATCAAAGTGCTTTACTGCTGTGTTGATAGTGTTAACAAGCTTTTTACCTGTAACGTATGTCATCTCTCCAAGATATCCTGGAAGATCTGCCATAGACTTGATTGACTGCTTAACAATCATAGGACAATCAACCTTAACAACACCTGTGTCCATGCCAACCTCAACATAGTAATTGCTCTTTTTAGGTACTCCATTTTCGTCTGTGATAACCTGACCATTGGAATCTGTCTCATAGCCATAGGTTGAGTTCCAAGCCTCACAACCAACTGTTGAACAGTTGTGAGTAATGATATTGAAATAGCTGTTCTTAGCGAATGCATCAAGCATAACGTTAAGCTCCTGCTGTGTTGCCTCTCTCTCAATTACCTGGTTAGGACCCTGATCATAAGCATACTTCTGATTGAAAAGCTCACGGTTAATCCATACGCCACCTTCAGTTCTAACATTTGTAGCATAATCAACGAAGATTGCGAAATCCTTCTGAAGACTCTCCATGATTTCCTGCTGATGCTCGCGAACATATTCCTCGTCTACGTTCTCGCCTGTAGCAGCGCTCCAAAGCTTTGCAATATCTGCATCGTTGTGAGCGAAAATTCTGGTTGCTTCTGGAAGATATACGTTCTGAATGGCCTCGTTTGTATCAAGCATTCCGTAGTTTCCAATAGAAACATAATCACCACGGTTTAATGTAACAGTTCCTGCCTCACCAATTGTGTGGTTCTGTTCCTGATACATATCTTTTGCTGCCTCAGCCCTCTCAGCCTCGTTAGCATCTGTGATTTCATCAACTGTGCTTCTCCAAGAAACTACTGAACCATCTGGATTGTCACAAGCTTCATCAAGCTTTGCTTTGTATTCTGGATTTGTTACATAGTAGCCATAGAGATTGTCAATTGAAATCTCAAGATTGTCTACATAGCTAGTGTAAACAATATAAACATGACCATGTGTAGGATTTCCTGTAGACTCGTCATGACGTGCAACAAGTCTAACTGAACCTAATACACCACCTGCCATACCGCGCTCCCAAGGAGCTGTGTCATCAGCATCGTTAATTCCGTCACCATCTGTATCAAGCTTACATGGATCAGAATTGAGAACAACATATTCGATGCCATCCTCTGAAATAATGCTAACTTCCTGACCATTTAAAAGACCGTCACCATCTAAATCGTCAGTTGCCTGTACCTCTTCATAAGAAAGAGAACCGAAAGCCTTAGCTCCATCCTTTGTAAGGACTTCGCCATCACAAAGACGCTTTGTCATTAAATCAGAAATACCATCTTCATTAAAGTCTTCATTGTCCTTTGGCTCAAGAAGCTCACGCTCTGCGCGCTCCTTCTCAAGTCTTTCTTTTTCTTCCTGTTCCTTCTTTAAAAGTTCTTCCTCAGTAAGAAGCTCTTCTGTTTCCTCAGGATTCTCAGCTTCAACATCCTCTGATGCTTCCTCAGCCATTTCATCAGTCACTTCCTCAGTAACTTCCTCATCTGAAGCATCATCGTTTGTCTCTGTTGGCTCTGTCTCTGCTGTCTCAACTTCTGCTGCTTCGTTGCTTAACGCCTCAGCTGCAGGAGTCTGCTCAGCTACCTGGGAATCTATTGTTTCATTGCTAGGTTCTACATTTACTGTCTCGTCTGAATTGAGCTCTTCTGCATAAGAAGAGACTGGCACTAGTGAGCCTGCTGTAATAGCACCGGCAAGGGCAAGAGATGCCACTTTGTAATACTTTTTCACAATAACTTCCTCCCTATATAATATTACCGAAAAACATTATATCATATAACACTTTGTTAGAAAACTAATTTTTTATTTTCAGTTTCCTTTTGTTGAATAAACCCCGCAGCGCAAGCTGCGGGGCTTAATTATCAATATATCAAACTAGGTATCTTTAAATAATTACACTCTTATATCTTAAAGGAATCCTTAATGTTCTTTAATTCGTCAGAGTTTGCTTCTGTTTCTCCAACCACCTTAACAACACCATCAGAAAGTGTTGCCACATCTGTAGCCTTCTCAGCTACCGTTGTAACAGCATCAGCTGCTTCAGCAACGGTCTTTGAAATCTGTTCAACAGAATCAGAAATAGCTGTTGTAGATCCCTGCAACTCTGTGATTCTTTCTGAAATATGGTCCATGGTATCTGAAAAGCTTTCTGAATCAAGCTTGTAGTCATCAGCCATCTTTAAGAAGTTCTCATAATCATTGGCAATATCATTTTCTATGTACTGTAATGTTCTTGTAAGACATTCATTCATAGAAGAAACAGATTCCTGAACTTCTGCAACGATTTCCATAATACCTGCTACTGTATCGCTAGACTGAGTTGCCAATCCACCAATTTCTGTAGCAACAACGGCGAAGCCTCGTCCTGCCTCACCAGCTCTGGCTGCTTCAATGGAAGCATTAAGAGCAAGCAGGTTTGTCTGGCTTGCAATATCCTGAATTGAAGATGCCAACGAATTAATCTTTTCAACTGACTTTGATTTTTCCAGAGCTTCCTGTCCCTGTGCGTTGATTTCTTTGTATATTCTTTCTGTTTTTTCCTTGGCAGCTATTGTGTCATTATAAACATTATTTGCTTTCTTCTTGATTTCCTTAGCATTTTCAGCACCACTGGTAGCCTCATCTGCAATCATATCTGCATTGGCCTTAATGCTATTAGTCTTCTCACTTATTAAATCAGTGGTAGCACTAGTTTCCTCCATGCTAGCTGCAAGTTCCTCTGAAGTTGCAGAGTTATCAGCATTGGCAGAATCAATCTCCAAGGTAGTATCCTTAAGTCTAAGAGCATGGCCCTCCAAATCAACAGAAATACCTGCAATCTTGTTTACTATATCTTTCAGGCTTTCCTGCATATTTGAAACTGCACGGGCCATTACACCGGTCTCATCCTTGTTGCCTTCAATCTTTGTAACCTCTGTAGAGGTGAAATCTAACTGTCCTACTTTATCTACAACCTGTGTGATGATAGCAATCGGTCTAGTAATTCCTCTAGCTGCAATAATACCAATAAACAATACAACTGCAGCAACGATTAAAGAGAATACAAGTCCTAAATTTCTAATGGCATTAATTTCAGCCACAATATCTGTATCATCAGCTACACAAACTGAAACCCAACCTGACTCGTCGAGAACCTTAAAGGCACTATATTTCTTTACACCATTTTCATCCACATAACTGTAGATTCCACTGTGCTCATAATTTCCTGTAGGAATATCCTTTAACAGCTGATTAACAGAGGCATTGGTAACAATAGTTCCTACCTTCTCATCCTTCTTGTGGTAAATAAATTCACCTTTTTCATTTACTATATAGATGTAGCTTGAGCTTATACCATTAAGTCCTCTCCCTTCAAGGATAGGCTTAAGCACATCAAAGGTTACATTCTCAACACCCTTGTCCTTGATTTCAAGCTCTACAAGCTCCGCACTCATAGAAGCAAGATCCTTCATGTTATTCTCATTTACCGTTTGGATTGTTCGTTTAGCACTTGGAATAATATATCCAACATTAAGCATAAAGAATGCTACAATGGCGATAACAACCAGCGCTAAAATCTTCACATATATCGAGTGAATATTAAAGCTACCTTTTTCTGACTTCATGTACGAACTCCTCTCTCTTCTCTTAGAAAGCCTACCGTATCATTTAGAGTATAGTTGGTATGTATGGATATTTAATGAAAAAAGTGAGTAGTTTTTATTTAAAAAGGATGTACAGCAATAAAAAGAGGATTCTAGTCATCCGCTAGAATCCTTACTGATAATTATCATTTATTTTACTGTAGTTTTAAATCTCCGCTCTTAACCCAGCCCATCTGCTTGAGTCTATTATTAATAAATGGGCAAATGATTGCTGGAAGCACAAAACAAATTAAGATAAGTCCAGCCCAATCAAATGGTGTGATGGCGCCTCTCTTGCCAGCGGCAATATCATTGAGCCAACCGGTATATACACCAATCTGACCAACTAATCCGCAGGTACCCATTCCTGAAGAAACTGCGGCTCCGTTCATTTCCATCTTAAAGACGCAGGTTGCAATTGGACCTGTAATAGCCGAACAGAGAATAGGAGCAATCCAAATACGTGGATTCTTGATGATGTTTGGCATCTGAAGCATAGAAGTACCAATTCCCTGAGACACAAGACCTCCCCATTTATTCTCCTTAAAGCTCATGCATGCAAAACCTACCATCTGCGCACAACAGCCTGCAACTGCCGCTCCGCCAGCTAGTCCTGTAAGTGAAAGTGCGGCACAAATAGCTGCTGATGAAATAGGAAGTGTAAGTGCTATACCAACAATTACTGAAACAAGGATTCCCATCAAAAATGGCTGTTTTGTTGTAGCCCACATAATTAGTGTGCCAACCTTGCTTGCTGCTTGTCCTAATGCTGGAGCCCACCACTGTGCCAGGGCAATTCCCACACCAATAGTAACAAGTGGTGTAACAAGGATATCAATTTTTGTTTCCTTAGAGATAGCTTTTCCAACCTCTGTGGAAATAATTGCAATAAATAAAACTGCAAGTGGGCCACCTGCACCACCAAGTGCATTTGCAGCAAAGCCAACGCTAATTAGAGAGAATAAAACAAGGGGTGGTGCCTGAAGGGCAGAACCAATGGCAACAGCCATAGCTGGACCACTCATTGCGACAGCCAACCCTCCCACGGTATATTCAACACCTGCGATTGTAGCAACAGATGTGGTTAGGTAAGCAATGTGAAATTGAGCTCCAATAGTGTTGATAATAGTTCCAATTAGAAGTGAACAGAACAAGCCCTGAGCCATGGCCCCAAGGGCGTCTATTAAATATCTCTTTACTGATATTTCAATATTTTTTTTCTTTAAAAAACTGATCATATAATTATTCCTCCCGACAATCCAATATTTTAATGTAATTAGCATGCATATACAACAAAAGCTTTAGCTTCTTCTCTCGTCTTTATACATAAGCAACATTTCCCACCAACTTGGTTAGAGGTTCAAAAAATCTTCACATGACAATTTTTGAATATGATGTTATAATTTGATTATAAAATGCAGAACTATGATTATTAAATAACGTTTTAGAAGATTGGAGTGGTGGTAATGAAAATTCAATCTAATGTAAACACTGTAAAGTATCAGAATCATCTCAATAGCATGAAGGCTAATGAGACAAAGCATAACAAAGCAGCCAAGGAGCTTGCAACAGGAAAAAAGGTTAATACAGCCGCAGATGATGCAACTGCGCTTGCAATATCACAACAGATTATGAAGGAGGCTTCTTCTTTAAAGACTGGAAGCAACAATATTTCTTATGGAATTGGAGCTTTGAATGTTGCAGATGGAGCTATGGCTAATATTGGAGATTCTCTAGGTGACATTCAGCAGAACACTATTCGTGCTATGAATGGTCTTTATTCAGAAAGCGATAGAAATATCCTTCAAGAAGCAAATAGACAGTCTGTTGAAACCATAAATCATACTATTAATCAGGCAAAGTATAATGAAAAGAATCTTTTAGATGGATCTTCAGGTGATATTAATATCTACACCGGTGCTTCTAGTTCCACAATAAAAGAAATAGATGCAAAAGCCGCTATGGCTGACCTGGAAAATTTTGATATTTCAGGTAACCCAGACAAGATTTCAACAGATACAATCGATAAAGCATATTCTGATTTAAATAAGATGCGCAGTCAGGTTGGTGCAGAAACTAACGGTCTTGAATCAGCTTACAATGCAAATAACAACACCGTTGAAAATCTTACAGCTGCCCAGGCTAGGAAAGAAGATGCAGATTTTTATAAATCTGTAACAGACTATAAAAATAGCGGTGTTGTAGGTGCAGCCCAGAATATGACAATGAAGAATCAAATGGAAAGCCAGGAAAATTTGGTTAATAAATTGTTCCAAGGCTAATTTGAAATAGAAAATTTAATATGCTCCCCCTGGCCCAAGTTGGTAAAGCATTGGATGCTACCGACTTGGGTTTTATTGCGCTACCCACAATCCTAGGCTCTATATTATTTCACTATTCAATCTTCCTTATATCCCCATCATCAACAAACTTTACTTTATTGATGTCAGCCCCACAGCGCTTAAGATTATGATTGATTTCTCTTTTACTGCGGCTATAGGTGTTAAGATAAATAGCATCAAGGCCTACTGCTGCAGCCACACCTACATCAGCAAAGATTTCATTTCCAATCATTACTGATTCTGATTTCACAAGACTATGCTTGTCAATCAGCTGCTGCAAAAATGCTCCATCTGGCTTCTTTATTTCCATGTCGGAAGAAATAAAAATATCATCAAAATACTGGGTAAGTTCAGTATCCTCAAGCTCCTTTTCTGTAAACAGCCTTTGAGCGTTTGAAAGAAGATACACCTTCCCTCCAGCCTGTTTAATTGAAGCAAGAGTTTCCTTTACACCTTCATAACGAACTAGCTTATCCCTAGATTTTTCTCTGAAGGCTGTGCACAAGTCCTTCATCTGTTCATCCGAGCAAGGAGCATCAATCAGCTTTTGCCAAACCCACTGGATTTTAATTTCAGGATGCTTGCTGCCATTTCTTTCTGCAAGGGCTTCTGTCTCCTGCTTGCAAAGCTTACCATATTCCTTCTTTAAGACTTTATAATCATATTTGGTCCCAAAGTTTTTCTCTAAATACTCAGCCATAAACTTCCATAATTCAGGCTGATCCTCATCTGTATGAATATCAATTAATGTACCATATAAATCAAAAATATAGTTCTTGTATTTCATCATTCTCCACCTTTATTCTGTCTCTAATTCTAGTTTTTTAAATCAGGCTAGCTGCTTCTTAACTAGGCCTGTTCTATTTTTTACCATTATAATTGCTTCTTAAACTAGGCTACTCCTATTTTTTTAATCCATTTTTTATCACACAAAGCTTTTCCTTGCACTGGGTGCACTGCAATCTCTTGTTGCTTCCATGCCAGAACAATTCTGGATGCTTGGCATAGTTTACCTCCCAACGAATCAAAACAATTAAAGAGGTAAAGAACAAGCTCCAAGAAAAGAAATTTTTTACAAATAGCATTGGGGTAAACATCATAAAATGCCCCCAGTCGTAGATGCGACAATTTATGCAGCATCTATTCTTTAAGATAAATGTCTGGAAAGGACAGAAAAACATAATGCATAGATAATCACTTAAATAAAAGAATACTGTAAGCATCAGCATATCTGCCACGTCAATAAATTTAAAAAGGTACAAGGCTGCAAATACCGCATTAAAGGTCAGCCAAGCAAGCATCACTAGCCAAGCCTTTACATTCATATCCTGAACAAATTCAAGAAGCTCCAAGCGGGAATAGTTTTCCACTGGCTCGTACTCTTCTAGCTTGCCTTTTTTATAGGCCATGGATAAATCCTTATGTGGAAATATATGCTGAAGCATCATCACCATAAACACAAACCACAGCACATGAAGTGGACTTATTCCATACTCCACAATTCCAAAGGTGAACTCGTGAGTCATGAAGGAAAACAGCATTTCCTTGTTTGTAAGATACAAAACAAATATAAAAATGAACACAACAAGCCTGAATACAAAATTAATCAGTGCTCTTTTCATCATTCTAGTCATGGCCAACCTCCTTAAAGGATTGACTTACAAAAGTTCTTCAAATATTGATTTGTACTCTCCCACTTTATTAGCTTTTCTGATTTTCTTGATAGTCTTTTCTTCCTCAGGGAAAAGCTCTGCCCAAAAGCCCCAAAACTCCTTCAAGCGATGAAGCACAGGTTTTTCACCAGAAAGAATCTCTATATACTGCGATAGCAAATCATCATGGAAAGCTTTAAATCTTATCATGTCGATACAGCTACCTTCGCCATCAGTTATATTGCTCTTCTCCTGTAAGCCCCTCTCCTGATATGCTAAAGCAAGCTCAGGATTTGCTATAAGACCTCGGCCTAACATAACCCCATTAATCCCTGGGTATTTGTCAAAAGTAGTCTCTATATATTCAACCGTTTTGATTTCACCGTTAAACACCAATGGAGCCTTACTATGAGTAAGTGCATATTCAAAAAAATCCGGACGAATAGGTTCTCTATAAAAATCGGACTGGATACGAGGATGTATTGTCAGTTCTGAAATAGGATATTTATTATATATCTCCAATATCTCATAGAACTCTTCTGGCTCAGCCTTGCCAAGCCTTGTTTTGATAGAGATGACAGGTGCCTTAGCTCCCTTTGCAGCACACACCGAGTCCAAACCAGAAAAAATACCATCTAAAACTCGTTCCAAATCCTCCGGGTAATACAATAACCCTGACCCCTTTTTCTTTGCCACCACAGTTCCTGAGGGACATCCAAGGTTAAAGTTAATCTCTTTGAAACCAAGAGCGGCTATCTCGCCAGCAGCCCAAAGAAAATGCTCCGCATTATTGGTTAGTAGCTGTGGCACTGTGTTTGTCACATCATTCTTTTTAGGGTCAATTTCCTTAAACTCTCTAGTTGTAAACTTGTAGGTTGAATTTGGTGACAGGAAGGGAGTGAAATATTTATCCACTCCTCCATAATACTCAGCAAAGGTTCTTCTATATATACTGTCTGTTACGCCCTCTAAAGGAGCTAAATAAATCTTATTTTTCATCGCATACCTGGAAGGTTAAAAATTTCAAATAATAGCTTTCATCTGCTGCCCAAAGAATTGGATGATCCGGAGCCTGTGTCCTAAACTCCACTTGGCGCAGACGCTTATGAGCTGCCTGAGCAGCCTGTCCAATAATCTTTACAAATAAATCCTGAGTCATGAAATGAGAGCATGAACAGGTGGCAAGATATCCACCATCTTTTACCAGCTTCATGCCTTTCATATTGATTTCACGATAGCCCTTCATGGCATTCTTTGTAGCCTCGCGAGACTTTGTAAAGGCAGGTGGATCAAGGATTACAACATCATACTTTTCTCCAGCTTCAGCCAGCTTTGGAAGCTCATCTAAAACGTTCGCCTGACGGAATTTGACGGTTGAATCCAAACCGTTAAGCTTAGCATTTGCAGTAGCCTGTGCCACAGCAAAATCTGAAATATCAAGACCTGTAACCTCTGCTGCTCCTCCAAGACCTGCATTAAGAGCAAAGGTTCCCATATGTGTGAAGCAATCAAGGACACGCTTGTCCTTACACAGACGCTGAATGCTGAGACGATTGTATTTCTGATCAAGGAAGAAACCAGTCTTCTGACCGTTAACAACATCCACCATATAGTGAACACCATTTTCAATTATTTCAACATTGGTATCAAATTCTTCACCAATAAAGCCTTTATATGGAGCCAAGCCCTCTTTGGTGCGAACCTTGGCATCACTTCGCTCATAAACACCACGAACCTTATAGCCGTCTGCTGCCATAATTTCCTTAAGCATATCTACAATCTTAAGCTTCAGCTTATCAATACCAAGTGCAAGAGATTCCACCACCAGCACATCATCATATTTATCAATAACAAGTCCTGGAAGAAAATCTGCCTCGCCAAAAATCACTCTACAACAATTCATATCTACAGGAAGCAATACGCATTTACGATACTCCCAGGCATTTTTAACTCTCATATAAAGGAAATCATCGTCAATAAGCTGGTCCTTCTTGCGAGTCATCATGCGCACTCTGATTTTAGAGTTTGTATTAATAAAACCTCGCCCCATCATATATCCATCAAAATCATGAACTATTACAATGTCTCCATTTTCAAAGGAACCTAGCACATTATCAATTTCGTTATCAAAAATCCAAGCCCCACCAGCTTTTATTGTGCGACCTTCTCCTTTTTTAAGGGTTACAATTGCCTCTGCCATATATATCTCCTTTTCCCATATAGGGACGTTTCTTAAAATAATTTTTTTATATCCAATAATTTATCTACACGAGCATAGAGCATTTTCTTAAGCTCCTCATCTGGCTCTGTCAAATCAGGCACCATTACTACATTGCAGCCAGCTCTATAGGCACTGGTGCAACCATTAGGTGAATCCTCCACTGCAAGAGTGTTTTCTGGTGCCACCTTAAGCTCCTTGCAAGCATAGGCATAAATATCTGGTGCTGGCTTTCCGAATTCCACCATATCTGCACATACGATTGCATCAAAGTATTCAAACAAGCCAATACGTTTTGTATAGCGCTCTGCTCTATCCTTGTCATTGGCAGTAACCAATGCAACAAATACTCCGTTATCTCTAAGCCACTGCAAAATCTCCTTTGCCCCAGGCTTAAGTGGAATCCCATCCTTGAAGATTTCCTCCACCATCTGCTTACGATAATTTCTAACTGCCCAATAATCAAAATCAGGACCGTACCATTCCTTGAACTGCTCCACAGCATATGGCCTTCCCAAGGAACGCAAAATCAGCGGTTTTTCAGCACTCATTTCATATCCAAAATGAGCTAAGGATTTTGGCCACGCCTCCTGATAATATTTTTCTGTATCTGTAAGTGTTCCGTCCATATCAAACAGAACCGCATCGAATTTCTTTTCCATAATCACCTATCCTAGCTTTATTATCCCTGTGAATATTACCATTATATAGGCGTAATTACAAATTATCATAGAAGTGTTTCGGTTCTATGTTTTTTCCAGATAAAATCATTATTTTTATAAAAGCATCACAAGAATAATTCTTAAATATTTATAACTGTGAATAGAAGTTTTTGTAACATTTTTGAAATATTTGTCGATTAATGGTATAATCCCATTAATTGCTTTAGGAAAAGGAGAAAATGCTAATGAAAAAAGGACTAGTTATGGAAGGTGGAGCAATGCGTGGCATGTTCACCTGCGGCGTGATAGATGTATTAATGGAAAATAGCATTGAGTTCGACAGCGCCGTAGGAGTTTCTGCGGGTGCCACCTTTGGACTTAACTTCAAATCGAAGCAAATCGGAAGACCCCTTCGCTACAACAAGGTCTACTGTAATGATAAGCGCTATTGTAGTATCAAATCTTTAATTGAAACAGGTGATATCTACAATGTACCTTTCTGCTATGGCACTCTGCCATACGAATTGGATGTTTGGGATACAGAAACCTTCTACAACAATCCAATGGACTTTTTCTGTGTGGCTACAGATTTAAAGTCAGGAACTGCTGTATATCACAAGTGCAACAATGAGGATCACACACCAGAGGGCTCAGACCTTAAATGGATTCGTGCCTCTGCCTCTATGCCTGTTGTTTCACGACCTGTAGTGATTGGAAACAGACCATATTTAGATGGAGGAATGTCAGATTCCATCCCTCTCAAATTTATGGAAAGTCAGGGCTGCGACAAGATTCTTGTTATTGAAACACAGCCTGCTGATTATGTTAAGAAACCTCAAAAGCATATGTGGCTAATAAAGCTTAAGCTTGGAAAATTCCCAAACATGATCAAAACTATGGCTAATCGCTATAAAATGTACAACGAAGAAAAAGCTTATATTCGTTCTAAAGAAGAAGATGGCAACGTGTTTGTAATTCGACCAAATGCACCACTTAAAATCGGTGCCACAGAAAAAGACCCAACTGAACTTCAGAGGGTCTATGAACTTGGCCGTGCAGCCGCTATTTCAAATTTAGATTCATTAAAAAATTATCTGGGCTATGCATCATAGCCCAGATTTTTTATAGCTTTATTAATTACCATCCAAATCCAAATAATCTGCTTATCTGTTTTACAATCATGGTAACAACTTTTCTAACAACGTGTCTTACGACTTTTCTAAACTCCTCACGCTGCTTTTCATAATCATTCTGAGGCTTCTCTTCAGATGGCTTATCCTCTGATGGCTTTTCTGGCTCAACCTGAGGTTCATCTGGTGTAGTAGGCTCTGGATCTACCGGTGTGCTTGGCTCATCCGGAGTAGTAGGCTCTGGATCAACTGGTGTAGTTGGTTCTGGAGTACCTGGCTCAGATGGGTTGCCTGGCTCTGGGTCAACTGGTGTGGTTGGCTCTGGGTTGCTTGGCTCATCCGGTGTACTTGGTTCTGGATCAACTGGTGTAGAAGGATCTGGTGTAGTTGGTTCTGGATTAGTTGGCTCATCTGGTGTACTTGGTTCATCTGGCTCGCTTGGCTCAGATGGCTCTACAGATGGCTCCTCCTGCTTAAGCTCCTCCTCACTTGGTCTTACTGTTGTAAACCAAGAATTAACATCATCCTGCTGATAACCATTATTATTATTCACAATAATATGAACGCCATCCTTGAACAACTGATTTTCAGCTGCCCTTACCTCAAGTGGCTTGAATGCTGAAACAAAGCTCTTAAAGAAGTTTGCAAAGGCATTCTTAATTGTTTCAACCACCGACTGAGGCTCAGACTCTGTAGCCTGTGTATCCTCTGATGTTGTATCCTCTGAAACTGTTTCCTCTGTTGCAGCTTCCTCTGAAGCCTCTTCTGTCTCAGCTACATCTTCTTTAGCTTCCTCTGACTGAGCATCTGCTTCATCAGCATCCTTCTGCTCATCCTCAGACTCGGCATCTTCTAAATCTGTCTCGTCCTCAGTAAACTCTTCTTCAAGCTCTTCATCCTCAAGCTTTTCTTCATCTTCAAGCTTCTTCTCTTCCTCAAGCTCATCTTCTTCCTCTTCTTCAGAGAACAGGATGTCATTAGGAACAATTACTGAATACCAGCAGTTTCCAATGTGTGTCATTGACTTTCCTGGCCAACCGCCAAAGTATTCATGGTTTTCACCATCGGTCCATGCATAGATGTTAGCTCCCTCAAAGAAAGCATCATCCTCAAGTCTTACATAAATTCTTGTCTCATCTTCCTGAAGCTCAGGCTCATCCTGAATTGGTCTAACCTTAACTTCTGGCTCTGTCGATGGCTTTTCTGGCTCTGAAGGATTCTCAACATCCTCAGGTCTATCTGAAATCAATTCAACATTATCAATCTGACTTCCATCTCCATCGTTTGCAATAAGATGAAGTCCCTCATGACTTAATGCTTCTTCTTTTACACTTACTGAATACCAATTATTTCCAATATGCTGCATAGCTTTTCCTGGCCATCCACCAAAATACTCAGTGTTGTTACCATCGGTCCATGCATACATATTTACATTGTCCCAATCAGCTGTATTCTTGTAGTAAATCTTAACCTCTCCACTTTCAAGAGCTGTTTCTTCTTCAACTGGTCGTGTTGTAGGCTCCTTTGGAGGATCAAGCTCTGGATGAAGGTTCTTCTCTGCTTTGAAGCTAGGATCCTTTGTGAATTCTTCTGCTGCTTCCTTGCTGCTGAACTTATATTTTGCGCCAACAAAGTATACCTTCTTAAGGCTATCAGCCTTCATATCCTCAGTCTGTCTCTTCTCATCATCATTTTCAGGAAGATTATTGAAGATAATATTAAGATTTGAGCTTGGAGAAGCATTGATTGTCTTCTTCCACCAGCCATCACCTTCATCTTCGCAAGGCTGTCCTGGCCATCCGCCTAAGTCAACATCACCCCATGTGTAAACGCCAACTTTGTCCCAGCCTGCTGCATTGTAATAATGAACAGTAATTGAATCTGCTCCGATTCCTGTGGAAGCTTCTGCCTCTGCCATTGTCTCGTATGCTGAAACTAAGAAGTTTCCGTCGCTATCCTTATCCTCTGGTACAATATAAAGCTTTGAGTCATCTGTAATGGTGATGTTTTTTGTCTGACCACCCTCGCCATTGAAGATAATGTTGAAGGAATCAGCCCCCTGAAGCTTTACATCTGCTCGTACCCAGTAGCCTTCTTCAGTAGCACATGCCTTTCCTGGCCAACCTCCGAAAAGCTCCTTGAAGTTTGGCTCATCTGTCCATGCATAAGCATTAACTGTGGTCCATTCTTCTGTATTTAAGAAATAAACTGATTTTGTGACAATACCAAGGCTATCCTCAGCTTCTGCCTTTGAAAAATACAACTTATCGCTAACTGCGGTCATGTATTTTCCAGATTTCTTTGAAATAGCAAACTCTGAACTAACCTGACCATCATCACCCTTAAAAGTTACCTTGAATTCTTCTGATGGAACAGTGACTTTCCACCAGCTATAGCCCTGATTATCGCAATTATAAACAGTGCCATCAACATCAGCAGTAACAACAGACCAATTATCTGTATTGTGGAAAAAGAGCGTGGAATACTCTCCATCTGCTGGCTTGTCCAAAACAACTACTGACTTAGCTGGAACAGTACCTGTAATTTGACCGTCTGCTACCGAGAAGATGCCTTCCCTGCCTTCAACCGAGTCCATGTAAGTACCATCCAAAAGTGATGTCTCTGAATCAAGTGTATAATCATTTTCACTAGCATTAACTATTACAACTCCCTTGTTACCTCTTTCAATCATAAGGATTGAAGAGTTATTATTTGGATTGCGAAGGTTTTCACTTTCGCCCTCCATAGCTGTTCTAAATTTGTTAACAGCTACTACTTCTGGTGCCTTGTATAAATCACTTCCTGCTACGCCCATAAGATTGTTGCCCCAAGGATTATCCTGAGTGCTTCCATCTGGACGGCTGAAGAAAAGAGGTGTTCCATCAGCTCTAGCTGTAATGATTGCCCAACCAAGGATAACATCTCTATCATCTACTTCGTTGTAGCTACCATCATTTATATAGTTATCATGAGACTCTACCCATGTAACCAACTTGTTTGAATCAGCTACATATGTATTACCTGTAGAGGTATCATCAGAAATCTTGTAGCTTGCAATTCTCTTAGCAGAAACATTGCCTGAGCTTGCTGCATTTCTGATTGTTCCACCATAGTTACTTGCACAGGTTCCACCAAGCATATCCTGATATGCTGCCACACGTGAAGCATCACCATCGAGAACTTCACCATATACAAACAAATCAGCATAGTTCTTTGAACCATACGCATCAATAGCTGACTTCATGTTTGGATAGAAATCATTTCTATCCTCATCCCCTGCATACTCCTCTGCGACACCATCATCTGGAAGAGCAATATGCTTTGCTGTATCAATTCTGAAACCATCAGCACCACAATCGATACAATCCTCAAGAAATTCATAGAAATAATTCTGGAATCCTGGATTTTCTGTATCTACATCAGGAAGACCGCCCATGGCATCGTAAGTAACGGAAATACGATTGTCATATTTCATACCACCGTTGTCGCCGTTTTCTACCTTAGCACCAATGTGATAAAGGGCATCCTCTCCACCTGCTGCAGCCTTAAGGTCATCAGACACCTGATCATAAAGTGGTGTTGTATGATTTGGTGCAATATCCACAATGACACCAATACCATACTTGTCTGCTTCAGAGCACATAGCTTTAAACTCATCTCGTGAGCCAAGCTGATAATTACCTATTTTCCAATCTGTTGGCTGATAATGGTAGTACCATCTACCCTCATCCTCTGTAGAACCATAAAGAGCCATACCTGGATGAATTGCCAAACACTCATTAATTGGAGATGTTTGAACTGCTGTGTATCCAGCAGCTGCAATCTCAGGCATTTTCTCTTTGATAGTGTTAAAGTTCCAACAAAAAGCGTGTAAAATAGTGCCGTCGTGAATAGACGACCTAGTGACAGCAGATGCTGCCTGAACTTTGTCTAGCCCCCTGGTTGAAAAAGCTGACAAGTTGCTTACTGGCATACCAGCAAGCAAAGCAAGACTCAATCCCATGGAAAGAATCCGCTTCGACAATAGTGCCATTTTTTTCATTTCTGTGTAACCTCCCTAAAAAATCATAATGTGCTCTCCGGCCTATGGAGTAACGAGTTCTCTCTTTGCGCAATTAGTTGCGCATATGATTTTTAGAGCATTTCTTCCCCTATAACTATAAATATAAGTCTTTGCTTTTTAGGAGTCAATAGGATTATATTGTCTTCTCTTTGCGCAACCTTGCGCAACTCCACATTATTAGCTCATTATCCCTTTACTGAACCCGATAAACCTTCTACATAAAATTTCTGAAGCCAGATAAATAAAATTACAATTGGAATTGCTACTATTACTGCTCCAGCAGCAAACTGGGTGTAATATCTATCAATTCTTCTAAAATCTGTCAACCAATACAAACCAACTGCAACTGTATACGAGCTTTGCTTATCTCCAAAGAGCATACTTGGGAAGATATAATCTGACCAAGCAGCAAGGAAATTCACAAGTGCTGTATATACGATAATTGATTTTGATAAAGGCAATGTTATGTGTGTAAAGATTTGGAAGCGAGATGCTCCATCAATGATTGCAGCTTCATCCACCGCGCGAGGGATTGTATCAAAGAAGCCCTTACTTACGTGATATCCCATAGCAGCACCAGCCGCACTTACAATAATAAGGGCTACTAATGACTGATTTAAACCAAGGCCTTTAAGAATGTTGTATACCGCAATCAAAGACATAAAGCCTGGGAACAAACCAATAATCATCAGCACGTTCATAAATGCCTTGCGACCTCTAAACCTTGTACGGCTTAAAGTGAAGGATGTAGCAAGAATAATCAATGTGTTAAGCACACAACCAAATATTGCTACGATAAAGGTATTTACCCACCACTTGCCAAAAGGAATAACACTATCCTTTGCAAACAATTTTGTAAAATTAGAAAGTGTCAAATTCTTTGGGAAGAAGTATCCTACATAGTATCCCTGCTCAGCTCTAAGTGATGTAAGTACAATCCAAACAATAGGAAACATCCAGATAATTCCCATAATGGTAAGTGCAATATAGCCGGTATTTGTTTCATTTAGCTTCATAACAAAAACCAACGTCAGGAAAGCAAGGAGCAAGCCTGAATAATATCCAAAGCCTAAATCCTTATTAAGAAAGGCTGTTGCCAGCTTTCCCTTTTCCAAAATAGTTTTTGATGCAAAAAGCAAGAATAACTGAGTAGCTGTGTTAATAGCCTGTGTGCACTGCCATACTCTTGCTATTTTTTTTGAAAGGTTTGTAATACTTAATGCTAATAAAACAAAACCAAGTAACGTAAATACGATATTAGCAATCAAAACATAATTCAGAGCACTTCCTCCATTTGATACCATAAGTAGCCTTGCAACTGCGGGCATATTTTTATAGCCCTCAGTTGTTTTAGCATATGGAAGGAATAATGCAATGAACTGTAATAAACCAAAAACAATTGCCTTGCTTAAATACTTTATATTAAGTCCTATAACCGCCTTTTTCATCAGCTGAATCCCTCCTCATTCTTAAGCGAATTAGACCTTGAGAAGGATACCAAAGTAAAAATCGCAGAAATTACAAATATAATAATTCCAATGGTCGCAGCTAAATTGAAGTCATTACTGTCTTTTGTAAGCTTGTAAAGCCAAGTTACAAGGAGATCAGTCTTACCAGCACCCTTGTAGTAATCCAAGGTGTGTGGCTCTCCTCCTGTAAGGAAGAAAATCGTATTGAAATTATTAAAATTGCTAATTAAGTTTGAAATCAGATATGGTGTTGTTACGAACCACATATATGGAAAAGTAATCTTTCTAAACATTGTGATTGGTCCAGCGCCATCGATTCTAGCTGCCTCATAAAGCTCCCCTGGAATATTCATCAGGATACCGCTTACCATGAGCATTGTAACTGGGACACCAATCCAAAAATTAACTACTATAACCGAAAATCTTGCCCAGGTTGCATTAGATAAAAATGGAAGTGCAGCATTGGTAAAGCCCCACTGCTGAAGCAGTACATTGAATATTCCTTTTTCTCCAAGCATTGTTGCCACAACTCGAAGTGATATAAACCCTGGAATCGCCATAGTAAAAACAAATATGGTTCTCCAAAACTTTTTAAATTTAATTCCCTTGGAATTAATTATCATAGCAAGAATCATTCCACCAAAATAACAAGTAAAGGTGGCTGCAAAGCCCCAAATCAAAGTCCAACCAAGAACTGGCCAGAAGGTAGATGAAAGTCTATCTCCCGTAGATAATAGAGTGATGAAATTCTTGATTCCTACCCAATCAAATAAATTTCCAGGTGGTTGATGATCCTGGTCATAGTTGGTAAATGCCATAAGAATCATGTAAAGAAGAGGCATTACCGTAAACACCACAAGACCAACAACAGGAACGCTCAATAAGAAAAATCTTATGTTATTGTTCCCTAAACTTTTCACATCCTCAATAAAATTATTGTTATGTTTTCCTGCATTATATCTATCTCTTGCAGCTTTTCCCGAGGAAATAGAAAAAAGCCACATAGCCACAAAGGCCAAGGAAATAACAATTGTGATAACACCATAAAGTAAAATCAGCATTGAGTTATCACCAGCTGTCATTTCATAAATTCCAATTTCTTCATTAAAGGTCATTCCCTGCAGGTTGTCACCAAGAGTGATTAGCTGGGCAAGTCTCCTTGCCCCGCTAATTATCATGAAGAGAATGTATGACATTTCTAATAATAGAAAAATCAACCCTTTTAATACTTGTCCGTAGGCGATATTAGCCGCGCCACAGACTATATACGATAATTTTGTAAAAAACTCTTTTTTCATAAATTCAACTTCTATTCTGTAAGTGTTCCTGTAATACTATCAACTAATGAGTCCAACTGAGCCTGAAGATTTGATGATGTAATATCTCCATAATAGATTCCCTCTCCAAGGGCCTTCATTGGATCCCAGTAATCTCCCATTTTAGGAATGCTAGGCTGGTTTGTTGCATTTGCTGCCTGTTCATTAAGAGCCTTTGCTACAAAATCAGCTGCGATAGCATCGCTACCAGATAAGGATTCAAGCACAGGAATATCTCCCTGATTCTCATATCTTGTTAAGCAGTTCTCTGCATTTCCCATATACACTGCAAGCTGCTGTGCTGCAAGAGGGTACTGGGTATTAGACTTAACGGTGATTGTTTTGAAATCAACAAAGTTTGAAAGCTGAACTGTCTCACCACCAATAGTTGCCTTTGGAAGAGCTACTGCACCAAGCTTATCTCCAAGTGCCTCTCTAAACTCAGGAGCTGACCATGCACCAGAAGTGATTGCCGCAAGGTTGCCTGCCTTAAATTCAGAACCGCCTGCTCCATCTAAATCCTCGATGTACTTAGGATTCTTTACAAGATCAATGATATATTCTCCAGCCTGAACTCCTGCTTCGTTATTGAAAGTGCAATCTGTTGCATCCTTTCCATCCTCACCGAAAAGTGTACATCCCTTTCCAAGGAAGAACATTTCTGCGTACCAAGAATCTGTAATATGTGTGCTGAAATTATATTTTCCATCACCTAAATCCTTAGCCATGATTGTATCAAGACTTGTTACCTCATCTTCTGTCAAAAGATCCTTGTTGTAATACATAAAAAATGTATTAGGCGAAAATGGAACAGCATATGAAATCTCATCAACTGTTACTGCGTTGATTGCACTTTCAGGTAAGTCACTCTTAATCTCATCAAAATCCTTTGTGATAGGTAAGAGCAAACCCTTTGATGCTAAATCTGCAACACCGCCTGAAGGTGTATAGAAAATATCTGCTGCTGTATCTGCATCTGTTTCAAGTGCCTGTGGAGCTTCGTCAATTCCAACTACAGCAATTTCATAAGTGATGTTAAATTCCTCATGAATCTCATCAAACTTCTTAACCATAGCATCTGTGATTTCTACCTCTTCCTCAGGTACCCAGATTTTAAGTGTTACATCCTGGGTCTCACCTTCTGCTACTGAAGTCGATGCTGACTCTTTACTGTCACTTGCACCACAGCCCACCATAGTGCCGGTTACCATTGCAGCTGCAAATAAGGTAACCAAAAGTTTCTTCATTTTCATTTTGTTCCCTCCAAATTTCTTTAGGTTTTGCGTTTAACTCTTTCTTCTTCTTTTACTTCTTCTTATTCTTTGTTTTAATGGGTTTTCTTTAGGTTAATCGCTTTACTAAAATATAACTACTCAATAACCTACAGTCAAGACTTTTTTTCTTTTTGTAAAATTCCTATAAATCCTCCCATAGATTTTTTATTAAAAATGACAACAAAAAAAGAACCTATGCACACGCACAGGTTCCTTTCATTTTTGCCCTATTATTTATTTAGATCTAAAACAGACTGTCTCTCAATAAGTTGAACCGGAAGATGTGTATCCTCCGTATACTCTTTGTCCGCTTCAAGCACCTTAAACATTCCGTTAACTGCTTCACTTGCTTTCAAGGTGAAGCTTTGTGAAATGGTAGTAAGCTTCGGAGACATATATTCGCACTCCGGCAAATTATCAAAGCCAATAACCGAAATATCTTCTGGCACCTTAAGACCACATTGCTTTATTCCTTCAATAACGCCAAAGGCAACCACATCTGACATAGTGGCTACTGCTGTATATTTTTTCTTGGAAAGAACTATATCAAGACCTACACTTATAGCCTCCTGATATACTGTGTTAATGTTGAAAACGTCCTCTTCAGAAAACTCAATTCCTGCCTCTTCAAGAGCTGCCACAAAGCCCATGTATCTTTCCTTCAAAACACCAGAGCTACCAAAATCTGGCGTTACTAAGGCTATACTCTTATGCCCCTTTCCTACCAGATATCTAGCAGAGAGATAGCCACCTCTGTAATCATCAAGGCCGATATTTATAATCCCCTCCTCATTAGAGTAGGTATCAATAAATACAACTGGTGCGTCTAAAGCATTTCTAATATCTGCCACATCCTGTTGGGTCACCCCTAAGAAAAATGCGCCATCCACATTCCAAGAGGATAAAAGTGGAATAACCGAATGACAATCAGGAACACACCTGAGCATCAAGTAATAGTCTTTACTTCTAACGAAACGCTCTATTGACGCCACCATTCTGGCATAATAAGGATTCATCAAAAAGTCTTCCTCATCACCAATATAAGGCACAACAAGGCCTAAAATACGACTTTCTCGCTTTGCCAAAGATCGTGCCATAGCGTTTGGCTTATAGTCAACCTCTTTGATTATTCGTTCAATTCGTTCTCTGGTTTCTTGAGAAACCTTACCGTTATTTCCGTTTAAAACATTAGAAACTGTGGCCGTACTAACCCCAGCTAATGCTGCTATGTCCTTTAAATTCATTCTATACTCCATCCTTAGATTAAACGATTAACCTTAGTTAACTATAAGACATACTAGCGGAAAATGTCAATTATGGTTACGAAATTAACTCAGCAATCGCATCTTTTACTGCTAAATCAATAT
Organism: Pseudobutyrivibrio sp. YE44; assembly: GCF_900104335.1. GTDB lineage: Bacteria > Bacillota > Clostridia > Lachnospirales > Lachnospiraceae > Pseudobutyrivibrio. The sequence continues at coordinate 91,385 of NZ_FMXT01000002.1, forward strand.
TGGCCCCGGCAAGCCACTGCTTAAGCTGCTCTTCTGTCTCACAGGTTCTTACAGCATCATAGGTGCGCTCTTTCATAAGAATATCCATCCAACCATACTCTAAAATCTTGAAGGCGCCTTCCTTAACATCATTTTTTTCCTTAACAGCACCCTTTATCTCACAGATATAGTCCTCCTGTACAGGGATTTCAGGGGATGTGTAGCATACCTGCTCGCCCTCTAAGCCTACAATCTGAATATCGTAAACACGTTTTTGTGGTATAAGGGATAATAGTCCTTCTACCCCTTTGATGGTAATCTTTGTAATCTTAGCTTCAGCATCATAGTGAGTTAAAATTTTTGTAGTTACAAACTCTCCATTCTCATAGTTATTTGTAACTCCATCATCTTCATATAGCTCAAATTCTCCGTCAGCACCAGCACCGATAAGCAGACGAATATGCTTAGGATTTGATACGTCATTGCCCTCATTAAGAGACAAAGGCACAATACCGCCCTCCTTTATTAATACAGGGATAGAATCTATGGTTCTATAAAGATTTCTTCTGCCACTTGTATAGCGGGTACCTGTAAAAATATCAAACCAAATACCATCTGGTATAAGCATATTTGTCTTGGCCCTACGAAGTCCTTTGTTTGTTCCCTCTGTGATTGCCCCTACTAAAAGGTTGTCACCAAAGAAATATTCATTTCTCACCTCATAGGCTGCCTTATTATCGTTTATACGATAATACATAGGTTCTAGAAGCATCTGACCTTCAGCATACATTTTATAATTCATAGAATAGATATAAGGAATCAGCTGATGACGGAGTCTCATAAACTCTCCCATCACCCTTCTATATGGCTCAGATACATTCCATGGCTCCTTGTTAAAGAATGGACTAGCGCTACTATGGAGACGCATAACTGGAGAGAATACACCAAATTGAATCCAGCGAATCAAACGCTCTTCATTCTTGTCGCCCATCATATGTCCACCAATGTCATGACTCCACCAACCATATCCAATATTTGATGATATAGCCGTAAAATATGGTTGAAAATCAAGACTCTTCCAAGATGAAACAGTATCGCCTGAAAATCCCACTGGATAACGATGACTTCCGACGCCTGCATAGCGCGAGAATACCATTCCACGTCTGCCAGCCCTATTGGAATCATGGTAATGATAGTGATTTAAAAGGAATAAAGGATCTACAGCATTTTCCTCTCCTGTTCCCTGCTGCCAGTCAATCCACCAGAAATCAACACCGTCTTCCTCATAAGGATTCATTACAAGCTCAAAATAAGCCTTTCTGAATTCCGCATTTGCGAAGTCAAACTCAATAGGTCGCTCGTCCCTTGGGTCCATTCCAAGTCTTTTTGCCATCTTTTCATATTGAGCTTCAAAGCCTCTGATACCGTCTGCAGGATGAAGGTTTAAAGTTGTAGCCAAGCCCCTTTCCTTAAGATTCTTTAGAAAGGCTTTGTAGTCTGGGAAAAGCTCCTTATTCCAGGTATAGCCTGTCCAACCTGTTCCATACTTTGGATCCACCTGTGTCACATGCCAATCCATATCCAGTACTGCAACTGAAAGAGGAATATTTTCCTCCTCTAGCTTATCCAAAAGCTCATTGTACTCTTCTGCTGAATATGCGTAGTATCTGCTCCACCAGTTACCAAGTGCATATCTTGGAAGCAATGGTGACTTTCCGCAAAGTGCAAAGAAATCCTTTAATCCTTCTCTATAATTCTTTCCATATCCAAAGAAATATAAATCCTTTCCCTTACCTTCTCTTGGTACAAATTCACCGTTAACAAGCTGTGCACTTTCGCTATCATCTATAACTGCAAAGCCTTTCTCTCCGAAAATACCATCCTCCAGACATATTCCACCATCTGCGTTATCGAGAGTTCTGGCTGCGCCATAAAGATTTCTATCTGAATTTCCATAAACAATGCTATAGTGCCAGGTTTCTCCAGTTTCCTTCACCTCAATTGTCAATCCATCTGTGGAGAATTCCTTACCATCGTATTTAAAAACCAAGTGCTCTGTTTCAATTATGAGATCTCCATCCTTATGATTGGTGGTATATTCCACCCTTGGAAAATCTCTATTAACAACCATCTGAGTAGGAGCGTCCACAAAATTATAGTCTTCCTGATACTCCATTCTAATCAGTCTGCTTGTAAGCACTGTAATTCTATACTTATATCCAATTGTCATTTTCGACCTCTTTCTAACATTAATAATACCGAGCTCGAACCTTTTGAAGTGGGGAATAAAAAAGAATTTTAGACAACAAAAGGTTTTCGCCTATAATAAGCGAAAACCTTTTTTTAACCCATGTGGGTATTATACGTGGGTGTTTTCAGAATTGCAACACCTATTTTTTTAGCTTTAAGAAAAATTACAAAGAAGTAAATTTCTGAGTTGTATCATTAAGCTGTTCTGTAACCTCGTTGTTCTTGTCCATCGCATCGAAAATCTTCTTGATACCAGAAACAATCTCTGTAGAATTCTCAGCACTCATGTTGATAGCAAGTGAGCTTTCCTGAACAGAATTTGTGATTGTATCAACAGCCTCAACCATAGCCTGCATAATCTCATTAAGACTATCAGCCTTCTCTGTAAATTCTGTAAGCATCTCGTTCATTACGTCCGCTGTATGTCCATACTTTTCACCAGTATCAACGAATTCATCATAGTCACCAATAACAGTTCCATTAATGAAATCAAGCACTTCCTGTGCATTTCTAGCAAGAGTATTAACAGCATCTGTAACTTCTTTTGCAATATCCTGAATTGTTGCAGCTGTCTGACGAGAGTTTGCAGCAAGGGAACTGATTTCATCAGCAACAACCGCAAAGCCCTTTCCTGCCTCACCAGCACGGGCAGCCTCAATAGAAGCATTAAGTGCTAACAGGTTGGTCTGGCTTGCAATATCAAGAATATCGTTTGTAAGATCACTAATCTGGCTAACCTTCTCTGAATCCTTAACTGATTTTTCAAGGGTTTCAGAAAGAGCAGACATCTTAACGCCAACGTCATTCTTCTTTGTGTTAACCTTAACCTGAAGTTCGTCAGCCTCAACCTTAATTTCGTTTGCTGTTCCAGAGCCTTCCTCAGCCTGATCTGTAATTCTTTGAGCTGCCTGCTTAACATCATCAACTCTTTCATTGATAGATTCAAGAATACCTACAACAGATTCCATATTAGCAGAAAGCTCTTCCAGTGCTGCAGAAGAATTTGTTACATTGTCATCTGCAATTCTAAGCTGTGAGTTGACCTCTTCGGAACTAGCCGTTAAGACAACTGTACCATCCTTAACATCCTTCATAATGCCCTGAAGAGTTTCAATAAACAGATTTATACCGTCTTTAATATATAGCAACTCTGATTTTGTCTTTGTATGAATACGTGCTGTAAGATCACCATCACCCTGCTGAATCTTTGCAATAATTGCATTAACTTCGTTACTAATAGATTTAATCTTTAAAACAATACTTCTATAGCTTACTAAGAAGTTCATAATGATAAGACATACAATGATTCCAGCGCCGATGATACCAGTGATTCTTCCCTTAGCTAGAAGATCATTCATTGAAACCTTAGTTGAAGCTGCATTCTCTGTAACAGCCTCATCCAAAATCTTTGTGGAATGAACGATAGCAACCTTCTGAATCTCTGCTTTATCGAAAAGCATTGCATAAGCATTTTCCTGATCACCTGCATCACTCTTTGCAATAGCATTATCAATGTATCCGCACATTCTTGTGAACTGAGCTGAAATTTCATCAAGCTGTGCTGTAGCTGCCTCGTTGTTATAGGCCGCGAAATCTTTTTTTAGATCAGCAATGTCCTGCTCAATATTTGACTTTGCCACCTCTATCTGAGGAAGAAGAGCTTCCTGTGTTTCAACAGAACCAGAAGCTATATATCCTGTTGCCTGATCATACATGGTCATAACATCAGTTTTAAGATTAGCCTCATGGGTGGTCAGCGCCATCATGGAATCAAACATCTCAATACTATTGGATGTGGAGGTTTGCATTGCCATCATAATGAGGTTGAGAACTATTACAAAGGATATCAGCATTCCTAAGTTGAGGGCTGTAATCTGAACTACGATTGAATTAAAACCGCTGACTTTAGCATTATCATTTTTTGTTTTACTCATAGTCTTCATCCCCCTTTCTATTGTTTAGCATACCAAGCAGCTAAGGTCTGATTTATATCTGCTTGGAATCCCGCAGAATCCGTCTCTCCAATAGCATATCGATAGAAGCAGTAACATAAGCCTCCGTCACCGTTTCCAATACCACTTGGAAGTTTCATCCAATGCCAATCTGAAGTTCTTCCTTCTGCAATATATGATGATAATACTGGAGCAAATGGATCTGCTGCCACATATTTGCAATCTGTAAATGGACTTACACAACCAGCATCCTCTACTAAAATCTTCTGTCCGGCATCACTTGCAACCCACTCTAAGAATGCCTCAGCTGCTTCTACGTTGCCTTCCTTAGCAACACCCCACCAAGAAGGAGCTGATGTAAGGATTGTGTTCATTCCTTCTTCAAAGGCATATGGAACCATACCAACCTCAAAGCTTCCTGCAGCCTTGTAATCCTCGCTTGAAGTCATTGAGGCTCCAATCCAAGAACCTTGGGTGACGAAAGCATATTTTCCTGCTGCAAATCCGCCTACCTCGTCATCATATGTGCCAGTTGTAAGAGTTTCAGGATTTGAATATTGGTAAAGTAAGCTTACCATTTCTGCGAAATGTTCAAATCTTGAAGGATCAACCTGTTTGTTTTCTGCTATCTGGTCAATATAGGTTGTATCATCTCTATCCAAACCCGAATCAATGTAGGTACCGAAAATATGGTTTCCTGCAGACCAGCCAAGGTTTTCTGGCTCAACAACACAATCTACAACTGCATATAATCCCAATTCGTCCTTACGAGCCTGCACTGCCTCAAAGGCTGCTCTCATTGAATCAGGACCGGTAATTGAGTTTGGATCCACGCCACATTTACTTAAAATATCTGCATTGTAAGCAAGACCTATAGCCTCTGTGGTATATGGGAAGCCAATGGTTCCGTATTCTGGATCAACATAGGCTCCAGAAGTTTTAGCGGCCCATGCCTGGTCACTCATATCCACCAGTAAACCTTCCCAGTTAGAGAATCCAGCTGCTTCACATGCTACTATATCAGGCATCTGATCAGATAAGTAATATCCTTTCAGCATGGCCTGAGCATCAACACTTGGCCCACTTGTGATTACCTCCACATGAACACCGGTTTCTGACTCATACTTACTAGCCAGAGCTAAAACCTGGTCATTAATCTCTGCCTTAATGTTCATCATGGTAATTGTTGTACCTGATGAATCAGCTTTCTTTTCTTCTGAAGACGCAGCTTCTTTCTTGCCGCATCCTGAAAGAATAAAAGCCATGGCAAGTGTCAAACATAGAAAAGTAGTGAATAGCCTCTTCATTTTTTGTGCCCTCCCTCAATATAATTAGGTGCATATTATTACTCAATAATTGTACGAAAGAGTAATTAAAAAACTGTGAACAAATTCTATAAAATTATGAACTTTACTTATATTTGCAGCCATTAAGTTTTTCATGCTCCCGCAGGCCATCTCCCATTGCCCTATGGACCCTCCCGCCGGTGTAGGTCCCTTCCATAGGGCATGGAGCTTATCTCCGTTCCACTCCGGTCGGTGCTAAGCAAAGGTCCACCGGACCTTTAGCACCCTGCTCGCGCTTGCCAAGTTCATGCGGCTGCAAAAAAATAACCAGCACTTTTTAAATGCTGGTTATCCAATATTATTTCTATATAATTTTACTTTACGCCTGTTGCGCGATTATTCCTTGACGCCGCCGAGGGCTACGCCGGCAATAATGAATTTAGAAAGGAATAAGTATGCAATGATAATTGGTACGATGGCTACTGTAATCATCATGTAAACCTTACCCATATCAAAGTTCATATAATCAGCACCACGAAGAGTAGCAATCAAGATTGGTACTGTAGCCTTTTCCTTAGACTGAAGGATAAGGGCTGGAACGAAGTAGTTATTCCATGAACCTACGAAGGTGAAAATTGCCTGTACTGCAACAGCTGGCTTCATAATTGGGAAGATGATTCTGTTGAAAATCTTCATCTCACCACAACCATCAATTCTTGCAGCCTCTACCAAAGAAAGCTGAAGGTTTGACTGAAGGTAGCTGTACATGAAGTAGAATACAGCTGGACTTGCGATTGATGGCAAGATAAGAGGAATTAATGTGTCATACATTCCCATATTTGTAATCAAACGAAGGAAACCAAGTGCTGTAACCTGTGTTGGCATTACAAGAATAATCATGATAAATGTAAATGCCACCTTCTTAAGCTTGAAATCGTAAACATAAAGTCCGTATGCAGTGAGGGCTGAGAAATAAGTACAAATTGCTGCACACAAGCTGGATACGATAACCGAGTTTAAAATACCCTTTGTCATAGGGAAGGTACCGTCATTTGCAACGTTCTTGAAGTTTGTAACAAGACTTCCCTTTGGAAGAGCTGAGAAGCCCTTCTGAAGCTCAGCATGTGAACATGTTGAGTTAATAATCAAAATGTAGAAGAAGAATAAACACATAAAGGCAAGGATAATAAGCACTAAATGTGCAATGAAACTTCTAGCTACGCCTGAAAAATCTTTTCTTGCCATTATTTTGCCTCCTTCTGAGCCTTACGAGCTCTTTTTGCTGCCTTCTTTGCAGCCTTTGCATCGTCATCTCCGTTTACCATCTTATAAACAAATAAGCAAAGGATACCGCTGACGATGAATAAGTATACTGATAATGCACCTGCACGACCATAATCTGGTGCTCTAAGAAGATTGTTCAACCACATAATCAATGTGTAGCTTGTACGGTTTGGATTACCCTGACCGTTTGTGAGAATCTGTGGTACGTCGAACATCTGTAAACCACCAATAAGTGATGTTATAAGTGTGTATGTCAAAATAGGTCTGATTAGTGGCAATGTAATATGGAAGAAGGACTGTCTTGGTGTACATCCATCAATTGAAGCAGCCTCGAAAATATCTGGGCTGATACCCATAATTGCAGCCATAAGCATGATTGTTGTGTTACCAAACCACATAAGGAAATTCATAAGTGCAACAAGAAGTCTTGTTCCAACTGGTGTACCCATGAAATCAATTGGCCCTTTTACAAGCCCAAGGGACATAAGAATGTTGTTTACAGGACCAGATGTTGAGAACAAGGTAAAGAACAACATTGCAAAAGCTGATGCCATAATTAGATTTGGTAAATATATCACCACCTTGAAGAACTGTTCGCAGCGGATTTTAAGTCGTACATCTACAAACCATGATGCAAGTAAAAGTGCGATAACAATCTGTGGAACAAATCCTAAAATCCAAAGGACAAAAGTGTTTCCCATATATGTGAAGAAATCTTTGCCCATCACATTGATATAGTTATCAAATCCCACGAAATTAGGTCCTACAATACGAAGACCTGAGCGGTAGTATTCAAAAAAGCTATACCTTATCGTGTCCAAAAGTGGTATCAATGAAAAAATGAAATAAGTCACAAAGAAAGGCAAAATAAAAAGGTAGCCATACTTTGCGCGGCTTATGCTTTTATTTTTTTTCATAAATTAATCTCCTTAAAATCGGGGCAGGCAGCGCCTGCCCCGTAATATTACTCTGGCCAATTGACAGCTGTGATATCTGGATATCTTTCCATGATAGCCTTTTCGAAGTTAGCCTTAGCTGTATCGAAGTCTACCTGACCCTGGAAGTAATCACCAAATGAGCTCTGGATAAGCTCTACGCAACCCTGATCATATGGTGAAAGTGTTGTCATAGAAATTGATGAAGCTGCTGGCTGGAAGTACTTGAATGGATTCTCGCCACCAAGGAACTCTGCTCCAAAGCTCTCATCCTCTGCGATTTCCTTCATACCAGACTGTGTATTTGTGAAATCAAGGTAATCCTTTGTAATCTTCATAAGGTTATCCTTGTTTCCTGTAACTGCAAGCATGATTTCCTTTACGTGCTCTGGGTTATCTGTTCCTGCACAACCGTGTACGAATGAACCACCCCAGTTGAATGCCTGAGGACCATCTGTAACAGCCCACTGTCCTTTATCACCATCCCAGTTAGGATTAAGAACGAAATCAATACCCCATGCTGGAAGTAAGAAACCAAATACCTTAGAGTTTGAACCCATTGACTTGTTCCAATCATCTGTCCACTGACCCTTGATGTTCTTGTCAAGAAGACCTGCGTCAAGCCAATCCTTTGAATCGTTGATCCAGTTGATGATCTGTGGATCTACGTTAATCTCTGTGCTACCTTCCTCAACCCATGGCTTAGAAATGCTGTTGCCATAAGCACGGAATGTATCTGCATATGTTGCAAGTGTGTAGTAACCCTTTGCCTTAAGTTCTTCGCCTGAAGCCTTCATTGTAGCCCAATCAGCTACCTTTGCATGAATCTCATCTGGATCATCTGTTCCAAATGTATCCTGTGCGATATCACGACGATATACGAAAAGACATGGGCAAGCCTGCCATGTAGAACCTCTCTGAACACCGTTAGCATCTGAAGCTACAGTCTTTGTGAAATCATACTGATCTGCTAAATCTGCATCTGGGTCAATGCCAAGGTCCTTAAGTGGAATAGCTACATCTGCCTCTGCATCTGTATACTTAACAACATAATCTGTCTCTGAAAGGAACATATCTACCTTGTCATCATCAGCTGCTGTTGCCTGGTTAAGAAGAGCCTCATCAAGCTTCTTCTGATATACACCATCCTGGTTAGGATTTACTGTCCAATGAATCTCTGTTCCATCTGTAAGATATGTAATTGTTCCATCCTCAGATGTCTTATCAACTTTATCGTAAACTGCTTCTACTCTTGTTCTGAACTCGTCATTCCAGCAGTAAATGTTGATAACCTTTCCTTCCTCACCTTCAGCTACATACGCGCTTGAACCATCTGCGCCAGAAGATGAACCACTACCTGCGTCTCCCCCGCAAGCTGTAAGTCCTGCTACCATAGAAAGGGCAAGCATAAGACTAACTACTTTCTTTTTCATTACGTTTTTCCTCCTTAAGAAATCTACATTTGAGATACATTTTCATATCTCCCTTAAACGTTTACTATATTAATAAATCAAGGTTTCTTCCTATATCAAATCCATTGCTAAAATAATAAATTCATGCTATTCTTTTATCGATTTAGTCCGTTGGTTGATTTCAAAAATATAGTCCGCTAGTTACGGCCACAAGCCTTTATACCTGTTACGCTCACAAGCCTAATGAATTCTCCGCTCATCCATAGAAGGATTCGCTTGAGAATTATTAGAGCTTGTTAGCTACAGGTATTAAATGCTTGTCCCCCTACTAGCTCACTAAAGCATATTAACAACCAACTCACCTAATAACTAAAGCGTATTAACGACATCAAACAATTTATAGAAGGAATAGTTATGGGAAGTTATAACAATAATTTATTACGTATAGACGACGAAGATGAGGCGATTGTGCATCGCCATCAGAATGCAGAACTTTTGTTTTATCAGCAGGTTGCAAAGGGAGATATTGAAGCGATTCGAGAGAATTGCGCAAAGCATGAATTTCTGAATCAGGCAGGCGTTGGATTACTTTCCAAGAATCCTCTTCAGAATTTGAAGTATCATTTTGTAGTTTCAGTGGCACTTATCTCCCGTCTCTGCGTCGACAACGGAATGGAGATGGAGAAATCCTATCGTTTATCTGATTACTACATTCAGCAGTTGGATGATATTAACTCTATCGAAAGAATGGAAGAACTCCATGACAAGATGGTTATGGATTACACCGGAAAGATGAAGATTATTCGTCAGAACGCAGGACTGTCTCGCCCTATGACCGAATGTATGAATTACATTTATTCTCATTTAAAGGAACGTATCACTGTAAAGGATTTGGCAGAGTACACCAGCAACTCCGCCAGCTACATTTCCAGACTTTTCAAGGATGAGCTTGGGGTGTCCACCAGTGATTATATTAGAACTGCAAAGCTTGAGGCTTCAAAGAATTTACTTAGATACAGCGACTACTCATTAGTGGATATTGCAAACTATTTTTCATTTACTTCACAGAGTCACTTCTGCCAGTTGTTCCAGAAGGAAACTGGGCTTACACCAAAAAAGTACCGCGAAAAATTCTACGGTACTCACTGGAAAGGAACTGAAGCTGACATTATGAAAATAACTGAATAATTATAAGCGCCATTCCTAGGTTTACATGCTCCCGCAGGGCACCCTCCGCACTCTCGCGAGGGTCCTCCCGCCGGCGTAGGTCCTCCCTCGCTCGGCACGGCACTCCCTGCTCGCGCCTGCCAAGACTACTGGGGCGCTTTTTTTATTCTTTATTTACCCTAATGTAACTTCAATTACGTTATTTTTATCGATGTTTTCAATTACGTCCCTAGCTACGACGACCTTAGAGTCGTTTACTGGGATTTCGCCACCATTGAGGGTAGCTGACACGACTTTGTACGAGCCAAAGTCAAGCTTTGATGGGTTCGTAATTACGATATTAAAGCGCTTTCCTGCGAAGTTCAGGTTAATTGAAGCTTCGCCATTTTCATCAAATTGATCCTTGAGAAGCGCTGGTGCAATGCAAAGGTCACCTGCTTCACCCTTCACACCGAAGACCTCTGTAATCATTGTAAGAAGGTACCAGCTTGCTGCTCCAGTAAGGTAAGGATACTTGCCTCTTCCCCTTGCATCAAAGTATTCAGGGATTCCTGGATACATGTGACTTGCATTAAAGTTCATTGACAAATCAGCAAGTGCCTTAAGGGATTTGTTTCCTTCTTTTGCAAAACCTCTTTGATAGAGGGCGTTGGCATACATTACTGACATGTGTGAGAATACTGCTCCATTCTCCTTTTCGCCATATGCAAAACCAAACATTCTTCCAAGATCACCCTTAATCTCATTAAAGTTTGTATTTAATCTGTAGCCACCAATTTCTTCTTTATAAAGATATCTATCAGCAGCCTTTGCTATGCTCTTGATTTGCTCATTAGTAGCAACATTTCCCATGATTGCAAACACCTGACCGGTAAGCATCATGCGAGTCTTTTCATCATCCTTGTCGTAGCACTCTACTCTGCGACAGCTGTCATCATAATAGCTGTTGAACCAGCCCTGGCCCTCATCCCCTGTAATCCACTCCTGATGGTTGAGATGATCTGTAAACCACTGAGACATTTCCATAAGCTTTGTAACCAAAGTAGAAACAGGAATTGAAATCTGCTTTCCTGAAAGATTTCCCTCTACCAACGAACAATACTTATTAAGCAACTCTGTCTTTGCCTCAACAGATTCATATACCTGAATGTAGGAATCAAGAAGAGTATTTAACTCTGCTGCAATCGATATTGTATCAATGCCCTCCTTCATAGCATAATCCTGAATAAGGATAGATAAATCCTTCAGATTACCTGCGTATGCATAAGAGAAAGCTACTGACTCGCCGTTAGTCTGGGCCATATCAAGGGCGTCATTCCAATCTGCTCCACGAAGTCTTAAGGTGTTGTGCTCACCAACCTCATAAAAGGCACAAAGGTTTTGAACCAAAAGATGCTCAATAATAGAGCCCTCGTATACTTCACCCTTATCTGTGTACTGAACATTTCCCTCTGTTTCAAACTTTTTATCCACCAAGGTACCACGTCTAACAATGGAATCCTTAAAGTAAGAAACCTTTTCCTTAAGAATCTCATAATCTCCAGACTGGTGAATGTATAAAAGCAGAGTTTTAAGTGGCCAATATGCATGATCCATCCAAACTCTGGCAATACCATTTCTATCAGCAATGAAATTTCCTAAGCCATCACCGATGATAGTTGCATTTGTTCCGTCCATACGAACGCCACCAAAGTTTGCCACTAGCATCTTTCTAACATCATCTGGCTCCATGAAAAGCAGCGCCAGACAATCCTGCCAAAGGTCACGCCATCCTCTTCCACCTCTACCATAGTCATGATATGGGAGGAAGGAACATCCATAAACTCGTCTAAGGAATGGCTGGAAGGCTACCCAGGCCATAAACTCATCGAAGTTCTTATCACCTGTATGGAAGTCAACATTCACCTTATCTGTCCAATACTTCTTAGTGTTTTCAAGTTCAATAGCTACAGCATCCTTTTTACTAAAACGTTTAAGAAGCTGTGGAATTTCCTTTTCATCCTCAGTTACCCCAATAAGGATTGTGTAGCTGATTTCCTCGCCAGGTCCAAGTGCAGTCTTGCCAAATTTGAGTGCACCCATGGCTTCCATACCATCGAAATGCTCGCCAGCTCCTACGCCTGCCTCCTGTCTATATACACTTCTTGGCTTTGTAAAGCTTCCTCCCTCACCAATAAAGGCTTCCACTGTAGGGAAGAAGGACTCTGGCATTTTGCCATTTTCATCAAGACCAAGAACAAAATATGTCTTGTTGTTTAATCTATGGCCCTTCTCATCAAAGGACATAGTAGGCTTTACAAGCACGCCTTCATCTATAGTAGAAATTCGGTGGAGCATTGATGTGACGTTTCTATGGTCACGAAGATTATCAGCAGATCTTCCAAAAATTGGAACAGCTGTTATGGGGGCGATAGTCTTCTGTCCATTAGAGTTGTTTCTGATTTTAACCTGCATGATTTCAACATTTACGTCAACTGGAACAAAGGAGGTTATTTCAGCAACTACATCATATTGGTTTGAAATTCTTGTAGCCTTGTGCCACATAAATCCAGCAGAAACACAGCTTTCGTCCTGCTCCATTGTGAATTTCTTACTCTCCTGCTCTGCAGAAGTGCCAACAGCTGACCATACATTTCCATTGTCCATGTATAGCCAGAAGTTACGGCCATTTTTATTATTATGGAGATTTTCCACACTAACTGGCTCCAGTAAAAAAGTCTCCTGGTTAACCATGGCATCGCCACCTAAGTTTGGGGTAACTGAGCACTTTAACCCTTTTTCTGAAGCAATAGGAAAATACAGATAGCTTGTATCCTCGGCCCTGCCGATTCTAAAGCTTCCCTTATTATCTAAAAATTCGATTTTACCTTGTGTAGTATTCAACATAGCTATCCCCTTAAAATATTGTTTATGTTAACAATTAATATACACACTTGGTGATTTTGTCACTATCAAAATCGTTTCAAAAAAATCAGATTCATTAACCTTGTTGGGGGGACTTAATTTTTCTATTATTAAATAATGTTACTATTCTCAGTACTCCAACATCATTCAGAATTGAACTCTTTCAGAGTTCCAACATTGTAACAAATAATTCACATTTTTTCTTATTTGAGTTGTGTTATACTACATGTAGGAGAATTATTCACATTGGCGGCTATTCATTCCCAATATCTTCTTTGATACTGGGCTCTGAGTAGTTTCAAAAAGGGGGTTATTATGCTAAAAGAGTATACGAAGATTCCTGCACCACTTAATTCTGAAGTGGCTCTAAAGATTATTCCTGGTCATTTCGCAACCAATCACTCACATATCACCAACTATATGGAAATTGGCACCATGAAAACCAGATGTAATGAGGCTCAGGGTGTTGCCCAGCTTTTGGCTATGCACTATTCTGTATCCACTCCAGTTGATACAATCGTGTGCGCCGACGATATGGAGGTTGTTGGAACCTTCCTGGCACAAGAGCTTACAAAGGCAGGTGTAGCAAACTACAATCAGCACAAGACTATCTATGTCACCTCTCCAGAGCTTACCTCTACAGGTCAAAGTATCTTCCGTGACAATATGCAGCTGACTGTTCGTGATAAAAATGTATTGTTACTCTTTGGTTCTCTTTCCACTGGTCGCACCTTGGAAAGTCTTGCAGAATGCGTAAAATACTATGGAGCTAAAATCAGTGGCGCCTGCGCTATTTTCTCTGCAGTTCGAAAAGTAGGTGATATTGAGATTACAGCAGTGTTCCATGACGAGGATATTCCAAACTACAACTCATATCCACTTCATGACTGCCCACTTTGCAAACAGGGAGTTAAAATTGACGCAATCGTAAATTCTTTTGGTTATTCAGAACTTAAATAAATATATAGAGGATTTGTTATGGAAAAGAAATGTAATTGGTTAACCGCACTAATAATTGGTCTTTGCATTGTTATCAGTTGTGTTGCACTTGCTTTTGGTCTTTCTCATTTCAGAGCAGAAAGCTCTCATGTGATTACAGCCACCGGAAGTGCCAGCGTTGATTTTGATGCAGATATTATTATCTGGAGGGGTTCTTTCTCAGCAACTGCCTACACTTCACAGGAAGCCTATAGCAAAATCAAAGGAGATGCTGACCTAGTTAAGAAATATCTTTCTGATAATGGAGTGACTGATGAAGAGGCTGTATTTAACTCAGTAGATATTGGAAGAACCTATGATGATGTTTATGATGAAAATGGAAACTACTCTGGTTCAGTACCAACAGGCTATCAACTTACACAGAGTATTACCATCACATCCTCTAACATTGATACTATAGAAAAAATATCAAGGGAGATTTCCACACTCCTTGACCAGGGTGTGGAGCTCACCTCTGAGTCCCCTGAATACTATTATTCAGGCCTTGATGACTTGAAGCTTGACCTTATCGACAAAGCCTCTGCAAACGCAAAGGAACGTATCGATATTATGGCCAAGAACACTGGTGCAAAGGTTGGGAAGCTTAACAACTCAACTCTTGGCGTTTTCCAAATCACCGCCAAGAACACAGGCACTAGCAGCTACTCCTACGACGGAGCCTTCGACACATCCTCAAAACACAAAACAGCATCTATCACCGTACGACTTGAATATGGATTGAAATAAACGAAAAGCCTTCAGACAAAAGTCTGGAGGCTTTTTTCAACTCTGTGTCTTTTAATAAATCCACGAACAACTTATCTAATTACAAATAATTATTCATTAACCCATTTTTTAATAAGCATTGGATACAATGCAACTGCAAATATCATCATAATACATCTTGCAACGAAGCTTCCCCAGTTATTTCCAAGCATTCCACAGAAAATTGCGCTGCCCATATATTCTTTCCAAGATAAGACAATCACTACGCCAATAAATCCAAGTATTGGAAGATTCTTTCCACCTTCTGGAATCTCGTAATGAACATAATGTCTCTCAATAAAGCTTCCTAGTACAAAACCTAAAAACATTCCAGCAGCCTTAAAGGTATCCTTCATCATTTTATAAGGATCTACAAGTAGTTCTCCATCCACATAATCCATAGGATATGGCTTCACCTGAATGTAAATAAGCACGACTACCACCAACACTATTCCAAGAATAGTTAGAATGTCCTTAGCTTTTTCATTTCCTTCAAGCTTTTCCTGAACCTTTGCGATGATGAACATTAATATTGCTGTTGCACCAAATCCCACTGCTACATCCTGTGGAGTATGCACGCCCAAGAAATTTCTAGAAAAACCAGTCAACGCCAATAAGACAATACATATAACCGCTACCCATCTTCTCTTTTTCCACTGCCACGCTGCTGTACCACCATAATGAATTGTCGCATTAGTGGTATGCCCACTTGGGAAGGAATAGCCTGTAGCTGCCACCTTGGAATCACCTGCAGGCTCAATTAAATCTGATCTAATCCATGGGCGGTACGCACATACTGTCAGCTTAATCACTCCGTTTAACAGCTCTCCACCGCTGTACCATGCTAAAAATCTATATCCCCATTTTTTACTAACGCACCAATATACAAAAAATGGAAGCATTGGCATTACATCTACTGCTATTTTAGAAAGCGCATTGAAAAACTCATCAAAAATGCCACCTGTTGCATTTCTCAAATCTTGTAACAATAATAAATATTGAATATCTAACTCCATACCTCTGCCCTCCACATACACTATTTAACAACTTCTATTTTCCGAGTTACTGATAACTCGTCTTCTTTTTTACTTACCAACATGGACATAGTATCACGCCAGATATCACACACATGTCACACACCACATATCTATTTCTAACTAGTTGGTGACAGTTTATCACAAACTGATTACAATCTGTCACCAGTAAAAAAATAGTCTTCATATAGAAGACTATTTTTCAAACAACTCCGGCTCTGTCTCTTTTAATATATCCGCAAGTACCTTATAGTCTAGATACTGCATTCCTTCCTTGCCTTGATTTATTTTATTTGAAAGCTTGCTGCCATAGTAGATAGCCATTGCTTTCTCCAAAGAAAGATTGTTTTCTTTTGCTATATAAGAAATTAATCGCTCTTCCAAGCTTTCCTGATATACCTGTTCTAGTACTTTATCGTCCATTATTTAACCTCAAATTTTAACACCTCTTGCATTTAAATAATCTGTAATGTCATCAATAACGTAAGCCGTGCTTTGAGTATGAATTATATCAAAATGTTTAACCAAATAATTATTTATGCAATCAACACTACTAAGCATAGAATAAACCTCGGAAGGTAGTTTGCCCCACTTATTAGCACAAGCATGAATCATATATATTACAAATGAAAAAGATTCTTGATTCATATATTTAATCTCCTCTGTCGAGTTTAACTCTTACATCAATAATACTATAACAGATTACTCAATAAAAGAAAAAGCCTTTAGAATCAACGATTCCAAAGGCTTTCTCCTATTGCTTTGCTGTTCTAGGTACAAGCTCTAACTTCAGCTGCATTCCCAAGCCTTCTGCAAGTCTTTTTACCATTGCAAGGCTAGGATTGCGTGTTCCATTCTCAATACGGCTAATATCAGCCTGTGTAATACCTGTTTTGGCTGAAAGATCCTTCTGTGTCATATGCTGATTAATTCGTGCATCAATCATTGCCTGAATAATATCATACTCAGCTTCAAGAGAATCATACTCTGCTTTGACCTCAGGGTTCTCTAATGCTTTTTCTTTATATTCTCTATAACTACTCATTTGCAATACCTCCGTTCATAATCGGCCTTATACTTCTTCGCTAGCTCAAGTTCTGCTTTTGGGGTCTTTTGAGTCTTCTTTACAAATCCATTAGTAAGAACAGCTTTCTGCCCAATAAAGAAGAAGTAGAACACTCTTGTAATATTTGAGCCTTGCTTGGTCCTAAGTTCAAATATTCCATCTCCCATAGGGCCAGAATGAGGCTCTCTGAGTTGAGGACCATTAGTTTCCAATAAATCAATAGTTCTTAGTGCTTTCGCATGCATTTTGGGTTCTAAAGAATCCAAAAATTCTTGTACAGGACATCGTCCTTCCTCCGTATCGTACAGCTCAATCTCGTACATTAATATAGATCCTTCCTATAATTATAATATGTTGTATAAGACATATTGTCAAGGCATCACCTTTATACCCTTTCAACAGTTCACACATATATAATTTTATTCATAAGCATGCCCCTATATATGTACACGAAAAAAGCCTCCAGACATAAGTCTGAAGGCTTTCATTTGCTGAGGCTGAGGAGGCTCGAACTCCCGACAACCTGATTAAAAGTCAGGTGCTCTACCAACTGAGCTACAACCCCATATTAAGTTTTGGTACAAGGCTTTGCCTAAAATAAAAAGGCATAGACTCGAAACTGGGCTAGCTGGATTCGAACCAGCGAATGCCAGAATCAAAATCTGGTGCCTTACCGCTTGGCGATAGCCCAACAAGGGAAATGACGCCCTATTTTAAAAAGTTGCTACTACCGCAACAGGGTGGGTAGAGGGGTTCGAACCCTCGACCTTCGGAACCACAATCCGACGCGCTAACCAGCTGTGCCACACCCACCATACTGATAATTAAACCGTATAAATGTGCCAGAAGGGATTCGAACCCCCGACCCACGGCTTAGAAGGCCGTTGCTCTATCCAGCTGAGCTACTGACACATATTCAAATGTTTTAGAAATTTAAAAGCGGGTGATGGGAATCGAACCCACGTATTCAGCTTGGAAGGCTGATGTTCTACCATTGAACCACACCCGCATATCTTTAAAATTTTCTAAGTCGGGGTGACAGGATTCGAACCTGCGACCCCCTGGTCCCAAACCAGGTGCTCTAGCCAAACTGAGCCACACCCCGATATGCGTTGTTCGCTTGTTTCTTTCGTATCTCTCTCGCGAACAAAAAGAAGTATATATGAGAACCAAGCTAATGTCAACACATTTTTCAAAATTTAATTGTTAGAATTTAATACAAAATATCTGATATTCCGACAATTCCTAAACGCCCTATTTTAAAGGCCTACTCCAATATATGAGAAAGCCCCTGAGCTATGATTGTAACCACATGCTCATCTGCCAAACTGTAATAAATCTGCTTTCCTTCACGACGGCTTTTTACAAGCTTATTTGTACGAAGAATCTGAAGCTGATGTGATACTGCTGACTGAGTCATACCAAGTGCTTCTGAAATATCACAAACGCATAATTCAGCCTCGAATAAAGCAATCAAAATTCTAACTCGTGTGCTATCTCCAAATACCTTAAAAAGCTCAGCAAGATCATACAAAGCATCCTCGTCTGGAAGCTCTGCTAAAACCTTATCCACTAAGTTTTTATGTACACACTGTTCATCACAGCATTCTGCATGTTTTATCATTATAAATATCCCAACCTTTTCTCAAAATAAATCATTGTGCTGACAAGCCTAAGTATACCTTTATTCTTGTCAGCAACAAACCTATATTATCAGTTTAAACGTTTTTCACACGAAGTGCACGTATTGCATTTAGAACAGCAATAACCATAACACCTACGTCTGCAAAAATAGCAAACCACATATTGGCTATACCAATTGCACCAAGTAGCAAACATCCAACCTTGATACCGATTGCAAAATAGATATTCTCATAAACTATTCTCATGCACTTTTTAGCAATGCCAATTGCCTTTGCAATCTTCTTTGGGTCGTCATCCATAAGCACCACATCTGCTGCCTCTATAGCCGCATCTGAACCAAGCGCACCCATAGCAACACCTATATCTGCCCTTGATAATACTGGCGCATCATTAATGCCATCTCCAACGAATATGAGCTGCTCCTTTGGAAGCTTGAATTCCAAAAGCTCTTCCACCTTTGTAACCTTGTCAGCAGGAAGAAGCTCCGAATAAACTTCATCTAAGCCCAAATCTGCTGCCACAATATCTGCCACCTGTTTTGAGTCTCCAGTAAGCATGACAGTCTTTTTCACTCCAGCCTTTTTCATTGCTGCAACAGCATCCTTAGAGGTAGCCTTTAATCTATCAGAAATAAGAATATATCCTTTATAAACTCCATCAATAGCTACATGAATTTCTGTACCTGGCTCGGCTATCGTATTTACGGATAAGCCAAGGCTAGCCATAAGCTTTTCATTTCCTGCAGCTACGCTTGTATCCCCGATATTCGCCTTAATTCCTGCTCCAGGAACCTCCTGCACATTTTTTACCCTTGTAGAGTCTATAGGACGTCCATAGGCCTCTTTTAGGCTTTTTGAGATAGGATGATTTGAAAAGGCCTCCACAACAGCTGCTGTCTCTAAAAGTTCAGCTTCTGAAATCCCCTCTGGTACAATCTTTGTCACTTCAAATACACCTTCTGTAAGTGTACCTGTTTTGTCCATAACCACATACTTGGCACGTGAAAGTAAATCCAGATAGTTGGAGCCCTTAACAAGCACGCCCTCGCGACTGGCTCCACCAATCCCTGCAAAGAAGGTAAGTGGAATGCTGATTACAAGTGCACATGGGCAGCTAATTACAAGGAAAGTAAGAGCCCTGTAAATCCACTGTGACCAATTTGGCTCAACCCCAATAATAAGGCTTAATATTGGCGGAATTACAGCTAACGCCAAGGCAGAATAACAAACTGCCGGTGTGTATACTCTGGCAAATTTTGAAATAAAGTTTTCTGGCTTTGACTTCTTTGAAGAAGCATTCTCCACCAGGTCTAAAATCTTTGAAGCTGTAGATTCCCCAAATTCCTTTGTTGTACGAATAGAAAGCACACCAGACATATTAATGCAGCCTGATATTACTTCATCACCGATTTTGGCCATTCTAGGCACGCTCTCGCCTGTAAGGGCGGCTGTATCCAAAGACGCACTACCATCGATAACCACACCATCAATTGGAATCTTTTCACCAGGTTGAACAATAATTGTGGTTCCAATTTCAACCTCATCTGGATCCACCTGAACCAGCTTTCCATCCTGCTTTATATTTGCAAAATCAGGTCTGATATCCATAAGTGCTGAAATATTCTTTCGGCTCTTTCCAACTGCATAAGACTGGAACAACTCTCCAATCTGATAAAACAGCATAACTGCCACACCCTCAGTGTATTCTCCAAGAGCCATAGCACCAACTGTTGCAACAGCCATTAGGAAATTCTCATCAAATACCTGCTTGTTCTTAATGCCCTTAAATGCCTTCTTTAAAATGTCGTAGCCAATAACAAAATATGGCACCAAGAACAGCAGGAATCTGAGAATGCTGCCCTCTTCAAGAGGAAGAACCAGCAACACGGCCATTAGCACCGCAGCTATTATTATTCTAATCAAAACCTTCTTTTGCTTCTTAGTCATGTCGTATACCTCAAATTAACTTTCCTGCGGGAGCATGTAAAACTTCCTTGCAAAAATTACAAATAAATTTCGCAGTCGTCCTCAACCTTTTTGCAGTTCTTAAGAACCTCAGCCATAACAGCCTTTACATCTGCGCCCTCTACGAACTCAACGTTCATCTTAAGAGCCATAAAATTTACATTAGCATCTGCTACACCAGCTGTATCCTTAGCTGCCTGCTCCATTTTATTTGCGCAGTTTGCGCAATCCACTTCAATCTTGTAAGTCTTCTTCATAATTTCCTCCTATGCTTTTCGCAATCCGATTTTATTAATTTGAACATTTGAATATCTGTTCATATGTTTAACTAAAATATAAACCTGTCGACCTTATTTGTCAACAGGTTTTGTAATATAATCACGTACAACATCTGAAATTAAGTCGTAGCCCTTAGCCTTGAAATGAACTCCATCTGTGTAAAGCTCATCTCTTCCTTCAGTGGCGGCAAATAAATCTATTATCTCCACTCCCATTTCCTGGGCAACCTTTTGCTGGCTATCTCCAAGCTCTCCAGTCACTACATCTGCCTGGATGCTATATTCAGCATGTCCGTTTTCATTTATAGCAAAGCAATATGGGCTTCGCATTAAATATACCACCGGCTTGCTATCTAGATTTTGATAACTAGCCAATAGCTTTTTAAGCCCCGCTTCATATTCCTCCTGATTCCAGTTGTAGGTTTTAGCATCGTTGGTTCCAAGCATCAAAACCACTATATCCGGATTTGATTCTAGGGATTCCTTATATTGTTCTGATTCTAAATAAGGTAAATCCCCTTTTGCTGATGCTGTAGCATTTCTAAGTCCAAAATTAGAAACCAAATAGCCTGTGCCAAGCTTTGTTTGGAGCTGAGAAGGATAACAATCAATCTCTCGAGTTTTAAGAACACCACTTCCGTAGGTAATGCTGTCTCCTGCACAGGTGATTCTAACTCTTGTATCCTTTCCTCCAAACATACCGGAGTTAAATAGCACCACAAATAATAAAACAAATGCAACTAGTAATATAATCATCTTTCTATGAAATAAACCTTTCAAAAAAGTATATTTATCCATAACAGCTTTCCCCATCGACTAATCCTTAGTCTCCATAACAATTAGATAGCCTTTTTTTATACTGATTTCACCAGTATCCTCTATAAGCTCATTGCTGACAGTTAAGGTATTAAAGCCCTCTATAGTCCCATCTGAAACAGGATACTTGAAGCCTTCCATATTTACCCCATCAGCTAAGCCTCCATAAGGGAATACAGAAACATATTTATAATCTAATGCTTTTTCAAGGGTTATAGACTGACCGCCCTCTATCATCTGAACACGATTTGTTCTATCCCAAAGATAAGCCTTACGCCCATTCTTTAAAGCCATGCCAAGAAGTGCAATATTTCCAAGGGTATGGTCCAACCTTCCACCTATGGCACCAAGGATAACTATATCCCCTGTGGAATTGTCAAAGGCATATTTCAAGGCTGCTTCCACATCAGTGTCATCCTTTACAGGATTCAACTTAACAACATTAATCCCCTGGGACACAAGCTCCTTATAAAGCTCTTCTCCTGCAGAATCAAAGTCACCAATAACTAAGTCTGGAACCAGCTTTGCTTCCTTTAAATGAAAATAGCCCTTGTCACAGGCTATTATCATTCGTTCCCTTTCAGGAACCTTAAGCATTATATTTTTAGTATATTCATCAAGCGGCATAGCGCCTACGATAAAGGTAATCATTTCATTTTCTCCAAGAGCGCCTCTGTATTGGCCTTTATATCCCCCTTGAACACTGCAGAGCCAGCCACGATGATATTTGCGCCAGCCTCTAACACCTGGTCGATAGTGTCCATATTAATACCACCATCCACCTCGATATCAAGCTTAAGATGCTTTTGTCTACAAAGCTCTGAAAGCTCTCTTACTTTATCCACAGTATATGGAATAAGGCTCTGACCACCGAAGCCTGGATTTACAGTCATAATAAGAACCATATCCACCTTATCCAAAACATGCTCGATAGCAGATATTGGAGTTGCTGGATTAAGGGCAACACCTGCCATAACTCCAGATTTCTTAATCAAATCGATTGTTGCATCAAGATGCTTTGTTGACTCAGCATGAACTGTGATAATATCTGCTCCTGCCTCAGCAAAATCCTTCACATAGCGCTCCGGATCCATAATCATAAGATGAACATCAAACAGTCTGTCGGTGTATTTACGGATTGTGTTTAGCACAGGCAAACCAAAGCTAATACTAGGTACATACAAACCATCCATTACATCGAAATGAACGTACTGCGCTCCCGCCTCATCAATAAGCTGAAGCTGCTCCTTAAGTATTCCAAAATCTGCTGATAAAATTGATGGTGCCAAACATCTTTCCATAGTTGTCTCCTACCTATATTTATTATTTTGCTGTTCTACCATTTCAAGATAAATCTGTAGATAGTTTTCATATCTACTTTGAGCAATTGTGCCTTTCTCCACTGCAGCCTTCACTCCACAGTCCGGCTCCTTGTGATGGGCACAGCCTGTAAATCTGCAATTGGCGGCGGGCTCGATAAACTCTGGGAATAAGGTATATAAATCTACTGGCTCAACTTTTGGAACAAACAACGATGAAAAGCCAGGTGTATCCATAATGTAAGTATCTTCCCCAAGATATAAAAGCTCTGAATGTCTGGTGGTGTGTTTTCCTCTTCCAATCTTTTCAGACACTTCACCAGTCTCCATGTTATGACCTTCTGTAAGAAGATTCACAATGGAGCTTTTTCCCACACCAGATGGCCCTGCCACTGTAGAGGTCTTGCCCTTAAGCACCTGCCTGATTGGGTCGATTCCTGCTTTTTCCTTGGCTGAAGTAAAGATTACCTTGTAGCCTGCTGCCTCATAGGTGCTTCGCATCTGGGCCTCAAAGCCATCATCTGCCAAATCATCCTTGTTGAAGCAGATTGTGATTGGGAGCTGCTGTTCTTCCATCATGCACAAGAATCTGTCTAAAAGATTAAGATTTGGCTCAGGGTTTTTAGTAGCAAAAATGAGCAATGCCTGATCCACATTTGCCACAGCAGGTCTGATAAGCTCAGACTTACGTGGTAGAAGCTTTACTACATTGCCCGTCTTTTCCTCTTCAGAAATGACATCGATTTCAACGTCATCTCCAACCAGAGGCTTTATTTTATCTTTTCTAAAGGCCCCTTTGGCCTTACATTCGTATATACCGGATTCTTCCACTTGAACGTAGTAGAATCCGGCAATACCTTTAATAATTTTTCCAATCATAAATTAGTTACTTGGTGTTCCCTTAACCTTCTGTGTAGAAGTCTCAGTAGCGTTTGGATTTGGAGCTTCAGTACCATCACCTGTGATGTACATTGGTGTGTAAGTAAGTGTTACAGTAAGCTCTGCAATTGAAACCTCTGAAATATTAATAGAACCATTCTTTGGAATTGTTCCTGATTTACCAATTTCAGCAATCTCATATGTACATTCACCATCGTATGGATTTGGAATGCTGTATGTATACTTAACTTCCTTTGGTCCCTTACTGATTACAAGAGTGATTGTAGAATTCTTTTCTACCATCTCACCTGCATTGATTGACTGGCTAATTACGCTACCTGAAGCAACATCATCAGAGAATTCCTGTGAAGTGCTTGTAACTGTAATGTTTGAATTTGATAATGTCTGAGTTGCCTCAGCCTGAGTTAATCCAACTACGCTTGGAACTGCAACCTTATCACCATCTGCTTCAGCTGAGCTGTCTTTGTTTTCAGTCTTCTGGGAGCTGCCACTGTCGCTAGAACCAGCTTCCTCTGTACCAGAAACTGTAAGTCTAAGTGTGTCGTTAAGAGAGAACTCCTTGCCCTCTGCCACTGACTGATTTGTAATAATGCCATCCTCAGCATCATTTGCTTCATAAGAAATAACTACGTTCTTTTCTGTAAGACCAATATCTTCAAGCTTGCCTAACGCTTCCTCATACTGAGTACCAACCACATTAATCATTGTGACCTTCTTAGAACCAAAGCTGAATAAGCCAGCCATGTTACCAACGATTGCAACAATAATAGCAACGATTGCAATAGCTGCTACGATACCAGAGATTGTAAGGATTCTGTCCATCTTTGACTCATCCTCGTACTCGTCATCATAGTCATCATCATAATCATCGTCATAGTACTCGTCATCGTAGTACTCATCTTCGTCATCATATTCATCCTCGAAGGTGAGAGCCTCTGCTGCACGTCTTGAAAGGCTCTGATCCTCCTCTGGAGTAACCTTCTGCATAACCTTTGTCTGACCCAAATCAGACTCAACGATTGTAACGAAATCCTCGTTAGGGCTAACAAGTGCTTTCTTTAAATCCATAAGCATATCTGAAATAGTAGGATAACGTCTATCAGCCTTTTTCATGGTAGCCTTAAGGATAATCTTTTCAAGTGAAATAGGAAGGTCTGGTGCATATGCGCTAGGTGCAACCATTTCCTCCTGAAGATGCTGAATAGCAATAGCTACTGTGTTGTCCCCATCAAATGGAACACGACCAGTAACCATTTCGTACATAACAATACCAAGTGAATAGATATCACTCTTGCCATCTACGAAGCCATTTCTAGCCTGCTCTGGAGAAGAATAATGAACTGATCCCATAAGGTCAGCATGGATAGTGTTAGAGCTTGCTGCTCTAGCGATACCAAAGTCAGTAACCTTAACCTTTCCTTCTGTAGAAATGATAATGTTCTGTGGCTTAATATCACGGTGAATGATGCCCTTCTGATGAGCTGCCTCGATACCACGACCAACCTGAATAGCGATACTGATAGCCTCTTTGAAATTAAGCTGGCCCTTCTTCTCGATGTAAGTCTTTAATGTGATACCCTCTACATATTCCATAACGATGAAATACATTCCATTTTCAGAACCTACATCATAGATATTTACAATATTTGGATGCTCTAAGCCTGCTGCAGACTGAGCCTCTGTTCTAAACTTAGCAACGAAGGTAGCATCCTCAGAAAACTCCTGCTTAAGGATTTTAATAGCTACCTCACGGCCAAGGATGTGATCCTTTGCACGGTAAACATCAGACATTCCGCCTGAACCAACTTTATCAATTATCTCATATCTATCTGCTATAAATACGCCTTGTGTAATCATGTATTCTCCTTTTACTAACTAAGATTTCTATTCTATAACAACAACTGAAATATTATCCTTACCACCATTACTATTTGCAAGTCGAATAAGTTTTTTAGCTCTGGCTTCCAATGAGCCATTGTCAGTAACGATAGAATAAATATCTCTATCTTCCACCATATTTGTAAGGCCGTCGGAGCAAAGTAAAATTCGCTCTCCGCCCTTTAAAACAACATCAAAATAGTCCGGACTAATTTTGGTTTCTGCACCAACAGCTCTGGTAATCATATTCTTTCGCTTGTCAGTGCGTGCATCATCCTCGTCAAGTTCGCCAGTTCGAACCAACTCTGCAACCACCGAGTGATCCTTGGTGATTTGCAAAAGCTTTGTGGAGGTGGCTACATAAAGCCTGCTGTCTCCAACATTTGCCACATAAAGATGTCCATCTATAACTGTAGCAATAACAAGTGTGGTGCCCATTCCCGCTTTGTTCGGATCGGTTTTAGATTCTGTATTTATTGTTTGGTTGGCTGATTGAATTGCCTGTTCAAGAAGCTTTACAGGCTCTGATTCTTTAGAATTTGTAATGCCATTTACTACCATTTCCACGCATTTGGCAGAAGCATAATCGCCTGCTAGCTCTCCGCCCATGCCGTCGGCAACGATATATAAATTAGGCAAATTACCAACTCCGCTGTCATTGACATAAACCGTGTCTTGGTTGACTTTTCGCTTTATGCCAACGTCAGTTATACCATAACTTATCATTAAATAGTCCCTTTCGAAGCGTCCATTTTACGCTTTCTCAATTGTCCACAGGCCCCGTCTATATCGCGACCCATTTCCCTTCTAATAGTAGCATTATTCACGTATTTTTCAATCTTTTTTTGGAAAGCGTAGGCCCTATCCATTGTAGGACTAACGAAATCTCTCTCCTTAATAGGGTTAACAGGAATAAGATTTACGTGACAATTCAGATGCCCTATAAGCTGTCCCAGCTCTGCTGCATCCTCATCTCTATCGTTGACTCCACCAACCAATGAATACTCGAAAGTTATTCGACGCCCGGTCTTTTTAAAGTAGTATTCGCAGGCATCAATCAATTCATGTATTTCATATTTATTTGCAATTGGCATCAGCTCCGCACGTTTCTGTTGATTTGGAGCATGAAGTGAAATGGCAAGTGTAATTGTCAAATCCTCCTCTGCCAGCTGCTTAATACGCGGCACTATTCCACAGGTGCTAACTGTAATATTTCTCTGGGAAATATTAAGGCCATTTTCATCTGATAGAAGTCGAACAAACTTAACTATATTGTCATAGTTGTCCATAGGCTCACCAGTGCCCATAACCACAAGATTGGAAACTCGCTCACCAGTGTCTCTTTGAATCATATAAATCTGGCCAAGCATTTCTGAAGGCGTCAGATTTCTGACCCAACCATCAAGGGTGGATGCACAGAATCGACATCCCATCTTGCAACCTACCTGAGAGCTGATGCAAACAGAATTGCCATGCTTATAGCTCATCCATACGCTCTCTACCATCTGACCATCATAAAGCTCAAACAAATACTTTCTGGTTCCGTCAATTTTTGAAATCTGACAATCAATTTGCTTTAGATTATGATAGTTGCAGCTGTTTGCAAGCTTTTCCTTAAGAGACTTTGGAATATTTTTCATTTCCTCATAGTCTAAGGCAAGATGCTGATGCATCCACTCATAAAGCTGCTTTGCCCTAAACTTTGGCTCCCCAAGCTCGTTGGTAACAAAATCCGTAAGCTCTGTTAAGTTTAAAGACCTAAGGTCAACTAATTCTTTTTCATTACACATATAAAAAATCCATCGTGCTCTTCATTTGGAAAGAGCTGTTTCATTTCTTTTATTTTAAACTCCTTATGTGATTGTAAGAAGTTTTCTACCTGATTTTCATTTTCTGACTTGTTGATGGTGCAAGTGCTATAGCACAGTGTGCCTCCATCCTTTACATACTCACATACAGTGTTTAAGATTTGCTGCTGTAAATCTTCAAGCTCTGTTAACGTCTCCTGACTTTGATTGTATTTAATGTCAGGCTTTTTTCTGATGATGCCAAGACCTGAGCATGGCAAATCAGCTATTACCACATCAAAGCCTGCAACTGCAGCCTCATCAGAAACTGTAGCATCCCACTGCTGGGCTGTGACATTTGTAGCTCCTGTGCGAGTGATGTTTTCCTGAATAAGGGCAACCTTTTGCTCTGTCAGGTCACGAGCAACAACCCTTCCTTCTGATGCAAGCTCGCCACAATGAAGAGCCTTGCCACCAGGTGCTGCACAAACATCGATGACGCTGTCATTCTTTTTTATATCTGCTAGCTGAGCCACCAGCTGTGAAGAATAATCCTGCACGTAGAAAAATCCTGCTTTAAACTCTGGAATGCTGTTTAAAGAATCATAATCTGATATATAAATGGCTGAAGGAACTGATTCGCATATACGAACTGTAATTCCCTGTGCCTTAAGCTTTTCTGCTAAAGCTTCTCGACTGATTTTGGAAGAATTAACTCTCACGCAAAGATCCTGCTGTTTGAAAAATCCTGCTGCAATCTCCTCTGCCTTATCCTTACCATAATCAGCGGTCCACTTATCCACAATCCACTGTGGAATGGAATACTTTATAGACAAATCCTTTATCTCTACTCCACCTTTGTCCCTGGCAATGCTTCGAAGCACTCCATTTACAAAGCCTGACAAACCAGCGAAGCCTCGCTTCTTAGCAAGCTTAACATATTCATTACAGGTGGCAGAATCAGGAACTGCATCCATATAATATATTTCAAAGACACCCATTCTCATCATTGTGCGAATGAGAGGCTTCATTTTCTTAGCCTTTGTCTTTGAATAGTGGTCGATGATGAAATCCAGTTCTAGCTTTCTTTCAACCACACCATTTACAAGGCGAGTGATGAAGGCTCTCTCGTTTTTTTCCAGGTAGCCATATTTATCCAATACAGCCTTTAGATATATATGAGAGAACTGGCCATGCTCCAATATTTCAACCAAAGTATCAGCTGATATTTCTCTGATATTAATCCCTGCCATTTACAAACCTCTTACCTGTCTCTAGCTGGTAACCTCTAAGGAAGTCTCCTGCTGGCATTCTCTTCTTACCCTCCAGCTGAAGCTCATTGATTTCAAGTGCTTGTGTGCCACAAGCTACTGTGAATCCATTCTTATCAACCTCAAGGATTGTGCCAGCCTCGCCAGCCTTATCTACAACTGTGGCCTTCCAGAACTTCATCTGCTTTCCATCGATAAATGAAAAAGCTGAAGGCCATGGATTAAGACCTCTAATAAGGCGTTCAATCTCTACCGCAGGCTTTGTCCAGTCTATATTTCCCATATCCTTAGAAATCATGCCTACGTGTGTAGCCTGTGATTCATCCTGAGGAACTGGTGTAATCTCACCTCTATCAAGAGCCTCGATAGTCTTAACAGCAAGCTTTCCACCATCAAGGGCAAGCTTATCAAAAAGGCTACCACCTGTTTCGTCTGCTGCAAGCTCAATCTCAGACTTAAGAAGCATATCTCCATCATCAAGACCTGGACCCATAAGCATAGTGGTGTTTCCTGAAACCTTTTCACCGTTAATAACTGCCCACTGAATTGGAGCTGCACCACGGTACTTTGGAAGAAGTGAACCGTGTACATTTACGCAGCCAAGACGTGGCATATCAAGAATCACCTTTGGAAGAATCTGACCAAAGGCTGCCACTACGAAAACATCTGCTTCGTAATTACGAAGATATTCCACAGACTCCTCAGCGCGAATCTTCACTGGCTGATAAACTGGGATATCATGCTCCATAGCAAACTCCTTTACAGGAGTAGGCTGAAGCTTTCCGCTACGTCCCTTTGGCTTGTCAGGTTGGCTCACCACAAGAATAACCTCATGTCCAGCTTCATATATAGCTTTAAGTGTCTCCACCGCAAAATCCGGTGTACCCATGAATACTACTTTCATTATCTATAGTCCTTTCAAACTAGTTAGATTGTGCTGGCCTTACACCAGCCCAAAGTCATACATAGTAAGTTTACCATTTTAGAACCCTTTTGTACAATTTCCCATTTCTTGAGAATACTTAACCCCAGTATGTCTTTAATCATATTGGCTTGTGACATTTGTCATCCCACATTTATGACACAGTTCACTGTAATTGTCCGCTTGCAATAGGTATTATAATCACAGAACAACAAACAGGAACACAAAATCTAAAAGGAGATTTGAAATATGAATACAAATATCGTTGCAATTGACAATTTAGTAAAGCGTTACGGAGAGAACGTAGCAGTAGATCACTTTTCATTACACGTTCAAGAAGGAGAAATCCTTGGACTCCTTGGACCAAACGGTTCAGGAAAAACAACAACTATCAATTGTCTCCTATCTCTTCTTCAATATGACAAGGGAACAGTTACCATCTTCGACAAGGAGATGCAACCAGAAGCCTACGACATCAAATCACAGATTGGTGTCGTTATGCAAAACGTAGCAGTAATCGATACATTGAATGTTTATGAAAATGTTGATTTCTTCTGTGGCCTCTACATCAGAGATAAGAAGCTTAGAAAGCAATACGTAGAAGAAGCCTTAGAATTCACCGGACTTACAGAATACAAAAAGTACAAGCCAAAGAAGCTTTCAGGTGGTTTGCTAAGACGACTTAACATCGCTTGCGGAATCGCTCACAAGCCAAAGCTTATTATCTTCGACGAGCCTACAGTTGCAGTTGATCCACAAAGCCGCAATGCCATCCTTGAGGGAATCAAAAAGATGAATCGTGATGGTGCCACAATCATCTACACCTCTCACTACATGGAAGAAGTTGAGGACCTTTGCACAAGAGTTGTCATTATGGACCACGGCAAAAACATTGCCAACGGAACCACTACAGAGCTAAAGTCTTCACTTATGAATAGAGAAACAATTCGCATTAATCTTCCAAATAAGTCCGAGGATATTATTAAAGGCTTAAAGGAAATCAACCACGTATATAAGATTAAGGAAGATGGTGATGATTTAGTCATCAAGTGTGATGGTGGCGAGCACAATCTTGTACATGTGCTTAGCTACCTTACAGACAACAACATTCCATTTGGACATGTTTCCACAGAACTTCCTACTTTAAACGATGTATTCCTTGAAATCACAGGAAAGGAGCTTAGAGACTAATGTTCGGAAGAATTTTCTTATACAACTTTAAAGCCATAATCCGTAACAAGTATATGGTGGGTTGGAACTTCCTGTTCCCTATAGTGCTTGCAACAGTTTTCTACTTAGGCTTCGGAAATCTTATTAAAGATGACCCAGACAACTTCGATACTACAGAAGTTGGATACGTAAATACGAATCAAGAAGATTCCAGCTTTGAAACTGTCCTAGAGGAATTGACAAAAGCTACTGACGATAATGTGGCTGTGCTTTCTTTACACAAATATGATTCTAAAGAAAAGGCTCTTAAAGCTATGACTTCAGAAGATGTTTTTGGATTCTATGTGGAATCTTCCGATGGGATTGAAACTATAGTTCCAAAGAACGGCTATCACGCAACAATCATGAATCAGATTGTAAGAGAATACGAAAACAAAAAAGGCGTAATAGAATCCATCGCTGCTGACCATCCTGAGAATATTGAGAAAGCAATGGATATGGTTACAGAAAACCTATCTGTAATGTCAGAATACGATTTTGGCAACAACACCTCGCCATACGTTCAATACTTCTTCGCACTGATTGCCATGTCCTCCCTCTTCAGCTCATGGATTAGCACAGCAATCCTTGAAGGCTTATGTGCCAATATGACAGAACAAGGAAAGCGCTTTGAATGCTCTCCTACCAGCAAGCTAATGGCAATTGTTTCTGGCATCTGTTCAGCAATAGTTCTGCAAGCTATTTCAAATGCAGTGGTTGTTGTGTATGTTCAAAAGATTTTAAAGATAAACCTTGGGGCTCCAATTTGGAACATTATTTTAATCACAACACTTGGCAGTGCCCTTGGTGTTTCCGCTGGTGTACTTATTGGTTCCTTTATCAAGAATCAGCATTTACTCATTGTTGTTCCACTTTGCTTCACAATGATCTGCTCCTTCTTCAGCGGCCTTATGTGGCATCAAATAAAGCAGTACGTTGAAACTATTTGCCCAATCTTTAACAGACTTAACCCAGCAGCCCTTTTGGTGGATTGTCTATACACAAGAGCCACCTACGGCAAAACAACAATGTACTACCAGGATATTACTATTATGAGCTGTATGGTGGTAGGATGTCTTATCATCAGCGCATTCCTTTTAAGGAGGAGAAAATATGTCAGTCTTTAATGCAATAATAAAATCATTAAAAGCAAACATCACCACCATCGTGGTTTACCTTACAATCTTTACAGTCTTTGGAAATATGCAGGCAAGAGCTACAGCTTCCACTCAGGAAGATGCTTTTGAAGAGGTAACTGTAAAGGTGGCTGTCACTGACAAGGATAACTCAGCCCTCAGTAAAGCCCTTGTAAATTATTTAGAAGAAACCCAAGAGGTTGTGGACCCAAAGACAGATGATCCTCAGGTTATGAACGACAATGTACGCTTCCTAATCTACGAGTATGCATTGATTATTCCAGAGGGATTTGAAGAAGATATTAAAGCTGGCAAAACTGAAAATGCTCTTTCCTACATTGCCCCTGGCACCACACTTTCCCAATACCTTTTAACAGAGAAGCTTAATGACTATTTAGAGGATATTGTGATATATTTAAATAGTGGTTACAGTGAGGATGAAGCAATTGCACTCACCCATGACCAGATGGTAAAGCTTAACGATACACAGGCCACATTAATTGATAAATCTGCAAAGAACCATCGTTCCTTCTACACAGGAATGTTCACCTTCAATGGCTACACACTGTTAATGCTTCTTTGCATCTGCTGCGCATGCACTCTCACCTTTATGAAGGATAGAGATGTAAGCAATCGTATTTCCGTTAGTGGTATGCACTTCTTCACAAGAAATGCAGCAACTATTTCAGCAGTATTCTTTATCGGTGCTGCCATCACAGGTGTGGTTATTATAGTAATAGCCCTTATGAGCAGGCAATATGCAAATGACAAGCTTTTCTACTACGCTTTAGATACCTTCAGCCTTATGTTTGTTGGTCTTGGCATGTCATATTTCATTTGCTCACTTACCTCCAACGAAAACCTTATAAACATGGTTGCAAACATGTTGGTACTATCTATGAGCTTCCTTTGTGGCGTGTTCGTAGATACCCAGTATCTATCAGCATCAATTGTAAAGGCAGCACACTTCATGCCTCTTTACTGGTACACCACAGCTATCAAATTTATAAACGATACACCAACAAACAGTATTATATGTAAGAAATTCGGAACTTATTTATTTATAGAAATCCTCTTTGCATTAGCGTTCTTTACAGCAGGGATGATCATTTCAAGGAAAAAGGAACAATATGCTATATGATGTTATTATCCGCTTTCTAGCGGCAACAGGATTAACACTACTTATAAATGCAAATGGCATTACGACTGGCTCAGTCGTAATGTCAATTTGCGTTTTTTTATTTTTGGAAATCGATGTTCTTATTTCAAACAAGCTTATTTCCAGACTGTTTTCAGCAATATCCTTCCTTGCCACCGCAAGCTACATTTTTTCAAGGAAGCCAGCTTCACTAGCTTTTTACTTATGCTTGGTTTTTCTGCTTGCTTGCTTCTATTACCTTTCAGTTTTCTTCTATGAAAAAATGACGGAATACAAATTCCAGCTTCATCGCACTCGTGATGACAGCATTGAGCTGGAGTCTGTTTTAAAGGATAAAAACAGACGCCTATTAGAGGAACAAGACCAACAGGTTCGCCTAGCCACTCTTTCAGAGCGAAACAGAATCGCCAGGGAAATCCATGACAATGTTGGACACCTTCTATCCCGTGCCATCCTTCTCCTTGGAGCTATCAACACTGTAAACAAGGATGAAAACCTTGAGCCACAGCTAAAGATGCTGGCAGACACCTTGGATGAATCCATGGCAAAGATGCGAAGCTCTGTTCATGATTTACATGACGACTCCATCGACCTAAAGAAAAACTTTGAAGATATAATTGGTGAGCTATCAAGCTTTAACGTAAATACGGAATTAGATTTAGATGGGAATTTACCTAAGAACGTACAACTTACCTTGATTGGAATTTTAAAGGAAGCTGTCACAAATATTGTTAAACATTCAAATGGGGATAGCGTCACCATCATCCTCCATCAGAATTACAGCTTCTGTACCCTTTCCATATACGATAATGGTACAATTACTCAAGAAACAAAGCTTAAAATTGGAACAGAAAATATTGACGGCATCGGGCTTAATAACATTAAACAAAGAGCCCTTTCCCTTGGAGGCGATGCCTATTTTTATACCAACGACGGATTTACTGTCTTTGCGAGGTTACCACTATGAAAAAGAAAATATTACTAATCGATGACGACGAACTAATCACAATGTCACTTGAAATGATCATCAATGCAGATGAAGACTTTCAAGTAATAGGAAAAGGAAATAGTGGCCGGGAGGCAGTGTCTCTCTATGAAGAGTTGAAACCAGACCTGCTTTTGATGGATATCCGAATGGCGGATATGAATGGACTTGAGGCTGCTGAGGAAATTCTGAAAAACCATAAGGATGCAACCATCCTGTTTTTAACAACCTTTTCCGACGACGAATACATCGTTAAGGCTCTAAAGCTTGGAGTTAAAGGCTATCTTTTAAAGCAGGATTACAAATCCCTTCCTGCCGCCCTACATGCAGCCATTGATGGCCAAAGTGTCTTTGGCGGAGCTGTGGTAGACAAGCTTCCAACGCTTATGGCTCAGTCTTCTGCGGGTGATGAATTCGATTATCGTAAATACGATATTTCAGAAAAGGAATACGAAGTCATTCAGTTAGTTGCTGACGGCTTTTCCAATAAAGAAATCTCCCAGAAGCTTTTCCTTTCAGAGGGAACAGTTAGAAACTATCTTTCATCTATTCTTGAAAAGCTTAATCTGAGAGACCGCACACAACTTGCAATCTTTTATTTGAAAAACAATTAAAAAAGAGCTGACACCTCATCAGTCAGCTCCGCTGCCAGCTTCCCCTCAAGGGGAAGCCTTATTATTCTTTTTTAACCTTCTTAATAATGAAGCAGTTTTTTATTCTTCCTCTTCTTCAATCTCTTCCATTAAATCCTCTACATCATAAAGCTGGCCTTCCACCTTTTCTGTGTAGATATGTCCATCAAGGTGATCAATCTCGTGAAGAAGTGCACGAGCCATAAGACCTTCACCTTCAACGATAAACTCTTCCATGTCCTCGTTTAAAGCCTTAACCTTTGCGTAGTTTGGACGAGTAACCTGGCCAGTCTTTCCTGGAACTGAAAGGCAGCCCTCGTTTCCTGTCTGCTCACCAGATGTTTCAAGAACCTCTGGATTAATAAGTGTAACTGGACCCTCTCCGATATCAATAACACAGATTCTTCTAAGAACTCCAACCTGAGGAGCTGCAAGACCAACGCCGTCTGCATCGTACATTGTGTCGTACATATCGTCTATAAGTGTTTTAAGACGTGGTGTCAAAAGCTTTACAGGCTTACACACCTTTAAAAGCACATCATCTTTGCCCCACTCTCTTATTTCTAATAATGCCATTTTTATTTTTCCTTTCTATTGTTTACACCTCATCAGTCAGCGTAAGCTTTTACAAGGTGTTAATTGGATCAAAATCAAACCAAGTACTGGTATTTCTATATTGCTTTTGCTCTAGCAAAAATTTATCAATGGTATCCTTAACTCTCACAAGCCTATCGTAGTCATCATCCTTGACATAAATCACTCGGCGATAAACATCCTTCAACTTGCCGATGTAAGCATCCTCTGGACCCATTATAACAATTTTTTCATCTGTTTGCCTTATTAATGATGCAATTATATCTGCCTGGGCCACAGCGTCCTTTTGGACCTCACAGCTCACCTGTATACCAAGGATATGTGAGCTTGGCGGATATGAAAGCAATCGTCTGAAGGCAATCTCCTGACCATAAAAGCTGTCATAATCCTGGGCCGCTGAAGTGACCACCGCGTAGTTGTCTGGCTGATAGGTCTGAATAACAGCCACCCCTGGCTCACTGCCTCTTCCTGCTCGGCCAACAGCCTGGGTAAGAAGCTGGAAGGTTCGCTCACCACTGTGATAATCACTTTCGTTTAGGGATATATCTGCAGCAACGATTCCCACCAAGGTTACATTAGCAAAATCATGCCCCTTAACAATCATCTGGGTGCCAATAAGCACATCTGCCTCGTGGGCTGCAAAGGCTGACAGGATTTCCTCATGGCCATCCTTGCCCTTTGTGGTGTCTGCATCCATTCGAAGCACCCTTGCCTGCGGGAAGGCTTGCTTCACCATTTCCTCTAAACGCTGGGTACCAGCTTTAAAGCTACCAATATATTTGCTGCCACAGCTTGGACAAGTCTTCGCTGCCACTGTGGTGTAGCCGCAATAATGACACTTCATACTGCCATCCTTGTGAAGATGCAATGCCACATCGCAATGAGGACATTTTAGCACATGGCCACAAGCCCTACAAGAAACAAATCCCATAAGGCCTCGTCTATTTAAAAACAGCATTATCTGCTGCTTTTTATTAAGTCTATCTGCCATAAGCTCCAGCAGGCGACGACTTAGCATAGAACGGTTTCCGCTGGAAAGTTCTGCTCTAAGGTCCACAATCTCAACAGATGCCATATCCTGACCCCTAGCACGGTTTGCAAGGGTAATTAAATCATATTCACCCGACTGAGCCCTGCTATAGGCCTCCAAGCTTGGAGTGGCCGAACCAAGAATCACTGATGCCCCTGCCAGCTTTGCTCTATAAACCGCAGTCTCCCTGGCGTGATATCTAGGAATAACCT
The DNA here is from genome assembly GCF_900104335.1 of Pseudobutyrivibrio sp. YE44. Lineage (GTDB taxonomy): Bacteria > Bacillota > Clostridia > Lachnospirales > Lachnospiraceae > Pseudobutyrivibrio. The sequence continues at coordinate 128,133 of NZ_FMXT01000002.1, forward strand.
CAGACTTGTAGCTAGGCTCATGCTCCTCGTCAATAATAATAAGACCAAGATTCTTAAATGGAGTAAACAGAGCCGAGCGTGGGCCCACCATAATACTAATATCCCCAGCCTTAGCCCTCTCAAACTGGTCGAAACGCTCACCCGGTGACATTCGGCTATTAAGGATGCTTACCTTGTCTCCAAATCTGGTATAAAAGCGCATAACTGTCTGGTAGGTAAGGGCAATCTCTGGGATAAGAACAATAACCTGCTGCCCCATCTGAATCACATGGTCCATAACGTCCATATAGACCTCTGTCTTGCCCGAACCGGTAACGCCGTGGATAAGATAGGTCTTACGCTTTCCCATGTCTATTTCAGCCTTAATCTTCTCAGCAGCAGCCTCCTGCTCTTCATTAAGGATTATGTGCTTCGCCTCAGCATCTTTATTGATATGAGGATTTCTAAAGGTACGAACAGACTCTACCTTTACAATCCCCTTTTTCTCTAAATCACGAATGTTTGCTGTAGGAATCTGAAGCTTTTTTGTGGCAAGCTCCCAATCAAGCACATCCACTGTAAGAAGCTCCTTTAAAAGACGCTCCTTACCCACTGCATGATTCTTTTTTGTAAGAAGCTCAGTCAATTCAATCTTTGCCTGCTCCAAGGATACATTCAAGCTGATTTCCTTTTTAAGCTTTTCATTTTCACGACGCTTAATAGGAATGACAGTCTTTAAAGCTTGATTCATGGTGGAACCATAGTTGCGCTTTAAAAAGGCAGCCAAAGAAATAAGCTGAGACTCTATTGCAATGCTATCTTTCATGATTCTGGCAATAGGCTTCAGCTTAGTAACATCGAACTCTGGCTTGTCATGAAGTCCCACCACATATCCTGTGATGGCGCGGTTTCCCTGACCAAAAGGAATAACCACCTGTACACCTTCAGTAACAGCCTCCTCAAGCTCATCTGGCACTATATATTCAAATGTCTTATCTAATCTCTCGTGAGAAATATCAATAATAATGTCTGCGTATTTCATGAAAAATATTTTAGCACAAAAGGGTTTCTTTTTGAATTCAATATGGTAGAATGTAGACAATTTGAAAATAATTAATGGGAGGATACCTATGCGTCATCTAATGAGCCCTCTAGATTTTTCTAGAGACGAGCTAGAGCAGCTTATGGACCTGGCGGATGATATCAAAAATCATCCAGATGCTTACAGCGAAAAGTGCCACGGCAAAAAGCTTGCTACCTGCTTCTACGAACCAAGTACTCGTACACGACTTTCTTTCGAAGCTGCCATGCTTAATCTTGGTGGTTCTGTCCTTGGTTTTTCATCGGCCGATTCCTCTTCCGCAGCGAAGGGCGAAAGTGTTTCCGATACTATTCGTGTTATTTCTTCTTACGCAGATATCTGCGCTATGCGTCATCCGAAAGAAGGCGCTCCACTTGTCGCATCTCAGCGATCTCTTATTCCAGTTATCAACGCCGGTGACGGTGGTCATCAGCATCCAACTCAAACTCTCACAGACCTATTTACCATTCGTAGCCTACGTGGCGAAATTAAAGACCTTACCATCGGACTTTGCGGTGACTTAAAGTTTGGACGTACCGTTCACTCTCTCATCAACGCTCTTGTTCGCTACCCTGGTATCAAGTTCGTGCTTATTTCACCAGAGGAATTGAGAGTTCCAGAATATATCCGTGAGGATGTGCTTGATAAAAATGGATACGAATACAAAGAAGTAGACAGCTTAGACGATGTAATGGGCGAGCTGGACATCCTCTACATGACACGTGTACAGCGTGAGCGTTTCTTCAACGAAGAGGATTACATTCGCTTAAAGGATTTCTTCATCCTGACACCTGAGAAAATGCGCTTAGCTAAAAAAGATATGATGGTGCTCCATCCGCTTCCACGTGTAAATGAAATCTCCGTGGACGTAGACGATGACCCAAGAGCAATGTACTTTAATCAAGCAAAATATGGTGTATATATCAGAATGGCATTGATACTCACACTGCTTGAACTGATATAGAAGGGAGCCTGAAAGTATGTTAAATATTAGTGGAATTCATCAAGGATTCGTATTAGACCACATTAAGGCCGGCGAATCAATGACAATATACAACGATTTGCATTTAGCCAACCTTGGTTGCGATTGCACCGTAGCCATGATTATGAATGCAAAGTCCAACAAGATGGGACGTAAGGACATTATCAAAATCGAATGTCCTATCGAGCGCGTTGACCTAGACATCCTAGGCTTCATCGACCACAACATCACCTGCAACATCATAAAGGATGATGCCATCGTTGAGAAGCGACAGCTCACTCTTCCACGTGAAATTAAAAACGTAATCTCTTGCAAAAACCCACGATGCATCAGCACCGTAGAACAGGGCCTAGACCAAATCTTCATCCTCACCGACGAAGAAAACGAAGTCTACCGCTGCAAATATTGCGAAGAGAAATACACCGGACACAAATAAACACACATATCCTCGGCGGTTCCTAGTATCTCTAGGGGCCGCTATTTTATTGTCCCTTTCTATATACTTAAATAGACCGCCCCGCTCTGTCCTAGTATCCTCCCCAGTTCTCATGCAGCATTAGAGCAAAATGTTAGATTTTCTTAAGCTGCTAGTGGAGCTTTATGTGAGTGTCCTTTCCTTGGTTTTGCACTTTGAAGCTACTGTATTTATTACTCAGACACTAGTAATTCTCATTAATTCTCCTATCAGCTATATACATATTAAGTGTCTTCATAAATCAGACACTTAATATGTATATAGTCTGATAGAGAATTACTTATAGTTAGTGTGTGTCTGAACAATACATACTGTAGCGATAAAAGTGCAAAGAATGGAAAGCACACTCACTAATAAAAAAAGCGACACGCAACTTTAGAAAATCAACATTTTGTGATTGTGCAGGAGAATGGGGATGATACTAGGACGGAGCGGGGCGGTCTTATTATGAAAAAAAGAAAGGGACAATAAAACGGGAAGACGCAGCCATTAGGATTGCCTTCGGCAATGGGGCTGCGTCGTGGCAAATCAAAAATGACCCTTGCGATTGCAAGGGCCATTTTTAATTTACTTATCGTTCATCTTCGCAAGCTTTGCAGCCTGGTCGGCTGCGATGAGGGCATCGAGGATTTCCTGGATGTCGCCGTCCATGATCTTGTCCAGCTTGTAAAGTGTAAGGTTGATGCGGTGATCGGTTACACGGCCCTGTGGGAAGTTGTAAGTACGAATCTTCTCGGCACGGTCACCTGTTCCGATCTGTGAGCGGCGCTCTGCTGCCTCAGCATCCTGCTGCTTCTGTAACTCTAAATCGTAGAGCTTTGCACGAAGGAGTGCGAAAGCCTTTTCCTTATTCTGAAGCTGTGACTTCTCGGTCTGGCTGTAGATTACAATGCCAGTTGGGTAGTGAGTAAGACGAACAGCTGAGTCTGTTGTGTTGACACACTGACCACCGTTACCAGAAGCACGCATAACGTCGATACGGATATCTTTTTCGTCAATCTGGATATCAACTTCCTCTGCCTCAGGCATAACTGCCACTGAACATGTAGAAGTCTGAATACGACCCTGTGACTCTGTCTCAGGGACACGCTGTACACGGTGTACACCTGACTCATACTTAAGGATTGAATATGCACCAGTTCCCTTAACCATGAACTCGATGTTCTTCATACCACCGATACCTGTCTCGTCTGCTTCAAGAAGCTCAACCTTCCATCCGCGTGACTCAACATAGTGTACGTACATACGATAAATCTCTGCTGCGAAAAGAGCTGCCTCTTCACCGCCGGCACCTGCACGAATTTCCACGATAACGTTCTTGTCATCGTTAGGGTCCTTTGGAAGGAGAAGGATCTTAAGCTCCTGCTCAAGACGCTCTACCTCAGCCTTTGACTCATTAAGTTCTTCCTTTGCAAGCTCCTTCATCTCTTCATCTGTCTCTTCCTCAAGAAGTGCAAGAGAATCCTCGATATTCTGCTTGTGAGCTGAATACTGCTTATATGCCTCTACGATTGGGGCAAGGTCTGACTGCTCCTTCATGAGCGCTCTAAAACGTGCATTATCATTTGCAACATCTGGCTCAGAAAGAAGGTTCATAACCTCTTCATATCTAAGTACTAAATCTTCTAATCTATCAAACATGCTAAAACCTCCATGTTATTTCATCTTGTCTGCAATTTATAATATCTATTTGCTCATCGTTAAAACTATACTCTCACAAATAGATATTATAAATTGCAGACCAAATACTCTAAAGTTACATCCATATTAAGAGCTTATTAGGACGCTACAAGTGACCCTTTACTACTCTATCGTTTTTCGCTAAGTCCTTAACGACTTCCACGTCTTTGAAACCCGCAGCCTCGAATAAGGCTTTTACGTCTGGGCCTTGGTCGTATCCAATTTCCACCAAAAGCCATCCACCTTCGCTGAGATACTCAGGTGCGTGGGCTGTGATTTCTCTATAAAAATACAAGCCATCTTCTGTTCCGTCAAGAGCAAGTCTTGGCTCATAATCTTTAACTTCTGTTTCAAGCTCCTCAATATCCTTTGAGCGGATATAAGGAGGATTTGATACTATGGCATTGAATCTGCCACTGACTGGCTGCCAAAGGTCTCCCTTTTCAAATACAACCTTTGCTCCAACGAGCCTGTTGCCATTTTCTCTGGCAACGGTAAGAGCTTCATCGGATATATCAACACCGATGCCTGAATAGCCCTGACCAAGCACAGCAAGAGAAATAATAACACATCCGCTGCCAGTACACAAATCCAAAATGTGACTGCCGCTTGGAATCACCTTTAAAGCCTCTTCTACCAAAGTTTCAGTGTCCTGTCTTGGGATGAGCACATTCTCATTTACCCAAAATGTAATTCCCATGAAATCCTGCTCGCCAGTGATGTGCTGTAAAGGAGTGTGGCTAGCTCTTTTTAATAATAAATCTTTATATTTGTATAAAGCTATTTCATCAATAACTTCGTTCTGCTTTAAGAAATAATCTGCTCTGCTAAGCTGTGTGACAAAAGACAGTAACAACCAAGCATCGATTTTTGCATCAGCAATATTCTCAGATTCTAATAAAAGTATTCCTTTTTCTAAAGCTTGTCTATATGTCATTTAGAAAGAACCCTCATTTTCCTCTTGGAACTTTTTCCAATCAAATATGGCTTCTACAGAAGCAATACCAACTTCTATCATATCATCGTCTGGCTCCATAACAGTCAAACGCTGTAGCCATAAGCCAGGCTTTGAAATCAAATCTACTACCGCATTTTCATAGCGGCCGGCTAAACGAATAAATTCGTAAGAAATACCTGCAATAATTGGAACCAAGAGCAATCTGGCACCAAGCTTAATCCAAGTATTATCAAACCGGATGAACATAAAAACAAAAACCGAAATTATAAATACAATAAAAATGAAACTTGTTCCGCATCTCTTATGGAATCTGGTAGAGCTTCGTACATTTTCAACGGTGAGAGGCTTTCCTGCTTCTACACAATTAATGCATTTATGCTCTGCACCATGATACATAAAGGTGCGCTTTATATCTTCCATTCTGGAAATAACCACAACATAACCAATAAAGATGGAAATTCTTATGATTCCCTCTATAAAGGCAATTAGTGCTTGCGAAGATATATACTTGTTCAACGCAAGCGATAAGAAATATGGCAACGCTAAGAATATTCCAAGTGCAAGGACAAAGGAAAGAACCAAGGTGCCTCCCATTTCTGCCTTTTCTTTTTTCTCAAGCTTTTTAAGCTCTTCCTCAGAAAGCTTTGACTTATCAACTGGATCATCCTCATCTTCAAAAAAAGATGCTGAATACATCAAAGTGCTAAGGCCAATCACCAAGGATTCTATGAATGAAACAACACCTCTGATGATTGGAAGCTTATGCCATATATTATTTGTGTCTTTTGTATTTTTAACGTCAACTGCTATCTCTTTATCAGGCTTTCTGACTGCTACGGCATATTTGTCACCGTTGCGCATCATAACACCCTCCATGACAGCTTGACCACCTATCCCTGAATATTTCACTATATACCCTCTATAATCATATAGTCCGCTGGTTACGCCTACAAGCCTTAGTATCTCTCCGCTCAGCTATAGAAAGCTTTGCTTGAGAAATCTAAGAGCTTGATGGCTACCAGCTCATCTATAATCCATAATAATTATCAAACCTATATACCTGAATTATTCAGGTTTACGTTTAATACGAAATAAAGGGCTGAGACGAATCTCAACCCTTAAAAGTCCATACGGATGACTACTTTGCGTCGATACCATACTTCTTGTTGAACTTGTCAATACGTCCACGAGCCTGTGTAGCTTTCTGCTGGCCTGTGTAGAATGGATGACACTTTGAACAAATTTCTACGTGGATGTTCTCCTTTGTAGAACCTGTTACGAATGTGTTACCGCAGTTGCAAGTAACTGTAGCCTGATAGTAATCTGGATGGATACCCTGTCTCATGATTTTCACCTCTCATTTAATAAATGTTTACAATTTCCAACTGTAAGTACTGCTAAAAACGCGAGGTCATCGCATTTCATCCCGATTAACAGCTCTATAACTATACCATGCATTTACACAAATTGCAATAGGGACTTTTTTCCCTACACCACCTTCTGTGTCATCCTAATCTTGACATTTATTTTGATTATATGAATCCTCGATGTTCTCAGCAGTAACATCATAAAACCATTTTAAACTCAAATTAGATTTCTTAGCTCCAACATATGATTCTTTTAACAATGAGTCAAATTCTTCTTTTGATATCAAATTTTCACTACTATCGTAGAAATACAAGCCGTCATTTACATTTTCTTGTTTATATCCTAACAACTGACTGGATAATGCATTGTCATTAATTGTCACTTTAAAATAACAAGTTTCTCCACCTTCGGCGCCCCAGAATTCTTTATCTTTTAGTATCAAAAATGACATTTCATCTTTGTCTCTGAAAATAACAATATTTTCTATAGATGAATCACTATGTAATCCATCGATTTCATTCTGTAATAACAAATCTGGCTCCGAGTAGTCATATGCAAAATTATCCAGATTCCATTCTTGAAGCCTGTTGTCTTCAGTACATTCGAATATTTTATTAGTAGAAAAATGTCCTGTACCAGCCCAACCTGAAACAATTATCTCTAAATATCCATCACCATCTAAGTCAGTTATTGCATTACCATAATCTTCGTATTCAATTAGCTCTCCATATGAAGATTTAATGGTTGAATCCTTTATTTCCCATACGCTTCTCTGATTATAAATAATATCATACTGTGTTAAATCTGTTGAGTCATACGGAGCTTTTTCTATTTCTTCAGCTTCCTGAAATTGCTCTTTTGATACTTTTTCTTCATTTTTCTGAATTTGCTCTTTGGGTTCTATCACTTCATTTTTTGAGCACCCATTTATAGACATTATTAAAAGTAAAGACAAAACTATATTTTTTTTCAAATACATATTAAACCTCATGTAAGAGCCATCCTCATTAAATTATCTTATAAATACAATTCTCCAAGGAAAGCATCATCCATACTATTATTCTTTTAATTCTATTTCTATAGGCGAACCCTCCGCGCCATATCCCGAGCGAAAATGCGTTAAGCCTTTTTCTTTTGTCCATTTGTATGAAAAATAATATCCGCTTTCTGTAAGCGTGTTATCATAATAAAAACTACAGGTTTCTTCATCGTTCTTTAGTTTCAGATGAAGTCCATCAATATTCTCATCCATATTTTTTTCTGAGCATACTAGTAATCCATCAGAAATAAATTGTTCTTCATCTGGAATATCCTCGCATTGAAGCAAAAGATATATGTCTTCATCTGTCACATAGAAAGTCCCAATATCAAATCTATCCAATACATCATAATAATATCTTTCTAGACAATCTTCATGCTGAATCGCTAAAGAATACACATCCCCATTATTATAACTTTTTATATATGACAACTTTACAGGTACTTCTGTGATATCCTCATTAAAGAATAGTTTAACAGCATACATATACTCTTTTTCACTAGCTTGAAAAAAGAACGGATTATTAGCAACTGGTATATATCCTTGGTTTAGCACATCTGATTTTTCTTCTTTTGGTGGTTGTATACTTAAATCTTTTTCATTGTCTTCGGACACAACATTGTTCAGACTGCATGATGTCTCTTCTTCCCCAATATTCTTGTATGATTTTGAGCATGCTATACAGAAAAAAGAAATCAGTATAAAAATACAAGAATACTTTATTATTTTAGCAGCTTTAAATAACTTCATTATACTACTGTCCTTTCAATGCATTCATAATGCAATATACCCCTACTTGTTTATCAATTTGCTTTAGGTAATGGCTCACTAATGTGCTCCATATGAAGCTGAGAACAATCACACAATTCTTCAAGATAAGAATATAGTAGACTTCCTATATTGGATTCTGTTGTATTCCTTTTATAATCAAGAATCTCTTTATTGAGAGAACATAATGCTCCCTGAACTCCAAGACCCTTTGTTATTTCATCAAAAATGTCTGCATCTATTGATATTAGTTGTTTATCCATCGGTTTTAATCCTCCCGAAAACCACAAGTTTAAAATAAGCAAAAATCTTTCCCATTCTATACTGATATCCTCTCCCAGCCAACACTTTGGCAAATAATGCTTAATTCTGGCAAATAAAATACGATTTTCTTTGCGAAATCCAGTAGTTCAATTTCCAATATAGTAAAAAAGGGGTCTAAGCCGAATTGGCTTAGACCCATAATAAATCAATATTAAGTTGCTACGACATCAATATATCCATGATTGCCATATACACATCGTCGCTGCGGACCTTCCAGTTGTTGCAGAGGGTTTCTGCTTGTTCCTTGGTGGCAACGTGGAAGGACAAGTCCATGGTTGGCACATCGTTTTCTGTGATGCGAAGCTGCACCACATAGCCGCCTCTGTCAGCCTTGAAATAGGTAGCCTTGTAGGAGTTTTCCTCCTTCATGGTGATGGAATTAGCTTTTAAATATTTGTTGATGTCTTTTGAAAGGGCTGGTGTGATTTTTTCCTTAAAAAGCTCCAAGGTCTTTCTGCCCTCTTCTGTGATGGCGTAAGTGGTGTTGTTGTGGTTGGTTCGAGATAGAACCAAGCCAGCATCCTCGTCATCACTAATGGCCTGCTGGGCCGTAAAATAATCTGTCAAATCTCCTTCAAGAAAGAAGTTTGTAATCTGGCTATTACTAAGAGGAAATCCGCTTCGTTGAAGTAATTCTAGTATAGTAATCTTGTAAATCAAATTTGGTTCCGCCATGGAATCCCCTCCTATTAAACTTGTAAATCTTTAAATAAAAAGCTTAAACTAAAGCTTTGATAGCGTTAGCTACAGCCACTGGTACACGAGGGTCGAAGGCTTCTGGAAGAATGAATTCATCAGAAAGCTGGTCGTCAGAAACAAGACTGGCAATAGTCTCTGCCGCTGCAAGCTTCATCTCCTCAGTGATTGCTGTGGCACGAGCCTCTAAAGCACCTCTGAAAATACCAGGGAAGGCCACAACGTTGTTTACCTGATTTGGGAAATCAGAACGTCCTGTACCAATAACTCTGGCACCTGCTGCCTTAGCCTCGTCTGGCATAATTTCTGGTGTTGGATTTGCCATAGCAAAGAGGATTGAATCCTTTGCCATTGAAGCAACCATTTCCTTAGAAACGATACCTGGTGCAGAAACACCTACGAAGATATCTGCTCCCACAAGAGCATCTGCAAGTGTTCCTTTTTTGTGAGAAAGGTTTGTCACCTTTGTCATTTCCTGCTGCATCCAGTTCAAATCTGGATAATCTGGACCAATGATACCCTGACGGTCGCACATTGTAACATCCTTAAAGCCGTATGTGAGAAGAAGCTTTGTAATAGCAATGCCGGCAGAACCTGCACCGTTAACTACAACCTTGCATTCTTCCTTTTTCTTTCCTACTACCTTAAGGGCGTTGATGATACCTGCTAAAACAACGATAGCTGTACCGTGCTGGTCATCATGGAAAACTGGAATGTCCAGTTCTTTCTTTAGTCGCTCCTCGATTTCAAAGCATCTAGGAGCTGAAATATCCTCAAGATTGATTCCTCCGAAGGTAGGTGCTATAGCCTTAACTGCAGCAACTATCTCGTCTGGATCCTGAGTATCTAAAACGATAGGGAACGCATTGACACCACCGAATTCTTTAAACAGTACACATTTACCTTCCATAACTGGAAGACCTGCAAGTGGTCCAATATTTCCAAGACCAAGTACTGCCGAACCATCAGAAACTACAGCAACGGTGTTTGCCTTAATAGTGTAGCTGTAAGCCTGTTCCTTGTCCTCAGCAATAATGCGACAAGGTGCCGCTACGCCTGGAGTATAAGCAATGGATAAGTCTTCTCTGGTTTTGACAGGTGCCTTTGCCACTGTCTCAATCTTTCCATTCCACTGCTTGTGTAAAAATACTGCTGTTTCGTCAATTGATGCCATTTCATTATCCTCCTTGTGTTCCCTCATTAATCACCCACGGTGACGGTGTACCCTTTTTATCTAGATATAACTAGATAACTCGTTTGCGAATAACCATGTCGATGTAATCGTCGTTGCACTTTGTATGTGCAAACATATTCAAGATTGTTTCGATAGCGTCCTCTTTACGAGCACTATTTATAGCTTTTCGCATTATTTCCATAGCATCAAGCTCTTTTCTTGAAAGCAGTAAATCCTCTCGTCTTGTGCCAGATGCTGTGATATCTATAGCTGGGAATATTCTCTTCTCTGAGAGCTTTCTATCAAGGATAAGCTCCATGTTACCTGTACCCTTGAACTCCTCGTATACAACGTCGTCCATCTTTGAACCTGTCTCTACAAGAGCTGTTGCAAGGATTGTAAGGCTACCGCCCTCTCTCATGTTACGAGCTGCACCGAAGAACTTCTTTGGCATATGAAGAGCTGCTGGATCAAGACCACCTGAAAGAGTACGACCTGATGGCTGTACTGTAAGGTTGTAAGCTCTGGCAAGTCTTGTGATAGAGTCAAGAAGGATCATAACATCCTGACCGTGCTCTACAAGACGCTTTGCTCTCTCAATAACCATTTCAGAAACACGTCTGTGATGCTCTGGGCTTTCATCGAAAGTAGAATATATAACCTCAACATTTTTGCTGTTTCTCATGGTGTCCTTCATATCGGTAACTTCCTCTGGACGCTCGTCAATGAGAAGGATGATAAGGTGCATATCTGGATGCGAGTAGTTAACAGATGTAGCAACCTCTTTTAAAAGTGTGGTCTTACCTGCCTTAGGCTGGGCAACAATCATACCACGCTGGCCCTTACCAATAGGGCTAACCAAATCAACAATACGCATAGCTACAGAACTGCGCTGACGCTCAAGACGAATTCTTTCATTTGGGAAGATTGGTGTAAGATCCTCAAAGTTTGGTCGTCTTGTGGCTGCTGCTGGGTCGTAGCCGTTGATTGTATCGATAATCATAAGAGCTGCGAACTTATCTGTTGGATTGTTAAAACGCTTCTTTCCAATGATGATATCGCCGGTCTTAAGATTGAACTTCTTAATCTGTGACTGAGATACATAAACATCCTCAGTGCCTGGCATATAGTTATCGCAACGGATGAAACCAAAACCGTCACTCATAACCTCTAAGATACCGCTGGCAGAAAGAAGTCCGTCCATAGGAATATCCTGAGGAAGGCCATCATTTCGCTCCACCCTCTCAGTCTTTTCCATTCTCTCAGCTCTCTCTGGGCGTTCTACACGCTCTACACGCTCTGCTCTTTCAGCTCTCTCTGGGCGTTCCACACGCTCAATTCTTCTAGGACGCTCTGCTCTTGGAGCTGACTCCTTAGCTTCCTTTACTTCTTTTGCTGGCGCTTCGCTAACTGCTGGATCTTTAGCTGCTGCTTCCTTTGCATCGATTTCGTCCTGAGCAAGCATAGCTTCGACTAAGTCAGCTTTTTTCATAGAGGATACGCCTTTTATCCCCCTAGCCTTCGCCAAGTCACGTAATACCGTAACTGCTAAACTCTCGTACTTTTCTCTCATTTAACTCTCCTTAATTTATTGTATAAAAAAATATTTACGTCATGGAATTAAAAGTCGAATCGACTATTGAATTAAACCTGATGATAAATGAATTATATACTCTGGTTAAGGCAAAAACAAGGACTTCAAAAATTTTTTACAAAAAATTTTTGAAGTCCTGCGTATTATTCTTGTAATGACTCCATAATAGGTGGAATCAACTGCTTCTTTCTTGAAACTACACCTTCAAGGATGTAGCTATCTTTCTCTACAGGCATTCTAAATGCATCTGCAATAATCTTGTCAGCTTCATCACCAACAAAGAGAAGCTCAGTGCTCTCATTGAGGATGTCAGTAAGCATTACGAATACAGCGTCAAGCTCAGAAGAACTCTGAAGTGACTTCATGTATGTCTTAATGCCATCCTTGATGTTGTTAAGCTGGCTCTTAGAAATTGAGCTAACCTGAGAAACACCAAAGTTGATATCTCCGCTTGAGAATACCTTGTAATCCTGGTGAAGAATCTGCTCTGGAGTCTTATCCTTGAAGTCGCTACCTGCCTCAAACATTGAAGTAGCAAGCTCTGTAATATCAACTCCTGCAATTTCAGCAAGCTTTCTACATCTTGACTCGTCACTACCTGTGCAGGTTGGTGAACGGAACATAAGTGTATCTGAAAGGATAGCTGAACAAAGAATTCCTGCGATTGGCTTTGGAATCTCGATTCCTCTCTCTTCAAACATAAGAGAAACGATTGTTGCTGTGGAACCTAAAGGCTGGTTTCTGAAATAAATTGGAGAAACAGTCTCAAGAGAACCAAGTCTGTGGTGATCGATGATTTCAAGTACCTCAGCCTGATCAAGGTTGTCAACGGCCTGTGACTTCTCGTTGTGATCCACAAGAATAATCTGCTTCTTCTGCATATTTAAGAGAAGTCGACGTGAAACCATTCCCACGTAATGTCTGTTTTCATCAAGGATTGGGAAATCTCGGTGACGAACAGACTTCATAATATCTCTAACATCATCTACATAGTCGTCTAATTCGAAGCTAACGAGGTCGTCTGTCTTCATGAACTGACGAACTGGCATTGACTGGTGAATAAGACGAGCAACTGTAAAGGTGTCGTATTCTGTTGTAATAACTACACACTGATTCTTTTCAGCAAGCTCTGCAACCTCTGGATCAACCTGGCTTGCGCCGCAAACGATAAGGCAGCTACATCCAGCCTCGATACAAATAAGCTGACGAGCTGTAATGTTACCGACGATTGCAAGATCATCTACGTTAATGTCATCCATCAAATCCTCACGGTTGCTAGATGCAATAACAACTGAACCCTTAACAAAGTAAGCATGTGGATTACCTGTAACAAGTGTTCCATTTAATGTGCTAATGATGTTGCTATACTGTGTTCTTGCACGTGAAAGGATGCTGTTGTCATATACATCCATGTAAGAATAAGCAATATCACCATTAACGATAACACCTTCCAATTTGCCAGTCTTACCAACAACTGGAAGTGTAGCAACATCGCGCTCAAGCATAAGCTCCCATGCTTTTTTAAGGGAGATATGGCCATCAACTGGCTCAAGGCGACGATATTCAATATCTGTAAGCTGTGCGCCTACGTCTGTAACTGTTTCTGGCTCTTCGATTCCGAAGCGCTCCAAAACATAACGGGTCTCCTCGTTGAGTTGACCCGCCTTTTTAGGCTCAAAAACTACTCCAGTACCATACTTTTTAGCAATTTGATTCTTAAGATAAGCGTATGCAATTGCTGCACATACACTATCTGTGTCTGGGTTTTTATGCCCAACAATATAGACCGAATTCGGCATATTTCCTCCGTAAATCTAAATGTATAACTTAAAATATTCCTATTGCAGCTAATAATGCTGCGATGCTCACTCCAAGAGAGAGAGCTACAAGTACAATAGCGGTAACTGAAAGCTTCTTTAATGAGCTGTAATGCTCAAGTTCTTTTAAAGCCTGCTCCTCACTATTGTCATGTTCCTTTAAGAGATCCTGAATCAAGCGATAAAGGTGAACTGACTCTGAATGAGTCTTTTCTGAAAGCTCGCTTTGAATGCTATCAAGACCTGCAGACACATTTCTGAGTGTATCCTGAAGATTTCTGTTATGTGTCTCATAGGACTCTTGATTATCGTTCACTTGGCCCTTAATGTCAAGTTCAAGTTGATCCATGTTGTTTTTTACAACCTGCATCATACGATCGACCTGAGTCTCTACGTCAGCTACAAGACCATCAGCTTCTTCCTGCTTTCTGTTAAGCTCCTCCTGGAGTTTAACGTTGATAGCTTCCTTTTCTCTAACTAAAGCTTCAAGCTCAGCTGCCTTCTGCTCTTTTGCAGCAATAAGCTGCTGAAGCTGTGTTGCCTTCTCACGGAAAGCATCAATTTGCTCAAGAAGCAAATCCTCTCCGTTGTCAATTTCGATAGATGTTACGCTAACAGTTGGAGCCTCTTCAGGTTCAACCTCAACTGGCTTCTCTGTATTTGTAATGTCTGTCTCCTCAAGATCAATCTGCTCTACATTAATGTTTTCCATAGCATTTTCTCCTTTTTTTATTTCCCCTTAATACATTTAGAATTCGAACTTATCTGCAAAGTATGCATCTAAGTCAGCAATAGCTACACGCTCCTGCTCCATTGAATCACGGTGACGAATTGTAACCATGTTGTCTTCCTCAGAATCGAAATCGTAAGTGATGCAGAATGGTGTTCCGATTTCGTCCATACGACGATATCTCTTACCAATTGTTCCTCTGTCATCAAATTCACAATTGTACTTCTTAGAAAGCTCTGCAAATACCTTCTCAGCACCCTCGTTAAGCTTCTTTGAAAGTGGAAGCACACCAATCTTTACAGGTGCAAGTGCTGGGTGGAATCGAAGAACTGTACGAACATCGCTCTTTCCATCCTTACCAACTTCTTCCTCGTCATAAGCTGCACAAAGGAATGCAAGAACTACACGGTCTGCACCAAGTGATGGCTCGATAACGTATGGAAGATACTTTTCATTTGTTTCATCATCGAAATATGTAAGATCCTGACCTGAAACATTCTGATGCTGTGTAAGGTCATAATCTGTACGGCTTGCGATACCCCAAAGCTCACCCCAACCAAATGGGAATAAGAACTCGATATCTGTTGTGCCTGTTGAGTAGAATGAAAGCTCCTCTGGATCGTGGTCACGAAGACGCATCTCATCCTCTTTCATGCCAAGGCTAAGGAGCCAATCACGGCAGAAGCCTCTCCAATACTGGAACCACTCGTCCTGTGTACCAGGCTTGCAGAAGAACTCAAGCTCCATCTGCTCAAACTCACGAGTACGGAAAGTAAAGTTACCAGGTGTGATTTCGTTACGGAAAGACTTACCAATCTGACCGATACCAAATGGAACCTTCTTACGTGATGTACGCTGAACGTTCTTAAAGTTTACAAAAATACCCTGAGCTGTCTCTGGACGAAGGTAAACTGTGTTCTTAGCGTCCTCTGTAACACCCTGGAAAGTCTTAAACATAAGGTTAAACTCACGAATATCTGTAAAGTTATGCTTACCACATGTAGGACATGGAACATTGTTGCTCTCGATAAATTCCTTCATCTCATCCTTTGTCCAGCCGTCAACTGAGCCCTTGAGCTCGATGTTGTTCTCTGCAGCAAAGTCCTCGATAATCTTGTCAGCTCTGAATCTCTCGTGACATTCCTTACAATCCATAAGTGGATCTGAGAATGAACCAAGGTGTCCAGATGCAATCCATGTCTGTGGGTTCATAAGGATAGCACAATCAACACCAACATTGTATGGATTCTGCTGAACGAACTTCTGCCACCAAGCCTTCTTTACGTTGTTCTTAAGCTCAACACCAAGATTTCCATAATCCCATGTGTTTGCAAGACCGCCGTAAATTTCAGAGCCTGCGTAAACGAAGCCTCTAGCCTTTGCAAGAGCTATAATTTTGTCCATTGTCTTTTCCATGTTCAATATTTCCTCTCGTTTCTATTGTTTATCTATTTTATTTAGCTGTGTAAATGATATAAACCAAATCGGTTGCATCACTATTCTCATCAGCCTGTTTAATATTAACTGTGGATGAATCTATGATTTCTGTAGATGGCTCTGAGACGTGAGTGATCTCTCCTGGAACCACAACAGTGCAGTTTTCTTTTACAATAGCCACATTACTATCAGCAAAAGTGGTTTCTGTATCTATTGTCTTACCTTCGGATTTCTTAGAATCAGCAACTACTGAAAATACCTCTTCGAAGTCATATCCCTCCGAAACAGCCCCTTCATAGTTACCAAAGTAAGTATCATAGGAAGTAAAAGCGCTGTAGGCCTTTGCGTCTGTATATGTGGTTTTGATGTAAGCCTGCTTTCCTCTGAAACGGATTTTGTTTAAGGTGACAGCCTTGCTTCCATAAGAATCGTTGAATTCCTTAATCAAATCCTTTGTGTAGCTTTTAAGCTCTGACTTAGAATAGGTATCTGTGTCAAAGTCTGTAACCTCTTCAAATACCACCTTGCCCGATTTATCAAAGGTAAGTGTGGAAACATCTGAAGCCCTACCTGAACCAATTATTGCTCCAAAAAGCTTTACAACTAAGAAAATAACAATAGCTAAAACTAAAGCACAAATCGCACCAAAGATAATGCGATTGCGCATAACCTCACGCTGTCTTTTCTTTCTTCTAGCCGCCTGAAGCTCCTTTGCGGCAACACCCTGTCTTGGTCTACCAGCTTTACTTTGGGTATTTCTCGAACGCATGCCTGTGCCAGAACCAACAGGTCTCTTCTGTGTCATAAAAATTCCTCACTTTTATATTTGTGCGACCTATAGTTTAATCTATAAGAAGACAAAATTCTAGTCAATTCTTCCTCAGTTTCATTATTCAGTACAAAAGTATACAACTTTTCTATCTTGGAGGAAACAATGAATTGCATTGCGTACAAGGTTGACGAGGAAATGTCCGTCCCTGCCTCCAGATTTGCACATTCTCTACAAATGGTTCCATGACGCTTTATAGAAAAAGCCGATAAGTTCTCTTTTTTGCCACAACACATGCAGCTAAAAACGTTTGGATATTCTCCATCTATGACCCAGGTTTTAAGGTCATATATATTTTTTAGAAGACGGTGGGAAAACTTTCCCGATTCCAATGCCTTCAAGCTTTGGTACAAAAGAGCAAGCCTTGGCCTTTCGTCCACTCCTTCAACAGATAAGAAATCTGCCACCTCCAGGAAATAAGAACCTAAGCAAACCTTGTCATAATCCATAACCAAATCCCTGAAGTAATTTGAAATATTGGCCTTACTTATATGGTAGGAATTGCGTCCCTCATAAGCTTCAAAGGTGCCGAAGCAAAAGGGAGAACAGGCTGCTACCAGTGGATTATTGGGACGTCTTGCCCCTTTTGCAAAGCCAGTGACTCTGCCGGATTCCTTGGTAAGAATAACCAATCGTCTATCAAATTCTCCCACATCTGAGCAACTCAGAACAATCCCTGTCAGGGTCACAAGTCCCATTAATTAAATGTCCTCTTTTTTGTATCCAAAATTCTTAAGCTCATAGTCGCTATCTCGCCAATCCTTTTTAACCTTAACAAAGAGCTTAAGATTAACCTTTGCATCTAAGAGCTTTTCTATCTCATATCTAGAGTTGGTGCCGATTTTCTTAATCATGGCGCCACCCTTTCCTATTATGATTCCCTTATGAGAAGTTTTCTCACATATAATAGTGGCCTCAATATCCCACATTGGTCTCTTGCCTGGGCGTTCCTTCATGGTGTCGATTGCAATTGCAATACCGTGTGGAACCTCATCATTGAGGGCATGAAGGGATTTCTCGCGAATGATTTCTGCTGTAATCTCGCGAAGGGTCTGATTTGTAACTGTCTCCTCATCATAGAAGGCTGGGCCCTCTGGAAGATGCTTGAAGATAGTGCTAAGCAAATCATCGCAGCCCTCTCCATGAAGTGCTGAAACTGGAACTACCTCAATGAAATCACAAAGATCCTTGAATGCCTGAATGGTTTCACCAACCTTTGCGCCGTCAGCCATATCAATCTTGTTGATTACAAGAATTACAGGGACCTCAACTGTAGCAAGAAGTTCTGCAATCTTCTTATCTCCAGCTCCAACCTTTGTATCAGGCTCAATAAGCCAAAGGATAAGGTCAACATCGTTGATGGTGCTCTTTGCGGCAGTCATCATGTACTCACCAAGCTTGTTCTTAGCCTGATGCATACCAGGTGTGTCAAGGAATACGATCTGGCCCACTTCACTGTCTGTGTACACAGTTTGAATTCTGTTTCTGGTGGTCTGTGGCTTGTTACTGGTGATGGCAATCTTCTGACCGATGATGTGGTTCATCAAAGTGCTCTTGCCCACATTTGGGCGGCCAACTATTGTAACGAAACCTGATTTAAAATTATCACTCATTCTAATACCTCTAGTCCGTTGGTTACGCCTACAAGCCTTATATCTCTCCATTCAGCTATAAAAAGCTTCATTTGAGAGATATAAGAGCTTGATGTCTACCAACTCACTTAAATAATTTACTAATACAATGACTCTATACTATTAAAAAGTCCCGAGTTCGATGTAATTGCATCTTCGTTTCCCACGACGCAGATGTTTTGCTGAGCGATGGCGGCATCGATTGGGGCAGCCAAGGCTCTAATATCCTCTGCCTCTGCATCTAAAACCTCGTTTCTAGTCTTTTGAAGGTCTTCATAGGTGATGCCTGACATGTAGCAGTTGAGGCCGCGTAAGCCACGCTGGTATGGTGTAAGCGGTGTATCCATTCCGCTGACAGTACCAATAATATACTTAGTCATGTCTCTCTCATCAGCATCAAAGCTTCTAAGATAATCTCCTGTTTCCTCAAACACCTTCAAGGTCTCGGTGAGGTTTGGGTCTCTGTAGGATACAAACACTAAATCACCCTGGCGGCTTGAATTCATGTTACAGCCGTAGGCCCCTCCCTGAACTCTAACCTTAATCCAGAAGTAATCGTAACCTAAAATGGTATTTAGGATACGGAAGGTGCCGTTGTATTCGTAGCCTGCTTTTGCAAAGTCTCCAGCCATTGCCACATATTGAATCTGCGAAGCATCCTTCAAGGCTTCTCTTACTTGATGAGGCTTGAATTCTGTCTTTTCGAATTCAAAGCGTTCCGTAGAAAGCTGTGGTTTGATATCAGTTACCAAACGGCGAGCCTGGCTGAGAACCTCAGCCTTTCCTGTAGAAGATACAATCAATCGTGAAGAGGAGAAAATTATCTCACACAATTTATTTAATCTAGAAATAATTTCTTCTTTCTTAGCATCAAAATTCTCTTCTAAGTCTACTAAGAAGCGGTAAAAGCTAACACCGCTTGCCAGCTCTGAATAGAAAGCCTTCTTTGAGAAGCCACAGCGAGCTCTCACGGCTGCCACCTGGTTTCCTCTAGAACTAAGCTGTGCCTCTAAGTGAGATTTCTCAGCTGTGATTAACTCTCTCAAACGATCCTCATCAGAGAAATCTGTATGAAGCATCATCTCAAGGGCTAAATCCTTGGCTGCATCAGCCTCATCATAAATGAACTTTGAACGAACCTCAAAGGTCATCTTGATTTCATCCTTTGAATGGAACACCTCGTGGATAGCTGTGTTTGTGGTGATTCCACCAGTGTGAAGATACATTTCGTTGGTGAAATCTGCGTATGAATAATGCTCTGTAGCCAAAAGACCAATAATTCTTTCCAGAAGAGCTGTGTAAGGAATCCATTCAGTACTCATATCACTAATATCAAATACCATATTAAAATAATGAATTCCGTTGGTGCTCACCTTGTGATGAAGGATTGTAGTGCCCTCTTCATCATATACTTCCAAGTCAATAGGACGAGCATTTCTGGTAAGGTCACTTCTTGAAAGCATCGGTATCTTAGCCAAATCTTCCTTTGAACTTGGAGTCTGCTGATATTCCTTAAGGTAGGCTGTGTGCTCTACTACTTCCTTAATCTCTGCTGGAGTCATGCTGGCCTTCTTTTCAGCCAAGCGTTTCTTAAGCTCTAAATCATCAGCGCTTGTCATACCCTGCTTTGGTCTGAGGGTGACAATTGATTTGTGATTATTTGATAAGAGATAATCATTGGCAATACTATCAAAGAGTCCGTTCTCAACTCTAGATTTAATTTTATCAAGCACCTCTACAGCATGTAGATGTAAGAATGGTCTGTTCTTGTCGTAGAGCCAGCTATCTAATAGCTGAAGACCAATTATAAGTCCCTTTGGAGCACTACCAAAGTCAAGCTCTCTAGCTCTAAACTGCTCACCATTTATGGAAGCATATAAAGTCTTTTTGTCGATACCCTTTTCAATCTCAGCTCTAAGAGTGTCTTCAATAATCTGAACGAAACGGTCTTTATCCTCTTCATTTGCACCTCTGGCAACGATGCTAAAGAACATCTGTCGCTGTGAGGATTCGAAGGAGCACTCTACATCTTCAGCTATATCTGCCTTGATAAGAGCCTCGTACAATGGAGCCCCCGGAGCGGAAACTAAAGCGTAATTTAATATATCAAATGCTCTGTACATATTAGGATCAAGTACATCACCAATACAAACATTGTAAGAAAGGAAGGTGTTACCCTCTGGATCCTGGTCAGCAGCTATAGGATAATCAAAAGTCTTATCTACTGGCTTATCAAAAGGCTTCTGCATCTGAATTTCAGAATCAACCTCAAGATAATCGTAGTATCTTAAATACTTTGTATCCAAGTATTCCAAAATATCATCTATATCTACATCGCCATATACGTAGATGTAGGAATTGCTAGGATGATAGTACTTGCTGTGGAATGCAAGGAAATCCTCGTAAGTAAGCTTAATAATATCCTTTGGATCACCACCTGACTCGATAGCGTAGGTAGTGTCTGGGAATAGTGAATTGAGAATCTGACGTGAAAGCACATCATCAGGTGATGAAAATGCCCCCTTCATCTCGTTGTATACTACACCGTTGATAGTCAGATCGCTGTTTTCATCTTCCATTTCATAATGCCAGCCCTCTTGCTCAAATATCTCACGATATTTGTAGATATTTGGATGGAAAACCGCATCCATGTAAACATCTATAAGATTCATATAGTCAGTGTCGTTGGTGCTGGCTATAGGATAAACTGTCTTGTCTGGATATGTAATTGCATTAAGGAAGGTATTGAGACTTCCCTTTACTAGCTCAACAAAAGGATCTTTAACTGGATATTTCTTGGAACCACAAAGTACTGTATGCTCTACAATGTGGGCTACACCAGTGGAATCCTTTGGTGGTGTTCTAAAACCTATATAAAAGACTTTGTTTGGGTCATCATTAGAGATGAAACAAATTCTTGCCTTTGTTTTCTTATGCTCAAAAATGAAGCCAAGGGAATCAAGGCCTTCAAGCTTTTCTTCTTTAAGTAGTTCGTATGACTTGTTCATTATATAATTTTCCTTCTTCTATTTAATATGTACATCAAGCTGATTAAAGCAGATTTCCACCCCAGCTTTATCAAATTCAGCTTTAATTTCTTCCAATACATCCCATTTTGTCTGCCAGAAGTACTCTGTTTCAATCCAAAATCTAAGGCCTACCTGAACAGCACTGTCTGCAAGCTCTGCAACGAAGACCTTTACAGGCTCTCCATCAATGCGATGATCCTGCTTTTCAGCAATTCTAAGCATAATCTCTTTTGCTTTTTTGATATCTGCATCGTAGCTAATGCCAACTGTCTCGTTGAACATTCGACGAGTCATGGCTGTGTTGTTGGTAAGTGTAGTAGCAGACAATGTACCGTTTGGTATCTGGACAGTACGACCATCAATCATTTTAAGAGTGGTGTAGATGATGTTGATTTTCTCAACTGTACCCTCCTGACCAGTGGCATGCTCAATAATGTAATCCCCAACTCTGAAAGGCTTCATAACCAGGATAAGGATACCACCTGCAAAATTGGAAAGTGCTCCCTGTAAGGCAAGACCGATAGTCACACCAATACCAGCCACACCTGCTGAAATAGAGGTGGTGGTAACTCCAAATAAACCTAAGATAATTGTAATAAGGATAATATAGAGAATCCATTTAAGTACTGACTCAAGAAAGGTCTCAACACCGGCATCCACATCCTTAAGGCTCATTGCCCTGTGGAATACCTTTATAATTCCCTTTATTACCTGAGTTCCAATGATGAATACGATTATAGAAAGCAGTACGCTCCAACCGAAACTCCAAAACTTTGGAATCATGGCCTCCAGCTGCTGCTGTAATACACCTTTTTGAATATCTTCTACAAGTTCTTCCGCTGTAACTGTCTCAAGTGTTGTGTCCACGAACCTATCCTCCCATGATTTAATCCGTAATATTATAGCATATAACTATAAAAATAACACCTAACATAAAAACGGCCCCTCTAGGTTTACATGCTCCCGCAGGCCACCTTCCATACTTCACTAGGCAACCTCCCCTTCGGGTTCCTTCCTAGCTTGTATGGAGCCTTCCTGCTCGCGCTCGCCTAGTATTTGAGGCCGTTTTATACAAACTATATTTTATGTATGAATAATCCACTACGTAGCTTAGGTTCAAACCAAGTAGACTTAGGTGGCATCAAAAGCCCTGCGTCAGCAACATCAAAGAGTTCCTGAATACTTGTAGGATACATTGCAAAGGCAACTTTACAGTCAGTGTTGCAGCGTCGTTCCAATTCTTCCAAGCCTCGAATACCTCCTACGAAGTCGATGCGTGCGTCAGTCTTTGGATCTTCAATGCCAAGAAGTGGCTCAAGAACTAGATTCTGAAGCAAGGATACATCCAAGCCCTCCACTGGGTCATCCACCAAAAGTTCTGGCTTCACCTTGCAAAGATACCAGGTATCCTCCAAAAGCATACTCCACTGTCCCTTTTCGGCTGGGCGTATTGGAGAATCAGAGGTTTCAACTATATCAACGATAGAATCAAGCTCCTCCAAAAGCTCCTCTGGAGCAAGTCCATTCAAATCCTTAACCACGCGATTGTAATCAAAAATCTTAAGCTCTTCATCTGGGAATAAAACTGACAGGAAGTAGTTAAAATCTTCTGTTCCTGTGTAGTCAGGATTTTCTTCTCTTCTCTTCAAGCCCACCTTTACTGCGCTTGCAGCACGATGGTGACCATCCGCAATATAGATGCTTTCCATCTTCTGGAAAGCTGTGAAAATCAATGCTTTGCTCATCATGTCATCAATAATCCAGCAGCGATGTCTTATTCCATCCTCTGCAGTAAAATCGTATAGAGCTGGACGAGTCTTTGTTTTCTCGATAATACCTGAAATAGTATCATCCGCCCTGTAGGCCAAAAAGATTGGACCTGTCTGGGCACTGCAGGTATCCACATGACGTATTCTATCCTGCTCCTTATCAGCTCTGGTATTCTCGTGCTTTTTGATAACACTATTCTGATAGTCGTCAATGGAAGCACAAGCCACAATACCTGTCTGCGAGCGACCGTCCATAGTAAGCTCATAAAGATAATAAAAGGCTTCATTGTCCTGAACAAATCTGCCTTCTTCTATCCACTGATTCAACATTTCAGCAGCCTTGTTATAAACAGCCTCCGAATACATATCTACATCCTCTGGAAACTGTGTTTCTGGTCTATCGATAGCCAAGAAGGATTTAGGCTGCTGCTTCACCTTCTCATAAGCTTCTTTTCGATTATAAACATCATAAGGAAGGGCTGCTATAATAGCAGCCTCTTCCTTTGATGGTCTTATTCCTTTAAACGGGATTATTCTCGCCATTCTTATTTAACCACCCTTACTTTAATTACCCCATCAACCTTCTTGATTTCTTCAACAACAGCATCAGAAAGCTTTGTTCCAAGATCAAGAAGTGTATATGCGTAGTCGCCACGGCTCTTGTTTGTCATATCTTCTACGTTTACATTTTCCTTACTAAGGATTGTTGTAAAGGAAGCGATAAGACCAGCCTTATTCTTGTGAAGAATTGCAACACGTGACTCTGCTGTGCAGACACCCATATCACAATCAGGATAGTTTACAGAGTGGCAAATATTACCGTTCTCCATGTAATCCATAACTTCCTTAACTGCCATTACTGCACAGTTATCCTCAGCCTCCTCTGTAGAAGCGCCAAGGTGAGGAGTACAGATAACTCCCTTCTTACCTGCTGTAGTAGGATTAGCGAAGTCTGTCACATAGTGACGAACCTTTCCTGCCTCGATTCCATCAAGAACAGCCTTTTCATCCACAAGAAGATCACGAGCAAAGTTAAGAATAACAACACCCTTCTTCATCATCTGAACAGCCTCTTTGTTGATCATACCCTTTGTTGCATCAAGAAGAGGAACGTGAACTGTAATGAAATCGCACTCTCTATAAATATCCTCCACGTTTGTTACGTGCTTTACGTTACGTGAAAGATTCCAAGCAGCATTTACTGAGATGTATGGGTCATAACCAAGAACTTCCATGCCAAGACGGTTTGCATCATTTGCAACCTTAACACCGATAGCTCCAAGACCGATAACACCAACCTTTTTACCAGCAATTTCTGTACCAGCAAAAGCCTTCTTAGCCTTCTCAGCTGTCTTTCCGATATTTTCGTCATTCTGATTATCAAGCACCCAGTTGATACCACCAACGATATCTCTAGAAGCAAGAAGCATTCCAGCAAAAACAAGCTCCTTAACACCGTTTGCGTTAGCACCTGGTGTATTGAAAACTACGATACCTTCATCAGCGCACTTATCAAGTGGAATGTTGTTGACACCAGCACCTGCTCTTGCGATACAAGCCAACTTATCACCAAGCTCCATATCGTGCATAGCAGCTGAACGAACTAAGCAAGCATCAGCTTCACCGATGTTTTCAACTTTCTTGTAGTCTGTTGAGAAGTTAACTAAACCTTTATCTGAAATTGGATTTAAGCAATTATATGTAAACATTTTAAACTCCTTACTCCGCCTGTCACACTCTCAAGCATCAGTTCTCTTTCTTCAGCTAACATGCTTCATTCAGAGAACTAATAGCTTGATAGCTACAGGCTCATTTAAATACTATGAATTTGCTTCTTCAAATGCCTTCATGAATTCCACGAGTTTTTCGACGCCCTCGATAGGCATTGCGTTGTAGATTGATGCACGCATACCACCAACAGTTCTGTGACCCTTAAGGTTTACAAAGCCTGCAGCTGTTGCTTCTTTTACAAACTTAGCATCAAGCTCTTCGTTGCCTGTTACGAAAGGAACGTTCATAAGTGAGCGGTCTTCCTTTCTAACTGTGCCCTTAAAAAGCTTTGAAGAATCAAGATAATCATAAAGAATCTTAGCCTTCTTCTCGTTGAGCTCCTTCATAGCTGAAAGTCCGCCATTCTTAAGAAGCCACTTGAACACCTTCCCGCAGATGTAGATATCATAGCAAGGTGGTGTGTTGTAAAGGCTGTCGTTGTCTGCCTGAGTCTTGTACTTAAGCATTGTTGGTGTGCCAGGAAGCACATCGTCACGGATAAGATCCTCACGGATGATTACGATAACCATACCTGCTGGTCCAACGTTCTTCTGAACACCACCGTAGATGATGCCGTACTTGCTTACATCAACTGGCTCAGAAAGAAAGCATGAGCTAACGTCTGCAACAAGGTCCTTACCCTTTGTATTTGGAAGAGTCTTGAACTTTGTGCCATAGATTGTGTTGTTTTCGCAGATGTAAACATAATCCATATCATCAGTGATAGGAAGGTCAGAACAATCTGGGATGTAGCTGAAGGTCTCATCTGCTGAGGATGCAAGCTCTACTGCCTCGCCATACATCTTAGCTTCCTGATATGCCTTCTTTGCCCACTGACCAGTGATGATATAGCCAGCCTTCTTATTCTTCATAAGGTTCATTGGAATTGCAGCAAACTGCTGGCTTGCTCCACCCTGAAGGAAAAGAACCTTGTAGTTATCAGGGATGTTCATAAGTGTTCTGATGTCTGCCTCAGCATCCTTGATGATTTCATCAAAAACCTTGGAACGGTGGCTCATCTCCATTACGGACATTCCACAGCCCTTATAATCAAGCATCTCATCAGCTGCTTCTCTAAGAACCTCCTCTGGTAATACTGCTGGTCCTGCACTAAAATTGAAAACTCTACTCATTACAAAAATTCTCCTTTCAAATCAAGCCTTCCCCTTGAGGGGAAGGTGGCCGAAGGCCGGATGAGGTGTTATTTTTCCTCAAAAAATTCGTTTATAGGTGCTCCCGGTGCTACCATTGGCCATACCTTGTCATCACTATCAATGATACAGTCAATAAGCACAGGCTTCTCGGATCGGAGTGCCTCCGAAAGCGCCGATTTAAACTCATCTTGAGTTGTAACTCTAATTCCGGTTGCGCCCATTGCTTCTGCAAGCTTTACATAGTCCACCCCATCGTCAAGAACGGTTGCAGAATAGCGCTTTCCATAGAAGAGAGTCTGCCACTGTCTAACCATTCCAAGAACGTGGTTGTTTACTACTATTTCAATGATTGGCAGCTTTTCACGTGAAGCTGTTGCCATCTCATTCATGTTCATTCTGAAGCAGCCATCACCTGCAAAGTTGATAACTGTCTTATCAGGATTTCCTGTCTTTGCGCCGATTGCAGCACCAAGACCATATCCCATTGTACCAAGACCACCTGATGTAAGAAGCTGATGTGGCTTCTTGTACTTGTAGAACTGAGCAGCCCACATTTGGTGCTGTCCTACCTCTGTGGTGATAATAGCATCGCCCTTTGTCTGGCGATAAGTCTCAGCCACAATATACTGACCTGAGAGACCTTCCTCTGGAGCCTTGAGAGGATTCTTTTCTGAAAGCTCCTTTACATGCTTCATCCAAGTTGCATGCTTCTGCTCTGGAAGAAGCTTGTTAAGTCTAGAAAGAATCTCCTTCACATCACCGATGATTGCATGATCAGTCATAATATTCTTATTAATCTCAGCTGGATCAACATCAAACTGAAGAATCTTTGCATTTGCTGCGAAAGTTGCAGGATTGCCCAAAACTCTGTCAGAAAATCTTGTACCCACTGCAATAAGCAAATCACACTCAGATACTGCAAGGTTTGATGCCTTTGAGCCGTGCATACCAAGCATACCTGTGTATCTTTCGTCTGTGCCGTTGAAGGCACCCTTTCCCATAAGGGAGTCGCATACTGGCGCATCCACCAAATCCACGAACTTCTTTAAATCCTTTGAAGCGTTTGCAAGAACTGCACCACCACCAACGAATACCACTGGCTTCTTAGCCTTCTTAATAAGCTTTACAGCTTCATTAAGAGCATCCTCAGTAATATCCTTCTTTACTCGGCCTGCTGGGATTGGCTTCATTGGCATGTATTCGCACTTGTTTGTTGGAGCAGTTATGTCCTTTGGCACATCAATAAGAACTGGGCCTGGACGACCGCTCTTTGCAATAAGGAAGGCACGACGAATAATCTCTGCCAAATCCTTTATATCCTTAACAATAAAGTTGTGCTTTGTGATAGGAATTGTGATACCTGCGATATCAATCTCCTGGAAGGAATCCTTGCCAAGAAGAGGCAAAGTAACATTGCAGGTGATTGCAACCATAGGAACTGAATCCATGTGAGCTGTAGCAATTCCTGTTACAAGGTTTGTTGCTCCAGGGCCACTTGTTGCAAAGCACACGCCAACCTTACCTGTTGCACGAGCATATCCATCTGCAGCATGAGCAGCCCCCTGCTCATGTGAGGTAAGAACATGATGAATTTCGTTGCTGTGCTTGTATAATTCATCATATAAATTTAAGATGGCTCCACCTGGATAACCGAATACTGTGTCAACCCCTTGTTCCTTTAAACACTCTATAATTATCTCTGATCCACTTAATAACATAATGTAAAAAACCTTTCTGTTCGTAGTCCGTCCGTTACGCCTACAAGCCTTAGTGTTTCTCCGCTCACCATGGAAAGGTTCGCTTGAGAAACCTAAGAGCTTGATGTCTACGGACTCTTCTATGAGCTGGTATGATACAAATATAACCAGCAGATTAAAGTTCCGGAGTACGTAAAATCGCACCTCTATTTCCTGAAGTTACCTGGGCTGCGTAACGACGCAGGTAGCCGCTAGTTACACGAGGTTCACGAGGCTGCCATTTAGCCTTACGTGCTGCAAGCTCTTCATCGCTAACCTTCAAGGTCATGGAATAATTTGGAATGTCGATTGCGATGATGTCGCCTTCCTCAACAAGAGCGATTGGTCCGCCAACAGCTGCCTCAGGTGAAACGTGTCCGATGGAAGCTCCACGGCTGGCGCCTGAGAAACGTCCATCTGTAATAAGAGCAACTGATGAGCCAAGTCCCATACCAGCAATAGCTGAGGTTGGGTTGAGCATCTCTCTCATACCAGGGCCACCCTTAGGGCCTTCGTAGCGGATAACCACCACATCGCCCTCTACAATCTTGCCGCCCTTGATAGCTGCGATTGCATCTTCCTCACTATCAAATACTCTTGCTGGGCCTTCGTGAACAAGCATCTCAGGAACAACAGCACTACGCTTTACAACTGATCCGTCTGGTGCAAGGTTTCCCTTAAGGACTGCAAGTCCACCGGTCTTTGTATATGGATTGTCCACAGGTCTGATAACCTCTGGATTTCTGTTTACCGCATTTGCGATATTCTCACCAACAGTCTTGCCTGTAACTGTCATGCAATCTGTGTTGAGAAGTCCGATATCTGCAAGCTCCTTCATAACTGCCCAAACACCGCCGGCCTCGTTAAGGTCTTCCATGTATGTAGGACCTGCTGGAGCAAGGTGACAAAGGTTTGGAGTCTTTTCTGAAATAGGATTTGCAAACTCGATATCAAAATCAAAGCCAATCTCGTGAGCAATTGCTGGAAGATGAAGCATTGAGTTTGTTGAGCAGCCAAGTGCCATATCAACTGTAAGAGCATTAAGAACAGCTTCCTTTGTCATAATCTGACGAGCTGTAATGCCCTTGTTGTACATATCCATAACAGCCATACCAGCATGCTTTGCAAGTCTGATTCTCTCTGAATAAACTGCTGGGATTGTTCCATTTCCTCTAAGACCCATACCAAGTGCCTCAGTCAGACAGTTCATAGAGTTTGCTGTGTACATACCTGAACAGCTTCCACATGTAGGACAAACATTTTCTACGAAGTTCTCAACCTCTTCCTCTGACATGTTGCCAGCTGCATGAGCACCAACTGCCTCAAACATAGAAGAAAGAGAACGCTTCTGACCACCAACATGACCTGCAAGCATTGGACCACCTGAAACAAAAACTGTAGGAAGGTCTAGTCTTGCTGCTGCCATAAGAAGACCTGGCACGTTCTTGTCACAGTTTGGAACCATTACAAGTGCATCAAACTGATGAGCAAGTGCCATACACTCTGTAGAATCTGCAATTAAATCTCTTGTTACAAGGGAATATTTCATTCCGATGTGTCCCATTGCGATACCATCACAAACTGCGATAGCTGGAAACACCACTGGAACACCTCCGGCCTCGGCTACGCCAAGCTTTACGGCATCCACGATTTTATCAATATTCATATGGCCTGGTACTATCTCATTGTATGAGGATACGATACCAACCATAGGCTTTTTCATTTCTTCCTGAGTAAAACCTAATGCATTAAACAAACTTCTTGCTGGAGCTTGCTGCATACCAGCTCTTGCATTGTCACTTCTCATATTAAACTCCTCCAAATTATAGTCTTTCTAATATCAAATTTCCCATTTCGACGGTTCCTACCTGCTGTACGGATGAGCCGTCGCGAGGCATGATATCGATGGTGCGGTAGCCGTCAGATAGCACTTTCTTTACGGCGTTTTCGATTGAGTCGGCCTCTGCATCCAAGTCGAAGCTGTAGCGGAGCATCATAGCAGCAGAAAGGATGGTAGCAATAGGATTTGCGATACCCTTTCCTGCAATATCTGGTGCGCTACCGCCTGATGGCTCGTAAAGACCAAACTTTGTATCATTAAGTGAAGCTGATGAAAGCATTCCGATTGAACCGGTAACCATGGATGCTTCATCACTTAAAATATCTCCAAACATGTTCTCTGTAAGGATAACGTCGAACTGACGAGGATCCTTTACAAGCTGCATGGCACAATTATCAACAAGCATGTGCTCGTATGTTACCTCTGGGTAATCCTTTGCAACCTCTTCAACGATTTTTCTCCAAAGACGAGATGAATCAAGAACGTTTGCTTTATCAACAGATGTAACCTTCTTACGACGCTTCATTGCAATATCAAAACCACGCTTTGCAATTCGACGAATCTCTGACTCGCTGTAGGTGAGGCTGTCTCGTGCAACAAGCTGTCCATCCTCTTCTACTGTGGAACGTTCTCCAAAATAGAGACCACCTGTCAGCTCTCTCATAATCATCATGTCGAAGCCGTCACCAATGATGTCGTCTCTAAGTGGACAAGCTTCCTTTAATTCCTCATAAAGGTATGCAGGACGAAGATTTGCAAAAAGATTAAGGCTCTTTCGAAGCTTCAAAAGACCTGCCTCAGGACGCTTATCAGCTGGAAGCTTATACCATGGACTGGTAGATGTGTTTCCGCCAATTGAACCCATTAAAACTGCGTCTGATGCAAGAGCCGCCTGAATCGCTTCCTCTGTAAGAGGTTCGCCGCAGGCGTCAATAGAACATCCTCCCATAAGAATTTCAGTGTAATTAAATGTATGTCCGAACTTTGCCCCAACGCCATCAAGAACCTTAATAGCCTCAGTAACAATTTCTGGACCAATTCCGTCGCCTCTAATTACGCCAATATTAAAATTCATAAGCATTCCTTCCCAAGCTCATCTGGTTTTGGCAAATCCCTGTAAAGTAAAGCTTTGACAGACAATTTGCTCAAATCCGAACTAAATTCTACTAATACTCTCTATTAGTAATTTTGTTTTTAACATTTTAGTACACTAAAGCGCGAAATTCAAGGTAGCAGAAGGCATTTTAACAACTTTGACAAAATAACCTAAATACTTCAAAAATATGTATGTAGAGTTGTTAAACTTCACCACTCTAAAGTGTTAAATACATGATATAAAAAAAGTTGCCACCAGCCTTTTTGCTCCTGGTAAAAAATACCATCACAAAAATCAGCTGGTAGCAACTATAATTAATAGAATTATTTCACTTCCACAAGCTCAATTGTAAAGTTAAGTTCTTTGCCAGCCATCTCATGGTTGGCATCAAGTGTAATTTCTGTATCGTTCTTAGCAACCACCTTTACTGGGAATGGTCTGCCGTATGGATCCTGCAAATATACCTGCTGATCTACCACTAAATCCTCTGAGCCAGGAAGCTGAGCTATCTCAAGTGTAATGACAGCGTCCTCGTCACGCTGACCGTAAGCTTCCTCTGGCATAAGGTGAATATCAACCTTATCACCAACTTCCATGTTTGCAACAGCTTTATCAAAGCCCTTAATCATCATGCCTGCGCCACAAACGAACTCAAGTGGCTCGCCTCTGTCATAAGATGAATCAAACTGTGTTCCATCGTTAAAGGTACCTCTGTAATGTGTACGACATGTCTTGCCAACATTCTTGCCCTCAAATTCTGACTCAGAGTGACATCCACCGCAACCAGAATGACCGCCACAGCTGTGACCATCCTCATGAGAGCCACATGTGTGACCTTCACCATGATGATTGCAATTAACACCTGTGTTGATAAGCTCGCCCTTAAGGTATGCCTCAACTGCTGCATCCACATCTCCTGATGCACCTGCGCAAAGCTCAATTCCATTTTCGCTGAGGGCTGCCTGAGCACCGCCGCCAATTCCACCACAAATAAGTACATCGATTGACTTGTTGCTAAGAAGAGATGCTAAAGCACCGTGTCCCTGTCCATCAGAACCGATAATCTCTGATGAAACCACCTTGCCATCCTCTACTTCAAAGACTTTAAACTGCTCTGTATGTCCAAAGTGCTGAAACACCTGTCCATTTTCGTATGTTACTGCTATTCTCATTTTTATACTCCTTCAAAACAAAATCTTGCTTATTATACCTGCTAAATAATGAGAATTCAATAACATAATCATTCACATCAGCCTTCCAGCCTTATGCCCTTGATTGAGCAGCATTTTGGTAGATAAAATAATCCCTCGAGAAATGTCTCGAGGGATTTGTATTTTATATAACATTCTATGCCTTTGCAAGAGCCTCTAACAACGCCACAACATCGTCATCTTCCATCTGACCAGAATTAATAATCAAATCAAAGTACTCAGATGAGCCCCATTTCTCTCCAGAATGAAGCTGGAAGAATTTTTCACGCTTCTTGTCGAACTTGCGCATAACTTCATCGGCTTTATCTTTTTCAATTCCTTCAACAGTGACTGCTCTATCTCTGCGATACTGGTCATCTGCTGTGATGAACACCTTAAGGCATTTTTTATCCTTCAAAATCTCGCTGGCACAGCGACCTACAAAGACACAACCTGGCTGTTCAGCGGCTTCGCGGATAATCTCCACCTCAGTGTTGAAAATCTTTTCCTCCATGGAAAGATTCTCGCCTGGAGCCCTAAAGAAAGCCTTAATAGGAGTCTGCTCATCCATTCCTGAAACCTGGTCATAAGATAATCCCATGCGCTTGCAGGTTTCGACAACTACACCGCGATCATACAAGCGATAGTTCAGTTTCTTTGCCAGTTTCTCAGCGATTCCGTGTCCACCACTACCATATTTACGTTCAATCGTAATGTAATCATACATAAAAGAGCCCCTCCTTACTGAATCAAACCTTTAGTTTCAATACATCAGTTACAACTAGCTTGTTATCCTTCCCTATAAATACTATATCATAGTCGTGAAACGCAAGTCTAAACTCTCTTTCTTTTTTTCGGTCATAAGCCGCTCTTGGATCCTGCTGCAACAGCTCTACTGCTGCATTTCGGACCTCTAGAGGAAATTTTTCCAAAAGATGTTCTGGAAACTCCACCTGCACCTGAGCTTCTTTGGAAAGAGAATCTGTAAAGCCTCCCCTGGCCTCTGGGTGAGCATCCGCATATGGAATATAGGGCTTGATGTCGTATATTGGTGTGCCATCAAGCATATCCACCCCTGAAACTATAAGCACTGGCCCCTGCTCTAGGGTCTCTTGAACCTCTAAAAGCTTCACCGAAGAAAGACCTATATTGTTTGGTCTAAAAGGTGCCCTTGTGGCAAACACCCCCATGTGTTTTTCACCACCAAGCCTTGGTGGTCTGACGGTGCCCCCTTCCAATGGCTTGTTCTTGGAAAAGCCCCACAGCAACCACAGATAGTCGTAATCTGTGATGCCCTCGATAAAGGTTGGGTTCCTGTACTCAGGAGTAAAAACTATGCGTCCTATTTCACTAACTAATCCACTTTGTCTAGGTATACCAAATTTTTGTGTAAATCCTGTGTTTATATGAGCTATCTCTTTTAATTCCATAAAATTATCACTAACTGCCAAGCCCGCTGGTTACAGCCACAAACATAAATACTGTTTTTCTCATCGTTTTCACTATACTCTCAAAAAACAGTATTTATATTTGTTGCTTACCAGCTCATTCTCAATTCCTATAATCTTTTATTAATCAAAAATGGGTAGCACATTTGACTCATGTACTACCCAAAAATATTGTCATACTAACGTTATTTTATTTTCCGTCGTAAGTTACTACTGATGCTACGTCGTACTTTGCGAGCTTTTCGCGTCCGTTGAGGCCCTTAAGCTCCATAAGGAATACGACTTTTGCAACTTCGCCACCAAGCTCCTCGATGAGCTGGCAAGCTGCCTCGATTGTACCGCCTGTAGCGA
This sequence comes from Pseudobutyrivibrio sp. YE44, assembly GCF_900104335.1. Lineage (GTDB taxonomy): Bacteria > Bacillota > Clostridia > Lachnospirales > Lachnospiraceae > Pseudobutyrivibrio. The sequence continues at coordinate 162,078 of NZ_FMXT01000002.1, forward strand.
TAAGGTCGTCAACTACAACAACCTTCTGACCTGGCTTAACTGAATCCTTATGCATCTCGATTGTAGCTGAACCGTACTCAAGGTCATAAGACTTCTCTACTGTCTCACATGGGAGCTTACCCTTCTTACGGATGAGCACAAATGGCTTGCCCATAGCGTATGCAAGTGGTGCACCGAAGATGAAACCACGGCTCTCTGCTCCTGCGATAATATCAAAATCAACACCTTCAAGAAGCTTCTTCATCTCATCAATAGCAAGCTTGAAGCCCTCAGCATCCTGAAGAACTGTTGTGACATCTCTAAACATAATACCTGGTTCTGGAAAATCCGGAATAGTTCTTACGTAGTCTTCTACTTTTTTCATTTAAAACTCCTTCTACATGTAAAGCACCATGTTTTTCCATTTTTGGAAGGTGCAAACTATAGTTGGATAAAAAGATATTATCCTTATCAATTATATAAGTTTTGGGCTTGTTTTACAAGTGGTGCTGATAGGTCATCAATCAGACTCCAAAATAATTGCAGTTAAAATCCAGAACTCTCGCATCATAAATATCTAGATTATTAAGTGTAGTAGTATTCATTATTACCTCCGGATTTACCCATTCATTATTTTTATCTTTCAAATAAGTAAGTGTCGAATCCTATTCCAATCTCTATGTCAGAATTACCTTCAAGACCTTTATAAGGCATCCCCCCGAAGTCAAATATTTGCGTTAATTCATCTTCATTATTGTAGTGATAAAACATATATCTAGTCCCACTGGAAATAAAAATGAAATAAATAATATACAAATTAATTCTACTATGATTTTCTTATTCTTCATTTATATACTTCTCAAGTGCAATAGCACTAACTCTTGATTTTTGAATACTACTGATTACTGAATCATCTCTGCTAATAACAATTGTTAAAGAACTATCCCATGCAATTATTTCCATCAAAGCCAAGGGATGTTGGATTGAAATTGGTAATTCCCATATATCAGAATTCCCCTCTGCAAAGGGAAGCTTTTGATTAAAGATTTTTTCATCATCTACGCTCTTATCAAATGCAGAAAAGACACCCCAAATCCACTGGAAGTTTTCTTGTTCAAGCAGTTCAGTAATTTTTTCTCCTGATAATATTACTGGTTTTCCTGAAAACAATTCACGAATCTCATCATTTTGAGGATAGCATTCATAGTCAGTCAGGAGCCAGTTATACTCTTTACATTTATCTATACTGATTGCATCAAATACACTTCTCAAATCAGTATAAAATTTTTCACCTTCACTAATCACTAATCCATTCATTTATACTTTCATCTACCCCTAAATATTCTTGTCTCTGATTTATAAAGCTTTCTATTTTCTCAGCAGAATAAACAACATAACCTAAGTCAGAAAATATTTTGTCGATATTGTCATCTTTATATTCTTTAGAAATTCCTTCTTTTTTTATTGAGTCCCATTCATATAAATAATACGTATATAAATAATCCTGGCTTCCATTCTGTTCACTTAAAAAGTAACATTCAACTTGAATATTCTGCAATAAATCCTCTGAAATATCATGAGATTCTATTTCTTGATGCTTTAAAAAATCCTCTAGTGACAAATAATAATACTTTCCATAATAAAAATGTCTCTTAACATTTGCATCAAGGTAGCTGTAGCGCATTTCACACATACCAGTATGTGTATAGCCAACATATTTCAAAAAACCTTTATCAGAAATCTGTATTATATTATTTAATTCATCCCCTACATCAAAATATAAAACTTGTAGTGACCCCTCAATATTTTTAAGAATATATTGTACATATTTTCCGTCGGAATAGTTTCCACTGACTGTTATCAGTAATTCTTTTTCACCATCATTGCCACAATCAATATATTTGCTTTGTATAGAGATTTCCTCATTAGTAGTGGCTAGCGATAAGTTGTCATCTAAAATATCGTTTATCTCGTTTAGAGTATATTTTTTTTCGCCAAATAGTTTTTCAAGATTGGGATCTGTTAGTCTAGTATTAGCACTTGAAAAGCTTGCCTCCTCATTGTTATTAATAAAGTTCTCGTACATATCCATAGATGATAGTGATTCATTGTGCTCTTTTCCTGAACCGTCATCGTTTATTATATTCTCGTTGTTCAATGTACCATTTTTATTATCTTCATTCTGATAGATATTCTTGTCACATGAACAAAACACAATGGTAATAAATAACGCTGTCACTATGAAAATTAGTCTTTTCATGAATTGATATCTCCATAAAACACAAAACTCACACTAATTAAACACTAATCATCCGCTGGAATATTACTAATCAAAGTACTTAAAGACTTGCAAAAGAAATTTTACGTAGAAACAATTTTTGAAACTTATTCTCACTACAAATATAACATATCAAGTATTATCCAGTAAAGAATACGGCCCCCCACTCTCCAAATAAAAATGGGGTCCCGAAGGACCCCAATTTGTGGATAGTACTAAATAAAGTACCGATGCGTTTGGCCACGCTAACTACTGGAGAAGTGAAAGAACACCCTGTGTAGACTGATTTGCTTGAGCGAGCATTGACTGGCCTGCCTGAGCAAGAATATTGTTCTTGCTGTATGTAACCATCTCATCAGCCATATCTGTATCACGGATACGTGATTCAGAAGCTTCTGTGTTCTCTACTACATTGTCAAGATTTGCGATTGAGTGCTCGAGTCTGTTCTGTATAGCACCAAGACCTGATCTTTGAGCTGATACCTTAGCAAGGGCGTCTGCGATTGAGTCGATTGCGTATGTTGCTGCCTTGCCTGTTGCATCAGAAACGTTAAGTCCCTGGATACCAAGTGCTGTTGCGCTCATGCATTCGATTGTAACACCAATCTTGTTTGTCATGTCGGCATCAGAACCAACGTGAAGATTGAATGACAAATCGTTCTGTACTGTTGCAGATCCCTTTGTGATTCTGAACTCTACCTTTGTCAGGTTGTCACCTGTTACCATTGTAGGTTTCAAAGCATCACTTACACCCTTTGTTGATGTAGCATCTGTAACAGTTATTGTCTGATCACCTAACTTAGCAGTTGGAATGTTGATAATTGAATCGCATCCAATTGATGAAGCCGCTCTAAGCTCGTTTGCCATAAGCTGATAAGCTTTTGAAGCTGTAATAACAGTTGCTGTCTTGTCGTCTACACCATCATCTGGTGCATTTCCGTCTTCTGTGCTGAATAATACAGCAACCTTACCGTTGTACTCAATTGTTGAGCCTTGGCTTGCAAACTTGTTAAGGTGTGTAGCCTTAACCTCTGATGTGTAAGCGTTTGTCTCTGTAGAAATAGTAAATGACTTACCATCAATCTTTACAACTTCACCTACTGTAAGATGAGGTGTTGCACTGCCGTCTGCTGAAGTTCCAAGTACAGTTAAAGCATTTGCTAACTGTTCCTCTACAGTATTACCCTGAACACCAATTGTGTACTTAACGCCACCAATTGTTACTGTGTCACCCATTGCAAGTGCGTTGATGGTGAAAGTAGCTGTTGTTGTGTTCTGTGTAAGTGTGCCTGCAAGACCTGCGTCATGAGCTGCAATAACTTGTGTCTTGGTGCCGTAGTCCCCCTTGAGAAGATAGGTCTCGTTGAACTTTGTCGTTTCAGAAACACGATCAATCTCAGTTGTAAGCTGTAAAATCTCATCCTGAATAGATGAGCGGTCACTTTCTGAGTTTGTTCCGTTTGCTGCCTGGACTGCCAACTCATTCATTCTCTGAAGCATTGAATGTACCTCTGTAAGGGCACCTTCGGCGGTCTGTACTGCTGAGATACCATCTGATGCATTTGTTGATGCTTGATCAAGACCTCGAATCTGCTTACGCATTTTCTCAGAAATTGAAAGACCTGCTGCATCGTCTGCTGCACGATTGATTCTAAAACCAGATGAAAGTTTCTCAGTAGATTTAGACTGAGCGTTTGTTGTAATTCCTAACATTCTTGAAGCATTAGCTGCCTGCATATTGTGTTGTACTACCATAATTTCTACCTCCTTGTAGATACTCTTGTGATTCCATTCATAAGAGATGCGATGAACGCATAACGTAAATTTAAAGTTTCAATGATTTGGAATGCCACATACTTTAGGCTGCATCCGTATCTATATAACAAGGGAGTGACCAACCTCCACATGCTATCAAAGGAAGAAATTGCACTTTCACTTGAACTTATAGTCTCAAATGAAAACGCCTAGTAGTATAACAGCTTTATTTAATTGTAAAGCTACGATTATGAAGGATAACAGGTTACTGTTTCCATCTACTTTAATTATCGGTGAGGACGGAAAAAACTTTAGAACAAAAATCAAAAAAGAGGACTTCCTCTAAGGAAGTCCCCTATTTTACTAGTATTTAAACTAGTCTGCGCGAAACGATTAACTGGAAACTAGCTAACTATAAGCTATATGCTAGATTATCCAAGGATTGATAATACGCCCTGTGTTGACTGGTTAGCCTGTGCAAGCATTGCCTGACCTGCCTGCTGAAGAATGTTATTCTTGCTGTAGTTAACCATTTCATCAGCCATATCTGTATCACGGATACGTGATTCAGAAGCATTTGTATTCTCAACTACGTTGTCTACGTTAGCGATTGTGTGCTCTAATCTGTTCTGGATAGCACCGAGTGAAGATCTCTGTGCAGATACCTTCGAAACAGCGTCAGCGATTGCATCGATAGCGTATGTAGCTGCTTTACCTGTTGCATCAGAAACGTTAAGTCCCTGAATACCAAGTGATGCAGAGCTCATGTCTGTGATTGTAACGCCAATCTTGTTTGTCATATCAGCGTCAGAACCAACGTGAAGGTTGAATGTAAGGTCATTCTGAACTGAAGCCTCTCCCTTTGTAAGGGTAAAGGTTACCTTATGACCCTCAACTGCACTAGGCAACTGATTGTTGTAAGTTGCTGATGCATAATTACCGTTTACACCATCACCATCGATAGCAGCCTTACTAGGAAGTGCGATAACCTCATCTGCACCAATTGAAGATGCTGAACGAAGTTCGTTTGCGATAAGCTCATAAGCCTTCTCTGCTGTAATAAGTGTAGCATCCTTCTCATCAACAGCATCTGATCCATCAGCCTTGTTGAATAATGTTACTGCCTTACCATTGTACTCAATTGTAGAACCTTCACTTGCGAAAAGATTAAGCTGTGTCATCGCAACTTCTGATGTGTCTGCATTAGTCTTATTAGCAATTGTGAATGACTTGCCATCAATCTTAACTACCTCGCCAATCTCTAAGTGCTTCTCAGCATCTTTGTCTGCGGATGTGCCAAGAACATCTAAAGCATTTTCAAGCTGAGTCTTTCCACCACCTGATGAAACACCGATTGTATACTTTGTTCCACCAATTGTGTAGGTGTCGCCCATTGCAAGCGCATTCATTGTAAATGTAGCCTTTGATGTGTTCTGTGTAAGTGTTCCTTCAAGACCTGCATCATGAGCTGCGATTTTGATTGTCTTTGTACCATAATCGCCCTTAAGAAGATAAGTCTCGTTGAACTTTGTTGTCTCAGCAACACGATCAATTTCAGTTGTAAGCTGATTAATTTCGTCCTGGATTGAAGAACGATCAGACTCACTGTTTGTTCCGTTAGCTGCCTGTACTGCCAACTCGTTCATTCTCTGAAGCATTGAGTGAACTTCTGTTAACGCACCTTCAGCTGTCTGCACTGCAGATACACCATCCTGAGCATTTGTAGATGCCTGATCAAGACCTCTAATCTGCTTGCGCATCTTCTCTGAAATTGAAAGACCAGCTGCGTCATCAGCTGCACGGTTAATCTTGTAACCAGATGCTAACTTCTCTGTTGACTTTGACTGATTTCCTGCTGTGATGTTGAGCATTCTTGAAGCATTGGATGCTTGCATATTGTGTTGTACTACCATAAAATTCTACCTCCTTGTAGATACTCCCGTTGGAATCCTTTCCTGGGAGATGTGACCGGGGTCAAAAGTTGTGAATAACAACTTTTGTGCCCTAGTAAGCTATGCTTACATTTCACATGTTAATAAATTACTAACCGTCACCCGGAAGCTAACCGAATGACTATCTATAATCAACACAGTACTCGCGCGGCATACTGCATGACTATCGAATAAAAAATAAACTAGTAGTAAACATAATTAGTATTTAATTGTAAAGTTGCAATTTGATAAATGGAATTAGAAACTTGAAATTATTCATCGATCCTTAACATCCTTGTTCTGTATCGAATAAGATATTTAAATGATGTTTGTAAATCTCAGATAATGAAGTCCTTTTCATTTATCTTTGGTGCCTTGGTGAGCTATAATAAATGTCCTTCTCACCCTTGCAACTAGTTTATCGGATGACTCTTTTTAAAACTTAACCCCTTTTTAGAAATTTTTTTATTATTTTTTTATTTCCTTCTAAATGCTGGTGTTAAGCTTGTGTTTTAGGCTTAATTTTTAGCCCCTTATCACCCTTGCAACTTATATATCGGAGGAAGTGTTATAAACTTAACCCCTAAATCAAAAAATTTTTATTTTATATTAAAATTATTTTAAACCCCAGAAAAAGGGCCCCCTTTCCTATAGGAAAGAAGCCCTTGAATTATGCTTTATATATCTAGTCACGCGATTAATTGGTTAATCCTTATTCAGTTTTGGTTTCACTACCCTAAAATAGAAAGTACTCCCTGGGTAGACTGGTTAGCCTGTGCAAGCATTGCCTGGCCTGCCTGTGTAAGAATATTATTCTTGCTGTAGTTAACCATTTCATCAGCCATATCTGTATCACGGATACGTGACTCAGATGCATTAGTGTTCTCAACTACGTTATCAACGTTAGCAATTGTATGCTCTAATCTGTTCTGGATAGCACCGAGTGAAGATCTCTGTGCAGATACCTTAGAAACAGCGTCTGCAATAGCGTCGATAGCATATGTTGCAGCCTTACCTGTAGCATCAGCTACATTAAGACCCTTAATACCAAGACCTGTAGAGCTCATATCATTAATTGTAACTCCAATCTTGTTTGTCATGTCAGCATCAGAACCAACATGAAGGTTAAATGTAAGATCATTCTGAACTTCAGCAGAACCCTTTGTAAGAGTAAATTCTACAGTCTTTCCATTTACATCAGAAGCAGTCTTGCCATTAGCCTGTGAAGCAGTAACTGATGTAGCTGCATCATTATCACCAATCTTAACAGTTGCGCCTGAAACCTGTGTTGTAGCACCAATGTTTGAAGCTGCCTTGAATTCGTTCAAAATGAGATTGTAAGCCTTCTCCTCTGTAATAAGAAGAGAATTGTTGTCATCAACACCATCTGATGGTGCTGCTCCAGTATCTGTGCTAAATAATGTTACAGACTTGCCATTGTACTCAATTGTAGAACCCTGTCCTGCAAATGTACCAATTTCATCATTCTTAACTTCTGATGTATCAGCATTTGTTGCACCTGCAATAGTAAATGACTTGCCATCAATCTTGATTACTTCGCCATTATCAAGGCTGCTTGCATCTAATAATGCAAGAGCATTTGAAAGCTGGTCAGATGGACTTGTACCAGAAACACCGATTGTGTACTTAGTTCCACCAATTGTGTAGCTATCGCCCATCTTGAGCTGCTGCATTGTGAAGGTAGCCTTCTGTGTGTTCTGAGTAAGTGTTCCATCAAGACCTGCATCATGAGCTGCAATCTTGATTGTCTTTGTGCCATAATCACCCTTAAGCAAATATGTCTCATTGAACTTTGTTGTCTCAGCAACACGATCGATTTCAGTTGTAAGCTGTTTAATTTCATCCTGGATTGAAGAACGATCTGTTTCACTGTTTGTTCCGTTAGCTGCCTGAACTGCAAGTTCATTCATTCTCTGGAGCATAGAGTGAACTTCTGTAAGAGCACCTTCAGCTGTCTGCACTGCAGATACACCATCCTGTGCATTTGTAGAAGCCTGATCAAGACCTCTGATCTGCTTACGCATCTTCTCTGAAATTGAAAGACCAGCTGCATCATCTGCTGCACGGTTAATCTTGTAACCAGAAGCTAACTTCTCTGTTGACTTTGCCTGGCTTCCAGAAGTGATGTTAAGCATTCTTGAAGCATTACTTGCCTGCATGTTGTGTTGTACTACCATAATGTTCTACCTCCTTGTAGAAAGCACCGAGAATCCATTCCCGGATGTGCGTGGCCAAACGCACTTTGTTGAATAGTTACGATAACCATCAGTACTCGCGTGGTATACTGCTTAGCTATCACGTTATAAAAAACGCATTCCAGACGCTCGCTCAAACATCTGTAACATTATAATAGCACCTTTTTCTGAAATTAACAGTTATTTCACTAAATGTTCATACTTTTAGGGTTAACTTTCTCTCAAAATTCACGACAAAGTCCCGAAAACATTACTATTTTCAAGGGTTTTTGCAAATTTTGCTTTTAAAAATAACTTTTTGAAGAAAATTGTTAGCAGAAAAAAAGCTCCAGCCAAAGCTGGAGCTCATCACTATCTGTCTTTTCCATATATATAAGTTGCAAAGTATATAACACTTGCTATGATTACAATCATAGGGCCTGTAGCCATGTCTGTAAAGTAAGAAACAAACAATCCCACAATACCCGAGAAAATACTAAATATCATAGAAAAGTATGTGTATTCTCTAAAGTTCTCCGAGATATTTCTGCTGCTGGCTGCTGGCAAGATAAGCAGCGCATTAATAAGAAGGATTCCCACCCACTTAATGCTGAGCATTACCAATAGTGCAATAAGCACGGCAAAGGCATCCTCAATCACACGTACGGAGATGCTGCGGCTCTTTGCAAGTGTTGCATGTATGCTGATAGCTGTAAGTCTGTTGATGCTGATGCACCAGAACACTAATATCACAGCAAATAAAACTACTAGCTGAATAATCTCCGCTACTGTAATGGAAAGAATATCTCCCACCAATATAGCTGAGTAGTTGCTGAAGCTTCCTCCTCTAGAAAGAATTGCAAGACCTAAGGCTGTAGCACAGCTAGCAAATACCGAAATCAAGGTATCTGAAGAACTAAGCCCCTTTCTACTTATATAATTAAGAAGAAGGGCAAAACATATTCCAAAGATAATCATTGAAACTGTGGTGTTGGCAATTCCCATAATGACACCTGCAGCTATACCTGTCAGAGCAGAATGTCCAAGTGCATCGCTAAAATATGCCATACGCTTTTGCACAATCATTGTGCCAACCATTCCAAACAATGGAGAAATCAAAAGGATTGCAATTGTAGCCCTAATCATAAAGGAGTAACTAAACATTTCACTAAACATTTGCTGCCCCCTTTCCAAATACTGATTTAAAAGCGTCTGTCTCATACACCAGTCTTGGTCTTCCAGCTGCTGTAACAGTCTTGTCTATGAGGATTACATTGTCTGCATACTTATATACATAATCCAAGTCATGGCTTACAAGAATGATAGCCAAGTCATGGGTCTCCTTCAGATATTTCATCTTTTCATAGAAGGCATCCATACCATTCTTATCAATTCCTGATACTGGCTCATCTAATAATAGAAGGTTTGGAGTATCATGAACTGCCATTGCAAGCAACACTCTCTGAAGCTGGCCGCCTGAAAGTGTACCTACAGGCTGATCAATAAGCTCTGCCACATCAAACTCTGCCAAGGCTTCACGAACATGGTCATGTTCTTTTTTACTATTAAAAAGAATAGGCACCTTTCCTGTAAATGACTGAAACAAATCATATACAGAAAGTGGAGTTGTTCTATCTATATTAATAGACTGTGGAACATAACCTATCTTTAGGCCTTCCATCTTCATATTCATTTTATTTTTGAACTGAATCTCTCCTGTATAAGGAACCTCTCCTAAGATAGCTCTAACAAGTGTAGACTTACCAGCACCATTTCTTCCAATCACTGCAGTCATCTGGCCACAGTGCACATGGAGATTAATGTTGCTAAGCACCTGCTGGTCACCAAAAGCTACCCCAAGGTCTACAAATTTTATACAGTGGAATCCACATGGAATAATTTTTTTCATTCTAATATCCTAAATCTTATAATGCATTCTTTATCTTAGCATAATTGCTATTCTGTACGGCTATGTACGAATCAGCGTCGTAATCACCGTGGACAAGAGTCTCTAGATATACTACTTTTGCGTCGGTTTGCTCTTCGATTAGGTCTCCCATGGATTTACCGTAGTCGTACTCTGCAAAGACAAGCTTAACATCGTGTTCTTTTATCTCGTTAATGAATTCGCTTACTTCTCCTGCGCTAACCTGGCGCTCCTCGTCTAAGTCCATGGTTGCCACCACGTTGGCACCTACAGACTGAGCTGTATATGCGAAGGCTTCATGAAGAATAGCTACATTGGAACCTGCCAAGGTTTTATCCAAGCCTTGTTTGTCTATGTCATTTTCTAGTTTCTGGCTATACTCAAAGAAATTCTTAGACATTGGAGTCTCTTCTCTGTTTGGGTTTGGCTCCATAAGGCCATTAGCTATAGATACAACCTGGCACTTGAAGAGGCGATCATCCATCCAGATGTGGCTGTTGGCGCCATGGTCGTGGTGGTGATGGTCTGACACCTCATCCACCACTTCGTGGTCCCCCTTCCCCTCAAGGTGAAGCCTTTCATCATCTTCTTCATGCTCATGTTCCTCATGATCATGTTCTTCCTCTTCTTCAATAAGAAGCGAGTCCATCCCAAAGATTCCGTTGGAATGCTCTATGTCTTCATATGTATCTATAATCTTAAGATCTGGATAGGCTTCCATAACATCATCAAGATAGCCTTCCATGCCACCGCCGTTTACCACCAACACATCAGCCTTTGAAAGGTTCTTCATATCCTCTGTGGTAAGGGTGTAGTCGTGAAGACAACCTGTGGTTGGCTGAGAAAGATTCTGTACTCTGTAGCCCTCCACTCCATCAAGGATGTTTAGTGTGGCAATGTATACAGGATTGCAGCTGGTCATCACGAGAATCTCGTCCTCGGAAGCCACCTGTTCGTTATTTAGTTTTACATAAAAAAATGTGCCGATACTGCACACCACGGTAATGGAGCATAGCAGTAGCAGCACAAATAAATATTTATTTTTTAACATAACACCTCACACATCGGGAAAGCAAGGCCCATGCAAATTGCCTTCGGCAATGGGCCTGCTGTGGCAGACGCGCAACTCCCACAAGTGGGACCCTCCCGTCTGCTAATCTAAATCATCTACATCTGTTAGAGATGCTTCATTTTCGATTACTTGGTCTAAGAAATCCTGGATAGTATCAAGGCCCTGCTTTGTTTGGGATGAGAAAGGAACGATGATGGTATCCTTTCCTGCACCGAGACCTTCACGAAGGATTTTAATTTGCTTATCAAGCTGGCTGCGCTTGATTTTGTCAGCCTTTGTGGCTATGACAATTGGGTCGTAGCCAACATAATCCATCCACTCAAACATCTGCTTGTCGTTGGCAGATGGTGCGTGTCGAATGTCTACTAAAAGGAACACGGCACGAATCATGTCTGAGGTATTGAGATAGGTCTCTATCATCTTGCCCCAAGCCTCGCGCTCCTTTTCAGATGCCTTAGCAAAGCCGTAGCCCGGCAAATCCACAACATAAATCTCATCGTTGATATTATAGAAATTTATGGTCTGGGTCTTGCCCGGCTGTGCTGATACTCTCGCAAGAGCTTTGCGGTTCATAACCGCATTTATGAGTGATGACTTGCCTACATTTGACTTACCAGCGAAGGCAACCTCTGGAAGGTCGTTCTTTGGCAAGGTGGATGTAGGCCCACACACTGTTTCTAGATTACATGAACGAATAACCATTATTATGCGCTCTTTTCCTGTTTATCTTCGATTGAAACAACACTTGCATCCTCATTATCCTTGTCGATAAGGAGGAGGTTGTTATCAACCATTTCTTTTGTAACTGTGATTTCTGTGATAGATTCATCAGATGGCACATGATACATGTGGTCCATCATAACTGACTCTACGATGGCGCGAAGACCACGAGCACCTGTCTTTCTCTCGATAGACTTCTTTGCTATCTCGCGAAGTGCATCATCCTCAAACTCAAGCTTAACACCATCCATCTTGAAAAGGGCCTGGTACTGCTTTGTAAGAGAATTCTTAGGCTCGCGAAGAATGCGAATCATATCATCCTCTGTAAGCTCGTTCAAGGATACATTGATTGGCACACGTCCAATAAACTCTGGAATAAGACCAAACTTAATGAAATCCTGTGGAAGTGCCTGCTGTAAAAGCTCATCTATCTTCTGATTGTTTTTATCCTTAACATCTGCGCCAAAACCGATAGCTGACACATTTGTACGCTGAGAAATAATCTTTTCAAGTCCCTCGAAGGCACCACCGCAAATAAAGAGAATGTTCTTTGTGTCGATGGCGATTGTCTCCTGCTGTGGGTGCTTACGTCCGCCCTGAGGTGGAACGTTTGCAACTGTTCCCTCGATAATCTTGAGGAGGGCCTGCTGTACACCTTCACCAGAAACGTCACGAGTAATTGAAACGTTCTCAGACTTCTTTGTAATTTTATCAATTTCGTCGATGTAGACGATACCGATTTCAGCTTTCTTAATATCGAACTCTGCTGCCTGGATGAGCTTGAGAAGGATATTCTCAACATCCTCACCTACATAACCAGCCTCTGTAAGTGTAGTAGCATCTGCGATTGCAAATGGAACACCAAGTACACGAGCCAATGTCTGTGCAAGTAATGTCTTACCAGAACCTGTAGGACCAAGCATAAGCACGTTACTCTTCTGAAGCTCTACATCAATATCAGCTGGGTTTGCCATAATACGCTTGTAGTGATTGTAAACTGCAACAGAGAGAACCTTCTTTGCCTCATCCTGACCAATAACATACTGATCAAGGAATGCCTTCATGTCTTCTGGCTTCTGAAGATTAATCTCGATTGAGTCTGCATCAGCTGCAGGAGCAAAATCATCAAGCTCTTCCATGATGATTTCCTGGCAGATGTCTACACACTCATCACAGATAAACGCACCATTTGGACCTGCAATAAGCTTACGAACCTGATTTTGAGTCTTGCCGCAGAAAGAGCAGCGAATTCTATCATCGTTTCTTGCCATAATAACCTCTAATAATCTTTAAATTTATAGTCCCCTAAAGAATATATCGTCGAAAAACTAATTCTTCTTAGTAATAATCTCGTCAATAAGACCGTAGTCAAGAGCTTCCTGAGCATCAAGCCAGTGATCACGCTCTGTATCTAAGCAAACCTGCTCGTAATCCTTACCTGTGTTTGCAGCGAGCATACGGTTTAACTTTTCTCTAGTCTTTAAAATGTTCTTTGCAGCGATTTCGATTTCAGTTGCCTGACCCTTTGCACCGCCAAGTGGCTGGTGAATCATAACCTCTGCATTTGGAAGTGCATATCTCTTGCCCTTCTGTCCACCTGCAAGAAGGAATGCTCCCATTGAAGCAGCCATACCAATACAGATAGTAGAAACATCGCACTTGATATACTGCATTGTATCGTATATAGCCATACCAGCAGTAACGCTACCGCCTGGGCTGTTGATGTAAAGATGAATATCCTTGCTAGGGTCTTCAGACTCAAGGAAAAGAAGCTGAGCAACTGTAAGAGAAGCTGTTGTCTCGTTAACCTCCTCGCCAAGGAATACGATTCTATCCTTTAATAATCTTGAGTAAATATCATAAGAACGCTCACCACGAGAATTCTGTTCAATGACATAAGGAATTGTTGCCATAAAATTATGCCTCCTTCAAATTGTAAAATAAGCCTGTGCCATTAGCTATTTAACAGCACAAGCCTATTATAATGTTTTTCAAACCCTAATTGTTGGATTTTACAAAATTTTAATACTTTTTAATGAAAACACCTCATCAGTCACCTTCGGTGACAGCTTCTCCTCAAGGAGAAGCCAGGTATTATTCAGCCTTAGCTTCTTCTTCAGCCTTCTTTGTAGCCTTCTTCTTAGCTGTTTCCTTAACGTTGTCCATGATAAGTGTGATTGCCTTCTCGATAGCAAGATCCTTCTTCATAGACTCCTTCTCGTTCTCGCCAACGAGGTTCTTAAGCTGCTCAAGCTCCATACCGTACTGCTTTGACATTTCCTCAAGCTTAGCATCGATATCAGCATCAGAAACCTCAATCTTCTCTTCCTTAGCGATTGCTTCAAGAACGAGTGAAGACTGTGTACGTGAAAGTGCGTCTGGACGAACCTGATCACGGAATGCATCCATTGTCATGCCTGTAAACTGCATGTACTGCTGAAGTGAAAGACCCTGCTGTGACATGTTGTTAGCGAAGTCGTTGATCATGTTCTCTACCTGGTAATCAAGCATAGCGTCTGGGATTTCCATCTCTGAATCCTCAACAATCTTTGCGATAGCTTCGTCTTCCTGTGCACGACGGCCTTCTGCCTTCTTATTGTTCTCAAGGCGCTCCTTAACAGATGCCTTGTACTCGTCAACTGTCTCAAACTCTGTTGTGTCAGCTACATACTCATCATCAAGCTTTGGAACATCCTTGCCCTTAACCTCGTGGATATGGCACTTGAAGATAGCTGCCTTACCAGCAAGATCATCTGCGTGATATTCCTCTGGGAATGTAACCTCAACCTCAACATCCTCACCAGCCTTGTGACCGATAAGCTGCTCTTCGAAACCAGGGATGAATGAACCTGAACCAAGCTCAAGGTCATAGTTCTCGCCCTTACCACCTTCGAATGCTACGCCATCAACAAAACCTTCGAAATCGATAACTGCTGTATCACCCTTAGAAGCCTTGCCAGTCTTTGTAACTGTACGAGCTGCTCTCTCAAGCTCAGCCTTGATTGTCTCGTTAACTTCCTTAGCTGTAACCTTTGAGTCAACCTTTGTTACAGAAACACCCTTGTACTTACCAAGCTTAACTTCTGGCTTAAGTGCAACTTCTGCTGTGTAGATGAAATCCTCACCCTTCTTAAGCTGTGTGATGTCAATCTTTGGCTGTGAAACGATATCAAGCTTAGACTCATCATAAGCCTGTGGATATGTTTCCTGCATAATAATATTAGCAGCGTCCTCATAGAAAATCTCTGCACCGTACATCTTCTCTACCATGTGCTGAGGAACCTTGCCCTTTCTAAAGCCAGGAACAGAAATGCTGTTCTTCTGCTTGTTATATGCCTTTGTAATAGCCTTGTCGAGCTCAGCTGCGTCAACTGTGACTGTAAGCTTTGCCATGTTCTTCTCAAGATTTTCTACCTGTACGTTCATTTACTAATATTCCTCCTCTAATTCATGTATAGGTACGACCTTATGGCCTATTAATTACGCATTTAAACATGCCAAAAAATTATAGCAGAACTATCTTTCATTTTCAATAGCTGAAATCATATCAATTCTTGTCTGGTGACGTCCGCCGCCCTCAAACTCAGCTTCTAAGAAGCTTTTTACAATATCCTTGGCAAGCTCAGACCCTACTATTCTTGCTCCAAAGGCAATCATATTTGCATTGTTGTGCTGACGAATCAAACGAGCTGTTGCTGTATCAGAGCAAACACCACAGCGGATTCCCTTCACCTTGTTTGCAGCAAGTGAAATTCCAACACCTGTACCGCAGATAAGAACTCCCAAATCAACCTCACCAGAAGCTACCATTTCAGCTGCCTTCTTACCATATTCTGGATAGTGACAGCTCTCTGTAGAATCTGTTCCGATGTTGATAACCTCGTGACCAAGAGATTCCATGTACTCCTTTATCTCAAACTTTAACTCTGGTGCTGCGTGATCATTTGCAATAACGATTTTCATTGTTCTTCTCCTTTATCTCATAAGATATATTCGTCCAAAGCCTTGGACCTATCTCATTATATTTGAAAGATTACTTTATTTAAGAGGTACTTTGTATATATCTTTACCGTACATTTTATATATTTTGTAACCTAGTAAAATAAAGGCTTCTAAAAATCTCTTCAATATAATCTGAGGCTCCTCTTTCCATTTTAAAACTGGCTTAACCATAACAGAACGAATGCCAGCTCTGTTGGCTCCCCATACATCTGTGAGAACCTGGTCTCCAACGAAGATTGTGTTAGTCTCGTCAGTTCCCATCTGCTCCATAGCCTTTTTGTAGCCTTTAGCACTAGGCTTGTTTGCCTTATAAATATAAGAACAATATGTAACAGCTTCCTTGAAGGTCTTCACACGAGGCTCCTTGTTATTAGATAGAAGCAACGCCTCAAAGCCAATGTCATGAAGCTCCTTAAAAAAGGCCTTAGCTCTATCGTCTGCCGGAGCATTGTGTGGCACCAAAGTGTTGTCTACGTCAAAGATAACACCACGGTATCCCTCCTCATAAAGCTTTTTAAAATCGATTGAATATGTGCTATTTACATAGTCTTTTGGATATAAATTTCTTTTACTCATAGGCTCGATTGTATCACAATCCCTTAATATAAGAAAGAGTTTTGATTTTTATGGTTTACAGAGGAGTTTTGGACAATATAAAAGACCTAGGAATTCCTAGGCCTTAATGGCTTGTTTTATTATAATGTAAAGTTTTCGGCGCCACGAACTGAAGGCTGCTGAGATTCCTTGTTCTGAACGAAGTACTGATAGCGATGAATTGCTGTATCTTCTTTCATATTGCTAACAGCCTTTTCCACCTGCTTCTTTGCAGCTATAAGACCTTCTCGGCTAAGCTCCACTGAAGCGGCTGGGCCCTGACCAAATGGTATCTTATCCTCAGAAGGGATAGGATTAAACTCTGGTCTGAATTTTACTTGATTATCTTCATAAAACCCATTGGATGGGCGAATTCCTGATACATTCATAACAAATCTTCTTTCTTAAACTTTTTCCGTTGGTATTATATTTATCGAGTCTAATTGGAAAAAGTTAACCCTTTTTAACTAGGCAATTTTACCCCTTAATAAAAATTGCCGTTGTAAATATGATTATTTATCAAGGACTCTCTTGAGCTCGTCCATAAATGTGTCTACATCCTTGAACTCTCTGTAGACTGATGCGAATCTAACATAAGCAACTGGGTCTACATTCTCAAGATGCTCCATAACAATCTCTCCAATACGAGTGCTTGGAATCTCTTTTTCTTCAAGAGAGAAAATCTCTGTCTCTATTTCGTCAACCACCTTTGAAATCTGAGCAGCTGACACAGGACGCTTTCTGCAGGCGATAAGAACACCCTTTTCGATCTTGGTTCTGTCATATGGCTCGCGATTGTTATCCTTTTTAATAACAATAAGTGGGATGGTCTCTACCTTTTCATAGGTTGTAAAACGCTTGCCACACTCAGGGCAAGAACGTCTACGTCTAATGCTTGTATTATCGTCCGCTGGTCTTGAGTCTATAACACTAGTGTCTTGGCTTCCGCAAAATGGGCACTTCATATTTCCCTCCACAAAATATAGTAACTTTCTCGTGTAGTTCCGTCTTCATTACGTCCACACCACAACATCTAGTGTTATTATATCAGTTTCGTTATATGAACACAACACTGGAAAAATGTAGTTATTTACTCAGAATTAGTATATAATATTCAAGTTCTGCTGTATAAATTGAAGGACAAATCAAAAAGAATAAAGCAATAAGCAATATATTCTTTTTATAAAAAGTAATAAAGGAGATTTTATATGCCACCAAGTCATCACTCATCAAGCAGCCATAGCTCTTACTCTGGCAGCCATAGTTCATTTTCTGGAAGTCATTCTTCCAGTTCACATAGTAGTCATTCCTGGAGCAGTTCAAGCTCACATAGTGGGAGTTCCCATTCAGGCTCATCTTCAAGCGGAGACTATTTTAGCATTTTATCGCTTTTTGATAATGATAGCTCTAGCTCATCTTCTTCATCTTATAGAACTAGAAACAATCAGCCAAGACATTACAGTGGTTCCACTCCAAGAATTTATCGCTGTGAGAATCACGACTATATTCACTACAATGAACCTTGGACCGATGAGGAAACAGGCAAAAAATATAAAGCCGGTTATTACGATGAAGATGGAGTATTTTACGAAGATATTGTTTTCTCGCAGTATGGCAAGATTTTAGCCACTACTACCGCTGTATGTAAATGTGACTATTGCGGTATGGACGACTCCCGTTCTTGGGCAGACCGCGAAAAACCTTGTAAACAATGTGGCGGTACAATGAGCCTTGTATCTCAGGTTGATGAGCTTAAGGATGAAGAGCCAGAAGAAAGCAATTATCGCTATAATGATAATGATGATAATTATGATTATCACAAGCCATATACCGAGGAGGATGCTGAGGTTGACGGTGTTAAAGCTATGTTTGTAGCCATAACTATAATAGTAGCGATTGCTGGTATGGCTATTACTTCTGCGGGTACACGCAATTCTTCTTATGATAATAATTATAATTATGATTACCTCACACGATACAAAGAAGACCCTGAATATCGTGAACTTATCGACACGCAGACAAAAATGTTTTTAACCCCATCAAATAATGAGACCGACACCAACGAATACAATATACCAGACCTTGGCACCACGATGTTCTTAAAAGAAGAAGACGGTAGCTTTGTATTAACCGATGAATCCGATTATAGTGACAATTTTGAAAATAGCGGTTACAAATCTTTACCAGCCGATGCAGATGGTAATTATTATGATAAAGATACAGATATGTATGTTTGGTTAAACGAAGATATTGATCCGCCACAGTTCCAATATTGGCTAGAAGGCTTGTCTTCACAATATGGTGATTATGGTTGGATGGAATATGATTCCTATGAAAATCGTTGGTACATTGAAACTGAAGAAGACAATTGGTTACCAATTGATGATGACACCTACGAAGAATACAAAGATCGTCTATGGCATATAGATTATGATTTCAATAATTAATTTTTTTCCATTCAAAAAGCCCCCGTGCAATGCACGGGGGCTTCTTTTATTTAGAAGTTTTAAATCTTATGAATAAAGATCTACGAGCTTCTTAAGGTGAGCGTAACGCTCCTTAGCTGTCTCCTCGTTAAGAGCGAAGAGTCTCTCAGCACGCTCTGGGAATGCCTTTGTAAGACGAGCATAACGTGTCTCGTTTGCAAGGAAGTCCTGATACTTGCTGTAGTCACCTTCCTTAGAAGTAAGAGTGAATGGATTCTTTCCTTCCTTCTTAAGGTCTGGGTTGAATGAGAAGAGGTTCCAGTAACCAGCCTCTACTGCCTTCTTCATCTCATCCTGGCAGTGGTTCATACCACCCTTAACACCGTGAAGCTCACATGGAGCGTATCCGATGATAAGTGAAGGTCCGTTGTAAGCCTCAGCCTCAGCAAGAACCTTAACAGCCTGAGCCATGTTAGCACCAAGTGCGATCTGAGCTACATATACATAACCGTATGACATAGCGATCTCAGAAAGAGACTTCTTAGACATCTCCTTACCTGATGCAGCGAACTGGCAAACTTCACCGATGTTAGAAGCCTTAGAAGCCTGTCCACCTGTGTTAGAGTACATCTCTGTATCGAATACCATAACGTTTACGTTCTCACCAGAAGCAAGTACGTGATCAAGACCGCCGAATCCGATATCGTATGCCCAACCGTCACCACCGAAGATCCATACAGACTTCTTAGCGAGGTAATCCTTAAGAGCATGTGCTGCCTTAGCGTCCTCAGAACCGTTCTTCTCGAGCTCAGCTACGAGTACGTCTGTTGCTGCACTGTTCTCACGTGTAGAGTTCATTGTCTCTTCGAACTTAGCAAATGCTGCCTTAAGCTCTGCAGAACCAGCCTCAGCTGCCTTCTTAGCAGACTCGATAGCGCGCTCGCGGAGGTACTTCTGTCCAACTTCCATACCTAAACCGTGCTGTGCGTTGTCCTCGAAGAGTGAGTTACACCATGCTGGACCCTTCTTAGAATCCTTGTTAACTGTGAATGGTGATGTAGCTGCAGGACCACCCCAAATTGAAGAACATCCTGTAGCGTTTGAAATATACATATGCTCACCGAAGAGCTGTGTAATAAGTCTTGCGTATGAAGTCTCTGCACAACCTGCACATGATCCTGAGAACTCAAGGAGTGGCTGATTGAACTGAGAACCCTTAACTGTAAGGTCAGAACCTGCTGCTTCCTTACGTCCAACGTTAGCAACTAAGTAGTTGAATACTGGCTGCTCGTCTGCCTCGTCTGCCTGTGGAACCATTGTGATAGCACCAACTGGACAAACTGTTGTACACTCACCACATCCCATACAGTCAAGTGGAGATACAGACATTGTGTACTTGAATTCTGAAGCCTTTGGCTTTGTATCAGCAAGCTTGATGTTTGCTGGAGCTGCCTTAACCTCATCCTCTGAAAGCATGTAAGGACGGATTGTAGCGTGTGAACATACGAATGCACACTGGTTACACTGGATACACTTCTCTGGATCCCATGTAGGAACTGTTACAGCTGTACCACGCTTCTCGTAAGCAGCAGCACCAAGCTCGAACTGTCCGTTTGGATTCTCTGTAAATGCAGATACTGGAAGTGAATCTCCATCCATCTTAGAAATAGGCTCAAGGAGGTTCTTAACCATCTTAACAACCTCTGGACGACCCTCAAGTGCTGGCTTAGCAGGATCTGCAGCTGGGTTCTTCCATGAATCTGGAACGTTAACCTTATGTACAGCATCTACACCAGCGTCGATAGCGTTGTAGTTCATGTTTACAACATCGTCACCCTTCTTGCCGTATGACTTCTTAGCAGCCTGCTTCATGTAATCAACAGCCTCATCGATAGGCATTACATCAGCGAGCTTGAAGAATGCTGACTGAAGGATTGTGTTTGTACGCTTACCCATACCAATTTCGATAGCCTTATCGATAGCATTGATTGTGTAAAGCTGGATGTTGTTATCAGCAATGTACTTCTTAGCCTCAGCGTTGAGCTTTGTCTCGAGCTCTTCGTCTGACCACTGGCAGTTGATCATGAATACACCGCCTGGCTTAACGTCCTGAACCATCTTCATGCCCTGTGTAACGTAAGCTGGGTTGTGGCAAGCTACGAAGTCTGCCTGATTGATATAGTATGGAGACTTGATTGGGTTGTCACCAAATCTCAAGTGAGAAATTGTAACACCACCAGTCTTCTTTGAATCATACTGGAAGTATGCCTGGATAAACTTATCTGTGTGATCACCGATGATCTTTGTAGAGTTCTTGTTAGCACCTACAGTACCATCACCACCGAGACCCCAGAACTTGCACTCCTTTGTACCAGGAGCTGATGTAATAGGAGCTGGCTTAACCTCTGGAAGTGAAAGGTTAGTAACATCATCAACGATACCGATTGTGAAACGGCTCTTAGGAGCGTCCTTCTCTAACTCCTTGTATACAGCGAATACTGATGAAGGAGGAGTATCCTTAGAACCAAGACCGTATCTACCACCGCAGATAACGATGTCGTTAAGACCTGCTTCACGAAGTGTTGTAGCAACATCAAGGTAAAGAGGATCTGCAAGAGCACCTGGCTCCTTTGTTCTGTCGAGGATAGCGATCTTCTTAACTGTCTTAGGAAGTGCCTCAACGAATGCCTTTGAAGACCATGGTCTGTAAAGACGAACCTTAAGTACACCAACCTTCTCGCCGTGTGCGTTGAGGTAATCAATAACCTCTTCTGCAACGTCGTTGATAGAACCCATAGCAACGATGACTCTATCTGCATCAGCAGCACCATAGTAGTTGAAAAGCTTGTAATCTGTACCAAGCTTTGCATTTACCTTGTCCATGTACTTCTGAACAACTGCTGGGAAGTTATCATAGTATGTGTTGCATGCTTCTCTGTGCTGGAAGAAAACGTCACCGTTTTCGTGAGAACCACGCATTGTAGGATGCTCTGGATTAAGTGCACGAGCACGGAACTCGTTGATTGCATCCATGTTAACCATCTCTTTAAGATCTGCATAATCCCACTTCTCGATCTTCTGGATTTCGTGTGATGTACGGAAACCATCGAAGAAGTTAAGTACAGGTACCTTACCCTCGATAGCTGCAAGGTGAGCTACAGGAGCAAGATCCATAACTTCCTGTGGATTTGTCTCAGCGAGCATAGCGAAACCTGTCTGACGGCAAGCATATACGTCTGAGTGATCACCAAAGATGTTAAGTGACTGTGTAGCAACACAACGTGCTGATACGTCGAATACACAAGGAAGCTGCTCAGCAGCGATCTTGTACATATTAGGGATCATAAGAAGAAGTCCCTGTGAAGCTGTGAATGTAGTTGTGAGTGCACCTGCACCAAGTGAACCGTGAACGGCACCTGCAGCACCTGCCTCAGACTCCATCTCTACAACCTTTACCTGATTTCCGAAAATATTCTCAAGGCCTGCTGCTGACCACTGGTCAACGAAATCGGCCATTGGGCTGGATGGTGTGATTGGGTAAATAGCAGCAACATCTGTAAACGCGTAAGCAACGTGTGCTGCAGCCTGGTTACCATCCATAGACTGTTTTGCTCTTGGCATTTCTAAATCCTCCTTATTATATGGGACATTTATAGTTACTAGAATGGGCTTTAATTTCTGCGAGTCCGGTATACATGAAGTAAACGAAATAACAGAAAAGCAAACCGGTGCCCATCCCCGCAATGTCGTGATTTTATAATAGAACTATTGATAATAAATTTCAATAAATCAAATGGGTTAAACTGTTCATTTTGAGGTACAAAATTGTTAAATCTTTTTGTTTTCTTAATTTCTTTGCTAAATTTTTAACAAAGTCCCTCTCTCACTAACAAATTCAAGCATTTTGTTTCCTCTGGCGGACAATTGTCTTTCTGAGAATTACATGTCAAAAAAGTCGTAAAAACTCAATCAAAAATCGGCAAATTTGTGAAAAAACTTTCATTGACATTGGCAAGTTTGTTAAATATAATTTTAAAAAATTTACAGTTCATAACAAAGAAAGCGAGGTTTCCCTATGGCATCGATTATCGGTGATGGTATTACTTTCGACGACGTCTTACTGGTTCCACAGTATTCGGAAGTTACACCAAATCTTATTGATCTTCACACAAATCTTACTAGAAAAATTAAACTTAACATTCCTATGATGAGTGCCGCTATGGACACTGTTACAGAGTCACGCATGGCAATCGCAATGGCTCGTCAGGGTGGTATTGGTATCATCCACAAAAACATGTCTATCGAGCAGCAGGCTGAAGAAGTAGACAAGGTTAAACGTTCTGAGAACGGCGTTATCACTGACCCATTCTTCCTTGGACCTGACAACACTCTTGCTGAAGCAAATGAGCTTATGGGCAAGTTCAGAATCTCAGGTGTTCCTATCACAAAGGAAGATGGCACATTAATCGGTATCATCACAAACCGTGACCTCAAATTCGAAACAGATTTCTCCAAGAAAATCAGCGAATCAATGACCTCTGAAGGTCTTGTTACAGCAAAGGAAGGCATCTCTTTAGAGGAAGCAAAGGAAATCCTTGGCAAGTCTCGTAAGGAAAAGCTTCCTATAGTAGATGACAACTTCAAGCTCAAGGGACTTATCACTATTAAAGATATTGAAAAGCAGATTAAGTATCCTAATGCAGCAAAGGATGACCAGGGTCGTCTTCTCTGTGGTGCTGGTGTTGGTATTACTGGAAACATGATGGAGCGTGTTCAGGCTCTTGTAGATGCTCAGGTAGATGTTATTGTTATGGACTCAGCTCACGGTCACTCAAAGAACATCATCGAAGCTGTTAAGAAGGTTAAGGCTGCTTATCCTGATCTTCAGGTTGTTGCTGGTAACATCGCAACAGGCGAAGCGACAAAGGCTCTTATTGAAGCTGGTGCTGACGCTGTTAAGGTTGGTATCGGACCTGGTTCTATCTGTACAACACGTGTTGTTGCAGGTATCGGTGTTCCTCAGATTTCAGCTATCATGGATTGCTACGCTGTCGCTAAGGAATACAATGTTCCAATCATCGCTGACGGTGGTATCAAGTACTCAGGCGATATGACAAAGGCTCTTGCAGCTGGTGGTTCAGTATGTATGATGGGTTCAATGTTCGCAGGCTGCGACGAAGCTCCTGGTTCTTTCGAGCTCTTCCAGGGACGTAAGTACAAGGTATACCGTGGTATGGGCTCTCTCGCTGCTATGGAAAACGGTTCAAAGGATCGTTACTTCCAGGAAGGTGCTAAGAAGCTTGTTCCAGAAGGCGTTGAAGGACGTGTTGCATACAAGGGAAGTCTTGAAGATGTTATCTTCCAGCTCATCGGTGGTATCCGTTCAGGTATGGGTTACTGTGGTTGCCCTACTATCCCAGAGCTTCAGGAGCGCGGCAAGTTCGTAAAGATTTCTGCTGCTTCCCTCAAGGAATCACACCCACATGATATTCACATCACAAAGGAAGCTCCTAACTACTCAGTAGAAGGATAATTCCAAGGATATAATATCGTTAAATAATGAAAGGGCACTTGCATATACCTAATAGTATTTTCAATATCGGTCAAGCCTATACTCATTGAAAATACTAAGATATATTGCAAGTGCCATATTTTTATTTGACGATTATTTTCCGTCTATTACTCTTCTACTGAGTTGGGTGGTCGACGGGAAGACTACAGATTACTTCTGAGTGAAGTAGCTGTCAACGCCGGCTGCTATGCCTTCTGCGAGAGTTTGCTGATATTCCTCGGTAGCAAGCTTTTCATCATCAGCTTCATTCTTTAGATTACCAACTCTTACTATCGCATTTGGTGACTTGCACCAATTAATTCCCATTACATCATCTGATTCAACAACAGAAGTCTTTATTCCATCAATCTTTGAGCCCAAGCTTCCAACAATAGTATCTGCTAAAAGACGGCATTCATTGTAGCCGCTGAAGTTGTATGGATTATCCTTTGTCTCGCAGGTAACCTTTACGCCTTCCTCCTTTTTGTTATCCCCACTGGAATATATACTCACGTAAATATCAGCAACCATAGTGTTGGCAACCATTGCTCTTTCCATGTTATTAATATCTACATCATTATAAGTCCTAACAAGCTCAACCTTGTAGCCCATATCCTTCAGCTGTTGTGCTGTCTTCACTGCAATCTTCAGATTAATATCGTATTCACGATTTCCAGTGAGAACACCTTCTGCGCCGACCATATCATCAGCAACCCAAGTCCAAGCTCCAGGTCCAATAGATTCTTTTTCAGCAGAATCAACTGCCTGGCATCCCGGATTAATCACAACAAGCTTCTGGCCAGCTGCTGAATCAGCGCCCTTGGCCTCAGCTGTTATTCCTGTAACAACAAAGGTAATAAAGAGGAGCATCACCATGCCCATAGCTCGTATCGCTTTTAAGTTCTTCTTCATAGATGAATCACTCCCTTCAATAGACTTTAGATGGTTATGCAGATAATCACATAATCCTACAAACTTATTATCGTTGTTTTCTGTGAAGATATTATGTATTTTATGAAGGATTTTAAATTAATTTCACAAATTAATTCTAGGATTAATTAATATAGGTTTTTGATTTTCATCAGAAAATCAAGAACCTATATAAACCTCAAATATATTGTGTTAAAATGAAGCTAAGTTATCTATGGGGATAATTGGGGAACTTTACAAGTAAAAGGAGGTAAGGTATGAAATTTTATGTATGTGAAACATGTGGCAACTTCGTAGGCATGATCAAGGAATCTGGTGCTCCTATGACCTGCTGTGGCCAGAAAATGAAAGAGCTTGTTCCTGGAACATCTGATGGCGCTGTTGAAAAGCATGTTCCAGTTTACACAGTTGATGGCAACAAAGTCACTGTTACAGTTGGCTCTGTAGAGCATCCTATGGTAGAAGAGCATTTCATTGAGTGGATTGCCCTCGAGACAGCTAAAGGTGCTCAGCGTAAAGTATTATCACCTGACTCAAAGCCATGTGCAGAATTTATGCTTACAGATGACGATTCTGTAGTTGCCGTATATGCTTACTGCAATTTACATGGTCTGTGGAAGGCATAAAGTATTTCTCAACATATATTGCTAATGATTCTTATAGGATTCTAGCTGCTGGCTAGAATCCTTTTTTACTTCCTAGATTTTGTTTTTTCTCATAGGTAGTAATATCGGGCATAGTTTTACTACCTAGATTTCATTTTCTCTCTCAGGCAGTAATTTGGTTCATGGTTTTACTGCCTAGATTTCTTTTTCTTTCTAAGGCAGTAATTTGGCTCATGGTTTTACTGCCTAGATTCCTTTTTCTTTCTAAGGCAGTAATTTAACTACTCTTTTTACTGCCTAAATTCCTTTTTTTCTCTCAGGCAGTAATCTAGCGCCTAGTTTTACTTCCTGCATAAGCAATCTTCATATCAGGTAGTAAGCAGCAGTAAGAATTCATCTATGAATACAAAAATGGCCTAAACAAACTTTGTTTAGGCCATTTTGATTTCTTGCTATTAAAAATAAAATCAAAAACCTATAGTTTTTTCTTCAGAAACTCAACAAGCTCCATAACCTTACTTAATAACTGGGCGAACTCGACGAGCTAATCCAAGGGCAAGAGCAAGCTTGATAAGATCTGGAATGATGAATGGGAACACGCACCAGCCGAGAGCGGTCATTGCTCCGATGGAACCGTTAGATTTAGAGTATACCTCCATGAACCAGAAGGTTCCGACTGCATAGCAAGCTGCAAGCCCTACAACCAAAGTGATTATCTCAATCACAAGTGAATGCTTAGTGAAGCTTGTTACAGCCCAATAGATAAGTCCTGTGATGATAAAACCAAGGATATATCCACCAGTGGTTCCAAGAAGGACTCCTACTCCCCCACTAAATCCTGCGAAAACTGGAGCACCAACAGCTCCAAGTAGAATGTAAACTAATATAGCAAGAGTACCTCGTTTGCCTCCAAGTAGAGAAAGCAATGCAAAAACTGCAAAGGTCTGTAATGTAAATGGCACAGCTGTTGGGATGCTTATCCATGAACATACCGCAATAAGAGCTGCCCCCAAAGCTATGTAAGCCATATCAATTGTTCTAACCCCGGTTTTTGTTGTAATAATTTCTGTGTTATCCATGATGTATTAACCCACCTTTCCTTTTTTAATATTCTCCTGTGCTTCTCTAATAACAATATCAGGATAATCCAAGCATCGCAATAAAGCAATTGCGTTGGCGCTTTTACTGATGCCCTCATGAATCCTGTAATCAAAGACAACCTCTTTGTCCTGAATCTGCGTATCGAAATAGTACTTTTCAAAATCACTGTCAGTGGCCAGCTCCATATCATGAGTTGCAACCATAGCAAGGCATCCTGTCTTTCCAATAAAATTTAGGATTGCTTTTGATGCTGCAATACGCTCTGCTGTGTTGGTGCCCTTAAAGATTTCATCGATTACAATGAGCATATCTTTGTTGTTTTCAACTTCCATAAGTATTCTCTGAACATACTTGGCTTCGCAAAGATAATAGCTATCTCCAGAAAGCACATCATCCCTTAGGGACATGCAAGTCATAACGCCGATATTTGAAACTGTAAACCTTGTGGCTGTGCAGGTATTGATAGTTCTGGCCATAATGGTGTTGATTGCCACAGCCTTCATAAAGGTGGACTTTCCTGAAGCATTGGGACCAGTAATGATTGCGTTTCCTGATAAATCAAAATCACAAGTAACTGGATTTGAAAGCAATGGATGTGCAAGACCTTCAGACTTTATTCCAAAAGAAGCTTTCTCAGGCTTGCACCACAATTCAATACTATTTCTATAAGAAAGAATAGCTATATCTGAATCCACCTTACCAATGAATTCAATTACCTTAAGCACGTCTTCCTGCTTGTTATCAATAGCTTTCATCACGTGATTACAAAGTACAATATCAATCAGAGTGATTCCATAAATATAATCCATAAGAAGAGCTGTCATATCTCCAAGCATCTTTGCATTGCCTCTGTTAAGCATGCTAGATGCCAATCTGTTTATACCCTTCAGGTTATTGACAGAGGCTTTCACATCCTCTGGGATATGCTTGGCATATTTTCCCTGCTTCATCAACCATTTTGCACAGTTGTAAGTCTGAATATAATATGACAGGGAGCCAATAATTACTTCGTATTTACGTTTTGCCGAAAAAGACATGACGATATTGATACATCCTACTATTGCAAGAGCTCCCAAGAATGCTGAATTCAATGTGAAGATATAAAGCCCTAAGAAAGCCACCATCAAAAGCTGTAAAAGGATTGCCACAAGAGTGCTTCCAATTTGTACAAGGTTGCTATCTTTGATTATTTCATATAGATAAAAGGCCTCTTGTCTCTTACCAAGAGTGTTAAGATGAAACTCCACATCAGACCTAAAATCAGCATCCTTTTCAAAAGCCTCTATTCTCTCTTCAAAATTCTCATCTTCTCCAAGAGAATGAAGTCTATCAAAAAGTACCTGTTCACCGATGAAACTGTTACAATGATTGATTCTGAGGAACACCTCATCCATTTCCAAATCATTCCATGTGATATCGTCTATCTGATTTTTGGTGTGCTTTCCTTTACTATCAAAAAGTCTTCTGATTTTATCAATTCTGGCAGAGCCGTCGTAATAAATATGACAATCTGTAAGTGGATTCTTTCCAAAATTTGATTTTATCTGTCGCTTAAGTTTGTTTTTATATATCATACAGTCATCTCCAATCTTGTCATAAAACAACATTATAACAAAAAAGCTTCCCTGAGTGGGAAGCTTTTTCATATGGATTGTTTTTTAGAAGAGTTCTTTAACTGTAGGATAAAGTTTCTTGAACTCCTGATATCTCTCTTCGTATTTACGAATCAACTCTGGATCTGGCTCAATTGTTGTCTTAACCTTTACAAGCTTCTCACATGCCTCTTCAACGGTAGCATACTCGCCGCAACCAACTGCTGCAAGAATAGCTCCACCAAGACCTGGGCCTTCCTCGTTCTCAAGGATATCAAGCTTAAGGTTCATAACTGAAGCGATAATCTGCTGCCATAATGGAGACTTTGCACCACCACCGCAAATCTTTGAACGCTCGATTACGATGCCCTGTGAACGTGCAACCTCAAGTGAGTCACGAAGACCAAAAGCAACACCTTCAAGAACAGCCTGTGTCATATCCTCACGGGTTGTGTCCATAGACATTCCAATGAACATAGCACGTGCATCTGGATTGTTGTGTGGGCTACGCTCTCCCATAAGATATGGAAGATAGAATACACGATTCTCACCAAGATTCTTAATACCAGCCTGCTCTGCTGGGTAATCCTTTGTCTTAAGGATTTCATCCATCCACCACTTGTTGCAAGATGCAGCTGAAAGCATACATCCCATAAGGTGATAGCCACCATCAGCGTGGTCAAATGAATGAAGCGCATTTGCAGGATCTACTGTAAAGTTCTTGCTAGAGATGAAGATTGTACCTGATGTACCAATTGAAAGATTGCACTTGCCCTCTCCAACTGTACCTGTACCAACTGCTGCAGCTGCATTGTCGCCTGCACCAGCGATAATCTTAACATCATTTGTAAAGCCAAGCTCTGAAGCAACTTCAGGCTTAATAGTACCAACTACTTCGTAGCTCTCATAAAGCTTTGGAAGCTGAGACTCAGATACCTTGCAGATATCCATCATCTCTTTGCTCCAGCAGCGATTCTTAACATCAAGAAGAAGCATACCGCTGGCATCTGAATAATCTGTACAGAAGCTTCCAGAAAGCTTGTAAGCAATGTAATCCTTAGGAAGCATAATCTTTGCAACCTTAGCCCAAAGCTCTGGTTCATTCTCCTGCATCCAAAGAATCTTTGGAGCTGTGAAACCAGCGAAAGCAATGTTTGCTGTGTACTGAGATAGCTTATCCTTTCCAATTACTGTATTGAGATACTCTGTCTCCTTGCCTGTACGGCCATCATTCCAAAGGATAGCTGGACGGATAACATTGTCATCTGCATCAAGTGTAACAAGACCATGCATCTGACCACCAAAGGAAATACCAGCAACCTTTGTCTTATCAACCTCTGAAGTAAGCTCCTTGATACCAGCTACTACCTGAGTCCACCAGTCCTCTGGCTTCTGCTCAGACCAACCTGGATGTGGGAAGCTGAGGTCATATTCTTTTGATACGATTTTCTCGATTTTTCCGTTACCTTCCATAAGAAGGAGCTTTACTGCGGATGTACCAAGATCAACACCTATGTAATACATAACTATAATCTCCTATTCATATAAATTAAAAGTGACTGACCCCTAGTCTTTCATGCTCCCGCAGGGCACCCCTCGCACTCGAGCTAGGCAACTTTCCGCTCAAACGTAAGCTTCGCTTACTAGAGCAACATTTTCCATCGTAATGCTCGGAAAATATTACTCCTTTTTCGCGGCTCCCTCCTAGCTCGGCACGATACTTCCCTGCTCGCGCTTGCGAAGATTGTGTGTCAGTCACTACCTTAGTTTAAATTATCTCCAAGGATTCTCTGTTGGATAACGAACACCTGCTGGCTGGTTGTATCCGATTTCATCCATCTCAACTCCGATGTACTTGAATACCTCGAAGAGTGACTTTCCGAAGTGTCCGAATGCAACAGCTCCGTGATGTGGGAATCCCTTCTCGATTAACCAGTGACGATAGAAGCGTCCCATCTCAGGGATTGCGAATACACCGATTGAACCGAATGACTTTGTACGAACATCAAGAACTTCACCCTGTGCAATGTAAGCGCGAAGCTTGTTGTCAGCTGTAGACTGTAGTCTGTAGAATGTGATTTCACCTGGAGCGATATCTCCTTCAAGTGTTCCGTTTGTAACCTCTACAGGAAGTGCTCTAGCCATGATCTTCTGGTTTCTCATCTCGCAGAATGCAAGCTTTCTAGAGCATGTATTTCCGCAGTGGAATCCCATGAATGTATCCTCAAGTGTGTAATCTGTCTTACCCTTGATTTCCTCGTTGTACATATCCTTTGGTACTGAGTTGTTGATATCGAGAAGTGTTACAACATCCTCTGATACAACTGTACCGATGAACTCTGAAAGACATCCGTAGATATCAACCTCGCATGATACAGGGATTCCTTCACCTGTAAGACGTGAGTTTACATAGCAAGGAACGAAACCAAACTGTGTCTGGAATGCAGGCCAGCACTTGCCAGCGATTGCTACGTATTTACGATATCCCTTGTGATCGCGAACCCAATCCTTAAGTGTAAGCTCGTACTGAGCAAGCTTCTCAAGAACCTCTGGCTTCTTGTTACCAGCGCCAAGCTCCTTCTCCATATCAGCAACAACTTCTGGAATACGGCTGTCACCAGCATGCTTGTTGAATGCTTCGAAAAGGTCAAGCTCTGAGTTCTCCTCGATTTCAACACCAAGGTTGTAAAGCTGCTTGATTGGTGCATTACAAGCAAGGAAGTTCATTGGTCTTGGACCAAAGCTGATAATCTTAAGATCTGAAAGTGCGATTACGGCACGAGCGATTGGCTCGAACTCATGAATCATATCTGCGCAATCCTCAGCATCACCTACTGGATACTCTGGGATATAAGCCTTTACATTACGAAGCTGAAGGTTGTAAGATGCGTTAAGCATACCGCAGTAAGCATCTCCTCTACCATCGAGAAGGCTATCACCTGACTCCTCAGCTGCTGCACAGAACATCTTAGGTCCGTCGAAGTGCTTAGCAAGAAGTGTCTCAGAGATTTCTGGACCAAAGTTTCCAAGGTATACGCAAAGTGCGTTACATCCAGCCTTCTTGATATCCTCAAGAGCCTGTACCATATGGATTTCGCTCTCAACGATACATACTGGACATTCATAAATATGCTCAGCGCCGTACTTCTTTGTATAAGCGGCGATAAGTGCCTTTCTTCTGTCTACTGATAAGCTTTCTGGAAAGCAGTCACGAGAAACTGCTACTACACCAATTTTTACATTTGGCATGTTGTTCATAGTTATTACCCTCCTTAAAAATACCGGCTCCTTTTATATATAAAATAAAGCCTCTAAAACGTTTTCTTTGATAGTGATATACTATCAAAAGAAAAGCATTAGAGACTTTTAAAAATTTACTACGTGATGGTTTATTTTTGACTTTCTTTTGTGAATTATGTCAAGAAAATGCCACTATTCATATTTATAATTGTTCAAGGATACAACGCATTACTGCATTTCTCTAATAAGATTAACCATTTCAATGGCGCCCTGTCCACATTCAAATCCTTTGTTTCCAGCCTTTGTTCCGGCACGCTCCACGGCCTGCTCAATGGTATCTGTTGTAAGGATTCCAAACATAACTGGGATTCCCGCATTCATGCTTACCTGAGCCACTCCCTTTGAAACCTCGGCACATACATAGTCGTAATGAGAGGTTGCACCTCTGATAACTGCACCAAGACAAATGACAGCGTCATATTTTTTACTTTCTGCCATCTTCTTTGCAATGAGCGGAATCTCAAAAGCTCCTGGCACCCATGCCACCTCAATGTCCTCATCTTTTACGTTTTCTCTTTTAAGGGCATCAATTGCTCCACCTAATAGCTTTGAAGTAATGAACTCGTTGAAACGGGCCACTACGATGCCGACTTTGATATCCTGTGATACTAAATTACCTTCATAAACTTTCATGATTATACCTCCAATATATGTCCCATGCGGGCCTTTTTTGTTTTTAAATAAAAGATATCGTATTTGTTTGCTTCTATTTCTATAGGAACCCTGCGGCTGATCTCCATTCCATAGTCCTCCAACTGATAAACCTTATCAGGGTTATTTGTAAGAAGCTCTAGAGAATGGATGCCAAGGTCTCTTAAAATCTGCGCCCCAGTGTAATACTCACGAAGATCCCCAGGGAAGCCAAGGGCAATGTTTGCATCCAATGTATCCATACCCTCATCCTGTAGCTTATATGCCCTCAGCTTGTTTACAAGTCCTATACCTCGTCCCTCTTGTCTCATATAAAGAAGAACTCCCCTACCTTCTGAGGCAATCTTTTTCATGGCAGCATCAAACTGCTGACCACAATCACATCTCAGTGAGCCAAACACATCACCTGTAAGACACTCAGAATGAACTCTGCAAAGCACATCTTCACCGTCACTGATGTCTCCCTTAACCAAGGCAACATGATGCTCACCATTGATTTTGTTGATATAGCAATGAGCCACGAACTCACCGTATTTTGTTGGCATCTTTGCGATGGATACACACTCCACCAGCTTGTCATAAACCTTGCGATATTCCACCAGTTGAGGAATTGTGATAAAGGTAATGCCCATATTCTCTGCTAACTTTCGCAAAGCTTCCCCTCGCATCATGCTTCCATCCTCTGCCATAATTTCACAGCAAAGGCCGCATTCCTTAAGACCTGCCAGCTTCATCAAATCCACGGTGGCCTCTGTGTGCCCCGGACGCTCTATTACACCTCCAGCCTTTGCCACAAGTGGGAACATGTGACCTGGACGTCTAAAATCCATAGGACTCACATCATCACTTACACAGCTTCTTGCTGTTAGACCACGCTCTGCCGCTGATATGCCCGTGGTTGTGTCAATGTGATCGATGGATATCGTAAATGCGGTTTCATGATTATCTGTGTTGTGCTTTACCATAGGTGGCAATGCTAGCTTGTAGGAAAGCTCTTCACTCATTGGCATACATATAAGACCTTTGCCCACTGATGCCATGAGATTTACATTTTCTGTGGTGGCAAACTCTGCTGCACAAATGAAATCTCCTTCGTTTTCTCGGCCTTCGTCATCCATAACCATGATGACTTTTCCATTTTTCAAATCATTAATAGCTCTTTCAATCGACTGTCGTTGCATGTGTTCTCCCTTTCTATAAATTGCTTTATATATTTACCAACAATATCGTTTTCAAGGTTTACCCTGTCTCCGATTTTCTTGTGTCCTAAAACTGTTTCCTTTAAGGTATGAGGGATGATACTGACCTTAAAGCTGTTTTTGCTTACTGCGGCAACCGTCAGGCTGATTCCATCTATAGTTATGGAACCTTTTTCAACAATTCCATCAAGAATCTTCGGCTCTGCCGTGATTTCAAACCATACTGCATTTCCATCCTGGTGGATACTTTTAATGGTTCCTATACCATCAATGTGTCCAGAAACAATGTGCCCTCCAAATCTACCATTGGCAGCCATAGCCCTCTCTAAATCCACCACACTTCCTGAAGTCAATGTGCCCAGACTAGACCTTGAAAAGGTTTCATTCATTACATCTGCTGAAAAACCTCTGGTGCTATGCTCCACCACCGTCAGGCACACTCCATTTACTGCTATGCTATCCCCTAGATGAATATCCTCAAGGATTTTCTTACACTGGATGAATATACGTTGCTGGTTACCACCTCTGGTGATTCGCTCAACCTTTCCCAGCTCCTCTACTATTCCTGTAAACATTAGTAAATCACCTCATTTTCTATGATCAAATCATCTCCTGCCCAAGTGGTGTTTATAGGATTCAGTCTGATTGCCTGGTTGATATCTGAAATGCCAAGACCTCCCACTGGGGATTTGCTATCACCTCCGAAAATTTTTGGCGCCATATGAATATGCACCTCATCGACAATTTGACTTTCTAAGGCACTGTAGTTGATGGTTCCTCCGCCTTCAAGCAAAACACTATCAATACCCATACTACCAAGCTCAGTCATAAGAGCCTTTAAATCAATTCCCTGCTTGGTTTTCGGTAATCTCAAAACCAAGCAGCCCCTTTTTTCATACTCAGCGACTCTTTCCTCATCCTCCGATGAGGTCGCCAGGATAGTCTTAATGCTACCTGCTGTTTGAACAATCTTTGAATCTAACGGAGTTCGTAAATACGAATCGCAGATTATTCTTATTGGATTAACAGTAGGCTCCTCCAATCGACAATCCAGCATAGGATTGTCCATGATTACCGTAGAGACACCCACCATAATTCCCGACAATCTATTACGAAGTCTATGAACATTTTCACGGGCTTCATCACCTGTTATCCACTTTGACTGACCGCTTGTTGTGGCTATCTTTCCATCAGCAGTCATAGCATATTTCATCACCACATAAGGAAGCTTAGTGGACATATATTTATTGAATACTCGGTTGAGATTTTTGCATTCCTTTTCGAGGATTCCCACCTCCACACGGATACCATTATCTCTGAGAATCTGGGCACCCTTTCCTGCCACCACAGGATTCACATCTAACGTTCCAATAACCACTTTTGCAATTCCATTTTCAATAATAGCCTCTGTGCAAGGTGGCGTTTTGCCATAATGACAACATGGCTCTAAGGTCACATACATGGTTGCACCTTTAGGATTATTTCCTTTTTCTTTGCAATCCTTTAGGGCATTTCGCTCCGCATGAAGCCCACCATACTTTTGGTGATACCCCTCACCTATAATCACACCATCCTTCACAATCACAGCCCCAACCATAGGATTCGGATTTACGAATCCGGCACCTAGCTTTGCAAGTTCTAGGGCTCGCTGCATGTAGGTTTTATCTTCCATAATTTTCCTCCCAAATAAAAAAGCCTTGGATTTCTCCAAGGCAAAAATGACTTCTTCCAAGGGAACTAGAAAATCCCCTTCAAGAATCTATAGTTTATCTCTAAATTTAAAGAGCTCTGAGATATATAATCTCAGAGCTAAAATAATTCTAAAATAAACCAGGTGCACAAAACCTGCACCTAACATCTTCTTTCATCCAGACTATACTGTCGGCTTCGGAATCACACCGAATCATGCCTTGCGGCTCGTGGGCTATACCACCGGTAGGGAATCACACCCTGCCCTGAAGATACTATTCAATTGAGTAGATTCTATACTAACCAATCTTTAAAGTCAACGGAACAATCCAATAATTTAATAATTTGTTTGACTGTATCAGCATAGAATGTAATATATAATCATTATCTTTTTTTCTATGAATAAAGTTCAATAACCTCAGCAAATCTTGGAAGTGACAACTCCACTAAACCACGTCCTGCAACAGAGATGATTCCCTTTTTCAAAAGACGTTCCCTATATCTAGGAAAGCTTGTGTTGGATATTTGAAGCTTATCACATATTTCAGATACACTAGTAGCTCCAGCTCCAATGACTCTAACTAGATCTCTATCCTTTACAGACAAGCCTTCCCAAATCTTCTTGTATACAAAGTCATCTAACAAATCATCGAACTTTGATAATATTTCATCCCATTGCATAGTATCATTATATTCATAGTAAAGCATCCCTAATGCTTGAAACGCAAAAGCATACCCTTTTGTAATCAATGCCATTTTATGTGCTTCTTCTGTTTCTAACTTGAAGATAGCTTTGTACTGTTTTGTAATCTGAAGAATGCTAAGTGGCTCCATATTAATCTTTGGAGTTCTAAGCAGAAATGTAAGAGCTGGATCATTTTGAATAGCATAAATATTTTCATATAATCCAGTCATCAACAAGTATATAGGATAATCCTTTCTTATGAATATCTGAAACTGGCTAGCAAAAAATTTCATATTTTCACTTGGCATTGCTTCATCTATTGTAATAAGAACTTTTTTATTTTTCTTTTTTAAAGAAGATAATATATCATCTATAATTCCTACATTATCCTGAGTCTGTCCTGTTCCATTTATTCCAACTCCAACATCTGCTACTGATACGCTGAATCCAGACTTTAATAAATTAGGGATTTTATTACACTCACCATATAATCTCTGCGCAAAATCTGCTATTAAATCCTGTGTCGAGTTCAAATCAACAACAACCCATTCATCTCTTTCTGAAAAATAATTTGCAATGGCTGTCATCAGTACAGTTTTTCCACTACCCCTGACACCTTCAATAAGATATGCCTGACTAATAGGATTATTAGCTTCAAAGGTGCTAACTATAGTATCTGTGTTTTCATATCTAGATATATATTCTCCTGGCTGCTTGCCAAATGTTAATGTAAATGGATTGTCTTTCTTCATAATCTATACCTCACTATATGGATTATTATCATACAACACATATTTTATCATAATTCATCATAATTTGCACTTTTTATCATAATCCATCATAATTTATCATAATTCGCATATTTTATCATAATCAATCATAATCTATCATAATCTATCATAATTCGCATATTTTATCATAATCCATCATAATTCGCATATTTTATCATAATCCATCATAAAAAATGACTACACCACCAGGTGTAGTCATCTCATTTTTTGCTCTATAGATTCAATTACTTTTTAATCGAGAAATCAAACTTATAGGATGGTTCAGGAGTCAAATATGTAACAGTTATCAAAATATTAGTCTCCCCATCCTCTAACGAATATATTTCCAGACATCTATCTGAAAAATGATTTAAAAAGCCATAAGAAGCTTTTGCTCCACTTATGCCAGAATTAGTGCAGGCCTCAACTTTTAAGTCCTTTAAATTATCCTTAACAACATCTTTTATTCTCACCTCTAAACCGTCAGGGGTGTAAGGTGTAATTGGGTTAGGCTCATCTTTATCAATATCAATAGAAATGGTTGCAACATCTTCTTTTTTATATGTGTACTGAGTAAGTTCTTCACCTTTTATTTTTTTTATTTCCTCTGCCCCCTCAGGCATATTGAAGGTGATTTCATAAGTATCGTCGCCTACAGTACACTTGGTCAGCTTTAAACCAGAATCGTCTACAATATCATTTTCCACTGCTGCTTCAGCCTGAATTGCTTTTTTATCCAGTGCCTTTTTACTCTTATCCCCACAGCCTGTAACTGTTGCCATAACAGCCATAGCTACACAAGCAAACGCAATTAATCTCTTTTTCATTATATTATCCTCTCTAGACTATATAATATATCCTTCAGCTTCCCCGCAAAAAATTACTCAGCAGCTACAGTTAAATTTGAATCAATGTCATATTCATCCTGACACTTTTCTGTTACATAAGCAGCTGCCTCTTCCAAAGACTCAAAACCTGGCATAGAAAACTTGTGGAATGAGCCGCCAGAAAACTTTTCGCCCACTGTGTATTCTACAAGTTCATTATAA
Source organism: Pseudobutyrivibrio sp. YE44 (assembly GCF_900104335.1). Taxonomy (GTDB): domain Bacteria; phylum Bacillota; class Clostridia; order Lachnospirales; family Lachnospiraceae; genus Pseudobutyrivibrio. Next base: position 200,079 of record NZ_FMXT01000002.1, read on the forward strand.
TTTAAGCCAATGTCCTTTGCATTGTAAGTGCATTCATTATCACCGTAGACAACAACATTTTTATAATTTGCAGAACGATAGACAGTTATAGTTTTTTCATTTCCTTCTTCAGGAGGAGTGATTTTAACATCTAACTTAATAAACAGATTAACCTTGTTTCCGTTGCCCTCCTTATTATTCATTACCATGGTGCCAACATGTTCTGAGCTTTCAAGCGCTAGCTTAGTACCAGCGAATTCCCATTTCTTTAATTCCTTCTCACATGCTTTTACAGCTTTTTCATACATATCATTAAGGGTTGTATCTGAAAGATGTGAAACTGAAGATACATACTCTCCAAGTCCCTCAACCTTGTACTCTTTTGTTGTCTCACTTGGAGCCTTGCCATAATTTTCAGCGCAATGTTCTCCAATTTTATCACCTAAAGATGAACCAAAGGTTACAGTGACAGTATCACCCTCAGAAAGTTTTTCATCCTTGTCTGCTGTAAAGATAACATTATCATAGATTTCATCCTTGCTTTTAACTTTGAGATTAGCTTCACCCTTACAATTTACGCCGGTGAAAGTTACTTCCAAATCCTCAAAAGGATCAAATGTATCTAACTTCTTCAAATCCTTAACTTCAAATTTCTGTTCAGAGCTCTTAACCCTTACACCATAATTATTCTTAAGGTAGTCAGCATCAATATTCCAAGTAAGGGTTACCTCATCGCCATTAGAAAGCCCAGTTGCACCTATCACCAATAATGCAACTAATGCAACTGCCACAACCGCAATGGCAATTATGATTAGCATTAGTAATTTCTTCTTAACAGAAGAGTCCTTTTTTGTTACTTCTTCATTCATATATTATCCTCCAAATGTTACTATACGTAGCGTATGTGATGTTTACGCGCACGTAAAAATAAGTATATAATTTATTAATTTATATGCCAATTTCGTAACATTTGACCCCATATACCACAGTGCAACATTATAGGGAATGATCATTTCATAAAAAAAGAGTAACTCCCCAAATATGGAAGTTACTCCTTATAAAAATATCTATTAAACATTTTTTATCGTGTCTTTACACGGCAATATATGCTGCACAAGACTCCCTCAACCACATAGAATAAAAGTATAATTTTTCTCATAATTTCATCACGATAAAAAACAGGCTGAAATGTCATCTCAAATAAAGACTGAGAATCAAATTCTGGTACAGTCTTCAATACATATGATGTAACTATCAAGAAAAGAATTAGCACTACAACCATCGCTCCAATAAGGCCAACACCGCCCTTATTCACCTCATTGCCCAATAAGGCAATAAAAAACATAACGCTAACCAGACATAGCACTATCTGCAATAAGCACAAAGCATAATACGCAACATCCATATCTCTTCCAACAAGGAATAATAGAAGAAATCGTAAGCCACCTTCAACAATACTCCAGAATCCTGTAAATACTACTGACATTTTTGCTGCATGCTTTAAATCCTGATTGTATAAATAATCTATCACTGCAAAAAGAATAATCCACAACACTACATCAACAGCCACTCTGCTATTAACAGTCTGAATTGCGATATCTCCAAATGTACCAAACAATCCAAACAGCAACCCCTGAATAACAATAAGAATCTCAATAATTGGTAATTTTGTTTTCATAAGCTCCACTCCTTTTATTTCCAACTATCCTTTTCTCTAACAACTCTAAATGTTGATGGTCGCTTCTTTAGGTATCTGATTTTAACTTTACCATGTTTACGACCACCTGCCTCATGATCCGAAATGTATCTAACATACTTTTTTCCGTCTACTACATATTCTATCTGATAATCAGTATGTCGTTTTACACGTCTTAATTCCACCATTCGATTATATCCTTCTTTACCAACAGGCTCATCATACCTTTCTTTTTTTCCTGTTAAACGGGCTGTGGTTATTCCCCATTTTTTCTTATCTTTTAATTGTCTATCTAAACATTCAATCCTTATGAAGAATAGAATAGCAGGAGTAAAAAACAACAACACAATTACAGCTCCTACTAATCTGCTACTTGTAGAAAAAATCATTAAAATCTCCTAAAAATTTATATTAATATAGAGTCTTATTTAAAACATCTGCGAATTTTGGTGCATAACTAGGTGTTTCCAAATATTCAGTAAAATCTATCATTTTCTGCAAAACATTTCCTGAATAATCACAAATAGCTACCCATCCAGAATCACCTGAATAAACAATGGGTTTATACATTAGCTTATCATTTTCATAATACAGGTATCCCTGATAATAGTCATTTTTATGTCTCTCATCAAGTGTGCTCAATATTGTATATTCCGACTTATCATCTACACCATCGCCAACTATTGATAAATATATTGCCTTTGCCTGTTCAGATGCTTGCTCTTGAGCTTTTACATTTGGATACTGATTCTTATAAGAATTAATTACTCCATAGTATTGTGTCTCTTGCATCCGCTTTCTATAGTCGCTATCACCTATCATTATAGTAACACGGTTAACAAATCCATCCGTCTCAAAAATCATCTTAGTATTATAAGAATTTGTTGTATTATCAATTAGTTGAGGTGCAGTAAGCAGAAATAATCCGGCATTAAAAGTTTTAAAAGCCTTCAAGTTATTTAGGTCTAATTGATTCGATAATTGCTTTCCACTTTTATCATATACATCTCCGTCCGAATCTATACTATCTACATCTAAACCTATAAACATTTGAGAGATATCCACAATCAAATCCCAACCTGTCTTTTCATCAACAATCGTCCAATTATTATTATTATTATTATTTATGTTTACTGGCACATCTACATAATAAACCTTTCCACCATAAATAATAGCAGTTTTATCCTGTGTAAACACTGCATTCATCTGGGTTTTAGATGCTTTTATTGCATCAACGTCCTTCATTGTTATAGTAACACCTTTTTCTCTAAGTGCACGCATTTCCTCATCAGAAGTACCTAGTTTTCTCATTGCAACATATACATCTTCATCCCAGTTAGAAATCTTTTTTGTGCTCCTATCTCTAAGGTTTACTCGCCATGATTGATTTTCATCTATAATATATTGCCCATCATGAAAAGCTTTTACTATTTCTGTCAGACATGCTTTCTGTATAGCTCTGTCAATAGAACAGTCAAACAGATTTCTAGTGGCTACCTCAATAGCATTAAAATCTAATCTTTTTTGCATAAGAGCATCATATATATCCTGACAACGCTGAGCTTCCTCGTCACAAGCTTTAGCTCTTAATTCATAATACCAAGCACATAATTCCCAAGTGTCATCATTTATCTTTGATCTCCACGATGCGGCTTCATCCTCAGCATTTTTCTTATCAGTCATAGCCTGTCGCTGTTGTGCAAAAATTTCTGGACCATCATAGATTTCATCACCTATTAACTTACGTAACTTTATACAATCAGCTATCATCTGATTATTAGATGACTTCACTTCACTGAATATTAATTTATAATCAGAAAACTGAGCCCTTAATGCATCATACGCTTTTCCTTTAAATGCATCATTATTAGAGTATGCATCCAAGGTTTTAGCTAACATTCCAAGATTATAATTGTCATTTATTAATTTTTTCTAATTTCCAATTCCTGAGCTTTTAATTTCTCAGGATATAGCTTATCTGTTTCTTTCACTTATATACTCCTTATGATTTAATAATCATCCTCTTTATTTTTCAAATCATATTCTCTCTCATCAAGCTCATCCAACTTCCTAGCAAAATGTGCCTGAAGTTCATCCCTAAACTCAAATAAATCGTTTTCAAGTTTACGCGATATTCGGAGTCTTTCTTCGTAAATATCTGCTATTCTAGAATCAGGTCTATAACTATTTATTACATTATTCAAATGACTTCTGTGCTCATAAATGTAAGATTCAAAATCATCATTTTCTCTATATAGATGACGTTCTAAATCGCGCAATGATTCTCTCTCCTTAGAAACAATTTCCAAAGAGTCTTCGTTATCCTTTTCCATAATTCCCTACCATAAAAAACTGCTAACAATTACATGAAGTATTCCCTGATACGGTGTAAGATTAGTGCTAGAAATTTAAGTGAAATATCTATATGAATACTACCTATAAAAGAAATTCTTAAAATATAGTCAATGAATTCTAACAAATAGAATCCATTACGTCAACTACAATTCCGTAAAATTGCCCACATAAAAAATGACTACGCCCTAAGACGTAGTCATCTCATTTTAATTGTTTTTTCTATATTCACTTGGAAGCATCCCATATTTATCTCTAAAGGCGTTAGAAAAGGCCTTTGAGTTTGGAAATCCATTTCCGAGAGCGATATCCACAATCTGTCCGCCTGTTTCCTCAAGCTCACGAACTGCATGTTCAAGGCGAATGCCAAGGAGATAATCCTTGAAGTTGATTCCAGCATGCTTTTGGAACATACGAGAAAGATATGAAGGCGAATAGTTAAACTGGTCAGCCATCATCTCCAACGAAAGTGGCTCAGAATAATGATCCTTCATATATCTGGTGATGCTTGACAGCTTCTTCAACTGCTTGTTACTCTTGACGATTTCCTCATTAACATTGAACTTACGATATTTTGTAACGAGGAGATATAAAAGCTCGTAGTAAAGGCTGAGAACCTGAAGCTTGTTTCCTTCTCCACCATTTGTGTAAATAAGATGCATCTCAGTTAAGAGAATGAACACACGATGGTCTGATTCTCTGTCACCGTGGGAAAACCAGATGAACTGATCATCTGTAAAATATTCTGCAAAAGTATCCTGAGGTATCTGAAGCACCACTGTCTTGTTTGGGTTTGGTGCCACGATACTGTGAACCTCGTTACTGTTAACAATTACAAATTCACCGTTTGTAAGTGGGAATTTCTTGTCGTGAAGAGTGAACTCCAGCTTTCCATTCCACACAGCAAAAATCTCGATTGAACGATGCCAATGCTTTTCACGAATATAGTTGCCATTTGCTCCCTCAAATTCAAATAACTTGAAAGGAAGCCCCGCATCAGTGACAACGACTTCGTGTTGGTAATCTTTTAAATCCATAACCTATATCTCCAAAACATATCTACAGTCTCCATCCTCTTGCATATACAAAAGGGTGAAGCCTAATTTTTCTAAAAGGCCTCTGCTGGCTTTGTTGTTTGGGTCGCAGCGAGCTATAAGACTGCTTAGCCCATATTCTTCCTTTGCCAGCCTGATTATTTCTGAGCAAACCTCGTAGGCCAAGCCCTGTCCCCATCTGTCGGAGGCGATGCAAAAGCCGAGCTCTGCTTGCCCTTCTTCCTGACAGGTTTCACGAACCTCAATGCCTGCTCTGCCAATCAGCCTGTTTGTTATTTTATCATAAATCAGCCACATTCCAAAATCATATAGCTTGTATATATATTCAATGTAATTGGCCTGATAATCCTTTTCCTTTTCGTATTCAAAAAGGGGCTCCATGTAATCTGTCATGTCAGGCTTTGCATAAAGCTCAAATAGGTCGTCCAAATCCTCCATGGAAAACTCTCTGATGTAAGTTCTGGCTGTATCTGAAATATCCCAAGGGATTCCCTTACATCTGCGGTAAACACGCTCGAATACATAGTCATCTATATCATCCACATCCATCAAAATATAATCACATCTTAACTGAGAACTATCATCATCGGAATAGGCCGCCACCGGCTGCCCCAGCCTAAGGCATTCATCAATAACAGCCTGGCTGTCAGAGAGGACCAAAGTCCCCTCATCATAGTCAGGCTGCAAATCCTTTAAATCATGAACTTTTAAGATGTGCTTTAGATAATTCACACTAGTCCCTTCTTCTTCCGTTTACAATAAGTACTAATCTGAGCAACTGAAGGATGGTTGTAAACAATGCTGCCACATAAGTCATAGCTGCTGCCTTAAGAACCTTTGTAGCACCCTTGTGCTCTTCTCCTTCAAGGATATTGTCCTGCTCAAGGATTCGAAGAGCTCTGGCACTTGCATCAAACTCTACAGGAAGAGTGATAAGCTGGAACACTACCACAAATGTGAATAGGAAGATTCCAAACTGAGCAAGCGGTGTAGAACCAATGAAAAGACCAACTAAAATAACTGGCCATGAAACCCATGAACCGATATTTGCAAGTGGCACTGATGCTGAACGAAGCTTGAGTGGAGCATATTCCTCCTGATGCTGAATCGCATGACCACACTCGTGAGCTGCAACACCAATAGCTGCCACGCTAGTACGTCCATAAACTGAATCAGAAAGTCTCAGCACCTTCTCCTTTGGAGAATAGTGATCTGTAAGATTTCCTCTAACTCTCTCAATTCTAACATCATAAATTCCTGCGGCGTGCAAAATATGCTCTGCCACCTGATTTGAAGTGATGCCCCTATAGTTCATCATCTTGTTGTATCTGTTGAAGGTTCCCCTAACATTAAGCGAAGCAATTCCGCTGACTAATGCACCAATGAGCACCAAAATAATTGTCCAATCAAAGCCATATCCATATCCGTAATACATGGCCCACCTCCTAATATAATGAATATTCAAAACTAATATTAGTATAATTCTATTGCCGCCAGATTACTAATAAAAAAATATAAAAGTTTTATTAAATAAAAAACATCCACAGCTTTTGGTGGCTGTGGATGGTGAAATTACTGTTCAATTCTATCTCTAGGTAACATCAACTCTGCAAGACATATTATACACCTTTCCGTTGGATTTTTTCATACGAACTGATAAAGTTGCAGTGCCTTTGCCAGTGGCAGTGATTATACCTTTCGAATCCACCGTGAACACTCCTGCATTTGAGGAGGTGTAGGTGACGGTGTAATCCTTTTCGGAGCTGTTTAGGTAGGCCATGTTGATGGCAGTTTGCGCCGTAGCTCCCGTGGACAGGGCTATGAAGGATTCATCCGGTAACATCACATTTCCTATGTTGGTTCCGTTGTTGGCATAGCTCTTTTTCTTTGTAGCTGTCTTTGTTGTAGATTGGGTTGTTGATGTAGTTGTAGTTTTGCTAGTGGTAGTGCTTGTTTTAGTCTCTGAGGATTTTGTATCTGATGTCTTTGTATCCTTAGAGTCTGTAGAGCTTGAGCTAGTTGCTTCCTCAGCTGCCTTCTTTTCATCATCTGTCTGACCAAGCTTAACTGTCATAGCTGGACGTATGGAATCTCCACCATAATAATAATCTCTATAAATTAGCTTATCAGAATCCTTTACAAACAAACCCATAACAGGATCATCGTGGGCATTTGTTCTAAGAGACCAGTATCCAAAGGAATCCACAGTCTTAATATTATCTCTATACTCTCTGAACTCATCAGCGGACATAAAGAAGATGTAATCTGCTGTGGTAGTCTGGCTGTTATAAACTGCAGTGCTTAAAGGATTCTTCGCCTTACCTGACAGGTAAGCCGCGTCAAGCTTAGTATCGTGATAATAATTGAGCAAGCAGTTTTTACCATCCTGCTCGGTGCTGGTGGTCTTTACAATCATTGCTCGCTCCGCTTCATTAAAGCTCTGTTTGTAAAAGATTTCATTGCACCAACCTCTCCAGAAATTATCAGACCAGCGAACATAGCCAGCTGTAGTTCCTGAAGTTGTATATAAATTGCTAATAGACTTTCGATAATTGGTAATTGAAATTGAAGAGATAGACTTTCTAGCAATCACATAAGCAGTTTTGGTTTTGTCATCATATTTAAGGATGGTCCAGTTCAGAAGGATTCCATCCAGGCGTCCCATGGTAATGTCGTCTCCCACCGCATAGGTTGCATCCTTGCTCTTAGATGAAGCTGCCTCTGATGTAATTGGGTTATACAGCAAAAGAAAGCCTGACAAAATTGCCATGCTTACTGAAAATAGTCTCTTTAGAATTTTAATTTGTTTTTTCATCTCAAAATGCTCCTATTTCTTATTTTTCCATAAGAACATTTTCCTCCCCTACAGGTTTATCCTTCTCATTTTTTTGCACGAGAAAAAACGAACCTTGATATAGCTTCAGATAATATTTCGGCAATAATTATTTTTATTTTATAGTTAATAATCACCAAATTTAGTCCAATTTTTCTTGGCAAAATACTGTTCAAATACACGTCTAAAATTTTTTCAAAAATAGCTACATTTTCCTACGTTTGGTAATTGTAAAACGGCGTTTTGCTTGCTATACTAATGAACAGTTTTTCGTTTATAAGGAGTACCACATGACTAAAAAAGATATGCTTAAAATGTTGCACGATGAAGAACCAATTTTGCGTGCAGAAATTACCGCTCTTTATTCTGTCCTTGACCACAAGCTTGGACTTCACGGTGCAGATGTACCAATCACCTTTGGTATGGATGAAAAGGCTTTAGGCTCGTATCTGCCACCTTCTTACGATGATGAAGAACAGTTCCAGTTCTCATTATTCTTTATTGGCTTTTGCTTGAATGAGCAGCTTTCAAAAACTGACAGAGTTAACCTCTACAAGCACGAATACGCTCACTACATGACAAGACATATTAATATTCCAGAACAGTACAACTGGCAGCCTGGCGTTCACGGCAGCGCTTGGAAATATTGCTGTTCACTTATCGGTGCCATTCCATCTGATTACTATGTGGAGGGCCAGAGCCTGAAAAAGGTAGACTACGATTCAGTACTTACTCGCCCAAGTGTGGACCACAACCAGGTTAGAATGCTTGATACTTATCGCACTCAGCGTATGTATAAAAATATGGAAAATTCCCAGATTAAATATGAAGTTGGCGATGAGGTAAATCATCCTAAGTTCGGAACTGGAATTGTGAAAGAAATTGAAAAGCAGCCAGCTTCTGTGAGACTTCACATTGCATTTGGAGATGAGATCAAGGTCATAGACCAGAAGTGGCTAGTGAAAACTGGATATAAAAAAGTAGCTGACAGATAATCTAAGTACTTTAGTCCGCTGGTTACATTTAGTCCGCTGGTTACGGTCACAAGCCTTATGATTTCTCCGCTCACCATAGAAAGGTTCGCTTGAGAAATATAAGAGCTTGTTACCTACCAGCTCATTAAAATAAGCTAGGATACATCCTTTTAGGATTATGTGTCCTAGCTACTTTTTTATTCCAGATTTTCTAATACGTGGGTGAGGGTGGCTTCGAGATCGAGGCCATGCTCGTCTACGGTTACATCGGCATATTTTTCGTACAATGGTACGCGTTCTTCATATAAAGACTTCAGGTTTTGGCCGTCTTTCAGGACAACACCGCGGCCCTTAAGGCTGCCAAGGCGGCTGTCGAGAGTTTCATAATCAAGCTTCAAATAAACGACAGTACCAATTTCCTTTAAATGTTCCATTGCTTCCTTGCCATAGATTACGCTACCGCCGGTAGCGATAACAGTCTTTGTAGAATCAATGTTGGCATTTACATCGTTTTCAATCTTAAGGAAACCATCTACACCATCCTGGGCAATAATCTCTTTAAGAAGTCGCTTCTCTCGCTTTTGAATCAGTAAATCAGCATCCACAAATTCATACCCCAATTCCTTAGCAAGCACAACCCCCAAAGTGCTCTTACCTACTCCTGGCATACCAATTAATACGATGTTTTCCTTCATGAACTCTTTTCCTTTCCTGTGCCATCATTTGAAGTCATTTCTGAAGCTCTAGCTCCCATCCTTTTGGGCCATCCCCCGGCCACAAAAGTTGAGAATCTAGTTCTCATCCTTTTGGGCCATATTATAACAAACTAGAAAGCTTTTTTCTTAATAAAGTTTGAAATTCTTCCACAAATTTCTGCAAGGATTAATGTAAGAAACAAAACAATGACAAAATCTATCATCACATTTCCTAATCCACCACACAGAGCAAAGTAAATCACTGCCATAACATGATGTATCAGAATCACCTGCCAGCTAATTTTTGACAAATATAAAATGATTTTTTTGACTGAATCACTAATAGTTCTTCCCACCGACCTTAAAGCAATGAACAATGAAAGAACTTGTATAAAGTAAAGCCCCTCAAGAGCATTTTGAGAGTAGTTTGCTCTCGGCAGAACAACACCTAACTTACTAAAAAGAATTATTAAGTAAACGGTCACACCACACATCCAAGCTCCTGCACTTAGCCAGTGAGGAATTGCTTTCTCTGCAATTAAATCCTTCAGAAGCATTCCAAGATAAAAATAGAAAAGTACAAATAGAGGATTCTCTATTGAATTCACCTTGAAGGGATTTCCTATAAGCATGAGTGCAAGATAAACTGCTCCAAGGACAATTAGTGTCACGTATCTTGACCATTTAGTCTTATAGCATAAAGCCAAAAGTGGAAACAACAAATAGCATATTACTATGCATGACATGAACCACTCTCCCACCAGATAAAAGTTGCTCTGATAGTTAGCCATTAAACCATCGATTCCAAATATCGTATATACGAAGCTAAGCTTTGGTGTTGACCGCCAAGGGCGCCACCTCAAAAGCACCACGCCTATTCCCATCATCAAAACATATGCTACATAGAAAGGAATCATCAAACTTTTGAAGCGTCTGACATAAAAATTTTTAGCTGACAACTGCTGCTCATTATTGTACATAAGAGCAAATCCTGAAATCATAAGCAAAAAGATACAGGCTGGTCTGACAAATATGGCGAAGGGCACACCCACATTAGTGTTATATACCCCAATTGCACCATAAGGCATACCTATATTTATAAAGTGATAACAGAATATAGCAAACACTCCAACTATTCTCAAAATATCATAACCAATTATTCTCTCTTTCAATTCAAGTACTCCTTATGTTGTAAATCAAGTTCCCATCCTTTTGGACCATATTATAACAAAAAAGCGGCTCCTTGGAGACCAAAGAGCCGCGAATTCTTAAATTATTTCTTTGTGTTTGTGTCAGCTTTTGGAGCTGGTGCTGAAGCAACTACAACACCTGTCTCGTTTGTCTGGTAGAGATTCTCACCAATCTGAACTACCTGATTAATAACAAGCTTTCCGTCTGCACCGAATACAAACTGATCATTTCCAATCTTTACAACTTGATTTACAACAATCTTGCCATCTGCTCCAGCGTAGTAAACACCATCCTTCTCCTGGATGACACCTGTTGACATTACGCCGTTAGCACCGAAGTAGTATGTTGCATCTCCAATTGTCTGGAAGCCTGTCTGCATCTTGCCGTCTGCTCCGAAGAAGTAGTTTGCTCCGTTAACTTTAACTAAACCAACCTGCATCTGACCAGCTTCGTTGAAGTAGTAAACACTCTTGTCAATTGGAACAAGACCTGAAACTCGATGAGCATCTGTTTGGTCTAAGTAGTAAGTGCCTGTAGCATCTGTCCACCATCCCTTGTAAAGCTTACCATTGTCGTTTGGATTGAACATATATGTAAGCTTGTTAAGCTCTATCCAGCCAACCTGACGGAAGCCCTGCTCGTTGAAGTAGTAAGTATCCTTGTCGATGGTATTAAGGCCTGTAACCATGTGACCATCTGTGGTGTCGAGATAACGAACACCAACAGCTGGATCTGACCACCAGCCAGTATAAAGCTTACCATTAGCAGCTGGGTCAAATAAGAAGGTGTTTCCACCAAGCTCTAACCAACCTGTCTGAAGCTGTGCTGCCTCGTTGAAGTAGTAAATTCCATCACCAATGGTATTAAGACCTGTAGCCGCATTACCTGTGCCAGGCATAAAGTAGTAAGCACCGGTCTCATCAGCGAACCATCCGAAGGTAACAATACCTGTGGCTGGATCCGTGTGATACTTAACTCCTCCAATATCTACCCAACCGAACTGTCTACGATAGTTGTTGAAGAAGAAGGTATTACCATTTCCTAAATCAAGCAAACCAACCTGAGGAATAAATGCAGTGTAATCCTTCGCAGCGATGTTCATATCAACTCTACCTGCGATTCCAGGAACTGCTCCGCCTGAAGAGTACTGCCAAATTGCCCATCCAGCAATATCGTTATGATCTGCATACTGAGCAATCCACTTATCATATGCAAGACCTGATGTAAAATGTGCCTTGTAGAAATTTGTGTATGTATAAAGGATTGGTGTATAACCAGCCTGAGCAATGATACTACAGAATGTGTTAGCAATTGCTGTACATGTGTTAGCATCAAGACCCTTCTGTGTCTTATCCTCGATATCAAATGCAACTGGGAAATTAATGTTGTATGGCTCAATCCACTGAAGCACCAATGCAGCTTCCTGTGCTGCTGCCTCAACAGTTGTAGCATAAGAATAAATATAGACACCTGTACGGATGCCAGCAGCCTGCGCACCTGTAACATTTGTAGCGAAATATGGATCAATTCCGCTCTTTGTACTACCGACCTTGATAAAGGTATAGCCTACCCCTGACTGTGCCACTGCAGCCCAGTTAATGCCACCCTGGTATTTCGACACGTCAATACCCTGGTTACCCGCAGCATTTGCTGTAATAGACACAGAAAAAGTCATTACAACTGCCAACGCAAACGCAGTGAATGACTTCGCTAAATTTCTCACCTTAAATAATTTTTTCACCTCATTACCTCCTAGAAAACTTCTGCGTTTATTCTATCATATTCCCCCACCCCTTTTCCCTAAATTTCTCTAAAATTTAGAAAAAAAACACAAAACCAACAACTTTCTGCCCCTACAGCCTCCACAACCCCTGTCAGCCCCGTGTTGGCACTTCTTTTTCGAACTTAAAATTGTCTCCCCACCCTGCCCGCGGCCGCCCTCCATATCTTTGCGAGCATGATTGACAAAGAATTTTGTATTTTCTTAATGCTACAAACGAGCTTTTAGTAGGTGTCTTTTAATTGGTGTTGCACTTTAAAGCTACTGTATGTATAGCTCAGACACTAGTTAGTTTAAATAATGCTCACCATCAGGGGCTATAACTATCAGTTGCTTCCATACTCCATTTGCTAAGTAAAATTAAAAAAGCAGGTTTTGAATGTATAGTCACCGTGGCACATTCAACATCGTGTCTCAAGTGACCACTGCAGCCGTCGTCCTAGCGGCTGCTGCCTATACATACAAAACCTGCTTTTTATTTTACTAAGCTCACTCCAAATTACAGCAACTGATAGTTATAGCCCCTGATGGTGAGCATTACTAAAGATAGTGTGTGTCTGAGCAGTGCATACTGTAGCGCATAAAGTGCAATGAATTTAAAAGACACCTACCATAAAGAAAGCGCAGTGTAGCATTTAGAAAATACAAATTCTTTGGCTTTGCCGCAAAGATATGGAGGGCGGCCGCGGGCAGGGAGGGGAGACAATACTAACTACATAAAGAAGTGCCAGCACGGGGCTCATAGAATATGGTAGGTTGTGGGGGCAGAATTTGGGGTATTAAAAAATCCCTCGTGGGTACGAGGGATTTGGGTTACATTTGGTGACGTACGACTTTGTATTCGTCTCCGTTGACGAAGTATGGGCATTCGCTGTAGTGGCCGGTTACGAGACGAACGTAGTCGTCTTCGTCCATATCCATCTCGCAGTAGTACTGCTCGTCTTCTTCGTCCCATACGAAGTTGTTGCAATATTCACAAGCCGTTTGGCCTTTGGTTTTCTTAGTCATAAGTTAGACCTCCAACAAACACAAGGATTAGCTTTAGACTATTAGCCAGCGGACAAGACCGCCTATAAGCACTGCAGCCATCATTGCCATAAGCATAATGGCGTATTGGTAATCCTGGTGGGCTTTGCCCCATTTAGTGTTTGAAATCAAAATATAAATTACAAGGCCAGCTAAAATTGCAGCCACGTTAATTAACATATTTGCTGTGTTCATTTAGAACTCCTAGAAAAGGAATGATTTGAGAAGTAATACAACCTTCATACCAGTTCCCATGATAATACCTGCAAGTACTACACCACACATAATTGCCTTAACGCTCTTCTTGAAATCCATGTCTAAGATTGAAGCAGCGAGAGTACCTGTCCAAGCACCTGTACCTGGAATTGGAATACCTACGAATAAGAATAAAGCCCAGTATAATCCTTTTCCAGCTTTTTCCTTAAGAGCCTCTCCACCCTTTTCTCCTTTTTCAAGACAGAAAGTAAAGAAACCACCAATGACCGGCTTATCTTTTCCCCACTCAAGAACTTTTCTTGCGAAGAAGAAAATAAAAGGAACTGGAAGCATGTTTCCGATGATACAAATTAAATAACTTGGTATAACTGGAAGGCCCATTCCGATAGCTGTTGGAACTGCTACTCTAAGTTCAACTAATGGTACCATTGAAATCAAAAAGACAATAATAAACTTCTTTAACATTAAAAAACTCCTAACTAATAATTTCTTTCAGCGCACTTACCAGCGTCTTCATCTCCTCATCTGTTCCGATGCTGATACGAAGATAGTCTGCTATGCGCTCAGGCTTTGAAAAGTGACGAACGAAAATGCCGCGCTTTTTCAATTCCTCAAATATATAAACAGCATCAGTAGATGCGTGCTTAGCAAAAATAAAGTTGCTCTTTGAATCTGGGAAAGTAAATCCTAGAGTTTTGAGCTCATTCTTTGTCCACTCACGAGTGGCAATAACATCCTCCACTCTGGCTTTGAAATATGCATCGTCATCAATAGATGCCACACCAGCCTTAAGAGTGATTGAATCCATGGTGTAGGAATTGAAGGAATACTTGCAATCTGATAAGAACTTAATAAGCTTTGGATTGCCCATAGCGTATCCAATACGATTTCCTGCCATAGCACGAGACTTAGAAAAAGTTCGAACTACAAGGACGTTATCGTATTTACGAATCAGCTCTTCACATGAATCCGAACCGAAGTCCACATATGCCTCATCAATAATAACTAAACACTCAGGATGAGCCTTTACGATATTCTCAAAGAACTCTACTGGTTCTGAAACACCTGTTGGCGCATTTGGATTTGGAATCACTATACCACCACAGGCCTCCTCGTAATCAGAAGAAACTATCTTGAAATCTGCATCAAGAGGCTTCTGAACATAAGGAATTCTAAACAACTCAGCCCAAACATCATAGAAAGAATATGTGATGTCTGGGAAAAGAATTGGCTTGTCTGAATTAAAGAAGGTTAAAAAGCTCATGGCAAGAACATCGTCTGAGCCAACCCCAACAAAAACCTGTGAAGAATCCAAACCGTGATACTTTGCAAGGGCATCAACTAAGATGCTGCAGGCAGGATCAGGGTATTTTCTAAGGTCGTTAATGTCGTAACCTGAAAGTACCTTCTGAACACCAGCACATGGTGGATAAGGATTTTCGTTAGTGTTAAGCTTGATTATCTTTGCCTGTTTTGGTTGCTCGCCTGGAGTGTAAGGAACTACTCTGCGAACGTTGTCTGTCCAACTTGCCATGCTTCTCCCTCTTATTAAGTCACTATACAACGGGTAACAAATCTAAATATATTAAGGTGCAACTGGCGCTGCCTCAGGTGGTACTGCACCATCCTGCTGCTGTGCTGCCTCTGCAGCGGCTGCTGCAGCTGCTGCAGCCTGCTCCTTTAAGGTCTGAAGTGTCTGTTCTGCATTAACCAAATCCTGGTAATTTGTAACGAGAGCCTTTTGCTCTTCTGTAAGAGAATTGTACTTTTCTCTAGCTGCCATAATCTTTGGCTCAGATTCAAGTGTAACAGTCTCTATGTCAGCAATAAGATGCATACAATCAATCTGAGGATTCTGAAGCTTGTAGTTCTGCTCCTCGGTATCGCCAGTGTAGAAAACAATAACTGGCCAACCAGCCTCTACAATTCCATAAATCTCTTCTGCCTTAGCCAAAGGAAGATTAACACATCCGTGGCTACCGCTTGTTTTGTAAAGAGTGCCGCCGAACTTTGAACGCCAGGTGGCATCGTGTAAGCCTTCGCCTAAGTTAAATGGCATCCAGAAATTAACATGAGACTCGTAGTTGTCTCCACGAAGTGTGGCATCCTTTTGCTTGTAAGCAATTGGGTACACACCTGTGTGGGTGCCGTGTCCCTTTGAGATATTACCAGAAACACAAGGTGTATCAAGAACCATATTTCCGTCCTTGTAAACATAAACATGCTGAGTTGTAAGATTAACCTCAACATAGGAATTACCATAGTCGTTTGCACCGTGGCTAGTTCCACGATAAAGATAGGTGAAGTCACGAGTAACATCCTCACCGGCCTTTAGGTCTGCAATGATGGCATCGATTTCGCCTTCGTAAGCAATTCTCCAACCAAAGGAACCAGCTGGCACTTCAACTAAGTCGCCCTCTGTAGTGGTGAATTGTTTTTTCTTACCGTAGGTGTCGTACTTAGCACCCATGGAATTAACGTATTCGCCAATGGCATCTCTATCAAACCTTACTTTGAAGTTGTCGTCCCAAGTAAAGAAGCTAGCCTTAGTATCAAGAGGAATATCCTCTGTGATTCCATCACCAAGATCGTAGTGAATGGTCACATCCATATAGCCGTTAAGCTTCTTTGCAGCTGCCTTGATGTTGGCATCGTCTGCCTTGACATTTGGCTTGTTGTAGCAAGTGCCATCAGCAAGATTGATGGTGGTGTCAAGATTTTCAACCGCGTAGATGATTGCTTCTTCAACGCCCTCTTGATCAATTCTGTCGCCGTAGAACTCTCCGATGATAACAAACTCAGAACCATCAAACTTGATATAAGCATCCTCTGATTCTGCTGTGGATTTTTGATTAGAGAAATCCAAGCTAGAAGCAACAGCCTTTACCTTTTCAGAATCGTAGGAATTGCCAGTAGCTGTGTAATACTCTGCAGGAATTATGAGGCGGCCAAGCCAGTTGAAGCCTGACTGCTTATCAAGCACATCCTGAACCTGAGAAACGTCATAGTTTACATCAACACCTAAATCTGCAGCACTGACCTCGTTAACTACCTTGCCATCAGCATCTTCAAAGGTGATGGTGTAGTTGTCAGCGTTTTCGAGGATTTTATCAAAGGTGCTCTGAGCATCTTTGAAGGATGCACCAACACCATTGACTGTGCTTCGAATATAAAAGTGTTTAGAGAAATATACACTTCCTATTAAATACACAAATAAAACAATGCCCGCTGTAATTCCAAGCTTAAGCATTGTTTCTTGATCTATGTAATACTTTTTAAACTTATTCTTATGAGCCTTCTTCTTAACTTTACTCATCGTCATTCCCTCTAAATTTAAAGTATACTCATTCCGAGAGATAGTTTACAGGAAACTATGGCACAAAATCCACTAAAGTTTTCTCCCCAGAACCCCTCAAATCATTAATTTTTCCTAAAGGCTTTTAGTTCCTCAATAGAAAACTCGTAGGCCTCATTACAAAACTGGCACTTAACCTCTACAGGCTTGCCGTCGCCAATAATTTCATCCATATCTTCTTTTCCAAGGGATGCCAAGCTTTTGATAACTCTATCTCTTGAACAATCGCACTTATAGCAAACTGGATAAGTCTCTTTGAAATCAAGTTCAAGACCTGCAAGTACTGTCTCAAGCATCTGCTCAGGAGTCTTTCCACTTGAAAGCATATCTGTAACAGATGGAAGTGTCTTAAGATTTTCTTCAAGCTGTGTAATAACCTCTTCTGGTGTGAAAGGCATAAGCTGGATGATAAAACCACCGGCACAGTTTACAGTGTTGTCCTTATTCATAAAAACACCAAGACCTACTGATGAAGGAATCTGTTCTGAAACAGCATAGTAATATGTTAAATCCTCAGCAATTTCTCCAGTCTGAAGCTCTACTGTTCCTACGTATGGCTCTTTCAAGCCCATGTCCTTGATAACACGCATAATACCAAGGTCGATGGCACCGCCAACGTCAAGCTTGCCGTTCTTTGGTGGCAAATCGACGATTGCTACGTTTGGGAAGCCCTTAACCTCGCCCTTGCTGTTTGAAGTGACTGTGATTCCCTTCATTGGGCCAGAACCCTGAATCTGAAGTGTAACAAGGTCATCCTCGCCCTTAAGCATTACACCCATCATTGAACCTGCAGAAAGCATACGTCCAAGGGCTGCTGTAACTATAGGTGATGTATTGTGACGTTCTCTTGCCTCTTCCACCATATCGTGACTGGTGATGGCAAAAGCTCTAATTGACTCGTTTGCTGCTGTTGCTCTAACTATATAATCGCTCATTTTGTTACCTCTCTTGCTATAAAATACAATCTATCGCTATCTGGCTTTGGCTCAGCCATTGTAGCTACATCAAGAACCTCTAAAAGGTCCAAACCACTTTCTTTGATTGCAGCCTTTATCTCTTCAACTTCAAAGGCATGCTGAAGGTGCTCCTCCTCATATCTATCGAAGGTACCCTCTTCATTTTCCTCGTATATTGTAAGGTAGTAAGCATTATCTCTGGTTTCTTCATCATAATCATTTTCCCAGATAAAGCTACCTTCCTCTCGATTTTCGGCAATAGTGCCGCAGCCAAGCTGCTTATAAAAATGCTCTGTCTTTACATCAAAGATAAAGAGCCCCTTTGGGTCAAGATAATTGTTGGCCAGCTTACATACTGTAAGCAATTCTTCGTAATTACGAAGATAGTTGAGGCTGTCACAAAGGCTTACCACTGCGCCAACAGTGCCGTAGAGTTCGAACTCACGCATATCCTGACATAGATAAAGGATTCCGTCGGAATCCTCGCGAGTCTGTGCCTCCATAAGCATATCATAGGAAACGTCTATGCCAATCATGTCGTAGCCTGCAGCCTTAAGCCTTCTGGTGATTTGGCCAGTGCCGCAGCCAAGATCACAAACAATCTCCATTGGCATTTGATATTTTTCAAATAGTGTCTTTATATTTTCTGTCCAGGTGTCGTAAGGCACATTGTCCATGTACCTATCATAAACACTGGCGAAACTTGTATAAGCTTCCATCAATTAAACCCTCTTAGATAAAAAGCTAGTAATCTTTCTAATAATATCGAAATCGTTTTGAATCTCTTCCACCTTGAGACGATTCTCCTCAGAGAAGCCCACAAGAATGTCGTGGTTAGCCTCCGCCAAGTAGTCCATAATACCGTCGATATCACTCTTTATGTTCTTTGGACATTTGATGTAATGTCTCTTTCCTGCAGTGATATAGAGAGTGTAGGTGATTGAGAAATGATGCCATAGGAATTTGTGCATAGTTGAATATTTGTATATCCAAATAATGGCATCAATTGGAACAATCGCCACACCGTAGCTACTGGTCTCTATAAAGTAATGCTCTGTAATGAACATATCCTCTGTAGCAAGCTGTGGAAGTGTTGCAAGCTCTTCCTCTGCCTCTGCAAGAATCTCTGCTGGCTTTCCATAGGCTCTTGTTTTTTGAACCGGAATAGATAGTACAGGAAAAGCTATAAAAATACAACAGATAATTATATTAAGTATGCTGTAAATTGCAAAAATCACAAAGAAAAACTCAAAGGACATGGAAATAAAGCCAGTGGCATCAGGTTCTGAGATGGTATAGGAAGAAACTGTAGAAAGAATCCCCTCCTCACTCCAGTTTAAATCTCTAGCAAGATTTGAAAGCAAAGCACGGGCTGCATCAGAATCGTACAGTACCTGTCCGTGGATGGTAAGCTTGTCGATGGTAGGTGCCCCCTGTTCGCAGGTGTCTGGATCAAGAAGTACGATTACACATTCTGAATTAATCATTGTGTAATAATAGTAGCCTCTAGTGCTATCCAACCATTTGCTAGTGTAGCCTGTAAAATATAAATCTGTTAATTTGAACTTTGCATATACTTCCTTGCTATTGTACAAATCGTAGAGACTGGTTTCTTCTTCAGCGTAGGTCTTTGGAAAAAGCATGTGAGTAACTGGAAATATAATAGATATTCCCAGTAAAATCACTAAAAATATGATAGGAGCATAAAGCCTATTTTTGTAGTATGTCTTTATTGATCTTGTAATAAGATGCTCCAGTGAATCCATATCTACCTCTGCGTAATTTATCTATGTTCTTCCAGCCATTTGTATATATCTTCGTAAACTGTTTCTCTATCTAGCTCATTTAAAATCTCATGTCTGTCACCATGATATAGCTTTAAGGTGACATCCTTTACTCCCGCCTTTTTGAATAAGTCGGCCGCGGCTCTTGTGCCCTCTCCCAGATTACCAACTGGGTCTGCATCACCGGATACAACCAGAAGTGGCATGCCTGCTCGCATCTTCGAAGCGCACTCCATGGTACATGCAAATTTTGTAGCCTCTACAAGGCCCTTATATGCGTTAAGAGTGAAGGTAAAGGTACACAAAGGATCGTGATAGTACTTTTCTACACTCTCCATATTTTTCGAAAGCCAAGAATTGGCGTAGTCCTTGCCATAGCAATCATAAAGCTTGTATGGTGCACTATATGTCATATCCCTAATCAGTGTGCTACGGTAATTCTTTCCCTTTATAAGTGAAAGTAAACCTATTGTAGCAAGGCCCATATTGCAAGCTCCAGCCTTCTCAAAGCCTGTACCCATAATGATGGCGCCACTCATTGCTTCGATATATGCTGCTTTTACCGAAAGGAACTTGCGAAGCATATATGAACCCATGGAATGACCAAGGATAAAATATTTCAAAGCAGGATAAGCCTTCCTGGTAAGGGAATAATGTGTATAGATATCCTCCACCATATCGTCAGAAGGATGAACCCCTGTCATGACTCCCAGCTCACTTTCATCTGCCACTGAATGTCCATGCCCAATATGATCATGGCCCACCACTACATATCCTTTTGTAGCAAGAAAAGTGGCAAACTCGTCGTATCTTTCAATATATTCTACCATTCCGTGAACCAACTGAATCACAGCAATTGGCTCCTGCTCAGGAAGCCATTTGCGGCAGTGAATCACCGAATGCCCATCCTTAGAATTAAACGTATATTCCTGCTGGGTAATCATAACATCTCCTCCAATACGTATCTCACACAAGTATTAATATTTTAGTGTATTTCCCACCTATATTCAATAATCTAGCGAAAGAGTTTTAATACTATTCACAGTCTATGTAAATTTAAGGACAGAGGAAACTCCAACTATGTAGATATAGGTGAATTTGAGCAAAATAATAGATTCTCTTAATGCTGTAAATGTTGCTTTTAGTGGGTGTCCTTTCATTGGTTTTGCGCTTTGAAGCTACTGTATGTATAGCTCAGACACTTGTAGGTTCTATTAATACTCCCCATCAGGGTATATAACTATCAGTTGCTTACATACTCCGTTTGCTAAGTAAAATTAAAAAAGCAAGTTTTGTATGTATAGTCACCGTGGCACATTCAACATCGTGTCTCAAGTGACCACTGCAGCCGCCTTCCTAGCGGCTGCTGCCTATACATGCAAAACCTGCTTTTTATTTTACTAAGCGCACTACAAACTCCAGCAACTGATAGTTATATATCCTGAGGGGGGGAGCATTACCGAAAATAGAGTGTGTCTGAGCTATACAAACTGTAGCGTACAAAGCGCAAAGGATTGAAAGAACACCCACAATAAAAAAAGCTACATACAGCATTTAGAGAATCATTATTTTGTGATTGAACCTATATCTAAATAGTTGGAGTTTCCTCTGTTCATAGATTATTAATTAGACTGTGAATAGTAAAAAAATCTTCCCCCGAAGGGGAAGATTTTAGATTTTGTACATATTCTTGGCGCCTGCGCCTTTGAGTCGTGCCATGGCACGAGCCATATTGTTTGTAGAAATCTGGTAGTCGATACGGCTCTGTTTCTGCTGGAGCTGCTCTTGGGCACGCTCCAGTGCTTCCTGAGCACGGAAGGTATCGATATCTTCTGGTCGCTCGCATGAGTAGGCTACGACTTCAACAGAGCCATCCTGCTCTACGGAAATAAGTCCATCAGATATGATTGCCTGTCTCATCTCACCATCCTCTGTTTTGAAGCGGATAGTTCCGATTTCCACAATACCTGTGAAAACCTCGTGATGATTAAGGACTGCAACCTCACCGTCAGCTCCTGGGAATACCAGAATCTCGCATTTACCATCATAGAAGATGCCATCGCAGGCAATTATTTTTAAATTAAATAATGATGCCATAGATTACTCCTTTGCTAGGTCGGCTGCCTTCTTCTTAACATCCTCAATAGTACCAACATTGAAGAATGCTGCTTCTGGATACTCGTCCATCTCACCATTTAAGATGGCCTTGAAACCACGAACTGTCTCTTTTACAGTAACGAACTGTCCCTTTACGCCTGTGAAGTTCTCAGCAACTGAGAATGGCTGTGAAAGGAAACGCTGTACCTTACGGGCACGATATACTGTAAGCTTATCCTCGTCTGAAAGCTCTTCCATACCAAGGATAGCGATAATATCCTGAAGTTCCTTGTACTTCTGAAGGATTTCCTGAACTCCACGAGCTACTGCATAGTGCTCCTCGCCAACAACGTCTGGCTCAAGGATACGTGATGTTGACTCAAGTGGATCAACAGCTGGGTAAATACCCTGCTCAACAATCTTACGAGAAAGAACTGTTGTAGCATCCAAGTGTGAGAAGGTTGTAGCTGGTGCTGGGTCAGTTAAATCATCAGCAGGTACGTATACGGCCTGAACTGATGTGATTGAACCGTTCTTTGTAGAAGCGATTCGTTCCTGAAGCTCACCAAGGTCGTTAGCAAGTGTAGGCTGATAACCTACGGCTGATGGCATACGACCAAGGAGGGCTGAAACCTCTGAACCTGCCTGTACAAAACGGAAAATATTATCAATGAACAAGAGCACGTCCTGA
Organism: Pseudobutyrivibrio sp. YE44; assembly: GCF_900104335.1. Lineage (GTDB taxonomy): Bacteria > Bacillota > Clostridia > Lachnospirales > Lachnospiraceae > Pseudobutyrivibrio. The sequence continues at coordinate 222,759 of NZ_FMXT01000002.1, forward strand.
TTCTTAACATCACGGAAATACTCTGCCATTGTAAGTCCTGTCTCAGCAACACGCATACGTGCTCCTGGTGGCTCATTCATCTGACCAAAGACAAGGGCTGTCTTGTCAAGAACTCCTGACTCTGCCATTTCTGTCCAAAGGTCATTACCTTCACGAGAACGCTCTCCAACACCTGTGAAAATTGAGTAACCGCCGCTCTCTGTAGCGATGTTGTGGATAAGCTCCTGGATAAGAACGGTCTTACCTACACCGGCACCACCGAAAAGTCCGACCTTACCACCCTTAGCGTAAGGTGCAAGAAGGTCGATAACCTTGATACCAGTCTCAAGCATCTCAACAACTGGGCTCTGATCCTCGAAGGTAGGTGGCTCACGATGAATGCTCCAATGCTCTTCATTGTCAAGCTTCTCACCCTTATCAAGGGTGTCACCAAGAACGTTGAAGAGACGTCCAAGAGTACACTCACCAACAGGAACAGTAATGCTCTCTCCTGTGGCAACAACCTCCATATCACGAGCAAGTCCCTCAGATGGTGCAAGTAAGATACATCTTACAACACCAAGACCGATGTGCTGAGAAACCTCCATTACTCGCTTTTCATCCCCTACCATAACGTAAAGGGCATCTCTAATAGCTGGCAGGTCATTCTCTGAAAATTCTACATCTACGACAGGTCCTGAAACCTGTACGATTTTTCCTTTTAATTTCATGTTAGTTCCTTTCCTAATGTAGAACTGCCTACAAAAAAATTACTTTTTTGCTTTCTTCTTTTTAAGTGCCTTAGCACCACTGATTACCTCAGTTATTTCCTGTGTAATAGCGGCCTGACGCACTCTGTTGTATTCAATAGATAATTCACGAAGAATCGCCTCTGCATTGTCTGTAGCTGACTGCATAGCCATCATTCTGGCATTTTCCTCACTGGCTGAACACTCAACAAGAGCTCCATAAATGAAGCCTGTAAAGTTGTTGTGAACCAGCTGCTCTAATACTGCCTTAAGGGATGGATAAAATGGCATCCATTTGTCTCCGCCCTTTGTAACGGCTTCGTACTCGTAGCTGTTGATTGAGTGAACGTGCTTAACACCAGATTTCATCTCCGTTGCTGCCTTACCTGTTCCCTCAACATCCTCTTGGATTTCCTTTACCTTCTCCTTAATGAACTTTTGAGTTCTAAGAGGGAGAAGACGCTCTACACAGGTTTCCTCTGTGACAGAATTTATCATCTTTGTGTAGATGATATCAATTCTGTCCAGCTCACCAGCATTGTATTTCTCAATCATATATTCAGAAATAACACGGGCTCTGTGCATTGATGGATTGTTTGATGAAAAACGGAAATCCTCGTCTACGTTGTAGCCGCCGTTGATGAAAAAGTTTCGTCCAACTTCACCAACCACGAACAAGGTGTACTCATTCTCGGACAAGTCCTTAATTCTATCAAGTGCTAATTTGATGGCATTGTGGTTGTAGGCACCAGCCATTCCCTTATCACCTGTGAAAACAATGAAACCACGATGCTTTACAGTCTCCTGCTCATCCTCCACACGGTTATCGAAATAGATGTGACGCATATCTGGAAGATGAACCAGGTTCTCAGCAAGTTCCTTTTGAACTGCCTCGAAGAAAGGCTCTGTATCAGCAAGCTTTTGCTTTGCCTTTCTAAGCTTCATTGAGGACATCATATACATGGCATTTGTAATCTTCATGGTATCCTGAATACTATTTATTCTATTCTGGATTTCTTTTGTACTTGCCATAGCTTACTCCTGATTGTTTTTAAACTCAGTAGCTGCCTCGATGATACTATCCTTCAACTCATCAGTCATATTCTTAGTTGTGCCAAGCTGAGTGATGATATCGCTGTGATTCTCATGGAAGAACTGAAGCATATCAAGTCTGAACTTCTTGATGGCATCAACCTGTAAATCACTGAAAATATGTGCATTTGCAGCCACAAGAATAATAACCTGTTCTGCCATTGAGAAAGGTCTGTTAAGAGGCTGCTTTAAAAGCTCCATAAGAGCACGTCCGTGAGCAAGCTGCTTCTTTGTTGCATCATCAAGATCTGATGAGAACTGTGTGAAGACTTCCATCTCACGATACTGAGCTAAGTCGATACGGATTGAACCTGCGGCCTTCTTCATAGCCTTTGTCTGAGCTGCACCACCTACACGGGATACTGAAAGACCTACGTTAACCGCTGGTCTCTGTCCTGCGTTGAACAACTGTGACTCAAGGAAGATCTGACCGTCAGTAATTGAGATTACGTTGGTAGGGATGTATGCTGACAAATCGCCTGCCTGTGTCTCAATAATAGGAAGGGCTGTAATAGAACCGCCTCCTGCCTCTGGGATAATTCTTGCTGAACGCTCAAGAAGTCTTGAGTGTAAGTAGAATACATCACCTGGGTATGCCTCACGTCCTGGAGAACGCTCAAGCAAAAGAGAAATAGCACGGTATGCAACAGCGTGCTTTGATAAATCATCGTAAACAATAAGTACATCCTTGCCTGAGTACATAAAATACTCTGCAAGAGCAGTACCTGAATAAGGTGCAATATACTGTAATGGAGCTGGGTCTGCTGCTGTGGCACTAACGATAATAGTGTAGTCCATAGCACCGTGCTCCTTAAGTGTATTAACAAGCTTTGCAATTGTAGAAGCCTTCTGGCCAATTGCAACATAAACACAGACTACATCCTTGCCTTTCTGGTTGATAATTGTATCTGTAGCAATGGATGTCTTACCTGTCTGTCTATCACCAATGATAAGCTCACGCTGACCACGGCCGATAGGGAACATTGAATCGATTGAAAGAAGACCTGTCTCCATTGGCTGGCTAACTGATTTTCTATCAACGATACTTGGAGCTGGGCACTCAACTGGTCTGAAGCCTTCTGCATCAATGTCGCCCATTCCATCAATTGGTGTACCAAGAGCATCAACAATTCTTCCAAGGAAGCCATCGCCAACAGGAATACCAGCCATCTTGCCAGTACGTACAACTCTTGAACCTTCTTTTATATCTACGTCACGGTCGAAAAGGATAATACCGATTTCATCACGGCGGATATCCTGAACCATACCCTTAACGCCACAATCAAAGATAACAATTTCGCCATAAAATGCGTGGTCGATACCATCTACGTTAACGATACCGTCACCAACCCACTTTACAACACCAACTTCCTTGTCCTTAACCTCAAAATCGTCGATGCTTGACTTAAGGATAGAAAGAATATTTTCATCTACTGTACTCTTCTGAACAGCCTCGCTGATTCGCTGAGAAAGCTGCTCAATACGGCTCTGCTCACTCCAGTCATATTCTCTTGAACCTACTGTAAGAACGAAACCACTCTTAAGAGAAGGCTCTTCTACCTTCTTAATAAGGATGTCTTCATTTCCATATTCCTTTGCAAGGAACTTTCTGATACCAGAAAGCTGCTCGTCTGTAGGCTCTGTAACATATTTAAGAGTTGCATACTCAATGTTCTCTCCCTGGTTTGCAAGGAAAGCCTTATAGTCTGCAACTATCTCACTGAAGGAATCAAAATCTCCGTTGTCGCAAAGTAGCTTCATAAAATCACGAATCTCACGTGGGAAGATTTTATCCACTACCATATGCTTCTTAGCTTCAGGCACAGTAGGATCCGCAAGCTCTTCGCCAATTGCTGGCACTACTTCAATGATAGACGCAGCATTCTGCAAGTGAGCCCCGGCATTTTTGATACTATGTAAATCGCTAATGTAATTAAAAGATTTATCTGTCAATGTTATTCACCTGCTTTATCAATAAAATCATCAAACAACTGGCTATCAATATCAGCCCCTGTCCTACTTCCAATAACCTTTGCTGTTGCCTCAACAACCATATCTGCAATTTCCTTCTTAGCGCTGGAAATAATCTTGTTCTTTTCGATTGTTGCCTCTGCAACTGCATTCTCATGGATGTTCTTTGCATCTTCATGAGCCTCTGCAATAATCTTCTGGTACTGACCATCAGCAGTTTTTCTAGCTTCAAGGATAATCTGCTTCTTCTCAGATTCAACTGATGCAAGCTTATCCTCATACTTTTTAACATACTCGTCAGCCTGTCTATTCTTTTCCTCGGCCTTGTCGTAGATTTCCTTTGCCTCTTCCTGGCGCTTTACAATGATATTGTCGATACGCTTGAAAAAGAAGAACTTAAATGCAACGCATAAAAGCAAAAGGTTTACGACAGTCCAGAGTATATTCCAAAATGAAACGTTAATCATATTATTCTATCCTCTTACTGTAACATTACGATAATCATAAGTGCGATAACGAAACCATAAATAGCTGTTGCCTCTGCAAGGGCACAACCTAAGATAAGGTTCTTCTGGATCTTACCTTCTGCCTCTGGCTGACGTGCGATACCTTCACATGCCTTACCTGTTGCAATACCGATACCGATACCTGCTCCAAGACCAGTAACAACTGCGATACCTGCTCCAATAGCTATAAGTGTGTTCATAAATTTTTCCTCCTGTTGTCCGTCAAACTCTTAAGTCCGCTCGTTACGTCCACAAGCCTTAGTGTTTCTACGCTCAACTAACATGTTTCGCTTAAGAAACCTAAGAGCTTGATGCCTACTCACTCAATCTAAACAAATAGACTAAATAGTTTGACTCACTCTCATTAATAAACTATATCTAAAAATTTCTTTTTTAACTTACTACGTGGTTACTCTACCGCTTCCTTAATATACAAAGATGTTAAGAACACGAAGACGTATGCCTGAAGAAGTCCATCAAATAAATCAAAGTAGATACTGAAAATTGCTGGAATAATTGGTGGGCATACAATCTTAAGTAATTCCATAATTACGAATGCACCAAGTACATTTCCGAAAAGTCGCATGCACAAAGACAATGGTCTTGTGAATACATCAAGAATATTGAATGGGGTTACGATTGCAACTGGCTCTGTAAAATTGTGCAACCACTTTCTAACACCATGCTGGTATATTCCTGCTCCCTCTACAAGGATGATACTCATAAGCGCTAAGGCTAATGTGACATTTAAATCCTTTGTAGGAGACTTGAATCCAATCAATCCGATTATATTTGATAAACCAATATATAAAAGGACTGTTGAAAGGTAACCAGTGTACTGCTTTGCTTCTTCGCCTAGCATTCCACCTACGATACCGGTTAGCTTTTCGTAAATAAACTCAGCACAGGCTTGTTTTTTACTAATGTTTTGTGTCTTTAATCCCGTAGTTAAGAAAATTGCTAAGGGAATAAGAATGGCCATTACAATCCAAGTAACAACAACCGATTCCATGACAGGAATTTCCATGCTGCCTATATGGAGGGTAAATACGGCTTCACAATTTAGCTCTTCTATAAGCTCTTCTGCTAAATTCAAGAAAACACCTCCTTAACTATATCAATATATAAGGCAAGACATTCTTGCCAAACATATCCCCTATTTTAGTCCTTCTGCACAAAAATGTAATATACAAATTAAGCAATGTGTATACAGCAAAAAGGCGCAGGTCCGTATGGTTTCACCATATACCCAAAAAAGTGTCCAGTCAATGCTGGACACTTTTATTTAACAAAAAATTCAATCCTTTTTAACAGGGGAATTTTCCTTATTTAATTAGTATAAAAAGGCCCTAAATTGTAGTGGATGTAAAGACCTTTTTACCCCTTACATACTTGTCTTTTATGATAGCATCTGCATCGTTGTAGCACATTCTTTCAATGCGCTCTCGAATAGACATATCTCTCATAGAAAACATCTTGCTATCGTCGATTACAACCGCATCGAACTCATAGCCCTTTTTAAAGGTTCCAACCTTTCCAAAATAGCTTCCGCCTCCAACAGTTGCAAGATAGAATACCTCTTCGAAGGTAAGTGGCTTAACCTCCTGATCCACAAGACGATAATACATCTTTGACGCCTGAAGGGTGATAAGCATTGTCTTTATCATGTTCATAGATGAACCTGCTGCCACATCAGTAGCAAGACCAATGTTTATACCAGCATCTAAGAACTTGCGAATAGGTGCAATACCTGAAGTAAGATTCATGTTTGAATCTGCGCAGTGGGCAATGTAAGCACCATGCTCCTTAAGGATACGCATCTCCTCTTCGCCTGAATGAACGCAGTGCGCCATGATTGTTGGACACTCTGGTGTACCCATGGTGTCGAACAGCTCATAAGCGTTGGCATAGCTTGTAGATTCTGGAACAAGCTCCTTAACCCAAGCTATCTCAGAAACATTCTCTGAAAGATGAGACTGAATTCGAAGATTTCTTTCCTTAGAAAGCTTTCCGATTCCTCGCATCAAATCATCTGAACAAGAAGGAATGAATCTTGGTGTAAGGATTGGCTTCGTATTTACGAATTTGCCATCAATAGCCTCAAGCCAATCAATAGTAGCCTGAAGAGATGCCTCAGCATCTTTCTCTTCCAAGTCAACGCCACCATTTCTATCCATGTTGACCTTGCCAACGTAGGTAATAAGCCCTGTTTCCTCAAGCTGATTCATAAGCTCGATGGTTGCCTCATTGTGCATAGTTCCGAAAACAACTGCACGAGAAGAGAAGCAACGCTTTAAATCGTCAGCAAAGTATTCATAAGCTTTCTTGGCATACTCAATATCGGCGTACTTTGCTTCCTCTGGGAAGGTGTAGGTAGAAAGCCATTCTAAAAGCTCAGCATCCATACCAATTCCACGGAAGCTGTACTGAGGAGCATGAACATGTAAATCTGTCATACCTGGGATAATCAAGCGCTCGCCATAATCATAAAGCTTTAAGTCTTTGTATTCCTCTGGCAAATCTGTGAAGGCCCCCTGACAGATTCCATCTACACATACAACATAGCCTCTATAATATGTAGTTATTCCGTGTGGACTCTCAGAGAAGGCAATGCCTCCTCGTAAAACAAAACTTGTTTCTTTCATTAACCCTGAAGACCTCTCGCCTGTCTATCCATATCTTCGATTACGATATCATAAATCTCGCCGAGGCTGCGACAATACTCAAGTACAAGCCATGGCTCGTTTGTGTGGTAGTGGATTTTAATAAGCTCCTCATCTCCTACCGCAAGAAGGCAATCCCCTTTGAAGTTCTCTGTGATGTAATCGTTGATTGCATCCTCATCAAGATCCTCTCCTTCAATAAGAAGCTGTGTATCATATCTAAATTCAATTGACTGCTCTGGTAACATTTATTTGTCCTCCATTATTTTTTGATAAAACTGGACGAGCTAAAAACTCGTCCGAACGAATATACTTTATCATATTAATTTAAAAATAGCGAGTCAGTTTTATCTAACTTATTTTTTTCATATTAAATTCTATGAAAAAATTTTTCAAAAAACTCTTGACGCATACAATTTAATTGTGTACAATTCAAGTATAAAATCAATTGCACACAATCAATTTCGTAAAACATTATAGTTACATTATATTAAGGAGGATACTAAAATGGGATTTTATGATTTAACAGTTGAGAAGACAAATGGCGAACAGCTTTCAATGAAGGACTTTGAGGGCAAGGTAGTTATGGTTGTAAACACAGCAACAGGTTGCGGCTTCACTCCTCACTACGAAGATATTGAGCGAATCTACGAAGCATATCATGAGCAGGGCTTTGAAGTAGTTGATGTACCATGCAACCAGTTCGCAGGCCAGACTCCTGGCAATGATGATGAGATTCATGAATTCTGTCAGCTTAACTACAATACACAGTTCCCTCAGATGAAAAAGGCTGATGTAAACGGCGAGAATGCCATCGAACTTTTCAAATATCTTAAGTCTCAGAAGGGCTTTGAAGGCTTCGGAAAGGGTGCTAAGGCACTTGCAATGTCTGCAATGCTCAAGACTATCGACAAGGATTATAAGAATAATCCTGAAATTAAATGGAACTTTACAAAATTCATTGTTGATAGACAGGGTAACGTGGTAGCTCGTTTTGAGCCAACTGCTGATATGAAGGAAGTAGAGAAGTTCGTTGCATCCCTTATGTAAAATAGGTAAAATATTCTTCGGGAGTATTATGAACGGAGAATATATATGAATTTCGAATTTGTTTTTGATAAGTTGAATAATTATAAAGCCAGTCTTTCAAAGGAATGGCTTTTAACAAATGGCCTTGGAGGTTATGCAGGTAGCACCATTATCGGTGCCCACATGCGAACCCACCAGGGCTATTTGATTGCCAGCCTAAAGCCACCAGTGGACCGCTTCCTTGTTTTTTCTAAGACAAATGAGCGTCTTGTTTGTGGTAGCAGGATTTATGACCTAACCACAGCTCAGCACAAGGGGCCATACACCAGTGAGTTTAATCAGGGCAATATGCATCTTAAGTATTTTAAATATGATGGAACCATCACCTATGCTTACGAGGCAGGTGGAATGCGCCTTACCAAAACTATCTCATTAGTATATGGAAAGAATCAGTGTGTTGTTGATTACACACTAGAAAATAATGGACCTGCGGCAGGTGTGGTTATCACTCCTCTTATGAACTTCAGAGACCATGGTGAGCATATGACTGTTGATGATTTACGATGGGAGCTTCCTGAGGAAGTGTTCCACGAAATCAGAGATGAAAAGACAGGCAACACCGGTTTCTATTACAAGCCAGTTGGCCATTCAGATGTAAGAATATCCTTGATTTCTTCTGGATGCGAAATGGTAAAACGAAACAACATTTACGATGAAAACATGGAGCTTCAGTTTGAGCTTGATAACGAAGCAGATGGTTTGGATTGTCACCTAAAGCCATACGACTTTGTTATGGAAGTAGAATCCGGCGGAGTATCAAAGGCATCCTTTGTATGTACTGTGGATGTTCGCGAAAAAAAAGGAAAAAAGAAAGGCGGTTTTCCAGAGTTTCCTGTAGTGGAAAAGGATACAGCCTTTATCCAGATAGAAAAAGCAAAAAAGCGTGTGGCCGATTTAATCGAACAGGCTGAATTCCCAGAAGATGATGAGCTGGCAGGCATTCTTACTGTAGCAGCCGACCAGTTTATTGTTGATAGAAAATCTACAGGGGAAAAAACAATTATGGCAGGCTATCCTTGGTTTACAGACTGGGGGCGCGATACCATGATTGCCTTCACAGGCCTTTGTCTTGAGACAGGCAGATTTGAGGATGCTAAATCAATCCTCCTCTCCTTCTCAAAATATATCAAAAATGGTCTGGTGCCAAACATGTTCCCTGATGATGGCAAGGATCCACTTTACAACACAGCGGATGCTTCGCTCTGGTATTTCTATGCTGTATACAACTATCTTAAATATGTAGATACTGACGAAGCATGGAAGTTTGTGGAGGATGAAATCTTCCCTAGCCTTCAGGAAATCATGGGAGCTTACAGAAAGGGTACACTCTTCTCCATTGGAATGGATGATGATGCCCTTATGCGAGCAGGCTCTGGCCTTGATCAGGTTACTTGGATGGATGTCAGAATTGGGGATGAAGTGGTTACACCTCGTCACGGAAAACCAGTTGAAATAAACGCACTTTGGTACAACGCCCTTATGACCATGGAAGAAATCTCTCGTGGTATTGCAAGACGTACTCACAACAAACCAGAAAACTATCTTGCCTATGCAGGGGGCTGTTCTCAGCTTGCTATGTGGGTGAAGGAAGCCTTCAATGAGGAATTCTGGTATGAAGAAGGTGGATATCTTTACGATGTAGTTGGCGAGGAAGAAAAAGACGCTACTCTTCGTCCAAACCAGATTTTTGCAATCAGTCTTCCATTCACAATGCTTGATCCTGAAAAAGAAAAATCTATCCTTAGAGTGGTGAAAGACAGACTTTATGTTGGCGTTGGTCTTCGTTCCCTTGATGTAGACGACCCTCAATACAAGGGAATCTATCAGGGAGCTCTTGAAAAACGTGACCATGCATACCATCAGGGTACCGCTTGGGGCTTCCTTCTTGGAGCTTTCATTGAAGCTTACCTGAAAGTAGGCGGCGGAAGCGCTCAGTCAATCGAGGAAGCAAAAGCCTTCTTTGAGCCAATCGAGCAACACCTTGTCAGAAACTGCATCGGTCAGATTTGCGAAATCTTTGATGGCGACAAACCTCACAACGGCCGCGGCTGCTACGCTCAAGCCTGGTCTGTAGGTGAAGTTCTGCGCGCTTACGCATTGTTAAAGAATGAATAATGTATAATATAAGGAACCAGCAAATGCTGGTTCCATTAAAAATATATTTTTGGGGGAGGATTATTTTGAGGGGTAAATCTGTTAGAAAATTATTTAGAAATGTCTTTATTTCAATTTCTGTTTTAGGAGCTATAGCTCTAATATCACCAAATATTACAATTGAAGCTGAGGCTGCTGCCTACACTGTTTCTGATGAGGCAGGTGTGCTTTTGACCTGTAATGGCACTGAGGTGTTTTCAGATGCTGATGCAGCTACTTATGTGACAACACTTCCTGTTAATACACCTGTGCAGGTTACAGGACGAACTAGCAATGGATTCTGGCGAGTAGATATGGGTGGTACACCATATTATATTTCTCAGCTTGCATTATCAACTCAAGCCAATACCACAGCATACAAACTTACATCCTTTGATGTAAAAAGCGCTTTGGCTGTAAATTTACAAAATGGAAAGCCAATATATTCACAAGCTGCAACTGAGAAATGTGAACCAGCCAGCACCACAAAGATTATGACGGCACTACTTACCGTTGAAGCCATAGAAGCAGGTCAGATTTCACTAGACACACCTGTTATGGTATCAGCTACTGCGCTAGCATCTCTTCCATCTGATGCAAGCCACGTGGAGCCAAGACTTCAAGCTGGCGAGGTGTTCAATGTGGATCAGCTTCTTACTGCTGTAATGGTCAGCAGTGACTGCCATGCCTGCAACGTGCTTGCAGAATTAATTGCCGGCTCTGTTCCAAATTTTGTAAGCATGATGAACGCAAAGGCTGCTTCCTTAGGTTGCACCAACACAAACTTTACAAATCCATCTGGCTATCCAGACAAAAACATGTACACCAACGCCTTGAGCCTTTACATTATTACTGCAAATGCAATGAAGCATCCGCTATTTAATCAATACTTCGGAGTAGCCTCTAGCGTTCTACCAGCCACAAATATGTGCCCTACTCCAAGAGCATTGGTAAACACAGACGCCCTTATGACACCAGGAAGTGCATATTACAACCCTGCAGTCACTGGAGGAAAAACCGGAACCGCAAATCGAGCTGGACAGTGCCTAGTGTGTACCGCCAACAAAGATGGAAAAAGTATTCTCACTGTTGTTCTGGGTGGCCGCAATCGTAAAATGTTCGACGGCAACACCGTATCAATGCGGTACTATGAAACCAATCGCCTAATAAACCTAGGATTCTCAAACTAGATAACTAAAAATGGCTCCCAGATTTTTCTGAGAGCCATTTTCGCTTGTAAAAGAATTTAGAACACCTTTAAAGCAATGCTTTGAATTTTTCAAATTCCTCTGCCGGGATTTCTAAAACTTCCATTGCTTTTTCAGCTGTGAGTGATAGATTCTTCATCATCATCCTTATCGCCTCTACTAGGCCTTCCTCACGCATATCTTCTGCAAAAGCTTTTTCATCGAATTCTGTTAGTACCATGCCACATACCTCCGCTTTATGCTTCTCCAAAAACTCCTTTAGAATACCATCTTTTATGCAAGAATCAACTGCCATATCCACAGCTTTTTCAATGTCACAATCCATTGAATATTTTCTGATTCTATTGATCAATTCCATGTACTCTCTTAAAGGCTTGCAGTTTTCCAAAAGCAGATCATTTTTTCCTTTGTTGAGATTGTACACTGTAGTAGTCCACTCATATTCTCCACTCTTATCTTCATTAATAAAAGCATCAGAAAGTTTGAGCTTTTCCACTGAAGGTCTATCTGCCAGACCATTATAGAATACAACATACCTTGGAGTAGGAATCTTCTTTAACCCACTGGAATAGATGTTAATACCATTAGATTTTATGTACTTCTCATACAACATACCAAAATACATCAAACCTCTAACTGGCATATTAGGATTAAATGAGCTTTGCTGTTCCCACACAGATAAAAAACTATCAAACAAAAATGAAACATCATTCTTCATGCTGATATAAATAATATCATCAATAGTTGTAAGTTCTATGTCAGCAGTATTTTCATAGTGACTTCCATTCAGTGCATTATATAGTTGGAGGATATTTCCTTTCATCTCCTCTGTACCAAATAGTAATCTAAATAGTCTATCTTTGTACTCTCTGTTTACTTTCGTCATTTCTATTCTCCTTAATTATAACATGATTTGGGATTTCGGAAAGAAAAAAGACAAAAAACCTTTCCTATTGATTCGTTATAGAAATGAACAAGTATGAATATCTATAGCCAAAATATAATACAATATTATTATAAACCTGTCTAGAAGATTTTTTTCTGACAAAACTATAGATACCGTTTGAAGGCTCTATCTTGACTTAGAGAAGAACAATAAAATAGCGGCCCCTACTAGGTTGTAGGAACCGCCAAGAGTATTTTTTAGTTCTGTCCGTAGTAGGCGTTGGCGCCGTGCTTACGGTTGAAATGTTTGTCGCGGATGCAATCTGGGGCTGGCTGAACCTGTGGGTTTACCTGCTCTGTGAAGAGAGCCATCTTGGCAACCTCTTCGAGGACGACTGCATTGTATACGGCCTGGTCTGCATCCTTGCCCCATGTGAAAGGACCGTGGTTCTTGCAGATAACACCTGGCACGTACTTTGTGTTAATTCCTCTATCTTCGAAGGTTTCAATGATTACTTTTCCTGTGTTAACTTCGTATGCTTCATCGATTTCTTCTGGAGTAAGATTTCTTGTACATGGAATTGTTCCGCAGAAATAGTCTGCATGAGTGGTTCCATAAAGAGGAATGTCGCGGCCTGCCTGTGCCCATGCTACTGCATAAGTAGAATGGGTGTGAACAACGCCACCAATATTCTCATATTTCTTGTAAAGCTCACAGTGTGTAGCTGTATCTGAGCTTGGACGATATTTTCCTTCAACAACTTCACCATCAAGGTTTACAAGTACCATATCCTCTGGCTTTAAATCCTCATACTCCACACCAGATGGCTTGATTGCAAAGATTCCAGAGGCTCTATCAATTCCTGAAACATTGCCCCAAGTGTAAGTAACAAGACCACGCTTAGGAAGCTCCATGTTTGCTTCATAAACCTGCTTTTTTAATTCTTCTAACATTACGTATTCTCCTAAACATAAAAGGCATAAACTGAATGGTCTTGTAGGCATCAAGCTCTTAGGTTTCTCAAGTGAACCATTCTAAGGTGAACGGAGAAACACTAAGGCTTGTAGCCGTAACAAGACCTCTCAACCTATATTTATCTCCAATTTTCTACGGCTGCAGCTTCAGCTTTGAGAGCCTTTTTGTATTCTACGATCCACTCATCGTAACCCTTAACCATCTCTGGGTCTGGTTCCATTGTAGTAGATTCCTGACCTGCGAATACCTTGTCATCAAGATACTGCTGAAGCTTCATTCCCTTGTCATCACGGATACAGAAGTTTGCAAGAACTGCCATACCCCAAGCACCACCTTCACCAGCAGTTGCCATAACAGTAATTGGAGCATTAAGAGCTGCTGCAAGAACTGACTGACCTACACCCTTGGTCTTAAAGAAACCGCCGTGACCTGTGATAGATTTGATGTTGACCTTTTCCTGCTTTAAAAGAATATCGTTACCAATCTTGAGAACACCAAGTGCTCCGTAAAGATTTGAACGCATAAAGTTTGCAAGTGTAAACTTTGCATCTGGCTGACGAACAACCATTGGACGGCCTTCGTTGACACCCACAACAGGCTCGCCACCAAAGTAGTTGTATGAGAGAACTCCACCACAATTTGCATCCTCTGTAAGAGCTTTGCGATAAAGTGTTCCATAAATATCATTCATAGAAATATCTACGCCAAAGGCATCCGCAAATTCCTTGAAGATACCAATCCATGCATTTAAGTCTGATGTACAGTTGTTGCAGTGAACCATTGCAACTGCCTCACCTGTAGGAGTTGTAACCATATCGATTTCCTCGTATGGCTTTGAAAGTGGCTTGTCCATAACAACCATAGAGAAGACAGAAGTTCCGGCTGAAACATTACCAGTACCTACAGACACTGCATTTGTTGCAACCATACCTGTGCCCGCATCACCTTCAGGTGGAGCAAGTGGACAGCCTGGCTCAAGCTCGCCTGTTGGATCAAGAAGCTTTGCGCCCTCTGCTGTAAGTGTACCTGCATCATCACCTGCCACAAGTACTTCTGGAAGTAAGTCTTCCACCTTTGTTGTAATGCCATGAGCTGCTGCAAGCTTGTTGAACTTTTCAAGCATAGCAGTGTCATACTGACAAGTCTTTGAGTCGATTGGGAACATACCTGATGCTTCACCAACACCTGCCACCTTTTTGCCAGTCATCTTGTAATGTACATAGCAAGCAAGTGTCATGAAGTAAGCTACGTTCTTTACATGTGGCTCCTTGTTAAGAATGCACTGATAGTAATGTGAAATACTCCAGCGCTGAGGCATGTTGAAGTTAAGTTCTTTGCTAAGCTCTGCTGCTGCCTCACCTGTGATTGTGTTTCGCCAGGTTCTAAAAGGAACAAGAAGATTGTCATCCTTGTCAAAAGCAAGATAACCGTGCATCATTGCTGAAAAACCGATAGCACCAATCTTTGTAAGCTTTACATCATACTTACCAAAAACGTCTGCCTTAAGCTTTGCATAACAATCCTGAACACCTGCCCATACCTCCTCAAGAGGATATGTCCAAATGCCATTGTCGAGGTGGTTTTCCCACTCATGGTCGCCCTGGGCAAGAACCTTGTTGTCCTCGTCAACCAAAACAGCCTTAATACGTGTTGAACCAAACTCGATACCTAACGCGGTTCGCTTTCCTTCCGCGATAATCTCATTAATATTCATTCGTAAATTCCCCCATTTGTGAATTATAAAACTATAAATAGCCTGTAAGCATCAAGCTCATAGATGTCTTATGTGAAGCTTTCTTCAGCTGAACAGAAGATATCTATGGCTTGTAGCTGTAACAGGCGAGCCATAGACTTGATTATTCACCAAATACAGCGATATAGTCTTTCTGGAATTTCTCGATACCTGCAGTTGTAAGTGGATGATTAATCATTGTCTCGATTACTGCATATGGAACTGTTGCAATGTGAGCACCTGCAAGAGCACAGTCAGTAACGTGAATTGGGTTACGAACTGATGCTGCAATAATCTCTGTGTCATATCCATAAATATCAAAGATCTCAGCGATGTCACGGATAAGGTCGATACCAGCCATATTGATGTCATCAAGTCTGCCAAGGAATGGTGAAACATATGTAGCACCAGCGTTTGCAGCAAGAATAGCCTGGTTAGCTGAGAAGATAAGTGTAACGTTTGTCTTGATGCCTTCAGATGAAAGAACTTTTACAGCCTTAAGACCTTCAGCTGTCATAGGAATCTTTACAATCATGTTTGGATGCATAGCTGCGATTTCGCGGCCTTCCTTGATCATGCCTTCAGCGTCAACAGTTGTTGCCTTAACCTCACCTGAGATAGGGCCATCTACGATAGAAGCGATTTCCTTAAGGATTTCTTCCTGGCTACGTCCACCCTCTTTTGCAATAAGAGAAGGGTTTGTAGTAACACCACAAATTACTCCAAGGTCGTTAGCTTTCTTAATGTCTTCAATTTTTCCTGTGTCAACAAATAACTTCATTTTTTAATTCTCCTTTTCTACCCCGTGTGAATCGCCTCCACTCTTTGATGCCCTCGATGTATTTCTAATTTTTCCAATATCGTTTTCACTATATTCATTGAAAAAACAAGAAATACATTCTCGGGCAATCTAAGCTAAATTGATTCACACTAATTTAAAACTATTATTACAAATACAAGAGATATTTTATTTTTTTACGCTTGTATTCACAATCAATTAAATTACACTTTTATGTCACATATTTTACTTATGGAACATAATGACGTGTTTAACGGTATACGAGGCTTCCAAGGGCAAGGTCGCGTTTGAAGTCGCGAATCTTTGTATCCTTGTCGATATAGACTGCTTCAATACCCATAGCTGCAGCCCAATCTCCCATCTGCTCAGCAGTGAGATCGTAAGTGAAAGCTGTATGATGTGCACCGCCTGCAAGAAGCCATGCCTCTGTGCCTGTGTAGAAGTCAGGCTGTGGTGTCCAGAAGTTGATGGCTGTTGGAAGCTTTGGAAGAGGCTTCTCAACCTTCTTGCAATCAACATCCTGAATGATAAGACGGAAGCGATTTCCTAAATCAATAAGTGAAGTTGCAATACCCTTGCCTTCCTTTGACTGGAATACAAGACGAGCTGGATCCTCACGATTTCCCATTGAAAGTGGCTGACACTTAATCTGGATTGGACCATCTGAAATAGTAGGACAAATCTCAAGCATGTGAGCCTGAATGATTCCTTCTTTACCCTTTACAAGATTGTAGGTATAATCCTCAAGCATTGAAGTTCCCTTTGCATCCTTCATGCCTGTGGTCATAATCTTCATAAGACGAACCATAGCGGCAACCTTCCAGTCACCCTCTGCACCGAAGCCGTAGCCCTTTTCCATAAGTCTTTGAATTGCAAGACCTGGAAGCTGCTGCAATGCACCAAGGTCACCAAAGTGTGTTACGATTGCCTGGTAATTTTTCTCCTCAAGGAATCTTTCAAAACCAAGCTCAATCTGTGCCTGAACAGATACGTGTCTTCTAAATTCCTCTGGTTCTCTGCCTTCAAGACAAATATCGTATTTACCATAATATTCATCTACAAGTGCATTAACATCTGACTGTGATACTGCTGCAACTGCCTCTGCAATTTCGTTTACTGGATAAGCATCTACCTCCCAGCCAAACTTAAGCTGAGCCTCAACCTTGTCGCCTTCTGTAACTGCAACGTTGCGCATATTGTCAGCAATTCTCATTACACGGATGTGACTAGATTCAACAATACCAATTGCTGTACGCATCCAAGATGCAAGTCTTTCCTGAACCTCAGTATCCTGCCAATATCCAACTATTGTCTTTCTCTCAACCCCCATTCTTGAAAGGATGTGGGCATATTCTCTATCACCATGAGCTGCCTGATTCTCATTCATGAAATCCATATCCATTGTCTCGTATGGAATCTCACGATTGTACTGTGTGTGGAGATGGCAAAGTGGCTTTCTAAGTTCCTGATGTCCAAGAATCCATGACTTTGCTGGTGAGAAGGTGTGCATCCAGGTGATTACACCTGCACAAGTTGGATCATTGTTTGCCTCGTTAAAGGTGCGTCTGATTACTTCATTTGTAATCATGGTTGGCTTCCAAACAACTTCAAATGGAAGCTTACCTGACTTGTTTAAGCACTCAACAATTTCCTTTGAGTGAGCTGCTACGTGTGACAAACACTCGTCACCGTAGAGGTCCTGTGATCCTGTACAGAACCAAAACTTGTAGTTAAGCTGTGTTTTCATAAAAAACCTCCCTTTGACTGTAAATTAATCCCTAATAAAAAAATACAACTTGTACATATCGATGCACAAGTTGTATCTTATTTGTTACTATATATTGAATTTAAAGGGATTATTTACGATATACAAGTTCGTTTTAGTGTGTACAAGTATACCTCATCAGTCAGCTGCGCTGACAGCTTCCCCTCAAGGGGAAGCCTCTTGACTAATCCAATTGACTATAGAAACTATCAATGTTTTCTTCTGGAAGCTCTACTGGATCCCATCCGTAATCCTGATACTTTGTAATGCTAAGATTATTTGCAGCAACATAATTTGCAATAATCTGAGCTCGTACCTTTTCTCTGGTGTCAGAGTCACTGTATACCTTCATGAAATCATCGTAATGCTTTCCGAAATATTCTTTTGCTGTTGGTTCAAAGTCATTTCCATCTGCAACAGCATCAAAACCTGTTACTTCATATTCAGCATCAGTACTTTTAAGATGCATAACGCCAGGATGATTTCCACCTGACTGAGTCATGAGAGTGTCGCCCTCCAAGTTGTAGTTATATACCCAGAAATCTCCATAAAACTTAATATCTGATTTGTCGCTATCATCTAAATATACTTCGTGAACGCTAGGGATACAAACCTGCCCCTCAGAATACTGAGAACCAAACTCATCAACAATGTAGCTATATACTACAGTATAGAAATACTCTGGACCTGGATACTCGTATGCTGGTAATGCCTCTGATGAAGCCTCAACTTCTGTTGCATCGGCTTCACTACCACTATCAGTTGTTGCTTCTGTGGTCTCTTCAACTGCTGGCTCCTGAGCTTGAGGTTCCTCAGTCTTTCCACAACCAACAAAACCTGCACAAAGTGTACATATCAACAATCCTGCTAAAACATTTTTTCCTTTCATTAATCGTCTCCTCCAAAAACTAAACAAATGTTGAATACAATTATAGGATATCAGTTGAACTTGCACACTTGTATCACAGATTTTTAAGAAATCTTTATAAAGTACTCTTCCTCTCCACCAGCTCAGGTTTCAAAAGCACGTGGGCGTCCTTTCTTGACAGGCTGCCATTAATAAGTCCAATTAATGTCTCAGCAGCCGCTTTTCCAAGTTCCTCTTGTGGATGTGACACAGTGGTGATGCCGCGACTCTTTGCAAGCAATGAGTTGTCAAATCCAGTAACGGAGATATCGTGGGGTACACTTCTTCCAATATTGGTGAGCCCCTTTATTACATCCGCTGCTATCTCGTCGTTGTAGCAAACCACAGCATGGAATGACACACCGTTTTCTATAAGTCTGAGGATTCCCTCCATTGGTTTTGTACTTCTATCTTTTGTATGGAACCAGGTCACCATATCTGGGTCGTAGGAAATGCCTGCCTCCTGCAAAGCTTTTACATATCCCTTGTGTCTAAGAATTCCTTGGGTATCATCTGCTTTGAAAATACCAGCGATACGCTTGTGACCAAGCTTAATCAAATGCTCAGTGATGAGTCTGCCACCCTCCACATCATCAAGCATTACGTATGGTCTATCCATCATGGCTTCATAACAGCCTTGGATAAAAACATATGGTATTCCCATGGAATCCATCTGATCGTAAAGCACCTGATGCTGACAGCTGATGGCGCTTTGACTTGGCTCAATAATCATGCCATCAATATTTTTTGAAAGAAGCTCCTCCATACACCAAGCCTCTCCTTTTCGGGAGTTGTTGGTGGTCTTAAGCAAGATGCTATAACTATTATCTGAAAGCACCTGATTAATTCCCTGGATGACTCTTGGGAAAATATAGTCAGACATATATGTAGAAACAACAGCGATATTTTTGCTGTTGCCTCTTTTCACCAAAGGCTGCTTCACATAGGTGCCACTTCCATGACGGGAATACAGATACCCCTCATCAATCAGCTTCCCCAGAGCCTTTCGCACGGTCTGGCGGCTAACACCATATTGCTCCGCCAGTTGATTCTCCGAAGGGATCTTTTGGTTCACCTCATATTTACCAGCATTGATAGCCTTCTTTATATCTTTAATTATCAGTTCATTCTTTGAGTTAATCATATCTATATGATAGTAAATATTGGTAAAGGGGTAAACCTTATTATCCTCTTATTTTTGCAATTATTTGCCTTTAATTAGTTAATTATTGATAGGACTGAAACAACTCGTAGCTGTATAATTTACACACTGAGAAGTATTTTTCTATTGAGGAGGATAATAAGAAATGCAAATTTTAAAAGTAACAGATCCAGAGTTTACAAATTACGGAAGAATTATTGAGGGTTATGAAGCTGAAAAGAAGCAGATTATGGAGGCCCTTCGCGACAAGACCCCTATTCCAGAGGGAACAGATTATGTTGCAGAAGAGACGACTCTTCAGAGTTTAGCTGCTGCAGATAAAATTACAAATTCACTTTTTGGTGGTTCGCCAATGCAGTTTGGATGGTGCAACGGCCACAACACAAAGCTCAACTGTCTTGAGTATCATCGCTCTAGCGAAATTAACATGGGTGCTACAGACTTCATCCTTCTTCTTGCAAAGAGAGAAGAAATCGTTGACCACAAGCTTGATTCAAGCAAGGTAAAGGCTTTCTTCTGCCCAGCTGGTACAATGATTGAAGTTTATGCTACAGCTCTTCACTATGCTCCATGTCAGGCTCACAAGGATTCTGGTTTCCAGGTTCTCGTTGGTCTTCCAAAGGGCACAAATGTTGGATGTCCAGATTTCGAGAGAGTTAATCCAGAGGACAAGCTTCTTACAGCTACTAACAAGTGGCTCCTTGCTCACCCTGAATCATCAGAAGCAAAGGGTGGCGCAGTTGTTGGCATCACAGGTGTTAACATCGATATTGCAGATGACCTTAACTAATTAATCCCATATAAAAAACGACCTCGGAGAATATTCTCTCCGAGGTTCTTTTTATTTAAACACAACTTTGTTTCTACCAGTTTCTTTTGCCTCATACAGCGCTTCGTCTATACGTTTGAATACGCTTTCACTGGTGTCATCTGCTCTTATCATGGTAAGGCCCATACTTACAGTGATATGACCTACCACTTCAAATTCCATTTTCTCAACATTTTTTCTGAGAGTTTCACAGAAATCCATAGCTTCTTCCTGAGTGATATTTGGCTTAATGCCAACGAATTCTTCTCCGCCCCATCGGCCAATAATATCATTCTGATTGTAAACATATTTCACAGCTTCACAGCCAGTCTTCAAAACCAAATCACCCACATCATGACCATAGGTATCGTTTACATTTTTGAAGTGATCAATATCAATGATCATTACTGCGATACCATTGTATTGACCAAGTTGCTCGATGAATTTCTTCATGTAATGATCAAGGGCTCTTCGATTATATAGTCCTGTTAATGGGTCAACTGTGGCCTCCGCAAAAAGCTGATCCACAGCTGCTCTTAAATCCCTGGTAGTAGACTCCAGGAAGTTTACAAGGCGTACAGGAAGTGGAACAAAGCCAATCTGATAATTATCCAAATATTCCTTTAAGAACTTTTGATTTGGTGCCCTTCTTACACGATCCTTCTCATCAGGCCTTTCTCCCTCTCTCATTCCAATTACAACACAAGAGGCATTCAAAAATCCTCGCAATCCATCTGCATGAAGGATTTCACCATATCCATGGCCCCAAGTAGCAGTTGGGCAGACGTTCTCATAAAACTCAAACTCGAGCTCCGCAAGGTTATCACCCATAAGCATTCGTCTTGCCATACATACATAAATCAACACTGCCTCAGGAACAAAATCGTCTAAGCGCAATGCACAGGCTGACGCTTCATCCAGCATAATATCCGCAGTGGAATAGCTAAGGCTGACAGAACTACCTACAGGAATTTCTGTTGCAAATGCAAGGGCTCCATCCTCATGATAATCAAGGGCAACTCTGGCAAGTGGATTTCCATTTTCTTTAAGAAAAAGTGGGAAGGAACTAGTATTTTCAAAGAAATAATTGTTCATTCCAACACCTAAGTGTTCCCTGTAAATATCAAAAGCTGGCTTGTTGTCAATCTCGTATACGATTCCAGTATCATTGGAGTTTGTTACCACCAATTCTTTTCCCAAAGGTCTAAAGCCTAAATTGTAATGGTGGCTCAAATGCAAATCCTTACCACAGAAGGCTACAGCTAAAATGGCACGCTCGTAGATTTTGTTTCCTACGAAAATCTTCGACCGATCATCACCCATGGTTGGTGTTCCAGCAAGAGCTCCGAAAACCACAAGACTGCTATCGTACTCGTTTATCTTGTCGATAAATCTTTCTGGGCATAAGGCAAAATCCGATGACATCATAAGAATGCCTTTAATATCGGACATGGTTGCTAAAGCTTTTTTGTACTGGTCACCTGCCTCTAATGGGCTAACGTCGGTACAATCATACACATTTATATTAAAATCACTTTTATCAAAAAACAGAATCGTGCACACTCTATAAGGAATAGAATGTGTCTCTCTTGAAAGAGCTCCGTGGCCGGTCATACCAATAACCTTAAGCTTTGGCAAGGCTGAGGTCAGAAAATCCAAATCCTTCTGAATGGATTCTGTATCACAATCCGGCTCAAATATCTGAAGAATACCTTTTTTATCCGCATTGTATTCCTTCAGATGTCTGATGGACCCAATCATCTCTGTGAAGTTGCAATCGTAATCAACCACAAATCTATATTGTTTCATAGGTTAAATCCTTTGAATTTGCATACTACAGGAAGTTTATCATTTATGATTATCTCAAAAAAATGTTAAATATCTGTTATAGGTTGGTGTTTTTCGGTAGAAATTCATTCTCTGGATTTTTTTGGATTAGAAATTGCCTGTAAAACAAAAAAGAGATGCCCTTTCTTGGACATCTCATTTCTTTTATTATTTCATAGACTTAAACTCAAGCTTTGTATAATCAGCAGGATCAGCCATGCGAGTGTTGTAATCCTCCTCGGATACATTTTCCCACTCCTCATCTGAATAACCAATAAACCAAGGCTGTTTTTCATTCTCGTAACCATCATATTTTGTAGCCCACTGGAGCATCATTTCTGTTGTGTTTGGCTCCAAGCTGTAAACCGACTGAACGCTCTCAAGAGCCCCGCCTGAGGCTTCGTTTACTACAAAGGTGTGATATACATAGTAGCAATCTCTGGCGCTGCCTGAAACCACGTGAGCAGGCTGGCCATTTACCATGGTGTAGATATCATAAATAGCACCGCTGATTTCACTATCACTCATATCGCCCACAACAAGCTCATCGATCCCATTTAAATCAATATCAACATAATCATATCCAACCTTATCTAATCCGCTGTTTTTCACAATAGAAAAGATTTCTGGGCTCATGTCATTTTCTTCATACTTGCTAGCATCCCAATCTTCTTTGGCTGCAGTCTTATATTTATCAAGGATGTCACCGTATAAATCTTCACCCTTGCAACCTGCCTGATATGTGAAGGTACCGCCATCAACACCAGTTATATTCTTCACGATATTCTCAATGACATTGTAGAATTTATCATAGCCCTCTGGAGCCTCAGCCTCGTTTTCGATATCCCACTGTGCCTCTGATGGATAGCCAAGAGAAACCGCATATCCTTTACCGTCAGCAGTGGTAACTTCACCAATCTTTCTGGACATTCCACCGATTTCTGCGTTTGGAAGCTCAATGGTTCTAACGTAGAAAAGCAAGCCTCTGTCGATGGATTCCTTCAACTCCTTGTAATAGAAAGTAACCTGATCATCCTGAATTTCTGCAATATATTGATCAGCAAATTCATCAGGGATGTTTACTGTAAAGATTTTATTGGAAACATTTTTTCCTTCTGACTGTGTTGTTGCGCCAGATTTCTGTGTTATTGTTTCAGTTGCAGTTTCTGGATTTGTAAGATCCTCAAACTTATTTCCGCAGGCTGTCATAGCAAGCATTGAACAAATCAAAGCTAATACCAATGTCTTTTTCATTTCTCTCCTCCAAAATATGTGTGTTATTTTTCTTTACATGGACATAATAACGCCCTACGTGTCACAAAAGTATCACACTACATAAAGTTCAGCATTTCATCTATCCAGCCTTCAGCTGAGGTACCCTCTCCCGTGGCACAGCCATGACCACCAGTTGGATATGTGCCAAGCTTTGCTTCCACACCTGCTGCCTTAAGTGATTCGTATATACGTTTTGCGTTGCTAGGTGGAACCAGGTCATCATCGTCACAAGCCCACACAAAGGTCTTTGGATATTCTGCTGTGACATGTAAATCAATGGACAGCTTGTCTCTCAAGCTATCATGTCCACCGGTGAGGTTTACAAAGCTGTCGTTATGGTGTTCTGAAATACAATTGATTACAGGATAGCTGAGACAAACCTTGTCGGCTTTTGCTGAGAATGAGTGAAAGGTGTCGAAAATTGCTTTGTGGTTTGTTTTCAGGTCGTCTAACAGAGTTGTGTCTATCTCATTAGAATAGCAAGTTTCTGACGCCACAAGATGACCACCTGCTGAGTAACCTATCACAAGAAGGTCATCTACACAGCTATGCTGCTTTCCTAAAAATCTCATTGTCTTGATGGCAAGTGCCAAATCCTTCTGTGGCTCTGGATAACGATTTGGTGCAACTCTATAGTTCAGGATAGCTACGGCATACCCAGCCTTTTTTAGGGCGCTAGCAGTTTGTGTTCCCTCTCCGCCTATAGCCACATTGCAATATGCTCCTCCTGGTACGATAAGTGCCATTTTGTTTCCAGCCTTAAAAGTGTCAGCATATTTGATGAGGCATACTGTATCCTTTGTGCCATCAGCAATCGGAAAATAATCCTTTGGCGTTTCCTCACTCCAAAGCTTCACAAATTCATATGATGGTGACTCAGCAAATTCATGAATCAGATTTGCCGACTCGACCAAACCCTCTGACAAATATGGAATTCCCCAAGGCATGGTAAGCTTGTCGGTAAGTTCTTTCACTGGTACATCTTTTAATTCATCTGGTATAATAGCTACAAATTCCTCAGGAAATAAAAAACTAAGATGTTTTTTTACAAACTCATCTGCTAAAATTTCGGTCAAACTATTCTCTAGTGTAAACATAATATCCCCCTTGATATCTTCATTGGAAATCATTCTAGCAGATATCAAAAGGGGGACGTATGGATAAATTGACTTATATGGGTGTATTTTATTATCTATTGTGCCATAAACAAATAAATGCTATGATTTATCCAATTATTTCCATAATAAGGAGAATTGAAATTATGA
This sequence comes from Pseudobutyrivibrio sp. YE44, assembly GCF_900104335.1. Lineage (GTDB taxonomy): Bacteria > Bacillota > Clostridia > Lachnospirales > Lachnospiraceae > Pseudobutyrivibrio. Next base: position 247,550 of record NZ_FMXT01000002.1, read on the forward strand.
AAGCATATTTTGCCGGTGGATGTTTTTGGTGCGTCACACCAATATATAAGATTTACGGAGTTGACGAAGTTGTTTGTGGCTACTCCGGTGGCAACGAAGTCAATCCTACATATGAGGATGTAAAGTCTCAAAAGACAGGACACAGAGAAACTATTGAATTGGAGTATGATCCTAAAAATGTTTCTTATGATAAACTGCTTGATATCTATCTTGCAAATGTAGATCCTTTTGATAGTGAGGGGCAATTCATAGATAAAGGATTCTCTTATACTCTTGCAATCTATTATCAAAATGAAGAAGAACTTACTTTGGCTCAAGAAAAAATAAAGGACCTAGAACAGTCTTCAGGAAAGAAAGCTCAGATTGCACTTGAGCCATTTAAATCATTTTACAAAGCTGAGGAAGAACACCAGGATTACTATTTGAAGAATCCTGAAGCTTTTGAAAAAGAAATGAAAGAAAGTGGAAGGGCCAAATAAGCCCTTCCACAATTTAATTTATTATATAAATACTATTAGGTGCCTACGAAAAGTAGCGTCGTAATTATTTACTTCCCATATTCCAGTTATTAATCAGCTCAACCAGCTGCTCTCCTGCATCAGGAATATCCTCGCAATAGATGCTTGCCCCTGGCACAACTTCTGCATTAGGACATAGCTCCTCAATCTCAGATATCGTATTTCCGTATCCGCTGCTTCCCTGAGTGATGATTAGATATATTGTCTTTCCATCAAAATCATTGTCCTCCAGGAAGGTAGCCACTGGCATCGGAATCGACCCCCACCATAGTGGATAGATAAGGATGATTGAATCGTATTCGGTAACATCTATTGGCTCCACCTCAGGTCTAGCCTGCTTTTTAAGCTCATCGCCAGCCACAACTATTGTGTCACTATAGGATGATGGATACTTTTCGCCTGTAAGAGTGATTGCCTTGGATTCAAAGCCAGTAATATCACAAACCATCTTAGCCAAAAGCTGATTGTTTCCCATCATTTCTCCATCTGACATAAGAAGGGATGCACCAGAAACAGCATCCACATCTGGCTCAAAATTAGTATTTCCAATTCTCGTGAAATAAACTACCAGCGTATTATTTCCCTGCCATTCTACAGTTTCTTCCGGTTGTTTATCTGCATATGAAATCTCCACACTTCTCTTCTGACGATTTATAAATGGAACCCCAAAAATTCCAATTGAAAAAGCTGCTATGCTGGCAATAACGATTCCAACAATGGCAAGTTTCTTTTTCTTAGCATGCCAATATCCATGCATTCCTCCATGGATTACAGAAAGTGTAAGTACAGCTGTGGCAAGATAGCGGTGCAAATCTGCGCTACCCATAAAGTGGAACCAAGTGAACAAGAATCTGGATACACCCATGCTGCTAAGCATGAGAATAATAATTGTTATCACCAGAAGAATAGTAATGACATCAAAAAATCTGCGAGATGCAGGCTTGTTCTTTTTCAAGATTGTCTTGGCCCACCAATTCTTCATGCTAAGATGAATAATAAGACATAGGAAAAATCCTATTCCAAGTAGCTCGTGTATGTTGTTGCCAATGAAAACATACAGCATCTGCACTAACAGAATTACATACATTATAATGTCTACAATCACGCCGATTTTCTTTTTCATATACTCCTCCAACTTATGGTGTCTTCTTCTCCGAACAGTGAAAACAATACATGCACCAATGGCTACTCCAAGCGTGTTTAAAATCAAATCATCAACATCGGTATGTCTTCCAAGACAAAATAGTTGACTCACTTCAATAAACAAAGTAAATCCTAACCCTGCCAAAATAGTCCTTTTAATAGTATCAAGCTGCTTAAAACAAATTGGCCATACAATGCCAACAGGTATAAACATTGCTATATTTCCGATAACATTCAACCTCCAACCATCATAGCGATCTACTAAGAAATATAAAGGTGTGATACTAATCATATCGTGGATATCTTCTCCAAATCCTATCTTTAGTGTAGGTATTTTTCCATTCTTAAGATGGAATCCAAAATATACAAGTCTAACAATAACTGCAATGCACACATAAACTAATAGTAGTCGAATTTCTCTCTTAATTGAAAAACCTTTCATTTTAATCGCGGCTACTATACGTGTAATAATCCATATTAACGTTATAAATATAATCAGCTGTAAGTACGTTATCTCAAACATAGTTCTACTTATCCTTTAAAAAATATTCTTCTCACGAAAGATTACTGATACGTGTGTAACCTTGTTGTCTGGATCAGGGTATTCCTTTTCAAAATGCATACCTATTGATTCTGCAGTTTTATAGGAACCAATATTTGTATATTTGCAATATGAATAGAGTGCTGGATAATCCGTGTTAGTAAATGCCCAGTCTCGTACAGCACTTGCCGCTTCCTTGGCATAACCTTTGCGCTGCAAATCTGCACGTATGTGATAACCAATCTCTGGGAGCATTTCTCCCTCAATATTCTGAAGTGTCAGCCCGCAGTCACCAATCATCTCGCCGGTATCTTTTAAGCATACCGCCCACAAGCCAAAACCATTATCGCGGTAACGGTTCATATTTCTTTCAATCCAATCTCTAACTCTCTTCTCATCAAAATCATATGGATAATGCTGCATGATATCTTTGTCAGCAAGTACTTTGTACAATGCATCAAAATCATCCATATTCATTTCCCGAAGAAACAACCTATCTGTTTCTAATATCATTCTTTGTTCCATTTTCATTTTATATTCACTAAGTAGCATTCTCATTTCTCCAATCCAAATGCTTTTTCTGCTAATGTAACAGTCTGTTCAATGGTCCTGTCTTCATCTCTATAAATCACATTAAAACCAGACTGTTCAAATTCATCATAATCCTCCTGTGAGCAAATTAATTTTAGACCCTGTAGGTAGTTTTCCATCGCCTTTTCAGAATCTGGTTCCTCCATAATCAACTGATATAAAAACTGTTTCTCTGGGTCTGGTCGATCAAAAAATCTGCGCAATGGTATTTCAGGATCAGCAAGCATAACAAGTGTATGATTCAAAGGCGCAATCTTTCTTAAAGTTTCATTGCTAATATTCGTATCTACGAATACTTTTTTCCCTTTCTCACTTATCTCTGGTAGCATTCTAAGCTCCAATATTTCGCATTCTTTTCTCACTCCATCAGACCAATCTTTATATTCCTGTGGTGTTCTTCTGATAAAGTCGTGCCAATCTTCAAGATCCCGTGTATATGTCAGACAAGGGAATTCTTTTGCATCAAGTTCTCCTTCATAATTGTCATGATAGTTTTCTTCGCATGCAATCCCATTGTATTTTTTAGCTAATTCCTTAACCATAGTAGATTTGCCTGCGTATGAAGTCCCTGTAATAAAGTATACATTTTCAAAAAACATATATTTCCTCTCCTGAGGTGTATAGATTACTTCTATTCATTTCATGCATGCAAATTTATTATTGCCTCTAATACTCCTCATCAAATATCTTATAAACTAATCGTCCCAAAAATCCATGTTCTCTTTTTTTATAGCTTGCAAACGCAGTATTACACTCATCACAATAGTAACCTTCGGCTTTTAAAGAAAGAGATACTGGTTTCTCCTCATCAATCGATTTATGTTTATAATTTTTAGGATACCAAATAACGTTAAGAGCTCGCACTGACTCAACAACTCCCGGTCTCATCTCTTTTCCACAATTAGGACAATTCATAATTATTCTTCCTCTCTATTCTTTTTTGTTGATGTCTAACAAAGAACTTTGAAATATCAAACTCCTACAAATCCCTATTCTTACTGTTCTTTTCCCCTATTTATTTTTTTCTTATGGGTGTTCTTGTTGTATTCACTGATATTGTAATTCTTTTTTATTTTTCGCATGCCATCGAAAACAACATGTTCCACTTTCTTTTTTCCCATTAAACTCCTCTTAGCAGCATCTATAGCCTGCTTACAAACCTAATTCAGATTTTGTATTCCTTTTCCAACTTATGATGTCTTAAAACCATAAATGGAAGAGGGAAAATAACTCCTCCCATCATAAATATCATCTCTAATATTTCAAATGGCATAACATATGCTAACCAAAAACCAAGCTCAATACATATTCCATATATGACCCAAATCATGCCATGTTTCCTGTTCCACTGTATTACATCAGATATTTCTTCTTTTTTTGGCGGATCTATGACATTATAAAATCCAACGGGGTTATCTTTTTTCCTCAACTGAAAAACACCAATAATAATCATGATTCCCGCCACAATCGATATAATAATTAAAGCTATAAACATTCCTGCGTTCACTTAATTCACCTCTTTATAATTTCCTTTCCTGGGGTGTATAGATTATCTCTATTCATTTCATGTCTCCAAATTTATTATTTCTTTGGCTTTATTCAATATAGGAAGTTCCCTGTTTGCTATAAGTCTTCCAAGCCTTGTATCCCTACGCTTCCCATATTCTGCAACAGCTTCTTCGTAGGTAAGTTTCAGTGTTGAAAGATGAAAGCTCTCTATCTCATCCTTTGTCATATGTTTATCCCCAAAAGATTTTACCTTACACAGAAAGTAATTGTTCACATTGTGTCTGTGAATCAAATTGTAATAGTCACTTACAACTCCTATCTTGCAGACAATCTCTACATCTGCCCCAAGCTCCTCTTTAAGTTCTCTCTTTATGGCAGAATTCAAATCTTCATCAGCTTCAACTCCGCCACCTGATGTCTCAATCAAGGTCGCTCTTCCAAAATCATCATTACGTTCTACTCGCACAAAATAAAAATACCCCGTATCATCATACACAATAGCCCTGGCTATCCTTCTATCATTATCAGTATATTCCAGTGGCCATTCTGTATCTTGAAGTTCTAACTGTATTTCGTTAATCATTATATATAACCTCTCCATGTATACTATGCATGTGTTACCATTTGCATCATGTATTCTTCGTTGACACTATCTTCGAAAAATTTCCCCTTTACAAAGAAAGTAGTATCCTCCTCGTGAAGTTCGCTTTTTTCAAAGCCACTGACATTTTTTGGTGTAAAACAAAGAACTACTTTTTTAACTTTAGAGCCAAAAGCTGCGATAACATCATCTATAGCTCCATCTCCTATAATGGTATGAAGAATTAATGTATCATCTTCAATTTCTGCAATAGCATAGCTGTCACAATCTGAAATGTAAAATAGATTCTCATTCATAAACTGAGACAGATAAAACATGTATAATCCAGTATTACCTACCATATACAGCTTCGCATTCTGACTTGTTTTATCTAGAATCTCAACAATTCTGTCAAAATCATTGTTATCCTTCAGCGGAACCTGCTCAGCCTTGCAATCACTAGATATTGTCACATCTTTTGTATACTGATATTCCATTGCTTCCTTAAAGCCAAATTTAGGATAAAACTCCAAAACAGAATCATTTGCAAAGAGATATATTCCGTCAACATTTCCTTCGTAGTCTTTCATAATCTCTTCCATCAGCATTCTGGCATATCCTTTTCCTCTGTGGTCTGCATCTGTCATAATTGTACCAAGCTGGATTAGTTTTACTGTCTTACCCTTATAATTCATATTGCAGGCATTGACTGAAACATTCGACACAACCTCACCATCTATTACAACAGAATAAGGTATGTAGTTATCCTTCCAAAAACCATTTTGATACCAATTTTCAAAGTTAAGACCAAATGTCTTTTCCGCCAGTCTATTGAATGAGGCTCTAAGCCTCTCATCATTTCTATAATTTTTTTCTATATAAAAACTCATATTACTTCTCCTTTTTTGTAGTTGGAACCATTTTGGGAGTAATTAGTTCTTTTAGGTGAATGGAACCCATTTGGGAGTAATTGGATTTTTTGGTAAATGGAATCTTTTTGGGAGTAATTGAATCCTTTTTTTGGTAAATGGAGCCCTTTTACGGAATTATTCCATTCATCATCCATTTTTTCCGTAGTCGTAATTGGTAGATTGGGCAATCTCCGACATTTTATTACTCAATAGAAGTATTTTAGAGTATTTATGTCCTCGATTATAACAGAAAAACCCGCTCAGTAGGGCATTTAATCTCTAAAATTCTCTTAAGACTACGGAACAAATAAACATATTCTTTATCTGTTCCGTAATCAACATCAATCTAAGAATTTAGTCTACGGAACAAGTCGCTATATCACTCTATTTTTCCGTAATATCGAGCTCCATACCACGCATCCCATGCATCCCACGTAATTCTTAGAATGTTAGAATAAATAAAAAACAATAATCCCCTACCACATATTCTTTTTAATTAATACTTAAAGGCAGTAACCCCCTCATCAACATTTTCTTATGACTTCTTGTGTGCTACTTAAGGAAAAAGCCCACAAGAACTCTGCTTTGCAGAGCAAAATTTTCTTTCAGAAAATATTGGTCCTTCTCCGGTTCTTGATTTTCTGATGAAAATCAAAAAACTATAATTATTTAGCAGCTACACTCGCCTCATTATCAATAACTTCACCATATACAGTTATCTGAGGTTGCTCCTGCTCAACCTCAGCACCCGCTACAGTAAGATTATTAAGCCAGCGTTCCTTCTTTAGCCAGAAATGGAAAATGGTAATCTTTACAATATCAAGTAGCTTTACGCTTAGATACATTTCAACTGGACCAATATCCGTAAACTTAGCAAGAGCAAAAAGCATAGGGAGCATAACAACTATTGTAAGGCTGGCGTCAGCGTAGGCGCCCATCTTTGTATCACCACCTGCTCTAGCAACAGCCTGCTGGGCATTAATAAGTACCCATGGTGGCATAAAGAATGACATCATAATAACCATGCTTCGAGAAATTGCTATTGCGTTTGAACTTAGCTTACCAAAGACGATAGGTATAATAGCTGTTGTGCCAAAGCCAACAAAAGTCATAGCTATTCCAAAGATAATAGAACCTGATAATAGCCAGGTCTTTTGCTTGCGAGCTTCTTCCAGGTTTCCTTCACCAAGGGTTCTACCAATAATAACGCTTGTAGCTGAGTAGATTCCTCCGAAGGCGATAAAGAAAAGATTTGCAATTGCAAAGCTTGATGCCATACCTGAAACAACATCAGCACCACCACGTCCATTGTAAATAGCAGTTGTAACTGTCTCCGAAAATACCCAAGTCATCTCACAGAAAAGCATTAATGCACCCTTCTTAAGAATCTCTTTAAAGAGTGCCACATCAATTCTGTATTTACTGCTAAAGTAAACTGCAAAGTCAGGGTTCTTTCGCACGTAAACAACAGCAAAGATTACAAACTCAACTGTTCTAGCTATAACTGTCGCGTAGGCTGCCCCCCTTACTCCAAGAGCAGGGAAGCCAAAATGTCCGTAGATAAGCAAGTAGTTAAAGGTTGTGTTGATAAGAGTTGCCACCACAGTTACATAAAGTGGAATTCTTACCTCTCCCATATCTCTTAATGAACTTGCAATACAAACTGAACAGGTAAAAGGGATTCCGATTAATGCCATGATACGAACGTAACTTACAGCTTCATTCAAAATCAAATTAGCCTCAGTATTTCCAATCAACATTAGTGAAAGTACTGGCCTTGGAAATACAACGCATACAAGCAAATATGGAACAAATGCCATAAGTCCAATTAACAGCTTAAACATAAATGCCTGCTGCATTCCTTTTTTATCCTGTGCACCGTAAAACTGTGTAAGGAATATTCCACCGGCCATGCAAATAGTGTTAGTGAAAACCATAAACACAAACATAACCTGTCCAGCTACATTTACCCCAGACATGGAAATATCTCCCAAGCCTGAAACCATAAAGTTATCTATCAGCGAAACCATACTCTGAATTAACTGCTGAAGCATAATTGGCACTGCAATAGCTAGCGCCTTCATGTAAAATTTTCCATTACCTAATATTTTATTTTTCTGTCTCATTTTTTCTAACTCCATAACATTTAAAACCTAATTAAACTCCTATACCTTGCCACCAATAATGATAGATTTCATCCAGGTCGACTAAAACATTATCTCCTTTGTAGCCAGCTTTTCTCTAAATCGCACATCATGTTCCACCAAAAGCATTGTTGGCTGATACTCCTCAATCAGCTTTTCTATCTGCATTCGTGAGAACACATCGATGTAATTTAAAGGCTCATCCCAAATGTATAAATGGGCTGATGTAAGCAGACTCCCAGCTATAAGCACCTTCTTCTTTTGCCCCTCAGAATAGTCCTCTATATTCTTTTCAAACTGAACTCTACTCATATCTAACTGGCTCAGTATGGAAAGAAACAGGCTATAATCCAAGCCATGCATTAGCGCATAATCCTTCAAGCTCCCTTTAAGCCAGGAAGTATCTTGATTGATATATGAGATGACCAGATTAGGCGCCATATTAAGGGTTCCTTCTATCGAAAGATTCGATATATCCCCCTGTCCACCAGCAGCCAAAATCGCCTTTATTAACGTTGATTTGCCACTGCCATTCTCACCACTTAGAAATACTCTCTCTCCTCGGAGCAAATCAAAGGACAAATCCTTAACCACAGGCTCAGCTCCATCGCAGTATCTCAGCGTCAAATCCTTGCAATCGACCAACACCTTCTTGTAATGTTCCATGGACATCACCTTCAAATCGATTGGTTCCTCTATATCCTGAAGCAATCCTTCTTTCTCGGCTATCTCACGGTCCATTCGCTTTTCGTAGGATTTTACCCTGGACTGCATTTTCTTGGTTTTGCCGCCAATGTAGGACCTTGAGGATATGCTTCTATCAGTCTCTTTAATGGGGTCGAATCCTATTTTTGTTGACTCGCTTTTGTCTGCCCATCTAGAAGACCTGTCTGCCGCAGCCTTCAATTTACCAATTTCCTTTAAATGCTTTTCATTTTCATGCTTAGAAAACGCGTCGGCCCGTGATTTATTTTCCCACCAGCTGGAAAAGTTTCCTGCCTGAACCTCTATGGTGGCTCTGTTCAAAACCAGCACATGATCAATGCAGGCATCCAACAAATCTCTGTCATGGGATACCAAGATAAATCCCTTTTTTGATGCCAGGTAATTCTTGATGATTTCTCTGGCCTCCATATCAAGATGATTTGTTGGCTCATCAATCAACAGAAAATCATTTTCCCCAGAAAACAAAACCGCCAGCATGACCTTTGTTCGTTCACCAAAGCTCAAAGTCTTAAAGGGTCTATAAAGTAACTCTGCATCTATAGAAAGCTTTGGCAATTCACACATGACTCTCCAGCTTTCCACAGATGGCTTCCATTTTTCCATCAGCTCATCTGCTGTCTTTTCCAAATCCGAACAGCTTACCTTATATGGAAAATAATCAAAAACAACATTTGTTGAAATACTGCCTTCGTAGTCATATCTTCCTAGAAGTAGATTTAAAAAAGTAGTTTTTCCTTTACCGTTTCTACCTATAAAGCCTAACTTCCAATTGGTATCTATAGAAAAGGAAACATTTTCAAAAATATAATCAAAGCTTCCTTCATATGCAAAGGTTAAATTCGTAACGTTTATTTGTGCCATAAAAACCTCCAAAAAAAATCATCAGCCCCATCAAGGGGAAGACTAAAAAAAGAGCCTGTCTTTGCATACGCAAAAACAGACTCGCTAAATAATCCTATATATTCACCTACTGGCGTGGATAAGGACAACTAAAGCGATAATCTAATTTAAGCGTACACAAATTAGCCTGTTTATCAGGCTCAATAAACCAAAGTTTGTTTTCTAAACTCCAGCTGAACAAGTGCATTTCTTTCAAGCACCCGTAACATAATATGTGATTACTTAAATTAAACTATCTAATTCTCATTTCCTCACCTTCGCACAAACGTGTAATTTCTTTATTTTGGTTCAGTATAAATCTTATAGGTTTAAAATGCAACAGATTTTTTTAACTCTTAACATATCTTTTCTTTAGAAAATCAAAAACCTATGACTTCCAGTTTTTCTGATGAATAGCAAAAATAATACTCAATTGTCCACAAATTTTGTAGCCTGTCACGAAAAGCAGGATTTTGGCAAGAACTACAACACTCTTCTACCCCTTTCCATGCTATAATTCATAACGTTCGCGATTATTTAGCACCAGGAGGTAGAATGATGTTCAAATACTTAGAAACCTTGGAACAGGAAAAACATGTTAATGCATTTCGATTCTTAGATGGAGAGAATTCGTACAACATAACATTTGAAACATACATACGCGATATAAAAGAATGTGCAACAAGACTTGAGAATCTCATGGGCCCATTAGAGGGCAAGCACATTGCTCTTATCGGCGGAAACAGCTATGAATATGTAATTATTGCAATTGCTCTCATGTTCAGCCGTGCTGTTTTTATTCCACTTAACTTCCATGAGTTAGAGGAAAATCTTAAGTTCGCAGTAAAGAATTCAGATGCTGAATATCTTATTGCTGACGATCTTGAAAAATTTAGTTTCTTATCAGAGGTAAAGACCTACAGCTTCGATATCGCTCTCAAGGGTGATGTTGAGCCAAAGGATCTTAAGGACTTCACTAAAGAAGAGGCTAACAACCTTATGATGATTGTTTACACCTCAGGCACAACTAGCCTTTCAAAGGGTGTAATGCTTTCTGTTGGAAACATTTTTGGCGGTGAAAAGATTGCACTTCCAAAGGGATACTCAAACGGTTTTGAGCCATATCCAGGAATGCCAATCTATACAAATTTCCCATTCTATCATATCGGAGGTCTCCTTGCTCTTATCACATGGTCTGAGCACGCTTGTACCTTCTATCAGAGCGTTCATCCGGAGAACATCCTCGATGATCTTGTTGATGAAGAAATCGATTACGCTTGCGTACTTCCTGGCACCTTAAAGCTTTGGCTTAAGGCTATCAGAAGAGGTCATATGGAGCGACTTGGCAAGGTCAAGATTCTTTGTACAGCCGGTGCCCCTGTAAGTGTTGAAGATGTTAAGGAAATCACTTCAAAGGGTATTGCCTTTGGACAGTACTACGGTATGACCGAAACAGGTGGAAATGCCACCTTCAACTTCGATATGGAACATCACATGGCTTCTGTAGGTCGTCCATATGATGATGCTGAGATTAAGATTATCGACGGCGAAATCGGTATCAACTATTGGGGCAACATGATGGGCTACTACAAGAACGAAGAAGCAACTGCTGAAATCTTACGAGATGGTATGATTTTCACAGGTGATCTTGGTTACCTTGATGAGGATGGATATCTTTACATCACAGGTCGTAAGAAGAATCTTATCATCCTTTCCAGTGGTGAAAATATTTGCCCTGAAGAGCTTGAGAAGTATATGTATGCTAACGAAAAAGTAAAAGAATGTATAGCCTACGGAAAAAATGACAGAATCCACGTTTCCGTTTTCAGTGAAAATGATGCTCAAGAAGAAATTAAGTCCTACGTAAAAGAACTAAACAAAAAGCTTCCTCTTTACAAAAGGATTTATGGCGTAGAATTCAGAGAGACAGAGTTCGAAAAAACAGGAACTGGAAAAATCAAAAGAACAGCTATAGCAATCTAATAAAATAGGTTTTACCTTTTGTAGAAGAATAAACGCAAAAAAACCACCTCATAAGAGGTGGTTTTTATAATGCGGATGACAGGACTTGAACCTGCACGTCGGGGACACTAGAACCTAAATCTAGCGCGTCTGCCAATTCCGCCACATCCGCAAAAACAAGGACAAACTGGCATTGATAATTGCCTTCGGCAAGGCCAGTTTTTGAGCATATTATTTTCCTTCACTCTGCTAGGAAAATAATATGCCAATGTCGGCTCATCGACTCGTCTAGTGTATCACATTATCGATGAGTAATGCAAGGAATTATTCTTCTATTTTAGCAATTCCATATACCGTGCAAATTGATTCTCTGGTATTTTCAAAATACTCATTGCTTCCTCTGCAGAAATCCCAAAACTTTCCATCACACTTCTTATATTACATGGACGTTCATTATCTGCCCCTTTCTGAAGCCCCAGCTGAAGTCCCTGCTGTTTACCGCGCTCTTCACCAATACTTTCTCTATAATCCCCGTAAGCCTGTTTGAGTTCCTCATCTGCGTAAATAACATTTGCAATCAAGTCCACCTTACCCTCTTCTCCTAAGAATTCATCCTTGAAGGATAGCACTGATGGCTTGTGTCCTTGTGGTCCTGCATAAATTACATATAACTCAGCTTTTGGAATTTTGATTTTAGCTTCCGAATAAAGTCTAGCCTTTAATTCTGACCTTGCATATATATAGTTTTGATATGTCTTGCCAAGATACATCAGCAGACGAATAAGGATATTTTCACTCCAGGTACTTTGGGCTTCTACCAAGATAACCAATCTGTCATTTACAGTGAACCCTAAGTCATTATAAATATCATTGGTTAACACATTCTCAATGCTAATCAAATCAAGATCTTCTACAGCTGCTTTGCTATCCTCTGGATGCAGCGCTTGATACAGCTGCAAAAGATACTCCTTACTGTCATCACCAAACATATGGGTAAACAAACTATCCTTAACATTTCTCTTTACAATATCCATTTAATCTTCCTTTCAAATTTATAGATTCTTGTAGGGGATTTCCTTATTTCCCCTGCAAAAAGTCATGAATTCAATTAATAACCTGATTTCTGTGTTTCTATTTGTTGACTATTAAACCGTCAAGAGAATTACCTCCTTTCATTTGAATGCACGAAAAAAAGACAGTTCAAAAACTGCCTAATCATAGTCAACAAAAGCCCAGAGACATCTCTGCCTCTGGGCTCATAAATCATTTAAACCGTTTTCTATTTCAATATCGCATTTGCGATATCATGTCTCATATACTTGTTCTCGAAGTCAATCCACTCTGTTGCTTCATAAGCCTTTGCTCTTGCTTCAACCAAATCTTTGCCGAGAGCTGTGATGCCAAGGACACGACCACCGTTTGTGACAATCTCACCCTTATCATTGAAGGCTGTGCCAGCGTGGAAGCAATAGTAATCCTTGTTGTTGAACTTGTCAAAGCCTGTGATAGGGAATCCCTTCTTGTAAGAAACAGGATATCCATCTGATGCAAGGACTACGCATACACATGCTTCATCAGAGAATTTCAAATCTACCTTGTCAAGAGTTCCGTCGATGCAGGCATTGAATACGTCGATGATATCATTCTCAAGACGAGGAAGAACTACCTGAGCCTCTGGGTCGCCGAAACGAGCGTTATACTCAAGTACCTTTGGACCATCCTCTGTAAGCATAAGACCAAAGAAGATAACACCCTTGAACTCTCTGCCCTCTGCCTTCATAGCATCAACAGTAGCCTGGAAGATATTCTTCTGGCAGAACTCCTCAATCTCCTTTGTGAAGAATGGAGATGGTGAGAAGTTACCCATACCACCTGTGTTAAGACCTGTGTCACCATCGCCAGCACGCTTGTGATCCTGGGCAGATGACATAATCTTTACAGTGTTTCCATCTACAAAAGAAAGAACAGAAACCTCGCGGCCTGTCATAAACTCTTCGATAACCATAGTGTTACCAGCATCACCAAACTTCTTGTCTGTCATGATTTCAGCAACACCAGCTACTGCCTGCTCGTGGTTCTCGCAAATAAGAACGCCCTTTCCAAGAGCAAGACCATCAGCCTTGAGAACAATTGGATACTTTGCTGTCTCAAGATACTTGAGGGCTTCCTCTGGATCTGTGAAGTTCTCATAACCTGCTGTTGGAATGTTGTACTTCTTCATTAAGTCCTTAGAGAATGCCTTTGAACCTTCAATGATAGCTGCATTCTTTCTAGGACCGAAGCAACGCAAACCAGCTTCCTCAAACTTATCTACAACACCACCTACAAGTGGGTCATCCATACCGATTACAGTAAGGTCAATTTCCTTTTCCTTTGCAAAAGCTACAAGCTTATCAAACTCCATAGCCTTGATATCTACGCACTCTGCAAGCTGTGAAATGCCCGCATTGCCTGGAGCGCAATATATTTTATCTACCTGAGGGCTTCGAGACACTGCCAAAGCAATTGCGTGCTCGCGGCCGCCACTACCTACAATAAGAACCTTCATAAACAAAATCCTCCACTAATCCGCTTGACTTCTCCAAGTACTTCATGCTCCCGCAAGCCATCTCCCATACCTTCGCATGGGAACCCTCCCGCCGGTGTAGGTCCTTCCCATGCTCAGCATGGGGCCTTCTTGCTCGCGCTTACCAACACTATGAAAGTCAAGCTCATCTAATAATCAACATTATTTAGTATTTTACTCAGTTATTATGACACGCCCATCTATAACACGTACGCATCCACGAGCAATCAAATCGATGGCGCGAGGCATGATAATCCACTCGGCTTGTTCCATGACACGACGCTGAAGAACCTCTGGTGTGTCATCCTGCTGAACTTCAACAGCCTTCTGTAGGATGATTGGACCTGTATCGGTACCTTCATCCACAAAGTGACAGGTTGCACCGGTGACTTTTACACCACGCTCAAGCACTCCCTCGTGAACCTTCAAGCCATAATAGCCTGTGCCACAGAAGCTTGGGATGAGCGATGGGTGGATGTTGATGATTTTATATTCGTATTTACGAATCATTTCTGGTGGGATTACAACAAGGAATCCTGCCAAAACAACTAAATCTACATTATACTCATCAAGCTTAGCAACAAAAGCCTTATTGAATTCATCACGGGATGCAAAATCCTTTGGGCTGATGCAAACACCTTCGATACCGGCCTTAGCAGCACGCTCTAGTGCATATGCGTTTTTATTGTTTGAGATTACAACGGCAATCTCTGTATTGTGAATTGTTCCATTATCAATGGCGTCGATAATTGCCTGAAGATTGGTACCTCCGCCTGATACACATACTGCAATTTTCATATTTACCTCTTTAAACCAAGTCTACACCCTTCTCACCGTCGATAATCTTACCAACTACGTATGGTGTATCACCAGCAGAGCGCATTGCTTCCATTGTCTTATCAACATCAGCTGGATCAACAGCAACAATCATTCCAAGACCCATGTTGTAAGTGTTGTACATCATCTGCTCAGATACATTACCCTTTGCAGCCATAAGCTTGAAGATTGCAGGCACCTCATAAGAATCCTTCTCTACGACAGCACGCTTTCCTTCTGGAAGCATACGTGGAATATTCTCGTAGAAGCCACCTCCTGTAATGTGTGAGCATGCCTTAACCTTAACACCTGCATCCTTTACAGCCTTGAGGGCCTTTACGTAAATACGTGTTGGAGCAATAAGTGCCTCACCAAGAGTGCAACCAAGCTCATCATAATATGTATCAAGACTTTCCTTTGTCATTTCGAAAATCTTACGAACAAGAGAGAAACCGTTTGAATGAACACCTGTAGATGCCATACCGATAAGCACGTCACCATCCTTAAGGTTCTCACCAGTGATGATGTCCTTCTTATCTACAATACCTACAGCAAAACCTGCAAGATCATACTCTTCCTCAGGCATAAGACCTGGGTGCTCTGCTGTCTCGCCACCTACAAGGGCGCAGCCTGACTGCTTACATCCCTCAGCAACACCACTTACGATTGTTGCAATCTTCTCAGGGATGTTCTTGCCGCAAGCAATATAATCAAGGAAGAAAAGTGGCTCGCCACCTGCGCAAGCAACATCGTTTACGCACATAGCAACTGCATCAATACCGATTGTGTCATGCTTGTCCATAAGGAAGGCAAGCTTAACCTTTGTGCCGCAGCCATCTGTACCAGATAAAAGTACTGGCTCATCCATGTTCTTGATAGCGCTAAGATCAAATGCGCCTGAGAAACCGCCAAGGCCACCAAGTACCTCTGGTCTCATAGTGCCCTTAACAAATTTCTTCATGAGCTCCACTGACTCATATCCTGCCTCAATATCTACTCCTGAACTCTTGTAATCCATGTTTCTCTCCTTTTTACAATTACTTTTTGTCCGCTAACACATCCAAGTTTTCATGCTCCCGCAGGCCACCTTCCATATCCAACATGGGCCCTCCCGCCAGCGTGGGCCCCACCCATGTTGATATGGAGCCTTCCTGCTCGCGCTCGCCAAGTTTTCTTTGTGTTAGCTCACATAATAAATATAAATAAAAGGAAGCCCTTGTATTACAAGAGTTTCCTTAAATTACGCTTACAAGAAGGCCTTGTAGCCTTCATTCTGAAGTTTTACATCCTTCGCCTCGACGCTGTTTTTCTGCTCTACGATAAAATCGTGGAGTTTGCCTGCTAAGGCAGAGTCATTCATTGCGAGCATCTTAACTGCGAGGATACCTGCATTGGCTCCTCCGTTTATGGCAACTGTAGCTACAGGTACACCTGTAGGCATCTGAACAATTGAATAGAGTGAATCTACTCCACCAAGGTCGCTGGTCTTCATAGGGATACCGATAACTGGTCCCTCGAAAATAGCTGCACACATTCCTGGAAGGTGAGCTGCCTTTCCTGCGCCAGCAATAATAACCTGAACACCTCTATCCTTTGCAGTCTTTGCATAGTCTACAAAGATATCAGGCTCGCGGTGAGCTGAGATTATACGAATCTCGTAATCCACGCCGAACTTCTCTAAGATTTCAACAGCTTTCGCCATTACAGGCATGTCGCTGTCGCTTCCCATAACTACACTAACTTTTGCCATAACACTACCTCCAAATTCTATAAATCCTACGCAGTTACGCTTACAAGCCTATGATTGAAAATTTTGGTATCGCTTTCGCTATACTCACCAAAATTTCCAACATAGAGCTTGTCTGCTACTGCTCACTTTACTTATTCAAAGACCTTATTGAGTTCTTGAGTACCGTCTACGACGAAGCGACCTTCGCGGATGATCGGAAGTTCTTCGCCTGACGCTGTAGTGACGGTGATGTCACCAAGCTCGTAATAAGGAATTGTTATATCTGTGTGGCAGTTAAAATATGCCTTAGAAATATCTGTCTTACGAAGGAGTGAGCATGAGTTATCACGTGCTATGCACTCCTTTCCATCTGGATTGTACATAGGTACATCCTCTGAGTGAGAATAGCAGGTGTCACCCACTGCAAAGTGAGGACCTGTCTTTTCTGCAATAAGGATTGGGAGCTTGTCGGCGATGCCGAACTTCTGTCCCATAACAAATGCTCTAGTGTTAGTTCCAATGGCAAACTCGCCAATTGGAAGTGTTTCATGTTTGAAAAGAACGTTATCGAAGATGTACTTCTTGTTCTCTTCCTCTGTATCGAAATTGCTGCAGTTGTAAGATACGATTTTGCCATCCTCGAACTTCATCTCAAGGTTCTTGTAGCAAAGCTCGTTTAAGTATACCTGTGTAACGTGAAGCACACCGTTTGTGCCTTCAAGCTCAGGTGAGGTGAACACCTCTCCCACAGGAATGTTAACGTCTGCAACGCAGTTCTCAAAGTTTGTCTGCTTTGAAGGATCATCAAGATGATGAAGCTTTACAGTGATGTCTGTATGGTTGTCGCCACGACCTGTAACATGAACTGTCTCGCCCTGGTCAAGCACATCGATAATGTGCTGCTGAATGTTCTTGTAAAGCTCATAATCCATTGTATTAACAGCAACAGTCTCGTTGAAAATCTCATTGAACTTGTCGCCGATTTCAGGGATTGGATATGCAATGATTGTGAAGCTGCGCTCCTCACCCTTAATATACTGATTTGTAATCTGACCATTCTGGCTCATGAAGTAAACATTGAGCTCGTTCTGCTTGTCAGAGTACTGTGCGTTTGCGTCGAAATTCTTTGGCTCAAAAGGAATATCACCAAAGGTCTCGATAACAGCTGGACCACCAAACACAGCTGCCAACTCCTTGTTCTTTTCGAAGGTATTCTTTGTCACCTCAAGAAGTCTGTCTGCAAGGCCCTTGTCCCAAACGTAGGCTCTGTCATCCTTGTGGTCGTACTCGCACTGCTTGTTTGGCACTGACGAATATAGGTTACGAGCAGAGGTGCCACCGAAACGAACTGTGGCAGCAAGACCTGCCTCGTTGAACATTCTGATTGCCTCGCGAGTCATAAGTTCGAAGCCTGCTGGTGTTTCCACACAAACGGATTCTTTAATAGAAATATCCTTGCCACAAACCTCAAAGCCCTTGATGTAGCCTTCCACATAAGTGCGTGCCATAGCTACCACATCCTCATGAGGCATGCTGCGAAGGTGCTCAGCCATCTTAAGCTCGTTATCACTAATGTACATACCATATCTATAAAGGTAGTTATCTTCTGAAAGGTCTGCCTTCATAATGATATTTGTATAGAAATCATATTCTGGATCAACCATTGAAATAAGGTTCTCGCCATTGAAAATCTGGGCATAGTCGTGATAGAAAGAATAAAGTGCAGAAAGAATATCTTCTCTGCGATATTTATCCTCGCTCTCCACCTGACAAACACCATATACCTGCATGAAAAGCTCGCAGTAAATAGTGAAGATATCAAGGCGTCCTGCAAAGGCAGCTCGAACCATATCTGTCACCTTATAAAAGATTGCTGAAAGAGGTCCACCAAGAAGCTCACCAAGCTCTGCCACTGCATATGTAGGGCAAAGGAAGCTATTCTCATAGGTGCCAGCCTTGTAGATTGCAAAAATTCTATCATGATCTGCCTTGCATTCCTCAAGGGAACGGTTTTCAAGCTCACCTGCTACAGCCTTGTCTAAAATTGGCTGAACAGCCAAAATGAACTGTGCCACCTGATTGAAATAGCTCTGAAGCTTTTCTGGCAAATCCTTATCTTCATTTATTGTAGCGATGCGCTCTGTAACAAGCTCGTAGCGCTCTAGCACATCATCATTTTCTATATAAAATGTCTTGCTCATTTTTATCTCCTGTTAGTTAAGAAGTCCAAGTATAAATGGGATAGCCCAAATAATCAAAACAACAATGCTGATTATCAGACATGCTATCCTGTATTTAAGCTCAGTGTTCGTCTTCATCTGGTTAAGGTTGTAAATGAAGGAACAAAGGGCGATAACAAAGCCAAGCATTCCCAAACCACCGATGAATTTTGGAGTCTCTCCTGACATATAAACAGAAACACCAATTACAACACCATATAAAATTAATGAAAGAATCGACACTCCAGCGGCATATACAGCCTCCATAGGCAGCGCCTTAAGCTGATTACCATAGGAGTTTCGTCTGTGAAAATGAGATCTTCTCATTACTGAACTCCATATTCCTTATAATATGCATCAATGCGGGCCTTCATTTCATCATCGATAACGACCTTACCCTGGCACTGACGATTGTAAAGGTGTTCTACCACCTCGTCCATTGAAACAATTGCGTTTGTTGGGAAACCATAAACCTCTGCAACCTCATCAAGGGCTGTCTTGCTTCTGTCTCCAGAAAGTCCAAACTCCTGACGGTTGAGAGAAACCATAAGACCAACGATTGTAACATCACCCTGGGCGCGAACGATAGGAACTGTCTCCTCCATGCTCTTGCCTGATGTGGTAACGTCTTCAATCATAACGACTCTGTCGCCATCCTGAATTTTATATCCAAGGATGCCGCCCTTATCAGCGCCGTGATCCTTTTCCTCTTTACGATTGCTGCAGTATTTAATCTCCTTGCCATAAAGCTTGTAAAAGGCCTCGCAAGTAATAACTGCAAGAGGGATTCCCTTGTAGGCAGGTCCGAAGAGAACATCAAAATCCTCACCGTATGCATCGTGGATAGCCTTTGCATAATACTCGCCTAAGCGCATAAGCTGGCTACCTGTAACATAAGCTCCTGCATTCATAAAAAAAGGAGACTTCCGCCCTGACTTCAGTGTAAAATCACCGAACTTCAGGACATCAGACTCCACCATAAACTCTATAAATTCTGACTTGTAGCTTTCCATAAACGATTCTCCTTCGTTACAACCAGATTGATTTTCAAAACCTCCCCGATTGTAACATAAGAGTGTTCGCTTTTCAATGATAAAGCACTACTATTTTCTCACTTTAAAATACTTAGCGCCCATAATTCCTAACGCAGCCAGAACAAGAATACATCCTACTAATATCAGGATTACGTTTGAAGAAGCTACTTCAGCATTTGATAGTTCTTCATCTGCTGCTGCAGGTACCTCTTCATCTGTTACTTCAAGCACTTCTTCCTCTTCTGATTCAGGTAACTTATCATCAGCTACTGAAGATTCTTCTAATGTGTCACTATTAGTTTCATTTTCTGTAATTCCTGCTTTCGCAGTACTATCATTACTCTTTGGGTTATTATTTACAGCTTTACTATCACTGCTATTATTTTCCACAGGATTAGTAACTCTTTTATCTGTATTATCTGTATTATCTCTATTATCTCTATTACCTGACAATGGAATGCTCTCATCAGAAATTTGTTTCCCTGTCAAATTACTAGCAGTACCACTACCGGTAACATTTGTATTATCACTACTTGATGAGCCTTCACTTGATGAGCCTTCACTTGATGAGGCTTCACTTGCAGAACTGCTTTGAGCACTTGGTTTGTTAACTGTGCTTTCCTGGTTTCCACTATTACCAGTACCAGAAAGTTTCCATGGCTTAATACTGGTTCTGCCAGCAACATCAAGTTCCCAGCTATCTTTCAAGAAAGCTAATACATTCTGATAATCCTCTTTCTCTGCTGCTCCATTCATTTTTTCTAAAAGAGCATCACTGTGGAAATTCTCCTTAGACATACCATAAAATTCTGTTGTTACCGCACCATCAACCACTGTGCCTACAGCTTTTGTTTCAACAGTCTCTCCGCCGCATACAACACTAGCTTCTTCATTGTAGTAATCATTTGAACCATAAGATATTCCAGTGTTTCTACCTGAAACCTGTCCAAGATCATTTGTATATCGCTCTGATGAAATAGTTACATCAGCAGCATTACTATAAGTAGCAGCCGCCATCATACCTGCAATACCACCTGCTGCAGCCTTATTAAGATTTGCTGAAACTGTAACTGTGCCACTTACTCTGTTATTAATAATTCCACTCCATGCTGTAAGTCCAGTTAATACTCCAGCGTAAACCCACGCTGCCTTAGAATTTGCTACTACGGATGCATCCACCTTACAATTAGCAATAACATTGTCCATATCATATCCGATAAGACCTGCCACATATGCTGCTCCTGAATTTGTAGAAAGATTTACGTATGCATTATCCACATAGACACTGTCAATATATCCATTTGTTCCCTCTGCCTCAGCCGCTGCACTAAGAACACCTGCATAGTATCTCTTATCATCATTGGTCTTGGAATAGATTTTTGCATCTGTGAATCTAACATCCTTAACAATAGCACCTAATAAATATGGGAAAAGACCCGCATATCTATAAGATGAAGGCTGCTCCTCTGAGCCTATTCTCAATCCTGAAATTGTATAACCTCTTCCATCAAATATACCGCTGAATGGATATGGTGTGTTTCCACCAGCTAATGTCCACTCTTTTGTAAGCTTTATGTCCGAACCAAGTGCTACATATGTGCCAGTATAATCCTCATCTTCATTTAAAGACTTATTGAAGTTAATAAGCTGCTCTTCTGAAGCAATGATATATGGATTTTCTTGTGTACCATCTCCAGATGCAAAAATAGTAGGGTCAACCTTTCCATATTCAGTATGGTCATTGTTTTCCATCTTTGTCATAGCAGAAGCATAGGCTTCCTTGTAGGCATTTGAATTCTCATCAGAATCGCCACTGACAACCTCAGTTACAAGCTTTTTATCCTCGTCATAATAAAGCTTTATTACTGTTGTCTTATCCTTGCTTCTTCCGAAAAATACTCCTGAAACTGCCTTAACTTCCTCCTCTTCTTTTTCTATAATTGGCTCCTTATAGATATATGAGGTTGCCTGTCCGTTTGGAAGAATAGTTTTTTGACCTACATTCCACTTTCTAAGTGAGACTTTAGAAGTGTAATCAGCAATATTTACAGGGTACTCATTAAATAAATCATTTAATCTCTTTGCAAATTCCTCAGAATTAATATCTGAGGATGTTACGCCGATAGCGCCACTATTTACCCCTCCAGAAAACTGTTCGTTTTCCTCTGTAGTACCTGGACCTACAAGCCAACCAACAGACTCAACTGGGTTTACATTTTTCCCTTCAATTATCTGGCTTGCATCGCGGTTGTAAAAGTTGTTATAAAGTACAGCAATGCCTGTTGCCCATCCTGCAAGCTCACCAACATACATAGAATAATCTGTTGAATCAATATCAGCATTAGCCACACAGCTAACCATTGTTCCTGCATGAACACCCATAATGCCGCCTAATGCAGCCATACCTTCTGCTTGTCTATCAGCTGCACCAGAAATTTTTCCATTACCAACGCAATTTGCAATTAGCGAACGATTATTGAGACCACCGATACCACCGGCCTCTGCCACACCACCTGTTGCCTGGGCGAAGACATCCGCATTATTAACACAGTTTAAAACGTTTGCTCTATACAGATAACCAACAAGACCACCACCAAAATGGTTTGCAGTTTCATTTGATAGACCGCTGCGACCCCAAATAACACCGTCTACTGTTACACTATCAATCGTTCCAGCTGCATAACCTGCAAGACCTGCAACGTAAAGATTTTCATCGCCTTCTACATAAATGTTTACATCAAGATTTAAATCCTTTACATAGGAATCTCCATCCAATGCTCCGAAGAAAGCATAGTATAGTGAACCATTATCATGATAATGATTATCAGCGTTACCAATTCTTAAACCGCTTACAGTATGACCATTACCATCAAAATTACCACTAAAGGCATACTCACCTTCACCTATTGGTGTCCAATCCCCATCTGTAAGCTCAATATCATTATCAAGTACGATGTATTTATCCTTATATGTGTTATCTTCGCTTAATGACTTTGCAAATGCTCTAAGCTGAGTTTCGCTTGCAATAATATATGGATTATTCTGACTTCCATCTCCAGCTTCAAAAATTGAGTCGTCCACGCTGTTTGATGTCTCAGCCCATATGTTCTCGGAGATTACCACATCAGAACCTACTAATTTCCAATCATGATAGTTCTCTACTCTTGCCTTATAGGAAGCAAAGTTAATCTTACCTTCCTTATCAACTAGTTCAGCGATTTTAGAGATTTCATCATTTGAAAGATTTGAATGCAATAAAGATTGAAAATCAGATGTAGACATGTCCCCTACAGCCATCTCTTTGACAGTGTCATCATCTATATTTCCAAGATTTGCTCCATATCCATTATCGGCACAATAGTAATCTGCTACCAACCATGTATTAGTTAACACATTACCAACTAAACCACCGCTCTTTGTTCCGCTTACAGTTCCTTTTGAATAATTATTAAAAATCAAGCAAGATGCAGCCTGTCCCACAAGACCTCCAGCTGTTGCATTTGAATGATTTGAAATAATTGTCACGTCTTTGATTGCTGCATTGTTAGCAATATAGCCGTATGTACTAGCCATAGCAACAATTCCACCAACAAATCCCATGACATCATTTGTATTGGCACTCACTGAAACAGCCGCTGTATTGTTTGAAATAGCTGCATACTGATTTGCCATTCCAACTAATCCACCTGTCATGGTTGATTTTGAATTGGTATGAACATTTACCTGACCATATGCGCTACAGTTATCAACAACAGACACCTGACTTCCATCGGTAACAGTATTATACATGCATGCCACCAAAGCTCCTGCATATACTATTCCCGACTTATCCTTTACATCTATCTTCACATTATCCAGCTTAATATTTGAAAAGTCTGCATAGCTTGTTGCATAACCAAATAAACCGGCATAATAACTATTTCCATCAGTTACAGCTGTATCACTGGTTACTGTAAGGTTTGAAATCTCATAGTTATTTCCATCATACATTCCAGAAAATGGCTTATCTTTTCCAATACCAATTGGAGTCCAAGCTTCTGTTAAAGCAATATCGCTTGTTTGCTTAATATACTGCCCCTGATAGCTCTCTCCTGAATTAACTGAATCTCTAAATATTTTTATTTCTTTTTCATTTGAAATTATAAATGGATCTTCCTTTGTTCCCTGACCTGAAAGTGAAGCATTTTCTTCTGTCTTCTGTTCTTCCTCATTTATTGGCTCACTTGCCAATGCATTTTCAATAGCTTCTTTAATACCTTTACTTGAGTAGGTTGCTCCACTTACTGTATCTACTTCTGTAGACTGATTGTTTATTATAGAATCAATAATTGCAACAGCCTTTTGCCAGAATCTCTCTGTATCATTCTGATTTACAACATTGATACTTTCAATCTTGCCATTAGAAACCTTTACTTCAACAGTTATATCACTCTTAAAACCTTTGGCAGTACCACGATATAAACCATCTTTTAACTCTTTTTTGTCACCTTCATCTTTCGATGCATCATCTTTAGAATCAGATTCTGATTTTTTCTCATCTAAGGTTTTCTCATCCTCATCTTCTGAAGCAGAATCTTTTTCTTCTTCTACTGATGCTTCTGCTTCCGCTTCTTCTGCTTCACCTACAGATTCCTGACTAGAACCTTCTTCTACTTCTTCATCTGCTGTTCCTAAGCTAGCGTCTTCATCAAGCTCTGAATCCAACTGCACCTCTTCTTCAGCTATCCCTTCCACTGCTGCAAAGGATTGAATAGAAGTTGATGAAACGGCTAATGTAGTTGCTGCTGCAACTGCTAAAGCTCTCTTCCATTTTTTCATACACGTTTCTCCTTATTAGTTGTATTTTGCTAACAATAGTTAGTGTATGCAAACCAAGAGGTAAAGTCAAATCTTTTTTATATTTTTCCCTTGCAATGAGAGAGGATGGCCACCAACTACTTACATTACAAAGGCAATTAGTACAAATAAAAAGGAGCCACCTGCTATTGGTGACCCCAAGTATTATTTTTTGCAAATCAGCCAGGCTGAAATTCCGGCGACGCATGGTACGGTTCCGATGATGCCCACGGAGCCTGCGATGGCGCGGATAAGCTCGATGGCTACGAAATCTGTGTTGATTAGCTGGGTGAAGGACACGCCGTAGGAATAGATGAGAACCATCATGTTGAGGGCGCCACCTACGTAGGCAAGAACAAGAGTGTTTGCCATGGTGCCCATGGCGTCACGTCCAATGTTCATGCCAGCCTTGAATAAATCTGAGAAGCCAAGCTTTGAGTTAGCTTCGTGTACCTCACTGATCGCAGAAGATATGGACATGGCTATATCCATCACTGCACCCATTGCCGCAATTAGGATGCCACAGATAAATAATCCTCGAAGCTGAATCGCATTTGTAGACTTAACTAAAAGCAACGCCTCTGCCTCATCCATCTGGAAGGTAGTAACTCCGCCAAGCTTTGCTGTAATCCCACCAAGCATGGCTGCAATAAGCACACCTGCCAAGGAACCAAGAGCAGCTGCAATGGTCTTCCTTTGCACTCCTCCAATCAATAGGAAGCAAACTGCTGATGTAACAAACACAATAGCAATTGTAAGTGGAATTGGAGCTACGCCCTTTAGTGTCAAAGGAAGAAGCACAAAGCATATTACAAGGACTGTGTATACCAGGCCAAGGAATGCCTTTAGGCCCTGCTTTCCGCCTAAAGCCACAAGCACTGCAAAGAACAACAGCACCAAAAAAATCATAAGTGGCTTACGATTGTAGTTGTAGATGCTTACGTTGTAAACTCCTACATCTGTGGTGTCGATTCGCACACTTACTTTGTCGCCCTTAGCTACATCTACATTATAAAGTGCACTGTAATAGTTGGTTACATGACAGACATCGCCCTTATAGCGGCCTGACAAAAGTTCAACCTCCAGCTCAGTGCTACCCTTTTTTACATTTTCAACTTCTGTATCTATTGTTGTATTGTCTTCTATTACAGAAAGAACTCTAGCGGTTTCATATTCCACGCCAGAGTCCTCTGTGATAGAGTAACTTGGCCTGTCAGTGTTGGCGTAGATAATTACACCAACACTAAGTGCCAAGAATACAACGACTGATACTATTTTAATTATCAGTTCGTTTTTCATCTTAAATCATAATCCTTTAAAGATTTCTACTGCTTTACCATCCAAAAAGCTCTCTAAAGAAGCCATCAAGTTTCTGAGCAATCTTCTGAATTTCTGGGCTCATTACCCACTCTCTGAACTCTGGATCATTCTCAAATCTTTCATTCATAGACTGTAACTGCTCAAGAACTGCCTCCTTAAAGGATGGAAGCATTTCCTCTGTAAGGAAGCCCTTCATCTGCTTGATTGCCTCATCTGCAATATCAAGTACGTCCTCACCATCAGCTGTCTTCACAAGAACAATGTCATCACAGTTACGTACTCTGAATACAGGAACAGAAACATCAGAATCTCCTTCTGGATGCATGTAAAGCACACCAGATGCATTTACTGTAGCACCAACCTCTACAAATTCACCAACTGTATTTTTACCAGTTGAAGCTGATGTAATGTAGCCATCGATGAAGATTGCTGCCTCTGAGCCTGAGCCATCGTCAAGCCAGAACTCAGATACTGTTCCGTCATCATTGTACTCAACTCTTGTAACCTTTCCTTCTGTCTGAAGGAACTGTCCACCAAGGTTATCGTAATCCATAGCTGTCTTTGTATCAACCTTCTTTGGAGCCCATACATAAGGATCCTCATCTAATACCTTAGCTGAAAGAACCTTAAGCTCAAGGTCGCCCTGATACTGTGCTAAGTAACCAACGATACGCATCTTTGTACCAATCTTAAGACCTGGTGTTGCGTATGGGAAGATGTCCATACCGCCTGTCTCATCCTGAATGTAGATGGTATCGAAGAAGGTTGTATTCTCGTTGTCTGTACCTGATGTTACATAGCCTTCTACAGCAAATACCTCGTTCATCTTGCCCTTACGAGCCTCAGCGATTGTAGTTGTAGGAAGCTCTACTGTAGCACCATCGAGAATGTTGTTTACGATTGTGTAGTTTGCGAAAGGAAGTGAATCATTGTTGTCGATTTCTGCCTTTACCTCAAAGTCTGAAAGGAATACACCACCTGCAACGAAGATGTTTCCACCAGCCTTTGTCTTCTGACGAGCAAGGAAAGTAACCTGTCCCTGATTGTCATTCTTCTTACCCTTTACTCCGTTTTCAAGAACGCCTTCCTGAGCTTTTCCGTTTGCATCCTTGCAATCAACTGAGTATGTGGTGTCATAACCATTTACAAGCCACTCTGCTGCATCAACAACATCGTTTGCGCCTGCCTTTGAAATATCAACAGAGCATCCAGAATACTGGCTGTACTTCTGTCCATCCTTAACGCCTGCAAGGAACTCTGAATCATAGTTGAAGGTTGTTGGGTACATTCTGTATACCTGACCACCATTGTTTGTATCATCACAAACCTCATCAGAACCCATGCGGATTGTAGCACCGATTGCTTCGAGAAGCTTGTTCTGCTCTGTAGCAGTCTGGCAATCTGTTGAATCTGAGTAGTCAGCAAGACCACAAATTGCAACAGAACCACCGTTTGCTACATAATCCTTAACCATAGCGATGAACTCGTCGCTGTAGTGGTGAACCTCATAGTCACCTGCACCAGCTGTACCAGACTTCTTTGCTGGAGCAGAGATAACAAATAACTTAACATCCTTAAGCTTCTCTGGTGTAATCTCTCCGATTTCTACTGTTGCACGGATATTCTTCTTTCCGCAAAGTGAAATGAAGGAGCTTACGTTTCCACCATAGTAGCCTGTTACATAATCGTTGCCATGTGTACCATCAATAAGGATGTTAGATACCATAGATGGAAGTGCATAGCTAACTGTAAGCTTATCTGTGTATGTCTTCTTTACACCATCAAGTGTAGCGTGAACTGTAACCTCATAGGTCACCTGTCCTGCTGCATCATAAGTGAATGCTGTGCTGTAAAGTGACTCGCTGTTTGTAGGAACAGGAGGCATCTTTCCATCCTCGCTTGCACCATTAACAACTTCTGTCTTGTTGCCATCAACATCGCTAAGAACGATATTGATATCATCAATAACTAATTCACTCTTCTCGTTGTTGTAGAACTGAACATTGATATCAAGTGGCTCTCCAGCAACTGGAAGAACTGTGTCTGTGTAAGTCTTGTTGATACCGCAAGCCTCAACCTCACCTACCCATACAGGAGCAGTAACAGCGATATCACCATCTGCCTCTGTAATCTTTAAATAGTAGTAAGAGTAGTTTGCAGGTACATTAAATGTAACTGTCTCTTCATTCGTATTTACGTTTTCAACAGCGATTGACTGGCCACCATTTACGATAACCTCAACCTTGCCAATCTGGCGGTCTGTTGGATCCTTGATGTCTGCCTTAAGCTCAACTGTGTCGCCTACTGCATCCTTCTCAAGGATTGAACCCATGATGTTGCCATCGAGTGTGTAGTATACGCTAAGGTCATTATCCTCTGTTGCGTAAATACGATAATTTCTCATTGCATCGTAAATAGCATTTTCATCGTTTGTATCAGCAAGCATAACTGTACGTGCTGTGTTGGCATCGCCCCACTTACCCTTGTGGTTATCCTGGTTGTTTGTAGGAGCTACGTGCCAGCCCTTATCAAGGGCACGAGTGTAATACTCGTATGATGGGAAGTAACCTGAAGAACCAATTGTTCCTTCACCGTTACCAACCTCAATCATTGTGATTAATGCATCATTCTCTTCTGAGTAGTATGCGAAATCCTGGAAGTCACCGAAGGTTGTACCTGGGTGGTTGAACTGGCTGATTGAATCAGGAACAGTTCTAAGGGCTGCATAGTAATTCTGAAGAGCTGTTGCATAAGTAGAAAACTCTGTCTGTGTACGGCTCTGGAAACCTGGTGTATTGAAGGTGTTCATATGACCAAGTCCATTAGACCATGTCATCTCATAACCGTATGCACAAGTAAACTTGTCTGTTGAGTACTGCTTTACAAGATTGTGAGCGTATGTCCACTCATCTGTGTCAGCCTTATCAACGTTCTCTGTAATCTTTGACTCCTTCTCATTGTCGATTGAGTTAGAGTGGTCTGTGATTACGATGTAATCAAGATTATCTACATGTGATGCATGCTCCAAAGCATCCTTAAGTGTACCAGCACCATCGGAAATACTTGTGTGGGCATGAACCTGACCGAAGTAGATGTTGTATTTGTCATTAAGCTTCTTTGTGAACTTGATTGTAGAAACGGCACTGTCTAAGTAGCCATCCTTTACTGCCTTTACCTGAAGCTGAGCTGGAAGCTCCTTGAGCTCGAAGGAACCTGTATATGTAATCCAGTCATCATGCTCTACCACTTCCTCTGAAGTAGCTTCCTCAGCTTTTTCCTCTGTCTTTGAATCAGAAGATTCTTCTGTTTTCTCTTCTGAAGCATCTTCCTTTGCAACCTCTTCCTCTGTTGCATATCTGTAGAGGATTGTTGCGCCTTCTGTCTTAGTCTTGAGAGTTACACGCTGTCCTTCAAATACTGCACCGCCGTTTGGAGCTGCCTTTACAGCTGCCACCTGAGCCTGTGAATACTTGTAGTTAACAGTGATGCTCTTGTTTAAGCCATCCTTTGTTGCATAAGCTGAAAGTGTAGCTGGAAGAGTTTTTAACTCAACCTTTTCCTCTGCATCATACTTAGTGAACTTGCCACCATTTACTGAGTAGAAGATTTCTGCATCCTCTGTATCAGAGGTAAGTGTAATCTTGTCACCTACTGCAACATCACCGCTTGTTGGATTCGCCTTTACGTATCCGCAAAGCTTATCAGAAACAACAGGGTTACCTGTAACTTCAACTGAATCCATTCTGATGACGCCACCCTTTGCAGGCGCCTTGTCACCCTTTGCTGAAAGACCGCCTGTAGGAACGAATCTTACATAAAGCTTTTCAGCATTGTTTGCTGCAGCTGGAATATCAAACTTGAAGGTTACATAGTAGGTTGGGGCAAGAGATGTCTTTGCAATACCATCAAGGATATCGCCAGAGCCAGAAACCTCAAATGGCTCCTGAACTGTCTTGCCATTCTCGTCTACCTTGTCTGTTGACTTGTAAGCTGTGTACTTGTATGAGTAAGTACCCTTCTTGAAGTTCTTGAAGCTTTCTCCGTCAGTAGAATACTGAAGCTGGAAAGCACCTGCTGCTGTGTTTGAAGCTCTCATTCTAAGGCCAAGTGACATATTGCCATAACCTACTGTTGAGAACTGAAGCTGCATATAATCAGATTCTGAAGCTACACCAGTTGAACCCATGTAGTAGTTTATAGAACCTGTATTGCTGCTCTTTGCTGAAGTCCATGGCTGTGAAGCATTTCCGCCAACAACAGCTGTAAACTTAGCATCCTTATCAAGCATATCGTTGGTTGAATATAAATCACCAGCGATGTATTCCTTTGAGGTCTCAACCTCGTCATAGTGTGCGTTACCTGCCCACTGTGCAATTGCAAGAGATGCTGACTTATCAAAATCAACCTTCTCAATCTTCTCGCCCTCTGTAAGAGCATAGAAGCTAAACTCATAAGCGCTAGCTTCCTTGAAGCCGTAAAGTGAGAATCCACTGTAGTATTCAAGGGCCTGAGCACTGGAACCAACCTTTGCATAAGCATTCTTTAAATAATACTTGCCTGAGTCGCTGGCTGCCTGCTGGCTCCAAAGTGCGTTATCGCTCTTTTCATCAGCAAGAATAAGATTTGCATAAGTCTTTTTCTTACCATCTACTTCCTTTTCCTCAACATTTCCTGTAAGGAACTTTCCGTCTGATGTCTGGAAAGAATAGTTGCCATTGTCGTCTGTTGCAACTGTAAGAACTGCTGCGTTTGTATCCTTTGTCTCAACTGTTCCATCCTCTGAAACTTCTACTGCAACATCCTTGAGCTTACCATTGTTAGTAGCCTCTGTTGTCATAAGCTTCTTTCCAGCTGGATAGTAAATAACCACCTGATCACCATCGTAAAGCTCTCTTGTAAGAAGCTTTGCAACAGTGTTCTTTGGCTCCTCTGGTGTTGGCTCTTCTGCCTCTACAGATGGTGCTGTGTAAGCATTAAGAAGGAAAGCATCCTTCTTGTCTGTACCAGCCACATAGCTGTAAGTTGTGAAAAGCTTGTTGTAGAACTCAATGTACTGTGGCTTATCAATGTCCTTCTTCTTGTCATGATATACCGCATTTACGTTTTTAACTAAGAAGGAACCATCCTCCTCAGCCTCTACAGACCAAAGACTATAGTCATTCTTTTCAGCCTCAAGTGTAAGGCTGTTTCCTGTTGATCCTGTTGTAAGGTACTTTGTAGTAACCTGTCCGTCAGTCAAGATGTCTGATGTAAGGTAGAACTGATCTTTCTCCTCAGCCTTTACAAGCTTGAGTTTTGCAACAGCAACCTGCTCATCAGAAATTGTAAGGTGATTATCGTCGTTGACGCTAACCTCAACTCCCTCAAGCTTGCTCTTTGAAGCTGTTGTTGAAAGAGCTGCGTCCTTGCCGAAGGTAAGAACAAATTCCTGATCCTCAGCAAGCTTTGTAATATCTGTAACCTTTGAACCTGCAGCAACTTTGTAATCGAAAGAAACCTGCTGGCTCTTTTCCTCGTCCACTACTGCATAGGCGTAAATTGTAGAATCCTTTGTGATTTCAATTGGACCATCGTACTTAGAGAAGTTCTCTGTTCCGTTAAGGTTGTAATAAATCTTTGCATCCTCTGTAGAGCATGAAAGCTCAACCTCTGTTCCAAAATCAACTGTCTCACCACTTTCGATAGAAGCTTTTGGAGCTACTACCTTAGCATCACCTGCTGTTTTGCTAGTGAGCTTGTAGAAGGCAAGTGACTGGTCTGCAATGTTCTGTGGGAAGGCACCTGTCTTTCCAAGAGTGTATGCTCTCCAATCCTGCTTGTTGTAGACACCAAGGAAACGAACTGCCTCCTTAGAATCCTTTGCTGAAAGATAACCTTCTGAAAGCTCCCACTGAGCGCCTACCTGCTC
The DNA here is from genome assembly GCF_900104335.1 of Pseudobutyrivibrio sp. YE44. Lineage (GTDB taxonomy): Bacteria > Bacillota > Clostridia > Lachnospirales > Lachnospiraceae > Pseudobutyrivibrio. The sequence goes on from NZ_FMXT01000002.1 coordinate 279,482, forward strand.
CTTTGGCATATCTCCAACTCTCACGCCGTTGTTAGCAGCTGTGGTGTAGAGATAGTCTGAACCATTAGAGATTGTGTAGTAGGTTCTTGTGACAGTTTCCTCTTCTTCTTTTTCTTTTTCAGCTTTTTCTTTTTCGGCCTTCTCTTTTTCTTCCTTTTCCTTCAAGGCCTTTTCAGCTTCCTCTTCCTCTGAAAGCTTCTTTTCGTCTACTTCTTCTTTAGATTCCTCTTCATCCTTCTTTGAAGTGTCATCCTTTGAATCATCCTTTGAAGCTTCCTTCTTAGATGAATCCTCTGTAGACTTAACTTCCTCTTCAGATTTCTTTTCCTCAGTAGCTTTTTCTTCTACCTTTTCAGAAGCTGGCTTTTCTTCTGAAACTGTTTCCTCTGAAGAATCCTTGGTAGCCTCCTCTGATGAGTCACTTTCCAATTTTTCTGCTGAAGCAACCTCCGCTTCGGTGTTGTTTTCAGTGTTGTTAACCACTTTTTCTTCAACAGTGTGTTTTGTAATTGACCATGCATAATCCTTATCGCTTCCATCTGCGATAGTAAGTGACGAACCGTCAACTGTTCCAAGAACAGCGGCTGGTGCTTTACTTGTGGATGTTGCTGGTAATACATAGGTTTCGCCATCGGATGTTGTCATAGTGATGGCAATAGAATCACCTGAGGTGATGTCAGACAGACTAACTCTAGTCCAGATGTGATTAGCTTCTTCGGCATAAGATACGAAAGAAAGATCTGTGAATGCCAGTGAAAAAACCATAAATAATGAAAGTACCAGAGATAGCCCTCTGCGAGCCATTTTTTTCATTACCTATCCTCTCCTCCTTTATTAGACTCTTGACACACCGAAAAGGACGATCTCAAGCTAAAATCATTTCCAATATTACCCCAATGATTTGCTTTCAAAGATCGTCCTTTCAAATCGTTATGTCATGTAATGTAAGACTATCATTTTGTCATTTCGTTTTCAATAAAGAAATCACACAATGTTCACATTTCATCACATTATACAAAAAACTCAAAATCTTCTGTATATTTTAGTTCTATTCAGTTTTTAAATCTTATTTTAATGCGCTATACACATCGCTAGGAGATAGGTTCAGCTGGAAATCCTGGAAGATTTGCTGATCCAACTCTGATATCTTTTCCTGAGAAGCTACGTGGTCATCCTCTCTGCTGACATCATCCTTATACGATGATGCGTAGCTTGGGTTGTCGGCTGTCTCTTCATTCCACTCTTTATAGTAGATTTCGTACTCTTCATCGCCTTCTAAGATAACGTACTCATTCTCGTAGCCGCCATTTCTTTCATGATAATTTGTGAAGAGAACAAAATTAGCCTTTTCCACAAACTCTTTTATAATACAGCTATCAAATAAGTAGTAGTCACAAAGAAGTGTTTCAACATGACCATCCTTGAAAGTAAAGATGTTCAAAAGGTTGTTAGGTGAAAGCTGTACAAGCTCAGGCTCATCGTCATCATTAATAAGTGCGAGCTCAAACTTGTAATCGTCCTCTGTAAGCTCTGCAAGATGTGCAATATGAGCGTATGCTTCTTTATAATCTGCAAACTTGCATTCCTTGTTGTCACCAAGAAGGAATTCCTTAGCACAATCGATAGAATAATCATTTTTGGCCTTTGCATTTGCAGAGGTTTTATTTGCAAGATCAGTCATTTTTGAGAAGCCATCGTTGTCATATTTATAAAGACCAACGTATGGCTTTCCATCTTTCTTTCCAGTGATTACTGCATCAGCCTTATTATCACCAGTGAAATCGAATAACTGAATGTCATCAACTTCAGTCCATAATCTTTCGTCTTTGTCAGCGTAGGTATAGTCTGGAAGCTTTGCAACTAACAAATCATCTTCGATTACCCTAAACTCAATTCCCTTGTTGGCATTGCCCTCTGCTGGATTATACTGTACAAGCTTGCATGTGCCTGTGCACTGAGGAATTGAAATCTCTCCTGTATGAGCAGGATTTGCATCTGTCTCCCACAAGGTAAGATTTGAAACTACCTGATAATTATCATCAACCTTCTTAACAACAACCTGCTTTGGAAGGATTCTCTCCTCATCTTCACCTTCAGCCTCGCCTGTAGACTTGTAGGTTAAGGTGTAGGTATCTCCATCCTTTGTTCCCTCTGTAAATTCATAGGTTCTGTAAAGTGAATCTACGTGATAAAAAGCATATGCATCAAAATCTTCAAGGAAGGCTTCCTTTAAAGGCTTTGTTGCTGCTGAGTAATCTACGCCTGTGTTAACCTTAGCAAACTCCTCAAGGTCATTCTTTGGAACGATGATAATTGGCTTTCCAAAATCGTATCCACTGAACTGACAGTAAGCATCATACTCAGATGCGCCATCTTCAACCTTGTAACCAATTCCACCAGAATAAACTACAAGTTCCCATTCCATGTCTTCCGGCTTATGGTAATCTGTAGCAAGAAGTCCGTTGAACTCCTCCTGATTGAAGTGATCCTGGAATTCCTTCAGCTCTTCCGCACTGAGCTGACCGTTTTCTTCAGGAACCTCCTCCTCTAAGGTTTCTAAATACTCCTGAGCTTCCTCAAGCTCCACATCAAGGTCAAGCATATCCTTGATTAAATCCCAAAGGGATTCTAAAATTGTGTCTTCTAGCTTCTCATCAAGTGAAGACACGGTTATTGCTTTACATCCCACGGTGGTACACGCCAAAGCCCCCACCATTGCAAGCAAAGCAATTCTCTTTGCATTTTTCATTAATATTATTCTCCTTGGATAAAAATTCTCACCCAAAAATAATATCATATTTCAATTATGCTGTCGCGTTTATGACTTCGGGGCAGTCATACAAATCACCTCAGTGGTTCAATTTTATAAATATTCTAGCATTTTGACATTACTAAATGCTACTATATTGAATAATAAAGGAGAAACTCATGCGAAAAAAAGAATTAGCCTTAATTGTAATAGACAGATTAAAAAAGGAATATCCCTACAGCGACTGCACCTTGGATTATGATGATGCCTGGAAGCTGCTGGTTTCAGTTCGCCTGGCCGCCCAGTGCACCGATGCAAGGGTAAATGAAATTGTTCCTTTATTATATGAAAAGTTTCCAACTATCAGTGCTATTGCAGATGCAGATGTGGCCGAGGTGGAGGCTATTGTGCGCCCTTGTGGATTAGGAAAATCAAAGGCTAAGGATATAGTGGCTTGCATGAGAATGCTTAGAGATGTGTATGATTGTAAGGTTCCTGACACCATGGAGGATTTGTTGAAGCTTCCTGGAGTTGGCCGAAAGTCTGCTAATCTTATTTTAGGGGATGTTTATGGCAAGCCTGCCATTGTCACTGACACCCATGCTATCCGTCTCTCTAATAGAATTGGTCTAGTGGACAACATCAAGGAGCCAACCAAGGTTGAGATGGCCTTGCGAAAAATTATTCCTCCAGAAGAAGGCAATGATTTATGTCATCGCCTGGTGGATCACGGACGAGCTGTTTGCACAGCAAGAACTGCTCCTTTCTGTGATAAATGCTGCCTTGAGGATGTTTGCAAGAAGAGAATCTAGCTGCAGTTTTTAACCTGTAATTTTATAATTTGTTATCACTTTGCGGTCTAATTTACGATTAGGCCGCTTTTTTAATGTTTTATCCTTTAAGTTATGTTATGATAGTAAGTGTGTTGTATTCTCAACATGATATTAGGGGTAATTTGCCTAATAATTTTTGGAGGATAATGTGAATAGTTTTAAAGATTTTGATAGCGAACAGAAAGTAGCCCTTGGCGAGAAGCGTCGTAAAATGCGGGTAATAAAACGAAGACTTCTTATTGGCTGCGCTGTCGTTATGGTTATTTCTCTTGCTGGCGGTGGCGTTGTTGTCGCCAAAAAGCTTACCAGCGATAACATGCAAGAGGAAAAGATTGTCGCTTATGAGCAGCCCGAGCCTGTTGTAGAAACACAGCCTGAATCTGAACCAGCAGAGGTTGAAGACTTCAGCGACGTAAAAATAGAAGTTGTTGTTAATGAACCTGATGAAGACGAAGAAAAAGCTAAAGAGTTAGAAGCTCAAAAACAAGCTGAAGAAGCTAAAAAAGCGGAGGCAGCAAAGAAGGCTGAAGAAGCTAAAAAGGCTGAAGAAAACAAAACGGCTGAGGAAGAACAGCCAGCAGAAAAAACTGACAAAGACGAAGAACTAAAGAAGGCTGAGGAAGCTAAAAAAGCCGAAGAAGAAAAGAAGGCCGAGGAAGAAAAAAAGAAAGCCGAGCAAGAAGCTCTTGAAAAAGAAAAAGCCGAGCAGGAAAAAGCTGCTGCAGCTGAACAAAGCTCAAATGGTAATAAAATTATAGACGTATCTGTATACCAGGGTTCCATCGACTGGGCACAGGTTGCAGCCTCTGGTGTAAACAGTGCCATTATTCGTGTTGGACTTAGAAAGTCTACTACTGGTGAAATCCTAGCAGACGCAAATGCCAAAGCCAATTTACAGGGTGCCGCTAACAACGGCATAAAGATTGGAGCATATTTCTTCTCAACCGCTACAACTGCAGAGGAAGCCGTTGAGGAAGCTAACTGGGTTGCAGATTTCATTTCTGGCTACTCTATCTCACTTCCAGTTGCCTTCAACTGTGAAAACTTTGATAGACCTAGCAGTAGACAATACAATCTTTCAAAAGATGAGCGTACTGATATTGCCATGGCATTCCTGGCACAGATTCAAAGCAGAGGCTACACACCAATGTTTTATGCCAACAGATACGAAATGGTAAACAACACAAAGTGGAACGCCTCTCAGATCGAGCAAAGCTACAAGGTATGGATTGCATGGTACACAAAAGACCAATCAAACCTTGGTGCCGGCCCTAATTACAGCGGCAAATGCTCTATGTGGCAATACACCGACAAAGCTTCAGTCCCAGGCATACCAAAAGGTGTGGATATGTCAATTGCTTACTTTTAAATGAATATGAATTAGAAAAGAGATAAACCTTGGATGTTAATCCGCTGGTTTATCTCTTTTTTAATCTCTATTAATTAGCTACATCAATCCACCACTGTTCATAGTTGCTGTTAGCATCTTTGTATTGCTCCACATTTGCATTGGCGCTATTGCTACCGTAGGAAATGTTGAGACATTTTCCGCTGTTGTGATTGATGATTTTGTAGGTGTTGTTTGCTGCAGGATAGATTTCCCATTTTTGGCTGTTGGCACCGTAATAATCCCATTGATGTACATTTGCGCCGTCCCAACTTGCGGAATCCTGAACAGTAAGAACCTTGCCTGTTGATGCAGACTTGATTACATAATAATCTCCATCCTTTACAAAATACCATTTCTGATTAGGATTGCCCTTGTAGTTATACTGCAAAATGTTAGTGCCATTAGCAGATCTGTTACCTTGAACATCGAGTGATAAGGTGCTGCCATAGTTGATTATTTTGTATGCCTTAGAGCTATCAAACATTGCACCAGTGTTATTCTGAACAGGCTGGTTTGACTGATTGCCTCCCTGATTTTGATTGTTTCCTTGATTTGAACCATTTCCCTGTGAAGGCGACTGATTAGAGTTACTTCCTCCTGTAGATTTATCATAAGAAGCCCAATCATAGTATGCGCTAATTCCTGTTCTTCCATCATAAGGCTTAAGCCAGCTATCAACGCCAGTTCCAGGCCATACATTCATCATGATTTTTCCAGGTGTATCTGGAATGTTTGAAGTAGCAGTGTATACAGCCTTTCCATCAACATACCAAGTTATGCTTCCAGCCTGCCAATCAAATCCATATGTATGGAAGCTTTGTGAAGCATCAAATCCTAAATCATAAAGATATTCGTGGTCGCCATGACCGTTAGTGTAGTAATTAAATTGTACCTTTGTAGTATCGTAGCCAAGAAACTCGATATCAATCTCATCCCATTTTGTTCCATCGCTTTCTCCTGTGTAGGTGAAGAATGAAGAAACAACACCAGGATTCTTAATTGGCTTCATGTTAACTTGGAATAAGCCATATCCATAGTACTTTCTTGTGCGGTACTCTCCGCCGGTGTAGCCAGAACCATCTCTGTCGATGGTCAGCTTCATCTGACCATTCTGGAATGCAACATTGTTTGGCGACCATGTACAGTTAAACATTCCGCCATTTGGCCAGCTAGACATTTCGAACTGGCTGCTGTCATGCCTGTCGAAGGCCATTCCATCGTGAGTGCCACCCCAGGCACTTGCTGCGTTTGCCATGGATGCATTCATAAAAATCCCACCAATAGTAAGAACGGTCCCCATGAGTAATGAAATTAGTTTTCTTTTCATTATATAATTCCTCCTTTTGGAAGATAATACTCGAATTGTAGAGATTTGGATATTAAATGTATATAGAAAATGTCAAATTAATGAAGTAAAAATATGAGAAATTATTATATAATAAACAATATGACTAGGTTTTATGTAGACCTATGCGCGCTGAAGATTATAGCAAAGGAGATGAATGTATGAAAAAGGTTTTACAATTAGTAAGCGACGACTTTGAAGACCTTGAGCTATGGGTACCTGTAATGAGAATGCGTGAAGCAGGAGTTCAGGTAGATTTAGTAGCTGAAAAACCAGGTGTATATCATGGAAAATATGGGGTTCCATGTGAGGTGACAATGTCATTTTATGATGTAAAAGCTGAAGACTATGATGGAATCTTAGTTCCAGGAGGTTGGGCACCAGACAAGCTAAGAAGATTTCCTGAAGTGTTGGATATAGTTAGAAAGTTAAATTCAGAGGGAAAACTTATTGGCCAGATTTGTCATGCAGGATGGGTGCTGGCATCAGCTGAAATATTGGAAGGAAGAACTGTAACAAGCACACCAGGAATCAAGGATGACATGACTCATGCTGGAGCCAAGTGGGTGGATCAAGCTTGTGTTGTAGATGGAAATATAATCTCAGCTCGTCGCCCACCTGATATCCCTGAATACTGCAAAGAGCTTGTAAAGTTCATAGAAAAATAAATAAGACTGGATGAATAACATGACACAAATACCTACACTTACTAGAAATTTAGATAGCAAAACATTTAGAAGTTATTATTACTTGAAGGAAGAATTAGTTGAGTTCTGCAGAAATAATGGACTCCCTACATCAGGAGGAAAGGAAGAGCTTACAGATAGAATTGCTTATTATCTTGATACCGGAAGTGTTAAAAAGGTAGCCAAGAGAAAAGCTCATACTGTAGATGTAGGTGTGATTACTGAAGACACCCTCATAGAACCTAATATAGTTTGCTCGGAAAAACACAGAGCCTTTTTCAAAGAAAAAATCGGCAAAACTTTTTCTTTTAATGTGCAATTTCAAAAATGGTTAAAAGCAAATGCTGGAAAAACCTATGGTGATGCAATAGATGCCTATTACATGATTTTGGAAGAAAAGAAAAAAGGCAAAACAAAGATTGATAAGCAATTTGAATATAATACCTATATTCGAGATTTCTTTGAAGCTAACCAGGGCAGAAGTTTGCAAGATGCAATTACATGTTGGAAATACAAAAAGAGCCTCCAAGGTCATAATAGATATGAGATTGCAGATTTAGAGGCACTAGAAAATTAATCTGCCATTTGGATTTATCGCGGCATGTCTACAAATCCTATTTTCTCGTTGGCTCATTGATAAAATTTCATTAAAAATAGCATTTTTTTATCAACGAACACCTCAGGAAGCCGCATATGTTCGTTTAGCCGCGATAAATAATCTTCAAAAATAGTGATTTTTTATCAATGGCACCACTGGGAACATGCATGCATTCGTTTAGCCGCGATAAAAACTTTTCCAAACTACCTACTTTTCCTCTGGCTTGAGTTCGTCTCCGTATGAATAAATCTCATCCGTTAATCCAATAGCTCTCCTTTTTTCAGTAATCATTTTTTCTGCTTCTTCAGGAGAAATCACATTATATCCCTGCTCGTTAATTAAGATATCTCTTACAATATCATATGGATTATCTGGATTTGTTGGATCATCTTCAATCTCATTATAATCCGAGTCTGTAAGATGAATATAGTAGTAATCATTTTTTTCATCTGAAGAACTAACGAAATTAATTCTTAGTATATCGAGTAAATCAGCACCATTAATTGTGTGGTCTACGTCATAAAAATAGTGAAGCTGATTGTCATTATCCCTGTCTCCATAGCCCTCATCCCATTCTGAATACCAGAAATTATATTTTCCTAATGCATCAATATAACCATACTCGCCACCATGATAAGTCGCTCCACCAGAACCAAAGGAGCAAACTTCTCCGGTGTAATATACAGACGTCTCACATCTACTCCATGAAGTTCCAGTAAAGCAAATGTTAAGTTTCCCATCGATATTCTTTATTACCAAACTTGGCGTAAATTCATCATCAAACAAAAGGGAAACAATCATTTCAATATTGCCATCTAATCCACAGTCAATATAGGTATCTGTACTACTTTCATAAGTCCATCCCTCACCATACTGCCCCTCTTCAGTAATTTTAGAAACTATATCATTTAAGCTATAACTGTGGCCGTCTTTGAGGAATTCTGAAAACTCCACATACTGACTTATATCTCCATTACTATGAAAAGTCGCAGTTACAGTGTTATTTAAAAATCCGTCATATAGTGATGCAGATTCATCGTCTAATTCTACGCTATCTCTTTGTTTAGGTCCTATGTAAGCATAGTATTTTTCCATCGCATCCCAATAATCTTTATCATATGAATTATCTTCGCTCTCATCTGCGATATTCTCTTCTGCGCTACTCTCCTCTGTGCTCACAGCCTCTGTTTCTTTTTGTTCTTTCTTATCATCAACAGACGTACTCTGCCTTGGTGAACACCCTGTGATAAAGATTGATGCTGCTAAAATTTCAGCTAATATAATTCTTTTTACATATACTTTTTTCATCTCGTTTATTTCCCTTAATTTATTGTAATATCGCCTGGACCTGGTCGCGTTTTTCAAACAGGACGCAGCCACCAACGTGGTCATCCTTGAGGATATCGCCATCTTGAAGCGCCTTAAAAAGCTTTGAGGAAATGGCCTGCTTCAAGGATGTTTCTTTAACGTTGATATCTGAGAATGGTGAGAATGGACATGGTTCTGCTCCACCCTGTGAGTTGATATGGAAGAAGCCTCGGCCTGCTGCAACACAGCCGCCTGAGGATTTCTCATCTCCTGGGAAGGAAATGAAAACCATCTCCTGATACTTTTCTCGTAGCTCTGCAATGCGAACTCTAAGAATCTCTTCCTGGGCCTCTGATAAAGCTAAATCCTTGCTTTCATCAGACACTGGAACGTACTCTACAAATATAACAGCCTTACTACCGTAACCACCTAACATCTGAATAAAATCATCTGATAAAACATCTTCAAAATTCTCAGTAGTCACAGTAACAGAATTTCCAAATATCAAATCCTTCTTTTTAAAGATTTCCATATTTGAAATCAACTTGTCATAAATGCCTTCACCACGTCTTTTATCGGTGGATTCCTTGTGACCCTCGATACTCATAATTGGCACAAGATTTCTGTGTTTATCAAACATATCAAAGTATTCTTCACTTATGAACACTCCGTTAGTGAATATTGGGAACAGAATATTTGACTTTCCTCCTGCGGCCTTAATGACACCCTTTCTAAGAAGTGGCTCTCCGCCAGCTAAAAGAATAAAGCTGATTCCCAATTCATCTGCCTCTGTAAAGATCTGTGACCACTCATCATCTGTAAGCTGATTAACAGGAGCACAATCCTTTGTAGCCTCGTTCTGACGCGAATAACAGCCAGCACAATGAAGATTACAGCTACTTGTGATAGATGCAATCAAAAATGGAGGCACATTCATTCCCTCATTTTTATGTTTCAATCTGATGCTAGATGCCTTCTTTGAAGCCATGGCAAACTTGGCCATAAAGATGCTCTCAGCAGGATTCTTGAGAGTCGCCCTTACTGCATCCTTAACAACACGCTCCACTCCTTTTGTCATATAGGATTGAATGTCAAAATTCTCATTACTCATTACTTTATAACCTCATTATATATTTTACGCAATTAAATTTTGTAAAATACATTATACTAGCTATTCTATAATTGTCAACCACACATCAGCGCTACAGTTTATTAACATCCAAAATCAAGTCAGCCTTTTTTGATTCATTAATACAGGTTCTAACATTTACCATATCACTGTAATCAACAAAGGCTGTGGCATCCTCAATAGTGTTTCCACTTAAAGCCTTGCGTTCAATAAGTCTATTGCGAAGCAAAGTCTCGTCAGCCTTCAAGGATATTGTGTAGTCAGCATATGACAAAAGCTCATCCCAGCCAGGTCTATCCAGCAACAAATAATTTCCTTCCAAAAGAACTATATTCGTATTTACGATAATCTGATTATCAACAGGATTGTGTAGGGTTCTATCGTAGATTGGCCATCCACAGTCTTCTCCACTTGCCACACGTTCAATTCGTTCCTTCAAGCCCTTTAAATCAAAGGTCTCTGGCGCCCCTTTAATCTTTACCATTAGTACTTCTTCCCCATCACGAATTGTGGTGTGAGTTGTAAGATACTCCTGGCGCATATGAAACCCATCCATTCCTATAGATTGAATAGGTTCAAGCTCTAGATTCTCTCTAGAAAGCTTTTCAAGAAAACTAACCAGGGTACTTTTGCCTGCCCCTGGAGGTGCCGCAAGCATTACCAGGACTCTTCCACCCTTTTCCTTCTGCAATTTTGTAAGCTTTTTCAACAGAGGTAGCAAAATCTCATCAATCGTCTCAGACCTATAGCTGGCTTCTATGTCTAATCCATTAATATTAACTTTATATTCCATTGTCTTCTCCTCGCATGATTTGACTTTAGATGATTTATAAAACTTTCGCAACATTTTTTCTATAATAAAAAGGACCCTGGCTTTATGCCAAGGTCCTATATAAATTGGGAGGATTAAGTCTATTTTCTCTTTACATATATTACTCCTGCACCAGCAACAGCTGCTATAACAATAATTCCAAGTATTACAAACAGAAATCCTGAGTTTGTGTTATCTTCTATTGCTGTTGTTGCAACCTCTTCATCCTGAATTGTCTTCTCAGAAGATTCATCTTTAGAATTATCTGCAACTGTTACAGATTCCTCTACTGTGCTCTCCTCTGTAACTTCTTCAGTTATAGCATCTTCCATAACTTCTGACTCATCTGAAGCCTCTGAATCAGCTGTTGTTTTTACTGTATCACTGTTTGCCTTCTTACTCTTTGTGTTACTTGCTGTCTTTGTTGTATCTCCAGCAAGTGGCACCTGTGTGTCAGCTATAGTTGCAGCTGGTTTTGTCACAACATTTTCAACTGTGTTTGTTGACTGCGTTGTAGTTCCAGCTGAAGATGATGTCTGAGTCTGTGTACTAGCTGATGACTCACTTGAAGAGCTGCTACTTGAAGCGCTGCTGTTTGAAGAGCCGCTACCTGATGAGCTACCTGAAGAACCACTGCCTGATGAGCCACCCTGGGAAGGACTTGGTGTCACTGGATCTGTCTTTCCCGTGTCTTCCTGCTTTGTCTCCTCTTGCTTTAGTTCATCATCTGAAGGACGCTCAAGAACAAACAATGTAGTAACTATTTCTTCACTTGCAACTGAACCATTATTTACAGAAACTCGAATTCCCTCTTTGAAGATGTTGTGCTCCTCAGCATTTACTGTCATAGGCTTGAAGGCTTCCTCTACCTTTTCCACCAAGTTGCTGATTACATCAATCACCTTGTCAACAAGTGATTCTTCCTCTGAATCATAGGTGTCAGTATTCTCAGAGCCTTTTAATACTTCCTGTTCATCAGCTTCTGTATTATTAGAATCTGCATCACTTTCAGAAGATTTTACTGTGTCAGATTTTTCTAATTCATCTTCTATCTTGCCTACCTCTGACTTTTTAGAAACTTCTGAATTCTGTTTTTCAACATCCTTAGTCTCTAGTTTCTCTTTGTCTTCTTCTAACTCCTCAAGTTCTTCTTTCTCCAGTTCTTCCAACTCATCAAGCTTATCTTCATCCTCAAGCTCATTCTCTTTATCCTCATTAAAAGAAGCAAGGATTTCATTTGGCATATTTACTGAATACCAACCATTACCAATGTGAGCCATTCCCTTGCCTGGGAATTCTCCGAAGATTTCATTGCCATCCTCATCTACTGCATATACATTTGCCGCCTCAAAGAACTTTTCATTATCAAGCTTTACATAAGCTTTAGTCATGCCCTCTTCATCAGGCTCTTCCTCTTGGATTGGCTTAATATCTTTTTCAGGATTCTCAGGCTCCTCTGTTTTGCCTGGCTCATCCTTAGTATCCTTATAAGTTGCGTCATATACATCTCTTACCTCTGAGGCTGTTAAAGCTGTATCGTATATACGAATATCATCAAATAATACATTTCTGCAATCCTCATCGCCCCAGATATCTCCAGCGCCAACCATTACATGATTTGCAAACTGAATAGCTGCACTTTTTCCTGAGAAGCAGTTTGAAATATCCTTTTTATCATATACAATCTCGCTACCATTAAGGAACACCTTAATACCATTTGTGTTCACTGTGTAAGTAACCTGCTGCCATTTTCCTGTAATCTCACTATAGGCAAGACTTGGGAAGGCATCTGAATAATCATTTGCATTGATTCTTCCGATTAGGTTAGCACCAATTCTTGTCATTGGATAATTACCAACAGTAGCACCATCTGCCAGCCAGTCTGCTTCAAACAAAGCACTGTGGTCCCAGGTACTTCCATCAATGTTTACCCACATACTTACCGTGTAGCCAGACTCATCAACATTCTTGAATATGTCATTTGGCAAAGATAAATAATTAACCTGCTTATCCCCAACACTGTTCTCAACTTTTAATACCTCACCTCTTGTTTCATCTTCAACAACTGCTGCATCCCCCATCAACTTGGCTGATTCTCTATTTAGTGCAGACTCCATTGCCGTAACATTTGTACCGTCTACACTATCAAAATCGTAACCTGCGATAATGCTTGGTCCATCATAAACTGTAACAACATATTCCTTGGAAATTGAAGCACTTCCATAAGTTATAGTTGCAGTTAGTGTAACCTCAGTATCCTGCTTTGGAGAGCTAACTTTTCCAGAATTTGATAGCACTGACTTATTATCAGATTCCCAGCTAATCTCAGCTCCTGAAAGAGATGTTGGCAACTCCACATCTTCTCTTGTAGCCTTTGGAAGAATTCCTTCAATCTGATCTGCCACCTTTGATGCAAGCACATCATCACTAGCATCAAACTTGCTACCCCAAACAGAAAGATTGTTATTTCCAATTGCTGTAAAGGTCATTGTCTTTGCACCATTGTCATTGGTCTGTTCAAAGAACACTCCCTTATAGGTTGCCCCATCAATATCAAGAGTCACATATGTATAGTCATCTCCATCAGACATTGTCCAAGAACCTGTCTTATCTCCAGTAATAGTTCCATCTTCATTAAGAACCACCGTCTCTGTAGAAAGCATGCTGCCATCTTTTTCAGCATTTCCATGATTTATATATTCGTAGGTTCCTACAACATCCTCTTCGCTATATTTTTGAATCTGCTCGTTTCTGTTTTCATATACAGCAGTTACAAGCCAATCATCCTCGTTCAAGAACTGCTGACGAACACGAACCTCATGACCTTCTCCGCGAGATGAGTCCAAGAATCTCTGATGATAGAACAGATAATACTTACCATCATCTGTAACCATAGCTGAGTTGTGTCCTGCTGCTCTATAACCAGGCTGATTAAAGAACTGGTAATTACCGATGAGCTTTGCCCCGTACTTGTAGCAGTTAACACCGCTGTTACCAGCCTCATTTCCAGCTGGGTCAACATATGGACCATACACATTCTTTGAACGGAAAAGTCTCATATTATAGCCGCCAGTAGTTGTCAATCCGCCGTAGGTTTCATACATGTAATAATAGCCAGTGTTCTTGTCATATTCTATGTATGGACCTTCGCCAGACTGATGATTTCCACCAGCAATGTGAACACCAAAGTATCTATCCACATAGTTGCCACTTGTTGACTCTACGCCATCCTCACCGGGGTAAATAGCCCTTCCTGTTTCCTTATCAATCTCTAGAATGAAAAGTCCACCAGACCAAGAACCATAAACCATATAAAGATGCTTTCCACTCTCATCAAAGAAAAGAGTTGGATCAATTGCATTAGGTGCATAATTGTTGTTCCAACTACCATCAGCATTGAAGCACTTCCAGGTGCTGGCATCACCATCTATCTTTCCTTCTTTAATCAAGTCGTTAAATGGAAGATAATCCTTTGTCCATGTGGTGTCTCTGGTGCTATTTCCGTCATAATTTAACTTGCCTGTGTTGGTAAAACCTGAATATACCACTGTATTTCCATATTCATATCCTCCATCAGGAGTTTTTGAAACCATATAGCCGATGCAAGAACGTCTCCATGTAGAAGATGCACTGTAATAGAGCATGTAGGCACCCTTGCTGCCATCTTCCCACTTGTAATACGGATTGTAGATTACATCTGGTGCCCAAACCGCATAGCCTCCAGTGCAATCCCCATCATCATAACCTGCCCATTTAAAGGATTCCTTAAGATTCTCTTTTACATTTCCATAAATTACATTGTTGTCCACATCCTGATAATCTGTGGATACCTGAGTCCAATTAACTAAGTCTGTTGACGATGCTGTAGCTATGTGAGAACCAAACACATAGTACTTTCCATTGTCTGCAAAAATAGATGGGTCATGGACGCAAACCCTTGAAATATCTGGTGCTGCCTTGGCTTCAATCGCCCCAAAGCCTGTCAGCTGAACCCCAGATGTGGCCATAGCTGTTGCCATAGCCAGTGCTAACATTCTTTTTGCTTTTTTCATTGTTCCCCCTTCATTCTCCTTTTCTTTTAGTAATTATTAAACTATTTTAGTTTAACTATTGCTTATTTATTTATATACATTATAAATTTCTATTTTTCAACCTAATTAGGATAATTTTCTGCCATCAAATCTATTTTTGTTAAATTATTTTAATTTATATTGAAAATTTTTATCTAATTTTACGACAAAAAAATAACCCCTGGTGTGAATCACACCAAGGGCTCTTTCATCAAATATTATTTCACTGGGACGCAGTGCTTATCATTGATGTCGCAAACCTTCTGAACACGGCGACGATATTTCTCTTCCATAAGAGGATCTGTGTTAAGCCAAGTCTTTACAACCTCCATAGCCATAAGGCCGCCGATGATTTTTGCGCCTAAGCAAAGGATGTTTGAATCCGTATGCTGTCTTGCAAGAGTAGCACAAAGAGGATCCTGGCACACTGCTGCATAACAGCCATTAATCTTGTTTGCGATAAGTGCGCTACCGTAGCCTACACCATCGCAGAAGATTCCTCTGTCGCATTCACCCTTTGCAACTGCTAAAGCTGCAGGATAAACAAAATCTGAAAGGTCGCAACTGTCGTTATCGTAAGTTCCAAAATCTACAACCTCATATCCTTCACTCTCAAGATAAGCCTTTATTTCATTTTTCATTTCTGTTCCAGCATGATCATTTGCCATTGCTATTTTCATAATGGAAGTCCTCCTTCTTAAAACTAACTCTAACATACCACAAAAATGTGAATTCTTAATAGAATTTTTATACTTTTTTCATTGCTTTTACCCCATTTATTTGACATAGTAAATATAGAAGTTTTGATGTCGCCCGCTTAAAGTGAGCTACAAAACCTCAAAATAAATGAATAAATAATTGGAGGTCCACATGAAAGGTTTAAAAGACAAACCCTGGTACTCTCTTACCATATCAATATGTATAGGGGTTATTCTTTACGTCACTCTTGTAAATATACACAGTGTGCTTAGTGGTATTAACAACTTTTTAAGCTTCTTCTCCACAGTTTTTCTTGGAGCAATTATCGCTTATATCATTAACCCACTAGCTATGTTTTACAGGAATCACTTGTTCCATAAGTTAAAAAGCGAGAAGCTTCGTGCTACCCTTGGAAACACCTTAGCCTTTGTGACTGTAATCATTTTCCTTGTATTTATTGGATTTATGGTTATCCCACAGCTAATCGATAGTGTTAAAACCTTCGCAGCAAACTTTAATGGTTATGTGAGAGGCTTACAGCGCACCTTGGCTATAATTGGTGTATCCAGCTCAATGGTGGATTTAAGCGAGTTTGTGCATTCATCAAACGATTTGTTGAATCAGTTGCAAAAGCTAGCCTCTGAAAACATGGATACCATCATGTCAAAAACAGCTGATCTTGGAAAAGCTTTAGGACAGTTTTTTATTGCATTCCTTTTAGCCATCTATTTCCTAGCTGGAAAGGATAAGCTCAAGTCCAGCGGAAAACGCTTTTTAAAAGCTGTCTTCAAGAGCCAGTATATAAAGGTTGCCTATGTTATAGGCCGAAGCGATGTAATCCTTAACAAATATATCGTTTACAACCTGATTGACGCCACAATAGTCGGTGCAATTAATGCCATCTTCATGACCATAGCAGGATTACCATATGTAGGTCTTGTCTCTGTATTGGTTGGCCTTACAAACATTATTCCAACCTTTGGTCCTGTTGTTGGTGCTGTTATCGGTGGTTTCCTACTTCTTTTGGTAGAGCCAAGATACGCAGTGATATTCCTTATTTTCACAGCAGTGCTTCAGACAATAGACGGCTATGTTTTAAAGCCAAAGCTCTTCGGGGATTCCCTTGGAGTTTCCAGTCTTTGGATTTTAGTTGGAATCGTAGCAGGCGGCAAGATGTTTGGTGTAATCGGAATCCTTCTTGCAATTCCAATGGTTGCCATCATCGATATGCTTTATCATGAATTCCTGCTTCCATTCTTGGAAAAGAAAAAATAAAGACAAACTTAAAGGCTTGCCCTAGACTATGGGGCAAGCCTTTTTCGTATATACGATATT
The DNA here is from genome assembly GCF_900104335.1 of Pseudobutyrivibrio sp. YE44. Lineage (GTDB taxonomy): Bacteria > Bacillota > Clostridia > Lachnospirales > Lachnospiraceae > Pseudobutyrivibrio. The sequence continues at coordinate 296,435 of NZ_FMXT01000002.1, forward strand.
CGTTTATACGTTACTCGTATCTTAATGCATCAATTGGATTTAACTTTGCTGCCTTGTTGGCTGGATAGTATCCAAAGAAGATACCGATTGCCATTGAAAAGACCACTGCAACTATTATTGCCACCACTGACACAGAAGCTGAATAGCCCATATATGTAGCTGCCACTGCACCAAGTCCAATACCAAGGATAATACCGATTAGTCCACCCATGATACAGATTACTACCGACTCAGTAATAAACTGAAGGCGGATTGAACCATTTGTAGCACCAAGAGCCTTTCTAGTTCCAATCTCTTTTGTTCGCTCTGTAATGGATACAAGCATGATGTTCATTACACCAATACCACCAACCACAAGAGAAATTCCAGCAATAATTGCAAGTGCAACTTCAATTGTACCAATCATAGATGTCATAGACTCTATCATGGATGACATGCTGGTTACAGACACCTCATAATCCTCATTATTTGAATAAAACATTGAGTTGAAGTAGGCCTCAACTGTGTCTGCAAAGGTCTCTGAATCAGTATCTATAGTGGTTACCAGTGTGATACTCTCATATCCCTCGTTATTTGTGTGAAGCTGATTTCTAGCTGTTGTAAATGGAATGTACATATCTGTCACAGTATCTTCTGTGGAAGAACTTGACCAGGTACTGTCATCGTATTCATAGACACCTACTATGTAATAGGTATAGTACTTTCCATTGATACTAACCTCTATCTCAGATCCAAGTGCCGCCTGATTATCTCCATCAAACATGTTGTTAACAAAATAGTTTGATACGATACAAACCTTCTGAGCATTATCATAATCCTTATCAATAAAGGTACGTCCTGCCAGCAAATCAAGATCAGTATATTCCATGTAATCCTGGTTATAACCAGTGATATTTACATTGGCATAAAGACTTCCATCTGTAGCTGTTCCATTTCCAACAGAGGTGGAAAGCATAGTGTACTGAACGTTGTCACCGTACTCTTCCAAAAAGGAATCAAGCATTTCATCTGTAAGATAATCGTCGGAATCCATTGTTCGACGGTTGCCAGGACCAAAATGAAGTCCAGAGGATGTGGTTTCCTCTGAGGTACTCTTTTGTGATACCCCTACCGTCAGGTTGTTAGCACCCATTTCCTGCATGGAGGTATTTACCATTACGGTAATAGAATTACCAACAGTCATAATGGCTATAACAGAAGCTATACCAATTATGATACCAAGCATTGTAAGGAGAGAGCGCATGATGTTGGATTTTAAACCAGCCAGAGCAAGTAGGATGTTTTCTGTAATTAACATGCTGTATCCCCCTTTATATCCCCGTCTCTTAAAGTAATTATTCTTTCTGTCTCAAGTGATAGCTCTGGAGAATGAGTGATTAACACTATAGTCTTCCCCTGTTCCTCGTGAAGCTTATGGAAGATATCCATAATGAGGCGACCAGTTGCTGAGTCAAGAGCTCCTGTTGGCTCATCTGCCAAAATGATTGCTGGGTCATTTGCCATGGCTCTTGCAATTGCCACACGTTGCTTTTGTCCACCTGAAAGCTCGTCAGGATTATGATGCATACGATTTGTCATTCCCACCTGTTCCAAAAGCATTTTTGCTCTCTCGTTTCTTTCGCTTCTGCCAACACCTGCGTACATCATAGGAAGCTCCACGTTTTTGATTGCGTTTGTTCTTGCAATCAAGTTGTAGGTCTGAAAAACAAACCCGATTTTTTTATTTCTTAAAATAGATAATTCATGGTCCTTTGCCTTTTCAATATCTATTCCGTCCAAAGTATATTCACCGCTGGTAGGTCGGTCTAAGGCGCCAATTATATTCATCAAGGTTGACTTACCCGAACCTGACTGACCAACGATTGAAACAAATTCACCCTCGCGGACCGTAAAGTTTACACCATGCAAAACTTCAAATTCATTTGGTGTTCCTATAAAAAAGCTTTTATGAATGTCCCGAAGATCAAGCATTATATCTCCTGCTGCCATACTCTTGTCCTCCTACATTCCACCTGGGCCGCCGCCACTTGGACCACCGCCGCTAGGACCGCCACTTGGTGCGCCACCACTTGGTGCACCGCCGCCACCAAGATTAAATAAAGAACCGCCACCTTGTTCAGGGGCTTCTGAGCTCGTATTTCCGCTTGCGGCAGTTGCCTTTACAAGCATGCCTTCTGAAAGCTCATCACTAATAATCTGCTCGTAGTAATCGCTCTGTAAACCAAGGGTAACTGTAATCTTTGTTTCGTTTCCTTCTGAATCCACGGCTGTTACATAGCTGTTGCCATCCTTGTCAGTCTCTACACAATCATAAGGTACTGCAAATACCTGCTCTGCTGACTCCAGAATTACAGAAGCCTTGGCTGTCATGCCAACACGAAGTCTATCATCTGTTGAGTCGAGAGTGATTTTCACCTCGTAGCTTGCAGAGCTTGAGGATGAACCACCGTTTGACGTTGCTGAAGATGTAGATGAATCTGCTGTAACTGCAACATAAGAAACTGTACCAGTAAACTCCTCATCATCTGTAGCATCAAACTTAACCACTGCCGACTGGCCCTGCTGGATAGATGCGATATCATATTCATCTACAGTTGCCTCCACTACAAAGGAATCAGTATTTGATATCGTAAATACGGTATTACCCTGTGTATAGTTATTTCCCTCTGATACATTTATAGCTGTGATATAGCCTGAGAATGGAGCAACAACCTGACGACCAGACTGACTCTCTGTAATCTCATCATATTCTTCAGACTTTGTGTAAGTAGAATCATATTCCTGCTCAAGCTGAGCCAACTCATAATTGTACTGAGCCTCTTCAATCTTATCCTGAAGCTCCTCTATCTCATCCTGCTTATTCTCGTAGTCATCCATTGTAAAATTGTAACGACTCTTAACAGCATCCACCTGCTCATCGTATCTTGTTTTTGTATCTGTAGTTGGATTTGCCACATAACACTCGTAGGCATCCTTTACATCCAGATAATAAATCTCATATTTATCCAACCACTCCTGGATTTCAGCAATCTCTTTCTTGTAATCTTCTATCTCATCAAGATATCCCTGAAGAGTCTTTGCATTTTTTGTCTCAGAAATATTGTACTTGGCATTGAGCTGTGCAAGCTTCTCTGAATAATCATCAGAATCAAACTCCACCACAACTGCACCTGCCTCAACATAGTCACCTACAGAATAGTTGACCTTCTCAACCTGAGTACCTGTGGACATAGTTGAGGTAACACTCTGTGACTGCCCCGCCTCCAAAGTACCTGTTACGCTCACCGAAGACTGCAAATCCATCACCTGCACTTCTGTGGTGATGACCCCCGATGGCTTCTCCTCCTTTGCCTTTGAATTCAAAAGGAACTTATTTCCAAAAATTGCACCACCAGAAATAAGAGCCACAAATACCACAGCCAGCACCTTATGACCGTTAATAAAGGCTCCAATCCTTTTGACGCCCCCTGTTATCTTTCCTGAACTTTTCGGATTTTTCGATCCGTCCTTCGACATGATTTTCTTTCCTCCTACGTGAATTTTTTAACTCTACATTTGCATAATAAACACAAAAAAATCCCTAGTAAATGGACTTCACCTAGGATTCAGAAAACTTCAGACAGCCATCACATTTCGCGTATTTAAGGTTACTATTCACAGTCTTTTTTATGAAAAAAGTGGCCTAGGGACGAACGCCCCTAGGCCAAGATGATAGAGAATAGAATGAAGATAATAAACTTATTTGATTACTTTACTGCCTTCTTCTTGTTGTTGAGAATTTCGAATACTACGGCACCAAGAAGAACGACACCCTTTACAACCTTCTGCCAGTTTGCATCGATACCCATAAGGGACATACCAAGGTTGATTACACCGATAAGTGTTGCACCGATGATCATTCCGAATACTGTACCAGATCCACCGTAGGCAGAAACACCACCTACTACGCAGGCTGAAATTGCATCCATCTCGTAGTTTGTACCAGCTGTAGAGTTTGCAGCCTGGAAACGAGACATTGTGAGCCATGCAGATACAACTGTAAGTATTGCCATGTTAAGGTATGCGATAAACATGATACGCTTTGTATCGATACCAGAAAGTCTTGTAGCCTCAGCGTTACCACCGATTGTGTAGAAGTAACGTCCGATATCTGTCTTAGAAGTAATGAAGCTGTAGATAATAACGATTACAGCTACCCATACAAGTGCAAATGGAACACCACCTGCAAGTGCAAACTTGTATGCGAAAAGCATGATTGCAAAGCAGATAAGTACTGACTTAACAATAACCTTTGCCATGCTGTCGTGGTCGTAGCCCTTCTTAATCTTTGTTGCACGCTCTCTTACGAGAAGGAATACAACGATTACAGAAGCAATAAGTCCGATTACAATACTTGTCATATTGTACTGAACCCCACCAATTCTTGGTCCCCCAAAAAGATCGTTCATCTTACCTGTAAAGAGTCCACAGAAGTTTTCTGGAAGTGGACTGATGTTTGAAGCACCGTGCATTAATGCAACACCCCAGCCTCTTAATGCAAGGAAGCCTGCTAAGGTAGCAATCCATGGTGGAATGTTCATGTACGCAATTACGAATCCAAGAACACATCCGTAGATAACGCCAATTGCAAGCATTGCTATCATACCAACTGGTGTAGGAGCACCCTTTTCAACCATAAGCTTTGCTCCAAGAACACCAACTAAACAAACAAATGAACCGCAGGAAAGATCGATGTTACCACCGGTCAACATACACATCAACATACCAGTTGCAAGAACATATACGTATGCATTCTGTGTGATAAGCGCATTGAACTGGCTTGGCAAAAGCATTGTTCCGTGAGTTGTAATATTAAAGAAGATAACAACGAGGACCAGTACAATGAGCATTGTGTTTTCTTTTACTATTTTTAAAATCTTGTCTTTCACTTTTTGCTCCTCCCTTTCTACTTCTTTTCTCTCTTAGACATTACATCAAAGATTACCGCAGCGAGAAGTACTAATCCCTTAACTACCTTCTGATAGTTGGCATCAACACCCATGATTAACATACCCTGGTTGATAACACCTGTAAGAAGAGCACCGATGATTGCTCCGAATACTGAACCTGTTCCACCGTATGCAGAAGCACCACCAATGAAGCAGGCACCGATAGCATCCATCTCGTAGAACTGACCATATGTAGGCTGAGCTGAAGCAGCTCTTGCTACAGTGAGGATACCAGCAAAGGCTGCCAAGAATCCCATATTCGTATATGCGAAGAAGTAAACCTTCTTTGTATTGATACCAGAAAGCTGTGTTGCTTTCTCGTTACCACCAACCGCATAGAGGTAACGACCAATTGTTGTCTTTGTTGTAACATAATGATAAGCAAGTACGATAAGGATAATCCAAAGAAGTGATGTAGGAACACCCTTATATCCTGCAAGCTTGTATGCAAGGAAAAGAATTACTAATGAGATAACAGCAATCTTTGCATAGAATGGAGCTGCGCCTGTTTTAGCATATCCCTTGCGTGTAGCTGCAATTCTATTTCTAAATGAAACGATAACTAAAATTGCTACTGCAATCACACCTGCAACAATACATGTGATATTAAGATCTTCACCGTGGAAGAAATCTGGAATGTAGCAATCAGCACCACCACCAAATACATTAAGGAATGTTGTATTTGAAATTGATACTGCATAACCGTTAAGAACGACGTTTGCAAGTCCTCTAAAAGCGTACATACCAGCAAGTGTTACGATGAATGGTGGCACGTTTATATATGCTACCCAGAAGGCCTGCCAAGCACCAACTGCAATACCGCAAAGAAGCATAATGATTACAGTGAGCCAAACATTCAAGCCCTTGCTTAAGAGCACTGCACCAATACCACCGATGAAAGCGATAACCGAACCAACAGAAAGATCGATGTTACCACCAGTTAAGATACAAAGTAACATACCAGTTCCAAGAACGAATACATATGCGTTCTGTGAAAGAAGGTTGTTAACGTTCTGAGACAAAAGAATTGTTCCACCTGTACCAACGTAGAAAATTCCAATGATTACCACCAGGGCGATTACCATGGTGTATTTCTTTAATGCATTTCCAATGTTATTTGAAACCATGATTCCTCTCCCTTCTATGACTTCAAGATGCAAGACATAATGCTTTCCTGTGAAGCCTCAGCTCCTGACATTTCACCAACCATCTTGCCCTCGTTCATAACATAAATTCTATCTGACATACCAAGAACCTCTGGAAGCTCTGATGAAATCATGATTACTGACTTTCCAGCAGCAACAAGATCATTGATAATACAGTAAATCTCATACTTAGCACCAACGTCGATACCACGTGTTGGCTCATCAAGAATGAGTACATCAGGGTTTGCAAACATCCACTTAGCAAGAAGAACCTTCTGCTGGTTACCACCTGAAAGGTTACCAACGTTCTGCTCAACTGTTGGACACTTTGTCTTAAGCTTTTCTCTGTAATCCTCAGCTACCTGATATTCCTTATCCTGGTCGATTACACGCTTACTACAAAGATCTGAAAGATTAGAAAGTGTTGTGTTAATCTTGATAGGATTTGTAAGGACAAGTCCATTACCCTTTCTATCCTCAGTAACATATGCAATCTTATGCTTGATAGCATCCTTGATGTTCTTAAGGTGAACCTCCTGTCCGTTAAGAAAGAGCTGACCAGAGATGTTTGTTCCGTAAGACTTACCAAAGATTGACATTGCAAGCTCTGTACGACCTGCACCCATAAGTCCTGCGATACCAACAACCTCGCCCTTACGAACGTTCATTGATACACCGTCAACAACCTTACGATCTGCAAACTGTGGATGGAAAACTGTCCAATCCCTAACTTCCATAGCAATCTCGCCAATTTTTACATCATGACGCTTTGGGAAACGGTCTGTCATTTCACGACCAACCATGCCCTTGATAATTCTATCTTCTGTAATTTCATCTGTTCTCTTATCAAGAGTTTCAATTGTCGAACCATCACGGATAACAGTGATTTTATCTGCTACGTAAGAAACTTCGTTAAGCTTGTGAGAAATGATGATTGATGTCATTCCTTCCTGCTTGAATTTAAGAAGTAAATCAAGAAGTGCCCTTGAATCTGTCTCATTAAGAGATGATGTAGGCTCATCAAGAATAAGTAACTTTGCGTGTTTAGCAAGTGCCTTTGCAATTTCAACAAGCTGCTGCTTACCAACACCAATATCTTTGATTAATGTTCGGCTGCTCTCTGAAAGACCTACCATCTTCAAATACTTGTCAGCCTCAGCATAAGTTTTATCCCAATCGATAGCCGCTTTAGAACCCTGCTCATTTCCCAAGAACATGTTCTCTCCGATTGACATATAAGGAATAAGGGCTAACTCCTGATGGATAATTACGATTCCCTTTTCCTCTGAATCCTTGATTTTCTGGAACTTACATACTTCTCCGTTGTATACAATATCACCTGTGTAAGAACCATATGGATAAATACCACTTAATACGTTCATCAAGGTAGATTTACCAGCACCGTTTTCCCCAACAAGTGCGTGGATTTCTCCTTCCTCTACCTTAAGATTTACGTTATCAAGGGCCTTTACACCTGGGAATTCTTTGGTGATATTATTCATCTCAAGTAATATTTTTCCCACTTGCTTGTCCTCCCTATTATATAAACCTCTAAAAATACCAAGAATAAATGCTTTATTCTCTCCAAATTATTCTCTTTTTTCCTTTAAAATAGGGCAGGTTCCCCTGCCCTATCAAATTACCCTTTAGTTTTTATCTTTCTAACGGGAAGAACCACCTATTGTATACCTCGCTCCGCTCGGTGGAGGTGGTTCGTGGCAGCAGTTTTTCTTACTGCCAAGCAGTAGAAAAACTACTGCAATTGATCCTCTGTGTAGTATCCAGAATCGATAAGAAGCTCCTTGTAGTTGTCCTTGTCAGCGAATACTGGCTCGCAAAGGTATGAAGGAACAACACCCTTACCATTGTCGTATGTCTCTGTATCGTTAACATCAACTGTCTCACCCTTAAGGATCTGACCTACCATCTTAACAACCTGTGAAGCAAGTGTACGTGTATCCTTGAATACTGACATTGACTGCTTTCCAGCGATCATGTTCTTTGTATTCTCAATATCACAGTCCTGTCCAGTTACGATTGGATATTCACCCTTGTAGTTTGCTGCAAGTGCGTTCTCAACACCAAGTGCTGTAGAGTCGTTTGAGCAGAGGCAGATGTTAAGGTCATCCTTAGCGTAGTTAGAAGAAAGGATTGTCTCCATTCTTGACTGAGCTGTCTCTGTTGCCCATGCTGGAGTAGCTACTTCTGCGAATTCTACCTGACCAGACTTAACAACAAGTGTTCCTTTTTCGATGTATTCCTTAAGAAGATCCATAGCACCGTTGTAGAAGAAACCAGCGTTGTTATCACCTGGATCACCAGCTGTGATTTCCATTGTGTATGTCTGATCTGTATTCTTAAGATCAAGCTGATCAATGATGTACTGACCCTGAACCTGACCTACTTTGTAGTTATCAAATGTAGCGTAGTATGAAACTGCATCTGAGTTCATGATAAGACGGTCATAAGCGATAACTGGGATTTTCTTCTCAGCTGCCATATCCATAGCCTCACCAAGTGAAGAACCCTCGATAGCTGCAACTACAAGAACGTTACATCCTGAGTTAATCATGTTCTCAATCTGAGAAACCTGTGTCTGTACATCGTTTGAAGCATACTGAAGATCTACTTCGTATCCAGCTGCCTCAAGCTCCTTCTGCATGTTGGCACCATCCTGGTTCCATCTCTGAAGGTCCTTAGTAGGCATTGCTACACCAACCTTTGTGCCGCCAGCTGCACCACCTGCTGTGTCAGATGACTCTGTAGCTGCACCTGCATCAGCTGCACCTGTGTCTGTTGTCTCTGTGCTTGTTCCACAGCCTACAAACATTGAAGCTGCCATAGCACCTGTTAAGAGCACGCTTAATAATTTCTTTTTCATTCTAGAAATAACCTCCCTTTCAATTAATAGGTTCTTTTTGGAAAACATCTTCGGTTTTCCGTTTCTGATGATACTTTAACAAATACGTGTCTAAAAATGGTTGTCACTTTCTTCACATTTTTGTCCAAATCATTTTAACATAAAAAATAGGACTAGCACATTTTTGTGCTAATCCTATTAAATAATTGCAATATTTTGCTAAAAGAGTTTTCTACTCCGCATTTAGATACACATCTTCTTTAGTATGGAAGCCGCCATCGATTATGACTTCATCAAGATTTTCCTTGTTGACGGCAACTGGCTCTACGGCTACATAAGGGATGTCATAAGTGCCATCGTTTATGGTTGCATCTATTGAAATGTCTTCACCCTTTGCCAATGCAACTGTAAGCTTAGCTGCCTGCTCAGCCAGCTTGCCTACAGGCTTGTAAACTGTCATTAGCTGAGTGCCCTGAACAATATGCTGACAAGCTGGTAAATCAGCATCCTGTCCTACCACTGGAATCTGGCCTGCAAGCTGTGCAACAGCAAGGGCTTTTACAACTGAGGTGGCAATGTCATCGTTACCACACATGATGGCATCTGCTTGCTTTACTAAATCCATATGATCGTAAACATAAGCGCTACCATACTCTGCTTTCCATCCCTCACAGTTGTAAACATCCAGCACCTCTATACCATTATCATTCATCTGCTTGTTAAAGCCCTCTGTAACCATAGGTACATTGTTATCAGTGAGAGGGCCACATATCATAATGACATCCTTAGCCCCTTGATTAACAATAGCCTCTCCAAGCATTTCCCCAACCTCTTCATTATCAAAGGATATATAAAGATCTGTGTTAACATTTCCTATAAGACGGTCATAGCTGACCACTGGAATGTTTGCTCGTTTAGCTTCACCAATTACTTCCTTTAAACTTTCTCCATCAATAGGAATAATAACAAGGCAATCTACCTTCTTATCTATGAGATATTGAATCTGCTCAATCTGCTTTTCAATGTTTCCGTTTGCATTTTGAACATTGACAGTAGCCCCCATAGCTGTGGCAGTGGCCACAAACACATCTCTATCTTTTTCCCAACGCTCAATAACAAATGAATCAAAGCACATTCCAATCTCAAGAGTATCTTCATCAGATTCTCCTGTGCTAGCATTGCCTTCGCCTGCCCCGCCGCAGGCCATTAACGTTGATGGAATCACCACCAACATCAGAACACCTATAAGTGTTTTTTTGATAAACCCCTTCATTACATATATCCTCCCAGTAAAACAATTAGGATTATCCTTCTATATTATAGAACTATCCTCAACTAGCAATTCTGCCAGTTCATTTTCCACCTGCTAATTGCACCTAGCATAGTCAGTAGGCGTTTTCCCTGTATATTTTTTGAAATTTCGTGAGAAGTAATTTGGATCAGAATATCCAACCTCTGCCGAAATTTCTTTCATAGACTTGTTTGTAGTCTTAAGAAGCTTCTTTGCTGCTTCTATTCTAAGCTTTGTAAGATAATCGATGAAGTTCTCGCCAGTCTCCTCCTTGAAAACCTTTGAGAAATAATAGGAACTAATATTAACCACTCGAGATACATCATCAAGAGTAAGCTCCTTCATATAGTTTTCATCAATATATTGCTTTGCCTTGTTAACAGCACTCATAGATTGTTCTTCATGCTTGTTAGAAACCCAGAAGGCAGTAGCCTTTATCTTTTCAATAAACCAAACCTTAACCTCCCCAAGGCCGGTGAAGCTCATAAGCTCTGAAAGATAGTTTGCCCTGCTTTTGAATTCGTACATACGACCAGTCTTTTCATAGGCAAGATGCTCTGCCCATAATACGAATTCCAAACACTTAAGGCGTACACTGTCATGGTCTGTTCCATAGTTTTCTTCCATCCATTCAAAAAAGCCCTGGGCAATTGAAATGGATTCTGAAATATTTCCAAGTGTGATTTCATCAAACAAACGCTTTTCCATATCCATAGGATAGTTCGACTCGTATTGGCATGCCACAGGCATATCATCCACATGAGCCACGTGGTTGGTATTAGATATCAACACCGAATTAGCTTCCTCATAGGATTCGCTCATTCTCTCCAGCGGTTTAACCGAACCGAAGCCCACTCTAAAGTCCATATCAAAGCGGTCTGCCAGCTTGCGGCACAGTGCTCTGGCGTTTTCCACAATGTCGTTTCTTTCATTATAGGAAAGAGTATCCTTTTCACATGGAATGAGAATAGGAATCTTGTTGGACATAACATTTCCCATTATTCCCTTAATATAATCATCCGTAATGGTGTGGATTTCTTTGTAGGATTTCTGGGCCTGGATAGAGGCTGCAACAGCCCCCTTCATATAATTACCAACAAGCTCTCGACCAAAGACCATACATGCCATATAGCCGTATTCGCAATCAATGCCAAGAAGAGTCTTGTAGTTATCAATGTCTTCTTTAAAGTATTCCTTGAAAAGCAGATCCTGAATCAAACCATTTTCTATAATAGGAACAACTATCTCCAGCTTTTCCCTAACTCTAAGGTCATCACTTCGCTTGGTTCGCTCTCCATCAATACGTCCCATGGCTTTCTTAAGAATACTAAGGATGGCATCTCTGCTGACAGGCTTGTTAAGATAATCCAACACACCAAGGGAGATTGCCTCCTTGGCGTAGTCAAACTTGTCATAAGCAGTCATTACAATAAACACCACGTGATTATTGGTGCGACGGATTTCACGCATAGCTTCAATGCCATTGATACCTGGCATTTGAATATCCATAAAGGCAATGTCTGGCTGAAACTCCTCTGCAAGCTCAATAACCTGACGACCAGTTTTGGCTACACGAATGTCGCACTGACTTCCGTATTCCTTTTCTATTATAAATTTGAGTGAATCGATAACGATGCCTTCGTCATCAGCTAACATAATTTTGTACATAAACACACCTCATCAGTCAGCTAAAGCTGACAGCTTGTCTCGCCTCCCGGCTCGGTCGTTGCTTAACAGGCTCCACTGGAGCCTAGCAACCTCAAGGAGAAGCCTATTTTGTTAAATAAAGAATAGTTTCTGTGCCCTTATTGATTCCCTCTGAAATCATATCAAGTACATCATCTCTCTCATAGAAAATATTCAAGCGTTCTATGCAGTTGGCAAGGCCAACACCGTTGGAATCTGCTTTTTGAGGATTGCCCTCGAAGCTACCCTCTAAAATCTTTGTGATTGTCTCGGAGGTCATGCCAATTCCATTGTCTTTTATGCTGACACAGATATAATCTCCCAGTTCATAAACCGATAAAGATATCTTTTTAGCCCATTCTATATTGCGAACACCATAGTTGATACTATTTTCAACTATAGGTTGAAGAATCATACTAGGGATTTGTACATTTAACAGGCTTTCATCCACGTTCTTTACAAACTGAATTTCACCGGCAAAACGTACATTGATTATGTAGATATAAATATCAACCAGCTCAATCTCTTCTTTTAGGGTAACAACATCCTTATTTTTCTTAATATTGTATCTAAAGAAGTTGGCTACGTTGTGCATATACTCACTGGTTCGGTCTGCCCCCTCCATCATAGCCAGCTGTGCACCAGCATTAAGGGTATTAAACAGAAAGTGGGGATTAATCTGAGACTGAAGATACTTTAGCTCTGCATCCTTAATGTGGTTTGCCATAATAAGCTCATTTTCCTTCAGCTTTCGTTCTATCTCCATGGACTCCGTCAGCTTGTTGATGTATTCCTTTAAGGAAACAACCATCTTGTTGAAGGCCATGGTCACAACACCAATCTCGTCATTGTTTTTGACTGCCGGAAGAGATACATCGAAATCACCATTAGAAACTCTATTGGCAGCTGAAGAAAGCTTAATCAATGGTTCTGTAATAGTGGAAGCAATCAATACAACGAAAGAAAGGTTTGCAAGACCAATAAGAACAAGAGTGAAAATGTTCAACTCTTCTATGGTCTGCAAGGCTGACATCATTGTGCTATATGATTTTGAGTTGTTTACAAACTGCTGATTGTTAAGGCTGGTGATGTTGGCCTCTATATAATTGTAAAGCCTTGTGGCCTTGTCATAATAGGTTTTGTATTTTTCAACGTTACCACCACGCTTGCTTTCAACCGCCTGGTTGGTATACATTACGTAGCTTCCAGAAAGCTTTTTTATATTTCGCTCAAGAACTCGATTATCATTATCATCAGTGTTATCTTCTAGTAAATCTACATTGTCTCTATAATCCTGCTCTGCGATATAGTACGCTTCCAAGGCATCACTGGTTTTGGTGCTTAAGTATCCAGTTGTAGCTGTGTGAAGCTCATCCAAAGACTGACTCATCTGATTCAGGGAATTGTTGCTGGCGTAGACTTCATTCAGACTGGCCAGCATTCTGCTGGTACCAAGATAAAGAGTCATGTTTACCATAAATAAAAGAATGGTTGGTAAACAGAAAATAATAATCATCTTTTTTCGGAGGGAGAGGGACTTGATAGCTTTTTTACTCATTGTCATTCTCCTTCTTCAAAAAGTCTTCTACGTTTTTGGAGTTGATTAGTCTTGGCTCTACGTTTATATAATCAGAAACGTAGCCTGAGTCACGATATTCCTCAAAGGCTTTTACTGCAGTCTTACCCATGCTGTCTGCATCAAGAGTAACGGTGCTCTTTATAACCCCCTGCTGAATACCGGTGTATATAGCCTGAGACTCGTAGTTTCCAAACAAAAGCACCTGACCAACCTTATTGTAATCAATCATTGATTGATAGAAGCTCTCTGTAGAAGTGGCATCCAAACATATTACAACTGGAGCCAGCTCATTCTTCATAAATAAATTCTGAATGTATTCTTCTGCTGCGAAAGCATTATTATCCTCAATTATTCTAATGTCAAACTCCAAAGGAGCATTTACAATATCCTCACCAGATAAGGCTTCCTGCATATTGTTAACAAAGTTTCCCGCAACAGTCTCATTTATGGTGTTGTCCCCAATAACCATTACATGCTTTTGCTTTGTAATGTTGTCCATAAGAGATTTTGCGTAAAGCTGTGCAATAGTATAGTTGTTTACACCAACAAAGCTGACACGTCTGCTGCCTGTTACATCATTTTCCAAAGTAATCACAGCTATTCCTTTTGAGGCTGCTGAGTTAATGAGCTCCATAGTCTGAGGATTGTCATCCCCCTCCAAGAGAATGGCGTCACAACCAGACTCTATTGCCATCTCAAGAAGCTCTTCTTTGCTGTAGTTTACGTCCACATTATCTGAGAGCAAATCCACATAGATGCCGTGGCTCTTTCCATATTCGTTGGCAGAATTGTAGACTCTCTGCCAGAAATCTGAATCGTCATCTGATGAAATCATCACTACATAGGATTCGTACTGAGAATACTTAGCCTCACGAAGTAGATTGTTAGCCTCATTCATTCTTTGTCTAAAAAAGATAAAGCTAATACATGTAGTTAAAAACATAAAAGCAACAGTGCATCCTGCTGCCACAACAAGAGCACTGCTGCTTTTTATTTTAATTTTATGCCCACCTAATTTCATTTTAACATTATCTCCCAATTACATTAGGTTAATTATATTAGAATTAGGTGGCGAAATCAACGTGTTGAACCCCTCCTGCATGACCATCTTTCTCATGAAGGAAGATTCCGGATTTACGAATTTCCGCTGAGAGCTTTTGATCATCTCCTCGCTTCATCATATCAGTATCAATTCGTCCCAGGAAAATAGCTCCTACATCAGATTCCTTCAAGCCAAAGAGCTGACGTTCACCGTTTTCTGTAACTGTCATTATTCGGAGCTTTGCAAATACAGGATCGTTCTCATCAATCCATCCATTGCCGTCTGAATCATACTCTGCCAGCTCTCCAAAACCATCTCCAGTTTTAGCTCCAAAGAGTTCCATGCCATCGTTAATCTCTCCATCTTCGTTTTTATCCAGAGCAAGGAAACCAGAGCCTTTTCCAATATTATGAATATCATCCAGCTCTCCATCTCCATCTAAATCAAACAGGAAGGTCTGATCTGCAATTGAGGTTGGACAATCATCCAGATTAATCACCAGCGGGTCAATACAATGAATGTATTTTAGGCCCTCATATTCTTCACTAAACTCTTGGGTAAAGGATTCTGACATAGCAAAGCTGTAGTTAAAGCTTAGTCGCCTGCCATCAGCGGTTATGGCAGTACCTGTTGATGAAAACTCCACTGTTTGCTCCTCATGATAAAAGTATTCTGACCTTACAGTTTGCATGTAAGTAGTGTTGGAGCCTAGTCCTCCTATAGTCTCTCCTTCACCACTATAATCCTCGCTACCATAGCCGAAGGTTTCCCTAAGCATTTGTCCCAGGGGGCTGTCCTCATCAATGTACCTACCTAGAAAAAACATTTTCAGCAGGTATTCCATGGTATGAAGTCTTACTTTTCTGTTTGCTGCAGCATTTAAGAGCGGATTTTCAGTGTCAACCTCCTTTACCTTTCCATTAGACCCTAAGGCATAATTTAGGGAAGATAGAAAGCCTTCTTCACCTATAGTGTTCTCCTTCTGGTCACCTTCTGCCCCAGCATCTTCTGCTTTTTCAATTTTGCTTCCATCCCCTAGAACCTGGATGTTTTCTAAATTGATAGCTGGTTTTGTTTCTGACTGAACAGTCAGCTTCATTTCTCTAGCGATGCTAGATTTCGAGGTCATAGAAACCTCAGAGTTTTGAATTACCATGTGCTTTCCTCCTTTGAAAAACTAATAAAACATAATGGAAGAAAGTCCTTTTTCAAGCCATCATAGAAAAAACCAGGAAAACCCGCGGGCCTTCCTGGTCTCTATGATAATCATCCGTGTAATTATATATCGGAAAAAAACTGGCCATCCTTAACCACTGAAGAGCTGTTTCTCAATAAAATAATTGAGATGTAAGCTACCACAAGTGATGCAAGGCTGCACAAGAAAAATGTGATTAGATTGTCGCCTCCTGCCGGCAAGTCCATAACTCCAATCATGTTGTAAGCCATATGAATGACTATGGTAACAATCAGATTGTCATATAGATACATTATATATCCCAAGCCAAGGCCAAGAACAAAGGCATATACCCCCTGAAGCTTGTTCATATGGAAAGCTCCAAACAAAATGGCTTGAACAAGGATTGCAAAATGTATTGGCATTACCTTTCTTGCGGCGAAGAAGGTAACACCTCTGAAGATAAACTCCTCACAGATTGGTCCAAGCAACACCGCATAAGCAATCATAATTGGTGAAATATGTTCAGCATCAAGTCCTGCTGCTTCTGTAAGGGCTTGATACTCCTCCAACCAAGCAGGAAAAGCTGAAGCTAAGGCATTCATAAGATATACAGTCACATACTGCATAGAAACAATGAAAAGCACCATACCAAGTATCATTATTCCCCAGTTGTTCACCTGCATCTTCAAGCCTGCCAGCTTGCCATCTCTGTAGGTGTTTCGAAAGATTACAAGCATAAGTATGGCAGTAACCAAAGCATACATAAGTGATACCACCGCTATGCAATCTGCACTACTGTATTTGTGAACTACATCAAGCATAAAATCAGCATAGTCAGACTTTGTGGTAATAGAAAACTCTCTAACCATTACTAACTGCATCACAATAATAGCAACAGCAGTTTGAATTACCATCGCTAGAACTGTTGGAAGAAAAATCCATGGAATATGCTTGCGTCTATCTGTGTTTGTTTGATTCATCTTGTGTCCTATCTTAATACCAGCTTATCTAAGTGCCAAATATCATCTACATATTCCTGAATAGTTCTGTCTGATGAGAACTTACCAACGTGAGCCACATTGTTAAGAGACATCTTAGCCCACTTCATCTTATCCTTGTAAGCCTCCTGAATCTTTTCATGAGTCTCACAATAAGAAGCAAAGTCCTTAAGAACGAAATATGTATCAGCTCTATCTGTACACTGAGTATTTAATAATGAGTTGTAGATTGGTCTAAACAACTCTGGGTTGTCGATGCTATAGTAGCCATTAACCAGCTGAGAAAGCACCTTCTGAATGTGGTGATTGCTGTTCATGATGTCAACAGGGTTGTAGTCTCTGTTTCTCTCATGAGCAATAACCTCATCAGAACTCATGCCAAAGATAAAGATATCCTTGCCATCCAGCTCTTGGTACATCTCCACATTGGCACCATCCATAGTTCCAATGGTAACAGCACCGTTAAGCATAAATTTCATGTTACCTGTTCCTGATGCTTCCTTTGAAGCGGTAGAAATCTGTTCAGATACATCTGCTGCTGCAAAAATCCACTCAGCATTAGAAACACGGTAATCTTCAATAAAGACAACCTTCAGCTTGTTATCAATTGACTTGTCATTGTTGATAACAGCAGAAACGTTATTTATAAGCTTAATAATAAGCTTTGCATTTTCATATCCAGCAGAAGCCTTTGCACCAAAGATGAAGGTTGTTGGATAGAAATCCTTCTCTGGATGCTCTTTTATCTCGTTGTACAGATACATAACATGAAGGATGTTAAGTAACTGACGCTTGTACTCGTGCAAACGCTTTACCTGCACATCAAAGATAGAAGAAGGATCTACATTTACGTGGTTGTGCTCCCAAATGTATTTAGCCAAACGCTTTTTATTCTCGTGCTTGATTTCCATAAATTCCTTTAATGACTTTTCATCATCAAGGTATCTTTCAAGCTTTTTCATCTGGGAAAGATCTGTAATCCATCCACGTCCAATTCTTGAAATTACCCAGTCTGAAAGTCTGTAATTTCCGTGCATCAAGAATCGACGCTGAGTAATACCATTTGTCTTGTTGTTGAACTTTTCAGGATACATCTCGTAGAAATCGTGAAGGGAAACGTTCTTCAGGATTTCAGTATGAAGAGCCGCAACACCGTTTACACTATAGCTGGCTGCGATTGCCATATGAGCCATCTTAACCTGACCATCAGCAAGGATTGCCATACGATGAACTCTCTCATCATCTCCAGGGAACTTAGCCTTGATTTCCTCACAGAAGCGACGATTAATCTCTTCAACAATCATGTATACACGTGGAAGAAGACCTTTGAAAATCTCCTCTGGCCACTTTTCAAGAGCCTCGGCCATGATTGTATGGTTGGTGTAAGCAACACAGTGAGTAGTAACCTCCCAAGCCTCGTCCCAACCAAGTCCATGCTCATCCATAAGAAGGCGCATAAGCTCAGCAACCGTAAGAGTTGGGTGCGTATCGTTCATCTGGAATACAACCTTTTCAGGCAAACGCATAATATCACTGTGATAGCGCAGATACTTTGCAATAGCACGCTGTAATGAAGCGGATACAAAGAAGTACTGCTGCTTTAAACGCAATTCCTTACCTTGAACATGATTATCATTAGGATAAAGAACCTCTGTAAGGTTACGAGCCAGGTTCATATCCTCAACTGCCTTGTCATAGTCACCACGCTCAAAGGACGCAAGTCTAAAGACTTCCTTTGGCTTAGCATCCCAAATCATAAGGGTGTTAACCATACCATTATCGAAGCCTGTAATTGGCATATCGTATGGTGTAGCAATTACAGAATTGTAGCCCTCGTGAATATATTTAGTAGAGCCATCTGGCTGATTCTCATAACGAACCCAGCCTCCAAACTTTACTTCAAATTCATACTCTGAACGCTCAAGCTCGAAAGGATAACGAGTCTGAAGCCAATCATCAGGAACCTCTTCCTGGAAGCCGTCGTTAATCTTTTGCTTGAACATACCATAGTGATAACGAATGCCACATCCATAAGCTGGATATTGCAGGGTTGCCAAAGAATCCAAGAAGCAAGCCGCCAATCGTCCCAAACCACCATTACCAAGGGCTGGGTCAGGCTCCTGATCCTCGATGAGATTAATATCTACATCAAGATCAGCAAGCGCATCCATGACCTCAGTGTAACCACGCATGTTGATCATGTTGTTGCCTAACATACGTCCAATCAAAAACTCCATGGACATATAGTAAACGCACTTTGGATCCTGCTTCGTAAACTCCTTTTGAGTTGTAAGCCAGTTGTCAATAACCACGTCATTAACAACTTCGGAGCAAGCTCGATAAATCTCCTCCTCTGTGGCTTCCTCAAATTCCTTTCGGAACATGCTCTTCACACGGTCCTTAATTTCACGCTCAATTTCTTTAGTGCTTGGCATCTGCCTCTTCATATCTCGTCCCCCTCCGTCTCGTTCACTCGCTGGTTACGTTCACAAGCCTTAGTGTCTCTCCGTTCAGCGTAGAATGCTTCACTTGAGAGACCTAAGAGCTTGTTACCTACCAGCTATTGTTAATCTGTTTAGATAGGCCGTAGTGGACAACCTCTGAGTGTTAGTTTTTGCAGAATATAGCGAAAGCGATTGCAAAAACTAATATCTCAGGATTGTACACGTAACGGCCGAGATAATACCTACGCATTACGGTTAGCCGTGACTAGCGAGATATTACCTACGTGTTACGGTTAACGTAACGGCCGAGCTATTACTTACGTGTTACCGATAACGTTACTTTCTCGCCGTTGATGTTCCACTCTTTTACGTGGTCACCAGAAGTGCCCTCGAGGATTTCATCAGCAAGAACCTCGCCTGCGATTGCATCGCGGTTCTTAGCGAAGATTCCGTTGGCTTTCTCAGTTCCTGAGTAAGCTACGACGATGCGATCCATAACTTCGAAGTCTGCTTCCTTACGCATTGTCTGAATCTTAGATACGATTTCACGTACGAAGCCTTCCTCAAGAAGCTCTTCTGAAAGATTTGTATCGAGAACTACTGTTACGTAGTTGTCTCCATCTGCTACGAAGCCCTCTGTCTGAGCCATAGAGATAAGTAAGTCTTCCTCTGCAAGCTCGATAGATGCGTCAACCTCAGGCAATTTTAATACCCCATTTGCCTTAAGTTCTGCGTAAGCTGCATTGCCATCAAGAGATGAAAGTGCCTTTTGAATTCCACCGAGGAACTTGCCATACTTAGGACCTACAGTACGAAGCTGTGGCTTAAATGAGTATGATGTGAATGATGAAACATCATCTGTAAAGGTAGCCTTCTTAACGTTAAGCTCATCCTCGATGATTGAAACATACATCTCATCAAGCTCATGCTCAGCCTTGATGTACATCTGTCCGATTGGCTGACGGTTCTTGATGTTTGCTGTGTTACGGCATGCACGTCCGTGAACAACAATCTTGAGAAGCTCATCCATGTCTTCCTCAAGCTTCTTGTCAATGAACTGCTCATTTACAACTGGGAAGTCGCAAAGATGGATAGACTCTGGTGCTGTCTTATCTACTGAGCGAACCATGTTCTGGTAGATTTCCTCTGTCATGAATGGAATCATTGGTGCTGCTGCAAGAGCGATATCCTTAAGGCATGTATAAAGAGTCATGTAAGCATTAATCTTGTCCTGCTCCATTCCCTTTGCCCAGAATCTGTCACGGCAACGACGAACATACCAGTTTGACATGTCATCTACGAACTCATCAAGAGCACGTGCTGCCTCTGGGATCTTGTATGAACCAAGGTTCTCATCAACTGCCTTGATTGCTGAATTAAGACGAGAAAGAATCCACTTGTCCATAACTGCAAGCTTGCTAAAGTCAAGCTCGTACTTTGTAGAATCAAACTCATCAATATTTGCATATAAGATATAGAAAGCGTATGTATTCCAAAGTGTTCCAAGGAACTTTCTCTGGCCTTCCATAACTGCATTCTCACCAAATCTCTTTGGAATCCATGGTGCTGAAGATGTGTAGAAGTACCATCTGATAGCATCTGCGCCCATCTTCTCAAGTGCGTCGAATGGATCTACAGCGTTACCCTTAGACTTAGACATCTTCTGACCGTTCTCATCCTGAACGTGACCAAGTACGATAACGTTCTCATAAGGAGCCTTGTTGAAGAGAAGTGTTGACTCTGCCATAAGTGAGTAGAACCAACCACGAGTCTGGTCAACAGCCTCTGAAATGAACTTAGCAGGGAACTGCTGCTCAAAGACTTCCTTATTCTCGAATGGATAGTGATGCTGAGCGAATGGCATTGCACCTGAATCGAACCAGCAGTCAATAACCTCAGGTACACGCTTCATTGTGCCATTACACTCAGGACATGTACATGTAACCTCGTCGATATATGGACGGTGAAGCTCGATAGATTCTGCATCAGCGCGGCCTGAAAGCTCTGCAAGCTCCTTGCGGCTTCCGATTGAAATCTGCTTGCCACAGTCTGGGCACTCCCAAATGTTAAGTGGAGTTCCCCAATATCTGTTACGTGAGATACCCCAATCCTGAACGTTCTCAAGCCAATCTCCGAAACGTCCCTTACCGATAGAATCAGGAATCCAGTTTACAGTGTTGTTATTTTTAATCAGGTCATCCTTAACCTCTGTCATCTTGATGAACCATGATTCTCTAGCGTAGTAGATAAGTGGAGTATCGCATCTCCAGCAGTGTGGATACTCATGCTCAAACTTAGGTGCTTCGAAGAGCTGTCCCTTAGCATCCAAATCCTTAAGTACGTTTGGATCAGCATCCTTAACGAACTGACCAGCATAAGGTGTCTCTTCTGTAAGCTCACCCTTGCCATCTACGAACTGAACGAATGGAAGGTCATATTTACGTCCAACCTTTGCATCGTCCTCACCAAATGCAGGAGCGATATGTACGATACCAGTACCATCTGACATTGTTACGTAGTCATCACATACTACGAAGTGTGCCTTCTTGTGCTGCTTTTCTGCTGCAACGCCTGCGCACTCGAAAAGTGGCTCATATTCCTTGTACTCAAGGTCTGTACCCTTGTAAGTCTCAAGAACTTCGTAAGCCTTAGCACCCTCTTCCTCAGCAAGCTTGCCAAGTACCTTGTCAGCAAGTGCCTCTGCAAGGATGTATGTGTAGCCATCAGCTGCCTTAACTCTGATATATGTCTCAACAGGGTTTACGCAAAGTGCAAGGTTTGATGGAAGTGTCCATGGTGTAGTTGTCCAAGCAAGGAAGTAAGCATCCTCTCCCTTGATTTTGAAACGAGCGATTGCTGAGCGCTCCTTAACTGTCTTGTAGCCCTGAGCAACCTCCTGTGCTGAAAGTGGAGTACCACAACGAGGACAATATGGAACGATTTTAAAGCCCTTGTAAAGAAGCTTCTTATCCCAGATTGTCTTAAGTGCCCACCACTCAGACTCGATGAAATTGTCATCGTAGGTAATGTAAGGATTGTCCATGTCTGCCCAGAAACCAACTGTGCCAGAGAAGTCCTCCCACATTCCCTTGTATTTCCATACGGATTCCTTACATTGCTTAATGAAAGGCTCCATACCGTATTCTTCAATCTGTTCTTTTCCATTAAGACCAAGAAGCTTTTCAACCTCAAGCTCTACTGGAAGACCATGTGTATCCCAACCAGCCTTACGAGGAACGAACTTGCCCTTCATTGTCTGGTATCTAGGAATCATGTCCTTAATGGCACGAGTCTCAACATGACCAATGTGAGGCTTGCCGTTTGCTGTTGGAGGGCCATCATAGAATGTGTAGGTCTCTCCCTCTTTTCTAGAATCCATTGACTTCTGGAAGATATCGTTTTCCTCCCAGAACTTGAGCACTTGCTTTTCGCGCTCAACGAAATTTAAACTTGCGTCTACTTTGTTGTACATATAAAGTAATTCCTTTCTATGAGGATATGCTTTCTCGTCACATATCCCTTCTCTTATTTTATATTGTAAAAACTCTGAAGCTGGTTAGACTTCAGATTTCTAACCTAGATTAAAGTGTTTCATCCTCCTGAAGAGATGGTTCTGTCTCTAACAAGTTTTCATACTCATTATAGAGCTCATCCAAATCTTCATAATCTTCGCCATAGTTGTACTCATATTGATAATAAAGATTTGGATCATCCATGTATTCATCAAACATGTTTACAACGTTATTTACATTGCTGATTATGAGCACCCAAGAAATGGCAAAGAGCACAATGGATAAGATAGATGTGACAATACCAACAATAGCCAAGCCACGTCCCTTCTTGTTAGGTCTTCCTGCATTTGATGTCAGAAAGATAATGCCAAGTACTATAGAAACAATTGATGTAATAATATTTAAACCAAAAAGAAAAAATACTAATGAAAGAAGGCCCAAAACCAAGGCAGTTACTGCCAAACCATAATTAATTGGCTGATTGCTATCATCTGTCTGCTGATAGACTGGCCCCTGATAATAATATCCAGAATTTCCGTATTCTTCGTACATGTTTTCTCCTATAAAATATACTTCACCTAATCTTAAATATTCTAACCTTTATTCAAGACAATTACAAGAGAACTGTCCCTAATTTACAGCTATTCTGTCTACTAAAAAAGGCCTAGGGGAATCCCTAGACCTTTAAACTATAAATTTGATTTAATAGAACCAGCACATATGTCTGTTATATACCAATTTCTTTTGATCTGAACCATCAGAATAGAAGTAGTTGCGCATACCCTCTCTTGCGAACACACCATGAGGAAGATCAAGCATTTCTATATCCCTTTCATCCTCCAAT
Organism: Pseudobutyrivibrio sp. YE44; assembly: GCF_900104335.1. Classification (GTDB taxonomy): domain Bacteria; phylum Bacillota; class Clostridia; order Lachnospirales; family Lachnospiraceae; genus Pseudobutyrivibrio. The sequence continues at coordinate 320,001 of NZ_FMXT01000002.1, forward strand.
GGATAATAACCCTTCATTTCTCCGTCCTTTCCGTAAAGCATATAGTTTACGAAAGGATCACAAGCAATGTTTGCGCCATACTCCTCGTTGTATTCAACATCAGTGTCGATAAGTATGTATTCTTCTTTGTCTCTATTGTAGTAATAGAGACTAGCATCTCCTGTATATATAAATAAATCACGTCCGTCAGCACTTACGCAGTAATCAACTACTCGATTTGCATCATATACAACATATGTCTCTACATTAGTCAAGTTGATTTTATCCATTAGAAGCACGCCATTTTCAATGTACAATAGTCTGCAGCTAGAAAAATAATCAGTGCCTGGCTCTGTTGTTTTATGGGTAAGCTCTACAGCTTCAACGTATGTTCCACTTACAATGATGAAATATTGGTTGCCCTTTTTATCATTAATAACAACAGATTGTATATCATCATAGGATTGATAACCATCTGCAAATCCTCGCTTAGTAATACATCCTTTGTGTGAAATGCTATCAAGTCCAGTATCTAATACAAGGGTAGCTTCATCTATATTGTAACTGTCTGCAAAATAATATAATTCATCACCACTAACAATAAGTATTTTATTTCTACCAAATGTATAGTACTCATCGTAATCACCCTGATAGATTGACTTTACCTCGTCCTTATTCTGGAATTTTATTGTTTGGGTATCCTTGTCAAGATAAAAGAGACCATCATCAATTATACCATCGGCAAGTGGTACACAGTTTCCCTCCACTAATACATGCTCCTCGGCAGTATAATCATTACCAGTACGGTAAGCATCTTCTGGCACCGTAGATTCGCATAGAGCAAGTTTACCATCTACATTTTTCTGATAATAGAAATGAACTTCTTTTCCACATCCTCCATCAAAGGTAAAACCTATAGATGATGCTACAACGTTAGTTGCAATTTCTGTAACCTTATCCCGAAGGGAGTCTTCACAATAAAGTGTGCCAACATTAGGATCCTCTTCTGATGCAATTACATAGATTGTATTGTATTCATCAATGGCTGTTGGGCAACATGCTTTATCATCCAGCTGGTGGAAGCCCTCTGAAAACTGATTAAAGATATAGCATTTACCGTCACAGATAATTGCATTATTTTGGTTTTCATAGGTCTGAAAATACTCGAATTCCTTATCGCTAAGAGGATTTTCCTCAAAGGATTTCCCCTCTAATTCCATAGTATCCTCACGGCAATATGCAGCGAATTTGCTTCCTTCAAAAATTATGAAATCATCACCACCAGGCCATTCACTCTGAGTGTCCATGAAATCATATCTTTCAAGATCTTCATAGTATTCTGGATGGAACTCTCCCTCAGGGATTTTCACTTTACCTGAATGGCCTTCAGAAGACTTGTCATCCTTTTCCTGCTGAACAGTTTCAATACCGATGTCATCCTTGTGGGCTCCGAAGAACTTTCCTACTAATTTAAAGCCAATAACACAGGCTGAAATAAGAGCTATAACAGCAATTACTATTATAATTACAAGAGCAACTGGGAACCCTTTTTTAGCAGGTTTGACAGTTGCTGTTGTCTGATTTACAGGCATTGAAGCAGCCTGCTGTGGTGCTGCAGGTTGTGTCTCCGCAGCTTTTGGTTCAGTTGGAATTGAAGTGGCAGGTACTTTTGCTCCGCAGTTTTCGCAGAACATATCCCCCGGCTTTAATTCCTTTCCGCAATTTTCACAAAACATTTTTTCATTATTCTCCTAAATTATATAAAAAAAGCCTCCCCTCACGGGGAGGCATAAAAGCTTTTTAGAAATCTGTAAGGTTTGCAGCACGTCTCTCAAGGAATGCGCCCATGCCCTCTGCCTTATCGTGTGTAGAGCATGTGATTCCGAAGAGGTTAGCCTCCATCTCAACAGCGTTCTTGATATCCATATCGTAACCGTTGTTGATAGCAGCCTTTGCGATAGATACTGCATAGCTTCCCTTTGAAGCAATCTTCTTAGCCATAGCCTTAGCTGTGTCCATAAGCTCCTCAGCTGGAACTACCTTGTTTACAAGGCCAATTCTGTATGCCTCGTTAGCATCGATAGAATCGCATGTGAAGATAAGCTCCTTAGCGCGTCCCATACCAACAAGACGAGCAAGTCTCTGTGTACCACCGAAACCTGGGATGATACCAAGACCACACTCTGGCTGACCAAATGTTGCATTCTCAGAAGCGATGCGGATATCACAAGCCATAGAAATCTCACATCCACCACCAAGAGCAAATCCGTTAACTGCACAGATTGTAACCTGTCTCATGTTCATGAGCTTGAAGAATGGAACTGAAGCTCTCATACCAAATGCACGTGCCTCTGCTGCTGTAAAGTTAACCATCTCTGAAATATCAGCACCAGCAACAAATGACTTGAATGCGTTATCCTTCTTATCAGGACCACCTGTAAGAATAAGTACCTTTACATCATCTCTAGCCTCGATCTCTGTAAGTGCAACGTTTAACTCATCAAGAGTCTCGCTGTTAAGTGCATTAAGTGCTGCTGGACGTGAAATTGTAAGAACGGCAATCTCATCAGCAACCTCAAGCTTTAAATTGTTGAATTCGCTCATCGTAATCCTCCTCTTTTGGGTTCTCCCCAATTTTTTTCTCATGTATAATATAATAAATTATTGTTAAATCTTTGTCAAACCTAATAATAATCTATCATACCTCTTAATGATGCTTCTTCATCTTTTCTTTATTTTTGTACATATTTGCATCTGCACGCTGGAAAACATCCGCAACAAATCTATCATTTTCATTTATAGAAAAACCTGTTGCAATGGTAACCTTACCCTTCTTTTCATTAATAGAATTAATGGAGTTGATGTTGTCGATAATAGCATCCATGTTAGCGTAATCTCTCCCCTGAACAATGGCACAAAACTCATCTCCACCAATACGATATACAGGGCTGTGAGCAAAAGCCGTACATATAATAGAACAGCCTTCTTTAATATAAGCATCACCAGCCTGATGTCCCATTGTATCGTTGACGTGCTTCAAGCCGTTAAGGTCAAATACAACAATTGCAAAGGCTAGCGGATTGCCTTCTTTAATAAGATCGTTCAAAGCAATTTCTGCATCCACATAGGCATGCTTATTCTTAACTCCTGTAAGCTCATCCCTTGAGGCTCTATCCTCGGCGGCAAGCAGATTCTCTGCATACTCCAGTTCTTTTTTTACCTGCTTATCCACATTCAATAGACCAATAATTAAGCGTGGTCCATCAAGCTCCTCTACCAAAGCAGCCTTCATACATACATATTTAGGCATTCCGTTTAAAATCAATCTATAGTTTAATACAAACAAACCTGAATTTGATATCCGTTCAAGAATAGTCTTCTTGTCAAAATTCTTAATATACGCCTCCAAATCCTCAGCGTATACTGCATCCTTACTCTTCTTTCTTGCGGTCTCAAAGAAATTTTCGCCAGCGTCCTCTAAATCAAGTTTTTCAAATTCTTGACTGGTCTTATATTTGATATAGTTGTCTGTATTAGGATCAATTGCATATATGCACAAGAAATCTCCTGAAAGAGCGGAAATACGAGAGAAAGTGATACGCTCTTCCTTGATTCGTTCCATTGTTTCTTTGTTCTTCATCTGTGCATCTACATTGTTGATTCCAATGATGATTTTATTTGCACCAGTTCTGATTTTTACAGCCTTTAGCATTACATAAGTAGGCTTTTCATCATTTATTATTCTATAGGTTAGTGAATATGTGCCACATTCTTTAATCTGCTGGATAACGGCCTCTTTACTAAAAGATGCATTGAATAATTCCAGGTCATCCCTATAAAGCATTTTTTGAGCATCATTTTTTGATATATCGAAGAAATCTGTTCCTTTTCTTTCAACGGTCACATCCCTATTAGAACCATCTGGACTGTATTGAACATATTCATCAGTATCCAAATCTACAAAAAACAGAGTAATATAATCCTCTGAAAGAGCTCTAGCAATATAGTTGTAAGTAAGTGTATCATTTGCAGGCTGTTGTTCTGTAACTGAAAGTATAACTATCGCTACAGCATTCATACCAGTTTCTGGATTTTGAGCAATCTTTTGAATGAAGAGCTGTACCATTTTTCCGTCCTTGGTACGGTCTTCAACGATTTTTCTACCACCTTCCATAGCACAATGTCGAACAGAATTTAGCGCATAATAACCTACTGAACGTTCATGTCCTTCAAAATAATAGGTTTCAAAAACTGCATTCGTAAAGAAGTTACCTTCCAAAAATATTCTGAACTGTTTATTACCACGAACAAAGGAAAGTTTTTCGTTATTTACCTCAACTATAGCCATTGGCAAGGTGTCAAAATAGTCATCCAGACTATCATCAGTAGCTCTAGCAAAGGACAAGTCATAAAGACTGATTTTGCCAACAGTAGAGTAATAATCTGTTTCCTTAGGATTCTCAAAACCTATAGCCTTACCCTCTCTATATCTGGCAAAAATCTGCTCTCTGGTAACTGGCTTACAATAATGGAAGCCCTGAAGCTTTGAACAGCCAACATCCTTCAGGAATCGAACCTGCGCCTCATCTTCAACACCCTCAGCGACAGTGTCAACGCCTATTGCCATGGCCATCCTTACCATTTCAGTAACAACGACTTTTATGGAATCCTCATTGAGCCGATTAATAATTCCAATATTAATCTTAACAAGGTCAAAATCCATAGCTTGCATAAGAAGTGGAGCTGAATCTCCGCAACCATAGTCATCCATCCATATCTTAAAACCTAATCGAGCAAACTCCTTGAGCTGACCAATAACATATTCATTATTTCTGCCGATAGCACTTTCCGCTATCCCAATTGCAATCATTTCAGGCGCAATATTACTAGCCTGAACGCGTTTATAAACTTCGTCAACTATATCGCAGGCATAGAAATCTATTTGAGAAAGATTAATAGCATTAGGAACAACATAAAGACCACCTTCAGTTTGAGCCTGCAACTTATCAAGAACTTGTTCTAAAACATACAAATCAAGTTTATGCACCAAGTTCACAGCCTCTAAAACAGGGATAAACTCCATAGGATTTAAACAGCCCATAATTGGATCATCCCATCGAACCAAAGCTTCCTCATCACAAACCCTTCCATTAGAAGATCTTATGATAGGCTGGTAATAAACCTCAATCCACCCCTCCTCCAAAGCTCGGTCAAAGTTTTCAATTAAATACTTACTCTTGTCAAATGTTGTTTCCTTAGATATCATCCGCCAAATGCCCCCATTATCTAGCTAATATTAAAGAACAAAATACATTAAACACTTAATCTTCTTTGAATCTCGTATACTACCTCTCGACCTCTAAAAATAATTGCTCCTACAAAGAGCATAAAACTAACAAGCAGACACACTATCCATTCAACAGGACAGTTTTTCTTTAAAATGTAGAATGCAATGTATGGCAAAATTCCAATAAGCACGTTTGTCAAAAGATATGCCATAGCATTTCCACTTTTATCAATCATTGAAAAAACAAAGTTTGCAATCATGGTAGCCATAACAACGTTTGGCATTACCCAATAAATAGCAATCTTTAAAAATCCGAAATAATAAGCCGTGATGCACAACATTATCATTACAATTACAACGTTAATTGATAAAACTCTGGCTGCATCCATTCCCTTTTTAAACACTCTTTTAACAGCAAACTCAAAGGCTAATATCCACATAAGCACCAACAAGCTCCAGTGAAAATCACCATAAGGCTTAAGTGTAAGGTTGAATAAATAATCTAATCCCAAGGATGCAATGATTATTATCCACGCTATAAAAAGCTGCAGCTTATAAAACAACGATTGAAACTTAAGTATTGTCTGAGTAGGGAAATACTGTTCCTCTGGCTCACCCATCAGTCGGCTTTGGCACAAAGGACACTTTTTTAAATCCCCACCAACTTCTATTTTACAATATGGACAATTCTTCATTATCGAATCACCTCCGTAGCATATGCTCTAACCTTCATGCCATCTTCAGTGAGCCCACGCACAAAGCTTTTAATAACTCTGGTGTTTGAATATGGTGAAGTGACGCCTAATGTAAGAACCCCGTTGTAACTACTCATAACCATAAATAAATTTGCAGAGCTGCAGAAGCCACTGTAATTACTAATCATAGGCACCAGCTCTTCTGGCGGTCTTTGTACTCCCAGGTTGGAAAGAACCACCGATACCTTCTTATCTGTAACCTTTGAACCATAACGTACAACCATCTGCTTTATAAACAGTGGAACTGCACGTATTGGAATAAAATATTCCATGGTTTCAAAGTTGTCCATCTGCTTTTTAATGTTTTCTTCTGCAAGATTTTCCTTCAGCTTCTCATCAAATTCCTTTGCCAAATCCTCGAAGGAAATATCCTCTGTAAACACATGGGATACATTAACGTTGTTGAAGAAATTTCGAGAAGTTCTACTTGGATAGTAGTTTCTCAAATTAACAGGCATAGAAACATTTATCGGAAGTTTTTTCTTTCTAGGAGGCATGTCATCCTTTATAGCCATCATAAGTCTCGCTCCGATGTAGCTGGTAAGGCCGACGCCCACTTCCTTAGCCTTTGGCAGGATATCTGCTGTAGGCACCTGTAGCTCAAAAAACTGAAGCTGATCATATGGAAGTTTTAAACCACTAGGCTGGTATGCTCTTTTAAGAGTGGAAGCCTTTAAAGATATGTTTCCAAAAAACTGCTTGTAACTATCTTGATTTAATTCGTCAACAGACGCACCTGAATGCACCGCCACATCTCCAAGCTTGTCTGGATATTTAAGCTTTAAATAATCCACCACAAGTATGTTCAAAAACTCCAAAGCACCTGTTCCATCTGATATTGCATGGAACAAATCAAGATTAATTCGGTTGCGATGATAGGTAACCTTATAGTGAAGCATCATATGACCTGGCACATAAAGCCTTGGACATACTCTACCATGCTCCTCCTCAACCACTGGAACCAAATCTGTATCTTCCATGTAATGCCAAAAAATCCCGCGACGAATTCTCACTTGGAACTGAGGTCTTTCCTGGAGTGCTGAAAGCAGAGCCTCATTCAGAAGCTCTGGATCTATATCTTCCCAAAGGGTGCAGCTGACCCTGAGGGTTCTAGTGTCTCTTTTTGCTGCTGTAGCTAAGAATACCTTCGCTACATTATCAACTTTATACCAATTCTCTCTACTCATCTAATATCCTTAGTCCGCTAGTTACGGCTACAAGCCTCCTTTAAGTACAGTAAATTTCGTGGGATACGAAGTCGGCAACACGCTTCATGGCGCGGCCGGCTACAGGTAGCGGCATCTGTTGGTACACGTGCCAACCATCCTTCTCCACATCAAGTTTTGCTTTGCCACCTGCCTTGTTAATCTTTTTCACAAGGGCTGCGCTATCTTCATAAAGAATTTCAGTTTTGCCCACCTGAACAAGAGCTGGTGGGAAATGCTGAAAGTCTCCATTTATTGGACTATATATTGGATCAGCCGGCTCTACATCTGTTCCAATAACAACATCACGAACCGACTCCACATAATTCTTTGTAAGAATTGGATCCTTTCCATCATACTGCTGGTAGGATTTTGAAGTGGCAGTCATGTCAGTCCATGGACTGAACAAAAGCAACATTCTAGGAGGATTTTTCCCTTCTAGAAGGACCTGCTGTGTCAAACACACCACCAAATTGCCTCCTGCAGAATCTCCAGCCATAATAATATGATTATTATCATAGCCATTGTTAAGAAGATAGTTCCATACAGCTGTACCATCTTCTAAGGCTGCAGGATATTTGTGTTCTGGAGCAAGCCTATATTCAAAGGATACCACTGTAAAACCTGTGGACACAGCAAGCTTTGAAGCAATAATTCTAGCGTAAGCTAAACCACCACAGGTGTACCCTCCACCATGGGCGTATAAAATAACATACTGAGGATTATGAGCCAACTCTGGTTTGATTCGTTCACACTTAAGGTCACCTACAAGAAAATCTTCCATACTAACACCAGAGGTAGGAGCCGCAAGCTTACCTGCCAATTCCATGGCGGCTCGCTGCTTTTTCAAATCCTCCTCCGTAAGAGATTTTCCAGCTATTGAATTGACGGCTTTAAGCGCTTTCATCAGTGGATCACTGAAGTTTATATTAAGTATGGCCATAGTCTCTCCATCAAATCATATTTGTTTTTATTATACTTATTTTCATTGTGTTTTTCTATTCTTTCTGTGAAATCTGTCCATGAAAAAGATGTTAAATAATTCACATATACATAATACTCAAAATATTTGCAGAGTTCACAGTTTATTCACATTTTACACACAATTTGGCACCATTTGTGAACAAACAAATGGTATAATTTACAGGAGTTAAGAAAAAAGCATAGTCTTTTTTAGGGGAGGCGCCTATGGATATTGCTCAGCTTTCCATGAATTTAAGTCAAAGTCAATTGCTTAGTGCAGTGGGGACTGCCATGCTTGGCAAGAGCTTAGATGTCATGGAGGGACAAGTCGAGGCAATGACAGAGGGGATGAATATGAATTCTCCATCTCTTGAAAGCCTGGTCTATCCTACTTCGGGAACATCCATAGATTTGCGCATTTGAGTATGAAATGTATTTGGGTTAAAATACGTGGAAAGAGCCTACTGCATGGGCTCTTTTTTCATGGCAAAATTACTTTATTTAACATGTAAACACACCGGAAAACCAAGTGGTAAGCAATTCACAAATAATCTTTTTCTTTTACTTTTTTATTCACAGATTTTCCATTATTCGTTCAAACTAACTTTGTATTATAATTACATCGCAAGACAGAAGCGATGAACCATTTTTTTCATAACATTATTCTCCCTTTTGAAGAGGACGCCCCGCCGGCGTCCTCTTTACTTTGTACATATTTTTTCTGGACCCTCGGCTTGATGCAAACCTAGCTTACAGGAACATAAAAAATGGAGCCTCTTACTTACGTAAGAAACTCCATTATTTCCGTGACTTTTATAGGAAAGCTAAATACTAACCAAATTTTATAACTCTTCTCCGTTGGTAGCGATTACCTGCTTGTACCAGTCGAAAGACTTCTTCTTGCGACGTGCAAGTGTACCAGTTCCATCATCATACTTTTCTACATAAATGAAACCATAACGTTTTGCCATCTCACCAGTGGAAGCGCTAACCAAATCAATACATCCCCATGGTGTGTAACCCATAAGATCAACACCATCTTTAACAGCCTCTCTCATCTCTGCAATATGCTTTCTGAGATAATCGATTCTGTAATCATCATTAATTGAACCATCAGCCTCGATCTCATCCTTTGCACCAAGACCATTTTCAACAACCATAAGTGGAATACGATATCTATCATAAATCTCATTAAGAACATATCTAAGTCCCTGAGGATCAATTTGCCATCCCCAATCTGAAGACTCAAGATATGGATTCTTTCCACCTGCAATAAGGTTGCCTTCACCAAGGTCAGCATTAGGATCACCACTGATTACATTTGACATGTAATAGCTGAAGGTATAGAAATCAACAGTACCCTGCTTAAGAATTTCCTCATCCCCGGGCTCCATCTTGATGGTAACCCCAAGTCTATCCCAGATACTCTTTGAATATGCAGGGTATTCACCACGAACCTGAACATCTGAACAGTACCAGTTAACCTCACGCATATGCTCCTGATTTGCAATAATATCTGCAGGATTGCATGTAGCTGGATAAGATGTTACAAAACAAATCATGTTACCAAGCTTGTACTCTGGATAATTGTCATGTGCATACTTTACAGCAAGTGCTGATGCAACAAACTGATGATGAAGTGCCTGGAATCTCTCCTGTGGCTTGTCAGGAACCTGGTTTATAGGACCAGAATATCCCTTAACAGTACCAGTTGAAAGAACTGCACCAAGTGGCATTGTACCGGCATTAATTTCGTTGAAGGTGAGCCAATACTTAACTTTTCCCTGATATCTTGCAAAAATTGCCTTGCAATAATTCATGAAATATTCAATAAGCTCGCGTCCCTCCCAGCCGTTATACTTTTCAACAAGGGCATAAGGCAACTCATAATGAGAGATTGTAACAAGTGGTTCGATGTCATACTTCTTACAGCAATCAAACACCTTGTCATAGAAAGCAAGACCAGCCTCGTTTGGCTCAGACTCCATTCCTGTAGGGAAGATTCTTGTCCAGTTGATAGATGTTCTGAACACCTTGAATCCCATCTCAGCAAAAAGCTTGATATCTTCCTCATAGTGATGATAGAAATCAATTGCTTCATGAGAAGGATAAAGAGTGCCCTCTTCTATAGTAGTTGTAATTCTCTTTGGAGTTGTATGACTACCATTTGTACACATATCTGAAACTGATGGACCCTTACCATCCACATTCCATGCACCCTCAAACTGATTAGCAGCAACTGCGCCGCCCCATAAGAAATCTTTTCTAAATGTTCCCATTATTATTGCCTCTCTTTCATTGCGTATATCTGTATTGTTATTCTGGTGGGGCCATTTGAGCCCCGCCCCAAAATTAAAGTAATGTGATTAAATCGTTTCCGTTTACGACTTTCTTTGCGTCTGTAGGAATGATATCAATGTACTTGTCTGAGTTTGTAATTACAACAGGTGTTTCTACTGAGTAGCCTGAACCCTTGATGAAATCAATATCGAATTCAAGAAGTAAGTCGCCTCTCTTGACTGTATCACCCTGCTTAACCTTTGGAGTAAATCCCTTACCCTCAAGCTGAACTGTATCCATACCAACGTGGATGATAACCTCTGCGCCATTAGCTGTTGTAATGCCGATAGCGTGACCTGTGTTAAAGAATGCTGAAATTGTTCCATCTGCTGGAGCGTATACCTTTCCTTCTTCAGGAACGATAGCAACACCCTTGCCCATTGCCTCTGATGAGAATACCTTATCCTCTACTGCTGTTAAAGCCTTAATTTCACCCTTGATAGGAGCAACAAGTACTTCACCGTTTGCTGAAGCATCTGAAGAAATTGTCTTCTTTGCTGCTGGAGCCTCGTCCTTGTATGTAACCATAGTAAGAACGAATGCTACTGCTACTGCAACAAGAATTGAGATGATTACCCAAATCATACTGTAAAGGCTGTTTGTGTTTGGATCAATATAGCATGGAAGTCCGAATAAACCAAGACCACCCATTGTGTATGACTTAACGCCTGCAATTGCTGTGATAATACCACCTGCTGCACCACCGATACATGAGATAACAAATGGTGTCTTCTTTGGAAGTGTAATACCATAGATACATGGCTCTGTTACACCGAATAAACCAGAGATAAATGCTGGGATTGCAATATCCTTAAGCTTCTTATCCTTTGTCTTAAGAATCATAGCAAGTACAACTGCTGACTGTGCAAAAGATACACAGAAGTATGGAGAAAGGATAAAGTCATATCCAAGTGTTCCATAGTTGATCATTGCAAGTGGAACAAGACCCCAATGTAATCCGAAGATTACAAGTACCTGCCACATAGCACCAATAAGAGCACCTGCGATGATTGCACCAACAACTGGGATGTTGTATAAACCGCCAAATACAAGTGTAAGAACGTTACATACTACTGTAGCAACTGGACCAATTACAAGGTATGTAAGTGGCATCATAATTCCGAGTACGCAAAGTGGTACGATGAATGTCTTGATTACATCTGGAATGCGCTTCTTGAAGAACTTCTCAAGCTTAGCTGCTATGTAAACTGCTAAAACAACTGGAACTACTGACTGTGTGTAACCAGATGCTGGCATGATTACAGGAATTCCGAAGAAGTCTGTCATATAATCCATAGCAAAAGATGTACCAGCAAATACTGTTCCAAGAACCTCGGCACTCTTAAGAGCAACCATGTTTGGATAAGTAAGACCTACACCAATTGCCATACCAATGAATTCGTTACATTTAAATTTCTTAGCTGAAGTGTAACCTAAGATGATTGGAAGGAAATAGAAGAATCCATCACCAACTGCGTTCCAAATCTCATAAGCACCACTTGTTGTTACATCAATTCCAAATGAGCTGCTAGCTACAAATGACCAAACTGCAAGTAAACCTTTGATGATACCAGCTGCACATAATACTGAAAGAAGTGGCTGGAATACACCAGAAATAATATCAATAAGAGCTGCACCTGGGCTCATCTTTTCCTTTGGGCCATCATCATCTGATACTGGAGCTGCTCCAGAGATGCCTGCATGCTCACAAACTACATCATATACATCCGGTACATGGTTACCAATTACTACCTGATACTGTCCACCAGACTGGATAACAGTAACGATTCCGTCTGTGTTCTTTAATATATCTGTATTAGCCTTGCTTTCATCCTTAAGTTTGAAGCGAAGACGTGTGATACAGTGTGTAATACTTTTAATGTTGCTCTTGCCACCAACATTCTGGATGATGATTCGAGCTAAGCCATCATATTTGCTTGCCATTTTATTATTCCTCTCCTTTTTTAATCCCTATAATTTTTACTTAAAATTTATCTTTTTCAGGCCCTGCGCACTGACCTGCAAAATTCTTATTGTGAAAATGAAAATAAAAAAACCTGTACACAATCATAGAGACATAATTCGACTCTATATTTGATGTACAGGTTTAGCCGACTCTATCGCCGTAACTATCCTACAACTAATTCTTTTCTTTCTGTGATTCGAGAAATATGTACTACCAGGTAGAGCATTTCCTCATCTGTAATTTCCTCGTTTGGATACTTTGATTCCATGTAGCTTTTAATGCGATTTGCACATTTAAGAGCATCAGGAAACTTTTTCTTAACCATCCCAAACAAATCCCCATTATCAACCGGATAATACTCGTGCTTTTCAGCCCTCTGTAAAAAGTATTTCAAATGGGTAATGAATCTTTCATAAGACAAAGTGTTTTCATTTAACTCTGAATTGAAAGTAAACTTAACAATGCTGACTATATCATTAATCATCTCTGATGTTTCAAGAGTATGATGCATGTTACCATCTAATTCCGCATTTACGATATGAAGTGCGAAGAAACCAGCTTCGTCTTCTGGCAGCTCAACGCCAAGCTCTTTCTGAATAATCTCAAGTGCGTGACATCCAATTTCAAATTCCACCTTGTAGAAATTCTTAATTTCCCAAAGAAGCTTATTTCGTAAATACGTACCAGTCTTTGCTCGCTCTATAGCGTATCCCAAATGATCTGTCAGGGTGATGTAGATGTTGTTGCAAAGACGTTTATTAATAACTGACTCTGCATATTTGATAATCTCATCTGCCACCTGAATCTGTTCATAGGGCATTTCCGAAACCAGCTGCTTAAACTGCTCGCTTGGTTTGTCCATGACAAAAGTCTTTTCAATTTTGCTTTCGTCTATCTCATCTCCATTTTTCTTCTGGAAACAAAGACCGCAACCTGTATAAACTATTTCGTTCCCCTTGTCGTCTGTGGCCAAGGCTGCATTATTATTTAAAATCTTTTTAATCTTCATTCTAGTGATTCTTTCTAAAAATTTCTCATAAAATAAAAAACGACCAAATCGCTCCCATACATAATAACACATCCACTGATAGCGGATAAAGGGCGATTCAGTCTTGCCTGCCTTGCAGTAACAATCCGAACTTGTTTTGTTTATGGGAATACTTTAACGGTAATTCGTCCACTTGTAAATAGCCTAAAAGCATTTTTTACGTTATCTACAAATTACAAAGCTCACAATTTGTTCACATTTCACAAAGATAATTAAATCCAAAATAAAGGACCCAGACTAAGCTGGGCCCATGTGAAATCAATTACATTAGTTTTTTAATCTCATCATATACAAACTGAACTTTTGGTCCTACCACAACCTGAACGGTAGTCTTTGATGGACGAATAACTCCAGGAATTCCTGTCGACTTAATCTTCTTTTCATCCACCTTGGTATAGTCCTCAACCTCTACACGAACTCGTGTAGCACAGTAATCGTATTCTTTAATGTTTTCCTTTCCACCTAATCCCTCAAGGATTGTGCTTGCCATAATTGCAAAATCAACATTTCCTAGCTCAACATTTTCATCCTCTATCTCGTCATCCTCACGGCCAGGAGTCTTAAGATCAAACTTCGTAATTACGAATCTGAAAACCACATAATATACAACACCAACAACAATACCGATTGGAATTAAAAGCCAAGGTTTCACTGCCATAGGTGCCTTAAAGCTCAGAACCCAGTCTACCAATCCTGCCGAGAAGTTGAAGCCAAGTCTAAATGGAAGAACGCTACAAACAGCGGCAACAATACCAGAAAGAATAGCATGTACCAAGTAAAGACCTGGTGCCATAAACATGAATGAAAACTCAAGCGGCTCTGTAATACCTGTAAAGAAGGATGCGATTGCGCCTGCTACCATAAGTGAATAAACTACCTTCTTCTTTGAGTCCTTGGCTGTATGGTACATTGCAAGAGCACCTGCTGGAAGACCGAACATCATTACAGGGAAGAAGCCTGTCATGTACTGTCCAGTTACGCCCTTTACAGCACCGTCTGCACCTGACCAGAAAAGGCCAAGGTCATTAATGCCTGCAGTATCAAACCAGAATACTGCATTCAACGCATGATGCAAACCTAGAGGAATAAGAGCTCTGTTAAGCATGACATAGATACCTGTACCTACAGGTCCAATATTTACAATTGCCATACCAAAGGCAACTAATGCTGCGAAGATTGCAGGCCATATGAAATAAAGAACCGCAGAAACTGCACAAGAAATAATGGCAGTGACAATGGCAACGCATCGTTTACCACTAAAGAAGGCCAGCCAGTCTGGAAGCTGGGTATTTCTGAAACGATTGTAGCAGGTGGAACCGATAATACCTGCTAAGATACCAATAAAGGCATTGCTAATCTTTCCAAAAGCCGCTGGAACTTCAGAAGGATCAACACCTCGATACATTGCAACCGCATCTGCACTAAGAAGTGTTGTAATCATAAGGAACGAAACGATACCAGATAAGGCACTTGTTCCATCATGATCCTTAGCCATACCAACTGCAACACCTACAGCAAACAAAATAGGAATCTGGTCGATAATAGCTGATGCCGCCTTAATTAAGAAGGCTGCAATCATGCTGTTTGCGCCCCACCCAGATGGGTCCATCCAATAACCAATTCCGTACAGAATACCTGCTGCCGGAAGTACAGCTACTGGAAGCATCAAGGATTTACCAATTTTTTGCAAATACTTCATCATAATCTTTTTCCCCCTTCTAATAAATGATAAGATAATTATAACATTACAGCTTTATTTTTAGAATATTCTCACTATTTAATTTATGATTAATTTGCAACTTATGTTCATAACTAAAGAATAAACCTCAGTTGTTATGTTAAATTTAAACTAGTTCTAAACAAATAAATCTGGGAGGTGCCAACTATGCGAGTTTACAAAGCAAAGGATTACAACGATCTTAGCAGAAAAGCTGCTAATATCATCTCAGCTCAAATCATTATGAAGCCCGATGCAGTTTTAGGGCTAGCCACAGGTGAATCTCCCATCGGCACCTACAAGCAACTGATTGAGTGGTACAATAAAGGAGATTTGGATTTTTCGGAAATACGAACTGTAAATCTGGATGAATATAAGGGATTAGCCGCAGACAATCCACAAAGCTACGCATACTATATGCATACCAATCTGTTTGATTCCGTAAACATACCTGCAGTAAATATAAATATTCCGAATGGACTTGAGGATGATTCTGTAAAAGAATGCATGCGCTACGACAATGTCATTCATCAATTAGGTGGTATTGATTTACAGCTGCTTGGTATTGGTGGAAATGGGCACATTGGCTTTAACGAACCTGGCAACAATTTCAATAAAGAAACTCACTGTGTCACTCTCACTGATAATACAATAGATGCAAACGCCAGATTCTTTGCCTCAAGAGATGAGGTTCCAAGGTACGCATATACCATGGGAATAAAAAATATTATGCAAGCAAAGAGCATTCTTTTGATTGCCTCTGGAGAGGCTAAAGCCCAAGCAATGTATGATTCCTTCTATGGACCAATCACTCCAAACGTTCCAGGCTCAATCCTTCAGCTTCACAATAATGTTACCGTGGTTGCAGATGAAGCAGCACTAGCGCTAATATTAAAGGAACACGAAATTACATCAGGAGGTCTTATCAAGTGATAATAAAGAACGGAAAAATATTTAGAGATGATAAAGGTTTTGTTGAAGAGGACCTTCTTATATATGATGGAAAAATCACTGATGATGTTGCAAAAGCATCCTTGGACGGAAAGATAATTGATGCATCCGGAAAGTATGTGATACCTGGACTTGTGGACATTCACTCTCATGGAGCTGTTGGACATGATTTTTGTGACGCCTCTGCTGAGGGCTTAAAGGAAATTCTTCGATATGAAAAGTCTGTAGGAGTTACTAGCTACTGCCCTACTTCTATGACGCTTTCTAAAGAGATGTTACTCGATATTTTTAAATCGGCCAAAGAGATTTCACCTGACGCTGAATTGGCATCTATAGTTGGAATAAACATGGAGGGACCTTTTATTTCTGATGCGAAGAAAGGTGCTCAGAATGGAAAGTACATACACAAACCAGATGCCACATTTTTTGATGAATGCAACGATGCCACTGGGAGATTAATCAAGCTTGTTACCTTAGCTCCAGAAGAAGATGGAGCACTTGAATTTATTGAAGCTTGTAAAGATAAAGTTGCAATTTCTGTTGGTCACACAGCTGCTACCTTTGATCAAGCTGACATAGCTTTCAAGGCTGGAGCCAATCATGTCACCCATCTTTGCAATGGCATGCCACCTTTCAACCACAGAGAGCCTGGTGTCTTTGGGGCAGCTATTGAAAATGAAAATGTTATTGTGGAATTAATTTGCGACGGCATACATATTCATCCTGCCATGATTCGTACAATTTTTAAGCTATTTGGATGTGACAGAGTTGCCATTATTAGTGACTCTATGGAAGCTACCGGAATGCCTGATGGTGATTATGAACTTGGAAAACAGCACGTGATTAAAAAGGGAAATCTTGCAACACTAGAGGATGGCACCATCGCCGGTTCAGCCACCAATCTTTTTGAGGGCATGAAGTGCGCCATAGAATTTGGAATACCGGCTGAAGATGCCATAAAATCTGCCACGACAACCCCAGCCAAAAGTATTGGACTGTACCCAGAAATAGGATGTCTTGAAGTTGGTTCAAAAGCAGATGTGTTGCTCTTAGATGAAAAATTCAACTTAATACAAGTAATTTAGATGAAAAAATCCAGGCCATCTAGACCTGGATTTAATATTTCATTCTTATTCTGACTTTGCATTAATAAGCTTCTCAAGGTATGCGATTCTAGCACATACTGTAAAGATGTTTGCTGCCTGCTCAAGCTCTTCGATTGGAGGAAGAGATGGCGCAAAACGAATGATAGAATCGTTAGGGTCCATGTGATATGGGAATGGAGCACCTGCTGGTGTAAGCTTAACACCTGCTTCAGCTGCTAAATCTACGATACGAGTAGCTGTTCCCCTAGGAGCATCAAAGGTGATGAAGTATCCACCCTTTGGTGAAATCCAGCTACCACATCCTGGCTCAGCCAAATCTCTTTCCATTGTCTTAATAACAAGTTCAAACTTAGGACGAAGAATCTTAGCATGCTTTTCCATGTGTTTGCTAATAGGCTCAACATCTGCAAAATATCTTGCGTGACGAAGCATGTTAATCTTGTCGAAACCAATTGTCTGAACTGTAAGTGTCTTCTTAATCTCCTCACGATTCTTGTGATTACATGCAATAGCGGCGATACCACCACCTGCGAAAGTAATCTTTGATGTAGAAGCAAACTCAAATACAAGATTTGGATTGTCTGCTTCCTCACACTCGTGAAGGATATTTAAAATCTTGCTCTTTTCTTTATATAAATGATGTACAGCATAAGCATTATCCCAGAATACTCTGAAGTCCTTTGCTGCTGGCTTAAGATTTGCCATACGGCGAACAACCTCATCAGAATATACAATACCCTGAGGATTAGAATACTTTGGAACACACCAGATACCCTTGATGGTGTCATCTGCAGCCACAAGTCCTTCGATAACATCCATATCAGGACCATCTTCCTTCATTGGGACATTAATCATCTCAAATCCGAAGTGCTGTGTAATTGCGAAATGTCTGTCGTAACCTGGAACTGGACAAAGCCACTTAACACGTTCAAGCTTGCACCATGGTGTGCAGCCATCGAAACCAAACATATAACCGCGAGCAACTGCATCAAACATCATATTAAGTGATGAGTTTCCGCCAACAATTACCTGCTCTGGCTGGCAGTCCATAATCTCTGCAAAAAGATGCTGTGCCTCAACGATACCCTCAAGCTGTCCGTAGTTTCTTGTCTCTACACCATTCATGCACTTCATAAGTGACTTTCCATCGAGAATATCGAAAAGTGGCATAGAAAGATCAAGCTGCTCTACAGATGGCTTTCCTCGGCTCATATCCAGCTTAAGGCCCTTTGCCTGCCATTGCTTGTACTGGCTGGTAAGAAGCTCCTTCTCTGCTGCTAATTCATCTAGTGACATTTCGCTGTACTTTTTCATTGGGTAAACCTTCCTTTTGTTTATTTATCATTACGTACCTTATCTAAGTACTCATTGATAACTTGTTCATAGCCTAGATTTCCTGGGCGATAGAAATCTCCGATTTCCAAACCTTCAGGTAGGTATCTTTGATGTGAAAAATGATTTGGAAAATCGTGAGCATATTCGTAGCCGATGCCGTGGCCCAGCTTTCCAGCTGATTTGTAGTGGGCATCCTGCAGGTGAGTTGGTATTTGTCGCGTGGTGTTGTTTTTCACCTCAGCCAAGGCCAAATCTATGGCTCCGTAGGCCGAATTTGACTTTGGTGCGCAAGCTACGTATGTGGCTGCATGGGAAAGGATAATTCGCGACTCCGGCATACCGATTCGCTCCACTGCAAGGAATGCATTTGTTGCAACAACCAGTGCCATAGGATCTGCATTTCCAACATCCTCTGAAGCACAGATGCAAATACGTCTGGCGATGAACTTTGGATCCTCCCCAGCATAAAGCATTCTGGCTAAATAGTAAACTGCTGCATCTGGATCCGAGCCTCTCATACTCTTAATAAATGCAGAGATGGTGTCATAATGATTATCGCCATCTTTGTCGTATTTTATAACACGACGCTGAATACATTCACTGGCCACATCTATTGTAATATGTATTTTTCCATCTTCAGCTCTGTCTGTTGTGAGCACACCAAGCTCGATAGCTGTAAGAGCGCTTCTGGCATCTCCATTTGCTATATCAGCAAGGAAATCGAGAGCTTCATCATCAATGATTGCCTCGTAGCTGCCAAGGCCCTTTTCCTTATCAGTAAGTGCGCGCATAATCAAAGTCTTTATGTCTGATGCCTCAAGTGGCTTCAGCTCAAAAATGATAGACCTTGAAAGAAGAGCTCCATTAACCTCAAAATAAGGGTTTTCTGTGGTGGCACCAATCAAAATGATTGTACCATCTTCAACAAATGGAAGCAGGTAATCCTGCTGTCCCTTGTTGAATCTATGAATCTCATCTATAAACAAGATAGTCTTTTTGCCGTAAGCCCCGAGCGTTTGCTTAGCGGCTTCCACCACGGCCTCCATGTCCTTCTTTCCCGATGTGGTGGCATTTATAGATGTAAATTCCGCTGATGTGGTATGAGCAATAACCTGAGCAAGAGTGGTCTTGCCTGTACCAGGTGGCCCATAAAATATAATAGAAGAAAGCTTATCTGCCTTTATGGCACGATATAGGAGCTTGTCCTTACCGATAATGTGCTGCTGCCCAACCACCTCATCAAGAGTGGTAGGACGAAGGCGCGCTGCAAGAGGTGACTCTTTTTTCTTTGCTTCCTGTCTCATGTAATCGAATAGATCCATGTGATACCTTCCTATTTCTCCGAATTATTAGCACAAACATTATAGCACAAACGTTCGTTCTTTAAAATAAAAATAGTATCAAAAAGCTTTCACTTTAGCTTGCTAAAGTAATCACTTTTGATACTATACTATAGTTTTTTTCAGATTACAATAAAAAATTTGTCTATGGCGGACATTTGTCCGTAGTACACAAAATCAATCCTCATATACTGCTTCTTATATAAAAAGTTCACAAGAACCTTTTCCTATGAATTAACAAGGATTTCAGCAGATATTGGTGGTACAAAAAGGCTATCCTCTTCCTCAGGTAATGAAATATTCACTGAAGTGGCATTTGGATTAAAGGCTATGTAGATTTCCTTGGCATCATCAATTACAACCTCTCCATCCTTGTTTTCAAAATGGAAGGCTAATACATTTTTGGGAAGATTCTTTAATGGC
Source organism: Pseudobutyrivibrio sp. YE44 (assembly GCF_900104335.1). GTDB lineage: Bacteria > Bacillota > Clostridia > Lachnospirales > Lachnospiraceae > Pseudobutyrivibrio. The sequence goes on from NZ_FMXT01000002.1 coordinate 340,416, forward strand.
TTCACATTTTTTGAAACCTCTTCACCACTTTCCAAGCGAAGAAGACCGTGTTTTTTTCTGAATGCGATTAATTTCTTATAATATTCAATATTCCTTCTATACTCTTCCTTATCTACATTGGACCATTTAATTGCATTGACTGCATCTGAGGATTTGTAGCTGTTTGACTCAAAGCTACCATCCTCCTTTACTTTACTTCGAAGCATCTCCTCTCCTGCCTGCATCAATGGCATTCCTGCTGCAAGCATATAGAAGGCAGCACAAAGATTGTTCATTTTAATAAGTGTCTTTCTGTCTACATCAGGTCTGGATATAGCAATTCTATCTATAAGAGTGTTGTTATCATGGCATGAGGTATACTGAACTATCTGAGATGGATTGCAACTCCAAGGCTCCTTTGCCATAAAGGAATTTGCCATCTGCTTTTCCATCTTCTTGGCGCCAGTAGCCCAGCCAATTTCATCCTTTTCAAATACACTACCCTTAAGGCCGTCTCGCATATTGTCATTGAAGTATCCAAAACCTGGTGTAAGTCCCGCCGCTTCCTGGGTCGCAAGGGTAACATTCTTTTTTGTTACCTCTGTAGACATAGTCCAGCCTTCACCATAAAAGATTACGTCTGGATGATTTTTATGCACCTCGCTTACAATCTCATTGATTGTATCCACATCAAGAAGTCCCACCAAATCAAATCTAAAACCATCAATGTGATATTCATCTGCCCAGTAGCAAACAGAATCCACTATAAACTTTCTTACCATCGGACGCTCTGAGGCTGTATCATTGCCACACTCTGAACCATTGGAATAAACTCCCTTGGAGTTAATTCTAGAGAAATATCCAGATGTTAACTTGTTAAAGCAAAAATCATCCCCAGAATAAACATGGTTGTAAACCACATCCATTACAACTGATAAACCAGCATCGTGAAGAGCCTTAATCATCTCCTTTGCTTCTCTTACTCTAACTGCTCCATCATAAGGATTAGAGGAGTAAGAGCCCTCTGGCACATTATAGTTTACAGGGTCGTATCCCCAGTTATACTGACTGTCAGTGTCATCCCTTTCATCCACTGAGCCATAATCATATATTGGCATAAGCTGAACGTGAGTAACCCCAAGGTCTTTTATATAATCAATTCCTGTAGGATTCCCCTTGTCTGTTTTTGTACCTGTATGACAAAAGGCAGTATATCTTCCTTTGTCAGGTATATTTCCTGATTCATCTATAGAGAAATCTCTAACATGCAACTCATATACCACCGCATCTGTAATTCTATCTCCTGCATGAGGATTTTTGTCCTGGCTCCAGCCTTCTGGATTTGTGGAAGCTAAATCAATAACCATAGCGCGCTGTCCGTTGACGCCAACAGCCTTTGCGTATGGGTCGCAAGCCTCTATAGACTTACCATTTATTACAACTGTATATGTATAGTAGACTCCCGCAAGATTTTCTTCTACCTCAAGGGACCATACACCATCCTCTTCTGATTTCATAGGAAGAGACTTAATCAAGTCCTTCTTCCAATAATCCCCCGTAGAATAAAGATTTACAAAAGCCTCATTAACTGTTGGTGACCAAAGAGAAAAAGTAGTCACCGATTCACCGTATATTGCTCCAAATTCTTTTTTCATACACACCTCCATCACTAATGTTTATTTTTAGCTTAAAAGTGAGATGAATGCAATAGGTTATTCGCGTAACTACTTTTACATTTTTTCTATTTTATTAAATTGTAATACTACACTTTGCTTTTAGACTCATTCGTGACTTTTATAATATATCTACAAAGTCATACTTTCTAAGATTCATCTTGACCAATTTATCACTCTGGAAAGTAATAGCATCTGCACTGACTTCAGTATCTATCTTCATTGATGCAGCATACTTACCACCATTAAAGAAAAGTTCCATACTCCAACGATCAAGAACAACTCTCAAATCAATCTTTCCATTTTCAAAATCCACTGGAAATTCTCTTGTAGAAAGAGCAGATATTTTATATCCGCTTCCACTTCTATCTAATTTACAAATTCCCTTTCTGGCATCAAGCTCGATAAAGGTCTGATGCTTTTCATCCTTAGCAACACAGATTTTGAATATATAATCCTCATTTCCTTGCTCTGGTTTAAGATCAATTTTCATGTCTAAAACTCTACCATAGACACCATCAAGAGACATTTCCTCAGAAATTCTAACATCTGAATAAGCAATCTGATTGTTATAATAAGTTTCCAGCTCTTTTACAGGTTGTTGATACACGTATCCACCAACATCCCAAAGCTCTCTAGGCAGAGTCATCATACCAAAGAATCCATGGTTATCATTGCCATAATCCTTGGTTTCCCAGTTTTGCATCCAAGCAATCATGATGCGTCTGCCATCCTTCGACTCAAGGGTCTGAGCAGCATAAAAATCTGTGCCAAAATCTATTGGTTGAATCTTGTTTCTATTGAATTCAAATGGTGCAGTTTCCTTTCCAACCAAGAAAAAGTTGTTAAAACCAGGCAAAATTTCATATCCATCACCCTCTGTCTCCTGAGGGCTGACGATGAGTACCTGGCTATCACCAAGAGCAAAATAATCAGGACACTCCCATACACGACCTACTTCCCATTTACTCTCATCCAACTGCTTCAAAAAATCCCAATGAAGCATATCTTCACTTTCAAAGACAAGAACGTTACCACAATCTTCTCCATCCATATTTACGGCGATTGTATAGTACTTGCCATCACGGTAAAGAATCTTTGGATCTCTAAATTCATATTTATTATTGCCCTCTGGAATCAGTTCCTTCGGAATTACAGGATTGCAATCCACCTTTTCGTAGTCAACTCCATCTCCAATGGCAACACACTGCTGCTGATAGCACTTTTCCTGACCATTTACGACACCAGCCTTTGTAATACCTGTATAAACAAGCAGGTGCTTTCCATCAGGTGTTTCAATGGCACTTCCAGAGAAGCATCCCTCTGCGTCTTCATCACTATCAGGAGCAATTGCGCATGGCAATAAATCCCACTTTATAAAATCCGAAGTCTTAGAATGACCCCAGTGCATAGGTCCCCAGTGATTATCATAAGGATAATACTGGTAAAAAAGATGATATTCACCTTTATAAATTGAAAAACCATTTGGATCGTTAATCCAACCTACTGTTCCTGTAGCATGAAAAGCTGGACGGTCCGTCACCTTTCCCTGCTCTGTTGATTCTTTTTCATATTGACGTGCCATAGCCAACTTTTCTGTAATCATAATCACACCTAACCCCTCTAAATTTGTGCAAATGTAAAATTAATGAATGTAGTTATTTCACATATGCACTTTATTATAGCTAGTATACTTACATATACCATCTTCGTCAATACAAATTTACATTTGCACAATTTTTATTATATTTTACACTGTATACCCTATGATTTTTTTACATTTGACACATTATTTTTGGTCTTTTATAATACAATCAAATAATAATGATACTTTTAAGGGGTTTATAAATGTCAGATAAAGTTACAATCCAAGACATTGCAGATGCTCTTGGATTATCTAGAAATACCGTTTCAAAGGCTATTAATAACACTGGTGTCCTTGCTGATTCAACTAGAGAAAAGGTTTTGAAGAAAGCAGTAGAAATGGGTTATAAGCAATTTTCTTACATTGCATCAATGCCAAACTCTGCACTTATGGGACAATATTCTTCAAAAAAAGCTGGTGAAATTGCAGTTATGCTAGGTGGTGTGGTAGATGGTTCTCATTTTGCCACCACCATGTTAGATAAATTTCAGATGGAAATATCCTCTTTAGGTTACACCATGACCATCCACAGAATTTCAGATGAAAACCGTAGCAAGAAAGAGCTTCCCGTCACCTTTATTCCTGATAACACAAAGGGAATCCTATGTGTAGAGCTCTTTGACTATGAATATTGCAAGATGCTGACAGCGCTGGGTATTCCAATGCTTATGGCAGATGGGCCAATAGAGTCCTTTGCGAAGGGCTTAGATGTTGATATGCTTCTTATGAACAACACAAATTGTATCTTTGAGATTATAGCTAAGCTAAAGCTCCAAGGCATTACTAAGATTGGTTTCGTGGGAGAGATGAATCATTGTCGTTCCTTCTTTGAAAGATATGCTGCATTTAGAGATGCCATGTACCTCTGCGGTTTATCCATAAATGAAGATTATAATTTGACTCAGGTGCATGCTCACGGCCCAGAGTACCCAGAACACTTATTTAAGGCCTTATCTAAAATGAAAGAACTACCAGAACTGTTTATTTGCGCCAACGATTTTGTTGCTATAGATTTATTACAAGGTCTAAAAAAAATGAATAAGAGCTGCCCTGATGATGTGCTAATATGTGGCTTTGATGATTCGCCGGAGTCTCGTTTTATTACACCTGCACTTACCACCTGCCACATCCACTCACAGATTCTTGGTTTCTCGGCAGCACAGCTTTTAATATCAAGAATCAATCAACCTGATTTAAATTACAGAACACTTTATGCTGAGACCGATTTGATTATCCGCGAGTCTACAGCTATTAAATAGCAAATAAATGACCCTCATCTAATATTTTGATGAGGGTCTACTATTATCATTTTATACAATTAAACCTACTCTAGATGGATTCTTTAATTCTCACACCAGTAGGTGTAGCAGCAACTCCACCATTACCTGTTTCTTTGATATCTGGATTCATGCTCTTTCCGATGGCACTCATAGCGTCAAACACTTCGTCCGCTGGAATTCTGCTTTCAATGCCCGCCATTGTGAGCTCCGCTGATGTAACTGCATTCATAGCACCACATACATTTCGCTTCACGCAAGGCACCTCCACAAGTCCTGCTACAGGGTCACAAGCAAGTCCAAGAAGGTTCTTAAGAGCCAAAGCTGCAGCATTAGCACTCTGCTTTCCATTACCGCCTTTAAGATATACAAGGCCTGCCGCCGCCATTGAGCTAGCTGAACCAATCTCTGCCTGACAGCCTCCTTCTGCTCCTGCAAGGGATGCACGCTTTGCAATCACAGCACCCACTCCTGCTGCCACATACAAAGCTTCTGTCATCTTGTCATCAGAAAGTCCAAGCTTTTCCTGAGTAGCAATAAACACTGCTGGAACCACACCACAAGAGCCTGCTGTTGGAGCAGCAACAATTCGCTTCATACATGCATTACCTTCTGCTACTCTAAGGGCAAGCTCCATAACTCGTCCTGCGAACTCTCCCACAAGTGGCTGGCCCTCATCTAAATACTTTCTGAGAAGACCTGCTTCGCCACCTACCAGACCACTATTACTTCGTATATGCGAATCATAGTTTAAAGCCGACTCCTTCATAGCTATATACATTTTTTTCATTGTTTCGAAGGATTCTTCCTTAGATACTGCACGCTCTCTGCAATCATCCTCCTGGACTATTTCCCAAAAAGGAGTTCCAGTCTCCTGCTCCTTCAAATATATTTCTTCTATAGAATCAAACATAACATACCTCTATCTTGGTGAATAATATGAGACTTTCATAATGCCTTCCTGTCTTTCAAGTTCCTGTCTCGTCTCCACCGGAACCTCATCATCACACTCAATTACCATTACTGCCTCTCCACCACGATTTTTTCTATGAAGCTGCATAGTCGCAATATTAATGCCCTGCTTTCCAAGAAGGCTTGTAACCTCGGTAATATAGCCCGGCTGATCCACATTATGAACTATAAGGGTTGGACTCTCACCTGAGAAAGAAACATCCACCCCATCAAGATGGCACACTTCTATTCTTCCTCCACCAAGGGATGCCGCCACAACCTCAACAACAGCTCCGCTGGCACCAGTCATAATTATCTTTGCAGAGTTTGGATGAGCATCACCCAAATCAATAGCACTTATGGTAAAATCCAAGCCCTGCTCTTTTGCAATCTCAAAGCTCTCTGGAATTCTAATATCATCGACTTCCAGCCCCACAAGACCTGCAACCAAAGCTTTATCTGTACCATGGCCTTTACCTGTCTTTGCAAAGGAACCATGCAAATATATCTCTGCCTTCTTTATTTTCTCACCCATAAGCTTGTAGCATACGTTGCCAATTTTCGCTGCACCAGCTGTATGGGAGCTGGAAGGGCCAACCATAACAGGCCCAATAATATCAAATAAATTCATTTGTTTCTCCTGATATATGAATTAATAACATAGATTAATTCTACATCACAGTATTATACTGTCAACCATCCACTCTGATAATTAATCTACAAACAAAAAAGTAGACCATTCATAAAAAATGGTCCACTTCATAGTGTATGAACTATAACAACTCAAAGATTAATCACATTTTGTCAATGACGCTCCACCGCTATATGTATCTGCAAATTCATCCTCTGACCATGTGCCATAATACTCCATAACACTAGGATCTTCTTCGCTGGTTTGGTAGATATATTGTATACCTTTTGCAGATTCAGCCTTAACTCGGTAAATTCCCGTAGATACTTCTTCCATGGAATCAATCTTATCAGAGTGATCTACTTCAAATTTCCCATCATCGGTCATTGAACCATAATTAATTTCTGAGTCAGTAAATTGAACATAATATTCAGCAGGATATGCCTTATCTTCACCTGTCATTGAAATAGACTGCCATGTTCCACTTAATGAAGATGAATCTGTCGAGCTAGTGACTGTCTCCACTTCCTCAGAAATCTCGGTAGAGTTATCCGACTCAAGGATTTCATCTACTGGTTCTTCCTTGACACCACAGCCTACAGCACCTATTACCATCGCTGCAACAAGTAAAGTCATTATTTTTTTTCTCATTGTATTTCTCCTTCGTAAAACATAAGGTGGAGTTACATTGATTTGTCATAATCCCCGCAAGCTATTAATTATATGCTTACCACCGTACTACTCAAGATAATACACTAGAAGAATCTATTTTGCAACTCACATCCTTATTCAGCTTTCCTTGTCCGTGCCGAGCTTACCATGCTTTTCGTAGTTGGTGATACGTGAGGCTTTGTTGTTGTCGTCCACGAACACAACCTTTGGTTTGTGGCCTTTTGCTTCATCGACATCCACAGTGCAGTAGCACATGATTATAACATGGTCGTTTACTGATACACAGCGGGCTGCTGCACCGTTGAGACAGATTACTCCGCTTCCTCGTTCACCTGCAATAGTGTATGTCTCAAAACGATTTCCGTTTTCCACATCCACAATCTGAACCATCTCATATTCTAAGATGCCTGCTGCATCAAGAAGATCCTCATCGATGGTGATGCTTCCTACATAATCAAGCTCTGCCTGTGTTACTGTTGCTCTGTGTATTTTACCCTTAAGCATTGTTAAATTCATAATATTACGTCCTTCCTATTCAACAATAAAGTTATCAATTAATCTAACCTTTTCTCCAAAGTACACAGCAACAGCTGTAAGGATAGGTCCATCAATCTTGTCTACCTTCTGGAGCTCATTCCAGTCAACGATTTCTACGTAATCCACTCTTGCAAGAGGCTCAGACTCAATAATGTCTGTAACTGTATTGATTACCTTAGTTGCATCCTTCTCGCCAGAACGAACCATTTCCTCTCCCTTTGTAAGTGCCTGGTGAATGATGAGAGCCTTTGCTCTCTCTTCCTCTGAAAGATATGTATTACGTGAGCTCTTCGCAAGACCGCTTTCCTCACGAATGATTGGGCAGCCAACTATCTCGATGTTGAAGTTTAAGTCACGAACCATGCGCTTTACAATTGCAAGCTGCTGCGCATCCTTCTGTCCGAAATAAGCCTTATCTGCCTCTGTAATATTGAAAAGCTTGCTGACTACAGTACAAACACCATTAAAGTGAATTGGACGGCTCTTGCCGCAAAGCTCCTGTGATAAAGTATCCACCCCTACATATGAATGGAAACCATCAAGATACATTTCAGATGGTTCTGGATGGAAAATCAAATCTGTTCCAAGACCTTCGCATAATTCACAGTCAGCCTCGAAGTCTCTTGGATATGTAGCTAGATCCTCCTTTGGTCCAAACTGAATAGGATTTACAAAATCGGAAACTATTACTTTGTCGCACTCCCCACGTGCACGCTTTATAAGACTGGCATGTCCCTCATGTAAATACCCCATTGTTGGTACAAGACCAATTGTAAGTCCTGCCTTCTTCCATTCCCTAACATTATCCTTCACTTCTTTGATTGTTGTAGCTTTAATCATGATTATCTCCCTTTATAACATTACCTTTGAATCATCAATAGTAACCTTGAATTCTGTAGTTTTAGCGGCTTCACGAACAGCCTCCATAACCTCTGAATCGATCTTGAAATTGTGCTCTTCTGTTGGGAATGCCTTAGACTTAACCTCTGAATCATACTCCTTGAAGGCACGCTTCATTTCTTCTCCAATATTTGCAAAGTGCTTTACGAACTTTGGCTTGAAGCCTGAGAACATACCAAGCATATCCTGATATACAAGCACCTGTCCGTCACAGCCTGAACCTGCACCAATACCGATTGTAGGAATTGTAAGCTCCTGAGAAATAAGTGTTGCAAGCTCTTCTGGAACACACTCTAAAGTAACCATGAATGCCCCTGCTGCTTCTACAGCCTTTGCATCCTCAAGAATCTGAAGAGCACGCTCAACGTTCTTTCCCTGCACCTTAAAGCCACCAAAAGCATTAATTGACTGAGGTGTAAGACCGATGTGTGCAACAACTGGAATATCCGCATTTACGATAGCGCTAATCTGCTCACAAACAGAAGCTCCTCCCTCTAATTTAACAGCCTGTGCATGGCCTTCCTTAATAAGACGTCCTGCATTTTTAACTGCATCATAAACTGATGTCTGATAAGACATAAATGGCATATCTGCCACAAGAAATGTATCCTTAAGGCCTCTTGAAACACTTGCACAGTGATGAATAATATCATCCACTGTAACAGGAAGTGTATCGCTGTAGCCCATCATAGTCATTCCAAGGGAATCACCAATCAAAATAGCATTGATTCCTGCTTCCTCCATAAGGCATGCTGTTGAGTAATCATAACAAGTAAGCATGCTGATTTTTTCTCCGTCTCTCTTCATCTGCTGAAGAGTAGTAACTGTGTTTTTCATTATTCTTCTAAGTCCTCCTGGGTGTTTAATAAAGCTTCCAAATCACTGTAATCTCTGTTAGAATTCTTTCTCTTTGCAATCTCAACAGTTTTCCTTGAAAGAACTTGATAAATGTCTCTATCAATTCCATCAAAGGTATTTAAATGCTTTTGCACTGTTCCAACATCATTTCGCTCTATTGGACCAGTCAATGCATTTTCCGTACCCACAGCTAAAACCTTATTCACATTGCCTAGCAATAAAGGCGCTATTGCATCACTTAATTGCTCCTCTGAGAATCCGCATATACGAAGTTCATCCTCCGCTGCCTGAATAAGAGCAACTACAAGATTTGAACAAAGTACTGCTGCACCGTGGTAACGTGTTTTCACATCAGCATTAATCACTGTGTACTTCAAACCACTGGCTTCAAGTAAAGCCTTGATATCACTAATGTGACCTTTTTCTCCTTCGATTGTAAAAAGCGATTTTGGAAGTTCCTGGTATGATTTGTATCTATCTGATACAGCCAGTAATGGATGGACCGAGAAACCGAACGCGCCAGTTTCATCAATACCTTTAAAGATTTCTGAAGATAAAGAACCGCTGCAATGACATATCATTTTTCCAGCTATAGACATATGCTTAAGCTGCTCCCACACCACTGAAATTGCATCATCGGGAACAGTAATAAACACTGCATCACATTCTTTAATTAATGTCTCTAAATTTGAAAAATGTTTTGATTTGGTAAAATCCGCTGCCTCAGCGGCGGACGAAGATGTGCGACTATAAAAGCCTACAAGATTGTGCTGGGTAGTGGCAAAAAGCATTCCAAGGGAACAGCCTACTTTACCAGCGCCTACAAATCCAACCTTCATGGACACCACCTCCCTTTAATTAGCAAGGTGACACAGTCTCGTTCAAAAATGATACAAGCACTCCAACGGGTCTACAATTTTAAACTTAGAAATCATAAGGGTATAGTTTCTTTCGAATACCATCCGAGGGACACTATACCATTTGTGAGGCACTATGTAAAGACCTCCCAACTACATAAGTCTTTTTACTATTCACAGTCTATATGAACTCTAAACCTGAAGTAACCTCCTACTATGTAGGTATAGGTTCAATCACAAAATAATGATTCTCTAAATGCCGCATGTAGCTTTTCTTATTGTGGGCGTTCTTTCAATTCTTTGCACTTTGGAGCTACTGTATGTATTGCTCAGACACACTCTATTTTCGGTAATGCTCCCCCTCAGGGTATATAACTATCAGTTGCTGGAATTTGAAATGCGCTTAGTAAAATAAAAAGCAGGTTTTGCATGTATAGGCAGCAGCCGCTAGGACGGCGGCTGCAGTGGTCACTTGAGACACGATGTTGAATGTGCCACGGTGACTATACATTCAAAACCTGCTTTTTTAATTTTACTTAGCAAATGGAGTATGGAAGCAACTGATAGTTATATACCCTGAGGGGGAAGCATTATTTATACTTACAAGTGTCTGAGCTATACATACAGTAGCTCCAAAGTGCAAAACCAATGAAAGGACACCCACTAAAAGCTACATTTGCAGCATTAAGAGAATCTATTATTTTTGCTCAAATTCACCTATACCTACATAGTAGGAGGTTCCTTCAGCTGTTATATTATAAGAAGACTGTGAATAGTAAAAATGACTTCCTGTGGGCTGCTTTACGGTAAGCCCACAAGAAGTTATTTTTTTAGTATGCTACGTCAATTTCCATGGAGGTTTTGATTGGTTCGCCGCCTGCTAAGATATCGTAATCGATGAGGATTTTGATGGATGTGCTTTGCTGCATCACATCGTAGCGTTTGGTGAACACCTCCAGGTCCAGGGTTCCTACAGGAGTGCTGTAGGCATTTACAGTCTTTTTACCTGGGAAGAGCTCGAGCTTTGAACGAAGAGCTCCCTTCTGGGACATGGAAAGACTCCTTCTGTCGAAGGAAATGAGACAATCTATATCTCCATCCTCTGTAACACGTTTGTAGGAGATATATCTTTTGTCTTCACGATCCATAAGAACCCCAGCGTATTGTTCTTCGGTAGATTCCTGTTCTCCGCCCATCTTTTGTGTTGAGCGAAGATAAATCACACATTTTTGTCCTGCCATATTTTATCCTTTATTTTTGTTCTCTGATGACTTCACGCACAGCATTGATTTGATTAGAAAGATGTGTGTGAATAATGTTTTTAAGGAAGTCAACATCTCTTCTGTCGAAGCCGTCGATAATAGTTTTGTGCTCCTCAATAAGCTGAGAGTACACTGAAGGATTCTTTACATATTCATATCTGTAACGATACATCTGCTCACGAGCAGAGTTTATAATGTTTTCAAGCTTTGGGTTTGCAGCTGCTGCATAAATCACATCATGGAAGGCCTCATCAGCCTCTACAATACTTCTAACATCGTCTGTTCTTGTGGCAGCTTCAAAAGCCTTCATGGCTTCCTTAAGCTCTACAAATTGAGCATCTGTCATACGCTCACATGCACAGCTGACAGCAAGGGCATCAAGAGCATCTCGTACCTCAAGCACATCCTGTAAGTCCTTTTCTGTCATCTTTGCAACCTGGGCTCCCTTGCGAGGAATAGTTACAGCAAGCCCTTCCTGCTCTAACATTCTGATTGCCTCTCTGATTGGAGTACGGCTAACACCAAGCTTATTTGCTAGGTGCATCTCCATAAGTCTCTCCCCTGGTTTTAATTCCCCCTTAAGTATTGCCTCTCGAAGCGTGTTGAACACCACGTCTCGAAGTGGCAAATAATCGTCCATCTGTAGTGTAAGATTTTCGGTCATTACGTTCTCCTTTTCCGCTAGTTTTTGTTGTTAAACAAAGTAGTAAGATAAAGCTGCTTAACCATACCGCTTTGAGTTAAAGCCTCCTTTGCAGCGCGAGCTGTCTTATTATCTTCAAAAAATCCAAATACAGTTGGGCCACTACCACTCATCATGGCACCGACTGCCCCATTATCCATCATGTTCTGCTTGATATCAGCAATGATTGGATGCATAGGAATGGTAACCTCCTCTAATACATTACCCATATGACCACAAACAGCCTTTAAATCCTGGGCTGTAATATCTTTAATAAGCTGGTCGATGTCTGGATGCTTTACATTATCAAAGCATGCATCCAAAGACTCGTACACCTGCTTAGTGGATACCGAAATACCTGGTTTTGCAATTAAGACCGGGCATTTAATCATTGGTGGAAGAGGGCTTAATACCTCTCCAATACCCTCAGCTAAGGCTGTGCCACGCATAACACAATATGGCACGTCTGCTCCAAGCTTAACGCCACGAGTCATTAAATCATTTCTTGATAAACCTAGATTAAACAGTTTATTCACTGCAAACAGAACTGCTGCACCATCTGTAGAGCCACCGGCCATACCTGCAGCGACCGGGATGTGCTTTTCCAAGGAAATATGCACTCCCTCTTTTATTCCAAATTCTTCAATAAGAAGCTTTGCAGCCTTTATACAAAGATTATCATCATCTACTGGAAGGAACTTAAGATTGGTACTCATAGAAACTGTACCATCCTTCACCTTTTCAACAGTAAGCTTGTCGAAAAGATTGACAGTCTGCATAATCATGCGGACCTCGTGATATCCGTCCTCTCTAATGCCTGTAACATCAAGGCCTATGTTAATTTTTGCTAATGCTTTTACATCAATTTTATCCATATCTAATTCACTATTGCACTTTCTTGTACTTTGTATTCAATCTATATAAAATTTTAACAAAGTAACCACACATTTACAAGGATTTTGTATTAAAATAAATACAATCTTAAAGGTAAATTATTCTCAACAAGTTTCCGATAAAAAGAATAGGAAAAGGATTTCCATCTGGTTTAGTAATTTAGCCACAGAACAAGGAGGTTTTTATATGGATATTAATACTCTTGGAAATGTTACTTCTAACATTTCAACCACCTATACCAAACCAACAGAAACTGAAGAGCCTAAAAAGGAAGCAGCTGATACTGGGGCAGTTGCCTATGACAAGGATAAGGCTTCTAAATTCTCAGATACTGCTGCTGTGTATGAAAAATCTACTGAAGATACAGCTGTAAAATCTGACAAGTATTCGAAGGCAGATCGCACAGCTCTAATTCAGCAGCTTAAGGCTGACCAGGAAAAAATGATGAACAATCTTCTTGAAATCGTTCAGAAGACCATCGCTGGTCAAGGAAGCACCTTTGCTATAGCTTCTCAAGATGATATGTGGAAATTCCTTGCAGAAGGAAAATTCACAGCTGATCCTGACACTATTGCAAAAGCAAAAGAAGATATCTCCGAAGATGGATACTGGGGCGTTGAGAAAACCTCTGATCGTATCCTTGAATTTGCAAAAGCACTTTCTGGAGATGATCCTGAAAAAGCCGACGAACTTTTAGCAGCCTTCAAGAAGGGCTATGAGCAGGCAACTGGTACATGGGGAAAGAAGCTTCCTGAAATTTCTTCTCAGACCTATGATGCAGTTGTTAAAAAATTCGAGACTTGGAAAAACGGTGGCAAAGCTGATAACACAGAAGCTTCAGAAAAAGCTGAAGCTGCTGCAAAATCAGAAGGATAAGACTCCTTGAATATTGCTGACAAGTAAGTCAGCAACCTATATAGATTGCACCCAACCTGTTTTCAATAAACGGGCTGGGTGCTTTTTTGTTTTGGTTTTATTAATGTGTAAAACAGAAATTGAAATTGTAATTGAAATAATTAATAGTTACTTAACCTCTGTATAGATAGTCTTTCCAATGCTGCCACTTCCCTGGAAACCAACTTCAATAGACTGACCATCAGCTATTGTCTTGTTCCATTCTACAGGTGTGATTACATAATAATCACCTTCGGTTTTAACACTCATATTCCAGCTAGAATCGATTTTAACTTCGCTCTTCTTAAGCTTAAGTGTCCAACCGTTCACTGAATTACCAGTGTTGTTTGTAAGCTTAAGGCTTACATTATAGCCGCTACCCCAGCTGCTGATTGACTGGCTAACCTCAAGACCGCTGGCCTTTGTCTGCTCTTCCTTAGGCTGAGTCTCCTGCTTTGGCTCCTCCTTAGGCTGCTCCTGCTTAGGCTGTGTTTCTGGCTTAACTTCCTGCTTTGTTTCCTGCTTTGGCTGGCTCTCCTGCTTTGTAGCATTCTTAGAACCACCATTTACAGGCTCAAAAATCCATTCCTGGTTTGGATTACCATAGAATGACCACTGGCATACATTTGTACCATCTGTCTTACCGTGGTTGTATACATCGATGTACTTTGTCTCTGAAGAGCTCTTTGTACCGATTGTATATACACCGCTGTTCTTTGTATTCTTTACGATGAACTGCTGTGCATCGTGACCATAAGCTGTGTAAATCTGAAGATTTGCACCATCCTCATCCTTGCCGTTTGCTACGTCAAGCATGAAATTACCAAGGCCTGACTTAAGAGTGATGTAACCATTACCCTTATTTTCAACATACCACTTCTGGCCCTGTACACCTGTACCCTTGCTGATGATTACATTTGTTGCAGCCTTTGCGCTGTCACCTTCAACAGTAAGGTATCTCTGAGAGTTTGTGTTCTTAAGGTAGTACCAACCATCTGCAATAGTTGCTGTTGAGTTTTTATTTACGTTACCCTCTGTTGGCTGTGGCTGTGGAGCTGGCTCCTGTGAGCTACCGCTTCCCTCGCCTGCCTTCCAACGATCGAATGCAAATGTTCCACGGAATACAAAGCAAATATCCTTTGTTCCAGAAATTGAGCTGATGTTTCCTGTAAAGTCCTTGAAAGAACCGTTTGTGTTTGAAATATTGATAGTTCCAAGAAGCTTTCCAGACTGGTTACCTTCTCTTACTTCAATGCTTCCGTTTCCGCTACTCTGTACAGTTGCTGTAATAGCGTTTGCGCCCTTTGAGAACTTAACGCCCTTAACCTTTGTGAAATCACCGTTGCTGATATCAGATACCCATGCTGAGCCGTCTCCGTTACCCTTGCAAGTGATTCCTGCCTGAGTGAACATTGTCTCTGCCTGTACCCATGAATATGGATCAACAGAAGGATTCATTGGCACACCAGAAAGTGTCTGGTTAACTGTGCTGATTCTTCCGTTTGATACGTTAACTCTATCAATATGAGTTGTTCTATAACCTAAGTTCTGACGAACTACCTGTGACTCTACTGTGTGAGTATGGTATGCCATATAGTAGTTGCCCTTGAACTCGAAAATCTGGTGATGGTTGTTACCATCTGAACCTCTAAATGAAGAACCTGGGTTTGCCATGATTTCACCCTGGTGAGTGAATGGTCCCATAGGGTTCTTACTTGTCATAACCTGGATAGTTGCATTTCTAAATCCATTTCTGCAGTTCCAGTTTGAACAGTATGAATAGTAATAAGTGTTACCAATCTTGTTGATACCTGAATCCTCGAAAAGATATGGAGCATCAATCATAGCTGCCTGGCCAACTGTACTTGTCATATCGTTGCCAAGTCTGATAACACGTGCTGTCTGTGGATGTGCATCTCTTCCTGCTGGAACACCACCACCGAAGTAAAGGTATCCTGTTCCGTCGCTATCTACTAAAACAGCTGGATCGAAAAGCCATTCAACGTTACAGTTTGGTGTAGACTTTGTAATGAAAGCATGTCCAACTGGGTCACGCCATGGACCTGTTGGGCTATCTGCTGTAAGAACGCCGATTGAGCTTGCATTGTTTGCAAAGTATAAGAAGAACTTATCCTTGCCGTTGATTCTCTTCCAACATACTGTTGGAGCCCATGAGTTGCTTGCCCACTTTGCAGCACCATTTCTTCCTGCAATGTTGAAAGCACCATGGTCTGTCCAGTTAACCATATCCTTTGAAGAATAGCAATTTAACTGATTAATCTTTGCATAAGTGTTTTTGTTGTTACCAGCAAATTCCTGTGTGTCATTTGTGGTGTAAACATAAACTGTATCATTGTAAACCATAACACCAGGATCTGCTCCATAGCTCTGGGTTACTATAGGGTTGTTCTCATTGTCCCCCTTTACATAGCTTCCGTTAATAACAGAAGCTGCCTTTGCATCAACGCTAAGACTAAAAAGCATAGCACCTGTTAATGCAAGGCCAAAAAATTTCTTTATGTATTTATTCATGATTATCCTCACATGTTTTGTGTTCTTTAAAAACAGAGTCCAGTTTTGTAGCTCTCTAGCTAAAATAAAAGAGTGGCAAAACCGCATTTGACACTCTTTTATAGTTTACTTGAGGGATGAAGTATTATTTTTGTTTATAGTTTTTTTGATTACTGAAGCTTAGCGTCGATAGAACTTCCAATGCTTCCGCTACCCTGGAAACCGAACTCGATTGACTGACCATCTGCGATAGTCTTGTTCCAATCAACTGGTGTGATTACATAATAATCACCCTCAGACTTAACGTTCATGTTCCAGCTAGAATCGATTTTAACTTCGCTCTTCTTAACCTTAACTGTCCAGCCATTTACTGACTTTCCAGTCTTGTTCTCAAGCTTAATGTTAACGTTGTAGCCGCTTCCCCAGCTGTTGATTGACTGGCTAAGTGTAAGTCCGTCTGCTGCTGGCTTTGTCTCTTCCTTAGGCTGCTCTGTCTTTGGCTGTTCCTGCTTTGGCTGCTCTGTCTTAGGCTGCTCCTGCTTTGGCTGTGTCTGTGTAGTAGGCTTTGAGCTAGAGTTGTTTACTGGCTCAAAGATCCATTCCTGATTTGGGTTACCATAGTATGTCCACTGGCATACGTTTGTGCCATCTGTCTTACCGTGGTTGTAAACATCAACGTACTTTGTACCCTTAGAAGACTTTGTACCGATTGTGTAAACGCCGTTGTTCTTTGTATTCTTTACGATGAACTGCTGAGCGTCATGAGCATAAGCTGTGTAAATCTGAAGATTTGCACCATCCTCATCCTTGCCGTTTGCTACGTCAAGCATGAAATCGCCAAGACCAGACTTAAGTGTGATATAACCATTTCCCTTGTTCTCCACATACCACTTCTGGCCCTGTACGCCTGTACCCTTGCTGATGATAACGTTTGAAGCTGCCTTTGCGCTGTCACCTTCAACTGTAAGGTATTTCTGAGAGTTTGTATTCTTAAGATAGTACCAACCGTTAGCAATGTTTGCTGTAGAGTTGTTGTTTACATTCTCTGTGCTAGGCTTTGTCTCTGGCTTTGGCTGAGGCTGTGTCTGGCTTGAAGCGCCACCAAATGTCTCTGTGTAAGCCTGGATAGCCTTGTAGTAAGACTGCTTTGGATTACCTGGTGTAGAGAAAAGTAATGGCTTAGAGTTGTTGATCCATGTTGTCTGATCTGAAAGACCCCACCATGTGATACCAGTGATCTTTCCACCATTCTTCTTAGCACCGTTAACCTGCTTTAAGAGGTTGTATGTGTAGTTAGCCATATCAGCATCACCCTTGTTAGTGATGTCAAGCTCTGTAATCTGAACCTCAAAACCAGCTCTAAGGAATGCGTTAAGAGCTGCCATGTAGTAATCTACTGAAGGATAGTTTGTTCCAAGGTGTGACTGCATACCAACACCTGCACAAACCTTCTTGCCCTGGTTGATATAGTTAACAAGTGTAATAACCTTGTCTTTTTCAATGTAAGTATTGAAATCGTTATAGAAAAGCTTTACAGAATTTGTAAGCTTGAAGTACTCAAGTGTCTCATAAGCATAGTTGAATGCTTTCTTTACGTATGTAGCATTTGTCTTGTTGCTACCGTAAACTGCTTCCCATCCTGAGTTCTGTGCATGAAGAACTTCGTTACAAACATCCCAAGCATATACAACGCTACCATACTGGTTTGTGTATACGTGGTTCATAACTGTCTTAACATACATTTCAAGACGAGCGTCCATTGTCTGCTGGTTTACAAAACCCTGTCCGCCGCTGTAACCATTACGGAAGAACCATGATGGTGTCTGTGAGTGCCATACAAGTGTATGAGCTCTCATCTTAAGACCATTGTTGTAGCAGATCTTCATAACTTCATCAACTGTGTTGAAGTTAATCTGTGGTACGTACTGCTCTTTGTAATTGTCTGGGATATAATAGCCCTGATTTTTTGCCTGTGAAACTGAGATAAGTCTTGCTGAACCACCAAGTAAAGCATCTGGCTTCATCTCATTTTCGAGAGTAATAGAATTGTAGTGCTGCTTTAGAATTGAAAGCTGCTTTGCATCACGAAGCTGATACAAATTGATACATGTTCCTGAATAACCATACTTTGCACCGTATGTGTTCAGGAGAGTTTCATTAGCTGCCTTAGCATCTAATGTCGATACTGAGACGCACATTGTAAATGCGCACACGAGTACCAGGAGTTTTGAAACAAAACTCTTGAAGATGTTCTTTCTCATTTACAGTATTCCCCCTACTGAATTAGATTTTTTTCTAACTCCGCTCCCTCAAGTAATACAATTGTAACTTACTTAACATTTTTGTAATTTACAAATCTTGCGCTATTTTTAGCAAATCTTGTTCTATTTTGCACAAAAATAAAACTCATGGGGTTTTACGCCCATGAGTCAATAATATTATATATATTTTTCATGATGTTTTTATGCACAATTTATTAATTTTGTTTCATTTATGTATTTTCTACTATAAGAGTTTGAATAAAATATTCGTTCTTCATTTCTGTCATCTTATTAACATTAGGGTATCTACGCAATATCTCACTTACATTACTAAGCCCTATGCCTCTTCCCTCACCTTTTGTACTTACAGCATGTTTTTCCATTTCATTAATAGCAATGCCTTTATTTATGAAGGAATTCATAACCACTATAACTACTGAATTACTGTCTAACACCACATTAAACTTTATTTCCTTACTCTCAGTCTCCAATGCAGCTTCCACAGCATTATCAATATATATACCAAGTATTCTTGTTAAGTCGATTACACCCATAGAAATACTTGGAATGTCATCTACAATATCTACAAATATCTTTAACCCCATATTCATAGCATTTATCAGCTTCGCTGACAGCATTCCTTTAATGGCTGGCTCCTGAATTCTGGAAAGCTTGTGCAAATGATATTTATCCTGATTAATCTTTTCATTAGTAGGAAGGATTGTATCCTGATAATATTTGCGTAATCCATCCATATCATTATTATCAATATACCCAGATAACGTCAAAAGAACATTGGTGTAATCATGTTTGAAGGAACGAAGTTCTTCATACATATTCTCTATCTGACAAGTATACTCCACCAGATTTCGATGGTTTTCATCTTCATGTTTAGCTTTCTCACTTGCCTGTATACTTTTTGTTACAGCAATGAACACTACCATAATAATTACAGCTTGAATAAAATAAAGCAATCTGTACCAATTTTCAGTTTTAAGATCAAGTTGAAGATTACGTAGCTGCCACCCATTAATCAAAAAAATAAGTGTAGAAACTGCCAACATTAAGCTTGTAGATATAACAGCTTTTCTTGAATTGGTAAATTGCAGTGTATTGAAATAGAAAACAAATATTTTTCTAATTAATAGTGACACCAGTACGAGAAGTATGGTAGTCAAAATACAATCAAGCAATAAAATTTGTCGAGTTGCATTATAGTCTATTGAAAATAGAGCAAATATCATATTAACAAACTGGTTAGATAACACACCTAGCATATACGTTCCAGGAACCAACAGTATCGTTAATAAATCTCTTCTAAAGCAGAAAAAAAGAATCAAAAAACTGATTGGGAAAAAAATAACCACTTTTAACTCTGAGCAATTATCAGACATGGTCAATATAAATGCAATCATCATTAACACAATACTTAAGATTCTATTTTTAAATTCTATTTTCTTTGGCCATAATATATTTGCCGCCGCTGGCATCCATATGCTAGATATAATCAAATCAAAACTAATCATATCTTTCACCTTACTCCCTACTTTTCTCTAATGTATTCTACTCTATCATGTAATATTACTCAATACGAATAATCCGCCTTTTTATTCTCGAATGTTTCAAAATTGTTCATTTTATAATTAATTATTTACTTTTAAGACTAGATTAAGACATTTCATTACAATATTTTGCATAAACAGATATACCTAGTACAATAATACTCGTAACAAGCAATTATTATTTATCCAAGGGGGAATAAAAAATGAGAAATCAAATTAAAAACGAAATCAAGAAACTAGGAACTAACGCATGTCAAAACCAGAAAAAATGTGTAACATTATTTCATTCAGTTCCAATTCCAGAAACCTTAAAGAAGAGCAATTGTCAAAATACTCCTAAGTAAAAGAAGGCATCCTGATTACTCATCAGGATGCCCTCTTTTTATCCACATAATTTCCGTACATATTTGGACAGCCATTATACTTCCTATAGCGTTTATTCCAATGCTAAAATATGCTATTCCCATGCACGCCAACAATAAAATAATATACACTATTATCTGGACATAATATCCTTGCTCATGGTAGTTGTAATATACTCCTATACCAATAATGCTTAGTAAGATTATGCCTATGGATGCATAAAGAATACGTACAGGAATATCTATATGTAAAAATATAACTGGTGCGATAAAACAGGTAAATACAGAATAAAATGTACATATTACATTATTAGAAAAATGTCGCCCCTGTATAATCTTCCTTGATAGTAACACAAAGAATGTGCTTAACATCGATATTATTAGATTTCCTGTCAACACTCCCAATATAAATATTAACGTGGCTTTTAAAAACTCATTCAGGAATACTTCTATGCCATAGACAGTCAGCGTTCTATCATACTCAGAGTCCGTTTCATTTATAATAAATTTCGCTAAATATTCTGCTAAATTATGTTGCATTTTCACACCTCATATTTACATATTACTTTTGACTATATACCCTAAAACAAGTAAAATAGTCTTAAATTACACATTTACTAGTTATTGTAACTAAATACACGCAAGGAGTCTATATGCTAAACATTTATATTTGTGAAGATAATCCAGAACAGCGCAATTTGATAACCAATTATGTTAAAAATATTATTCTAATTGAAGACTATGATTTAAGTTTACAATTATCAACTGACAATCCCCACGAAGTTTTAAAAGCAATAGATGAAAATAAAAATGTTGGCCTTTATTTTTTGGATATTGATCTAAGCTCTGACATTAACGGTCTCACTTTGGCTCAACATATACGCCAGAAAGACCCACGAGGCTTTATTGTATTCGTCACTACACATTCAGAAATGTGCTATATGACTTTTACTTACAAGGTTGAGGCGATGGATTTTATTCCTAAGGACGACAAGGATAATCTTCATTCTCGTATACATCAGTGTATAAACAATGCGTATGCACGCTATTCTTCGTCAAACAATCATTCCAGCAAGATATTTGCTGCAAAGATTGGAGATAAAGAATACTGTATTCCACAGGATGACATTCTTTACATTGAGACGTCTCCTACTCCACATAAGATTATTTTACACACAGAAAATAGCTCTCTAGAATTTAAAGGAAAAATCAAAGAAGTTCATAATGCATTGGGTAATAAATTTGCCATTTGTCATAGATCAACTGTTGTAAATAGAAATCATATCAAAGAAATAGACTTAAAAGAACGAACTGTTACACTTAGCAACGGTGAAGTTTGCATCGTTTCGTCTAGATACATTCATTCTTTGTATAAATAATATGACATATCCTCAACAGCAAAAAACTCTTAAGTAATTTTTTTACTTAAGAGTTTTTTATACGCTTTTCTTTTCAAAATATCTCAATCCCGATTTCAGTCTTATTGACATGGGACATTCGCTTCCATTGGATAAAATCACCTGATTTTTATTATAATCAACGCTGGATATTTTTTCTTTGTTAATTATAAAGGATCTGTGGCATCGATAGAATTGTTCATCTAACTTACTTTCCACATCTTTCATATTTCCCGCAAACTCTATTTCACAATTTTCTCCATGTAAAAGAATTTTACGGCTAGCTTCAGATACTTCAAAGTATAATATATTATCCACTGGAACCATCTTGATTTTATCACCTAGCTTTACACTAAATGTTTTTTCATCATCTTCTGGATTCTGATTGCTTAGACAATCACAATTAAGGAGACAATTTTTAACTCTTGAATCCATATCTCGATAATTATCCTTGATGATGAAATCCATTGCTTCCACCCTATAATTAAAGGTCAGATAAGACATCTCCGAATGAGTGGTCACAAATATGATAAAACATCTTGGTTTGATTTTTCTAAGCTCGCTAGACAATTCAATTCCATTCATTTCTTGACCCAAATCTATATCTAGGAAAAAAATGCATTCATTATCGTCTTTACGAACCAGCTCCAATATTTTGTATGGATTATCCGTATCACATACCACAGTAAACCTTAATTCTTCTTCTTTAATGGCTTTATCTACACTTTTAACTAAGGCTTCTCTCTGATTTAATTCATCTTCACAAATGTATATGTTCAGCATATTATTTCTCCATACTTGTCAGCAAATATCTTCTCTGTCTTTTTGCATTTTTATAATATCATCTGACAAGTAATATATGGAGAAACTGTCCTGAATGGCTCATATTAGGTTCTGAACGTAACAATTAGCTATCTAGCGCTTAGAGTGTTGCCATCAGAATCAATAGTGATAGTGCTGCCCTCGTGGATATCTCCACCAAGGATGATTTTAGCAGCCATGGTTTCCACATTCTTTTGGATGAAACGCTTAAGTGGTCTAGCACCATATACTGGATTATAGCCCTGGTCAATTACAAACTGCTTTGCAGCATCTGTAAGCTCAACCTTAAGCTGTCTGTCAGCAAGTCTGTCGTTAAGCTCTACCATAATCAAGTCGACAATGCCACCAATGTTGCCCTTTGTAAGAGGCTTAAACATAATAATTTCGTCGAGACGATTTAGGAACTCTGGACGGAAGGAATTTCTCACCTCATTCATTACCATATCATTTGTGGCACTGGTTATCTCGCCAGTGTTCTCATCAATACCTTCAAGCAGATACTGAGAACCAAGGTTTGAAGTCATAATAATGATTGTGTTTTTGAAATCCACAGTACGTCCCTGAGAATCTGTAATTCGACCATCATCAAGTACCTGAAGCAATACATTGAATACATCAGGATGTGCCTTTTCAACCTCGTCGAAAAGAACAACTGAGTATGGCTTACGACGAACTGCTTCTGTAAGCTGTCCGCCCTCATCATAGCCTACATATCCTGGAGGCGCTCCAATAAGTCTAGATACACTAAACTTTTCCATGTACTCGGACATATCAAGTCGAACCATTGCGTTCTCATCGTCAAAAAGTGCCTGTGCCAAGGTCTTTGCCAACTCTGTCTTACCAACACCTGTTGGTCCTAAGAACAGGAATGAACCGATTGGCTTAGATGGGTCTTTGATACCGGCCTTTGAACGGATGATAGCTTCTGATACAAGCTTAACTGCATCATCCTGTCCCATAACTCTCTTGTGTAATTCCTCGTCCAAATGAAGCGTTTTGCTTCGCTCTGTCTCATTTAATTTAGCAACTGGGATGCCGGTCCATCTTGAGATGATTCGAGCAATCTCATCCTCAGAAACATTTTCATGAACAAGATTTGCATCACGGCTCTTTAGCTTTTCTTCTGCTTCTGCAAGCTGAGCTTCAAGCTGTGGCAGACGACCATACTGAAGCTTTGCTGCCTCCTCCAGATCATACTTTTGCTGAGCAATTTTTATCTGGCCCTGAACATCATCTAGCTCTTCTCGAACCTTAGTAACATCCTCTACCAGCTTCTTCTCATTATCCCATGCAGCCTTCTTTGTGTTGTAGTCATCGCGAAGCTCTGAAAGCTCCTTTTGAAGGTCAGCAAGTCTATCCTGTGAAAGCTTATCTGTTTCCTTCTTAAGGGCTGCCTCTTCAATTTCAAGCTGCATAACTCGTCTGTTCATTTCATCAAGCTCTGCAGGCATTGAATCAAGCTCAGTCTTAATAAGAGCGCAGGCCTCATCCACAAGATCGATAGCCTTATCAGGAAGGAATCTGTCTGAGATGTATCTATTTGAAAGTGTTGCTGCTGAAACAAGAGCCCCATCGGTAATTTTTACACCATGGAATACTTCGTAGCGTTCCTTCAATCCACGGAGAATTGAAATAGTATCTTCTACCGTTGGCTCATCAACCATAACAGGTTGGAAACGACGTTCAAGTGCAGCATCCTTTTCAATGTATTCTCTATACTCATCAAGAGTGGTGGCACCGATACAGTGAAGCTCACCGCGGGCAAGCATAGGCTTTAACATATTGCCTGCATCAAGGCCGCCATTGCCATTTTTTCCTGCGCCGATGATTGTATGAAGCTCATCAATGAAAAGAATAATCTCTCCATCCGAGTTTTTAATCTCATCAAGAACTGCCTTTAATCTTTCCTCAAATTCACCCTGATACTTGGCGCCTGCAATCATAGAACCAATCTCAAGAGAGAATACCTTTTTATTTTTAAGTGCATCTGGCACATCACCACGAACTATACGCTGAGCCAACCCCTCAACAACAGCCGTTTTACCAACACCAGGCTCACCAATAAGAACCGGATTGTTCTTGGTCTTACGGCTAAGTATACGGATGACATTTCTGATTTCCTCGTCACGACCGATAACAGGATCAAGTTTGTTTTCTCTAGCTCGCTCTACCAGGTCATAGCCATACTTTTCAAGGGTGTCATAGGTAGCCTCAGGATTATCCGTATTTACGGTTTGATTTCCACGAACTGTAGCAAGCACTGCAAGGAAGGAATCCCTTGTAATACCAAACTCTTTGAAGATGTTTTTAATTGGAGTGCTAGGCTTTTTAATCATAGCAAGCATCAAATGCTCCACTGAAACATAGCTGTCTCGCATAGCCTTAGCTTCGTCCTCAGCGTAAGTAAGAACATAATTCAAATGCTGACCTACCCTCAGCTCGCCACCTTGTACCTTTACTCTGGCACTTAGCGCTGCGTCTAACGCATTTACGAATTGATTAATATCAATGTTCATCTTGCTAATCAAGGATGGAATTAACCCATTTTCCTGACGCATTAACGCCATCAGCAAATGCTCCTGTTCCAACTCCTGATTGCCATACTCCATTGCTATCTTTTCACAGCCATTAATGGCCTCTATAGATTTCTGAGTAAATTTTTGGATGTTCATAAACTCTCCTTTCCCCTAGGCTTCCCCTTGAGGGGAAGCTGTCAGCAAAGCTGACTGATGAGGTGTTTCTCTAATAACTTCCTAACTTAATTATGTTATAAAACAAAAATTAGCACTCGTCAACACCGAGTGCTAATAATTTATATTTTTTTAAGAATTATTATATTAAACTGCTTCAGAGATATGCTTCTCCTTAACAATATTCTTGCAAGCCAAATATGTGACCGCAAAGTATCCACCATATATAACAAGAATAATTCCAATTGTAATATAACTATTTGTACTTATATGCAGATGCATGAAATCTTCAACCAGTTTGATGATTTTTGATACAGCATATAAAGAAGCAATTAATGCTGGAATCAATGGTGCAATAAAGAATATATCAATCTGTTTGAACAAAGTGTGGAATAATAATTTATTATCAACACCTAATTTCTGAAGCAATCCATATCTGAAAACATTGTCTGCTGTTTCTGCCAACTGATTTAATGAAAGGATTGCTGCACAAATTATAAAGAATATCAATCCTATATAAATAGAAAGAAGTATTACAACTGCTACCATACCATAATAGGTATCATATAGAACTGTTTTTTCTGTATAACGATAGCCTTCTGTTTCCCATTCTAATCCAATTGGAATCATCTTATTCAATACTTCCTCGGTATTGGTCTCAGGCTTATAGTTTACCAATAGATAATTTGCTTCTTTATTAAGGTTTGCTACCACACTATCTGGAACAATTATTGTTCCTCTGTCATTGTTTCCTATGGCTGTCATAAAGTATGTTTCTTGTAATACTTTATCAAATGCATTTGTTAATTCTTTTCCTCCAATTTCCAATGGACTATTGCTATTAACAAATTTAGAAATATACTTTATCGTTCCTTCATAGTTACAATTTACTGCATATTGATTATCGTAAAGAACTATTCCTTCTTTGCCTTGCATCTCCAAAGACTTATTGAAATCAGAAACAGAAATGATACTAACCTCACAATCAGGAATAACTTTGTCCATTCTCCATAGCTTTACATTTTGATTTTTAAATAAATCCTTATATTTTATATCACTATTATAACAACTAATCTGTGTGTACTTTTCAGCATAATTGTTAAAGTCTATATCACGTCCTGCAAAATATTCAATTACGTCTTTATCACCAGATATCTTTACTTGATCTTCAATCATAAGATCAAATGGAGTTGCTGACTGGGCTAACTCGTTTACTGTAATAGCTGTACTTATTCCGGCTGTTAATCCACATATAGCAATAGTTAGGATTCCACAAATAACCGCTAATATTAAATAGTTTGTTCTAATCTTACTTCCAATCTGCTGTGCTAAAAATACATTTAGCTTTCTATAATATAGCTTTTTGTTGGATTTCAAAATATTTAAAATTACAACCGCCGAAGAATAAAACAGTAATATCATTCCCATTGCCACAAGACATACCGCCAAGTGATATAGATAATTACCTTTCTTTGGCAACAATCCATATTTGTTAAATATCATTCCAGCAACCACAAATGATGCTATTGAAATCACAAATAAAAGCACCTGCAGATAGATATTATTAAATTGCAATACTTCGTTTTTACGTTCTGCTCTAATCAAATCAATTGGTTTTAAACTAGATATGCTTTTCACATTAAATAAAAGAATAATCAAGAATATAATTACAAAGCAAATTATAGTTTTACATATTGCTGATTTTGAAAAAACAAATGTATACTTCCCAACATCAATCGCAAAAAGTTTAAGAGCAATCACTCCCAGCCCCTGAGAAACTAATAGCCCAATAGCTAATCCGAAGACTAAGGAAATTGCGCCAACACAAAGTGTTTCCCCTGCAAACAATCTAGCAATCTGTCCCTTTTCCATTCCAAGGATGGTATATACTCCTAACTCTTTTTTTCTTCTTTTCAAAAGAAAACTATTTGCGTATACCATCAGGAAACCAAGAACAATTGCTATCACAACAGACAATACAGTAGTCATCTGGCCTAAAGACTCTGAAAAAATACGCTTGGTTGAGGATAACTGTGTGAAAGCCGGCTGATCCTTTATAGAATTAAATGCATAAAACATGCTTACGGATATCATAAGTGTTAAGAAATATATGGCATAATTCTTCACATTTTTCCTAACATTTCTAAATATTAATTTAAGCGATGTCATTTTCCTCACCTCCTAACACGGATACAATCTCCATTATCTCGTGAAAGAATGTTTTACGCTCCTTATTGCTTCTATGTATTTCTTTAAAAATCTTTCCATCCTTTATAAAGAGAATTCTCTTGCAATAACTTGCCGACATTGCATCATGTGTTACCATGAGTATTGTTGCTTGCTTCTTTTCATTTAATTCATCAAGCATTCCTAACAACATCTTTGATGATTTTGAATCTAAGGCTCCAGTTGGCTCATCTGCTAGAACCAACGATGGATTTGTAATCATGGCTCTGGCAGCAGCTACTCGCTGCTGCTGTCCGCCTGACATCTGATATGGATATTTATCTAATACCTCCGTGATATTCAATTCATTAGCGATCTTATCAATACGGTCTTCAATTTCAGAAGCATTAACCTTATTAATGGAAAGCGCCAATGCAATGTTTTCTCTTGCTGTTAATGTATCAAGCAAATTGAAATCCTGGAAAATAAAACCTAATTTATTCCTTCTAAATGTAGATAAGGCTTTTCCCTTCAAGGATGTAATATCTTCATCATCTACATATATATGACCGCTGGTTACGTTATCAATAGTTGAAATACTATTTAAAAGCGTTGTTTTGCCTGAACCAGAAGCCCCCATAATTCCAATAAACTCTCCTTCTTCCACATTGAAGCTTATATGGTCTACTGCCTTTGTAATGTTCCCATTTTTTCCATAATGCTTTTGAATGTCATCTACTTTTAAAATAACTTTTTCCATTCTGTCCTCACTTCCTTTGCTAAAACACTCTGTTTACATATACTATGCGGACTCCTGATAGAGTTCTTTGTATTTTCCATTCTTTTCTATCAACTCATTATGCTTACCAATTTCTACAATTTCGCCCTGATCTAAAACTACAATTAAATCTGCATCAATAATTGTTGAAAGTCTATGGGCGATAACAATCTGAGTTGTTCCCATTTGTTTTATTTCATCTGAAACGTTTCTCTCATTTATGTTATCCAACGAACTAGTCGCCTCATCAAGTAACAATATTTTTGGTTCTCCAATGATTGCTCTAGCTAAAGCTATACGTTGTCTTTGGCCACCAGAAATATTAAGTCCCATCTCAGATATTCCTGTTTGATATTTCATAGGCATGCTTTCAATTTCATCATCAATATTCGCTATTCTACATGCCTTTCTCACATCTTCTAATCCATAATTTTCTCTATTCATAACGATATTGTCATAGATTGTATTGCTGAATAGTACTATGTCTTGAGGAACAATTCCCATTTGTCTGCGTAAAGGTCTTTGTGCCCATTTATCTATCTCTTTTCCATCAAAGAATATATCTCCTTCAGATGGCTTGTATAAACCAACCAATAGCTTTGCTAATGTGCTCTTACCTGACCCAGATTTTCCAACAATTGCAACCTTCATGCCCTTATCGATATCTAAATTTATATTCTTAAGAATTACTGGTGAATCTTTTGTATATTTAAAACAAACGTTTTTAAGCTTAATATTTCCTTCGATTCTTTCTTCTCTTGGGATATCCTCTACTACCTCTTCTTTGCACTTCATGATATCCACCAAGCGTTCAAAAATAATGTTGCTGTTAATCATACTCTGCCACATATTTAGAACCGATGATGATACCCCGAAGAAAGTAGCTCCTAAGGAATAGATTGCCACTATAGCTCCCATCGTGAGTCTATTCTGTTCTACAAGATATATTCCCCAAAATAGTAGAAATGCTGGCGATGCAAATTGTAGTAAAGAATTAATAGTTCCTATAAGGTTAGATACTTTTTCATTTTCCCAGTTCTTATCATAATATTTCTTATAGGCACTGCTCCATGTGTCAAAAATGTCATCCTCTATTGCACACATTTTTATTCCCATCATGGCGTAAACAGTTTCCATTTGAATGCTTTCAACCTTGCTCTTGCTTGCAACAATGGAACGATTATTCTCTACAATAATATCTTTAGTTACACCAATGAAAACAACATTAATGACAAATAATATTGCAGCCGCAATTCCTAATTCTTTTGATAAGGATAAAATATAAGTAAAGATAACAATACCTGCTCCACAATCTAAAAAAGATGTTATAAATTGATTGGCAAATATATCCTTTATTCTTAAGCTACCATTTAATGAATAAATAATATCTCCACTACTTCTAAGTGCAAAAAACTTAAATGGTATTCTCAATAAATGCATAAAAATATTAGTATTAATTGATTTATCAATCACTACTCGCAGCTTTGCAAGGCTAAAATTTCTAATAAGGCTAACTATAAAATACATAATACTTAGCACTGCAAAACCTATAAACAATGCATTTCCTGTATTTATCCCTTTTTGCATCATTAAATCGTCTATTATACGTTGTATAATAATCGGAACTCCCAAGGTAAATGCGTAAACGATTAATGATAAAAATAGAATCCTGACGTATAATTCTTTATTTTCAAAGATATACCTAAGAAAATATTTCCACGGTTGTGTCTTTTTTTTGTTAGGATGAAAATGCTCTCCTGGACGAGGCGTAATCGCATAACCTGAATAGCCAGCCTCCAGTTCGCTTAATGACAAATGATATCTTCCTATCGCCGGATCAACAACTGTCGCTTTACCATTTTTCATTTTTTCCAAAACGATAAAATGCTTGTTTTTCCATAGAATAATGGATGGATTATCAAGTGCATCAAGTTCATGCACAGGGATTTTATAACTCTTTACAATAAATCCCTTTTTTTCCAACAATTGCTTTATTTGTAAAAAAGAACTTCCATCTCGTCCTACTTCTAAATCTTTACGTAATTCTTCCATGGGAATACTATTCTTATAGTATCGATTTATCATACATACGCATGTCAAACCACATTCAGTTTTTTGCGATTGTGCCACAAAAGGCACTCTCCTTTCATGCTTTATCACACTCATTTATAACTCCAATCTTTATAACAGTGATTTGTTGTTAAGTAAGACTTAAAATATCAATCAATTCTTCATCTGCGATTAAGGATAAACCTACTCCACTAAGCCCGGTCATTAAACTCCAGTCTTCTTTGAGTATTAGCTTATTCCAATATCTATACAAATACCTATTCAAAAAGTTTTGCTCGGTATTTACACATTTTTCAAAAAGATCTTTATCTTTTAAGACTCTTGCACTCTGTTTAAGGAGTAATATACTGCCCATATCACCATGACAAATACTACTATCATTTCCAAACCCAGTTCTTTTAAGCTGGGCACATAACGTATTTATTTCATCGAGAAGCATATCATCCTTCCACTTTAAGTCCTTTAATATGAGCTTTTCTAATAGTAAGCCCCCAATTCCATTACACCAGGAATAATAGTGAGCTCCTTTTCTAAATCTCCATTTTCCTGTTTCTTTATCAAAACCATTTTCCCTCTCATAGCGTAGTGCTTTGTTAATACAATCTTTCAGCACATCATTTTTTGTAATATCGTATAAACGAGCCATTTGAGAGATAACACCAGCATTTCCGTGTGCATAGCCTATATTATCTATAAACCAGGTATTTTTATCGTCATCTACCTCCTGGGCACACTCTACAAGCATATTTCCCAAATATTCTAAGAAACACGAAATAGAATTTTTCTTCCCCCTAAACCCTAATTTGTATGCCGCTATATATACACCAAGTATTCCAGTCATTCCGGAAAGAAAATCAATTTGGTTTTCATTCTTAATGTATTCTTTTAACGGACATATATTGTTTTCTAATATATTTTCAATAACTTCTGCATTTAATTTGGAACTAAAACCGTTTTTATAAACATATAACGCCATATACAACTCAGACGCTATTCCTGTAAAAGCTCCCCAACCTTCATAATCTTCAGGAACTTCATGTTCCAACAAATGCTTTAGAACTGGACCGAAAGTTTTTTCAGCCATTCCTAGATACTCTTTTTTTCTAGTCTTTTTATATAATTCGTAATAAAAATAAGCCAAGCCTCCATTACCACGATAAATAGAAAGACCTATTGGAGTGATTCTATAATAATCATTTCCAAATCCCATCATTCCAATCCACATAGAATGATTTTCATTTTCTATAGCCTTATTAATACTTCTTTGACCACATAAGTTTGCTATCTTTTCTGCCGTAGCAATATTACCTTCATGTATTTCTATTTCCTTATCATTTTCAACAAAAACTGTTTTTGTTTTTTCAGGTAAATCAGTTTTTATCTTGCATCCCAGAAAGCTTTGATTAATAAGTGCTAGTTGACGTTGGCAATCTGTTAAATCCATAGTTTTTACTTTCTTTTCTAAAGTATCAACAACAGTCTGCCCTTTATTTATTTGATGAAATGCCTTCCCATCATTTGTATATAATTTATCCTTATTAGCCACAACAAAAAATATTGGTATATCGCCTCTATTTAACTCATTGTACTCATATTGATATACATTCTTATATTTCCATTCATCCTTTTGAACTAGAAACATTCCTAATCTGCATAAATAAATATTTCTATCCCATTTATTGTGTAAAAGATCTGGATGAAAACCTGTTTCGATTAGCTGATTATACACATTGGTATTTTTAATAATCGCACGGCTTTCTATATCACCAAAAACCGATTTAATTTCAGCTATATAAGCTTCTTTATTACACTCTATCCAGTTATATACTTGCTGAAACCCATCTCTTATTACCTCTAAATAATCTGTGCAGCCCACAGGCTTTCCATTGATTACTGGATGATTTTTGTTTGGAAGGATTTCCTTATTTACAAACTCAATTCTTACATCAGTAGACCCTACATTTCTCAAAACTTGAGTCTTGAAAGGTGAAAATTGTTTACAAGCTCTACCTATTCCACCAACTTCCATAACTTCATTGGTTTTCATATTAGGCAGCAAAGTCGGTAACAAGGCTGTTCCAATTACAGACTCTTCAATCTTTTTGCTCACCTCAAAGATAATGTTTTCTTGTAGTTCATTCTCAAAAGAAACATGCAATAATGTCTCCATATCAATTAAAACTGGCGTATTTCCGTCAGCTATTACATTTTCGCTATGGAAATCTTTAGCATTAAACGTATAAAGCACGCATAATAATTGACCAATTTTATAATAAAACTCGTTTATCTCCTGGTCAGATTTGCATTCATTATTATCAATCTGTTTCATAAATCCTGCATTTCCAACATCCCAAATTTTATATGTAAAATCTGCTTTATATTCTGGACAGTTCTCCTTTAACCATTTTTGAAATTTAATAAAAGATTTCTCTATTTTCATGCTTCGTGGCTTGTAGTAAACGTTTCCATTATTAAACGTTAATTTCACTACACTTCTACCACCATTATGAGTATCCCCCTGGCCAATTTCTAATTCTTCCAATGTATCAAAATTGAAATCAATAGTTCTATTTTTTGCACATTCAATATTCTCAAAAATCTCGCCAATATAAACGTATATATCTCGAACTCTTATATCTAATAAACGTATAAGTTCAGGATAGATACTATATATTTCTTTTAAATATTCAGGATTTCTTAGTAGTTGCTTGCAATAGTACTCATTTTTTTCTTCAGAGTTATTTCCTTTTAATAGATTTTCCTCCTCAGCAATTCCTGTTTCCTGTACTAGGGTTCTATATCCCATGTTCATAAGCTTAAAATAAATATTTTTGAATAGCTTCTCAGTAAATTGCTTTTTATCCTTTATGAATTCAGCACTATTAATCAATTCAACATATTTTTCGTAGTATCCAGCCACTATAGGTTCAAAGAAATACAACCACTGACAATACTTTTGCAAAACATCATCTAGTTTCTGCATCTCGCTAGGAATATGGTTAAATTTTCCAAAATATAACGCATTTATGTCTTGTGCGTTCTCCTTTTCGCGGCATTCAATCACTTCTTCTACAGTCTTATCTAAAATGGTAGTGATAATTCGATTGTAGTCCTCATCATTTTTTATCTCAGGAAAAAAAGATCTCCAAAATGCCGCTACTTTTTCTCGTTCCTCATTTACAACTTGTTTCATTAAATTAAAGACCTCCAAACCATTTATCTCATTACATTTAGTCTTTTAGAGATATTAATAATTTTTTTTAGGTGGACAACAAGCACTTGCCATTGTTAACGCATCATCGCAACATCTTCCAGCTAAGGTAAGTCGTAATGCTGTAACTACTCCTCCACCTGAAGTACCAACCAAATCCTGATCATCAATCTCATAAGCTACTGCTCTATTATCTTCTTTTCTGTTAAATGGATTTCTCCAAGTCTTCTTGTTCATGTTTTCTCCTTAATTTATAAACAACTGCTGCAGTGCTCACACACTGCAGCACATTAAAAACTATTATTATTGTTCCTTATTTATTTTTTAGCCGCATGAAACATGGCTTGATGTGCACTCGTAAGAAATTGTAAATCCTCTTCCGCACTTACCAGCAAGTGTTAACTGAATTGCTGTACCAGCTCCTGCTCCTGACTTACCTGCGAGATCCTGCTCGTTAATCTCACGTGCTACTGCCATTTCCTCTGTTCTTTCGATTGGGTTTCTTTCTGTCTTCTTGTTCATAATATTTTTCCTTTCTTAAATAAAATTTGTTTTAATTTGTTTACTAATCGACTACATTTAATTGTTCTTATCTAATTACTTATTAGCCGCATGAAACATGGCTTGATGTGCACTCATAAGAAAATGTAAATGCGCCGCCACACTTACCTGCAAGTGTTAACTGGATTGCTGTACCAGCTCCTGCTCCTGACTTGCCTGCAAGATCCTGCTCGTTGATCTCGTTCTGTACTGCCATAGTATCTTCTGGTCTTTCGATTGGGTTTCTTTCTGTCATTTTGCTCATAATTTTTTTCCTTTCTTAAATAAAATATTTTTTTTGTTTTTTCTAAATTGCAATTTATTAATTTGTGTTTCTGTAACTGTTACAAGAAGAATTCTAGCACCTATTATCTTTAATTCTTAAAACATGCATAAAACGATAAAAATCTGCATTTTTCGTTCCAACCAGATACGTTTATGCGAAAAATACACAGTAATTTCATAAATTAAGGGTACACTAACGAAATATAGTCAATAAACATTGATAACAAAGGAGGAGGATTATGAGGAAAAGATTCGCTTTTGCAGTAGCTTTACTACTAACAACTGTTACGGTTATCAGCCCTTTGGGTACCGTGAATGCTCAAGCCAAGGGCAGTATTGAGCAGCTTGTTTCAGAAATGCCACTAGAACAGAAGGTGGCGCAAATGATTATGCCTTCTTTTAGATATTGGGGCACCGGGGATAATAAGAAGGGTGTTACTGAATTAAATGACCTACAAAAGGCAACACTGACAAAATACAACTTTGGTGGTGTTATTCTTTTTGCACAGAACACTCAGGAAGCTACACAGACCACAGAGCTTGTTAATGAAATGCAAAAAGCCAATCTTCAAGGCGGCGCAAAGTCATCACTACTTATTTCCATCGATCAGGAAGGTGGCTACATTACTCGACTTCAGACTGGAACACAAATGCCTGGCAACATGGCTATCGGTGCTACAGGTAATCCTGAAAACGCCTACCGTGCTGCTAATGTCATTGGAAAAGAGCTTGCTATACAAGGAATAAACGTGGATTTTGCTCCTGTAATGGATGTTAATAACAATCCTGGAAATCCTATTATCGGAGTTCGTTCATTCTCCGATAACCCAAATACAGTTGCAAAGTTTGGACTTAAATATATAGAAGGTCTTCACAGAAATGGCGTAATGACTGCCCTTAAACATTTTCCAGGTCATGGAGATACTGCCACAGACAGTCATACTGGCTTACCTCTGATTAACAAGACCTATGACGAACTGAAGCAAATGGAGCTTATTCCTTACGCTGCAGTTGCAAAGAAATCAGATTTTGTAATGACAGCACATATCCAGTATCCAAAGATTGAAACTGGAACATATACTTCGAAACTTACAGGCGAACAGATTAATTTACCTGCCACTCTTTCAAAAACAATTCTTACAGGAATCCTGAGAAAGGATTTATGCTTTGATGGAGTTATTATTACTGACGCCTTAGATATGGATGCAATTGCAAAGCATTTTGACAAGATGGATGCAACAAAGCTTGCTATCAATGCTGGTGCAAATATGCTTTTGATTCCTCTGGATTTGTCCACTGAAGAAGGATTAAGGAATCTGGACACTTACATTAACAATATAGTAGCCGCAATTAATGCTGGAGAAATATCAATAGATGCTGTAAATGATTCAGTTACAAGAATTTTAGAAATGAAGGCAAAGTATGGTTTATTAGTAGATGATACTTTAAACACTGTAAGCAAGTGGTCACGAATTCAGCCTTCAGCAATGGCTGCTGAAAATATTGTTGGCTGTAAAGCACATCATGATACTGAATGGGATATTGCACTTGAGGCCATTACCTCAGTGAAAAATGATAAGGCATTTCCTATAGCATCAGATAAAAAGGTGGTAATCCTATATCCATCTGATAGCCAACAAAAGTCCTTTGATTTTGCAATGAATAAGCTAAAGGAAAGTGGGGTTAAGATTAACAAGAAAAATATAACTACAGTTTATGTTGAAGATTATGACAAATTTAACGTAGCTCAAAATATTGCTGGTGCAGATGTGGTTATCTGCCTTTCCGCAATTTACTCGGCAGAAATAGATAATAAAGCTTTTGTAACAAATGTTATTTCTGAAGCACATAAAATTAATGCAAAGGCAATTGTGTTAAGCGCACATTTACCTTATGACACTGCTTTGTATCCAGATGCTGATGGCATTGTAGCCTGCTACAACGCTAGAGGAATGACAGAGCTTCCAAGCTACAAGCCAAATACAAAACAATATGGACCTAATCTTCCTGCTGCAATCTATGTATTGTTTGGTGGCGCCGGGGCGAAGGGAAAATTACCTGTACAAGTAAAATAATTTTTTAGCTTTACAACGCCTTTTCATAGCAATACATAGGTTGCTCGAAGATTTCACATTCGCCAACCTTTTCAAAATCAAATGACGAATAACATTTCAAAGCCTTCACATTATTTCTGTTTACCAGAAAGTGGAGGCTTTTGAAACCTCTTCTTTTAATTTCCTTCATACCATATATCACCATTTCTTTTGCGATTCCCTGTCCTTGTAGACTGGTGTCTACCGCAAGACGTGATAGCTCTGCACCTGGTAGAAGTTCGTCTGTCCAGTATGGCAAAGATGTTACTTCCTCATCGTCATCAATAGTGATAGCAGCAATAATCTTTCCATCATCCTTCATAACAAAAAGAGAATCTCTGGATAAATCAAAATCTATTTCTTCCATCTCAGGATAATATTCATTCCAAGGACAATACTCTCTTCCTAATTGAGATTTATATAGTTTTAAAATTTCATTTTTATCTGCCTGTGTGGCTAGCATTATTTCTCGCACGTAAATCCTCCCATAGTTCTGTACCTCATTACACCTGATTTCTATAAAATATAGATTAACCTTTTATAGTTTGTCAACACAATATAATCATTGTCTTTTATGTGAGAAATATAGTAATATCGTTAGCATAGGAATTCATGAAAATGCCGTTTTTATGATGAAAAAATAGGATGTAAAAAACCTTTTACATCCCCATTTTACGCCATTGTAAAAGACTTTTGATGGCAAATACATCTTGCTTTGACTACTATTGAGACAACAACAGGGAGGACACAAATGGAACTAGGAAAAAGAATTAAGGATTACAGAAATTCACTCAATTGGAATCAGGACGAACTTGCTGAGAAGATGTTTGTATCACGACAAACAATTTCTAATTGGGAAAACGAAAAGAGTTATCCTGATATCCAGAGCTTACTTTTACTTAGTACTCTATTTGATGTCTCTATTGATCAATTAGTCAAAGGAGATGTGGAAAAGATGCAAAAGATTATTAACGAACAAGATGTAACTCTAATGAAGTTCTACGGAAAAGCAATGTTACTGTGCTTACTTATTTTAGCCTTAACCGGTGGGCCATTATATCTATTAATTGGTGCCTGGGCATTTATTCCTGGGGGATTACTTATGATAGTAACATTTTATTTTGCTACAAAGCTTAACCAGATTGAAAAGGAAAACGATGTAAGTACTTATAAAGAAATTGTTTCCTTTATGAATGGAAAGACACTTGATGATACTGCAAAGCAGCAGGAAATCGGAAAACGTCCATATCAAACTGTAGTTGTAACATTAGCTTCCGCTTTGGTAGCAGGTGTAGTAAGTTTTTCAGTAGTATTTGTATGTAAAAGATTTTTAGGATTATAAATTTATATAAGAAAAGGAGAATAATAAAAATGAAAAATACAATGAATAAAATTAACGGATACGAAGTAATGGCATTTATCGGTATTGTAATGGTTTTAGCAATTAATCATATTGTTCACAGAGAATACTATATTGGTTTAGCTCACGGAGCTGGCATATTCATGTTCTTCTATGGACTTTTTGCAAACATAGTTGTCAATATGAGAAATAATAAGAAAGAAGCATCTGAAGAGTAGAATTCTTTATATCCCAAACAAGGCTGCCTTATAGGCAGCCTTGTTTCATATTTAGCATCCATTTCCATTAATGTCGCAGCTGGATGTTTTCTCCTTATCTAAGTAGATGATAGAAATCCCTTTGTCTCTAAGATACTTCTCCCAATCAAGATCTACAGTTAAGTCTTCAAAAACAATTGCAGGGATACCAACATATCCATTTGCTTTTGTATTATCAAAAGCTAGATTAGTATCTCTCAATTTCAGGAATGCTTTTAAATTAGCCATACTTTTATGGATATCAATGTATTCATATTCAATATTATTCTTTGTAAGATTATGCTCAAAATTGATGCAATCAGGACAAAGACTACTTCCATATACTTTAATCATGGGCTTTTTACCTCCTATGTGTCGATTAGAACTATTGCTACATCATTTACATTTGTTCCTGTAGCTCCAGTCATAATCAAGCCATCTGTTACTTTAAGCGCATTGTAGGCATCATTATCTTGTAGAACATCATAAATATTTATACCGTTATCTTCAAGCGCTTTATATGTATCTGAATCAACATATCCACCTGCAGCATCTGTTGGACCATCCGTTCCATCGCTACCCACAGAAGCAATTGCTACATTGGGAAGATTTGAAATATATGAGGCAGCACTAAGAGCCAGTTCCTGGTTTCTTCCTCCTTTGCCATTTCCGGTCAAATGTACAACAGTCTCACCTCCAGCAATAAAAGCCAGCTTTTCTGTGGTTTTACAGTGAGTTTTAGCAATACTTGCGAGAAAACAACCGGCATCCCTAGCCTCACAAACCAATTCATCAGTCAGGATAGTTGTTTTATAGCCTAGTTCTTCACATACTTTAGAAGCAGCTACACATAGTTCTCTAACAGAACCAGTAATATAAGTTTCTACGTTATCAAGTTACTTAGGTGTTTCCTCATTTAACAGAGTTTTGGCTTTATCGGACAGCTTGAGACTATACTTTTTAACAATTCTATTTGCATCTGCGCAAGTTGAAGTATCAGGATAGGCAGGACCGCTTGCAATCATATCAAGTGGATCACCTACAATATCGCTAAGGACAATGCTAAAGACCTTTGCAGGAGCGCATTTCAGAGCAAATCTTCCCCCCTTTACCTGACTGAGTCTTTTTCTTATTGTGTTTATTTCCACAATGTTAGCACCGCTAGCTAGTAGCTGTTTAGTTATATCTTGGAGCTCGTCAGCATCGATAAGGGGAAGCTCAAATAAAGCACTACCGCCACCGGAAATCAAAAAGAGTACTGTGTCATCCGCTGTAAGGTCTTTTACTAATTCGATTGCACGCCCTGTTGCCCTAAAGCTATTTTCATCAGGGATAGGATGTCCCGCTTCTATGCATTCGATACCATCAATGGACCCTTTTACATGGTCATATTTTGTAATTACTATTCCGTAATCTACATACCCCAAAGCATTTGTTGCAGCCTTGGCCATCTGCCACGCAGCTTTTCCTATTGCAACTAACACATTCTTTCCTTTTGATGGAGTATAGCTTTCTAAAGCTTTCATTACAGCCTCATCAGGAAGCACTGCCTTTATTGAGTTTTCTACTATGTAATCAATATCTTTTCTAAGCTTTTGATTCATTGAAGTTCCTTTTGAGCATCATCTTCTGTGTATGCTAGATATTCTACCTCACCGATGATTCTGTCTGCTGTCTCTTCATCTCGCCCTATAACTTTATGTCTCCATCATTTATATGCTGTATTCCAGTACCACACAATGGACATTTTTCAGTTGCTTCTGTCGATTCAAGTATCGGTGCAATTACCAATAGAGCTTCCAATAATCTACTGTCATAATATATGCCGAGATTACTATCCAAGCTTATAGAAGTCTGATTATCTGTTACATCGTAACAAGATTTATTAATAATAAATGATTCGTGATAGCCCTGAATATTATCACCATACACTACACTAAGCTCACAGTTATCTATATTATTTCCATTAGTCGATACTGTCATCAATATTCCCCAACCATTTATTTCAAAAGTAACATATTCTTCATTTATTCCAACAAAAGTACCCCTATAGTCTATATAGTCTTTTATATTGAAACTTGTCTTATCATCGTTATAATACTTTTCAGCCGCAGCATCTTTTTCTACCGCAACTGTATTTCCAACGACAGTTTCCTGTTCAAATGTTTCCTTTGTTTGATTCTGCTCACCGCAGCCCAATAAACTCAGACACAATAATATTGATAATAGTATACCCATGCTGCGTAAGTTCTTTTTTATCATATTTCAGCCTCCTTCAGGATGTTTTTCAAGGTTATATTCTTTCTTAAGTATGTCTGCTCTATTCAAGCTTGTCTATAGTTATTCCCTCTCCCCCCAGTTCTACTTATTATGAACAATTAATGCTCATGCCTGTAGAATCATCATTTGATGATGCTTCATTATTTTTATAGTTGTTGTAAATTTCAGCTATTTCTTCCCTTGAAAAATCTGGAAAGCAAGAATAAAGGGTTTCTAAATCCATCCCTGTGCTCACAAAGTTTTCTACTGTCATTTGGTCTTTTTTGTTCATATCCAGCTTCCTTTCCAACGTATGGATTAACTTGATGTGGATTTTCTTTTTCAAAAATCAGGTTGCCATCG
This sequence comes from Pseudobutyrivibrio sp. YE44, assembly GCF_900104335.1. Classification (GTDB taxonomy): domain Bacteria; phylum Bacillota; class Clostridia; order Lachnospirales; family Lachnospiraceae; genus Pseudobutyrivibrio. The sequence goes on from NZ_FMXT01000002.1 coordinate 381,094, forward strand.
TAATCTAGTTCATAGTAATTATCCATGAAGTCATATAGGCATATCTTATCTTCTTTCATTTCAAAGGCTGGTTCTGTTCCAGCATACCTTACCCATATATCTCTACCAGAAAAGTTCCATTTAATATCTAAGTCTTTTGAAATTCGATAGATATTCATTTCTTTTCTATTTTGTATAAGCATATTTATAAATATACTAGCGGCTCACTTTCAAACCATCGTTTATTGTAATTTTATCAGTTTTTGTTGTAGGAAGATAGAAAAATAGCCCCAGGGAGAAGTATAAAGCCCTGGAGCCTAGTATTATAAAATTTTAATCTATAAACCTTATTGGCGCCTTTACGATTTTATTACCGCGTAATTATTTTGCAATAGGGTGGGCCGGCACTTAGAGTAGTATTAGATTCTCTTATAGAAAAAGCTCGACAAACTGCGATTCTTTATTTCATCTTTTTCCAACAGTATTTTTTTAGGAAATCACTAATTTCAGTAACGTCTGCACTTTCATAGAAAGCAACAAGTTTCTTTTTAAACTCTGGAACGTAATTTTCCGGAATGACAATTAAACCGAAGCCATGACTTATCATATAGTGATTAGCAAATATTACTGAAGCTCGCTTGTTTCCATCCACAAATATCTGAGTTCTCATGCAATACATACATAATTCAATAGCAATATCTAACGGATTCATACCACTTTTAAGAATATCATTTATTCTTTCAATTACCTGTGATTCTATTGGTAATGGCGGTACATATTTAGTTCCACCAATAGAAACTGGTACTCCCCTTATTCTTCCACCATCATGGAAAAATCCTTCATTTACAAGCTTTGCTATATGACACAATAAATAATAGTTACTATCAGCCTGAATCACGTCATTATCAAGAATAAATTCCCACGCATGCTTTAAATTAAGAATTTTTTGTACATCGTCAGCTGTCATACCATTGACGGTACCATTCTCAATAATCTCTTCCGTCTGAGGAAATGTTGTTGCAACACCTTCCAATACAGCCTGATCATATATGTTGGACTTCATATTTGCTCGTGCAAAATCAAGATTTGAAATCACTTCAGGCGAAAGGTCATTCTGAGTATACCCATTTGCAGCTAGCTCTTTATCAACTCTTCGAATCTGCTTCTTGAGTTCTCTAGCTTCTTTTGTATTACGAAGCAATAACTGATACAAATCATCAGAATAAACATCGACATACGTAGAGGTTAATCTGCCATTTACTCTTTTACGAATATATAAGTATTTGCCACTACTATTTTCTTTTACTTCAGGCGAACCATCGTAAGGAATCAAATTCAATCGTGCCTGATAATCCGCTCTTTCCTGTAACAACTTTTGAATTACATTAAAATTGCTATCCATCTAAAAATCTCCTTTAGGGAACTTTTATATCTAGATAGTAGCAAAAAGTTCCCTAAAGCACAATACATTTTAGGGAACTTTTATACTCTAATGTAGCTATAAAGTTCCCTAAAATATATCCTTAATATAGCACCAGGAATATAACCGTAAGAAAAAACCAACCTCACTGAGGTTGGTTCGACAAACCTAAATTATCTTTCAAAGCATGCTTTAACAACTGGTTCTATCGTGGTTAAATCCTAGCTTTGAATAATCTATTCCACCTCTCAAATGGAAGATAGAAGCTTTATCAAATACTTCCGCTGGCAGCTGATTCTTCATGCCATTCTTTATAGTGTCCGTATTCGTCTTGTCTGTTGGATCTGCAAGTCCCACAGTAGCAATTACTATCGTGTGCCTATTGCTATCCTTCATACCTTTAAATGTCTTTTTCATCCCCAGTACTCCGCCAGCATATAATGCACCAACATAAATAATTGTCTCATATAAATTGACGTCATCCACTTCCTCATAGGATTTCAACTCAAATCCAAGACGATTTGATAATTCTTCAGCATATCGCTTTGCTGTACCATATTGAGAACCATATATTACTATATTCATACTATCTACTCCCCGAGAAATTCCGATTTGTGCGATTAACTTCTGGTATAACGCTCCCTTTCCCTATGGAAAAGAACTTTAAACTGGAATATAAAAATCAAACAAAATCGCCAATCTTACCTAGCATCTTGCCAATGCTATGATACCTGCCTGAATAGACAACCGGATCCAGCACTGTAAGATCAATATCAAATATATCTTCACATACAAGGTTTTTATCCATCTGTATATTGCGGATATAACAGAAAAAGGTAGTTGAGTCCCCAGTCTCAACCATTCTTGCAACCTCGCATTCATACACCCATCGGCTTTCATTCAATACAGGAACATCCAATACATCTCCTCTCACAACCTCGTAGGAGACATCATCCTTAGCGCCATCTTTAGCATGTTTAGAGCCAAAGTAATCCATAAGAGGAAGCATATCTGTGCTAACGAGATTGGCGCTAAATATTCCCGTTCTTAGCACGTTTTTCTTGGTCATCTTAGTTCCAGCCATGCTAATAACAAATAAATACTGGTCACCTTCCTCATGGGTTGCACTTGCCCAGGTGATGGGCGCAAAGTTTGCAGTCCCATCCTCATTATTGGTGCCTATAATAAAAGAAGGCTGAACACACATAGAATATTTTGGATCAACAGATTGTCTTTTTGCCATTTTTTCTCCTTAGATAGTAGGTTTTACTGGAATATAATTCACCTCTAATCTTCTATCAATAAGAGGATTATTTAATCTCATATTTATTATTTTTACTCTGCGACTTGTTATTTCTGTGTTTCATCAGGGTAATCCCAGAAACCACCGGTATGGAAGTTTTCATTCCCCAACGTTTTTGCTGTCAGTTTGAAGATAACGCAGCCATCCGGGCACACAACAGTCTTGGAATATTTCCCATCCCCACCAACTTTGGCAAGATCTCCGCCGCTTCTAACAGCTTCCATCAAAGGAAACAACATCAGCATTGTCTTTGAGCAGATTCCGTAACCATCCTGATTAACCGGACATCCATAGGTGCATTTATAAACATCACCGATTTCTTCACCATTACGGCAATACCTTTCTGTATGATCTCCATGCAAAAAGCCTGTTACTTCTACCGTAAATTCATATTCTTCGTCATACCACTTTTTCATAGATGTTCGCCTCCATTCGTCAATTATCACTAGAATATTACTTTCCATTTCTTTAGTAGCTGGAACGTTTTACTGAAATATATTTTTCCGAGAGGACAATTTACTATCATCTCGACAAACTTGAATCTGTTTCATACATAAGGAACTCGAAGGTTCTCAACCTTCCAAATAACAAACCATTTGTAAATCATAAGGCTCGTCATCTGCTATTCTTTTTATAGGGAAGTCTGTCAGTCTGCTGCCCATCGCTTTATAAAATGCAATGGTTTCTTCTGAAGAACATGCAGAAATATATAACGCCTGAGCTCCTGCTTTTTGGGCCTCTTCCTTGCCCTTGCAAAATAATTGTCTTCCTATACCTAGACCCCTGAATTCTGCAGATACCTGCATCATATCCAGAATCATATATGGGCCTTCGAGTTGTTTCAGTAACCCGATAAAGCCGACGACTTTATCTTCATCCAAAGCCAAATATGTAATGTAATCATCTCCGCTGATTGTTTCGGCAATAGATTGTCTTTTCCCTGAATCCCAATCTTCCGTATACACACAATCTACAAGAATATACTCTCCGTCCTGATTTCGGTATACTTTTTTAACTTCCTGTTTTCTTTGATAGTGATCTAACGAATCCGGATGAAAATTGTCTTTTGATAATAATTCAATTCTGATCAAACAATACTGCTCCTTTTCTCAAATGCTATTTCCTAAGCACCCCAGCAAATTCCGATTGTATGCGCTCTTTAGCCTATATGCCAATAACAAACCACTAATCCCAAGCAAACCAAAGATGGAATAAAAAGAATCCTTCGCATCTTCTTACTTCCTAGTTGAATGTATAAATACCCTAAAAGGTTTGCAATAAAAAGAGGGAATAATCCCATAGTTAATGCCATTCCGCCTCGTTCCCAATCTTTCATTGGTAACATTGCATCCGGATAAGCTACCACATCACTTCCAGAAACAAACAAATAACCAAAATAAAGCAGACAAGCGCAAGCACATAAATTCAGTATAATTAACATCAAATTAGTTATCTTTTTCAAAATCCATTTCTCCTAAAACCATTTTTATCTACTATATCTCATTTCTGGGTATCAAGAAAGCCTTGCATTTAGACAAATCCAATTTAGTTATTTGAGTTCATTCTATCCTAACCTCCTGAAATTTTTCATGAATATCTATGCTTTTAATATCATAACAATCAATTGCTTTTAGATGTGTATAATAACATTGTAACGCTTTTAAATTTGTAAAGTATTCTATTCCCGCAAGGCTCTCTAAATCATCATATTCAACTTTATCCCAACTACCATCTGCAATATCCCCATGAATACTTATAAAATCAACAGCTTCTATTTCATCCTTTGATAATTTCCCATCTTTATTTAAATCTATCCATTTCAAAATATAATTTTGAAAAGATTTATCCGGAAAATTCTCACTGTTAATAATTATTTTCATATAAATCAACTCCCTCCCTAATCTTCATCAGGAAATCTTTGAAGGTATGTCAACTTATCACCGCCAATAATTACATTCCGCCATTCGGTCATTAATTATCTTTCAATTTTAATCTCTTTTATTCATTCCCCTAACTTGATGTACATATTCCTTTTCCACCAACCCCACAATTGGCAGATGGCTCTTTATCTAAAAACATTGATGCCTCCTTTACGATTTTATTACAGCGTTATTATTCAATGGGGGGCGTAGGCAGCTAGAATTATTTACATATTCATATATACAATATTTTACTATGATTACAGCTTTACATTTAATATAACTTATCATATCCCTTATAGCATTTACCCTGTCAGTACTATGTATCTGTGATAATGCAGTTATGCTCGTGTACCTGATGAAATTTATTCTTATTTCTTTAATCTTTTTTGGCGGTGTTCGAATAATACTTGATGCCGCAACCCACCACACCAAGTGTCAGGGAACACTTACAAATATACGCGAGTATAAATATAAGGCCAGGACATATTATGACCTGACCTTTGAAACTGATTCAGAAATTAATATTTCCAAAAAATATATTGCTTCTCGTATACATCCATCAAAGAAATATAAAGTATATGCTTGGCTTATTATGCATAATCATTGGCGTGGGCGGATTTATTAGTTTCTTTTCAAACTAGTATCCTCTCAACCTCCCTAACAGCAGCTTCATATCTCTCCTGATAAGAGCCGCTGATAGTAACCACCTGCTTGCCGTGAGAAAGAATTAAGTCCTTTATTTGATTGCTATATGTTACTCTGTCATCGCGGATAACTTCGCTTCTATCTCCGTCCTGAACAAAAGGAACATCAGGCTCTAGGAACAGAATCAAGTCATAGGAATTCACAGCGTCTATTGCATCAGATAAGGCTTTGTTCTTTGCAATTTCAGGGTCCTGAAGAAAGTTCATATAAAACTGTGTCACAAGTGTATCAGTATCCTCGAATAAAACCTTATTGCTATACTCTATGGCTTTTATTTCATTAAGCTTATGTTGCAAAAGAATCTCTGTGAAGTCTGCTGAGATCATCATTAAATCTGTACCGCTACGCTCAGAAATATCTCGTCCAGCCTCATCAATATAGTTAGTTCCAAAACGATTTGCCAAATTGATAGTTAAGGTGGATTTGCCAGTGCTTTCTCCGCCCATCAATAAAACCTTTTTTACATAATATGGTTTTACCACATTTGGCAGCCAATCCCAATGCTTATAAGGATTCTTTCTAATCTCGGTGGAGCTTATTTCGTTTCGTGGAAAGACATGGAATTCACTGTCTGGATAACACTTATTCCAAAAGCTATTTTCATCATAATCGCTTCCACAAAAAACAATGTCTATAGGCTTTCCAATCTGTTCCTTTACCTTCTTTGCATCCTCGTCCCAGCATTCCTCGCCATATTCTTCCTTGGTAACTGCCTCATCAGAAATAGTGATAAGCTTCACGTTTCCAATGTGTTTTGTTAGCTGGTAGAGCCATCTATATCGCATTCGATAATCAACTTCATCACGATTATTTCCAACGCTTAAAACGATATACAATTCCTCACACATATTCGCAGCCTGGATGATGCAATCTACGTGCCCCAAGTGCAACGGATTAAAGGAGCCCCCATACATTCCAACCTTATATCTCATTTTTCTTTGCCTCCTTATACCAACGGAAAAACATTATGAATGCGTTTACTAAATATACTGACCACATTGCCAAGGTGGCTACTGTCTCTCCGCCTTGCATGAAGTTTACAGCCCACATAAATACGGTTACGATATCCACCACAATCCATAATATCCACTGCTCGGTTAGGCGCTTGATAGAAAGGATTTGTGCCACCACAGAAACCACAGTACTCATACTGTCAACGTAAGGAAGATTGCCTCCTAATTTCTTAAGAACCATTCCATATCCAAAGATACCTATTCCAGTAATCACATATAAAATAATGCTCTTAGAAAAATTGAGGCGTTCCTTGATTACCTCTCCAGTTTCTGAATTCATATACTTACGCCATGCAACAAAGCCAACGAAGTTCAAAGGCAGATAATACAAAACATTAAGCATTACCTCGCCATAATACTTTGCTCCATAAGCAACTATTGCATAAAGTATTGTGTTGAAAAATCCAAAGATGAAGGATGAGCGCTTGCCCTTTCCAGTAAGAATTACGCACCATACACCAGTCAAGGCTGCAAACACGCTTATCAGTGAATCCTTCCAATAAATGGACAAGCCTAATATCACCGCTGTGGCTATAGCAAGCCAAGCCACATCAAACTTCTTCCATCCTGATAATTCTTCTTTTAAATAATTCTTTATTGCTGTCATATCTTACCTTCCTATGCCTTGAATCTATATTCGGTACTTCTTCGTCCGCCCTTGAACCTAGAAGTTTTTTCATTCCCGGTTTCTTCCACCTTATTGCTTACCATGTCTCTGAAGCTTTTCTTGTAGAGTGGCTTTCCCAAAACTGCTTCGTATACTCTCTGCAATTCTGAAAGAGTGAAAGTCTCATCCACCAGACAGAAGGCCTGATTGTTGTAATAGATTTGTTCTCTAAGTCGCTTAACAGCCTCGATTAATATCTCTACATGGTCGAAAGCCAGACTCTCTTCACTAACCAGTGTTGGAATGAAGTTTTCGTATTTCACCGCACCATTTACAAACTCTTCTTTTTTAAGATCATAAAGGATTTGCACATCCTTATCCTCATTAGAAATCTCTATTGCATTGTCAGTGAATTTCAAATCAAACCATGCCGCATCATCAGCATCATCATATCCCTTTACATCATCAAGAGATGGCACCAAGGCCAAGTATGCTATGCTCATTACCCAGGTTCTAGGATCTCTGCCAGGCTTGGTAAAAGTGTAAATCTGATCCAAGTATACGCCGCTTAATCCAGTTTCTTCTTGAAGCTCTCTGGCTGCGGCTTGGTATGCAGATTCATTTTCTTCAACGAAGCCTCCTGGCAAAGCCCAGCATCCTATATATGGATGATTGCCTCTTTTTATTAAGAGAAGCTTTAGGGAAGAATAATCCTCGTTCATTCCAAGTAATAATATATCTGTTGTCACTGATGGTCGCTTGTAATCGCCAGGATTATATTGTGCCAAGAACTCTTTTTCAGTTAAGCCATCTTTATTTTTTCGTTCCATATATAGCTCCCCTCTTTCTATTTCTCGTGATCAATTCTCCACTGTAAAGTACGCTTGAGATACTCAACGTATTCTGCATCCTTGCACATGCCCTTGCCTTCAACATCACTAATCTTTGCAACAGGATGTCCGTTGCACTCTGTTGTCTTCATTACGATGTTGAGAGCTGGCACCTTTGTGTCATTGCTGATGTAAGTACCAATACCGAAAGCAACATTGATTCTACTGTTGAAGTGATAGAAAAGCTTTGATGCTCTATCGAAATCTAAGCTATCAGAGAAAAGTAACGTCTTTGTCTTTGGATCAATACCAAGGCTCTCGTAGTGTTTAATCATCTTCTCGCCCCACTCATATGGGTCTCCTGAGTCATGACGAACACCATTAAACATGGTTGCAAAGGTAAGCTGGAAATCCTTCAAGAATACATCTGTTGTAACTGTGTCAGTAAGGGCAATACCATTAAGGACTGAGTATTCCTTAATCCATGCATCAAGGGCATACCAGTTTGAATAAGCTGCGTTATGCTTGTTGTCGCCCTGGCCTACGCACATGATATATTCATGTGCCATTGTACCTACTGGCTTGATGCCAAACTTCTTTGCAAGATATACGTTTGAAGTACCAACAAAGTTTGAGCTGTTTCTTTTTGAAGCCTGGATAAGCTTTTCAATGGCAAGCTCCTGTGCCTCTGCTGAAAGTCTACGTCTAAGACCAAACTCAGAAAATGTTCCTAGATAAATCTGCTGCTCATCAAGACGTTTGCACTTTTCTTCAAGACGCTCCTTAAATGACTCAAAGATTTCATCATAGTCATAAGCCATTTTGAAATATACTTCGTTTACAATGGCAAGAGTTGGAATCTCGTACATTGAAGAGTTGAGCCATGTACCCTTTGCTTCCACTGAAAGACCGCAGTCAGCATTGTCTGTAATCTCAAAATCCTCGAAGCGTGGATGCCAAAGTCTGAGGAAATCGATGTAATCTGGCTTTAACCATTTGATGCTTCTGAGATAGCTAAGCTCATCTTCCTTAAAGGTAAGTGTGCAATATGCCTTAATCTGCTCCTTGATTTCGTCTACCATTTCCTTTGTGAAGTGCACATCCTTGTTGCGGCACTTAAAGGTCCATGTAGTGGTGTATGATGGAAACTGGTGATACATAACCTGTCCCATTGAAAATTTATAAAGATCTGTTTCTAATAAGCTGTTGATAATCTGTGGTAATTTCATTGTTCTAATCTCCTTTTATCCATTCTTAGTTCTCAATCTTAATGTGGCATGCCTTCATGGCTTCAAGTGCTGTAGCGTGTGCTGCTGGTGTAACTCCGGCACAGCCCTTAGCATCAACATAAATCTTCTTGTTTGGAATCATTGCTTTTGTAAGAAGAACATTTGAGATGACGCAAATGTCTGTGCATACTCCGATGAATTCCACCTCGTCAATATTGTCTTCGTTTTCTGCCATAAGCTCTGCCAATTCTTTTGAACCAAAAGTTTCTTTATCAATAATGTAGTCAGCATTTTCATCTGCATTAAGTTCTGGAATAATCTGCCATCCTTCAGTTCCCTTGATGCAATGTGGAACTGGGAGATTTGCTCCCTCTTCTGTTTCCATGTAATCATCACCATGTGTGTCTCTTGTAAAGATAATGGTGTTGCCAGCTGCCTTTGCAGCTTCAATCTTTTCCTTTACATAAGGAACAATTGCGATGCCTTCCTCGTTTCTTAATGCCCCTGTAATGAAATCCTTTTGCATATCAATTACTACCAATACTTTGCTCATATCTATATCCTCCTGTGTGTTTCGGTTTTATTAAGTATTATTTCAATACTTAACTTATGAATACATGATACCACTTATAAGTATTATGTCAATACTTATTTTAAAAAATATTTTAGTAAATGAAACAATAAAGGGGGTTCCGTATAAAAAAGTGTACATTCTACCTAGTTTTTAGTATCCTTGAATGTATGCTTAAACTTGAGACCGAAAGGAGATATAATATGACATTTATAGAAGCATTACGCTCGTCACATACTAAGATTTTTAATTTCACAGGCAGAGCTAGAAGAAAAGAATATTTTTACACCATGCTTTGCTATGCCATCTTAATTACAATTGCCAGCTTTATCCTAAATAAACGAGGTATGTATGACTACGATGGTTTCTTTGTAAATACCAATGGTTTTGTAATACAACTAGTAATTCTTTTACCAACACTTTCACTCTGTTTCCGCAGATTACAGGATGTAGGTGTTCCAGGCTTTTTATATCTTTTACCATTCGCATCCTTTCTCTTCTTATTTATAGATGAATATGGATGGTATCTTGTAACTTTTTCGCATATTGCCTTTTATGTTATGTATCTTTATGGAATAACTATAGTTTCTAATCCTAAGTCTAATAGGTACGGCGATAGTCCAAAGACATATGAAAACGAGGTAGAGTCTTTGGAATATGCTATAAAGAATAGAAAACGTATAGCAATAATCGGCACAGTGATTATTATCCTAATATATGGAATCGCATTATATTTCGAAATAAAAAATTTATTGAATCTTTATAATTTTAATGGTGAAAAGGGGCAGTTAGTGCAGCTTGCTATAAGCGTCTCTATACCAATGTCACTTTTATTATGTTTACTGCTAGATTATTCAAAAAAGAGAATAGCTAGCTTTGCTATTCTCTTGGTGAATATTGTTAATGGTGGTTACGGACTTTACATATTTATAAAGAATTACAATCATAATTTTGGCGCAGAAGGCTTTCTTCATTATTGGGGGCCAAAATTCGTTCTGAATCAAGCCCTTGAATATGCATCTATTATTCTGCTTGCAGCCATATTGATATCAGAGGTGCTTGGAAAGAGAAAAATAATCAATTTCCTCCTACCAACACTTTTATTATTGGTCATAATAAAACAAACCAATTACAGCTACATAATTTTAAGAGGCGAAATCAGTAATGAACGAGACATAGCACTCTTATTGAAGCAAGAGTTCATGTCTATGGTACAGTTCACTGTTTTCAACACTTCCGCTTTAGCAGTAATTATTCATAACCGAGTTATGCTTAATTCTTTGAAAAATCAATTGCGACTCACCACTTCACAACATGGGTAATGTACCACATTACCCATCTACACGTCCTCATAACAATCTCTATTTTTCTGCACAATTTTGGAAAAGATGCTCACAGTGTTACATGATATAATGCATCTGTTATTTTTTTGGTTTTTTTCGAAGGAGTGCAGTATGAAAATAGTATTAGCCGGCGCTTATGGAAATTTAGGCGCAGACGTTTTTAAAGAACTTCTAAAGAATGGTCATGAAGTTGTAGCACTTGATATGATGCAGCGTGACCTTGAATTATCTGGAAACTACACCTACAAGCAGGTGGATGTCACAAAGCCTGAGACTTTAAAGGGCACTTGTGACAATGCTGATGTAGTTATCACCACAGTTGGTCTCACAAAGGCTTCTGCCACAGTTACCAACTATGAAATCGACTACCAGGGAAATCTTAATCTTCTTAATGAAGCAAAGGCTGCAGGCGTTAAGCAGTTTGTTTACGTTTCAGTAATTAAAGCTGACGTTGCAGAGGATGTTCCTATGGTTCACTCAAAGTATCTCTTTGAACAGGAGCTTAAGAAAAGCGGACTTAAATATGTAATTTTACGTCCAACAGGATACTTCTACGACATTGTAAAGGTATTCCGTCCAATGATTGAAAAGGGCTCTGTTTCACTTCTTGGCAAAGACCCAATTTATGCAAATGTTATCTCTACAGAGGATTTTGCAGACTTCATCGTAAAGCATATGTTAGATGAAAATGCCATGTATGAAATCGGTGGCAAGGAAACATATTCTTACGAGGAAATCGCAAACATGTGCTTTGAAGCTGCTGGTAAAGAGCCTGTTATTAAGCGTGCTCCAGTATGGCTCTTCGATGTTTTAGCTTTTGCAAACAAGCTCAAGAAAAACGGTAAAGAAGCTATCATTCGTTTTTCAAAGCATACCCTTTCTCAGGATATGGTTGGCGAAATCAAATACGGCGAAATGAGCTTCGCTCAGTATGTTAAGAACAACTTCAGTAAGTAATAGAAAGGTTATGTAATATGTTTTGGAATTTATTATTAGTAATTTTTATTGTATGCGCCCTTCTTTGCGCTGTTGGATTTTATAGATTTGTTTATTTCCTTTCAATTGGTTATGGTTTTGCCATCGCCGGAGGCGGAATAGCAATTTTTGTTCTTGCTCTTAAGAATGGCATGGAAGGAAATCTTCTTTGGCTTTTAGCTATACAGACTCTCCTTTTCATTATATACGGAGCAAGATTATCAGGCTTTCTTCTTTATCGAGAGATTAAGAACGCAGCCTACAGAAAAACCCTTAGAGAAGCAACTGGAAACGACAAGAAGCTTCCTATATTTGTAAGCCTTTGCATTTGGCTTTTTGTTTCTGTTTTATATACAGCACAGGTTAGTCCTCTTCTTTTCAGATTCTTTAACGAATCAACAGACTGCATTGTGCCTGTAATCGGTATCGTAATTTCAATTTTAGGTCTCATCCTTGAGTCTACTGCTGACAAGCAAAAGTCAGAGCAGAAAAAAAACAACCCAGACAAGGTTGCAACAGCTGGCCTTTACAAAATCGTTAGATGTCCAAACTACTTTGGAGAAATCGTATTCTGGACAGGCATCTTCGTGGCAGGCCTTACCACATACACAGGTATTGGCCAGTGGCTTACAGCCATCTTTGCATACATTGCAATTATCTACATTATGTTTAACGGGGCACAGCGCCTCGAGAAGCGTCAAATGGAACGTTATGGAAATGACGCCGCATTCAAAGCTTACACTGACAAGACACCAATCATCATTCCATTCCTTCCTATCTACCATTTGAACAAGCAGTAACAGTTCGGAGGAAACATGAAGGATATATCGTTATTTATGGGATTGATGGATTTTATTCCAGTCATCTTATTTGCTATCACTACTATCATGCTTATGCGTGATTTTTATTACAAAATGAGCAAGGGTGCTTTCGCACTCTTCTCAATGGGCACCTTAGATATCGTTTGTGCCGGAGGCCTCAAGGCCCTTTACAAGGTTTTATATGGTGCAGGGATCTGTGATTTCCAGGCTCTTAGCCAAATGTTTTTCCCATTACAGTCAATTGGCTTTTTAGTAACAGGCGTAGCCTGCATCGCCATGATTTACCACAAGCAGGGAAACACACTTTATTCAGCAGTACCACCTATCTTTGCAGGCACATTCGTATTTGTATTTTCTATGTGCTTTGGCCTTGGAATGATTTGCTATTCCCTTTGCGTTTTGGCAAAAAGACTTAATAAGAAGTTCACAATCGTAGCTTTCCTTCTTAACTTTATTCTTTGCCTTGGAATGGGTTACCTTTCTTCAAAGGATTTTGCACAGGCATCCATCAACTGGGCCGCACAGTGCATCAACATCGTATCCCAGGGCTGTCTTTTACTTGGTGTAGTTTCACTTCACAAAGCAGGCCTTGCAGATTTAGTTATTGAAAGATAGGGGGACGTTATGAATTCACTTACAGATTTACTTAATATCGTAAATACGAATTACAAGCTTACTCCACTTGACACCTCCAAATATGAAGGCATAAAAGTAAGTGGAATGAAGTTTGATATCAAAGCCTTTAAAGCTGAAGGTCTTGGTCACGTATCAATTATGAGTGCAAGAGGCTTCTTCGGATTGATGAAGATGGACACTCTTATCATCAACCCAACCGAGCTTGATTTACCTTTATACTCCTATGACAGAATCCTTGCCATGGGAAACGACACACTAATCATCGAGCTCTACAACACAATGAATGAAGACGCTGACCTTAGCAGCCTCGACACCCTCAAGTCAGCACACAGCCATCTTCCACTTCGTGATCCTGGCACACATTGGTACGACAACATCAAGCTTCCATGTAGCCTTTCCTTCAAAGGCAAAAAAGCTACATCACCAGAGTTTGACGCTCTCACAACTGAGCACCTAAAAAGCTTCCTTGCCACACCTAACCTTCAGGTAACCGACAACGAAGCCAAAAAAGAAAAAGCACTATTCTACATCAATGGGCTCCTGGAACACGGCGGTCCATCCACAGACGTCTTCGTGAAGGCCCTTGGCCCTGGCGCCACCGCCACCCTCTTCCACGACGTACTGTTTGGCATCTAACCGCCACCCTCCACATTCACTTTTTATTGTGACAGCCGGGGGCAGCTCCCTCTATGTAGGTATAGGTGAATTAGAGCAAAATAATAGATTCTCTTAATGCTGCATGTAGCTTTTTGTGAGTGTACTTTCATTGGTTTTGCACTTTGTAGCTACTGTATGTATGGCTCAGACACTTGTAGGTTCTATTAATACTCCCCATCAGGGGATATAACTATCAGTTGCTTCCATACTCCGTTTGCTAAGTAAAATTAAAAAAGCAGGTTTTGTATGTATAGTCACCGTGGCACATTCAACATCGTGTCTCAAGTGACCACTGCAGCCGCCTTCCTGGCGGCTGCTGCCTATACATGCAAAACCTGCTTTTTATTTTACTAAGCTCACTACAAACTCCAACAACTGATATTTATATCCCCTGATGGGGAGTATTACATAAGTTAGATGCTACCAGCACAGGGCGTCGTCGAAGTCTTCGAGGGATGGATCCAGGGGCTCTTCCTTGAGGATGGTGCGCATGTAGCGGTTGACCTCGGTGCGCATGTCACGACGAGTGCCATCTAGGGGTACCATAAGATTGTGGTTTACCCATATCCAGTGAATGCCACGCTTGCGGGCTTCTTCCTCGAAGAGGCCGTGGTAGCCAGCCATGGATTTGCAGCCAATGTGGACGTACATGATAACCATGTCTACGTTCATCTGCTCGCAGATTCTGAAGAGGTCTTCTACGCCTGTTTCGTAGCCTCCGTTGGAGCGGCTTCTCATAATCATGTTTTCGTAGAGGTAGCCAAGGTCTAAGAGGGCCTGTCGCTTGTCTGTGGTGCTGACCATCTCTGTGGATACGCAGCAAAGCATATCGTTGATAGGTACAATTCCCCAGCAGTTCATAAGCCAGTTAGGAAAGGCTGTGTAATAGGCAGCCTGTACCCCCCATAGAATGGCACGGTGTCTGTATTCCTTGCAAGCCATCTCCTTGTTGCGATAAGCCTTGGTGGCAAGGGCTGTGATTTTCTTGCTGGTCTCTAAGAATATTGGCGAACGACCGCCGGCAGCCATGTACTCACCATATCTGTAGAAGCCAAGGGTGGCTCCTAAAAGCTGTGGGTATGGAGACTTGTTGATTTCTAGCCACTCAAGAAACTCCTTGGTTTCCTGATTGAATCTGTCCATGTTTTCAAAAAGATAATCCCAGTCGTACTTTTCTCCAGTATTATCTTCTATAAATCTGATTGCATTGTAAATTTCGTCAGCAGCATAATCCTGCACACTCTCCTGTCGATGACGGATAGGTGATGCCAGCTGGAAGGTAGGGATTCCCATGCTTCGAGCCATAAGGCCACCTCCCATAAGACTTCCGTCACAGGTGGTGTTGCACTGGATGGCACAGGCTCCAATCTTTGGTAAATCATCCTCTAAGGCAGCACCAAGCTCTGCCGCAGGCATAGGACATACATCACCAGGTACACCATATTCCTGAGTCTTGTCTACGTAATGCATAACGCCATCCTGGCACATGAACGAGCTGGTGTAGATGGCTGGTACTTCGTAGCAAACCCACTTAAGATTTCTGAAGCCACCCATTAATGTGCTCATCATATTTTCATCGAAGACAACCATCTTTTTGCTGAGCTCGGTGTCATTTCCGATTTCTGGATCTGCCTTGAAAATCTCGGTGAGGGAGATGGTCATATCTATAATAATTAGACCTATTCCTTCGTGTGCTAGTCTTAGAGCTGTTCCTCTCAGGCCCTCTGTGTGTCGGTCCATAAAATCTGGCACTGCCAGATAATTGCTCATCCAACGATATCTGAAAAAGCCTTTGAAATTGTTGGGCTTCATCATAAATTTTGCAAGGGTGAAAAGATAATAAAGCCATCTGGTATAGTCATACCAAGTATCTCTAAAGCCTCGCCATTCTCGACGCCTGCGAGGTCGTTTTCCATTGTAGAGAGTGGTTCCTAATGGTTCACTTCCAAAAGCCTTACCCATTATGATATCCTCCCTTCTTTGTTTTTATCATTAATCTTTTTGATTTCTACACGCTCAACAAACGCTTGGATTCGAGTGCGTAGCTGACCTGATGAACGAACTGCATAAGGTCTGTCCACTGATAAAACTGGATAGCCATATTCCTCGTCCATAATATGAAAGGCTGCTGCACGTTCGTAGCCCCAATAATCGCAGAACTTTATCTGTTCGTATATCAAGCCGTCAGCCTTATATTCCTTTGCTAGCTGGTCAACATATTCCCTACGTTCAATAACCTTATCCTGATTGAAGAATCGAGGACACTTGCCCCACTCCAAGTATGTACGACAAATAGTAGTCAGGGCATCCTCATCATCCCTAAGGTTTATTTCCTGTCGTCCTGGTAAGGAGCCGAAGCAAAATCTGTCAGCAACAATTAATGCTCCACATTCCTCTGCCAACTGGATGAATTCTGGATCGTCAATTTCTGAGCCTACCATCACCGCTCTGATTCGATACTTATCTGCTGGGTCTGGCTCTCGTGTTTTAAGCTCCTCCAGAGTTTCTTCCAGCTTTTCTTTGATAAGATACTTAGGGCAAACATAGCTTGCCAAGCAAAAAACTGCAAACTCATAGCCTGTGATTCTAGGGGAAGCTTCCTTACGATAATCACCTATTGCTGAAATCAAACGACTGATTTCGTTTTGTTCTTCAACAGCTTTTCTAAGAGCTGTATCAGAAATATCGATTCCAAAGTGCTGCTGAAGTGGCTCTAGCACTCGAATACGCATCTGCTTCACATAGTGCTTCAAAGCAGTTTCATCAGACTTCATTGGCACATCTGCATAAGTCACGAAAAAAGTGTCTTTGTTAATAAGATGCTGATGCTCGATATTTTCCACGCAACGATTCATCTGGGCACAGGCATCTGGTGCCAGTATACAATCCAAGAAGTTGTAGCCTCCTTCGATGGCTCTCTCCAGATAGGCCCTGCAGGCCTCACATAAAGTGGAGCTCATATAATAGGTACCCATTTCAATGGAGCCTGTGCGAGGTGCACGAAGACGTGTAGAAAAACAGCCTGGCAGATTCAACAGTGGTTCTGGAATTTGGAAACAAACATGGCCTATAGCTATATTTCCATCCTCCTGCCCCTTTCTGCACAGGTCGTTATAAGAATCCTGTAATAGCTTTTCAAAATAATAAAGGTGCTTTAAATCTTTCAATTGAGTTTATCCCCCAATAATTCTATCTATATAATGTGTTGTAAACAGCCTGATTTCGATTGCCGACAACATATTAATTGTAGCAATAATGTGCATAACAGACAATGTTATCTTTTAGTATAATTCCATAAAGAATAACTAAATATAGTAATTCGACTACACACTATACACAAAATGTGCTATTATGACATAAATAGGGGGACGATGTATATGGTAATTAATGATATTCGTTTCAGAACTCACTTGAATTATCAAATTCAAGCTCAAAGTGAGGCTCTTAAAGAAGATAAACTTGATATTTCTGAGGTTCAGGATATAGATTTGCGCCGTTGTTATTTTGCTGATTTCAAGAAAGCAATGGAATATATTCGTGAACACAATCCTGACTATAGCTTCAGCGATTTTACAATCGAAGCCGTTAAGCCTGCTCCTGCAGATTTTTCCGAAGATAAAAAATACAATTTTGTGGAGCTTACAGACTACGCAAAGCACACAGCTATCACCATTGGAAATATGGCTCTTTTCAGTGAACTTCAAAAAATATCAAGCGCTGAGGAGAAATTTAACTATAAGGTCGCTTCTCATCACGAAAAAAAGGCTACCATCAAATCCTTCGAGGATTACAACAACTACACCATTAAGCAGCAGCCAAACACCTTTGAAGAATTGGGAAGCTGTGTCATTGGCGGCGGCAATTTAGATCCTATAAAGCTGACAGCCACCTTCCATGAAAGCAGCACTGACAATAAGCCTATTATTTCAATACGTGCTTTTTCACTCAGCAACAACACTTATCTTGATAACAGAGATATTGTAGATTTAGATAGTATTTATAAGCCAAACGCTTCTCTTATGGAGACCTTTGCATACATGAGCTATGCAGATCACAAAAAGAATAAATTCAATTATTCCTTTGATAAGCTGCTTTTCAGCGGTTCTTACGAGGTAGATTCTTTAGATGATATGTACGAGCTTCACTACGATTTAAAGACCTTTGACTACTTGAATCAAAACTAGTGATGTGCAAAATAATTATAATTTAATATTATTTTGCGAAAATTATGTCAATTATAACGATTGAACTTTTTGACCTTCCCTTGTATTATATGTAGCGTTGTTAAAAACGGTTAGCAAAAAGGAAGGTTACACAATGCTTAATATTTTGATTCTTACAGTATTTTCAGCTGTTACATTATTTTTCGCTTATTACATTGCAAGCAGCGCTAGCTATGCAAAGAGATCTGCAAAGCTCGACGATGCACATTGCCTCGTTCGTGCAGTTGGTGCTATTATCCTCAGCATCACAGTTATAGCTGCTCTTTGGATTGAAGCTGCTTTCTATTATTTTGTATAAGAAGTCATATTTTTCTATGTCTAGCTTTAGGCTTATTTCATCACAATAAGCTCGTAGTCACGAGTTCCAACTCCAATTTTTTCTGCATGCTCAAGAGTCTCAGCCCACGAAACATTAGGATTACTGTTGTGCCAATGATCACCGTGGTCATGGAAGTGTTCCTTTGCCATATTGTCACCAAGCTGGCTGTTTCTGATTGGCTCGGCCTTTTGACAAAGGTCAACACAAGCCTGATCAAGAGCAACTGGATCAAAGGATGCAAGCATTCCTATATTTGGAAGGATAGGTGCATCGTTTTCACCATGGCAATCACAGTTTGGCGATACATCAGTAATAAGACTGATGTGGAATTGAGGTCTGCCAGACACAACTGCTGCTGTGTATTCAGCCATTTTTCTTCCAAGCATCTGAGGAGCATCACCATTATTGTTTTCAATAGCATCAAAAGCACAAGCGCCGATACAACGGCCACAGCCCTTACACTTTTCTGGGTCAATCCAAGCTTTTTTTCCTTCGTAGCTGATGGCATCTGAGCCACATTCCTTTGCACATCTCTTACAACCACGACACATATCGGTAATAACGTGAGGCTGTCCACTGTTGTGCTGCTGCATCTTTCCTGCACGACTGCCGCATCCCATTCCAATATTTTTAATAGCTCCACCAAAGCCAGCCTGTTCATGTCCCTTAAAATGACTGAGTGAAATGAAAATATCTGCATCCATTATGGCACGACCAATATAAGCCTCTTTGCAATACTCACCATTTGGAACAGGAACAATAATATCATCGGTGCCCCTAAGACCATCACCAATAAGGATTTGACAGCCTGTGGTAATTGTATTAAAGCCATTTATATTTGCACAATCCAAATGCTCTAAAGCATGCTTTCTGCTACCTGGATAAAGGGTATTACAGTCTGTTAAAAATGGAAGGCCTCCACATTCCTTTACCACATCAGCAACAGCCTTTGCATAATTAGGTCTAAGATAAGCAAGATTTCCAAGCTCACCAAAATGCATTTTTATAGCGACAAATTTACCGTCCATATCTATAGTGCCAATGCCGGCCTGTCGAATAAGCTTCTGAAGCTTTGCAGGAAGACTCACACCAAGAACCGTTCTAAAGTCGGTAAAATATACCTTTGATTTTTCCATTAGTATAGGCTCCTTTCCCATTACATTCTTTTCCTTCAACAAAATGATCTGCCAGAATCTTTTTTTCTTAATGGGGCTCTTCGCTCTCTGTCAGCAAGAATCTATGACTTCTTGCTGGCAGAACAAGATACTCCCAACATAGATTTATAGACTTAGAATACAATAAAAGACATTGATTATCTACATTTTGACAGAAATAGGTAAAATATAAGCATTTACACTAGTTTTCATAGTGTTAAAATCAGTAAAAATATACTATGGTTGCTTGCTAGCTGAGCAGGAAATCTCCATAAGAAATCTATGACTTCTTGCTGGCAATTCCTTGTTCTGCCAGCAAGAAGTCATAAAATTTAAGGAGCACTTATGTATGAACAAGAATGATTTTGCAATAACTCCACCTATGGGTTGGAACAGCTACGATTATTACGACACCACTGTCACTGAGGACCAGGTAAAAGCTAACGCGGATTTTATGGCCGCCAACCTTAAGAAATATGGCTACGAATACGTAGTTGTGGATATTGAATGGTATTCAAATGATGCGGCCACACAACGAGACAGATTTCAATATATTCCGTTTGGAGATGATGAAATCGATGAATATGGAAGATTCATCCCAAGTCCCACAAGATTTCCTTCTTCAAAAAATGGTGCAGGCTTTAAGCCACTGGCCGACTACTGTCACAATCTAGGGCTTAAGTTTGGTATTCATATAATGAGGGGTATTCCTAGAACCGCAGCAGAACGTCATCTTCCAATCTATGGCTCTAAGTTTACAGCTAATCAGGCGGCTAACCCATCCAGCATATGTGGCTGGAATCCAGATATGTACGGAGTCTGGGATGATGAAGCAGGCCAGGCCTACTATAATTCAATCATCAAACTTTATTCAGAATGGGGTGTTGATTTCATAAAGTGTGATGATATCTGTGATTCTTGGATGTACAAGCCAGAAGATTTTAGTGGTTGGTACGAAACAAGAATGCTTCATAAGGCTATTATGAATTCTGGGCGTGAAATTGTTTTCAGCCTTTCACCAGGACCAGCCCATATAGACAAAGCCTTCCATTATCAGGAAAATGCAAATATGTGGCGCATCACTGATGATTTTTGGGATAAGTGGGAGTTGCTTAAGAATATGTTCTGGCGTTGTGAAATGTGGCAGGAGCATGTAAAGGCTGGAAACTTCCCTGACTGTGATATGCTTCCAATTGGAAAGGTAGGCGCGGGCTTTAACTCAACCCGTGAAAGCAACTTCACCTATGAAGAATGCAAGACGATGATGACTCTTTGGTGCATCTTCCGCTCACCACTAATGATTGGCGGAGAGCTAACAATGATGTCAAAAGATAATCTCAGTCTACTTACAAATGAAAAACTACTCCAGTTTTTGGAGGATGGCTGGGTTCCATCTCAGATAATGCGCGATGACAATCAGGCTATTTGGAAAACCGATAATAAAGCTACAGGAAAGAAGGCGGTGGCTTTCTTTAATCTTTCTGATAGTGAAAGGGTTATAATATTGCATGATAATAATGGGGCGACTGTTGATAATCTCTTCACTGCTGCTGATAATTGCGAGAAAACTGTTAAATGCTACTTCACCGCATTTGATATTTGGTCATACGATGTTGGTAAACATTACACTGCTGTTGATATATGGTCAGGTGAGCCTGTTACTTTGGATTCGAATACAGAAATATGCTTAAAGCCTCATCAGGTAAAAGCATATGTCATTGAAAAATAGATACTCTGGCTGATTCTATAAACAATCTGTAGAGGATTCTATAGCAGATTCTGTGAATACATTTATAAAAGATGCATTCTAGGTGAGATTTTTTTGTAAATTGGTCATGATTACGGAATACAATGCGATTTTCTTCTAATTTTCCGTAGTCACTAAACATTGATAAGAGGCTGATTACGGAAAAAGCTGTATAAAATACTATTTTTTCCGTAGTCAAAATGCCAATCGAGACTTATTATCTTGTTGCCACTTACTGATATGCTTGTCTTCCTACGGAAAAAACATATCTATTTTGCTGCTGTTCCGTAATTGAACTTGATTTACCAATTTCGACTACGGAAAAACTTAGTCATAATCAAGTTTTTTCCGTATAAGCACGCAATTTACCAAAAATCACTAGTACAACACAGAGATTTTAACCTTACATAACTTCAAATAAAATACAGCAGTTCTAAACTTACAGTACTTCAAAAAACATAAAATGCAGCAGTTCTAAACTTACAGTACTTCAAAAACCATGAAATACAGCAGTTTTAGCTTTACAATACTTCAGGAATCTTAAAATACATAGGCTTTACAGCTTCATGAAACATAAAATAAAGGTCTTTTATCTGACAATTTATAAACTAAATATAAAATATTTATAAATTATTAGCACTCGCTATTGACGAGTGCTAATTTTAGGTATATAACGTAGTTACAACAAGGGAACAAATAAAAGCAAATGGTTCCTAAACCAACCTGACTGATAGGTGCAGTCAGAACCCCGGGATATGTGTTATGAATATACAATAGAATATTCATAATGCTCAAGAAGTGCTCATTTGCAAAGCAAATACTTAAATGACACTTCTTCAAATCACAAGTTAAAGCTTTATATAAAAGGAGGAGTGACTTATGTTAATGCCTAGTATTTTATCAAATGATTTTATGGATGATTTCTTTGGAGTACCACGTATGACAGGTTTTGGTCACAACTACGATAGAGATTTCTCTAGAATGATGACCACAGATGTCAAAGAAAACGACAATGGTTACACAGTAGATATGAACCTTCCAGGATTTGCAAAAGAAGATATTAAGGCTGAACTTAATGACGGCTATCTCACCATCAAAGCTGAGACAAATCAAAACAATGATGAGAAGGATGAGGATGGCAAGTACATCCGCCGTGAACGTTACACAGGCTCTTGCTCAAGAAGCTTCTATGTAGGCGATGCTGTAACACAGGAAGATATTCATGCAGCCTTTAAGGACGGCGTGCTAACACTTAGCATCCCTAAGAAAGAAGCAATTCCTCAGAAGGAAGAAACCAAGTATATAGCTATCGAAGGATAAGGAGAAAGGCGCCGCAAGGCGCCTTTTTTTTACCCTAAGATATCTATATATTCCCCAGATAACGCTTTGTTCATGCTGCGGACGGCGCAGAATTTGCCGCACATAGAGCAGGTGTCATCGAATTCTGGTGAACGGTCAGCACGAATGGCTTTGGCGGTTTCTGGATCCAGTGAACATTCCCACTGCTTGTCCCAATCAAAGCACTGACGAGCTGCTGCCATCTCATTATCTATATCCATTGCATGAGGAATCTTCTTTGCAATGTCTGCTGCATGGGCAGCAATCTTTGAAGCAATAATTCCCTGTTTTACATCATCTACATTTGGAAGAGCCAGGTGCTCTGCCGGAGTAACGTAGCATAAAAAGGCTGCTCCGTTTTGTGCGGCAATAGCTCCGCCGATTGCAGAAGTGATGTGGTCGTAACCTGGAGCAATATCTGTTACAAGTGGGCCTAATACGTAGAAAGGCGCACCCATACAAATCTTCTGCTGGATTTTCATATTGGCTGCAATTTCATCCATAGGCATATGACCTGGGCCTTCTACTATTACCTGAACATCTTTTTCCCAGGCACGTTTTGTAAGCTCTCCTAATCGAACCAACTCTTCTATCTGACATACGTCGCTGGCATCTGCAAGACATCCTGGCCTGCAAGCATCTCCAAGGGAAATTGTCACATCATGCTCTCTGCAGATTTCAAGAATTTCATCATAATACTCATAAAAAGGATTTTCCTGTCCAGTCATTGTCATCCATGCAAACACAAGAGAGCCTCCGCGGCTAACAATATTCATTTTACGTTTATGCTTCTTAATCTGCTCAATTGTCTTTCGTGTAATTCCACAATGAAGGGTTACAAAGTCAACACCATCCTCTGCGTGAAGACGTACTACATCAATAAAATCTTGAGCTGTAAGTGTTGCCAAGTCTCTCTGATAATGAATCACACTATCATAGATTGGAACTGTTCCAAGCATGGCAGGACATTCTGCCACCAGCTTCTGTCTGAAGGGCTGAGTGTTTCCATGGCTTGATAAATCCATAATGGCTTCAGCTCCCATATCAACGGCAGCCATAACCTTTTCCATTTCAATCTCGTAATCCTTACAATCACGCGATACCCCTAGATTTACATTTATCTTGGTGCGAAGCATGCTTCCTACACCCTCTGGATTAATGCATTTGTGGTGCTTGTTTGCAGGAATAGCCACTTGCCCTTTTGCCACCAACTCTCTTATTTCTTCTGGTGTGCGATATTCCTTTAAAGCCACCTGCTTCATTTCAGATGTAATAATGCCCTGCCTAGCTGCATCCATTTGTGTTGTGTAACTCATTAATCATTCTCCTTTTTCATTAAATATATCTTAGCCCACTAAATGATTCAGTGGTCCTGATCCCTTACCAAGATTCAAATCTGTACTGATAGCTCTTGTTAGAAACTCTTTTGCTCGAGGAATTGAATCCTTTAATTCGTACCCTAAAGCCAAATTACAGGCTATTGCTGTGGAAAGTGTGCAGCCTGTTCCATGGGTATTTGGATTATCTATTCTTTTCCCCTCAAACCAGGTGATTTTGCCATGATCAAAAAGAACATCATTGGCATCCTTTATTCCATGTCCTCCCTTTAACAAAACCGAGCAGTTATACTTTGTTCCAAGTTCTGCCGCAGCCTCCTCCATAGCATTCTTTCCATAGATGGATTTGCTTGTTAAAACCTCAGCCTCTGGAATATTTGGAGTTATAACTTTGCTTAAAGGAAAAAGGATTTCTGCCATTCTCTCACTGGTTTCATCCCTCATTAAAACACTTCCGCTGGTTGCCACCATCACAGGATCAAGCACAACATTTTCAATCTGATATTGAAGAAGTTTTCTAGCAACCACATCCACCATTTCTACAGATGGAAGCATGCCGATTTTTATTGCCTGGGCTGGTATATCTGAAAGACAGGCTTCGATTTGCTCCTCCAAAAACTGTGGTTCAGCCTCGACTATAGAAGTCACCCCTGTAGTGTTTTGAGAAGTCAATGCGGTGATTGCTGTCATGCCATAGACACCATGGGCACACATGGTTTTAAGGTCAGCCTGAATGCCGGCGCCACCGCTTGAGTCGGAGCCAGCGATTGAAAGTACTACCTGCATAATAACACCTCCTTGCTGGACACCTCATCAGTCAGCTCCGCTGACAGCTTCCCCTCAAGGGGAAGCCTTTCAAGGGGAAGCCTTGACTTCATTTTAATTGCAGCTTCCTTTGGCGAGTCTGCTTTCATGATTGCTGAAACTGCGCATACTCCTGAGATTCCTGTGCCTCTTAGCACCTCCATGTTGTCTGGTTTTAGCCCTCCTATGGCATTGACTGGAATACTGACAGTCCGACAAATATCCGCCAAGGTCTCTACCGATGTAAGCACTGTCTTAACCTTTGTGGTGGTAGGATAAATGGCTCCCACTCCAAGGTAATCAGCCCCATCCTTCTCGGCAGCCCTAGCCGCCTCAACAGTTTTTGCAGTTGCGCCAAGGATTTTCCCTCGGCCAATGATTTTTCTTGCCAGAGCAACAGGCATATCCTCTGCACCAACATGAACTCCCTCTGCGTCCACTGCAAGCATCACATCTACCCTGTCATCGATAATGAGAGGAACCTGATACTTCTGTGTAAGCTTATGTACTTCCTTAGCCAGCTCTATATACTCTTTTGTAGATTTGGTTTTCTCCCTCAGCTGAACCAAGGTAACTCCCCCTTCCAAAGCAGATTCTACTCTCTCCAAAAATTCCTGTCTTTCATAGCCTGTGCTATCAGTTATGAAATATAGGGTCGTATCAATAATCATATAAACACCTCTTACACCTCATCAGTTAGCTCCGCCCTCAAGGAGAAGCCTTTCAAAAGGATTCTTATGTAGTTCATCCAATAGATTTACCATAAAGGTTCCTGGGCCTTTGTCAGTCTGTGCTTTTTCTCCACAGCTTTTGAAAAACTTGCAGGCCTTTTCCACCGACACCTCAGAATTATCAAAAGCAAGGAAGGTGGCAATAATGGCTCCCAGCATACAACCTGTTCCTGTAACTGTTGATAGCTGCTTGCAGCCTCCTTCAACCTTTTTTATCCCCCCTGATAGCTGCTTGCAGCCTCCTTCAACTCTTTTTTTATCCCATAATGTCTGTTCACGGTCTCCAATAGCCCTAGAAACTACTCCAGAAAATCCTATAAAATCAGCCGCTCCCGTAGCCAGAACCACACAATTATATTTCTGAGCAACTTGCAGGATTGCCGTCTCGATTTTTTTTGTCTCGATATGTGCAACTGCATCTACACCACTACTTTTATAATTTTCATCATATAGTGCAATAATTTCAGAATAATTCCCTTTAATGACGGACACCTTTCCAACAGCAAGTAATTCCTTGATAAAAGCTCGCCTAAAGCTGGAGCATGCCACTCCAACCCCATCCAAAACAACCGGTATTTCCAAGGCATTGGCAACCTTTATTGATTTTTTCATAGCCTCAATTCTATTGTCAGAAATATTTCCTAGGTTTAGTAATAGTGCATCGGCGGTTTCTGTTATCTCTTCCACTTCCATAGGATGTTCTGCCATAATAGGTCTGGCTCCTAAAGCCAGAACCGTATTTGCAGATTGATTCATTGCGATGGGATTGGTTAAACAATGGATTAAAGGCTTTCTGTTTTCTGTTTCTTTACACATACAGAATCTTCTCCCTTAAGCTTGCTTTGAATCTCAATGAGAACCCCTGCGCTTTGAAGCTGATATAAGAACAGAGCTGCAATTGAACCGCCGATTAAGGTTCCACAAATAAAAGATGGAACATAGAAAAGCCAGCTCAATCCCTCTCTTCCCCACAGGAAGGTCATAACAGGATATGACACAATTGCTCCGATAATTCCGGTTCCGATAATCTCTCCAAGCACCGCTGACATAATATTTCCCTTTGAAACTCTATAAAAAACACCTGAAAGTAATGCGCCAAACACTGCTCCTGTAAGAGCCAGTGGAGGAATCCCCATCAAGCTCATTCTCAGGACTCCAATCATCAAAGCAACCAAGAATGCTTCCACAGGTCCCAAGAAAACTGCAGCTGTAATATTTATCAAATGAGCCATAGGGCACATGCCCTCTATGCGCAGCAGGGGCGAAATCACAACTCCCACCCCCACGAACATGCTCATAGTAACAAGTTTTAGTAAATTCATCTTTTTCATCTTAATCATCCTCCTTTTGTTTGTTTTTATGTGCTCTCACAACCTTGGATGCGCGAGCAGGGAAGTATCGTGCCGAGCGAGGGAGGACCTACGCCGGCGGGAGGCCCCTCGCGAAAGTACGAGGGGTGCCCTGCGGGAGCACAAATATCTAGGTTTGCACATATAAAAAAATAGAAGCCACCTGATTCAGATGGCTTCCATGAATGTACTAAAATGTTACACGGCATCCCTACGTTGGCATTATCCAAATCAGGTTCTCGGTCGAAGGTCACACCTTCCTCTCAGCCTGTTTACAAGCTCCCGTTTGTATTAAGTTAAATTTATATGAAGTTGCAGAGCAATTTCATATAAATTAAAAAAGTAGCTGTCTGGAAACTACATTTCCAAACAGCTACAGTATATCGTATTTACGAATTAATGCAAGAACTTTTTGATAATTATATATCTGTTAAAGCTCCAATCTGCTCAAGCACGTTATTCATATCCTCAAACATGAAGCCCTTCTTGGTAATCTTAACCTTCATATCCTCAATATCATTAGATACAGTATCGAAGTATCCCTGAGAATCAGCAATGTTTGCAGATATATCCTGAATAGAAGATTCGCAGTTTTCAAAGACACCAGCCATCTGCTTACTCTGATCTGTAACCTCATCAGCAACAGTCTTAATCTGACCTACAACCTCCTGAGTTTCAACAACTCGATTATGAGAAGCCTCGATAGCATCCTTTGTGTGATCCACTGATTCTACAAGTCGATTATTGTTTTCATCAAGCTCCTTCATACTATCAAAGATAGATGTTACGACGCTCTGAATCTCGGTAGAAAGATTTGTTACCTCGTCAGCAACTACGGCGAATCCACGTCCAGCTTCACCTGCTCTGGCAGCCTCAATAGATGCATTAAGAGCAAGAAGATTTGTCTGCTTTGCGAAACCACCGATTAACTCAACCTTTTCACGGATATCATCGAAACTCTTCTGGAAGGCCTCAAACACCTCCTCAACCTGTGCAATTGTATCAGCAACAGCACCAGAGCTCTCATCTACCTTTTCCATTCCCTTGTGTGAGTCTTCTGCTGTAACCTCAAGCTTCTTTACAATATCTTCAAAAGCTCTTGTGATTTCCTCAATAGTTCTGAACTGCTCACGGAAATCACTAACAGAATCAGAAATATTAGCATATTTGTCCTCAACCACTGAGAAGGATTCTCTGATTGTATCAATACCAGCAATGGTGTTAGACTCCTCCTGCTGAAGCTTATCCTTCTGCTCAATAGAGAATCTTCCAACATCCTTAATGGCTTTCATTCTAGTCTTAAGATCAACCTTTTTTTCAACACTTTCAGCCTTAGCTTCAACCTGCTGATCAACAGCTTTCTTTCTTCCGAAAAGTCCCATAGTATTTACCTCCATGAAAAGGAATAACGTCGCTTATCCATTACTCAAACACTACACAAACCATTGTTTGATTAACGTGCTGCTTTTTGTATTGTTCACCACCACCAACTATTCCAACATGAGGTCCTACGGACTTCATATTGCCAATCAGCTCATTTAGATATCCTCTGTTCTCAAATAGCAAGTGTCTGTAAATACAATTTATTGAGAAGATGAAGGAAATCTTTCCATCGTCTTTAATTTGCTCTCTTGTTTCGGCATTAATTCCTTCGTAGTCCTTTAGTTCCAGAACCTGAATGGAATCGTTCTCATTAATTCTCTTATAGTTAATCAATGAGCCATTTGAGGTAACCTCGTATGGGCTGGAAATGAATATCTCATCACCAATAACACGCCCCAATGGATTAGTTAAAACATTATCAACTATCTGACCTCTGCTAACATCTGCATCCTCGCAATAAACATCAGCTGCTGGTCTTCCATCCAAGGTGATAAGCTCCTTATTTGCAAGGTTAACCTTGGTAGCAAAATGTTTACGAGCATGATCCATAGGACCATATATATTTTCAGAGTAGGTTCTAATCTTTCCTGACTTATTTTTAATAAGAGCGTAACAGCAAGCATCTGGGTACAACTCACCATTTAACATAGCCTTTGCCTGGGTTCCCGCTTTGTTTCCGAAGATTGTTCCACCTACTACAGGGACACGAGCCTTCTCAAGGGCAACATTCATTGATGTTACAAGTCGTTCCTCATCGTTAGTACAGAACTCTAGGCAGATTGTATTTCCATCCCCTGCTGAAATTTTCGAAACCTTCTCAGACAATGCAGGAATATCAAACATTGGAGATTTAGACAGGTTGCGAATAATACCAACCTCTACCTCTGCATCGCTTCCAAAAGCTATAAGAACCATTCTTGAATCAGAGGAGTCTGTGCCATAGTAGTTAATGCTACCTGTTCCAATTAACGGAATGTTAGGAAATTTGGAAGCTATAAGCTTTGAAGCCTTTTCCAAATGATCAAAAGAGCTTAATAGCACCAAAAGCTTAGGAGTACCTGCCTTTGCACACACCTCAGCTACTGCTGCTTCTACGTCTTGTTTAATAGATGTACCTACTGAAATTTGCATAAAAACCCTCCTAAATCACATTCTCCCCAACAACTGTCCACTTCAACAACTCCATCATAGCACAACTGTGTATTAAGACTCGGTATTTCACAGTTTTTTTAAAATAAAGACTCCGTAGTTTCACAAATTGCAAAACTACGGAGTCCATCTCCATTAAAATCAATATTTTATTCGTATCTAAGCGCATCAATAGGATTAAGCTTAGCTGCTTTATTTGCAGGATAATATCCAAAGAATACACCAATAGCCATTGAAAATCCAACAGCAATGATAATACTTGAAGGTGATACCGCTGCACTGTAGCCCATAAGCTTAACAGCAACTGTTCCAAGTCCAACGCCAAGAACAATTCCGATAACACCACCAATCAAGCAAATAACCACCGACTCAGTAATAAACTGAAGACGGATAGAGCTATTCTTTGCACCAAGAGCCTTTCTGGTACCAATTTCCTTAGTACGCTCTGTGATGGATACCAGCATGATGTTCATAACACCAATACCACCTACCACAAGGGATATTCCAGCGATAACCGACAGTGCCAGCTGAATCATGCTTATCATGGAATTCATTGAATCCATCATGGAAGCCATACTGATAACTGCCACCTCGTAAGCATCATTTCTTGAGTAATAATGAGAATTGAAAAAGTCTCTAACTGTGGTTGCAAAGGTGTTGTTGTCAGTATCAACAGATGTAACCAACATCAAGAAGCTATAACCCTTGTTCTGAGTATGGTTTTCGATTCGAGCAGTCTGTAAAGGAATCATAACCTCAGTGGTTGGATTGTCAGAGGCGCCAAAAGAAAACTGCTCTTCAACATACTTGTAAACGCCTACAACGTGATATGTGTAGTAGGTATTACCCATGGTGATTTCAATTTCCTGGCCAAGTACACTATCATTATCTCCCTTGTACAAGCGTTCTACCATTTTATCAGAAACCATGCAGACCTTTTTTCCTTCTGCATAATCCTGTGTCAGGAACTCTCTACCAGCAAGCACTTCTCGTTTGTTGAATTCCATGTAGTCTTTGTTATAACCTACAATTTTAACATTGGCACTTTTGCTGCCATGAGAAACCTTTGACTGAGGTGAACCATAGTCACCACCTATGTTTTCATTAAGAAGAATGTACTTAATGTTATCTGAGTACTCTTCCTTAAATTCCTTAAGCATATCCTTTGTGATAAGATCTTCATCAGTCATATCACGAATATATCCAGATCCATAGCTCATACCATCATCAGAGGTCTCGCTATCTCTAGATTTTTCCATAACACCCATCTGAAGGTTGTTGGCACCAATATCCTGCATGGTGCTA
Source organism: Pseudobutyrivibrio sp. YE44 (assembly GCF_900104335.1). Taxonomy (GTDB): domain Bacteria; phylum Bacillota; class Clostridia; order Lachnospirales; family Lachnospiraceae; genus Pseudobutyrivibrio. The sequence continues at coordinate 411,944 of NZ_FMXT01000002.1, forward strand.
TTAACAATCAAGGTGATTGAATTACCAACTGTCATAATGGCAATTACGGATGCAATACCAATAATAATTCCAAGCATCGTGAGCAAGGAACGCATTATATTTGCTTTAAGTCCCGCTAGTGCAACAAGGACGTTTTCTGTAAATAACATTATTCGCCCTCCTTTGCTTTTAAGCCTGCCCAATTTCCTTTAGACTCACCGATGATATTACCATCCTTAAGAGTGATAATACGCTGAGTTTCCTGTGAAAGCTCTGGCGAGTGTGTGATTAAAACTATTGTCTTGCCCTGCTCCTCGTGAAGTCTGTGGAAGATATCCATAATAAGACGACCAGTAGCAGAATCCAAGGCACCAGTTGGCTCATCTGCCAAAATGATTGCTGGGTCATTTGCCATCGCACGTGCTATAGCCACACGCTGCTTCTGACCACCTGAAAGCTCATCAGGCTTGTGCATCATTCTATCTGTCATTTCCACTTCTTCAAGAAGCATCTTTGCACGCTCTGTTCGCTCTGCTCTGCCCATGCCTGCATACATCATAGGAAGCTCCACGTTTTTAAGAGCGCTAGTTCTAGCTATAAGATTGTAGGTCTGAAAAACGAAACCTATCTTTTTATTTCTAAGAACAGAAAGCTCAGAATCCTTTGCCTTCTCAATATCAATTCCGTCAAGGGTATACTCTCCAGCAGTAGGACGATCAAGGGCGCCGATAATATTCATCAATGTGGATTTACCAGAACCAGACTGACCAACTATGGAAACAAACTCTCCCTCATTAACTGTAAAGTTCAAACCATGGAGCACCTCAAATTCATTAGGCGTTCCAATGAAAAAGCTTTTATGGATATTGCGAAGGTCAAGCATTATATTGTCTGCCATAAAAACCTCCTACATCATATAATCCATAATATCTGTGCTTGGACCATCTGAGGTTATTTCCTCAACAGTCATGCCCTTCTTAAGACCTTTGCCTTTGATTTCAACGTAATAGTCGCTTTCAAGCCCCTTTGTTACAGTGATATTCTTCTTGTTACCCTTCTTGTCGATGGTAGTAATAAAGTAGCTCTCGTCATCTTCATTTCTCTGGATACAATCATATGGGACGCAAAGAACATTCTTAACTGAATCCATAACAACACTGGCCTTAGCTGTCATACCAACACGCATTCTGTCATCCACGCCGTCCATCTTTATCTTCACTTTATATGAAGCGACACCTGAGCTAGATGAATTCTGTGAGTTGGAAGAAATAGAACCTTCTGATGCAAGGGATGCAAAAGTAACCTCGCCATCAAAGGTCTCATCTCCTGTAGCCTCAAACTTAACCTTAGCAGGAAGACCTTCCTTAATGTTTGCAATGTCGTATTCGTTAACAGTAGCCTCTACTACAAATTCGCTAGTATCAGCGATTGTAAACACAACGTTACCCTGGGCATAGTTGTTGCCCTCTTCTACATTCATTGTGAGGATGTAACCAGAAATAGGAGCCTCTACAGTTGTAGCACTCTTGCTTTCGTATACCTTATCCTTTTCATCTGCCTGAGTATAGTTCTCTGCAAACTGCTGCTTAAGCTGTGCAAGCTCAATTGAATTTTGATAAGATACAATCTGCTCCTGAAGTGTCTTAACTTCATCCTGCTTTGCTTCGTAACCATCTATTGTTACATTATGCATAGTTGCACAAGCAGAAGACTCAGATTCAAATCTCTTTTTCTTTTCCTCATCGTATGGATGATTGAGATAGTCCTCCTGAGCATCCTTTAAGTTCTTATAGTAGATTTCCTTATCCTGAAGCCATTCATTATCTTCATCGATTTTTCTCTGAGCATCGGCAATCTTCTGCTGTAAGTCAGCAATCGAATAAGTTGTCTCAACTGAGTTAATGTTGTACTGCGCATTTAACTCATTGATTTTTCTATCGTAGTCATCACCATCGAATTCAACTACAACAGTACCAGCCTCAACATAGTCACCAACCTCATAGTTGATCTTCTCAACCTTGATGCCAGTAACACTTCCACCGATAGTTGATGTTACCTTTGCAGTCTCCTTGGCTGTAAGATTTCCTGTGACACTGACAGTCTTCTGTAAGTCCTGCTGCTCAATCTGTGTGGTAACTGGCTGATTTGCCTGCTCCTCAATAAGCTTCTTAGCTTGAGCTGCTCTGTGACGAACAAAAAGTACTACGCCTACAATAACAGCAAGCACAACAATCAGCTTAACATGCTTCTTAAAAAATCCACCTAGTTTCTTTAAGAACCCTGAACCTTTGCCACCTTTAGTTGTAGAACCGTATGACCCAGTTTCTACAGTAGCGGCCTCCTTCTTTTTCATACCAAACATTTTACATCCTCCAAATATTACTCATTACTCACTGATTGGTAGTTTAAATTTATTTATTAAATATGTAAATATATATTCAAACATTTTTATAATTATTTAAGATTCTTTTAGGTTTTAAAAAAATAAGCATCTAATTACAACAAAAAGCCCCTAGTCACGGCTACAAGCCTTAGTATTTCCAAGTTCAGCTATAGGAAGCTTCACTTTGGAAATCTAAGAGCTTGATGCCTACTAGGGGCCCCTATTTTTTCTAAAAACTATAGATTACGTTATTTATTAAATTACGCCTACGAATCCACAAACAAGTACGATGACGCCGAGGATGATGCGGTACCATCCGAAGACCTTGAAGTCGTGCTTTTTGATGTAATCCATAAGGAACTTGATTACAAACATTGATACGCCGAAGGCAACTACCATTCCAATAAGAAGGATTGCTGCTTCCATAGCTGTGAAGGAAAGTCCAAACTTCACAAGCTTAAGAAGGCTGGCACCAAGCATAACTGGAATTGCAAGGTAGAAGGTGTACTCTGCTGCAACTGTACGAGCAACACCGATAATAAGTGCGCCAACGATTGTTGCTCCTGAACGAGATGTACCTGGGAAGATTGCAGCAATAAGCTGGAACATACCAATCAAAAATGCTGTTGTGTAAGTGATGTCTGCAACAGCTGTGATCTTTGCATTCTTTCCTGAGTGCTGTGTCTCAACAATGATGAAAGCCACACCAAAAACGATAAGTGCAAGTGCTACACAAACTGGGTTGTAGAATAATTCTTCAAATAAATCATCCCAAAGAACACCAACGATAGCAGCAGGAACACAAGATACTAAAATGTGGAACCAAAGAACAAAAATATCCTTTTTAATCCAAGCACCAATTCCAGTGTCAGATAATGGAGCTGCGTTGTTCTTTTTGCCAAAAGGCCAAATCTTATTCCAGAAGATGATAACTACTGCAAGAATAGCACCAAGCTGAATAACTACCTGGAACATGCTGTAAAATTCCTCTGAAACATCCAGCTTAACAAACTGGTCTAAAAGAATCATGTGTCCGGTACTACTAATAGGAAGCCACTCGGTGATACCTTCCACGATACCAAACAAAATCGATTTTAAAATCTCTATCATTTTCATATCCTCCAAATAAAAACACTGCCGGAAAATTCCGACAGTGTCTATAATACTATATTGTGTTTCCTTCAACAACCTTTTGCTGCCAGCCATTTGCTTGGAGCCTTTCTCCTCGCTCTCGTTCGGCTTCCTCTTGAAGCTTGGTCTGCATGATAGCGTTATTTAGTTGAAGCATCTTGGTATCCATCATGGATACGATTTCAGAACATTCTCGTAAGTCACGGCTAATATAGTCTGGAGCATTTCCTTCGAACTTGTAATAAATCTTGTGCTCAAGGCTGGCCCAGAAGTCCATGCCGATGGTACGAATTTGAATCTCTACCTTTGTGTCTACAGTTTTGTCTGAAAGGTAGATTGGAATTGTAACCAACATGTGATAGCTCTTGTAGCCTGATGCCTTTGGATTCTTGATGTAATCCTTTATAGAAACAACTGTAACATCAGTCTGACGTCCAATCATCTCAGCAATCTGATAAATATCGGATGTAAAAGAGCATACGATTCGCACACCTGCGATATCGTTACAATGCTCAATCATACTAGGAATCGAAACCTCGTATCCGTTCTTCTTAAGCTTTTTGACGATACTCTCAGGAGTCTTTACTCTAGTTTTAATATACTCGATAGGATTATACTGATGTACCTGCTGAAATTCGTCATTAAGAATTTCTACCTTGGTACGAACTTTTTTTATAGCTGACTCGTAAAGCAGCATGACAGTGTTCCAGGAATTAACTCCATCATCTGGAAACATACTCATGTCCAAAGCTGTTCACCTCCCCAAATCTTTCTAAGTCTATAATAACACATATTTGAGGAAATAATTATTAAGTCTTTATTAAAATTTATTCAGCTGTAATATCTGTGCCGAAATACTTAACTGATATTTCTGCAAGTGTGCCATCTTCCTTAAGCTCTTTAATAGCCTGATTTATAGCCTCTCTAAGGGAATCATTGTCGGAGCCTTTTGCAAGTGGAATTGCATAATTAGTAGTTTCTTTATCAGTAGCAGCAACCTTTAAATCCTTAGTTCCTGTTGTGTTAATGTAGTCAGCAACTGAAGTATTTGCGTTTACAGTTGCATCAACAGTTCCGTTGAGAACCAAAGTCATTGTCTCACCTAAGGTGTCTACATTTGAAACTGTAGCCCCATACTTGATGCCCATAGCTTCATAGGTTGAGCCTGCAGAATTTGCTGTTGTCTTTCCATTAAGATCCTCAAAGCTTTTGATGGAATTATTAGAAGCAAGTGTTACAACAACTGCGTGATCGTAGGCATATGGATCTGTGAAATCATAAGTCTTTGAACGCTCTTCAGTAACATCCACACCATTTGCCATCATATCGAAGGAGCCTGTAGAAACACCTGTAAGACCTCCGTCAAAAGCTACCTCTTTAAACTCTGGCTCCACACCAAGCTTTTCTGCAATGGCGGCAGCAACCTCTACATCAAATCCAACTAACTCATCACTGTCAGCGTCATGATAAGTGAATGGTGCCCATACACCTTCAGTAGCGATTGTAATTTTTCCTGCCTCTTTAATTCTGGCAAGATGATCTGCATCCCAAGAAGCATCTGTAGCTTCATTTGCATTATCACCTGAAGCTGTAGTGTCAGCACTGCCAGCTGAGCCACAACCAACTAATGCTGCAGCTGAAATTGTCATAACTGATAACATTGCAATAATCTTCTTTTTCATACCCATTTCCTTTCTTAAAAAACGATTATTTATTCCACGGTAGTAAGTCGTAAAAAATCTCTAGTTAATTCATTCTTTGGGTTTTCGAAAAACTCTATAGGTGAACCCTCTTCCACAATAACTCCATCTGCCATGAAGACTATGTTAGAAGAAACCTCTCTGGCAAAACTCATCTCATGGGTCACCACAATCATGGTCATTCCCTCATCGGCCAAAGCTCTCATAACATCAAGAACCTCCGCTGTAAGCTGAGGATCCAAGGCCGAGGTTGGTTCATCAAAATATAAAATGCTAGGGTCTGTAGCCAGGGCTCTTGCTATAGCAACTCGCTGTTGCTGTCCCCCAGAAAGCTGACTTGGATACTTGTTTATATGCTCTAGCATGCCAACCTTTTTCAGGGTGTCGTGCGCCTTTTCTTCTGCATCCTTTACAGGGATGTTTCTGGCTGAGGTCAACCCAAGAGTAACATTTTTCAGTACAGTTTTATTGGCAAAAAGATTATAGTTTTGAAAAACAAAGCCTGTGTTCTTTCTTATATTAGCTATATCTTTTTTGGATGCCTTTGGAAGATGATAGCTTCTGCCATCAAAATTCAAATATCCCTCATCTGCTGTCTCTAAAAAATTGATACAGCGCAAAAGGGTGGTCTTTCCTGAACCAGAAGGTCCAAGGACAGAAACCACGTTTCCTTTATTTACTTTTAAATCTATTCCTTTAAGGACCTGCACATCACCAAAGGTCTTGTGCAAATTAGTCACTTCCAATAATGCCATCTAGCTAGCTCCTTTATCTGGACAAAACCATTATTTACGCACACCGTAGCTGCCAAGGATTGTCTCCCCCTTCTTTTGAAGGTATGTCAGCACCGTACAGAACAACAGGTAAACCACGGCAACTTCAATATATAATGGAAGATAATTGTAAGATTGTCCTGCAATTTGTTTTGTTCTAGTGAACATTTCCACCACTGTAATGCTAGATGCCAGCGAGGTGTCCTTCACCATGCTGATAAGAGCATTGAACAAAGATGGAAAAGCGGTACGGAAAGCCTGTGGCAAAATTACATGCCAGACAATCTGCATATAGCTCATTCCAACACAGTAACCGGCCTCAAGCTGACCTGCTGGTACAGCCTCCATAGCTGCACGCATGGTCTCTGCACTATAGGCACCTTCATTTACAGTAAATACAATCACTGCCATTAGAAATGGATTAACACTGACCCCAAACAAAGGCAGTCCATAAAAGGCAACCATCAACTGAACCAGCAAGGGCGTGCCTCGAATTATCCAAATATAAAATCGACATATCTGCCTTAAAACTGGCACCTTTGCGTATTGAATCATGGCGACAACCACCGCCAAAATTGTCGATAAAATAAAGGCTATTGCTGCCAGCGGCAGGGTTACCTTAAGTCCATATTCAAGTATTTTTGGAAAAGAACTCACTAGTAGTTCCATAGTATTTTCGTTTATCATAGTTGTAATAGTAGCACACAATTACATTTTACGCAATTTATTTTTTAACAATTTCCCCCATATGTTATCAATCTTTTTTCATATTTCTTTTCTATAATTACTTTATGTTTCCATGGAAAAGTATGGGGTGAACTATGTCTGTAAATAGAAAGCCATTAAAGAAAAGTGTATCAATAGGTTGCTCTATTTTCATAGCCTTACTATGTCTAGTTTTGAGCGTTGTCACCTTTATCAGTCACACTAAATCCCTCTATCGCTCTTACGAGGAACGCATGACTGACATACTTAACTATGTCAATTATAACATCGACACTGATGATTTAGCTCAATGTTGTGAAACATTTGAGCCTTCTGATAAATATTGGGAGCTCCAGAAATTTATGGATAGAATCATGGAAAACATGGATATCCATTATCTCTATATTATTATCCCTTTAGATCCGACAACTTCGTCAAGCATCTACAACGTACTTTCTGCAGATACCACCTATGGACGTCAATATGACCCTGATGGCTACTATCTTGGCTTTTTAATTGATGACATGTACACCAGCGAAGAGGTTGCCAAGTACTATAACGCAATGCTTCAGAATGATATTTCCTTCTTTGAAATTAAAAGTGGCTGGGGCGACGACTATTCTGGCTGCCTGCCTCTTAAGGATTCCTCTGGAAAAACCTATGCCCTGCTTTGTGTAGATATTGAATTCAGTGAAATTCATAAAACCATAAACAGCTACACCTTCGGAAATATTATTCTAATACTTTTCCTTGGATTAGTTTTTGCTGTACTCTTCCTACTTTGGGTAAACTCAAACATCACTCATCCTATTATTCAATTAGAGGAAAGTGTTGGAAGCTTTGCAGCCCTGGCTCATGAAAATAGAGACCCAGAAATGCTAAACTACTATCCACCTGAAATCCATACTCATAACGAGGTGGAGGAACTGTCTAGAGCTATCAATCAAATGTCTACAGACATAAAGACTTACGCCCAGAATATCTTAGAGGCAGAAAATCAGGTTCAGGATATGAAGTCGCAGGTAACCCGAATGGATATGCTTGCATATCAGGACTCTCTGACTCATGTTAAAAATAAAACTTGGTACGATACCATCAAAGCTCGTGTTGATGAAGATATTAGAGATGGAATTGCTGAATTTGCCATCATCATGGCTGATTTCAACAACCTGAAATTTATAAATGATACCTATGGACATGAATGCGGAAATAGCTACATCGTCGGTGGTGCAAAAAAGATTTGCGACATCTGTCCTTTCTCTGCAGTATTCAGAATCGGTGGCGATGAGTTTGTTATTCTACTGGAGACAAAGGCTTACGAAATTAAGGAACTACTTTTCCATAGACTAATAGACGAATTCGACATCATTGAAAAGGATGAATCAAGAGAACCTTGGGAGCGCTACTCAGTTGCCTTCGGCATGGCTGTTTTCAGCGAAGGGGACACCTGCATGGATGATGTTTTCAAGCGTGCTGACAAGATGATGTACGATAATAAAACAAAAATGAAGGAACTCAAAAAATAAATGTACTTAGGAAAAGAGATTAGCATATGTCACGACAGGCCATTAAACGAATAATCCAAATAATTGTATTCGTTTTAGCTGCACTACTATTGTTGCAGTCTCTTTACTTTGTGGCCGTTAAGGTTGAAAAGGGAAATAATCATGAAAAGGTAACCAAATTAATAAACGAAGACTTGAAATTCAGCTGGGACACCATGGATTCCGAACTGGCGCTAATTAACGATTATATCCAAAACAAACATCTTACCAACGCTGATTTAGGACGTTTATACGAGCGTGCTGCTCTTATCTATATGCAAAAAGGGGAGACCATGTCCTACTACAGATATTTAGGTTATGCCCTTTATTACTTGGAAAAAAGTGATGAAAAGGATTATACCATCAATGTGTATTTAGACTTGGCCAATTTCTTCCTTAACAACTATGCCTATGAAAACGCCTATGCCATGATGGATAAAGCACAAGCCATCAGACCTTTTGATGAAATACAATCACTTCAAATTAAAAGCTATGCCTATAGAATGCTTGGAATTATGGAACTACAAAAGCTGAATTATAATGAGGCTGAAACATATTTCCTTGATTCACAAAGAATACTAGAGAACAGCAATACTGGCATTTTTGAAGAAAGCTATCTTGCCATGTCTGATGTGTGGCTAGCAAGAGTCTATGAAGAAACAGGACGACTTCCAAAGTGCAAAGAAATCCTTGATAAGTGGGACGGTAATGACATGTTTACCACTGATGTTTACAGAAAAATCTTCCTTAGAGATTTTATAATCCCATATTATCAAGCCAAATGTTATTACCTATGCGCCGAAAATATTAAAGAAAGAAGCAATCCAACTACAATGGATTCTGATGCAAGAGAACAGGCTGTATTAAATTATTTAAATGAATTCATGACCTTATGCTCAGAGAATGATTACGAAAAAGCTGAGCTTTATACGTTACTAAAAATCCAAAGGGAATATCCTACTAAAAATGAAGCTATTAGAGAAAAGCTTTATACCATTCTTGATGAGCTTTATCGAAGTATGTTTAATCAGCAGAATCTGACCTACGCTGGTGTCATAGATGATATGGTTCAAGATTCTATGAACGAGATGCGCAACAACGAATATATAGAAAAGCAGAGAATCAAAAGAACCGAGCTAACTCTTGTTGTGGGTGGTCTACTTGGCCTGTTAATCCTAACCTTTATCATTCTTCTTATGAACAGTCGCTTCGATGGACTGACAAAATTGCTCACCAGAAAGGTCTTCAATCATGACATTACATGTATAAAACGAAGCAACATTCCTTATGGAATTATTATGATTGACATAGACGATTTTAAGCATGTGAATGATACCTATGGTCATCCAGAAGGTGATATAGTTCTATGGAGATTAGGTCAGCTTATCTCAAAGGAAACTACCGCAGATATTAAAGGCTATCGCTACGGCGGTGAAGAGTTTATTATCATGGTTACAAAGAGTGCTCTTCCTTATGTGCCAAAGATTGCAGAGCGATTAAGAGATTATATGGAACAGCAGGGGTGGGAATTTGCTCCGGATTTGGTCATCACACTAAGTGTTGGAACAGCCACTGGCCAAGGCGGTGACGAGGTTGTTAAACAGGCCGACGAAAACCTTTACCACTCAAAACAGAATGGAAAGAACCAAGTAACAAACAGTTAAAACACAAAAAGCTATCTAGCAGTTTTTCTACTAGATAGCTTTATTTTTAATTCCACATATGTAAACCCGATTAGGCAATACTAAGTGCCTGTGAATCAGAAATTTTCATTGTGCTAACTTTGCTTACAGGTTGAATACTAACAACCCTCATAGTGTTTCTAGCGATGAACTCAGTGTGAATTCCATGTCTGAGTAAATCCTCTGCTCTCCTGTAAAGATCCTCTGGTCCTGTGCAAGCGATAATTGTACCAATAGCCATTTTTTCTCCTCCCCGGCCTATTATATTTTGTCACGTCCGCCATAACTCCCTGCGAACGTCTTTATATTAGCCTCTATCGGAGGATTTGTCTATCTTTTAGCTGTGAACAATTTGTGAATTCTGCGAAAACGTTTTCAAAATGATTATTTGTCTAAAAATTAATCAAACTCGCTCACCAGTTTCCAAACTTCAATCATTCACACTCAATTATTCGAGTTACTTCATCCATGTAGTTTCCACAATATTTTTCATATACTCCAAGCATTGCATCTCTAAATCTCTGTTTTTCTTCTGGCGATAATGAGATAACCTGTGTGCCATTTTTTACTGCCGTCAACTTCGCCTCGTTCTCTCTTTGATTCCAAAGAGTCCTTTCATAAGTGGCCGACTCAATTGCACAAGCCTTAATAATATCCCTATCATTCTGGTCCAACCTATTCCAAACAACCTTAGAACATATTTGCATTTCAGGTATTCTCATATGTTCATCTACTGTGAAATACTTGGCCAGCTTATAATGACTTTTTGCTTCATAGGATGGCCAATTGTTTTCTGCCCCATCCACGGTTCCCTTTTCTAGGGCTGAATATACATTTGAGTAATCTATCTCAACAGGATTTGCTCCCAGAGCTGAAACCATGTCTGACATCATTGCAGACTTTTGAACTCTTATATTCATCCCCTGACAATCTTCTACAGTTTTAATAGCCTTCTCTGTGCTGTAAAAGCTTCTGGCACCTGCATCATACCAGGACAAACCAATCAAATCATATTTCTGTACCTTGCTTAAATACTCATCTCCTATTTTTCCATCCAGCACTCTCCACATATGATTTGAGTCGTTGTAAAGATATGGAAGATTAAGAACGCTCAGTTCAGGAACCTTTTCAGCGAGCTGTGTGTTAGAAACTCTTGCAAAAGCTATTCCACCATATTTCAGCTGTTCAATAACTTCCTCTTCGCTGCCTAGTTGAGAATCACATTTTACAAGGATTTTTATTCTTCCATCAGTTCGCTCATAAACCAAATCAGCAAACTTTTGATCACCTAAAGTTGTAGGGTAATCCTCGGTCTGATTGTCCGCATAATAAAAAACATATTCAGGTGCATTCTCCTCAACCTTGGCCTGGCTAAAAAATATTATTTTTACTGTACAAGCAAGCACCGCTATAGCCGCGATTCCAGTTAATATACATCTTTTTTTCATTATCTAAGAACCCCATTCCTATATTCGCTAGGTGTCATTCCAGTAAGGCGTTTAAATACCCTGGTAAAATAATTAGCGTCACGATAGCCAACATCAAAGCATACATCCTTTATATTTATTGCTGGCTTTTCGAGTAACTGCTTGGCCTTATCAATCCTAAGCTCATTGAGAAAGACTATAAAGCTCTTCCCCAAATGCTGCTTAAATATCTTACAAAAATACACATCAGAATATCCAATCACTCCTGCCACATCCTGAAGAGATATATCCTCCTTGTAATGTTCATTAATATACTCCATGGCATCCTTTAGAATCAGCCTGGCATTGTAGCTTAGCTCTTGTTCCTCGGAATATAGCCCTAATGAATCCTCGCAAATATCCATGCTCTTGTCTTGTTCTTGCTGACATTGGTCTGCAATGCTAAAGGCTTCCTCAAAAGCACTGACCAGCTCCTCGTCGGTACCTGGCTTTAAAAGATAATCCAGAGCCTTAACCGATATGGCTTTCTTGGCGTAATTAAACTCATCAAAGGCAGTTAAGAAAATAATACTACAATTGGAATCGAAGCTTCTGATTTCCTCCGCTGCCTCCAACCCATTTTTCCCAGGCATGGCTATATCAAGCAGGGCGATTTGACAGTTCTGTTTTTCAAACATCTCCACTGCTTCCACTCCATTTTCAGCCCAGAATAAATCTACCTGACCTGGAAAATAGCTTCTGAGTTTCTTTGATATAACCTGACGTTCAATAGGTTCGTCATCTGCAATTAACACCTTATACATTAATCATTCTCCTTAGAGTAATAGGTCTCGCTATCCATAAAGGGAAGTGTAATTGAAATAGATGTTCCCCCACCTTTACTGCTATCCACTTCCATGTCCGCATCTTTATACATAGCTTTTATTCTTCGATAAATGTTCCCAGTTCCTATTCCTATTGATTTACTCTGCTCTTTAAAACTCTCCCTAAGTGTTTTAAGTCTCTCGGCATCCATTCCTTCACCAGTATCAGTGACCACCAAAACAAGCTTATCTTCTTTATGAGAAACTGTAAGATAAATTTTTCCGCCCTCCAGCTTTGGAGAGATTCCATGTATAATACAGTTCTCCAATAATGGCTGGAGAATAAAGGTAGGCACAACCACCTTATCTGGATCCACATCACAATTGACAATATATTTTACTCTCATGCCAAAGCGCATCTTCTGAAGATACATATAGTTTTCAGCAACCTTTAGCTCCTGGGAAAGTAAAACTTCCTTGTCCTGATTTTTCAGATTATATCTGAATAAAGCACTTAGAGCTTTTATCATCTCTTCAGTGATATCCGCGCCCTCAAGATTTGCCATACCACCTATTACATTTAAGGTATTAAAAAGAAAATGAGGATTTATTTGGCTCTTTAACAACTGAAGATTCATGGCATCCAGCTGCTTTTCAACCTCCAGGTTCTCCAGCTCCTTTACATGAAGCTTATCCAGAGCATCCCTTTTCTTTTCCAAGGCATCTATATATTCTCCAGTGGCATATTTCATTTTGTTGAAGGCATGAACAAGTTCTCCTACCTCATCCTGGTTATTAACATGAACATCCTCGATATAAAAATCATTTGCAGCGATTTTACGAGAAGCATTTGCCAATTTTAAAACAGGTTCGGTAAAATCCTTGTCCATTCGTCTTGATAACTCGATTATGACTATAAATAACAAAATGTTTATAGTTATAGCCATAAGTGGAACCGCAAAAACCTTTGGTATCAATTCTTTATATTTAGCATTTCCATCCTTTAAGGTTTGCTCAATATATTTCTCTGAATAGCCCACAAGATAGTCCTGCATATTGTAAACATCATAGGTCTTTGCAACGTATTCCTTCTTGCTCAAATGACCTTCCAACAACTCTGTTCTATATTCACAATATACCTCGTAGCAGCTTTTAAGAGCATACAATTGTGCGTATTGATTTTCACCTAATTCTTCATAATCCAAATCTACAGCATCAATAGCTTTCTTAGTCTGTTCAATAGCACTGTTGAGACTTGCTTTGTTCTCAGAATTCTTGCTACTTATATATTTTTTCAAGCACTCTCTTTCCGTATCAAGTGCCGACACAACCTGACCACCTTCAGAATTGTTTTCCATGATTTCATTAACATCAATCACGAACAGTCTAATTAAAAAAACATCAAAAATAATAGATACCAGAATTGTCAGAAATACCGTTCCTATAAAAAAGGAAATTTTATTTTTAATGGTTGCTTTTATCCAATAAGATTTTATTCTCTTCATAATTCAATAATAGTAAAGACAGCATATAGTTACCACAATTAGTATAATGCTGTCTTCACCATATTTCTATTATTCTGTTGTCCTTTTTAGTTCTCTATTTTGTTATTTTGCTACTGCATTAGGAAGGAACATACTGATTTCAGGAATAAATGTAATCAACAATAAAACTGAAATCATACATAGATAAAACGGAAGGGTTGCCTTCACAACTTTCTCCATCTTAACCTTACCTACCGCTGAGCCGATGAAGAGAACTCCGCCAACCGGAGGGGTCAATAAACCTATACCACAGTTTAATATGAGCATGATACCAAATTGTACTGGGCTTATACCGATTGACTGAGCAATTGGGAGAAGGATTGGTGTAGCAATCAAAATGATTGGTGCCATATCCATAATGCATCCAAGCAACAGTAGAATAAGGTTAATTAGGAGCGCTATAAAAATAGGATTATTTGTAAGGCCAATAATGGCACTTGCGGCTAAATCCGGAACATGTAAAGTTGTAAGACAGTAGCCAAATACGCTTGAAGTTGCAATGAGAATAAGCACAATTGCAAGAGTATCTATGCACTGTTCAAAAGTCTTCCACACACCTTTCCAATCAAGTCCCTTGTAAACAAACACACTGACAAGGAGACTATAAACAACTGCAAAAGCTGCAGATTCTGTTGCAGTGAAAACTCCACCTACAACACCAACTACCACTATGATGATTGCAGCCAAAGCCCAGAAAGAAATGCTAAGCTGCTTTAGGAAGCCTTTAAGGGAGAATTTTTCTCCCTTTGGATAATTTCGTCTTTTTGAAATAATAAAGGCTCCAATCATAAGAGATATTGCAAGAAGCGCACCTGGAATATAGCCTGCCAGGAATAGACTTCCTACTGATACCCCTCCTGCACACATGGCATATATAACCATGTTGTGGCTTGGCGGAACCAGAAGTCCCTCACATGATGATGTTATAGTTACTGCTGTGGAGAAATCATCATCATATCCCTGATCAACCATCATCGGGATGAGGATACTTCCAAGTGAGGCTGTATCTGCTGCTGCAGAGCCCGATATTCCACCAAAGAAATAGGAGGCAACTATGTTTACCATAGACATACCACCTGTCATCCATCCTACACAGGAATTAGCCAAGGCAATCAGTTTTTCTGATATACCTCCGCTCCCCATAAGACATCCCATTGTGATAAAGAATGGTACTGCCATCAAACTGAAGGAACTGATGCCCTTTACCATCTGCTGGCAAACTATTGAAAGGGGTATACCCTGGTATAACAAACATAAAATTGATGATATTCCTACTGCATATGCAATCTGGAATCTAAGCATAATCATTACGAGAAAGCTTATGAGCAGGACTGCAATCGCTGTTGTGTTTACTGCCATTATTTTTCCTCCTTTATGACTATACTTTTTACGTGACCATATAATGCTTCTAACTCAAAAACTATCATAGCAACGCCCGCAACAGGAATTGGAAAATACATCCAAAACCTAGATACAGATGGCATGCTTACATAGCAGCCTTTGCTACCGATACTGGTAGCATAATGCCATCCCACCACCAACATCACTATTCCAAAGCCAAGGACAAAAATATCATTAAGAATGTCCAAGAACTTAATTAACCATTTTGGAAGATAAGAATCAAATGCTGTCATACGTATGTGTGCACTTCGTCTAATAGCAAGTGCTGCAGATAACACTGCCATGTATGACATAAGTGTCAACACCACTTCTTCACTCCAGGATGGATCCGGAATGAATGGCACATATCGACCTACCACGCTATAACAAGTAATCAATATATCTGCAATAAGAAATACCTTGCAAATAAAAAGCATTACTTTATAGGTGACGTCATATAATGGCTTAATTCTATCTACCTGTCTAAAAATGCCTTCCATAAAACCTTCCTTCTTACTTCATATCAACAATCTGCTTGTAAAGCTCTTCCTGACCTTTGATATTGTCGTCAATAACACTCTGAACTGCCTTCTGCCATGGTGTCTTATCTTCAACATCGATAATTGTTACACCATCCTTCTTAAGCTCCTCAAGTGTCTTTGCTTCCTGCTCATCAGCGATTGTCTGATTGTATTCCTGTGCAGCCTTACCAGCTTCAATAAGAATGTTCTGCTGCTCTTCTGTAAGCTTGTTCCAAGTGTCATCTGAAATAATCATTTCTGTTGCACCGATTGTATGACCGTCAAGAATCATATAAGGTGCCACCTCTGGGAACGCATTTGATTTGTAGTTTGTAATAGGCTGCTCTGCGCCATCAACAACACCTGTCTGAAGTGCTGAATAAAGCTCACCAAAACTTACAACTGTAGGATTTGCACCAAGGCTTTCTGCAAGTCCATTCATAACAGGGTCATTCGAAACACGAAGCTTCATACCCTTGAAGGAATCGATACCTGTGATTTCTTCCTTAGTGAAGAAATGACGGAAGCCCTCCTCACCATAGAAAAGACCTCTAATACCATTTCCGTTCTCATATGGCTCCATTAAGAAATCATCTGCCAATTTTGAGGTTGCAAACTTCCAATAATGCTCACGGCTTACAAAAGTATATGGCAAAGAAAGAAGCTTAGACTTTTCGCCGCCATATGGTGTAAGAATGAAGGCAGAGATTCTTGAAATATCTACTGTGCCACCGCCGCCAAGCATTCCGTCTACTACATCATTTTCAGAACCTAAAACGCCACCAGCCTGAAGGTCAATCTTTATAGTTCCATTAGATCTGGTTTCTACTTCCTCTTTAAACTTTGAGTCCACCATACCTACAACAGTATCAAGTGGATTTACCTCAGCCATAACAAGTGTAATTGTCTCACCTGATGTAGGTGTCTTTGCATCATCAATTGATGCTGTTCCTGTTGTGCTTGATGTGTCTGGTGCAGTAACACCACAAGCTGTCATACTGAACACCATTGTTGCTGCCACTAATGTAGCCAGTAATTTTCTTCTCATTTGTTTTTCCTCCCATAAAAAAATGACATTACCATTTAGATAATGTCATTATAGGGTATAACTTTATGGTCCAAAATCGGACATTTTTAGCATTAGTAGCACTATTTTCTTTATGTGTATTAGCTTTAGTACTATCTTAATATAACTGGTTAAAATTGTACTATTCTATCTCTTTACTCGAGCTCCAGCGCCACCCATGATTGCTTCAACCTCAGAACAGGTTGCCATAGTTGTATCACCTGGTGTGGTCATTGCAAGAGCACCATGAGCAGTTCCATACTCAACTGCCTTTGCAGCATCTCCTGTGGTCATAAGACCATAAACAAGACCCGATGCGAAGGAATCACCACCGCCAACACGATCAAGAATTTCAAGGCCCTTGTAATCCTTTGCCTTGTGAATCTGACCATCTGCCCAGCAAAGAGCTGACCAGTCATTAACTGTTGCTGTCTTAACTGTACGAAGAGTTGTGGCAACCACCTTGAAGTTTGGATAAACCTTTGCTGCCTCATCAATCATCTTCTTGTAGCCATCAAGATTAAGTTCCTTAAGATTTGCGTCATTTCCTTCAATCTCAAAACCAAGACAGGCTGTGAAATCTTCCTCGTTTCCAATCATTACATCAACGTACTTGGCGATTTCCTTGTTAACCTCCTGAGCCTTTGCCTGTCCACCAATAGCAGACCACATAGAAGCTCTGTAGTTTAAGTCATAAGAAACAACTGTGCCATACTTCTTTGCTGTCTTGATTGCTTCAACAACTGTCTCTGCAGACTGCTCAGAAAGTGCTGCATAAATTCCACCTGTGTGGAACCATCTAACACCAAGCTCACCAAAGATATAGTCAAAATCGAAATCCTTTGCTGTCGCCTGAGAAATGGCTGTATTTGCTCTATCAGAACATGAAAGGGCACCACGGATACCAAATCCTCTCTCAACAAAGTTGAGACCGTTTCTACATTCACGACCAATACCATCTGTCTTCTTCCAGTTAATAAGCTTTGTGTCTACGCCACCCTGAAGAATGAAATCCTCCACCAAGTGACCAACCTCGTTATCTGCAAAAGATGTGATAACCGCTGTGTCCATGCCAAAGCATCTGCGAAGTCCACGGATTACATTGTATTCTCCGCCGCCTTCCCATACCTTAAACTCTCTAGCTGTGCGGATGCGTCCCTCACCTGGGTCGAAGCGTAACATAACTTCGCCTAAGCTGACTGCATCGTATCTACAATCTTTTTTGTCTCTAAGTTTTAAGTCCATTCTAATACTCCTTAATCCGCAAGGAATAGTCACTAGCTAAATATCTCCACGAGACACGCTTGCGCTCCTGTCGCACTGGTTGCCCTACATAAGATGCTCCTTCGGACCATCTAAGTAGGGACCGTGCTTTAAGGTCTCTTAGGAGATACTTACCTAGCTCCTATTCCAAGCTCATCTAATAATTATATTGTACTAAAATTAGATAAAATCTAACTACTTCAAAAACCGAAGTACGCTACGGCGTTACGGCCGCATATGTTACGAACGAGGGTACGTAAATACGAATCGTCGTCAGGGTATTCGCCGGCCTCCACCCATGAGCCGATTTTGTTGCAAAGGATGCGACGATAAAGCTCGTGGCGTGGGAAAGATAAGAAACTACGTGAGTCGGTGAGCATTCCCACTGATGTAGAGATAAGCCCAGTATCAGACATAGTTTCGATTTGTCTTTCCATTCCATTCTTGTGGTCACAGAACCACCATGCTGCTCCAAGCTGTACCTTGCCCTTGATGCCTGACTCGTTACTGCAGAAGCTTCCTGCCATAACATTAAGCATCTCTGTATCCTTTGGATTCAAGCAATAAAGAATTGTCTTTGGTAATTCATCAAACAAATCCATTGCTGACAACAATGCTGAAAGCTGTGGAGCGTAGTTGAAGTCGTGTGTAGCATCGAAGCCTGTATCCACTCCAAGGATTCTGAAGAAGCGTTCAGAATTATTTCTGATTGCTCCGATGTGAAGCTGCATAACAATATCATGCTTTGCATAAATACGACCAAGCTGAGTAAGCATATAGCCGCGGAACTTTCCTTCCTGTTCCTCTGTAAGCTTTACGCCAGACATTCTTGTTTTTAAAATCTGGTCAACCTCAGACTTTGTAGTTGGAACAAAGAAAAGACTTTCCAAGCTGTGATCAGAAACGCGACAGCCTTGCTCAATAAAATATTCAAGACGAAGCTCTAACGCCTTTAGCAGAGACTCTGTGTCATCGATTCTAAACTCTACCACCATGCTTAAGTCGTTGATATAATTCACGAAACCATCTTTATCAATACCAATTGCCTTCTCTGGTCTGAAGGAAGGAAGCACCTTGATTTCAAAGCCATCCTCACGGATTTTCTGATGCCATTCCAAGGTGTCAATTGGGTCGTCTGTTGTGCAAAGGACAGATACCTTTTGCATTCTAAGGAGGTTTCTCACTGAATACTCTTTTGTGTGAAGCTTTTCGTTACAGGCGTCCCAAATTTCTTTTGCGGTATCAGGATTTAGTGGTGTGGTTATGCCAAAGTAACGCTGAAGCTCAAGGTGTGTCCAGTGATATAGGGGATTACCGATAAGATTCTGTACCGTATCTGCCCATGCCATAAATTTATCAAAAGGAGCTCCATCTCCTGTGATAAGTGATTCTGAGATTCCGTTAGCTCTCATGGCGCGCCACTTGTAGTGATCGCCCCCAAGCCAAACCTCAGCCATATTATCAAAGCATTTATCCTCATAAATTTCTCTAGGATTCAAATGATTGTGAAAGTCATAAATTGGCTCATCTTTAACAGCTGCAAAAAGCTTCTTTGCAGTGTCGTTTGTTAATAGGAAATCTTCATCCATAAATTTTGTCATACTAAACTGCCTCTAATTCCTTTCTGATGTTTCCTACGCCCTTCATCTCTGCATGAATTGCAAGAACCTTCTTTGCAAGTCCATCGGAATAAAGATCAACGCCGAATACATCCTGACGCTTGAGCACATCCTTAGCTGGAAGCTGCTTTAACTCATCAAGTAATGGATCTGGACTCTGCTCAAACTGTTTACCATTGTCATCTATTCCTTCAAGATATCTTAAATATCCGGCAAGTACAAGAGGAACGATTTTCAAATTCTCTGTGCTAAGAGATGAGTTGCTTCTGTATGCCTTGATTGTCTCACCAAAACGGATTGGAAGCTTCTGTGATGTGTCGCAGGCAATTCGCTGTGGTGTATCTGGCATAAATGGATTTGGAAGACGCTTTGTGAGAACCGCATCAAGGAAGGCGTCTGGCGAAAGCACCTTAGGGTCAACTACAACCTTCATACCCTCTTCCTTACCAAGTCTTGTTACAAGCTTCTTTAAGTCTTCATCCTCCATCTCATCATGGATTGTGTTGTAGCCAAGCAGGCAACCAAAGATTGCAAGGGCTGTGTGAAGAGGATTAAGGCAGGTGCACACCTTCATCTTCTCTGTTTTATCAACTGTCTCTCTATCTGTGAAAATGATTCCACCCTTTTCCAATTCTGGGCGTCCATTTGGGAATAAATCTTCGATGACCAAGTACTCTGTCTCCTCCGCATTTACGAAGTTGGCAACGTAGGTATTTTTGCTGGTAACGATAGGCTCTGCACCTTCCACACCATCAGCAATAAGCATCTCTTTTACTGTATCATCTGGTCTTGGTGTAATCTTGTCAATCATAGAAAGTGGGAAAGCAACCACTGATGGGTTAGTTACGTAATTTACGAAATCATTCTCACACTTTCCAGCGTGGAACCAATCCTTTGCAATATCAACAACAGCTTCCTTAAGCTTGTCTCCATTGTGTGAGCAGTTGTCCATGCTTACAATTGAAATAGGATATGCACCAGCATTAAATCTCTCAAAAATAAGGCCAACGACCTTGTCCATATAGGCACGTGTCTTGTAACCCTTTTCGGTAATTGTAAAGCTTACCATCTGAAGAGATGGGTTGCGGAAGATTTCCCGAAGTCTGACCATTTCCTTTTCATTGTCCTCATCTAAAATGCAAGATTCAGCAATTGAACCAACAACCTTTTTCTCAACTGTTCCATCAGCCTTTAGCGTTGCAAGAATACTAAGGTCATCACATGGTCTGTTGTACTTCTCAATGATTTCATAGTCATACCCCTCTGCAACAATAAGGCCTCTATCCATAATTCCCTGATTCAAAAGATTCTCTACTACGTTTGCCTGAAAGGCTCTGAAAATATTACCTGCACCAAAGTGAACCCATACAGGTTTTTCCTTTGTGGCAGCTACCATCTTTTCTCTATCGTATTCTGGGAGCTTGTAACCCTTTTCCTCCCATAGGTTTCTGTCTTTAATTCCTTCGTTAGATAACTTCATTCTCTTTTCTCCTTTATTTTGACACCTCATCAGTCAGCTCCGCCGCCACCTTCTACTATAGGAGAAGGCTATTTGCTTTTCTCGATCGCTTCCCAAAGTCCATTTATGTAGGTTGCCCCAAGAGCTCTATCGTAAAGACCATATCCTGGCATTGCCTTTTCTCCCCAAATCATACGACCGTGATCTGGTCTGATTGGTCCAGTGAATCCAATGTCATAAAGTGCTTTAACAATCTCGTACATATCAAAGCTTCCATCACTTGAAAGATGTGCAGCTTCTTCAAAATCTGTTGGTGAATTGAACTTAAGATTTCTAACATGTGCAAAGTGAAGTCTTCCCTTAAGGCTTCTAATCATTGCTGGCAAATCGTTATCTAAGTTTGTACCATATGAACCTGAACAGAAGGTGACGCCATTGTGAGGGTTGTCTACCATCTTCATCATTCTCTGGATGTTTTCCTGATTGATGATGATTCTTGGAAGTCCAAATACTGGCCAAGCAGGATCATCTGGATGAATAGCCATGTTAATGTCATACTTGTCACAAACTGGCATGATTCTTTCAAGGAAATATTTAAGATTTTCAAAAAGATCTTCGTCTGTAATATCCTTATACTCTTCAAAAAGTTCCTTTACATGAGCAAGTCTGTCTGGCTCCCAGCCTGGCATTACAGTTCCGTTTGTATCGCCTGCAATTGAGTTGAACATATCCTCTGGTACAAGTGCATCAACGGCCTCCTGTGTATAAGCAAGAACTGTTGAACCATCAGGACGCTTTCTAGCAAGCTCTGTTCTTGTCCAGTCAAATACTGGCATAAAGTTGTAGCATACAAGATGAATATCTTCCTCACCAAGATTCTTTAAAGTCTCGATGTAATTATCAATTAGCTGGTCACAGCTTGGCTTTCCAAGCTTGATATCTTCATGTACATTTACACTTTCAATACCTGCCACCTTAAGGCCTGCTGCCTCAACCTCATCCTTCATAGCCTTGATACGCTCTCGACTCCAAACCTCACCTGGCTTTGTATCATAAAGTGTTGTAATTACCCCGGTCACCCCAGGTATCTGTCTAATCTGCTCTAGTGTAACGGTATCGAAATCTTTTCCATACCATCTCAGTGTCATTTCCATTATGCTCTAATCCTCCTAGTTACTCTCTCGCTAGTTACGGCTACAAGCCTGTTACTTTCTACGTTCAGCTTAGAAAGCTTCACTTAAGAAAGAACAGAGCTTGTTGCCTACTAGCTATTTCTACTTATCTTGATTAGCCCCTAACTTGTTTTACGACTAGTACTTAACTTGTTATACGACTAGCCCCTAACCTGTTTTACAATAGTGGCTGCTTCTTCTGTAAGTTGCTCGATGGCAGTAAAGTCGCCTGACGCTATAAGGTCTCCCTTCACCATCCAAGTTCCGCCACAAGCAACAATCTTGTTGTACTTAAGGTAATCCTTCACGTTGTCTTTGTTGATACCACCTGTTGGCATAAACTTAAGCTTTGTGTATGGTGCTGCCACAGCCTTAATCATTGGAAGTCCACCTGCTGGCTCAGCTGGGAAGAACTTCACAAAATCAAGTCCAAGCTCCATAGCCTGTTCCATCTCACCTGGTGTCTGAACACCTGGAGTCACAGGGTATCCCTTTTCCAAGCAGTACTTAACCACATGTGGGTTAAAGCCTGGTGCAACAATAAACTTTGCTCCGGCTGCCATTGCCTTGTCTGCCTGCTCACAGGTAAGCACTGTGCCTGCCCCAACAAGCATATCTGGAAAATCCTCTGAAAGGATTCTGATAACCTCTTCAGCGGCATCTGTTCTAAAAGTAACCTCTGCTGCAGGAAGACCACCATCCATAAGAGCCTGTCCCAAAGCATGAGCATCCTTTGCATCCTCTAAAACCACAACCGGAATAATTCCAATTTTTTCAAATTTCTCTTTCAAATCTTCGTACATTGTATCTTCTCCTTCTCTCAAGCTTCCTATTTTGGAGGAAGCAGTAATTTATAGATTCTTGTTTTTCATCAGAAAAACAAGAATTGTACTGGACCAACTTTTACATGAAATGGAAAAGTTGTCTGGCAAGGCCAGATTCTTGCTAGCAATTCCTTGTTTTGCCAGCAGAATTTCATTTTTTTTGGTTACTTTAATCTAGAAGTTGGTTGTAAACCTGTCATTTTTTTACTCTATGTGTTGAGTTATTTTTTACATTCTCATAATACTTTGTTCATTGGTGGTTTCCCATTGTCACAGTTGTCACTCATATTGCAAATCTTGCGGTTATGTGTTAAATTTCAAAATATATTGAGAATGAATAAAGTTTGCCAACAGGTTGAAGCTCTTCAATTATCGCGGGTGAACGAGATTATGGGATTTTATAGACTTGCCATTGATAAAAATCTGCTGTTTTTTGTACTTTTTTATCAATGCCCCAACGCAGTTACTGGATTTGGGATGTATGCCGCGATAAAATCTTCCAATTTTTGTCCATTTTTTATCAATGGCCCAATGAAGTTATAAGGCTTCTGAGACTTGCCGCGATAAACAAGAACTTCTTATATCAGAAAACAAGAATAATAACTAGGATTTACATAATTAATAAGATCTTAATACTCATTACAAATGCTAATCTGAAACTGAGCCTCAGATTGACAATCATATACCCCTATTGTTTTCTTAAGAATAAAAGGATAAAGAACATGAAAAAGAATTTAAAAACCGAATTTTCCACAAGACAATACATGTTATCTCAAGATTTTGAGATCTATTACTATAGCGACAGAGTGCTACCTACAGTTACTGCCCACACCCATGATTATTTCGAGTTTTACTTTTTTATAGAGGGCAATATCATCATGTATATAGATGGCAAGCAGTTTGTGCCAACCCCTGGCACTCTTATTATCATCCCGCCAAATCTACCTCACTATGCCAGACTGATTGATGGAGATGTTCCTTACAGACGTTTTGTTTTCTGGGTCACAGAAGAATTCCTTAACACCCTTGGCGGATTATCAGAAGATTACCTTTATCTCACCAATAAGACAAAAACCACTGGCAATTTTTCAATTAATAAATTTAACGAGATTGAATTCAACACCATCCAAGGAAAGGTGTTTTCTTTGATTGACGAAATTCACTCCAAGAGATTTGGTAGAGATGCAAAGATTATGCTTTGTGTCAGTGATTTTATTCTTGCTATAAACAGAATGGTTTATGAGGCTCAGAATCCAAATGTGGCGGAAGCAGATTCTGACACCCTATATCAAAGTATCATTCAATACATAGAGACACATATTGATGAGGAGTTGTCTCTGGATTTATTAGCTGAGAAATTTCATGTTAGCAAATTCCATATTTCACATGTATTTACAGATACTAACGGTCTGCCTATTCATAAATATATAACAAAAAAGCGCCTCGACATGTGTCGAGACGCCATTCTAAGCGGTCAAGATATTTCCCTTGTATCAGAAACCTACGGGTTCTCTGACTACTCAGTTTTTTACCGTGCCTTCGTAAAGGAATACGGCAAGAGCCCTAAGAAGTATAGAGATGAGATAATTAGGAAGTAACCTTTATTGATAATCATGCTGTTTTTTATCAATTTTACCCCATACATCGTTTGCAGACTCTACTGTAGATCCTCCATATACAGTCAGATAGTCACCTTCATCCACCATTCTGTAATATGTAGTTCCAAATAAAGGATCATCTTCCTAAAATAAGTACTCTGTTGCATCTCCATTTTTTGTGACCTTTATGCACAATGAAGTACTTATTGGATTAAAACTATGTGAACAAATCAAATAATCATCTGTGCCATATTCTTCTTCTATTGTAAAGGAATACATTTCAGAATTCCAATCATCATAGCAGCCTGCAAGGGACCCAAAATATTCTCTAGCTGCCTGAACCGCACTTTGTACATCGCCTTCTTCAGTTGTTGCGGAATCATTATTAGAAACATCTTCTAAGAAACGTCCTGTTCCCAATGGAGTTCCTGCTTCCTCAAAGAAACTATCATTATACTTTGTACAATCAAAAAACTTATTGTCATCTGAAAAATGAATTACACAGTACCCTTTGTTATCACCCCTTTCAACAATCAAATTGATTTCATTTCTAGAAGGGGATATAAAAGCAATATCCTTCTGTGTAACGGAAAAATCTTCCATTCTCTTTCCCTTAAAATCCTTGTCATAAATCTGAGGGAATTTAGCATCCAATCGGTACTCTTCTATCTCTTCATCATAATAAATACTAATAGTACCATCAGCCCCCAATACGTGCTCTTGTGTTTCGAGCAAATACTTAGCTGCATGTTTTTCTAAAAACTCTGTATAAGAAGACGCTAATACTTCAGAATAGCTTAACCCTTGTCCGGCATCTTCAGATGATTCTTTTACAAATGTACCATATGATACACCATCTGCCTGAATTGATAATTTATAATAACCTAAATCTATAGACATTTGCTTGTGCTTATAATCTGGCAAATCAACTGTTATAGTATTTTTATCAATGCTAAGGTTATCCTGTGTGCATTGCCACTCTGTTACATCTTTCCCATCTGATTTTGTATTCATAGTGAGGGAATAGGTTCCCTCTCCGGTTTTCTCAAGATTGAAACTAAATGAACTGTCAGCATTTGTATTGTCATAATGTCCACATACAAAATCCAGAAGTTTGATTTCCTCCTGAGATTCCAGTGGTGTGCCCAGACTTAGTGAATCCCCCTGTTCAATATCTGTTGTTGTCATTTCGACAGGCTCTTTTTTTGCCTCTTTTTTCCCGCATGAGGTCAAAACCAATGAGCCGGCTAACATACATGTAAAAAAACACCCAAAACAGTGCTAAGCAGGTTCGGGGTGAAAAATAAGTGCAACAGATTTATGTAATCCATTGCACCATTACATTAGGTACTCATATATTCTATAGGTAAGGAAATCCAAGGCTGTTTCATCCACTGAATACAGCATATAATTGCCACTTCGCTTCTTTTTTACCAAGCCTCCGGCGGCCAATACCTTTAGCTGCTTCGACACTGCAGCCTCTGAAATATTCAGCTTAAGTGCTAACTGCTGGGTGGAATCCGGCTTATGCTTCAGACTCTTTAGAATCTGAAGTCTGGTGCCATCTGCAAGACCTTTGTATAGCTTTACCAGCTCCTCTGGAGGAAGCATATCCACACTTTCTGTATAGAAATGTTTTACCAGCATCACGGATTTCTGCTGATACCCCATTATCAAATGAGGACTTAGAAAGATACTTCCCGTAACATAGATTTTCTTAATATCCTCATATTTATAGTGATATTCTTTTTCCTTATAGAAGATAAGCTCATCCTCTGTCAGCTTTAATCTCTCATGGAAATCTGAAATAGATTTGGCAATGCCCTCCTGCTCCCAGGACTTTAAAATTTTACGAAGGGCAGCACTCATAAGAGGCTGTATGATTATAATCTCCTGATAAAAATACTGCTGATAAAAGGTTCTGGACACCTCTATTATTTTCTTTTTCTGTGACTGGGAGATAGTAAGTCCGTTTCCTTGAAAAATCTTTTTCCAACTTTGAAGGCTAAGACTCTCTATGGTATTTAGAGCTTCCTCCACATCCATATCTCTCACCTCGATATAAGGTTCCACAAAGACAAAATCCATAGGAGCCAACCACATACCGGTGCAAGCTGAAAGGTCTTTTATATCATTAAGCAAATCAGCCTCTACCTGGTTTTGAATTCTCTCCCACCAGTGAAGTCGGGCTGTGTGATGCTCTGGATTGCAGATGACATGCATAGCTGCAAACATCTCAAAAAGTGGAGAAAAAAATAATTCTCCACTTTTCTTATAGGTTAAGGAATCTTCAATTCTATCGGTACAAATACCTATCTTCATTTATCACCTATCTAAAACAGAACCACATTGCCTGTTTTTCTCATGTGCTTTTCTACAATATGTATTGTAATCAATGTTGCTAGCAAAAGCACTAGGATTATTACAAAACTCACCAGGATAAGTGTTCTTATTCCTTGAAGGCCAGCACCATTCAAGGATACTTGGCGCAGTGACTCTAGGGCATAGGTAAGAGGAAAAATAAAGCTTAAAACCTTTGCCCACTTAGGAAAAATTGCCACAGGAATTTTTACCCCTGCAAAGATTTCCATTGGCTCTTCCAATATGGTGAAAAGAAAATCTGTGTCTCTTGAATATAGGAAGCATGCGTTCAAAAAGACACCCCAAAGGGTAGCCATTACCATAAAGATTCCAAGAACCAACACCAAACTCCAAAGATTTATATTCAGGCCACTACTGTTTATTGAAATCATAATCAGGCCAAATATCAACATCACTATGGCGCTTTCAAAAACTGAGGATAGCGCGTTTCCCAGCAATACTGCAAAGCGATTGGCAGGTGAAAGATAGATATATTCCAAGGTGCCACTTTGTCGTTCTCTGGAAAAGTTCCAAGCTGATTGAACCACTGATCTGAAAAAACTCATAGCCATGTATCCCAGAAGAAGGAAAATCAAAATGTTCTCTTCGTTAATATAAGAAATAATTGTCCCTTTCACATCAAAGGCACTGTAGCTATAGTATGCAGAAAGAAAGCTGAAAACTGGCCAAAGAAACAGCGAAATATATATCATTTTATTATTGAAGTAGTTCCGGTGCTGCTTGTAGGCCTCTGCCCATACCACTTTTACGAAACCAGTCATGCTATTCCCTTTGCCTCCTTCTCAATAGATTTTGATAGCTTAATAACTGCCTGCTCTAAGGATGGCTCTAGCTTGTGCAGCTCTTCTATGATTAGGCCTTCTCGAATTGCAAACTCTGCAAGGAAAGAGGATAGCTCCACCTTTGAGGTTATGACAGCAGACTTTCCCTCCAGCTGTACCTGGGCTCCAGCATCCAAAATCATAAGCTGACTTCTCAGACTACTGCAAATGCTTTCATTCATTCCTTTTACAGAAAAGGCATACTGCTTCTTCGTAAATACGAAGTCAGTCAAATCTCTTTTTGTTCCTTCCATAACAAGTTGTCCGTTATTAACCAAATAGATATAGTCGCACAGTTCCTCCACCTCAGATAAATAATGGGAGGTCAAAAGGATTCCCTTTTCCTGATTCTTCGCCAAGCTTCTTATTTCCTCATGAAGCTCTTGGGTAACAATAGCATCTAACCCTATGGTTGGTTCATCCAGGAAAATGTACTTTGGATTGTTAATCATGCCTCGGGCAATCTGCAGCCTTTGCTTCATTCCTTTTGAGAAGGTTTCCACAGGAAGGTTAGCTTTATCCTCCAGTCCTACCAGTTTAAGAAGCCTATCAATCCTCTGCTTCAGTTCTGTGTTTTCAATGCCATAAAGCTGACCATAATACCAAAGATTTTCATAGGCAGTCAGCCTCCAATAAATCATTCGCTCACCACCAGCAATCATATTAATCTGCTTTTTTATTTCCACAGGATTTTTAAGAGCATCTTTTCCATCAAAGTAGTATTCTCCTGAAGTTGGCTCTATAAGAGTGGTTAGCATTTTAATGGTTGTAGTTTTTCCTGCACCGTTTATTCCAAGTAGCCCCACAATCTGTCCAGCTTCAATCCTAAGTGATATATCCTTAACAGCCTCAACTTTTTCCTTATAGGAATTGAAGAAACTCTTTCTACGCTTAACCTCATATGTTTTTTGTAAGTTTTTAACCTCTATCATATTGTCACCTATCCCTCCATTTTTTCTAAAGCAATCACTTCCACTCTTTTCATCAGAGGGAAACCAATTGCAATGTATATTGCTCCAAGTAAAAGCTCTCTAAGACTCAGTGCAAGAAAATCTACTGAGGACATACCTCCTAAAAGAGCTGTTCTCACCAAGGTCACTGCATCTGTCACAGGGATTATGCTTCCAAGGAGCCTTAGTCCCCAAGGCAAGTATTCCTTTGGAAAGCAAATGCCACATACCAGAAACATGGCTGTAAACAATGTGTTTTGAGATATGTAGGTATCTCTTGCATATAGCATTACGCATCCAAGGATTAGAGATAATCCAAAGAAACCATACAAGGATAAGACCACCGAGATTACAAATTTCCAAAGACAAAAGTCATGAACTCGAAGCCCAAAAGCTAAACCAATTAGTGTGGCAATAGCAGTTTCACCAAAGGTCATGAGGGTTTGTAGTGTCATGTTGCCTACGAAATATGCTGTCCTTTTGAAGGGCGCCAGCATAAGACTCTCCAAGGTTCCCTCACGAAGCTCTGTGATAAGAGTCCTGCTGACATTCAGACAGGTTCGAACCACAAACAGATACATTAGACTTCCTACAATGGCATAGCTCATGTAGTCACTGGTTCCCGACAGCTGATCAAAATCCGAAGCCAGATGGCCTCTAAAGAAATAATGATACATAAGCCAGGCTCCAAAGGTGGTGTAAAAAGATGTGAGAATACATCCCACCATAAAGCTGACAGGATAGGCATGTAGCCTTACCTGAAACTCCTTTTTAATGGTTGCAAAGAAAACTCTCAACTTGATTATCCTCCTTCTCTTTAATTAACCATATAGTTAATTAAATTTGATATTCCAAAAATATACGGAAGTATAATGACTTAAGACTTCTTTGTCAATATTTTTTCTAACGAAACTTGATGGCTGATAAAACCACAAAAAAATAAGACCACCCGAAGGCAGTCTTAAAAAATTTATTCATCAACTAAATATCTCTTTTCTACGTACCAGCTAGATAATGATAAGGTCAATAATGTTAGAAAACATCCCGCCCAAACATCTGTGGCATAATGAACGCCAAGAATAATTCGTGATATCATTGTGGAGCCGGTAATAAATATGGCGGCAGTCCACATTACAAATTCCCACTTTTTGGCGCGAAGCTTAGGGACGAACCTTTTTATATACACAAGAATAAACGAAAGGGCCGCCTGAGCTGCATGTCCTGATGGGAACGAGGAATCAGCTGTAAAAGGATGATGGACAAACCAATAAGTAAACTGAGTATCTGGATTAGTTAAGGTGATAAATCGTGGACGATTAAAACCAAACTTTACCAAAGTTTGACCAAGAACAGCCACTAGTGTGGCAGACAAACCAATCATCATAACCTTTCGAAGCTCTACAACTCTTGCATAGCTGCAAACATATCTGTTGGCCCACATTGAAAAGGCTATAAAAAGCACATCATATAACACAATGTAGACTACCCAACGGCTATCCAACATATATACCGATAAAATATTGAACCCAACAAAAGTAATTAGAGCAAGCCAAGAAAGAAGGATTGACAGCAATCTCATTTTTGCAAACCTGATAGTCAAAAAATTGCTAATTGCAAAAAATATCCCGGCGGTAGGTGTAGATATAAGTCCTATAATTTCAAAGAATCGTGCATAGACACTGTCGTAATGAATAATAGCCTTTGCAATAGGAAGATCACAGAAAGTAAATATGGCCATCCCTATCACAAAAACCACAGGCCAGATTATTGGATTCCATATAATTGAATGAAAGGTATTTTTTTCTTCACTCATGCAATACCTCCATAGGTCACCTTATTTAGTCCAATTATACTATAATCAAGGCCTACATTTCCTTGTTTTCGGAATTTTTTAACATTTTCAAATATTTAAGCCTCCCTCATAAAGAGGAAGGCTTAGTAAATCCTTAAAGATTTCCACCTAAGTTTTCAAGAGAATCTATAACCACTGTACAATCTGGCTTTACATTTTGCATAACAACCTTCATCTGATTTTCAGGGATAGCAACGCAGCCACCTGTATATGGCTTGTTAGGTCCCATACAGTGAAGGAAAATAGCAGATCCAAGACCTGGTGTACCTTCAGCATTGTAGCTGATATTCAGGCAATACTGATAGTGTCTTGTATATTCTATGATATGCTCACTGTTTTCCTTATCAAGATTTGGGTAGTTCTTGATGTCGACCATCCTGTTGTATTGCATTCCAGGATTTGCATCACCAGACCAATACTGATCATTTCCACAACGAATGTATGGAATCTTGCAGCCTGGGTCAGGTGCAATACCAAAGGCAGCATTAAAACCATAAGTTCCTACAGGTGTTTTTGCATCACCCTCTTTTGTTTTACCAAGTCCATTCTTTCCTATAAATCCAGGTGTAGTCATTATGGTGCGCCATTTTCCATCAATACCTTTCTCGTTAAGCGATACCCAGGCTGTGGTGGTGCCATAAGCTGCAACAACAAGCATCTGTGAAGAAGTCTTAGCCTGTGGAAGATCAGCTATCCACTTAGGAGACTCACCAAGTAATGTGGTTGTTGACACATCAACCTCAACATCATCTGTCATTGCCTCTACGTTCAAAACACTTCCAATGAAAACAGAAAATGTAAGAACAGCTACCATTAATGTGCTCGCAAGACTTTTAACTGCTTTAGTCAAAACCATCCCCTCCTTCTTTTTCTAACAGATAATATGAATTTGTCAATGGTTATTCTAACAGGTTCACGGTCACACTAGTGTCACATTTATATCCTCTCTCTAGCTGATATCTGTATCTATGATTACCTTTTTGCATTCATCACAGAAGAATGCAGGCACATATGATGAAAACATTCTTTCGTCTGATGTCAATAGATGCTCATCTAATCCGAAAGCACCACTTACCCACGCAGCAAAACCCGTTTCTTCTTTCCAATTTATAGGTTTGCATGAAGATAGCGCACCCTTTCTCATTTCATTTTCACAGTACGGACAAATCATATTAAACTATATTCTCCCAATCTACTTTTTCGTCTTTATAAAAGAATTCCCTGTCGTGCTCACCAACGTTTCTGAGAACTCTGCAAGGATTGCCAACTGCGACCACATTTTCTGGAATGTCCTTTGTTACGACACTTCCTGCGCCTATGACTGCATTCTTTCCGATTGTTACACCTGGCACGATTACTGAGCCTGCGCCAATCCATACATTTTCTCCAATATGGACATCTTTGTTATACTGCAAGCCTTTTGCCCTAAGCTCAGGATCAATCGGATGATTTGCAGTGGCTATAGTTACATCAGGGCCAAACATTACCTTATCACCAACGTAGATATGACCATCATCAACTAGCGTAAGGTCAGAATTAGCATATATACCTGAACCAAAGTGCAAATGAGCCCCGCCCCAATTTGCATGTAAAGGAAGCTCAATGTAGCAGTTGTCACCGCACTCTGCAAAAACTTCCTTCATGTATTTTTCCTTTTCCTCTATCTGCGAAGGCTTAAGCTTGTTAAACTCCCAAAGTTTATCTTGATAAGGAAATTGCTCCGCCATGATTTCCTCATCACCTGGATCATACAATAACCCCTTTACCATACGTTCATATTGTGTCATTACTCTCTCCTTTAAATCATTAATATAGCCGTACGGCTAAATCTTATATGATTTAGTGTAAATATAGCCGTACGGCTATGTCAACGATATAGGTTAGTTTTTTTGCCAAAAGAAGGTCTTTTTTGACAATCCAGTAGGAACGTGTTGACATCTCCAATTTAGGTTTATATACTATCGCCTTATTGAATATAAATAAAAGGTATCATTGATTATGTCAATTATAAAAAAGATATTTGCAATTTTATTATTGCTAGTTAATATAGCTGTAGCCGTTAATGGCTTTAAAGAAGGCTTCTTTGAAGCCACAATAGTTTCTGAGCAAGTAACAATAACTAATAAATATGAGATAACCCACCATCATTATAAAGGCGGTACAACTTCGTCCCACTATATGACTGGCCAAAACGAAAACGGTTATTACAAGATACCTGGAGATGCTTATGATATAGGTGATGTAGTCACAGTATATCAGAACCCCGAATCAGCCAATGCCAAAGGCGGTGATCCAGAATGGCACACCTCAGAAGCAGCAGTTTATAACACAGCTAAGTTTTCATTTGTCCTGTTTACTATTTTCGCTATCATCAACGGTGTAGTTGTTTATCTTCTTTTTAAGCCTAAAAAAGAAGAACCAGAACAGCCACCACTTAGCCAATGCCTTGATGATGCATTAATCGATGGTAGAATGAAAATTCAAAGAAGCTTTGATGAAATAATAGCCTTTGTTTTCCTGTTAGGTCTGGCTATCGGTATGATTGCAGTAATAATTATTTGCATAATGGATGGTGATTATAATGTTGCTCCAGGAGTTATCGCTGCACCAATCTTATTGTATTATGCATCTGTTTCAGCCTTAGCCCAAAATCCAAATAATTATAGAGCAGAAATGCCTGATAAAACCTTCAACACCTTCAGGTTATATTACAAGGATGAAGAAATTTTTATTCCCTTTGAATGTGCTGATGACGGACGATTTAAGTATAAGACAACAAAAAATCCTATAGATGATATCGCATATACGGATGGATATAAAATGTCCGCTAGAACGAAGCAAAAAATAAATAGCTATCTTACTCTGTGGCTACGTACAAATCATTTATTTTATAGTAGTCCCAAAGCTGAAAATGAATAACAAACAAATGAAATCGCTCTCCAAAAATGGAGAGCGATTTCTTTGGGTATTAACGGTATCGCTTATGCGTTTTCGTTCTTTCTTCTAAGTGATACGTAAAGCATAATAACTATAGCTGCTACTGTGATGATTGCAATCCATACGAAGTAGCAAATACCAAGGAATGTTGGGCATAAGTGGCAAAGGTGGCACTTCTCTGCTGCTACAGAAGAAGTAAATGTCTTTGCTATAGCTGTCTGTGGCTCATCATACATAAGTGCGTATGTTGAGAACTGACCTGTTGAGATTGTGATTGTGTCGCTATTACCATCTTTGTCTTCAAGTAGTGTGCTGACACCTTCATGTGCACGCATGATGTAATATGTGTCTGATAATCCCTTGTAATTCTCAGGAATATCTACAACGATATCGATTGGATCTGTATCTGTAATCTGGTTCCAATCCTCATCATCGATTCTCATGAACATGCTGATATCGATATAGTCTGCCATTGAAAGGTTTGGCTTTTCTTCTGCTACTGCTGCAACTCCATCTGTAATAACCTGCTTGTCCAATTCAGGAATTGTCTCGTCCTCAAGTGGAAGAACCTCAACCTTGATTTCAAGGATACTTCCTGCTGCAACCATTGCATACTGCTCTTCTGTAAGGATAGACTTTGCAACTGCCTTAGCATCTGCAAGACCTGCTGTATTTCTTGAATTCTCTGGTGTCTCAAGCTTAACTACTACAGCACCTTCGCCCATAACAAGTGCGATTGGCTTTTCCTTTACAGGAACCTTATTATTATCTTCACCGTCCTTTGCTGCTGCATTGTCAGCCTTAACCTCTGCTAATGCTGCATTGATTGAAGATGTTTCGCTTGCTATCTTAACAATTTCTCCACCTGTTTCGCTGAGCTTATCTAAGAGCTTTGTCTTTGTATCATCTGACATGTCGCCCCAGATGTCACCCTTGTCGATGATTTCACCCTTGCCAAGTGTGTCGTCTAATACCTCTGCTGCAATGTCGAGAAGCTGCTCAACTACAGGAGTCTTTTCTGTTTCTGTCTCTGTCTCAACTACTGGCTCAATTACAGGTACTGTAGGTATTTCCTCTACTACTGGCTTTACTGCAACTGGCGCTGGAGCTGGTGCAGGTGCTGGCTCAGAAGAGTCTTCCACTGGTGCAGGCGCTGGCTTAGCCTTTGATACAAGTGGAATTGTAATCCAATAAGGATTATCATTTGTTCCCTGAACCTTAACTCTTAATGTACCTGTTGTTCCTGCTGGGCTGTTGTCTACGTTGTAGGTAATCTTTCCATCTACCATTGAAACGTTAGTTACGTATGGTGCAATATCTCCATCAACCTCATAGTCAACAAGTTCTGGGCCTGCGCCAAGGTAATCTGAAAGATCAATTGTGCCACCTGTTGTTCCTTCTGCAGGAATAGATGTTGTTTCCTGAATTTCTACAGGTTCTTTTGTCTGCTTGTTAATTGTTACTTCATAGCTGCCATATACTGGTGTGCAGCCTTCCTTTGAAACCTTGTAATATACTGTGTATGTTCCAGCATCTTTAAATGTTGGAAGTGACTCTGAATAATTTGTGTTAGGGTTTGTGCTGTATTCAACCTTTGCACCCTCTGTTTCAGCTACAACTGGGTATGATACTCCTGTTCCATCTTCATCATAGTCTGTTGTTATTGTGCCTGATGGTACTGGTGTAGCTAATGAAACTGTGCTCTTTGTTGTAACCTTAACACCTTCTGATGGTAATGAACCAGGCTTAGTGCTTGTTGGCTTAATGCGAGACTTAATTGTATATTCAGTGCCTTCATCTAATCCGTTAAATACATAAGTTCCATTTGTTGGTGTATCCCAATCTTGAACTAGAATCTCATTCCCATCCTCATCATATTTATATAAGCTATACTGACAATTCTCTGTTTCTGACTTAACTGTAATAGAATTTGCTGTTGTTGTAATTACATCTGTTCCTACATCTGCTGGCTTGTCTGCATCGCCATCATCATCTGTTCCTGTTGTATCAAAGTTAGGTGTTGCTGGACGTGATTCGATTGATATAGGATCTGAAGCAACATCACCTTCGCTTGGATTTTTCTTTTCAATTACTACTGTCTGTCCTGTTAAATCATAGTCTGTTCCGCTTAATGGGATATAACCATTAGTAGCATCACTTGTGATTTCATAACTATGTTGTACTCCACCATCAGTATAAGTAACAACATATGTTGTATCCTTCTCTAGTCCCTTAATATAACCGTTTACATAATCAACATTTCCACCAACTTTTGCTACTGTGCTGGCAACATCACCTACTGAGAACTGGAACTTAATGTTAGTCTTATTTCTCCATGACATTGTCATACCTGAATCAGTATCTGTAACTGCTAATGCAACACCATCCTCTGTTGTATTGCTGTCATATTTAACTGAACCAGTAGTACATCCATCTAAGTAATTATCATTATAGTCATAATGTCCACTATAACTTTGACCATAATATCCTATCCAGAATTTTACAGTATCTTTAGTAATTGGCTTTATAAGAAATGCTGGAGTGTCGTCAGGTGCAGTCTTTGTTGCTGCTCCTACCATTGCTACATAATCAAGATATCCATTGTTATCTTTTTCGGCAAAGAGAGCAGCACTATCAGCATATTTTCCAAGTAAAGTTCTATCTGCCAATTGTGTATCACAACCAAATGAAAACGATTTTTGTCCATTCTTTAAATTAGCATCAAAGAATACAGCATAACCACCATCGCCTCCAAAGCTAACATATAAATCAATATTATCCGGATCAATTGCTGTTCCAGAGCTTCTCTCAGGATCAATTTCGTCTGTTGACTTCATTTGCCATCCCGAACTATATGCTGTTTGAATCATTAAATTAAGATTAGGTAAATATC
This sequence comes from Pseudobutyrivibrio sp. YE44, assembly GCF_900104335.1. GTDB lineage: Bacteria > Bacillota > Clostridia > Lachnospirales > Lachnospiraceae > Pseudobutyrivibrio. The sequence goes on from NZ_FMXT01000002.1 coordinate 448,352, forward strand.
CTGTAACATCAAATACAGAACCTTTAACACCGTATGCCATAACACCATTTGATAAATAATAAGGCATCATAGGCTGTGTCCATACTCTATCAAATACATCTTTAACTCTATCAGAGGTACTAAGACTGCCTAACAACTGAACAGGTTCTGACACGTTACCATTAACAACGCATACATACCATGCACCATTTGTTATGGTATCACCTGTTAAGGTAATATTGGCATCATCCTTATCATTATTTGTAACTGGTACCCAAGTTCCCAGTGAGTCTAAATTATCCTTTGTAGGGACATGATCTACGCGTTTTTTCTCTGTTGTTTTATACCACTTAATAGATGTAGCTTCACCCGAAAGTCTTACAGCCAGCTTAACTTCGCTGTAATTTTGTGAAACCATATATGGATAGCTACTATTATCAAATACATTTGTTCCAACTACTGGAGTAGTTACTACACCATAAAGTGAAAAGCTACCTGCACTTGCCTCAAGTACATTTCCTGTTTTTGTTGTAGAAAGTTTTTCTGCTACAGTATTTCCTGTCTCAGAACCTGGAATATGATAAATAGAAGCATCTAAATCAGCACCTGTCATTTCTTCTGATTCAAAAGAAACGTATGCTCCACCGATTGTTGTATCAGGTTGAATTGCTTCTCCTGCTGCATTTAAAACTTTAATATCATATACATAAGATTTTACTACAGGAATAAATAACGCAGTGTTCTCTACTGCTGTATCAAATACGTTCTTCTCTTCTTCTGTTGCTGTTCTTGCTGAAACTGTTGCGTCTGCTGGGAATACTCCCTCGTCTGCCTTTACTGTAATTGTAACGCCATCAACTACTACGCTCTTAGTGAAAGCTGCTACTACTTCCGCTTTCTGCTCTTCCCCAATAATAACCTTGATTGTAGGAATGGCTGCGTTCATCTGATATGAAGTAGGAATATTTGCAACGTATACAAACTCTGCGCCTTCTACGCTTGAATCAAATTCTGCTGCTGAGCTGCGCTCTGCATCAAGTGTCCATGTTACACCTGGAAGTGTAATCTCAGAAGATGTAGTAACTGTCTCAACACGCTGTACTGTTGTTTCATGGACTGCAGGTGAAAGTGTTTCCTCTGCTGGGGCTGCTGGCTCTTCTGTATCTGCTGGCTCCTCTGCTGGAGTCTCATCTACAGGCTCTTCCTCTGCTGCCTTTACAACCATTGCTGGGAATAATCTATCAATAATATATGCTATAGGGTCTGATCCTTCTGATGCAGGTGCAGAATCACTTGAAGAGGTATCCTCTGCTGCTGGCTCTGATGCTGGTGCTGACTCAACCGCTGGAACTGAATCAGATACAGGTGCTGAAGTTGGCTCATTCACTGGCTCTTCACCAGCTGTAGGCTCAGATACAGGCTCTGTAGGTTCTGTAGCTGGCACCTGTGGCTCATCAGTTGTACCTTCTATTGGCTCTGATGCTGGCTCTTCTGGCTCAGCTTCAGGATCAACTGGTAACTCTGTAGACTCTACTGTTGGCGCTACGATTCCACCTACTACAGGTGCGCCATTCTCTACAGGAACCTGAACTTCTTCTTCAACAACTACTTCTCTTGTAGTTTCAAGTGTAGCTGTGAAGGAATCCGGAAATACGATATCAGATTCTTCTGCACCAACCTGAAGATGCTGAACTGCAACTTCATCATTAAGTGCCTGGATAGAAGAAATCACAGACTCTCCATCCACTGCATCTGCAAATGAAATTCCAGCGCTAAACCACATTGTTAATGTCATGGCTGCTGCAACTGCCAATGCTAACAATCTTTGAGCTGCATTGTAATTGCTTACTAATGATTTACCTCTCATAATGATACCTCCGATCTTTTAATACCCGTACAAGATCTGTATATAAACAAAAAAGCTCAAAAGTACGGCTTAGGCTATACCTAAACTGTGCTTTTGAGCTTGTTGGTTCGAATTTTAGTAGGCTAGTATAGCCAAACGTTATATTTTGTTTTCTCTTTGTATATAATATCATTTCTATAATGTTTAGCTGTGACTATAATATGATTTAATTATGCATATTTTGTGAGTTACGAAACAGGCGATGCTTTGTAAACTCTAGGGTTTCATCTGCCTATAAAGACTCTCGTGGGAATTTATCCTCTAGTGTCTCTCATCCTCGTTCTCAAATCTCTCGCAAAATCTAGCTGAGAAGGATGGCTCCTCCTTGCCCATCTTGAGATGTGTAATCTCTCCTGCGCGAAGAGTTCTGAAGGTAGCGATTCCCTTCTCACGTTCTTCAGTTACCACTTCTGTAACAGAGGTTGGTGCAAGAGCTGTAAACTGCCATGCAACAAATGGTGATACATTCCACAAACGTGAAAGTAAAAGTGAAGTGAGTCCATAATGACAATAGAATGCGATGGTCTTGTCATTGTTCTCTGTTACCTTGTAGGCCATGCCTTCTTTAACATAACCGTTGTCAGCAATAAACTTGTCAAACTCACCAATCACTTGATCATAAATCTCTGACATATCACTGGCCTTCACTATCTCAGATTCTCTCCAGCCTTCTCTATCAAAAAGCTCTGGATGATTCATATAATATGAAGGAAGCACATCCCACAAAATATGAGTCTTGTACTTACCAGTTGTTTCATCAATAGTAATCTCGTTTCCGTATGCAGTCTTAACTGCCTCTGATACATTTGGGTCGGCCTGGGCTGGAAATTCCTGAAGCCAATCCAAGGTCACTGGCTCAATACCTAGCTTCTTGCAGCTGTAGGCTGCTGTATCCTTAGCTCTGCCAAGTGGAGACTGATAAATCTCATCTATACCATAGCTTTCAATAATGTCTGCTAAAAGCTTTGCTTCTCTATGTCCCTTTTCTGTAAGTGTGTCATTCTCGTAGTCAGGGTCACCATGTCTAATAAATAAAAATCTCATTTTATATTACCTCTATAAAAAATATGTCTTCTTGATTTTCTAATGAAAATCAAAAACCGATGCCTTTCTATTATATCTGTCACCTAATACTGATGCAAACAAAAAAGCCCCAAACACTTACTAATCTATGTAAGAGCTTGGGGCATTATTATTTTGATTAGTGAAGCAGTTCCACACTTGCAAGCTGAGTATTTCCATTACCCTTGTAGCGCAAGTATAATGCTGATGCGCCATCCTTTGGCTTAAGGCTTCCCTCTGCTGCAGTCCAAATGTTTTGGAATTCAATATCAACCTTTCCAAGAATATCTCCATTGATATCTGTAAGAACTTCGAAGGTGCCGGCGCCGTAGCCTCTGGTCTTGATTCTGATTCCTGTTACATCCTTGAAATCAAAATACTTGAATCCAATCACAGTAGTGTCTGTGATATCTGTTATGTAACTATCCTCACGGCCTGAGGTGCCATACTCTTGAACAATACGAGGATAACTCTTCTCCACATAAATGCCTGTCTTATCATTGAAGATGTTGCAGGCAATATAAGAAGGGTACTCACCAATATCTGAAAGCGGACCACCGTTCAAACCGCAAGAGGTAATCTCCACCTGAGGGATGCTGCCATCAGACTCAAAGTGAATCTTTTCTGCGCAGCCCTGACGACTGAGCCAGGTTCCGTTGGTATGTCTGTGATAGAAGATGTACCAATCTTCTCCAATCTGGACAATGCTGCCGTGATTATTTGCACCTGGGCAGGTTGGCAACTCTGCTGGCTTGTAGCTATCGATATGTAAGTCGCAGTTGCTGACAATCACACCACCATAGGTGAATGGGCCTGCCGGTGACTTTGATGTTGCATAGCAAAGCTCGTGCATTACCTCAGAAGAATAGATGAAGTAATAGGTATCGTTATGCTTTCTGATGGATGGTGCCTCGAAGAAAGCGTGGCCTTCAAAGCCTGTACCCTGGCTGTAGCAGTTTCCTGGCACAATGATTTCTGGAGCCTTCTTTATGGTAAGCATATCTGGGCCGAGAACAGTGAACTGAGCACCGCTACGGCTCTTGTCCCCCTGACCACAGAAACCAGTGTAGAGATAAGTCTCATCTCCCTCGGTAAGTACTCCTGGGTCAAACTGTGGCTCGTCTCCTTCTCTCTCTCCTAGTCTGGTGCCATCCTCATAGTGAACGTAACCATAAAACTCGTAAGGGCCTGCTGGTGTATCGCTGACTGCCACTGATACAATGCTAACCTTATCCAAAACGTAGAACAAATAATATCTTCCATCAGGACCAACTGTCACATCTGGAGCGTAGAGACACATATGTCCATCCTCGTTAAGAGGGTCGTCTGTCTTTTTGTAGCTAACACCTTCGTAATGCCAATTGCCAAGATCATCCACTGGAGCTGACCAGCAAACATAATCCCCCAGACAAAAGGCTGCACCGTTGTACAAATCGTGAGAGCCATACACATAAACTCTATCCCCAAACACATAAGGCTCTCCATCTGGAATATACTCCCAGTTTGGAAGATATGGGTTTACTGCCTGCTTTCTGGTGTTCTGACGAATGCCACCCTCCTGACGTGCCTTTGCACCCTGGCTTAGGAATTCCATTTCATCCTTTTTATCAAGGCTGAAGCTTTCCCATTTTGGAAGAGGATTTCCATCGCGACCAACGCCGTTTGGATTGCTGGTCTTAATGAAATTAGCAAAGTAATCGCACATCTGTCGCGCCAAATCAAAATGTCTACCTTCATATGGACGATGACATTTGCCAAGGCTTTCAAAGAAGAACCATAAATCTACGGAATGGAAGTTTCCTGGATAGTCTACCCCATCTCCAGGAATATCTGTATCAAAACGATAATAGTAAAGCTTTCTGTTTGGATTCTTTTTAAGGGCATCCTTGAAAGCGCTCTTAACAGAGTTTTCTACCATATTTATTTTATCTACAATAAACTCATCGCTTGTATTTCCAGCAATTACTGGCACATCAGCACAATCTCCGTTTATGAATCTCTCAACAGGATCTCCCTTACAGAAAACTCCATCATTAAACGGAAACATTCTTGGATGTTCTTGAACAAATCTGTTGTAACCATTAAAAATCTCCTCTGAAGAAAGTTTTCTTGCTTCTTCCAAAGAGGTAACTCCTAAAGACTTGAAGAATTCTTCACCAAGCTTTTCAGCATCTGTTAAGCTTAACGGTCTAAAAATATCCGCCTCAACGTTTGGCATACGAATAATACCACTAAGGATTACTGCCCCCTTTACAATATCTCTATTAGCTTCGCACACCAGCTGATTCATGGTGCTGGCACCACCTGCTGACTGGCCAGCAATTACAATCTGATTTGGGTCACCACCAAAAGCTGCTATGTTTCTTGCCACCCAATGAAGGCCTGCTTTTTGATCCAAAAGTCCAAAGTTTCCTGGAGCCTCTGGTGCCTCTGCTGTAATCTCAGGATGAGCCAAAAATCCAAAGCAGTTGAGACGATAATTTACGCTTACAACTACCACACCTCTTCTGGCTAAGTGCTCTCCGTCAAATTCCATCTCTGCTGTGTAGCCCCACTGGAAAGCTCCGCCGAAAAACCAAACCAAAACAGGTAGCTTTTCATCCTTGGACTTGGCAGGAGTCCATACATTAAGATATAAACAATCCTCACTGTCCTTTAGGCCAGTATCCACATGCCATTCTCTGTCATAAAGTCCATCGCCACCCTGTGGCACATCCTGCATGGAAAGAGGACCAAACTCATAGCAATCTCTTACCCCCTCCCAGTCTTCGGCTGGCTGTGGAGCACGAAATCTATTCTTGCCCACTGGTGGTGCTGCAAATGGAATCTTTTTATAAACTGTAACTCGAGGGTCTGCGCTAGGCAAACCTCTAACCGCCCCGTTCTCAACTACTGTCTCTCTAAGCATTACATTATTCTCCTTTTAATGAATAAAAAATAGACCTACCATATTCATTTTATGATAGGTCTATTTTATTAAATTCTTTTCTATAAAACCGTGGGTAAACAATAGTTTTTTCCGGTCAAAGTTTATATTCTGTTTTATTTCTTAGCATTTTTCTTTTTTTCAAGTCGCTCCCTAATCTCACCTGCATATTTGAGAATCTTCTCTTTCCACTCAGGATCCTCCTCATCCAGGTGGTAAGCGTAATATCCATATTGCTGTGCCTGCGAGCATATTACCTTTTCATCATCAACGTGAAGACTTATGTGATAGTAAGGTGGCATTTTCTGTGGAAGTAACTTCTTTTTATCTCTTTGAACATCTTGTAAATGTCTGTTAGCATTGATAATCCCATCAAAACGAACACCGTAAAGCCTAAATAGTGTGGTGATATATCGTATTGACCTATAGGATGAAGTGTACACCCACACCTCGTAATCCTGCCTTTGAAGCTCTTTGATTAATTCAGGTGTACCCAGTCTCAGTCTCTCTTTAAAAATCATATTAAATGGAAACATTGGTGGCTCTTCTATCTTGTGAGTTTTAGGATAAACAAACAGCACCTCATCAAGATCGAAAGACACCCTCATTTTGTCACTAATATTTTTTTGCATCGCTTTCCATTTCCCCTATTATATTCTTGATTGCGGTTGACCAATTTGTATCCTCTAGATCAAACACTTTTGTCATCTTAGAAGCTCTATCCACCCAATACAATTTATCATTATAGATATGTAGTGTAAGAGTATACTTATTATTAAACATATCATCAATGGTTTTTGCAACAATCGGATTAAGCTCCGGTATTCTCTTATCACCAGTTATTATACCTGTTATTTCAGCATGGTAAAGCTTAAAAAGATTTTTCATGTATTCTAAGGAGTGCAATCGCTCCGTGAATAACCATATATCATATCCTTCGTTTATAAAGAAATGAAACAGATTAGGAATGCCCTTTCGGATTCTCTCAGTGTAAATCCTGTTTAGAGGGAATATTAATGGATTTTCCATATCGCCGGATTCTCTGTAAACCACCTGATCGAAATCAATAAGGACTCGCTTGTTATGATTAGACGCCTTAAGCAAGCGGCCCAAATCCTCCTGACTGGTGAGGTTAACAAGCTTTACAGGTACATATTTTCTTCCCAGCTTATAGTATGCTGCCCACCTGTGATGACCATTTAAAATCTTGTAGCCATCTGGATGAATCTTCTCCACTATAATTGATTCACGAGCGGAATCTGTTTTTACAAAACCGCCACTATTTCCAATTCGGCAAATGTAATCTGAGATAATAGAATAGTTAGGCCCAACATTAGGCTTACAAAACTCGTCATCTGGATTTGGATGAACTTTTGCAATAGGCACCCTTCTAATTATGGCGCGCTCTAATAAATTTGCCTTCACCGGAAACGAAAGTCTATTATATTTTTTTACTTCTTCTGCTACTACTTTTTCAAAATCAGCCATTGTGTTCGCCTTCTCGAAAAATATTTTTGTTACTTGATAATAATAACAAATATATATGACTTCTTAGTGTCCAAATAAGTAGACAATGAGCAACTGCAATCCCATTTGGGATTTGCAATTGCTCACTTGTGAAAAGTCTAATATTATTTCTGACCCTTAGCTGCCATCATCTGCGCGATAGTAGATACGAACTGAACCATAGGCTGAGTCTGAATCATAATTCTACCAGGACCTGTAACAACAGTGTTGAAAAGTCCCTCGCCACCGAAGAGGATGTTTGTCATACCCTTAATCATCACAATATCAATAGAGCAGGTATCATCCATCATAACAAGATAACCTGTGTCGATGGTCATCTTCTCACCTGGAGCAAGATCATACTCAACAACACCACCATCAATCTCAATAAGAACATCACCATTTCCTGAGAGTCTGTTCATGATGAAGCCTTCACCTCCAAAGAAACCTGAACCAAGCTTCTTCTGGAAGAAGATTGAAAGATCCACGCTTTCATCCTTTGCAAGGAAAGACCCCTTCTGAACAACAATACTCTTTTCTGGTGTAATTGTTATCTTTCTGATTTCACCTGGTGCATGTGCGCCGATTGAAAGGATACCTGGCTTTTCTGCAACATAGCGATTCATAAATAATGACTCACCAGAAAAAGCTCTACCAAACATCTTTCCAAGTCCACCACCAGTGTTGGTCTCCATTCTGATTCCTTCACTCATCCATGCCATAGCACCTGACTCACAGTTAATAGCTTCACCTGCGTCAAGGTTACATATAGCTACTGGGAAATTACCACCCTTAAATTCACACTTCATTTGTTCTCCTCCTAACGTATATACGATTAATTAGTTGGTTATTATAATACCATAAAGTGCTGTATGTGTCGAAAATGACAAAAATTGTCGCACAATTATAACCTTTATATTGTAATTGTGATAATATATTCTATGTGACAATAGTGTGATAAATGCTTTGCTAAAATGCTCACATGAATATATATGTTGTTACCGAGGAGGAGAATATGGAGTCAAAACACATTGTAGTTAGTGATTTGCAGGGGCAATTTGATAGCATCAATGAAGTACTTGATGACTATCTTTTCCGCTTAAATATTACGGGGAAAAACGCGCTTAGATTTAATCTTTTAGCAGAGGAGGCAGTGAGACTTACAAAGTCCATTATGGACGAAAACGATTCGGTAGAGTTATGGTTTGATGGCAATGCGCGAATATCCCACATATGCATTCAATCAAAGTGTAAGATGGACCCAAATAAACAGGAGGAGTTTATTTCTTTATCATCAAAGCACACAAATGATGCTGACCGCACTTTTTTTGATGACTTAAAAGAGACAATCGTTAAGCCAAAGGTAGCTACCTGGTCCTTGGCAGGTTATGAGGCTATGCTTACGGTAAAACGCCGAGAAGATAAGTATTCCCAGGAAGCTTGGGATAATTTAGAGCGTTCTGTACTTGCTAACCTTGCAGATGATATTTCTGTAGGTGTTAAAGGAAATAATGTCCTGATAATTATCACCAAGGATTTCACAGAATCTATTGAAAGCATCAGCGCAAAAAAGGCAAAACTTCATACTGAACGAATTTATTTCAACAATGATAGCGGTTTTATAAGCAGCGCTTTAAACTCTGTTGAGTCAGGATTACCAGCACTTGAACTTGGCAAAAAAGACGAGCTTCATGTGAAGCTATTGTTTGAAGAAACTATAGGAATGGTTAAGGAAATCTCAGGTGACTTTGCCGCAATCATTTGGGCAGAAAGATACAAGAGACAATGTGCCATTCGTTTAATCCTTGCCACAAGAATGGATATTGATAAGAAGACTGAATTCTTAAAAGCATCTTCCAACAGAAAGAATGCTGCAGTTAATGGTTTTATGGACAAGATTAGAGATATCATTGAGACTGGTGTTCTTAGCTACGAAGATGTTTCCAGACTTCAGCAGAAATATAACGGCGGAATGATAAACTATGGTGCCATGGGAACATACCTAGACAGTGGAGTCGGCGCAAATCCAACCTACATTGGCGGTGTCAACTGGTCATTAGGAGATTACAGAGATTCTCTACAGAAACAGATGGTTACAGAGTACGGTCAGGAAGCTTGGGATGAACTTGAAAGATCAATAGTTGCAAGTCTATCAAGAGATGTGATTGTTGGAATCAAGAGAGACAGCGTGACAATGACTATAGTTTATGACGTCAAGGAGGGAAATTAGTTATGTTAAATATCACAAAGGAACAAAATGGCGGCGTTGAATTTATTATCTTAGAGGGACGCTTGGATACTAACACTGCGCCAACACTTGAGGACGAAATTAAGGATTCCTTAGAGGGAATTAGTGAGCTTGTTTTTGATTTATCAAGACTTGAGTATATTTCCAGTGCAGGACTTCGTGTTCTTCTGACTACACAGAAAGCTATGAACAAACAAGGGAATATGGTAGTGAAGAATGTTTCTCCTGCTATTATGGAAATCTTTGAAGTGACAGGCTTCTCGGATATTCTTACGATTGATTAACAATGATAAAAAAGCTGCAACACAGTATTTCATTCTGTGTTACAGCTTTTTCTCTTTTTATCAAATACTAGATTTCCTTAGTAAGCACCTTAGTCATAAGTGTAATTCTTTTTTTATCCTCCTAAAATCAAATTATTCAACAAACTTCTTCCTTGTTTCCTCTGTCTTCTCAAAGATACCATCTTTATATATGTATTTCACATCTACAGCCTCGACATTACTTGAGTAGAATGAACCATCTATAACTTTTTCTTTTACCAATGAGTCTATCTCGTCATCGCCTGATGAAACGCTGAAAAGCCCATCTTCACTAATGCTTTCCGGTATATTAGCTTGCTCCTTGTCTGGCATCTCATCTGTTTTACTATTAGCTTCATTTTTAGTACACACGGTCGTAAATAAAACTAAGATTAAAGACCACAATATAGCTTTTTTTAAATATACATTAAATCTCATATCACAAAAATTAATACTGTTCCTGTTTACATTCTTAATGTATCCATTCGACAGGGTCTCCGTAATTATTATTCATCCAGTCATAGATGTCCTCATTTACTACTTTACCGCCCACTTCTAGTCTATTGCCGTATGAACCATCTTCCTTCTGTTCTCCGTGAGATTCTCCTAGAAGAATTTCCTCCATACCACTACTATCTATCTTCATGCGACGAAAATACCAATCACCAGCCCCTCCAGAACCATAATATTTACCATCTTTTTGAAGTTCTTCAAAACACCGTTCAGACCTTAGAACGACGTAAATATTGTCATCGTCTCTTGTAAGAATCAGATAATGTCCACCGGATTCAATTATATGAATGACCAGTTCTTTACCATTTTGATTATCTAAATCAATTAAAACAAGTTCTCCAACGTCTTTAGGTTCATCAACCTTCAAATCCTCCATATACTCTTGAAGTGATGATTGCCTATTATCTAAATCAAGACTATAAAACTTCTCTCTCCTCTCTAATACCGGAAGATAATCTTGAAAATCTGTTTTTTCATCAGGTGTCATCTGTTCTTCAAAATGTTTCCAATCAATCTTGTCGACTATTGTATTATCTGAAGCTATAGAATCACTATTTTTTTCATTTTTATTAGCTTGATCTTTGACTATTATCTCATCTGTTTTACTATTAGCTTCATTTTTAGTACACGCGGTCATAAATAAAACTAAGAGTACAGACCACAATATAGCTTTTTTCAAATACATATTAGACCTCATATCATTCAACTTTAAAAGGTTTTCTTGTTAATCGGATTCGACAACATTTATTAGAATGGCATTATATAATAGATTATCTAAATTATCTAAATCATAATGAAATCCATTCTCTCGGTATTTATAATATCTTAGTCTTATCGTCTTATCATCTGTATCAGAAATATTGCTAACATTTATGCTGATATGAAATTCATCATTTGGGAATAACGCATGTAATTTATATCCCCACAGCTCTACTATATCCAATGCTAAACGTAAGCTCTGTTCATATGTTATTCCATCAAAATAACTTCCAATAAGAAATTCACTACGATCCCATTCCCACTCAGACAAATCAACATCTTCATATAACTCGACAGTTTCAAGTGCTACTTTAGCTCGATCATTTATCTTCATAAAAACAGCATTTTTCACCTTATATATTTCTGGATTGATAACCGATAATTTCCCAGTAAAATCAAATGTATTATCAATATCTCGTATTTTTAAAAGTTCCTCTTTCATAAGATTATTCATTCTAATCATTTTATATTTCTCCTTTAATATAATTTAGAAGAACGGTTCCTCGCCAAGATACTTTAAAATAAGATATAATCTTTCCTATTCTATACTGTTATTCCTAACTAGCCAACACTTTGGCAAATTTAGCATAATTCTGGCAACAAAAAAAGGATTGATTACGCTACTGCGTAACCAATCCTTTTTAATACTAAGCTTTATTTACAAAACCCACCTGCTCCAAATGCTTCATGTAGACGCTGAGGCGCTCGTAAAGAGGCTCGGCTTCGTCGCCATATTTATCGTGAACAAGAAGTCCAATGTCGTAGACACTGCGCTTGCCATCTATGCATTTGAAAATGAAGCTTCCTAATCCCTCAAGGGTTATGAAGGAAGTATGTGGCTTCTTAAAGAAGCGCTGGGCTATTCGATTTGTAAAGCCTTTATTTTCCATTTCGACAACCACCTGACCTGACTCGTCTTCAGTCCATGAAATGCTGTCGCTTATTTTAAACACATGGTCTAAAAAATTTTCTTTATTATTCATCTTTCTTTGCCATAGCTGCCTTTAATACAGCTGCAGTAACAATAACGATAAGGATTAATGCTGGAACGTTACCTGTTGGGATAACTGAGCTTAAGTTAATCTTATCTGTGATTCCAACTACTGTGAGGATTGCAAGAAGTACACCTACAATACCTTCACCAGCAATAAGTCCTGAACAGAAAAGAATACCCTTTCCTGACTCATCCTTCTGCTCACCGAACTTCTTGTCAGCATACTTTCTAACAAGACCACCAATCATGATTGTTGATGAAAGCTCAAGTGGAAGGTAAAGACCAATTGAAACTGGAAGTGCTCCGATGCCAAGGATTTCAATAACGATTGAAATGAATGCACCGATGAAAATAAGTGTCCAAGGAAGGTTTCCATCCATAACACCTTCGATGATCATCTTCATCATTGTAGCCTGTGGAGCTGCAAGCATATCTGAACCAAATCCATAAGCAGAATCAAGAAGGATCATAACACCACCGATAGCAAGTGCTGCTGCAACTGTACCGAGGATTTCACCAATCTGCTGCTTCTTAGGTGTAGCACCAAGGATGTAACCAGTCTTTAAATCCTGTGATGTATCACCAGCCATACATGCTGCGATACAGATTACAGAACCGATTGCGATAGCACCCTGCATTCCGTGAACACCAGTATCGCCAAGTGCCTTAAGGCAGATTGTAGCGATAAGGATTGTAGCGATTGTCATACCAGAAACTGGGTTGTTTGAGCTACCTACAAGACCAACCATACGTGAACTTACGGCACTGAAGAAGAAACCGAAGATTACGATGATGATAGCACCTACAAGTGTAACAGGTACTGCTGGTACAAGCCAGATTGCTACGATAAGAACAAGGATTGAACCAAGTACAAAACGAATATCCATATCAAGGGCTGTACGCTCTGTTGATGAAGAGCCAGCTGTCTTGATGCTCTTGATAGAATCAACGAATGTTCTAACAATGAGTGGAAGTGTCTTAATAAGTGAGATGATACCAGCTGAAGCTACGGCACCAGCACCGATGTACTTAATGTACTTTGACCAGATTGCTGCTGCACCACCTGCTGCATAAAGCTCTGCAACAGATACGTCTGCTGGATACATAACAATGTCGCCACCGAAAGTAACGATTGCTGGAATAAGTACGAACCAACCAAGGATACCACCAGCAAACATGTATGCTGAGATACGTGGTCCACAGATGTAACCAACTGAAACAAGTGCTGGATAAACCTCTGCAGAGAACTCTGTCTTAAGAGCGTCAAGCTTGATTGTAAATACTGACTGGATAGCGCAAAGTCCGTCAACTACGAACTTAACAACAGCACCGATTCCCATACCAAGGAATACAGACTTTGCTGAAGAACCACCTTCCTCACCAGCTAAAAGAACCTCTGCACAAGCTGTTCCTTCTGGATATGGAAGCACGCCATGCTCCTGAACGATAAGTGCACTACGAAGTGGCACCATAAAGAATACACCAAGTAAACCACCGAAAAGTGCGATTACTGTGATTGTAGCAAGTGAAGGTGTGTCCATAACGCCTTCCTTTGCCCAAATGAAAAGTGCAGGCATTGTGAAGATTGCACCTGCTGCAAGTGATTCACCAGCAGAACCTACTGTCTGAACCATGTTGCTTTCAAGGATTGAATCCTTTTTCATGATAATGCGGATAACAGCCATTGAAATAACTGCTGCTGGGATTGAAGCAGAAACTGTCATACCAACTCTAAGGCCAAGGTATGCGTTAGCTGCACCAAAGATAACTGCAAGAAGAAGACCCATAATAATAGATGTAGGGGTCATCTCAGGAGTAACCTTATCCGCAGGGATGTAAGGTTTGAATTCCTCTTTCATAATATATATTCTCCTTTTCTAAACACGAGTGTATCTATTATATATTTACTTTAAAGTGTTGGCAATTCGCTGTACTAAAGCGTTAAAGTATTCCGTAGCGTATCATAGTATAAAAAAATAGAGGCTACATAACCTTGGCAAGCGCGAGCAGGGAAGTATCATGCCAAGCTAGGAGGGAGCCGCGTAGCGGAAAGTTGCCTAGCGAAGGTATGAGGGGTGCCCTGCGGGAGCATGTAAGACTACATAGCCTCTATATTATTTATAGTTTACCACCAGACGTAGCTATACCTTCAATGAACTGCTTCTGGAAGATTACGTAGATTACAATCATAGGGAGGCACGCGATGAGCGCTGCTGCCATAAGCTCTGGGTAGTTAGATGAGAACTGTCCCTGCATCTTTGAAAGGGCGCTGGCAAGTGTTGTCTGATTTGTATCAGGACACACAATCATTGGCCACATCAAATCCTTATAAGCAAACACTGCTGTGAAGATTCCAAGTGCTACCATTGAAGATTTTGCCAGTGGAGCCATTACAAATAGGAAGGTTTGACCGATGTTACAACCATCAAGTCTGGCTGCCTCCTCAAGCTCCTTTGGAAGTCCCATATAAGCTTGTCGAAGTAAGAAGGTTCCAAAGGCTGATACCAAACCTGGGAATAAAAGTCCAAGCATTGTATTAGTCCAACCAAGCTTACTTACCATAACGTACTGTGGAATGATGAAGATTTGAGATGGAATCATCATCTGGAACAGTACAAGTCCAAACATAAAATTCTTTCCTTTGAAGTTTAGTCGCGCGAATGCATAGCCTGCTATTGTTGATGTGAGCACTGCACAAAGGACACGAAGTGCAATCATCATAACAGTATTAAAGTATAAACGTCCGAAGTTTACATTATGCATAACCTCAGTGAAGTTATCCAATCTGAACTTGGATGGCAGGATAACGAAAGGATCCATCTGAGTTGACTCGCCAACGGTCTTGAAGGCTGTCAGTACCATCCATGCAAAAGGAACCAGCATAATGAAGGACATAATCAGTAATATTACATATATTAAAGTTTTATTCTTACTCTTCATTTCAATCACCTTCCTATTAATTGTAGTGTACCCATTTCTTCTGTCCAATCATCTGTAAAACAGTGAAGAACATAATGACTACCAGAAGAACAACTACTACAGTTGCACCGTAGCCCTTGTTGCTTTGCTGGAAGGAATATTTATAGAAGAGACATACCAAAGACTGTGTCTTGTTTAGTGCTGGGTTGTTGTTGTCAATTACCATGTAGATAACGTCGAACACCTGCATAGCTGCAATGATTCTTGTAACAAGTACAAAGAAGATTGTAGGTGAAACAAGTGGAATGGTGATGCTGAAGAACTGCTGCACACCAGTTGCTCCGTCGATTGCTGCTGCCTCATAATAATCCTTTGGCACTTCCTGAAGTCCTGCTAAAAACAGAACCATGTTATAACCAATGATTGACCAAATACCAATTACAGCGATTGAATAAATAGCAATCTTAGGATCTGAAACCCAGTTTGTCTTTCCTGGTAAGATGTGATTTAATAATCCGAATTCTGAATTGTAAAGCCACTTCCAAACCATAGCGATGGCTGCTGGAGCAGCTACCATTGGCAGGAAGAATATAGTTCTAAAGGTGCTTTTGCCCTTAATTTTCCCATTTAAAAATACTGCTAAAACCAACGAAATAATGATAGAAAGTGGAACCTCTACCACTGCGTATTTTAGTGTGTTTATAAGTGCCTGCCAAACCTCTGTGTCAGCAAACACCTTGGCATAGTTGGCGCCACCTACGAAGATGTTGCCCTTGCCGAAATCTCCAGTTTTAAAAAAGCTTTGATAAATTGTTTGAAAGATTGGAATGATATTTAGAACAATAAGACCAATCATAGTTGGAAGAATAAAAAGCCATCCCCAAATGAATTCACTTCTCTGACGTCCCGTAACCTTTGGTTTATTACCCATAACAAAACTCTCCTACTAAAAATGATAAAAGGTGCAGCGCGCTTAACACTGCACCCTCAATCAAATTAATACTTATATTACAAAAAGAATAAAGAAGAAAAAAGTTTACTCCTCACTAAGAGTCTGATTCATGCTATCACAGATTTCCTGGCAAACTGTCTTAACATCCTTTTCGCCAGTCCAAGCTTCCTTAAGCTTCTCTGTCTGCATATCTTCCCATACTGTTGTGTACTTAGAGTATGGTCTGAATACAAGGTCTGCCTCAAGCATCTGCATATGACCGTTAAGGTCGAACTTATCTGTACAGTTAACCCACTTGTCTGAGCAGCCTTCATAAGCTGACATTGTAACACCAAGCTCTGCCTGCTTCTCCTGCATTTCCTTAGAGCCTAACCACTCGATGAGTGACCATGCAGCATCAGGATTCTTTGTGTTTGCTGAAGCAGCCCAACCAAGTCCGTTGTAAATTGAAACTCTCTTACCTGTCTTAGCATCCTTTGGAAGAACAGCTACGTCACAGTTTGCTGCTGTGTACTCGTTGTCCTTGAATGCTGCTACCATCCAAGAGCCCTGTGTAACCATTGCAACCTTACCTGACTCAAAGAGCACATCTGCACCTGACTCAGAGATTGTGTTAAGGTCTGGGCAAGAGCCGTCCTGAACCATATCTACAAATAACTGAATTGCCTTCTGTGTTTCTGGCTTGTCATAACCTGAAGCCTTCTTATCATCGCTGATGATTTCTCCGCCCATTGAGTATACTGCGTTGTAGAAGGAATCCTGGTTGTTAGATGGAGCAATTGCATATCCCCAGTGATCATCGTTTGTAAGCTTCTTTGCAGCATCTGCGAAATCATCCCATGTCCAAGTGTCGTCTGGATAAGCAACACCCATCTCATCGAAGATTGTCTTGTTGTACCAAAGAGCGATTGTATCGATATCCTTTGGAACTGCATACTGCTTATCATTTGACTTGTAAAGGTCTACGATACCTTCGTAGTAATTGCCCATGTCAATCTTGTCGCTAGCTGCGATCTTGTCTGTTAAATCCATGAGCATATCATTTTCCATGTATTTCTGTGCCTGATTTGAATGCATCCAGAATACGTCAGGAAGCTCTCCACCTGAAGCACCTGCCTCAAGGAGTGTCCAATAGTCATCCCATCCTACAACCTGAATTGTAGCCTTAACTCCTGACTCAGCTGACCACTCATCAATAATTTCCTGAAGACCTGGTCTCTGATTTTCATCCCAAATAGAAACAGTGAGTTCTCCCTCAACACTGCCCTTCATTGCCTCTGGTGCATCTGCCGAATCTGTTGTTGTGTCTGCGCTTGAAGAATCCCCTGATGAACCACAAGCCATCATAGACACTGCCATGAATCCACTAAGGATTAAAGCTGCTAATTTCTTAGCCTTCATAATACCTACCTCCCAAAATTGTTTTCAGTTTACGTTCCCTCCGAAACTATACCTATAATACATATATTTCACATTCTGTGGTATGGAATATTTCATCCTATAGATGTCATTTTGTGACATCTGGTCCAAAAGGCATGGACACTTTAGTGTCCAACTTTTGTGGTCTTCTTTAGGTCTTTTTTATGCCTTAAGAATAAACATCCTCGATGTAAAGTCCCCTTTATCCATGTACCAAGGCTCATCCTTTTCCATTGTGCCAAGGCCACGTTCCATAAGGAAGTCACCGTAAAGCTTTTCTTTATCATTTACTGTATAAACAAGATTCTCATCAAGTCCCTGAAGTTTAATATGCTCCATTCCAACATTTGGAGTCTTAAGTGACTTGTACATAACAACGATGGCTGTCTTCTTATCCTCTGAAACTACCATCCAGCTAGATGTGTTCTTCTCAAATGGCGACTGAAGACGATACAAGGTACCATACTGGAAAAGACCTCTATATTCCTTCATAAACACAATCTGCTTCTTAACCTGTGCAAACTCTTCCTCAGAAACCTCGTTAAGATCAAGCTCATATCCGAAGGTTCCAAAGCAAGCAATGTTTGCTCTATCATCAGCATCCATAGAACGGCCTGTCTGGTTGTTAGGTGACTTAGAAACATGGGCACCAATTGAAGAAATTGGATAACCGTAGCTTGTGCCGTACTGAATCTTTACACGCTCATGTCCATCTGTGTCATCTGAGCACCAAGCCTGTGGAGCATAGTAAAGCATACCTGCATCAAAACGTCCGCCACCGCTGGCACATGACTCAAATAGGATATGTGGGAAATCTGCAATCAATCTCTCATAGAGGCTGTATACGCCCATGATGTATTTGTGATATACCATTCCCTGATATTCAGGTGCCACATTCTGGCTGAAGCACTCTGTAATAGAGCGGTTCATATCCCATTTAATGTAGCTGATGTTTGCCTTTGAAATCACATCGTAAAGCTGATGATAAATGTTATCTACCACCTCTGGCTTTGAAAAATCAAGAACCATCTGATGACGTCCAAGAGTGCGTCTTCTATCTGGAGCAGCAAGAACCCAATCAGGATGTGCTCTGTAAAGATCTGAATCTGGGTTTACCATTTCAGGCTCAATCCAAAGACCAAAGTCCAAGCCAAGGTCATTAACCTTTTTAGCAAGACCTGTAATTCCATCTGGCAACTTATTCGTATTTACGAACCAATCTCCAAGACCTGCATAATCGTCATTTCTCTTTCCAAACCAACCATCATCGAGAACGAAAAGTTCAACACCAGCTTCCTTCCCCTTCTTTGCAATGTTAAGAATTTTCTCCTCGTCAAACTCCATCTCTGTAGCTTCCCAGTTGTTGAGAAGGATTGGTCTTGGCTTGTTCTTGAATGGTGAACGAACAAGGTTGTTGTTCATAAACTTGTGAAGGTTCTGACTCAAATCATTGAGACCTTCCTTTGTGTAGGAAATGATAACCTCTGGTGTATCAAAAGTCTCAGCAGACTTAAGTTGCCATACAAACCAATTAGGATTTATACCCATTGTGAAGCGAAGCTTACCATAGTTATCCACCTCAGCCTTAGCAGCAAAGTTGCCGCTGTACACAAGATTGATTCCCATAGCCTCACCCTGGAACTCATCTGCATTCTTTCTCTTAAGAATGATGAAAGGATTAAAGTTTGCGCTAGAGTGTCCTCTCATACTTTCGATAGATATGATGCCCTTTTCAACAGAGCGAACATGAGGATAACGCTCACGTCCCCATGCGCCTTCAAACTGCATCCAATCATATTCGTAATCAGGAAGGTCGATACAGCAGCTAAGAGCTTTTGTAAGCTTAACCTCATCTGAACCAATATTTTTGAAGCTAGCGTGACGAGTGATGATTGAGTAGTTTTCAAAGATTGTATAGTAAAGTGTAACCTCAACCTTTGCCACCTCATCAACACAAACTATCTCAAGTGTTGTTGCCTCCTCATCCGTATTTACGTAGCTGGCTGGAAGTCCTGGAATCTGCTTCTTACCCTTGTAAATCTCATAGCGGTCATACATAAGATTTGTTACGCGAGAGCCATTGCTCTGTCTGATTTCGTAGGCAGCACCTCTAAAATCACCATTGCCAAAAGCTGGATACTCAAGGCATGCAAGCTCCTTTGTGTAATTCTCATCATCGGTCACTGGGCAGCAAAGTGGTCTTCCTGCCAAGGTCTGATATCCATATATAATCTGATTTTCATTTATTCTTTTGCCAAAATAAAGCTGGCCAATCTCTCCATCACGACATTCGCCAATCACATAACTGATTTTTGAATTGTATAAATGAAACTGCTTCTCCTGTTCAAAAACTTTAATTGCCATAATGCCTCCTGTGAATCTGTCATTCATTCTGTTTTTTTGATAGAATACATTATATTGAGAATTGTAGAAAAAGTAGATGTTATTATTAACCTTTTAAATGTCATTTTGTGACTTAGGGCCCAAAAGGCATGGACACTTTAGTGTCCAACTTTTGTGGCCTAGTAAGCTTTAGCTTACATTAAATGGCCCAAAAGGCATGGGAGATATTATGGAAGTAACCGGAGTAGATAAAGTTAAATTCGTTGACTATACAAAATCAAATGATTTTTACCTTTTTGAGGTAGGCCGCTACAAATGTGGCCCTAAATATAATTATGGCCCAATCGTTCGCACCAGGACCATCTTTCACTATGTAATTTCAGGAAAGGGATTTCTGATTTTAAATGATACCCGCTTCGAAGTGTGTGCCGGCCAGGGGTTTTTAATCCCTGCCAAATGCAAGGCCTACTACGAAGCAGATGAAGAAGAACCTTGGGAGTATGCATGGATGCACGTGGACGGTCCACGTACTTTGGAATTATTTACCAGTGCAGGAATCACCGCCGAACAACCTATCTTTGTTCCTACCAAGGATTCCTCTAAGCTTCTTGATATACTTTCAGAAATTTACAACCATAGCGACAGAGAATGCTACTGCTATGCCAAGGTTTACGAATTCTTCGACTTCATAGTTTCAAATTCTAAGAACAGAGTGTTGCATGAGGTTGACCCTCGCTTAGCCTACGTGAAATCTGCAGTAAACTACATTCGACTTAAGTATTCAGAGCCAATAAGCATCGTGGACATAGCCAGCGCCTGCGGACTTAATCGCAGCTACCTTACCCGCGTCTTCAAGCACGCCACCGGCTACACCCCACAGGAATACTTAAGCTCCTATCGCATGAAAAAAGCTACTGAGCTTCTACTTGAAAGTACAGAAAGCGTCAGTAGCATAGCGTTCCTCGTAGGGTACTCCGATGCCTTCACCTTCTCCAAAGCCTTCAAACGCGCCAAGGAAGTATCACCTTCCGAATACCGCAAACTACACGGCGTAGAAGTCTAACACAGCTTCAATGCGTTTGCTAGTTCGGTGAGCTGTGCTGACGAAGCCTCGTTGAGGGTGGACTTGATGGTTACGACTGGCTCAAGGAATTCAAGGTTCTTCATAGGCTCGAGAATAGCCTTCATGTTCTTGGCAGCCTGTGGTGCCCAGGTTCCGTTTTCAACGAAGCCTACCTTACGGTTCTGGTAAGCCTTTGCTGTAAGATGATGTAGGAAGTCCTGCATAGGGAGGAACAATCCTCCATCATAGGTGCTTGCGCAGCAAACCATCTTGTCAAAGTAGAAGGCACGTGCCACAGCCTCTGACATAGACTCACGACATACATCGATGAACATAGTCTTTACGCCGGCAGCCTTAAGCTCTTCTTCCAGCTGAAGGGCAGCTTTTTTTGTATTTCCATGAATGGATGCAGAAACAATAAGGACGCCTTCTTCCTCTGGTGTGTAGCTGCTCCACTTGTCATAAAGATCAATATAATATCCAAGATTTTCTGTAAGAATTGGTCCGTGTAGTGGACAGATTGTCTGGATATCAAGGGCGGCCGCCTTTTTCAACAATCCCTGAACTGATGCGCCGTACTTACCCACAATGTTGAGATAATATCTACGTGCTTCATCAATCCAAGGCTCATCCACATCAAGGGCGCCAAACTTTCCAAAGCCATCAGCTGAGAAAAGAACCTTCTCTGAGCTTTCGTAGGTTACCATAACCTCTGGCCAATGAACCATAGGTGCCATAACAAAGGTAAGTGTGTGGCTACCAAGTGAAAGTGTATCTCCCTCTGCCACTACGTGTTTACGATTTTCAAAAAGATCTGCATCCATAAACTGTCCCATCATAGGGAAAGTCTTTGCATTTCCAACTACAACAGTGTCAGGATACTTTTCAAGGAATGTCTTGATAGAACCTGAGTGGTCTGGCTCCATATGCTGCACTACAAGGTAGTCAGGCTTCTTGCCGCCAAGCTCCTTCTCGAGATTTGCAAGCCACTCATCAGTAACTCGTGGATCTGCTGTATCCATAACAGCAATCTTATCATCCATAATCACATATGAATTGTAAGACACACCATTTGGCACTGGATACTGGCTCTCAAAAATCCCGATAGTCTTGTCATTACAACCAATATACTTTATTGAATCTGAAAAATTTGTACTCATTTTTGCCCCCTTCTAAACTATTTTGTTACTTATATATTACCAAAAATGATACGGATTCACTAGACTACATCTTTTGATATATCACCAGAAGGGTTCTTAATTTATATTCACAAGAAAAAACGAGTGAAATCCGAAGATTTCACTCGCTGACTTTTATGGGATTTTCTTAGACGTCCCATTTTATTTTATTGGGAATATGTTATATTACTCAAAGCTATATGAAATTGTGCTTGGAGCCTTGCCTGAACCTACAAATCCGAAGGTGATTTCTCTACCATTCTCGATTGTCTTGTTCCAATCAAGTGGAGTGATTACATAGTAATCTCCGCTTTCTTCAACCTTTACGCACCAACTAGAATCGATTTTAACTTCGCTCTTCTTAAGCTTAAGCTTCCAACCATCGACTGTCTTTCCAGATTTGTTAGTAATCTTGAAGTTTGCAGTATAGCCGGTGTTCCAGCTGCTTAAGTCATAAGATGCTGTAAGTTCTGTCTTATCTACTGGAGGATTATCGATAGGAGGATTATCGATTGGTGGATTGTCGATTGGTGGGTTGTCAATTGGTGGATTATCAATTGGGTCTTCCTTTTCAGGTGCTGATAATGCTTTCCAAGAATCAAACTGTACTGAGCTTCCATCTCGTACTGCTACGAAATAAAGATCATGTACACCCTCAAGGTTGCTAGCAACTTGGACAGTTCTCTCTGTAACTTCACCACTTACCATAGCGCCTGCAAGAACCTCACCGTCTGCCTTGTCAACTCTAATCTCAAGTTTGTTAGGCTTTGTTGCGCCTGCCTTAATAAGTAACGCTTTAACGCCCTTTGAGAAGTCTACATTCTTAGCTACAACATAACCATTTGTCTTGATTACTACTGAATCCTTCTTTGGAGATACCATTGCATCCTTAAGCTCTGCTGATGCCTCTGCCTCTACTGTCTCATAAGGATTAACTGTTGTAGTCTCCACTGGTGGATTATCTACTGGTGGATTATCGATTGGTGGATTATCAATTGGGTCTTCCTTCTCTGGTGCTGATAATGCTGTCCATGAATCAAGCTGTACTGAGCCACCATCTTTTACTGTTACGAAATAAAGGTCATGCACACCTTCAAGGCTCTTTGAAACTTTTACAGTTCTCTCTGTAACTGCACCACTTACCATAGCGCCAGCAAGAACCTCGCCATCAGCCTTATCAACTCTTATCTCAAGTCTATTAGGATTTGTTGCTCCTGCCTTAATATTTAATGCAGCAACACCCTTTGAGAAATCTACATTCTTTGCTACAACATAACCATTTGTCTTGATGACTACAGAATCCTTCTTTGGAGAAATCATAGCATCCTTAAGCTCTGCAGAAGCCTCTGCCTCTACTGTCTCATAAGGATTAACTGTTGTAGTCTCTACAGGTGGGTTATCTACTGGTGGATTATCAATTGGTGGATTTTCCACTGGTGGATTATCAATTGGATCCTGCTTTCCTGGTGCTGATAATGCTGACCATGAATCAAACTGTACAGAACCTCCATCTCTTACTGTTACGAAATAAAGATCATGTACACCCTCAAGGCTCTTTGATACCTTGACTGTTCTCTCTGCAACAGCTCCGCTAACCATAGCACCTGCAAGAACCTCACCATCTGCCTTATCAACTCTTATCTCGAGTTTGTTAGGATTTGTTGCTCCTGCCTTAATGATTAATGCCGCAATCCCCTTTGAGAAATCTACATTCTTTGCTACAACATAACCATTTGTCTTGATTACTACTGAATCCTTCTTTGGAGAAATCATAGCATCCTTAAGTTCTGCTGAAGCTTCTGCTTCTATTGTTGTATAAGGATTAAGATTTTCTGCTGCCAATGAAGTAAAGCTTGTGGATGTAAAAACTAATCCAGTAGCAAGTAACATGCTTAAAAAAGCAACCACTTTTCTTTTCATAGGTACTTATGTCCCCCTTTAAATAAATTTTTTATTACATTTACTTAAACGTTTTAGTGCTCGAGCAATTTCATTGTAACAAACCCGTAACATTTCTAATATGCAATTGTTGTCCTTGAGTGATTAAAAATTGCCTTAATTTCTACGAAATTTCATTTTACGTGTATTATTACACAAACTGTGGTTTAAAATTTCAGATATAATTACTTAATGTTTAGAAGTGCCTCCCCTTTTCTTCAACAAAAAAGGAATGAGTCATGAAACTCATCCCCTAAATAAGCATATCTTACAACTAATTCAAGCATAATGGTTGTTCTTATTACTTTACAAGAAGCATATTATTAACATTCTTCTTATACAAATCATAGTCCTTAGGATCGATTTTGAGTAGCTTCATTACTTCCTCTAATCCCTGTCCCGTTGTATCCATAAGGTCAATGATTGACTGTGTTTTTGTATTTATCTCTGTTTTCTCTCTAATTCCTTCCGCATTACTCTCTTTACTAGCTTTATAATACTTCATAATTTACGAAATATCAACCAGAATAGCAAACAAAAGTTCTGTTTTTGATATTATAGTTCTTGTGAATCTTTCCTATTCATAGCTTTTGCACTCTCACAATCTAGATATGTATGGCTCAGACTAACGACTCTATTGTTTATTACTAAGGTTCTCAAAGAACCCATCAATTTGAGACATAAGCTTTATTTTACCGGCTGTCTTTAAAATGTATCCCTGAGGCTTCAGGTCCAAAACCTTTGTGACACTTTCCTTGTCCCCCTTACCAGTGAGGAATATAACAGGAATATTTGCCGTGGCAGTTTCACTTCTAATCATCTCTAAAACCTGAGGCCCTGAGGTTACAGGCATTTCATAATCCAGCATAATCAAATCTGGTGTATTTTTGGCAATGTAGGTTATAGCCTGCATTCCAGAGTTTACTATGGTGACCCTGTATTTCTTTGATAGCCAAACCTTTACCAGCTTAAGGTAAGTAGGATCGTCATCCACCAAGAGAATAGAATACTTTTTGCTATTCTCATCAGAGTTCATTCCTACTTCTACCATGGCTTCGGCCAGCATCTTTACATCAAGTGGTCGAGAAAAAATGTTGTCGATTGTACCTTGTGGTGCCACACGGTTTAGGTCTGCCACCTCGGTGGCATCCCCGATAATATTCAAGGATTTATCCTGCTCAATGCATATGTCTTTTAGATAAACAAAGGCTTCCTTTGCATCCTCAACATAATCCCCAAGATACACAAGTACTATCTCTGCATCGTCCAGCTTTTCCTTTAGATCCTTTATTTTAGGTTCACTCTTAACTACCTCGAAACCAACCCCTATGAGATTTTTTTCTATAGCCTCCACCATAAAGGTGGAACCATTGCTTATAATTAAAATTTTCTTTGCCATAATTTATCCCTCGATTGTTTACGATTTGATGGCACCGTCTACTAAGCCTCCCATGATTTGCTTCTGTGCAAACAGAAAGAGAATAATCATAGGGATGATTGCAAGCATTGCTGCTGTAAGAATCAAATCCCACTGCTTTACATAGGAACCCACGAAGGCCTGAACTGCAACTGGAAGTGTCTTTACCTTTCCATTATGACCAAGCATAAGGGATGGAAGAAGGTAATCATTCCAAATCCACATTCCGTTTAGGATTGTGACAGTCACAATTGGTGGCTTCAAAAGAGGAAGAATAATGTTGAAATATATTCTCTCTGGTGAACATCCATCAATTGATGCAGCTTCTTCAAGCTCATATGGAACAGTCTTTATGAAGCCTGTCAGAATAAACACTGTCATTGCTCCACCGAAGCCAAGGTATGCAAATATGATACCATGGAAGGACTGTAGCATACTGATTCCAAGAAACTTGCCCACATCTCTAAAGGTAGAGATAAGTGGAAGCATAACTACCTGGAATGGAATAATCATTGATGCAATAAAGGTCATGTAGATAAACACAGACCATTTTGTTTTGTTACGGCAGATTACCCATGCAGCCATTCCTCCGAAAAGTGCTAAAAGCACAAGGGATAGAATGGTAACAACAGCTGAGGTGAAAAATGCTGACCAGAAGCTGAAGTTGGAATTGTTGATTACTGAAACAAGATTGTTGTGAAGCTTTGTCACAGACATTCCTGCCATGCTGACTGGGTTTGCCACAATATCATTTGCACTTCTGAATACGTTAATTACCACAAGTGCAAATGGGAATAACACGTAAATTGCTATAAGCAAAAATACAAGTCTAATTAAAACTCCTAAAGGTGTAAGCTTTTTAACCATTACATCTCCACCTCCCTCTTATTAGATATACGAACCTGAAGTATTGATACTATTGATAAGATGATGAAGAATAAAACGGCCTTTGCCTGACCCATTGCATAGTTGTTTTTAGTGATAGCTGTGTTGTAAATATTCAGGGCTAACATCTGTGTACCATTTGATAGATACTGGCCCATGAAATCCTGTACCGAACCAGTTCCGTTTGTTAACGACATATTTACATCAAACTGCTTGAAGGCAGATTGTAAAGTCAGGAAGGTGCAGATTGTAATTGTTGATGCAATCATTGGAAGCTTAATCTTGAAGAATGTCTGTACCGCTGTTGCACCATCAATTGCTGCAGCCTCAATAACATCACTTGGAACTGTAGTAAGACCAGTGATGTAAATCATCATAATGTATCCTGCATACTGCCAAACGTAAACCATAACAATGGCAAGAAAGGCTGTGTTATATTTTGAAAGCATTGAACTGTTATAGTTGAATGCATCTAATGTCCACTTCAAAACTACGTTGTTGAAAATGAATTGCCAAATATAACCAAGTACGATACCACCAATTAGGTTTGGTATGAAATATGCTGCTCTAAAGAATCCTACGGCTCTGATTTTGCTGGTACAAAGTACTGCAAGGGCAAGACCGATTACATTTACAGCAATCATATTGATAATTACAAATACTACTGTGATGATTAATGACCAAAGAAAGCTTGGGTCTTTGAACATTGCTGTGTAGTTAGATAATCCAACAAATCCAGTCATTCTAATACCGTTCCAATCTGTGGTGGAATAGAAAAGACCAAGGCCAAAGGGAATAATAACTGTCACTGCAAAACAAAATAACAGTGGAAATAAGAAAATTATATTGATTATTGTTTTATGATGCTTTTGGGTCGGAATAAAATATAAACCTGTAAAGAAGAGCAAAATACCAAGGATTAGTAAAGCCCCTCTGAAAGAAAGCTCCATTCCCATGATATCAATTACTAAGGCTACTATTGTGCTGACAAGTCCCAACAACAAAACAACAATCGATGCTATTCTCTGTGCTGATTTATTGCTACTCATAGAGAATCCTCCTTCACGGATAACACGAGATGAGTTGTCCAGGGACAACTCATCTCGCAATAATGTTAGTCTAAATTATTGTGCATATGCCTGCTCTGTAACCTGCTTGAAGATTTCGATAAACTTAGCCTTGTCGATAGAGCCTGAAGCGAAGTCAGCGAATACCTGTCCTGTGTAGTTCTGTGCATAACCATCTGTCATGTTGAGCCAATGCCAAGCTGATGTCTTACCAGCTGCGGTGTAATCAGAGATTGTCTGAGCAAATGGATCATTAGCTACATAAGAGCATGACTTATATGGGCTGATGAAACCAGCTTCCATTACAAGCACTTCCTGTGCTGGATCTGTTGTAAGCCACTGAAGGAACTTCTCTGCCTCTTCTACGTTGCCATCCTTGTATACTGCCCACCATGATGGAGAGTTTGTAAGGATTGTATCGATTCCGTCATCAAATGCGTATGGAGCCATACCACACTTGAAGCTTCCAGCTGCCTCATAAGCATCCTTGTCATCTGTTGTCATTGTAGCACCAATCCAAGAACCCTGTGTTACAAATGCATACTTACCAGATGCAAAGTTGAGAATCTGCTGATCGTAAGTACCTGATACTAATAGTGACTGATCTGCATACTCGTTGAAGAGCTCAACCATATCTGCAAACTTAGCAAATCTAGCATCATCAAGCTTTCCACCATCATTTAACATATCGATGTAGGTTGTGTCATCTCTTGCAAGACCTTCATCAAGGTATGTACCAAAGAGATGGTTACCTGTTGACCAGTAAAGGTTTACTGGCTCTGCGAAGTAGCCAATTACTGCTGTAAGTCCAAGCTCATCCTTCTTTGAGTCGATTGTCTCAAAAGCTGACTTTAAAGCTGCTGGACTTGTGATAGATGCAGGATCAACACCTGCCTTCTCGAGGATGTCAGCATTGTATGCAAGACCAACTGCCTCTGTGGTGTAAGGGAAACCAATTGTTCCTTCATCACTAACATAAGCAGCATCTGTGTCGCTTACCCATGCCTGATCACTCATATCCTGAAGATTACCTACCCAGTTGTTGAAGTCAGCCTCGCCGCCGCATACGAAGATGTCTGGCATATTGTCTGACTGATAGTAAGCCTTAAGCTCACCCTGAATATCGATTCCACCTCCCATTGACTCGATTTCAACGTGAACACCTGTCTCCTTCTCGTACATTTCAGCAAGTTTCTTAAGCTGTGAATCAACCTCAATCTTGCCGTTTACAAGACGGATTGAGTTGCCTGATGAGCCAGAGCCATCAGAGCCTGATGCGCCATCACCGCCTCCACAACCTACAAGACTCAATGCCATAAGTCCTGCTACCATAAGTGCAAATAACCTTCTTCTCATAATTCTTCCTCTCCTTTTCTTTTTGCTTTTATTTAAGAGCTACGACCTTTTAAATTCTGCGGGAATTAAAGTCTTGCTCAGTAGCACAAAATCAAATTTCCCATACCCCGGCAAACCAAGGTGGAAGTTTTATGTTTTTCTGAAGCTTTACATTTTCATTATTGGAAATCAATAATGTTGCTTCTTCCTTACAGTCTGTTGGAACCTGATAGTCTATTTCACTATCGCTTACATTGCATATTACCAATAACGTTCTATTATTCAATTTTCTAAGATACGTATATACGTTTTCATCCTTTGGATCAAGTAATTCGTATATACCATATACTATTATATCAGACCATTCACTGTTTCGGCGAAGTTTAATCAGCTTTTTATAATAATTGAAAACTGAGTCCTCATCAGCAACCTGGCGTTTTGCATTAATATCCTTGTAATTTGGATTTACCATTATCCATGGCTTTCCAGTGGTGAAACCTGCATTTTCAGATGAATCCCACTGCATTGGAGTTCTGGCATTATCACGTCCCTTTGCCTCAACACCTTTCATGAAAGCCTCTTCTGAAAGCTTTCCACCCTCTACAAGTTCTTTATATGCATTTAAAATCTCGATATCCTTGCAGTTTTCAATGGAACCGAATTTGCAATTTGTCATTCCCAGCTCTTCCCCCTGATACACATAAGGAGTACCCTGCATCATATGAAGAACTGTAGCAACACATTTTGCTGATGCCACCGAATCGTCTCCCAAACGAGAAACAATTCTTGGCTGATCGTGGTTATCCCAATAAAGGGAATTCCAAGCCTTTCCACTAAGCTCTACCTGCCACTTTGAAAGATTTTCCTTCAAATCTGGTAGATAAAATCTCTTGGTAGTCCACTTTCCATTTTCGTCATGGTCAAGACTGGTATGCTCAAACTGGAATACCATATTAAGCTCAGTCTGATCATTTCCTGCGTATTTCTGTGCCTCTTCTATCGTCACTCCGGCACACTCACCTACAGTCATAATATCATATTTTGATAGGACTTTCTTGTTCATTTCCTGGAGATACTGGTGAACGTGAGGTCCATTTGTAGTGTTGGACAAATCTCCATACTTGCCACCTGGCCAAACCTTTCCATCAGGAAGACCTTCCACCTTGGAAATCATGGAGATAACATCCATTCTAAAACCATCGATGCCCTTCTCGCACCACCAGGTCATCATATTGAAAACCTCATCTCTAACCTTTGGGTTATCCCAGTTCAAATCAGGCTGCTTTGTTGAAAAACAGTGAAGGTAATACATTCCTGTAGTCTCATCATATTGCCAAGCCGAACCAGAAAAGCAGCTGCCCCAGTTGTTAGGCTCCTTGCCATCCTTCCCCTCTCTCCAAATGTAATAATCTCTCTTAGGATTATCCTTTGAAGAACGGCTTTCAATAAACCATTTATGCTCATCAGAAGTGTGGTTTACCACCAAATCCATAACTATTTTTATATCATGCTCATGAGCTTCCTTTAGAAGATTGTCAAAATCCTCCATGTTACCAAAATCATCCATAATATCTTGATAATCTGAGATATCATAGCCATTATCATCATTAGGTGATTTGTAAACTGGGCTAAGCCAAATTACATTTATTCCAAGGTTTTGAAGATAATCTAGCTTACTACGAATTCCGTTTAAATCTCCAATTCCATCTCCATTAGAATCACAAAAGCTTCTAGGATAGATTTGATATACAACACTTTCTTTCCACCACTTCTTGTCCATTTTATTCCTCCATTTGTTTCCTTTAGTTACGCGAATAACTATCTACAAACAAAGTAACTCAGGGAAGTTCGGCCGTCAACGGTTATGCACATAACTATTAAATTATCCCATAATCCCCAACGTGAATTTGTTATTATTTCACAAGCCTCTGGTGGACTCCCTTATAACCAATTCAACAGGCATTTTTATGCTATGTCCAACCTCCTTGCCTGCTATCATCTTAAGCATACTCTCCACTGCCAGCTTGGCTTTTTTCTCCACATTCTGGCTGACCGTTGTAATCTTTGGAGTGCAAATTGTGGAGTAGTTGATATTGTCATATCCAGAGATGGAAATATCCTCTGGCACCTTCACCCCCTTGCTCTGGAGGAAATTAATAAGCTGAAGAGCATAAAAATCTGAGATGCAAAAGATAGCTGTTTTTTCCATCATCTGAGAATAAAGCCTGTTCATACCATCAAGCATTTCTTCTTTTTCGATATCAATTATAAAATGTGAGCTTTCATCTATTGGAACCCCAGCATCCTCAAAGGCCTTTTTAAAGCCTCTCCATCTGTGTCTGTCCTCCTCACAATCCGTATCATCCAGCATTGCCACCTTTGTGTGCCCTGCACTTATAAAGTATTTTCCAGTGATATAACCACCATTAAAATCATCTATAAAAATCTGAACCAGCTTGTTGTATTCATATGCAAAAGAAGCATCTATAGTAACTATAGGCTTTACGTACTGACTTGAAACCTGAAGCATAACATCCTTTTTGTGATTACAAAGTATAAGGCCATCTAGGTTCCAACGCATGGCATCCTTTAAAATCTGGTCTGCAGACTGATTTAGGATAATAAGAATATATTTGTCATTCTTCCGAAACTCTTTTTCCAGATAAGAGAAAAAGATTCCAAAATAAGGATCAGATAGAATATTTTTCTTTTCCTGACCATTCATTACTGCCACCCCAATCAAACCTGAACTCCGGCTAACTAAAGATAAAGCCGACTGATTGGAAATGTATCCACTTTCTGCAATTTCTTTTTCTATTTTTTCCCTTACAGCAGGTGAAACCTTTTCAGTTTTTCCATGGAGTACATAGGATACTGACGCAGTGCTAACACCACATTTTTCTGCAATATCTTTAATTCTTACCATCGTTCAATACCTCCCATTAATTTTAGTTATACGCATAACCTATTTACCTGTCAAGATTTTTATGCTACCTTTCAGTTAGATTAAAAATGTATTTTAGGGGGACAATTTCATGGAGCGCAAGTGGTGGCACAACAAAATTGCATACCAAATTTATCCAAAAAGCTTTAAGGATTCAAACGGGGATGGTATTGGTGATATTCGTGGCATTATTGAAAAGCTAGACTATCTTGCCAATTTAGGTATCGATATTCTATGGCTCTCCCCTATTTACAAATCCCCTTTAGCTGACCAGGGCTACGACATATCAGACTACTACGATATCGACCCTCGTTTTGGCACTATGGAGGATTTAGAGGAGTTGATTGCCAAAGCCAAAGAGCGTGGCATTGGCATTGTAATGGACCTTGTTGTAAACCACTGCTCCGACGAACATGAGTGGTTTAAAAAGGCCTGTGAGGATCCAGATGGCCCTTATGGAAAGTTCTTCTACATTGAAGATTATAAGGAGGGTCAGCCTTTACCTTGCAATTGGAGAAGCTATTTTGGTGGCTCATGCTGGGAAAAGCTTCCTGGACACCAGGATAAAATATATCTTCACGTATTTCACAAAAAGCAGCCAGATTTAAATTGGGAAAATCCTCTTCTTCGTAAAGAGGTTTACAAAATGATTAACTGGTGGTTGGATAAGGGAATTGCTGGTTTTAGAATCGATGCAATTATAAACATCAAGAAGAAGCTACCATTCAAAGATTATCCTGTTGATAGAGAGGATGGTCTTTCATCCATGGAAAATATGTTAAAGGAAGCTACAGGCATTGGGGAATTCTTAGGAGAAATGGCAGCAGAAACCTTCAGAAAATATGATGCCTTTTCCGTTGGAGAGGTCTTCAATGAAAAGGATTCTGAGCTTCCACTTTTTATTGGAGATAATGGATACTTTTCATCTATGTTTGATTTCTCCACCACTGGGCTTGGTCAAAACGACCAGGGCTTCCATGCAGCCAAAGAAATCACACCAAAGGAATACAGAGACGCCATTTTCAAAGCTCATGAACGTGTGGAAGGAATTGGCTATCTTTCCAATATAATCGAAAACCACGATGAACCTCGTGGCGTATCACGTTATATCCCGGCATCAGGGCTTTCCTGCAAAAGCAAGAAGATGCTGGCTGGTATATACTTCCTTCTTCCAGGCATTCCTTTTATCTATCAGGGTCAGGAGATTGGTATGGAGAACCTGGCCCAGGTAGATTGCCTGGATCAGTTGGATGACTGTGCTAACATCGATGTGTATAACACTGCTATAAACGCCGGACTTAGTGAGAAAGAAGCCTTGGAGGTTTTGAGAAAACATTCTAGAGATAATGCCAGAACACCTTTCCAATGGTCGGCTGAAAAGAATGCTGGCTTCAGCGAAGCTGAGCCTTGGCTACTGGTTAATCCTAACTACAAAGATATAAATTGGGAATCTCAGGTTAACGATTCCGATTCAGTCTTTAACTTTTATAAAAAGCTTATACAACTACGTAAGAACCCTGAATACGAATCAACCTTGGTTTACGGCACATTCCAACCAGCCCACACCGATATAGACAACCTGGTATGCTACTACCGTCGCGGCGACAAAACCCTGGTCGTACTGGCGAACTTCCAAGACAAGTCGATTGAATTACCATTAGCGTCCAATATTAACAAAATCATTCTAGCAAACCGCGCCGATATTACTTACAATTCAGATACCATTAAATTATTAAGCTACGACTTTCTCATAGCTGAAGTAACGAAGTAAAAATACATGTCGTCCTTTCGACAGAGTAAAAATCCAGCTCAATCTATTCTGTAAAAATTGAGACAAAACAAGAGCCCACTGTAGGCATCAAGCTATTATGTTTCTCAAGGAAAGCTTTCTATGGCTTTCCGGAGAAATATAATGCTTGTAGCCGTAACAGTGGGCTCGTATTATTCTACAAACTTACAAATATGATTTAGCGTTATTTTTGTCGATGGCTACGAAAGGTACCCATATGAATTTACCATCCTCGGTAGCCCCTTCAATATCGGTAATATCCTTACCCTTTGCAAGAGCCTGTACTGCCTGCATAGCAGCCTTTGACTGAGCCTCTGTATCCTGGAGAACGGTCATATACATATCACCATCTAATATTGCCTGGCATCCATCAGAGGAACCATCTAGTCCTGCCACAAGAATCTTGCTGGTGTCATAACCATTATCCTTAAGCCACTGAATAGCGCTGAGAGCCATAGCATCATTATTAGAGAAGATGCAATCGAAGGACTGATTAGTATTCTTAAATACATCCAGCTTCTTATAAGCAGTATCTCCTGACCAATCCATAAAATCTGCAAACACCAAATTAATCTCAACCTGATTATCCCAGAAGAAATACTTTATAGCATCTGTTCTTGGGGCAACAGCTGAATGACCCTTCTGGCCCTTTAAAACAATGGCATTGACTGTGGTTGGTTTACCAAGTCCATTCCAGATATACTCTGCCTGATAGGTACCAGCATCCTGCTCGTAGGAAGCTACATAAACATATTGGTTAGCCTTTAAATAGTCTTCTCCTGGTTTGTTGTTGATGAAAACAATAGGAGTTCCATTTGCAGCTGCTTCCATCTGTAAAGCTGTAGAGGCATCTGCCAATCTACAAACAATTACAGCGTACTGTCCGTTAGCAGCCTCAATCTGTTCCTTCTGCTTAGCTGTGTTTTTCTCACAATATACAACATCGTAAGTATATCCCATCTGAGATAGCTCTCCAGAAGCAACCTCTAAGAATTTACTAAGGTAAGATGATCCCTCATCATGGAAAGCAAAGAGGATTTTTTTGCTACTAGAACCTGAACCTCCACTAGATGAGCTTCCACATCCTACCAAAGATGACATTATAAGGGTTAATGCAAATAGCACTATGGAAATTTTCTTAAAAATCTTTTTCATGCTGACACCTCCCTAAATCTTAAACTGCTGTACATAAGATGTAAGCGTATCTGATGTATTAGCAAGCTCATGAGAATTATCAGCTACATCCTGACTGCTTTGAGTAATGCTGTTTGCCTGCTCAACCATATGATGACTGGTCTCAAGAATTTCATCGGCACTAGCGGCCTGCTCCTCAGAAATAGCAGCTACATTTCCTGCTACATCATCTACCTTTTGAACATCCTGAATCATAAGATCAATCAGCTCATTAGACTTCTCAATGTTCTGGTAAATCTGATCGAAGGTTCCAACGGCTGTATGAATCAACTCGCTGTTTTCTTCAATATCCCTAGCACTTGCCTCGGCCTGACTAACAACATCCTCAATCAAACGTCTAACGTCATTAATCAGATTAGAAATATTATCAGCACTCTGTGCGGAATTCTGTGCCAACTTTCCAATCTCATCAGCAACAACTGCGAAGCCCTTTCCAGCTTCACCTGCACGGGCTGCCTCAATTGATGCATTAAGCGATAACAGATTTGTTTCGTCTGCAATCTCGGCAATCAAGCTTACAATCTTTGTAATCTCATCGGAAGCCTTGCCTACCTTATCGATAGACTCTACCAGCTCATTATTGCTAGCCTTGATGCCATCCATAGCCTTTGAAAGATGTTCCATATCCGAACGGCCCTTCTTACTGATTTCAACAGTCTCCTTCATGCTGGCATTAGCCTGATTAGAATTTTCTCTTGTATCAGCAACTACCATAGCAAGAGTTGTGGCATTCTCTGCAATTTCATTAACTGCAACTGCAAGCTGATCTACAGTAGTATTCAAATTCTGCATTGCTTCTGCCTGAGATCTTGAAGCATCATACATATCCTTTGAAACTCGATCAGAATTCTCAGACTGTTCTTTTAGCTTTTCAGATTCGTTATTAATAGAGGTCAACATGCCTCTCATGGATTTAACGAATTCTGAAACCTTTCCACCCATTATGCCGATTTCATCGTTGCTTTCCTGAACAATATCTATTGTGAAATCACCTTCAGACATGTCAGTAATATGTTTGGTAATAGTACCAAGAGGTGCAATTACTCTTGCGATTGTAATGTTGATTAAAACAATAATGAAAACTAAAGCAACTAAACCTATAGCAACCATTACGTTTGTAAGTCTAAGCACTGTCTTCATGAATACAGAATGTGGTACGTATGATACTAATACCCAATCAGTACCTTCAATTTGTCTAAAAGCAACCTCATAGTCTCCAATAGTTGTTGTACTAAAGTCTCTAGTAAAGAGCTTTACAGCAATCCCCTTCATAGTTGGGTCACTATCTGAATCTAGAAGCTGCGTAGAAACTCTACTATCATCTCTATGGGCAAGAATAGTATTTGTATCTGCAAGGTCAACTAAGAAGGACTCTGCTGAATCCATCTTTACACCTGAGTTAACGATTATACTAATCTGGTCCAAGGTTAAGTCTGCAGCAAAAACTCTTACTTCAGAATTACCATCATCAATAAGACCTGCCGCACTTAGTACATTTTTTCCATCCTCATCTGTGTAGGAAGAACCATAAGCAAGATTTACTCTGGTAATACCTTCCTTAAACCAAGGCTCATCCTTTATAGTGCCAAACTGCTTTGAGGATTCTTCAGCCTTAAAGGTACGACCATTTACAGATGCAATATATGGTCCATTTTTACAGTATTTATTTACACCATAGTTAGCATCCATAATAGCCTGTAATTGTTCATCATCAGGCTTGGTTTTTTCAATATCATTTTTTACAGCAGAAAAGGTGGCTAAATTTTGATTTAGCCATGCCTCAATATTATCTCCCTGATTTGCAATTGACGAATCAAGCTGTGCCGTAGCCATATCAATAAGGGCTGTTCTTGCCAGCTGACTCGAAAAAGCTACCAGTGCAATAACTGTAAGAGTTACTGCTGGTACAATAATGAATAACAGCTTAGTTTTAATCTTTCGCTGTTTTCTGTTTTTAGAGTTAGATTCTTTTGCCATGCACCTACCTCCTACCAATACATTGTCAATCTATATTCTATACCCCTAGATAATCTGATTGTTGTTTTTCACTTTTATTTCATTCTTAATTCATTATTTTTACCTAATTTCACACTGGGTGAGTATTAGAGTATTTTCCTCACTGTCATTATTAGCCTCGAATTATTTTGATATTATTTTTTGCAATAGAAAAGAGCCTTGGCATCTGCCAAGGCTCATAACTAGCAACAAATATTATTTTGAGAGTCTAGTTACAATTCTATCAAGGGTCTCGCTAGGAACTATACTGTCCCTATAAAGCTGATTAATTGTACTTTCGCTTCCAAGAAGAGCAGTCACGTCAAGCCAAGTGTCTTTCTGAAACTCCTCATCGAAAACAGCAAATATTTTTCTATTTTGTAAAAGCTGCGAAAGCGGGTATTCTCTATAATCCATAATTAAACTCTTGAGAGGTACTCTCCTGTTCTTGTGTCAATCTTGATTGTTTCACCGTTCTCAACGAAAAGAGGAACGTAAACAACTGCGCCAGTCTCAACAGTAGCAGGCTTTGTAGCACCTGTAGCTGTATCGCCCTTGAAACCTGGCTCTGTATCTGTAATCTGAAGCTCTACGAACATAGGTGGCTCAACTGAGAAGATAGAACCATTATGTGAAAGCATCTTTACGATTTCATTTTCCTTAACAAACTTGAGAGCATCACCAATCTGATCTGCTGTAAGAGCAACCTGATCGTATGTCTCAACATCCATGAAGTTGAAAAGCTCGCCATCGTTGTAAAGGTACTGCATATCCTTACGATCGATACGTGCTGCTGGGAACTTCTCTGTAGGACGGAAAGATGTTTCTGTAACACCACCGTTCTTGATGTTCTTAAGCTTTGTACGAACGAAAGCTGCGCCCTTACCTGGCTTTACGTGCTGGAACTCGATAACCTGATAAACCTGATTGTCCATCTCGATTGTCATACCGTTTCTGAAATCACCGGCTGTAATCATTATAAAATCCTCCTTAATATGGCACTTCTTTCGTGCCTTTCAAACTAATTCATTGGCCTAAGCCACACTCGTATACAGTATTTTACCTCAGAATTGCAAGTTTTTCAAGACATTTCTAATCAGACAGATTATGCTAACATGGTAAAAAAGAGGAGAAAACCCATGGAAATAGAAAGAAAATTTTTAATTAAAGAATTACCCGATTTATCTAAATATGAATACGTAGATATTGAACAGGGCTACCTATCCACTAACCCTGTGGTTCGTATCCGAAAAAAGAACGACAAATACATTCTAACTTACAAAGGAAGTGGCCTTATGGCCCGAGAGGAAATCGAAGCTAGCCTCACCAAGGAAGCCTACCAACACCTATTAGAAAAGATAGATGGCCACGCCATCACAAAGCGTCGCTATCTCATTCCCTTCGAACCATACACCATCGAACTAGACGTCTTCGAAGGACACAAAAAAGGTCTCATTATGGCGGAAGTCGAGTTCCCATCCCTTGAGGAAGCCAACGCCTTCGTAGCTCCCGACTGGTTCGGCGACGACGTCACCGAAGACCGTAGCTACCACAACAGCAACATGATCTGGGGATGACTATTCATCCCCTTTTTTTGTCACTATTCACAGACTTCAGTTATTTGATTTCTAGGGGCACCTTATACTATGGAGGTATAGGTGAATTTGAGCAGAATAATAGATTCTCTTAATGCTGCAAATGTAGCTTTCAGTGGATGTCCTTTCATTGGTTTTGCACTTTGTAGCTACTGTATGTATAGCTCAGACACTTGTAAGTTATAACAATGCTCCCCCTCAGGGTATATAACTATCAGTTGCTTCCATACTCCATTTGCTAAGTAAAATTAAAAAAGCAGGTTTTGAATATATAGTCACCGTGGCACATTCAACATCGTGTCTCAAGTGACCACTGCAGCCGCCATCCTAGCGGCTGCTGCCTATATATACAAAACCTGCTTTTTATTTTACTAAGCGCATTTCAAATTCCAGCAACTGATAGTTATGTACCCTGAGGGGGAGCATTACTAAAAATAGAGTGTGTCTGAGCAATACATACTGTAGTGCACAAAGTGCAAAGAATTGAAAGAACATCCACAATAAGAAAAGCTACATGTAGCATTTAGAGAATCATTATTTTGCGATTGAACCTATACGTCCATAGTATAAGGTGTCCCTAGAATCAGAGGAGTACGCACTGTGAATAGTGATAAAAAAATCCCGGCGAGAATAGTCCTCGCCGGGAAATTCATTATTTGATAATCTGGTACTCGTAAGTGCTAAAATCAGCCTTAAGAGTGATGGTATCAGCCCCCTTACTCCATGTAAAGGAAACAACTGAACCTTCAGTATCAATTGTAAGCTCGCTGTCGAATCCAAATGCTGGATGTGATTTGCGAAGCTGTAAAAGCTCAATTTGCTTTTTAACTACCTCTCTTTGAAGATCAGATTCAATCTGCTCCAATGAAAGGTTTGTTCTATTGATTTCTTTGTGACCGCCTGCACCAGCTCTTGCTACTGCTTCGTGGTCATTCTTGCCTGCGAACAGGTCAAGGTACCATACCTGTGGCTTACCTGGCATGAACATCTGAATTGCTCTTGCGAAAAGCATCTTCTTGTCGTCCTCACCAAGTGCGCTGTAATATGTGGCATTTAC
Source organism: Pseudobutyrivibrio sp. YE44 (assembly GCF_900104335.1). Classification (GTDB taxonomy): domain Bacteria; phylum Bacillota; class Clostridia; order Lachnospirales; family Lachnospiraceae; genus Pseudobutyrivibrio. The sequence continues at coordinate 487,637 of NZ_FMXT01000002.1, forward strand.
TTGATAGTACATGTTCTTTGCACCGTGAAGATCCTTAACGAATCCACCACGTCCAACGATTGTATCAATCAAGCTCTGAATCTCTTCCTCTGGGAGAAGTCCCTTAAGGTCAAGAAGTGGAATACCGTCGTGACATCCAAGCATGTTTACCACGCGGATATCGTTGTCAACTAATTCCTTTGCCCACTGGATAAGTTTGTCTGGGTTCTTCTTTTCAATAGCGTAGATAAGAAGTCCTGGAAGGAAGAAGTCGTATGTCATGTAGCCTTTGCTTGCTACAAGTTCGTATATCTTCTCTCCGTAGCTTGCATGAATCTCAGGAAGAAGTGAAAGCTGATTCTTGTCAGCTAAATCCTTAACCTTCTGAAGAAGGTCCCATGTTCCTGGGTCGTTAAGGAAGTTCTTCTCGCCTGGCTCCTTTGGAGCATAAGCAAACGCATCAAGACGAACAATCTTTGCACCATAAGATGATAATGTCTTGAGAGTGTTCTCATAGAATTCCCATACTAATGGTGACTTAATGTTTAAGTCCATCTGACCTAAATATCTGCGACTGCTTTCAAGAAGCTCTACCACCTGTGAGCGGTACTTGTCATATTTGCCAAGTTTTAAATCTGCAACAGTGCATCCCTCAGAAATCTGAGCATTAACACACTCTGCTAATCTCTGTGCTGCCACATACTGGATATCCATAACCTCCATAAGGTCCTCAGCCTCTAAAGACTTGTAGCGAACCTCCTGGTAGAAGGTGTTCCAATATGGTACATTACGTCCATCTGGAAATCTTACCATAAGAATTGGTAAGCCTGGCTTTCTGAAAAACATATCCTTGATATATTTCTCATCTGGCTGGATGTAACCAGCCTCGGTCATCTGACCACAGCCTTCCCAAAATTTGTTCCAGTCAATAAAGAAATCTTTATACTTGGACTTTTCGCCATTTTTGATAATATCCTGAAACTCTTTTGATAACACAGATGCGTGATTCAAAATGAAATCAAGCTTAAGGTCAATATCCATGCCCTTAATATCTTCGATAGCCTGACGGCTACCAAGCTCTTCATTGATTCCATAATCGATAACAGAGAAGCCTCTGTCTAAGTCTGTGTTGAAAATACTTGGAAGGATGTAAAAACTCTCAAAAGTGTCTTTGAGTTCATCCTTCTTTAAAACCTTTACGATGTCATCTAAAGTGCCACCCATAGAATCTGGGTAAGCATTCAGCATAGGTCCGTTGCTCATTTTATTCCTCCAATTCACTCCGTCAGTTACGGTAACAAGCCCTCATCCACTGGTTACAGTCACAAGCCATAGATATCTGCCGCTCAGCTATAGAAAGCTTCGCTTGAGACATCTATGAGCTTGTTACTTACCAGTGAATTTTAGCTTGTTACCTACTGACTCACTTAATAATCAACAAATAAAAACTACATGTTCATGAGCTTTTTATAATCGTCGTAAGATAAAAGCTCACCTGATTTCGAAAGAATAATTTTCGCTTTACGAGCCTGAGACGCTAAAAGGTTCTGCTCGAGTTCGAGAACTAACATTGTGAACGCACTATCAGTCTTTCCATCACGATTACGAGCTCTGCGGTGAGCAAGTGTCTCTTCTGGAGTGCTGTTGAGAAGGATTGGAATATCCACGCCTTCATAGTGGTCACTGTTGCCATGTGTCCATTCAATAACTAGAACTTTAACGGTTGAGAAATCAACCTCTTCATACCAAAGTTCAGAATCGGTTCTACCCATTCTCTTAAGGTAGATCTTATTCTGGCCAGACTTGAATGCCTTTACAATACTAGATACTTCATCAAAATCGATTTCATTTGTGGTTCCAAGGTAACCCTCAAGGCCTGCGCGACCTGCATCGATATAAGAAGCTGCCCATGGGAATTCTGATACGTGACTGCGGTCTGCATCAGTCTCTTCCTGCTGCCATTTTCTTAAAATATCGAAGTTTTCCATAGTGCCTTCGCCAGCTTTTACTAAGCCTCTAACGCCTGCGGTGCGGAAGATGCGAAGACGCTCTGCGTCATTGTACATTGGAATACGTCTTGGATAGTTGTCGCCAGACATTGTGTAAGCGCCAATGCCCTGCTCATTAAGGAAGTAGCTTAAAAGAGATGCGGTCTCTGATTTGCCAACTCCTGAGCCACCACAAACAGTGATAACTGCTCTACCATCCTTAGCGATAACCTCATCAAGCATGCCCTTAAGCTCTGTCATGATAAGCTCAGCCTTCTTAACGTGCTCCTCGCCAATTTCTACCTTGTCACCTGGCATATCGCCATGTGGAATATCTTTGTATTGTTTAAGATCAATAGCCATAATAATAATCCTCCTATTAAACTAAGATATAAACAACACGCAAATAGTATACAAAAATTTTCGTCTTCCGAAAACCTGTTTTCATTAAGTTTATCTATTTTAACGAAAAAACTGTCTATATGCACAAAGCCTCTATCCCTCCTATTCCTGCCGCCCCGCCTCAGCCTGGTCCCTCCCCTCAGTAACCAAAGAATGCGCCCCAGCCCTGCCCCGGCGGCTCTCCATATCTTAATCTAAAGCCTAAGAATTTGTATTTTCTAAATGCTACACTGCGCTTTTGTTATTGTAGGTGTCTTTCCAATTCGTTGCACTTTTATCGCTACAGTATGTATTGCTCAGACACACACTATTTTATGTAATACTCCTCATCAGGGGATATAACTATCAGTTGCTGTAGTTTGAAGTGCGCTTAGTAAAATAACAAGCAGTTTTTGCATGTATAGGCAGCAGCCGCTAGGAAGGCGGCTGCAGTGGTCACTTGAGACACGATGTTGAATGTGCCACGGTGACTATACATACAAAACCTGCTTGTTAAATTTTACTTAGCAAACGGAGTATGGAAGCAACTGATAGTTATATCCCCTGATGAGGAGTATTAGTTGAGCCTACAAGTGTCTGAGCTATACATACAGTAGCTTCAAAGTGCAACACCAGTGGAAAGACACCTACTAAAAGCTCGTTTGTAGCATTAAGAAAATGCAAAATTCTTATGCAATTATAGCTTAAGATATGGAGAGCCTCCGGGGCAGGGCTGGGGCACATTATATTATGTGTACGGGGAGGGACCAGGCTGAGAAGGGGCGGCAGGGATAGGAGATTTGTGCGATAAAAAAAGCGCTATGCCGGAACATAGCGCAAATGTTTAAGATTAAAGTGAACCGATTTCGTCGTTGTTGTCATCACTGATGTAATCGTCGTATTCGTCAATTACTTCGTTAGTGTTGTTAACGAGCTCTTCGATTGTGTATGAGTGTTCAAAAAGAACCTGCTTAGCATAGTGTCTGCTATCGACAGCCTGGATGTCAACGTTTTCCTTACCACTAAGGAGCTTGTAGCCCATGATGATAGGAATAGACTCACCTGGCTGAATCTCAGCATAGTTAAGCTTGCTTAATGAACGAGTGTAAGATCTGTCAAGATCGAAAGCACCCTGCTTTACAGTGAGGTCTACGATGCTTGAGAAATCCATAGCTTCATCTGAGTTGTTCTCGAATGTACCGATAACATATACGATGAATGTGCTGTCATCATATGGATCTGTACCGATAACAGCGTTTGTTACGTTGTAAGCGAACTTACTTGAAGTATCAACAGACTTTGCAACAATAACTCCTGAGTTATCGTCATCCTTCTTGTCGTCCTTCTTATCTTCCTTCTCTGAGTCCTTGTTCTCGTCCTCAGATTCTGCATTCTTCTTTTCAGCCTCGTCCTTAACTGCAGATACGAGTTCCTTAGCTTCTTCAATATCACCAAGACCGCATCCAACTAATGTTGAAGCTGAAAGAGCCACTAATAAAAGAGTTGCTAATATCTTTTTCTTCATAATAGTAGCGCCCCCTTAATTAAAGATCATCTGACTCTGAATCATCTTCGCTGATGTCTGATGACTCCTCGTCTGAGCTAGAAGCTGCAGGGATATCAACCTTAATCTCTGTGTTAAGGATTTCTGCCTTATCAAAGCTCTGGTTGTCAATAAGTACGATTTCAACGTTTGATGCGCTTGTAAGCTCATAAACCTGACGAACCTGGATGCTAGCACCAGCCTTAACATCTGTGTAATCATTTGATGAATCAATCTCATCGTGCATTGGATGTCTCCATGGAAGGCTTGTGCTCTTAAGCTCTACGTTATCCTGATAAAGCTTCTCATCAACTGCCCAGCTAAAGCTTGTAGCCTCTGATGAGTTGTTTGTGAATGTGTAATCGATAACTACAAGGTTCTTGCCCTCGCCGTCATCTGTAACTGTTACGTTGTCAACTGTAACATCGAACTCTGACTCAGAAGTCTTACGCTCGATTTCGCCCATCTTCTTTGTCTCTTCTAATACAGAAACCTGCTTGTAATCCTTGATTGTATGTGAAGTAACAACAATCTTAAGCTCAGAATCATCTGTATAATCAACACCCTCAAGCTCGAAAGCAGACTGTACAGTCTTTGTCTCATCTGGAGCGATCTTTGTACCAGATGCAATTGCAAATGGATTCTCATCAGATACATAAGATGTGCTAAGAGCCTTACCATCGATTGTAGCTACTACATTGTAAGAAACTGAGTAGTCATCAAGGTAATCCTCTGAATTGTTAGTAGCATCAAGATTTAAAACAAGGATATCTCCTTTGTATGCACCACAAGTAAATACTTCGTTAAGCTCTGCAGTGTACTGTGGCTGCTTACCCTTGCTACCCCCACATGCTGTAAAAAGTGATCCTGCCATTACTACAACAGCAGCTAAAAGTGTTATCCTTTTCATATTTTCCTCCTAATAACACACATAATAAAACCAACGATAGTGATAATAATACATTTTTCAAGAATTTTCAACCAATTGGCACAAAAATTTCAGGCTGTCAGTGGCTTAGGCCCCAAACAGCCTGAATATGCGTATATTTTTTATTGATATTGTTTAGCGTTGCTGGCATCAACTTTTTCAAATGGTACCCATACATATAGGCCATCTTCAGAGAGACCTTCTATTCCTTCTGTGGAACCTTTTGTTACCAACGCCTTTGCAACTTGTACCGCCTTTTCGCCCTGTCCCTTTGCTGACTGATATACAGTAAACTGCATATCGCCATCAAGGATTGACTGTAAACCTGCTGCAGTAGCATCTACGCCCACAACAGGAACCTTGGTAAGATCATAACCTGCAGCCTTTAAAGCCTTACATGCGCCTATAGCCATATCATCGTTGTTGCAGAAAACTGCATCAAATGACTGATTAGTCTTTCTGAAAATATCGATTACTTCAACCGCCTCATCCACGGACCAGTTTGCAGTATCATCAAATACAACATTTACAGTAACACCATTTTCTCTCAGCCAATTCTTTACAGAAACGGATCGAGCCACTGCTGCATTATGGGTAAGCTCTCCACGAAGGATGACTATATTCATACTGCTTGGTTTGCCAAGCTTATTCCATACATACTCAGCCTGATATTCACCTGCATTCATTTCGTAACTACTTACTGCAACATACTGATTCTCTTTTAAAAACTGCTCATCAGGACACGCATTTACATATACTATAGGTAAATCTCCTGCACATACCTCCAGCTGTAAAGCTGTAGATCTATCTACTGGCAGGCAGATAATAGCATCATAGCCAGCAGACGCAGCATTTGTAATCTGTTCAACCTGAGCATTTACACTCTCGCAAGGATCTCCCATATCAAGAGTGATACCCTCTGTACCGGCAGCTGCTTGAAGATTATCCATCAACAGTTGCTTAAAGGTATCTGAAGGTGGGCCTGAATAAAAAACCTTAACGCCGCCTCCTCCACCAGATGAACCTCCAGAGGATGAGCCACAACCTGTAAGCATAACCCCCACAACAAGGATAATAGATAGAAGGAGTACTGATAACGTTCTAATACCACGATTATTTTTCATAATCATCTACCTCCTCTCCATCAATCTTAAACTGCTGAACATAACCGGTTAGCTTTTGGGAAGTGTTAGCCAGTTCATGAGAATTGTCTGCAACATCCTGACTGCTTTGAGTTATGTTGTTTGCCTGCTCTACCATGTTTCTACTTGTTTCAAGGATTTCATCTGCACTAGCAGCCTGTTCCTCGGAAATAGCAGCTACATTTCCAGCAACATCATCAACCTTTTGAACGTCTGCAATCATTAAATCAATCAACTCATTTGACTGCTGAATGTTCTGATAGATTTGATCGAAGGTTCCAACTGCTGTATGAATCAAATCTGTGTTGGCCTCAATCTCTTGAGCACTTGTCTCTGCCTGTGAAACAACACTCTCAATCGCCTTTCTAACATCATCAATGAGCTTGGCAATGTTTTCTGCACTCTGGGCTGAGTTCTGTGCCAACTTTCCAATTTCACTTGCAACAACTGCGAAGCCCTTTCCTGCCTCTCCAGCTCTAGCTGCTTCAATTGACGCATTAAGTGACAACAGATTGGTCTCATCTGCAATCTCAGCAATAAGTCCTACTATCTTTGTGATTTCTTCTGAGGCCTTACCAACATCATTAATTGAATCTACCAACTGGTCATTACTTGTCTTAATACCTTCCATAGCATGTGAAAGCTGTTCCATATCAGCTCGACCACGCTTACTGATTTCAACAGTCTCCTTCATGCTCTCATTGGCCTGAATAGAATTTTCTCGTGTATCAGCCACTACCATTGCAAGAGTGGTTGCATTCTCAGCAATCTCGTTGACTGCAATTGCAAGCTGGTCTACTGTGGTGTTAAGATTTTGCATCGCTTCTGATTGAGTACGAGATGCATCAAACATATCCTTTGAAACTCTATCTGAATTATCAGACTGTTCCTTAAGCCTCTCGGATTCCTCATTAATTGATGAAAGCATGCTTCTCATAGACTGAACGAATTCGGAAACCTTACTTCCCATAAGACCAATCTCATCATTGCTCTCCTGGGTAACCTTAATTGTAAAGTCACCTGCAGACATATCAGTAATATTCTTGGTAATACGTCCAAGAGGTGCAATAACCTTTGCTACAACTATATTAATGATAAGTACAATAAGGATAATTGCTGTCAAACCAACAAATACCAAAATATTAGTCAGTTTATACGCGTCGCTAAGAATTATGTCATTACTAATATAAGAAACAAGATACCACTCTGTACCTGCAATATTTCTAAAGGCTACCTGATATCCTTCGATTTCTGATGTGGTATAGTCCTTCTCGGCCATCTTCTTTGCTATACCAGCCATCAACTTATTAGAATCAGTATCCGTCAAAGTTGTATTAAGTCTTGTGGAATCGCGATGGGCAAGAATCTTGTTATCAAAGCTATCAATAAGGAAGGAAGCAGCCTGGTCCATTTTTACACCAGAGTTTACAATGATTGCAATCTGGTCCAAGGTTAAGTCTGCAGCAACAATCTTAATACCAGGTTCTCCATCATTTAAAATTCCGGACGCACTAATTACAGAGTTGCCATCTGCATCAATATAGGCACCTCCATAATTCATATTAATTCTTGTAAGACCCTGTTGATACCATGATTCATCCTTGGCATTTGAAACCACCTTATCAGACTGATGGGCCTTAACCACTTTTCCGGAATCGTAGGCAATATAAATTCCATTCGGACAATTTGAATTGTAGCCGTAGAAGGTGTCTAACATGTTCTGCAGCTCTTCATCATCCGGATGTCCTTTTTCTATTACCTTTTTAAGAGAAGAGAAGTTCTCAAGATTTTTATTCAACCAAGCCTCGATATTATCCCCCTGGTTGGATATAGAAGAATTGAGCTGTTCTGTTGCCATTTCGGTCATACTTTTCCTAGATATCCAGCCAGCAATAACAACCAAAGCTAGCACCAGAACAATAACTACAGGTAAAATTAAAACTAGTAATTTGTTTTTAATTTTTGCTGTTTTCTTTGTTTTTGCTCCAGACATGGCACTTCTCCTTATAAAAAATACCAACATTGTAATTACTTACAATTTTATAATGCCTGAAACAAATTTTGTTAGGTTTCGCAAAATCTCCTTAGATTTTTCACATTATCGTCTAAACCGCATTGTCTCATATTTAGAACGTGTTCTTACACAGTTTTTTAAATCCTGAACACGGTCTTCAATATCACCATCTTCAATGACAACATCGATTGAAGATGCCATATTATCAATTAAGAGATTATCAAAATCCATAATAGGTGTTGCCACAAGAATCTTGTACTTATCCTCAAAAGAATCTGTATCTAAAAACTCAAGGAGAATTGGATTAATCTCTCCCTCTTCACGAATATTTTCCATATTGCTTATCCTCCGTTAAAAATTTGAATAGTAAATGTGTCTTGCTAAATTTGCAGTACCAAAGTCAACGATTATAGTGCCGTAGCAAGTCTCACTCTTTAATGGGTATTCCATCAAAAGATTGTTAAGAGTCTTAGCATAGCCATATGGATGTCCAATCTTTCCATCGCCGCTAGTGCTAACAAAGTTTAAGAACAAGGTTTTCTCATCCACTTCACAATTCTCAAGACCATCAACTATTGCCTGATATTTATCCTCTACAGAATATTTATATCTATCCTGAACCCAGAATCTGAAATCATCACTGACATAAAGCTCGTATGGCAAATCTGCAGGAATAGTGTTATCCTGCTCATTCCATATCATGTTGAGGCCAGTAGTACCTGAGGCCGCTGCATCCTCGAATCTGGTTGCCAAAACAATTCGTCCACGAACCTCGCCCAAGGTTGGTAGCTCATTTTCTGTATACCAATAGTCCTTGTTTGACTTAACCTCCTGAAGCAAAAGCTCCTGGATATCGGCTACAGAATGATCATCATCCTCAATCTTAATATTTAGAATAATTGTTTCCTGTGGATGTTTCTGCAAGAATGTATACAAATCAGAAATAACATCATCAAAATATAGATAATCTGAAAAAACACTTCCTGTCTCGTGACAGCTTGCAAACTTGTGAACTAATTTGATGGAATCTCCATCTTCCCCTTCATTTAGAGCAATTCTAAAATCTAAATAGCGATAACCATTCTTCAGCTGCTCATAAACATCTGTCTTCTGGCATCTCATGGAATATCCAAGCACCACATTTCTAGCACAAGTATTATGTGTGCCTGGAATAGTAATCTCCGAAATATATTTATCATCGCCGATACTAGCCATCCAATTCTCCGTATCGGAATATGGCTTATCCAAATCTACCGAAACTTCTGCTGATGCATCATCATCGCTTACAAACAATACAACCAAAATGCCAACTATAAAAGCCATCATGAAGCCACATACAATTCTGAATAGTCGTCCTTTGTTCATATGATACATCCTCCCCCCATTTGTTGTATAATGATTAGGTCACTATATATTTAATATTATATATTAACTGGCCGTGGCTTGCTAGACCACAGTTGTTAATAACCAATATAAATTCAAACACAAAGGAGAACCATCTATGATTGACAGAGGAAGACTTTTATCCCTCGGCTATTATAAAAAAGCTGCCTCCTTCACAGGCAGTGACGGGCCAAAATGCTACAAAATCGAACGCTTTCGCGAGGAAGATTCCGAAGAAGACCAGTTCAAAGCCACCATCTGGCCTGGCCCTTACAGTTCCGACAACACTCCCGACGACCAAAAGCAGTCACGCCTGGCCCCATTCACCGAAGAAGGCCTAGCCGAACTCGTCGACTGGATGAACCAACTCAGTTTCTAACACAACCTACAAAGGAGCCATGGCCCAGCACCAGGCTTCTTTTTCATTCCTCTTCACCAACTGCCCCCCTCTCACCTGCTCCGCCACGGCCGCCCACTGGGGGTTCTTGGTACAGCCTAAGAATTTGTATTTTCTAAATGCTACACTGCGCTTTTTTTATTGTACGTGTCTTTTAAATTCATTGCACTTTTATCGCTACAGTATGTATAGCACAGACACACACTATTTTATGTAATGCTCCCCATCAGGAGGTATAACTATCAGTTGCTGGAATTTGTAATGCGCTTAGTAGAATAAAAAGCAGGTTTTGTATGTATAGGCAGCAGCCGCTAGGATGGCGGCTGCAGTGGTCACTTGAAACACGATGTTGAATGTGCCACGGTGACTATACATTCAAAACCTGCTTTTTTAATTCTACTTAGCAAATGGAGTATGGAAGCAGCTGATAGTTATACCTCCTGGTGGGGAGCATTGTTTTAAGCTACAAGTGTCTGTGCTATACATACAGTAGCTTCAAAAGTGCAACACCAATTAAAAGACACGTACTAAAAGCTCGTTTGTAGCATTAAGAAAATGCAAAATTCATAGTCAATCATACCAAAACCCCCAGCGGGCGGCCGTGGCGGGCGGGTAGCTGGCGGAGCAGGTGAGAGGGGGGCAGTTTGGGATATACAGTAAAAAAAGGAGCCTGGCGCTGGGCCATGGCTCCTTTGTGGGTTGTGTTTACTCTTTTAGGTCATCCGAGTTTCTTGCTTTTTTTTTTTATTTTCGTACATGCTAGCGTCGGCACGCTTAACGATTGCACGGAAGTCCTCGTCGAGGGTGGCATCATAAACTGCGTATCCGATTGCTACTCCGATATCGTATTTGTGATTACCCTCAAGATTTGCTGTGTAAATTTTTGTGAGGAAAATCTTTTTAAGTCTTTCCATATCAGCATGGTGTGATGGTGGAATAATACAGCAGAACTCGTCTCCACCTGTACGATAGCAGTTGCCATATTTTCCAAATACCTTGCCGAAGGTGTCAGCTACGATAGTGATATATTCATCACCTGCTTCGTGACCGTAGGTGTCGTTGCAAGCCTTTAGCCCGTTGGCATCAGCCACAACAACTGTTACACCCTCGAGACTCTTTTCAGCCTGGGCCTGGCTTTCAAAAGCATTTCTGTTGAATAAGCCAGTCATGGTATCGGTGAGGGCAAATATCTCAAGCTGCTTAGCACGTCTGCCCTTCTCAATCATTTCGTAAGCACTCTTAATCAAATCTGAGGCCAGCATGATAATGAATACAAGGAACAGATAGCGACCCAATCTATCGGAATCTCCAACCCCTTTATAATAATTGAAGATATCTCCAATAATTGAAATCATAAAAAGTAAAAGTCCTATTCCACATATTCTAAGCCTTCTGGAGAAACGTCTCCTAAAGACAAGAAGGAATACGCCACCTACCATATAAAAGGCTGCCACTAATAGCATAAGCTGTATACAAGGTAAGGTCTGTCTGAACTCTGCTATTTTTGCAAGATGAAGAACACAGCAACCTATAGTTTCAACCATCGAAATAGACAAAACTATCGGTTTAAGTATTTTGCTGTTAATTTCCAAGTAAGAATCAAAGAATAGGATAAATGGTGGTACCACCAACATTAAGCATACATAAGGTATTACCGCATCAAAAACTCTATTGTTAAAAATAAGAACTGCAGCGTCAGTCTCGCTGGCTGTCCATATACCGATACATAATGCGAAATACGCTAGGTATAACAAATCTTTATTTAGTCCTTGTTTTTTATGCATAGCTGCATAGTAAACAAACAAGATACCACTAAAGATAATAATCAATAAACTAGATATGAATCTTGGCATAGAATCAGCTAAAACCTCATCATACATCTGATATGCTGATCCTACATAAAACTTTATTTCTTGGTCCTTTACCTCGTCATAAATAGGGGTAAGCTTTACAGCAACCTTCAGCATCTTTTCGTTTACTTCCACGATATTGATGTTGGAACCTGGTGTTGAACCCCAAATACCACCATCCTTATCGTAACTGTAAATTAATCTGCCGGAATTGTATACCTGAACATCCTGATGGGAGGTATAGAACATTATAGCCGTATATCTATAGTCTAAATCTGTAAGGTCAAAATAATATTCCCTAACACCATTAGACAACACAGCTGTTGAGTATGGTTGAATCTGCTGGGTATAGGAAGCATCCTTTCTATCTACCTTGGTGTTGAAATAGCACAAAAGCAATATAAGACTGCATGCTATAACCATTAGACGGTTTAGCCAAATTTGAAGTTTTTCAAATGTATTTGTTGCTTTCATAGCTCTTTCTTTTCCAATGAAACCAAACAATTAATAGTTGCGTTATATTTTATTGCCGCTTTTAAATCCAAAGCCGCATTTGTAACTATTCTACATCCTGTTCACAATTTGGTCAAGAATATTTATTACGAAAACTAGTCAATAAACATTTTAATTCTGTCATATAACTGAGCATTGTGCACAACATAATCAGAGTGTGTAGCATTAGCCACAATTTCTAATTTTGCGTCCGCTATGCTCTCTACAATCCTTTTTGTTTCCCTTTCTTTAATACAATCATTAGACCCTGCCATTATTAGGGCAGGTACTGATATTGCAGAAAGGTCTCTTTCTTTTATATCGGGTTCTAATAGCATTAACTTAACTCTTGGATCATTATTTTTTTTGAAGGATTTTTTTATTTCATGTATTGCTCTAAGATGAAAACCTGAAGGCGAAAGGTTTGCCCCGCAGCATACTATTCCAGAAAGTAGCTTAGATTCCCTCATAGCAACCATAAGCGCAATTATTCCACCATCTGAATAACCTACGAGATATGGCTTTTCTATCTCCAGAGCGTTAATCAAATTAATAACATCTGATGCCATGTCCTCATAATGGTATTCCTTTGGTGTGGCACTTTCTCCGTGGCCTCTTGTGTCCATAGCGTACACAGTATGAGTCTCACTCATAACCTCCACCAGTTCATCAAAAATGTGATGATCCTCACAATTTCCATGTATAAGAATAACCGGCGATCCCTCGCCGGTCTTTTCATAACATATTACCTGAGAATTAAGCTGAATATACATATATACCTCATCCCCCGCATATAGCGGATCCTTCTCCCTTGAAAAGATATTTTATATACTTCTAATGGGCCTAGCCTTAATAAGACCACAAGAAGTCATTATTTATTTTTCTGCTATTACCTGCTTCATATCGTAGATTCCAGCTGGCTTTCCAGCAAGGAATTTTGCAGCCTCGACTGCACCCTTAGCAAAAACGCTCTTTGAGTATGCAGTGTGCTTAATTGTAATAACCTCATCAAGACCAGCAAATATAACCTCATGCTCACCAACGATATTGCCACCTCTTACTGCAGAGATTCCAATTTCGTTCTTTGGTCTCTTCTCTCGTCTCTCAGCTCTACCATAACAATAATCATACTTTTCATCAAGAGCTTCATTACATGCATCTGCAAGAGCAAGGGCTGTTCCGCTTGGTGCATCCAACTTCTGATTGTGATGCTTCTCTACGATTTCGATGTCATAGCCAGCCTCAGCAAAAATCTGAGTAGCCTTCTTGCATAAATCAAATAAAGTGTTGATACCAAGAGACATGTTTGCAGAACGAAGGATAGCAACCTTCTTGCTAGCCTCATCAACATGCTTTAACATATCCTGATCAAGACCAGTAGTGCAAAGAACCACTGGATGATTGCTTGAAACACATTCATCAAGCATGCCATCAACTGCTGCTGCATTTGAAAAATCAATTACAACATCATAAGGAACATTTACCTCTGCAAGACTATCGAATACTGGATAATCATTTGTGATTCCCTTGTACTTATCTACACCAGCAACAATAGAAACCTCGCTGTCGCTTTTGCAAATATCAGTGATTACCTGTCCCATGTGTCCGTTACATCCGTGCATTACTACTCTTGTCATAATAATATCTCCTTGTGTTTATTTTGTAGAAAAAGTAAATCTAGTTTTTGAATTTTATATCATTGTTAAAGCTTTGAGACTTTTCATCATATTGTTCTGTTCTGGCATGAGAACGTTTTGTACGGCTTTGCTTGTATAGACTCTTGTCATCGTACATGGCCTTGTCAGCCTGAACTACCACCTCGTCAAAATCATCTCCAGGCTTGTACATATGTAAACCAAAAGAGCATGAGTAAGGTGTTTCTGAAAGTTTCTGCTTGGTGTCAGAAATAAGCTGCTCTGCTTCTTCCTTTGATGCTTTGATACCAAGCATCATAAACTCGTCACCACCAGTACGATATAAAATGAATCTGTTATCTTTAACACTTCGGCATACCTCAGCAAGGGTGAGCAAAGCAATGTCTCCAGCCTTGTGACCGAAATTGTCGTTAATAAGCTTCAAGTCATTTAAATCCATGGAAATAACAGCCATATTTGTTTTGGCATATTTGGCTGCATCTGAATAAAAGCATCGTCGCTTGTAACAGCCTGACACGGAATCCACATTGTAACGCTCTGCGTACATATATACATACACAAACAGTACTCCGATACTGCTAGAAGTAAGTGTACAATTGTCGTATATTAATGCCTCTTCCAAGAATACACCCATGCTAACTACCGCCAGCATAAACAAAATAATAAGGGCATCTCTTTGATAACCATTAAACCATTTCTTAGCGCATACTGCTAAGGCCATCAATGTATATATTCCAGCCTGTACAAAAACTATATATCCAACAGGGCCTCTGATAAATTCACCCTTTGGTCCAAAGGAGAAAACAGCTGGACTAAATGGCGCACTTGCTATAACAATGGAAATAAGAATAAATGGCGTCCATAATATCTTCAATCTGCTCTTTCTATAATCGTGACCAACAATTTGAACTACTGTCAATTCCATATAGCCTTCGCAGATGTATTTTACAATTTTAAATAAATATCTAATGTTGGTGCAACATCCTACATAACCAAAGTGGGTATCCAGGGCACCAGCGGTAAGAGCAATTAACATTGCCACTGCAACAGCAGTAAACTTGTTACGCAATCTCCTGTTAAAGGATCGCATTATAACAATAAACATCAACAACGTGATTGTAGTAATGAAACCTAAATATGTTTCACCGTCAATAACATGATTAAACAAACCTTCCATAACTTACCCTCATACTGCAGAAATGGCCAGAGAAGCTACTTCTCTGGCATATTTCTTAAACATCATCTGCAATTATTTCTTAAAACTTGCTCTCTTACGAAGAGTTGGGTCAAGAATTCTCTTTCTGATACGAAGAGACTCTGGTGTAACCTCTAACAACTCATCAACATCTATGAAATCTAATGCCTGCTCAAGGCTGAGAACTCTAGGTGGAACAAGAGTAAGTGCCTCATCAGCTGAAGATGAACGAGTATTTGTAAGATGCTTCTTCTTACATACGTTAAGCTCGATATCCTCTGCACGTGAGCTCTGTCCGATAACCATTCCTGAGTATACCTTCTCGCCTGGTCCAATGAAAAGTGTACCACGGTCCTGAGCTGAGAAGAGTCCGTAAGTAACAGACTCACCTGTCTCGAAGGCAATAAGACTACCAAGCTTACGATATGCAATATCGCCCTTGTAGATTTCGTATCCGTCAAAAATTGTATTAATTATACCATTTCCCTTTGTATCTGTCATAAACTCGCCACGGTAACCAATGAGACCACGTGAAGGAATCTTGAACTCGATACGTGTATACCCACCTGTAATAGGTGTCATATTCTGAAGCTCGCCCTTTCTCTGAGAAAGCTTCTCTATAACTGCTCCTGTAAATTCGTCTGGAACATCAACATAAGCACGCTCCATTGGCTCAAGCTTATGACCCTTTTCATCCTCTTTGTAGAGAACCTCTGCCTTTGATACAGCAAATTCAAAGCCTTCACGACGCATGTTCTCAATAAGAACTGAAAGGTGAAGCTCACCACGACCTGAAACCTTAAGGGAATCTGGTGAATCTGTATCCTCTACACGAAGAGAAACGTCTGTGTTAAGCTCCTTCATAAGACGCTCACGGATGTGGCGTGATGTAACATACTTACCTTCCTGACCAGCAAGTGGGCTATCATTTACAATGAAGTTCATTGAAATAGTAGGCTCAGAAATCTTCTGGAAAGGAATTGGATTTGGTGCGTCAACTGCACAAATTGTATCTCCAATGTGGATATCTGAAATACCAGAAATCGCTACGATTGAACCGATATTTGCTTCATCAACATCTACCTTGTTAAGGCCATCGTACTCAAAAAGCTTTGAAATACGAACCTTGTTGTTCTTTGACTCATCGTGAGCATTAACAACGATGGCATCCTGGTTAACTTTGATAGAACCATTCTCTACCTTACCAATACCGATACGTCCAACGTACTCGTTGTAATCGATTGTAGAGATAAGTACCTGTGTAGGTGCCTCTGGGTCACCCTTTGGTGCTGGAATATAATCTACGATTGTCTCGAAGAGTGCTGTCATATCCTTGTGCTCTTCATCAAGGCTTCTGATAGCGAAACCTTCCTTAGCTGAAGCATAAATAAATGGACAATCAAGCTGCTCATCTGAAGCATCAAGGTCCATGAAAAGTTCAAGAACCTCGTCGATAACTTCGTCTGGACGAGCCTCTGGTCTATCAATCTTGTTGATACAAACGATAACTGGTAAATCAAGATCAAGAGCCTTCATAAGAACGAACTTTGTCTGTGGCATAGCGCCTTCGAAAGCATCTACAACAAGAACTACACCATTTACCATCTTAAGTACACGCTCAACCTCGCCACCGAAATCAGCATGACCTGGTGTGTCGATGATGTTAATCTTTGTATCCTTATAGTATACAGCTGTGTTCTTTGAAAGGATTGTGATACCACGCTCACGCTCGATATCATTTGAATCCATAACACGCTCTGCTACTTCCTGGTTCTCACGGAATACACCTGACTGCTTTAAAAGCTCGTCAACAAGTGTTGTTTTACCATGATCTACGTGTGCGATAATTGCGATATTTCTAATATCTTCTCTACTTTGAATTGACATAAAATTCTCTTTTCTAAATTCTTACAATAAACTACCTTGTAAAAACCAAACCCCAAATCCGCTAATCCGCTGGTTACGATTACAAGCCTTAGGGCTCTCCGCTCATCTAACACGATTCGCTTGAGAGCCCTAAGAGCTTGTTATCTACCAGCTCATCTATGAATTACTTCTCACGAGTAAACATGGTTTTGTACTACTCTTTCGAAAAGCAATTTTAAGCCGACGGATTATATTTTGTCAATTAAAATTTTATTTTACGGGAACGAGGACGTCCTTTCCACCCATGTATGGACGAAGTGCTTCTGGGATAGCTACGCTTCCGTCTGCACGTAAGTTGTTCTCAAGGAATGCAATAAGCATACGTGGTGGAGCAACAACTGTGTTGTTAAGTGTGTGAGCGAAATACTTGCTTCCATCCTCAGCCTTAACACGAATCTTAAGACGACGTGCCTGTGCATCACCAAGGTTTGAACAGCTACCAACCTCGAAGTATTTCTTCTGACGTGGTGACCATGCCTCAACGTCGCATGACTTAACCTTAAGATCTGCAAGATCTCCTGAACAGCACTCAAGTGTACGAACAGGAATATCAAGGCTTCTGAATAAATCAACTGTGTTGTTCCAAAGAACATCGTAGTACTTCTTTGATTCCTCTGGCTTACAAACAACAATCATTTCCTGCTTCTCGAACTGGTGAATACGGTAAACACCACGTTCCTCGATGCCGTGAGCACCCTTTTCCTTACGGAAGCAAGGGCTGTAGCTTGTAAGTGTGTATGGAAGATTAGCTTCGTCGTTGAGTGTATCAATGAATTTACCAATCATAGAGTGCTCTGATGTACCGATAAGGTAAAGGTCTTCACCCTCAATTTTGTACATCATGGCATCCATTTCTTCGAATGACATAACACCAGTAACTACGTTTGAACGAATCATGAAAGGAGGAATGCAATATGTAAAGCCTCTATCAATCATGAAATCACGAGCATATGAGATAACTGCTGAGTGAAGACGTGCAATATCTCCCATAAGATAATAGAAACCATTACCTGCAACCTTACCAGCTGCATCTAAGTCGATACCGTTGAATCTTTCCATGATATCTGTGTGATATGGAATCTCGAAATCAGGAACCACTGGCTCACCGAACTTTTCGATTTCAACGTTGCAAGAATCATCTGGACCAATTGGTACTGAAGGGTCGATAATGTTTGGAATCTTCATCATGATTTCCTCAACCTTATCAGCAAGTTCCTTCTCAACTGGCTCTAAATCCTTGATGCGCTGCTTAAGCTCAGCAACCTCAGCCTTAGCCTTCTCAGCCTCCTCCTTCTTGCCCTGACCCATAAGAGCACCAATTTCCTTTGATGCCTTATTCATCTGAGCACGAAGATCGTCAGCTTCCTGCTGTGCTGCACGTCTCTTGTCATCAAGCTCAATAACCTCGTCTACAAGACCAAGCTTGTGCTCCTGAAATTTTTTCTTAATGTTTTCTTTTACTGCTTCTGGATTCTCACGTAAAAACTTAATGTCTATCATGTTTTTTCTCCTAATCTAATTACTTATTAGCAAACTTAACCTTCATAATGTACCAAAGCTGTGTAGCAATGAAGATTGATGAATATGTACCAGCAACAACACCAGCAAGAAGTGGTAATGCGAACTCTCTAATTGCAGAAACGCCTAAGATGAGAAGCATAAGTACTGTGATTGCTGTTGTAATTGATGTAGAAATAGAACGTGAAAGAGTCTGTGAAAGTGACTCGTTACAAAGCTCCTTAAGAGACTCTGGTGTCTCAGTTCTGAGAGCCTTGTGGTTTTCACGGATACGGTCAAATACAACGATTGTATCGTTGACTGAGTAACCGATAACTGTAAGCATACATGCGATAAATGCTGAACCAACAGAGATTCTAGCAAATGCATAAAGTGCAAGTACGATAAGAACGTCGTGTACAAGAGCAATGATTGCTGATGAAGCAAATCTGATGTCCTTGAATCTGAACCAAATATAAACGAGCATGCAAAGTACTGCAACTAAAACTGCGATTGTAGACTGGCTACGCATCTCTCCTGAGATTGTAGAACCGATACTCTGTGATGTAATTGATTCTTCCTTTACCTTGAAGGTGTTCTCAAGCATCTCGTTAAGAGTTGTTCTCTCTTCAAGTGTAAGTGTACGTGTCTTGAAGATTGCCTGATTGCTTCCATCAACTGTTGTTGTTTGGACGCTACCTTTACTAATATCAAGAGCCTTTGCGATTTCAGGAACAACCTTTGCATCTAAATCTGAAAGTGAATATGATTCGTTGAAATCAACTGTTGTAGATGTACCACCGAGGAACTCAAGTGAGAAGTTGAGGCCCTTGCCTGTCTTTGCAGTGAATACACCCATTGTAATAAAGCCTGCTGCAATAATTGCAACTGAAACAGCCATGAAGATTGCCTTCTTGCCAACGAAATCGAAGTTTGTTGGCTCCTTTGCCTTGCCGTATGCCTTTGCATTTCTAACACCAAGTGCATAGAAGGAATTCATAAGGATACGTGTAATAACAAGTGCTGTAAACATTGATAAAACAACACCAAGTGCAAGTGTGATAGCAAAGCCCTTTACTGTACCTGAACCAAGTAAACCAAGAACTGCTGCTGCAATAAGTGTTGTGATATTTCCATCAAGGATAGCTGAAAGCGCCTTAGAGAAACCTGTCTCAATAGCAGAAATAACTGGACGACCGTTCTTGATTTCCTCACGAATACGAGCAAATACAATAACGTTAGCATCTACAGCCATACCAATTGAAAGAATCATACCTGCGATACCAGGAAGTGTAAGTGTGATATCGAAAGCCTTAAGGATTCCAATAAGCATTGTTGTGTAAAGTGCAAGTGCAAGTGAAGCAACAACACCTGGCACATAGTACATTGCAATAAGGAATACCATTACAAGTGCAAGACCAACGCCTGCTGCAATAAGTGATGTACGAAGAGCATCAGAACCGAGCTGAGCACCAACAACCTGTGACTCTAACTCCTGAAGCTCGATATCAAGTCCACCGATACGGATATAAGAAGCAAGCTTCTCAGCTGCATCAAAGTCTTCCATTCCTTCGATTACACAGTTACCAGTTGTGATAGCCTGGTTAACTCGTGGAACAGAAACGAACTTGCCATCATAATAAATACCAATTGTCTCGCCTGAAGCAACTGCCTTTGTTGTTGCATCTGCGAAAGCCTTTGTACCTTCGTCATCAAATGTAAGCTGAACTACATATTCTGTAGCGTTTGTAGTCTTGTTTGACTGGCTACCAGCCTGTGAGCTCTTTACATTTGTACCAGTAGCAATAACTGAACCATTGTCGATAAGTGTCTGGATATCATAGTTAAGTGCATATCCGTTATTACCGTAGCTGTAGTTTTCATTGCCATCTGCATCACGCTGGGCGATGAAGTAAAGTGTACCAGGAGTACCTAACTCCTCCAATAATGCATTTGCATCAGAAACGCCAGGAATCTCAACTGTAATTCGCTTATCACCTACACGATAAACGTTTGCTTCTGTAGTTGAGCTCTCCTCACCGAGGTCGTTTTCAATACGCTGCTGGAGCTTTAAGATTGTATCAGCCATCTGCTCATCAGTAGGGTTCTTTCCAACCGCCTCGTATGTAATGCTGACACCACCATCAAGATCAAGACCAAGCTTGAGGCTGTCATCATTTTTCTTAATTGTGCCTGTAAGTACCATTGCTGCATAATAACCAAGTAATCCGAGGATTAAAACAAATGCAACGAGCCAGGCAATCCCCTGTCCTTTTTTTAAACGTTTCATTATTTATTCTCCTATCGTTTATTTATAACTGCATATGCAGTTCAAAGAAGCTAAGCCTCTTTTGATTCAATTTCTGATTTGTGAACCTTAAGTGCAATTGCACATTCGATTCTCTTCTTCTGAAGCTCGCAGCCTACATGATAATTTCCAAGGATGCTTCCTGTGAAATTAAAGGCATTAGCTGCGCAACCACCGCTGCAGTAGAATCTTGCAAAACAGTTCTTACACTCTTCTTTAGCGTATACGTTGCAATGCTTGAACTCATTGACAACTTCCTTCTTCTGAACGCCATTAAACACATCACCAAGACAGAAGTCTGTATTTCCAACAAACTGGTGACATGGATAAAGCTCTCCAGTAGGAGTAACAGCCATATACTCTGTACCAGAGCCACAGCCTGAAAGACGCTTGTAAACACATGGGCCACCTTCCAAATCAATCATAAAGTGGAAGAAGTTGAAGTCCTCATCTGTGCCCTGACGACGCATCATCTCTGCTGCCAAGTCGTCATATTCCTTAAAGAGCTTTGGTAAATCCTCTTCGCGGATAGCGTAATCATCTGTCTCCTGAGCAACTACAGGCTCAACAGAAATCTGCTTGAAGCCCTCGTTTGCAAGGTGGATAACATCCTTTGAGAAATCAAGGTTGTTTCTTGTGAAGGTGCCACGGATGTAGTACTTATCCTGATTTCTAGAATCTGCAAGCTTTTTGAACTTTGGCATAACGATTTCGTAGCTGCCAGCACCCTTCTTAAATGGACGCATGAGATTATGAATCTCTGGACGGCCATCACAGCTAAGCACTACATTTGCCATTTCTTTATTGGCAAACTCCTGAATCTCGTCATTCAACAATACACCGTTTGTAGTGAGAGTAAATCTGAAGTTCTTGTTGTGTTCCTTTTCGATGGAGCGGCCATAGGCAACTAAATCCTTAACTACCTGCCAGTTCATAAGTGGCTCACCGCCGAAGAAATCCACCTCAAGGTTTCTTCTGCTACCAGAATTTGCAACCAAGAAGTCAAGTGCTTGCTTACCAACCTCGTAGGTCATAAGCTCGCGCTTTCCTGTGTGATATTCTCCCTCTTCTGCGAAGCAATACTTGCAAGCAAGATTGCAATCGTGTGTGATATGTAAACACAAAGCCTTTACAACTGTAGGACGTGCAGTAAAATCTACAATCCTTGGCTCGTAGTTATCCTCTGTAAACAATGCTCCATCTGTGATGAGCTGATCAATCTCAGACTGAATCTCTGTAAGCTCAGACTCTGAAACCTGTGGGTGGCTCTCCTTCATCTGTGTGAAGGCCTCTTCTCTACCCTTCTCCTGCCAGAGAGAAAGGAAATCGTAAGTAACGTCATCCACTACGTGAATAGCGCCGCTATTAATATCAATAACAATGTTGTAACCATTGTTTTTAAACTGATGTATCACTAAAAAATGTCCTTTCATAAACGCACAATAGACCGTTCCCCACTTAACCAAGCGAGGACCGGTCTCACGTTAAATATTACTTAATTGTTCGTAAGCAATTACTTAGAGTGCTCACAGCTCTGGTTACCAACTGTGCAAGAAGTCTTGCAAGCTGACTGGCATGATGTCTGGCACTCGCCACATCCGCCTTCTTTTACAGTATTCTGTAATCTAGCAGTATTTAATGTTTTGATGTGTTCCATAATGAAAATCTCCTTTTCTTTAAATAGCTACTAACACATAGTAACTCTAGGTTAGTTGATTATACTACAATCCGACCAAAATATAAACCCTTTGCGTACGTTTAATGTTACTATTCGCTTATTTCCTTCATCCACCTTTTTCTATGGAGCCTGTCAGATTGTGACAGACTCCATAGAAAAGTTGAATATTAAATTTGAGCGAATAATAACATTATTCGGCGTCAGTTTTTTCGTCGTTTTCGGTGGTTGCAGGTGCTCCGTTGACCTTAGCGGATTCCTTGCAAAGGTCGAGGGCTTTCTGGGTGAGGTACGCTTGCTTGAAGTAACGTTCGCCTGTGTAGCCTGCAACAGTGTATACCTGGTAGAAGGTGTTTTCATCTGTGGCGCCTGATGAGGACATTACGTTTCCGATGAAGGCTTTGTAGCCATCCTCATCAATTTCAAGGCCTTCCTTCTTTGCGATGGCCTCAAGGATAAGCTCAGTTTCTGTTGACTCTGAGATGCTTTTCTTAAGGTTCTTAACGTATTCATCGTAATCCTGACCCATAGCCTCAAGGTATTCTTTGGCTGTTGTACCGTATGATTCGTACTGCTTGTCATATACCTGAAGGTACATGTCGACACGAGCCTGTAAGAGCTTCTCAGGAACCTTAGATACCTTGCTGTTGTTTAATACTGCGTTAAGGATTGCAGTCTGTGTATCGCTCTCGAGATTGCTCTGAAGGGATGCTTCGAACTGAGTCTTCATAGCTGAAACATAATCGTCTACAGTATCATAGCCAAGCTTTTCCTTAACAATATCATCTGTTAATTCTGACTTGCTAGAGAGTGCCTTTGCGATGTAGTTAATCTGGAAAGTGAAGGTAACTGTCTGACCTGCTAAATCTGCATTACCGTACTCCTTTGGGAAGGTTACCTCGTAGGCAACTTCCTCACCTACAGAATGTCCTGCAAGACCTGCAGTGAAGCCTTCGATATATCCGCCTGAACCGCCAGCAGCACAGTTGCCAGCCACATCAATCATCTGGTCCTCTGCTGAGCCGCCATCAAAGGCTACTCCATCCCGTGAACCAACGTAGTCAACATTAACAATTGAATCTTCTTTAACTTCTTTCTGGCTGTTGTCTTCAACGTAGATTGCAGCATTCTCTAAATTCTTTTGAATGTATTCTTTAAATCCTTCCTCGGTGTACTCATAAGTTCCGTCTAAAGTTACTTCAAGGTCTTTGTACTGACCAAGGGTTACATACTCGTCCACATCGTATTCAATTGGTGTAGTCTGAGCAAGTAAGTCTGCTTTTGCCTGGTCACTAGTTTTGTCTGAGTCATCCTCTTTGCTGCCACAGGCTACCATTGAAAGAGCCATGGCGCCAACCAAGGCAAGTGCTAATAATCTATTTTTCATTTGAAAATATCCTCCAATTCTATTCCCCCATTTAAAGGAAAATCCTGAATAAGTTTACCACACTTGAAAGCCTATGGCAAAAATTAGACGCTAAAAAAGAGCCCGTATTTCACAGGCTCTTTTGAAGGAGAAAATCCGATAAAGATACTACTTTTTGCCCTTTTTCGCTGTCTTTGTATTTGACTTTTTAGGGTCAGTCTTTTTCTTTTCAGGCTTTTCAGCCTTTGCTGGTTTAACAGGCTTTGGTGGCTTCTTTGTTCTGTCAAACATAACAGACATATCAAAGATCTTCTTAGCAAGTTCTGGAGTTTGTTCTTTCGCAAGAAGACGCCACTGCCAATTGCCACTGTCAGTACCAGGTACGTTTATACGATTGTATTTTCCAAGTCCGAGGAAATCCTGCATCTGAGCCACAAACAACACAGAAACTGAGCTCATACCGCCACGAATCATACCCCAATTGAAGCCCTCAGACTTTGAAATACCAAGATATTTGCTAGCGTATTCTTTATCTTTTTTATCAGCATCCTCATACCATTCCATGATAGTCGCGTTGTCATGTGTGCCAGTATAGCAAACACAATTTTTATCATAGGTATGTGGCTGATAATTGTTTGGTTCACCAGAATCGAAGGCAAATTCAAGCACCTTCATGCCTGGCCATCCGCTATCATTTAAAAGCTTTACTACTGTAGGAGAAGGCTCGCCTAAATCCTCAGCAATAAATTCGATATTTGGGAAGGTTTTGCCAAGAAGTCCAACCAAGTCCATTCCTGGGCCCTTTCTCCACTTACCATTCTTTGCAGTTGTATCCTTAGCAGGAACTGCCCAATACTCATCAAAGCCTCTGAAGTGATCAATTCTGAGCACATCATAGAGTTTAGCAGCACCTTCGATACGACGAATCCACCAACGGTAATTGTCTTTTTTGAGAGCTGTCCAATCGTAGCATGGATTACCCCAAAGCTGTCCATCCTCACTGAAATAATCTGGTGGAACACCTGCTACCACTACAGGATAGTTTTCTTCATCCAAGCTGAAGAACTCAGGCTCTGCCCAAACATCGCAAGAATCAAGTGCTACATAAATTGGAAGATCTCCAATAACGTCTATACCTAGGCTGTTAATATACTTTTTAAGCTTTGCCCACTGCTTGAAGAAAAGATACTGAATATAAACGAAGAACTCAATATCCTCGGCAAGGTCCTTTGTATATTTTTCAACTGCCTTAGGCTGATGAAGACGAATATCCTCATCAGGCCATTCCTGCCAGCTAAGCTGACCGAAATGCTTCTTGATAGACATGAATAAAGCATAGTTTTCTACCCAAGGGTTCTGCTTTCTAAATAGCGAGATTTCACCGAGAGAATCCTTGTAGCCTCTTTCCTTTGCCTTCTCAAGAATCTTGAAACGGCTTTCATAAATCTGACCATAATCCACATAGCGAGGATTAGTTCCCCAATTTTCTGCCTCAACTTCTTTCTTTGTAAGTAACCCTTCCTCGATAAGCATATCAAGGTCTATAAAATATGGGTTTCCTGCAAAGGTAGAGAAGCTTTGATATGGGCTATCTCCATAGCTTGTAGGACCAAGTGGAAGAACCTGCCAATATTTTTGTCCTGCTGCCTTCAGAAAGTCAGCAAAGTCGTATGCAGCTTTTCCAAAGGTACCAATTCCATAAGGTGATGGTAACGAAGATATAGGGAGTAAAATTCCACTACTTCTTTTCATAATTTTTTTCTCCTACTTATAAATAGTTTACTAAGTTCAGCGGGAAGGAACTGCCATAGCTTAGCCTTTAACAGCTCCCGCAATAACACCCTTAATAATGTATTTCTGTAAACATATATACATAATTATGATTGGTAATACTGTCATCATAATACATGCCATCATTGGACCCATTTCTACGTGTCCGTAGCTTCCACGGAAGTACTGGATCAAGATTGGAACTGTCATATACTTCTTTCTATCAAGTACAAGATATGGAAGAAGGTAATCGTTCCAGAGCCACATTGTTTCCAAAATAGCTACTGAGATAAGTGTTGGCTTCAATATTGGAAGCACAATCTGGAAGAAGGTCTGAAGTGGATTACATCCATCAATCATTGCTGCCTCTTCGATTTCAAGTGGAATAGACTTCATAAATCCTGTGAACATGAATACTGCAAGACCAGCACCAAATCCAAGGTAAATAACACAAATGTTAAATGGTGTATCTAAGTCTAATCTATCAGCTGTTGATGCCAATGTGAACATAAGCATCTGAAATGGTACTACCATCGAGAATACAAACAAAGCATAGCATACTTTTGAGAGAATTCCGTGAACTCTTGTAATGTACCAAGCACACATTGATGTACAAAGTAAAATAAGTACTGCAGATGATACTGTAATAAATAAACTGTATCCAAAAGCTCCTGCAAATCCCTTAGATGAAAGTGCATCAACGTAATTTGTTAAGCCTATAAAGCTTGCTGCGTTAGGAAGTTGGAAAACTGAATCTGTGCTGATATAGGTATCACCCTTTAAGGAGTTTATCAAAATCATAAATACTGGATAAACCCAAAATACAGCAAGTACACACAACACTAAAAATACAACAAGTCGTGCAATTCTTTCTTTTGATTTCATTACTGCTGAACCTCCTTAGATTTAGTAATCTTCAACTGAATCATGGAGATTATAATTACCATAATACAGAAAATAACCGCTTTAGCCTGTCCATAACCCTTCCACTGTGGGCCTGTACGGCTGTAGAAGGTATTGTAAATATTCAAAGCTAACATTTCAGAAGCATGAGCTGGCTCACCGCCTGTTAATGCCAAGTTCTGATCAAAGAGCTTAAAGCCATTTGTGATAGTCAAGAATGAACAAATTGTAATAGATGGCATTACATTTGGAATCTTAATCTTGAAAAGAATCTGTGATGTTGTAGCACCATCAATCTTTGCTGCCTCAAGATAATCATCAGGGATTGACTGAAGACCAGCGATATAAATAATCATCATGTAACCAATCTGCTGCCAGCACATGAGGATTGTAAGACCAATAAATCCGTAAGTAGCATTAAGTGCTAAAAGTGGCTTTTCCATAAGTGAAAGCACACAGTTTAAAAGAATCTGCCAAATATATCCAAGAACAATACCGCCAATAAGGTTTGGCATGAAGAATACTGTTCTGAAGAAGTTTGAACCTTTAATCTTGTTTGTAAGTGCAAGGGCAATAGCAAATGCTATTACATTTATTAGCACTGTAGAAACTACAGTGAAAAGCGCTGTGAACCAGAAGGAATGCCAAAATGCCTCGTCCTGAACTGCATACGCATAATTTCCGAATCCAACGAAGGTTGCCTTTTTAATTGTTGTAAATTTACAAAATGATAAATACAAGCCCTGAATGAATGGATATAAGAATCCAACACAAAACGCTGCAAGCGTTGGCAACACAAAAATTGGCCAGTATTTTCTTATTGCTTTTTCCATAATATATCCTTTATTGAGTATTAATCTACAGTTTTATAGCCTAATTTTTTCAGAGAATAGGAGGGCGTTAGGCCTCGCCCTCCAACTTTGTTCATGATTGCTCATGATTTTGGGAAGAAAAACTCTCCATTTATGTGAACCGAACCTCCTAAAAAGCCCGATTAACACCTATATTTACAAAAGAATGATTAGTTATTTGCTGCTGCGTACTCTGAAGCCCAGCCATCAACGAATGCTGTTACAACATCATCCCATGATCCTGTGCCTGCTGCATAAGCTGTAAGAGCTGAACCTACACCGTTCTTCCACTCCTCAGATGGCATTGTTGTAAAGTTCCATGAAACAGGAGTCTTTCCAGCCTCTGTGTATGCTCTATCGTTAAGAACAAAGAGGTTGTTTGTATCTGCTGCATTCTTGAAAGGAATTACACCAATGTTCTCAGAAAGCATCTTTGTACCTGCGTCAGATGTAACCATCCATGTAAGGAAATCAATTGTAGCCTGGATATCTTCCTCAGAAGCCTCTGAGTTTACACACCAGTAGTTCTCTGTACCTGTGCAAAGACCCTGGTTAGCTTCATCGCCTGCGCCAATGTAAATTGGAATCATTGCAAGCTCATCATCTGTCATACCCTTATCTGTAAGGTTCTTGTACTCCCATGAACCATTCTGGAAGAATACAGCCTTACCTTCAGCGAACTCGTTCTCAGCATCATCGCCTGTCTTACCTGCTAAATCAGCTGGCTTGCATGTAGCGTTGTTGATGTAGAGATCCCAAATGTTCTTGTAGTTATCAAGGTACTTGCCCTCGATAGCGTCTGTTGTATCAATCTTCTTATCCTGATACTCGAAGTAGATTGGAAGGTTTGCAAGGTGTGTCTTGAATCTCCAGTCAGAAGAACCATCCATACCTGCTGATGTGAATGCTGAGAAGCCAAGCTCTGAGCTTCTTGCTGTAATATCTTCAGCAACCTTCTTTAAATCATCAAAGCTCTGAATATCGTCTGTTGTGTAACCAGCCTGCTCAAGAAGCTTTGTGTTTGTGATGATACCGTATGACTCGATAACGTATGCGATACCAGCAACCTGATCCTCATTGTAAAGTGCAAATGAATCACTTGTTAATTCCTTGTAAAGTGATGAATCCTTAAGGTCATAGCAGTAATCTGCCCAGTTAGCAAGACCTACAGGACCGTTAACCTGGAATAATGTAGGAGCTTCATCCTTTACGATTTCAGATGAAAGTGTCTCCTCGTATGTACCAGAAGCTGCTGTAATAACTGTTACAGGTACACCTGTCTCCTCTGTGTACTGCTTAGCAATATCCTGCCAAGCCTGATCTGCCTCTGGCTTGAAGTTAAGGTAATAAACCTTTCCGCCCTCTGCCGAATCCGAATCACCGGAAGCTGATGAACCACAACCTGCAAAAGTAGCTGCTGCCATCATGGCAATTAACCCTAATGCCAATACTTTTTTTCTCTTCATTTTCTTACACTCTCCTTTTTAAAGTGAAAATATTTATGTTTCTCATTCAGGCGAGTTAATCACCAGAATGTAAAAACCATTTTGCTTAAATCCAACTAACTTTTGCATTCAGCTTATGTTATCGAAGTGTTTCTCCTGCTCGAAGGGTGGTTGGCAATACAATATGTTTATGATTAATCTTCCCTTTGATTAGGCCCACCACTTGCTTCACAGCTTCACTTCCCATATCATCCATAGGCTGACACAAGGTTGAAAGAACTGGATTCATATATTCGGAAGCTTCAATTCCATCAATTGCAATAAGTGCAACATCCTTTGGAATATCCTTTCCTTTTTCCCTAAGGGCTTTCATAGCTCCCATTGCCATGTTGTCTGAAATTGCAAAAACGGAATCGAAATCATAGCCATTTCTCAACCATTCGTTCATTCCCTCGTAAGCATCTGCAATGTTAAAGCTATTAATTGAAATGATTAGGTTTTCATCTAAATCCAAACCAAAATCATTAAGAGCTCTCTCATAACCAGCAAATCTAACCTGGCTAACTGAGCCATCATCCGGACCAGAAAGAAGCACCGCTATCCTTCTGTGACCTTCTTTATATAGATACTCAACTGCGTCGTAAGCTGCCTGATTATCATCAATGCAAACGCTTGAGTAATCTGCCTTATCGAGATTTCCATACTGATTATTGAAGGTACAGCACACAAACGGAACATTTATAGTTGATACCTGCTCCTTGGTATAGTTAAGCTTTCCTCCAAGGAAGATAATACCCAAAAGCTTTTTATCTCTCTCCATTCTTGCCGCTGTAAGAATCTCATCATCTGATGTGCCAATCTGCTGAAGCACCATAGTGTATCCAGCGTTTTCGATTCTAGCACCCACCTCAGTAATAATCTTTGTATAGAATGGGTTTGACATACCTCGTACAACCACACCAATATTATCTGACGAACTCTTTCCAAGCTCTCTAGCGCTAGTGTTTGGTATGTAATTGTATTCGTTAACAATAGCGAGAACCTTTTCCTTAGCCGCCTTGCTAACATCAGGATGATCATTCAAAACACGCGATACCGTGCTTACGCTGACTCCTGCCAATCTAGCAATATCTTTAATCGTCATTTGGTTTTCCTTCCTTCTCCCTAGCCTTCATTCATGGGGCCTAATCCATTTTGTGAATATCCAGCTTTATTACGATTTTCTGGTAACGTTTCTGGTAACGTTTCCAAAGCACGTTATTATGTTACTACTGAAAACGTTTCCAGTCAACCTGCTTTCAACATTTCGCCTATTATCACAAAATTAATACACGGCTGTCGTGCAATTTATACAACAGGCCACCATCACACTTTCTTCCCCACAGCCCTCTTACTCCTCAAGGCCCTGTGCTGGCACTTCTCAACCACTGCTCACGTCTCCCCTCCCCCGCCTGCCGGCTCTCTCCATACCTTTGTGGCAAAGCCAAATAATTTGTATTTTCTAAATGCTACACTGCGCTTTCTTTATTGAAGGCGTCTTTTCAATTCGTTGCACTTTGTGCACTACAGTATGTATCACGCAGACACACATTACTTTTAGAAATGCTTCCCATCGGGGTATATAACTATCAGTTGCTGGAATTTGTAGTGCGCTTAGTGGAATAAAAAATGTGTTTTGATATATATAGGCATGTGCCGCCATGGACGGCGGCACAAGTGCGATTTGCAACAGGACGTTGACATTGAGCACGGTGACTATATATACAAAACACATTTTTGAAATTCCACTTAGCAAACGGAGTATGGAAGCAACTGATAGTTATATACCCTGATAGGAAGCATTGTTTAGGCTACTAGTGTCTGCGTGATACATACAGTAGCTTCAAAGTGCAACACCAGTGAAAAGACACCTTCGGAAAGCTCGTTTGAAGCATTAAGAAAATGCAAAATTCTTCGTCAATTATGCTCACAAAGGTATGGAGAGGGCCGGCAGGCGGGGGAGGGGGAGGGGTGAAATTAAAATAGAAGTGCCAGCACAGGGCCAATAGAATTTGGTGGGCTGTGGGCCAGAAATAGAAAACGGCCTAAGCATAAATTGCCTAGGCCGTGTATTAATTTTGTTTGGTATACGATGATTAGAGGTTCTTGATACGCTCGATGGCTCTTGCAGTGTTTTCAGCTGATCCGAAGGCTGTGAGTCTGAAGTAGCCTTCGCCTGATGGTCCGAAGCCTGCACCAGGAGTACCAACTACCTGAACCTTTTCCAGAAGGTGATCGAAGAAATCCCATGAAGTCATTCCGTCTGGAGTCTTGAGCCAGATGTATGGTGCATTAACGCCACCATATACTTCAAAGCCAGCATCCTTAAGACCAGTGTAGATAGTCTTTGCGTTGTTCATGTAATAGCCAACCTGCTCTTTAATCTGCGCCTGTCCCTCTGCGGAGTAAACAGCCTCACCAGCGCGCTGGATGATATAAGGAGCCCCGTTGAACTTTGTGCCGTGACGACGAGCCCACATACCGTGAAGACTAACACCATCGAATACAAGATCCTTTGGAACTACTGTGTAGCCAAGACGTACGCCTGTGAAGCCTGCATTCTTTGAGAATGAATGAATCTCGATTGCACAAGTCTTAGCGCCTGTGCACTCATAGATTGAATGAGGAACATCTACCTCTGAAATATATGCCTCGTAAGCTGCATCAAAGATGATGAGACAGCCATTTTTGTTGGCGTAATCAACCCAAAGCTGAAGCTGGCTCTTTGTAAGTGTAGTACCTGTAGGGTTGTTTGGAAGGCAAAGATAGATAACGTCTGGAGTCTCCTTTGGGAACTCTGGTACAAATTTGTTCTCCGCTGTAGTTGGCATGTAAATGATGTCTGACCACTTGCCAGCAACCTCATCATAAGTGCCACAACGTCCAGCCATAACGTTTGAATCAACGTATACTGGATAGACTGGATCGCATACTGCAATCTTTGCATCTGCTGAGAAAAGCTCCTGAATATCTGCTGAGTCAGACTTTGCACCATCTGATACGAAGATTTCATCTGCACTGATATCACAGCCTCTAGCCTGATAATCATTCTTTGCAATTGTCTCACGAAGGAATGGATATCCTAAGTCTGGTGCATAACCGTGAAATGATGAAGCATTGCCCATTTCATCAACTGCTGAATGAAGTGCATTAATCATAGCTGGGGCGATTGGCTGAGTAACATCACCAATACCAAGTCTGATGATATCTGCCTCTGGGTGCGCCTCATTGTATGCTGCTACCTTCTTTGCGATTGTAGAAAAAAGATAACTTCCTGGTAGCTTCTGAAAATTTGTATTAACCTTAAACATGTATTCCTCCCTTTAGAGCAATTAACAAAGTTCTATGTATTAGCGATTAACTATTCGCTTAACAATTCGATCATATGAAAGTTCTCCACCAAATAAATCTAGGCAAGAACCTACAGTAAAGTCCATGTTGTTGTCTGAAAGATAGCTGATGAGCTCAATGTCCCCATAGTCATGAACACCACCTGCGTAGGTGATTGGAACTCTCTTGTAGCGAGAAAGAAAACCAACTAAATCTCTATCGATTCCGCTTCCTCTTCCTTCCACATCTGCTGCATGAATTAAAAACTCATCGCAGTAGAAGGCAAGTCTATCAAGGAAATTGTAGGTGATAACTTCCTTTGAGATGTTCTGCCATCTGTCAGTAACGATAACAAATTTATCATCCACTCTTGTGCATGATAAATCTAAAACAAGATGCTCTCTTCCAACTGTTTCTGAAAGACGTTTCAATGCATCATAATCAACTCGGCCATTGTTGAAAACAAATGAAGTGACTATTACGTGGCTGGCACCAGCCGAGATAAAGTCCCTGGCATTCTTATCGTCCACGCCGCCACCATACTGCATTCCTCCTGGATATGCGCTAAGTGCCTTGAGTGCCATCTCTTTCGATGTCTCGTATTCGTCTGTGCCCTTCATGTTGAGATTGATAATATGGCCTCCCCTGAGACCATCACGCTTGTAAATTTTAGCGTAGTAAGTAGCATCCTTGTCGGCAACAAAATTTTCCTTTGGATGACCATTTGTCTTTCCAAGATCTGAAAGTGTAGAACCAACAATCTGCTTGACCTTTCCATTGTGAATGTCGATGCATGGCCTAAACTGCATGTGTAAAATCCTCCTGGCCCATTATGTAATTTTATTTTGCCTCTTTAACGTGCTAAAGCAAAATTTACTTCAAATTATAACTGTCTGCCGACGTACTTTCAATAACAGTTTCGTAAAATTTCGTAGCTATTTTAAGTAAATATTCGGTATCTTTCACACCGGCAGTTTCGTAAGGTGAATGCATTGCTAGCTGAGCCAAGCCTATGTCTACGCCATTAATTGATACATGTGCATTTGAAATATTTCCAAGAGTAGAACCACCTGCAACATCAGAACGATTCACAAAAGTCTGGTATGGAACCTTTGCCTTCTTACATATTTCAGTGAAGATTCCAAAGGCCAAACCATCCGTCATATATTTCTGGTTTGCATTAAATTTGATTACCACACCTTCGTTCATATATACCTTGTTGGTTGGGTCACTCTTTTCCGAATAATTAGGATGGAGGGCGTGGGCGTTGTCAGCAGAAACCATAAAGGAATTTGCAATTGCTTCAAGAAGCTTTGAATTGTTTCCTTCCATTGCTTCGTTTATACGAACTAAAGCATCGTAAAGGAAAGTAGAATCAGCGCCCTGTTTTGTGCCACTGCCTACCTCTTCATTGTCGAAGGTAACATGAATCTGAACTGCTGAATCAGTATTCTTTGCATTAATAAGTCCCATCATTGAGCTATATGAACACTGCAAATCATCAAGGCGTCCAATTGAAATGAACTCATCCTTTGCACCCCAGATGCGACCACCGTCTCGATTATAAAGGAATAAATCCGATCCAATAATATCTTCAACCTTAAGTCCAAGTTCTTCTGCCAAAAGTTCCTTCAAATTAAACTTTTCATCCATGGAAATAAGAGGAAGTAAATCCTTTTGAGCGTTGTATTTATAGCCGTCGTTTGCTTCACGATTCATGTGAATTGCAAGGGATGGAAGCATACATAAATCCCTGTCAAAATTAACAAGCTTGGTTTCTATTGTGCCCTTTCCTGTTCTAACAATAGCTCGACCTGCAATGGAAAGAGGTCTGTCAAACCAAGGCGCCATAAGCATACCGCCGTAACGTTCTGTGTTAAGCTTCACATAGTGGCCTTCCTTCATCTCAGGCATTTCTTTGATTCTGAAGGTTGGAGAATCTGTGTGACTGGCCATAATCATAAAGCTTTTGTAAGCTTTCTTTGGCATTCTAAATGCAAGAATCGAAGAACCATTTCTGGTTACAAAATAATTGCCGCCAAGCTTGAGCTTCCAGGCATTTGCCTCTGTAAGCTCTTCAAAACCGGCAGCTAAAAATTCCTTTTTTTGATTTTCCACCACATGAAACTGTGATGGACTTTTCTCGATAAAATCAAATAAACCTCTTACTGTCTTATTCATTTTTTGCCTTTCCCTCTTTCTTTGCCTTATTTGATTTAGACTTCTTTTTTGTATCCTTTTTTATAGAATATCCAAAGGTTCCCTGTGGTCGTGTAAGACCAAAATAGGTGCCATGACTGTAAGCTAAAAGTCCAGATTTTTCCAAATCGAACTTTCCCTTTTCATCCATGTATTTTTCGTCTGCATGAACACATAAAACATCTGCCACAAACATTGTGTGACTTCCATATTCATGAACCTCACGAACCTTACACTCTATATTAACAGGTGACTCCTCTATTAATGGAACGTTTATCTCATCAGCTTCCACCTTATGAAGCCCACACTTTTCAAACTTATCTACATCCTTTCCTGATGTAACTCCACAGTAATCTGTGGCAAAGGAAATCTCTTCTGTGGTGAGATTGATTGCAAACTCACCTGTTTCCATAATCATTGGATAAGAATGTCTGCTAGGTCTAACAGATATATATGCCATTGGAGGATTGGTACAAACTGTACCAGTCCAGGCAACGGTAAGAACATTATCTTTACCATCCTTTCCTCTGCAGGTAACAAGCACTGCAGGAAGAGGATAAATCATATTTCCTGGTTTCCATTTTTGTTTACTCATAATAATCATCCTAGGTTTTCAAAAATTCAGTCGTCGGCCAAAGGCCTCCTAATACTAACAAGTCTTCGCTAAGCTCGACTTTAAGTATCACAGTCATTCATCATTTCTGAGAAAGTTCCCATGTATACATTTCCTTTTCCGAGAAGGAATTCCAAGTCGTCCATAAAAGCCTTTGTCTTTGGGTCATCTGCAAAGCCTTTGCTTTTGATTTCTTCAAGGAACTGTTCTCCAAGCTTTGAATCGATAATATAATCTTCATCCATTTCAGGGTCATCAAAGCTACGATTTTTAACATATTCCCCTCTAAACTTTTTATACTCAGCAGCCTTCACGCCATCGTATTTCATGCTATCTGTTTCGATGATACGTATGCACTCAAGCATATCCTCTGCATCGTTTAAAGCATTATGCGCAACGTAGCCTCCAAGACCACAGATAGTCTTCATATCTGCAAGAGATAAGTTTGCATCCAAGCCTCCCGTAATATCAAGGCTCACTTCCTTTTGGATGTTTTCGAAGGTGCTTATGAATTTTGCCACGCTTCGCTTTAATGGCTTTTCCAAGTTTCTGGATTCAAAATCTCGTTGGAAGTTATTTTTATCTCCACCCCATACGCAGATTTTTCCAACCTGCCACTTCTTGATTCTGTCTATAAGCTCGGTCATTACTTCTTCATAGGATGGAGCATCCTCCAATTCCTCATTTGTAAGACCAGTCAACTCTGTAATCAGCGGCGGTAACTTATGTCCTCTGGTAAGCTGCACTGTTGAATAAAATCTATCAAGCTCCTCGTGAGCTGGGTTTGTAATTACCACACCAATAGATATTACATCTTCTATAGAGCTTTTCTTAAAGCGCATGCTCAAGTATTCTGCATCTAAAAAGGCTTGGTTCTTTCCTTTAAAACCAGCAGGTGCAGTTTGACTTGGTCCCTTTATTTTATTTGTCTGTTTGGTAGTTTTTGTTGCCAATATTATCTCCAAATCTTTCTATTTCTTCTTGCCGTCAAAATAAAGTAATTGTAAGCAAGTATCTTTTCCTTATATGGTCCCTAAATTTTCCAATTCTTCGACCCATGATATTCTATCATATAATTGTGTCCAAAATAATAGGGATGGCTAAAAAGCCATCCCATATAATCATTTAGCTTCTGACAATTACTTGTTCTGTCAGTAAAAAGTCATGACCGTTATTCCTCAGATTCTTCTGAAGCCTCTGTATCCTCAGCCTCTTCTCCTTCTGAAGCTGGTGCTAAGCTTGAATCAATATCATATGCAACGTCATAGTTTTCTGATATGAATGTATTAGCATCTTCTACGCTTTCAAATCCAAAGAATTTAATGCTCCACTTTAATCTACCTGAATACTTGAAGTTTGTTCTATACTCAAATGCAGAGTGATCGTCTAGATCATAGTTATTTAAGTCGTAAGAACATTCGCCATCCTTGTTAACAGCCACATCATAGAAGGAAGCTGCACGATAGTATGTAATCTTCTCTTCTCCAGACTGCTTAGCAGATGTGATTGTAACATCAAGCTTTACAACAAAGTCAATCTTGTTACCACTGCCATCTCTGTTAAGGATAACAAAAGCAGCTGCAGTTTCTGTATTGTCAACTTTTACGCTAAGGTCACCAAGATCTGTCTTCTCTATATCATCCTTGCAAACCTCAGCTGCCTTATCGCCCATTTCCTTGATAGCCTCCTCAGATAACTGAGAAACCTTAGATACATATTCACCAAGACCTTCAACTGTAAATTCCTTTTCTGTCTCAGTTGGAATTGTGCCATAATGCTCTGCAGCGTATTCGTTAAGGTCATCTTCATGTCCTTTACCAAATGTTACCGTTACTGTATCTCCTTCTGAAAGGTCAGAAGACTTATCCAAACTGAAGGTTAAGTCGTCATACATTGTATCCTCATTTGTAACCTTAACAGAACACTGTCCCTTACCGTTAACGCCTGAGAACTCAAGAGTCATATCATCAAATGGATTGAAGGTATCAACCTGCTCAAGGCCACCTACTGTATAATTTGTATCTGTAAACTTCAGCTTAACGCCATAGGTCTTCTTAATGTAATCTGCATCAATATCCCATGTAAGTTCAACACTTTCACCGTTTGAAAGGTCTGTTTCCTTATCAAGTTCATAGTCAATGCCATCTTCCAAATCACTCATGTTATGAGGCTTATTCTTCTTGTTCGCTTTCTTGCCAAAATCCTCCATGAACTTGTCTTCGTCTATAACAACTTCTGCCTTACCCATTGTGTCGTAGCCTGAGAACTCAACACTTGTATAGTCGTTAATGTTCATAGTCTTTGAAATACTAATTCCAAAGAAGATTCCAACTACTGCTAATATAACAAAAATAACAAGTAGAATTATTGCAACTACTGGGAACTTCTTCTTTTTCTTAGCAGGTGCAGGTGGTGCCTGATTGTATACAGGCTCAGTATATACCGGCTGAGTATATACAGGTCCATTGTTAACTGGAGCTGAGTATACAGGCTCCTGTGCTGGGGCTACTGGTGTCGGCTCCTGCACTGGGGCTACTGGTGTTGCCTCCTGCACTGGCGCTACTGGTGTTGCCTCCTGCACTGGCGCTGCTGGTGTTGCCTCTTGTACTGGCGCTACTGGTGTTGCCTCAGCTACTTGAACATTTTCTTCAACTTGATTGTTTTCTGGAACTGGTCCCGCCCCCCTTACAGGCGTACCGCACTGAGCACAGAATAGATTTCCAGCCTGCAATTCTGCTCCGCACTGCTCACAAAATGCCATATATTTATCCTCCGTTTTCTATATAGTGTAAGGCCCTACAATCCGCCTTTACACACGTAAAATGAGTATAATTATTTTTAAATATAATGTCAATTTTGAGCTAGCTTCGATAGGCTCAAATAAATAATTCTTGACGCCAAGCAATTTGCATGCTAAATTTACTAAGTCTTTTAAAAAATCACATTCTTATTTTCGAAAAAAATCCCAGATTTACATCAAAAATAAAAAAGTAATAACACAAGGATTATTTTATCAATTAGCTTCCTGCAAACGTACATAGTTCGTTTTCAAATTGATAAACGCACCAATTTTGACACTCAGCATACTGTAGTGGTAATATGAGAAAAAGCTCTTTGCACTGCAATAACACATATGTGCCATCTACAGTACAAACTGAACAGGCAATACTAGATACATCACATAGTATGTGGCCGGGTCAAATTAATGACAGCAGAAGATATTTCGCATCTGCGGGACAGTAGTATAGCTACATCCTGGGGTGCGTTTTTTTATTTATAAAAAAATATTATTACTTTATAAATGGTGCGATTTTTACTATGTAGGAAAAACTCCTATAAATTAAAAAAGCCCAGACAGCTGAGCACAATCTTTTAAAATTAAGGGGATTTACTATGGATGAAAACACAATTGTAAAGAAATTGTCTCGCATAGGAATTTTAGGAAATGTGGCACTTTCTGCTTTTAAGTTGGTCGCAGGAATCATAGGAAACTCTACAGCCATGGTTTCTGATGCTATTCATTCTTTGTCTGATGTTTTTGCTACATTAATCGCATACGTAGGTGTACTCATGTCACGACAGCCAGAAGACAATGAGCATCCCTATGGTCACGAACGCCTAGAGTGTGTTGCATCCTTGTTGCTTGGCACAATACTTGCTGTAACTGGACTTGGAATTGGCTATTCTGGTGTTCATAAAATCATTTTTCCAAGAGAATTAGAAATTCCTACAATACTTCCTTTGATAGCTGCTGTTGTATCTATCTTGGTGAAGGAGGGTATGTTTTGGTACACAATGTACTATGCTAAAAAGTTAGATTCGTCAGCCTTCAAAGCTGATGCCTGGCATCATCGCTCTGACGCTATTTCTTCAGTAGGTTCGTTTATTGGTATTGGAATGGCAAAGCTTGGATTTCCTATAATGGACCCTGTAGCCAGTTTATTAATATGCTTGTGTATTTTGAAGGTGGCTTATGACATATCCAAGGACGCCTTCATAAAAATGCTAGATACCTCCTGTGGTGAGGATTTTGAACAGGAGCTTAGCAACTTTATCTTGGAGCAACCAGGCGTTGTAGGAATAGATTTATTGCATACTAGACAATTTGGTAATAGAAACTATGTGGAACTAGAAATTGCAGTTAATAGAGATATTTCCCTGGTAGAAGCTCACGATATTGCAGAAAATGTTCATGCAAGTCTTGAGAAGAATTACCCCAATATCAAACATGTAATGATTCATGTGAATCCTGCAGAAGAAAAAAATGAAGCATGTTCAGATATTGTATCGGATGCAGAACCGAATTCAGAGCCTGATACAGCATTGGCTATTGCATCAGATACAGAATTAGAAGCAACATCAGATATAGATTCTGGCATCCAAGCAGAACATATAATTAACCCTGAAAAAATGACTGAAAAGGATTCTGCAAATAATATTATCTATGAGGATAATCATTTTAAGCTATATAGTCACTCTAAGAGACTTTATCTAGAAATAGATAAAGTACATTATGAATTAGGATGTAAGCATCCTTATGATCCCATTAGCTATATTTCAGATAATCATGGCATGACAAAACTTTTTAGACCAGGATGGTATTTTTCCGATTATGATATTAATGCTCTTTTGGCAGGAAAGCCTATTAGGTCTATAACTGGCCGTGATCTTAATGCATATGATTTATGTAGACTTATGGAAACTACGATAAATAGTGAATCAGATATGAATGAAATTGGAGATTTGGAAAGAAAAACTTTCTGTTAATGTGCGTTTATCAATTTGAAAACGAATTATGTACGTTTGTAGGGAGCTAATTGATAAACGCGCAAAAATGGCCTATGCCCCCGGGGCTTAGGCCATTTTCATGATGAAAGAAGCTTAAAATCTTAGCATCTTTAGCTTTTAAATTTATCTTATTGCAAGAAGTGTTGCTAGTGAATTTTTAGCTTTTAAATCTATCTTGGAGCAAGAAGTGTTGTTAAATCAACTCCTGCGAAGCCACTAGCCTGAGCAGTGTACTCTGGATTTCCGGCATTCTTGTAGAAGTTGTAAGAAGCCTTTGCGGTGTTATCACTTCTAAGGATTCCGTTTGCAAGGCCCTGTGGTATCTCGATGATTGGGTCATCCTTTTCACGAGAAAGAATCAATCCGTCAATGTGACTGTTATTCTCAGCTACCAGGAATGCGTATGTAATAGCTGCTGCCTGAAGCTGTTCACCTTGTGATGAGGTGTAGCCCTGCTCCGCGAGCTTAACGGTACGAACTGCTCCACTTGGTGAAAGAAGGTCTGGCTGTGACAAGAAATCAGTTACCACATCAATATTGTAAACAGAGATAAACTGTGTGTTCTGACTTCTCTGTACCTTTGCTGATGGAGCCCATGCTGTAACTGAGTTAAGTGGATAGTTGTATGCATGTAAAGCAAGTCTCCAATCGATGTTGCCCTGTGCACGGATGTAATTGTTGAAGGATGTAATGAAAGATCTTGCTCCGTGTACAGTCTTCTGATTTAATGCCCACTGATGGTCAGTACAAATATAAACATTTGCATTACCATTTTCAGATTTAATTGCATTGTAAAGAATGCGGAAGGCATTTGCATATTCCTGAGTGTAAACCGCAAGATTGCCACCACAGTTCATGTAATTCCACTCATTCCAAGCATTAACCTCATTACCAATAATGAAGTTATCAACCTTAGCGTTCATACCAAAGTATGAATATCCACTCCAACGGCTGGCTACAAAAGAACCCATAGCCTCAAGGATTTCAATTCCCTCCGTAGTAGTTGCGTTTAATCCATAATAATTATGTCTACCAATTCCATCATATGCATAAGGGCTTATAAATGGCTGCTCTGCGCCCTGGTCAACCAGGAGAATCATTGTAACCTGTACACCCTGAGCATTAAGACGTCCAAGATAGTTGTCGAAAGCGGCAATATATCTTGAATTAAAGTTATATGTTTTTCCATTATAAACGTAAGGTGTTCCCTGTCCGTAGGAAATCTTTGAAAGAGGAAGAGAAACTGTTGCCTGCTTAACACCAAGGTCTGCTAGTGAACGCATACCCATGTTTACTGAGCTGGCATCACAAAGTAATCCCTTCTTTCCATTATCCATACGATATGCAGAACGTCCTGCACATGCCTCTGGATTTGAGATATACATACTGTTTGATACAGGAGTAATTGTTCCACCCTTGTTAACACAAACAGTAAACTTCTTGAACAATACAGAGTTAGCCTGTCCCTTGTTTAAAGGCACAGAGAAAGTGACATTTGCAGCCACAGGAACCTGTGCAACCTCAAGACCAGTGTTTCCTGCCTGATTTACATCTGATGCAATAAGGTGATACACACCATCATCAGATGCTGCCTGACCGGTTGTTGGAATGGTAACATTAGCGCCATCAATCAAAGCACCACCAACTGTCACAGCCACTGATGAACCAGATGACTTTTTTGCAGCCTCTGCCTTAAGCTCAGGAGCAAATGTAAAGCAAGTCGCTATTAACATCAATGATAGAGCTAAACTCGCAAGCCTCTTTGTAAATTTCATAATCCCATAATTCCTTTCATATATCATTATCGTCTAATTAACGAGGTGTGATTAGCTTTGTTAAATCTGTACCAGCAATTGCATTTGCCTGTGCGATAATATCAGGACTGTCTGCATTCTGATAGAAATCAAATCCCATCTTGTGAGAACCATCTAAGTTACATAAACCTGAATGCATTCCCTGTGCAATATCAATTGCATCATCGGATTCTCTTGAAACAACAAGACCATCAATAAGACTATTATTGTTTGCCACAAGATTTGCATATACTAATGATGCGGCCTGGAGCTGTTCACCACCAGCACTGGTGTATCCAACCTCAGAACACTTTACGGTACGAGGTGCTCCTGTTGGCGAAAGCATATCTGCCGAACACATAAAGTCTGTTAAAACATCTATATTTGCCATAGTCACATATGGAGTGCTCTGGCTATGAGAAACATTCTTGCCTGTCTCCCATGCAATTGGTGCATAAAGAGGAGCATTATATGGATGAACTGCAAGTCTCCAATCAACGTTTCCTTCACTCTTAATAATATTGTTAAGCTTAGTTACAAATTCCTTACCTGAAATATAGTAAGAAGCTTCTGATCTAGCCCACTGATGATCTATACAGGTGTAAACATTAGCGTTTGCATTTTCAGACTTGATACCGTTATACATAAGTCTGAAGGCCTTAGCATATTCCTGCATAAACACATCGTTAGAGCCACAATTCATGTAATTCCAAAGCCACCATGCATTAACCTCATTACCAATAATAAAGTTATCTACCTGACCATAACCGATTCCTGAATAATGCTTTGCAACAAAGGATGCTGCTTCCTGTATTGACTTAACACCTTCTGCTGTATTTGCATTCAAGCCATAATAATTGTGAGCGCCTAAACCGTCATAAGAATATGGATTAATGTAATTAATTGGAGTTGAATCATTAACTAAAAGAATTACATTAACCTGCATTCCCTGAGCATTATACTTGCGTACAGAGAAATCATATCCTGCTAAAGAACCAAGCTTTGCAAGATTAATATTCAAATTAACCTGTTTTGCGCCAAGCTGCTGAGGCTGATTTTTGCTTGCAACTGACTGTAACAAATCAGGTAGGATACCCTTCTTGCCATAATCCATTCTCTTAGGAGCTGCTGTAGCGCATGCCTCTGGATTTGTGATGTACATGCTATTAGAAACTGCCTTTAAAGCTCCACCACTCATAACACATACTGTAAATTTCTTAAATAGCATTGAGTTGGCAGTGCCCTTTGCAAGTGGTACTGTAAATGAAGTTGCAGCACCTACTGCAGCCTGAGCAACATCGGTTCCCTGAGGAGCTGCTTCGTTTACATCAGAAGCAACAAGATGATACATACCATCCTCAGAAGCTACTGTACCCTGAGAAGCTATAACTACATCTGCTCCCTGGATAACTGCTCCACCAATTGTAACGTTATCTTTTGCATAAGCTGTCTGTGTTGGAACAAACGCAAATGCTGTAACTACAAGGATTAGTGATAAAACAAAACTAGTGATTTTCTTTGGAAATTTCATAAACTCAAAAACTCCTTTCGAATAATCAATATCATTCTCAGCCCGTGTGACGGGACAATACTCACTATAATATAGAGTTATTAAAAAAGTGTGAAAATAATAATTAAAAGAATAATATAACACAAAGAGTTCACTGATACTCTAGAGTTAAAGAAATGTTGTTAAAGCCATATACTTCACAATACATAAAAAGAACCCCCTAAGTACCTTGTACCTAGGGGATTCCTAATTATCTATATCTTATTAGAATAAGTGATTACTCCATATGTCCATCACGATACATGGAGAACTTATCCATTGGGTAATTCTCAAGGTTCTCAAGAATCTTACGTCCATCAGCCTTGCCGATAAGACCAGTTCTAGCCTTAAGGATTTCTCTCTCAGCCTTGTGCTTAGAAGGTCCGCCTACGCAACCACCTTCACAAATCATACCCTCGATGAAGTCTGCATCAAGCTTACCGCTCTTAAGAAGCATAAGTGCCTTCTTACACTCAGCACCACCTGCACACTGCATAAGCTTAAGGTCGTCTGTATTCTGTCCACGCTCCTGCATGCACTCGATAACAGCCTTTGCAACACCGCCTGAAGATGCGAAGTGCTTACCAAATGTAGATGACTCCTGGTAGTTCTCATCTACTGGCTCGAACTCAACACCCTTAGAACGCATCATAGCACGAAGCTCACCGAATGTGATAACGTAATCTGCATTTCCTGGTACTGTCTCATCAGCAGCCTCAGACTTCTTAGCGATACATGGTCCAACGAATACTGTTACAACGTCCTCACCCTCTGTTGCCTTAAGGAAACGAGAGATAGCGCACATTGGAGATACAGTTGAAGACATGTTGTTCTCGAACTGCTCTGGGAAGTGCTTTCTAAGCATGTTGATGAAAGCTGGGCAGCAAGATGTTGTCATCTTACGTCCTTCTTCCTTAGCCTCGTACCACTCAGCTGACTCATAAGCAGCTGTCATATCTCCACCGAGACCAACTTCGATCATATCTGTGAAACCAAGCTTCTTGCATGCAGCCTTAACAGCAGCCATTGAGATATCCTCACCGAACTGTCCCTCTGTAGCAGGTGCGCACATAGCGTAAACCTTCTTGCCCTCAAGGATAGCCTTGATGATATGTACAAGATATGTCTTAGATCCGATAGCACCGAATGGACAGCTGTGGATACAGTGACCACATGAGATACACTTCTCATCATCGATTACGCAGTGACCGTACTCGTCGTAAGAAATAGCGCCAACTGGGCAAGCCTTCTTACATGGTCTCTCAAGGTGAACGATTGCCTGATAAGGACATTCCTTAGCACACATACCGCACTCCTTACACTTTGTAGGATCGATGTGCATTCTTCTCTCACCTGGAGAGATAGCACCGAACTTACAAGAGTTGAGACATGCTTTTCCAAGACAGAAACGGCAGTTATCTGTAACTGAATAAGATGCGATAGAACAGTCATCACAAGCTGGCTGGATAACCTGAACTACGTTCTTTGAATCTGGGTTTGTTGGAAGATTCTCAGCGCAAGAAAGAATAACTCTCTGTCTAACGATTTCTCTTTCCTTATAAACGC
This sequence comes from Pseudobutyrivibrio sp. YE44, assembly GCF_900104335.1. Taxonomy (GTDB): domain Bacteria; phylum Bacillota; class Clostridia; order Lachnospirales; family Lachnospiraceae; genus Pseudobutyrivibrio. The sequence continues at coordinate 532,202 of NZ_FMXT01000002.1, forward strand.
AACAACGATATGTTGGTCTTGGTCCAGGAATGATTTCGTAGCAAACAGCCTCTTTGTGCTCAGCGTCAAGCTCACCATTCCAAGCAAGCTTACAAACCTCTTCCATAATGTTGTGCTTCAAACGTACAATACTTTGATCTGAAGTAACCATATTTTTCTCCTTTTACAAAAATACTTTTAATTGCCAGTTTTTATTATTCTTAGACTTCTGTCTAAAATACCATTGAATTTTGCAATGGCCATTCCATAATTCACAATAGGAACGCCCTGCTGCTTGCAGCGCTTCGTTCTGCTTTGCATCTCGGCTTCATTAACCATACATCCGCCGCAGTGAACTACAAGCTTATACTTTGTTAAATCCTCAGGAAAATCATTTCCAGAGGTAAACTCAAATCTCACATCCTTGCCAGTGAAGTTTTTAATCCAACCTGGAAGCTTTACCGTACCTATGTCGTTACATTGACGATGATGGGTACAAGCCTCAGAAATGAGAACTGTATCATTATCTTCAAGCTTTTCTAGAGCTGCTACACCTTCCAGCTGTGTGGCAAGGCTTCCTCTGTAGCGCGCCATCAAAATACTAAAGGATGTAAGTTCTATTTCCTCAGGTACGATTTTTGATACCTGCTGAAAAGCCTGTGAATCAGTGATTACCAGTGAAACCTTGCTATTTTCCTCAAGAGCTTCACGAAGCTCTTCTGGCTGACAACAAATAATCTTGCAATTGTTGTCAAGCAGGTCTCTGAGAACCATCTGTTGAGGAAGAATTACTCTTCCCTTTGGAGCAGATTCGTCGATTGGAATTACCAGGACAACTGTACTTTTCTCCTGCACCAAATCTGCAACTAAAACCTGTTCCTTTTCTTTTATCTGTGGAAGCAACTTAATCAAGGCTTCCTTTACTGAGCTCATATCATCGCTAGTGGCATCTAAATAGATAAGCTGCTCATCAGATGATATCTCATTAAAGCTGTGCCCCTCTGCCTCATCCACATGATTTTCAATTATTATATGAGGAAGCTTTCTTTCTTCAACTATCTTGATGAAATCAGCCTCTTCTTCTGTAAGAGTTTGGTTTCTGGCATCTAACACCAGTACCACAATATCTATCTCATCAAGGATGCGATAGGTTCTGTGTTTGCGAAGTTCTCCAAGCTCTCCCTCATCATCAAAACCAGCTGTATCGATGATTACCACTGGGCCAATTGGAAGAATCTCCATGGCCTTTTTAACCGGATCAGTGGTGGTACCTTTGTGGTCTGACACAAGTGATACTGGCTGATTGGTGAGCTTATTAACTATGCTTGACTTGCCAGCGTTCCTAATTCCGAAAAAACCTATGTGAGTACGCTGACCGCTTGACACATCATTCAAAGTCATTTTACACCTCATAAGTCACCTGCGGTGACAGCTTCTCCTCAAGAAGAAGCCTATTGTATTATAGTAAAAATATTTGTATATTTAATGACTAAAATCTGAAATCTCTACGATTAGAATTCTTAATAGCCTCGATATTTTCCTCAGCCGTCTTTCTGACATTTTCCTTTGGAATCTTCTTAAGCTCTTCCTCAATCATCTTGTAACCAACCTTCTTTGTTTCCTCAGAAGCGTAATCAACAAGATACTCTGTAAGAGTCATCAAAGCGTTTGGATGACAACAGTTGATAATCTGACCCGTCTTGCAAAGAGACATGAAACGATCTCCAGTACGTCCTGCACGATAGCATGCTGTACAGAATGAAGGAATATGACCTGTCTCCATAAGCCACTTAACAACCTCATCAAGAGTACGCTGATCAGAAACATCGAACTGCTCTGTGTCGTGAGGTCTTTCTTCCTCTGTGTAGCCACCAACTGATGTACGGCTGGCACCAGAAACCTGTGAAATACCAACCTGAAGCATCTTGCGACGAACCTCCTCAGACTCACGAGTAGAAATAATCATACCTGTGTAAGGAACAGCGATTCTGATACAAGCTGCAATCTTTGTGAACATCTCGTCTGGAATAGAGTTGTCAAATACATCTGGATCAATATCATCAGCATGCTTTACACGTGGAACTGAGATAGTGTGTGGGCCAACCCCATGAACTGCCTCAAGATGCTCTGCATGCATAAGAAGACCAGCGAATTCGTACTTGTAGCTCTCAAGTCCAAAAAGAACACCAAGACCTACATCGTCGATTCCACCTTCCATAGCACGGTCCATTGCCTCTGTATGATATGCATAATCATGCTTTGGACCTGTAGGATGAAGCTCCTCATAGCTCTTTTTATTGTAAGTCTCCTGGAAGAGGATGTATGTTCCAATACCTGCATCCTTGAGCTTGCGATAGTTTTCAACTGTTGTAGCAGCAATATTGACATTGACACGTCTGATATCGCCATTTTTATGATGAATGCTATAAATTGTGTTGATGCACTCTAAGATGTACTCGATAGGATTGTTTACTGGATCCTCACCTGCCTCAATAGCAAGTCTCTTGTGACCCATGTCCTGAAGTGCAATAACCTCAGCCTTAACTTCTTCCTGAGTAAGCTTCTTACGGCCGATATGCTTATTCTTTAAGTGATATGGACAATATACACAGCCATTTACACAATAATTTGAAAGATAAAGTGGTGCAAAAAGCACGATACGGTTGCCATAGAAAGCATCCTTGATTTCCTGTGCAACCTGATACATCTTCTCAATGTACTTTGGTTCTTCGCAGGCAAGAAGTACTGATGCCTCACGGTGAGTAAGACCGCTACATACACATCCCTCTGCTGTCTTTACTGGACGAGCCTTTTCCAAAAGCTGTTCAATAAGTTCAAAATTGTTTTTGTTGGCCTCAGCATAGGCAATTGTATCAAGGATTTCCTGATTGTCTATGAACTCCTCAGCCTTTAGAGAATTTACATTGTACATTTATACTACCTCTTTTCTATTAAAAACCTGCCCTGTTACCAACATCTTCAACGATTTCATATCCGATAGAGGATATACGATTTTTAAGACAGTTAACGCACTCTGCTGCTTCTTCGCCGGTACAAATTTTGTTGTCGTACAAGGTGTATTTCTTACGAACATTTACCGGAGAAAGATTAGGCATTACAACATTGGCACCAGCCAGGATGCCCTTTTCGCGCCCCTGTGGGTGTATAGTGCCAAGTGCTGTAGTTGCAGGTAATAACACCTGCGGATAAATGATTCTAATAAGGGATAAGCACAACAATGTGGTTTCTAAGGTGCCACTCTTTTCTTTTGAAAAAGGTGTATCCTTATGGCTGATAAACGGCCCGATACCACACATATCTGGCTTAAATTCCTCAACAAACTTTAAATCCATAGCTAGGTCATAAGGTGTCTGACCTGGGGATTCCACCATAAATCCTGCTCCCACTTGATAGCCTATCTCTTTTAATGTCTTGAGACAAGTCATTCTGTTCTCCCAAGAGAGATTCTCTGGGTGAAGCTTTGCATAAAGCAGTGGATTGGCGGTTTCATGTCTAAGTAAATATCTATCTGCCCCAGCGTCAAAATAAGCCTGATAGCTTTCTCTTGAACGCTCACCTATTGAAAGTGTAACCGCAACATCTGGATGCGCCTTTTTAATTGAGCGGACAATATCACAAACGTCCTGATCAGAAAAAGCGAAATCCTCGCCTCCCTGCAGGACTACTGTCCTATAGCCCAATTTATAACCCGTATCTGCACATTCCATAATGTCCGATTTGGACAAACGATATCTCTCACATTGATTATTATCTCGCCTGATTCCACAGTAATAACAATTATTTCTGCAGAAATTCGTAAACTCCACTAAGCCACGAGTAAACACCTTGTTTCCATAATACTGTTTCTGATATGCACGTGCATACTCAGCCGCAAGCTCCATAAGCTCACCGTCAGCATTCTTCAACAAGTACTCGTATTCCTCAACTGAAAGCGAATGATTAATATTTAGTTCATCAAGTAATTTCTTTGAATCTAAATCCATATCCTATTAATGAGAAAATATATCGTTTATTTTTTCACAAAGTATACTATATCATAATTTAACTAGGGTTAAAGTTTTATTTTCAATACAAAAAGCTACTATATTCTAGGATACTTTCCGCCTCCACCTTCCCCTATTCTCTTGCCACCCTCTGGCAGCCTCTTTTTCTATTATAACTCCATCTCTCCTCCTCTGCACACCCCGCAGCCACACAGTCAGGGCCTCAGTACTTTTGTGGGCATGATTGCCGGAGAATTTTGCATTTTCTTAATGCTACAAACGGGCTTTCAGTAGGTGTCTTTTCGTTGGTGTTGCACTTTGAAGCTACTGTATGTATTGCACAGACACTAGAAGTATTCATTAATTCTCCTATCAGCTATATACATATTAAGTGTCTTCATACTCCATTCACCAAGTGGAATTAACTAAAAAATAGTGTGTGTCTGTGCAATACATACTGTAGCGACAAAAGTGCAATGAATCGAAAAGACGCCTACAATAAAGAAAGCGCAGTGTAGCATTTAGAAAATGCAAATTCTTTGGCTTTGCCACAAAAGTACTGAGGCCCCGACCGTGTGGCTGCGGGGGCGTGCCTAGAGCTGGGATGAAGTTTTAGTGAATATAGGGAGGCTGCCAGAGGGTGGCCTGGGGATATGGGAAGGTGGAGGCGGATGTAGGTACTGGGGTAGCTTTTTGTACAAAAAAGACGTAACAACTCTCCCAAATTGTTACGTCTTTAGTGGCATTTGAATATTACTTTTTAAGATTGGCTTTAACTTGCCTTCTTGTGTGGTAATTCTCTACCATTGTTCTGAAAATTCTCATTTTCAAAATCAACACCTTCATAACATGCTACCTCATCATCTTTTTCCGCAGTTTATTTGAACTAAATAAATTGTGTCTTTATTGTGAACATGCCCTTCACGATTATCACTTTACCATTACTTACAGTAACAAACAAGGCCTTGGCAAGATTATCTTCTTTTTGGCAAAAAGGAAGCAACCTGAAACCTCCAAGTTGCTTCCTAATAATTGTTTTATTGATTTAATTTATCGATAATTTTTGCTGCACGATGACGCTTTATCTCAAGGATGGCAACACCTCCACCTGCTACAAAAACACCTGCCAATCCAACGAACCATCTGCTTCTTTCCATTAATCCAGAAAGTGTAATTCCAAGAGGTGTGTCCTCATCTGGAATCTCGATGACAATCTTTGGAACGGAAGATGGCTTCTTCTTTGTTTCAGAAGAATCCTTACCTGAGGAGATAGCAGAATTATCAGCCTCATTGGAAGCGTCAAACTGGGCTACCATATTGCTTCTTGCATATCGGCCAACAGTTGTTACCTCTGTAACTTCAGGAGCCTCTGTGACTTCTTCGGTAAGCTCTTTTTCTATATCCTGCTCAAGAGTGTTTATCTGAGCAAGACTATAGGTTCCAGAAACCATCGATGTAGATTCCTCTTCAGTCTGAAGTTGACTGCCTGGATTAAGCTTTGCAGCGAATCTTGAAGTAAAGATATCCTTGGCTTCTGTAAGGGAATTCTTTGCTTTTTCAAGATTGTCCTTGGCCAATCCGTAGGTTTCCTTGGCTGAATTCAACTGCATTTCCAAACGGATAATATTTGTCATGGAAATAACTGTGCCAGTGTTATCAAGAGTGTCTAAGCGCTGTTGGATTTCTGCCACCTTTTCGCTAGCTGCCTGGTACTGATTCTTGGCATCCACAACGGATTTGATAAGGTTATCATAAGCTGTAACCTTTGCTCTTGCACCTGAAACATAGGAGGTGTAGTCTGTGGAGTCGTCCATCCATAATGGGCTGCCGGTGTCAGTAAACTTTTTATCAAGCCTTGAATAAACCTTGGCAGAATATGTGCCCACTGTTTCATATTGGCGCTCTGCTGATTTGTAGCTTGTATTCCAATCGTCGTTAAAGGTAAGGTCTACCTTGTATTCTTCTCGGTCTGGAGTGAAGCTTTTCTGTACGAGCCTTTGTGCCGCAGCAACAGATGAACTGCGTGTAGCAGTCTTCATGGTTCGAACACTATCATACACCCCATCATACTCAAACAGTGGAAGGTAAGTTGTGTTGTCAATCTCGACTTTGCCATTTAGCTTTTCTGCTTCTTCCTTATTTAGAACTACAGGCTGGCCTGTAACATCGTTGTATTGATATGTAAGTTCCTTGGTGTATAACTGAATCTGGCCAGTTGCTTCATCAACCACATATCCATAATTGGCATTTACTGTTCTAAGGACGTTGCCACTTTCGTCAGTAATATCGTAGCTTACCTGAAGGAGGCCTTCCTCATCAGTGGTCACAGATGAGAAGTTTGAAATCTTCTGACCTTCCTTGAGCTCCTCCGTAGTTGGTATGTAGTAATTCTCCAAAACAGCTGTAACATACTTTACTGTGTCAGCAGATTTATTATCCTCTGCTGCAAGTAAAGCATCAACACCTGCATCTGTCAGCTCTGTTCTGGCTTCGCTAAGCTGCTTTTCAAGCTCCTGAAGCTTTGTCTGAATTGCCTCTAAGGATTCGTTTGCAGAAACCATCTCCTCTTTGGCTGTGGCAACATTGCTGTTGTAGGCTGCAAGTGCAGTATCGTAATCGTCCTTGGCAGCAGTATAATCTGCCATTGCCTGGTCGTATTTTTCTGTAGCAGAATCAAAGGCTGTGGTTGCTTCCTCAACAGTCTTTGTTGTATCGGCAATAAGAACCTCAGCATCTGTCTTTGTTGTGGAATCTTGAGCTACAACAATGACTGCATTTTCTGCATCAACGGCTGCCTGACTTGTGGTCTCCTGTACTGCGGATGAAACCTCACCAGCATCAGTGGTAGCTTGATCAACCTGCCCAACTGCATTCTCCATAGCTTCTGCAGCCTTGGCTACATTATCTGTAGACACACAAGTAGAATCCACCGCATCTTTCGCCAAAGTCTCTTCCTTAGATATATCATCAACCTGCTGTTCATACTGTCCATCAAGGGCTTCTTCACCAGCAGAGTCCTTAAGATTCTCGCTTACGCCGGAATTATTCAATTGTTCTGATAAATTGGAAACATCATCCGCCACGTCTGTTTCACTGGAACTTGCGATTTCCTGCTCCTGGACCTCTTCCTTTACGTCCACCTCATCCTCAGCTTCCATGGCATATGCGGTTAAACTGACAGGTGAGGATAATAATAGAGCAGATAAACCCATGGACATGGCTTGAATTTTACGATTTCTCATAAACAATTTGTCCTTCTTAGTTTAGCGTCTCCCTATAGTTACCCTAATTTTTATAGTGTATTTCGTTATATACTTTAACAAAACCAGAAGAAGACGCAATACGTTTGGCAAAAACTGACGTTTTTTGACAAAAAGTATTGCGTCTTCCAATATTTTACTAGACTCTATTAAATTTTTGAGGATTTTAAAAATCTTCTAAATCTTAATTCTCACTATGGATTATAAATCTCTATTGAGCATTGAAAAGATAGTCCTGAATCTTCTGTTTTATATCTGCAACCTTCTTTGCTGATATAGGATAAACAGTTCTGTCATCCAAGTACACATCCGCTCCATCAACTCTATCTATGAAATCCATGTTCACGATAATACCTCTGTTGATCATTATGAAGCGTCTATCTGAACCTGCCATACTTAGGAACTCTCCGGAGGTTAGTCGCACTCTAGAGGTTGTTCCGTCATCCTTGTGAATCTCAAGATAATGGCCGTCTGTGGTTACAGAAATAATATTCTTCAGATAAATTCTCTCATCCACAGCACCCACAGAAATCTTTATGAAAATTGCATCTATAGGTGTGTGTTCCACAATTTCAGAAATCAACAAATCAATTCTTTCAATTGTAAATGGCTTTGTAATGTAATCAAAAGCATGGAGCGAGAATGCATCTGGATAATGTCCATCAGATGCAGTCATAAAAATTAGAAATGTTCGTTCAGAAAGTTCACGAAGCTTTTTTGCTGTTTCGATGCCATCCATATCTGGCATAAAGATGTCCATAAAAACGATGTCGAATCGACGGTCCTTTAAGGCCTCTATAAAAGCTGGGCCTGATTCAAACTCTTCCACATCAAACTGAAGAGTTCTTGCACTAGCGACCTTTTCTACCATCATTTTCAGCTGCATTCTAAATAAGCCTTCATCATCAATAACTGCTACTCTCATCTTGCCTCCCCGTATGCAAAGTCGCATATTTCTTCTTATTTGCTATAATACCACAAATTTATCTGTATGATAATGAAAATTGTATAAACATTATATATAATATTAATGAATATTATTTGTAACTGTTAAAATATATAACGATACATACACAATTAAGGTGAACATAATGGCTTTTATCAAAGACTTCATGATATATATTAATATTATACTTTTAATCGGCGGAACCACCTCTATACATCTCGGTTGCAGTTTCCTGACTCGTGAGAAAAATACAAAGGGATTCTTTAAATATGCGGTCTTCCTTCTTGCTTTAGGAAATGGACTATGCTCAATCGGTTATGCCACAATGTCACTAAGTTCCAATATAACCTACGCCTATCTATTTAGAGTTCTGGGATTAGCCGGCATTGATATCTATATTCTTGCAGAAGTCATTCTAATCACCAGCTGTTTAGGTATTAGTCGCGCTGCAGAAATATTTATTATTGTGGTGACGATTCTTGCGGACTTGCTGGATATCTTTATCTATGGACATCCTGACACCCTGACCTTCGTCAGATATGACAACTACACAATCTATGTCAGCAACGACCCTTATCGATACCTTTTCCATATTTGCTATATGGTTGTCATCGCAATTTGCCTTTTATCAATTGGTGTCATTTGGGCTTTAAAGGTAAAGTACCGTCGTGATAAACGACTTGTATTCTTTGCCTTTTTATCTAATTTCATTTTTGCGGCTTCATCAATTCCGGACTTTTTTATAGCCATGCATGATGTACCGTTTATTCATGCCTTTTATTGCGTTGGTGTGTTCCTGGCATTCTCTGTTTTCTATCTTTCTGCCAATAATTACATGGTATTTTATATTACCGTCAACAGTATAAGTAGAGATATTTTTTCCACCTTAGGAACAGGACTTCTTGTATTTGACACTAACTACCATTTGAATCTTTCAAACGACTACGCAAACAAGCTTTTAGGCTTGGATAAAGAACCTCACCGCATTCGTCTTAAGGAAATTTTTGACCTGCAAAGTGGCGAGCCAATGAAGATGTTTAATGAATCCAAGGAAGGTATCGCCATCGATTATCGTCTTACTGCCAACGTAACAAAGAAAGTTGTACTGGTAAACTTCTCCTGCAAAATGGATAAAAACAACCAGCCAATGTGTTACATCCTTATTGCCACAGATCTTACAGAGGAAAACAGACTGATTGAAGAAGCTCAGGCAGCCAACAATGCCAAGAGTAATTTCCTAAGCAACATCTCCCATGAGATTCGTACACCTATTAATGTTATTTCAGGTATGAATGAGCTGATTCTTAGAGAGTGCTCAGACCCAACCATTCTAAAATATGCTGATAACATAAATGTTGCCTCTAGAAATCTTACTTCGCTTATAAATGACGTTTTGGATTTCTCGAAAATTGAATCTGGTAAGCTGGAGCTGGTTACCGACGACTTTAACATAGGGGAAGTTTTAAATGACAGCTACAACATGTTCTTAAATCTTACCCAAAACAAGAAGCAGAACTTTTATCTGGATTGCAACCAGGCCACCCCAAGCATTTTAAGAGGTGACGAGGTTCGTCTGAAACAGATTCTCACGAACCTTATTTCAAATGCTGTTAAGTACACTCCTGAATATGGAACCATTAACATTTTGGTAAACTTCGAGGCAATTGGAAGAGATAAGATTAATCTCATTATGGCGGTAAAAGACAGTGGAATAGGTATCAAACCAGAGGATATACCAAAGTTGTTTTTGAATTTCCAACGCTTTGAGCTTTCTAGAAATAATACAATTCAAGGAACGGGACTTGGTCTTGCCATTGTAAAAAATCTTACTGAACTTATGCATGGAACCATCGATGTAGATAGTACCTACGGCAAAGGCTCGACCTTCACCTTAAAAATACCATTTGAGGTTTATGATTACGCTCCGGTAGGTGAAACCAAAGAGCGCTTCAGCGCTGGTTCTGGTGAGAAATACCAAGAAAGCTTTACTGCCAAGGATGCTCGTCTTCTTACCGTGGATGATGTTCAGATGAACCTGGATGTCTTTACCGGTCTTTTGAAAAAGACTGGCGTGAAAATTGACTGCGCTTTAAATGGCAAAGATGCTTTGGAATTAATGAAGCATAATAAATACGATATTATTTTCTTGGATCATATGATGCCAGAGATGGATGGCATAGAAGTTTTAAAGAAGCTTAAGGATGATGTTAACGGACCAAACCTTCATACTCCTGTCATCATGCTTACAGCCAATGCAACCATGGGTGCCGACAGAAAATATTTAGCGGATGGCTTCGACGATTATTTATCAAAACCAATTCGTCCGCTATCGCTTGAAAATATGGTAGTCAAATATTTACCTAGCGATAAGTATCAACTTAGTTCAGATACAAATATCGTAAATACGAATTCAGATACATCGACACCAAAGAACAAAGAGCTGTTTGACAAACTAGACTTTCTCGATACAAAGGCCGGACTAGAATTTGCTGCCGGTGATGAAGATTTTTATATTCAAATTCTTCAGCGCTTTGTGACTGACAACAAGTGCAAGGCCCTTCAGGAATACTTTGAAAATGAGGATTGGCCAAACTATAAAATTGCTATCCACTCTATTAAGGGAACCTCTCTTACCATCGGCGCCACCGAGCTTTCGGTGATTGCCAAGGCTATTGATGCAGCGGTGAAGGAAGAAAACTACGATTATGTGAAGGAGCATCATGCTGAGGTACTGGAGAAGTATGGGGAGTTGATTGAGAAGATGAAGGGGGTTGTGTGACAGGAACGGGAAGAACGGGAAGAACAGCCCATTTGAAAATCGCCTTCGGCGATGGGCTGTTCGTGGCAAATAAAAAGCAGCTAGCATAAATGCTAACTGCTTTTATATTTGCTGATGCCGGCAGTGGGACTTGAAGCTGCAGGATGTTTAAACATCCCACTAAAATCAATACTTTAGAAAGGTAAAAGTGGCATCGACGACTCAAGTCCACGACTAGTCCATGACTCATTTAACTAACAATAGTGTCTTCAAATAACCTACGGTCATCTTTGGGATATACAATACCTAAGATAGTTGCTTTGTTATCAACGCTATTTCCCTTTAACTGTTTAGAATGTGCCATATAATATAAGTGTTCATCACCACAATATACCTTATATAGCCAAGCTTCATCACCCATAGTCCTAATATCACTTGAAACTAAGGCAATTTCTTTTAACTGAGATTTTTCCAATGCTATTTCGTGCAAAAAATCTTTTTCACTTATTTCATGAATCCTGCCATAAAACCCAAAGAAAATACCTTGATTAATCGCCTCTCTAACTAAAAACATTTTTTCATAGAGCATCTTTTCTTCATCCGAAAGCTCTGTAAAATTATTCATTATGGCAATTGATTCCTTTGAAAATGGGAGAACTCTATTTTTTTCTCTAAAATCAAAGTATTCCTTTGCTTTTTCTTTATATAAGAACCCACGATTTGTATTATTATATAGAGAAAAACTTTTCTTCATTAACGTTCTATCAACTGCTAGTTTTACATTTGAGATTGAATTTGTAATACGAAACTTCCAGTTCTTTGGTATCTTATCACTTATATCTTCACCAACAAGACAACCGTGTGCAACTATATCAAATAGCCGTGATACTTCATCAGAAGCATTTACCAACTCGGTAAAAAGGTCATCTTCCCTAACCATATTTGCTATATTTACCAAAAAATCTTTTTCAGGATTGTCGTCCTCATTCAGCACATTCAATAAAGTTTGGTATATAACTCTATACGATGAAAAATAAAATCTGTTAACCTTAGATTCAACATACTGCTTATAAACCCCATATTGAAAATCACCGCGATACTTTTCTTCAACGTGATTGACTATATCTAAAAGTTTTCTCCCCTCATCTGTCTTTCTGAACTCTTTTCCAACTTTAATTGAATACTCCAAAACATTCATTTATTGTCCCTCCAATGTAGCTCTGATTTTATAGATTAGTATTCTAGAAGTAATACCACATATTTTTTTTGCATCTATTGTAGTAATATAGCGCATAGTTATACCATGTATTAATTTATTTCTTGTACTTCGTAAATCCACAAGCAATTTCTTTTCATCTTCAGTAATAGGAATATTTAACCTATTAATTAAGTTCCCTAGCTTTGTATTGAAGTTGGTCTCAGTTAACTTGTTTCTAATCATGTTTCCTATACTTGCATTCAACGAATTCAAATCTTCTTCAGAAAAGCCTACAATATCATTAATTACAGCCTTTTCAATAATACTGTCAATTAAAGCTTTACGTTCCTCATCCGTAAATTTCTTATCACGAACAGCTAATGAACGCTCGTCAAAAATATTCAATCCTGTTTCGCCATTTATAATAAATTCTAAAGCCGTAGAGCAATATATTAATTTGTCATACTTATCATCCGTCTTCCAAGCCTGAACAATCCATTTGATTGCATACTCTAATCTCAAATTTTTCTTATCACATTCTTGTATCTTTGTAAAAAAGGCATCTATCCAATCCTTCTCAAATAGTGATTCGGATTCTTCATTAATTATTATTGAAGTAGGAGATAGTTTTTTCTTGTCATCAAAGGTTATCGATTCACCTGTTAAACAGTTTTCCAAATAAAACAATGTATCTAATTCTATGTTTGGAGTATGGGCGCAAACATCCCAAACACAATTCTTTTGTCCATCCGTTCCATACCAATCAGTGAACATATCATTTTTTATAGCTAGAGAGATAAAATCACAAGCATAGCTAAGAAGATTCTTACCTTTCTCATAGGCCTTATAAAATGAAGTTTCCTTAACATTAACCCAAACAACAGTCTTTTCACCTTCAATTTTAGAGAATTCTTCTTCAAAATTCTTTGACGTCGTTACATTGCCTATCCGTACTGAACCTATTACTAAATCCTGTATATCTACTTGAAGATTATTTATAACACCCACAATTATATAATCCTCATCTTTCGCAGCATATGATTCAGGAAATGCAACCTCAGTCACTCCACTATCAGCCGTATTCACAAGAAACTCCACAAATTTAAACGGATGAATACCATTTTCGCATGTCATATTTCCGCATCTAGACGATTGAATAATTTCCATCGGATAGGGATGAATATAGAAGACAAAAGCACTATCTACCACTTGTATTCTAACGATATTACCTGAATATCTAACAATCTCTTTTTCAAGCTTTAGTTCAAAACTACAATCTGTATATAACCCAAGATTTAATAGTTCTTTATTATTATCATCTATGGAAAGCCCTACAATCATTCCGCCATCTGATACTGACGTAAAAGCAGTGTAAAAAGAAAGTGGATACTCGATATCATTAACGATTAAACAAGAATCTTCTATAGTTGTACCAACAGTATTCAAGCTCTCATAGGCATGAACCAATCCCTTTGTATCCAATGCATTTTTGTAACGGTAAATATCTGGCGTGCTTGTTGCACCTATCCTTGAATAAAGTGCACGCTCTATATTAGTAACCGCTTTCATTTGTTCACTAGAAACCGAAACTCCTTTGCCAGAGTTAATTTCAGCAAAAAAATTCATTCTACTATTGTCATAGGTATAAGTTAGCATCCTGAAACAATTACTTGCCGTTCCAATAATCATCCCAGAGTCAATTGTACAGTCTAAATGATTAATTGTTATTGTGTCCCCAACAAATAATTTGTCGTGAACAGATTTGACTATTTTTCCCATGTTAATACTCCCTTTGTATTTTGTATGACTCTCAAATTATTATATCGCATATACGAATCAATTGAAGAATAATTCTAAATATAAAAACAGTGCGCAAAAAGCGCACTGCATACATAATTAAATATAACTCCAATAGTATCCACCACATTTCGTGTTGTTTTTTAATGCATATCTTAAAGATGGAATGGTAACTCCCATAGCTTCAGATGCTTCTTTAAGAGAAAAATATTCTTTTCCTGTATCAATACATCGTACTGGCTTTCCACGTTTCTTTTCTCGACATGAAGGACATCCGCGACCTGCATTTCTGTTTAAAATAGTAGCATACCATGAGTATCCACAGTCTTTGCATATCCACCAAGCTTTTTTTGCACTACCAGCCACGACCATATCTGGTTTCAAATCGCTGTTCTTCTCATAGTCCCACTCACTAGCAAGGTCAGGATTTGTTGTTGCCAAGTCATTAAAATCCTTCAATACCTTTTTATTCGTGCATATTGGACACTTACTGTTAAATCGCTCAGACGCTCGTGTTGAAATGAATGATTCAAAAGAATGTCCCTTAGCGCATTTCCACCAGACTTTTTTATTATCGTTTTTTCCATATTCTTCGGGACCTTTTTTGTTTTTCTCATAATCCCATTCTTTGCACAAATCAGGATGAGTCTGCGTCAAATTATGTAGTTTCCTTTTCCCCGAACAATAAGGACAACCTGTTTTCCGCTTACCAGTTCTACTATCAACCAGAGCGTAATAACTATGCCCATTGGAGCATTTCCACCATACTCTAGCATTGCTGTGAGGAGCAATATCATTTGGTGTCAAATCTCCATTTTTCTCGTAATCCCAATCTTTAGCTATTTCTGGAAATTTCAATGCCAAAGTATTTCCCAAACTCTGATTTCGCTGTTTTACGGTTTCTTTTAGCTTTATGGCGTAACCACAGAGAGGACAACCTGTATTAGCTGAAACTCTAACCACTATTTTTGCCTTCCATGAATTACCACATGTTTTGCATTTCCACCATACAGCTTCAGATGATGTTGGCTTATAGTTATCTGGACTTTTATCATTATTCATCGAATAATCCCATTCATCAGCAATTTCGGGGTACTTAGTTTTTAAATCATTTTCGCCTTTTACAAATGTTTTACCTAGACAAATAGGACAGCACCTACTATTAACCATCAGTCTAATCGATTTTTTAAATGAATGTCCTTTATCGCATTTCCACCAAGCACACTTATTGCTACCATAATATACATTGTCTGGGGATGTTGATTTATTTTGATTGTAATCCCACCATTCCACTACACTAGGATATTGTGAAAGCAAGTCATTATATCCCTTCAATACTCGTAATCCAATGCATATTGGGCACTTTCCTTGTCCGAATACTCTATTATTGGGAGACATTAAATAGGAATGTCCTTTGTCACACTTCCACCAATACTTTTTCTGAGACCCCGGCATTATTTCGTTAGGTTTTACATCATTTTTCTCAAAATCCCATTCATTCTCTAAATATGGATAACGCGTAATCATATCATTATATCCGCTTAACACCTTATGATTTGTGCAATAAGGGCAAGAATTAGCCGTACTGCTAAATTTGTTTGAAGGTGACGCTTTGAAAGAATGACCTAATGAACAAATCCACCAATAATTTTTATTCGAAGTAAAGTTAACCATATCTGGAGTGATGTTCTTATTTTTCTCAAAATCCCACTCTTTAATTGCTTCAGGATGGTTAACAGAAATAGACTTATCATGCAAAACTTCTATGAATTGTTGCATGATATTTCCTCTATCTTCAACTACATCAATAGTATCTTTAGAATAGTCTACTTGAAGAATATCTAATAATCTTTTAATCACTTCGTTCAAAGATTCTTCATCAATTTGCTCTCGATGTATCAAGCAGTCACAATAATTATCTATGTTTATATCAAACTCTGATACTCTGATAAGTTTAATATTTCGTTCCTTACATAAAGAATACTTCAAACGTCCTTTTTCAATTTGGTTAGCAGATTTATGCCATGCTACGCCGTCATATTCTATACCTACTTTTAATGATGGGATGTAAATATCAAGTTCTAATAAACCACGCCCTTTTTTATAGTCTGAAAATACCGACCTACAACTATTTTCCACATCTTCAAAATACTTTTGTAAATAATAGTATATCGCCTGTTCAGGGAATGACGTTCTGACATGTTTCCTACATTTGGGACAACCACTTCCATTTATAGCTCTATTTTTAATCGAAGCTATCCAATTATTGCCGCATGTCGAACAAACCCACCAAACTTTTAGCCCGCTATTAGAAGAATATTCTTCCGGCTTTAAATCTTGATTTTTCTCATAGTCCCATTCTTCTAACAGTTCTTTATATTGAACAGCGAAACGATTATTCTCGTTAAGTAATCTAGTAGCTCTATATGATTTAACTCGCTTGATATCCGCACACTGCGGACAACCTCGTTCTCCTGATTTTCTATCATTCATTTTTGTTTGCCATTCAAATCCACATAAATGGCATTTCCACCAAACCTTCTTATTACTGCCCCTTGTTAGCTGAGATGGAGTGTATTGTGTGTTCTTATCATAATTCCAGTCAACTAATAACTCAGGACAAACTGTGGCTATATCATTAAAACCAGACAAAACTTTTTTTCCAGAGCAATATGGACACCCTTGACCTCGACCAACTCTTTTATCAGGAGTCGCCTCGTATGAATGACCTTTATCACAAACCCACCAAACCTTCTTATTCGAATGAGGCGCAACTTTGTCGGGTGTTATCCCCACATTCAATTTATAATCCCATTCTTTCGCTATTTCCGGATATTTATCAATCAAAGAATTAGCACCCATGCACAATACATCCCTTCCAATGTATATATATATATATATAAATGATATCACAAAAGAATGAATCAAATGTAACTCATTCGCTTCTCGTAAGAGATCAGCGAATGAGAGATAATAACAACTTAACAAATAGGAGCCCCCGAGGAGCTCCTATAATCATTTCTTTCTTTTATAATAACCACTGGCACGTCTTAGTTCGTAGCACTTTCTACAACCTGAGCCACCACATCTATTCGCAATCGCTGCTTGCCACAAGTGACCACTAGCACACTTCCACCAAACTTTTACTCTCGAACCTTTTGTAAAATACTCAGGAAGAAGAGGATAATTCTTTTCGTAATCCCAGTCCTGAAGAAGATTTGGGTATAGTTTTGCTATAGAGTTTTCTTTAATCAAAGATACTTTTGATTCAAGAATTTCATGATAGTCTCTTTGTATATCTATTTCAAAAGCTCTTTCTACTTGTAAATAATTAAATAAATCAGTACAAGTTTCTTTTAACAATTCCCAAGTTGTGCAATCACATGATAAATTCATAGCATTCAACGTGTGCTCTAATGGCTTCTCACGAAGTCTTATTAACTGAATACCATTATTTTTACAATAATTATCTTTTTTAATTTCTCGTTCAATGGCGCCAGACACGGAATGAAAATACGAGCCATCATATTCAATAGCCAACTTCTTTGACGGTACAAATATATCTAATTCATATCCATCCACAATAAATCTATTTTCAGCATCTGGAAATACTTTCTTCATATAATAAAAAATAGCTTGTTCAACAAAAGATGTCCCGTTGTTATTACAAGAAGGGCAGCCTCTACCATGTGCCCTGTTATTAATCTTTGCCTTCCAAGAATTTCCACATATAGGACATCTCCACCATACATGTTTCGCAGCATGAGATAAAACCTTATCAGGAGTTAAAGGGGCATTCTTTTCATAATCCCATTCTTCAGCAAGTTTTGGATTGAGTGTCTGCAAATCATTTTCGCCTGAAATAACTCTTTGCCCAGCGCAATAAGGACAGTTTGCTTTTTTTGATGTCCTCTGGTTTACCTGCTGTTTAAAAGAATGACCTTTTTTACATTTCCACCATACTTTTTTATTAGACGAAGCAGGAATGATTGAAATATCAATTTTAGCATTCTTTTCATAATCCCATTCATCACGTAAATGAGGATACTGTTCAAATAACGGATTATTTTCTGCCATTGTTCTCAATCGAAGTATTTTCCCTCGTTCCAAAGAACACTCTGGACAGCCCGTTCCATTACCACCATGGGTTCTTGAATAAACTATAGCATTCCAAGAATTACCACATTCTGTGCACTTCCAAAATGCACGGGCGTTTGAACCAGCTGTGATAGTATCAGGGTCAATTGTATTTTTTTCATAATCCCATTCTTTCTTCAGCTCAGGATTTGTAAAGAACAAATTATTATATCCAACTAACACTTGTTTATTCGAACAAATAGGACATGAATTCCCTCTTACTCTTGTATTAATCTGCGCCTTCCAGCTATGCCCCTTATTACATTTCCACCAGACCTTCTTTTCAGAACCTTTCCCCACTTTCAACGGGTCGCATTTCTGATTCTTCTCATAATCCCATTCATCCATTAATTCTGGGCAAACTGTCGCTAAGTCATTATAACCAACTTTAATTCTAAGATTTTGACAGTATGGGCATCCTGTCTTTGTTCTGTTGTTTGGTGAAATGTGCCAAGAATTTCCACAGTCCTTGCATTTCCACCAGACTTTTTTTGCAGAAGCGTAGACTATTTCGTCGGGTAATAATTCTCCATTCTTTTCATAATCCCACTCGCCAGCGATTTCAGGTCGCTGACTCAACAAATCATTAAATCCTTTTTTTACCCTCAGGTTTGCACAATAAGGGCATCCACTACCTTTTCTTGCTCTATTAACAATAGAAGCTTGCCAAGTACTTCCACAAGTTTTGCACTTCCACCAAGCCACTGTTGCAGACCCTGAAGTAATCGCCTCTGGATTAATATCAGCTTTATCATTTTCTTCCCATAGCCACTCATCCATTAAATCAGGATTCAAAGACGCAAAATCGTTAAATCCTGCAAGTACTTGATGATTAGAACAAAACGGACAACCATTATTTCTAGAGGTGCGCTTTGTGACCGCACATTGATATGCGTGCCCCTTATTACATTTCCACCAGTACTTCTTATTTGATTGAGGCGCAACATCCTCAGGTCGCACATCTTCATTCAAATCATAAGCCCATTCTTTAGCAACTTCTGGATATTCACTTAGTAATGATTTCTTTTCCATATACTCCATACCAATTATAAACATGTATAAATATTAGGAATCACCACGATATGTAGCTAACATTAATTTCTCAACATCTAATAAACATCATAATAATTCCTGAAAATGAAATAATCAATTTTTATCATGGTGTATTCTCATTATAGCTGTTATAATATCATACGTTGTCGCAACTCCATTCTGACAGCAGAAAGGAGGTGTACGACTTGGAACTAATAATCACTTTTTTGATCTCCGTCGCAGCATCTGTAGTCGGCTACTACATTTGCAAATGGCTAGATGGAGATGACAGCGACAATTAGCCTAGCGGATGCTCAACCGTATAAAATGAGAAAAAACCCTAGAGAGCGGCCACTCTCTAGGGTTTTGTTTTTGTACAACTTGAAAATAATCACTTTTCTAGCTGCTTATACATTAACATGTTTCTGCTAAAAAGTCAAAAAAAAAGAAAATACCTCTAGTTCTACTAGAGGTATTTTTTCGATGCCGGCAGTGGGACTTGAACCCACACGATGTTGCCATCAACAGATTTTGAGTCTGCCTCGTCTGCCAATTCCGACATGCCGGCGTCCGAAGATTAGTATACTAAAAGGGGCTTCTATTTTCAACAAGAAAATTAAAAAGAAGAGGACAATTATTTGTTGTAATCCACCTAGCCAGCTATGATTGATAAAAACTATTACTTGTAATTCTTTTCATCAAAATCAGCAGGTCTTTTTTTCTTATCAATATGTTCAAATTCTATCCCTGTCCATTCAGTCTCTGTTCCAAGTGTAAATAAATAGAAGTCGAAATACACATAATCTCCTTCCTTTACATGTATATTTCTACATGTTCCAGAATAGGATATAACCTTTTTTCCATCAAAAACATTTATACTAACTTTGTCTTTTTTTATTTCTGTTATCAAGCCCTCGTACTCATAATGCTTATATTCTGAAAACGGCTCATTTGTTTTCATTATGGAATCATCAATCTTGTAGTTAGAATCCTTATATAGTTTATAAAATTCTTCTTGTTGCTCTTCCGTTAAATTGCAAAGCATTATCCTGTCATTTGAATAATAATTTGAAACCAATTCTTGTTGCTTTAAATAAATATCTCTAATTGAACATGCATCATCAAATGATAAGTCAAAATAAGACTCCTCTTTTTCTTTCAAAGCAAGATTGTTAAATGCTTTCTCTATATTGTCGAGGTCTTCGCTATGAATTCTATGAATCGAATCAACATAATCATCATATAACTCATTATTTTTTGAGAATCTAAACATTTCATTTTCTTGTAAATATACATCTTCAAGTTCTTCAATAGAAACATCTTTGCCAGTAAAATAATTGTAGTAACATAAGTTTATCAATAAACCGTTTTCATGGAATTTAATATCACTATCTTCTCTATACGCCCAGAAAATATACCAATTTTTTGGAAACTTGTCATTATCTACAGTAAATATACTTCGATGTGATATTATGCCCCACCCTATCAACAACACAAAAATAAATATTATTAATACTGCAATTATTTTTAAATCTGTTTTTTCACTCATTGTTTATGTAACCATTTCTAGTTGTCTTGATATATTATTTCTGAAGATGCAGCTTCGGTTTTTTCTTTTCGGATGGCTTCCTCCTCTTCTGTACTCTCTTGAAATTCTATATCATTGTCCTTACAGAATTGCTCAACAGGTGCTCCCTTTGGCGCTTTAATTATACTTTTTACATCGTACAAATCATCATATGATATGTCTTGATTGTTCCCATAAAAAGTAACCTCGTTCTCATATCCAAACTCCAAGCACATGTTTAATGAATCTGGAAGATACAAGGTCCTTGTTTTTTCTTCGTTGTCTTTTCCTATAACGGAAAATACGTTGATATTTTTAACGCCCTCAGGAATCACAATTTCATCTTTAGGGCCATTATAAAACAGCAAAACCCCATCTCCAACCACGTAATACTTGTCATTCTTGTGGGCTTCGCTATAACCTGTTTCTTCAAAGTTAAATACTATTTTTTTCACAGAACTAGGTATGACAACATCTTTTAATTGCGGACACTTTGCATATTCAAATTCAATCTTTTCAATTCCATCTGGGAAAAATATTTTTTCAAAATTTTTACAATTAATAATATCAACACAATCTTCTTTTATGCCGTTTTCATACTCCAACTCTCTTAAAACGTCATTTTCCTTGATTTTAACTATATATTCAATATCAGGCGGAACAACTATCTTTTCTACTGTTTTGCTATTACTGAATGTTTCTTTTGAAACATATTTAATTTTGAACGGCCCAATATGTGTAGACAACACAACTTTAGTATCATTTCCTGTATATTCAGTAAGCCTAATTGTACACCTTTCATCTGTGTTAAACTCATATTTGTAATCCCCAATTATGCCGTTCATACTCAGC
Source organism: Pseudobutyrivibrio sp. YE44 (assembly GCF_900104335.1). Taxonomy (GTDB): domain Bacteria; phylum Bacillota; class Clostridia; order Lachnospirales; family Lachnospiraceae; genus Pseudobutyrivibrio. The sequence goes on from NZ_FMXT01000002.1 coordinate 553,732, forward strand.
ACAAGAATTATGACTATAAATACTATTATGCCAAGACAACAACTACCAAATATTATCATTTTGCGTTTCAATATATTTCTCCTTCTTACTCGTCAATTTTTCAAATAATCTTGCACATAAGGAATTTTTACTTCCATACCCTCACGATTATTCCCAATAGCATTTGAAAAAGCAGTACTTAATTTGTCTTCATTTTCAATAAATTCATCATTAAAAGCATTTACACATTGTGTCAATAGGTCCACCGGTATATCTGTAAATGATTTATACATTGAATTATTATCACTATTAGTATTTCCATAAAAGAAAAAGTTCAACGCTGCCTTCTTTTCTTCTATCGAATAATTGCCATCACTTATAGCTCCAATTGCTTTTCCAACTCTTCTTTCAATGTTAAATTTTGCGGATATATTAGAATAATCATTTTCACTATACATAAATAATATTCCGCTTTGCTCCCACTCTCGCATTGCTTGTATCCTATAGTAATCATTTATTTTCAGATAATAATGATCTCCATAAGTCATAACAGAGTAGAACATCATAGCCTGCTCTATATCATTTAAGGCTTCAATATAATCATTACCGGATTCATATCGATCATAAAAATCCCCAATGGCCCTAAAATATACACTTGTATATTCGTTTACATTTTTGAATCCTGGCACTGCATACCCCAGTGCAATAAGAGAGTCAATTTTAGAACCACCCTCACCATAAGTAAGAATGTCTACACCGAGTTTCATAACACTGGCTATTGCAGGATTATAAACTTCCACTATGCCTACAGGCAAGTCAATTATCGAAGTCATATAATCACGTAACGCTTTCCTTTTAACTGCTTTTTTTTGTGATTCTACTATTTCAGTGACAGCTTCAAGTTCATTAGTTTCATCTAAATCTATCTCAGTATTTATATGACTATCAGCCACCATACCATATACGCCATACATAGTATTTTTTAGTGGTATTACGTAGTAATCTAAAAGAATTGTATCTTTCCTATAAAAATCAAAATTTTCACCATCCTTATTATCAAACCCAACAGTACATGACCTAATATTATACTCATGGTACAACCTATATAATTTTGTCCATAATACTTCATTATGGTTAGCAATCTCCATACTTCTCACTAATCTTCCAGGTGTCCAATCGCAATCTTCGACTTTATTAGGATCAATTTCCCAAGCCATCGCAATATAATTATTTGCAGCAAATACACTACCTAATAGTATTGCTTCTACATATCCTTTTGCATAATCCGGATTCGTGTTAAGCGCTGCATTTACAAATGCTAGATATTCTTTATATCCACTGCCTCTATAATTATCATTAGCCAATGCAACCAGATGATTTCCTAATAGTATTTTTGCATTATAACTAAGATTTTCAGGATTAACCGTAAATACGTTTGAATAATCACGATTTGATTTGAATATTTTCTCATATAAACACAAATCTGCAGAATTCTGAGCAGTCAAATATAACGCTACCAATGATGCTTGTTTTTCATTTTTAGATAGCTTTGTACTATTTATTACATCAAAAATACTGTACTCATGTGCAAACCATTCAGGATGATTTTTATCAGCAGATTTAACATAACGAGTGGTTCTCTCTTCCGTGAGGTGCATCCATAAATCTTGAGCCTTATATTCCTTGCCATTTTTATACTCAAAAACAACGGCTGGTCCAATCATTTCAACAATTATTGAACTTTTTTTAGAATCATATCCAGGACAATTCTCGACTTTAACTTTCCCTAATTCAATCATATATTGCTTTGTCACATTATTTGAAATATATGACTTTACTTCATCTATTATATTAGAATTAAAAATTGTCTCATTTGAGCTTGGATTCGCATTTTTAAATTGCTCTAGAATGTTAGATACTCTACGTTCCTGCATCAAACATTTTCCTTCATCAAAATGACTATCTATAAATGCGATATCAACTTCAAATATTCGGGAAACTGCTTTCTTGGTGGTTACACTTGCATTTTCCCAATAGTCCTTAGTATTTGCTAACCCACTCAAATCTTTCCCATAAGTATCAAAAAGATTCTGAATCTCAGCATCTACCTTAGCATCCCCAGTAGCATAATTTCCAATATCAACTTTATTCTCTTTTTTCTTGCTCTTGGTATCTGCTTTACCCTTAGCCTTAGTCTTGCTCTTTCCAGTACCATCAGCTCTAAGGGTAGCGAAGCCACTTCTAGACTTCCCAACACCACCATTCCTATAGCTCCAAAATGATGGAAACAGAATATCCCCCTGGCTATGTCTAGTTCTAAATCCTCCTCTAGAGAAAATCTCAAGCCACACCTTTGGTGCATGCTTTTTGACGATACCCAAATCCTGCTTATCTATCATTCCATCAAAGATGCTAAGAGTATCTGCCTGCGATGGTTGAATGCCTAACTCTATCATTAGTTCCTGGGCTCTTTCCATCAAGCCACTTTCAGCCAGTTCACGACACACTGCATCATCATATTCTATAAAGCGCTGCATACAGTTATAAATGTATCCAGCTTCATCATCCTCTCCACCGCATAAATCAATCATGGCATTTCTGCAGCCTGAAAAATCTGGTGTTCTAATATTTCCATATTTGCTATATTTTTGTTGGCACCTAGAGGCTATTTCCTCTAAGGAATCAAAAATATCTACCGTCTCAAAATAAAGCTCCTTGAAATCATTATTTATCTTTTCTAAACTGTCATAATTTATTCTGAGGTCATAAGAATTATCCTCAAAATAAATTTCAAACATTCGAAGGCTATGCTCTGCAAACTCCATAGCATCCTTTTGAATTGCGATAATTTTATCCAAAAGAGGAACCTGCTCATTTGCCAACAAATCCTTTGCAGCATCTGCATCCTCTCCCTGCCATGCATCAGTTGTTGCCATATCCATCAAGCTTGCTCTGTGAATTTCTGCATACTTTTGATAGGTCTAGAAACTCTCAGCAATCTTATTAAAGAATTCTCTTGTAGCAACTGTGTTATAAAATTTACCATTATGTCTACCCATGTTGTCTGTTCTCCTAGTAAATCAACTTGTCTCAATGTAATATGTGCATACTCTCTTATTCAGATTTTAGACACAGCGCTGATATTATTGCATAAACAACATTTAAAAGCAATAAAAAAACACCCTTCTTTGTAAAGTATTGTTGTTTTGTAACCCAATATCTTTTCACAAAGAAGAATGTTCTATTATTATATTACTTTATTTTAAGATTCCGTCTACTACCCCAAGTCCATCGAAGGTTGCAAGATAATCCTTGATTGTTTCTGGTCGACGGATGAGCTTGAAGCTTCCATCCTCTTTTAAGAGAACCTCTGCACTCTTAAGCTTTCCATTGTAGTTGTAGCCCATTGAATATCCGTGAGCTCCTGTGTCATGAATAAAGAGCACATCACCCATATCAATCTTTGGAAGCTGACGGTCCACTGCAAACTTATCACAATTCTCACAAAGTGAACCAGTTACATCATAAATGTGATCCTCTGGTTCATGTTCTTTTCCAAGCACTGTCACATGATGATAAGAACCATACACTGCCGGACGCATCAAATCAACTGCACAAGCATCAACTCCAATGTATTCCTTGTAGATGTGCTTTTCATGAATGGCTGTGGTAACAAGTCCACCATAAGGGCCCATCATAAATCTTCCCATCTCAGTGAAGATTGAAACATCACCAAGTCCAGCTGGAACAAGGATTTCATCAAAGGCCTTGTGAACCCCCTCGCCAATCTTTGCAATATCATTTGGTTTCTGATCTGGACGGTATGCGATACCAACACCACCAGAAAGATTTACGAAAGAAAGAGAAATTCCTGTCTTTTCCTTAAGCTCAACAATAAGCTCAAAGAGAGTTCTGGCAAGAGTTGGATAATAATCGTTAGTAACTGTATTTGAAACAAGGAAGGCGTGAATTCCAAATTCCTCTACGCCCTTATCTTTAAGAATTTTATAAGCCTCAAAGATTTGGTCTTTAGTCATTCCATACTTGCTATCTCCAGGGTTGTCCATGATGCCATTGGCAAGCTCATAAACTCCACCTGGATTAAATCTGCAGCACATCTTCTTTGGAAAATGGCCAACAGTCTTTTCATAAAAATCAATGTGTGTGAAATCATCAAGATTAACGATAACGCCTAAATCATCAGCATATTTAAACTCTTCAGCAGGGGTATCGTTAGAAGAAAACATAATGTCATCTCCCTTGAAACCAATTTCATCAGAAAGAGCAAGTTCAACATAAGAAGCGCAGTCTACACCGCAGCCTTCTTCCTGTAGGATTTTCAGGATAAATGGATTTGGATTTGCCTTAACTGCAAAATACTCCTTAAAACCTTTGTTCCAGCTAAAAGCAGCATTAACAGCTCGTGCGTTTTCACGAATTCCCTTCTCATCATAGATGTTGAATGGAGTAGGAATTTGAGAAATTATTTCTTGGATTTTTTCTTTTGTAACAAATGGGGTTTTCATAAATAATTAATCTCCGCTAGTGTTTTTTTAAGTAGTGCATATTCGTCTGTTTCTGGCAGTTCGCGAAGAAGCTTTTTCAGGTCAGCTTCCAGCTGATCCTTTGATGCAGATGCGGAAATATAATTGGTATAAGGAACATCTGCACCCCGTTTCATAATGGCTTTGATGTTTTTAACGTAGCTTCTGGTTTCCCCATAAGGAGGAACACCGCCATATTCCTTCACTGCACTGCTGCCAGCGTTGTAGGCTGCCAGTGCTTTGTCTACATTTCCGTTAAATTCTTTTAGCTTCTCTGCAATATATTTTGCTCCTGCCATGATATTCTCATAGGCATCATATGGATTTTTAAGCCCTAGATACTTTGCAGTCTCTGGCATAATCTGCATGATTCCCATGGCACCACTTCGGCTAACAGCATCAGGATTGAATCCTGATTCCTGCTGAGCCATTGCAGTCAGCAAATCATAGCTTACTCCATACTTTTTGCTTGCTTCAATGAAAATATCCTTGTAACTTGTGGCGGTAGAAATCTTATTGGCCACAGTCTTGGTATTCAGTGCTTTTTCAAAGGCGCGACTTACATTTCCTGCTTTGTAGCTATCAGAACCTTCACTTTCTCTTAGCTTCTCTAGCACCTCTTCATAAATCGCATTTGCCCCTGGAGACACAACTGAAATTTTCATACCTCTTAACCCCTTTTTGAATAAACCATTATTCCCAAAAAGGTTGACATCAACACCTATCTCTGATATGCTTTTTCTTGCTGAAAAGCAAGCTGGTGTGGCTCAGAGGTAGAGCACTTCCTTGGTAAGGAAGGGGTCACGGGTTCAATTCCCGTCACCAGCTTTTTTTGTTGCCTTAAAGTTCTGCTCAAGATTAATAAATTATGAATGTTGATTTGGTTTTGAGCAGAGCTCTTCTAACTTGCTCTACACTTTACCATAATAAAGTGATGATGTAAACCTATTCCAACTATATTTATGGTATCTGATATTATTTCTCGATTCAATTTATCTCAAATAGGTTTCAAAAACTTTTCATAATTATACAAAAAAATGAGCTCCAGCCTTAATAACTGGAGCTCATTTTACTATCAAAACTTAGGCTATCTCACATACTCCACCAAAAGTCTGAAGGTGTTCTCCACGCCTTTTCTATGAGAGCGTTCGTAGCCGTGGCTGGCATATACACCAGCGCCAATGAGGCCATGCTTTACATCATAACCAGCCTTAAGTGCTGCGTCAGCGTCAGAGCCATAATGAGGATAGACATCGATGGCAAAATCAATATCATTCTTCTTTGCAGTGTTTACAAGAGCAGTCACAACATCATAGTTGTAAGGACCTGCTGAATCCTTTGCACAGATGCTGACCTGTGTTTCCTTGCAATCAAGGCCTTCACCGATACAGCCCATATCAACAGAAAGAATTTCTGTAACACCTGTTGGAACTGTGCCGCAAGCACCATGTCCAACCTCTTCATATACAGTGATATGATGATAAACCTTTCTCTCAGGAGTGATTTTGTTGTCAGCAAGATACTTTGCCTGACCAAGAAGGATTCCTACAGAAAGCTTGTCATCAAGGAAACGACTCTTAATGTAGCCAGATTCTGTAACCCTTGTACGAGGCTCGAAGGCAACAATGTCACCAATCATAATACCAAGCTTCTTGGTGTCCTCTGCACTTGCCACTTCCTCATCAATAACAACCTCCATACCCTTAAATTCACGAGTCTTTGTGCTGTAGTCGTCATTTACATGAACTGAAGCATCGTTAAGCTGGAAGGTACCCTCGTATATCTTGCCCTCACGAGTGTAGATGCGACAGTTTTCTGCCTCGCCATTGTTTGGAGAAAAACCGCCAAGAGGAGTAAGCTCAAGATTGCCGTTGCTCTTAATCTGGCAAACCATTCCTCCAAGTGTATCCATGTGAGCTTCAATAAGGATTGCATCATCTTCCTTCTTACCGCCAAGATCCACAAGGATTCCACCCTTTGTGGTCATAACAGGCTTGTAACCAAGCTTTTCGTATTCTGCCATAAGATGCTTTGCAGCTGTGGATGTAAAACCTGTCGGGCTATCAATTCCCAAAATATCTACAGTCTGCTGCACCATGTAATCAACATAATTTTTTGTATCCATATTACTTCTAGCCTCCATTAATAATTGATTATTCTATTCCAACCTCTTCCTTTGCCATTCTGTCAGCGGCTTCATTTCCCGGAATGCCAGTGTGAGCCTTCACATGAACAAAGTTTACTTTCAGCTTATCCCTAAGCTGCATATATTCTTCCACATAAAACTTGGAGATTTTTTTATTAGTCTTCCACATTCCTGTAGGCCATTTTTCAACACCCTCGTAATCATAGAAAAGTGTCATTTCTGTAAGACCAAGCTCAACTGCCTTGTGCATCGCTGCCACCGCGCCGTGAACCTCTCCTGCTACATTTCGTGATACAGCTTCCTCTGGATCATTTCCATTGCCACGGATTTCAACATCATCCTCAGAATTACTATAATGAAGAAATCCTCCGAAGCCATAAACTCCTGTAGCTATATTATAGGAGCCATCCGTAAATGCGTATATTTCTGGAAGATTTGTAACACCATCCTCTTTATTAGGGGAAACGGCGTTTACGCTAGCATTTTCTGCCACACCAGCCATAAAAGCCTCCGCCTCGGCTAAGGTCTCAAAGCCTTTGAAAACAGCACCTGGAAAGCCTGATGTATTAGCCTGACACTCTGGCCAGGTCTTATAAATGCCTGGAGTTTTTCCAACTCGAACAGCATAAAAATTTTTCTTTGCCATTTTATTCTCCTTGTAATTTCATTAGAAATCTTTTTTATTGTAACATATATGACACGCCAATTCCTCAACAGTTACTTACTTTCGATTACCGTTTATTCTTTTTCAAATAAAAAAAGGATAAAACACTAAACCTGTAATCTAGTGCTTTATCCCTATCTTATCTTTACTCACTGCTGCCTAATAAACTAGTAAGCTGTATTAGTCTTCATCTAAAACATGTATTTCCAAATAATCAAATGGAATCTCATCTACAAAATTATCCTGAGTGAATCTGGCTTTGCCATGACGCTTAAACTCACGAATGGTAGAATCTAACCAAACTGGCTTACTAGTGTCGAACTCGTAGCTGGCCTTATCCACTGCATTGAAAATCTTGTGAGTGCGAGTCTCCTCAGAATCATCTTCTATTACAAGGTCATGTAAAAGACGATTGTCTTTCCATGATTTAAACCATATTCTCATGTTCAGTCTCCAATAAAATCCAGTCTGTTACACTAACAATCCTGAGAGTTACTTTCAGTCACTAGATGTTCCTTGCAGTAACCTCAGAGATTGTTAGTTACAGACTTCATCTAATTCTTCTTTGTCTCTGGGCCTCGTAAATAAGAATGCTCGCTGCCACAGATGCGTTAAGTGATTCCAACTGGCCCTCCATAGGAATTCGTAAATACGAAGTGGCATGACCTGCCATTTCATCTGTGAGGCCATTGCCTTCGTTTCCAATCATGAAGGCTGTAGGGCCTGTGTAGTCAAATTCGTCGTGGAAACGCTGTCCCTTAAGGTGAGCTGCATACACTGATACTCCATGTTCAGCCTTGAGCTGTTCGATGGTCTCGCCCAAATCGGCGACTACCAAATGCGGCATTCTAAAGATGCTACCCATGGTAGAACGAACCACCTTTGGAGAATAAATGTCTACAGTGGTGGTGTTCATAATGATGCCTGTAGCGCCGGCGCCTTCGGCTGTACGGATGATGGTGCCCATGTTGCCAGGGTCTTGAAGGGATTCAAGAATCACTATATGAGCTGGCTTGCCTGAGTCTGTGCCAAGCACCTGAGATAATGTGAAATCCTGCATGCGAACAAGGGCCAAAACTCCCTGAGGAGTGACAGTGTCACTCATGGAATTGAAGGCAGACTTTGCCACCTCTTCAAGCTGAGCCTCCGGTGCCTTAGACCTGATGTCAGCCAAGAAACTCTGGCATTCTGAAGAAGAGCCAAAGCCCTCCACATAGTAAACAGCCTGTAAAAGATCAGCTGGCACTTCAGCTACAGCACGTATTCCCTCAACCACAAAAAGCCTTTGAGCTTTACGCTCTCTGGCTTTTTTGTTAAGTGCTATTATGTTTTTGATTTGATTATTCTGTGTACTTGTAATCATTGTTCAACGAATTGCAAATCTTATACTGATATTCATCAACGTCCTTGTGCATTGCAAGAGCCTCATCGATATCGAAATCAACGAACTCACCGTGACGATAACCAACTACACGGTTTGTCTTGCCTTCGCAAAGAAGATCAACTGCCATAGCACCCATTGTAGATGCGTATACACGATCCTTACATGTAGGTGAACCACCACGCTGCATGTGACCAAGGATAGTAGCACGTGTCTCAATACCTGTAGCTGCTTCGATACGCTTTGCCATAGATGTTGAGTGACCAACGCCCTCTGCGTTGATGATGATGTGGTGCTGCTTACCCTTCTTACGTCCCTCGATGATGTGATTTACAAGCTTCTGCTCGTCGTAATCATATCTCTCTGGAAGAAGAACATCCTCTGCACCGTTTGCGATACCACACCAAAGAGCGATGTAACCTGCTCCACGACCCATAACCTCGATGATAGAGCAACGCTCGTGTGATGTAGATGTATCACGAACCTTATCGATAGCTTCCATAGCTGTGTTAACAGCTGTGTCGAAACCGATTGTATATTCTGTACAAGCGATATCAAGATCGATTGTACCTGGAAGACCGATTGTGTTGATACCGAACTTAGAAATCTTCTGAGCACCCTTGAAAGAACCGTCACCACCGATAACTACAAGGCCATCAATGCCTGCAGCGATAGCGTTCTTTGCAGCCTTTTCCTGATATTCAGGATCAAGCATCTCAAGACATCTAGCAGTCTGAAGAATAGTACCACCACGCTGGATAGTCTCAGAAACGCTGTGTGCGTTCATATCTATAATTTCGCCAGAAAGAAGTCCAGCGTAACCTCTTCTGATTCCTTTAACTGTCTTGCCTCTTGCGATAGCCTGACGAACAACTGCACGGATAGCAGCGTTCATACCAGGAGCATCTCCACCAGAGGTAAGAACACCAATTGTCTTTACCTTATCTGCCATTTTGATAATTCCTCCTAAATGTATCCCTCTTCAAACAATCCGCATCTATTTTATCTTCTTTTGCAAACGTTTTCAATACATATATAAAAAAAGACCAGCTAAAAACTAACGAAAATCTAGTGATTTTCATTAGTTTGACTAGTCTTTACGCACAAATCCGATTACCATCTTCTGGTTTTTGCAAACTCAACTTTACCGGCAACAATCTTTACATTGTCTTTTCCGTAGTTTTCTTCAAGGATAGAAATGTTGTCAGCAGTTGCACCTATGCACCAATTAGGTGGCATAACCTGAATCTGTTTTTCCTCTTTAAAATAAAGGACTAAGGTGTCTCCACCATCCATTTCTTTAATGATATTTGAAAGCTTTCCTTCATCATAGGCTGCCTTGTTTTCAATCTGCACCCATATCCTTCTTTGGCAATCGTCAAAGCTCTTGATATCCTGACAGATTACCTTTGCATCCTTTTCTTCCTCAGCCTGAACTCGACCTTTGACATAGACCTTATTTCCTTCTGTTATAAGAGCCCTTGCTTTTTCATAGGAATTTGGAAATACAATAACTTCAATAGTTCCTGTCAAATCTTCAAGGTTGATAAAGGACATTGCCTTGCCCTGCTTAGTGTATTTGGTGGTGATTCCAGTAATCATTCCGCCGATAACCACTTCGCTGTCATCGGTTACTTCTACCTTACCAGTTTCACTATCTATAACAAATTGGCTGGCGCTGGCTGTTGTGTTCTTTTCCAAATCAGAAATGTAATCTTCAAGTGGATGTCCACTAACATAAACGCCCATCAATTCCTTTTCAAAGGCAAGCTTTATTTCCTTGTCAAAATCCTCTACAGGAGGAAGGGATACCTTCATCTCCTCCTTTTGCTCATCACTGGCAAAATCAAACAGGGACATCTGACCTTCTATATTGTTCTTTTTCTTGCTGTTGATGGAGTCCATAATCTCTGGGAATACCAAGCATTTCTGTCGACGATTTCCTTCCATAGTATCAAGAGCTCCAGCTTTAATCAGATTCTCGATGGTTCGCTTGTTGGCATCGTGTCGCACAACTCGCTTAATGAAATCTTCCAGATCACGATACAAACCATTTTCTTTTCTATCCTCAATAATGCCAGCAATTGTGTTGCTACCAACTGATTTGATAGCAGACAAGCCGTAGCGGATTTTTCCATTATCTACAGAGAAATCTGACTCTCCATAATTAACATCAGGTGGAAGAAGCTCTATTCCTGCTTCCCTACAAGAGGCAATGTATTCAGCAATCTTTGTACTGCTATTAAGCACCGAAGTCATAAGAGCTGCCATAAACTCAAGAGGATAGTACTTCTTTAAGTATGCTGTCTGAACGGCAACATATGAGTAGGCTGCTGCATGAGACTTATTAAATCCATACTCAGCGAATGGCATCAACTGGTCAAACAACCAGTTTGCATCCTGCTCTGAAATTCCGTTCTTTTCAAAGCATCCTTGAACAAAGGTTGGTCGCTCTGCTGCTAGCTTATCCCTCTTTTTCTTGCTCATCATTCGTCTGACATTGTCAGCTCGCCCCATGGTGTAGCCAGCACAGGTTGTCATGATTTGCATAACCTGTTCCTGATAAACTGGGAAGCCGTAGGTATCTGCAAGCACATCCTTCAAAAGTGGGAACTTCTGAACAAATGGAGACTCTTTTCCTGTGTTCTTACAGTCAATGATGTTTGGTATGAAATCCATTGGACCTGGACGATATACCGCATTGGCCAAGATTAAATCTCCTATCTGAGTTGGGTTAAGCTGCTTTAAAAGATTCTTCATTCCCGCAGACTCAAACTGGAAAACACCATCTGTTTTACCAGCGGCGAAAAGCTCCATTGCACCTTTGTCGTTGTAATCTATCTTGTGTAAATCAATTTTTGTTCCGTAATTCTTTTCCACCTGCTTGATGGTGTCATTGATAACAGTAAGGTTTCGAAGGCCAAGGAAATCCATCTTCAAAAGACCAATCTCCTCGATAACTTCCTTCTCATACTGAGTGATGATAACGTCTCCCTTTCCAAGGGCAAGTGGCATATATTCATCTGTGGGCTTTCCAGAAATAACAACACCTGCTGCATGAACGCCAGTGTTTCTTGGAAGTCCTTCCAGGCTCATACATATATCAAGAAGCTTTTTAATTTCAGGGTCAGACTCGTACATAGTCTTAAGCTCGGTGCTGTATTTAATAGCGTTTTCTATGGTGACCTTCTTATCATCAGGCATTACATCTGGAATCAGCTTTTTGATACTGTTGGTATAAGGAATAGGAAGTCCCATTACACGGCCAACATCCTGAACCACGCTCTTTGGCTTCAAGGTACCAAAGGTAACAATCTGAGTTACACAGTCATCACCATATTTTCTTCGAACATAGTCGATAACCTCTTCACGTCCCTCTGGGTCGAAGTCGGTATCAATATCAGGCATGCTAACACGCTCAGGATTCAGGAAACGCTCGAATACCAAATTGTATTTCATTGGGTCAATATCTGTGATTCCTGTGGTGTAACTGATAAGTGAACCAGCAGCAGAACCACGACCTGGACCAACAGGAATATCGTGGGTACGGGCATAATTAATGAAATCCCAAACGATAAGGAAATACTCGATGTAGCCCATTTCCTTGATGGTGTTAAGCTCGTATGTAAGACGTTCCTCATAAAGATGAGCATCGTCACCATAACGCTCCTTCAAACCATCAAAGCAAAGCTTGTTAAGATAAGTCCAAGCATTGTAGCCCTCTGGCACTGCAAAAGGTGGAAGGCCGGCAATGTGGTACTCAATCTCAACATTACATCTATCTGCTATTTCCTGGGTACGATATACTGCTTCCTTTGCATATGGGAAGAGCTCCAACATCTCCTGCTCTGTTTTAACATAGAACTCCTCAGTCTCGAAGCGCATTCTGTCTTCATCGTCCATCTTTGCGGCAGTCTGAATGCAAAGAAGAACATCATGGCTATAGGCATCCTCTTTGTTTGTGTAGTGACAGTCGTTGGTAGCCACGAGCGGAATGCCTGTCTCGTTTGAAAGGCGAAGTAACCCCTGATTTACATCTTTCTGTAAATCAATACCGTGGTCCTGAAGCTCTAGGAAATAGTTCTCAGCACCAAATAAATCTCTATACTTAACTGCAACTTCCTTTGCTTCATCATACTGACCTCTAGCCAAGGCTCTGGCAACCTCTCCCGCAAGGCAGGCTGAAAGGCAGATAATGCCCTCATGATACTTCTCCAAAATCTCAAAATCCACACGAGGCTTGTAGTAAAATCCATCTACATATCCAGCTGAAACGATCTTGATAAGATTGTGATAACCTAAGTTATTTTCTGCAAGCAAAATAAGGTGATAATATCTGTCATCACCTTTTACCATTTCTCTATCAAAGCGAGAGCCTGGGGCCACGTACACCTCACAACCAATGACCGGCTTAATCCCCTGGGCCATGCACTCGTCATAAAACTTTGTGACACCGTACATGTTGCCATGGTCTGTGATAGCAGCTGCATTCATTCCCTCAGCTTTGCATTTTGCAACATAGGACTTTATTTTATTGGAACCATCCAAGAGTGAATACTCCGTATGGGTGTGAAGATGGACAAAACTCATATTATTCTCTCTTTCAAAAAAAATCACTACCACTATTGTATAGTGGTAGCGACTAAATCACAATGTATTTATTTTGTATCCTTCAAAGCGTAGGCGATGTTGATAGCATGGTCGGCGCATCGCTCAATATCTGTAACCATATCTGAGAAGATGACACCTGCGATTGGCTCGCATTTGTTTTCCATAAGTCGCTCTACGTGATGATTAATAAGCTGCTTTTCCTGCTTATCAACTTTTTTCTCAAGCTTTTCTATCTTATCTAAGTTGCCATAGTTTTCTGAGGTAAAGATATCGATAGCAAGCTCAACTTCTTCCATTGAGTTGTCAGCCATCTCTTTAAGCTCTTTGGCTGCCTTCTTTGAAAGCTTTGTCTTTTTGTTCTTCATGCGGGTAGCATATTCAATGATGTTTTCCGCATGGTCTGAAATACGCTCCATATCAGTAACTGCAATGGTGATTGCAGAGATACGACGAAGATTTGCCGGGGTCAAGTTCAAGGCCTGAAGCTTAACCATCGCATCCTGAATAGCATGATTGAGGATGTTAACTGTCTCCTCACGCTTCTCAACGTCTTCAACCTTTTCTGGTGAATAATCGAAGAAGCAATCGATAGCCTTTTCAAAGTTTTCTGCTGCAATAGCACCCATTCTGGCTGCCTCAAGCTGTGCCTGGTGAATAGCCATGTTTGGTGGAACGTTTGTAACCTGAGACATAAACACAAGCTGTCTGTCTTCTGCTGCACGTGTCTCCTCTGGAAGCTCAGGAATAAACATATATGTAAGCTTTATAATCAAATCCGTGAATGGGAAGATGATGCATACAGCTACGATAGCGAAAATTGTATGTGTGTTAGCTATCTGACGTGCTGGATCAGTAGATGTAGACTGAATCCAACTCAACAGTGGTGTGACATTGATGATAATAATGATTACCATAGCTCTGCAAAGGTTGAAAAGCAGATTCAAAATTGCAGAACGCTTACCATTTCTGTTGGCTGTAAGGGATGCCAAAAGGTTTGGTGTAACAGAACCAATAGCAGCACCGATGATAAGATATACAGCTGCATCATAATCAAGAATTCCCTGTGCCACAAAGGTCTGGAAGATAACTGTTGATGATGATGAACTCTGTAAAAGTGCTGTAAAGGCAATACCAAAAATCAACAACAAGAATGGATTACGAACATTACTAATGAAATCAACAAAAGCCTGTGTATGCTTAAGTGGCTCAATAGCTGCCTTCATGATAGTGATACCCTGGAAAAGCATACCAAATCCCATGAAGAAGGAACCTAAATGCTTTACAATATCCTTTTTCATAAAAAGGTACATTACCGCACCAGCAAACAAGATAAATGGTGTGAATGTAGCAATATTAAAAGCTGTAATCTGTGCTGTGATTGTGGTACCGATATTAGCACCAAGGATAACTCCAATAGCCTGAGCCAAGGACATCATTCCCGAATTAACGAAACCGATAACCATGACATCAGTAGCTGACGAGCTCTGAACAAGGACCGTCATTAAAAGTCCAACTAAGACAGCCACCACTTTATTTGTAGTAGCCTTTTCTAAGATAACTTGAAGATTGTCACCGCAACTATTTTTCAGACCAGTGGACATAATAGACATTCCAAACAAGAACAAGCCCACTCCACCTAGCAGTGATAATATTTGTGCAATTGTCATTTCTTTCTCCTTCTACCCGGTTTACCTACTTAGTAACCGCACTTTTCCTTCGTGAAAAGCAAAACTCTCTTTCCTTCTTTATTTGTCCGCTAATTATCATAACAAATATTGAAAGGAATGTCTAAGAAATAATTAACCACAAAATCAACGGATTTCTACACTTTTATCTACAAATATGCCTTAATGAAGATTCCATCCTCACGATATTCCTCGGAAATCAACTCGCCATTCTCGCGAATCCTTGCAATAGTACCAGCCTCAGCATATGGAACCAGCTTTTCAATATACTCCTTACCATCTCTAAGAAGCTCAGCCAAAATCTCTTTAACTCTATCCACCCCCTTGCCAGTCTTAATAGAAGTATGAACAGTATAATCTGCTCTCAAATCGTGATAATCATGCTCATCCTCAACCTTATCAACCTTATTGAAGATAGTAACCACTGGCTTATCACAAACTCCAAGCTTATCAAGAGTCTCGTAAACAATCTCCATCTGTCTATCCATCTGAGGATTACTTACATCCACCACATGAATAATGTAATCTGCGTACTTGGCCTCTTCCAAGGTACTCTTGAAAGCATCCACCAAATGATGAGGAAGCTTTCTAATGAAACCAACTGTATCTGTCAGCAAAATCTTTTGATCATTATCTAAAAACAATTCTCTTGTAGTAGGATCAAGGGTTGCAAAAAGAGCATCCCACTCCAAAATATTTGCATCTGTCATCTTATTAAGAAAAGATGACTTACCTGCGTTTGTGTAACCAACTATAGCTGCCACCGGCACACCATTACGTTGACGTCTAGCTCTGGTAACCTCACGGTGTTCCACCACCTCATTCAATTCCTTCTTAAGCTGAGAAATACGTCCAGCAATAAGACGCTTATCCATCTCTAGCTTTTTCTCACCAGGACCACGTGTTCCAATAGCACCACCGCCACCAGCTGCAGTACCACCCACTCGTGACATATTCTTACCAAAACCAGTAAGTCTGGTCATCTCGTATCTAAGTTGAGCAAGCTCTACCTGTATCTTTCCTTCTGCAGTACCTGCTCTTGCAGCAAAAATATCAAGGATAATAAGGGTTCTATCCATTACCTTTGTATCTAACACATCTGCAAGATTTCTCATCTGCGCAGGCGTAAGCTCGTCATCACACACAATACCTGTGGCACCTGTCTCCCAAATCAAATCGGCGATTTCATCCACCTTACCTGTGCCCACATACGTACCAGGATTGCGACGATCCAAATTCTGCATTATACGACCAACGACCTCAGCCCCTGCCGTCTTACACAAATCCGCAAGCTCATCCAAGGAATCCTTAGCCTCAACCTCGTCTCCCTCGTTCACCGCAACAAGTATTACTTTCTCAATTATCTTCTCTGTATTAACCATTACAATTCCTTTTCAATTTATTCACCTAAATTCTAACATATCCCGCAATACCCTGCCACAATCTCCCGCTTTTGTTCACATTTTCCGCAGGTTCCCATCAGCCGCCCCGCCACCATTTATACCTACAAGCCTTGGCACCCTTGCCCACGCCCCCCGCCCCGCCACCTGGCTGTCCCTCTCAGGTTCTGTCAAAGTCTAGGAATTTGTATTTTCTAAATGCTCCACTGCGCTTTCTTTATGGTAGGTGTCTTTTAAATTCATTGCACTTTGTGCACTACAGTATGTATTGCGCAGACACCCACTACTTTTAGTAATGCTCCCCACCAGGGTATATAACTATCAGTTGCTGGAATTTGTAATGCGCTTAGTAAATGGAGTATGGAAGCAACTGATACTTATATACCCTGATGGTGAGCATTATATTAACCTATAAGTGTCTGCGCT
>NZ_FMXT01000016.1 GCF_900104335.1 Pseudobutyrivibrio sp. YE44
ACAGACAGACAGACAGACAGACAGACAGACAGACAGACAGACAGACAGACAGACAGACAGACAGACAGACAGACAGACAGACAGACAGACAGACATTCTAATAGCCATATTTTTAGGCTTATTCTATAGCTTTTTTTGTTTGGCAGTATCCCCATTGATAAATAGATTAAATAATGACGGACAAGTTTATTATTTAATGGGGCTGGGAATAAAAAAAGGATCTATACCATATCTGGATTTATTCGATAATAAGGGTATATATTTATATTTCATAAACACGATTGCCAGTTTAATATCTGAAAAATTATCTGTAGGACTATTTTTAGTAGAAGCTGCATTTATAATGGCAGATATTTACGTAGTTTTGCAGATTGCAAGATATTATATGGACAGCATATATTCACGTTTGGTATGTGCGATGCTCTTTATGTGTTTGGCACTAAATTACTTTACATTTGATGGTGGAGGTAATTTAGTGGAGGAATATGCCCTGTTTCCGCAATTAATTTCAATATTCTTAATAATATGTTTTATTAAAGGTAATTACAATAATAGACATATGTTTTTTCAGGGAATTCTA
This sequence comes from Pseudobutyrivibrio sp. YE44, assembly GCF_900104335.1. Taxonomy (GTDB): domain Bacteria; phylum Bacillota; class Clostridia; order Lachnospirales; family Lachnospiraceae; genus Pseudobutyrivibrio. The sequence goes on from NZ_FMXT01000016.1 coordinate 581, forward strand.
TGCAGTTTCTCATTCTTTATCAAGCCAAGTTTAATTATGTTTTGGGGTGGAGTATTAGTTATAGTAATACTTCTATTAAAAAAACGTTTTTACAAGCAATCATGTATTTCAATCGGTAGTGGAATAATTGGATTGATGGTGGGTGCTTTACCAGCGTATATTTATGGACGTTTTACAGGTTGCTGGGACGCAATGATTGAAGCAATAGTAATGTTTAACTATAGATATTCTAGTGCAGAGGGCGAAAGTCTAATAAAGAAAATATTTTCTGTAATTTTAAATTGGAGAATGGGTGGTTTGTTTATACTTACCATTGCTTCGTTCATCATCGTTTACAAAAGTAAGAATATAGAGATGCTTCTGATTTATGTCACTTCATTGGTTTTAGAAGTGATTAGCATCAGCTTATCTGGATATAGTTTTGGACATTACTATGAAGGTATGATTGTGTTTACACTACCTTCGTTAGTTTGGATAAGTAAAAAAATATATATAAAAAAAAGCATTGTTATAGCGATAGCAGTTGCAGGAATACTCTGTAATGGAAAGTTACTGATAAAGATACTTGATGATTATGGAATAATCAGAACAATTAGCTACGATGATATGAACTTCATGGCGAAATGTGCAAATTTAAAACAGCAGAATTACAATGATTCAAGTGTTTTGGTGGTGACAGGAACGGGAAACTGCCAAGGAGCTAAATATTACACAGCAATGAATGTTATGCCGGATAACAAGTATTTTTATACACTTAAGATTCCGTATGAAGAACTCCCTGATTCTGTGGATGCTATAGCAAATGCAACTTATAGTGGCAAATATGATGTTTTAGTTATGTATTACATATATAAAGATAAGTCAAAGATGTGGGGGGTTGATAAATACGATAGTGGGCTAAGAGAGTTCTTAAATGAGAACTATGAATTATGTATAGAGAACGAAGTGTTGCCCTTAGAAATGTGGGTGAAAAAAAAGTAGTTCAAAAAGGGTAAATATGCTTTTAGCAGGATGGAAAATTATGAAAATAATTGGTGTTATCATAAAAAGAACAATATCAGTATTTGCGGTGGGGATACTGAGTATTCTATGTATACTTTCTATTAGGTATAACGTAAAAATGAACTTTCAAACGTTTGACGAATTGGCAGTTTTATATACAAATAGTTATGTAAAAGAAGTTATTGTTATTATATTACTTGTAGCGACACCATTGATGCTATGGTTTTTGCATGAATCACTAAATGTAAGAAGAAGGATAATTCTAGGTGTCACATTTATTTTGTTAATAATACATGCGGGATTGTCTGTTTTGTGGATTAAGTATAATACATATCCTCCTTTGTGGGATCAAAAAATGGTATGGGATACTGCAAAGATAATGGTCGAGGGAAAAGAACTGACGGATAAAGCATATTTTGAAATGTATCCATTTCAAGGCGGAATGGTATATATATTTGCTTTATTAATGAGGATTAGCGGGATAAGTAATCCTTTGATGATACGTATACTAAACGTAATGTCAGTTATAGCGTTGGATTTAGGGATAATACTAATTGGAAAAGAATTATGCAACTCATGTGAACAATCGACAATTAATGAACTGGGCGGAATTACAACAGCTATATTATTGATACCATTTCTTCCGTTAGTTATATATACAACTTATGTATATGGAACATTATTTTCAATAGCATTAATAACATGGTCTTTTTATGGTACCGTAAAAATGTTAAACACGAGTTGTTTGAAATGGCTACTAATACCGCTATTTTTTTTGCCAATTTCTAATGTTGTATATACGGGAAGCATTATTGCAACAGTTGCAGTTGTAGTAGTAATTATATTTAATGTATTGGTTGCAGAAAAAAAACAACTTGAAAGCATCATGATAATTGCAGCATTAGTTATTTTGACGGTAATTTGCAAAAGAGGGGTAAGTTCAAGTTTTAATAACAGATTCACTGTATCTGGAAACAATGGTATTTCGCCTATAGAGTATCTGTATATGGGGTTAACAAGTGATGATGGTGTGAGTGGCCCTGGCAGTTACAATGCTTCAACATTAGAGTTATATAACAATTATAATATGCAAGGTGAAGAGTATGGAAGTGAAAATCTCTTACCTGTAATAGAACAATATATGAATGGTTCTCGTAAAGCTGAATATTTTAAAGATAAAACCATTTATCAATGGCTTGAACCGTACTGGGGGGGGCTTTCTATGACTATATTCAAATGGACTGATTATGAACTCCCTGATGAATTTGAGTTGTTTTTAGAAGGAGGATATTTAGAAAACTACAATGTTATATTGAGTATATACATACAGTTGATGTATTTGTTTTCTCTTGCTTATGTACTTCTTACATTTAAGGAAAAGAACTTTTCAAAAATATTAAATATTGTGTATTTTATTGGAGGATTTATTTTCTATTTAGGATGGGAAGCAAAGGCTAGATATTGCTTGCCATACTTTGTTTTATTATTACCTCTTGCTGCTAACGGAATCATACAATCAGCTAGTATAGTTGACAATATAAGGAGAAAGAAACAATAAATAACAATAAATAAACGACAAAAATAGGTTTTTTAAGAGGGGATTGTGACAAAAATGTTCCATATGTAAACCTATTTGATAACAACAAAGGGAGGGAAAGTGATTGTTTAAAGTGGAAAAGAAAATTGTTGAGTGGACGGAGAATAATATTTTTATCATATATTTTTTTGTTGCAACAATTATATCAATCTATGCTAGATATAGTTCGCGAGATTTTGTGTCGACTGACATGGAATTTTTCCTTTTACCATGGTTTGATGATATAAGAAATCGCGGTGGCCTCGGAGCGTTAAATAGCCTTGTAGGTGATTATAACATTACATACCAAACACTAATAGCATTCCTTACATATCTACCATTTAAGCCAATGTATATGTATAAATTTTGCTCATGCTTATTTGACTATTTAATAGCAGGACTAATATACATATTAATTGCTGAAATAACTGGTGATAAGCAAAAAGCAGTATTTTCTCATGTGATGTTTACCTTTTTGCCGATTGTTGTATTTAACTCCTCTTTATGGGGACAATGTGATGCAATATATAGTTTCTTTGTATTACTATCGTTCTGGCTAGTTGTTAGGGAGAAATATCAATGGGGATTTTTCGCGTTTGGAATATCGCTAGCATTTAAATTACAATCGATTTTCTTTCTTCCATTTCTTTTGTTTTATTATATATACAAAAAATCCTTTAGTATATTCAACTTTTTGTATATACCAGTGGCAATGGTAGCATGCGGTAGTGTTGGTCTTTTAAAAGGATTGCCAATTTCGAATTTATGGCAAGTATATATTGCTCAAAAAGACAATAGTACGGCTATATCATTAAATTATCCTTCTTTATGGGCTGTGACAACTTTAAACGGTTCAGAATTATACTTCAATGATTTATACACATTTGCAGTTGGATTAGCATTTATGGTTTTGCTAAGTGCAATGGTTTATTTGATAAAGTTGGAAAAAGAGTTTTCTTTAGTAGAGTTAGTACAGATTGCATTTATTTTCATATATACAACAGTAATTATTCTTCCAGGGATGCATGAGAGGTATGGTTATCTATATATTGTTTTTGGATTTATAGCGATTGTGCTAAAAAGAAAGCTACTATTGAATTATTTAGTACTTTGTATAATAGACATTATGACGTACGGAGATTTCTTGTTTGATATTGAGATTAATTGGGTATTTTTATCAATAGTAAACATAATATGTTGGTCGATTTCATTCTATACAATTATGAAAGAGTTGAAGCAGTAGCTTATTAGTCGATAAGAATAGCTATATTTGCAAACAGGGAAATTGAAGAATATAGAAATGTAGTGGGAAAGATCAATATGAAAATGGACAAAATAATTATCGGTGCAGGCCTCTACGGACTTTATTCTGCACTTTATAGTCGAAAAAAAGGACAGCATGTTATAGTTCTTGAATGCGATGATGCACCTTTCAAAAGGGCTACTTATATCAATCAGGCAAGGGTTCACCAAGGCTATCATTACCCAAGATCAATTTCAACAGCTCTAAAATCAGCAGGATATTTTGAAAGATTTAATAAGGATTATGCGTTTTGCGTAAACAAAGAGTTTGATCAGATTTATGCGACCTCAAGTCAGTATTCTTGGTCAGATGGGAAGCAGTTTAAAGATTTTTGCAAAGCAGCAAATATTCCGTGCGAAGAACTTCATGCAAGCAATTATTTTAAAGATGGTATGTGTGATGGTGTGTTTAGAACTTGTGAATATACATACGATGCAATGATTCTGAAAGAGTATTTGCTAGATGAACTTTCAAAATATGAAAAAGCGGTAACCATTAAGTATGACGTAAAAATTATTGCTATAGAAAAGCAAACTGATACTTATGTTATCAAAACAGAAGATGGTAGTTCGTATGAATCTTCATTTGTGTTGAATTCTACTTATGCAGGAACAAATCAGATTCTCGAGATGGCTGGATTTGAAAAATTTGGAATCAAGTATGAGCTTTGTGAAATTATTCTTTGCGATGTTAATGACAGGCTCAAAGAAATTGGTTTCACAGTAATGGATGGACCATTTTTTTCAATAATGCCTTTCGGAAAAACTGGATACCACTCACTTACATCGGTGACATTTACACCGCATACAACAAGTTATGATACACTGCCAACTTTTTCTTGTCAGGAAGAAAGTAATGGGTACTGCTCAACGAAAAGACTAGGTAACTGTAATGTCTGCTCGGCAAAACCATCGACAGCATTTCCATACATGGCAAGCTTGGCAAAAAAATATATGTTGGATGATTACCAGTTTGAATATAAGAAATCATTATTTTCAATGAAGCCAATATTAATGAGCTCAGAAATAGATGATTCAAGGCCAACAGTGATTAGAACATATTCAAAGAGTCCAACATTTGTAGGAGTTCTTTCTGGAAAAATAAATACAGTTTATGACTTGGATGAGGTGTTAGACGATGGAGAATAAGGAAAAAAACTTCGTATCAGCGGTTATATATGTTCATAACGCTGAAAGAAGGATAGAAAACGTCTTAAACATGATAATCGGAATCATGGAAGAGAACTTCGAGCATTCTGAAATAATCTGTGTTAACGATTGTTCCGATGATGCTAGTGTTGATGCCATTAAAAAAGTAAGCGATAAGGCAAAAACAACAAGTGTTTCAGTTGTAAACATGAGCTTTTTCCATGGCCTGGAGATGGCTATGGATGCAGGAATGGATTTGGCAATTGGCGATTTTGTTTTTGAATTTGATAATACAAATTTTGATTTTGATCCTGAGATGATTATGAAAATTTATCGTCATTCTTTGACAGGATATGACATTGTAAGTGCTTCTCCTAATAAGAGAGAAAAACTTTCATCAAGATTCTTCTATAAGGTTTTCGATAAATTTGCTGAAAATTCTTGTGCCATGACAACTGAGAGCTTCAGGATTCTGAGCAGAAGAGTAATAAACAGAATCAGCTCTATGAATAAGACAATTCCATACAGAAAAGCTATATATGCAGGAAGTGGCCTTAAGACGGCAAATCTCAAGTATGAAGTGAAGATAGATGGTAGAGGAAATGTTGATTCAAAAGAGAAAAGATATAGAAAAAGTTTGGCAGTAGATACATTGATTCTCTTTACAGAGTTTGGTTACAGATTTTCATTTTGGATGACATCCGCGATGATGCTTATTTCAGTATTTATGATTTTATATACAGTAATTGTTTATGTTATCGGTCATCCTATTGAAGGATGGACGACAACAGTATTGTTTTTATCAGTTGCATTTTTGGGATTGTTTGGAATACTGACGATTATTGTTAAGTACTTACAGATAATTGTGGATATGGTGTTCAAGAGAAAATATTACAATTTTGAGAGCATAGAGAAACTAACAAAATAGAGTAGGTGGGGAAATGAAGGCATTAGTAGGTTATACAGGATTTGTAGGAAGTAACATATATGCTGCTGGTGATTTTGATGCAGTTTATAATTCAAAAAACATACAGGATGCATATGGTACAAGACCGGATCTTTTAATATATGCAGGCCTAAGAGCTGAAAAGTATCTTGCAAATAATGCACCCGAAAAAGACATGGAGCTTATTTATCAGGCAGAGGAAAACATAACAAAGATTAATCCAAAAAGATTGGTACTTATATCAACGATAGATGTATTTAAGAACCCGCAGGGCGTAGATGAAAATTCGGATATTGATACAGAAAAACTTCATGCATATGGCTTGAATCGCTATAAATTGGAGTTGTGGGTTAGGGAAAAGTATCCAGATGCTTTAATTATTAGACTTCCAGGTTTATTTGGAAAAAACATTAAAAAGAATTTTATATATGATTACATTAATTTTATTCCATTTATGTTAAAGTCTGATAAGTTTGAAGAATTATCTACAGTGGATACTGAGCTTAAGAAGTATTATAAACTTCAAGACAATGGCTTTTACAAAGTGCAGGATGTTGTAGATAGGGAAGATCTTAAGACACGATTCAGAAAGCTTGGCTTTTCAGCTTTGAATTTTACAGATTGCAGAAGTGTATATCAGTTCTATAACCTTGGAAGACTTTGGAATGATATTCAGGTTGCTTTAGAAGCAGGTATTAAGCTATGGCATCCTGCAACTGAACCGGTATCAGCTGCAGAAGTGTATAAATACCTCTCAGGTGAAGCGTTTGTCAATGAATTAGGCGGAACACCTGCCAATTATAATTATAAGACGGTTCATGCTGAAATATTTGGCGGGAAGAATGGATATATATCGGATAAAAGTCATATTCTAGGAGAGATAATGGAGTTTGTAGAAAATGAGATTGAAAAATAAACGAACAGGCATAATTATTCTAATAGTATTATGCGTACTAATGGCTATATTAATCGGACCAATGGATTATTTTAGACATGGACATTACTACGAAGAATATGATTTTACGCAAATAGCGGAAGAAGATTGGAAGGATCAGATATCGCTAGAGAATGAAGCATACGAAATGGAGTTTTCTCCAATAAAATATTATTTGAATGGATTCTCTATATTTCTTTACAATCAACCAGAGGACAATGAAGGTAGTCTAGTATTAACTATTACAGATGAAAAAGGGAAAGTTATAGATAGTACTAAGGTTGATTTGAGTAAACCACAGGCAGGAAAGTGGTACAAAACTTATATAGATTCAAATTTGAAAAAGGATAAGGTTTACAAGTTGCAGTTTACAGTACATGACTGCAAATATTATCCATATTTACAAAATGTTGATGATGACTATTTGCCAGAAGAAACTCAGTCAGGCAGCATTCTAATAGCATATTCATATGCACAACCGACTTTCACTTTTCAGGAAAGAAGTATGATTGTGCTATTGATACTTGCTTTAATTTTGATGTTAATAGGGGGATTGATTCCTGAAAGAAAAAAAATATTAAATTCAATTGCAATAGTGATATTTCTTACATTAAATTTGTCATGGAACTATATGCATAATTCAATGGATAATGCAAACACATCATTTGACACATATCAACATGATTCAGAGGGATTGACATCTAGTGTGATTTATGCTGAGGAGGACGGTATATATTTTTCAGACGCAGAAGAGAGAGGTTATGGACTTGGTCGATATTATGATTTGAAAGGTGCAATGACAAGCTATAATTTGGAATATACTACTGATGAAGATTGGAACCAAGGATATAGTAGAACAATTGGTGCTATTTTTGTTAGTAAAAATCCATATTCAGAAGAAGTAATAAAAGAGGGGAACTCTATAAAATTTTCAAATGGAGAAATGTTTCAAATAACAAACGTTGAAGAGCGGAAGATAAATGAAACAACATGGAACTATATTGTTTATTTGAACACGGAGTTTACGTTATCGCCATTGAAGTATGGTTCGCTAGATAATGCAGAAATATATAATTCAAACGGTGATAGATTATCACGAAGCAAAGTTACAGCATATGCTTCGCAATACGGATTGCAAGGAAAGATATTTAGACATTTGGCTAGATATATGGAAACAGAAAACGAAATTTCGAATTTAAATTTAATATGTAGCATACTTACTGCTTCGATATTTGTATTAATTGTTTTCATAATTTCGCAAAAATATAATAAACTTATGGCTGGTGTTTATTATGTAACATTTTGGCTATCCCCTTGGATTGTTAACTTTGCAAGAAATACATATTGGGTAGAATTTACATGGTTCATACCAATGTTAATTGGTTTATTATGTTCATGGAAAATAAATAGAAAAGAATGTCGATTATTGAGTTATTTTTTAGCATATATATCTGTACTAGTAAAAAGCTTGTGTGGATATGAATATATTTCAGTTATAATGATGGCGTTAATCGCCTTCTTGATTGTTGATTTAATAATATCTGGTGTTACTAAAAACAAAGAAATGGGAGTATTACAATTTAAAGCAATAGTTATAATTGGTGTTGCCGCGTTAGCGGGGTTTATGACTGCAATTTGTATACATGCAAGTCTTAAAGGGCAAGGAAATATACTCGAAGGAATAAGTGAAATTATCGAAAAAGATGTTTTGAGAAGAACAACAGGAGCGGATTACAATGATTATGAAATTAGTGATATTGATAATATTTGGGTGATAAATTCATTTAACGCATCTGTTTGGGCAGTATATAATGTCTATTTTAAATTTAGTACAGAAATAATAACAGGTATTCCGGGAAATCTATTTCCTCTAACATGTATTATTCCACTGATATTATTTGTAGGAGATTATTATAAAAAGAAAGTAGTTGTTGAACATATTGCTATGTATGTAGCCTTTTTCCTTACATCTATATCCTGGTTCTGCTTAGCAAAAGCACATTCATACGTTCATATACATATGAATTATGTCCTTTGGTATTTTGGTTTTATTCAAACATGTTTCTACGTAATAGTTGATAGGATTGTAAAAATACACAAGAAGAATAATATGGAGAAGTCAGAATGAAATTATCACTCTCAAATATAGGTTGGGCAGTAGAAAATGATGCAGAAGTCTATTCTATGATGAAGAACTATGGGTTTACAGGGCTAGAAATAGCTCCGACTCGTATTTTTTCGAAACAACCGTATGATAAACTTGATGACGCAAGAGCGTGGGCTGACAAACTGAAAGCTGAAAACGGGTTTGTTGTACCATCCATGCAGTCAATATGGTATGGAAGAACAGAGAAACTTTTCGGAACTGATGAAGAGAGATCTGCGTTAGTTGATTATACAAAGAAGGCGATTGACTTTGCAGAGACAGTCGGATGTAAAAATCTTGTATTTGGATGTCCAAGGAATAGAAGCATTCCGGATGGCGCTGATGAAAGGATAGCAATCAAATTTTTTAAGGAAATTGGTGACTACGCAGCAGAGCACGGAACAGTAATTGGAATGGAGGCTAACCCGCCGATTTATAATACAAATTATATAAATGATACTGTGAGCGCTTTGGAGCTTATAGAAAAAGTAGAGTCGGAAGGATTCAAACTTAATTTAGATGTTGGAACCATTGTTGAAAATGGTGAGGATGTTAATGTCCTAAAAGGTAGTGAAAAATATATTAATCATGTTCATATAAGTGAACCAGGTCTTAAACCTATAGAAGAGCGACAGCTTCATCGAGATTTAGGAGCTTTGTTAAAAGCTTGTAATTATAATGGCTTTGTATCTATTGAAGTGGGTAAGCAAGAGAAGGTTGAAGATTTAGAAAATATGATGAGATACGTGGAGGAAATCTTTGGATGAATCAACAGATAAAAGGTCGACAAACCTTAAAAAATAAGGCTTTACGAGTGATTCGGGGGGGGCAAAGCCTAGGTGTAATTTGTATATTTGCAGTCATATTTGTAATGATGGCAACAGTAGCAAGGTACAGATCTGGAGAAATTGATTATTTGGATTCTGATGCTACGTGGCACACTTTACTAACAATTGAATGTTATGATGAAACACCAATATTGCAACACTTATTTTTGCCAATAGTGTCTATGGGGGGAGTAGATGATAAATGGATTGGCTGGGGTGCAACAATCCCAGATTCTGAGGGAAATTATTATTATACTTCCTTTTCTCCTGCAGGATATTTCTTACCCTGGCTATGTATGAAGATTTTTAGGCTACCGGTTGCTGAAAAGAGCTTATACCTTTTCAATAATGGGTTGTTTTGCCTATCAGCAATCATTTTTGTTTTGCTTTTATGGGAAGTTTATAGAGAGAATAGATATAGAAATCTTTTGGTAATAATAGGTGTAATATCGTATATTTTTGCTCCTGAATTACTGCATGGTATGGGAATCGTATATTGGAATCAATCTATCATGCAGGTGACACTCTTATTGCAGATTTATGCGTACTATAGATATGCAGTAAATAAGAACGAAAAAGCAAGGTTGGTTTTTTATGTTACAGCATTTACCAATCCATATATAGAATGGACAGGTTATGTTGCAAATGTGGGTTTTGCCATAGCAGAGATTATTGTTAATTATAAGGATTCGAAAATCCGTGGATTAAAGAAGGCTATAATCCTTGGATTGATAACGGTTCTTTCTTTTGGTGCTTTTTGTGGACATTACTTGCTGAGAACAGATACAGTTACTTTTTTTATGGCACTGAAGAATCGATTTATGGCAAGAAATGTTACGACCTCAGTTTTGTTGACGGATGTTATAGGTGGATATCTTAAATCATTTTTGTATCTATGGGTTGTCCTTTTGGCTTTTACTATATGGGCATTTATCAAGAAGGGGAATGTTGAAATTAAAAACGGTATTCTATTATTTGTATCCTCATTTCCGGTACTTGAAAATATTATTATGAAGGAGCATGCCTTATCATATACCTATGATAGGATGAAAGGTGCTTTTGCCCTGATTCTTATCTTATGTGAAATAGTAAGAAATATACTAGAAACCTATAATACAAAGAAAAGTGCAGTGATAATTGTAGGTGTTTTTATTGCTTCCGCATGGTTAAATATTACGTCCTATATGAATAATCCGGCATATATATGGGAAGTTGATTATAGAAATAGCAATTCACAGATAGCTAAGTATGTAGTTACAAAGTATCCAGATGCTATATACGCGTCAGATACTGCGATTAGAGGATATATGAATCTGCTATTTGGAAGAGGAATATATGAATGGCAAAGTATTGATTCAGCCACAGAAATAGCCGGTCAGAAAGAAAAGCAAACCGTGGTGTTTATAAATAAAGACGGATATAAATTGCAGCCGGTTCATGTAAAGGATATTTCTTCAGGAATGATTACAGAAATTAGCATTCAAGATGGAATGATTTCAGAAGTACTTATGGAATAGAGGAATGAAAAAATGATATTTGAAAAGCAAAGTGGAGTCCCGAAGTTTGAAAGCGCTGAATATGCAGACAAGACCAAGGACTATGTTGTTCTTATCCCAATCATAAATGAGGGTGATAGGATTCATAAGGAATTAAAAAGAGCACAGGATAATAACGTGTCTTCATATGCTGACATAGTTATATGTGATGGTGGATCGAATGATGGATGTACGGCAGAAGAGATTCTGAAATCTTTAGATGTGAATACTCTTTTGGTAAAGAAGGATACCGGAAAACAAGGGGCTCAGCTTCGAATGGGAATATGGTGGGCTCTTGAACGTGGTTACAAAGGAATTGTAACTATAGATGGAAATAACAAGGATAGTATTGAAGATGTTCCTAAGTTTATTGAGAAATTGGAGCAAGGGTATGATTTTGTCCAGGGATCTAGATTTATAAAGGGCGGACATGCAGTTAATACTCCATTTGTCAGAACAATAGCAGTAAGATTCATTCACGCTCCTGTTATATCTCTTACAGCGCATCAGTATTTTACAGATACTACAAGTGCATTTCGTGGATACTCAAGAAGGTATCTGGAAGATGAAAGAGTTCAACCATTGCGTGACATTTTTATGACGTATGAACTGCTGGCATTTCTTTCGGTAAGAGCGACTCAGATAGGCATGAAGGCATGCGAGATTCCTGTTACAAGAGCTTATCCTAAAAAAGGAAAAACTCCAACAAAAATTAGTTTCTTTAAGGGTAATAGCGAACTTATGAAGATTCTCTTTAAAAATGCTTTTGGTGCATATAATCCGCATAATAATTGATAATGAGATAGAATATTACGTAACACTTTACATATGATACATCTTGGAGATTCTTATGACAATGTTATACAGCCGTATCTTTCGTTAGGAATTCATCAGGTTGATTCTCTAATACTAAGAGATTCTGACAATTCATTTGGAGTAAGAAAATATATAGTTGAAAATGGTTATGATACTGTTATTGTTGTCTATGCTCAGTTTATGGTTGGCGCACATGATAATGAAGAATCAGAGAATTATAGAATGTTTTCTTTTGAAAAATAATTAATATAATTGGCATTTCCATTTAGGTAGGAGTATAATACTCGCATTGCAACAATCATAGTTAGGGTGCGTGATTTTAGAAATCCTTAAAAAGTAAAGGTATTAGTTAAAGGTAAATAGAGGAGTGCGTTGTTATGCGTAAAGGTGCAGAATTGGAAAAATTGGCGATTAATGGGGGCTATCCTGTTCGCAATGAGAAAATATTTTATGGTTGTCAGTGTATAGATGAAGAAGATACAAAAGCAGTTGTAGAGACTTTATTAAGTCCATACATTACTTGTGGGCCTAAAGTCGAAGAGACAGAAAGAAAGCTTGAAGAATACACAGGTGCTAAGCATGCGGTAGTAGTATCAAATGGTACGGCAGCGTTACACTGTGCTTGTATTGCAGCAGGCGTTGGACCTGGAGATGAAGTTATTACAACTCCCCTTACATTTGCTGCATCTGCAAATTGTGCCTTATATTGTGGGGCTAAACCAGTGTTTGCAGATATAGACCCAGAAACTTACAACATAGATCCTAAAAGTATTGAGGAGCATATCACTGAGAAAACAAAAGCGGTAGTTGCAGTTGATTTTACTGGACAAGCTGTAAAGATTAAAGAAATCAGAGAAATATGTGATAAGCATAATCTTATTTTTATCGAGGATGGAGCACATTCTATTGGTACAAAATATGATGGAAAATATGTAGGTAGCCTTGCTGATATTACCTGTTTTTCATTTCATCCTGTTAAGACAATTACTGCAGGTGAAGGTGGCGCAGTTACTACTAATAGAGATGATTTATATCAAAAGATTGTAGAAGCACACACTCATGGTATTGTTCATGAAGAAGAGCTTATGGAAGAGGCTCCTCATGAGGGGCCATGGTATTATGAGCAGATTTCATTAGGATACAATTACAGAATGACAGATTTTCAGGCTGCACTTCTTTTGAGTCAGATGAAGAAGCTTGAAAAATTTAAAGCTAGAAGACATGAAATAGTTGAAAAGTATAATAAAGCTTTCGCTGAAGTGCCAGAGATAATTGTACAGAAAGAGATTCCAGAGTCTGATACATGTAGACACCTTTACATTATTAGACTTGATTTAGACAGATTAACATGTACTAGACGAGAATTCTTTGATGCTATGTCTGCTGAAAATGTGCAACCACAGATTCATTATGTGCCTGTATATTGGTTCCCGTATTATAAGCATTTAGGATATGAGCGCGGTTTATGCCCTAATGCAGAGGAAGTATATAAGGGAATAATGAGTATACCACTATATCCTAAGATGACAGATGAAGATGTAGATGATGTAATCGCTGCAGTTAAAAAAGTAGTGGAGGCATATAGAAAGTAATGGAATTATGTCTAGGAACTGTCCAATTTGGAATGGATTATGGCGTGTTTAATCAGCCAAAGAAAGATGTTGATTACTGCGTAGATTGCTTGGATTATGCAACTCAAAACGGAATAAACGCTATTGATACTGCCACTGCCTATGGCATAGCTGAGGAAGTTGTTGGCAAATTTATCAGAAAGAATACAATTAACCGAAATAAGCTTTTTATTAGTTCAAAACTGTTACCAAATATTCTTGATGATTATGAGAAAGAGGATTATGAAAAGGTAATTCTTGATAACATAAAAAAACAATTATCCGTGCTTGGTACCGATTATTTGGATGCATACTTTTTACATAGTTCAAGATACATCCATAATCCTGAGATTCTTGAGGCACTTCAGATTGTGAAACATGAAGGATTGGCTAAAGATGTTGGTGTTTCAATTTATTACGAAGATGAAGCTAAAGTTGCCTTTGGAAACAAAAATGTGCAGTATGTGCAGGCACCATATAGCATTTTTGATCATAGAATGAAGAAAGTTGGGCTTTTTGATAAGACCAAAATTGGAGAAATGAAGGTGGATACGAGAACTACCTTTATTAAAGGATTAATTCGACTTTCTGATTCTGAAATACCAGAGCATTTAGAGAAAGCAAGACCTATTTTGCGAAAACTTGATGAAATATGTAATGAAACTGGATATAACAGAATCCAATTAGCAATCGGTTATGTGAAGCAGCAAGAGGTAATTAACCACCTTGTGTTTGGTGTTCGAGATTTGGAACAGCTAAAGCAGGATATAGAAGCATTTGAATTAGATATACCTTCAGACATCTTTACAAAAATGGATGAAGAGTTTAAAAATATTGACACAGATATCGTTGTGCCAAGTCTATGGAAGAGGTGAGACTGGTGAAGTTTTTAGTATTAATACAAGCAAGATGTGGCTCAAGCAGACTGCCGAACAAGGTGTTAAAGGATATCTGTGGAAAAACAGACTTGCAGTGGGTTATTGAGAGAGTAAAAAGAAGCAAGAATATAGATGAGGTTATGGTTATAACCTCCATAGAAAAAAATAACCTTCCGTTAATCCAAAAATGTGTTGAATTAGATACGAGAGTTTTTGTAGGCTCTGAAAATGACGTTTTAGATAGATATTATCAAGCTGCCAAATTGATTAAGCCTGAATATGTAATTAGAATCACAGCAGATTGTCCGTTATTTGATTGGAATTATCTTGATATGGCTATTGAGCAGATAGAGCCAGACACTGATTACATGGGAGAATTAACAGTCTCTTTCCCTGATGGATTAGATCTTGAAATAATCAAATACACTGCACTTGAAAAAGCTTGGGAAGAAGCGAAGCTTGCGTCTGAACGAGAGCATGTAACTCAGTATATTATTAAGCATCCTGAGCTTTTTAAACACCAGAATTTTGAGTGCCCTATTGAAGGGATTTCTAATCTGAGATGGACACTAGATGAAGATGAAGATTATGAATTAATTAGTGAAATTTATCAACACTTTGTAGCGTCAAAAGGGATGGAAGACTTTACTACAGAAGATGTATTAGGTTTAATAAAGGAAAAACCAGAATTGTTGAATATAAATTCAAAGTTTGCTCGTAACGAGGGATTGATGAAATCGCTTGAGAATGACTATGTTGTATCTTAGTTTTGGTTTGTGTTAAAAAAGAAAGGCATCGAAAATGAATAGTTTTACAAAATCAGATGAGTTATTACAAAGAGAACTTAAGGTATCGCCATTAGCAGCACAGACATACAGTAAGTCATATAGATATTTTAGCAAAGGCTTTGCACCAAGCTATATGGATCATGGTGAAGGTTGCTACATTTATGATGTTGATGGAAATAAATTTATCGATTTTATGTGTGCGTTGGGACCTATCACTGTTGGTTATAATGAACCATCTGTTAATGAGGCAGTAATAAAGCAAGTAAATAAGTTTTCAAGTGGTTCACTTCAGTCAGAGCTGGAAGTTGAATTGGCTGAAAAGATTTGTGAAATTATCCCATGTGCAGAGATGGTTCGCTTTGTAAAAAATGGTGGTGATGCTACCACTGCTGCAGTGAGATTAGCACGTGCTTATACAGGTCGTGATATTATTCTCATGTGCGGTTATCACGGAATGCATGATTGGTCAATTGGTGCATCAGATAATCATAAGGGTGTGCCTGAAGCAGTTAGAAAGCTTACTATAAACTTTACTTATAATGATTTGAATGACTTAGAGACTAAACTTAAAGAAAACGAAGTCGCAGCTGTTATACTTGAGCCAATTCAAAGTAATGGTCCAAAAGATGGCTATCTCGATGCGGTAAAAGAACTTACTCATAAATACGGTGCAATTCTCATATTTGATGAGGTTGTGTCAGGGTTCCATTATGCACTAGGAGGTGCACAGGAGAAGTTCAATGTTGCACCTGATTTAGTAGCATTTGGTAAGGGAATGGCTAACGGTTATCCAATTTCTGCTGTTGCGGGTAGAAGGGATTTACTTGAGCAGATAGAACAAGGTGTGTTCGTTTCAACCACCTTTGGTGGAGATAGCATCGCCATGGCAGCATCGCTCGCTACAATTAAGATATTAGAACAGCCGGGATTTTATGACCATATTAATAAGATTGGAACAATCCTTCATGATGGAATACAAGAAAGAATAGATAAATACGATTTGAATGACGTGCTTGCGGTGAGTGGAATGCCAGCACACTGTGGAGTGGCATTTGAGGGACATGGTTCGCTTTCATATTTAGATGTGCAGTCGGTCTATTCTCAAACTATATTGCAGTATGGTGTTTTACAGTTTGCAATTTATTTCTTGAATGCACATCATACTGAGAAGGAAGCAAAAATATATTTGGATGCAACCGACGAGGCTTTTTCGCTTATAAGAAAAGCTATAGATAAAGATAGCTTGGATGGAATATTGGTAGGCGGAAAAGTTGATCCTGTGTTCAAGAGAAATATAAAATAGTATATAATGAACTGTGAAACTTTTGTTTTCACAGTTCATTTAATATTGGAGAGGAAAAGTGTTTCATATATACGAGAAAATAGCAGCAAATGAACCTTATATAATAGCTGAAATGAGTGCAAATCATGGTGGCTCATTAGATAATGCCTTGGAGATTGTAAGAGAGGCCGCCAAAGCAGGTGCTGATTGTTTGAAAATCCAAACGTATACAGCAGACTCCTTAACTATAGATAGTGACAATGAGTGTTTTAAAATAAAGGGTGGCTTATGGGATGGATACAAGCTATATGATTTGTACAAGGAAGCAGGCACACCCTATGAATGGCAGGGCCTGATAAAAACTGAATGTGAAAAATATGGTATGGACTTTTTATCTACACCATTTGATAAAGATGGAGTTGATTTTTTAGAGAGTTTAGAAGTTGAAGCATACAAAATTGCCAGCTTTGAGCTTGTAGATATTCCTCTTATAGAATATACCGCCTCAAAAGGAAAGCCTATGATTATGTCTACGGGGATGGCATCTATAGATGAAATTCAGGACGCTATTGATGCGTGTCATAGAGTCGGGAATGAGCAGATTATTTTGCTGAAGTGTTGTAGTGAATATCCTGCACCATGGCCAGATATGCATTTAGGAAACATCCCGGATATGTCAAAGCGCTTCAATGTGCCAGTTGGATTATCAGATCATAGTGCAGGCAGTCTAGGTGCTGTAGTAGGCGTTGCGCTTGGCGCATGTGTTATTGAAAAGCATGTAATGCTCGAAGGTGTGGATAGTGCTGATAGTAAATTTAGTATGACTATGACTGATTTCGCCCAGATGGTAAAAGATGTACGCAATGCCAAAATGATAGCAGAAGGTCCAAACTATGAACTGACAGATGGAGAAAAATCATCTACAGTATTTCGACGTAGTATTTTTGTATCAAAGGACATAAAAGCTGGTGACATTTTTTCGGAAGATAATATAAGTGTTATTAGACCAAGCAATGGTATTGAGCCTAAGTATTATGATGATATTGTTGGGAAAAAAGCAGTCAAGGATGTATCCAAAGGAACTCCTTTGAAATGGGAATTGATAGAGGAATAATATTATGGCTAACGGGAAAATTTACTTGCGCAAAGCATCAATAGAAGATTGCGATTTATTGTTTGAATGGGCTAATGATGAAGTTACACGAGCGAATTCATTTAATACAGATAAGATTGAATATGAAAGTCATGTAAAATGGTTCGAAGCGCTAATAAATAATAAACATCGTGCACAATATATTTTGATGATAGACGAAAACCCTATAGGACAAGTTAGATTTGACATAGATGGAGATGTTGCTGAGATAGGTTACAGTATCCAAAAATCCAGTCGTGGAAAAGGGTATGGGAAGTTGATTATCGAATTAGCTGTTTCAATGTTAAAAAATGAATTTCCAAATATAGAAAAGATAGTTGCTAAAGTGAAGGTTGAGAATATATCTTCATCAAAATGTTTTTTTAATAATAATTTTCAACAAGATTATATACAGTATTCTCTAGACGTATAGCGTTTATGGAATTATTCAGATAAGGTGATGGTAATGCATCTTATACAGTAGTCATTGCCATAGGAAAAATCCAAAATCAATAGTTAATGAATGTATTATTGCACAGCTATCAAAGTGAAAGGAAAATAGATTAATTTGCTTCTGAATTAATCATAAAAGCGGAAAGTATGTCCTATACATCTTTGTGGTATTACATAATGGTAATACTGGCACTAATAATATTTTACTTACTACCTAAGCGTTTCAGCTGGGTAGTTTTATTTGTAACTAATTTTATATTTTATGCTTTTATTATTGGAAATAAATACTCGCTGTTGGTTTTGTTGGGCGTGATTCTATCTTCATATCTCAATGCTATTATTTTGTCTAGAAACAAATGGGGCATACATTCTGGTATAATGCTAACAATTGGTGTGAGCATTACATCCATACCTCTACTATTATGGAAAATCACAGATTTATTCCATGTTGAAGTGATTTCAGATAGAATGGCTATTATCGTTCCAATTGGTTTGTCTTTCTTTTCCCTACAGTTGATTGCTTATCAAATTGACGTATATAGAGGTCAAATACAGCCTCAAAGAAATCTATTCAAGTTTTGTACATTCGCAATGTTCTTTCCTCAGATTATTCAAGGTCCTATTCCAAGGTATAATCAGTTGGGTTCACAATTATTCAATAGAAAAGAATACAGTGAAGAAAATACAATTGCTGGGTTACAGTTAATACTATGGGGGTTCTTTCTTAAGCTAATGATTGCTGACAAGGCTTCGATTGTTGTTGACGAAATTTTTAATAATTGGCAGGCATATAAAGGGATGTATGTTCTGGTTGGCGGAATATTGTATAGTATTCAGCTGTATGCAGATTTCTTGTCTTGCACGACTCTTTCCCAGGGTGTTGCCAAATTGTTTGGAATAGATTTAATGGATAATTTTAATCATCCATACTTTTCCCGTTCGGTTAAAGAATTCTGGAGGAGATGGCACATATCATTAAGTACATGGTTAAGAGATTATGTTTATTTCCCTCTTGGAGGAAGTAGGTGTGGACAGTTTAGAAAATGGCTTAATGTATGTTTGACTTTTTTAATAAGCGGTTTATGGCATGGAAATTCCTTCAGATTTATTTTCTGGGGAATCTTGCATGCTTTTTATCAGATATGTGAAGATGTTGGTTCGCTCTTGTTTGAAAGACGAAATCATCATGGCGATAAGAAAAGTGAATCACGAGTAATAACGCTGTTCTGCGTAATGCTAGGATGGATTATCTTTAGAGCGAATTCTCTTAAAATAGGGATAAAGATGATTATCAGCATTTTCACGTGTTTTAACTGGAATGTATTGGTAGATGATTCGTTACTCAGATTAGGTCTAGATATAAAAGAATGGATTGTGTTAATTCTTAGTATGATGGTTCTTTTGATTATAAGTCTTGTTCAAGAAAGAGGAATTGTAATTAAGGAAAAGGTCAATTCATTAGGAACTATCAAGAGATGGATAGTTTATTATGCTTGTATTGTATCCATTTGGATCATGGGGACATATGGATACGGATTTAATGCTGGTGATTTTATTTACGGAGGTTTTTAGCAGGGATGCATAAGCGTTTTACAATTATTAGAGTGATATTGTTTTGTCTTCCGTTGATAGGATTATTATTAGTAATTAATTATATACTCGAGCCAAAGTACACCATTGAAAATAGTGATTGGCCCACGACAAATTATATTGATTTTTATAATTTGGAACAGGATTCCATTGATGTTTTATTTTTAGGCTCAAGTGTTGCTGCAAATGCATTCAATCCTCAGGAGTTATATTCAAAATATGGTATCACCAGTTATAATCTGGCAAGTGCTCAGCAGAGCTTGTTTATGAATTATTACTGGCTGAAAGAGGCATTGAGATATCAAAGTCCATCTGTGGTTGTAGTGGATACGAAGTTTTTATGGAATGTTCATCCAGAAGATTCAATCAATATGTCTGAGGGCCATATCAGAAGATGCTTGGATCCAATGAAATGGTCTTCTGTGAAAATGGAAGCCGTTCATGAACTGTGCAAACTTGACGGCTCACAAGATGAGATGAGCTATTATTTTAAGAATAAACGCTATCATTCTAAGTGGACTTCATTATCGTCTCAGGATTTCCAAATGAGAGATGATATCTCTTATCCATTGATGGGATTTGCGCTGAATTCAGATTATGTTTATGGTGAGTTTTCGGCGTTTGATCCAACAGATGAGGATGCTGTTGTTGAGTTTGCACCGTTGATGCAGGAGTATTTAGATAAAATCAGTGCTTTGTGTAAGGAGAATAATATTAGTCTGGTTTTAACTAGTATGCCAGGCGGAGTGATGAATGATAGTTTTAACAACACGTTGGAAAAGTATGCCAGTGATAACGGTATAGCCTACTATAATTTTGCAGCTGCTGATTTGTATAGTGAGGTCGGAGCCGAGCTGCCACGGGAGAGCATCATAGAGCATGCTAATCTGTGGGGAAGCATTAAGTTGATGGATTATTTAGGAGGCGTTTTTACAAGTGAGTATGGCTTGAAGTCCCATAAGGATTTGACGTTTGAAGAATCAGTTTCCGATTATGAAAGTCTGAAGTACAACTGTGAGATTAAACATATTGAGAATCAGGTTGATTATTTGAACGCAATTAATGTTGATAATTACGCTGTGTTTATAACAGCTAATCATGATTCTGATATTTTGTTTAGTGATGAGGTGAAGACAGCATTTTCTAATCTAGGACTAAGGATTGACATGGAACAATATCCATATCACGGATATGTGGCGGCTATTATTGGCGGAGAAGTGGTTTGCGAGCAAGTATGCGCTGAGCCATATGGTGAGAAAGGAACCGTTGGAAATAAGATATACTCTATCAGTAATTCTGGTCTTAATGGAAATGGCCAGATTCAGCTAGACGGCCAGAATTTGTCTCGTACAGATATTGGAACTAATATTGTTGTTTATGATATTAGACATAAGGTTGTTGTGGATAATGTTGTGCTATCGGGAGAAGAGGTTTTGAGGTGAGAGTTTAGTTGGTAATTTGTGCGAATGTGTGAGGGGATTTTTATGGGTGAGTCTGGGAAATTTGAATTGGAAGAACAAGTTGAAAAATATATTTCTAGGTATATTCGCTCCGAAAATGGAACCTTGCTGGTAGAGCAAACTAGCGAGTTCGCTTGGATTGACTGCTATAGCGTATTTGGCGATTACGTGGGCAAGAATCTTAATTCAGATGAGATAGACCGATTGGCATTAAAACTATTTACATATCTAGCAAACTGGAGCATGTACTCGCGTGGAACGTTTCTAATGGATTATAACTACAGGACTCATTACGATGCGGTTAGGATATTAGTTGATTTTGAATATGCGGATTTGTATGGCAGGAGATATTTTAGCTCAGTTGGAAACGGACGTGGGTTATCAAGTGATTATGAAGAGTATATAAGCGCAGTTATGGAGTTGAAACGTGAATTGGAAGTAGCATACGCTAAGTATAAGCGGAACAATGATACTGTATCTGAAATATTGATTTCGAAGGTAATGCTTGGAGCTCTTGGCTGCGTACCAGCGTATGATACTTGTTTAAATTATGCGCTCACTAAATTGCAAATAGCTCCTAAGACGTTTTCTGGAAATTCTTTGAAGGCGGTACTTAAGTATTGTGAAGACGATGGGAAACAGATTGAGTCTTGCCGCTCCACTTTGATAAATGAAACTGGAATTGAATATCCCGATATGAAAATAATAGACATGGCGCTTTGGATGTATGGAAGAAAGGATGATTCTTCCAAAACAGATGTTATGTGAGTGTATTCACTCAATCGGTATGACATATGTGATAAGTGGAAGCTAGGAGAAGGATGTTGACATTATTTAAAAATGGTAGTTTAACAGGATATTCAAACGAAGAGATTGAAAAACGGAAGATAAAATCCATCTTAAAACGAGAAGGATATACTTTTAATCGGAACTTTATAGATATCGAGGCTGATAGTGTTTTTGATTTGATAACCCATTCAGATGACAAGTATTTTATTTTTATTGATAATAACGTGGAATTGAAATGGGAGTTTACTAAAAATTTTGAAAAAGTTCTAGATAAGAATGATTGGTGTAAAATACAAGCGGAAGTGATAAGAATAATCAACTTACGTGAATTCACAATCCTCAATAAAAAAGCCAGAAAACAAGCATTGAGTATGCTTGGGACGGCAATTGCAACTGTAGAGTGTTATGAGGAAGCAAGAAAGATTTTGCTAGACACAGAAGTGTACGTGCGTGAGAGCGCGAAAGAAACAGTAAGAAATTGGCTCCTAATATTTACTCTTGGGAACATTGGTATCCTTATTGCTTGTGTAGTATGTAATTATTTTTTCAATGTATGGACAAATATGATAAATGTGCTTACACCTTGTTTTTTTGGGGTATTAGGTGGATGTTTTTCTATATTGGTGAAATCAAGGAAAAATGTATTAGAATATAATATTGGTGCAGGTATTGGGGTGATTTTTGTAGATTTTCTAGTCAGAATCACAATTAGTGGTTTGGCTGCATATATTTTATTTTTGGCTTTTGATGCAGGTATTATAAGCATTTCAATAGATGGAGATATCAGCCGTAATTCGTTAAGAATTATTCTTTATATAACAGCGGGGTTTAGTGAAAGACTTGTTCCATCCCTGCTGGAACGTTTGGAAAAGGTTTTTGAAAAAGTAAAAATTGGTTCTAGCCATTGATAGTTTGGGGATTATGGAATCAGATAGCTAAAGAGGGGATGCGTTGATTGCCAAAACTGGCGGGCTTAAGTCTAGTATAATCTTTAGGCAAACTTATGAGGATGAAGGATGTTGCTAAATTAATGGAGGGTATGTATGGAGGATAGAGGAGAACCAATCATGTACACATGCAACATGTGTCAAATGAACTTTCAATCAAAGAAGTGCCCTAAATGCAGAAAGCTTGGTATTAAAGTATATAAAGATCAGATAGGTGATCGTTCAAAGAACAATCCGACGGATATGAATGCATTTTTTAATAAGAAAGGACAATAATGATAATTGATGCTTTTTTTAGTGCGATGGAGCAAGTACGCCGTTTTACTGATAAATATGAGAAATGGTTTGTGGCCAATAAGAGGCGTATAGAAATTTTTAATTTAGTTCAGTTTTTTGTATTTGCAATTATTTACATAAAGTCCAGGAATACGCTTGTAATAAATATAGCGTTTCCTCTGTATTTCTTTTTGTTGTATGTTGAAAATGTATTTGGTTGTTGTAAATCAATTAGGATTTTTCTGAAGACGTTATTCCTTTATTTGATTGGATTTTGCTTTTTGTTGTGGGCCTTATGGGGCCAATTGCTACGATATAACTTATTGACATTTATATTGACAGTAATACTGTATTGTGCACTTTGGATTTTTATTTCAGTTTTAGCAGACTCGGATGTAGCGTTGCTAGGAAATGAGATAATAGCAGGAATCTCCACAACCATCTTCTCAATAGCTACCTTTGTGCTAGCTTTAATTATGAAAAGCTTACCAGGAGATGAGGTCTTTTCAGAATATTATGATGGAAATGAAGATGCTCTTCTACAAGCTTTTTTTTGATCATGAAAAAATGGCAATTGGATTATTTGAGTATGGCTTGTTAAGCTTCATCGAAAGAGCTTTTGTTTTGTTCTTGCCTATTATGGCGTTGAGCTCTGTTAGTATTATTCTGGTGAAAATCAAAGAGTATAGGTTGAAAAAGGCGGAGGCGTTTGTGGAGGTAAGTGATTAATAGTGAGTCTGAAATGAAAAATGAGGTGTATGATAACTTTAAAACGCACGCAAAAACGCACGCGTGCGTTTTTGCGTTGAAGAAAGTCACGATTCGTGTTAACATCTAATAAAAGAAGCTTTGGAGGTACAGGTGGTGCGCACTATTCCGGAAAAAGAAAATCTATCTATTGAGTTTAAAAGTGATATAGAAGGATTCAATGAAAATGACTTGGTTGCGGAAATTGTTGGTATGACTAATACAGAAGGTGGATATTTATATCTAGGGGTAGAAGATGATGGTAGTATAACTGGGCTGTCAGAGAAGCATCGAGATCCAATAGGGTTAATGGCCTTAGTCGCGAATAAGACTGTGCCATCAGTGGCAGTTCGTGCTGAAATATTAGAGGAAACGGGTAACGAAGTAATGCAAATAGCGATACCAATGAGTAGAACTATTGTGGCAACATCCGATGGAAAAATTCAACGCAGAAGATTAAAGGCAGATGGCACACCCGAGAATGTACCTATGTATCCGTTTGAAATCCCTAATAGGTTATCAACATTAAATATGCTTGATTTTTCTGCTCAGATATTGGAAGGTGCAACCATAGATGACTTAGATGAAAGAGAGCGAGTTCGATTAAGAAACATAATAAGATATAGGAAGGGTGATAATTCTCTATTAGAATTAAATGACATGGAATTAGACAAAGCTCTTCGTATAGTGACAGAAGATTCTTCTGGAATACATCCAACCGTAACGGGCATGCTTTTAATAGGCAAAGAAGAACGATTAGAAGAGTTAATGCCTACGGCAAAGGCGATGTTTCAAGTGTTAGAAGGAACGAAGATTAGAAAAAATGAACAGCTATCAAAGCCACTCTTGGCTACATTTGAGTTATTTGAGGAGTATATAAAAGCATGGAATCCTGAGCGAGAAATGGAGTATGGCTTGTTTAGAGTTCCAATACCAGAGTTTTCTGAAGCTGCATTACGAGAAGGATTGGTTAATGCCTTTTGCCACAGGGATTACACAATCCTTCAATCGGTTAGAGTTGCCATTGAGGATGAGGGGTTAACTATTAGTAGTCCAGGTGGGTTTGTAGAAGGTGTAAATATAAAGAATTTGCTAACTGTGGAACCTCATGGCCGTAATCAAACTTTGGCTGATGCGTTAAAAAGAATTGGATTAGCAGAAAAAACGGGAAGAGGTATTGATAGAATTTTCGAGGGGTCGATAGTTTATGGAAGACCATTGCCAGACTATTCAGAGTCTACATCAACGTATGTAAAGCTATTTATTCAAAGAGCGGAGCCTGATTTGCAGTTTACAAAAATGATTTCAAACGAGGAAAACCGCCTTGGCAGATCATTACCAATTAATTCTTTGTTAATATTGTCATGTTTACAAAGTCATAGACGCTTGGATATCAATAGTATTTCCAATGTAGTAAATATAAGCGAGAGCCGAACTAAACAAAATATCGAAAAATTGGTAGAAGCAGGTTTGGTCGAGGCTGTGGGTAGCAATAGATCACGTGAATATATTCTAAGTGCTAAGGTATATAAAGAACAGGACAATGTGGTTGGCTACATAAGACAAACAGGCATTGATTCATTAAAATATGAGGAACTTATAGTCGAGTTGGCCACACGACAAAATGGTTTTGTATCTAGAGAAAATGTCGTGGATTTACTAAACGTTACTCAGCCTCAGGCGTATCGATTATTAAAGAAGCTTGTAAAAAAAGAACGTCTTGAAATGGTTGGTGCAGGGCGCAAGGCAAGATATAGGTTAATAAAATAAACGCACGCCAAAACACACGCGTGCGTTTTGGAATAATGCTGAATAAGGTAAACAATTTTTGTATTAATAATTCTAACAATTACATGCATAATGCTAAGTAAAATAGATAAGCATGTGGATTATAAAACAATGACATTTTTTGGAGAAGCGCTGAATAGCCCGCATGAATATCTGGTTACATCAAAGGGAAAATATACTGAAGAGATTTCTTTGGATTCACTGTGCATGGATAATCAATATATCAAAATGAGCCTTGAAGGAAAGACCACGCGGTTTAGCTGTGATATAGAGGTTGGCGATATATTACGTGAAAATGATGTTAAAGAATAGGTTATTAAGGATATGCTTTTTAATTCAATAAATTACGCAACCTTCCTCCCAATAGTTTTCATCCTATATTGGGCACTACCTACAAAATTCAGAACAGTTTTATTACTTGCAGCCAGCTATTACTTCTACATGAGCTGGAACGCTAAGTACTTAGTTTTGATTTTGTTTGTGACGGTGGTGAGCTACGCAAGTGCTATAGGGATGGATTGCGTACAAAACAAATCAACAAAAAAGATAATATTATTTACGTCTAGTCTGGCAAGTCTAGGCGTTCTTTTTGTGTTCAAATATTATAATTTCTTCGCATGGTCGGTTATGAGATTCTTGCCATTGCAAACAAAGATTTTAGACCTGGTTCTTCCTGTTGGAATTTCATTCTATACCTTTCAGACTCTTAGCTATGTGATAGATGTCTATCGTGGAGATATGAAATCAGAGAGAAACTTTATTACATATGCAACCTTTGTCACATTCTTTCCTCAGCTGGTGGCAGGCCCGATTGAGCGTTCATCAAGGTTATTGCCACAGCTGAAAGAAAAGCATATGTTCAATCTTGAAAATGCCAGACTTGGAATGATGCTAATTCTTTGGGGACTGTTTAAAAAGATTGTCATAGCTGATAATGTAGCGTTATTTGTAGATAAGGTATATGGAAACATCAGCGAGTATGATGGAGCGAGCATCTTTGTTGCCACTGTATTCTTTTCTATTCAGATATATTGTGACTTCTCTGGCTATTCAGATATGGCTAGAGGATCAGCGAAGTTATTTGGCATCGAATTGATGGAGAATTTCAGAAGTCCATATCTTTCAACCAGCATCAGAGAGTTTTGGAGTAGATGGCATATATCATTATCTACATGGTTTAGAGATTATCTTTATATACCATTAGGAGGAAATAGAGTTTCAAAATTAAGAAATGCCATAAATCTTTTGATTACATTTATGGTGAGTGGCTTGTGGCATGGAGCTAACTGGACCTTTATCCTCTGGGGTGGAATTCATGGTCTAGGACAGGTGGCAGAGAAATATACATTTGGAAAGATAAAAAGTGATTCAATAGTTTTGAAGATTGTCCGTGGAGTTTTGGTATATATCTTTGTAACCTTTGCATGGATTTTCTTTAGAGCATCTGGAATAGGTGAAGCTTTATTTGCTGTTAGGTCCATTGCAGGTGCATGTGCTCATCCGGTAGGTTTTGCAGGCTCGGTGCAAAATGTGTTGGTGGCAGATGTGACCAAGTGGATTCCAATATGTGGTTCTATTATTGTTTTACTTGTGGTAGACCTGATTTATAGAAATAAATCCTTCGATGAAGTGATTAAGCTAAATGGTTTTGTACGTAGAGGTGTCGCTCTGCTGGTGATAATTGCAACAATGATATTTGCTTATGTAGGTCAATCATCATTTGTATACTTCCAGTTTTAATAGCTGGATTTCAATGAGGTTATAGAGTGAAAAAAATTGGTATCTTTCTTTTGGAAATAATTATATATGCAGGTATAATCTTTTCTATATTGCTTGGAGTGAATTATTCTGTGGATGCAGCTTCAGTTATAAAGCCTGAGTATAATAAGATGGCATCCTTGGCTTTATCAGGAAATGCTGTCGTTCAGCCGGAGAATTACAATGAGCGCGCCTATCAGCTCAGCGTTATGGCAAATATGAAAAAGATGCCAGATACGGTTGTGATTGGCAGCAGTCGTGGCATGTTCCTTGGTAAGGATATTACGGGCATTGATGATATTTACAACAATTGTGTTTCCGGAGCGTGCTTAGAGGATTATTACGCGTTGTTTGGTTTGTATGATGGCAAGTTTGGTGCAATGCCATCCAATGTGATTTTAGAAGTGTCTCCATGGGTATTTTGGATTGAAAATCCCGAAGCTCGTTGGAAAGAAAATCCTGAGTATTATAATGCTGCCTGTGAATTTTATCAGAAAGTAAATGGCGAAAGCTTGGGGGATAAAGCAGAGATAGGATTTTCTACAGAGAATCCTTATACGTCCTTGGCCTATTTCCAATATAATATGGAAGTGTGGTATAATGAGGGCTCTAAGGTATTTGAAGAAAATGCCAAGGTTAGCACTGATGAAAGTGAGGCTGCTGAGTATCCTGATGGTACTATAAGATACGCTTCATCATCTGAGCACTATAGTGAGGAGCGTTTGAAAAATGTAAAGGATACATCTTCTGGGCCGTGTTATTATCAGAACAGTGACCAGATGGAAGAGGTAGATGCAAATCTTGCGTTGCATTTTGAAAATCTGATTGATTATCTTCAGGGGCAAGGAGTGGAACTCACAATTTATATTGCACCATTTAGTGAAACTCAGTGTCAGTATATATATGATCAAAATACTAATCCTGGGTTTGCGCCAGCGGAGGAATATCTCAGGAGTTTTTGTGAGTCCAGAAATATAAAGATAATTGGCGATTATGATGCAAGAAGCCTAGGTCTGACAGATAAGGATTTTGTAGACTTCATGCATTTAGATAAAGAGGGAACTAGAAAAATATGGGAATGAAAAAGATTTGCTATATTACAACAATATCTCTGACTTTGCGAGTTTTCGTATTAGAGTCTGCAAAATATATTCATGAGCATACTGATTGGGATATTACATTTGTTTGTAATCCTGATCCTGAATTTGAAGCGATGCTACCAGACTATATTAATTTTCATCCTATTTCTATGGAAAGAGGAATAAGCTTTGCTGGAATAAAGGCAATGCTCGAAATGAAGAAGTTTTTTAAGGAAGAGAAGTTTGATTTAATTCAGTACTCTACACCTAATGCGTCGCTTTATGCGGCAATGGCAGGAAAGGCTGCAAAGATTCCGGTAAGGCTATATTGCCAGTGGGGAATGGCCTTTGTTGGCTTCAGTGGTATTAAGAGGAAAATCTTCAAGGCTGTTGAAAAATACGTGTGCTCAAACTCAACTTGGGTTGAGCCTGACAGCAAAAGTAATCTGAACTTCTCACACGCCGAGGGGCTATATCCTGAAAATAAGGGCTCTGTGATTTGGAACGGAAGTGCTTGTGGAATTAAGCTAGATAAATTTGAATATGATAAAAAGGATGGTTGGCGAGAGTCTAAGCGCCAAGAATTAGGAATTCCTGACGATGGCTTTGTGTTTGGATTCGTTGGAAGAATCACAAGAGATAAAGGTATAAACGAACTTCTTGAAGCATATAAGCGAGTGTTGGCAGACAATCCATCTGCATACCTGTTGTTCGTTGGCCCTAGCGAGGTGGATGCCACCATCATTCCTGAGTTATACCAATGGGCAAAGTCTGAAAAGCGAGTTTTGTTCGCGGGATACACAAACACAGTGGAGCAGTACTTATCAGCTATGGATTGCTACGTGTTGCCTAGCTATCGTGAAGGCTTTGGAATGGGTGTTGTTGAGGCAGAGATTATGGGAGTTCCTGTTATCGTTACAAAAATCCCTGGCCCAATTGATGCAATGCTTCCAGAAAAGACAGGTTATGTGGTTGAAAAGAAGTCTGTTGATCAGCTTGAGGCGGCTATGAGAAAAATGTTGGTTTCAGATTTGGATGCATTAGGACAGGCTGGAAGGACATTCGCAATAGAAGGCTTTGAACAGCAAGAATTCTTTAGACAGGTTCTTGAAGATAGAAAGAAACTATTAGGTTTATAAGATAAATGAAAAAAGTTGCGATTATTGGAAAGAATAGTTATATAGGCAGTCATATCAGAGATAGATTTCAAGAGGATGATGGATATGAGGCGTTTGAGGTAGAGGCTCAAGATGGTGCTTGGCACGATGTTGATTTTTCAGATGTCGATGTTGTGGTGCAGGTAGCTGGCATAGTTCATAGGCCTGATGTTACAGATTGGCATTTATATAAGTCTGTTAATGTTGATTTGCCAGTTGAGATAGCAAAAGAAGCAAAGGCATGTGGTGTAAAACAGTTTGTTTTCCTCAGCACCATGGGCGTGTTTGGAGTTGATAAAAGATTATCGCCAAATGTTATCGATGCAGACACAAAACCAAATCCTAAGAGCATGTATGGCCAGAGCAAATATGACGCTGAGCAGTTGCTTATGGAACTGTCTGATGAGGAATTTAAGGTGATTATCGTTCGCCCTCCAAATGTGTATGGCAAAGGATGTCGAGGCGGTTACATCACAGGTTTTGCATCGGTGGTTAGAAAACTTCCTCTTATTCCTAACGCTTATAATAATGTTCATCAGAGTGTGATTTATATAGATAACCTTTCTGAATTTATTTTCCAGGCGACTGTTCGTGATTTGTCAGGGGTGTTCATGCCACAAGATGACAAGGCAGTTAGTGCTTGCGAGTTGATGCTTGCAATTGCATCTGGACTTGGATTGAATCGTCGTGCATCGAAGTTTTTGGGGCTTTTTGTGCCATTAGTTTCTTGGACATCAATTGCAAAGAAGGCTTATGGCGGCTTGGAATATTCCAAAGAGTTGTCAGATATAAAAGGAATAGATTATATTCGAGTGCCGTTTGATGAGGCGATTCAAATTACGGTTTCTGGGGATGATTAATGGTGATGCTGTTTTGAGGAGCTTTGTCTGATTTTTGCTTTGGATTTGTTTTTTGGAGCTTTTAGATAGAGTTTTCCTTTGGAAGGAATTATATAAATGATATTTTTTAGAGCAGATGGAAATTCACAGGTGGGAGCAGGGCATGTTATGCGATGCTTAAGCATAGCTGATGCTTTTGTCCATGCTGGAGAGGATGTGATTTTCTATACTGCAGGCAATGAGCTTTCTAGTTTGATAGAAAGCAGAGGAATAAAGAATATTGTAATTAATTCAGACTTCATGAAAATGGAGTCTGAACTTGTATTTTTAAAAGGTGAGATAGAGGAGGAAAAGCCGGATGCGATATTTGTGGATTCTTATTTTGTTACTTCGCAGTATTTGAAGTCGTTGCAATCTTATTGTCATTCTGTTGGCGGCAAGCTAGTGTATATGGATGATGTGCTGAAGTTTGCCTATCCTTGTGATTATCTTATTAACTATAATGTGTACGCGCCGGATTGTCGTGAGAAGTATCTGAAGTTGTACTATGGAGAAGGTGGTATTGCTTCAACTGGTGTGGCTAATCTTGATTTGGAGGAACCTGGTAATTTAGATTTGAGAGGTGCGACTACTGGTGATGTTGCTAAGCCTGAGTTATTACTTGGACCGGAATATTTGCCAATCAGAAAAGAATTTAGAGGACTGCCTAATCGAGTTATGAATGAGAGTGTGTCTGATATTCTTATTTCCACTGGTGGAGCGGATTTTGAACATTTAGCTTTGGGGATTGTTAAGAGCCTTGTTGATGGAGTTGTGATTGTTCCTGATGGAGTTAGAGTTCACCTTTTGGTTGGAGCTATGAACACTGACAAAGATGAGATAGAGCGACTAGCTTCGAGTAATGATGTTCTTCAGATTGAGTATAATGTGAAAGATATGGTGGCTCTCATGCAAAACTGTGATATTGCAGTCAGTGCTGCAGGCAGTACGCTGTATGAGTTGATTGCAACTCAGACTCCTACTATTACCTATGTCCTTGCTGATAATCAAATCCTTGGAGCGGAAGCATTTTCTACTAGGGACCTTATGGATTATGTTGGTGACATTAGGGCGTTGGGAGAGGCAGGATTAATAAGTGAGATTTTTGAAAGAGTTAATCAGTATATAGCTGATGCTTCTTTGAGAGCAGATAAGATTGCCTCAATGGGCGAGTTTCCAACTGATGGAGCAGAGAGGATTGTGAAGGAAATCCTTGGATGGCACTAGGTTGTTATGTAATTATATCAAGATTATGAAATAGGCCTGTAGAAATTGGTTACTATTGTTCTTGATTGTGTATTGCTAATGATAAGAATAGATTTTTAATGAGGTTATGTTGTGAATAAGAGAAATGAAACTTTAGATATTATAAAGGGTATATGTATTCTGATGATTATTATCACTCATTTTCCTTTGGAAGATGGTGAGAACTTAAAATTCCTGTATCCTTTTTGGATTGATATGGCTGTGCCAATGTTTATGGTAATTACAGGATACGTTTATACGTTATCATATGACAAAAAGAAGGTTGAAAGTTGGCAAGCAGCTTATTCTGTGAGTTTACTGTTGGATAGATTCATACGATATACGATTCCATTTGCAATCCTTTTTGTACCAGAGGTTATCTTTCAAAAATTGGTTGGAAATGTGACATCGGTTGGTGATGTTGTTTCTGGATTTGCAAAAGGTGGATATGGACCAGGCGGATATTATTTCCCTGTAATGATACAGCTGGTTTTAATATTTCCCGTTATATATTTTGTGGTGAAGAAATTTGACTTTATAGGTTTGATTTTATGTTGGGGCTTGAACTTTGTTTTTGAATTGATCCAGAAATTTTTTAATATGCCAGAGAGCGTATATCGATTGTTAATGTTCAGATATATTTTTGTTGTTGCATTTGGTTGCTTCCTCGCGATTGGTAAAAAGCAGGTTAAGATGTGGTTTTGGATTGCGCTAGGTGTGTTATCTTTTGTGTTTATTGTAGTGACTAGATACGGTTTCTACGAACCTCGCATCATTAGATACTGGACTGGAACCTCAATGATGGCTGTAATGTTTGTATTTCCATTTATGGCATGGGCATTTGGAAAGTTATTTAACTGCAGTGTTTTAGCAAAGCTTGGACTTGCTTCCTACAATATCTTCTTATTTCAGAAGCTGTATTACTGTGTGCCGGTTTGGAATTATGTGACATTTGTGGATAATAGATTGGTGCAGTTACTTGTTAATATTGTGATTTGTTCTGCGGCTGGGTATGTGTTCTATTTAGTAGAGGGGCCTTTGACGAAGAAGTTAATTGGGAAGGTTGTGTATGGGAAATAGCGCCTGCAGTCATCGGCGATAGCCGATTATAATCCCTCCATGCTCGCGTGAGCGAGTGGTCTGGGGAGCTCGGGCAGACCTGGCCCCGGAGGGGCCGGATAGGAATGGTAAAATAATAAATGAAAAAGTTAGTGATAATAGGTGCCAGCGGGCACGGAAAAGTGATTGCAGATATAGCCTTGTTGTTAGGCTACGACCAGGTGGTGTTCTTGGATGACAATCCTGCAGTGAAGACTGTAGGTGAGTTTCAGGTGCTAGGCGGAAGCGGCATGGCTGCGGAGTTGGCAGCTTCCGGCTACGACTTTGTGGTAGGAATTGGCAATGCTGCAATCCGAGAACGTATTCAAAATCAATTGGTAGAGAGTGGCTGTATAGTCGTGACTTTGGTTCATCCTAGTGCGGTGGTGGCGTACGATGTGGCTATTGGAGTTGGAACTGTTGTTATGGCTGGCGCGGTCATCAATGCGGGTTCAGCTGTTGGCCGCGGCTGCATCGTAAATACCTGTGCTTCGGTGGACCATGAAAATGTGATTGGCGATTTCGCCCACGTATCAGTGGGCGCTCATACCGCCGGAACAGTAAAACTGGGCTCTCGTTGCTGGCTTGGCATCGGCGCTGTGGTCAGCAACAACATCAACATCTGCGATGATTGCATGATTGGCGCAGGAGCTGTGGTGACGAAGGATATTGAGGTCGCTGGGACTTATGTGGGGGTACCGGCGAGGAAGGTGAAATAGAACTCAAAAGCGATTTGAGTTCCTATTTGACTTCTTGAATTAGAATTTGAGTTCCTTGAAGAAACTTAAATATATAGAGAGAAAACTAAAATAGAATATGAGGAACTGAAATGAAAGAGTATTCAAGAATGCGGCTAGAAGATTCGGACAGGTTCTTGTTTTGATGGGGATAATAAGTTTTATAAAATGAAAGCATTTGTTGAAAAACATAAAATGGGTATACAATCTTAATATATGCGAATAAAATTTTTAAATAATGAAAATAGAGTACAAAGTGAAAATGAGAAAAGTGTGGTGGATAATATGAGTCGATTTACAGAAAATGTTAACGCTTATATGTCCGAAAAAAGAATTAAAAAGAATTATATATCATTGAAGACTGGACTTGACGCTAATAAGTTATCACGAATTTTAACTGGGAAGCAGATTGTTACTGAAGCAGAAATGGATTTAATAGCCAATGCTTTAGGTCATGATTGTGTTTATTTCCTGCAAGGTGATTTTAAGATGTTGTCAGTTAACGAAGGCAATTACATTGGTAATGTTGCTTTATGTTATGCTGGAAATCTGTCTGAGGGACAGAAAAAAATTGCTGAAAAGTTAGTTGAACTTGCGAAAAATATTGACAACGTACTGAGCGTAAAAGCTGCCTTCTATGAGCTTGTAGGAGATAGCAATCATGAGAACTTCTAAGTTTGAAAGCATAATAAATCATAATATGGATAATATTGAAGAGGCCAGAGCTTGTGTTGATAGGTTCTACTCACTTCTTGGTATGGAAGAGGAAAGTGAGATAATGAATATAGCGCAAGTTGCAAGGTCTCTTTTTTTGTATTTAGAGGAGGTATTTAGAAATGGGTATTATGAACCCCAAATGTACATAATGCAGTAAAGGCTTTATATGCGGATGTTCATTGTAATATTGTTTTTGTTCCAATTGTTCCGGATAAGAACGATTTATATTGTGGAGATTCATATAAGTTAGGATGCGTGAAGATAAGTGAGTTGGTGAATCCATATTATAAACAGGATATTAAGGCAAAAGATTACTTCGATGCGGTATTTAGATTTGATGAAATATACGAGGATGTGGGGCATTTACTGAGTATTGTTTCCGTTGTTGAAAAAATATAATAAAGAATAATAAAAGTATTAGTTGACAGGGTGCATAAATGTAAGCGTAAGTAATATTCAAAGGAAGCCTAATCAATATATATGGGGGGATGGGATAATGAAGAATTTGTTGTCTGTATTACCGAAAAAAGTTTTAAGATACTCTATATGTGCAGTATTGGCCTATGCTGTAGAGTTTACGATAAATATATTTGGACTTTTGGATATGTTTAAAGTGGATAATATTCCACCTCTTGGTATTTTTCAATGTTCTGTATTGGCATCTGTAGCTTTAATTATAATGTTTGTTGTTGCTTGGTTTATTCAGCAGCCTAATACTATCTATTTGGCCATAAAAAAGAATGCAATTTTGTTTCAGTTTGGCGGAATGATTGTGGAAGTAGTGGCATTGTATAAAGCCTATAGTCATATTCAACTAATGGTTATGGTAAATACTGTTTTATGGCTACTCTTGATAGATTATATTTCTCTTAAATATGTAGATTACAATGATGCACAAGCAATTGCTCCTAATAGCAGTTTGTATCTTGAAAAACCTTTTGATGTTAATACTAGAATGACTACTAGTCAGAGGGAAGCATATGAACAGTTGGTAAAACTAATCGACGGAAAAACAAGCAAAGCAAGTTTTAATATTGGTTTTATAGGGGCTTTTGGAAGTGGAAAATCAAGTGTAATTAAAGCATTAGTAAACAATTGGGCAAAAAGAAAAGCTGGACCTAAATATTTTGTTTTTAAAATAAGTGCTCTGGAAATAAATGGTGTTGACAATATCATTAATTATACTAAGCGTTATTTTGATGATTTGTTTTCAAAGTATGAAGTTTCGTTTATTAATAAAGCTGGGTTTTTGTCTGCTTTAGCGGTAATGTTTGAAATAAAACAACCTGTAAAAATATCAGCTAACTTAAATAGTAGCAACGCCTACGTTAACATAGATCAGGAAAGAGTTGTTTTTGCTAATCAAGTCAAAAGCTTGCTTAAAGTATCTGGACGAAAAAATATAGTTATTATAGTTGAGGATGCGGATAGAACGGATATTAAAAATGAGGTTCTGAACTTCTTGTATGAATTTTCGGAGATAGAAGGAATAATAGGTCTTATCACTTTGGATAAGAGTAGTGATATTTGCATAAGGCCAAGTGTTCAAGGTATGACAAATGATAACGGGGAATTTATAGGAAAATCGTTGGTTCAACCTCAATATGACAAGTTGGATAAGTTTATTCATGTGCGTGTAAGGATTAATGATGATAAAGATATTTCAAAGAATCCAGGGGTAACTAAATTAATACTTGAGCAGTACTCGAATTTGAATAATAGAAACGAGGATGCTTATGTCCAAATACCTCAGCAATATAAGAATTTGAGTATGTTCGAGCATAATGTAGGGAGCACAGTTATAAAGAATTCTGTAGGTAAAAACGATTATGATATTTTGACTGATATTTTTTTTATGAAGTTGAAGAAAAATGAAAAGTCTTTAGGAGATTATTTCGGGGAACTTGCTATTAATTACCTATACAATACAAATGAAATGTTATCAAGAATAAAGGAGATTATTATTGCTGAAAAGAATGGAACGTTGACCTATGATTTAAAGGCTTTTTATGCAGTGTATTTGAACTTTGAAGCTGATAATTACTTTCAATGGGATTGGCTCAATAGAATTGAAAGTATAGCAAACAATGCGTGGAACTACTTAAATATAGTATACAATGGCGCATTATATCTTGATAAATTTGGTGATAAATATATTGGAATAAAATCTATAGGTGATATATATTTATGCTATTTAAATAGGGCGAATAACAACTTTAATTTAGAGAATCATTTTGGAGATGGTATAGTAAATCCTTATTTGTGCATAGTATTTAATGACCATGAATTATCTGAAGCTAAGATGAAAATTAAAAATAAGAATTATACAGCATTGGCCAAACAGGTATACGAGGTGGCCAAGAAGGCTAGGACTCTTCTGTTAGAGGTTATTCCGTTGAGACGTTTTGTTGATTATATAAGACAGTCAGAGAATAACTATCGATTTCTAAAGATGCAATTACGAGAAGCTGAACTGCTTAACCTTAATTTTCTAGATTATCTTATAGGCGAATGGCAGATAAATGACAACGAATATGAAGATATTAAGGCAAGATTAAAAAACGATTATAAATTTGACGATAGTGAAATGCAGTGGATTCCTATTAGAACTACAGTAGACGCAATATTGTATACAAATTACATTCATTTTTTCTTAAAGGATATCCAGTTAAAAGAAATAAATACCACTCGAGCTTATATATTTGGAGATAAATATATATGTATATCTGAAGAGGATAGACGAGAGCCTGTTTGCGTAACTATTGACGAGGGAAAGGTTGTAGAACCATGTGCGGCTGAATACGGAGAAATAATTAAGTATGATGATGAATTGTGGAATCGCAAAGTAGATTGATAAAATTAGCAGTTGCTTATATTGCAACTGCTAATTTTATCTAATGATTACCTTTTTGGTAATTAAAATTGATTATCGCAATAATAGATGTTATAATTCTATTACCAAAAGGGTAATCAAAACAGAAAGAACGATGTTATGAAAATTTTGTATAAGAATTCTGTAGCAAAAAAGAGAGTGGGTGCATTATGAGTAGCATAACGGAATATAAAGAGTTAATAGCGTTTCATCCAGGTTACTATCTCTCTGAGATATTAGAAGACATGGGGATTACTCAGGCCGAGTTTGCAACTCGCTTGGGCACAAACACTAAGACCCTCAGCTATTTAATAAATGGGCAAACAAATATCACAAATGATTTGGCAAAAAAATTGTCAGTTATGCTCGGTACAAGCGAAGAGGTTTGGTTGAATTTACAGAATGTCTACGATCAAAAACTTATCGAGATAGAAAAGGAAAAAGATTTTGATAAACAGCAAGCTGTGGCAAGGCTTATTGATTATAGTTATTTTATGAAAGTCGCTGGGTTGCCAAAAGCAAAATCAATTAATGAAAAGATAGAAAATTTATGTGGTTATCTTAAAGTGGCAGATTTAAGAATCATGCTAAAGCCTGATTTTTTGGTCAACTGTAGAACAGGAATAAGCGAGGTAAACGAAAAAAATATTGTTAATTCTAGAGCATGGGTTCAAACTGCCATCAACTGTTCTCAAAAAATTGAAACAGACAAATATGATGCTGAAAAATTGAAGTTTCATTTATCAGAGATAAGAGATATGACTGTAAAAGAACCAGAAGAATTTATACCTAGAATGAATCAGATATTTGCTGAATGTGGCGTGGCATTTGTGTTGTTGCCAAGTTTGAAAAACTCGGGTGTTAATGGTGCTGTTAAATGGGTGAATGAGAACAGAGTGGTTTTAGCAATGAATAATAGAAGGTTAGACGCTGATATCTTTTGGTTCTCACTGTTTCATGAAATCAAGCATGTACTTCAAAGAAAAACAAAAACAACATTTATTAGCTATTCTGAAAACGAAATGATTAGCAAGAATGAAGCGCTAGAGGAGGAAGCAGATAAATTTGCAACAAATTATCTAATCCCTCCAGCTGCTCTTAGAAAGTTTGCACCAACAAAATACACATCAGATGAAGAAATAATTAGATTTGCTAATTCTATAGGAATCCATCCCGGTATTGTCGCTGGACGATTGCAACATGAGGGGATAATACCTCAAAATAGATGCTCGAAGTTAAAGGTGAAATATGTAATTGAGATGGAGAACTAGAAAATGGACTACATAAAGATTGAGCATATATGTGTGGAAATAGTTGAATAGGCATCACAGAGGGGGCTAGAATATGCAAAAGAAAGTTGAAAAAATAATAGCATATATCAATTCAATAATCATAATATTTGCAGCTATATATTTTCCGATTGTAATTGTTGTTTCTCTTTTTAAATCCATATTACCAAAGCAAATTTTGCCGGTGGCATCATGGACAGTGTATGCAGGAAGTTTATTACTTATGGTAGTATGCATTGTTTTTATTATTGGGGGAATTATATCAGCAATAATATCTGCGACTAAGAATTATAAGGGTATAGATGAACCAGTGTTTCGTCAAATTGATATGTTTCTAAAGACATGGAACGAGACAAATAATAGCTACCTGAGAATGATAGTTGTTATTAATGCAGCTTATGGAGAATCTGGTGAAATCCAACAGTATATTGCAGATGGCCGTTTGGATGTTTTGTTTCAAAGAAAAAATGACCTTGAAAATAGTATTAATGGGCCTGTTCATGAAAAGGACGATATTGCAGCGTGGTTTATTTCTTTAATTGCTGCAGTGTTCTACGAAAAAATAATAAATGAGAACAGCAATGATGTTAAAACGGTAGCTTGGGTTATATTCATTATTCTTATATTTGCAGTGATTCTATTTAGAAGATATTTATCAAAGGGACATGGAAACTCTTATAAATACAACATACGTGAGTATGAATTAAAGTTACTAGAGAAAAAAATCGACAATATGATGTCTGAAACAATTGCCACAAATATGGATTACATTGAGAACCAACAGCGCACAATTAGTGTGTTAATTGATAAGGCGCTTCATTGTCATAACAATAAGAAAAGAGAACAAATTGTGTCTGATATCAACTTAATTGATTCGTTGCCTTTAGATCTTCATGAGTTTCCAGAAGAATCCTATGATGGGGTGTATAATGCGTTGAAAAGTAATGGAATTTTAGATGGAGAAAAACTATAAAAATAATCCTGATACATTCTTTGACAATACTTATGAAGAACTGGAATTAAAAAATATAGTTTGAAGACAATACTAGTAATTACAAGTACAATAGATAATACTGTTTCCTACGTAGTTGAAAGGTATGCAAATAGGGCAATTTTTTTGGTTAAGGGCTATAAGAATAGCGTTAGGTATTATTACAAGCAAGGAGTAAACTCGGATG
Source organism: Pseudobutyrivibrio sp. YE44 (assembly GCF_900104335.1). Classification (GTDB taxonomy): domain Bacteria; phylum Bacillota; class Clostridia; order Lachnospirales; family Lachnospiraceae; genus Pseudobutyrivibrio. The sequence continues at coordinate 40,562 of NZ_FMXT01000016.1, forward strand.
AAACTATTTCAGCTATTTCCGAGGAAAAGCCTGATATAGTTGTTGTAAATGGCACTGGCATCATCTCTGAGAGAGCCTAATCCCCTTTCTAGTCCTATTATCAATGTAAAACCTGTGGAGCATTTACGGTGCTTGTGGATAATTCTATCGTGAATATAATAGGAATGGTAAAATAAACGAATGATGAGTATAATATAAGTTGAATGAAGTATAAAATCTACAGCTATTCAATTTTGACGGAGAAATGATTATCAGTTTGTAAACTATTTTGGGGAGCACACTATGATTAAAAATCAATGGTATGCAGTTCTTTCATCACACAAACTTAAAAAGAATGATATCCTTGGTGCTCGCCGATTCGGGGAGAATCTTATTTTCTTTCGAGACCTTGATGGGAATGTGGCTTGTGTGAATTCTCTGTGTGCCCATAGGGGCGCATCTCTGGGAAAAGGCAGGCTAGAAAATAATCATATAAAATGTCCATTTCACGGAATTGAATATGATAGTTCTGGAGCATGTACCTATGTTCCATCCAATGGAAAAGCCTCCATTGATGATTATGATAAGCTTCATCTTAAGAGTTATCCAACCAGAGAAATTGGTGGGATTATTTTTGCATGGTATGGGGACAAAGAACCTGAAAAAGAACCTGATTATTTCAGTATCATCACTAATGAATCATATACCTATGACCATATGGAGGATGCGTGGAATGTTCATTATTCACGTGTCATTGAGAACCAGTTAGACGTTTCGCATCTTGCATTTGTTCATTACAATACTATTGGTAAAGGTAATAGAACTTTATGCAATGGCCCTAAGGTTGTATGGCTCGATGAGAACACTTTTAGGACTAGTGCTGATAATGAAGTAGATGTTGGTCAGACGCCAAAACCATCGATGGATTCGGAAATCAAATCCACAAATTTGAATTTTAAATTTCCAAACATGTGGCTGAATCATGTGACAGATAAAATACAGATATTGGCATTTTTTATTCCTGTGGATGACGAGCATGCTATAATTGCCCTGAGATTTTATAACAGGATTACGGGTTTAAAGCCTATAGATAAAGCAATAGCTTGGTTGGGAAGCAGAGCCAACAAGATTATTGAACGGCAGGATAAGAAGGTAGTTGAAACCCAGATGCCAAAATCCACAGATTTGTATATGGGTGAAAACCTAGTGGCGGCAGATTTGCCTATAATTGAATACAGAACTAGGCGTCAACAACTTAAGATGCAAGGCGAGGGGGCTAAGGCAACAACATCGAAAGGAGAAAATGCTATGGCGGAGATGAACACAAAGGCAATGTATAAATTATCCTATGGGTTGTTTGTGTGCACAGCAGTACGTGATGGAAAAGCTAATGGTTGCATCATCAATACGGCAATTCAGGTTGCATCGGAACCCAATCGTATTTCTATAGCTATTAACAAGGCGAACTTCACCCACGACATGGTGAAGCAGACTGGCGCATGCAACATTTCTGTCATCAGTCAGGATGCTTCTTTCGATTTGTTCAAGCATTTCGGATTTCAATCTGGTCGTGATGTTGATAAGTTTGAAGAGTATCCAAAGGCTAACTATCATCAGGCGGATAATGGGATTCCTTACATTGTAGTGGGGACCAATGCATATTTCTCGCTCAAGGTTATGGAAACAGTTGATTTGGGCTCCCATACTTTGTTTATTTGTGAGCCTACATTTATGACTGTCCTTTCAGATACGACGTCAGCAACATACGAATATTACCAGAATAATATCAAACCAAAGCCTGAGGCTGTTGGAACCACTCCAAAAGGTGAGACGGTTTGGCGTTGTCGCATATGTGGATATGAGTATGTTGGGGAGGAACTGCCAGACGATTTTATATGTCCTATTTGCAAGCATCCAAAGGCGGACTTCGAGAAGATTGTGTGAACGGGACATTTTTATGACCGATTAGAGTAATAAGAATTGCAATATGCTTTCTTTCGTTACTTCTTTTCAGATAAATGATGGCTAGTTGGATATTGGAATTATTGATACCATGAAGGACCTTCTTGTAAATCTAGCTGGGATTCGCACTGTTAGAAATGTAGGATATGTAATTGATTAGAGAATAAAACAAAGATTAAATAATAAGGGGGTGTACTCAAATGTACGAACAAATCAAATTGCCTTATGCAGCAGATGCTCTCGAGCCACACATCGACCAGCTTACAATCGAGACTCATCATGGCAAGCATCATGCTACATACACAAAGAACTTCAACGATTTGGCAGAGCAAGCTGGGGTTGCTGGCAAGCCAGCAGAAGAGGTTCTTGCAAATCTTGACGCCGTTGCTGACGAGACCTTGAGAAAAGGCCTTAGAAATCAGGGCGGTGGCTATTACAACCACAATCTTTATTTTGAGATGTTCTCACCAAATCCTGCAAAGGCTCCTACAGGGAAGCTTGCAGAGGCCATCGACAAAGCTTTTGGAAGTCTGGAAGCCTGCAAAGATGAGCTTTCAAAGCTTGCAGCTGCGCAATTTGGTTCAGGTTGGGCTTTCCTTTCAGTAGATAAGGATGGCGGACTTCATGCATCTAATTCCTTGAACCAAGACAATCCTCTTTCAGAAGGCAAGGGATGGACACCTATCTTGGCACTTGATGTATGGGAGCATGCATATTATCTCAAATACAAGAATCTTCGCCCAGACTACATTAAGGAATTCTGGGAGATTCTGGACTGGGGTAAGGTGAGTGCGAAGTATGAGAGCTTAGTTTAGGTGTAATCATAAATATGGATAAAATATAAGGCTATGATCAAGCAAGTTGTCATAGTCTTATTTTTATGTTTTTTGTTTTGTCATATTTTCAAAATAAATCTACTTGAAAATATGACAAGAAGGTTCTATAATATAAATAGTTAGAATGGAGGGCAGCTTATGGAAGGAAATATTCAAAGTAATAGGCTGAAGGAATTAAGAAAGAATAGCAAGTTAACTCAGGAACAAATGGCAAAGTACCTTGGTGTAGACCAAAGTATGATTACCAAATTGGAAAATGGCACAAGGGTGCTAAATGTCACTTTGATTGAAAAGATTTGCAGTCTTTTCTGTTGCACAGAGGAATATCTTTTTGGAGTCAGCGATGAGTATATTCCTATCAAGTTTGCATTTAGAGCAAATAGCATTATGACAGAGGATCTAGAAAGCATTGCAGCTGTGAACAGACTAGCAAAGAATATTCGCTATATGAATAAGATGATTGGAGAGTAGTTAGTGAAATCAGAACAACAATTAAACTCACTGGCATTAGAGACAAGAAGAATGTGGGGCGAGGATGGATACTCTCCTATAGATATATTCGCTATTGTCAATGGCCTGCGAGATATGAAGATTACAGTTTTGAAATATCCTTTATCTGAGCGTATCAGTGGAATGTGCTCAAAGGTGGATGATGATTTTGTAATCTGCATTAATTCATCAACTTCATATGGCAGACAGAGATTTACTCTCGCCCATGAGTTTTATCACATCCTCTATGAAGATATTGAAGGTCAGGTGATATGTAACATGAGTATGGGAGATGACAAGCCGGACTCAGAAAGAGAAGCTGATATTTTTGCTAGTTACTTATTGATGCCTTACGATGCCCTTTATCAGATATCAAAAAGAAATCATGATACTTGGAACTTAGAATCAGTGATTCATGTGGAGCAGTTTTATCAAGTCAGTCATATGGCTATATTATTCAGGTTGGAAAAAGATGGCTTTATCAATTCTGAGTCAGCTTCCGAGTTTCGCGAGATTACAGTTTCTCGATTTGCTGCTTTGTTAGGATATGGAAAAGAATTATATCAACCATCACCTGAGAATAAAAGATATTTCACTACTGGTGAGTATATTCGTAAAGTCGAAGAGTTGGCTAACAAAGGTGTCATATCAAATGGCAAAAAAGAAGAACTCTTGTTAGATGGCTATCGAGCAGACATTGTTTACAACTTAGATGAGGAGGAAGGCAATCTTAATGACTGATGAGTATTTCTTTGATACAGATTGTATATCCGCCTTCCTTTGGATTAATGACACAAATATTTTGCATGAGTTGTATGGGGGCAAAATAATATTTCCTGCACCTGTATATGATGAATTAAGCAATCCTGCTATTCCTCATCTTAAGAGACGTGCAGATGGGTTGATAGATGATGGTACGGCAAAGATTCAACAGTTGGAAATAGGAACAGATGAGTTCGACTTGTACAATAAGTTAGTACATGGAAGTGTAGATGGAAAGCAGATCGGTAAAGATGAAGCAGCAGGTATAGCCCTAGCAAAAACTTTCAATGGCATCTTGGCTAGTAACAACTATCGAGACATAGCTCCTTATATAGCTAAGTATGGACTTAAGCATATTGATACAGGACACATATTGCTTGAGGCATTGAATAGGGGGCTGATAAGTGAAGCTGATGGAAATACTATTTGGTATAAGATGCTGGCTAAAAACAGAAAGCTTCCAGCAGCGTCATTTACGGAGTATTTAAAGAGAAACTCATAGTATTTTTAGTAGGTTGCACAATATCTATGAATGTAATAAATTGTTTAGACCTGATTGTAAGTGAGGGATAATCGTGTCTTTAGTATTTAGTAAGAAGAATGTAAAAATTGCTAGAAAAAATGCTAGTAGCGAATATTTGTTAAAGAACGGTTTCATATCTGAAAATGATGCGGAAATGGATAAAAGAGCAGCTGCTGCGGTAGAAGCTGCGATAAAAAAACTTGAGGTTAGAAAGAAACCCATAGCACGTTTTGATGTGTTGAATAACAAGGCATATCTAGAGTATCCTGGTGAGGAGTAATTATATTTAGATGCATATTATAAATAAATGAATTATAATGAAGGCTGTGGCTCTTGCCACAGCCTATAGTTTTACTTGGAGGAAATATTTTGGAATCAAAATCAGATAATAAGGGTCTTGCAATCCTTTTGAAATCCAGCTTTTGGTATTTGTTTTCTACCATCTTGCTGAACGGAATAAATTTCATCGTGACACCAATCTTCACTCGTATCATGAGCACCAACGAGTATGGTATCTACAACAACTACTGTAGTTGGCAGAGCATTTTTGCGGTGTTTGTCACTTTGAATCTTGGTGTTACCCTCATGTCAGCTTACGGTGATTACAAGTCAGACATAAAGCGTTACAGCTATTCCATGACTGTGCTTATGTGCTTATCAACCCTGTTGTGGTTGGTGCTGTTCACACTTTTCAGAAAGCCACTGATGTCATGGACCACCCTGGAGATGAAATACCTTTACATGATTCTGGCATCCAGCATCGGCGCCAGCATCTTGTCTATGTTTCAGTCTTATCAGCGAATGGAGTTCCGCTACAAGACCTCCACAGCCATCAGCATCATAATCGCTCTTGCTAACACAGGCTTGGCACTGGCTTTGGTGCTTTCCATGAAGGGAAAGGCCTTTGGTCGAATCATTGGTACAACATTGCCAACCTTCCTGTTTGGCCTTGTATTGTTTTTCTATTTCGCAAAGGGCGCTCACGGCATCAAGACCAGCTACTGGAAATACGCAGTTCCACTGGCTTTGCCATACGTTCCACATTCCTTGTCAATGACCTTGCTCAACAGCATGGACAAAACCATGATCACAAAGATGTGCGGCAACGAAAAGACTGCCATTTACTCCGTGGCTTACACCTGCGGCAGCATTGTTATCGTAGTTCTTATGGCAATCAACACTGCCTACTCGCCATGGCTTCGTGAGAAGGTGGAGCAGGATGCCCACGCAAAGGTTCGCAAGTTCTCATATCTTTATGTGGGAATCGGCGTCAGCATTTGCCTTATGGTCATCCTATTTGCACCAGAGATTATCTTGCTTTTCGGCGGTAGCAAGTACAAGGATTCAGTCTACGTGCTTCCACCAATCGCCATGGGATGCATGCTCCAGTTCCTTTACACCATGTTTGTAAACATCGAGCAGATTCAAAAGCACACCGTTGAGATGGCCTTCGCCAGTGCCACCGCCGCCCTGGTAAACCTTGGCCTCAACTTTCTGTTGATTCCACGCTTTGGATATCTTGCTGCAGCCTACACCACTTTGGTGGGATACCTGGTGCTGCTGCTCATCCATATGCACGTGGTAAAGAAGATAAAAATGGACCACTACTACAACTACAAGTTCATCTACGGTCTTGTGGTGGTGATGGTAACCTTTAGCATATTCGCAAATACGATATACGGAAACATCTTTGTGAGAGTTGGCGTCATCCTTGCTCTGCTCATTGCCATCTGTGTGGTGGCTTACAAGGTGAAGGCAGTGGAGAAGGTGAAAGCGTTAATCGCAAAGAGAAAATAGGACTTTTTGACTTGGCCTATGTCTGGTAATAGCCTCAGGCTCTCAAACCCATCCAGAGTTCACAAATAAAAGTTTTATAATCCTTGCAAATGTGCTACCATATATCCGAAGTTTTTCGTGAATTGATTGGAGAAAATCATGCTTTTTTCAGTTGTTATTCCAGTCTATGGCTGCCGCGCTGCTCTTCCAGAGTTACACCGCAGATTGACAGAGACTCTGTCCGCCATGACTGACGATTATGAAATTGTTTTAGTTAATGATAATTGCCCAGAAAATTCCTGGGAGGTAATAGAGGAGCTTTGCCAGCAGGATGCTCACGTGAAGGGCATGGAGCTGTCTCGTAACTTCGGCCAGATGAATGCCATGCTTGCAGGCTTGGATTACTGCACTGGCGAGTGGGTCATAGTTATGGACTGCGATCTTCAGGACCGCCCAGAGGAGATTCCACGACTTTATGCAAAAGCTCAGGAGGGCTACGATGTTGTCTTTGCCCGCCGCGCAGAGCGCCAGGATTCCAAGATAAAGATTTTCTGGTCAAATCTTTTTTATAAGGTTTACAATTTTGCTACAGACGGTCACTACGACGGCGCCCTCTGTAATTTCTCTGTGGTGAATCACAAGGTCATCGACGAGTATTGCAAGATGCCTGAACAATATCGTGATTACGTTATGTACATCAAGTGGCTGGGCTTCAGAACCACAGCGTTGGATGTAGAGCACAATGCCCGTTTCGAGGGAGAGAGCTCATACACATTCAAGAAGCGCGTGAACATGGCTTTGGAGCTTCTTACATCCCAGTCAGACAAGGTTTTGCGCTTCGTCGTGAGCCTAGGATTTGGCATGACACTTATTTCCTTCATTGGAATTATTATCACCATAATTCGTTACTTTGTAATCGATATTGACCCTGGCTACACCAGCCTTGCGGCTATCATGTGCTTCATCGGCGGCATGATTATCATGACCATCGGCGTGGTTGGCTTGTATGTGGGCAATATTTTCGTTCAGACCAAGAATCGTCCGAAGTACGTTGTTCGACAGATTCTAAATGATAAGGAAGAAGACTAATGAAAAAATTAGCAATCATTGGGGCCTCGTATTTGCAGGTCCCTCTTATTAATAAGGCCAAAGAATTGGGCTACGAGACCCACGTGTTCGCCTGGGCTGCAGGCGATGTTGGTGAGGCTCTCGCTGACCATTTCTATCCTATCAGCATCGTTGAAAAAGAAGCTATCTTAGAGGAGTGCAGAAAGATTCAGCCTGATGGCATCTGCACCATCGCCTCTGATTTGGCCACTGTTGCGGTAAACTATGTGGCGACCGAGCTTGGTTTGCCTGGCAATTCCATGGACACCATGTTAAAGTCCACCAACAAGTGGGAGATGCGAAAGACCTTTGATGAAAACGGAGACCCAAGCCCAAAGAGTGTCCGCGTTTCTTCTTTTGAAGAATGCCAGGATAAGAATTTTGAATTCCCTGTTATCGTAAAGCCTTTGGATCGTTCCGGCAGCCGCGGCGTCACAAAGGTGGAGGATATGGCAGGCCTTAAGACAGCTATCGACGATGCTCTTGAATGTGGATTTGAGAAGGCTGTTGTGGTGGAGGAATACGCCACTGGTCTTGAATATAGTGTGGAGTGTGTTACCTTCGGCGGCAAGCACAACTTGCTTGCCATCACTCGTAAGTATACCACCGAGGCACCAAAGTTTATTGAGGTGGCTCATTTGGAACCAGCGCCATTGTCTTCTGATGTAGTTGGTCGAGTGCGTGAGGTTGTGTTCCATGCGCTGGATAGCCTTGGGGTTACAAACAGTGCCTCACACTCTGAGTTGAAGATTGACGCTGACGGCCGAATTCGCATCATCGAAATCGGCGCCCGCATGGGTGGCGACTGCATCGGAAGCAGCCTTGTACAGCTTTCCACTGGAATCGACTTCGTAAAGGCGGTAATCGACGTGGCTGTTGGCAAGGAACCATCTGTCACTCCTACCAAGAAAGGTTACGCCATGATTCGATACATCATGAACGCAGACGACGCAAAGCTTCTTGAGGAAGTGAAGCGCGACTGCGCTGACCAACTCGTAGAGTACGAAATCGCAGATGATTTAACTACAGAAATCACTGACAGTTCTACCAGATACGGATATTTTATCCTTGCGGATGAGTGCGGGGATGTTAGGAAATATTTGCCGGAGTAAGGTTTTGGTTAGCTGATTTTGTAAGATAAAGTGTGTTATAAATCAACTTATTAATAAATGGATTAAGTTGATATGCTATATGAAAAAGCTAGGCTATTCTTTGTGATGCTAGATTTTTCATGGTGAATTTTAAGTTAATACTAGAAAGTTTTTGGGTTTCATGGTTTTATGGTTTTATCGCGGCATAGCCTAAAATCAACTGTTTTAAAGGGTCTATTGATAAAAATAGAGCAAAAATGGTTATTTTTTATCACACAACCAATGGATTATTTAGGTTTATGAATGGTGCAGTGATAAAATTTTGAAGAAAAAGCCTGATTTTTATCACAAAAGTAGTGATTTTGGCTGGTTTGCGATAAATAAGCCCCATGATAATACAAGATTTATCATAAAAGTATAACTATTACTTGATTTGTGATAATGGGCTTTAGGAATTTTTAGTTGGATTCTATTGTTTTAGTGGTATTATAGATTACATATTTGGGTTTATTGTTATGTTCCTGATAAAATAGGGACATGATGATGACATGAGAAATGATAAATAGATTTACACAAGTGAGCTAAAAGACTTCGCCTGTGTATAAGGAGGAAAGAAAATGATTTCTTTTAATGTTCCACCTTATGTGGGAACTGAATTTGATTTTATAAAGGATGCAATTTCAAAGCACAAGATTTGCGGCGATGGTGAGTACACCAAGAAGTGCAACGCTTGGTTTGAAGAGAAGACTGGTTCGCCAAAGGTTCTTCTTACAACATCTTGCACACATGCCACAGAAATGGCAGCACTTCTCTGTGAGATTCAGCCAGGTGATGAGGTTATCATGCCATCCTTCACATTTGTTTCAACAGCTGATGCCTTCGTTCTTCGTGGGGCAACTGTTGTGTTCGTTGATATCCGACCAGACACCATGAACATCGATGAGACAAAGATTGAGGCTGCCATCACAGACAAGACAAAGGCTATCGTGCCTGTTCACTATGCTGGCGTTGCATGTGAGATGGACACAATCATGGATATCGCAAAGCGTCACAACCTAAAGGTGGTTGAGGATGCTGCCCAGGGCGTAATGAGCACTTACAAGGGACAGGCTCTCGGAACCATCGCAGACTACGGCGCATATTCCTTCCACGAGACAAAGAACTACTCAATGGGTGAAGGCGGAGCCCTTCTTATCAAGGACGAGGCCAACGCTGAGATGGCTGAAATCATCCGCGAAAAGGGTACAAACCGTGCCAAGTTCTTCCGTGGCCAGATTGACAAATACACTTGGGTTGAGCCAGGTTCATCATATCTTCCATCAGAGCTTAACGCAGCTTACCTTTACGGTCAGCTCCAGCAAGCAGATGAGATTTTCAACGACAGAATGAATTCTTGGAATGAGTACTTCGATGCTTTCAAGGAGCTTGCTGACGCAGGACGTGTTGAACTTCCAACCATCCCTGAGGGATGCACTCACAATGCTCACATGTTCTACCTCAAGTGCAAGGACCTTGAAGAGCGCAGCGCTCTCATCAAGTACGGCAAGGAAAACGGCGTGGAGATGGTATTCCACTACATCCCACTTCATTCTTCACCAGCTGGTAAGAAGTACGGTCGCTTCCACGGCGAAGACGTCTACACCACCAAGGAAAGTGAGCGACTCGTTCGTCTTCCTCTTTACTATGGCTTGACTGCCGAGGACAGAGCTAAGGTTATTGAGGTTGTGAAGGAGTTTTATAAGAATAATTAATAATTGGGCTGACCCTTATAGTTGTGGTTGCCTGATTTATATGAAATATTACTGGTAGCTGTTTAGCTGCTGGTAGAAATGTAGGAGCTTGTCTTTTGAATTTAGACAAGCTCCTTTTTTATTGTAGGGCAAGGCCCTCTTTTTTCAAATTGTTAAGTTGGTCATTTAATGAGATTAAAGATTTTGAAAAAAGAATAAAACCACCTGCTTTGCGGGTGGTGGGAAAATGCTTCAGCTTACAGAAAAATACCTCCAATGCTAGAATTACTATGGTTCGTCAGCCAAGTAAAATAACAAAGGAGGTAGTCCCCGATGGACATGAATAGTTTATCACACACTAAGTGGGAGTGTAAGTATCATATAGTTTTTGCACCTAAGTATAGAAGGAAGGTTGCTTATGG
>NZ_FMXT01000020.1 GCF_900104335.1 Pseudobutyrivibrio sp. YE44
TACTGCCTAGAATGATATTTCTCTCAGAGGTAGTAAACTCAAGTAACAATTTACTGCCTAGAATGATATTTTCTCTCAGAGGTAGTAAACTCAAGCAGCAATTTACTACCTGAAAAGAGATTTAATTCTCAGGTAGTAAACCTAAGCCAAATATTACTGCCTGAAATGATATTTTCCTCTCAGGAAGTAATCCTAAGCCAAATATTATTACCTAGAATAAGATTCTCTTCCACAGGTAGTAATCCTGGGATTTCTTGAAGGATAAACAAGAAGTCGTAAATTAAGGTTTAAATTATCTCTTTAATGTGCTAAAGTGTAAGGAGCTCGTAATTACGAGCTCCATTTTTATAGAACAAATAAAACCACTAGTAGCTAAAAAGCTATTATATTACTTTAGGGAAAAGTGTTAATTGACCGGAGAAATATAATACTTGTTAGTGTAGCAAGTGTATGAGAATTAGGAGGATAAAAGGATGAGTAATGGAATTGGTACAAAATGTGTGCAGGCTGGATACACTCCAGGAAATGGCGAGCCACGCCAGATTCCTATTGTGCAGTCTACAACTTTTAAATATGATACAAGCGAGGATATGGGAAAGCTCTTCGACCTTGAGGCAAGCGGCTATTTCTACACTCGTCTTCAGAATCCAACAAATGATTATGTAGCAGCAAAGATTGCAGCTCTTGAGGGTGGCTCGGCAGCTATGCTTACATCTTCAGGTCAGGCAGCAAACTTCTTCGCTCTTTTCAATATTTGTGAGAATGGAAGCCACATCGTAGCATCTTCATCAATCTACGGTGGAACCTTCAACCTCATCGCTGTAACTATGAAGAAGATGGGCATCGATGTGACCTTTGTTTCACCAAAGGCTACAGAGGAAGAACTTAACGCAGCCTTTCAGGACAACACACGTGCAGTATTCGGTGAGACTATCGCAAACCCAGCTCTTACAGTGTTAGATATCGAGAAGTTTGCAAAGGTAGCTCACGAGCATGGCGTGCCACTTATCGTGGACAACACTTTCCCAACACCTGTAAACTGCCGTCCAATCGAGTGGGGCGCTGATATCGTTACTCATTCAACAACAAAGTACATGGATGGCCACGGAGCAGCAGTTGGAGGATGTATCGTTGATTCTGGAAAGTTTGATTGGATGGCACATGCTGACAAGTTCCCTGGTCTTTGCACTCCAGATGATAGCTACCATGGCATTACTTACGCTGAAAAGTTTGGCAAGGAAGGCGCCTTCATCACAAAGTGTACAGCACAGCTTATGCGTGACTTTGGATGCATCCAGTCTCCACAGAATGCGTTCCTTTTGAATCTTGGTCTTGAGTCACTTCACGTACGTATGCCACGTCACGTGGAAAATGGTCTTGCAGTTGCTAAGTTCTTATCAGAGCAGCCAGAGGTTACAAAGGTTACATATCCAGGTCTTGAGGGAGATGAGTACTATGAGCTCGCTCAGAAGTATCTTCCAAAGGGTGGCTGTGGTGTTGTATCTTTCGAGCTTAAGGGTGGACGTTCAGCTGCAGAAAGCTTCATGAAGAAGCTCAAGCTTATCGCTATCGAGACTCACGTTGCTGACGCTAGAAGCTGCTGCTTAAATCCAGCCACATCTACTCACCGTCAGATGACAGACGAGCAGCTTGAGGCAGCTGGTATCCCAGCAGGTCTTATCCGTGTTTCTTGCGGTCTCGAAGACAGCGCAGATCTTATTGCAGATATTAAACAGGCATTAGCATAAAATGAAACGCCAGAATGTTCAGTTGAACATTCTGGCGTTTTTAATTTTAATAATAATCAATGATTGCTTCTATTCTTTCTATTATGTTTAGTAGAATTCCTACAGGTATTGTTCCTTTTTTTGAATAGAAACGAGGTTTTAAATCCAATTGCTTAACATTGTCACATGATACATATACAGATTTGTTATCCATTTTAAATTCAATATCAAAGTGAGGTGAAAAAGAATTGTTAAGTATAGGACAAGCTATTATTCGTCCAGTTTCATTATATGAGGTCTTACTAATGACAACTATAGGATCTGGAATCTTCTCTATTTTTAAAATGTCTCCTTGCTCTACCATATTTCCCTTCCTACAGGAGCACCCCAATTATATTCTGGTGTTGATACTAAAGGTAATCCTGTTTTTTCAATAAGTTCTTCTAATGATCTATGTCTAAATCTGAAGCCAGCTGCTAGCAATTTTTTAATTTGTTCATCACTTAATGTATCAAGAATATCCATCTCTAAAACCATGCCATCCCCCAATTCGTTTGCATATGCATTTAATACCTTTGCCCTATTGATGCGAGCTTTATTTACATCATCGTAGAATCCCCACACTTCAACTTCAAAGTATGATGCCAATTTTTCTAAGGCAGAATAACTAGGAAGTGTTTTGCCATTAATCCAGTCGCAAAAAGTAGTATATTTAATATCCAAATCATTGCAGACCTCTCTTCTTGATTTATGTTCACTATCCAGCAGGTATTTTATGTTTTTTGAGACTCTGATTTTGATGTCATTATCTGTTTTATTCATATTACGGAACCTCCGTAATTATTATACGGTTAAATCGTAATGTGTGTCAAGATTCTTGAAAAAGTTACATCCAAAGATAGAAGATGCCAGTATTTTGCACTATAATGGACATAGTGTTTAAGGAAGGACATAATTTATGCTTTTTAATTCATATATATTCATATTTCTATTTTTGCCAATATGCATAATTGGATATTTTCTTTTAAATAAGACGAAGAAATATAGGCTGGGACATGCTTTTTTGCTGGGGATGTCCCTGTGGTTCTATGGCTATTTCAATCCAAGCTATCTGCTGATAATCATCTCAAGTGTTTGCGTGAATTACACCTTTTATTTTTTGATGAAGCGAATGCAAAAGCAGACTATGCTTGCAGCCGTCACCGAGAATGAAGAGTTGCAGAATGTGGCTAGCTCCAATATCGGCCACTTGAAAAAGTGCAAGCCTATTATGATTTTGGGCGTGGCTGTAAACCTTGGAATAATCTTTTATTTCAAGTACATGGATTTCTTCATTGAAAACGTTAATGCCATTGCAAAGACCGATTGGCCATTTATGCACATTGTGCTGCCTCTTGGCATCAGCTTTTTCACCTTCCAGCAGATATCCTTTATTGTGGACACATATAGGGGAGAGGTTCCGGAATATGATTTTCTCACGTATGCCTGCTATGTTACCTTCTTTCCACAGCTTGTGGCTGGCCCTATCGTTACCCACGACGAGCTTATCCCTCAGCTGAAGGATGTTAGAAGGAAGACTATCAACTGGGACAATATGGCAAAGGGCTTTTACATGTTTGCCATAGGTATGGGCAAAAAGGTGCTTTTGGCAGATGTCTTTGGTGTCGCAGTAAACTGGGGCTACGAGAACGTGGCAGAGCTGCAGGCTACAAATGCCATATTGATTGCGGTAGGATATGTTTTCCAGCTATACTTCGATTTTAGTGGATATTGCGACATGGCCACAGGCCTTGGGAAGATGTTAAATATTGACTTGCCACAGAACTTCAATTCTCCATACAAGTCGCTGACAATTACAGAATTTTGGAATCGCTGGCATATGACTCTCAGTCGATTCTTTACCAGATACGTATACATTCCTTTGGGAGGAAGCCGCAAGGGCAATGTTAGAACCTACGAGAATCTCTTCATTGTGTTCTTGCTTTCAGGTTTCTGGCATGGAGCTGCATGGACCTTTGTGCTTTGGTCAGTGCTTAACGGAATCTTCTGCATTATCAAAAGGATGTTTAAGAAGTTTTTCGATGGCTTGCATCCTGCTCTCGGATGGATGATAACCCAGGGATTCTTCACCTTATCCGTTGTGTTCTTCAGAGCCAACACAATTGCTGACGCTATCAGCCTTATAAAGCAGATCCTTTATGTGGATTTCACACCTATCGACGTGCACATTTTGGAAGCCTTTAAAATCCCAGGCCTGAACTATTTCTGGGATGGTACTGCCTTGACGCACTCACTTCCATTTATTTATGTGGCGGTGTTCTATTACCTGGCTCTCTACTTGGTACTGGGTTGCAAGAATTCCTTTGAGAAGATGAAGGCCTTCAAACCAACCGTAGCCAACATGCTGTGGACAGCCGTGCTACTGGCGTGGTCCATATCGTCATTATCAGGAATAAGTACGTTCCTGTATTTCAATTTCTAAATATACGTAAGTCGTGATTTGTTGTGTGATTCTTAAAGATGAGTCCACAAAAACTTTATAAATGAGCCGGTAGACATCAAGCTCTTAGGTTTCTCAAGCAATATCCTTCTATGGTATTGCGGAGAAACACTAAGGCTTGTAGGCGTAACCGGCGGATTTGAGGAATAATGAAAGTAAAGAATTGGATATTGGGTTTGTTCATGGCAACAGTACTTTTACTAGGTGCACTTGCATCCGTGATAATATACGTGGACCCATATTTTCACTACCACAAGCCGAATGCAAACCTGTATTATGAATTGAATAACGAGCGCAGCCAAAACGATGGCATAATCAAGCGCTTTGATTATCAGGCAATGATTATCGGAACCTCCATGGCAGAGAACTTCAAGGCCAGCGAGGCAGAAGAGCTTTGGGGTTACGACTTCATAAAGGTGCCTTTTGCAGGAGGAACATACAAGGAACAGAATGATAATATAGCAAATGCTATAAAATACAATCCTGATTTAAAAATGGTAATTCGCCCATTGGATTATGCGTATATCATGGATGAGCCAGATAGAGTTCGCGATGATTTGGGAACCTACCCAGATTATCTCTATGACAAGAATCCTTTTAACGATGTGAAATACGTCTTCAACAAGCAGATTCTTTTCGACATCTGTCTGCCAATGTTTGATAATGCTAGAGCAGGAGAAGCCGGTGGCGTCACATCCTTTGATGACTATGCAAACTGGATGGAGGATGCGGAGTTTGGTGCTGACGTGGTGCTTGGGGACCGCACAGAGTACAAGCAGCCTGAAGAGATTCAGCCTTTTGCAAAACGAATCAAGAAGATGGTGAAAGATAATATCACCGAGAATGTGGTGGACCTTGCCAAGGCAAATCCTGATGTGGAATTTTATTATTATCTCACACCATATTCCGTTGCTTGGTGGGGCTCCCAGACAGAGCTTGGCACGGTGGACCGCTGGCTGGCAGCAGAGCAGTACGCAATTGAGCTGATGTTGGAGTGTGACAATATCCATCTGTTTTCCTTCAACAATGAGTTTGATATCACCACAAACTTGGATAACTACAGCGATGAGTGCCACCACGGAGATTGGATAAACTCCCAAATCCTTGCAATGCTTTACGCAGGCACAAATCAACTCACCAAGGATAATTACAAAGATTACCTGTCGGTGGAGAGTGACTTCTATAAGAATTATGATTATTCAAGTTTATTGAAATAGGGAATAAAGAGAGTTGGAAGACAGCTGAATTATTTATGATTAAAAGAGCAAGATTTATTGAAATCTAGCTCTTTTTTGTTGGAATCGTTTGTTTGATATTGTATAATACTACACAATATGCAGAAATTGTAGCAAGTTTATTATTATGAGAATATTTAAGGAGAAAGGAAGTGCCAATATGGCTTATAAGATGAACGAAAAAAACAGAGCAGTAAAACTGGGCGTTTTGCTAAGCTGTGTATTGGTGATTGTTATTATATTAGTGGTAAGATTTGTGATTATCACTCACAAGGAATGGGTTCAAGATGATATCTATGCATCATCAAATGTAGAAGAATACGATAAAGAACTTATACTAACCAGTTGCGGGAGTGATTTAAATAGTGCGCTTTTAATCTTTCCAGAAAAAATAGATTCTGATGCAGATGTTTGTGATTATTTAGCAGAATTCAAATCAGGACTATTTGATACTGATGGAACGCTCATCTTAAAGTGTAAGTACAACGATACATCGTATCAAAAGGAACTTGATAGAATTTCCAATATTGAGATGACTATATGTGATGTTAATAGCGAGCAGAAGCATACCAATAAGATTATGTATGATGAAGAATCGTTTGAATTACCTGCATATATTGCAAGTTATGGATTTGGAAATACATATGAATATGCTCTGGTAAATGATGATGCAAAAGAGATTGCATACATATATTTGGCATATCCTAATCCAGAGGACTTTGAATATCCAGAGTACTTGATGAAGAATCTAGAGGCATATAATGAGGAAAATACCTCTGATGCTTATACAATTTATGATCATTCCTTTGATGGAGGTAAATCCTATATAGAGTTCGATGATTCTAATAATTAGTCAGGAGGCATACAGTTGAGTTTTGTAGATAATAAAGTCAAAGTGACAGTAATAGACAGCCTTTGTCCTAAATACAAAGTTGGAGATGAATTGTACTTTGAAGGAAGTATGCTTGATAAAGAAAAAAGTGCAAATGTATGTATGGTAGCTGTGAATGCAATTTACCCATTCATCTATGCCTTTCGCAGGGGTGGAGATTTAAAGCATGGACCATATCAATGTACTGACTGTGATGAGAGAGTAATATTTGAAATTGAGGCAATAGATTGAGCTTAATTGATGATCTTGATATAAAGGGAAAGAATTTTATGGACAAACATAATACCATTATTTTTGACTTGGATGGCACCTTGTGGGATGCCACAGGCTGTTCAAGTGATATTTGGAATAGAGTCTTTGAAAAGTATGAGGAAGTTAACATCCGCATGACAAAGCAAATCTCAGAAGGATTAATGGGAAAGACTATGGAGGAAATAGGAGATGAACTGTTTCCAGAACTCCCAGTTGATAGGCGCCGTGCTATAACTGATGAGTTTGGAGTTGAAGAGGTAAAATACCTTAGCGAGAATGGTGCCATATTATATTCTGGTATGAAGGATACTGTCTCCAATCTTGCAAAAAAATACAATCTTTATATTGTTAGCAACTGTCAAGATGGATATGTGCCAGCTTTCTTTAAAGCTCACGACATGGAATCCTATTTTAAGGATATTGAGATGTCTGGGCGAACTGGAAAGGATAAGGGCCAGAACATTAAGCTGATTATGGAAAGAAATGGTATAGAAAATGCCATCTATGTGGGAGATACTGCAGGTGATGAGAAGGCGGCTAGGGATGCTGGAATACCATTTGTTTGGGCAGCCTATGGGTTTGGTGAAGCAGAAAACCCAGATGCTGTTATTAATGACATAACAGCCCTGCCAGATTTACTTAATGAGATTTATGCATAATATTGGAAAAAATAGGGAGAGAATAAAAATGGATTCAATTACATCACGTCGTAGCATTAGAAAGTACACCAGTGAGCCAGTTTCAAAGGATCAAATCAGAGAAATGGTAGAGGCAGCGATTTTGTCGCCATCGGCCAAGAACAGACAGCCTTGGAAATTTCTGGTTTATATGAACTCCCAAAAAGATGAGATTTTGGATGTGATGGAAACGGCTTTGGAAAATGAAAAGGAGACACATGCTCTTTTGCCGGAGTCTGCTGGAGGGCTTGCTGATGCTTTTAATACATTAAAAATTATGCGTGAGGCCACTGCACTAATCATGGTTCTAAATACAAATGGTGGTTCTCCTTTTGAGGATATCAATCCTGATGACAGAATCACAGAGATATGTGATACACTTTCCATAGGAGCATCTATTGAGAATCTGTTGTTAAAAGCTACAGAAATGGGACTTGGTACTCTGTGGATTGCCAATACCTGCTTTGCCTACAAGGATCTTACTGATTATATCGGTGAAAAGGGCCAGCTCATTGGGGCTATTTCAGTTGGTTATGCAGCAGAAAATCCAAATCCTCGCCCAAGAAAAAAGATTGAAGATGTCCTTACATTTGTAGAATAAGAAAAAATATTGCCCTCTATCTCTCTGAGGTGTCCCCCAAAAAAGTCTTGTTTTGGGGGCGGTACAGTGAGATGGAGGGATTTTTAATTGTATAAAAAAGTTTGCCAGAAAACTTGATTGTCAGAAAAACTATTGTCTGAAGTAGAAGAGTGATAAAATATAAATAATAAACAATTTTGAATGGATTATGAAATATCTCCAGTTGATTATGATTGTCAATTTGAAGGTGATTAAGTTCTAGATTTGCATTTAATAAAAAAATTAGATGATAGAAAAAATACTAGGAGAACCCTACATGATACAAATAAAAAACATCAAAAAATCTTACGGAAAAAAACAAGTTCTGAAGAACCTTACCCTAGAGGCAGAGGCAGGCCAGATAATAGGAATTCTCGGGGAAAACGGCAGCGGTAAATCCACACTTTTATCCATACTTGCTGGTTTGCAGCGCCCAGATAGTGGATATTTCACTATCGATGGCAAGGATTTGTTGAAAAATTCCAAGCTGAGAAATGAGCTGGTGGCCTATGTTCCACAGGAAAATCCTCTGATTCAGGAGCTGACTGCCCAGGATAATCTCAGAATGTGGTACGACAAGGAGACTCTCAAGAAGGAGCTGGATAAAGGTGTTCTTAGAATGCTTGGAATCAACCAGTTTTTGAACACCCCAGTTCGTTATATGTCAGGCGGCATGAAAAAGCGTTTGACCATAGCCTGCGCTATGAATTCCAATCCAAAGCTTATGCTTTTGGACGAGCCTACAGCTGCGGTGGATTTGGTCTGTAGAGAGGATATTTACAACTATTTCGAGCAGTTCAGAAGCCATGGTGGCACGCTGATTATTTCCACCCACGAGGTTCAGGAAATCGAGCTTTGTGACCAGTGCTACATTCTGAAGGATGGTAGCCTGAAAGAATACAAGTATGATGGGGATATTCCACATCTTATTGGCAGATTGTAAGGTGACTTCATGAAATATTTTAAGAGCTATTTTGTTATTCAACTAAAAAGAATAAAGAAGCTACTTCCGGGAATAGCCTTGATGATATTGGCACTTGGCGTGCTTCTTGGAACCGGGGCCTACGCTGTTATAAAGGATGGCAGCTACATGGCTGACCAAAAGCGCTACACATTAGGCTACGTTGGGGAAGCTGACAATTCTCTGCTAAGGTCTGGAATCTTCCTTTTGGAAAACGAGGATAGCAGCCGAGATATGGTGGAGCTGAAGCAATACGATGCTGAAGAGGATGCCAAGAAAGCCCTTAGAAAGGGCGATATCTCAGCCTACATCCTAATAACCGATGAGTTTATGGGACAGATTGATTCTCTTTCAAATGGCTCAAAGCTTCAGTATTATGCCACTTCGGGGCAAAAAGGCATCACCAGCGTCATGATGGACGAGATTGCAGCAGTGGCAGGAAATGTCATAGTCTACACGGAAAAGGGGATTCTCAGTTTGGATCAGGTTATGGAGGATAAGGAATTTTCTGATCAGGAGAGAATCCTCCAAATGACGGATTTTTTCAACGAATACGTGAAGGCGATAATGGCAAGAGATTCGATGGTTCAGATACAGACCGTTGGAATGTCTGATGGCTTGTCTACTCCAGCCTATTATTTCACCACTCTGACCTTGTTTTTACTTATGATGATTCCTTTCTGCGGAATATGGATTTTCCTTGGGGAAAGGGATGCGGTGGCAAGATTTATGGCAGCCAAGGGCTTAGGGCCAACTCCTCAGGTGTTGGCAGAGATGTTAGCCTTTTATCTGTTGAATTTATTTGGACTGATTTTGGTGACAGCGCTGCTGGCATTATCAGAATCAATTTTCAAATACAACCTTGGAGAACTAATCAAGCAAGAAGGGCTATCTGTGTACATGTTGCCACTTATCTTCCTATTACCTTGTTTAGTCTTTTCCACCATGGGATTTTTCCTGTTGGATGCAATTCAAGGCGTGGTGAACAAGGTACTTGTTACATTTATCATTGATATATTTATGGCTTACGTATCGGGCTTCTTTTATCCTAGAGTGTTCTTCCCAAAGGCAGTGCAGTTTGGAAGCAACTTCCTTCCATCAGGTGCAGCCTTGACAATGCTTGCAAATAAGCAAATGGGCGCAAGGGTTTTCGAGCCTTCCTTTATGCTGTGGGCCTATTCCATAATATTCATATTAATGACCATACTAGTACGAAAAGCAAGGGTAAAATATTGATACTCTGCTAAAATATCAAATTATAAAACTATGATTAAATATTTACTTCTCTTCAAGAGACTACTGAAAAAGAAAAGCTACATATTGATGCTGATGGTTGTGCCGTTGATGGTTATGTTTTTAAATATCATCGGTTCGGCTCCTTCTGGTCTTATGACAATTGGCGTGTGCTTCATGGGAGACGGTGAGGTGAGCCAGGCCATAAAAGCAGATTTAGAAGAGAATCCTGGAAACTTTCATTTCGTGTTCTACGATGATGTAAGTCAGGTTGGAAGCGATGTTAGGGACATGGTTCTTGATGAGGGATGGATTGTGCCGGATGCTGTGGACTGGGATATCTTGAACATGAAGGCTGGAATATTCATTCGAGAGCAGGGCATATCTCACATGTTGGCTAAGGAAGTCTTCCTTTCAAGGGTATATCCTTACTATTCCAAGGCGTTTATGAATAGATATGCCGCTGAAAAAGGATACACCGAGGATTTGTCTGCACATTTTGACAGTATTAATGTGAATAGCGACTTGTTTGAGATGGGATATTTCGATGAAAAAGCTTCAGATTCAGAGTTAGACAGCACTTCTTACTTATTGCTTCCGCTGAGAGGAATATTGTCACTACACTTGATGCTTTGCGCAATTGCAGCATCTATGTACTATATCGAGGATGAAAGAAACGGTCTTTTCATTTTCTGGCACACCCGCTTCAAGGCGTTGCGAGAATTTGTTTATTACTTTGTAATCCTGTTTATTCCATGTATCATGATGCTTTTAGGCTTGAAGCTTGGCGGCGTGTTTACCAGCCTGATACCAGAATTGGCAAAGCTGCTAGTATATGTGATCCTTCTAATAGGTTTGGCAGCATTTTTCCGCCGAATCATTAACGATACAAAAAAACAGGGGCTCAGCCTGCCGGTGGTTATCTTCGGCTCAGCTATATTTTCCCCTGTATTCATAGAGTTTAAGGAGGCAGGAAACCTGCGAATGGTGGTGCCAAGTTTCCATTACCTCTATTCAATTCACGATATGCATTTCTTCTACACTATGTGTATTTACGCCGCGGGAGCGTTGATTATTTCCTGTATTCTCGCGGAGTTTTATCATACTTCTTCTTAAAGCTTCGATTGAAATGAGAAAGATTGTCAAAGCCTACCTGCTGCGAGATATCAAGGACATTATCCTCGGTAGCCAAAAGCAGGCGGGCGGCCATAGACAGTCTGTAATCATTGAGATAGGTGATGAAGCTGACGCCAAAGGTTTCCTTGAAAAATCTCATAAAGTGAGACTCTGAAAATCCTGCTCTTCCAGCCATTTCGGCTACCGTCATAGGCTCGCTGTAATGAAGCTCTACGTATTTGATCACAGGCTTCAGCTTGTCGATATTCTTTCTATTGGAAGAATCTACCTTCTTTTCATAAAGAGTCACCAAATCAAACAGCAACAAATAAAGATTGCCCTTTATGGCAAGTCCCCAGGCACCCTCACGGTGGCTGGAAATGTTATCGTTGCTATCTAAATACTTCTTTATACTTTCGTAGCCAGCTACTCCTTTTTTGAAAATATGAGGCACCTCCACCCCGTTGCTAAAGAATGGCAGCAGGAAAGTATCGAAGAAATCATCTCCCTGGGAAGAGAATATCTTTCCATCAAATAGAATATTCTCATATTCCATAGATTCATCCTTGTATTGGAAGATGCCGTGAACTGTGCCAGGAATAATGAAAGCAATGTCTCCAGCGGTAACGGCGCACTCGTCTCCGTCGATGATGATAATCCCCTGACCCTTCTTTATATAGATGAATTCAACATCCTCGTGCCAGTGCAAAGGCACCGACTCAAAATCCAGCGGAATGGTGCAAGGATAGGTGTTATAAGCGATGTTGTAGTCAAAGTGACTGGCTTTTTCGTGTATGGCTTGATATTCATTAATATCCAACATTATGAAATACCTCCAAATAATATTGAAGAACTGCCATTTGAAATTGCCTTTGGCAAGGCAGTTCTGTGCAAGTTTTTCCAGTATTAATATACTGTAAAAACTTACATTTGATAGAATAGTATCACTTTTTAATAGCATAGCGCAAGTAAAACATCGTATCATGGTAGTATACTCTCAGTAACATATGAAACACCTCATCAGTCACCTGCGGTGACAGCTTCTCCTCAAGGAGAAGCCAGTGAGGTAAGCTGAAATGAATATGAACTTGGTAAGCGCGAGCAAGGGGGCACCATACAGTACATGGGATGGGGCCCACGCCGGCGGGGGGACCCATGTACTGATATGGGAGATGCCTTGCGGGAGCTTGGAATACTAGGAGCATTTCAGCGTGACAGGCGGGATTAAAAGGAGGATAAAAATGACAGCTAACGAGTATATCAAGGTAAGATTTGGCAGACACATGGATCAGTGTACAAACGAAGAGATTTACATTGGTCTTTTGGAGTACATTAAGGATAGAGCCCAGAACAAGGAAATCAAGGGCGGCAAGAAGAAGCTCTACTACATCAGTGCAGAGTTCCTTATCGGAAAGCTTCTTTCAAACAACTTAATTAACCTTGGCCTTTATGACGAGGTTCAGAAGGAGCTTGAGGCTTGCGGAAAGTCACTTGCAGAAATCGAGGAGATCGAGGTTGAGCCTTCACTTGGTAACGGTGGTCTTGGAAGACTTGCAGCTTGCTTCCTTGATTCAATCGCTACACTTGGTCTTAACGGTGATGGTGTTGGTCTTGCATACCACATGGGTCTTTTCAAGCAGGTATTTGAGAACAACCTTCAGAACGAGGTTCCAAACCCATGGATGTCTAAGCACAGCTGGATGACAAAGACAGAGAAGACATACCAGGTAGATTTCGGTGGTTTCAACGTACAGTCGAGAATGTACGATATCGATGTTACAGGTTACGATTCAGTAACAACAAAGCTTCATCTTTTCGACGTAGAAACATTAGATGAGAGCATTATTAAAGATGGAATTAATTTTGATAAGAGCGAGTTTACAAAGAACTTAACACTTTTCCTTTATCCAGATGATTCAGATGATAACGGAAGATTACTTCGTGTATATCAGCAGTATTTCATGGTTTCAAACGCAGCTCAGCTCATCCTTGATGAGGCAGTAGAGAAGGGATCAAACCTTTACGACCTTGCTGACTACGCAGTAATCCAGATTAACGATACACATCCATCAATGGTTATTCCTGAGTTAGTTCGACTCCTACAGATTCGTGGTCTTACAATGGACGAGGCAATTGATGTGGTTTCTAAGTGTACAGCTTATACAAACCACACAATCCTCGCTGAGGCCCTTGAGAAGTGGCCAATCCACTTCATGATGAAGGCTGTTCCACAGCTTATGCCTATCATCCGTGAGCTTCACAACCGTATCGCTAAGAAGGTTTCTGATCCAGATGTTGCAATCATCAACAACGGCCTTGTACATATGGCTCACATGGATATCCACTACGGTATCTCAATCAACGGTGTTGCTGCACTTCATACAGAAATCCTTAAGGAGACAGAGCTTCACAAGTTCTACGAGCTCTACCCAGAGAAGTTCAACAACAAGACAAACGGTATCACATTCCGTCGTTGGTTGTTATATTGCAACCCAGAGCTTTCAAAGCTTATCGAAGAGCTTATCGGACCAGGCTTCAAGAAGGATGCTACAGAGCTTAAGAAGCTTGAGCAGTACATGAACGACGATGCAGTTGTTCAGAAGTTCTTAGATGTTAAGAACACTCGCAAGACAGTTCTCAAGGATTATCTTGCAAAGACACAGGGAATTGAAATAGATGATAACAGCGTTTACGATATCCAGATTAAGCGTCTCCACGAGTACAAGAGACAGCAGATGAACGCACTCTACGTTATCAACAAGTACTTCGAGATTAAGGAAGGCAAGAAGCCAGCTCGTCCAATCACTGTAATCTTCGGTGCAAAGGCAGCTCCAGCTTACGTAATTGCAAAGGATATCATCCACCTTATTCTCTGCCTCCAGGAAATCATCAAGAATGACCCAGAGGTTAGCCCATACCTTAACGTAGTTATGGTAGAAAACTACAACGTAACACTTGCTGAGAAGCTTATCCCAGCTTGCGATATCCACGAGCAGATTTCACTTGCTTCTAAGGAGGCATCTGGTACATCAAACATGAAGTTTATGCTCAACGGTGCCGTAGCAATCGGTACAATGGATGGTGCAAACGTTGAAATGCACGACTTCGTAGGCGATGACAACATCTTCATCTTTGGTGAGGATTCAGATACAGTTATCAAGCGTTACGCTGATGCATCTTACGTATCACGCGACTACTATGAGAAGGATGCAAACCTTAAGAAGTGCGTAGACTTCATCGTATCTGACAAGCTCATGGAAGTTGGTCAGAAGGAGAACCTTGAGCGTCTCTATAACGAGCTCCTTAACAAGGACTGGTTCATGACCTTCCCAGACTTCAAGGACTACTGCGAGACAAAGGAGAAGGCTTACAAGGCATTCGAGGACCGCACAGAGTGGGGCCGCAAGATGATCAAGAACATCGCAAACGCAGGCTTCTTCTCTTCAGACAGAACTATCGCTCAGTACAACGAAGATATCTGGAAACTCTAAAATAAGTTCAACCCACACAGGCGCCCCTCTAAATTATGGAGGGACGCTTGTTTTGATTTTGTAATGTAGGTGTCGCTGTCACAGGCCCCCGCCCCCCTGCTTCCTGACATCATTGGAGCAGAATCTTTGATTTTCTTATTGCTACAAATGCAGCTTTTAGTAGGTGTCTTTTCACTGGTGTTGCACTTTGAAGCTACTGTATGAATCACGCAGACACTTGTAGTATCCATTAATTCTCCTATCAGCTATACACAGATTAAGTGTCTTCATGCTCCATTTACCAGGTGGAATTAAGAAAATGAGTTTTGTATGTATAGGCACCGTGCTCAATGTCAACGTCCTGTTGCAAATCGCACTTGTGCCGCCATCCGTGGCGGCACATGCCTATACATTTCAAAACTCATTTTCTATTCCACTAGGTTCATTCCAAAATCAGACACTTAATTCTGTATATAGTCTGATAGAGAATTA
>NZ_FMXT01000018.1 GCF_900104335.1 Pseudobutyrivibrio sp. YE44
GAAAATTGCTTCGTTCGACTTGCATGTGTTAAGCACGCCGCCAGCGTTCATCCTGAGCCAGGATCAAACTCTCATGTTAAAAGTTTAATTCCGAATCAGTATAAAACTGACTTGTTTACTAATAAAGGTTTGTATTGTTTCGTCTAGAAACTAAATGAATTTCAAGGATACATGTTTTAAAACTTGTATTAATTCAAGGTTTGTTTCACTGTTCAGTTATCAATCTTCGTTTTGCTTTGTGACTTGCTGTCCCTCAGCGCTCGATTATAATATCATCTCATTCAGCTCTTGTAAACACTTTTTTTCAAATTTCTTGAAGTAAATCTATTCACCTTATAATTCCATTTTGTTCGAATTGAGCTAATTTTATACTCAATTGCTATATAGCATTTCTATTATGTAAAAACTCGTCATTTTACACCCTTTAGTATTTGAAAGCTTTCTTAATCTATACGGAAGAATCTGTTCTTTAGTACACAATTCATACTCATATACAATCATAATAACCATTTTTTGCATTTTGTTTAATAAATAGGTATAATACCATTTGTATCAGAAATTATATTTCAACTTTCATTTATATGGAGGGGAGGACTGAATTATGACAAATAGCAAATCAAACACAAGTAAACCTAAATTTTCTGCAACTATTCAGTATCAGAACCTTGAGTTCTCTGAAGCAGAATGCTTATCAAAAGCTCAAGCTCAGTGCAAGAAGGATTATAAGAATATTGAAATTACAGATATCAATATCTACATTAAACCTGATGAGCACAGAGTTTATTATGTAGCCAACGGAGACAAAACCGGTTCAGTGGCGCTTTAATTAAGAAATAGACTAAATAAGCTTTAAGAGATGCATTTATTTTAATAATGCATCTCTTTTTCAATAAGGAGAATTTATGATTCAAGATATCTTCCCTAAACAACTAAACAATTCTTTTCAACCTTCGTTACAACCATATGCTGATAGCATCGTTCTTGTTTACAAAAACGATAGCTTTTTGGTTAAGCTGGAATCATCTGAATCACAAATAAAGTTTCCAAAAGTAAAGGATTTTAGAAATAATTTAAATCTTACTTATTTATTCTCTATTGATAATGAAGACTTTTTCCTTTCAACAGATGCATTAGAACCTAATAATATTATTTTTTCAGATGGATATTCTTTTTACGATATTGTCAAACTACGCAATTCTACTCTATCTCCTAAATATTATGTGTTTGCAATCTTCACTGCCATCCAGCTTGCTCGTTGGTATGAGAATACAAAATTCTGCGGAAAATGCGGTACTCCTAATGAATATTCAAAAACAGAACGAGCAAGAGTTTGCCCAGTTTGTTCTAATACAATATATCCACGAATTAATCCTGCAGTAATAGTAGGCGTAACTAATGGAGAAAAACTTTTACTTACTAAATATAGGAAAGGATTTGCTCATAACGCTCTCGTTGCAGGATTTACTGAAATTGGAGAAACTGTCGAGGAAACCGTTATTAGAGAAGTTCAAGAAGAGACGGGGCTTAAAGTTAAGAACCTTCGTTATTATAAATCTCAACCTTGGGGTGTCGCTAGCGATATACTTCTTGGGTTCTTTTGCGATGTGGATGGTGATGACACTATAACGATGGATGAAAGCGAACTAAAATATGCACAATGGGTACCTCGTAATGAGATTGAATTACAACCACAAGACTATAGTCTGACAAATGAAATGATGAAAATATTTAAAGAGGGCTTGATATAAGCCCTCTTTAATTTCTATATCTATGCCTCATTCCTTGATTTTATATGCAAGAAATCCTGCATTTTTAATTTTTCTTATTAAACATAATATCATTTAGCTGCTCTGCAGTGTATTGTCTCTGCTGGAAATTGTTAAATGAATTTTTTTCAGCTTTACTTGAAACCTTTACGGATGTTCCTTGTTCTATAATCCTGCATATATAGCCTATGCTATCTTCGATTGGATCTAATGATTCATTGTCTAATCGTTGTTTATATGAACTGAACACCTGCATCATGTATTGACCATCTTTATTGTTTCTCTTTGCACACGCCGTAATTCTAGATATTTCGTTATCATTGAAATCTAGTTTGGAAATAGCACAAAGCATTTTGATTTCCGAATATAGCTCCTTATCTATATTTTCACTAATAGATTGAGACTCAATAAGATTATCTTCATCTATCACACGCGCTTTAACATCAATGAATCTATTCTCTTTGATTTCGAACCTGAAACCCTGTATCTTTCCTGTTTCCGGAACTCTTTTTACATTAACTGAAAACTCACTATCTGGAAGATTGTTTACTTTTTCTTGAGCTTCCTTTAGCCTTCTCCAAATTCCTCGTGCTTCAGTGTTTGCGTCAACTTTTAATTCATACCTAGCTTCCTCAACTGAGAGCTCTTTCACGCCTGGGATTGCACCTTTATACTTGGTATATCCTTTGTTACGCGCACAGAACATGTACAATGCTCTAGCATATCCCTTTAAGGAGCGAGATATCTTTCTATTCCAATGTGTTCCATGAAGGATCCCTGATGATGACATAAGAACTCGGTAGAAATCATTTGTGTATACATCGAAATGTGCTTTCTCGCCGGTACGCTTGTTGTTTCCTACCCATTCTGCACCATCATTCCAGTGAATCATTATGTTATGTCCATCTCGATCTGGATCTGGAATATCAAACTCTAAATTTGTTTTCTTTAGCTCTTCTGCACCTTTTTTAAAGGCATTGTATAATGCTTCATCAGACTTATAATTAGTGTAGGGTTTTAAATCATCTGCCGTTAATCTGAAGTATGAATCCTCAGGTTTAGATGATTGTAGGGCCGACAGTGCCTCCCATAAAGTATTCGCCTCCTCAGAAAATTGGACAATCATGTGATCCACAAGAATATCTGTCATGTAGGCAATATCAATACCACCTCTTTTTAAAGGAGTTGCATTTGACTGTAGGGCTAATAATAGGAACATTGCCTCTCGGGAAGATTCTCTATATGTACGAATGAAATTTCCATAGGTAAGCTTTTCTTTTGCAATTGATGCAATAACTAAGCCATCAGCATCAAATTCAATTCGACCATTCTCATCAACAATATTAAAATGCTTCTGATCCAAATCGATGGTTCGTCCGTCCTCAGTCAGAATTGTTTGATGCTCAATCTGATCAACTATACTTGATCCTTGTGCTATTATGCTTGTTTCAGATTCTGTATTTGATGATGCAACCAAACCAAAATTTTCCTCGACTTCATAAGGTCTTATTGGCTCACCGATAAATCTCTCAGAATCAGTATCATATTTTTGGTACCAATTGTTTGCGTTTACCCTTGTAATGATTCCCATTATTCTGTCTCCCTTAATACTGTACATAATTTTATATTAAGAAAGAACTATTTACAAGAAAAACGTGTCTGCTTTTTTGTGCTGACACTCTTTTTTAAACTCAGCACTCATATCTTCGACTCAATCATATTCTAATTTTCATTTATGATTTTCATGTATATGACAGACGTTTTCTAGTAATTTCATTTAACTCATATTTCTGACACAGTGGAGAATGTGAGTTAGTATTAATATATTGACTCATTTACTCATATTTGCGACTCATATTCTGATAGTAAGCCTGTTTATTGCATTGATGCACTCATATTATTAACACACCTTTCGCATCTGAGTCGTTTTTTCTTCTTTAACTCAATCACTCATATTCCCAACTCAATTATATGAACTACATATTAAATCCCCTATTTACTATATTTCAACCACTCATATTTGTAACACAGTATTGTCATTTGTGTTATTTATACTATGTCAACTCATTTACTCATATTTGCGACTCACAACTAATATTGTCGACTCGATTACTAATATGAAAGGCGCATTTACTCATATTTACAACTCAAAATACTCATATTCCTAACTCGTCATATTCCTTGAAATCCCTATAAAATAAGGCTTTGCTTGATACCTCTTTTACTTTATATACTCTTTTTTACTTTTATTATTCTTTCCAGAAAGAAAAAGAGAACCCATTGTAGAGTTCTCTCATAATTTAATACCATTCATCATCATTTAATATTGCCTGATGTATTATATATGCACAATATCTTTGTACTGATAATCTATGTCTAATTGAATTCTTTTTTATTTGCTGTTTGATATCTGTTTTTACTTTAATACTTGTGTTTACAGATAATGATAAACCTTTAAATTCTGCATGTTTTTCATCTGATAAATCTATTTTTTTGGCTTTAATATCTTCTGTATCTGCCTGGATTAATGATACAAAGAAATCAGATGTAGACATGTCTAGTTCTGTGGATCTGAATTTTAAGTAATCTCGCTCTTCCTGAGTTACCATAAAAATATTCATGTATACTTCATCATTTGCGGCAGCTACAATACTTTTGGGATTTTTTAATGCAACTGGAGTTTCAACTTTAGCCTGAGGCTTTGATATTTCTTTCTTAGCTTCTTTTGGAGTTGTTTCTATTGGTTTACCAGAAGCTTTTGTTTCAACTGGTTTTGTTTTAGCCGCAGACGGTTTATTAGTTATTTTAGGAGTTGGCGCCATTTTATTTTCTACATCATTCTCTTTGCTTGGCTTTTCTTCTGACGGAAGTCCAGCAAATAAGCCTGTAAAATCTGTCGAAAATGCATTTCCACTATGTCCTTTTGCCATAACTTATTCCCTTTCTCTACTGTTTTTCGTAGTTGATAAATTCTTCAACTAGTTTCTTGTAATCTAATGCACTATTACAATATGGCGAATATCGCACAACAAAATCGCATTTATCGATGGCTTCTTGACCTTTAGCACATCCTCTGATTTTTGTATCATAAAGCCTTGTGCCAAGCTGTGCAGCGATTCTTTCAGCGTTATTTAATGCATTTTTACCGTTATTTGTGGAACCTTGGTAGTGTATCATTACCATTCCGTTAATAGTTAGATTTGGGTTAATTTCTTCTTTTACACGTAGTATTACTTGGTATATGTCTGCAAGACCCTTTACAGCCAGCATATCGCCTTTTAAAGTTACTAATATCTCGTCAACAGATGCTATAACTGATCTATTTATAAAACCTGTCAAATCTGGTGGACAATCAACTAATATATAATCATAGCCTTCAATTTGGTTTAAAACTTTTGTTTTAAAGTCGTTCAATTTGATAGTTGAATCATAAATCTTCGAAGTGATTTCGGATATTAATGAGTCTCCGGCTATAATATCGCCTTTTTCAGTGTGTTGAATACATTCCATCGGACTCATTGGACGTCTTACTTCAATCCAACAATCGTATAATGTTGCTTCGTTCTCAACTTTTGCTCCGTAGAGAAGAGAACTGTTGCACTGAGGATCGCAATCGATTACTAAAGTTTTATATCCTTTTTCATTTAACAGATAAGCTAAGTTACATGTAGTAGTAGTTTTCCATTGGCCACCTTTACCAATGCATATTGCTAATGATTTCATTATGCCTCCCAGTCTTGCTCTAATTTCTTTATTACAATCAATTCTATCATAATTTTAACAATAATAAAACCTCTAATTCAATTAATAATTCTAATTATTATTAAATCATTTAATACAATGATTTCTACTATATCCTTTATAATTTTTATTATTTTAATGTCCTTTAAATCCACTTTACGTTTTATTTATTTAATTTACATTCCTTCTATTCTTTCTACTATTTTTAATATACTCTTAATTATTATTATTTTATTTATTATCTAAATACACAATATACCTACTAAACCTATAATGCTTACAACGAATATAATAACCTTTATTACTACTACAGGCGTTATCGATATTACGCGCTTAAGAGATATAATAGGTATAAAATATATTATATGCAATATATTAATAATAACGATTACAAGTTGGAACGATATAAGATGCATAAATAATATAATCGATATAAAAACGATTACACCTATTTATGGGTTTTATGCTGTAAAGAATCTAAAAACTATCAAGAAATTAATTAGTGTAAAAAGTGTAAAGTCTACAAATAGTGTAAATATTGAAGAACCCAGCAAAATCAAGAAAAGCGTAATAAAAACACGAAAGAAATTATAGTTCGTTAATTAAAATAGAAACTTTTTGCCAATCAAATTTGCGTAAATAGTAAGAAATATTATTGACGATTTCTTGTTGATGAGCAGAAAGTTTGTATTCATTTAAGGTTTCAATAATAAGCTCAAGACCATCATAATCCATTGCAGAAGAGATTTCTAGTAGAGCAATACGGGCTTCAACAAGCTCATCAGGGGATATAGAATCCTTTTTTGAATTGTTTTTATCATACATATATTTTGATAACTTTTGCTCGTAGCTTCGAAGATGTGATAAAAAATCATCAATATTGTCTTCTATAAAACATAAGTTGTTTGATTCACCAGCTCGTTCTAATAAAGCTGCTTCATCAGAAAGGGTATTTGCACCAATTATCTTAGCGCTTGTTTTCAATGCATGGACTTTGGTTGTGAACAAGTTGAAGTCTCTATTTTTAAAAGAATTTTCTAATTCAGATGCTTTATATGGAATATCAATATAAAAAGATGACAAAAACTTATCGAAGGCCTTCCAGCTGCCACAAAAAGTTAATCCTGAAGAAATGGATATTCCTTTAATTTCGTTTAAACCTGAGTATTCAGTTGGAATAACAATTTTATCTGGCAATGACACTGTTGGACTCCTTGATTTTTTAATAGTACAAACTATTCAAATTAAAGCAGGAGAAGTAGAAAAAGTCAAAGCATTATGTATATTTCGTGAACTTTACCACACATATATTATAATGTTGTAGTATGAAAAGCTCAAAGAATAAGTTTTTACTGACAAAATGATAATAATTTGTGATGCTGTGTTATACTAAAAAAAGAGGATAATTATAAATAAAATGGGATGGAGGATGAATATGATAGGTGCATCGGCCAAAAGAATGAAATTAGCTAATTATATGAGTTCTCTACCAGAGATTTATGAGGTTATAGAGGACAATTTAGGGGAAGAAGAACCGTCCATAAAGCTACAGACAAAAACAAGGTCTATTTTTCTTTATTGCGATAGTAAGGGAAATGTTGTAGAAAGCTTCGAGATGCTAGAGGGTGGTGGAACTAAAGAGGATTTCATTGCGAAAAAAGAAGCCTATGATGCTATTAGAAAGTATTATGAGGATTATTATACTGGAGCTAGAATAACGAAAAGCTCATTTGATGAAGGATTAATTAAGCTTCAGGTTGATGATAGGATAGTAACACTTACATATGATTATGAAAACAAAGGTGTTGATGAAACAGATAGGCTTAGACCAAGGAAAAAGACTGAAAAGAAAAAGGAAACAATTGATCAAAATCAATTGTCCATTTTCGACATAAAGAAAGAGGATACTCATGCCGGCACTACATATGATAAATGGTTAGAGGGAACAATTGTAAAGAATAGATACAATCAAAAGAAGTATACTGTTAAGAAAGATTTTGGAAATACCATCGAAGTGAAAGATGGTGAATATGGATATATAACCATGGCTAGAGCAGATTTGGAAAGAGATATTTTTTCAGAATAATGTTCAGATAACCTTCACATAACAGTCATTTGAAAAACATTAAAGGGGAATAATATATCACCATCGCAGGAAGCGATAAACAAAACTTTTTCATATATCATTCTCCCTTTGGCCGCTGGAAGCGGCCATTTTTTTGTCATTTATTGAAAAATAATTAGAAAAGGCATAATCAGAATAATATAATAAAACATAAGGAATAGTATACACATAAATAGCATTTGTATGTATAAATGCAAGGAGTATTTCTTGCAAAAATAGATGATGCAAGAATTGGGTTACGAAAATACAGAAAAATGGCGGGTATCAAAACAATCGATAGAATATTCGGACAATGATAAAGTGTAAAAAAGAGTATTTCTAGAAAAAGAGGTAGGGAAAATGAGCACATTAAAATTGATAAATGAATCTTGTGCAGAACAGAAAGTGGATGCTATTGTGAATGCTGCTAATAAGTATTTAGCAGCAGGTGGGGGTATATGTGGAGTCATATTTAATAAGGCAGGAGTTAGAGAACTTACGGAAGCATGTAATAAATGTAATCTTCCATTAAGGGATGGGGAAGCAGTCATTACTCCGTCATTTAATATAGAAAATTGTAATTATATAATTCATGCTGTTGGACCGAATTTTGGAAGTACGCCAAAGGCTTTTGCAGAATTATATGAGGCGTATTATAATTCATTGCTTCTATTAAAGAAAAATGAACTACACAGCATATCGTTTCCATTAATAAGTGCAGGTATCTTTGGTGGCACATTAGCAGATGCGCCAGGTGAGTCAACCAAACAATGTGTAAGGGCGTATAATAAATTTGTATCTTGTTTTCCAGATTATGATATAGAGGTAATTCTTTGTGCATATGGAATGGAAGAATTCATATCTTCCAAAAAAGTATTTGAAAATAGTAAAATTCAATAAAAGCATAGAAATCAGCATTAGATTTAAAGGAGTGTTCGATGGGTCTATGACACAAGAGAAAATAAAATCAATCGTTGAAGAACAACGAAATTTTTTTAAGACAAACAAAACATTAGATATGAGTTTTCGCATCGAGGCCTTGAAAAAATTAAAATCCATGGTGATTAACAATGAGAAGGAAATGGAAGAAGCGTTAGCCCAGGATTTAGGCCGTCATTTTGTTGAAGCTTATTTTTGTGATATTGGGAGCATAATATTAGAAATAAATGAGACCATATCAGGACTGAAAAAATGGGGAAGGCCAGAAACACACTTTAGTGGTCTAGCATGTTTTCCAAGTCTTATTACAAAAGTATATAAAATGCCATATGGCACCACGTTGATAATTAGCCCTTTTAATTTTCCATTTCTATTATCTATAGGTGTCCTGATTCCAGCTATTGCTGGGGGAAATACCGCAGTAATAAAAGCTAGTTCAAAAAGTAAAAGTTGCACTAGCCTGTTGAAAAAAATGATCAGTGAAACGTTTCCAGCAGAGTATATTACTGTCGTTGATGGTGGGCATGATGTGGCAGACTATTGCTTAGAAGAGCGATTTGACAAAATCTTTTATACTGGGTCTCCTAAAGTGGCAGTACATGTAATGGAAATGGCGGCAAAGAATTTGACACCAGTAGCCTTGGAATTGGGTGGTGAAAATGGAAATTGGTGTATTGTAAGAAAAGATGCTGACATAAAAGATGCAGCAAGAAAGATAGCTTTTTTCAAAGCCTTAAACAGCGGACAGATTTGCATTAATATAAATCAGGTTGCGGTAGCAAGTGAAATAGCGGAGGATTTTATAGAGGAGTTAAAAAAAGCCTTCGATAGGAGTCTAAGTGACAATTCTATAAATAATCCAGAATATCCGAAACTGATTACGGCAGAGGCATATGACAAATGTGTTGCTGAAGCTGAGGAATATAGAGATCGAATACGATATGGAGGAAAAGGGGATCGGGATTCTAGAAAATTTGAGCCTACTATTATCTTTCCGGTAGATATAAAGGAACGGATAGCAAATCATGAACTATTTAATCCACTACTTCCAATCATTCCTTTTAAGGATAACGAAATCGACAAAGTGATTGAGGAAATATCTAACAGAGAACATGGTTTGGCACTATATGTTTTCACCAATAACAAAAGATGGGCTAAACATATTTTTCAAACTATGCAATATGGAGGTGGATGTTTAAATGAAGTATGCATCCACTTGATGGTGAAAGGTGTACCTTTTAATGGAGTGGGACATTCGGGCATGGGTGCCTATCATGGACATTGGGGATTTAGTGAGTTTACTCATCCTTCAACTGTGCTATATGGCAAAACAAAGTTCAATCTGTCATTAAGAGAGCACCCATATGAAGAGCAATCTGGAATAAAAATGAAAATGTTAAAGCTATTTGAGCGATAAAAATTTTGATTGAAATAAGACGATGTGCTATCATTTGAAGAATAATCCGACAAGTGCTAAAATTAAACCCAATAAAGAAATCGGAGAATTGTATTAAATGGTAAAACACATCATAATATGGACGCTGCAGGATAAGTGCTTTGGTCCAAATCTTGTAACTATTAAAGAAAATATGAAGAGCAGATTAGAAGCTTTAAATGGCCAAATACCTGGTCTTCAGAGCATTGAGGTTCACACAGATTGCTTTAGTTCATCTAACGGCGATGTGGTAATGGAAGCTGTGTTTGATGACGAAGATGCTGTTAAATCTTACAAGCAAAATGAATTAAGATTGGAAGCTACGAAAGATGTAGTGGTACCATTTGTAGATACAACAACTCATGTGGAGTTTGAATTGTAATTTGGATTAGATAATAGAAGACTTTCTATAGTTCTTATAAAACTAGAAAAGCGTTGAAGGATGTAAGCCCAGCTGTGATAGCAGCTGGGCTTATTCTATATAAAAAGTAATTTAAAAGACAAGACAGGAGTGAAGGCGATGCGCCTTACATGAAATTGGCAAATACTGAAGCTAATGCGACTGTAAATATACCCGCAACTGCAATAGAAAGGCTACTCATAGCACCTTCGATTTCTCCAATTTCCATTGCCTTTGCTGTTCCGATGGCATGTGTAGCTGTTCCAAAAGCCAGTCCCTTTGCGATAGGCTCGTGTATTCTGAATACCTTGCAAATCCATTCACCAATAATATTTCCAATAACACCTGTGATTACGATTACAGCGACAGTTATTGTCACATATCCTCCTAATTCCTCAGAAACGCCCATACCAATTGCGGTGGTGATTGACTTTGGAAGCAATGTAACATACTGCTGATGAGTCAAGCCCATAAGCTTTGACAACAAAAGAACTGTTCCAAGGCTGGTGATGACTCCACAAATAATACCAATAATAACTGCTTTAGCATTTGCTTTCAAAAGTTCATATTCCTCATATAAAGGAATTGCCAGGCTAACAGTGGCTGGTGTCAAAAGCCAAGTTAAAAGGCTAGAGCCTGATTTATATGTTTCATAATCTATGCCAGCTACTACTAAAAATAAAATTGTGCATACTATTGAAATAAGCAATGGATTGAATAATCCAAGCTTAAATCTTCTTTTAAGCCAATTTCCTAATCCGTATGATACTAAGCTTACGGCTACTGCACTATAGGCTGATTCACTAAAAAACTGCTCCATTACTTTGCCTCCTTGTTGCGTCTTATAATCCATTGAGAGATTAGCCCGGTCGAAATCATAACAGTAAATACAGTTACAACAGTAATAACGCTAACCTGCATAAGAATAGGCTTTAAGTCGCCCCAAGAAACCATCAAGCCAACTCCAGCTGGTATAAACATAACAGGCATTATTTCTATTAAAAACTTTCCAGCATCCTTTACCTGCTCAAGCTTAATAACACCTGTAAGCAGACACACAAATAAAATCACCATTCCATATATACTTGCAGGGATAGGCAATGATATTGTTGCTTTCAATATTTCTCCAATAAGGGAGATTAGTAGGATAATAAAAAATTGCTTTAAATACTTCATATTCCTCACCTTGATTATTCATATACTGATGGCTATTCTAGCATAATTATCAAATGATGAAGCACAAAATATTTCATAAAGATAAAGCACACAAAGTTCTGTATTCCTTAAATATTTACAAATATCCCCGAGAGATTATACTTGAACAAAAAAATTCCCCTGCACTCTAGCAGGGGAATTGATCAAATATGATTTATGAGGTTATTTTTGGAAGAAGAACATATGAGGATTGATGAATCCTGTTCCATGTGTACCTACTAGCTTAATAGTTTCATTTTCAGCACCTGTTTTGGTAATTCTTACTGCCTGCATTGTATAATCATAAGGTGGAGCACAGTATCCGCTACTATAATAGGTTTTATAAGTGAAATCCTGAGGACCGTATGGCATGTAGACCATGTCGCTATTTCTAAACTGTTGTTTCATGGTGACAGCTCCGCGATGTAAATGATGTGTAGTGAAGTTCTCATCAATTTTTCCGCTTATGCCATTACTAAATCGTTTCCTCAAAGATTCGTTTGGTACAATGTCCAATTTGAATCCAACATTATCCAGAAGGAGACTGTATATTGTTATGTTCCTAGTATTTGCATAAGTATATAATCTCTTCATCTGTTCTTCTTTTAATGGGAAGTTTTTCTGCTGGGCTACGGCGTCCTTTAATCCCATTTTTCCATTGCTACTATATTTTTCATAATCCATTATTACGTATATGTCTTGTTTTAGAGCTACGTGTCTGCTTGTGTCAGACGTTTGATCCACAAATATGTATCTGCTTCTGTTAAAGAACTTTTCATACTGACCAAATACCCCTGGGTTGTTGGCATTTATTACGCCATCGAAAACTCCACCAGTATCTTCCAGCATTGTTTTGCGAGTTTCTTTTACAGAGCCAACTGCTGTTGTTGCTTCGCAACAATCCAAAACCGTATTTATTAAACCGTAGGCTTGTAGATATGTAGTAAGCTGTCTTATAAGATAAGGAGTAACTCGGTCTATTACTTCACCAGAAAACATTGCATGATTACACTGAACATTATAGGTTGCATCAAAGATTGAGATTTTGTCTACTGTATAATTGGTTTCCTCAAAGAATGCATTTGTTGTTCCGGATAACGCCAGTGTAACGGCTGAGTATTCAGTAGAATTATATAGTGCAGCAACTTGTTTATTGAATTCCTCCTCTGTGATTCTCCCTTCTTGATAATCATCTAGCTTGTCGCCAATTTTAACTTTTAAAGGACGGATTGAATCTTTCAAATTTTGGAATCTTTCGCCTATAGCAGTCATAGCCGCTACATCTTCTACATGATATCTTTGATCAGATTCTATGCGCTTAAGCTCATCATCAATTTCTTTTAATTTATCAACAATTATTTTATTAGAATCCTTAGAACCACCTAATCCAAAAATTTCTCCAACTATTGCCTTTAATGGACCTGCAAGGAGGGCAAGTTCAGGACACTGTTTGCAAAGAATATCAATCATAGAATTCATGGAGCTTTGTGCTAGTTTTTTACTGGTATTAACCATGTCATCGGTCGAATCACCATAGCACATTTCACCATAATATGGATCCACGTAACTCATATCCACCATAAATAGATGGCCTTGAGCATCCCTCCAACAAAGACTGCCATAATCCCAAGTATACTCGTTTCCGTTTTCATCCTTCCAAGGAGTTTCAAGGTCTGTATCCTGACTTTCAATGATGAACTCTCTATATACTCCGTTTACCTCTCCAAAAATTCTTTCATGTCTTGGTGGAAGTTCATCTTCTTCGTCATCCTCTTCCTTTAAGACTTCTTCCAGTTCTTCTTCTGTTTCCTCATCCTCATTCAGAAGATCATCCTCGGTCGCTTCACTTGTTTCAGGAGAGATTTCATCATCTGATATGTCTACTAATGTAGGAGTTTCTTCTGGGAGCTGATCCTCTATTGTTACTTCAGAGGATTCAATCGTTGTCTCTTCGACGGAGTTTTCTTCAGCGGCCTGTTCAATATATGTATATTCTTCATCAGGAAGCTCAGCTGCCTGTGAAAGAAGTGGTGTGAATGAAGTCATAATCATTATGACTGCCATTCCAGTTGATAGTACCCTAACTTTAAAATTTCCCTTTCTCATGTTGAGCCTCCTTTCTATAACTGGTATAAAACGTTATATCTTTTGTTTGATTTAATAATAGCAGCATATCTATCACAGAAGTATCACACGAGGAAGATGACTTAAAATCTATCGTAAAAGCCGGTACATATGCATCTACAGGAATGGGAAAGGAGAGCCCAATCATTACTACATATTATTACAATTTTGTTGCGATAATATTGCAAAATGATATATAATATCAATTGGACGGATATTATAAAATCATTTAGGGGGAAATAATTATGTGGGAAATGGATTACGACAAAGCAGCTAATTACTGGATTGAGAAGGAAAAAAATGTAGATCATATGCCAGATGATATATTAAAGGCAAAAATAAGCTTATTTCTATCAGAGCATAATACTTGTGCTCTTGCGACAGCCTCAGCTGATGGCTTTGTAAGAAACACTCCTATCGAGTATAACTTCATTGATAACAAGCTCTATCTTTTTTCAGAGGGGGGATTGAAGTTCAAATGCCTCAAAGATAACAAGAATGTGAGTCTTGCTGTATTTGAACCATACTCAGGTTTCAGTAAGCTAAAGAGCCTTCAAATACAAGGTAAAGAGGAAGCGGTAGAACCATTTACAGATGAATATCTCAAGGTTATGGAGTATAGAAAAATTCCAGAGGCTGCCATGAGAAAATTGCCTGAACCTATGAATCTTATAAAGGTAACACCGACAAGCTTTGACTATCTTGATTCTGAGCTTAAAAATGAGAAGTATGCATGTAGACAACACCTCAGCGTATAGAACAGGCTTTTAGTAAGATTTTATAATAAAAATACAGCTACAAATTTATATATTAAAAAGCCCGATGGCACTAAAGCTAACGCTGCAGCAATAAGTAAAACGATAACAATCGTTTTCTTTCTTTTTGATTCACTAAGAGTTTTACCTGTGTTTGCTAGAATAGTGCTGCTAATAATAGCTGTCACACCTATTGCTATAAGAAAAAGTACAAAACCTACAACAGCCAAGAAGGCTGCAATCATCAATATGGTTACTAATAATATTCCAATAAAAGCCATTCTATCATCCTCTCAATAGTATTATTCAGTTTAACATCTAAACAAAAAGATTTAAACATACTGTCAGTTTAACTTGAAAAACAGTTAATCTGACAGTGTTATTTTTATATAATTAAACTATAGTTTTTTTGATGGTTTGCGTCACCAGTGGTGACATAAAGTTAGTGATTGCTTTTCCCTCACGCTTATATAAATTAGTGTCCAAGAAGTTTAATAGTACATCTCTGGACCAGTTATTCTCAATAGTTCTTCGCACATAAAAGAGCGCTTTTATTACATCCCCTTTACATTTATCAATTATAATTTTGTTATGGCCCCAAGGGATATTAAATATTAATCTCATAGAATCGTCCCCAACTTGGGGATGATTTGTGATTTCGTTAAAATCGTCCCCGACTTGTTGACGATTCTGGACAGATGGATACATTTCGTAGAAGTATCGCATATATTTCAAGTTTGTTGGAGAAAACGATTTTACATCTGGCAACAATTTAGTTTATATTTCTCTCAAAATAAGTCAAATATGACTTAAGTTATAGCAAGTATAAACTTGCAACATTTTTTATATGGGTTTAAAATATTGTCAGAATAAGGCGGATATAACTTATTTTGCGAGGTTTTTAAACAATGAATTTATATTTTAAATTAGTAAATATGCCTGTTTTTTCAATTGCAGATGTTAATAAATATTATGATAACATTGGCAGTGCTCGCTCTGCAGTAAGGCGATTACTTAATGCAGGAATGATTAAGAAAATTCGTAACGACATGTACACCTGTGTGAACGGTGAGAATGGCGGTGTCGTTGCCAATAAATTCCAAATCGGATGTAGTATTAATGAAGGGGCTTACATTTCTCATCATTCAGCTATGGAATACTACGGTATTATGGATCAAGTGTTTTATGATGTATATGTGACATCCACCAAATCATTCTCAGATTTTGAGTTTGAAGGCTACCGATATCATCATATTTACCCATCTATAGAATGTGGGGTTCAAGAACAAGAGTATTCTGGTGGTATTGTTGTTACTGATAAAGAACGCACTGTACTTGATAGTATCAAGGATATGGATAAGATTGCCGGAATTGAAGAGGTTCTTTCCAATGTTGAAGCAAGTGGGCGTCTTCAGGAAAAAAAACTTCTGAAATACCTTGAACAATATAATAATCAGTTCTTATATCAAAAGGTGGGATATTTATTGAGCTTACCTCCTGATAAACACGGATTGTCTGAAACATTTTTTGAATTATGCAAAACTAAGATACAGAAGAGTAAGCGATATTTGACGAAAGATGTTACGGGTGGTGAGTATGTTTCAACTTGGCAACTTATTGTACCATCAAACTTAAAAAATATGAAAAATGGAGATATTTGCTGCCAAAGCGAACGCTCTTATTAATAGAGCGGCCGCAAGAGACTTATATGATTTTAATAATATGATTGACGCAAAGCTGTTTGATGATTCTGAAATAGTAGCAAGAATAGAGCGTCATCCGATGGCTCTTTGGAAATGTCGATAATACACAAAAAAATATGTTTTTTGATTCTTGAGGAGTGCGTTATGGGAAATTATTATTCGTATATGCGTATAAGCACCGATACGGAGAAGCAAAACTTCAATAGACAGATTAAAAGTCTGAGTCGCTATGCAAAAGAGCAGGACATAGAATACCTAGTTGAATTTACAAAAGAGAAGTCTGCTAAGAATTTTACAGAGCGACCACAGTTCCAAAAACTGGATAAGATTCTACAGAAAGATGATACTGTTGTTTTCAAAGACATCTCTAGATTCACCCGTGAAGCTGAGAATGGCTACATGAAATATATGGAATGGCTGAATCGTGGAATCAATGTTGTGTTCATTGATAATCCAACTGTGTCCAGCGAGTACATTAAGCAGATGTTGGATGTAGCCCAAG
This sequence comes from Pseudobutyrivibrio sp. YE44, assembly GCF_900104335.1. Classification (GTDB taxonomy): domain Bacteria; phylum Bacillota; class Clostridia; order Lachnospirales; family Lachnospiraceae; genus Pseudobutyrivibrio. The sequence continues at coordinate 16,664 of NZ_FMXT01000018.1, forward strand.
CGCAGGATCTAGTCACACGTACAGCAATGGAAGGAGTAATCAAATTACTTCTTATTGTAGAGCTGGATAGAGCAGAGCAGCAGCGCTTATACATTTCCAAGGCAATCAAGGATGGTATTGTTGCAAGTAATAAACGCAGCGGCAGAAAGCAAGGTCAATTTGATAAACTGACACCTGAGCTTAAGGCGGATATTCAAGCATATCTGCATGACCGTTCGATTAAGCAAGTGGATTTGATGCGGAAGTATGGGATTTCTAGGAATACGCTGAAGAAGTATGTAGAGAGTGAACAAAAGCACTAGGCTACAGTACCTAGTGCTTCTAATTTTAAATTATTTAAAAATTTTTCTTGTAAATTTTAATACGAAGTCTTTTGTCTCATCATACGATATAGCATCTGTTATCAATTTCAAAGTTGTAAGTTCATAATCAGATTTATAAAAATCTTTATCGCAGTATTCTTTGATTAAATCGGGAATACTATATTTAGAATCAGCTGAAGGAGCTATATCATTTTTCATCTGTAATCTGTGTTCACGCACCGCTGGAATCAATGCTTTAAATGAATCATCGATTTCAACATGCTGCGCCAATTTATAGATATCATAAAGATGACGAGAATTTCTAGCAGCTTTACCTTGAAGATAATAATCACAAGTGGCAAAGATTTTGTCTATTAAAGTTCGCTTTAGCGATTGCACCTGCATAGAAAAAGGTGCTAAATCGTAATCTGCGATAAGTTCCGATTCATCATCTTTTAAGGCTTCGTAGATGTAATTACTTAGCAGTTGTTCTTCTGTAGGGAACGCATATGACATGAGCGCGGTTTCAAGTTTCACAAAAGGAGTCAAAAATGAGTCCTCAACAATTGATTTGTAGCCATAATCATAGTGGTTGTATTCTTTGTTACTCTCGATGTCATCCCAGTTAAGGATTTTCAAGCCAAGCTTATCTGCCACGGGTCCAAGAATCTCATATTTTAATTTCTTTCTTCTGGCAACACCTATGTGCTCAGTAAATGTGATATCAATATCCTCAGAAAAGCGGTCAATTACACCATAGGCTTTAGATAACGAGGTGCCGCCCTTGAAACAAATTGGATAATCGCTTTCTGAAAGTTCTTTAAGAATGATTGTTACATAATAGTCTTTTTCAATAATATCCTGCGCCTGTCCAGTTCTCTCAGCAGTGAGAGCGATAACATCTGCAAATAGTTCTTTATCTTCATGCAAGTACATTGTCTAACCTCAATTCATAATAGTATTTAAATGCTGTAAGCGGATAGTTTCTAATATATTTATCAATATCGCTCCGCTTGATATTATGTGCTTCTATAAACTTTATAAAGCACTTTCTAGCTTCTTCATAATCGTAATCCAAATAAGAATCCAATTCTGAAAGAAGATCAAGCATTTGAAGAACATAAACATTGTTTTCATCTATTGAAACAATAGGCTTTTTTACGCTAAATTTTCTGCTTCCAATAGTGACTGTCCTAGGAGCAGAATTTGTGTTATTACTTACAATTTCAACTACGTATGGAACCTGAGTAGAAATACCAAGCTGATTGGCAAAGGTGTTTCCTGCATAGAAGCCATCAATCTTTCCATTCTTCATAATGAATTTGTATTTAGCAACAGTATCAGCAGTAGGACCTACAGCAGATTTCAATCTAGTCTTTTTAGGAATGTAATAAATGCCATTGTCATACTTAGCCAACATCCCCTTTTTACAAAGAGTGGCTAGCTGCTGTGTCAACGCAGGCTTTGAAATAGTTCCATCGTAAATGTCTGAGAAGAAGATTGGTTCCCCTTCTTTATAATGTTCAGTTAAGTATGTGTATATCATATAATCACCGCCTTAACAAAATGATTTGTTATAAATAATCTGTTAAGTTTATTTTAGCATGGATTACTGAATTGTCAATTGAACCATTGCATGTGTTTAAAGTGTGGAGATATTGGATATCTAGAAATACGCTGAAGAAGTATATTGAAAACGAGAAGAAGTAAAATTGAATAATTGTTTAGAGACTCAATTTCTTATTTTATGAGGAGTTGAGTCTTTTTTATGAGAGAAAAGTGTTATGTACAAAATTATGCACATAAGCTCTGATACAATTTCATATACAAATTAGGTTAAGTAGTTGTTTTTTCTTAATCGGAGGTTATATTTTTATGCTTTGTTATACTGTAAAGTTTAAACTAACAGCTATTCCAGAAGAATTGGAAAAGGAAGAGGAGAGAAGGTCTAGTAGAAATACTGCGGATAGAGTTATAAAGAAAATAAACCAATGTATAAATGGGTTAGCAATAAATGGTGAATTCTATTGCTTTGCATTTAGAAGTAATGAAGAGTCTGTAGATATAGCAGTTTCCTTATGGCCAGATAAAATCACTCTTGCAGATGTAAATAAACAAATTCAAAAGGCACCGAACAAAACTAAAGCTTATGTAATAGGCAAAGTGGTGTCAAATCGGGAAATTACTGCAAAATATTTCGTTCATTTACAAGAGGAAGCCGATAATAGAGGATATTTTGACCATGGAATACGTCGCTCAGAATATGATTTACAGCTTGATTATTTCGATAATTCTTATTTTAAGATAAACGAATACATAGCAAAAGAAGGATACTTTTTGCAGAAGGATGCTATTGAGGAGGCAAAAAGTATCATGGCGGATAAGAGTTTGTTAGATGAGATAGAACGTATTTATTCTAGCGATAACGCTTTAAAGTTTTATGGACATCCTGTGCATTATAAAATTCAGGCAGGCGATCAGCAAACAGCCCTAGTCATCATTGATTTGATGGTTAGAATGCTTCATACGAGACATAGGTCGCAAGGTGTAAGAATAAATGTTATCAGTGATTTAAGTGATAGAGCTTTTGACGAAACGGATTTGAAGAAAGTGTTTAAGCAATCGGGCGGAGGTATCTTGGTAATTGATGCTCATGGGGATAATTGCTTTACTGGAAATTTTGCAAATAGTTATAAGAGATTAGTAAAGTTCTTAGGTGAATTAGCTACTGAATATCATAAAAATACATTATTTTTCTTTTTAGAAGATTTAGCGAATCCTGGATTTTCGAAAGAACTACTGGCAAGAGTTTCAGAGGATCTTGATATTATCGGGATTTCTGAGGGTGCAGGAAATAGAGATGAAGCACTCGCATATTTTAGGTTGCTTTCACAGAAAACTGAGTTCGCAGAATTAGTTGACGATTCAATAGATGATTATCTTTCTCATAGTAAGAAAGTCTTTAAATGTTTCGATGTACAAAAAGCCTATAACAAATGGTCTAAGGAGATATTGAAGTCTAAAGTATATAGTGCTTACAGCAATTGCAAAATGGCGAAGATAGTTGAGAAGAAGAAAGGGACTGCATATGAGGAACTTCAGGATATGGTAGGGTTATCTGAAGTGAAGAATTTGATTGATAGTATTATAGCCGCCTACAAGGTACAGAAATATCGAGAGACATATGGACTTTGCAAAACAAATATGGCTAGACATATGGTATTTACGGGGAATCCTGGCTGTGCAAAGACTACTGTTGCAAGGTTGCTAACGGATGTTTTGACAGAAGAAGGGGTCCTTAAGTCTGGTGCATACGTCGAATGTGGACGAAGTGATTTGGTTGGACAGTATGTTGGTTGGACCGCACCTGCAGTTGTAGACAAGTTTAAGGAGGCCTCTGGTGGAGTTTTATTCATTGATGAAGCTTATTCGTTAGTAGAAAAAGATGGATTATACGGCGATGAAGCTATTAATACAATTGTCCAAGAGATGGAGAACCATAGAAATAGCGTGATTGTTATATTCGCGGGTTATCCAGACAAGATGAAGAAGTTTCTTGATAAGAATGAGGGTTTGAGAAGCCGAATAGCATTTCATTTAGGCTTCCCTGATTATAAACCAGAGGAACTCTTGGACATAATGAGGCTCATGTTAAGGGAAAGAGGTCTAAAGGCTGATAAAGAAGCTGAACAGAAATGCCTAAGAATTTTTGAACAGGCTTATCAAATAGAAGAGTATGGCAATGGAAGGTTTGTGAGAAATCTGGTGGAACGAGCAATTCTGAAACAGGCTCAACGTTTGATGAAACGAAAGAATGCTACCCCAACAAGGGGGCAAATTATGAGATTAACGGCGGATGATTTTGATGAAACCATAATAGAGAACTTGGATAAGAAGCAAGGTGGAGTTATTGGATTTGCAGTTTGATGTGCAAAATAATGTACATAGAATAGTCACAGCTAGAGTTCATAATATGTACTATATGGGGAATTGATGCATGTACGAATTATTCATAATTAGGTATAGGTAGGAGAACAGCTATGGATACATTTACTAATTTGCTTAAAAAGGCTAGTAAATATATTACAGAGTATCAATCCGTTAATGAGATAAGGAAAAATGATTTTAATATCTTTAGAATCGAACGGATAGATAATAAAGAAGTCCTAATGTGCCGCTTTCTTCGAGAGTTGTTAGATCCAAAAGGAAGTCATGGGCAGGGGGATACTTTTTTAAAACTATTTATTGAAAATGTACTTAACTATTCGAGGATTGGTGATTCTGATTATAGTAATGCAAGTGTTGTTGCAGAATATCCTATCGATGGATTAAGAAGAATTGACCTATGCATAATAGCAGGAAGGAAATTTATTCCAATTGAGGTAAAGATATATGCAGATGACCAAGATAATCAATGTAGGGATTATTATGTGTATGCCAAAGATAAGGATGAAGACACTAGAATATTTTACTTAACAATTGATGGTCATGAGCCGAGTGAAAGCAGTAAGGGCGAACTGAGGCCTAATGAACAATTATGTTGTATATCCTTTGAAAGTGATATTTCTAACTGGTTAAAATCATGCATTGATTTAACAGAAAATGCTGATGTTAAAAGTATATTAAGACAGTATTTGGATGTGATTCAAGGTTGGTCTAAGCGGGAAGGTACTTGGAATAAAATGAGTGAGAAAGAACAAAAGGATTTAGTTAAAGAAATTTCAAAATCTTCAGCATTATTTAATGCTGCATCGACAATAGAACAAGCTATAAAATACGTAAAAATAGAGAAGATGAAAGAAGTTTTTCGGGCTATAGAAAAACATATGGAACGATATAGTGATATGGGACTTAAGCTTGTGACATTATATGAGGACCAAACAAAGGAATTCTACGAGAATAACCGGAGGTCTTGGCCAAGTCTTAACTACATTATTCCATTATCTAAGTGGGGGATAGATAAAAACATTTCATTCAGAATTGAAATTGAATGGAAGATATATATGGGACTTACGCCTTGGTCTGGGTGCAATAATTGGGATGTTCATAAAGAAGATATTATTCAAAGAATAATTGACGACAACGATTTAAGCTTGGCAGGAGCTCACGAAAAAGAAAATGGTAACTGGTATTGGTGGAAATACTTAAACGAAGAAACCGCTGTTAATTTTAGATACACCAATAATGATGAATATTATTCTTTGTATGATGAAGAAGATTTCGCAAAGTATATTGAGGGTATATGTTCTGATATAGATAGTTATTTCGGAAAACTAAAACATATATTGGAGGTATGTTGTGACAAAAAAATACTTAAAGATAGCATTGGCATACGTGGGAGTTATAGTTGGCGCAGGCCTTTCTTCAGGACAGGATTTGATGCAGTACTTCGTGAGTTTTGGAAAGCAGGGAATTATAGGTGTAATTCTTCTTGCAGTTTTAAATATAGTTTTTGGAAAAATCATTGTTACATTGGGGTGTTATTATGATTCGGATAGTCACCAGGATGTCTTAGAACAGGTGGCGCATCCTATTATTACAAAAATCATAGATTACACGTTGATTGTGTCTGGCTTTATCATTTTTTTCGTAATGATTGCAGGCGCAGGTGCAAATCTTCATCAGCAGTTTGATTTTCCAAACTGGTTAGGTGCGCTTGTTTGTGCATTGTTAGTTATTATTGTTTCATTTATGGACTTTGATAAAATTACATCTGTACTTGGAATATTTACTCCAATAATCATAGTTATGATTGTTGCAATCACTGCATATACTTACATTGGCCATAGCTATGATTGGAACAATATATATAGAGTAGCAGGAGAGCTTCCAGCTCCAATGCCAAAAGTAATTTTTTCAGCAATTAATTACTACTCACTTTGTGCCGTGACAGGAGTATCTATGGCATTTGTGCTTGGTGGCTCGGTAGTACGAATAGGTGTTGCGGAAAAGGGCGGTGCTATAGGTGGAGCGTTAATTGGTGTGATAGTATTATGTGCTTATGGTGCTCTTTTGGCTAATGTGGAAAGTATTTCTAACGCAGAAATACCAATGTTGGCAATAGTGGCAAGTATAAATCCTGTTTTTGCACATATCTATACTTTTACAATATTTGCGTTGATCTTTAATACAGCTTTTAGCTTAAGCTATGCCTTGGCAAAGAGACTATCAGGAAATGATAATAAAAAGCTTCATATTATTTTGATTACAGTAGTGGTTGCTGGGTATCTGTGCAGCTTCGCAGGCTTTAAAAAGCTGGTATCATTGATGTACCCAGTTTTAGGCTATATAGGTATACTTCTTTTGGGCGTACTTCTTGTAGCATGGATTCGAGAAAAACAAAATATCATGAAAGAAAAAATGCTTCGTAGAAAGATGATTGCTGTAGAGAAGAAGAAATATGATGAAGATCAGGAATATACATTAAAGGATAAAAAGCTATTTAAGAAGCTTGCAGAGGAATCAGTGCTTGATGCTTCCGATATAAAACAAGAAGTGAAGGATGTTGTAAAGGAAGAACAGGATAATAATTAAAGGAGTAGCCCCCATAAGTAATAATAATTACATGGGGGCTATATTTAAAAGAAGAATTAGAAGCTTGGATTATGAAATACTTTTCTATAATGTGCGGGTGTTTGACCAACGTACTTTCTAAACTGCCGATCCTTCGCCATTTCCAGCACTTAGCCAAATACAAGTATTTGGAAAGGATATAAAGTAAGGCTATCTTCGGATAGCCATCTGAATCCTTCTTATTTTTCTTAAACTATTTTATTTCCTCAAGTTTTCATCGAAAATTGCAGACACAAACTAAGCCATAATCATTATGGCAAAATAAATCACCAAAAATGTTTCATAAATGATTCGCCACGCATTATTTATTTAGCTAAAAATGAAATATACGCACGCCACGGATATATTTTTTCAGATTCAGATTTAAATAATTATTTTATGTCCCAGCTCTGGTATATACCAGAGATAGCGCCAGCAGATTTTGACGACTCTGTTTTTAATGAGTATGAAAAGGCTAATTTACAGTTACTATCTCAATTAGATAAGCACTAAGAGGTTTACTATTAAAAATCTTACAATTCAAACCCCTGATTTACCCTAATTTGCTATTTCAGACAATTTACTGATTTTCAAACGATTCAAACGGATTTATCGAACCACCCTGAGAAATCAAAATTTATCGGACTAAATGTATACGAAAGATATATTTACAATTATAATAATTTAGATTATAATAATTTCAAATATAACTATTACAGGAGGTTCTCATGTCAGCATTTATAGATAGAATAGATGAAATGGCAACATTAGAAAATGAATATGACAGAGATTCACCCTCCTTTGTTGTTATTTATGGAAGACGAAGAGTAGGAAAAACTACGCTCATAAATCATTTTTGCGAAAATAAAAAAGCTATCTACTTCCTAGCGACAGAAGAGAACGAATCTGAGAATCGAAACACTTTCAAGATGCTTATCGCAGAGACATTTAATAATTCCCTATTAGCAAGTGCTACTCTTGATTCTTGGGCACCAATTTTCAATATAATAGCGGATGAATCAAGAAATGAGAAAATCGTTCTTGTTATGGATGAATTCCAATATCTAGGTAAGGCAAATAAAGCTTTCCCTTCAGTAATGCAGAAGATTTGGGATGAGATATTATCAAAGTCAAACGTTATGCTGATTCTTTGCGGTTCACTTATCAATATGATGACTTCTCAGGTCCTCAATTATGATTCGCCTCTTTATGGTCGTCGAACAGCACAGATAAAGCTAAAGCAGATTGATTTCTCATATTATCATGAGTTTAATGAGTCTTTATCTATGGAAGAGCAGATTCAGCAATATGCTGTTACTGGTGGTGTTCCTAAATATATTGAGTTATTCCATAAGAAAAAAGATATTTACACGTCAATCAAGGAAAACATTTTAGCGACAGGATCATTCTTATATGCAGAGCCTGAGTTCTTGTTACAAAAAGAAGTATCAGAGGTAGGTAGTTACTTCTCAATCTTGAAGACTATAGCTGCAGGTAATCATAAACTCAGTAAAATTGCATCAGCACTTGGTGTATCTCAATCGAATCTGACAAATTATTTAAAGACACTTATAGATTTGGATATTATTGAACGTGAGGTTCCTATTACAGAAGAAAACCCAGAGAAAAGCAAGATGGGATTATATAGAATCAAAGATAATTTCATTTCTTTTTGGTTCAAATTTGTATACCCAAATCGAAGCATGCTCGAATCGGGACATTCAGAATACGTAGAAGATAAGATTAAGAACAACTTCATCGACAATCATGTTTCTTTTATATATGAAGATATTTGTCGTGATGATATATGGAGCCTTTTATCTGAGGGTATATCATTTAATCGTTCTGGCAAATGGTGGGGTTCAAAGGATGTGGAGATTGATGTTGTTGCATACGATTCAACCGGAACAGACATTATCTTTGGTGAATGCAAGTATTCTAAAAATAAAAAAGGACTTAGTGTCCTAAACGATCTCCAGGAAAAAGCTAAGGTTGTTAACTGGAATAAAGATAATCGAAAAGAGTACTTTGTTCTGTATTCAAAAAGTGGTTTTACTGATGAATTAGTTGAATACGCTGCTGAACACAAAAATGTATATTTGAAACAATTATAATAATGAAAGCACTTAGCAAATTAAAGCTACGTGCTTTTTGTAATGTATTTAACCCAAAAACCAGAATGCTAAGTTAAAGAAAATAGTGTAATTTTAGTGGAAAAATATACAGAAGTTGATAGCAAATGGCTATAAGATGCCTTTATTTCTGGCGCCAATTTCTAGACTTCTTAACAGCATCCTCCTTATCGCTGGCTCTGGCATAGATGTTAGTGGCAGCGATAGAAGCGTGCCCCATACGGTTTTGAAGAACCAGAATATCATGATCAGACTTATAAAACTCCATAGCAAAGCTGGAGCGGAGTTTGTGTACGCTGATATCGTTGCGGTGAAGGGAAGCTCTGACATATTTCTTTAACATCTGTTGAATCTGACGTACTGAAAGTCTGTCACCATCGATGGTAGTGAAGAGAGGAGAGTTGCTATCGAATTTCTCTCCATGAATTTCCCTAGATTTAAGATAATCTTGTATATATTCTTTGGATTCATCAGAGAAATAAACCTTTGAAGGTGTTTTACCGGTTCTTTTTTTACCTTTTCTTAATGTGAGAACGAAGCATTCGTTCGCTTCATCTTTAATAAAATCATCATAGATGACAACATCATTAACATTAAGAGCCTGTAATTCGGATATGCGAAGTCCAGTGTCTAAAAACAGGAAAATGATGGCCAGATCACGTTTCTTATATTTCTCATGGAAAGCCAATTCGCGCTTTGAAAGCCCAGTACCATACTGTATACAATCTAAAAGCTTTGCCTGCTCATCAAGATTTAAATAGGTAACAAAATCGCTTTGCTCAATGGAAATCCCTTCAGAGCCAGTAACTGGATTAAAGTCCAGCTTTCGCTCAGTATTAATCAGGTAATTATATATTATGGAAACCGATGATCTGCGACGTGCGCAGGTTCGCTCAGACAATTCCTGTTTATCCTTCATCCATGTAACAAACTTATTGATGTCGTTTGGCGTAATTGACTTAAGGTTATCTATAGTAAGTTCCGCAGTTTCTTTTTCAGGGAAATATGGCAAGAAATTTACAGTATACTCAAAGAAATACAATAAATCCCTGGCATAATTAAGCTTAGTTAATATAGCCTTATCATGAGATCCAAAATCAAAGTATCCATGTATGCATGAAGGCAACTCAGCCTTTATTTCTTCAAGTTTATCTATATTGGATTTAGGGTTAACATTGCCATGCTGATTCATATGGATTCTCCCAAATAACATTTTTATTTGTTTCTATAGCTATTTTAAATTATCTATTGCATATTTGCAAATATAACTTAAATTATACGCATAGATTTTTCTATCTGCCATTAATATGCCCCAAAAAGTCCCCAAAAAGTATTTAAAACAATCCTAAGAATTTCTTCTTATAAGGCTCTGAACTTATTGATTGTACAGAGTATCCTGTCTCTCCAATAGCGGCTACTAGCTTATTTTCATCAGGAATTTGCTCTGAGATAAATGAACTTTCTCCTTTAGTGTGCGAACTCGTTACTTTTTTAGCATCTGGAAGGGCCTTTCGAATTGCATCGTTTACATGGGCTTCACACATGCCGCACATCATACCTTCAATTTTTAATATTGTCTTTGTCATCAGTATTTCCTCTTTTTTTAATGTCTATGTTTGTGTAAATAATATTGCTGCCAAATTAAAGCACCGGCTAAGAATAGTATTGAAAGAATCTGCATAAGCGTCATAATAAACACCTCCTACTCTTCTATCTATATTTATTATATCGTCACAAGTTAGATATGTCTAACCCTAAATAAAAAATATAGAGCTTCCGGCAGGAAACTCTATCAGAATGTTATCCTCGATGTAGACAGGTTTTATTTTATTCATCCATTTTTCAATATCCAAAAATGCCGTTTTTATTCATGAAGTTCTAAAGGTAATCCATCTGGATCGAAAAAGAAAGTCATTTTCTTATTTGTAAATTCATCAGTTCTGATTGGTTCGCATTCGATACCAAGTTCATTCAGTTCTGCTACTACTCTCTCTATTTCGTTTACTTTAAAGGCTAGATGCCTAAGTCCACAAGCTTCTGGAAAAGACGGTCTTTTAGGCGGATTTTTTGGAGCGAAAATCTCAAGCTCTGTCGTATCGTTTACTTTTAAATCAAGCTTCCAATCTTCTTTTTGTGGTCTATAGTTTTCGCGTATTACTTCAAACCCAAGCTTATCAACGTAGAAATCCTTTGATTTTTCATAGTCAGATACGATTATAGCGATGTGATGAATTGCAAATAAATCCATATATTAATTCCATTCTTTCTTCAATATTGTAGTCTTCTGTATAAGCATAGATACATCTGCTTTACTCCTGAAGTATTAAATACAAGTTTAGCACTTCCTTTCGATAATTGTAAAATTTTAATGAATTTTGGATGTTCGATTGACTCGAATGCCTGTTCGGGTGTATATTGTCTGTACGAATATAGAACAAATATTCGAGAAGCGCTTAGGAGGTACTGGCAATATGAAAGTATATGACAAAGTGGAAGTGATATGTATCCACAAAGCCAATAATACAATCATTCCTCTCCGCTTCCGACTAATGAATGATAATGGAGAATATGAAACATATACAGTAAGTGCGTTTAAGCCTGTACCAAAGACAGGCACCCGCACTACCAAAGATGGTATATACGTATCGAACAGTGTAGATATCTTTGAGTGCAAGGTTCATATCTTTGGGCTAGAGAGAATTGTAAGATTGTACTATGATCCTAAGATTAACAATACTTGGAAGCTGGCTGTATAATGTCACTATATATTTGTTAATGTTACTGAGAGGAGCTTGAAAAAGAAGGTCTTTTAGGCCGATTCTTTGAAACTCTACCACTCAAATACAGCTAGTCGATTATTAATATTCTTGCCAATGATAGCAAATATCTTCCCGCGTATTGAGTACTTCTTCATTTCTTCATTATAGCTTGTTTCGGATATAAGGCGCATCCTTGGTTCAAGCTCCAAATATTCAAGTCCTGATTTTGTTCCCCAACCAAATGTAGCATTGGTATGTTTTACAGCATCATGATGGTTTCCATTCTTTTCAAGGAATGGTGAATGAAGTTCAGCGAGAAGATATCCATGTTCAAAGCTATCACAAAGCATATTGATACATGTCTTTACTTGCCCTTTTGAAAAATATTCAAGTACACCCTCCATAACTACGATGTTCATATCATGCTTTGGAAGCTGCTTAGTCCATTCCCCGTCAAGAGCGCTTCCTTCAAGCATTGTACATCTATCCCTGTCTGAGTATACTTTGCGTCTCTTCTCTATCTGATCAGGAAGATCCACATCAAACCATGTGATACGACCATTATCAACTTGTGTAAACTTATCATCAAAACCACATCCAAGATTAACGCAAAGAGCATCTGGATATTTTTCGATAAGTCTTTTTAACTCATCTCTATACAATATTGTTCTTGCGACCACACCCTCATGAGACATGAACGGGTCATACTTACTAACATCAACGCCAAGTGCATCAATAATCTCTTTTGCTTTAAAGTCAACTATTCTAGCATTTTCCCTCGCCGTCTCACTCGCTTTTATCGCAAGCGGAATAAGTGCTGTTTCCTGTACATCACCAAAAGTAAGATCCATTGTTTCTTTCCTCCCTTTTTTATTTTTCTAATATGCTTACATAATAGCACTTGCAGTTAGTTATGTCTAACCTTAATTTAAAAATAAAAAAGGCGCAAAAAAAGCCCTAAACGGGCTTTTCTATTTCTAGTCTCTATTTACTACATAGATTCCTGCACTTACCAACACTAATGCGATTAAATATTGGACAGTAATCTTCTTCCATTCAGACAGAAAAAGTGCTGAAAGAAGTGCTCCAAAAATTGGATTTGTGAATCCATAAATAGTCACCGATGAGACTGGATTGTATTTTAATAATATACCCCAAATTGAATACGCAACTGAGGAAATCAAAGCCATATATACTATCAGCGGTATTCCTGTGATAGACGTAATTTGCAATCTTCCACCTGCGAAATATCCAACCAATATCATGACGATACCGCCTATTATAAATTGATAACCACTAAGAGTAACAGGATTTTCTTTTGTCGAATATTCCTTAATTAATACGGATGATATGGCATAAGAGATGGACGCTATAAGGATAAATCCTTCTCCGTTTACGGCAAATCCCTCTCCAAGATTTCCTCCAGCAAGACTCACCAAAATTACACCAATGGCACCCAAAACGCATCCGCTAATTTTGTTTATTGTAAGTTTTTCCTGCTTCCTTATAAGACAGGCTAAAAGTATAGCAAAAAAAGTGCTCATGCCATTTATTATTGAAGCTTTTACGCCTGAAGCATGCGCCAATCCCACATAGAAAAAGAAGTACTGTAAGATGGTTTGAAATACGCTAAGTGTCCATACCATCCTCCATGAATCTTTCTTTGGGAACAACATTTTTTTCTGCAAAAAACTTCCAAATATTATGGCCATAACACCCGCTAAAAAGAAGCGTAACCCTGCAAATAAAATCTGTGACATACTATCACTAGCTTCAATTTCAAAAAGTTCGTATCCGATTTTAATGCTTGGAAATGCACTTCCCCAAAGCAGACAACATAATATTGCCAAAAGGAAAACTATTAACTTATTTTTGAGTAGATTTTTATTAGTCATCCGTCCTCTCATCTAAATCGACCTTACGCAACCTTGACAACTTTTGTTCCAAATGGTGCAAGGGCCAGACTTGCAATTTTGAAATACTGAATTCCAAATGGAAAGCCAATAATTGTGACGCATAGCATTATCCCAATCAGTGCATTACCAATAGCAAGCTCAAGTCCTGATACAAAGAACCATATTATATTTAATAAGCACGATACTGTGCCACCCTCATCCACAACATCTTTTCCAAATGGGTTAAGTGATATAGATGAGAGTTTAAAACACTGTAACCCTACAGGAATACCGATGATTGTAATGCACCATAAAACTCCTGCCAGCCACCAGCCCAAAGCACTAAGCAGTCCGCCGCAAATTATCCAAATTATGTTTCCAATTAGTTTCATTAATTTCCTCCATAAAACCTATTTAGCCGTGAGTGTTAGTTAAGTATTCTTTTAAGAGAATAATCCTCTTTTACCCACATTATGATTAGTATAACATAGACAATGAGAATATTGGACAGATTAAGCTTTTGATTTCTATAGGTTTTTGATGGTGTGCATTTCACTATTGAAGGGCATAAAAAATTTGCTGAATGTTTTCTGAAAAAGCTAGAAGAATTGGTTATTTTATAATCATCTGGGGCATCCATCTCAAAAAGTCTCCAGACACAAGAGAATACCGTATTCTCCGCTTCTTTCCTACTATACTATCATGAAATCTGCTCTGACCATGACAGTGTCCATACACAACTTGCTCCACTCCGTACTGCTCTGCAATTTTAGTAAAGATGCTATTAGTCTGAAGGATGTTAGTTGGCGGATAATGTAAAAACATTATAAATTTCTTATAACCATCCGCTTTAGCAGCTTCAAAAGAAGACACTAATCTCTCAGATTCTCTTTTTACAAGTTTTTCGGCATGTTCCGCTTCCTTTTCATCCCACCCTTGAATATTTCCATATCTATCTACATAAAATGGTCCTTCAAAGGTATATCCCTTTGTTCCGACCAGAGCATAGTCTTCATATGAGTAATAATTATTCTGCAGAAACAAAAGCTTTCCGTCAAAAGCGTTATTCAGTTGATTTGTCTTCTTGGCATCCCAAAACATATCGTGATTTCCTCGAAGAAGAATCTTGCGACCTGGCAAAGCAATTATGTACTCTAAGTCTTTCTTACATTCTGTGAGATTTTTTCCCCAGCTGTGATCTCCAACAAGCACAAGGGTGTCCTCATCCGTCATCAGACTGCAACAATTCTCCTTGAATATCAGCTCATGATTTTGCCATACTTTGTCTTCAATTTGATTTCTCGCCTTAAGCTCTGATTGAAAATGTAAATGTAAATCTCCAATTGCGTATAATGACATGACATCACCTTCCACTTATTATCGATATAATTTCATTATAACAAAAAACACTGAATCGATGATGATTCAGTGTTTTCTAGCGTGCGTGAGAAGATTCGAACTCCCGACACCTTGGTCCGTAGCCAAGTGCTCTATCCAGCTGAGCTACACACACATATTTACAAACTTGAAGATGATGCCCAGAGTCGGAATCGAACCAACGACACGAGGATTTTCAGTCCTCTGCTCTACCAACTGAGCTATCTGGGCTAGTAATAGCGAGAGGGGGATTCGAACCCTCGACACCGCGGGTATGAACCGCGTGCTCTAGCCAACTGAGCTATCTCGCCATAATAATAAAGTGGGTGGTGGTGGATTCGAACCACCGAAGCAATTAGCAGCAGATTTACAGTCTGTCCCCTTTGGCCACTCGGGAAACCACCCCTAAAAAAATAATGCGCGATCAGGGGTTCGAACCCTGGACACCCTGATTAAGAGTCAGGTGCTCTGCCAGCTGAGCTAATCGCGCAAATTATTAAACTGTAAATTGCCAATGCAAAGAGCGGGTGATGGGAATCGAACCCACGTATTCAGCTTGGAAGGCTGATGTTCTACCATTGAACCACACCCGCATATTAAGTTAAGTCGGGGTGACAGGATTCGAACCTGCGACCCCCTGGTCCCAAACCAGGTGCTCTAGCCAAACTGAGCCACACCCCGATATTAATGGGACCTACAGGGCTCGAACCTGTGACCCTCTGCTTGTAAGGCAGATGCTCTCCCAGCTGAGCTAAGATCCCATAACAACCAATCTGGTAACGACCCCAGAGGGACTTGAACCCTCGACCTCCGCCGTGACAGGGCGGCGCTCTAACCAACTGAGCCATGAGGCCAAAACGCAGAGGGTGGGATTCGAACCCACGCGCCCTTGCGGACAAACGGTTTTCAAGACCGCCTCGTTATGACCACTTCGATACCTCTGCATATGTGTTAAATTTTGAAAGCCGATGATCGGACTCGAACCGATAACCTGCTGATTACAAATCAGCTGCTCTGCCAATTGAGCCACATCGGCATATTACTAAGTATTGCCTTTAGGCAAATGACTCCGACGGGAATCGAACCCGTGTTACCGCCGTGAAAGGGCGATGTCTTAACCGCTTGACCACGGAGCCAAACTGACAACGCCTACGTTGTCTAGCTCCCCAAGTAGGACTCGAACCTACGACAACTCGGTTAACAGCCGAGTGCTCTACCAACTGAGCTATTGAGGAATATTTTGGGATTTAATAATCCTAGTGGAGACGGAGAGATTCGAACTCTTGACC
>NZ_FMXT01000012.1 GCF_900104335.1 Pseudobutyrivibrio sp. YE44
ATATGGAAATGATTCTGCATACTGATCAAGGTTCAGTTTATTCGTCTAAAAGTTTTAATGAACTTTTACCTTTGTACAACATCGTTCATTCAATGTCCCGTGCTGGAACACCTACAGATAATGCAGCGATGGAGGCAATAAATGGATGGATGAAAGCAGAAATGTTCATGGATCTACATCTTACAAGCACAGAAAATATAGCTGAAGAAATAGCTAATTATATCGTGTTCTTCAATGAGGAACGCCCTGCTTACTCTTTAAACTACCTGACTCCAAAACAATACCGGGAGTACTATGCCTAAAATGAATGACGAAAAATTAGAAATCGTGTCTACTTTTAGTTGACTAGTGCAAATAAGAGAAATGACTACGGAAAAAAGCTTGAGAATAAGGAACATTACCGTAATTCAGATCAATGTAAGAAAATAGCTTACGGCATTTTGGGCGGTTAAAAGAGAAAAGTCCGTAATTGAGGTATTAAAGGAGGACATTACAATGAAAATAGAACACATTGCAATGTATGTAAACAACCTTGAGGCTACCAGGGATTTTTTCATTAAATACCTCGGCGGAAAATCCAATGATGGATACCACAACAAGAATACTGATTTCAGATCCTACTTTATCACCTTTGAGGCTGGGGCCAGACTTGAAATAATGAATAAGCCTGGGCTGAATGATATGGAAAAGCCACTTAACAGAACAGGATTGATTCATATTGCATTTTCAGTTGGTAGCAAAGAAAAGGTGGACGAGCTGACAAACACATTAAAAGAAGATGGATTTGAAGTTGTCAGTGGACCTCGTACCACAGGGGATGGCTATTATGAAAGCTGTATTGTTGGTGTTGAGGGAAATCAAATCGAGATAACAATTTAGCATATTACAAATAGAAAGAGATACAGTGAGGCGAACAATGAAGGACTTGAAAAGATATAAAACTGTAAATAAAATTAAGCAATTTAACTTTCAAATTAACAGAGTGTTAACTTATGGCTCGGACGCCTGTGATGAGCGATTGGTTACAGCACGATTAGCAAAGGTTTCAACCTTAGATGAGTGGTATAAAGCATGGACAGAATTATCTGATATTGCTATTAATAATAACAGATACATGCATGCTGCCTATTATGATAGGATGGCAGAATTCTTTCTGAAGCAGGATGATCCAAGAAAGTCACCACTATATGACAAGTGCATAAAAGAATTTAAAACGGCTTTCGAACAGTACAGAATAAATTACAAAACATTTGAAGTTCCATATAAAAATGGCTTTATGATGTGCATCCGAATGACTCCAAGTCAGTATAAGCAAACAGTTCTAGTTTGTGGCGGCTATGATTCTTTTATTGAAGAGTTTGTGCTTCAGGTCCATAAATTTGTCCAGCAGGGTTATGAGGTAATCTTGATGGAGGGCCCAGGGCAGGGAGATTGTGTTAGACAGCATTTATATTTTGAAGCAAGCTTTGAAGAACCAGTTGCTGCAGTTTTAGATTTTTTTGAAGTCAAAGCTTGTGCCATGGTAGGAATATCCTGGGGAGGATATTTCGCCCTAAGGACAGCAGCTTTTGAAAAGCGAGTGACGAAAATTGTAGCCTATGATGCCATGGATGATGGCTATGAAGTTATGACTAATATTTTTCCAAGGCCAATTCGCTGGTATGTTCGCAAGCTTATAAAAGAAGGCGACAGGACTAAGGTAAATCTATTATTAAAGAGAATTGCCAAAAGAAGTGTATTGGCAGATTGGATGCTTGCCCAGGGACAGTTTATCACTGGAACAGAATCTATTTATGACATGTATATGGCACTTCAAGAGCATAATCTAAACGGTTTATACGAAAAGATTGATCAAGATGTTTTGCTAATGGCCGGCGAAAAAGATCACTACATACCTCTCTGTCAATTTGAGAGATGTCGAAAAAGAATTATTAATGCTAAAACTATGAAAGCACGCTGTTTTTCAGCAATAGAAGGTGGAGAGCAGCATTGCCAGATTGGTAATCATGAGTTGGCAATTGATACAATACTTAGGTGGCTAGCATAGTTGTCCTAAGAAAACCATGTAAAATAGGAGAAGAAAACCATGCCAAACGAAAACGGAACTTGGATAATGTATGGGGTAGAGTGGGATGACCCAGAGTGTCTTCACACAGTAGATGATGCAATTGCATATATTAATGAGATAGGCTTTTTACCATTATTCAAGAATGAGATTCCTGGATTTTCTTTAGAGGAAAGAACCGTTCCTGAATATTGGTGGAGCGGAGACCAAGGGGTGGATCCATGGGAGTGGCGAGAGATAATTGCCCGCCGAGGAGAGATTGCCTATGGCAAATTCTTTGATAAGAAGGCTGGTTTTATTTCTAGAGAATGGCTTCCTTATTTTGCAAATTATAGACGTGATGGGTATGATTTTGATGCCCTTTGGGAGGATGGTAAGGCTTCTCGCAGACAGAAAAAGATTATGGATTTGTTTGAAGAGAATGAAGAGCTCTATTCTAATGAAATCAAAAAGCTGGCAGGCTTTGGAAAAGGTGGAGAGAAGGGCTTTGATGGAACCATCACGGATTTACAGATGAAGACATATCTTACAGTAAAGGATTTCCGTCAGCGCAAGAATAAGCAGGGCGAAGCCTATGGCTGGCCAATCGCCATATATGCAACACCAGAAAACCTCTTTGGCTACGATTATGTAAGGCGCAGATATAATGAAGAACCGTCTGCTTCAAAGGAGGCTATTGCAAATCATATTAGAGATATTTACCCTATAGCTACAGAGAAGCAGATTCAGAAGATAATAAAGTGATATAAAGATATATATGCTTAAAGAAAGGGAACGAAAATGGCCTTAATACAAGTAAATTATTTATCAAAAGCTTTATTCAGAGAAGTACCGGTTAATGTGATACTTCCTGTGGATCGTTTTGATGCTGACACTAATCGATACTTAAATGGAAAAGAGCGCAAGTACAAAACTCTTTATCTCTTGCATGGTCTTTTAGGAAATTATAACGATTGGATAAGCCAGACCCGAATCCAGAAGTGGGCTGAGGAAAAGAACCTAGCGGTGGTAATGCCATCTGGAGATAATGCTTTTTACTTCAATTCAAGAACACCTTGGAATGATTATGGAACTTTTATTGGCGAAGAACTTGTGGAAGTAACCAGACGAATGTTTCCACTTTCGGATAAACGTGAGGATACCTTTATAGCAGGTCTTTCAATGGGTGGATTTGGTGCACTTCGAAATGGTATCGTATATTCGAATAATTTCAGTCATGTTGCAGGTCTGTCTTCGGCAGTGCATATTTTTGAGGATACCTCAGAGGAAGCAAATATTGGTCTGTTTGATAACATTGCAGAAGCTTCGAAGACCAACAAGAACCCTTGTGTGGCTGTGGAAGAGATGCTTTCAGAGAAGCGTCCTATTCCAAAATTTTACATGGCCTGTGGAACACAGGATGACTTAATGCCAGCAAATGTTGCTTTCAGAGATTTCCTACAGGAGAAAGGCATTGAGGTAACTTGGGACGAGGATGATTATGGTCACGATTGGGACTTCTGGGACAGTCAGATTAAGAAAGTTCTAGATTGGTTGCCTTTGGAATCCGAATGGTGAATATGGACCAGAGCGATATATTGAAGTTTCATGTGTGGAGTGATAGAGGGATAAAAATATGAGTATTACAGTAAATTTAAGATACAAAGGTGCAAATGGAGCTGCAAAGAAATTTGCAGAGGAGATGATTAGCAGTGGAACTGTTGAAGCTATCAGAAATGAAAGTGGAAATCTCCGCTATGAATATTATGTTGCCTTAGATGATCCAGAGACTATTCTTTTAATTGATAGCTGGAAGAATCAGGAATCCATAGATGTTCATCATGCATCTCCTATGATGGGGAAAATAACGGAGCTCAGAGAAAAGTATGACCTTCATATGACTGTTGAAAGATATGTTTCTGATGATTCTATGCCTGACAGAGATGAGTCATTTATAAGAAAATGATGGTATGATTTAGATGTGAGGCTAATCTTTTATCAGTCTAAATATTCAAATTTGTCTAGTGGCCAAATTCAATGAGTATAATAAAATGGAGTAACAATATGGGATTTTTTTCAGAGATAGATGGAGAGCTTAAGCCATCAGATGATTATTTAGCAAACCACACTTTGGAAGGCTATGAAGAAGGCGACATGGAGCATGATGACTATGAAGTCGAGGATGATAATGTGGCCATGTCTGTCATGAGAAAATGCAAGGATTGTGGCAAAGCCTTTACTTTGTCAGGGGCTATAAAGGATTTTGATTCTTATTTCGACGGAGAGTTCTTCTATATGGAAGAGTTTGTTGGACAGCTTTGCGGCAAGTGCGCCATAGCAGAAATTGAAGAGGAGTTTTAGAAAATGATATACATAGGCTGTCACCTGTCAGTGACAAATGGATATGAGGCAATGGGACGCCAAATGACTGATTTTGGCGGTAGCACCTTTGCTTGGTTTACAAGAAATCCAAGAGGTGGAAAAGCTAAGGATATTGAAAAAGCAGATGTGGAAAAGCTTCAGGCTATTTTAGAAAAGGAAAAGTTTGGAAAGCTGGTAGCCCATGCCAGCTATACTATGAACCTCTGCTCAGCAAAGCCAGAGACCAGAGCAAATGGTCTTGATATGCTTAAGCAGGATTTGCAGAGAATGGAGCAGGTTCCAAATCAATACTACAATTTTCACCCAGGTTCTCACACAGGACAGGGAGCTGAGGTTGGAATTCAGCAGATTGCAGATGGATTGAACCAGTCACTTTGGGCTGATATGCACACCACAGTGCTTCTTGAAACAATGGCTGGAAAAGGCTCTGAGGTTGGCAAGACTTTTGAAGAACTTAGAGAAATTATCGACCGCGTAGAGTTAAATGAGAAGCTCGGTGTATGTCTCGATACTTGTCACATCTGGGATGGAGGCTACGACATAGTAAATGATTTCGACGGGGTGCTGACTCAGTTCGATAAGATTATCGGTCTTGATAGGCTAAAGGCTATCCATTTCAACGATAGTAAAAATGAATGCGGAGCTGCAAAGGACCGTCATGAGAAGCTTGGACAGGGCTACATTGGCATGGAAGCAATGAAGCGAATTGCACAGCATCCAGTTACCCAAAATCTTCCATTTATTCTTGAAACACCAAATGATGATGCCGGATATATTGGAGAAATCGCCACAGTAAAGAGTTGGTTTTAGTGGGATATTTAAAGTTTCAGAACTAGGATTTAAGAGGTTGAAAAACCTCTTAAATTTTTTCTTGACTCTAACGTTACGTCATACTTTATATTAAAATCACACGGAGGGAATGGCAGTGATGATGACAGTAAATGAAGTTAGCAAACTAGCGGGAGTGAGTATACGCACCCTGCAATACTATGATCAGATTGGTCTTTTGAAGCCGGCAGAGTATACAGAATCTGGTTATAGACTGTATGACGATACAGCAATGGAAAGATTGCAGCAGATTTTATTGTTCAGAGAGCTGGAGTTTCCACTGAAAGAGATTAAGGACATAGTTGATAATCCCGACTTTGACAAGGAAAAAGCACTGGATCAACAGATAGAGCTTTTAACCTTGAAGAAGGAGCACCTAGAAAACCTAATATCTTTCGCCCGTGAGATTAAAACAACAGGAGGAAGGAAAATGGACTTTTCAGTATTTGATAATAGTAAAATTGAGGAATATGCAAAGAAAGCAAAGGAAGAGTGGGGCAACACCGCTGCCTACAAGGATTTTGAGAAGAAGTCTGCTGGCAGAACAAAGGAAGACGAGAAGCAACTTTGGGCAGAATTTATGCAGCTATTTGTAAAGCTTGGTGAGGTTAAAAATGAGTCTCCAGATTCTGCCGCTGCACAGAGTATAGTTAAAGAAATCCAGGAGTACATCACTGAACATTTCTACAAATGTGATAACAATATTCTTCTTGGACTTGGACAGGCATACGCCAGCGGTGGTGAGTTTACAGAAAACATTGACAAGGCAGGCGGTGCAGGCACTGGAGCCTTTGCATTTGAAGCCATAAAAGCATATTGTAAGTAGGATTGATGGAGCTACATTGGTGGCTCCATTTTTAGTACCATAAAAGTGTAGTTGTTAGAGAGTAATTAACTCTGATATCTGCACTTATTTTTGGTTGGAAAATATAGCATTATGGTGCAATTCATATATGGCTTTATTTTTTTGAAGATTCTTATTTTTATAAGAAAAAAGTACGGGATTATCTTTTGCATAAAATAAAAAAGAATTTTGACATGTAGATTGCTTCTGATACGTTTTTCTTCTATCAGTAGAAATTCTCAGAAAAAATGGCTTAATACTATTTTTTTACTCAAAAATCATATATAGTAGAATAATAATTAAATGCTTTAGGGGGATTAATGAAAATGAATGAAAAGAAAGTAACTGGATTTGATTTTTTATGGTGTTCGCTTTATGCATGTGCAGCTTTTATGATTGAATTGATACTTGTATTTATTGAAGAAAAAATGGGGCTTACATATGCTGAGTTTACTGTTTCACAGAATATAACTCATTGGCTAATCACTATTGCATTGTGGGTGGTTGCTGGCATCTTAGTTATTCGCTATGCAAAGAAATCCACTGGTTTTGATATCTGGGAGCAGAGAACAAAACTAAAGGGATGGCAGTATGTTGCTATTCTAGTCAGTATTGCGGTTATCACCTTTGCACAGTATTTAGATTGGGGTGGCTTTAAGGTTTCCCTTGAATGGCAGAGGCTTGGGGCAGTTAAATTTATATTCCAATATATTTATTATTTGGCAGAAAGCTTTTTGATTTCCCTTGTTATTATCTACGGTCAGTTAGCCTGTGAAAAGTGGTTTAAGAATGAAAAGATTCCATATGGTGGAATTATCCTTGGACTTACATGGGGACTTGGCCACATACTATCAAAGGGAAGTGTTTTGGCTGGAATCTTTACAGGACTCTCAGGAGTGCTATTTGGTGCAGCCTATCTTTTCACAAACAGAGATTACCGAAAAGCATATCCACTGATTGCGCTGCTGTTTATTCTATAAATATTATTTTGAATCTCTTGTGCTATGGTGGCGTTGTTGCTAATGAATACTTTGTGCTGTGGTGGCTTTGTTGCCAATGAATACTTTGTGCTATGGTGGCTTTGTTTATCATTGTATTCCTTGTGCTATAGTGGCTTTGTTTATCATTGTATTCTTTGTGCTATAGTGGCTTTGTTTATCATTGTATTTTTTGTGCTATAGTGACTTTGTTACCTTTGAATTCCTTATGCTATTGTTGTTATTTTTATCATTAGGGGCTTGAGGCTAGTTTGAATTAAATTTTCCTTTTGTATTCTTTAGGATCCGTTGGATTAAATTCTTAAATTGAGGTGTTTTACGGAACAGGGACATGATTATGGCATTTCTTCCGTAGTCAGTTTTGGTAAAACAGTCAAAATTCTTTGAAAGAAGAGGCATTTTACGGAAGAACACCAGAATAAGATAGATTTTTCCGTAGCCAATATAAGAGCATTATAGGATACATCACAAAATACTACGGAAAAAATATAGGAATATGGGATTTATTCCGTAAAGAGCTTTAAAGTAAGAAAAGCGGCTACGGAACATGTTGAGAATAAGCAGTGGTTTACCGTAAAAATATATTTATTTACAGTGATAAGTGCAAGCGAGTAAGTTGATTTAATCAGAATAATCATAGAACCTAAAGTTTTAAGAACCATTAGGAGAAAAGCATGGCAGATATAACTTTGATAAAAGCAACAAAAGATGATATGCACGACATATGGCAAATGCAGATAGATGGCTTTTCAGGACTTTTGGATAAATATCGTGCTTATGCTACTAGCCCAGGGGCTGAAAGCTTTGAAAAAGTAATGGCAAGGTTTGAGCAGCCATGGACCACTTATTATTATATTTCTGCTGAGGGTGAAAATGTTGGAGCTATAAGAATAGTGGACAATAAGGATGACAGTCCCAAAAAGATTTCGCCTATTTGGATTATGCCGGAGTACAGAAACAATGGGTATGCCAGTGCTGCTATAAAAGCTGCAGAGGACATACATGGTGCTAATAACTGGAGTTTGGGGACAATTCTTCAGGAGCCAGGAAATCTGCATCTATATGAAAAGATGGGATATCACCAAACAGGTACAATTATAAATATCAATGACAAAATGGATATAGTAATTTTTGAGAAGGATTAAAGATGGACAAAGAATTAGTAGAATTTCTAATCAAAGCAAAACAGGCAACTTATGCAGGAAAGGGTGCAGAGACAGCTCCATCAAGAGAGAAGTCACATGACTTGATTTATAAAGATGGAGATTACATGTACTATGATACATATCTTGGTACAGGCAAATTTGCCGGAGAGGAAGCCCTTTGGATTAAGGGAAATCCATATTGGAGCATGAACTATATCGGCAGAGTAACTGGGGAGAGCTTCAGCGGAGATTTCCTAAAGGAGGCATTACTTAGAGTTCCAGAGGATAAACCCTTCCGTGGCCCAGACGATTATTCAAATGGAGACTACAGCTATCATTGTGAGATAGAAGGAGACTTTGAGTGGTTCCAAGGAAAAGAAATAATAAGTCTTAGGGGCACCGAAATATATGAATGTGTTTTCCATGGTGGGTTGGTAGAGTAAGCATAGCACCAAAGATGATGAACAGAATTAGGTGTTCAGCTCTCTGTTGAAAAATAGAGCTCCAGGCCTTAGAATATAGTGGTAGAAAGGATTTATTATGTCATATTTAATTAAAGATACCACAAAAGAAGAAAGAGAACAGATTGTAAAGGAGTCCCTTGGAAACATAGAGGCTAACTGTGACGGCTGTATGGCTGGATTGGCTGAAATGTATCAGGATTACATTGATGGCAAGAAGGAGCTCAGAGAGATTAATATGGAGTTCAATGCCAGATATGTTAAGGATAATGATATGGAGGTTAGAGGCTCTAGCTGTGTAATGTAGAGCAGAATAACCTCTAAATTATAAAATAGAAAATCAAAACAATCACAAATAAAACAGCCTACTTCAGCAATAAGAAGTAGGCTATTTTAAACTCAGAAAAAGCTTAATATGATTCATAGATATAGCAGTTTTAAACTAAGAAAAAGCTTAATATAATTCATAGATATGGCAGTTATTAACTCAGAAAAAAGTTCAGTATAACTCTCAGATATAGTTATAATATTCTCTGAAAAGCTTTAAACCAAAAGTATTCTCACTTACTCTTCAGGCATAAGCTCCATATGTCCAGTTTCAAATCCACAGAGAATTTCTGCTGTCACATCTTTGTAGCTATCCCCATCAGGCTCCTGGTAGCTAAGATAAAGAGTGTCACCCTTCCACTCAAAGGATGGCTTTACATCATCCTTTCCAGAATAATACCAGCGCACATAAGCGTGATTCATATTTTTGTCATCGCTATACTGATTATCATTTAAGATAAAACCATAGGTGCCTTCTTCTTTACTGATTACGCCGTAGAGGTTGTATCTTCCAGTGGAATCATCTGCAATCTTAACCAACGCATCTGAATTCTCGTTAATCTCATCAGCATTGCTCCAGTCTAATGGTTCCTTATCTTGATTAGCATAATCGGAGACAATTCTGTCGATTACAGAGCTATAGTTAAAAGGCGATGGCTGAACCTGGCCCTTTTCATCCTTGGTGTACTGAGCAACGATAGTGTCGTCTCCAATCATATAGGTGAGCATGTCCATATTCCCGATAAGATCGAAGGCTTCCTTGGCATTTTCGTCCAATTCGTTGTATAAGGTTTTGGCGCTGTCATCCTGTTTCAAAAACACCTTAAGTTCGTAAGGCTGCTCTTCAGTTTGAAGCTCAATGCTGTCGTAGCTGTAGCCCTCTGGATATGTCTGATTTGATGCGATTCCAACTACTTTAGTGTTGTCACCAATGTAGTCTGTTCTGAATTGCTCTAAGTCAGTGGTGGAACCGTCAGTAATTGAAGCTTCACCCTCCGATGTAGCAGAGTTATTTATAGTTGTAGATGTTTTGCCACATGCTGTTAAACATAAGCTCAGCATCAAGCACATAATTATTTTTTTGTTCATAGTATAGTGTTCCTCTCTTGCAGCTAATTACACGAATAATTATATATGTCAATGTAATACATATCAACAGACCGCAAGCACCATCCCCCTTTTAAACTAACACAACTATGCAATAAAGCTTGAATTTAGTATACTTAGGAGCAGATATAAATATTTCTAAAGAAAGCAGACTTTGGAATCAATAGTGTATGAAATCATTAGACTATGAAATCATCAAATCATGAAATCAATAGAACAAGAAAACTGCTTAATGACTCAAAGAAAATAAAAAAGATGAATAAAGATAAAATAGTCACTCATATAAAAAACATACTTGGAATCATACTAAAATACCTAAAATGCTCCATTATTGATGGAGCCATCATAGGTGTAATCAACTTTATTTTTATGCTATACATGGATATGCCCTTGAAAGTACTAATCTCAATTTTTATGGGAATAACCAATCTTGTACCAAGTATTGGTCCAGTTGTGGGAGGCATAATAAGTGGAGTTGTGTTAGCCTTCTTTGATATAAAGTTGGCTTTGTGGTTTTTAGGATTTACGGTGGTTCTTCAAACTATAGACGGCCTATTTATTAAGCCTAAATTGTTTGGGGATAGTTTTGGAATATCTGGCGTGTGGATGTTTATTGCCATGATGGTTGCAGGATTTTTCTTTGGAATTGTAGGGTTAATTCTTGTAGTGCCGATTGTTGCCATTATCCAATATGTGATTAAGGTTATTAAGCATTCCCACAAGCAAGAGTAATGCACAGGGGAAAGAAATGCACAACCCAGAGAAATGCACAACCCAGAGAAATGCATAAACCAGAGAAATGCTTAAATCAGAGAAATGCACAAACCAGAGTAATTCAAAAGATAGAACAGTCACATTAGTTTTAAGACAGATTATTTAATAGTAGGGGGAATAATAAAATGGACAGGCCGATACTTAGAAACAAGCTATATCTTTATCTCACAGAATTTTTTGCCGGAATGTCTGTTATGGCGGTTGAGTTAGGTGCAAGCAGGTTGCTGGCGCCTTATTTTAGTTCATCTCAGATAGTTTGGACCATCATCATCGGAACAATTATGATAGCCATGGCTCTTGGGAATCTGTATGGTGGACGAATGGCGGATAAGGATCCAAATCCAGACAAGCTTTATAAGCGAATAATCATTGCAGCGTTATGGATTGCTGCAATTCCAGTGGTGGGTAAATACGTTATTCTGGTAATATCAGGACTAATAGTTTTTACCGTAAATACGAATTTCTTAGTTATAGCAGGTTTTGTTGCCTGTATGGTGATATTCGTATTTCCGTTATTTTTGTTGGGTACAGTGACACCATCCCTGGTGAAGTTTTCTGTGGATAGTCTGGATGATAGTGGAAGTGTTGTGGGAAAGCTTAATGCTAGCAACACAATTGGAAGCATCATCGGTACCTTTGTTCCAACCTTTATCAGCATTCCTGCTGTGGGGACTGCCATTACCTTCCTTATTTTTGCAGGAATTTTGCTGATACTCTGTATCGTATATTTTGTTAGCTCGAAAATAAATTTCTCAAAGGCCAAGAGGGTTCCTGTTAGCATAGTGCTATTTCTTGTCTGCTGCCTTCTTGGTCATAGCAATAGCTTTGCATTTTGGCAGACAGATTTAACCTACGAGGGAGAGTCTATTTACAATTATCTTCAGGTGCATGAGGAAGGCAATCAGGTGATTCTTTCCACAAATGTGCTCTTTGGAGTCCAGTCAGTATATCAAAAGGACAAGGGCCCAACGGGGCTTTACTACGACTATGCCATGGCTGCTCTTCCTATGGCAGATTCAAATGTAGAATCTAGAGATAAGGATAATCCACTTAAAATTTTGATTCTTGGAAATGGAAGCGGCACCTTCGCCACCCAGTGTGATAGATATTATGAGAATCTTGATATTACCGGTGTGGAGATAGATGAGAAGATTACAAAGCTTGCCACAGAGTACTTTGGTCTTTCAGAGGATATACCAGTTGTGACCTATGATGGCCGCGCATACTTGAATGCCGTAGATGATAAATATGATGTGATTCTAGTGGATGCTTATCAGGATATTACCATCCCATTTCAAATGTCTTCCCAGGAGTTTTTCCAGTTGGTTGCAGACCATCTTGAGGAGGATGGCGTGATGGTTGTAAACCTTAACATGCGAAGCAATTCTCCAGGAAATATAAATGAGTATCTGGCGGATACAATCGCCAGTGTCTTTCCTAATATATATACAGCAGAGGTTTTAGGATGCACCAATCGAATCCTTTATGCCAGCTTCAACGATGATATAACCACAAATCTTGGTCAGGCAATAGAGAAGGAAAAGGATTCTGATCTTTTCTATATGATGTCCCTATCACAGGAAGGCTTGAAAAAGTACAAGCCGGGAAATCATACCATGACCGATGATAAGGCGCCGGTAGAGCTTCTTGGAATGAAGGTCATAGATGAACTAATTTCCGACGAGCTTACCTATTATAAGACACAATTAAAGGAAGAAGGAATACAGGGAATCTTGAACTCCTTCTAAGAAAAATATGGTGCTAATAACCCTTAAAAGGTTAAACTAGATTTCAAAAAAAAACGCTTTACTTTAACAAGGTAAAGCGTTAAAATATCCCCAAGGTGTCTTGCTGACAACGACAAATGTCCGTGGAAAGCCGTAGAACCTGAGCTAATGGGACAGAACAAAGTAGCAAGACTAAAACTAAATTTAGGGAGAACCGGTTAATCTCCCGTGAACTAGAAATTGCAACAAAGGGGATATGTATGACAGAGTTTTTATCAAAAGTAGAACAGATTAACGGTGCGGTGAATGGATTTGTATGGGGATTACCTATGCTCATTCTTTTGGTTGGAACAGGTATCTTAATGACCTGCCTTACCAGATTTTTCCAGGTCACTCACATCAAGCATTGGATAAAGAATACCATCGGTGGTATCTTCAAGGATTCTCATGTTACAGCTCACACAGGTAAAGAGGATACTCAGATTTCTCAGTTCCAGAGTCTTTGCACAGCACTTGCAGCTACAATCGGAACAGGTAACATCGCTGGTGTGGCAGCAGCTATTGCATCTGGTGGTCCTGGTGCCATCTTCTGGATGTGGATTGTTGCATTCTTTGGAATGATGACAAACTTCTCTGAGAACGTACTTGGTATTTATTATCGTAGAAGAAATGAAAAGAACGAGTGGTGCGGCGGTGCCATGTACTATCTGAGAGATGGTCTTGGTTCTAAGAAGGGCTTCAGACACATTGGAGCAACACTTGCCTCATTATTCAGTATTTTCTGTGTTATTGCCTCCTTTGGAATCGGTAATATGGGTCAGGTTAATTCTATCGCTGTAAACGTAAACTCAGCTTTTGGAGTTCCAGCCCTCTTCACTGGTATCTTCCTTATGATTCTTGGAGCCCTTGTTATTGTTGGTGGATTAAAGAGAATCGCATCGGTTACAGAAAAGCTTGTGCCATTTATGGCAGTTATTTATATGGTTTGCGCAATTATTGTTTGTATCGTTCACATTGATCAGGCAGGAGCAGTTTTCACAGCCATCTTCAAGGGTGCCTTTGGAATGCGTGCTGTTGGCGGCGGTATGGTTGGTTCAGGTGTTGCCATGGCTGTTCAATGGGGAATGAAGCGAGGCGTTTTCTCAAACGAGGCAGGTCTTGGTTCTTCGGTTATGGTTCATTCAAGCTCAAATGTTAGAGAGCCTGTAGTTCAGGGTATGTGGGGTATCTTCGAGGTATTCGCTGATACAATCATCGTTTGTTCAATCACAGCTTTCGTAGTTCTTTCAAGTGGACTTGTAGATTTGAACACAGGAGAGGTTATTTCCAGCCAGGTTTCAACTGCACTTGTAGCAGAGGCTTTCTCTACAGTATTTGGCCAGTTTGGTTATGCTTTCATCGCAATTGCAATTTTGCTTTTCGCCTTCTCTACAACTCTCGGCTGGAGCCAGTATGGTAGCAAGGCTTTCGAGTATCTTTTCGGTAGAGGAAAGGTGAAGTTCTATCAGATTATCTTTGTTGCATTTATTGTTGTAGGTGCTACAATGGACTTAACACTAGCGTGGGATATTTCAGATACACTTAACGGCATGATGGCAATTCCAAACCTTATTGGTGTTATCGCCTTAAGCGGTACTGTTATGAAAATCACCCACAACTATGTACAGCGAGCTATCCTTCATCAGGATGTAAAGCCAATGCTTTCTGCACTTGAGGATATTCAGGCTTTACATGAGCAAGAACTTATTGATAAAGAGTTGCTTAAGACTAAGAACGAAGAAATTGCCTAAGAATAAGACGTAATAGTTGTCTAAAGGAAAGATTAAAAGGCAAAAACAAAGCCGTAGTGATTAATTTCACTACGGCTTATTTTTATCCCTGCCAAGGAAGTGATAACTATTAGATACGTATTGTCGAAGCAAATCATTTTTTTGAAGGATAATAACATCATCATCTTTTTCGTTTGCAGATGAAGGAGAGGAGCTTTTTAGAGCCTTCATAGTCTGATTGTATATTCGCTCGTGCTCGGTGGCTCCACCTTGATTGGCAATTTCTAACTCATGACTTAGCTGGACGATATTATGTTGCATCTGGGTCAGGAGGTTTGCCATGTTTTTCATTATGAAAATTATGCTTTCGTGATTATCCTTAACAAAATCTTCAAGATAACCTTCTGTTACTCGCAATATTTTGACATTAGAATACGCAATGATTGTATAAATTGCTGGTTTACTGAGAAGCAGACCATATTCTCCAAAACAGGCACCCGGTCCAAGTACACCAATTAGAACTTCATTATTTGTGCCATAGCCTGTATACATTTCTACATGACCATCTAATATTTTGTACATATCAAGGCTTATTTCCCCTTCCTTAAGAATGGTCATTCCCTCTGGAACGGTGATAATCCTATTTTGATATTTTATGGAGTAAGCTTCATTATTTTTTTTATCCATTTTTTTCTGCTTTCGAAAACAACAATGGCTCTTTATGCCCTAATTCTAAAAAAATCAAGGCGAAAACTCAATATAATACACAGATTTATAACATTTCAAGTGGATAATATAATGTAGCTAATTATATTTTTCTAGAACATTACCTTTGAAATTAAAAAAAGATAGGACTAACATATGCCATTAAAAGAAGGAGAGATAAGTATGCCTGTATTTAACAAAGAAGATTTATTTAATATCCAAGCGTTGAATAATGCCATTTCAAAAAGGCTTGAAAAGGCTGACAATAAAGTGTCGTTGAAGGATGTACAGGTATATTTAGGCCAAATTTACAGGTATACCGAGACTAGAGCGGAAGATTGGAATGCTACACTTGATGCCATCAAAGAAAATAAAGAAGAAAAATATGAGGTTATATCCAAACTAGATGCTCAGAGGGTTCTTCTTGAAGGAATTTTAGAGCAAAAGAATCTTAAGATGATGGAGTCTTATGCTAAAACAGATGAATACCATTTTGACTTTGAATATACAAGTTGGCAAGCGAAGGAAGAAAAATATGTAAATTATTTAAATCTAAATAATGCTGTTATGGAAAATATACAAATGGACAATCATAATCTTTTAAATATTTCTTATGATGCATTTATTGTAAATAAAGATGATCGTGTTCTAGTTTCAGATGTGGATTTAAGTCGAATGATAGATAAAATTCGTGATGAATTAGAACCAGACTTGAATGACTATATACGAAAACAAAGTGTAGAAAAAGGTAAAAAGCTTTTATCTATAGAAAATAATTTAAAAAATATGGCTTCATCCCAAGCAAAAGAGGATCCTGAGTATTTAAAGGCAGACAAGAAGGACAAACCAGAAATATGGACAAGGAAGAAAAAAGAAATATTGGATGAGCTTCTTAAAGAGAATAATGAGAGTATGCTTGTTGAGCAAGAATGGGCAAATAGGATTGAGAAAGAAATTAATGCTCGTGAAAAAAAGGCAGAGACTGTTCTTAAGGCAGCGTTGGAACAAGGCTTAAAAGATAGAAGAGCTAAGAGAGACGAATATGCTAAACCTTTTCTACAGGAGGTAGAAAACGAGAAGGCAATACTTAATAATGAGCCCGAAAAGGTAAAAAAGGTTGAGCAGGAGAAACCAATAAAATCCGGCCTTAAGAAATCGACTAGAAGAAATAGAAATAAAACAGATTCTAATAATGTAATCCCAAATGAAATACAACCGGATAGCAAAGGTAATAATTCAAAGTCAAAGGATATTGTATTTCCAAAGGGAACGACAAATGAGAATTACTACCAATATACAAAGGATTTAGAAAGCAGAAGAAAAATAAATATTGATAATGTTAAAGACAAAACTATAACTACAAATGAAGAATTATTAAAAGTGATAAAAAAGAAGGCTGAGATAGAAGGAAGAGGTAGCGCATCTGGTTTTGTAGGTGATGCTAATACAGTAGTCAGAGCTAAAAACATTAAATCATACAGATATATATGTGGAAGAGAACTGCTCGCTTGTGAACAAACTTTTTCACGAGAACGAAAGACTTTTCAAGTTGGAAAAAATCATCATATTGAAAAAATACAAGCTATACACAATCTACTTAGGAAGAATAAAAAGACGGGTTTAGTTGGTAACTCTACTGCATACACAAACCTTTTAACCAAGTTGGATTCCTTTGAAAAGGATTTCAAGAAAAAGGGCTGGGCTGAACTTCTAAAGCCTGAAAAACAAGACATTAATAACTTGACAGATCAGGAAAAAAAGGCAAGAGCTGAAATGCTAACAAGCCTTCATGATGTTTATTGGGCTGGCAAAGATTACATGGTTGCAAAAGGTCCTGAAGAAAAATTTTGGGCACATGGACAGGCTAGATATGAACTTACTTATCTTCTGTGCAGCGAGATATACACCTTTGGGGGACATGCCGCAGAATGCGAAGCACGTATTAAAGTTATAACAAATGATATAAAGAATAAACGCACTACACCTAGCAATTATGTAAAACAAATTCCTGATCAGGCATCAGCAGTTAAAAGACTAAATAAAAAATATGGACAATTAATAACTACAGAACTTTCAAAAATGGGGGTTGTTGATGTAATCAGTGATTATGGGATTATTGACAATGAGATTAAAAATCCTAAGCAAGAGAAAACAAACAATATTATTAGCAACAATAATATAAAAATATAGTTGATATGGGGAAGTAAAACAGATTTTATGGAGGTAGAAAGTATGCCTATTTTTAACGAAGAGGAATTAATTGACATTCAGGTACTAGACAGAGTGCTTTCAAAAAAGCTTGATGGAGTTGATAAGCTAGGACTATCTGAAATTCAGATTTATCTAGGTCAAATATACAAATACACAGAAGCAAGAAAAGAGGACTGGGAATCCACTGAAGATTCCCTATTTAGAAGTGGGGATGAGGCAAATAACAAGATAATGTCTAATATCAATGCCTACCAAGCTCGTTTACAGGGAATGATAACAGAGTTAAATCTGAAATCTGAAGAAAAGATTTATAAATCCTATGAGTTTAAATCGAAGCAGAATTTGCATGTAAAGGATATTGCCTATGAGCGGTATTTATCTTTAGAAAATCAGACTCTAATTTCCAAGGGCGAATATTTGGAAATGGTGGACGCACTATGCGCTAAAGTAGAACCTGAGTTGAATGAAATGATTTTGGAATCTCAGAAGGATAAAAAGACATATATTCCTACAAAAACAGAGCAAGACGAAATAGAAAAAAATGCACTTAATGATGTAAATAACGATGAAGAGTATAAGCAGGCTAAAAGTAGTTATGAGCAGAAAAAAGGTGAATTGAATACACAGTATAATTTATTGAGTGGAGTCGAAAAAAGTTCCTTCAAAGAGAAAATGGATTTTATTCTTCTAGAGGAAGAAGAATCCTTCGGAAAGATGTTTACAAATAAGTTAAGAGCACGAATAGAAGAATTGACAAAAGAGAGGGGATTACTGGAGGCGGAAAAAGTCGAAGCCGCTTGGATTAACAAAATAAATGAAAAGACTCAAGAGGTAAATAGAAAGGTAGCAAGCGTACTGGATGATTCTATCAAAAAACTTTCAGAGGCGAAGAAACAGGAAAGAGATAAAAAATCTGCTAATTTTTTAAAGGAACTTGAAAGCGAAAAGAAATTTATTACACAGAAACCTCAAGAAATCGTACTAGATGGTGAAGAACTAAAAGCTGAAGCAAATATACAGGATAAAGTTGAGTCAGAGCCAATAGTACAACCTGTGGAAAAGTCTGATTCTGTAGAAAAAGAGTCTGCAGCCAAAATCGGAAAGAGTCAAAAACCAAAGCCAAAGGCTAAGGTAGAGGAAAGCCTGGATAACTCTAATGATGAAGCACTAATTAAAGAAGAAAACTATTATGCAAAGCTTGGTCAGGTAAAAGAACCAGAATATAAGAGGATTACAAATAAACATGAGCTCTTAGAAGAGATTGATAGACTTGCAATGATGGATAATGTAAATAAACAATTGTTGGGACAAGCATCAGGCGGATTTGTTGACACAGCAAAAGGTACTACAGAAATCTACTCAAATATGAATGGTTATAAGCAAATATGGAATCGTGAATTGGTTGCCCTAAAGGGTACCTTTAAACAAGATCAGGATGAGTTGCGAGTAGCTCAAGGACAGCATATTGATAAAATTCGAGCCATCCATAATCTGTTAAAAACAACTTCGAAGACTGGCTTTACAAGCAACTCAACAGAATACAGCACATTGCTTACAAAACTTGATAGTTTTGAAAAGCAGTTTAAAGAAAAGGGCTGGGCTGAGTTATTAAAACCTGAAAAACAAGATATTTCCAAGTTGAACGAAGAAGAAAAAAAATCTAGGAAAGAAATGCTAGATGCCTTGGGTGAAGTATATGATGCTGGCAAGGACTATATGGTAGCCAAAGGTCCACAGAAGAAGTATTGGAAACATGGTAGGATAAGATATGAGCTGTCATTCTTACTATGCAGTGAAATCTATACTTTTGGAGGACATGCAGCAGAGGTTGAGTCTCGCATAGCAGCTATTGACAAGGATATAAGTAATAATGTCAGTAGACCAAAACAATTTGTAAAGCAGATCCCAGACCGCATTAATGCCAGCGAAGAATTTAGCGAGAAGTATAAGGATGCAATTAACGCCGAAATAGCCAAGAATAGATCCAAGGAAAATGCAAATGTCCAAAAAGAAGACGTACTGAATAATAGCAATAACAATATTATTGAAAA
This sequence comes from Pseudobutyrivibrio sp. YE44, assembly GCF_900104335.1. Classification (GTDB taxonomy): domain Bacteria; phylum Bacillota; class Clostridia; order Lachnospirales; family Lachnospiraceae; genus Pseudobutyrivibrio. Next base: position 19,374 of record NZ_FMXT01000012.1, read on the forward strand.
CAATAATATTATTCAAAAGAACATCTAAGCAAAGCATTATTATTTATGGGGGTACATTTATGCCTAGAAAAAGGAATAATGAAGATCATCTAATGAAATACAACTGGCTGGATAAAAGAGATGCAGCGAGATATGGGTTTAACACTCTTGGTCAGTATTTCAATGAACATGTTTTGACTCAACCTGCTACAATTCCTGCTGGGGATAACTATGCTCAAGCAAATGCCATTATTAGTAAAGCATTGCTAGAGGAGTCCGCCAACAGAAAAAACAAAAAAGTAAAAGCCTACTATGAGGGTATTGCAAATATTATGGATAGCTCTAAAGGCAATATTCTTCGGACAATTAATAAAAATTTTTATTTGTCGGATTTGTTACAAATTGATCAATACTTACTAGACCCAAAGAACAAGTCGGATGAAGAAAGATTTAAAGCAGGAATCCCCTTTTTTGATGCAGTTTATGATTTGAAAAATGCGATTGTTGGAGAGGTTCTTGCCCACTATGATATTTACGACGCAGTTGAAAAAAAGAATTTGCTGGCAAGGGAGAACAGTCGTGAACAGTTAAAGAACCAGCACATTAAATTAATAAAGGCCTGTGAGAAATTAAATTCATTTCCAGAAAGTAATCGAAATTATAGCAACTTGAGAAATACACTTGACGAGGTATTAGGAAGAACTAACGATCAGGCAATGGATGCTAATCTGTATGTGGGATTTGCTAGAGGAGAGCTTCAAGCCTTAGAAAAGGGTTGGGGTGTAGATGATATGCGAATCCTTGGAGCAATAGGTGCTATTGAGGAGGGCATAAAAAAATATGAAGCTGAATATAGCACCAGTAAAAATGCAGAGCAAGATGACATAACTAGATTTAAAATATTTAAAGCAGATTTTTATGAATTAAAGAGTAAATGCTATACCACATATTCCAGCTCTACTGAGGCAAAAAAATATGTAGCCAGGGCAATGAAAAAATTCATTAATGATTATCCGGAGGATAATGAAATTGCAAATAAGTGTATGACCGCAATAAATCCAAAGTTTTATAGCTTGAATGGAGCGGTTAATGCCCTTGTTAGTGATGATGAATTAGCGGTAAAAAATAATTCCCCATATGCTCTAGATGAAAAAGATATAAAGAATCCTGATGTATATCTGGCAAAGCTTTGGGGGCAAGTAAAACAAAATGGTAATATTGGTGATTATGCTGCAAAGCTGTGTTGGTTAGAAGGCAAAAGTGCAAAAATCAGCATTGATGGGCAGGTCGATACTTATTTAAATACCATAGGGCTTGGCACGGAATCCAATTTGAATAGCCAAGACATTCTCAAAATTCAAAAGGAAATTGCTAAGAATCTTATTGATAGTGGAATTGCTTTTGGTCAGTTGGTAGAGGCTAATGCTGAGCTTATGAGAAATAGCCCAGACTATGCACCTAATGAGAATTGCGAAAGTTTGTGTGTGGACTATAAGCTAAGCAAGTTAATAGCCCGTGAAACCCTTAAAGGTAAAGATGTATATCAAACTCTTGCGGGTGCAAAGAAGGCTGCCCAGGTATTAGATGAGATGAATCCTGCCAACAGGGAGGAGCTGCAAAGATTTGCCAAAGAATATATGGAGACAAAACAATGTGGGCTCAGTGGTGAAGAAAAGGTAAGGATTTTTAAGGAGGCTATTAATGATTCACCAATTGATTTGCGAGATTATGGAATAGAACGGAGTAAGGATACTATTTTAAAAGTTACAAATTCCAATGCATGCATTGAGCAAATGAATAGTAATATGCAAGAGATTAACAGCTATACTATAAAGATTACTGAACTGAAAGAAGCTGCAAAAAGAAAGCTCAACGAACTAAAAGTACTTAAAGATGCAAAAAAAACTGCAAAATGGGATGAGGATAATGATGTATATATAGACAGGGATAACAGAGAAATATCCTTGTTAAAAGCGAATTCCCCAGCTTTTATGTATATGTATGATTCTCTAAGAGCTATTACAAAGCTTAAAAATGATTCATCACCAGCCAAGATTCTTTCTACCTTAAAGGCTGCACAGACTGCATCGGAAGGGTATCAGAAGAAGATTCAGGGACAATGGTTTGCTGGAAAATCAAAAAACGGTCAAGATAGACTTAATTTTGCAGAGGAATTTAAAACCTTTGCAAAACAAAATGAGGCAAATTTCAAAATACCTGAAGATAGTTCAATCGACTTGAATAAGCCAATATCAGAACAGATGACGAATGCAGCAGAGGCATTAACTAATTTCTCTGCTAAGCACAATTTTGCTGATGTGGTTCCTAAGGCTGCTAAAGGTAAACCAGTATTATAAAATTTAATAAACAAAGGATTTTTAGACCATCCTAGCCAAGTATTTTTGGATAGGATGGTTTTTTTGTGTCCTAAAGGTGAAGATTTTGCGTCAATTGTTATAAATGTGTGTACTTTATTGTGTTTTGTTTCCTGTTTTCTTAGAATGAGAACATAAAGTCGGAATAGTCTGTCTACTTATAGACAGTTGAGGCTTAAAAGGGAATAAACAAAGGAACAGGAGGGCCAGTATTATGAGTATGAAGAATAGATTACACACAGCTAAAATCAATTGTTTAAAGGTGGGAATGGAGGTTTCAGCAGTTGCAACAGCAATCATGCTTAATCCGTTCTCAGTATATGCTGAAGAAGTTGACACTTCGACAAATGTAGATCTTACCAATGTAACAGATCCTATTATCAAGCTTATTAATTCTATTTTGGCAGCAGCTATTCCTTTAGTTGCAGCTGTAGGTGCACTATATTGTGTATTACTTGGTGTGAAGTATGCAAGAGCAGAGGAGCCTCAGGACAGAGAGAAGGCTAAGCAGCATTTAAAGAGTGCAATTATCGGTTTTGTTTTAATCTTTGTATTAATCGTAGCCCTTAGAATAGCAACACCTATTCTTACAGAATGGATGAACGCAAACTCATAGTAGGAGAAAAACATGGGATTAAGGCTGGTTCCTAAAAAGTTAATAGTTAATGCATTGATTTCTACCATAGCAGCATCATCTTTTTGGGGGATAACCATGCCTGTATATGCCACAGAGGACCAGGCTGAAACTCCCGCTTCGACAGAGCCTGAGAGCACAGAAAGTGAAGAGGGGGCAACTCTCTTAAATGATGTGTTTGGCGAAGTGGTTATGTATCGATGGGACAGAGTTTATCGTGGGGATTATCCTATTGATACTGATCAGTGGTATTTATCAATGCTGGTGTGGGCTAGAGAAAGTATGAGTATTTATGATGGCTACATTGGCGCCTTGGCTCCTGATGATATTTGGGAGGGGCCAGATGCAACTCCTGTTCCCGGTGTAACCAATCGATTTGGTGTCAAAGATCCTGTCTATAAAGACCAGTTTAAGGACAAAAAGTGGATAAAAGAAAATAAAACCTGTTATATTCGTTTGACAGACAGGGCTGAGGGTATTGACATTAATAGTGATCCGCAAGTTCAGCCCAACAAGGATACCTTTTTTACCGATGATGACAGAGACTGTCTTTACGTGAAATACGGTGGTACTGATAGTGACAACCATGGTTTAGACGGTAATCATGCTCCCAAATATCATATGAAAATGTCAAAAAGCAAGAATGCTCCTGAAGGATTTGACTATATTATTGAGCCTTGGGGTGATGAGGATAACAGTGCCATTTCCTTCCGTGGAAGCGAGTATAAGGCAGAGTGGACCTTTGCCTGTCGTAAAAGCAAATTAGGTGATGCCTGGAGAGTTTTCTATAACAAAGGAAGCGCCCATGACCCAACACTTACTGTAGCACAGGGGCAGAGATATGCACATGCAAGATCACAGGACCATGACTGGAACCTATTCAAATGGTTCATAGGAAAAAAACTTCGATTTTCTTCTATTAATGGAGACCTTACTGTAACTAAGGGGCAATTGCTTTCAATCTCGCCTAGCGTATACGTTGATTCGGAAGGAAGCGAAGAGAGTCAGAATGGTGTAATCAACCCAACTGGAAATACTGTTACTATTGAAAAAGGCGGTGTTCTTTCAGTTAGTGGTGATTTTATAAACAATGGAACTATCATTAACAACGGTGGAACCATAGTTATTCAAAAGGGTGGAAATATTTATCCATTCCTCCAGGGAGCAGATAGTTCTCAAGGCTGCGGTTCAATCAAATGTAATGGTGGAGACATAATTATCGAGGAAGGTGGTGCCCTTTATACTGGCTTAAATTGTTCACAAGCTACTGACAATGTGAGAAGGTCTGCGCCATTTTGGTTGGATAATAGTTCCACACTTATTAACTATGGATTACTTTGTTGTGGAAGCCTTGAATTAGGTGATTCTTCTGTTATTGAAAACCGTGGAAATGGACATATATATACCTGTCTATGGCAGAAGAATTGGGATACTATCGTAAATCAACTAAGCGACAACAATGAAGCTCTTATGTCTGGAAACACAGATAGCTTATTAGATTTGGGTTATATACAGACCGCTGACAAAGATTTTATTGGTGGTATTACCATAATCAATTGGCCTACAACATTAGAGCATACCCCATCTATTTATACAGCTAGTGGAACTGAGGGGAATGTTAGTGATCCAAGTTCTGATTGGCAGAACACCTTCATAAAAGAAGGTCTAATTAACTTTGGAATATTAGAGCTATGAAAGATTTTCTTAAGCGAATTATTGGTCCGATAAACTTCAAAAGAATTCTTGTGACAATCCTGCTTTTGCTTTTCTTTGCAGGAGCGGTAGGCTTCGGCCTTCGAAGCTTTGGAGATTATATCAACAGCCTAAGAAACTTTAAATCTGGAAATGGCTTTCAGATAAATCCTATGTATCTTTTTGATTCAAGAACATGGGTTATTGGAATTTTGGCGGATGTTATTGGAGGAGTTGTTTACCTTCTTACAGGCAACAATATGAACCATCTTTTCAAGAACAACAAGGATTTACTTGGAAAGGATGGCCAGGCTGAGGTGGTAAGAGGTTCCTTGGAAAACAGCCGTTTCTTAACTGATAAAGAGAGGGATTCCTATTTTCCAGGGGCGGAGTATTCTGCCTTGAAGGATGTGAAAAAAGATGGAATTCCAGTGCGTGCGGTTCTGGATAAGAAAAATCATCTTCAAGTGAATTTTTTATCTGGAGCCCATTCTTTAATTATTGGTGCAACTGGTAGTGGTAAAACAACCACCTTTATAAATCCAATGATTCAGCTTTTGGCGGCTACCAATTGCGGCTCGTCAATGATTATGACAGATCCTAAGGGCGAGCTTTTCTCCCTTCACTCAAAGTACCTTCAGGAGAGAGGCTATGAGGTACTTCTTCTTGATTTAAGAGATACCTATTCTTCTAGCCGCTGGAATCCTTTAGGTGATATTTATGATATGTATCAGGAATATGTTCATGCAGGCGAGGGAATAGTGGCCCATAAGGATGACATGGCAGATTATCCTGATTTAAAGCAGCTAGATGGACCTGCCGAACCAGGCGAGCTTTGGTGTGAATGGAACGGAAATGCTTATGCAGATCCATCCCATGCTTTAGATGATGTAATGGTAAAGCGACAGCAGATATATGATGAGATGTACGAGGATTTAAATGACCTGATATCTGTTATCGTTCCTATTGAGAATGCAAAAGATCCGTTGTGGGAAAAGGGCGCCCGCTCTATCATTATGGCTACCTGTCTTGCAATGCTTGAGGATTCAGAGGATGAACGACTTGGTATGACCAAGGACAAGTTTAATTTCTTCAACATAAACAAGGCCCTGACAAATTCGGAAAATAACTTTGCTACCCTAAAGGAGTACTTCGAAGGTCGAAACACTCTTTCTCAGGCATACACCCTTTCGCGTCAGGTGCTTTCGGCAGCTGAGCAGACCATGTCCAGCTATATGTCAATTACCTTCGATAAGCTTAATATGTTTAACGATCGTGGATTATGTGGTTTAACAAGCGCTACAGATGTGGATGCAGCATCCTTTGCAGACAAGCCAACAGCTTTGTTTATGAAGATACCTGATGAGAAGGACACAAGACATGGCCTTGCAGCAGTGTTCATACTTTGTATGTACAAGGCATTAATCAAGGTTGCGTCAGCTAGAGAGGATTTATCTCTTCCTAGAAATGTTTATTTCATTCTAGATGAGTTTGGTAATATGCCAAAAATTGAGAAGTTTGACAAAATGATTACCGTAGGTCGAAGCCGAAAGATTTGGTTCAACATGGTAGTTCAGTCATATTCACAGCTATCAAATGTATACGGAAATGAGGTAGCTGATATTGTTAAGTCAAACTGTGGTATGAAGATGTTTATTGGTTCCAACGATATTGGTACCTGTGAGGAGTTCTCAAAGCTTTGCGGAAACATGACGGTAAAGACAACCTCAACCTCTGCAAGTATCGGTGCCAAGGAAGGAGACCTTAGCCTTTCAGCACAGACGCAGGTGAGACCTCTTATTTATCCTTCGGAGCTGCAGATGCTCAACAATAAGGAATCCACAGGAAATGCTATCATTGTAACCTTTGGTAATTATCCGTTAAAGACAAAATATACACCAAGCTATAAGTGCCCATACTATCAAATTGGACAGATGGATTTAGGAGAGATTAGATCCCATATGTTCCGTGCAGATGATGTTTATTATGATTTGGATGCCAGAAATGAGATTGTGCTTGGTTCTTAATAAAGAAGTGGGACTATAAGATAAAAGGAGCAAAAGAATGTCACTACTTGGTTATCTGGCAGTGTTCCCCATTATGGCAACAATGCTGGTATCTCCGGAAGTGAATATGGATTATGAGGGTACGGTTAATCCTTACAATGGTGCCCCTGTGCAGCAGGAGTCCCAGGCCTCAAATGTGCCAGCCGTTAAGCTGCCGGATGGTAGCACTTACGACAGAACAGCCCACACTTTTAGTTACACCGTTGCAGGCTACGAAGGAATAATCACCTCCACTGTTGCGAATGGTATGGTTGTCACCGACCCAGTGGCAGTGACAATACCGTCAGATATGGATGCAAAATTATATCGTAATGGCGAAGTGGTATCAAAGCCCGATTATGGAAATATAAAAGATATTGGAAGTTATTCTATTGTAGTGACCGGTGTTGATACAAAAAAACAGGCTTTGTCCTTTGACATAGTTGGAAAGAAGACAGGAATGCTTACCTCCTACATACTACCGGAGGGGTTTGTGATTCAAAGTATTTCTATAGATGATGTAAAGCAGGGACTGAATTATAGCAGAACCATAGATTTCTCCAAAGAGGGAAGATACGATGTTTCCTACCGTTGTAGTGCTAGTGAAATTAACTACAGCTTGAAAGTTGAAATTGATCATACTCCTCCTGAGGTGGAATTCAAAGGTGTGAAAAATGGAAAAGCCGATGGCCCTGTTACTATTGAAGGCTTGCAGGCGGGTGACACTGTAAATATTCGATTTAATGATGAGGATGTGACAGCCCCAGCAAATGGAAAGCTTCGCTCTGTTGGAAAATATGAAGTTACTGTTTCTGATGATGCAGGAAATACAGTTACGAAGGGTTTTACAATCCGAATGTATCTGAATATGCAAGGTGGTATTTTTGTAGCTCTTGCATTATCTGTTGTTGTTGCAGCCGGAGTATATATGTATGTTTCCAGAAAAAGATTGAGGGTGCGTTAATATGAGTCTTAACCCTATGGATTGGATTGAAGAAGGATGGAATTACATCCTATACAACTTTATATATAGGTTGTTTTATTACCTGGAAATTGCTATTTGTATGGCCTTGGACTGGATTCAGGAGCTTATGGACGTTTTCACTGGAACCACTAAGGTTATTTACAAGACCAATTTCGGCTCACCCGAAAATTACCTGATTAATATTTTCTTTAAAAACGGAGCTGTGTCAGGAGTCTATCTTGGAATGGCGGCAATTGGAATTGTAATGGCATTTGTTTTTGCCCTCATTTCTGTAATTAGAAAGAGTTTTGACAGCAATGAGAAGGTAAAGATGTCCTATGGACAGATTCTTACTAATTTATTCAAAAGTATATTGCTGATTATTTGCTTGAATGCTGGAATGAATGTAATCATCACTGCTACAAATGTTTTGATGCAGTCTGTAGTTTTCATTTTTGACCATGCAGAAGACTTAAGTAATGGAAACGACCATATTGATTTTACAGATGAAGAATACGCAGCCATGGCACGTATACTTAATACCATTGGCAATTATTCCCTAAATCCATCTTATAAAAACAGATACAACATCAATGCCTGTTACAACGAAATCCGTGGAGATATAGGTTATCTTGCAGACCAGGGGGTATTCAAGTTCTATTACGAGACCAAGGATGAGAATAACAACATTATACCAACCTGGCAGTCTATTATACAGGAAATAGCAAATGCAGCTAATTACAACAAGGAAGTACCAGTGGATGTTTACAATGAAGGTATTGCGAATTCCATCTATAGTGCAATGGAGATAATACGGCAGAATTCTTCAATACCAGTGCTTCAGTCCTATGACAGAATTGAGGATTATAGTGGTGACAAGGTTAATATGGGCAGGGTAATGTTTTTGATAGGAACTATGGGTAATGGCATTACTGGTGCCGCTAAAAATGATACCTACAACGAACATCCTTCATTGACAGACCCGGTTCGTGCACCATATTATCGTGGCTCGAAGAACGTATACGATATAGATCAAGTAAATAAGGATTTTGATATCGCCTTACACAAGACAAATTACATAGTTGTCTATATTGCTGGTGGCGTATTGGCGCTGAATATGGCACTTATAATTGTTACTTGTGTGGCGAGAATATTTAACCTTTTATTCTTATATGTAATTGCTCCTCCAGTTTTTGCAGTTCTACCGCTGGATGATGGAGGCAAGGTTAAGCAGTGGACCACAGCCTTTATAGTACAGAGTTTTTCTGTATTTGCTACTGTTATTTCCATGAGAATATATTTGTTGTTCCTTCCAATCATACTGGATCCTGGACTTCAGATTTCTCAGAACATAATCATAGATATGGTTGGTCGTGTTGTATTGATTTATGCAGGTATTGAAGCTATTTCAAAGGCTAATGGTATTCTCACTGGTATCTTGGCAGACAATGCAGGTTGGCAGTCTGTAGCTTCAGGTGATATGTCAGGTTACCTAAAAGGAAGCTTTGCAGGAAGAGTTGCATCAACAGCCGGTGGTTTTGTGAATTCAATGCCTTTAAAAGCTATTGGTGGAAAGAAATTATCAAATCTTTTACAGGGCAAGGCAAATCCACAGGATGCGAAAACGGGTGGTGCACTTGGTACTGTTATAAAATCTGCAGGTGCTTTGGCAAAGTTTACAGCTAGAGGTGTAAAGGCCGGCGCTGAAGCATATAAAAAAGGCGGAGGGCCTGGAAAAGGTCCAGCTGGAGGAGCTGGCGGCGGTTCCGGTGGAGCAGGAAGCAATAAAGAGGCGGCTATTCCACCACCACAACGTGATGTTTAAATTGGTTTGAATTTACTTTGAGATTTTCAGGAAGAAGACAGGTTAACATATGAGACTTATACCAGGAAAGACTAAAGTAAAAATTGAATTATTCAAAGGAATAACTCTTGGCGATGTTGCTGTTACAGTCATTGCCTTAGCTTTAGTGACTCTTGTTGGCCTTTCTTCTATTCCTGGACGCTTATATATTGCCTTGGTAATCCTTGGTATAACTGGAATCCTTTTATTTAGATTAGATGAGGAACCTACTTATAGGTTGTTGATTCATTGTCTGAAGTATCTTTCTTTCCCAAGGAGATTTTTCAGAGTATATGATGACAAGCATATGCTGGCGCGAGCTCTTGGAACTGAAAAGGAGCTTTATCTACAGGAGCTTGAAGAGAAGCTGAAGGAAGATCCTCTTTCTGATTTGACATCAAAGGAGCGTCGTAAGGAAGAAAAGAAGCTTTTTAAGGAAGAAAAAAAGATTCTTAAAAGTAAAGCTTCCACTGATGAGGAGAAGAACCAGGTTTGGAAGGCAAGAGCCAAAAGATCTGAGAATAATAAAAAGCGAAAACAGGAGGCCAAGGAAGAAAAAGAAGAAAACTTCATCGAAGATGTAATCCCATTTACAGGTGTGTCAGATGGGTTTATTGAATATGACGGAAAATACTACGGAACTATCATCGAGATTAGCCCGATTGAGTTCCGCTTCTTTAGCGTCTATAGAAGAAATGCATCCATTGAAGATCATTTTGGAAAGATTCTTAGAGCGTTGAGGGATGATTACGCCTTCAATATCATAAAAATCGAGCGTCCTACAATTTATGAGGATTATCTCGATAAGGAGTATGACAAGCTGGATGCTCTTAGGGCTTCTTATGAAAGCGGCCTTCTATCAGAGGAGGAGCTTCAGGCCAGAGTTGAGATTCAGTACGATAGAATCAATGCCCTTAGAGATATTTGTTATGACAACAAGGTGGTTCAGCCATTTTATTATATTGCCCTTTTCAACAGTGACAAGCGACAGCTTTTAATTGAAACAGAGATGGCTCTTACAGAGCTTGCAGCAGGAGAGCTTCCTGTCCGTCGATTGACTGAAAATAAGGAGCTTTGCGTTTTTTTGAAATACACAAATAGCGTGGATTTTGAGGAGCGTGATATTGATAAGCTTGACCCAGAGGATTATATCAGCTGGGCTATGCCAGAGAGTCTCCGATTTACTACAAGGAATGTAGCAATAAATAAAATTATAACTCATCAGCTTCGTGTTTCTACCTTCCCTTCCACAGTGGGGGATGCTTGGCTGGCTGGTGTTATGTCTATTCCTGGCACTAAGGTAGTGGTGAAATGTACTCCTATGGATAGAGCCGCTTCAGTAAAGGCTATTGATAGGTCCTTGGCAGAACTGAGAGGTCAGTATTCAACCACCAGCACTGATTCAAAATTACTTGAATTGGAAGAGCATATTGAAACCCTAAGTGAGCTTCTTGTTACCTTACAGCAGGACAACGAGGCATTGCTCACTGTGAATATCTATATTTCAATGTACGATTCCGTAAAGACTGCAGAGGGAACAGACGGTGAATTTGTAAAGGATTCTGTACTTCCTGTCATAGCTGACATGAAGAAGACTCTAACTAGAAATTGGCATGAAGCGGGAATGCGCTTAAACCCTATGGACTTCGTTCAATTGCAGACCTTTATAGGCTCACAGGTCTCAGCCTATGACCCTTTTGTGAAAGAAGGACGAGGAATTCCAGCCAACACAATTGCAGCAATGTATCCATGGGTATACGCAAACATCTCTGATGAGGGTGGTATGCGTCTTGGTGAGCATGATGGGGTACCTGTATTTATTGACTTCTTCAAGCGAGATGCAGAACGTGTAAATTCCAACATGGTTATCATCGGTAAATCTGGTGCAGGTAAATCCTATGGAACAAAGTCTATTCTTGTGAATATGGCTTCCGAGGATGCAAAGATTTTCATACTTGATCCAGAAAACGAGTACATGGAGTTGGCAGAAAATCTTCACGGCAAGGTAATTAACGTGGGAAATGCTTCCCAGGGTAGACTCAATCCGTTCCATATTATTACAGCCCTTGAGGATGATGAAGCTGGTGATGAGGCAGTTGGTGGAAGCTTTGCCACACACCTTCAGTTCTTGGAAGAGTTCTTCCGACAGATATTGCCGGATATTGATAAAGAGTCTCTTGAATACTTGAATTCTTTGGTAGAGAGGACCTATGCCAATAAAGGTATAATTCCAGAGACACCTCTAGGTGGCCTTGGACCAATGGATTATCCAGTATTTGACGATTTGTATGACGTAGTTTTAGCAGAGTTCCAAAGAACGGATAATCCGTATTTACGAACTATGCTGCAGACCCTAATTAACTATGTTTCAAAGTTTTCTACAGGAGGTAGAAATTCCAATATTTGGAATGGTCCATCTACCATAACCACAGATGAAAACTTTACAGTTTTTAACTTCCAGTCCTTGTTGGCAAATCGAAACCAAACCATCGCCAATGCCCAGATGCTTCTGGTTTTGAAATACATTGATAACGAGATTATTAAGAACCGTGATTATAATCGTAAATACGGATTAAATAGAAAAATCGTTGTAGTTATTGACGAGGCTCACGTATTTATCGATTCCAAATTCCCAATTGCTTTGGACTTTATGTTCCAGCTTGCAAAACGAATTCGAAAGTATAACGGTATGCAAATCGTTATCACTCAGAACGTGAAGGACTTCGTTGGAAGCGAAGAAATTGCTCGTAAATCTACTGCTATCATAAACGCCTGTCAGTACAGCTTTATCTTTGGGTTAGCACCAAATGATATGGATGATTTAGTAAAGCTTTATGACAAGGCAGGTGGTATTAATGAAATGGAACAGGAGCAGATTCTTACTGCACCTAGAGGCCATGCCTTTACAATTATGAGCCCAACAAGTCGTTCTTTCTTTAAGGTGGCAGTTCCAGACACACTGGTATCAATGTTTGAAAAGCCAGGTTATGTCAGCCGTTACTTTACAGGAAGGGGCGGTGACGAAAACTGGGAAAATTATATTGGAAATAGTCGTGAGGTTCACGAGGAGAATACCAGAGAAAAAGAACTGGCAAGAAATGTTGAAAAGATAATCGAGGACGAGAAACGCTCAGCAGTAACCTTCGAGGAAATTACTGCAGAAGAAGCAGATAAGCTATGGAATCCAGAACCTGAAGAAAAAGTTACATCAGCTCTTGAAACTCTCATGGCTGCTAAGCAGGCCAAGGAAGAAGATGAGCTTGAAGAATTACCAGAAATAGAGGATATTTCAATACCTGATGAGATTCCGGAAGATTTATCAGAACCAGTGCAACCATCTTCGCAGCCTGAAGGTATTTCATTAAACATCGCAGATATTGTGGATCTTATAAGAGCAGAGGTAAGAAGAGAATTTGAGACAGAATTAGCTAAGATAACACCTGCTCTTGAAGCACCAGAACTAAGAGAGGCTCCAAATTATGTACCAGAAGAAGCTGAAGAAGAGCCTGTGGAAGAGCCAGAAGAAGTTGAAGAAGCTGTACCAGAAGAAGAGCCAGAAGAAATAACTGAAGAGATTCCAGAGGAAGTAGAAGAGGAATTCACAGTACCAGAGCCTGTGGAAGAGCAAGAAGAGCTTGATGAAGGTGATGAAGAAAATGAAGAAGATGATGAGGATGATAGCTTCAGCTTCGATTTAATGTCGCTATTGGACGAGCAGCTTAAGTCATATAACAGCATGGATATAGAAGAGCGTATGGAGGAAATCGAAGCAGATACACTGGAGATTTCTGTGGAGGACTTAGCAGCGTATGTTAAGGCCAAAAGGAAAAGAATAGGAGCGTAGCTATGGATGTTAAATTAGTTGACCGTGGAGAGGAAGGAGAGTTAATTCTCTCAGGAAAATTGGAAGCTTCCAATTCGGCAGCAGCAGAGGAGTTATTCCTAAAACAGGCAGACAGATTTACTAATATTACTTTGAACATGAAGGATTTAAAGTATGTTTCCAGTGCTGGACTTCGTGTTATCAAACGACTCTATTTGAAGGTCAGAGGCAATGGGGGGGAACTTTCAGCAAGCAATGTGTCTGATTATGTAATGGAAGTTTTTGAAATGACTGGCTTTGCCACAATCTTGAATTTTAAGTAGCAAGGTTCTGTTGGGGAGTTAGATTTTATCTATGAGTTATAAGGGGTTTACAGACAAATTAAAGAGAAGTCCATTTAAGAGACTATTGGCAACTACCGTTGCAATAGTCTTGTTGGCATGTTCTCTTCCAATGTCTAAGGTCTATGCTGAAGAAAATAATGAAACCCCTACAAATAATACTAATCAGGATTCTCCGGAGGGACAGCCAAGTCTTAATGATATTTTCATGAATGGGGAAAATAATGTCAATTCAGAAGATGAAGCAGGAAATAATGAACCAGGAAGTACGGAAGAAAACGAAGCTGGTACAGGAAGTGATGAAAATATAATTCAGACTATCACTTGGGAAACACCTACCTTAAACGGTAGCTCTGACCCAACTCTTCCTGCTCCTTCCGTGGAGGAAATGATTTCAGAAACAAAATCAAATCCTGCAGAAGATAATCTCTATACCTTGACCGTTGCCACAGGTATTAAGCCTGGAGAGACTGTTCACTATTTTGCTGTGCGATATATTGATACATATGGTAGTAGGCGTACAAAATACATCTTCCCTCACCTGGATGCCTATAAGGTGAGCTATGACTACATGGCAGCTAAGGGTGGAGAGAACGGAACAGTAACAAAGCGCCACGAGATTCTCAGAAGTATGGGCTATGAAATAAATGAACCATCAGGCCCAGTCCCTCTTAGCGTATGGTCTGTAGACGAATATTTATTTAAGTCAGAATTTGGCCTAGCTTCAGTTGAAAGTATAGATGTGTTTATGGCTGGAGGTTCTTGGACAGTCCAAGGTATGTCTGTCAGCCAGGTAACATCCTTCGCCGGATACGGTGAATATGGATTCTATTCAGGAAAGTATTTCTTTGGAATCGGTAAAAAGAAGATTGCTGAACTAGAAAGTAAGAAAAAGGGTACACTTACCCTTACGGCAAATGGAGATACTTTGCTCAGTATAGGTGGAGAAGATTCAGCGTACTTTGGACTCAAGGAAGTAAAGGCTTCAGATCAGAAGGAAACAGACTCTCCTTTCGATGATCTTTACTCAATTCGTATAGACGTATTAGATAAGAAAGATTCAGGTCTTGAAACATTAATAAAAAATTCTGCCAGTGACTTGGATCCAGCCAATGGTTTGGTCGAGGATTTGGCAGTTCAAATAGAATATAAGGATAAAAATGGTTGGACAAGAAATGTTACCATGCCGGTATTGCTGTCGGTGGTGGGGCAGAGCAAGCAGCTAGGTGATAACGTACAAACAGCTGGACTATGCCAACGTGGAGATACTATTGCCTTTACAGCATGTCTTCCCGAGTTCGATTCTATTGTAACTTCAAAGCTATATGCAGGAACAACAGCAAGACAAGCCATAGAAAAAGAAGGCGGTATTCGACCAACAAGTGAGATTTCAGCCGAGGTGATTAGCGCACTTGATTCGGATGCATTATTCTTGTCAGGCATGTCCCTTTATAAAGGAACCTGTCGTATGTCCAACATTAATAATGGTGTTGATAGTCAGACAGGAAAAGAATATCAAGCGCTAACGACAGCCTTTAGCTTTTCAGAGCCAGCACCATTTATGTATTATACCGTTCAAAATAAGAATGGTATGCGTATAAATGGTAATACCAGTGAGAAGGTGGGAATGAAGAAATACAATACTCAAGACCCACTTATAGCTGCTCAAGCCTATGGCAATTTCATGATTCGTCTTCATACAGACACTATGGAAAATGCAGCTACAAAGAATAGTGTTTCTGTGAGATTAACTTATTCTACAGCTGGTGGTGTTTCTCAAAAGACAGCTAAATTTGATGCAAAGAAAGAAGTCCAGGAGCTATTAGGCTATTGGCCATCTATTACAGATCCTAAGGGTAACTTTGCATATTATTATGAGACGGACGTAGGTGGAACCATTGAGTTTCCAATAGAGCTACCAGATGTTACAGGCATTGAAAATGTTGAGATTAGCCTTGATGGAGAAAGTGAAGATGAGTGGCAGATAAATGGTGTGTCTGTTGCTTTTGTAAATAATATTGGCCCTAGAAGAATATATCTTCGTCCAATATCTGCCCAGGGTGATAATTCTCCATTTATGATTGTCAGAACAATGGAAAAATCTGACATTCCACCATTCCCACTTGGAATCACGCATTTGTTTAATGCAAATGATAGCATGGATTGGAATGTGAAAACTGGAAGAGGTACTGCAGGTGAGGAATTAGATTATTCTTCAATGCGATACTCAATGACCTACGAGCAGACACAGATGAATCTTGGCTTTGTTAAAAGTCAAAAGACCTATGATGTAACAGTTAGTGTTGCAGAAGATTCTGATGTTTCAAATGAGAATGGAGATTCGGGTTCTACAAACCAGTTCTTCTTCCAATTGATGTTTAAGAATGGTAATTCGGCAGTAGTACTTGCTAATCAGCAATTGTCAGCTGATGGTTTTAGAGCAGGTGTAAATGAGAATTTCACTATTTCTGTAAACAGAGATTATGGCGTATTAACTGGAATTCGAATTATTCCAGAGGATATTTCTTCAGATAGTGAAATTTTTGATAAATTAAATATTTCTCAAATCACAGTCACAGAGGATTCAAATGGTGGAGCTGCAATGCAGTACATTATTGACAATGTTGGCTGGATTGGAATTGACTACCATGATGAAGCTGAGAATTCTTCAATTAAGGGTAGAGAGGGCAGAATGATGTCTGAGTTGGCAAGCCGCTATACAGTTTCTGCCCAGCGTCATGTAGTAAATCTTTTATGCGAGATTATGACCCTTCCTTGGGAGATGGAGGACTACAAGCAGGTAGAGGGTTCTGTTAGCTGCGAGCTTGTTTATTTGGATACTAGTGGTCAGCCTCAGACAATAACTTTTGATGTTATAAAGCGTATGGCAATGTACATGGACAAGACCGCCATATCCTTCGAAGCTCCTACAGATCCTAATGATTCTTCAGCAAAATATTATAAGAATATGACCACAGTTTCGGACCCAGAGTGGATGCTTCGACCAAATCACACAGACCGATTTATTCTTCCTGCAATTCCGAATCTGCAGACAATTAAGAGTATGACCCTTCTTGCCATGAGTCGAAACAACAAGCCAGCTCAATGGGTTATTGGAGATGTGGCCATATCTCAGGTCATCAACGATGGTCCTGTTCAGCTGACAGCTGACAACGAATATTACAGAGATTTACAGACACAACCAATCTGTAAGATGGAAACAGATAAGAACAAGCTGTCAATGTTCCTTCCAGCTGGAGAGCTGGAGACCTTAAAAATTGATTTCACTGAAAATCAGTTGGTATGGTCAGAGGATGATTCATGGGTATCTCCTGTTACTCGTATTCCTGATGGCGAAGAGGATACCTTAAACATTTATCTTTATCCTACAGCTAGTTCAAGAGATATTGCTGGAACTCCAGTTAATTACGCAGTTCAGTATGCTATGACCTTCTCTAAGCCACAGCAAATGAGAGGTTCCTTTGTTCCTATGTCCAGTGGAACAGAGAAAGCTTGTTATATGGCTTCGGGAGTTAGAGCCTCTGGCATGGCAACCTTAAATAGCCTTACAGTAAGCTGTAATAATGAGCGAATGGGCTTTGATTCTGCGGTAGTGCAGCAGGTAAGAGATGGTGTTGTTGTAAATAATTATTATTTAAGCTTTAATAACTCATCTGCATTATTTGGTGTCACTGTAAAACCAAACAACTTCACTAGTGCGGCGGAGCCTCGTGAGCAGGTGGCCTATTTGTCCTTTGGTGCAGCTACACAAGAATCTCACTTGTTCTCAGAGGAAAATGATATAGCAGTTGCATTCAAATATCGTTCTTCTCTTGATAGTGGAGCACAGGAATACTATTCACCATATGTTTATTTAACAGATGTGGGAATTGGCAAAATATATCCTGGCATGATGGCTGAGGTAACCTTCAATATTCCTTACGTTACAGAAATTACCGGCTACAGAATCGGTAGCTTTGGTGGCATAGAGGCGACAATTGAAGGTGCAGTAATTACAAACAATAGCTATTCATCAAAGACAAAGGATGAGGCTACAGGTGAATTAGTTTCAAATGATTTAACTAGACTTGGTGTTTATAGCATTGGAGATGTATCCGAAGGTGGTGTTTTAGTGCCTTATGCTATAACCAATTCGATTATAGAAAAACAGGTTTCTGCTCAGGGAATGATAGGGGACCGTGCATTAAATCCTCTAGATATTATCTTTACAACAACTGGAGCAGTGGCCACAGGCGAAAGTGGTACTCAGGCACCAGTTCAGATGATATTCAATTACTACGACCAGGCAGGTGCTACCAGAAACAGGACAATTGGAGATATTAAGCAATACATTCAGGGAGGAGAGCATATCTTTAAGACTGGTTCGGATACAAGGGTTAGACTCTTCCTGCCAGAATGTAAGGAATTATTATCTATACAAATTCTTCCTTACGACGAAAGCGGCAATGCAAACTGGGCTATTAGCAATATAAGCGGAAGCCTTGGTTTGGGAGATGCCATGTTTAACAGAGCTGTAAATCAAGTATTTACTCAGGCCGCTGGTGGAACAATATTTATTAAGGAAGTAGTAATGACCACTTACTTCTCAATCAATAATAATGCAGCCCAGACTGTATCAAATCATCAGGCTGGTGCTGTAATGAAGAGCGGTGAAAAGGTCAACGTGACTGTTACTGTTGCAGATGGAACAGGATTTACTGCAAAGGCTTATTGGGTTGTTAATGGCACAAAGACAGAAATGACCGGAGCGGTAATTAAGGAGCTTACAGGAACAGGCTTCTATCTGTTAGGGCCTGACAATACCACAGGTGATCCACAGACCTACAATATTGAAGTGGCTTCAAAGGCTAATCCTTCCATTATTGATGTGATTACACTTACTGTTTATCCAAAGGATACAGGAAATCTTAATAATGTTGTGGAGCAGCTTAAGAAGAATAACGAGGAGCTTATTCAGGAACAAAAGAAGAATAATAATAGTGGAAGCTCTGGCGGCACAACCCCAAGTGGCGGAGGTACCGATCCAAGTAGCGGTGGTACCGACCCAAGTGGTGGAGGCACCGATCCAAGCGGTGGCGGCACGGACCCAAGTGGTGGAGGTACTGATCCAAGCGGTGGAGGTACTGATCCAAGCGGTGGAGGCACCGACCCAAGTGGTGGAGGTACTGACCCAAGTAGCGGTGGTACCGACCCAACAGATCCATAATATTATCAAGGAGATAGGTTAGGAGAAAAATATGTTGAAACAGATTGGAAAGGAGAAATTAATACTGATTGGAGTAGGAGTATTAGCTCTGATAGTGATTGCTGTGTTATTAATTACAGATCAGGCAACTCCTAAAACCTACTATGATGAAGGCTATCCTGTTAAGTCAAAGGAGTTAAAGGATGGGGGACTAAAAATCACAGTAGATGGCTCTAAGTCTGCAGATGTTCCATGGGAATACCAGGAGTTAGAGGATTCTCCAATTGAGTATAAGGTGAAAGCTTCAAGTGATGCTAAGCTGACCATAACAATTGCTCCTGTAAAATCTGGCTATGAAACAATAAAGCTTACAAAAGTAAGAAGAATTAACGAACTTGATTACCCAGTAGCCACCCTATATTTAGATGTGGTGGTGGCTGCTGGAGAAAAAGGCTTTGTGGCCAAGCTGGTTCAGGTTGATGAAAGGGTATCAGAGGGAATACTTGGAGCAGAAGACACAGACGAGCCTTACTACATCAAAGAAAACTATGTATATCTTCCAAATGGAGGAGAGTGGTCGTTGTATAATGCAGCCTTTGAAGGTAAAGAAGTACCTGAGGATGATTATACTGTGACACCAGGCATGGATGATAACGGCAGTCATTACTATCGTGTAAATCATTTGGCTGACCAGGAACAGCTGGAACTGGTTTTAAAAAATGAAACCCTTCAGCAAGAAATAAAGCTTGTTGCAGTTTCGGATGATAATGGAAATATCACAATAAAAAAGGCGGCGGCAAAATGAATGATTCAAAAGAGAGAAAGCATGAAATAAAAAAGGTTCTATTAAACAATTTGGTATTAACAGATGACAAAAGGCTTGCAGTGGGACCAGATTTTAGAATTACTCTTTGGGGAGTAGGTGATGGAGCTGGTGCAACCATGGTTCTCGGGGTGAAGAAAAAAGCCTATTTGATGGAGTCTGAATATACCAGCAACACACAAACGATATATAAGGCTACAGAGGCGATGAAGGATATTGGAAGACTTTTAAAGCTGGAAGAGGCTCCTGATAGTGCCAGTGCGTTAGTTAGACATGTTTTCTTTCGACCGGTGGTGCTGGTGTTAGAAGAGGTACCAGTTAACGAGGAAGAAATCGAAGCTTCACATAATGAGCTGGTACTTTCGGCATACTGTGGAAGAGCGCCTCTTGCAGGATTATCAATAAAGCATGCACTGTCAAAGCTGGAAAAAACTTCAGGAGGAAAAATAAAACGTTACTATGCACCTAAGGAAGAATAAATTAGGTGTTAATAATATCAGTGCGATAGCTTGTTTATATAAATGGAGGTAGAGCTATGCCAAGTAAAGGTCAAGAGAACAATGTAAAAGAGAATAAGGTGGAAGAAAAAAATGTAGAAGAAAACAATGTAGAAGTGAATATTAATGATATAAATGCTATTTCTAATGACGAGGAAGAAAAAAAAGACGAAGAAAAAAAGGAAGAAGCGAACAATCAGGTAAAGGGAGAAGCTCTTAAACAAAAAACTAAAGAGGAACTTGATAAAGAGCTTAAAGAACTGAGAAAGAAAGAAAAGGATGAAGCCGCTCTTAGAAAAGCAGAAGAAAAGCTTGAGAAAGAAAAAGCTAAAATTGCCAAAGAAAAGGCGGCAAGAGAAAAAAAGGAAGAAAAGAAAAGAAAAAAGCAAGAACGTGAGGATGCATATAGAAGAGCAGGCAAGAAACCACCAAGACTTTTTGACAGAGGTCTTTTGCCAGCTGTAGGGTTTGGTGTTGGTGCATTAGTAGGCTCACTTATAGGTTATACCGTTGTGGTAGCTCCACTGGTTATTTTTTCTCTTTTTTCTGCTGTAGTCAAAGGAGCTTCTTATGCTGTAAAGAGTTATCAGTATTTTAAGAAATCAAGAGAAGAAGCAAAGAAGGTAGGGGAGAAGAAGGCAGAACAAAAGGAAAAGGAAGATTCAAAAAAGTCTGAGAAAGAACTTGAAAAGTCAAAAGCAAAGGAGAAAGAAAAGGTAAAAGCTCCAGAGGTAAAGGATAGCGAGTTAAAACAAAAATCTGCTGACAAGAATAAAAAGCAGCCAGAGTACACCCCGGAGCAGAAGGCATTCTTTGACTGGAATAAGGAACAGAGAGATAACGAATTATCATTTATTAATAAAGAGCATAGTGATTTTGTAAAAGGAAAAGAGCTCTTTTTAAATCGTCTGTCAAAATTATGTATGCTGAAGGAAATGGAAGTTGCAGAAAAAAATAATCCTGGAGCATTATCTAGCAAAGAATACAAATCAGAGTTTAATAAGAATGTAAAAGTATATAGAGAGAGTAGTAAAGCCTTCAAGAGCTTAGCTGATTCTATTAAATCTCCAGAAGATATGGAAAAGGTCAGAACACTTGTAAATGAAGACAATGGTAATGGTTTGTATAATGAGTTGGCCAAGAGAGATGAAAATATCTCAAAGATTGATGCCAATGTAGAAAAGAGCAAGCAAAAATCCCTTGAGATAGATTCAAATCAGCTTAAAGCACCAAATTTACCTAATATGTAAATCTTTTATGGATTGGTTAGCCTAAGAAAGAGAGGTATTGCTTATGCCTGAGAAAATTGATGCTTGGTTAAGCGATGCAGTTTGTGCAAATTATAAAACCTATTTAACTAATCTTCTAATATCACAATTACCAGATGGTACATTCAACGATGAAGAGATTTTTCAACTGAATTCACTTGGTGCAGGACAAGATATTGCGACGATTTCTCATGAAGAGTTAGAGGCAAGGACGGCCGTCATGAGAAATATAAACCAATACGACGATGCTAAATCAGGGGTTGTATTTCTTGATTCTTCTAGGCCAATTATTGCAGGAATTCCTGGTTCAGAGGGCATTAGTGTTGCAGAAAGAGGGTTTGTTAAGGCAGGAAATGCAATAAGAGAGCAGGCAAAAAAGCGTAATGACCCTAGGATGGTACAGTTCTATGAGGATTTAGCAGATATATACACACCAACCAATGGAAATGTTACCCAATTATTTTTTACTTCGCCATATGTTCCATCATTGATGGGCCGTTATGCAGAATTGGTGGTTCCAAAAGGAGTAAGCTCAAAGGATTTAAAAGCTCAGTTGGGAGTACCTCTTTATGAAGCGAGCCTCGATTTTTTACATGCTATAGCAAACGAAGCTAGGTGTGAATATTACCATCAGGAGTGGGGAATGGAGCCTGAGAAGAGCGAAATGATTGAGAATCGCTTACGGGATGAAATGTATGAGGCCCACTCTAATCTTCTTGTTCAATACGAGAGACTTAAAGAGTTTTATGACAATCCTCCAAATAGAGCACCAGCTCATTTTGGTAACAGCTTAGCTCACCTTTTTGGTAGAGGAAGTGGGGATCGACATGTTGATCCATACATTGGCATTATCCGAGGAGAAAAGCAGGCCCTAGAAAATGGATGGGATAGAGATGATGCATATATTATCGGAGTAATCGGTTCAATAGAGGCAGAAGTACGTCGACAGGAGGAATATGGTTCTGCCAAAACAAAAGAGCAGCTATCTGCCTTTAAATCTCAGTTATATGCTTTAAAGGAAGAATGTTATTACACCAGAGTGGATTCGGCTGTTCAAAAGAAGGAGCTTGCTAATAAGGTAATAGCATTTGTTAATGCTGCAAATTCTCCGGAGGCATCTCCTGCGGCAAAGACCTGTTGTGGTGTAGCCATTAATAACATTAAACATTTCGATGAAATTAGTAAGTATATTGATAAAAGCATAGCTTTAGAAAGACAAAATCAAAACTCTATTCGTACGGAAAAAATGAATAATCCAGTAGAGTATATAAATGGATTATTAGAAGAGGCACGAGATTCAGGTAATTATCGGGTTTTCCTGTTGGAATATCTAGAGATGAAAGAGCAACTGACTGCAGCTTATCCTAATGGAGGTGGCGTACGTCAACAGTTTGAGGATGCCATGTCAGTGGTAACTAATCCTGGGGGTATTGACGCAGTAGCATTACAAAAGGCAACTAATGAATTGTATTTTGAAAGACAAATAGAATATGGTCAGAGATTGGAACAGAAGGCAAAGGATATTCGTGAAGGTAGGGTTAACACAGGTAAGGACTTTGATGCTGTCAAGAAAGACTATACCTTCAGCAAACGATATGCAAATAATTTACTAGCAGATAGCAATCTTGCTAGAAATATAGCAGCCTTGAAGGAAATGCATGAAAGATTTGAAAGTGTTCTAAATAATCATGATGAGACCGAACTTAAAAACGATTATATAAAGAATGCTACAGATGGTCTTACAAAGGCAGAAAGAAGATTCTATTTAACAAGTGCAGAAAATATCAAAACAGACCTTATGGAAGGCTATGGTATTTTATCTGATATAGATGGTATTCTTGGCTCTTTGCCTAACGATGAATTACGAGAATCAACCCTTAGTCAGGAAGTAGCGAAAATCAACGAATATGAAAGAGGCTTTAATGAAATTAAGGGCCAAGTATCAGTTTATCTGGAACAGTTAGAGACACTTGCTAGGGGAAGAGAAAAAAATTCTAGTTCATTTGAGAATATGCTTACAGCCTTGAGAAAGGTAGATGAATTAACTATAAATGACTCCCCTAAGGAGATATGTGAAGCTTTTAGATATCTGGGAGATACGTCAAAGCAGTATGAGGATAAGATAAATGCTCAGACCTTTGCAGCATTTTGGGACAATGGAGTTAAAAGAAAAACTCTATCTCAGACTTTACAGGTTTTCGCAAAGGAAAAACTAGATACACTGGTTGATATACCAGAAAGTATGGATTTTAGCCAGTCTATTGTAAGTCAAAAAGTTGCTGTAGAGGATTTGCATCAAGAGGCTACAGAAAAGCTTCACGAGAAGGAAGATGCAAAGGCAGATGAGACCCTTAGTAAGCTGTATCCTGAGGTTAAGACATACATTGACACACATATTAGTGGTACTAAAGATTTGTTAATAAGTGACAATGCTAATGGTGATTTTGCATCTTATAAGGATCGTGTTGAAAGTAGAATTGCCAAGTTGATTTTGTTATCTCAGGCGAAAAAAGCATTAGGTAAAAATCCAGATATGAAAATATCTATAAAAGATGTAGATGATAATGCTATAGCGAAGGGATACGGGAAGCTTCTGAAGAATGAATCCTTTAAAGCTATGATGGATAGTGTGAAAACCACTGGTGATTGTGCAAAGCTATGCAATATTGCGTTAAAAAATCCAAATCTTTTAATAGATGAGATGAACAAGCACAAACCAGAGGCAGCTGTGGAAGCACCAGCCAATAACAATATTATTAATCAGCCTAATATACAAGCTCCTAATTTGTAGATACTATTGGGTCTGGTTTTGTGAGCAAAAAATGTTTCATATTTAAGTATAAGGAACCTTTGAAAGGAATTAGGTAGTGAAGGAAATACGGATTGATGCATCAATTGAAAATGTAGAGAGATTGGTATCAATCTTGGATGAGCAGCTGGAAGCTGTAGACTGTCCTATGAAGGCACAGCTGCAGCTTGATGTTGCTGTGGAAGAGATTTTTTCAAATATCTCCCATTATGCCTATGGGGAAAACAAGGGACAAGTGTCAATTCGTATGGATATTTCACCAGAGCGAGGGCTAATTGAATTTATGGATCAAGGAGAGCCTTTCAATCCTCTAGAAAAAGAAGACCCTGATGTGGAAGCCGCTGCAGAAAGCAACCAGTTAGGAGGCCTGGGAATCTATATTGTGAAGGAGAGTATGGACGAAGTTTCATATGAGTATAGGGATAGAAAGAACGTCTTGACTATAAAGAAATACTTTTAATGATTAGGGGGTATATATGCCATTTATTAACGAGTATTTAAATGAAAGAGCAAATTCTAACTTAACAGATAATCTTAGACGAGTTCTTGGAACATTTTGTAATTCTGTAGGCCCAATGGCTGAAGAGGTTAAAGAAGATGCCCAGCGTAATTATCGGAGCTTTAAAACCGATTTAAGAGAGGTTGCACCTTTTGCATGGGCTATGGCTGATGATATTTCTTTGTCTAATATTGCAGAAGATAATGGCTTTCAAAATGGCATGAATTACATAAACCAGGACCAGGCAGCTAGAGAAGATACTTTGGATCAGTATTATGAACGGCTTCGCAATTTGGATTATAGAAATTTTAATTTTTCATGCCTATCAGGACAGGATAATACTGAAGTCCAGCCCAACGGTTTGACATCAAGTGAGAACGATGTAATCAAAACTGTTCTCTACGCAAAAGTTAATCAGCTTAGCTCTACAAGGGCAAAGGAAAATGAAGAGTATTATTTAAATAGATTGTCTCGTCTATCCCCACAGGAAAGGTATAAGGAGTATATAAATGAGGAGTATGGAACGAGGACAAAGGATGCTATTATCCATTATTTATTAAGGAAAAATGGATATGATGAAAGCTTGGGCAATGAAAACAGCGAAGCAAACATAGCTATCTACAATCAAATCAATAGTGGAAATCCGCAGTTTGCAGGCCCTCTGGCTACAATTGTAGGTGCTCAGGCAATGGAGCAAATATATGGGTATAGAATGGCCATGGTGAATGGTGAAAAAAATCCTCCAGAGCCCGAGTTGAAATTCCGTCCTCATTCAAGTTGGAATTATACTGCTGCTGATTTGGATCAAAATGATCAAGCATACACTATGTTTACTGGAGTATTTCCACATCTGTTTAGTAACATGGATAAACCATTAAATGATGACATATCCAGTCAGGTGTTCATTGATGGAGTATCCCTGAAGGATTACTGTGGGAACCAGGTTAATGATCAAATGGGAAAATTTGCAAATGATAAGGTATATGCTAGAGAATGCTTGAAGGCCTTATTCAGTGGTGAACATCATGTGGAGACAACAGTGCGCTATATGGACAAGAATGGAAAAATGCATGGAACCCTAATGGAGGTGAAGGCAGATTTAACACTTGCTTCAAATAGAGAGGTTTCAAGTCATTCTTGGTTTAGAAGAACTTTTTTCAACTGGGGTCCATTTAAAATCAAAACCTGTAAGGATAAACAGGCTGCTTTATTTAACAACGATACCAGTGCAGCCAAAGAAGCGCGTCGTAATTCTATAGTAGAGCGCTATCATGTTTTTGACGAGACCAATAACAATCCAGACAAAATTTTGTTTGAAAGAAATGAATCAGGCATAGTCAGGGATAAAAACAAGATTAAGAGTAATAACTTGCCAGATTTCAAGGTTTGGTTGGAGGATAAGGCTACCTACACAGCCGAAAAGAATATTTCATTAAAGGAGGAGTTCCCAGAAAAGGTTTCTGAAATTGCATATCACGATTTTAATGATTTCAAAACGGTATACCTTTTGATAGCAGATAATTATGGTGTTGGAAACGCAATATCCACTATTTCCAACCTTACAAAGACACCTTCTAAGGTAACGAAGGCGCAAGAGAAGATTTTAAATGATATAGGGCATTACGGAAATTTGCGAATCAGTTCCAATGATAAGAAGTCTGAGGTATTAAATAAGACTATAGAGCATTTCTTCAGAAATGGAGGCGTGGAGAATTCAAAGGGTGAATGTACATTAATGGCTATGAGAGAATTAAGTGCAGGAATGCCACAGGAAAAGTTTGTAAAGGCCATAAAAAATCTTAATGAACCAACAAGATTGTTAAATGAAAAAATTTCTGAGTTGGTCAAGTCATACAAGAGTGATCCTAATGCAAGGATTTCTCCTGAGGATAAGCAATTTATTACTGATAGATTGATTGAACAAAAGGTAAATGTAGCTTTTTCAGATAAGCTGTCAAAAATGGTGGATGGTACATCATTTAATGCAGACATGATTAGATCGGAAGAGGTAAACACTCTCATAAAGTATTTTGGAGATAAGGGCAGTCAGGCCTATAAGGAGATTGTTCAGCAGGTTAAGGAAGCCAACAAGGATACCTTGTTTAAAAGTGACAATTTGAAAGACGTTTTAGATGTTGTTTACAATAGCTCATTTAAGACTCCTAAAACTATAAGAGAATCGATAGTTACAGGATTGGCGGCCCAAAAGGAAAAAGAGATGGGGACTGATAATAAGAATCTTCAGCAGGACCCTAAGAAGAATGAAAAACAGGGAGCTCCTGCGAATGAGGTTGCAGCAAATAAGGTGGCAACAGTGTAGCCAGGCTTGGAGGAACGTATGGGAGAGGCTTCAGTAAAAAAAATTATATGGAGCACAACTATTAGAACAGCGCTATTCTTGTGCGTTGCTTTGGTAGTCCCTGCCCTTGCGTTTCAAAGCGGGTTGAAGGGGGCTAATCCTTATCATGTCATCAGTATCAGCGCTGACATCGCTAGCATGCTTACGGGATATGTATTGTTGTTAGGTTTGTACGTGGATAGACAGAAAAATGGATTGAATGCCCATTATTTGAATGGTCTTATTATCTCGACCTATATGGCAGCCTTTGCCGATGCTATTGCTTGGATTGTACAGGATGAGCCGGATTTTATAATCACTAATTACGTGATAAATACGGTTTATTATATTTCATTAATAACCGGAGCGATTTTCTTTTGGAAATATACTCTTACTTATTTGAAGGTTAAGAACAGACGCATTTATCTAGCAAATATTTTGGTTAATATTTTTTATGCTATAAGTCTGTTACTGATATTCCTTAATTTGAAGTTCGGTTTTTATTTTACTGTTGATAGTAATGGAACTTATATAAGAAGTCCTTGGAATGAGCTGTCAATGGTATATTCTCTGTGCCTGATTTTTCTATCACTTATAGTGGTCGTGGTTGAGAGAAAACAGCTAAAGCCTTTACAAATCTTTGCATTTTTTGTTTATGCATCCGGTCCATTAATAGCGTCTGGGCTCACCATTACAGCCTTTGGGTTATCCTTGAACCCTTCGTCTGCAATGCTTTCTATTTTGCTAATGTATTGCGCTTTGAATGTAACACAAGGCGTTTCGAAGGTTGTGGCAGATAAGGAAATAAGTATAGCTTCATCTATACAGGAAAACGTGTTACCAAAGGTTTTTCCTTATTTACCAGAACGGAAGGAATTTGATATATATGCTGTCATGAAGCCTGCAAAGGATGTTGGTGGAGATTTCTACGATTTCTTTATGGTGGATGATAATCATCTGGCTCTTGTAATAGCAGATGTGTCTGGAAAGGGAATTCCTGCGGCACTATTTATGATGAACAGTAGAACTCTTATTAAAAACAGAGTTATGGCTGGAGATAGACTGTCAGATATATTAGAGGATGTAAACAATCAGCTTTGCGAAGGTAATGTGGCTGATTTGTTTGTAACCCTTTGGATTGGAATAATAGAGCTGTCAACAGGTAAAGGCGTAGCTGTTAATGCAGGACATGAGCATCCACTTTTAAAGCGTGCCAATGGCCAGTACGAATTTGTGATTTACCATCATGATTTGGCGGTGGCTTTGTTTGAGGGGCAGACCTTTAAGGAACGTGATTTTCAGCTATATCCTGGTGATAGTATATTCGTATATACGGATGGAGTTACAGAAGCAATAAATGATGAGGATGAGCTGTTTACAAAGGAGCGGTTAGCCTCAGTACTTAATGACAAGCCTAATTCTTCACCTAAAGAATCTATTCAAAATGTATTGGAGGCTATTCACTCCTTTGCCAAGGATGTAGAACAGTTTGATGATATTACAATGTTAGCTATGACTTATTATGGCTCATAATAGCTGAGATGTTTGTTTGGAGGGGGCAATGCAAGAGTATTCATCTAGAAAAGAAGTATTGAATACTGTAGCTAGGACAGTCCTATTTTTAGGGCTTGCTATTTTTGTGTCTCAGCTTGCCAACAAGAGAGGCTTTGATGTACTGAATCCTCTTTATATCATAAACATAACCTTGGATATATTTGGAATGCTGGTAGGATATATAATCCTTGTGGGACTATATTTGGACAAGCAAAAAAAAGGGAAGACCATTAAGTATCTTATGGCAATTATTGTAATTACCTATATTGGTCTTTTCACAGATGCCGTTGAATATATTTCTGATGGTGTACCTGAATATCGCATGCACAATATTTTTGTCACAGTGCTTTACTATATTACAATTCCTGCAAATGCTGTGCTGTTTTGGCATTATACTATGAACTATCTAAAGGTCAGAAACAAGAAGCTGATTACTATTAATAAGTTTGTTGCAGCAGGATTTATTGTGACAATCATTGTGCGAATCCTAAATGTAAAATACGGTTATTATTTTACTATAGATGAAATGGGAATCTATTCCAGAGGACCATATTATTCTCTTTCAAAAGTATACTTTGTCGTCATAATGATTTTGTCTTTATCTGTCATTGTAGCCGAAAGAAAGCAGTTTAAGCCTATACAGCTTATAGCAGTTTTTCTATACGCCTTGGCTCCAATTTTGGTAGGCGTAATCTCCATATGGGTGAGAGGCCTTTCTCTAACGCCAATTACCACAATGGTAATCACTCTTTTTATGTACTGTGCCTTGAATGTTACTCAAGGGCGAGAACTTGCTGTGTCAGAGCGTGAGATTTCCATTGCGTCATCAATACAGGAAAATGTGCTCCCTAAGACATTCCCTTATTTACCGGACAGAAAAGAATTTGATTTATACGCCATAATGAAGCCTGCAAAGGAAGTAGGAGGTGATTTCTACGATTTCTTTATGGTGGATGATAACCACTTGGCTCTTGTAATTGCAGATGTGTCTGGCAAGGGAATTCCAGCTGCGCTTTTTATGATGAACAGTCGTACCCTGATTAGGAACAGAATACAAGCTGGAGATAGTCTTTCAAAGATTTTTTACGAGGTAAATAACCAACTGTGCGAAGGTAATATTGCAGATCTTTTCATTACTGTATGGGTTGGAATTATAGATCTAAACACTGGAGAAGGCGTAGAGGTGAATGCAGGACACCTAAACCCTGTCATTAGACGAGCCGG
This sequence comes from Pseudobutyrivibrio sp. YE44, assembly GCF_900104335.1. GTDB lineage: Bacteria > Bacillota > Clostridia > Lachnospirales > Lachnospiraceae > Pseudobutyrivibrio. Next base: position 49,288 of record NZ_FMXT01000012.1, read on the forward strand.
TGAGAGTTATCAACTGGTTTCATACCCTCACGATTTGGCTGTGGCCATGCTTCCGGATATGGAATATCACGCTCGCACTTTCAAGCTGAATCCTGGGGATAGTTTATTTGTTTATACAGATGGTGTTACTGAGGCAATGGATGCAAATGAGATGCTTTATAGCAAAGAAAGTCTGGAGGATACGTTAAATACGGCTCTGGATGCCACACCACAAGAAGCAATCGAACTAGTCCTTAAATCAATTTACGATTTTGTAAAAGATGCAGGACAGAATGATGATATTACAATGCTATGCCTAACCTACAATGGCAAGCAGGATTAATTGATATTTAGAGTTTTACAAATACGTTTCATCCTGTCATCTTTTATATGGAAAACCTCCTGCAGAGGCCATGGCAGGTCTAATACGTAATCACAATCCTTGGCAGATAATTCTGCTAGGGATTTTTTTAATCCCTCAGGATTCTGATAAAGCCTTTTACCAAAATCCACCTTTACATACTTCACATCAGACATATCAATCTTTTCAACCACACGTCGCATGCTGGTTTTGCCAAAGCTATCCTGCTCCTTTACGTAGGAAACCTTCTCGACCGTACCCCCAGGCTCTTCAAGGCACACTACACCAGTATTTATGTAGTGCTGCCACACAATCTCCGCCACCTTCTCTTTTGGAAGCGGATAATCCAGCTTACCCATTATCTCGGACACAGTAAGCCCCTGATCCGCCAAATGGCGCACTGCACCTCCACCAGCAAAATCCGTAATGAAATTCCCCAAAGCCTCGTTAAATTCCCTACTCATACCCCTAGTATAGCACAGGACCTCGGAACAAGTCTTTTATATTCATTGCACTTTGTGCACTACAGTATGTATCACGCAGACACACTCTATATATAAATAATTCTCTATCAGACTATATACAGAATTAAGTGTCTGATTTTGGAATGAACCTAGTGGAATAGAAAATGAGTTTTGAAATGTATAGGCATGTGCCGCCATGGACGGCGGCACAAGTGCGATTTGCAACAGGACGTTGACATTGAGCACGGTGACTATACATACAAAACTCATTTTCTTAATTCCACTTGGTGAATGGAGCATGAAGACACTTAATCTGTATATAGCTGATAAGAGAATTAGTGAGTATTACAAGTGTCTGCGTGATTCATACAGTAGCTTCAAAGTGCAACACCAAATAAAAGACACCTACTAAAAGCTCGTTTGTAGCATTAAGAAAATGCAAAATTCATATCCAATCATGCTAGAGACAGGGCATTGGGCAGGGCACTTGCGGGGCTGCAAAGATTATCCTGGCAGGGGGCAGAAGTTACGTGTTACGTTCATTTTTTTACCTCTTGTCCCAAAGTGTTGAGGTTTGTGGGGGAGTGTGTTTTACTATAATCACAAGGAGGGCAAGGGGTTGAAAATCACGATTGATGTAGATGACTCTTTGGAGCAGGATTACATTACGATTCATTGCAGGGAACTGAGTGATGAAATATTAGAGCTTCAAAAAAGCTTGGCCGGCAAATCATCTGGTTCTCTCAGGATATCAGCTTTTCAAAATGATGTGGAACATTTCCTTGAGCTCAAGTCCATAATCTTTATGGAGGCTGATGGTAATTATATTTTGATCCATACTTCAAAGGAGATTTACAAAACCAGGCAAAAGCTATACGAGCTGGAAGAACTTCTTCCGCGAGATTTTATCAGGGTATCCAAGTCAACTATCGTAAATACGATACAGATATCCGCAATAAAGAAAAATATAACTGGTGCAAGTGAGATATCTTTTAGCAATTCAAACAAAAAGGCATTTGCTTCAAGAAACTACATTAAGGCACTTATTGAAATAATGGAAGAAAAGAGGTTAAAGAGATGAAAGGAAAACAAGTCGTAGCAGGTTTAGTGCTTATACTTTTTGCAGTAGCATTATTTATGGATAAATTGGGAGTATTCCCAGAGTTGCCAATTATAAAGATTGGTATGTCTGCCATTTTGGTTTATGTTATCGCTTGCTCTTTGAGAAAGCTACAGTTTGTAGGAATCACCTTCCCACTTGGACTTATTGCTTGTCTGTTTAGTACAGAGCTTGGAATTGATAAGGTTTCACCAGCTATCATCATCCTTGTATCAGTGCTGGTAGGTATTGGTCTTACCTTGATTTTTGGTCACCATCCAGCGGTAAAGGTTATTGGAGGTAAAGAGAGTCATAATTGGAATAAGCATTGCGGAGGTAATTCAACAGTGGAATACTCAGAAGCAGAGGGCACCTTTTGTGTAGATAACAATCTGGGAGAGAGAACAGAGTACGTTACAGTAAAGAATCTTCGTCGTGGTGATATTGATAATGCACTTGGTAGCCTTACAGTTTATCTTAATGGTTCAACCCTTGATCCAGCCGGTGCTTTCATTAGCATCGACAATGGCCTTGGAAGCTTGAAGGTATTTATTCCAAAGGAATTCAGAGTAAAGATGAATATCGATAATGGCCTTGGGGCTATTAACACTCATGGCGAGTATTCCCATGATGAAGCAAGTCCACTGCTTTCCCTTGATATCGACAATGGTCTTGGACAGACAGATATTTATTTCGAGTAATTTTCAATTGAATATGTTACAATGTCTTTCGGGAGGATGGTTAGCAATGCTAATCATCCTTTCTAGGTTTTAATTAGTTTTTAGAATGGAAGATTTTTATGAGTATTTTAAATGTTGAACATTTATCTCACGGATTTGGAGATAGAGCTATTTTTGAGGATGTATCCTTCAGACTTTTAAAGGGAGAGCACATTGGTCTTGTTGGTGCCAACGGTGAAGGTAAATCCACCTTCATGAACATCATCACTGGAAAGCTTCAGCCTGACGAGGGTAAGATTGAGTGGAGCAAAAAGGTGCGAGTTGGTTATTTGGACCAGCACACTGTCCTTGAAAAGGGAATGACCATCGGTTCGGTTTTACATAGTGCCTTCGATTTCCTTTACGAGATGGAACAGGAGATGAATGATATCTATGCCAGCCTTGGAGAGGTCACTGACGATGATGAAATGAACAAGCGCATGGAAGAGGCAGGCACTATCGCAGATCTTTTGACTATGCATGATTTCTATATGATTGATGCCAAGGTAGAAGAGGTTGCAAGAGCTCTTGGTGTGTTGGAGCTTGGGCTTGATAGAGATGTTACAGAACTTTCTGGCGGTCAGCGTACAAAGGTGCTTATGGCAAAGCTTTTACTTGAAAAGCCAGACATTCTTCTTTTGGACGAGCCTACCAATTATTTGGATGTAGAGCATATCGAATGGTTGAAGAGATACTTAAATGAATACGAGAATGCTTTTATCTTGATTTCTCATGATGTGCCATTCCTCAATTCAGTAATTAACCTGATTTATCATATGGACAACAAGCAGCTTAATCGCTACGTGGGTGACTATGACAAGTTCCAGGAGGTTTATGCTATGAAGCAAAGCCAGCTGGAAGCAGCCTACAACAGACAGCAAAAGGAGATTGCTGAGCTGAAGGATTTCGTTGCTAGAAACAAGGCTAATGTGGCTACAAGAAATATGGCCATGTCTCGCCAGAAGAAGCTGGATAAGATGGATGTGATTGAGCTTGCTGCCACAAAGCCAAAGCCAGAGTTTTATTTCAAGGAGGCACGCACACCTAGCCGTGTAATCTTTTCAACAAAGAATTTGGTAATTGGCTACGACAAGAATGAGCCTCTTACAAAGCCTCTTAACCTTGAAATGCAGCGCAAGCAGAAGATTGCTCTTGTTGGTGCAAACGGTATTGGAAAGACCACTCTTCTCAAGAGTATTCTTGGTCTCATTCCACCACTTGAGGGAACTGTATATCAGGGAGAGTTTTTGGAGATTGGATATTTTGAGCAAGAGATGGATCAGCATATTTCCACCACCTGTATTGAGGAAATCTGGAACGAGTTTCCTTCCTATAATCAGAATGAGGTTCGTTCAGCTCTTGCAAAATGTGGTCTTACCACAAAGCATATCGAAAGTCTTTGCCGTGTACTTTCCGGAGGAGAGCAAGCCAAGGTCAGACTTTGCAAGCTTCTAAATCGCGAGACAAATCTTCTTCTTTTGGATGAGCCTACAAACCACTTAGACGTGGAGGCTAAGGAGGAGCTTAAACGTGCCCTTAAGGAATACAATGGAAGCATCCTTATGGTTTGCCATGAGCCAGAGTTTTATGAGGGCCTTGCCACAGATGTGTGGGATTTTAGCGGCCATAGCTTAAAGATTTAGTTTAAATTAAATAGTATAAAGATAAGCCTTTGCACTTTTGTGTGAAGGCTTTTTTGAAATAAAAAAATATGAGAAATTGTTAAATCACTATTTACTTTAACTCGATAAAGCGTTAAAATACCATCTATAATGTCTTGTGTGGAAAGACAAATGTCCGTGCAATGCAAATAATATTTTAGGGAGATTAGTATGAAACTAGTTAAAGCGTACAATAGCGTAAGTCTAATTGTAAGAATTCTATGTGGTTTGGTTATAGGTGCTGTCCTTGGTGTAGCATTCAGTAACTTGAGTGTGGTTGCACTTTTAGGAAGCATTTTCGTTGGAGCCTTAAAGGCTGTTGCACCAGTGCTTGTATTTGTTCTTGTTATATCTTCTCTTGCACAGGGAAATGACAAGTTGGACAGAAGATTTGTGACAGTTATTGCTCTATATATGGCAAGTACACTTCTTGCTTCTGTAGTTGCAGTTGTAGGTAGCTTCTTATTCCCTCAGACACTTGTTCTTAGCCAGGCAGCTGAGTCAGATGTTGTTCCTACAGGTGTAGGAGAGGTTCTTTCAAATCTTCTTATAAACATGGTGGCAAACCCAGTTGGCGCTATCGTTGAAGGAAGATATATTGGTATTCTTTTCTGGGCAGTTGTTATGGGTCTTGCTGCAAAGAGAGTAGCTAGTGATTCAACAAAGAAGCTTCTTGAGGATCTCTCAAACATTGCTTCACTTGCCGTTAAGTGGATTATCAATCTTGCTCCATTTGGAATCATGGGCCTTGTTTATGAGAATGTTTCAACAAACGGACTTTCAATCTTTACAGATTATGGAAAGCTTCTTGCTCTCTTAGTTGGATGTATGCTCACTGTAGCACTTGTGGTTGATCCACTTCTTGCAGCAATCATCCTTAGAAGAAATCCATATCCACTTGTATTCAGATGCCTGAAGGAATCTGGTTTGACAGCCTTCTTCACAAGAAGCTCAGCAGCAAACATTCCTGTAAACATGGAGCTTTGCGAGAAGCTTGGTATGGATAAGGAAATGTACGCAGTATCTATTCCTCTTGGTGCAACCATCAATATGGATGGAGCTGCTATCACAATCGCTGTTATGTCACTTGCAGCGGCAAACACTGTTGGAATCCAGGTAAGCTTTGTGACAGCTTTAATCCTTGCTTTCATCGCTACTCTTGGAGCTTGCGGAGCATCAGGTGTTGCTGGCGGTTCACTTCTTTTGATTCCTATGGCTTGCTCACTCTTCGGTGTAAACGCAGACGTAGCCATGCAGGTTGTAGCAGTTGGCTTCATCATCGGAGTTGTTCAGGATTCTGTGGAGACAGCACTTAACTCATCAGGTGATGTTATGTTTGCAGCCACAGCTGAGTACTCACAGTGGAAGCGCGCTGGAAAATCTCTTCCAACCTTCCTAGGCGGTACAACAAAAGTAGATATCTAAAAAATTCCCCCAACCAAGTTTAATTGGTTGGGGGTTGTTATTTCTCTAGGACACAATTTCGTAAATATATGGTGCTAAAATGGAACCAATCATGGGGGAATATATCATCAGTTAGTTTAGAGGTAAAGAATGATAGAAGTACCTGGTTGGGTCATACTAAATTTTTTCACATCGTTTCTTTTGATTCTTCTTTTGATTTTTCAGAACAAAACCTCAAGGTTGCAGTCTGGTAGAAAATACTCTGCAATTCTAGTTTGTACGCTCGTTTTACTCTTTTCAGAATCCATAGGTCGTATTGGCGAGTTACACCCTGATAAATATCTTTTCCTTGCACAAATAGGCTATTACATGATTTTCCTTTTAGATCCGGTAGATATTCTATTCGCGGTGAGCTATGTAGATTGCTGGATGGCCAATAAAAATAGCAAGCCTCGCGATTATTTTAGGGCAGCTTTCCAGGCATTTGCCCTTATAAATATTATTCTTGTAACTGTATCTAATATTTTAAATCTGAGATGGTTTTATTACTTTGAAAATAATGTTTATTACCGCGGCGAGTTCTTTATGGTTCGTGCCATTATGGTAATGATATTTATAGTTCTGCTTCTTATTTACGCCGTGGTGTTTAGGAAGGATTTTATGAGTGAGTACAAGAATATGATTTTATTCTTACCAATATTTGCGTTGATTGGTGCTGTGCTCCAGGTTTTCCTGTCTAGTATAGATACAACTTACGGCGGAATTTCCTTGGGATGCTTAATTCTATTTTTCTTCTTCCAAAGCAATGACGTTAACGTTGACTATCTATCTGGCGTTCTAAATCGACGTGGCTTGGATATTAAAATGGAAGAAAAAATTAAAAATGCCCAGAATTTTGGAAAAGACTTTGCTGCTATCATGATGGATATAGACAATTTTAAAACCATAAATGATACCTTTGGACATGAGGAAGGTGACAAGGCCATCAAAGCAGTTGCTGACATAATTGCATTTACTTTTGATGATGCGGTAGCAATCGGACGATTTGGTGGTGATGAATTCTGTGTTATCACTGACAATGTATCACGAATAGAGATTGAGTTAATGATAGAACGAGTTCGAGAGCGAATAGCTAAGGTCCGACAAAAAAATGGCTGGGATGAAAATGTGGATGTAAGCTGCGGCTATGAAATCTACAACCACAACAGAAAAACCACCCTATCGGAATTCACGGAACACATCGACTCACTAATGTACAACCAAAAACAAGAACACCACATGGTCCAAAAGGATGGGTAGCTTCAGCTACCCAACTTTTGTGACCGGGAGATGACCCAAAAGGATGGACAGCTTTAGTTGTTCATCTTTTGCGGTCGAGGGTATCTAAAAAACACTAGAGCATGTAACTCTGGAAACAAGCTGGCTAATTATCTTAATGCCCTATGTGAATCATCTGCACATCATCATAATCATGTTGGAGAAGTTCTTCCTGTAGCGTTGAACACATTAAAAGATTCTCTTAAAAATGTGGATGAAATTGTAGCAGAAAATATTCAAGTGAAGGAAGTGTAACTATGGGAAGATAAATATTTTAGCACCGAGGAAATGAATAGTGTTATAACAGATATAGAAAGCTGCTTTAAAAACTATAAATCCCAGGCTGATGTTGTGCTTTTAAAATTTGATAATTTCGTAAACAATGATAGTTTCCAAGGTGATGAAGCTGACGCGTCAAAAGAATTTGTAAATACTGTAGAGAAAGGATTTATCAATTCGCAGCTAGAAATGCAGAAAAAGTTACTTGAAATGTATAGGCATGCTGTAACTTCTTTTGCAGAAAAGGTAGATTCAGCGCCTAATGCTAGAATTGATTTAGAACATCTAAATGAAGCAGAAGCTGAATTGAGGTCTATCTATCGAGAACTTGTGTCATATTCTGATTTCTTTGAGTCTGTAGTTGATGATTTGAACAGAAATCATGGTAATGTGTACAACTTTTCAAGACCATATTCAAAACCATATTCAAAACCTGCCAAGGAAGCACTATCACATCTTTGCGGAGGTGATGATTTAGATGCTGGATTCATTCATAGTGTTAAGCAAGCTTTTATAAAATATGACATGGAAGAATCTGCTTACATTGATAGTATGAAGTTGATCAATGTAGCGAGATATATTTAGTTGATGGAAATTTATTCTATACGGATGAAGATTATGGAAGAATACACAATGAATCATCTAGTGCTAAGCAATATGAATCTTCTAGTTTAATAGTATATAATCACGATAAGAAAAGTTGGTATAACAATTCCTCGAGTGTAGTAATTAAGGAGTAAAACATAAATACAATGAAATCTAAGATACTAGTGATGGCAGCTTTGACGATGCTTTTGATAAATGGCTGTTCCAGTAATATCTATCAGGCTGAGGAACCTGAAATATCTGAGGCGGACGAAACGGATAATCAAGCTGAGAATATGACTAAATCTGTAGATGATGTTAACCCAAATACAGATTTTTTGATATTAGATGCTGTTTATTGTGATAATGTATCAACTACTGAGGACAAATTTGCTCCTTTTTTTGATATCGCATACGGTAAAACAGGGGAAGTTACGTCATTTGCAGACGGCTATAATACTTCTTCCTTCGAAGGGGAAATTACAATAAAAAGAAAAACTGAGGAATCTTCTCACGTAAAATATATCTTTTATGAAAATAATAAAATGACATTCCAAACGCAAAATAGAAATGATATGGCTTGGAATGGTGCTGAATATATCCAATTCAAGGATATAAATGGTGATGGATGCGAAGAAATCTTAATTGCTTATTATACCCGTGGCACTCGTATATATTCGCTGATTGAGTTCTATATATTTGAAAAAGAAAATGATAAATGGAAAATAATGCTGAACTATGACGTTAATGATGAGACAAATGTGAGCAAGATGCTGAAGGATAGTGGGTATTCATCGGAAAAACTAGTAGATGTTAGATTGGAGGAAAATTACATTGAAGTGTCTGTTCTTGATGGTGATGAGTTTATAGATGGTATATATTATCCTCGTGGGTATCAACTGAAAATCACTGATAATACCCAGGTTATGGATTGAGAAGGTGACTAATGATGAATGAGAAAAATAAAATACCGTCAAATATAGATATATATGATGCAAAAGTACTAGACTTTAGCTGCCATTTTTTTGGAGATGAAGTGAATGTATATATAGAAATATCGGAACAAGAAATATGTAAACTTTCCTTTATTATGTGTACATTTGTAAAATATGAAACGGATGCCTCTTGGGGAAGAAGTGATTCATTCAAATATGTTAAAGATATGAATCTACGCCAGTTGGGGTATTTTTGTGAAAGATTATGGGTTGAGCCAAGTAATGATGATATAGAGTTATTTTGGCACACTAAAGAACTTCGAACATCACAGGTATCAAAGTAATCCTTAACAAATGAATAATTTTATTATTGTACGTCATTTTAGTGTAGTATATAATAATTGCATAGACAATTCGTAAATACGATGACGGGGGTAGCGTATGATAATCAGTGAGAGGGTATTTAAAATTATGGAGGCTAAGGGGATGACACAGTTGGAGTTCTCCTCTGGCACAGGCATTGCGCAAAGTACAATCAGCGATTGGAAGAGAAAGAAAACAAATCCATCTGCTGAAAAAATTATGACCATCTGCGATGTTTTGGATGTTTCACCATTCGAACTTTTGCAGGACACTATTCCATCTAAGGGGGCTGGCGAAGTGGACTTTATCATTGCCAGCGAAGGCACCGCTGAATATGAGGTGGTGAAGAAGATGGAAAAGCTCAACAAAAAAACAAAGGATGAGCTCACAGGCTACGTAAAGAATCTTAAAAACAAGAAATAGCTATCAATACTCACTGGCGAAGCAGCCAGTGAGTTTTTTTATGCCATTCAAACTATATTACTATTCACAGGCTTTATCAATAATTCTAACTGAGAACCCTCCTACTATGTGGGTATAGCTTCAATCACAAAATAATGATTCTCTAAATGCGGCATGTAGCTTTTTTTATTGTGAGTGTTCTTTCAATTCTTTGCGCTTTGAAGCTACTGTTTGTATTGCTCAGACACACACTATTTTTAGTAAGGCTTCCCCTCAGGGTATATAACTATCAGTTGCTGGAATTTGGAGTGCGCTTAGTAAAATAAAAAGCAGGTTTTGAATGTATAGGCAGCAGCCGCTAGGATGGCGGCTGCAGTGGTCACTTGAGACACGATGTTGAATGTGCCACGGTGACTATACATACAAAACCTGCTTTTTTAATTTTACTTAGCAAACGGAGTATGGAAGCAACTGATAGTTATATACCCTGAGGGGGAGCATTAAGTAAACTTACAAGTGTCTGAGCTATACACACAGTAGCTTCAAAGTGCAAAACCAATGAAAGTACACTCACTTAAAGCTACATTAGCAGCATTAAGAGAATCTATTATTTTGCTCTAATTCCCCTATACCCACATAGTAGGAGGGTTCTCAGCTTAATAATACTTTATAGCCTGTGAATAGCAATAATCAGTCACAACTAAGTCACAGTTATATCACATTGTGGAAAATCCTTGATGGTATACTATATTTTGGTACAACTCTAGCTTTGCAGGAGGATGAACAGTGAAAGGAAAACAGGTTGTAAACAAGGATATAGCAATTAGGCAGTTAATCATTATAGTTGGGATTACAATAAATGTTTTACTGTCGTATTTTGTTTATTTATTGGATTTACCTATATTTTTAGATACTATCGGTACTATTGCTGTCTCTATTTTGGCAGGTCCTTTTCCAGGTGTAGCTGTTGCGATGCTTACAAATGTTTTATGTACGGCATTCAATGAAGTGGCCATTTATTTTGGTTTTATCAATACTTTGACGGCTATTTTTGCCTATTGGTATGTAAAAAATAGAGTTACCAGAAGCTTTAAAACTGTTTCTTTCCTAATATTAGGTAGTGCTCTTATAAGTGGTATATTGGGTGCACTGACTCAGCTACAAGTCTTTTCCGGTCCGGAAAGTCCTTTCATTATGAGCACATCCAAAGGCATTTCATCTGCAACGGGAATTCCTTTTGTGCTGTCTTTTATTCTTGTTAACACAATACTTCATATTCTTGATAAGGGAATTACAGTAGGTTTAGCTCTAAATATCAATTATTTTGTCCCTGAAAAGTATAAACAAATTATTAATGATGGAAAGTGGAGGCAAAAAAGTCTCACTGAAGATCAGATAAAAAAACTTCGAAACTGGAGTAAAGGCGTAAGGTTTTCTATGCGCGTTAGATTAACCCTTGTTCAGTTTGGGGTTTCTATTGGTCTTATATTATTAATGAGCATTGTTGGTATGCAAATGTTCTTTAAAAATGATATTGCCGAAAAGAGAGACACAGCTGTTAATGTAGCAAAGTTTGCTGCCACAATGATAAATGGAGATCATATTAATGACTATCTAAGGGAAGGGGAGGATTATCCAGGTTATAAAGAAACTTCTCTGGGGCTACAGACCATCAGAAATAATGCTGCTGGCCTTCAATACTTATATGTTGTAAAGATTGACAAGGAGAATACTACATTCATTTTTGACGTTCCGGATTCAAGTGTTTATGAGGATTATGAAACGGAAAAAGATGTGGTGAGATATCCGGTGGGCTATACCATGCCATTAGAAGAGGAATTCAAACCATATTTGGAGGATTTATTGGCAGGAAATGAAATTCCTCCTGTGGAGATAAAGACTCAATGGCAGTGGATGATAGCCGCATATTCTCCAGTATTTGATTCAAATGGAAATTGCGTTTGTTGGGTTGGAGCTGATGCATCCATCAATTATATAGCTGATTATCTTATGGATTTTATGTGGAGAATTCTGCTTATTATGTTTGGCGTTATGACTGTTATTTTAGCATTTAGCATGTGGACTACCAACGCCTACATGGTTTACCCAATTAATAGTATTGCAGTGGGGGTAGAGGATTTTATTCAAGCTGGAGATGATCAGAAGAAATTAGATGAAGCTATTAGAGCTTTAAGGAAGTTAGATATACACACAGATGACGAGGTGGAGCGACTATATTATGCAATTTGTGATTTGACATTAAATCAGGCAGAACAGATGAGAAGCATTAGGCATTTCTCAGAAAGTACAGCCAGGATGCAGGATGGTTTGATTATCACTATGGCAGACCTGGTGGAAAAACGAGATGTTAACAGTGGGGCCCATATTCAAAAAACAGCAGCTTACGTGAAAATAATTGTAGAGGCGTTACAGAAGAAAGGGTATTACGCAGGAAAAATCAATCAGAAATTTATCTCAGACCTTTCAAGAAGTGCACCACTTCATGATATTGGAAAGATTAACGTACCGGATAATGTATTGAATAAGATGGGAGAGTATACAGAGGAAGAGTATGAAATCATCAAATCACATACAACCTCAGGAATGAAAATTTTGGAGAATGCGATTTCAACGGTAGCAGGCGAAAATTATCTGAAGGAAGCCAGAAATATGGCGGCTTACCATCACGAGCGGTGGGATGGTAATGGCTATCCTGAAGGGCTTCATGGAGAAGTTATTCCTTTATCTGCAAGAATAATGGCAGTTGCCAATCAATTTGATATATGGACATCGGGAAAAAATGATTCAAAGCAATATTCTTTTGATGAAGCGGTTAGCCTAGTAGAAGAAGGCGCTGGTACAGAGTTTGATCCAAAATGTGTTGAAGCTTTTCTAGACTCTCTTCCTGAAATAAAGGTTATTTATAGGAAGTATAACAAAAACTAAAGTCTTATTAGGAGTAATTATTTTTTTCAAGTAAAGGAGTTTTGCTGTGAGAAAGATAAAACTAATCTGTACGCTCTGCTTTATGACATGGGTGCTTTTCCCAGCTAGTGTACATGCAGAGGATGATATAGTTGAATATGATACTTTTGGCGGAGGCTATGCTGTCTCTGAACAGATTCCTGAAGTGGGTTTTACTTCAGAGATTTATGATGCATCAAGCGGTCTTCCTACATCTGATGCGATGACTATTCTAGGAGCCAAGGATGGTCATGTTTGGATAGGAGGCTATAGTGGTGTTATTAAATATGATGGCACAAATTTTGAACGCCTAAGCACAGAACAGGGACTTACCAGTGCAAGATATATTTACGAGGACAGCAAAGGTCTCATCTGGGTTGGAACAAATGATAATGGTGTTGTTGTGCTGAATGGAGCAGAGCGAAAGCAGTTTACTTATTTGGATGGGTTGCCATCATCCTCTATACGAGTCTTTTCGGAGGATAAAGCTGGAAATGTGTTTATAGGAACAACTTCTGGAATATGCTATGTGGATAAAGAACTGAATTTCCATCAGATAAAGGATTTACGTGTAGATGAAGAGCGAGTTCTTCGCTTAGATGCTGATTCAGAGGGAACTATTTATGGTCAAACCTCCAACGGAATCGTCTTTAAAATAACAGATTGTAAGATTTCAGAAATACATCACAGCAATAATCTTGGAATAAAAAATATCACTACAATCCTTGCAGATCCTAATAATCCTGGATATGTATACATGGGAACTAATCAGGGGATAGTTTATTATGGCAAATTTGGAGCCAATAAATTGAAGCTAGAAGCAGTTAAACTTGATCAGATAGACTCTGTCCACTGGCTAAGCTACGACTGTGGTAGGGTGTGGGTTACTTCAACAAATAAGTTTGGTTATATTGAAGAGAATAATACTTTTAAGCTAATTGAAAATATTCCTGTTAGCGGCGGTATCGAAATGACTACGTCAGATTATCAGGGAAATATCTGGTTGGCATCCTCTACCCAGGGGGTTATGAAAATCATAACCAATAACTACATGGATGTTACAGAAAATGTTGGCATGCAAAAGGCCGTTGTTAACGCCGTTTGTGATTGTAATGGTTATTTGTATGTAGGTACAGATGAGGGGTTACAGGTGGTTGGAATGGAAGGTGAAATCACAGAACATCCTCTAATAGATTATCTGAGAAATGTCCGAATAAGATGCATTAAAGAAGATGATAGAGGAAATCTGTGGATTGCAACCTATAGTGATGCCCATGGTCTTGTATGCTACAAAAAGGATGGAAGTATTTTTAGTTTAACTACAGAAAATGGTCTGCCAGACAATCAAATAAGATGCATTTCCTTTACCAGTGATGGAAGTGTTTTGGTTGGAACAAATGGTGGAATCGCAATAATCAAGGATGAGCAGGTGGTTCACAACCTTATATTGTCTGATGAGGTCAACAATAGGGTTATGCTTACTGTTGTTGAAATGGATGACGGTACAATACTGGCTGGTTCAGATGGAGATGGAATTTATGCCATTAAGGATAACAGGGCCAAAAGAATTGGTCGTGATGATGGTCTGACCAGTGATGTTGTTATGCGAATATTTAAGGATGAGGACAGGGATATATATTGGATAGTTACTTCCAATTCTATTGAGTACATGAAAAATTGGAAAATAACTCCTATCAGTAGCTTTCCTTTTAACAATAACTATGACATATATTTTGATAACAATGATACTGCATGGGTGTCTTCATCCTATGGATTGTATTCCCTTTCAGCGGATGATTTATACAACGACACAATCTCTGAATATCGACTTGATACAGTAGAAAATGGTTTGCCATATGCTATTACAGGTAATGGATTTAGCACAGTTGATGCGGATTCCAATCTTTATTTACCTGGTAGAATGGGTGTTATAAGAGTTAGTACTAAAAATTATTATAAAGAACATTCAAATGTCAGAATGAATATCAATGCAATCTACTGCGAGGACGAAAGGATAGTTCCAGATAAAGACGGAGTTTATAAGCTTCCACCATCTAAAGGTCGTATTCAAATTGTGCCTGCAATTATGGATTATACCATTCTAAATCCAATGATAAAAATGTACTTAGAGGGTGGAACTGATGAAGGTATTACCTTACCGAAGAATTCGTTGACTGCCTTAGAATATACGGCTCTACCTTTTGGAGAGTATATCCTCCATATGCAGGTTCTTGATGAGATGACTCACGAAGTCCTTCAGGACGAAACTTTTAAGCTTGAAAAGTCCCCACGTGTGGGAGAACTCATGCTTACAAAGGTGTTGGTGTTGCTTTTAATTGCTATGATTACAGCCTTTGTGGTGTGGCGTGTAATGCGCTCTACTGTCATTAGGAAGCAATATGAAGAAATCAGACAGGCCAAGGAGGAGGCTGAGCAGGCCAACACCTCCAAGTCCCGATTCCTTGCAAACATGTCCCACGAAATCAGAACTCCTATAAATACCATTATGGGTATGAACGAAATGGTGCTTCGAGAGGATGCCTCAGGTGTTCCTAAGGATTATTTCCTAGCTATGATGAATTATAGCCTGGATATCAGAAACGCCACCGAGTCATTACTTGGTTTGATAAATGATTTGCTGGATATTTCAAAAATAGAATCAGGAAAGATGCATCTTGTAGAGCAGGAATACGATGTTCAAGAGATGCTTCGTTCGATTGTGTCAATGATTCGAACTAGAAGTATTGAAAAAGAGCTGACCTTTGATGTGGTTGTGGATGAGATTATGCCAAAGCGTTTGTATGGTGACATGGGAAAGATTAAGCAGATAGTACTTAATCTGCTCACAAATGCGCTTAAGTACACGGAAAAAGGTGGCTTTAGCCTTAATGTTTCTATGGATGCTAGAGAAAACGAAATATGCAGTCTCAGATTTTCTGTAAAGGATACTGGTATTGGCGTTAAGGAAGAAAATATGGACAAGCTGTTTGCTGCCTATGAGCGTCTGGATGAGGTGAGAAACAGCGGTATTCAGGGAACTGGTCTGGGCCTTGATATTTCAAGACGTTTTGCAGAGCTTATGGGTGGAAAGCTTTGGTGTGAATCAGTGTATGGCAAAGGCTCGGAGTTTATCCTGACCATGGATCAGAGGATTATAGATGCTACTCCTATTGGTATCTTTATGGAGCATGATGATTCTAATGCCAAGGGCCCTTATGTACCACAGTTTATTGCGCCAGATGCAGATATTCTCGTGGTGGATGATACACCTATGAATCTTAGCGTTATCAAAGGTCTTCTCAAGGCCACAAAAGTGTTTGTTACCACATCTTCAAGCGGGGAGGACGCCCTTGATAAGATTCGAGAAAATCACTTTGATGTTGTGCTCCTTGATCATATGATGCCTGGCATGGATGGAATCGAGACTTGTCAGGAGATACGTAAGTTTGATAAAGAGTTGCCGGTATATGCTCTTACAGCCAATGCAACTGCTGGTGAGGATTTTTATATATCTAATGGTTTCAACGGCTATTTGTCAAAGCCGGTTGATTCTGAGGTTTTGGAAAAGACTATCCTAAAGCATCTTCCAGAATCTATGGTAGAAATCCCTACCAAGGCTGATGCTGTTGAAGCGCTTACAGAGATGCCTGAAAGCTTAAATTGGCTATATGAAACAGAGGGTATATCAGTGGAGGACGGTATCAAGAATTCTGGAGGAATCGAAAGCTTTATCTTCGCCCTAGAGCTGTTTTATGACACTATTGATACCAATTCACAGGTGATTTCAAATTCTTACAAGGATGAAAACATTAGGCTTTACACCATCAAGGTTCATGCCCTTAAGAGCTCGGCTCGTATCATAGGAGCCAAGGCCCTATCAGAGCTTGCAGCAGGCTTGGAGGAGGCTGGAAACAATGAGGATATTGAATTTATTGATGCTAATAATGATGCTTTGCTTACAGAGTATCTTAAGTACAAGGATAAACTTGCGAGAATAAAGGGAGCTAAATCCGATGATTCAGATAAAGAACCAATTGATGAGGCTGAATTAAAGGATGCCTATGAGGCTCTCAAGGAAGTGATTCCTCAGATGGATTATGACGCAGTGGAAATGATAGTTGGACAGCTTTTGGAATACAAGCTTCCTGTCAAGGATGCTGATAGAATAAATGAGCTATCTAGATTGCTGAAGAGTTTTGATTGGGATGCAATGGATGAATGGCTTGCAAACAACCAGTAATGTGGGGGATAACCTATGTTTGATTTCATAAGAACCTATCAATTGGATATTATGCTAGTTCTTAGTGGAATATGCTTCTGCTTTGGTCTCATGGTTTTCATAACACGATTTTTGGAGCCCACCAGAAAGTACATTCTTATTCTAATGGAGTTTGTAGCAACCTTTCTGTTGTTCTTTGATAGGTTGGCATACATATATTCAGGTGATACAAGCAGATTGGGCTATTATATGGTTAGAATCAGCAACTTCTTCGTGTTTTTCCTGACTGCATGGATAGTCCTTGGGTTTAATTTCTATGTAATATACCTTGTTTGTGGCATAGGAAAAGTTAGGCCTGTTCCACTTAGATTGAACTTTGTTAGCTTTGCTATTGTTGTAGAGATGCTATTGGTAATAATAACTCAGTTTACTGATTTGATTTACTATATTGATGAGACAAATACTTATCACCGAGCGCCGGCATTTTTAATAAGCTATCTTATACCTGTAATTGGTCCTCTTGTTCAGCTTACCGTAGTTGTTCAGTACAGAAAATTAATTAACAAATACGTATATATTTCAATGCTATTATATGTGATTGTGCCGATAGTTACAGGTATTATTCAGATATTCACTTATGGTATATCTATAGTTAATATGGCCATGGTTGCAGTATCCATATCTTTATACGTATTTACGTATCTGGATATTAATGAAACTGTGTTAAATGCCCATAATCACGAAATGACGGCACTACAAAATGAGCAGTTAAAAATGAAGAGTCTATTTGAACAGACAACAACTTCATTTATGAATGCTGTAGAAGCACGTGATGAATACTCTAATGGTCACGCCACTAGGGTGGCAACTCTTTCTAAAAGAGTAGCCATGATGCTAGGGAAAAGTGAAGCTGAGTGTGAAGAAATATATTTTGCTGCCCTTCTTCATAATGTGGGACTAGTTAGTATACCAGATGCAGTGTTGGAAAAGAGGGGAAAGCTAGATGATGATGAAAGAAAAATGATTGAAAGGGTACCGATTCTTAGTAGTCAGATTCTAGAGAGTATTGAATACTATCCAGCTTTAAAGGAGGCTGCATTATATAGTCATGAGAAATATGATGGCAGTGGCTACCCAGTGAAGCTATCGGGAAAATCTATACCAGAGATAGCCAGAATAGTCGGTGCTGTAGATGATTATGATGCAATGAATCGCAGAAGAAGCTATAGAGCACCAATGGCTTCACAGTTGGCTAGGGAGGAATTTGTGCGACAGGCTGGAATCAAGTATGACCCAGATGTTGCTGCCGCCATCGTTCGAATTATTGATATAGATAATGCAGATGATGATCAAAAGCAAATCCTCCAGGTAGATTCAGAAATGACATTTGGTCTCTATAGAGACAACGTATCAGTGGGAATTCCAGTGCTTCAAGAGATAACAAAAATCTCCTTTGATTATGCTAAAAACGGAAATGTTAGAGAAGAATTTTCTCAGCCGGCCATAATAATTTTTGATTCCTTTGATGACTTGATTCATGATGATCCTAAGTCAGTTGAAGCCTATCATTATATAGAATACGGTGAAATATGGTTTGATGGTCACTTCGTAAATACGGATGCAAGAAATATGAAGGTGGAGTCAATGCCGCTTTCTGAAGGTGAGCTTGGTAATGAGGGATGTCAGATTACTGCCGCTAAATACGAGGATCATGTGAAGCTTGAGATAATAGGCCTTAGAAAGAAAATAGAAGCTATTATAGCTCTTCCAGATAGTTCAAAAGCTGCCTACATCTCATTGACAGGCGAAAATTGTATCCTTACAAATATTAAGGTTGAACAAAAAGCTGAGATGATTGGGGAGGATGATCTCCAAAAGATTGTGGACAAGGAAAGCTACATCGACCGCATGGTCTCAGACGTTCCGAATGTTCAGGTGGACAGATATCGTTCCGATTCAACAGCTCCTGTGGAGGTTAAGGATAAGTTACAAATCCGCTTCCATACCATGAGTCTTCCATCTGCTAGTCTGGTTTGGCATTGCCCTTATATTGTGCTTTATTCTTCGGAGGATGGAAAAATAAATAGTGAATCCTACCACGAGTATGCTATGATAAAGATTAACGGCGAGGTTTCTGGTGATGAGAATATCACTGAGAATAAGTTTTCTATGAAAAAGCTGGATACATTCCCTGGCTGGGAGGTATGGAAGGAGCAGCACAAGGCAGGCTTAGAATGTGCAGTATATTTTGCTAGAAAGGGAAACAAGGTTACAATCACCACAGAGACACTTGGCATTGCCATAGAAAATGTAACCACTATCCTAGACGGCGCTAAGGATGTATATGTTTCCATTAGCGGCGACCAGGTGGCACTTACAGATATAAGAATCATATAATAAGGAGACTTGAATAAATGACAACACATTTCATTGAAAATGATTTAATTAAGCTTACAGTAGCAGAACACGGAGCAGAGATTCGCTCTCTTATTAGAAAGGCTGACGGTGCTGAGCTTATGTGGCAGGCAGACAGCAATTTCTGGGGAAGAACAGCTCCAGTGCTTTTCCCGCTTGTAGGAAATTACTTTGAGAAAAAGTCTGTTTACGAGGGTCAGACCTATGAAATGGGCCAGCATGGCTTTGCCCGTGATATGGAATTTGACCTTGTAAGTCAGTCAGATAATGAGCTTTATTTTGAGCTTAAAGAATCAGAGGAATCTCTTAAGAAATATCCTTTCAAGTTTGTGCTTGGCATAGGCTATAAGCTTGATGGAGCAAAGGTAACAGTTTCTTGGACAGTTAAAAACGTAAATACGAAGACAATGTACTTTTCAATCGGCGGACATCCAGCCTTCAATTGCGACCTGGATACCTACACTCTCAGATTTGAAAAGAAGGGGCAGCCAAACGACTGTGTAAAGGCAAATATTATTGCAGCAGATGGCAGCGGATGTCTTTCTACCAAGCAGGAGCATCATCCACTTGATAATGGAATTTTGAAGATGTCTGATGAGCTCTTCTCTCAGGATGCGTTGATTTTTGAGGATCAGCAGTCTGACGCTGTCACACTTATTGATGATAAAGGCAAGGATGTGCTTAAAGTTACCTGTCCAACACCACTTTTCGGCGTGTGGTCACCAGTAGGAAAGCATGCTCCATTCGTATGCATCGAGCCATGGTTTGGTCGTTGCGACAGAGTAGGCTTCAATCAGAAATTAGAAGAGCGAGAGTATGGAAATACCCTCGCCCCTAATGAAATCTTTAATACAAGCTATGATATTGTAGTGTACTAATCCAAGTACATATTCTTAATTTCAAGAATACCATCCAGACATTCTATGAATGCATCAACAGCGGCTGGCGAGAATTGTTCGCCCCGCTGTCTTTTTATTTCTTCAATTGCATCCTCAGTTGACCAAGCCTCCTTGTAGGCTCGCTTGCTGGTAAGTGCATCAAAAACATCAGCCACAGAAACAATCTGTGCATAGATTGAAATCTCATCACCTTTTAAGCCGTTTGGATAGCCCTGGCCGTTCCAATATTCGTGATGTTCTAAGGCAATTGTTCTAGCCATCTTTATAATGTCGCCGTCAGATTTTGAAAGAATATCATATCCGTATTTAGAATGTTCTTTTATAGTTTCGTATTCTTCAGGTGTAAGCATTCCAGGCTTTTCAATAATATCCTGACTAATCATCAGCTTGCCAAGGTCATGCATCATTGCAGCAATCTTTATGGTTTCACTATCGTAGTAACTAAGGCCCATGTGTTGAGCCAAAAGTCTGCTGTATTCAGCAACTCTTCGAACGTGCTGACCAGTCTCTCCAGACTTTGCCTCTGAAATGTCTGCCAGCATAATTATAATATCTTCCTGGCTATGTTGAAGCTTTTGGAAATACTTTATCTTATCCTCATGCTCCTTGGCTTCGTCTATACGAACCTTCATATAGCCGCCTACAAAGGCAACATTGATAATTGCAACCATATCCAGCCAAAAAAGATTCTTTGCATCTAAAATGTTTGTTCCTAAATCAGGGAAAATATAGTAGGCCGCATAAAGTAAATCAAGAATATAGAATAGACCTGCCAAGTGGAAGAAAATGCGCTTCCAATTAACATTAAGACCGCCCACTATGTAGGTGCTTTCCTTTCTAAAGGTGTAGAACAGGGTAGCACAGAATAGTACGTAAAGAGCTACATAGCTCCAATAATTGGTGGCCACCACTAGGGTAAGTCTTTCAATGCAGACAAATTCCATATATACAGCGGCACCTTTGAAGTTCCACATGCCTGTACAGTAGCTGAACATCATTCCACCTAGGAACACTAAAGTAGCGTCAGCTAATATGCTCATGAATATGTATATTAGATTGTGAGGATCAGCAAAGTAATGATTATCTATGAGAAAATTGTACAGGTACATAATTCCAAGCTCGCCCCAGATAGAAATAAATGAAGGCGAAATCAGATAACCTGTAACAAAGCGCTCAACAAAATACCGCTTACTCTTCACATATTTAGCCGCAACAATTATATTCAG
This sequence comes from Pseudobutyrivibrio sp. YE44, assembly GCF_900104335.1. Taxonomy (GTDB): domain Bacteria; phylum Bacillota; class Clostridia; order Lachnospirales; family Lachnospiraceae; genus Pseudobutyrivibrio. Next base: position 70,579 of record NZ_FMXT01000012.1, read on the forward strand.
CACTGCAAATGCAAAGGCTGAAAAGAATTTTGGCCAATATCCAATTAGAAAACTAGATAGCTCCATACTCACAATACCCTTATTATCGCATTATACTAATAATGTTATATATAGTTGTAACATTAAAGTATGTCTAAATTATTATAATTCTATCAAGATTATTTGAATTTTGGGGTAAAACACAGAATAAGCCTTGTGGATTAACTAAGTAGAATGAATAAATGCATATGAACTGTGATGGTTGCAAAAAACATTCATAGAATAAATTCTGTGAATCAACTAGGTAGATTAAATGAATGTATATGAACTGTGATGGTTGCAAAAACTTCACAAAATAAATATACTGTGTACTAGATTTTTAATGGCTTGGATATGGGAAAGGGTGGAATTTAGTTTATGAATCAAATGAAACTAAGAGGTGCTAAATAGTGCTGTTACCTTAATTTACTAGTGACTAAAAAATAACTATTGAATTAAGGAGATTAGTATGAAAAACATAATTGTAGAACAAGAAATGTATCGCTTGGCAGTAGAATTAATAGAGAAAAGATACCCTGAAGGCTGGGGTGGAGCTGGTGTTGTTCATACATCAGCAAATCACTATTACACTAGCGTGTCAAATGATACAGCAAATTCATCAGCATGCTTATGTATTGAAACTGGAGCTATGCTTGAAGCACACAAATACAATGAAAAGGTTACACATTGTATGTGCCTTGTTAGAGATGATGAGAACTCAGAATATAAGGTGTTATCACCATGTGGCATTTGCCAAGAGCGATTAAGATATTGGGGCACTGATGTCCAAGTGGCAGTCACAACAAGGGATAACAGCTTGAAGTTTGTAGAGTTGGCCAAGCTTCAGCCCTTCCATTGGACAGATGCATATCCGGAAGATGAATTAGAACATTGGGAAGAATAAATTGTAAGGTCAGATAGCAAAAGTATAAGGAAAATCCCCCTAGATATGATATATAAATTTTTACTGGATAACCAGTAAGGAGCAAATATATCAATCTAGGGGGATTATTTTATCTAGGGGCATCTATTTATAATATAGGTTCAAATATAGATCTTAGAGTATGACTTTAAGAATATGGTGTTGTCTATAGATATAAAAATATAATATCTTTTTAGGATATGAATCTTTAGCTATGGGCTCATTTATACTTGTTGGCACTATTTTTACGGAAAAAATAGCCTACGGACTGTATTTTCCGTAGGAGAATTTGATAGATAACCCTGCGTTACGGAACAGCCTTAGGTATATTCTAATTTTTCCGTAGTCAACAAGCGTTTTGGCTCAGATTCTGTCAGCTTTGAAGTGGTAATGTAAAAGTAGACACACACGTACTTTTGTAGACACTACAATTAATTACGAGTAACATCGTAAGTATGAAGTAGTCATCCTTGAATAAAAAGTGTTACGGAGGTGTCTTATGAAACACACAACAGAAGAAAGATTAGCCATAGGAAAGCGACTGTACAACAAGGAGCTTTCGCATAAAGAGGCAATGGCTGAGTATGGCGTTTCCGATTCTTCTCTTGATAAATACACTCAAGAATACAAGAAATCACAAGGAATTCCTATAAAGGATGTATCCTCATCCAGCAAATCGGTTAATCTACGTTCTAAATCTATATCAGATATT
>NZ_FMXT01000022.1 GCF_900104335.1 Pseudobutyrivibrio sp. YE44
CCTTGGCGAAGATCAGTGTAACCTGTAGCAATGTATATCTTCTTAAAACTGGTAGTGTCATTGAGCATGGCTTATTGCTCCTATCAGTTTTAATAGAAACTCTTCCGAAATATCTTCTGATATTTCTATACGAGCATTGCCACAAATGATTGAAGCTACTCCATACGTTACTGGTTTTGGTTCAGTGATAGCAGGTGATATTTCAACAAAAGTAGGTTCACTAACAACCATCTGATTAGATTCATCTATAGACTGAAGCTGACCTGCGAAATAGTCCTGAACTCTTCGCATGTGATCATAGAACGTTGGTGGTTTAATATCGTGAATGGCACACCATTCACGAACTGTCATGTCTTTGGGTCTGGAATTGAAGTCTTTAACTTCTTCAACCCATTGCTGATAACGCATCTGTTTTTTTAAGGCAGCTGAATTTTTCATATGAGTATCCTCCTGTATGTTCGGGTTTTATGACTTGTATGAGAACTATGTCCATAGTTTCCATACAATCCATAGTTGTTATACAGAATTATCTCAAATCTGAACAAATGGAACGAGGTACTCATGATTTACCGTTTACCTAACAAATAATATTAGCATCAATATAATGATTATGGGTTTCTTCTTTACTTGCATTAGTCTCCTTTTACCAATTACATAAAAATACCGCAAGGCTATAACAGCTTTGCGGTGTTTATTAGCTTAGTCACCAAAATACTAGACCACATGAAAGCTTGGATCTATGAAGGTTGAATATATATATAAGACAGCCATAGCAACTAGTGGGATTGCCTGAAAAATAAAAAGCAACCAAAGAAGCCATCTATCCTTATATTTGGATGTTCTAACATCATAACCAAATATACCTTTCAAATATAAAACATCAATTTCAGAGCCGACAGGATAATCCTCTTCCGATACACCTCCTGCTCTGATAGAACAAACTTCGTTTATTTCTGGAATTCGCACATATACACTGGTTAATCCGTCACGTACATCTTCACAATAACTTTTAATAATTGCTTTGCTAGGCAAACAATTCTCTCTAAAATTTCTTGCACTAAAATATGCCCCAATAAAAGCTATTAGCCAGGCAAGCCAAAAAGCCCAACAAATAGAATAAATCAGTCCTACTTTCTCCATATAATAAATCATAGTTTCTAATATTTGTGTCATACTAACTTCCTTGTTACCCTTGCCCAGAATTTACTCATTTTTCAGAATCTCGTCATTTAATTTATAATCAGGGTCCTTATACAAATTATAGAATTCCAGCTGCTGTTCTGCAGTCAACGTAAAAAAATTTATTTTTTTCCCGTAGTATTCATAAGCCATTTGCTGCTCCTCAAGATAAATATTTTCTACATTACTTTTCTGTCTATCTGATAAATATGAAAAAACAGCATCATATTCTTTTCCTGTTATATATTCAAAGCTGTTGTATATCTCATCAATAACATCACCATAAAATATTTCAAGATAATTTGTGTATAGTTCATTTTTTTCAAAATAGGCATGTTCCATATCTTTGTATGTATAATCTGTTCCATAGCACCAATTATACCTAAAGGCTGCAACCTCCAATTTATCCTCATCGAAATAGATTTTATTTGAATCAGTTTGATTTCTAGAACCGTAAAATGAAGAAATACAATCTGGTTCTACAGTGGGTGTATTTCTATTTTTCAAAACAAAATAAACTGACATCAATAAAACACATGTTATTGAGAATATTGAAGCTATTATTACTATCTTTTTCACTGTTTATGTCTCCATATCTAGTTGTTGTCCTGATATGTTATCTCTGAAGCTGCGGCTTCGGTTTTTTGTTTACGGGTAGCTTCCTCCTCTGGAGTTGATGGACGATAGTTTAGGCCATTCTCCTGACAATACTTTGCCATTGGTGAACCTTCCGGAGCTATTATAGTGCATTTGCTATCTATGTTTATCTTTTCAAATTCTTCTGCACCAAAGCAATGTGTATTATAATCAACGTCTGAATAATCAAATATTTTCAGTGAATCTGGATAATAAATATAATGATCATCCTGTCCCACCTCATTACAACTATTCTTTACACCATTTGGAACAACACCAGGATTAGCATAATTAAAGATTAAACATCCATCACCTGCGACATAATATTTATCATTTTTGTGTTTTTCTTCAAATGGGGTCCCCCACAGGATTAGTAAATCTATTTCCTTTACCGTCTTAGGAAATTTTACCTCTTCTAACGATGTACAATCACTAAAAACCATACTGTGTATTCTATCTATAGAAACTGGTAAGTTTACACTTTTTAATTTCTTGCATCCATCACAATGTAACTGAATATTTTGAACAGTATCTGGAATATCCAAGCTTTCAATATTCTCACAATCATCAAGCCAAAAATCTATTGACTTCACCCCGTCACATATATTTATGTTATGAAGGTTTGTGCAAACACTAAAATCATAATAACAATTCTCAACTCCCTCCCCAATAACAACCGTTTCAAGATTGACACAGTGAAAAAATTCTATCAAATCTACATTATTATTTTTTATTGTTATCTTCTTGATGTCACTATTCTCATCAAATACTTCTCTTGAGATATAATCTATGTCGAGTATCCCTAATTTATCTGGGATTTCTACATTTTCACCACCCCTATATTCAACGATACCCACACGAGACTCTGGCTTGAACACATGAAATAAGTATTTATAATCTCCCACCCAAAATGAGTTATTATTAACATATGCTAATATTAAGATAACAAATAATGTTACCATCAATACTAGGATTATTGGTTTCTTCTTTACTTGCATTATTCTCATTTTTCCAATTACAAAAAATCGTCGCTATTCAACTAAAAACTACTTTTCCTTGATATATACATCCACACCATCTGTATACCAAGGTAACGATATTTCATATTTACTATTGGCCCCAAAATTGCCGTTCTTAAGCTTTTCATCAAGGTAATCGCTTAAATCATAGTCACTGGTTCCATCGTGAGCTTTTACATGTATCGATATATACCAGAATTTATCATGTCTAAACCAATATATCATTTCTGCATACAAGCGGCCCTCGTTTAAATATCTCATTTTTGTAACAGTAATTGTGCCATCCTCTTTTTCTACAATTGGATTACCTCTACCTGATTTAAACTCTAATAATTCTGCAGCGGAATCAAAATCCATACCATAAGGTACCGTGTAATAAAACTTATTTAGGTTGCCTCTTAATATACCAACAAACACCACCTGCACAGACAATACAGCTATAGCACCAAATATTATTGTTTTTGTTTTGCCCGATATAGGCTTATTTGATTCCTCGATTTCAACGCAATTGTCAGCTTTTATAAAAAGCATTTGCAATAGTACAGCTGCAGCCAACGATATATCATATATGTAACTGCAGTTTATAAATATGGACTGCATTCTTATTATCGATAAGATATGCATACAAAGTTTAGGTATTACTAACAGTATAAATGGCATAAATAACAATATCCGATTATTAGCGACCGCCTCATCTTTCTTTATTCCCACTTTACGCACATAAAAAATGGCAAAACAATACGCTAGAATAACTGGTATATTTGATATCAGTACCATAAAAATATACTGTGGTAAATAGGAAGTATCCATATAATCTAACATAAAAGTATCAACAAGCATTGAATATAGTCCATTAAATGTGTCAATTACCAGATTTACAATAAGACAAATGAAAACTATCATTTTAAATCTATATGATTTCGCTTTAATATTTGATATATAAAACAATATCCATATTATAAACGGCATTCCATATGTCAAATTTTCAAGAATATTTGAATGCGCCATAGCACCATGTCCCAAATATGTGTGAATAATTATAACTATTCCAAATGCTATATTCGAGCCAATAAGCAATACCTGCTCTTTGCGGGAATAATTTTGTTCTCTTGCTATCAACACTGGAACAAACGCTAATGCCAGCATCACTAAAATCATTGATATTTCTATTACCTTAAACATAAATAATCTACCTATCTAAAATCCTTTATCTTATTTTGTTACATAAAAATACCGCAAGGCTATACTCACAGCTTTGCGGTGTTAAAAGCTTAGTCGCCAAAGAATGCTAAATTACATGAAAGCTTGGATCTATGAATGTTGAATATATACGCAAGCCAACCATAGCCACTATTGGAAGTGCCTGGAAAATAAAAAACAACCATAGCAACCATCCATCCTGATAGTTTGCTGCTCTAACGTCATACCCCACTAAACATTTCAAATATAAAACGTCAACTTCAGACCCTACAGGATAATCATCCACCGGAATTGCACCAGCCCTAACAGAACAGACCTCATTTATCTCTGGTATTCTCACATACACAACGGTTGAACCATCTTGTGTATCTCTACAATAGCTATTAACTATAGCCTTACTAGGCAAACAATTCTCTCTAAAATTTCTAGAACTGAAATATAATCCTACGAAAGCTATTAGGAAACAAATCCAAAAAATCCAGCACATAGAATAAATGATTCCGATTTTCTGTACATAATAAATTGTGGTTTCCAAAATTTGTGTCATACTAATTGCCCTCACTAAGCTTACTCTAATGATGCAAATATACAGTCATGCCTTTTATCTTTGTTAGCAAACTAGTATTACATCCTTATTATCACCTTAACTTATACTGAACACTTTTAAGATTCAAATTTTTAATTCTTTATAGGATTAGGCAAAACTGCAGATTTTCTTTTCGTATTATCGGGATACACTATTTTGTCGACAATTTCGTAACTGAGATTATACTTTTTCGCATATTTTTCTGCTGTGCTTCCTTTTGTCGTAACAATAGTTACATCAGGTTGAAAAACGTATTGTTTCGCATCATCGTACTCTTCTATCTCAGTAACACTATTTGGAATAAAAACCTTGAGGTTACCGCTAACCAAAAAACTCTCACTAGTGATCTTAGAAACAGAATCTAAGATGAATATTTCTACATCATTCATTTTTTCATTATTATTATAAAAAATAAATGAACCATCTATTGTCGTAACATCGCTAGGTATAACAATTATCTCATCGTTACCGTTGTATTTCTGAAGTCTTCCATTTTCATCAATAACAAAATCACCCATTGCACGTTCGAAAGGATTATCAGCAAATACCAATTTTCCTAATTCTACATCCTTAGATTCAACATCTATTTTACTAATATTATTCCATCCAAATGCATAGTTACCAATTTTTTTAATACTTGAGGGCAAATACAACTTATTAAGATTACATTCTGCGAATGCAGATTCTTCAATCAACTCTAGTTTTTCAAAAGTAGGAATTTCTGATAAACTCTCACACTTTTTAAATGCACAATAGTCAATAATCTGCACATTCTTTCCTCCTTCGATATTCTCTAACTTATTGAATGCCGAAAAGGATACCGGACCTATCTTTTTGACTGAATTTGGAATATATATTGTCTTTACAACATTCTCAGAATCTCTAATTCCCCCCAAAAAACTTGTTTCTTCAACTGGTCTTAGCATGCATTTTGACGGAATATTAATTCTTTCTCTAGTATCGTAATCATATGATTCAGCGTATGTACCATGAACATAAAAATATACACCAGCTAAAGGATTGTATACCTTTAATGGATGAAAAAAAGGTATTACTAATAAAACTATTAATAGAAGTGCAATAACGACTGCTATTATAAAAATTCTTTTTTTCATAACGTAACCTCATAATTATTAAATCGTTCCGAATACGAACTTCCTGTCGCACTCTTAACATATTGAATACTACCTGGCATTATTTTTTCTAATTCTTTAACTGCATCTATAAACTGATCGCTTGTTATATCACTAAATGATAATGAACTTCCAGCCGAACCATTCCAAATAAGTTTAAGTACCTCTCGTTTTTGAGCTGTACTATATCCGTCCCACGTATTACCATTCATATAAGCATCTACATTAGCACTGTCAATAGCCGTATTTCCATCATTAATCGCTGTATTATTTGCGCATAACATTGATATTCCATCCTGTTTAAACAAATACCACTTATATGTCGTTATTGGACCATATGTGCCCATATACGCTACTTGATCATCGCCATTACTATCTACGACAATACCATCCTTACACCATTCCACCATTAACTTTTCGTATGCTTCATCAACATCAGACGAGGCACCTTTTATGCCTCTAATGCTACTTGAAATCGTTTTGACAGTTGAAGTAACCGGAAGACTTCCATATTTATTTCCTAATGAACCATCTACCATTCGTGTAATCCAAGAGTTTAAATCTTCATCATTAATTTGAACCTCCATGGCTTCTCCGGCAGCATCAGCATCACCAGTTACCATTGAGCTTAGTACTTTCAATGTAGCAACTCCTGCACCTGATAGTTTCAAATAGTCTTCGGCCACCAAAATAGCTGTATCAAAACCAGCATCAATTAATGAAGTCTTATATTCCTCTACGGCTGAATAATAAACATCTAATCTATCCATATCATCTAATTGTTCCCCGGTCATTTCAGAAGAAACACTATACTGCTTCATAGCACCATTAATCTTCGAAAACAACGAACCGTTGTATTCTATTGATAATCTCCCATTTGATTTAATATCAAAATCAATTGTAGTTACTTTTCCATTATAAATATCTCCCGCCAGATTTTCGTTTACCGTAGTTCGAACGTTGTAATCATTTACAAATACAGAATCATATGACTGTAATCCTGCCAAATATGTAAGATAATCATAATTGCTCTGTTGTATATCCATATAGGATCTCAGTAAACTTTTATTTCCTTCACTATAAGCAGTTTTAACGTCTTCTAATGTTGTCCCCATTTGAGTTGCAACACTCTGAAGCACCGCTTCATCAACCGAATCATTCAACTTCAAATATGTTTCTAATACTTCAGCAGATTTTTCAGCATTTGCTTTTGCCAAAGTTGAGGCCAATATATAATATTCATGGCCATACGATATTGAGTCAACGGTCCAGGATACATTACCTGTCGCCTCACTTGTTGTATAGTCTCCTCCACTTTGTTGTTGCAGAAACATTCCATTAGTAAAGGAAATAAGTCTAGCCTTCCCAGCTGGATGTTCTACAATACCATCATTAGAATAACTAATAGCTCCATCAAAAACCTTATTACCATACATAGCAAATGCCATCCGCCCACTATTTGACAGTTTATCTGGATCGATCTGAGCTACGCTATAATAGTCATCCTTCGTTCTTGCCTTACCCAGTTTTGTTACAAATTGTATGTCTTCTGAAGTATATATAGAATTTGCATAACAGCACATTTCTTTATCTGAGAATCCAATTGAACTTAGATTTGATATTCCCTCTTTTCCAAGTTTTTGATACATATTTACAGCTTTGAAAGTATGGTCCTCGTGGTTACTTGAAACATTAAATTTCAAAACACCATCTTCCATAAATGAAATTATTGATATTTCAGGTTTATCATATCCTTTACAAATATCATGGGAACCTTTATAGTAAGATATTTTGCCTGTATCCACAGGACTATTCGCAATCCTCGATAGTGTCGAATACGTCTTCCCCTGCGTTTTCCAATTCAAATAACCAAGTACCTTTGATACTAATTTGGAATCTACACCTACCTCATAGGTATAAACATTTGCGCCCCATGAATCACCTACATATGTTTCCGTTGTGTATGTAAACTCTTGCAATGAAGAATCCAGTAATATAGTATCTTCAGCGTACATAGCTGCGTTAATAATAATACTAACAGCCTCAATATCTTTTTCGTCCCAATGATCACTCCCCTCATCATTAAGATAATTCATATAGCCATAAATATACCATTCATTGGCCTCATAATTCTGGACCATTTCTCTTAACGTATTCACGTCATATATATTATTTGGCTGAGATGTTTGTATCGTAAAATCATAGCTTTTATTCTTTACGCTATCCTTATTTCCTCTGCTCTTAAGCCCTCTTCTCCCACTTACATCTGCTCTAAGGTTAACGAATCCACTTCTAAACTTACCATGTCTGCCATTACTAAAACGCCACATTGAAGGGAACATAATATCCCCCTGGCCATAACGAGTTCTGAAGCCTTTGCCATTAAACAGTGCATTAATAGCCCATGGTCTGCTGTGTAAAGCAGTTAATAAATCGAAGCCCTTTCCAAATTTGAAATTCAACTTTGAAGGAGCAGACTTTCCGTTCATACGACAAAATAGGATATCCGCTTTCTTTTCAATCTCAGCTTCTTCAATCATTGCAAGAGTCTCTGCGTCGAATTTCTCTAGTTTTTTCATGCAAGCAAAAATGAAGCCACCTTCATCATCGTCGCCTCCACAAATATCTATAAGAGCATCCTTTGTAACAGAATAATCAGGGATTCTAATGTCGCCATATCTGCTGAATCGCTGCTGACAACTTGTTGCCTGTTCAACAGAAGAATCAAAAACTGATGTAGAATTTGCATATAGATTCTTATAGTCAAGATTAATCTTCTCTAATGTATTGTAGTCTATTCTTGCATCCAGAGCATCGTCCACCTCGGCTGCAAATTTATCAAGGATGAGCTGACCTATTTCAAGTGTTTCCATGTGCAAATCTGTGAGCGCATCCACAAGAGTAATCTTATTTGTTTTTAGCAGATTTTTGGCTGTCTCGGCATCAGTTCCTCTCCAAGAATTTGTATTAATCATATCCCAGATTGAATCCTTGTGTACGCCTGCAGCTGATGCAAAATCTGTATATTGGTCGGAAAGCTTCCCGAAGTATTCTCTCGTCTTACTTACATCAAAGAATTTTCCATTTTGCTTTTCCATAGTCCGTTTCTGTCCTTCCTTGTTGTCTCCAACTGTGTATCCAGGTCTAAAATAATCCTATAAAAATGTTGCCTCAATACCTTCTGAAGACATCAAATCATCAAAGTTCAATTCCTTCTGCACCTGTTCAAACGCTGGAACAATATCCCCAATAACGTGAGGCTTAAGGGAATTTGAAACATCATGCAATCCATTAATTACAGATGTCATTCGAAACATTGAATCTGTTCCAGCAACCTCGACATCTCTCTGGAACAAGTCATAATCCATAACAAGATTTAGCGCAGTATCACCAATGCTATTAACTGTCTTAGTAAAAATCTTGTTATCTAGAAAAGATGCATTATTTGTAAAGTTCTCACCAATGTTCATGTTTGTTAATCTTTTTTTCATCTCTTATGCCCTCTATGCTCCAGCGCTAGCTGCTGCTTCCGCTGCTCTTCTTGCTGCCTCTGCTTCTTCTGCCTCTATCTGTGCAATTCTATCCTGACATCTTCGTATTTCATCTTCTA